>NOUX01000009.1 GCA_002245855.1 Sphingobacterium cellulitidis | reverse complement strand
GATACAGAACACTGAATTAATAGCAGGAATAGATTTGGGAATTTTAAGGAGAAAATTTATAGAAGAAATACCCCGGGCAAAGGAATCTAATTGTGCAATTCGGTCAGCATAATTCCGAGATCTTGAATCTGGGCGCTTACATCAAAAGAACCAGGCACTTCCCAACCAATATTACAATGGGAAATATAGAGATCTTCCCATTGACTATCCTTTAAAAAACCATTCTCCTTCGCCAAAAGAAATGCTTTTTTGATTTCAGGGAAAACATCGTATTTCAGCATTTGACCTTTAGAACCAACTTTACTAGCATTGTTTTCACCTAAAACCTCCTTCATATCAGGCATATAAATGAACTTTGCAGTAGTATTGAAATCCTTGTTGGCATATTGCGTCGCAAATTGATGCCTAAAATCATATAAGGAAAGTCCGAACCAAAAATAATCCCCAAACCCTGCTGAAGCCTGATTATTATTCTTTATGGAAAGAAACCATTGAAATTGGGCTGAATGCAGGTTCTTATTAAAATTCTTCTTGCTATGATTATTCTTTACCGCGAGGATAGCATAGGTGACTTGCATTTCTACAGATCTTAGATTTGCCAAACGACCTGCTGGATTTTCAATATCCTGCGAAATCAGTAAGTGTGGCCATTTCTGACCTTCTTTTCTTGGATTATCGGGACTTACTTCGTTTTTTCCATACTCTGAAGAAGTGTTTAATTTCAATCGCAACATCCTATTGGCTGTATCAATCCGAAACTCATTCCCAAACCTGGTTTTATAAATATCGATGCCCTTTTGTTTACTGTAAGCGGCATTTTCAATTTTATTATTATAGTTGTTCCACTGCGCTAATTGCCATACTGGACCTTGATGTTGATTAGAGTCTACTACAATTATTTTTTTAGTGGTTAAAGGAAAGTTAGGAACTCCGTCTTCAACCATATACACAGAAAAGCCTCTTGAAAAACTTGGATCTTTCAATAGATTGACCTGCGCTGAAGAGTTCAATGCATTCAAAAAGATCATTAGCAAAACCCAAAGACTCCTCATAATTAATTATTTAAGATTAAATTTAATAAAAAACAACCTGAACAGATCAAGCTATAAAACTTGTTACTGTTCAGGTTATTGTTTCCTTTGGCAAGATAAAATCCTGCCTTATTTGCTAAATCGGATGGCTCTTAAATTAAAGCCAGAGCGATCTACCACAAATTTTATCTTATGTTTTCCTTCGGTTAGATTAATTTCGACAGGAGTTGTTGGAATGTACCTCCATGAGTTCCAGCTGCCATTGTTAGGAGCTTGAATATCTCCAGGAACACGAACACCATCGACTTCAAGATGGAATAGACCATCTCCATTAGCTGATAAAGATGCATCGAACAGGTATTTACCAGCGTCTTTTACATCCACTGTATATTGATACCAATCCCCAGCGCTGATATAGCCAATGTTATTTCCATTGCCTTCAATTTCCACTGGTTTACTTTTGGAATCTCCCTTACTTCGACGGTAATCATCATTTCCAATATTATTGCCTTCATCATCATTAAAGGCATAGCCTAAACCACCATAATCAAAATCTGCCGCCATGATCTCGGTTTGTTTTCCGGTTTGCAAGATATGAGGCCCGTTGAAAGGCGAAGTAAAGGTCACCATAACATTTACTTTTTTAACAATTGGACCCACAGTATATAGGATAGCAGTTTGTCCTTCTCCTACCCCTGTTATTTCACCCAGTTCATTCACCACTGCAACAGCACTATTTTCAGTGCTCCATACTGCCGCCGGAATATCGTTTGCATTATCTGGAACTCGCTGAACAGTGATGATTTTCTTCTCACCTGGAGTCATTTCTAAATCCGTATCGCTCAACACTATATCCTTCAGGCTGATACGAATAACCGAGTATATTTCTACCTTCTGTCTAATATCCCCCGCTTCTACGACAATATTGGTAAATCCTTCACCGGTGAGTTTGACTTTTCCATCTTGAGAGACCGTAGCGATTTTCTCATCCTCCGAGCTCCACTTGAACTGATAGCTACCATCTGTGGGGCTAGCAATTAATTGGACCTCCTCGCCGACAAAACCATTGATGATGGATTTATTCACGTATAACTCCTTGACAACTTCCGTTCGGATATATTCTTCACAACTATTGAAACTCAACAACAATACTAGTCCCAAGCCATATATTATTAATTTTTTCATTTTTCTAAAATTTAAGTCCATAATAACTGGAGGTATTATTTATTTTCGATTTCATCCTCTTCCTTAAATTCAAGTCTTAACTCTTCTTTCATTTCAACCACCGTATTTCCTGAGACATAGTTATACCGCAGCAAGAAAGTCTTGTACGTTTTAAAACCATCATCATCAATTTTGAAGATATTCGGAAAATCAGGATCTCCATTTACTTGAGTTACTACGATATTTTTATAAGGCTTGATGGTAAGTTTATTGTCAGAACCGACTTCAATTAGAATGGCACCTTGATTAATGACATTGGCATTGGACTCAAAGGCTTCATTACCTGCCATCACCCGTACTGAATTTTTGGTAATGGGATGCATCACCTTATTTCCGGGCATTTCTAATTCCGACGCTGAACCTTGCTCTCTATATTTCCCACGCATGCTATAAATGCTTGTCCCGTCTGATTGAGCATAATAATTCTTTGTCCGGACGCTATACAGGATATAGCTTTTTTTCGGATTCGCTTCATAGGCAGAAAAAGATTGCACACGGAGTGGAATAAAATAAGATGAATCCGGCGATAACCCATCAGGTCTGATTTTGATTGGTAATCTTCCAGAAATCTCGCCCGCAGGAATGTTAAACTTTAAACTGGCAATATCGTATTTATCAGCAGGAAGCGGTCGTACATATTTGGAAACATCGGTATCAAAATTCACCAAATTGAACTGATCAATTAAGGTTTTATCCTCTACCAAACTGATTTCAATACCTTTTTCAATTGGCTCAGTTCCACCCAAGGATGCCGCAACATAACCTATAGACTCTTCGCCAAGCTTATGAAACTTTCGAGCAACATTATCCGATTCACTGATTAAGGCAAATACATTTTTATATTGTTCTTTTTCATATACTTCATCATCATTACATGATTGAAATATGGACAAAACTAGCCCCCCAAACAATACCGTTTTCCAAAACCCGGTATCGAATTTATATATTTTGATGTTTATTCTTTTCATAATTCAATGGTTATTAGTTTTCCCAACCTGGATTTTGATCTAAAGAAGGTAGCAATCGCACTTCATTCAGTGGAAGTGGAACAAAAGCTAACCTTTTATTCACAATTCTAGCACCAATTCTCGAGGTGTTAGGAATCACCCGGTTAAAGAAAACATCACGAGAGCCTTCGATATTCATTCCACGGATTGGCACAGATTCAACCTGCTCCATTATTCCCCATCTTCGTACATCATAATATCTTCTATTTTCAAATAAGAACTCTACCATTCTTTCCTTCTCGATCAATCTTTGGATTGCGGCTTTGCCTTCAGTTCCACGAATCCCTGGTATTCCAGCACGATAACGAACCGGGTTGAAAGCTTTCCTGATCGCTTCCGGGTCACGACTGATGTTATATTGCTTGCCGTCCAATTCAACTGTATGCGAGCCATTGATATTATTCAATGCTTCTGCATATGAAAGTAATATTTCAGCATAGCGAATAATTGGAAATGCTTTATCCATTCTACGCGCATTGGTTCCACCCCAAGCATCCGTTGGATGGATGAACTTTTTCAGAACATAACCTGTAATCGGAAAATCCACCGGACTACTAACAGAACCTTTACCATTTGGTGAATCAAAATAATATTCAATGGTTTGGTTGTAATAGCCTGAAGAAGTTGAGGAGGACATGGTCCAATAACTTCCAGAAAAACCAACACTTGCATAGAATCTAGGTTCTCGATTATTATACATATTGCTCACATTGGCATTCAAGCGAAACCCTGAGAATACTTTGGTCGTATTGGTAAAGCCCGATTCGGTATAAGGATAATTGCTGCTTGAGTTAGAGATCTCACGACCATCGACCATGGAATAAGCATCCACGACTTTTTGAGTCACAGAGGTACCATTCCATCCATCCAATTTTTGGGGGAAGGACATTCTGGTTTCATCAACCAAGGCTCCACTTCTACGGGCCCAGACATACTCTGCATTCACAGGAACAACAGATTCACCATTAAACATCTCAGAATAGGAACGATAATGATCAATTCCGGCAGCTCCATTTGGCCATTGCTGATAGTAGTTCGGATCCGAAGTCACCCCTTCAGGTAATTCCGGAGTTTCTGAATCTGCAGGAACCACATGCAACCTGAACATTCCGGTTTCACCCAGATCAATTATGCGCTTGGCAGCCGCAGCAGCTAATGCCCAACGTTTTTCATCATAGTTCTGAGAAATATAGTTTACCTTATCTGTCGATCTTTTCCAAGTACCGAAATAGGTTCTTGCACTTTCACCACCATTGAACAATGGACTGGCATGGATTAATCTCACTCTCGCAATCAGACCGTAAGCTGCTGATTTAGTAGGTAATCCAAATTCAACCAAGGGAACTGAATTAGGCAAAAACTTAGCAGCTTCCTCCAATTCATTACAGATATATTCTACTGCCTCATCGTAGGTAGCACGTGGACGATCATAATCCGAAAGTTGAGCATTTGATTCAATAATTTCATCACCCAATAAAATTGGGGGACCAAAATCCATTAAGATATTGTAATAAGCATATGCACGGATAAATCTTGCATATCCCAAGATCTTAAAACGGTTGTCGGTTTTTAGATCTTTAGCCTCATCAATTCGGTTGAAAATGGTATTACATTTACGAATGATTTTATAATAATTCCCCCATTGATTGAGAGAGTATAAGCTAGTAGCTGTAATCTCCCCTAATACGAATCGCATTCCACTATAACCACTTGATGTTAGGAAGGAAGTAAAACCTTCATCAGTTGCAAATGGTCCGGGAGTATGAGAGTTATTTTGTAACCTTCCTTCATCTGGAAAAAGGTTTGCCGTTCCCCATAGGTAGGCTTCCACGTATCTTGCTTGCGAAAAAACCGTATCGAGTTTCAGCTCATCACTGAAATAATCATCCACACTTAGAAACTTCTTACATGAGGATGTAGAAACGACTATTAAAATCAGGACTATCGTAAATGATTTTATATGTTTAAAGAAAGTATTCATGGTTTCAGAAATTAAAGGTTTAGATACATTTGAAAGATAAAGGACGTTGGAATCGGATACACTTCCCCATTTCTATAAGCAAGTTCCGGATCAAAGATTTTGACTTTATCCCAAATAACTAAATTATTGGCAACGAGCTGAAAATCAACAGAAGCGATTTTTATGCGTTGCAAGAATGGGGCTCTTAAATTATAATTTAGGTTGACCTCTTGCAATCTTAGATATCGCGCATCTCCTCTCCAGAAATCTGAAAGCTGTGAGTTATTTGTGTTATTTCCATAGGTCAATCTTGGATAACGGGCATTAGGATTTTCAGCCAGGGATGGATCGATACCATTTGCAAGTGCATACTCCATTGGAATCCATCTATTCGAAGGATCACTTGCCAGATTCAGCACATTTCCATTAACACCATTGAAAAAAGGAACATATCCGGTACCTATTCCATTTCCAGAATAGAAGAAATCCGTTTGGCCAGTACCTTTAAATAAGACACCGAGGGTAAACTTTTTATAATTGAACTCACCACCGAATCCATACATCAACAAAGGATAAGTGCTATGCGTCAATGGAACCCGGTCATCAGAATTGATTACCCCATCCCCATTGATATCCCTGTATTTGATATCGCCTGGTTGTACTTTTCCAAATTGAGCTGGTGAGTTATTGACGTCATCCCAATCTCTGAAGAGTCCCAAGGATTGATAACCTCTAATGGAACCATACGGATAGCCTGACACCTCCTGATAAGGATATTTAGGGTTAGCTTCTTCCCAGTTTTGGACATTATTTTTGGAATAGGTAAAGTTGCCTCGAATAGTGAAGCTCATATCATCATTGATGGTATGTTTATAAGAACCACTCCCATCAGCACCAATACTCTTCATCCGACCAACGTTTCCATAAGGCATGGTCGTTAAACCAGCGTAATCAGGCACCTGAACCCTTTGCATAAAGATTCCATTTCTTTGGTCATTGAATACATCGACAATAAAGCTTAGTTTATCGTTAAATAAATTCAATTCCATCCCGATATTGGCTTTTTCAGCTTTTTCCCATTGTAAATTATCTGCTCCGATAACCGACTCATTCACGGCATCCAATAATGCGGAAGATCCCCAAGGACTAGCTATATAGCTATTTACCATGGTTAAATATGGGAAACGACGGTCATTGGTGATACGGTCATTACCTACAGTTCCAAATGATCCTCTAAATTTCAGGAAGCTAATCCAAGGAAGGTGATCTTTTACAAATTTATAATTTGAGGGCACCCATCCAGCAGCAACAGAAGGGAAAAATCCATATTGTTTACCTGGTTGGAAGTTTTCAGAACCCGTATAACCAAAGTTAAAATCCACCATATAAGTATCCTGATACCCATAGGTAAACCTACTGGAAACCCCTTGATAGCGAATTGGAATTGCACTTAGGTTGTTTGTCCCCTTATCAGCTTCTTTTTGATCACTCAAATAATAATAGACAAGGGCCGATGTACGGTGATCCTCATTAATTTTCTTCTCATAATTCAAGGTACTTTCAAAATGATATTTACGGAATTGGTTAGTGGATTTACCATAAGAAATCGCTTGTGCAGGCGACCTTTCGATGGTAATCAACTCTCCTTGCTGATCCCTACCAACTGCTTGGAATAGTGCTGGAGAAATCAATCTAGACTCATTAAACCAACTCACGATATCATAAGCTCCTTGACCTCTAATTTTCAAGCCTGGTAGCAGAAAATCTAACTTTTGATCCAATGCTAAAGTAAATTTACCACGAAACTCTTGGTTAGATCTTCTTCCCATATGGTTGATCATCACCAATGGCGAACGCAAGGATCCTGTCGTGGATGTAGCTGGCAATTTCCCATCCGAATAAACCAAAGGGATTAATAATGGATTCAGATTGGATTGGGCATACCAGATATAATCTGTAGATGCTACCCCGGGCGTATTATTTACCGAAAGAAATCCATCTGTACCAAAGTATAAGGTCGAAGTTGGAGAAAGTTCAAGGTCAATATTAGTTCTATAGTTATAGGTTTTATAACCTGCATTTGACGCATACACACTGGCATCATCAAATTTGTAGGCAGCGGTTTCATCACTCATCCCCAAACTCAAGAAATAACGAGCTACTTGCGCACCACCACGAGCACTGGCATAGAAACTTTTTCTGTAAGCATTATTCCGAAGAACCTGATCTTGCCAACTAACATCTGGATACATATCTCTATCCAAGCCGTCTTTTATGATATCAAGTTCAACTCCTGAATAAATCGGTGTTTCACCTCTGACTTCTCGGGCTTCATTTGCCAATCTTGCATAATCATAGGCTCTTAAATAATCCGGTAAACGAGGCAAGAAGTTTGCAGAAGCATTTACCCTTCCAGTTATACTTAATTTTCCTGCTTGCCCTCTTTTGGTCGTAATCAATACCACCCCGTTTGCTCCTCTTACCCCATACACTGCGGTTGCAGAGGCATCCTTCAGGATGGAAAAGCTTTCAATATCTGCAGGATCGATGGAATTAATATTTCCTTCCAATCCGTCAATCAAAACCAGGGCACTCGAATTGGCACCAAAGGTTCCAATCCCTCTTACCCAGAATTCTGAAATATTCTTTCCAGGTTCACCACTGCTTTGCAAGGAGATTACCCCGGCTGCTCTACCCCCCAAAAGGTTGGCAATTGAAACCACTGGAGTTTGCAGGGCTTTCACATCCACACTCGTCACGGCGGCAACATTGGATATCTTCCGTTGCTGACCTAGTCCAACAACAACTACTTCGTCGATTTCTTCGGCCTTTTCGTTGAATTGTATGGTTAAATCTGATTTTGCTTCAGTCACCAGGTACTCAATATCCTTGAAACCGACATGTTTAAAGACCAACATATCCCCTCGGGAGGCTTTGATGGTGAATTTACCATCTTCCAGAGAAGATGTACCAATACTGATTTTATCACGTAGATAAATGGTAACAGCCGGAATCGGGTTCCCTAAATCATCCAATACCGTCCCACTTATATTATAACTTTCTTGGCTATAGGCCGACAAAACTGAGAATGATAGAATTACCATCCACAGAGAAAGGATTTTAAATTTCATAATGTAGAATTTAGGCTTTTAATTAATGGATAGTTTTCTAACACGATTATTATTAAAATCAGCTACATAAACTGACCCATCGGAACTAATTCCGATTCCAGTAGGGTTATTGAACAGGGCATCTTCTTTACCTCCGTCTCTCCAGCCTGCCGTTCCGGGCATTCCAAGCACAGTTTCAACTAATCCTTCTGAGTTAATTCTACGAATACAATGGTTTCCGCTATCAGCGATATACATATTCCCGTCGGCATCGGTAAAAATCTGCTCCGGGTTTCTAAATTGGGCGACTTCCAGCTTTCCATCCCGATGTCCACCGGCAGTGGATCCGGACAATTTTTTAAAGGTTGTCTCAGGTTTGGTCACGTCGATGCTGCAAATACTATTGGCATTGACTCCAGAGTTTCCAAAAAATGAAATATAAAGGATATTCGGATTATTTGGACTAAAGGTTAGGCCGTAGCTATCTCCTTGTTCGGTTTTAAAGATGGTTTCGACCTCATAGGTTCGAGGATTAATCTTTACGATATGGCCATAATAGTAACGTGTATAAATAAATCCATCGGAAGGATTTACTACCATGGAATGTTTCCATCCATTTTCCGGGCGGTCCCCAGATGCGGGCCATCTCATTTCTCGAATCCTAGGTCCCCAGAATTCTTTTGGATCTAAGGAGTAATAAGAACCTACCGTGGTTTCCGTTGGGAAACTGATTATGCCGGTAAGCGGATCTGCTGCTGGCACGTTGGCAATTACATTCCTTGCCACCGTAATCAATTCATTTTTCTCTTCATCAATTCTGGCAACATGATATTGGTCTGGCACCCGATTAATGATAAAGATATTATCATCTTTATCCACGCATAAATACCTTGGTGCAACGATGGACTGGGTGAGGTCGCCATCGCGATAGGTATCGCGGCTTCCGTTCCCTGCTAGCGTTGTTACCGTTACCGAAGTTTTGTAAAAGAAGTCTTTATTGTAGGCGATGGAGTCATCGCCGATGGCGACAGAGATCTTACAGGTATCCCCAGGAAGTCGGGGCGCCAAGACATACATTCTACTGCCGGTTGATCCGACTACGGCAGCTTTTTTACCGTTGAACCAAACCCGAATTTGCGAGGGGTCTGTTCCAAAATTATCACCGGTAATCATTACTTTTTCCAGGTATTTCCCGGAATCGGGGTAAACGAGATCAACTTTAATTGGTTTTGATGCATCGTAGGGGACATTGATGCCATCTTCGGCTTTTTCATCCTTACAAGAGCTTGAAAGAATCAATAATGCGAAAGCAAAAGCACCTAAAAAATGGCCAATACGCATCATCGAGAGATTGATACTGAACATAATTTTCGTTTAAGTAAATGGTTAGTTTTAATTCTATAAATTAGTGTAAGCTATTTATTATTTGGTTTTAAGAGTTTAATAATTGGTGTTAGTTGATTAATAATTTTCATTGATAGTGTTAAGACAATATAATTAGACAGTTAGATATTACCATCCTGTACTATCCTGCATAAAAAAAAGAGTCAATTCTTGGAATTGACTCTTTTTTCTTATTTTATTTTCTTATTTTTTAAATAATAAACAAGATTTACCTTTCGTTCTCTTTTGATAAATCTATCAATCCTTGTTTAAGTTTTTCAGATTTAAAATCCATCATGCCTACTTGTTTTCCAATGATATCACCATTTTTTGCAAAAATAACGGTCATCGGGATGGAGTTGGACATTAATTCCTCCGGCAATTCTGCATCTACAGTATAAAGCGGAAGGGTATATTTATTTTTAGCCATAAATTTTGCAGCTTTATCGATATCCTGATCTACTTCAATAGCCATAAATACGATATCTTTTTCAGCTTTAAGCTCCTCATGTAATTTTTGTAGGGAAGGCATCTCCGCAATACATGGAGGACACCAAGTTGCCCAAAAGTTCATGACAACAACTTTACCTTTTAAATCCTGCAGTGAAACCGTTTCTCCATTAATATTCTTGAAACTAGCATTGATGCTGTTCGCTTTTTCGACCAACTTTGCTTCTTGTACCTCTTCCGTATTCGATTTATTTGAAATAGAATCATTCGATGATTGCTCTTTTACCCCAGTATTACAACCAACGGCTAAAAGGGCCAACATGGACATTCCCAATAAGATTTGTTTCGTTTTCATATTTAAATTTCTTAAGATTATTTGACTATTTGTACAATTTGACCTGAATTTATTTCTTCGGAGGCCTTTTCAATGATTCTGTCCGTAGGTTTGAGATCACCAAATACCTCCACTCCATTTTCCTGGCTTTGACCCAGAACAACTGGCACGCGTTCCACTTTATTAGCTTCGTCAAATCTCAGAACGAATACCCCAGATTGAGAGTTTACCACACTACTTTGAGGGACAAAGACGGTAGGTCTTTTTCGTTTTAAATTGAGTTGAACATCGGTATAATCGCCACCATTTAAGGCGCGGCTTTGATTAGGCACATCAAATTCAAGTGCTAAGGATCTTGATACGGGATCAATCACCAAGGCATTTCGCTTAAGTTTTGCCTTGAACACCGAATCAGGCATACTTAAGACCTTGAACTGAGCCACGGTACTATCAGAGATCGACTGCGCATGTAATTCAGGAACAACCACCTTGAGTTTCAAATTATTATTATCCACCAATTTAAAGAAAGGCATTCCGGTATCCCCCATTAGAGCACCTACAGAAAAATTACGTTGAGTAATAATTCCGGAAAATGGCGCCCGGACCACCAAATATTCACGCATTTGATTAGACTTCTTATAGGAGAAATTACTTTCTTCAAGGGCTGCGCTATCTCTCAACATGGATCCATAAGCCTGTTCAAATTCCAAATCAGAGACTGCACCAACACTTTGGTTTTTAACTTTTTTAAGTCGGTCATACCGACTTTTGCTGACTTCAAAATTAGCCCGTAATTGTTGTGATTTTGCGCGATCTGCTGTAGATTGAATATCCATTTCCGGAGCTTCCAGTACCGCCAGGATTTGCCCCTTTCGCACCTGATCCCCCACATCAACATTGATTTTCCGCACAAATCCTTTGATTTTTGCAAACACATCCACAGATTCATAAGGATGTAGCTCTGCCGGCAATTTCAAGGTATAAGAAGGTTGTTGTTCAACAGGTTGAACAACTTTTACGGAAATTGTATTTTCGGAAGGACTTTCCTTTTTAGTTTTTGTCTCCTCACTGTTTGCCTGGCAACCAGCCAATAACAAGACAAGTCCGAATATGCTAAGTTTTTTCATTGTTTATTTTTCTAAATAGAATTTACTATTGGAATCATCTGGATCTAACGAAGGTGAACCATATGATGCTTTATTCATGATTAAGCTAAAGATTAATGGGATTATTAATAGGATAGTCAAGGTTGAACTCACAAGTCCACCAATTACGGCTTGGCCTAATGGAGCTACTTGTTCACCTCCATCTCCCATTCCAAGGGCCATTGGCGCCATTCCTGCCAGCATTGCCAAGGCGGTCATCAAGATGGGGCGAAATCTAGATTTCGCGGCCAACAATGCTGCCCTTGATGCCGGAAGATGTAATTTCTTGCGATACCATTCAGCTTGATTAATTAATAATACCGCATTCGAAACTGACACCCCGATAGACATGATTATCCCCATGTAAGATTGGAGATTTAAGGTACTTCCACTGATCCAGATCATGATTGATGATCCTGCAATTACTGCGGGAACAACTGAAAGAATTACTAAACTGACCCTTACAGATTGGTAATAAGCAGACATCATAAAGAAAATAACTACAATGGCAATGGACAGCCCCGAGAGCAATCCAGTTAAAGTTTCTTCCAATAGCGGCAAGTTTCCTTCCTTCCAAATCCGGGTTCCACGCGGCGGTTCTCCCACTTTTTTCAAGCTTTCATTGACTGCTTTATTGGCAGCACCCAAATCTTTTTCATGAATATCAGCAAGAATACTAACATAACGATTTGGTCCACGACGGTTAACCTGAGCAGGAACTTCATTGGCAGTAATGGTTGCAATATCCTCTAGAACAGGTGTTGAAGAGCCTTGTTTTACAGGTATTGACCTTAGATCCTGAAGTGTTTGGATCATATTTTCAGGGACTTGAACCTGGACTTGGAACACCAATCCCGATTTAGGATCGACCCATAGGTTTTTATCTGTAAATCGCGTGGATGAGGTGGTTGCGGCCAAGTTTCTAGAAACTTCTTGCACGGTCAGTCCAAATTCCGCAAGCCTACGGCGATCGATTTTGATATCAATCGTAGGATAATGAAGCGGTTCAGATATTTGTACATCCTTTAGGAATGGATAGGTAGCAAGCTCATTCTTAATCTTCTCGGCGAATTTTTCAGCATTTTTCAACTGAGCAGAACTTACCTTAACCTCCACAGGAGTCATTGAACCTTGTCCAATTATTTTTTCCATCAGTTCAATTGGCTCAAAATTAATCCTGGCATCCGGATATTTTTCCTGAACATGGTTTCTAACGAACTCCTTGAATTCATCAGTTTTCATTCCCAATTTCTTTTTGTCGAGGGACAATTGCATTACTGCTTCCCCGGTTGAGCTGGTGAATAAAAAGATAGGGTTGATAGGGTTAGCTGAAGGATGCATCCCGACAAAAGAGGATGATATTTTCAAACTATTTTCAGGAAGTTGCGCCACTAAACTTTTGGTCAATGATTTAACAGTCTCTTCGGTGCGCTCCAAGCGTGTACCATCCGGCATGCGCAGTCTTACCTGAAAATCACCACCTTCAGATTTCGGCATAATATCCGTTCCTAAAATACTAATGGCTCCAAATACCAATAGAAGGGCAATAACAGCATAGAGAATGGAAATCAACTTGGATTTTCCAAAGAAAGAACGCAGCTTAAATGTATATTTTATACCGACCTTATCAATAAATGATTTTTTATATTTCCCAGCATGGTGCTTCTTCGTTTTCATGATCCAGTTTGCCATAATCGGCACAAAGGTCTGGGAAGAAATAAAGGATGCAATCATGGCAAATGCTACTGCCATTGACAAAGGCATAAACATATCACGCGGGATACCTTCCATCATAAATGCAGGAGTCAATACGGCAAGAATACTTAATAGAATCAGAAGTTTTGGTGCTGATATCTCTAATAAGGCATCTAAAATAGCCTTGGCTTTTTTCTTACCGAGTTCCATATGTTGGTGTATATTTTCGATGGTCACCGTAGCTTCATCGACGAGGATACCAATAGAGAGCGCCAAGCCAGAGAGGGTCATGATATTGATACTCTGTCCAAACATATGTAAAGTGATTACAGCGGTAATAATCGCGATCGGAATTGTTAAGATCACGATTAATGCTCCCCGAGGGTCGCGTAAGAATAAAAAGACCATTAACCCAGTCAGTAAGGCACCTAAGGCACCTTCAAAAATCAAGTTGGAAAGAGATCTTGAAATATAAACCGATTGGTCAAAGGCATAAGTTATCTTGACACCCTCCGGCAATAAGCTTTCGAGCATTGGCAAGGACTTCTTCAGGTAATCCACCGCATCCAAGGTCGATGCATCTGGTTTTTTGATAATTGGAAGGTAAACTGATCTTTTTCCATTGATAATTGCATATCCGACGGTTTGATCGGCTGCATCCATCACCGTTGCCACATCCCCAATTAAGATTGTTCTTCCATTCAAGGATTTGATTGGGGTTTCCAGGAACTCTTCAACCCCATTAGAAATTGAGTTAATTGGGGCCATTAGGTTTTTATCCCCAATCCGGACATTACCTGCTGGTGAGGGCATGGAGTTTTTGGTGACCGCTAAGGTTACCTCCTCTGGGCTCAAACCATGCGCTTTCATTTTTTGAGGATCAATATTCACGACCAAACTACGCATATTCCCTCCGAAAGGAGCTGGTGCTGTAATGCCTGGAATATTAACAAACATGGGCCTCACTTTGGTTACAGCCATGGTTTGGAGTTCGGTGACCGAGTGTTGGTCAGAGTCAAAGACCAATTGACCAACAGGCAAGGAACTACCGTCAAAACGTACGACCATGGGAGGTACTGCACCAGAAGGTAAAAATCCCATCGCCCGGGAAACCTGCATACTGATTTCAGCAGATGCCTGGGACATATCTGTTCCGGGGTAAAAGGTAAGCTTCATTAAAGACAAACCTTGTACACTCTTAAAATCCAACTCTTTAACACCATTCACAAAGAGCAGGACTTTTTGAAATTCATTCGCCATAAAGCCATCCATATAGGCAGGTGATAAACCACCATAAGGCATGGCAATATACATGGCAGGAGATTCGATTTCTGGAAATATATCGACTTTAATCTTTTTGATGACCGGCCAAGAGAAATAGGCAATCGCAAAGATTACCATCATGATGGCTATTGGTCTTCTTAAAGCAAAACGTATTAAATTCATAGGGGCTCTTTAAAAATGATTAAACAATTGACTGAAATCAGCTTGTTGGTAGCTTTTATTTACCTGCAGATTCCAATAATTTAAGTAAGCAGTTAGGTTCTGTCTTTCCGTTTGCAGGAGGATTTCCTGAACCTGCAACAGTTCTGCGAGATTGATTAAACCACCTTCATAGCGTGCTTTATACAGATTAAAAGCATCTTCGGCTTGTCTTCTACTGACATTGGATTCATGGATTCCATCGGCAGCAGCAGCAATCTCTGCATTTAACTGACCTAATTGACTATTGATTTCATTTTGAACAAGCTCCTGTTCAAATAAGTTATTCTGAAGCTTCAGGCCGTAATGCTTCTTATCCGATTTAGATCTAAACATATCCTGTAGGTTCCAGGTAAGTCCAACACCTACGAAATAGTTATTTGCAAAGTCATTATAGATTTCAGGATAGGCGCTATGTACATAACCATTGGAAGTAATTCCTGAGCTTCGATTCGCAAGTCCACCTAAAAGCATAATTCGAGGCAGGACTTCCCTACTTTGTTTTTTCTCCAATAGATCCAAGGCCTCAGCCTCTTTCTTTTTCATCAAAATCAAAGGATGATCCTGAGCATTAACTTGTGTATTTCCTATTAGTTCTAAAAATGCCTGACTTTTTGATTCGGGATTGTTTAGCATATCCTCATTGGTAAATTCCTTCAATAAGATTTTGGCACCATTCAGTTTACCTTGGATTTGTAATAAGTTACTTTCCACATTCTTCAGGGAAGAAGTTGCCAATAAGGTGTCTGCTCCAGGTATAATTCCAGCTTTTGCAAGGCCTTTGCTAATGTCCAAAATGGACTGATAGCGATCAGAATGTTTCTGATACCAATCATCCATTACCTGAAAAAACAGAAATTCTATATATCGTTTAGTTAACTTTTGTTGGATATTAAAGGCGAATTCCTGTTCTTTTAATCTAGAATGATCGATTTTACTACGGGAAATATCTTTGTCCAGGCTTTTTCTACCGAAGTTGATCAAATCCCAATTCATGCTAGCAGAAAGGAAATGATTAAATGTACTGGAGGCACCCTGCAATTGGTTTGGCCCAGAGATATTGAGGATTCCCGGCAGGGGCAAAAATGCTCCTGAGGTTCCTTCCACAGAGCTCAGCCCTTGTTGCAATTGAGCTTGAACCTGAGGTTTATATTTAATTTGTTGAGCAATACTATCTTGTTTTGCCAATAAGATTTGTTGTTTTTGAATTTCAAATCCCTTATAGTAATTCCTAGTTTTCTCCCAAAGATGCTGTAGGTCTTGACCATTGCTTTGGAAAGCATAGCACAATCCCATGAGGATCAATAGGCTATTGATTTTTAAACCCATATTAAGTATTAAAATTTGTATTGATTGACAGCTTGACCAAAGCTAGTCCAATGAAAAAATGGTACGGACAGAAAAGTCCATATCCAGGTCATCAACATTTGTCCTCGGACAAATGCTTGCTAGGAATGCAATTCTATAAGTTTAATCGACGAAATTGTAGGAATAGGTCATTGGAATTCAGTTTTGGGGTATTCCAATGAAAATTTTCGACATCTTTCCTAGGCAGGAAAGCGAAAAGGATTAAGGCAAGGTTAAATAAAGCAAATACAGCAGGCTGTACCTGAAATTGTTTAACCATGAAATCGTGAGCATTGATTTGCTCGGTAGCCACGCTACAATCAGCCGCTTCATAGTCAATCCAAGAATCAGGCTTAGCAGATTTGTTATTTCTGCTTTCAGTTTTGGTTTCCTGTGCGAGATTTTGCTTGATTGATGCCTTAATCGGACATGAGGTTAAGACAAACAACAATACTATCCCTATTATCTTAGCGAATAGCGGTAGTTGTTGGTTAAACCCGATTGTTGTGTTAAGCATAAATGCAAAGTTAGGGCTAATATTAGGAAATAAAAAATATTTCAAGAATGTTACTAGTCTAGACGAGGACCCGAATTTCGTTTCTCAACAAAACGATTTTGTCTTCATTTTCAAGTTTTTTCAAGATTCTGGACACCACCACACGAGAAGTATTTAGGTCCATTGCAATATCCTGATGGGTGACTGTTAGAATCCGATCCTCAGTTAATTTCACTTTTTCTTTCAGGTAGTTCATGATTCGATCTTCCATTTTTGAAAAGGCAAGATTATCGATTGCTCCCAGCATTTCATTCATTCTGGAAGAATAGCTATTAAGGATAAAGTTCCGCCAGGAGCTGTATTTTCCTAACCATTCATTGAGGTATTGATTGGGGATCATGGCGACTGTGGTTTCCATTTCTGCCTGAGCTCTGATTTCACTTTTCTTGTTCCCAACACAGCAGGCAATGGACATGGTACAGGTTTCCCCTTTGGCGAGATAATACAACAGCAATTCACCTTCTTTTTCATCCTCACGCATAATCTTGATAGCCCCCGTAAGTAACAAGGGCATTGCTCGAATATACTGACCAATATCAACGATTATTTCTCCTGCTTGGAAGGTCTTTAAAGTAGCAACCGCCTCAATTTCTTCAATTAAGGCGGGTTCTAATATTCCTGTATAAGCATTTTCTATTAGACTCATACTCAAATATACTATTTTGTTGTTACTTTCCCTTGCTTTTTCCAGTCAATAAAACTACCAGCATAGTTATAAACTTTGTCGAATCCGTTTTTCTCTAGGAAGGACGCTGCAATGGTTGCACGGTCTCCAGATTGACATTGAATAATAATCTTTTTGTCCTTGATATCAGTAGGTAAACTCTTTCTAAAAGAGCCTACAAAGCGATGTTCAGCACCTGGGATATGTTCAGCTTTAAATTCAGATAAACCACGTACATCCACTAATACGGTATCTGGATTATCTTTCATGGATTCAACTGTATCCGCATCTACAAGATTTGTTTTCTCCAATTCAGCATCAGTTAAATCGGTAACAAAACCTTTGATATTATCCAATCCGATACGCATCAGTTTACGCGTAATTTCTTCTTGATTACCTTCATCCGCAATCATTACCATATTTTCATCATAACCGATCATCCATCCTGCCCAATTTGCCAAAGAGTTATTATTTTGAATATTAATGGAGTTCTTCAAATGACCTTTTGCATATTCAGTTTTATGACGCGTATCGATCAAGGTAATATCTTTCATATCATCCACTTGTTCCACAGAAAGAGTTGGATGTTCAGGAACTTCAACTAAAAGAGGTCTATCCACTTTGTTTAGTTTCTTCATCATTGCGAAGTACACTGGAGCTTCGGGTTGATCACTTAGGAGGTAATTTTTAAATCCTTCGTAATCATCAGCAAATTGGAAGGCCCAGTTTCTCAATTTTTCGTAACCTACAGTACTGCTAGGCACCGCTCCTAAAGCTTTACCACATGCAGACCCGGCACCATGACCTGGCCATACTTGCACATAATCAGGCAGGGCTTCAAATTTCTTAAGGGATTGGAACATTTGTTCAGCACCAATTTCTTTGGTACCGACCAATCCAGCAGCTTCTTCCAATAGGTCTGGGCGGCCGATATCACCTACGAATACGAAGTCTCCAGTAAAAATCATAACGGGTTCATCCGAAGCAGGATGGTCTCTTAACAAGAAGCTGATACTTTCCGGTGTATGACCAGGGGTATGCATAACTTCCAGGCTTAAGTTTCCTACTTTAATGCGATCCCCTTCTTTAAGTCCTACGTGCGGGAATTCATATTGCCAATTTTCACCACCCTCATCTGACAAGTACAACTGAGCACCTGTTGCTTCTGCTAATTCACGAGATCCAGCCAAGAAATCAGCGTGAATATGCGTTTCAGCGATATGGGTGATTTTCATATTATTTTGCTTTGCAATTTCCAAATAGGTATCAATATCCCTTTTGGCATCAATTACAATAGCTTCATTTTTTGCTTGACAGCCAATAAAGAAACTGGCTTGCGCTAAGGTTTTATCATAAACTTGTTGAAAAAACATAGTATTCTTTTAATTTAATAATTTATAAATCTGTCTTAGTTAATGTTAATTATTTGTTGTTTTGGATCCAGGCAACATATCCTCCTTGGAGGTCATAGATTTCTTTAGCGCCAAGATTTTCCAACAATTTTGCGGCGATCTGCGAACGCATTCCCGATCGACAATATAGATAAATAGGTTCATCGAGATTCACTTTTTGAGCTGCTAATTCTTCAAAATCTGAAGACTGAACATTGATAAGTGTTGATCCATCGATTTTCCCTAAATCGTATTCCATTTCTGTTCTAACATCCAGGAGTTGAACAGGTTTATTTTCTATCTGAGCTTTAAACTCTGGGAGTGTTAATATTTTTATCATAACGATTAATTTAATATAACAAAACTAGCCTAGTTTGAAATGATTGACAGCTACTTTTGTTACACAGCAACTTGTTAATGAGGCAATTTATCTTTTACAAGTCCATAAAGATAAGTTCCGAGCACTGCAAAAGCAGCGACGATCAACATGCTATATAATCCTGAACCTATTAGGACAAAAATTGGTCCTGGGCATGCGCCGATTAAAGCCCAGCCTAGGCCAAAGATAATACCTCCAATTAAATAACGAGGGATAGATTTGTTTTTTGGTGCAATTATGATTTCTTCCCCTTTAACATCTTTTACTTTTTTACGTTTAA
Organism: Sphingobacterium cellulitidis; assembly: GCA_002245855.1. Lineage (GTDB taxonomy): Bacteria > Bacteroidota > Bacteroidia > Sphingobacteriales > Sphingobacteriaceae > Sphingobacterium > Sphingobacterium cellulitidis. The sequence continues at coordinate 202,648 of NOUX01000009.1, read as the reverse complement.
AATACTGCACGGCAGGCAATCCGATCAATAATGCTGTTGCCATAAATCCATACATATGGAAGGATTGGAAGCTAAACATTTCATAAATTCTAAACCAAGAAGCTGCTTCTGCTTTATACATTGCCATTCCGAAGATGACACCTAATACGATATATACTAATTTTTTCATGTTAAAAAATCAAAGGGAACAACAAGTGAACCATGGTTAAACCACCGATAAAGAAACCAATTACTGCGACTAATGAAGGCCATTGCAAATCGCTTAATCCGGAAATTGCGTGTCCGGAGGTACATCCGCCGGCATATCTAGTTCCAAATCCTACCAATAAGCCACCAATAGCAAGGATAGCGATGGTTTTCACATTCCATGTATTGAATATTTCTGTTGGGGAATAGGCTTGTCCCGCACTTTCAAAGCCTAATTCCTTTAATTGACTTACCGTTACTTCGGAGATTTCGGGAATTTGATTATCCGAAAGGAAATGAGCGGAGATGAATCCCCCCATGATAGCACCTACGAGAAAAAGCAGGTTCCATTTTTGTTTTCGCCAGTCAAATTGAAAAAAGCTACATGAATTACCTGCTCCCATTGCCGAGCACATGGTTCTAAAATTGGATGAGAATCCAAAGCTTCTACCTAATAATATTAAAGCAATCATTACTAATGCGACAATTCCGCCGCCTACGTACCAAGGCCAAGGCCCCATTATTAATTCCATAGTCTTCAAAAAAAGTTTATGCAAAATTAAGTTCCAATTATTGCTAATACAGTAACCAATGTTACTTAGGACTGAATCAGCAGAAGATGTTTTCCTCTGTAACTAAAGTAACTGAATTCTGGCAATCTTTCTCTGACCTTTGCTGTACAAAAAATATATTATGGAGTATTTAGGATATATAGCATCGATCGGTATTGGGATTTCTCTAGGCTTAATTGGCGGTGGCGGAAGTATTTTGACCGTACCTGTATTGGTCTATTTATTTCATATAGATCCGTTATTGGCAACCTCTTATTCTTTATTTATTGTAGGCGCGACATCGGCAGTTGGAGCGGTTCCATATTTCAAGAATAATCTGGTTGATTTCCAAACAGCATTATATTTCGGTTTACCATCGATTATTACGGTTTTCTTGACTCGATTATTTGTTATTGAGGCGATTCCTGCCCATTTATTTCAGCTAGGGAGTTTCGAAGTCACTAAAAACATGGGGATTATGCTTTTGTTTGCAATATTGATGTTATTTGCTTCTTACAAAATGATTAGGGGAAATAATGTAGAAGGCAAGCCAAAGAACTCTAGTATTTTACCTTTAATCATCCAGGGTGCTGGCGTAGGTTTTATCAGTGGGTTGGTAGGTGCTGGCGGTGGATTTTTAATAATCCCGGCTTTGATTATCTTTAATCAAATGCCCATGAAAAGAGCGGTAGGGACTTCCTTATTAATCATCGCGGCAAACTCTTTATTTGGATTTTTGGGGAAATTAGACTTTCATTTAATCAATTGGACGTTTTTATTAAGTTTATCAAGCATTGCCATTATAGGAATACTAATAGGTTCAAAACTTAGCCAGCGGATTGATGGCAAAAAATTAAAACCTGCCTTTGGTTGGTTTGTTTTATTGATGGGGATAGTCGTTATCATCCAAGAAATCAGCAAATAAGAGGTCGTTAGAATTTTCACCGATATTTTTTAGGCAGTTACCGAAAATTTATACCGATTAACCTAATCAGCATATTGAGAACGTTGTACAACTCTTATCTTTGATTATCAAATAAATTTAACAACGAATTGTATATCAAATAAAAACGAACAACTATGTCAATTAAAGAAACATTCTCAGTAACAGGAGAGAACTTATTAAAAAGAATCAAGGATTTAATCGCTGAGGGCAACGTTACGAAAATCAGCATTGCAGATAAACATGGCAAAGACATTATGAGTTTTCCAGTAACCCTAGGTGTAATTGGGGTTGTTTTGGCACCCATCTTTGCCGCTGTGGGAGCGATTGCAGCCTTATTAACAGAGTGTAAAATCACTGTTGAACGCAGTGACAAACCTGAAGACAAGGATTCAGCTGAAAGTCCTAATAAAGAGGAAAACACTCAAAGTACAGATATAGAAGTACACTAATTTCTTAGATTTTTTACTGTAAAAAAGAGGCCATTGGAAGATCCAATGGCCTTTATATATTTTAATACTGCCACCTTACATCAAGATGGCATCTTTAACTTCTACTTTTGACCAATATTTAGAGAATTTCTCAGAAGCTGCTAAGTGGTCAGGATGATTCTCATAGGTATTGATTTCATCCATATTATTGAATGTAACCAATAAAAAATAGGAGAATGAATTATCGACTACGGGGCGTGGTGTTGTCGGTGCAGGTTTACCAATTTCTAAGGCTTTAGGTCCTGGCACTTTTCTCAATTCATCAAAGAATACCAAAAATTCTTTTTCTTCTTCGGCTGTAATTCCCTCTTTTAACCAAAAATAAACAGAGTGTACAATCAAACCGGCATGGAGTTCATCGGATTGAACTTGAGTTTGGGATTCGGTATTGGATTGACTTGAATCAGCAGGAGTTTCAGATTTAGAGCCTGCACTTTCATTTGCACAAGAACTCAATAAAGCACCTGAACTTGCTCCTACTAAAATGGTAGTAATAAAATGTTTTCTTTTCATGTTTTTAAATATAGATTGATCTAGGTACTTAAATATAAGGAATCTTTTTTGGGAATAGAGGTTGGAATAGATTAAAAATTAAGATGCCTTTATTTAGAGATGAAACGAAAACGCTACAGAAATAATAAAATATTACAAACTATCGAGATTTATTTTTTTAAAATTAATTGGTTAAGAAAAAATAGAAATCCATGAATAAATAAGTTTAAATAATAGTTTACAGGAATTTCATATCTTCTAAAACGCAATAGTTAATGTAAACAAATTGATTATTAATAGAATATACGGTACATTCTTTGCTTTATTTCACCGAAAGACAATAAAGAAAGCTAGTGTAATTTCCTTTCAGAAGTCTATATTTGCAAGGATATTATGCTGCGATTAAATTGATTTATTAATAAACAAATGTGGCAAATAGCTGTTAGTAAGAGATACAACATTAATTATATATAAAAGAATATTTTTCAGGCTTTGAATAGATTTGGTCGAATAGTATTAAAAACTGTCTTGTGGATTATAGGTTCCATAATTGCTTTACTTTTACTTGTTATTTTTCTAATCCGTTTACCATCCGTACAGAATTATGTGGTTGGTAAGGTTTCGAATTATTTAGAAAATAAGCTTGGGACCCAGGTAGATATTGGTCATATTTATATTAATTTTCCAAAAAAGCTTGAATTAAACGATGTTTTTTTCGCGGATAAATCAAAGGACACCCTACTAGCTGGGGAGTCATTGATGGTGGACATCAATATGTGGAAATTATTGAAGAACACGGTTGAAATTAATGAGTTACAGCTAAAAGGTATTACAGCAAAAATCAATAGAACCCTTCCCGATAGCAGTTTTAATTTTGATTATATCGTAGCCGCCTTTGCCTCCGAAAAAGAAAGTACGCCCACTGCAGACTCTACTTCCGCCTTAACTTTTGATATTGACAAAGTCCAGTTCGAAAAAATCAATTTTGTCTATAAAGATGATGTCATTGGAACATCAGCGAATATATATTTAAATAAATTTGACACAAGGGTTTCCAAATTCGATTTAACAAATAATATGTCCTTCGGGATGCCAAATGTAAAAATCGATGGATTGACCGCAGATATTAAACAATGGGCAGTCATTACCTCCCAAGACTCCGTAAAAGCTTCAGATTTTGGGATAACCAGTACCAGTGTAGAACAATCTTCGCTCCTACCTAATATTGACATCAAAACCATTGATTTAAAAAACATCTTTGTCAGGTATGATGACAAGGCCATCAATATGCAGAGTAAATTCGACATCAAGAATTTAGCTGGAAATATTGAGCAAATCGATTTGAACAAAGAACTTGTCAAATTAAAAGAGATTAAACTATCAGATTCCGATTCCGAGGTTTTATTTGGAAAAACGACTCGTGAACACACCTTTGATGACAAGGTTGATACAACCAGTAGTTCAAATAACTGGAAAGTTTCTGTTGATAAATTAGCCATTGAGAAAAGTAATTTTTGGTTCAAGGATGATAATCAGGCTCGAACCAAAGGAATTGATTATTTCAATTTGAAGTTAACAGACATTGCGGGTGCACTTGATGAACTATACTATTCCACAGACTCCATTTCGGGAGATTTGAAAGGATTTACCATAAAAGATCATTCGGGCTTTAATTTAAAGCAACTCAAGGGTGATTTTGTATATACAAATACTGGCGCAACGATCAAGGACTTATTGCTTCAAACGCCAAATACCCTAATTCAGGACGAGATAATCATCTCCTACCCTTCATTGGATGCTGTTTCGAATAATCCAGCAGCAATGACCATCAATGCGAATATCAAAAAGAGCCATATTGATATGAAGGATATCCGTTTATTGGCTCCGGATCTTGAAAAAGAAGAGGTTATGAAACCTCTTATGAACAAGAGATTCTACATTGACGGAAAGGTAATGGGTAAGTTGAATGACCTTCGAATTCCGCGATTTGAGTTTAAGACCTTGAACAATACCCATGTGATTGCCACTGCACATATCAAGGGCTTACCAGATGTAGAAAAAATGTATATCGACCTGAACCTTAAGAAAATGGTTACAGGTAGAAATGATCTAAAACAATTAATAGCTCCATCTTTATTACCAGATAGCATTGAGTTACCTCGAAACATTAGTTTAACAGGTACCTTCAAAGGTGGGATGAAAGGTTTTGACACCAACATGAAGTTGATTACAGAACAGGGGAATGCGACAGTCAATGGTAAATTGAACATGGGCAGGGATACCACTTATAATGCCTTTGTGACGGTTGACAACTTCAATTTGGGCGAATTCCTGAAACAAGACTCTGTTCTTGGATATGTTTCAGCACAGGCTCAGGTGAGTGGTACAGGTTTAAATCCAAAAACCATGCAGGCGGATGTTTTAGGAACGTTGAACCGTTTTGATGCCATGGGTTATAGTTATAAGGATGTGAATTTTGATTTGACGGCACGTTCAGGAGATATTGCCGGAACCATCAAGAGTCCCGATCCGAATATTGATTTGGACGCAAATATCCAAGCGGATATGCGTGGCCAATTTCCTAAGTTATATGCTGAGATGATGATTGATAGCATTAACTTCAAGAACCTGAAGTTAATGGATCAGAATGTTCGTTATCATGGAAAAATTACAGCAGATTTTGAAGCATTGGATTTAGATAATCTTAATGGTTCCCTATTAGTGACGAACTCTTCAATTGCCTATGAAAAAGATCGTTATTCCTTGGATACGGTTTCATTGACAGCCCAATCCGACACTGGTAAGAATACCTTGATCTTAAATTCGGAGTTTTTAAGTGCGCATTTGACTGGAAGTTATAAATTGACGGAGCTGGGATCTTCCATCTCGGATATTATTCAAACCTATTACAATCCTTCCGGGATTAAACAGAAGTATGAGTATTCGCCGCAGCAATTTGAGTTTTCAGCGCGATTATATCGTTCGAGGATTATCCGAGACTTCTTACCGGAGTTACAAGAATTACAAGATGTAACTTTAGATGGTACCTTTAATAGTGCTGATCATTCCTTGATGGCCAAGTTATTGGCACCGAAGGTCACCTATGCGGGTACTGAAATTGAGAATGTCGGTGTAGATATCATCACAGCGGATAGCACATTATATTACAATGCCTTGATAGGCCATATTCTAATCAACAATATCGAGTTACGCAATACGGTGATGAGTGGTAGTGTGGTAGAGAATAATGTTGATTTTGGATTATGGATCAAGGACAAGGAAGATAAGGAACAGTACCATTTAGGTGCGAAGATGCAAGTAGCGAATAACAGCTATAATATCTCATTGAAGGAAGATGGATTAATGCTGAACTACGAGGATTGGGACATCGAGCCAAACAATATCATCAGTTTTGGAGAAAAAGGGGTTCGTGCGAGTGGATTTATCCTGAGCAATGAAGGTCAGGAACTTCGAATTCAATCGCAGGATTCGACTTTCAACTCTCCTATTGACCTTAATTTCAACAACTTTAGGATTGAGACTATTACCGAAATGCTTCAATCTGAGACCTTAAAATTAGGCGGTGGAATTAATGGTAACGCGACGGTTTCTCGTTTTGAGTCCTCCCCTGTTTTTGTATCGGATCTTACAATTGATAAATTCTTCTTTGGCACTGATACCATTGGTAATGTGGCATTGAAGGTCAATAATATTAAGGAAAACACCTATTCGGCAGATGTACGCATTACGGAGAACGGCAATGATGTACACTTGGTGGGAGATGTAATGTCACCACCCGAGGGTGATATGCAGATAGATGCGACCTTAAATCTAAATCCAATGCGGATGCAGACCATCCAGGCATTTAGTTTAGGAAATTTAAGAGATGCGCAAGGAGATTTATCCGGAACTTTAAAAATTACAGGAACGACTTCCGCACCGAGAATAAATGGGGAATTAACATTCCATGATGCTATTATCAATGCATCCATGTTGAATTCCAATATGCGCGCAGATAATCAGAAGATTTATTTCAACGATCAAGGGATCACCTTCCGTCAATTCAATCTGGTAGATTCCAAAAATAACGTAGCTCGATTAAATGGTACGATTAAAACGACGACCTATACCGATTTCATCTTCAATTTAAATCTGACCACTGATGACTTTGAGGTCATGAATTCCACTAGATTGGATAATGACTTGTTCTTTGGAAAGATGTATGTGACTTCCAATCTTCGGATAACCGGGAATTTGGACAAGCCACGGATAGATGGAAATGTAAAGGCGAATGATCGAACAGAGTTTAATTTTATTGTTCCGAATGAAGATCCGGGAATTGCGCAACGTGAGGGTGTGGTTAAATTTGTGGATAAGAGTGACACCGCCAGGGCGAATGTTTTTGCGCAATTGGATTCGATGACCACGGTATCCAGTGAGTTATCGGGATATGATATTGCCTTGAACCTGAGCACGGATCCAGATGCGAAATTTAAGATTATATTAGATGAAGGTACTCAGGATGCCCTCAATATTCAGGGTGTTGCGGAGATTAACACCAGTATTGATGCGAATGACAAGATTACCATGTCAGGAACCTTTACGGTAGAAAAAGGAGATTATACCTTCTCCTTTGGACCAATATCGAAGGACTTTAGTTTCCAAAAAGGAAGTACCATTACCTGGAATGGAGACCCATTAGATGCGAGAATGGATATTACAGCGGTATATTCCGGGAAATTTGCCACTTTAGAATTGGTGCAGAATCAAATTTCATCCGAAAGCCAGAACTTATATAAGCAAAGGGTTCCATTCAATGTATTATTGAAATTAACAGGAGAATTATTCAAACCACAAATTAATTTCGACATTGATCTTGATGAGGATAATGCCATTGTATCGCAGGATGTGGTTAACAAGGTTAATATAGCCTTATCCAATATGCGGGAAGACCCGGCAGAGTTGAACAAACAGGTCTTCTCATTGATTGCCTTGGGTAGATTTATGTCGGCGAATCCATTTGAGAGTTTATCAGGAGGTGGAACTGAGGCGATGGTCAGAAGTACAGTCAGTTCATTCCTGACGGGACAGTTGAACAATTTGGCTTCCAACCTGATTAAAGGCGTGGAATTGGATTTCAACTTAAATTCGGAGGAGGATTATTTAACAGGAAATGCGGAAACCAGAACAGACTTAAATGTTGGGATATCGAAAATGTTGTTTGATGATCGATTAAAGATAACTATCGGTTCCAATTTTGAGGTTGAAGGGAATACACGTCCAGGAGAAAAGGCCTCCAACATTGCGGGGGATATCTCCTTAGATTATCAATTATCGAAGGATGGACGTTATTTTGCTCGGGTTTATCGTAAGAATCAATACCAGGCGACCCTACAAGGTCAGTTTGTTGAGACAGGAATTGGATTTATCATCAACATGAGCTACAACAGGTTCAGGGAGTTATTCATGAATTCCAAGGCTCTTCAGGAGTATTATAATACGGAAAGCCGCGGATTTAGAAGAAGATTTGATGTTGACCGGATGGAAACAGATTCTGTGTATAGGGATTCCGTAAGGTTGGTAATTCGTGATAGTTTAATGTTGCATAGTCCAGAATTCAGAAAAAGGATTGAGGAGCAAGAAAAAGAAAAACAAAAGCTAGAATTGAAAAGACAACAAGATAGCAGCAGTCTTCCAATAGATAGCAATCGTACGAACAGAGATACTTCAAAAAATACAATTGAACCAAATAGATCAGCTATTAAAAATGAAGAAGAGGAAGGAGGGAATCATGAAAATTAAGCATTTATTCGCTTGCTCCCTTGGGTTATTATTGATTGCAAGTTGTAATCCGACCAAATATATTGCTGAAGGCGATAAGTTCTATAAAGAGGGGGATGTTGTCATTCATAATGACACGATTCCGAAGGAACGTAAGGAAGGATTTGAAACCTATCTGGAGAGCTCTTTATTGCCAAAACCGAATAGTAAATTTTTAGGAGTTTATTTTAAGGTAGGTTTATGGAATATGGGTGGCGGTCCGGATACCAGTAATAATTTCATTCGTCGTTGGTTGAAAAAACAAGGTCAGGCACCAGTGTTGTTGAGCGATGTCAATCGTGAATACAACGAGAATTTACTGCGTAATAAAATGGAAAACCTAGGTTTTTTCACGGCGAGGGTAACTTCAGATACGCTGATAGATGGCAAGATGGCGAGCATTCAATACGATGCATTTCCAGGTCCTATTTATCGAATTAATGAGGTCAAATTTGATGTGGATAGTAATTCCAGATTGGGTAGATCCATTATGGAACATAAGCATGAGAGTTTATTAAAACCGGGAAGCAATTACAACCTGGACGTTATTCTAAATGAGCGGGACCGGATTGATGGGAGATTAAAGGATAAAGGCTACTATTATTTTAGTCCGGATCATCTTTTGGTGGAGGTTGATAGTACGATTGGGGATCATAAGGTTGATATGTTTATGACCGTAAAACCGGAGACACCGCGTCAAGCGAAGGAGCCTCAACATATCGGAAATGTTTATGTATTTGCGGACTATAAAGAAACCAGTGGTAGCAATCGTCGCCGCGTACCAAGAAGTGTAGAAAAATACGATGATAAATTTTATATCATTGATCCACAGAATAAATATCGTAAGAAAGTATTAGCAAACCATCTATTTTTGGAGCCGGAAGCGATGTATAATCGTTGGAACCATAATATGACGATTAACCATTTGGTGAACCTAAATACCTTCAAATTTGTAAAAAATGAATTTGTGGACAGTCCAGATTCAGCCAATCACTTGGATGTATATTATTATTTAACACCGATGGACAAGAAATCGATTCGTATAGAGTTGGTTGGAAAGACTGCAGCGGTTTATAATGGTACAGAAGTAACGGCGAATTGGACTTTGAAGAATGCTTTCAAAGGCTTTGAGAATCTAACGTTATCAGTATTTGGGGGATATGAGACACAGACTGGTGGGAATGTGAACTTAAATTCGAGTTATATCCGATATGGTGCGGAAGTAGGAATTACCTGGCCAAGATTATTATCGCCTTATAAATGGGCTCCGAGCAAGCAATATATTCCAAAAACATTCTTAAAAGCTGGATATGAGTTTTTAAATCGAAGGACTGCCTACACCTTGAATTCGATGACCTTGAATTATGGATATGCTTGGAAGGAAAATCAACAGAAGGACCATAATTTAACGCTTGCGGAGATTATTTACGTTCAACCTAGGGGTATTTCAGATGAATATCGGGCGCAAATGGACACTGTTCCAACCTTAAGGCATATTGTAGATCCACAATTTTCGTTTGGTCCAAACTATGTTTACACCTTTACGAATACCATGGAGAACAAAAAACACACTTTTTATGCCAAGGCGGGTTTAAATACTTCAGGGAATATATTGGGATTGATCCAAGGGGCAAATTATAAAGAAGGAAAAATCAAGGAATTATTTGGAACAGCCTATTCTCAATTTATCAAGGCGGAAGCGGATTTAAGGCATTATCTAAAGATAACACCGACCTCCACCTTAGCATCGAGGTTTATGATTGGGACGAGTTATTCTTACGGAAATTCCCGTTCCCTACCCTATTTAAAGCAATATTTTACTGGTGGTCCAAATGGCCTTAGAGCATTTAGAGCGCGTTCAGTTGGTCCTGGCTCTTCATTACCTGAGAATTTGGGGGAAGAGAATTTCTTTGCTGACCAGACTGGGGATTTTAAATTGGAGTTGAACACCGAATACCGTGCAAAGATTGCGGGTATGCTACATTGGGCAGCCTTTATCGATGCTGGTAATGTTTGGTTACAGAATAAGGATGAGAATAAACCTGGAGGTCAATTCAGCAAGGAATTCTTAAGTGAATTAGCTGTTGGTGGCGGTTTGGGTTTACGCTTGGATTTAGATTTTTTAATTATCCGTACGGATTTTGCGATTCCATTCCGGGTTCCCTATCGTCCGAAGGATGATCGTTGGGTCTTCAAATATATCGATATTCGAGACCGGGATTGGAGAAGAGATAATTTGGTTTTCAACCTAGCGATAGGTTATCCATTCTAGGAAAAAGAGCAGCAAATATTTTGCTGCTCTTTTTTATAGGAATTATTGAATTACATTAAATTGACCGTTTTCTCCCTGAATTGACGATAATTTTTGTTAGATTTAATGGATATAAACATAACCCTTAACTATATGAAAATAACCGTAGTTGGAGCAGGGGCAGTTGGAGCAACGACCGCTGATAATCTGGTAAGAAAAAATGTAGCTGAAGAAATCATTTTGTTGGACATCAAGGAAGGATTTGCAGAAGGAAAGGCTCAGGATATGATGCAAACTTCTGCCCTATTGGGCTTTGATGCTAAAATCAAAGGTGTTACGAATGATTATTTAGCGACAGCAGGTTCATCTGTGGCGGTAATTACTTCTGGTATTCCTAGAAAACCAGGTATGACGCGGGAAGAATTGATTGGCACCAATGCGAATATTGTAAAAACCGTTGTTGAGAATCTAATCAAGCATTCACCGGATATTATCATATTAATTGTATCGAATCCAATGGATACGATGACCTATTTAGCGTTGAAATCGAGTGGACTTCCAAAAAACCGTATCATAGGTATGGGCGGGGCCTTAGATTCAGCGCGGTTTAAGTATCAAATCAGTGATAAGTTGAATGCATCAGCGAATGACCTGAATGCCATCGTTATAGGTGGACACGGAGATACCACCATGATTCCATTAATCAAGCATGCGACTTGGAATAGTGTTGCTGTTTCAGACTTTTTAACTCCTGAAGAGGAGCAAGAAATTGTTAAGAAAACCATGGTTGGAGGAGCGACTTTAACAGCCTTAATCGGCACTTCAGCATGGTATGCGCCAGGTGCTGCAGCAGCTGCGATGGTTGAAAGTATTGTTCATAACCAGAATAGATTGTTTACTGCGTCGGTTTATTTGGAAGGAGAATATGGTCAGGAAGACATCAATATTGGTGTTCCTGTCATCATTAACAATAAAGGTTGGGACCGCATAGTTCCGATGGAGCTTTCAAGTGAAGAAGAAGAACTGTTTAAAGCAAGTGCTGAGGCTGTTAGAAAGATGAATCAGGTGCTATTTGATGAGGGTGTTTTAAAGAAATAGCGTAAAGAAGATTATAAATTAAATGCAAAATATTCCTTTTGAAGTCATCGGTCTACAGGCCGATGGCTTTCATATTATTACTGAGATTGAGATTTTTGACAAGAAATTCAAGATGGTAATTGACACTGGAGCCTCCAAAACCGTATTAGATAAAGAAACCTTACTAAATTCGGGGATCAATGAGGAAGAATTCTTAAATACCGATATCCTATCTACCGGTCTAGGTACCAACACGATGGAGAGTTTTATGATTACCCTTCCTATTTTAAAATTAGCGGACTGGCAAGTAAAAAACTTTACGGCGGCGGTACTGGATTTAAGTTCAATTAATTTTGCCTATAACCAGATAGGTTTGGACCCTGTTATTGGGGTTTTAGGTGGAGATATTTTAAAGCTTTACGGTGCGAGGATTGATTATCGTAAGAATTTACTTACGCTGAATCAACGCAAATTAAACTTGAATAAGCGACGTTGAATATGAAGTCTTAAATAGATGTAAAATCCTATTCCGATTAACATTCCGCACCCTCCCATGATATAGAGGGTGTTTTTTATGCCTACAATTTCAGCAATTGCTCCTGTTAATAAACTGCCCAGCGGGAATATTCCCTGGAATGCCATCACATAATAGGACATTGCCCTTGCTCTATAAGCCGGCATGGCATGAGTCTGTATATAGGTATTGATGGAAGAATTCTGCATCATCATGGAGAAAGAAACAGCTCCCGTAAAGAATAAGGCTGAGGGCAAATAATGGGCAAAGGCTAATAAAACCAAAGAAATTCCCATAAAAAAGGCTGCGAACATAATTCTATAACGGAGATTTTCACCAGTTTTTAGCCTTGCCATGTTGATGGCACCAATCATTGCCCCTAGTCCGGCAGCACTTTCAAACCAAGAAAAAGTTTGTTCATTACCATGGAATAATTCCCTGGCAACGGCGGGTAACAAGGAGGTATAAGGAATAACCAAGAGGCTTGAGATGGACAAAATAATGATCAGGGAGGAAATATGGGGAGATCTTTTCAGATAATTGAACCCTTTGACGAGTCCTTCAAAGGAGGATTCATTAGGGATAATAATAACATGTTCCGTAACTTTCATCAGCAATAAGCAGATGATAACCGGGATAAAACTGACAAAATTGAGTGTAAAACAAGCTAATTCACCATAAGTTGAGAGCAAAATACCACCGATTGCAGGTCCTACCATTCGAGCGGCATTGAAAATAGAGCTGTTCAGGGCAATTGCATTGGGTAAATCCCGTCTATTATCGACCAAATTGACCAATAATGCTTGTCTTCCCAGGACGTCAAATGCATTTACCACACCTTGAATAAAGCCTAAAATGGAGAGATAAAGTACAGATTCCATCTTCAAATAGACCAATAGCGCGAGTAAACCGGCTTGAATCATCAATCCTATTTGGGTAATCAATACGAGTTTATATTTCTTGTGGCGATCTACAAATGCGCCGATAAAAGGAGAAAGGACAAGCGAGGGTAATAGGGAGATAAAGGAGACAAATCCGAGCCAAAAGACAGAGTTTGTAAGTTGATAAACGAGCCAGCTAATGGCGATTCTTTGCATCCAGGTGCCCAACAGGGATATCGACTGCCCAATTACATGTAATCGATAGTTTGGGTACTTTAGGGATCTAAATATTTGCATGAAATGCGAATTCTTGTTACAGCGAGATAAATATAAAGGATTGAAATTCAAATAGAGAACAATCCAATAAAGCGTGAATAAAATATTACAATTCACTATTGATAACAATGGAAGGGCAAGAATTGTTGTAAAATGGACAGAATTTAGATTAAAAATCAGATAAATAAATTGGATTAGAGGTCAATAACTTCAATTCTTAAAACAATATAACTACCTTTGCATATCCAAAAGGATAATAGAGAATTCTACAAAACAAATTAATTCAAATACTATCATGAAATTTTTTATTGATACCGCAAACCTTGAACAAATCAAAGAAGCTCAAGACCTTGGCGTTTTAGACGGAGTAACTACCAACCCTAGCTTAATGGCGAAAGAAGGTATTTCTGGCGATGAAAATGTAATCAACCACTATAAAGCGATTTGCGAGATCGTTGATGGGGATGTTAGTGCAGAGGTAATTTCTACAGATTACGAAGGCATGATTAAGGAAGGTTTAGCTTTAGCTGCTTTAGACAGCAAAATTGTTGTTAAAGTTCCGATGATTAAAGACGGTGTAAAAGCAATTAAATATTTCAGCAAAAAGGGCATTAAAACGAACTGTACGTTAGTTTTCTCGGCTGGTCAAGCCTTATTGGCTGCGAAAGCAGGTGCTACTTATGTATCTCCATTCATTGGTCGTTTGGATGATATTTCTGTTGATGGTTTAGGATTAATCGAGGAAATCCGTGAGATTTACGATAATTATGGATTTCAAACACAGATTTTAGCGGCTTCAGTACGTCACAGTGCGCACATTTTAGGTTGTGCTAAGATTGGTGCAGACGTTATGACTGGTCCATTATCAGCGATTTTAGCGTTATTAAAACACCCATTAACGGATAGCGGTTTAGCTCAATTCTTGGCTGACCATGCGAAAGCTGCAGGTAAATAATTAGAATTTTCCTGAGAAAATATAGGGCCTCCAATTTGAAATTGGGGGCTTTTTTTATACCCGATTTAAATGCGTAAATTTATAGCATGAAAGCGGATATGAGTACGGAATTGGCTCCAGAAAAACTAGAAGAATACAGCCAATTATTAAAGGCAAATCAACTAAAAGTCACCCAACCAAGACTGCGAGTTTTGGACATAATATCGACAAAAGTTTCAGCGATTTCACAACCAGAATTAGAGAAGATTTTAGGGTCTGAAATCGACCGTGTAACTCTCTATAGAATTCTTGCCAGCCTGGAAGAAAAAGGAATTCTTCATAAGGTTTTTGACCTGAATGGGACAGCGACTTACGCGATCTGTTCGACCCGATGTTCGGCGGATCATCACCATGATCAACATGTACATTTCATTTGTTCAGTCTGCAATTCTGTCTACTGTCTCGATGAAATTGCGCTTCCAAAAATCAAGTTGCCCAAAGACTTTTCTTTACATTCCATTGCCATCAATGCTGTGGGAATTTGCGACAATTGCAATAAAAAATCATCGTAATATTTCATAAATTTTATATAAATTGCTCTTGAATTTCAAAAGTACCTTGAAAATTCAAGAGCAATTTTTTTGAATAAAAACCACCTGCTAAACCAATTTTATTTTTCTTGCTAATTTTTAGTTTTAACATTCTTACTACTCTATTTTATAGGAACTTACAAAAATTCAAGTATACATAAATATAATATAAAATAGTTTAGCAAAACAGCATCTAAAACCTCTCTTTTCTCATTCACATCTATTAATCAATAGTTTACAAAAAATACAAACAATTTTTGTTTTAGCAAATACAATATATTTTATTAAAAATCAGATACTTAATTAAGCTAAATAAAATTATTTATTCATTTTAAAATGAAATCAAATTTTTAAACTTCAAATTTTGTGTAATGAATCAAAAATGGAGAGATTTCAGTATATTAGATTCGGGGATTTGTATAAGCAAAATCAGGCAAGTAAAATAGCCATTGGATTTGACCACTCCCCCATCCTTCAGAAAAGAGAAGACAGCTGAAGGAACAGACAAAACGACAGCATATGAAATCAAAAAAAGAGAATCCTTACAAAGAAGTTTTAACCCAACTGATCGTTGACATATTTGAAAAATCAGGAAACACAGCACTTAACTATAAGCAAGTCGCAGCCAAATTAAACATCACAGATACGGACTCAAAAGTCACCATTTCGGACATCCTCACGGATGGCACCAGGACGGGACAATTCAACCAACCCGAGCGAGGAAAATTTCAGCTCAAACAGCTTCATGTTTATGTGACCGGAAAGGTCGATATGACTGCTGATGGATCGGCATATATTGTTCCGGAAGATGATACTGAAAGTGACATTTATGTAGCCCCTCGAAAACTAAGACAAGCCTTACATAATGACATCGTCAAGGTCCATGTTTATGAGCGGAAGAAAGGGCGAAAAAGAGAGGGTGAAGTTGTAGAGATTTTACAGCGAGCGAAGACTGATTTTACAGGTACCATTGATATTTCGAAAACTTATGCATTCTTCCAGCCCGACGACCGGAAAATGCTACATGATATTTTTATTCCCTTAGACAACCTGAATGGTGCGAAAAACGGGGAGAAAGTTTTGGTCTCTATTTTGGAGTGGCCTAAAAACGCTAAAAATCCGATTGGAACGGTGAAGAGTGTGTTAGGCAAGAAAGGTGAGAACAACACAGAAATGAACGCGATCCTTGCGGACTTTGGCTTTCCACTAGAATTCCCTAAAGCTGTTGAGGACGCTGCAAATTCCATTTCCGATATTATCAGCGCAGAGGAAATTGCAAAACGTCATGATTTCAGAAACACAACTACCTTTACGATTGACCCGGCAGACGCCAAGGATTTTGACGATGCCATTTCATTTAAAAAATTAGAAAACGGGAATTACGAAGTTGGAGTCCATATTGCGGATGTTTCCCATTATGTCACTCCGGACTCTACTTTGGACAAGGAAGCATTTGAACGAGGCACCTCGGTTTATCTGGTAGACCGCGTTATCCCGATGCTCCCAGAAAGGTTATCCAATAATTTATGTTCCTTACGTCCGAATGAGGACAAGTTGTGTTTTTCGGCCGTTTTTGAATTGGATGAAAAGGCCAATGTCCATGATCAATGGTTTGGCAGAACGGTTATTCATTCAGACCGAAGGCTCTCCTATGAACAAGCACAGGAGATTATTGAAGGAAAAGAGGATGAATTATCCGAAGCGATTTTAAAATTGAATGAGCTGGCATTTATTTTACGCGAGCGTAAATTCAAAGCTGGAGCAATCAGTTTTGAATCCGAGGAGGTAAAATTCAACCTTGATGAAAATGGTAAACCCATTGGGGTTTATACCAAGGTTAGAAAAGAAGCTCATAAATTGATTGAAGACTTTATGCTTTTGGCAAACCGAAAGGTTGCAGAATTTATTGGTAGAATGGGCAAAGGGAAAAACAAACTTCCATTTGTATATAGATTCCATGATGTTCCAAATCCGGAGACCTTGACAAGTTTTTCACAATTCGCTTCGAGGTTTGGGCACCGCCTAAGCATCAAGACCGACAAGGAAACTGCGAAATCCCTAAATTCTTTATTGACAAAAATTGAAGGGTCCAAAGAACAAAATCTGTTGACCTCTCTGGCAATTCGCTCGATGGCCAAGGCTATTTACACAACGAAGAAGAGCTCCCATTACGGATTAGCATTTGATTTTTATACCCACTTCACCTCCCCTATCCGTCGATATCCAGACGTGATGGTTCATAGATTACTTCAATATTATCTGGATGGTGGCAGAAAAGTAAATGCGGATCATTACGAAAAGATGTCTGAGCATTCCTCCCAAATGGAGAAGAAGGCAGCAGAGGCAGAAAGAGCATCGATCAAATACAAACAAGCGGAGTACTTACAGGACCAAATTGGCGTTGAATACAAAGGTCTTGTATCTGGAGTTACGGAATGGGGTATGTATGTAGAAATTGAGGAGAACAAATGTGAGGGAATGGTTCGATTAAGAGACATTACGGATGATTTTTACACGTTGGACGAGAAGAACTTTGCGATTATAGGACAAAGGAAGAAGAATGTATATCAATTAGGAGATGAGGTTCAGATCAAGGTAAAGAAAGTAGATTTAGAGAAGAGGCAGATTGACTTCACCTTATTGAGTTAAGAAATAAAAAGAAGACTTTGGGTCTAAACGAGTGCTCCTTAAGCGATTAAGGAGCATTTTTATTTTTTGGGAGTTTAGAATTAGGGTTAATGGGGCTGGAAATTTTGGGAAAGCGAAAATATTTTAAAAAACTTAACACACAACTCTTTACAGTTTAGATTATTCTTTATATCTTTGCGGACTTAAAAACATTTTTTAACAAAAACAAATAAGAAAAACAGGTAAATGCCTACTATTCAACAATTAGTTAGAAAAGGTAGAGTAGCTCTGGTAGACAAGAGTAAGTCACCAGCGTTGGACTCATGTCCACAGCGAAGAGGTGTGTGTACACGTGTATACACTACTACCCCTAAAAAACCAAACTCAGCAATGCGTAAAGTAGCTCGCGTTCGTTTAACAAACGGTAAAGAGGTGAATGCTTATATCCCAGGAGAAGGCCACAACTTACAAGAGCACTCGATCGTATTAATTCGTGGCGGTCGTGTTAAGGACTTACCAGGAGTTCGTTACCACATTATTCGTGGTGCATTAGATACTTCCGGTGTTGCGGGTCGTAACCAACGTCGTTCTAAATACGGAACAAAACGTCCTAAACCAGGACAAGCAGCTGCTGCACCAGCAAAAGGTAAGAAAAAATAAACGGAGGAAAAGAAAATGAGAAAAGCAAAACCAAAAAAGAGAATCATTTTACCTGATCCAAAGTTTAACGATGTTCAGGTAACACGTTTCGTAAATAACATGATGTTTGATGGAAAGAAATCTATCGCATATTCAATTTTTTACGATGCAGTTGAATTAGTAGAGCAAAAGACTCAAGAGAATGGTCTTGAGACTTGGAAAAAAGCTCTTAACAATGTAATGCCAGCGGTAGAGGTTAAATCTCGTCGTGTTGGTGGTGCAAACTTCCAAGTACCTATGGAAGTTCGTCCTGAGCGCAAGATCGCTTTAGGTATGAAATGGTTAATTTCTTATGCTCGCAAGCGTGGTGAAAAAACTATGTTTGAGAAATTAGCGGGAGAAATCATTTCAGCTTCTAAAGGTGAAGGTGCTGCTGTTAAGAAGAAAGAAGATACGCACAAGATGGCGGAAGCTAACAAAGCGTTCTCACACTTCAGATTCTAATTTTGAACAAAAAGAATCAAATATGTTTACACCGACTTTAGATAATAGATTTTTTCGATTATCAAAGTCGGTGTATTTATTTCAAAAGAAATAACAATCAGCCAATAGGCAAACTGCAATAAAAAACATGGCAAAAGATTTAAAATTAGTAAGAAATATTGGTATCGCTGCACACATCGATGCTGGTAAAACTACAACTACAGAGCGTATTTTATTCTACTCAGGTGTAAACCACAAGTTAGGCGAGACTCACGAAGGATCTGCTACGACTGACTGGATGGCACAAGAGCAAGAGCGTGGTATCACGATTACCTCTGCAGCTGTAACCGTATTTTGGAACTACCGTAACAAAAAATACCAAGTAAACGTAATTGATACACCTGGACACGTTGACTTTACTGTAGAGGTAAACCGTTCATTACGTGTATTAGATGGATTAGTATTCTTATTCTCTGCTGTTGATGGTGTTGAGCCACAATCAGAGACTAACTGGCGTTTAGCTGATGGATACAAAGTTCCACGTATTGGTTTCGTAAATAAAATGGACCGTTCTGGTGCTGACTTCTTAAAAGTAGTTAAGCAAGTAAAAGATATGTTAGGTTCTGAAGCTGTAGCGCTTCAATTACCTATCGGTGCTGAGGACAACTTCACTGGTGTTGTTGACTTAATCAACAACCGTGGTATCGTTTGGAATGAAGCAGATAAAGGGATGACCTTTACTGAAGTTCCAATTCCTGACGATATGCTTGATGAGGTTGCAGAATACCGTGAAAAATTATTAGAAGCTGTTGCTGGATATGATGAGTCATTAATGGAGAAATTCTTTGATGATCCAGATTCATTAACAGAGCGCGAAATCTTAGACGCTTTACGTAAGGCTGTTTTAGATAACGCTATTGTTCCTATGGTTTGTGGTTCATCTTTCAAAAATAAAGGTGTTCAAACTATGCTTGACTTCGTTATGGAGTTATTGCCTTCTCCATTGGATCAAGAAGCTGTTAAAGGTACAGACCCACGTACAGGTGAAGAGATTTCTCGTAAGCCATCAGAAGCTGAGCCATTCGCTGCATTAGGTTTCAAAATTGCTACTGACCCATTCGTAGGTCGTTTGTGTTTCACTCGTGTATATTCAGGATTCTTAGATGCTGGTTCTTATGTATTGAACACTCGTTCAGGAAACAAAGAGCGTATCTCTCGTATTTTCCAAATGCACGCGAACAAACAAAACCCTATTGAAAGAATCGGAGCTGGAGATATCGGTGCTGTAGTTGGTTTCAAAGACATCAAAACTGGTGACACTTTATGTGACGAGAAAAACCCAATCATTCTTGAGTCAATGGTATTCCCTGAGCCAGTAATTGGTTTAGCGATTGAGCCTAAGACACAAGCTGACGTTGATAAATTAGGTATCGGACTTAACAAATTAGCTGAGGAGGATCCAACCTTCGTAGTAAAAACTGACGAAGACACTGGCCAAACAGTTATTTCAGGTATGGGTGAGCTTCACTTAGATATCTTGATCGACCGTTTGAAACGTGAGTTCAAAGTAGAGGTTAACCAAGGAGCTCCACAAGTGGCATACAAAGAGTCTATCAATGGATCTACAGAACACCGTGAAGTTTACAAAAAACAATCAGGTGGTCGTGGTAAATTCGCGGATATCAAAGTTGTTATTTCTCCTGCAGATGAGGATTGGGATGTAGTTAAAAACCCTCTTCAATTCGTTAATGAGATTGTTGGTGGTGCTATTCCTAAGGAATACATTCCTTCAGTTCAAAAAGGATTTGAAGTTTCCATGAAGAATGGTGTTTTAGCTGGTTACCAATTGTCAGGTATGAAAGTTCGTTTGATTGATGGTTCATTCCACGCAGTCGATTCAGACTCATTATCTTTCGAATTAGCAGCGAAGATGGCCTACCGTCAAGCACTTCCTAAATGTTCTCCAGTATTAATGGAGCCTATCATGAAAGTAGAAGTATTGACACCAGAAGAGAACATGGGTGATGTAATGGGAGACTTAAACCGTCGTCGTGGTCAAATGCAAGGATTGGATTCACGTAACGGAGCACAAGTAATCAAAGCATTAGTTCCACTTTCAGAAATGTTTGGATATGTAACACAATTACGTACCATTACTTCAGGTCGTGCAACATCTACAATGGAATTTGATCACTATTCTGATGCACCTCGTAACGTTCAAGAGGACGTAATTGCGAAGGCAAAAGGAAAAGTTAAAGGAATCGAAGAATAATTCATTCGAATAAAAACAAACCGATCCCTGGTTGTAAATAGCTCTAACCAGGGGTCATCTTAAAAACAAAATATATAATGAGCCAAAGAATCAGAATCAAATTGAAATCATACGATTACAACTTGGTTGACAAGTCAGCTGAGAAAATCGTAAAAACAGTAAAACCTACAGGTGCAGTTGTTAGTGGTCCTATTCCATTGCCTACTGAGAAAAAAATCTATACCGTTTTACGTTCTCCACACGTTAACAAAAAAGCACGTGAGCAATTCCAATTATGTTCTTACAAGAGATTGTTAGACATCTACTCATCTAACTCAAAAACTGTTGATGCGTTGATGAAATTAGAATTACCTTCAGGTGTTGAAGTTGAAATCAAAGTGTGATAGATTTCTTTTGAAAAAAACATGAAAGCCCATTGAAAAATGGGCTTTTGTTTTTTTTTCTTTTTCAAGATATGAGATGGGAGATGTGAGATTTGAGAAATTTGAAAGAAGGATAAGATTTCATGAGAATCTCACTTCTCGTTACTCAAAACAAACTTAAGGAGCGATATTTAACCCTTAATATCTCAAAATTCAACACTTAAAACTCTCTAAGCGACCCAATATTACCCATAATATCTCAAATCTCACATCTCAATACTCAATACTCCCTTCCCTAAAACTGGTAACCAATTCCAAAGTTCATTGTACGCGTGGAGAATTTTTTGGAGTTTTCGGAGGCATTTAAATTAGATAAACCTAAACCATAGCCGGCTTGGATCAATAGACCATTATAGAGCTTATACCCTACTGCAAAATTGATTCCGGCGTCCCAGCGATTCATCATTTTATTATCTCCGCTAAAGGAAACATCCTCAGACCTGGTTGTATTAGAGTTTGAGCTAGTGTTTTTTATTTTTCCACTGATGTTGTATCCTAAATAAGGACCAGCTGAAAGAAAAATATCACCATTCCCGACAGGAACATAATAAACCGCATTGACAGGGATTTCAATAGACATTAAATTGAGATCAGATTTATTTGTCGTAGTGGAGCTCTGTTGGAAAATGGGTATTTCATCTTCTATTCTAGTCCCTTTTCCTTGCAAGGAAATTCCTGGTTGGATAGAAAATTTTCCAGATAAAGGAATATCCGCAAAACCAGTAACAAAATAAGAAGGCTTTAATTTTTGGGAATCAAAATTGGTTATTTTCCCAAAGTTCATTCCAGCTTTAAGACCATAGGTCGTTTGAGCATTTACCGCACCAATGCTTAGTGCAACAATCGCTAATGAAGATAAAATTGTTTTCATATTTAATTTTTTTTAGATTATATATCAAAACTAGATATCTAAAGCAATCCAATATGTTATCAACTAGTTAATTAACAAATTTTCACAATCAACAGTTAAATAAAAGGTAGTAAATGAAAAATTAATGCGTAGAATTTTAACTTATCTAATAATATTCAAGGATTATCCAGGTGATGGTCTTTGTTTGCTGGCAAACATTAAATAAAAAAACATTTTCCAGAGCATAACAACATAAAAGTCTGTTCTTTTCTTTTATGAACAGACTTTTCGATTAATACTGTATGAGTTGTTAGAATTGGAATCCAATTCCAAAATTGATCACTCGGTTAGAGCTATTCTTTTGATCTTTATCCGGGGATAAATTAGATAAACCAAGTCCGTAGCCAACATGAAATAAAATTCCATTATTCAATTTATATCCGACTGAGAAGTTCAACCCGGCATCGATCAGGTTCATTTGTCGATCTTCACCTGAGAATGTCATCTTACGGGTAGAAGTGCCGGTGAACATCTGGTTCAATGCTCCTTCTCCATGCTGTTTTCCTGAAACGTTAAATCCGATATAAGGCCCGGCACCAATAAATAGCTGACCCGGTTCCGTTTGGAAATAATATAAAGCATTAAGTGGAATTTCAAGGGACATCACATTTTGTGTTAGGGCAAATTCAAGACCTTCGGCTTCTCCAGAATATTTAGTCCCCTTTCCTTGAAGGGAAATACCGGGTTGAATAGAGAATTGAGAAGTAATTGGAAAATCTGCATAGGCAGTTACAAAATAAGATAGATTGTTTTTTTGATATTTTTGGAGTACATCTGCAACTTGGGAGTAATTGGCTAGATTCAATCCGGCTTTGACCCCATAACTAATTTGAGCTTGGGTTTTGAACATTCCAAATCCAACAATTACGCAGGTAATCCACATTCTTTTCATCATCAGCTTTTATTACTTTATTATTTAATATTTAAATTATAATTAATTTACAAAGTTTAAGCCAGTTTATGAAGTTTTATATAGATGTTTTAGCAAATCATTTTGGAGATTGACCTATTGTTCTATTTTGGGAAAAGAAAAAGGCGACCTAAATGGGTCGCCTTTATATTCACTAAGGCTTAAAGCCTCCTAACATTTACTTAGAATTGGAATCCTAAACCGAATGATAATGTACGGTTAGTTAATTTATCTCCATCAGAGTTAGGATTAAGGTTAGATAATCCTAAACCATAACCAGCATTGATTAACAAACCATTATTGAATTTGTAACCAGCCATAAAGTTAGCACCAGCATCGATCAGGTTCATATCTTTATCATCACCTGAGAAGCTCAATTTACGGTCTCCAGAACCTTCAAGTCCGAAAGCTCCACCTTCCCATTTTTGTTTACCAGAAACGTTAAATCCTACATAAGGACCAGCTCCTAAGAATACCTGACCAGATCCAGCAGGGATATAGTAAACAGCATTTACTGGGATTTCAACGGACATTACATTTTGCGTTAATTTTCCGCTAGCATTATCGCCACTTTCCTCATATTTAGAACCTTTACCTTGTAATGATACACCAGGTTGGATTGAGAATTGAGGAGCAACAGGGATATCAGCAAAACCTGTAACATAGAAAGAAACATTGTTTTTTTGATTTTCATCTAATGCACCGCTTAATCCACTGTATTTACTTAAGTTAACACCAGCTTTTAAGCCGTAACTAGTTTGAGCTTGAGCTCCAGCTGCTAATAAAAGTGCAGCGCCAAATGAAAGTAGTAATTTTTTCATATCTATAATTTTTATCTTAACAAAAGCTCTCTAAAAATTTTTATTTGAGAGACACCGAAGTCTTGCAAAGTTTAGACCAAATTACCTCTGCTATAGCTAATGTTATCGCAATTCACTGATATTCAATAGGATAATTTTAGCTTATTGACTTATTATTTTAAAAAAGTAAATTCCATTTTGATTAATTAAATTCTAAATCAAGGGATTATAGGGGTGATTTGGAAATACCTAAACAAAAAGCGAAAAAGGATTTTTTTATTTTAAAATTTAATCCTATTTTTGCATGCCTGTAAAGGTAAAAGGGTCGGATGGCCGAGTGGCTAGGCTGAGGTCTGCAAAACCTCCTACAGCGGTTCGAATCCGCTTCCGACCTCGTTAATAACAATAAAAAAATATTTGATACAATGGGAGTTACACGTTTAAAAAGAAAAGATAGAAGAAATAAAACTGTTGCACGCGTTGAAGTACAGTTTTTAAAGCTTGGCCGTAATATTGAACCAGGTTCAAAAAGCAAAATGCCAAAGAACAGCCAAATCACTAAGAACAATGAAATCTTAGATAACCTTTCTGCAGACGCAAAATAAGGTTAGAGACAATATATTAAAAGCCTGTAGAAAGTTCTACAGGCTTTTTTTATGATTATTTTTTACTAAAATCCATTAAAGCAATGGACATAATTTGATTCTACATACTTTGGATTGCAGTAATTATTTCAGCTACCTTCTCTTTCGAACTGTAAATTTCATCTTCATCCATACCTGTCACTGAATTTGACTTAAATATCATTTTCGAAGGCACTATCACTTTGGCTGAAGAGTGAATACTTGTTGCTTTGGTATAATTTAATATTTCCTTCACATTGCTTGCATCAACACCAGAGCCAGGCATAATTTCAATTCTTCCATTTGCCTGTTCAATTAGTTCTTTTAGGAGGTCCTTACCTTGCCAAGCAGTATTTTGTAGTCCTGAGGTTAGAATACGGTCACATCCTAGTCCAATGATATCCTCCATTGCTTGTTGAGGATCATTGCAGCGGTCAAAGGCTCTATGGAATACCACGCACATTGGTTTAGCTTCATTGACTAAAACTTCCATTCTTTCCTTA
The DNA here is from genome assembly GCA_002245855.1 of Sphingobacterium cellulitidis. Classification (GTDB taxonomy): domain Bacteria; phylum Bacteroidota; class Bacteroidia; order Sphingobacteriales; family Sphingobacteriaceae; genus Sphingobacterium; species Sphingobacterium cellulitidis. The sequence continues at coordinate 177,452 of NOUX01000009.1, read as the reverse complement.
TCAACTGATCCGTCAGCATTCAAGACTCCGATCACAACGCCATCACAACCTACAGATTTACAGTATCTGATATCTTCAATAATTTCTTGAAATTCATCATCAGTATAGAGGAAGTCACCAGATCTAGGTCTTATCAGAACATGAACACCAATATGGAGTTGATTTCTTACCAATTTGATTTGCCCATACGAAGGTGTGGTACCACCATTTTCTAAATTTTGGCAGAGCTCTACCCTACTTGCACCTGCTTGTTGTGCTTGTTTAGCTGAATAAATTGAATTGGCACATATTTCCAATTCAATCCCATTTATTTTGGCTTCCATCATAGATTCAAATATATCCATTTGGAAGTATAAAAAGATTCTGAAATTTTAATTCACAATAAATCAATAAATTAATAAAACAAAATTGAATTTGACTTGTTGAAAATTCTGCGAGCATCCAAAAAAATATACTATGCCACTTATTTCAAAACAACGAGAGGTACAGATTCATTTATCCACGATGTATGATCATCTGCAAACCAGAGTCGAAAAAATGAAAAAGGAACTGAAAATGCATCGTACAGAATACGAAGACGCCTGCCATATGCATATTAAATCGGGTTTTCAGCTTGAGAAGTTATGGTTAAAAGCCGACCAAAACTATCAGAACAAATTCCGCGAGTTTGAGACGCATTGTTTTCTTTTAGAGATTCTATCCGATTATCGGGATGAGGAGGGTAACTTTATTCATCTGGATGAATTCATTTTGACCTTAGATTCCTTAATACAGCAATTCGTAAAGCAAGAGGCCTACGAGACCTGTTCAGTGATCAAGAAATGGCAAGATCACATAAAAAACAACCTTTACGTAAATCGGTAACGGTATTGATTAATGATAAGCTGGATTTTTCTGATTAAATATATTGATTAAGATTGGCCAGTTATGGTTTTCTTCATTCAATAAATCCCTTGCTGAGATTCCATAATTATTTTTCAGATCGGGGTCAGCATGATATTGGATCAATAGGTTGATAATATTGATATCTACATTGTCCATCATGGCACGCCAGAGAGCTGTATTTCCGAAGCGGTCCTGCAAATCTACGCGGACCCCAGAATGTAACATCAGGGAAACGAAATCAAATTCATTCTTTTCCACGGCCACATGCAAGGCCGACAAACCTGTTGTGTCTTGATGATTGATATTAGCATGATGCTTAATTGCCCATTTTGCTAATTCCAACTCTCCATAAATAATGGCATTCATGAGAAGTGTCCGATTCAATCTATCGGTTTTATCAATGTTAATGGTCCTATAATATTCTTTTACTTGTTGTATTTCACTTCTTCTTAATGCTTCGAGAGCAGTTTCAGTTTTTTTAATTTTTAAAGTCAAAGCCAAACTCCTTTCTTTTCTATTTTGAAATATTCTTTCAATAATCCAGTTATTTTACACTTAAGTCTTAGCTATTCAATAAATAAGTTAACAAATATTTAATAAATTTCAAAATAACCTAGGATCAGAAGACATGTATTGCTATCGTATTCGTCAATCGAATATTTACCTGATTTCAGGGATGTTTCCAAAAATGAATCGTCCTTAAATTAGATTAACCTTTAAGGATGAAGAATTCAAACCTTAAAGAGGTACTAGTTTCAATAAAAACAAAAATCAAGATAGCATGAAAAATTTCGGATCACTTTTATTTCTATATGGCATGTTAGCCATCATTTTGAATTTCTTTAATGCAGTGCCTCGCATATTAATTTGGATTTACAATTGGGGTGAAGGAACTGCCTGGCTCATTAAAATAGCTTTTGTATTAGTTGGTGCAGCACTATGGTGGTTTGCCGGCAAAGACGAGGTAAAGGACGAGGAAAAAGATGAGGCTCCAACCGATCAGCCAAGCCAGCCTTAGTCCTTAACTAGGTTACTCCAGGAGTTGAATAGTTCTTTTTTCTTTTGTAGACTTCATTGCTGCATCGAGGATTTCGACTGCTGTCACATTGACCTTCAATCCATACTGGTCCAATGGATCCAGGACAATTGAACCATTGACCACTGCTGCTAAGAGCGAGAAAGGATCATTGTAGGGAGCTGGACGATTATCCAATTTTATTATTTCCTCAGGTTGATTCTCTTGCAATCGCGTTTTCAGTGTTTTTGCATCCACTGCGATGGCGTAGCCTTTATTGCCATATACCTCCATATCCTTTCTAGAGAATGTCCAATTCCAAGATCCCTGAATTACACATTGGGCATTCGGATATTGAAGAATAATGGTGGCTTCATCATCCACTTCCTTATATATTTCAGGTTTATTTTGTTGTACCACCGCAGTAACTGACAAGGGTTTTTCTCCATTCATCAACCAGGTCATCAAATTAGCTCCATAACATCCAAAGTCCACCAAAGCACCGGCTCCATTTTTTGCAGGGTCTGTCAAAATCTCAAAAAACTCTTTGCTCACCCCTATCTCTTTTGGACCTTGATGGCCATCATTCACCATTACCTTTTTTACTTCACCCAACTTTCCATCTTCCAATAAGCTTTTTATTCTTTGGTTACTTTCATACCAAGAAGTTTCAAAATTGGTCAGCACATGGATATTATTTTTCTTAGCAAGTTGTTCAATTTCTTTGGCATGGCCAAAATTCGTTGCCAATGGTTTTTCCACCATGACATGCACTTTTCTTGGGGCACAAGCTCGGACGACATCGATATGCTCTGAGATAGCTCCAAATGCTGAAACCGCATCTGGTTTAACCTGTTTCAGCATTTCTTCCAAATTGGTAAAAAACAAAGATTTATCCAATTGGTACCGTTTGATGTATCTTTCCACCAATTCCGGATTTTGCTCATAAATTCCAACCAGGACCATATCCTTTTTGTCCTTCCGATTAAACACCCAATCCACATGGCCATGACTCAATCCCGCAACAGCCAATTTCAAAGGTTCCTGGGCAATCAATGATATTGAAAGAATCATAAAAAACATGCTTGACAAAATTGATTTCATATTGATTAGTTTAGGTGATGGTCTATTTGACTAAAAACATTCTAAAATATATAAAATCAAGAATAATCTCTTCTATCAGCTTCATATTTATCTATTTATAACAAAAATGTTCCATTCCTGATAAGCAGCAATCATAGATTTCCTAGATTAATTTTTTAACTTTAACAACAGTGAACCAAATATAAATTTTATGGAACTACCATGGGCCGAGCCCTATAAAGTAAAGATGGTTGAAGAAATCTTTATGTCTAGCCGAGAACAGCGTGAAAAGTGGATTGAGGAGGAAGGCAACAATCTTTTTAACCTAGCCAGCGACCGTGTTTTTATTGATTTATTAACAGATTCAGGAACTGGAGCCATGTCTGATCGACAGTGGGCCGAAATCATGATGGGTGATGAAAGTTATGCAGGCTCTCAATCCTATCTGAAACTCCGTGAAGTTGTTCGTCATACCTTAGGCTTTCCTTATTTCTTGCCAACGCATCAAGGTCGAGCAGCAGAGAATGTGCTTTTCAGCATCTTAGTAAAAGAGAATAATGTGGTACCAGGAAATTCTCATTTTGACACAACCAAGGGTCATATTGAATTTCGTAAAGCGCATGCCATAGATTGCACAATCGAGGAGGCATTTGACATCAACAATCTTCATCCTTTTAAAGGAAATATAGATTTAGGGAAATTGGAGGAGGTGTATAAGGCACATCCAAAGGAAAATATTCCCTTTTGTATGATTACAGTAACCTGTAATTCTTCGGGAGGTCAGCCTGTTTCAATGCAAAATATAAAGGATGTAAAAGCATTATCAGAACGATATGATATTCCGGTATTTTTTGATGCGGCACGGTTTGCGGAAAACGCTTATTTCATAAAAGAGCGCGAAGCAGCATATCAAGACAAAAGCATCAAAGAAATTGTCAAGGAGATGTTTTCATATGGTGATGGATTTACCATGTCAGCAAAAAAGGATGGCTTAGTAAACATTGGTGGTCTCCTCGGGATGCGTAATGAACAGCTTTATCGTGCCTGTGGAAACATGGGGATTATTTATGAGGGTTTCATTACCTATGGCGGATTAGCAGGTCGGGATCTTGCAGCCTTGGCTCAAGGATTATTAGAATCTACTGAATTACCTTATTTAAAAGCTAGGATTGATCAAGTGGAGTATCTGGGGAATAAACTTATTGAATATGGAATTCCCATTCAGAAACCAATTGGGGGGCATGCTGTTTTTGTGGATGCCTTAAATTTTCTGACTCATGTTCCTCGTGAGGAGTATCCAGCACAGACCCTGGCGATCGAATTATATAAGGAATCAGGTGTTCGAGGGGTTGAAATAGGTACTCTTTTGGCAGATCGAGATCCAGAAACAAGGGAAGACCGTTTTCCAAAGCTTGAGTTACTACGATTGGCAATCCCACGAAGGACCTACAGCTATAAGCACCTGGACTATGTCGCAGCAGCCTTAAAGAATATTTTCGACAGGCGTGAAGAAATAAGATCAGGTCTTGAAATTGTGTGGGAATCAGAAATATTGAGACACTTCACTATTCTCTTAAAGAAAAAATAAATCTGGTTGGACTTGAGAGAGATAAAAGCCATTTACTCTCTCAAGTCTTTAACTTTTAAAAGCCGTCATTAAGTATATTTTCAACATAAATGAAACGTACTATCTGAAATATGATAATGAAGATCAAAGGAATTGTAATTGACCTCGACCTATAGGACATTTGCTTTGAAATAAAATTCTGATTGAAAAGATGAATGATCAATAATCCAACCCCTGCTAATACGGTAGCAAACAACCAACTTTCAAAAGTATCATAAAATTGAGCTTCAGGCAGGAAGTTTTGAATTACAAATATGGATAGGAATAGAAGTCCAATTCCAATAATGCATAAAACAAACGCCAATCCATATTTTTTTAGAATTATATAATTTATCATGGCTAGGATATATCCAAACATAACTCCAAAAAGTAAGCTGATCATAAAAATGGCAAAATTGGTATAGAGTGGGATAGCATGTTCATTATCTGTCAATTTCTTATCAAATACCCTTATTTGCTTAAACTCCTTTTCGCTTTCTTCATGAACTTTCCCATCAATAAAAGCTTCTACCCTTTCCTTTTCCTCATAGGAAAATTCGCGTCCTCTTTCCAATAGGATTTCATATGCCAACTTTATTGCTTCAGGAACCTTTCTGGAATCCGGGAGGATAAATTTTTCCAATTCCTTATTAGGAAGCTTTTCTAATACACTTTTCTTAACCATTAAAATTCTATTAAAATCAATTTTTAAAAAATGAATTCATGATTCCGTAAAGATATCATTCAATAGATACCAGATTAAGCTATTATTAAATTATTAAGAAATAGGTAAATAAAAGACTACAGGATTTGTTTGAAAAGTTTTAGGATGACCCAAAGTTAATCAACCACTTGATAGATTCCTTTCTCTGGACCAAATGTTATTGTATTAGCAACAAAATAAGGAATTCCCATATAGATCAATTCAGAGCCTTTACCAGAGATATATTGGTTCTCGGTAGCTAGCAAAGCAAAGGCCTTACGTTTTTTATCACGCCATCCAAAAGGGGTATAGATTAGGCTTCCAAGCAAGGTATCCGCTTTTATCTCGCCTTCCACCTCCCCTAGCACTACATAATCACCAGGGCCAGTTACTTTATATTGTCCAACAAATCGCTTTTTGTGGAGCATCAAATCTATAGTCACGGTATCTCTACCTTGATAGGAAACTAATTTTTTTTCAATTAATTCACCTTTGATGGACTCAGTACAGCTTTGAAAAAAAGCTGAGGCCATGAATAAAAAGAAGGCTATTAAGAATAATAATGTGTTTTTCACTTCTTAAATATAGGCTAATTTTTGACTTGTTCTTTGTGAAATGCCTTAAAATAGATTAAAGGATGGGAGTTAATGGGGATTAGAAAGACATATGGGAGAAATATCATTCTGGTATAATCCATAATTTAAAAAAATACCTCAGGGATTTTGATTCAAATCTCTGAGGTATTTTTTTATCAGGCTAGCTATCTCAAGCTTACTTCTCTAGTTGTCATTCTGCCCTGTCCATGAATGATTAATTTATTAGGGAATAAACTCATATATCCAAAGGCATTGCTCTTAGTTTCCACCATCCCTTCTAAAGTGATAAAGGGGACAGATTTGAACATTTCAAAATTTCCGGGATGATGATGTGCGGAAAGTACCGCCTTGACAGCTTTATGCTTGACAAATAAGTCGATTAATACTCTGTTATTCAAGGTTTCCAATCCATTCTCAGGAAGAAATGGATGATGAGAAAAAACGATGACTTTCAATCCTTTTTTATCTGCAGAATTCAATTCCTTTTCCAACCAACGCAATTGTTTGCTTCCAATACCCCCATTCCAATCCTGCACATTCTGGCGACCTTCCGTAGATAAAACTGATTTCAACTTAATATATTCTTTTTCTAATTTTGAGCCATTTTTTACAGCATAAGAAGAGAGTTCATTGGTATTCAGAAAAATAAACTTCCAGCCTTCCTTTACTAATGAATAATAATCTTTATCCATTTGAAAGGTTTTAAAGAGCTTATCCTGATATTCTTTGGGATAATCATGATTCCCTAAAAGGTTAAAATGGGGAGCCTTTAATTCATTTAAACGGCTGAGAATTGGCGCTAAATCTTTCGGCCCTTCATCCACTAAGTCTCCCAATACCACATTAAATAAAATAGACTCCTGATTTAAGAATATAACTGCCTCTTCGAGCTTTTGAATGGACGATCTATAAAACCTTGATTTTCCATCCTCTTTATCGGCATATTGAATATCGGCAATCAGGCCAATCTGCAAAGGTTTGTCTTGAACCTGACCAACAGATTTGCTCAGATTCATTGATATTAGAAAAGTGAGAAGGAATGCGATTTTATTACTCATTTTGCTGTTCATTTATCCTTTAAAAATAATAAATGAAAACCTGACAAACCTAGAAAATAAAATAATCTTCTTAGATTTCTACTCTAAGTAGAAAAACTTCTGAGCGTCGTTTATTTGATAATTTCAATAGCTTCCCGTACTTTCAGAAGATCAGGTTGTTGGTCTTTACATTCCTGAACGCCATCTGGGTAAAGGGCTGTGATGAAATTATTGAAATCTTTACAGCTTCGGAAAATATTAAATTCTTGATTTTTCACATCCCATACTATTCCTTTTGATTTAATCGCCGCTGAGGCAATGGCGCCACCCGCTACTCCTCCCAAACCATAGCCCAATCCTTGCTTCCAAGAGTTAGCTAATTCAAGTTCAGTATATAAGAAGTTATCTCCAGCAATAAGAACTCGACAAAAAGAATTGGGGAAATTTGTTGTTTGCGCCTTATCTTTTTTCTCTCTATTGGTCAAAATGGAATAGGCTTGAAAATATAAATTGCCTTTATAACATACGGCGAAAGTTTTCCTCAATTTCTTGCCATTGTGTTTGTATAAAAACAAACATTGATTTGGAATTGTATCTGTGATTTCTTTAGATCCCCAAAGTATACCTTTAGCTATTAACTCCTTTGTATCATTGGGAGTCTTTTTGAGGAAATCTTCTTTGGTAGAATAAATACCCTCTGGGTAGGATAATTCTGGATTTGTTGATACTTGACCATAACTGTACAGTCCAAATATCAAGAACAATCCAAAGAGTATAGTCTTAATCATAATTGGTTAATTTTAACAAACCTAAGCTACGAATAATTCTTTATAGGTGTATTTCAACGACTTACTTATCCACTCTCTTTACTTTAAATGTTCCATTGGGCTGAATAAAATAAAGCGCAGAAGCTTTTTTAACATTATCATCAAATTCGAAGCGAATAGAATATCCTTTCAAGGCTTTTAAATTGAAATTATGGTCGCCTTGAGCAATGGTTTCATAATTAGTCTGCCCAGGAACATCTACAAATAAAACACCTTCCTTTATTGTCACTACCACAATCATTCCTTCAACACTGTATTTGCCTATGTAACCTTCAAACAGGTCTTTCGGGATTTCTTTAGCTACAATTTCCTTTATGAATTCCACAGGATTTCCAGAAGGGTCATCCAAATCGATCGCAGCGCTTTCAATTTTTCCATCCATACTTGAACGGAAATTAATTTTCGATACGCTTTCCGCTGTGTCTACTTTTCCTTTCTCATCAATTTCTCGCAATTCAAATACATCAAAATGGTAATGGCTCAGCAAAGCATGCTGCTTTCCTAATGTTATTTTTAATGAGTCGTTTTTCAATGCTATTTGGAAGGAGCCATAAGCCGGGTTACTAAATTTTCCAGTATAGTCAGCTTTAATGTGTGATGGTTTAGTATTTAAAACTCGGACTAAATCGACCTTTTCTTCCTTTTCATCCTCTTTACTTTCTGGAGTAACACTTCGTTCATTCCAATTGATAGTTGATAATCCTAACCAACGGTCTACAATTAAATTACGTATGATATCAGGTACTTGGGAACTACTTTGATTGGTAAGAACTACAATTCCTAACTGATCACTTGGAAAGAAGCTGACACTAGCAGAAAATCCATCAATATTTCCGCCATGTTCTACCTGGTAATGACCTCTATAGGAACTTATCATCCAGCCTAATCCATAATTACTCACGTAGATATCGGGGTACTTACCTGGTAGCCCTCCTGATATAACCATTTGCGAGCTTGCAGCTTGTTCGATGTATTTACTTGGGAGAATTTCCTTCCCTTTAAGTTTTCCACCAGCAATCCATAATTTGAGCCATTGTGAAATATCCATAACACTGCTATTGATACTTCCCGCAGGTCCCATACCCTGAATATCAAAATAGGGAATTGCTTTGATGTTCTTTTTATCATCTACTGTATATCCCTTGGATGCATCCGGATCTTTTGCCATTTCCTTTACATCAAAATTTGTCCGTTTCATTGACAAAGGAGTAAGAAACTGCTCCTTGATATTTTCCTCCCAGCTCTTTTTGGTAATATGTTCGGCAACCATACCCTGTGCCAAGTACATAAAATTATTGTATTGCCACTTTGCTCTCAGGTCAGCGGTAGGCTCCATATATTTTACACGTTGCAAGAGACTATCTCTGGAATCCGTATTAAAAACATACCATGAATAATCATATCTACTTAATCCTGTTCTGTGAGTCATCAAATCTCTAATGGTTACTTGAGATTCACGTCCATCTTTAAATTGAAGATTTGGTAAATATTTAATAGCCTTGTCATCCAATGAGCTGCCATTATCCAGCAATTTCCCCAAAAGTGCTGCTGTAAATGCTTTTGTAGAAGATCCTATAGCATATAAAGTCTGAGGAGTAGCCGGTAATTTTTTTTCCAAATCCCGAAACCCAAATCCTTTCGAATAAACGACACTTTCTTTATGTACCACTGCCACCGAAAAACCCGATACATGATAATCCTTAAGTATCTTGTTAAATACAGAATCAAGGTTTTTAAGTTTATTTTGAGGGGATGTGTTTTGGCCAAAACAATAAGCTGAAAGGGTCATGCTAACCAAAATGGAAAGCATCTTTTTGAAATATGTCATTAATTGGTTTTTTATATAACAGTTGTTCTAAAGTAGAAATAAGTAACTGAATAATAAAACGTTTTCTTCTGTTAATCAATAAAATTTGAGTCGATTAATTTTGGTTAGGATAATGGGTCAAAAACTTCCTAAATTACTTGTATCAAGCTTCTTAGAAGCTTCTACAGTAACATGACCTAAATGTTACCTGATTTTAAAAGCACCTTCTCCAATTTCAAACATCTATGTAGCTCCAATCTCTCAATTTCTACATTATTAGTTAAATCCAATTCTTGAATACTTCCATTATAGATATGAAAATCTTTTAAATGATTAAAATGAAGAAGAATCTCATTTGACTTCTTGTTTTCATACCATAATACAAGCTTCTTAACTGTATCGAAAGCATCTAAAACCTTGCCTTTAAATGTTTTTAGAGATAAAAAAGTAATTTCTTTCAGATTATTAAAGTTCTTTGAAGAAAGGTCTATTTTAGATTTATCTCCAATTATTAGGTGCTCTACATTGAATTTAACATCTGACAAATCTATGGTTGTTTCATGAAAAGCGATAACCTCAAGCTTGTAATTGGAAATTATTCCCTTTATTTTCTGGAAATAAACATTATCTACTTCATTAAAAGCAATATATTTCACTAGGTATTGGTCGATATTTTCAATTAGTACCTTTTCATAAATAGTTTTAGGAAATATACCTAGTTCCATATTTTTATAAAACTTTTCAATATTACTTGTAATAAGTAATCCTGGTACATTTGGATTATAGTAAATTTCTGTATTAATAGCCATCATTGGTTTGTTCAAAAAGGGGTTTAAAAAAGACTCCTTTTTGATAAGGCTAAAATAAAACCTTTTTGAGAATTCATTAAAAAAATAATATAGTTGTTCTCTTATCTTTTCAGAGCTGCCCCACAAAACTAATTTGCAGTTATCGGAAGAGGAAGCTCCTACGGATCGATACCCGGTTCGAATATGCCACACCCGGACACAAAAAAAGCCCGACGAAAGTCGAGCTTTTTATTGTGCGGCTGTTGTCTCAATACTAAATACTTTCTACTAAATTCTAGAGTGAGTGGCAGGATTTGCTGCGCCCCGCGAACCCCAAACTCTTACCCGCAGCGAGAAAAGTTGGCTTCAGCCCCACGAGCCCCAAACGCAAACCTTGAAGCTCCTTCGGATCGAACCCCGGTTCGAATCTGCCACACCCGGACACAGAAAAAGCCCGACGAAAGTCGAGCTTTTTATTGTGCGGCTGTTGTCTCAATACTAAATACTTTCTACTAAATTCTAGAGTGGGTGGCAGGATTTGCTGCGCCCCGCGAACCCCAAACTCTTACCCGCAGCGAGAAAAGTTGGCTTCAGCCCCACGAGCCCCAAACGCAAACCTTGAAGCTCCTTCGGATCGAACCCCGGTTCGAATCTGCCACACCCGGACACAAAAAAAGCCCGACGAAAGTCGAGCTTTTTTGTGTCGGGGTGGCAGGACGAATCTGCGCACACTCAAATATCTATATGTCAATATGTTGACTTTCTTTAAAAAGAACTACTCACCGTTTAACTCACATATAATTTGTGATTCGATGTTGCAAATTTAATCATTTAATTTGATTGAGCAATACAATTTGGTGATTTTTGATTTAAACCTCAAAATCACTAAAGCGATTTTTCTGGCTCATTTTTTCAAATAAAAAGATTAACAAGGTTCAAAGTTATATAATAAAGCAATCAGACTTAAAGTCTCTTTATATCCGTTAAATTTGCGTTTACTAAAGGGGCTTTTCAAAGTCATTTCATACTGAATATTTATAAAATAATCTCCACAGTTGGGTGAGATTTATGGCAAAAATCTTCCCACAGGTGGGGTGAACTTGGGTAAAGGTATCACTTAATATAATGATGTTTGTGTATTAATTAGGGATAAACTGAATTTGAAATTCGGTATTGATCACAAAAATTATGGGCTATGCAGCATTCTTTACACACCATTATTTTAGAGATACATAATAAGGAAGATAAGATTTTATCACAGAGCAAAAGGTTGATTGATGAGGCTTATGAAATGACCTTGTATCTACAAGACCTGTTATTTGAGGTCAAGAAATATATTGCTAAAAAGGGCTTTCAAAATGATGGGGAAGAAATAAAATTCTTCCGAACCATCAAACCCCAAATACTTGGAAAACTCATCTACTACAATAAAATTTACCGGATTGAAACGACCTGTCCGGTCAGCAACGGCAAAATGTATTACAGTTACTTTTCGACTCAATTAGCCAATCTTAAAAGAGAGTACATTGAGCATATCTGCAATTCAGATTTTTATAGGTACTATCGTTCGGGGCGTACGGACCGTGACGACACCTATTTCAAAAGAGGCAACATAAATTACCACGACGGTCTGAACAGTATCGTCTTTGAAATTGATCCCGAATTTTCTACTTTCTACGATTACAAGACCGCAAGGATTATCGCCAACGAATTGCTTTATACCTATCTGCTGACGAAAATCAATCCAGATGAAAATCCCGATGCTATTTTACAAAAGCCGGAAAACGCCAAAGATATTTTTTGGACAGAAAGCAAAAACGCACTTGTCGAATTGATATATGCCCTGTATGCTTCGGCAGCAGTTTCGCACGGTAAAACCGGTGTCCGAAAAATCAGTTTGATGTTCCAGATACTTTTTGGCATTACGCTCGGTGACCTGCACCACGCATTCCACAGAATGAAAACCCGAAGCGGTTCCCGAACGGCATTCTTGGACCAGCTTAAAACTTCATTGGAAGAATATATGGATAAAGACCTTTAACCCAATGCAGGTCTTTTGTTCAGGGCAGTGCATTGTTGTGTACTGCTTTTTTGTTTATACCATAAGCCAATGTATGTCAATTGGCAAATGATGGTATAAACCATCTCCTAAATACTCGAAATTCTTTTTAAGCCCTACCAAACAAGGGTTTCTCCCAATTGCAAAAATTTTCAAAAAACAGCCAAACCAATTGGCAGGGCTTGGCTGATAAACACTGCCACGCTTCCCAATTTTGCATGGTGAACATTAAAACTTATCGACTATGAATATTGACAGAATGGAATTTATAGCGTGGATGGAACGCATCATGGACAGGTTTGATATGTTGGGCGACAATATTGACGATTTAAAAAAGAAACGCAATAGCATAGACGGAGAAGAACTGCTCGATAACCAGGACCTGCTGCAAATGTTGAAAATCAGTAACCGTTCCCTGCAACGCTACCGCTCCATAGGTAAACTACCTTACTATACCATTAGCGGAAAACTGTATTACAAGCTATCCGATGTGCACCAGTTTATCAGGGAGAGTTTTAACAAGTAAAACGCCAATGCGTGCCAAATACTGCCTTTGACTGCCACTTCGGGCGATGCAGTAACTGCTTCATTTACTTTCGGCAATAAAACTTTAAACTTTTCAGATTATGAGTGAAGAAAAAGAAACAGAAAACCAACAGGTTGCTTCCGAACAGTTATCGGATATACTTTTAGTGCTGGATAAAGAAAAAATGAAAATCCAAGCTGTAAAAAGTATTGACAAAAGCGGAAAAATGGAAACGGTTGACCCTACGAAGAAGAACCAAAGCGAGTTCATGCGGGTGGATAAACACGGTGATTTCGTGACCAATTTCCTTTCCAATTTTTGGAGGCAGTTAAAAGACCCTACCAAATTTGCTCTTTTCAAAGTTTCGGCTGACGAAGCCGTAGAGAAAGCAAAAGAATTTCAGAATCAGATAAACAATCCAACTGCCGAAGGCAAAAAGAAAATGGAAAAGCATGAAGTGAAAAATGAACCCGAACAAGAGCAAAAACAAGAAAATAAAAATGATATGACAAAAACAGAGACAACCCCGGAAACAAGCGAGTACCGCTTCCAGCCGGAACAGATTGATTGGGAAACAATGAACAATCTCGGATTAAGCAAGGAATACCTTGAGAAAAAGAACCTCCTTGACCCACTATTGAGGGGTTACAAGACCAATGAGCTTGTACCTATAAGCGTTAATCTTGGCGGTGCGGTCGTCCGTACAGATGCCCGCTTGTCTTTACAGTCCACCCCGGAGGGGGACGTTGTGGCAGCGGTACACGGTATCAGGCGTGAACCCAACTTAAACTTTGAGTTTTTCGGACACAAGTTCTCAGACGAGGACAAACAGAACTTACGTCAAACAGGCAATATGGGGCGTGTGGTCGATCTGATAGACTCCAAAACAGGCGAATTGATGCCGTCCATCATTAGTGTGGACCGGCTTACCAATGAGCTGATTGCTTTGAAAACAGATTTCATCAAAATCCCCGATGAGGTTAAAGGTATAAAACTAAATGACGAACAAAAACAAACCTTAGTGGAGGGCAAACCCCTGTTCATTGAGGGAATGATTTCTACAAAAGGTACTCCCTTTGATGCAAACGTACAGTTCAATGCGGATAAACGGTATGTGGAATTTCTGTTTGACCGAAGCAACAATAACAGGCAAACCCAAAACAGCCAACAGGACAATCAGCAAAGCAGGTCGCAGGAAGCCCCGAAAACCTTTAGGGGAAAGGAACTGGAGGATGAACAATACAACAAGTTCAAAGACGGTCAAACAGTTTACATTCCGAATTTGGTCGATAAGAAAGGGCAAACTTATAACGGCTATATCACATTCAACAAGGAAACAGGAAAAACCAACTTTGAGTTTCCCAACCAATACAAGGAACGGATAAAACCTACAGAAGCCCATAAAACGCAGATTGCCGTCAATTCCGAGGGCAAGACCAACGAAGCGACCAAGAATATCAAAGAGCCTCTACAGAAAGGGCAGCAAAGACCGAAAAACGAAAAGCAACAGGAGCAACAGAACAAACCCAAAGCACCTGCAAAATCAAAGGGTAGGAAAGTGAGTTAGGTATGAAAACAATTATCGCAGAAAAACCAAGCGTAGCAAGGGAAATAGCCAGCTTGTTGGGTGTTTCCGAAAAAAAGGACGGTTATCTAACGGGCAATGGCTATTTCGTTACGTGGGCATTCGGACACCTTATCGGTTTGGGAATGCCCGAAGATTATGGGATTTCGGGATTTGACAAGGCTTCCTTGCCGATACTCCCGAATCCGTTTATTTTGACTGTTCGTAAGGTCAAAAAAGACAAAGGTTATACAGTCGATACTGGAGCATTAAAGCAACTGAAAGTCATCAAGGAGCTATTCCATAAAAGCAACAGTATTATCGTAGCTACCGATGCAGGTCGTGAGGGTGAACTTATCTTTCGGTACATTTATGAATATCTGAAATGCCGTAAGCCCTTTCAGCGGCTTTGGATAAGCTCGCTTACTGAAAAAGCAATCAAGCAAGGGTTTGACAGCCTGAAAGACGGTAAAGAATTTGACGGCTTATTTCAGGCTGCACAAGGCAGAAGCCGTGCCGATTGGCTGATCGGCATCAATGCGACACAGGCATTGAGTATAGCCGCTGGCAACGGCATTTATTCGCTGGGCAGGGTGCAAACACCTACATTGGCTTTGATTTGTAAACGCTATCTGGAAAATAAAAATTTCGCTATTAAAAAGTATTGGCAAATTCAGCTATTGCACCGCAAAGAGAATATTGATTTTAAGAGTATCTCAAAAACCAAATGGAACGAACAAAAGCTTGCGGAAGATACATTACGACTGGTCCAAAGACACGGAACCGCAACGGTCATATCTGTGGAAAACAAAAACACCACGGAGCAACCCCCCTTGCTTTTTGATCTCACAGGCTTGCAAAAAGAAGCCAATAAAAAGCTGAACCTGTCGGCAGAGCAAACACTCAATATTGCCCAGAACCTTTATGAAAAGAAATTTATTACCTATCCACGTACCGGAAGCAAATATATACCCGAAGATATGTGGAGTGAGATACCTAATCTTGTAAGAGCGTTACAGGACAATGATAACTTTAAGCAAGCTATTTCTAAATTAAAATGGGGTCGCTTCAATAAACGTGTCGTGAATGACCTGCGTGTAACAGACCACCACGGAATACTCATCACGGACAAAGTGCCGTCTGCACTCAATGCCGACGAAACAAAGGTTTATGATATGATTGCCTTTCGACTGCTCGAAGCTATCTCTCAGCCTTGCATTAAAGAAATAACGGATATAGCATTGGAAGTATCACACTACGATTTTATGCTAAAAGGCTGTAAAGTTTTGGAAGCGGGCTGGCGTTCGATCAAAGGAACATTTTCGGACGAAGATACCGAACCGATACAGGATTTGCCCGAACTGAAAAAAGGCGGTGAATTGAAAATCAAAGAAGCCTCCTGTTTGGAAAAGAAAACAAAACCACCTGTGCTGTTTACCGAAGCCGGACTATTGTCGGCAATGGAAAATGCCGGAAAGGAAATAGCGAATGAAGATGAGCGTAAAGCCTTGCAAGGCATTGGCATTGGAACACCCGCTACAAGAGCGGCAATAATCGAAACGCTTTTTAAGCGGGATTATATCAAGCGTGAAAAGAAATCCCTTGTTCCTAACGAAAAAGGATTGCAGGTTTATGATGCTGTAAAGGACAAAAGAATTGCCGATGTAGCTATGACCGCCGAATGGGAAATGGCTTTGCAGAAGATTGAAAACAACGAGGCAGATGCTATGGATTTTCACCAATCCATGGAAGCCTACGCCTCGGCCGTTACGCAGGAACTGTTGAGCATCAGCATTGCGGGCGAAAAGCAGCACGAACTGACCTGCCAAAAGTGCAAAGCCCATAAACTGCTCATCAGGGATAAGGTGGTCAAATGTCCCGATGAAGCGTGCAACTGGCTTTTGTTCCGCAATATCTGCGGGGTACGGTTGAGCCTTAACGAAGTGGAGAGCCTCGTAAACAAAGGAACGACCAGCCTTATCAAAGGGATGAAAAGCAAAGCAGGCAAAAAGTTTGATGCCCGTATCGTACTGAAAGATACCTATGAAACATCGTTTGAATTTGACAACAGCACATATAAAAAGAGATGAACAGCAACGCAATCATAAGCCGAAAGGAAATAGAAAACCTTATCTACACAATACGGGGCAAACAGGTTATGTTGGACAGCGACCTTGCCAAGTTGTACCAGGTCGAAACAAAAAACCTTAACAAAGCCGTAAAAAGAAACATAGAGCGGTTTCCCCAATCATTCTGCTTTCAATTAACAGAAGAAGAAGCTGAAAACTTGAGGTTCCAAATTGGAACCTCAAGTTTAAATTACGGCGGCAGGCGTTACCTGCCCTATGTTTTTGGCGAGCAAGGGGTCGCCATGCTGTCCGCCGTTTTGCGCAGCGAGATAGCTGTAAAGGTCAGCATCGAGATTATGAATGCCTTTGTGGAAATGCGCAGATTGTTAATCGGAAATGCCGCATTGTTCTCCCGGATGGATAAAATCGAACTCAAACAGATTGAAGCGGACGGCAAATTTGAGGAAATCTTTAAGGCTTTGGAAAGCGGGAAGCTGCACAGTGATAAAGGTATTTTCTATGACGGGCAGATATTTGATGCCTATACCTTTGTCGCCGATATTATACGGAGCGCACAAAGGTCAATTATCCTTATAGACAACTATGTGGATGATACGGTGCTAACGCTACTCGGAAAGCGTGGGCAATCCGTATCTGCCACTATTTACACCAAAAATATCAGTAATCAATTACAACTCGATTTACAACGCTACAACAGTCAATATCCGGCTATCAATGTACACGCATTTGCCCATGCCCATGACCGTTTCCTCATTATTGACGGTACGGAACTATACCACATCGGCGCATCACTAAAGGATTTGGGTAAGAAATGGTTTGCCTTTTCCAAAATGAGCGCAGAGGCAAGTAAGATGATTAGTTTACTAAATGGCATATTGCGTGAGGGATAGCAGCGACATCCTTTTGTGGTCCTTTAAGATCCGCAAAAGATATAGCGGATAGCCCGACCCGGTTGCATTTTTGGGTCGTCCTCTGTGCGGTGGTTAAATGCAGACGGTGGCACGCCCCGGTACACTTTCTTTCCCACTTGCTTCAATTGTTTGAAAAAAATTTTACCCAAGTTCTACCCAACTTGGGTTTTTTATTCATTTGAATGGTTCAGATTTGTATAGCCTATATCAAATTCCATCCGTTTGATTACAGGAACCCCTTACCGTAAAAGTGGAATTGAAGTAAGAGGGCGGAATTTATTAAGGCATCCGATAGGAGAATAAATTACCGCCTATGGAAATACCTTATATCCTAAAAATAGAAAGCGAATTTAAAAGGTGGATAGCCAATCCCAACGACCTCCCGGAGTGGAGCAAATACCCATTACCTTTCGCTGTCCAAAGGCAGGGCTTTACGCTGCCGTATTATGAACTATTGAGCCAGCAAATTAAAAACAGTCCTTTTTTTATAGATTTAGTGCAGCTTAATGTAAGCAACCCTGTTTATATTCCTTTCGACATTCAAGAGCGGCAACTGTACCTTTATTTTATGCTCAAAGGCACATTGTTGTATATGACTGAAAGCCGTAAGCCGATTATAAAAACGCAGCCTAACAGCTTCCTCATGTCCTATTACGATTCGGGCAGGTATTTCGCCTATGCCCAAAAAGGCATGCATATCTGTCTCGTGGTAAGTATTTTGCCTGAATGGATAGAAAGCATGTACCATAACTACCCTAATATCCAAAACGTCCTGCATCGTTTTAAACACGATAACCGCACCTACGACACCATGTACCAATGCAGGATGGACAGGAAGATACACCGATGGCTGTATAAAATATACAGTTATTCACAGACCAATATCGGGGCATTGGATGGCAATCTCCGCAAGTATATCAGCTACCTTCTGGAGCATTACGACACAATGTTAGAAGACCAAAAAGCCGACCTTGCTTATAAAATCAAAGCCTATATCCAGGAACATTATTGTGATAATGCGCTTACCATAAAATTCCTTTCAGAATACTTTTTCGTTACGGAACGTACTTTGCTCAATATCTTCAAACACCAGTACCACATAAGCGTACAGGATTTTATTACCGAATTGCGCATTTCTCACGCCTTGTTCCTCATCGAAAAACAAGGGAAAGCTATAAAAGACGTATATATGGAAGTTGGCTACACCAATGAACGTCCATTTCGTACTGCTTTAGAGCAATACCTGAAACGCAGGTAACGGAATTTCCCCGAAATTGATAAAATCGGAAAATTTCTTACACAAAGTTGCTCAATATTTACCGATTTTGTCTTTCACACGCTTACGGCTTTGATGAACTTTGTATCAAAGGATGGTGATAACCATCATTAAGATACAAAGACAATGGAAACAGCAGCTACATATCAAAACCAAATCAAAAGAAAACGGATAACACTCAATGTCGTTATTATTCTTTTGCTGCTTCTTTGGATACCCGTAGGCATCGATAAAATAACAGACTTTACAGCGTTTAAAGGAGGCATTCTCCGCCAACCTTTTTCAGATAGCATAGGATATATCCTAATATACTCGCTCCCGGCATTGGAGTTAATAACAGTGCTGGCATTGGTAATGGAAAAGTATCGCAAAGCAGGTCTAATACTATCTACCGTATTAATGACCGCTTTTACAGCATATATCGCTGTGGCTCTTATGGGTGCATGGGAAAAATTACCATGCGGGTGTGGTTCGGTGATAAGTGGTATGAACTGGACACAGCATTTTTTCTTTAATCTCTTTTTCCTTTCCCTAAGCATTTTGGGGCTTTACTTATGGCATAAATTACGAGGTAGCAACGCCGGAGGCGAAGCTACCGAGGGCGCGTCTGCCAAAAGACATATAAAAAAGTATTTTTTAACATCAAAATTTTAAAGCGATGAAAAAATTAAAAATGAACCTATTTGCTGTAGTAGCAATAGCCATTGCAGCTGTAACCATGTCGTTTACCGTGATGAAAAACGCCAGTTTTGCAGGAGAAAAATGGTTTGAGTACACTGATGAAACCGGAGATGGAAATCCCAACAATCCTGAAAATTATATACTCACGCCAAGTGATGGCGCTAATCCGCCTACGTGTCCTGAAGGAAGTGACGAAATCTGTGCGGTTAAGGCTCAACCTGTGATGATTGGTGGTGAAGAACATCCCAATTTAGGTACTGTTATTGACGACAGAGAAAGAAAGCTGCAATAGCTTTTTCAGTAAATAATTTGAAAGAGTGTGAACAAGGATTATCCCATGTTCACACTCTATTTAGAGAATACTTTCGTTAATTAGATTTAATCATCCAAAGGAAAAGACCATTTCTTCAACCTCAAAATTTTAAAATGATGAAAAAAATAAAAAATAACCTATTTGCACTGGCAGCGGTAACCATTGCATCTGTAACAATGTCCTTTTCGGTAATGAAAAACGCCAGTCTTGCTGGAGAAAAATGGTTTGCCTATACAGATGAAACGGGAGATGGTAACATCTCCAACCCAGAAAATTTCGCACTTGTTAATGAAAATGGTAGTACAGCACCTCCGTGTATAACGGGAAATGATATATTGTGTGCTATTAAGGCAAAACCACTCATTGGAGATACTGAACACCCTGATATGAATACAGTTATTTCGTCTATATATACAAGGATAGAATAATAATTATTAGCGGTATTATGCTGAACCTTGTTACCGCTCGTTTTGTTGCATACCGTTGTTAAGTATCACACTATTGGGTATGGGAAAGACATACTTTGGACTGTTTGGCTCTAATGTATAAATCTTTCCATCAATATTTCTTGTTATCGTTTTTGAAAAACGGCTGTCCTTGTTCAATCGTCTTAAATCCGACCACCGTAATCCCCGCCATATTAATTCCTTTCTTCGCTCATCCAAGATAAACCTTAATACAGTTTCATCATTGTCCGAACTGAATGGAATAAATGTGCTGTTATAGCGATTTTTTAATAGTTCGTTTACGGTCTGTAAAGCCGTGGTAATATTTCCTGCTCTTGCTTCACATTCAGCTTTTATCAGATAGATTTCGTTGGTAGAAATTCCGGCAAACCACATTCCTGAATTGCCATCGTAATTTCCCCTAAAGGAATAATAGCCCGCTCTGTTTCTAAAGAAAGCTGTTTTTCTAATATCGTTCGATTCATAAGACTTATATAGGTTGCTATCAATTCTTCCATAGGTAATGCTCATCACCATACGCCCAAAATCGTTAGCATGAAAAATTATTTCTTCATTATAGCGAGGTATCGGGAATGAGGTTGCCGACCCCATTGTTAATGTATTGTAATCAAGTAAAGCATCTGAATAGCTTAAACAAGTGTCTGCGTAAGATAGTGCTTTATCATAGTCTTCCATTGATAAGTATATGCGGGCTAACAGTCCATAGACAGCCTGCTTCGTTGGTGTTGTTTTATATGGGCTATTGACGGATAAAAGTATAACAGCCCTGTTCAAGTCATTGGTAATTTTAGTATAAGTTTCTTCAACCGATGACCTTATAGATTTCTCACCAATATCAGATTTTAACCTTAGTGGAATACCTAAGTCTGTTTGTGCCGTATTTTTCTCATAAGGTTTTGCCCAAAGCTGGGCAACATTGTAAAATGCAAAGGAGCGGAAAAACAAAGCCTCTCCCTCAATTTGGTTTTTTTCTACCGGAACAGGTTCAATTTTCTCCAACTGCTCCAAAATCAAATTGCATGAGTAGATTGCTGCATACATCATCGACCATTCGTTGGTTTCATCATCGTTAAATACATCATCATTCCATGTATAGATGTTTTTTGCTGTTAATGAAGTGAATCTATTCAAATTTTCTGTTTGTACAAATTGATTATCCGTAGCACCATCCTGAATTGAGGGATACCAGCTATTCATTCTCGATGTGTTATACAATAATGCTCTAAGGTCTGCAACCGTGGTCGGTACGACAAGCGATTTATCCGGTTTAACGTCCAAATATTTTTCACATCCTGAAAATGTGATTATTGTAAACAGTAATATTATTATATATCGTGTCATAGTTTCTAAATTTTAAAAGCCTGCTCTTAAACCAAATGAAAAAGTTCTTAGTGGTGATAAATCTCCAAATTCCGGGTCGACGTTATGTTTATCCGCTTTCCATATCGTCCCTAAATTGGTAGCGTACATCAATACCTCCAATCTTTTCAGTTTCCATTTGTTTTCCAATGATTTAATTTGGTAACTAAGGTTGATGTCCTGTAAGCGTATATTGTCTCCCTTTGAAATCAGCACTTCGGCACGTGGATAAAAATAGCCATCCCGATTGTTATTATTCGGATAGACCATTGACGGAATCTGTGTGGTGACTTCATCACCCGGCTTTTGCCATCTTAGACTAAAATCCGAATGCGAACCTGTGCCATTGAATATTGCGTTATAGTACACGCTGTTTCTCCTGAAATAGAACCCTAATTTATAGCTGATATTGAATGAAAGACTTAACCCTTTCCATGAGAACGTATTTCTTAAAGCACCGAAATGTGTAGGAGTGGCGGAGCCATAATAAATCAGTTCTTCTGGTGTGGTTTCGTTGCGGATGGCTGCATAATCTTTGCTTACTTCGCCATGAAGGTAGCCCATAGGGTCGCCTGTTTCGGGGTCAAGACCAGCCCATCGAAATGCAAAAATAGAATAGGCGGGTTTTCCAATGATGGGCGAAATAACCAATCCGCTATTAAGATAATTATTGAGGTCTCTTGTCTCGGCAAGATATTCCGTTATTTTAGTTTTTACGGTACTGTACAGCAAGTCTGTCCGCCATTCAAATGCTTTACGGATATTGACACTATGCAATTGTATATCTATTCCGTTTCCGGTCATGGAAGCCGAATTTCCAAGATAAGTGAACCCTCGGCTACTTAAGGAACCTATTGCACCTGTGGTTTGGTCGATAGGCATATAACCAATAAGGACGGTATTTTTCTTGTGATAGTATTCAAATGTACCGCTTAAACGTTGTTTTAAAACAGCAAAGTCAAACCCTACATTGAACTGCCCGTTCTTTTCCCAACGAAGATTTTCGTTCGGTGGATTAACTAATACACCATAAGGCGTATTTATTAAATTTCCACCATTGTAATAACGCATTGTGGGCAGAGCCGAAACATTGCGATTGAGGTTACCGCTATAACCGAAAGTCGTCCTTAGCTTCAACAGGTCAAGCCATGTAATATTGATAAACCGTTCATTCGTCAGATGCCAGCTACCACCAACCGACCAAAGTGGGGTAAACCGTTGATTGCTCCTTACTCCAAACAGATTTGAGCCATCTTGTCTTGCACTAATGTTAAGATTATAGCGGTTATCAAACGTATAAGCCCAATTGGTAAAAAAGGATATAAACCTATCGTTAGTTTCGGATGTAAAATATGGATTTGGAATTTTTGCAATTCCACCTGTGGGACTGTACAAAGTATAATCAGTATCGTAATTAACTGCGATAGTCGTCAAAATATGGGGATTATAACCATATTGTGTAGACTGTGTTAGAGTGGTGTTTGCCTGACGAGCCTCTGCTCCAGCAAGACCTGTTAGCTGGTGTTTATCCCAAGTTTTGGAGTAATTCAGTTGTAAACGGAGAGATTGCGACGTGAAGCTGTTTGTTGATTCATTTAAGATATCGCCCAAAGGTATTGGGCGGAATAACGCTCCATCCGTACCAACCTGTGTATAGGTATTTATCCTATCACGGGTATAATAGGATGCCATGCTCCGTATATCTTTTCCTGCTCCCTGTGCGTTTTCATATTGGTATTTGATTTCTACAATCAGCCCTTTGCCAATGTCATAATTCAGCCCTGTATTCAATATCAGGCTGTTTGTTTTCTGCTTATTGTTGATGAGGTTTATTTCGTCCAATGGACGATACGTCCAATCTAATAATCCATTTTGTTTTGTTTCCTGAATATAGTTTGACCGATAATATCGGTCTATTGGTAAAGCGTTTCCATTTTCGTCCGCAATACGGGCATAAGGTAACGAAGAAAAATTGGTAGGTCTTCCTGCGTTTGTGAAGGTATGGGTAAAAAACAAGGCGGCATCCAAACTCAATTTTTTGGAAAGTCGAAACGTATTGTCAGAACGTAGATTATACCGTTTATAACCTCCATCGGTGGTGCTGGTATTGTCATCATAGCCACCAGAAAGATAATAGCTTACATTTTCGCTCTGCCCACTCACGTTTAGGGAATATTGCTGGTTTAGCCCTTTCCTGTAAACGTATTTATTCAATTCCCGACGTATATCGTATTGCGCTAATTCGTTCAGCCCTTGTTGCAATGCGGCATCGGTTAGTAACCCGTGTTTATTTTTATACATTAATTCCACTGCGGGGGATAATGGCACGTAGCCTAACTGCTCATTGGCATCGTAAAAGTTATTGTCAAAAAGCATTTTTTCGACACCTATATAATCCGCAGAAGACATATAAGGCAGTTGCATCATATCCGGCTTTTGAATAAGAGTCATATTGCTGTTAAACGATATGGCAGGCGGCTGGTTCCGTTTGGCTTTCTTGGTCGTTATAACGATTACACCGTTTCCGGCTCTTACGCCCCATATAGAGGCTGCGGTTGCATCCTTTAGAATGGTAATATCTTCCACATCGTTCGGGTTAATATCATTTATATTGCCCTCGTAGGGAAAATTATTCAGTATGATTAATGGTTTCGTATTGGAAAAAATAGTGCTTAGACCTCGTATGCTCAAATTGTTACTGCCTACACCGGGTCTGTTATCAAACATTGCTGAACTGGCAATACCGTCCAACCTGCTCAATACATCGGTAGAGATTTGACGATTAAACAATTCGTTGTCGATATGGTCAAATGACCCTGTGGCTCTTTCTTTGGGTATTTTTTGAATACCCGTGGATACCACTACTTCGCTTAAAGTATTGCTTGCCGGATTTAGGTGCACCGTCAATGGGTTTTGTGGAGCAGCAGAAAGGACAAATGTCGTATCTGCTAATCCAATGTAACTAACACTAACTGCTAAAGGGAATGCTTTATTTGTAAATTCAAAATTTCCGTCTTCATCAGTTTGTACGGTGTTATTCTGACTGCGGTTCAACAATTTGACCGTAGCACCTGCTACGGGCTGACCATTTTCATTATTGACTACCTTACCCCGAATGTTGGATATGTTTTGGGCAATGGTATTGGTAACTGAAAAAAGTATGAGTAAAAAAGTAATTGTTCGTTTCATTGAGTAGTTTGGTTTATAGTTCAGAAATGACAAAAAAATCCAGCACTCTTTCATCTTCCACGATGGCAATACCGAATGGTTTAAGTTGCCTGTTAACAGCTTCCACATCCTCAATAGCATGTGCTATTTTTGGGATGGCTATTTTTTGGTCAGTAAAATCATTTACAACAGGAATATGCTGTATATCTTTATTGGTCTTGTTTACCCAAGCCGAAAGGTATTGTAAGCCGTCTTCGGGTTTATTGGGGATTATTGTCGTTTTCCCTATAATCTTAATGGTATAGCATTTTGTATTACGTTTTTCCATACGCCCATTTATGCCAAAGTGATAATTGAGGTCAGCCTGTACTTTTTGGGGAAAGTGCTTCAATACTGACAATGGGGCAATCCATTCGTAGCAATACTTATCCTGTAAAAACCTTTTCTCCGAAACAGAAAATGGTTCCTTCAACTCCAGCTTTGTCCGGTTAGGTGGCATTGTTAGCAATTCTCTAAATGCAAGTTCGTACATACGGCGGATGTCAGCATTGGTAGATAGTACCCGAAAGGTGCTCTCTTTTTCGTTCACTTTTGGTAGAGCATTTGAACGAGGAATGCCTTCTATGGCTAACGTAATAATACTTCTGCTAACAAAAAAATCCCCGTCAGCACCATTATTATTAAGCAGTAATGGACGTGTGTCATCATAGGTAAGGTTGTCCTTTTTCTGTGCAATGCTATTTGCATTGCCTTTCAATGCCGAAGTAATATTTTCCTTTGTTACATCAGATGAGTGTGTAATAGCTTGTACTTCGCCGGATTTGCTAATCCATACCTCATGCGGCAACATGGTGTAAGGGAAATGGAATTTATATGTATTGTCATCGGTAACTGAAAACAAGTTTAATCGGGAAAGTACTCGATTCTTCTTTAAGAATGCTTTTATTTCGTTGGCTTTCTGGTCTGCCATCGGTAAAATGATAACATCGTCTTTAAACTCCTTTTCCAGTTCGTGAAGTCTTGGCAATGCAGCTACACAAGTACCGCACCACGTACTCCAAAAATCCAATATTATCAGCTTGCCTTTGTAATCGGCAAGGGTGATGTTTTTTTTGTCCTGCGGGTGGTTCACCACCTGCAAAGGTGTGTTCCAAAGAGCATCAGGGATTTGGTCGCCGATGTTTAAAGCGGTGATGTTTTGGTTGTTTGCAGTCCCGACTTCTCGGGACTGCGGACGGGCTATGCCGACACCAAACAACATGAAACAAATTAGAATTAGGAAGTGCCTGCCGCCCGTTACCAGTTCCGGGTTATGGCAGGCTATAAAAATCGTTATCCTATTACGAATAAGTTTATTCGCCATTGGGTTTATAAATTATGGTTATTGGGAAATGATTAATTGCTCCGAGTATGGTTGCAGGACGTGCTAATCCGGGCTTTTGATGATGCAGCGGAGGCTGAATTTCTTTGAGAAGAACAAAACATCGCTTTTTATCCCTCCCGTTGGGGAAAGGAAGTAATATTGTTTATAATTGTTTGTCAATCTTCTCACTATTAGTTATTTGTTCCAAATAACGTTGAAATGGAGATTTTTTTGAAGTAATTTTGGTTGTCTATTATGCTTTTTTGGTTGTCTTTTATTATATTTACGCTATCAAATGACAATGAAATATGCAAGAGGAAGACAAAGTACACGTTTTGGAAACGCTGGAAGAAAACCATCAGGGCAGAAATGCGCAGCGTATCCGTATTTACTTGGGCATTAAGCAAGAAGTGCTTGCTAATGAATTGGGTATGAGCCAGCCACAAATTTCTGCCATAGAACGGGAAGCTGTTTTAGAGCCGGAAATGTTGGAACGATTTGCTTTTGCATTAGGCGTAACCCCTGACCTCATTAAGAAATTTGATGTGGAACGAGCTATTTATAATATCAACAGTTATAAAGATAGTACTGTTCAACATGGTGAGAATAGTACGCAGAATATTAATCCGTTAGATAAAGTAATCGAGTTATACGAACGGTTGTTGCAAAGTGAGCGGGAGAAACTGGAATTATTTATAAACCAAAAAAATCATTCGTAAAATAACAATGGAAAAAGAAAAAGAAACCGTGTATTTGGAGGGGAAAAACCACATGGGTATAAAAATTGGCAGTGCAAGGCGATTGGTAGGTATTACGCAAAAGGATTTGGCAGAGCGTATGGGTGTGACCAAGCAAGCTGTATCTAAATTGGAACAAACCGAGAACGTGGATGACGAACGATTGGAAAAAGTAGCTATTGCGCTTGGCGTAAGCGTAGAGGGTTTGAAGAAATTTGATGTGGGGCAGGTTCTTTACCATACTAATAATTTTTACGAAAAGGTTGAACCGACAAATGGTGCTATGGTTGGTACAGTAAGAATTGAAAATAATCATCAGTTTTCAATTGAGCAGGCAACCAAGCTGTTTGAAGAATTATTGAGAATGGAACGGGAACATTTTCAGAAAGCAAAAGATAAGAAATAACTAAAGTATCTTTTAAAGCATAACGATAGATTCAGGCTTCCCTCGTAACCAAGAAGCGAAGAATTTTAAAAGAAACGGCGGATCTGCAAGTCCGCCGTTTCTCTTTCTATCGCTGTCATTATTTTTCCTCCTGCTCATCCATTTTCTTAATAAGGTTATCCCGCAGTGCATCAAGGAATTTGGTACGGTTTCGTTTCCGGTTGCGTATTTCGAGATAGGTATGGTAAAAGTTTCCCAAATCAATATTAAAGGCATTTTCAAAATATTCCGCTATCAACCTAATATCCGTATTGCCATTATCGAGAACGCTTTGGTAGTATAGGGAGTAAATGAGTTCTGTCAAAGCAGCTTTACTACCTGTCCAGTTCAGCCCCGAAATAGCAGTTCGTTTTATAAACAAACGCTTGTAGGTGCAGTAAAGCTGGTCTTCGAGATACACCTGTATCAAATCATTCGCCATTATCTTGGCTACCTTATAATCGTGGGAAGTAGAAAAAGATTGGTCGGACTGAAAATAATAGGTATCCAGCCACAGTTTTATATCGTGCTTGCCCCGAACAAACATTTTCTCGTCAAGAAACGAGTTGTTGCTTCGGTAATATTTATAAAAATCAATGTTATTGTCGAAAAACCTTTTTAGCTTCTTCAATTCTTTTTTAAGATATTTTCTAATGCGCTTAGCCCCGTAGGGCTTCCTCGTCTCGATTTTGTAAATGGCATTATAATAAATCAATTTTGAAACAATGACTGGCTTTTGATATTTAAAAAATCGGATTTCTTCATCAACATTTGTAAATCCTCGTTTCAAAACATAATCTTTAATTTCGGACAGACATTCCACAATCCGGTATATAATGGCTTCTGTCCGTTGTACCGGGTTATCGTTTTCAATCTCCAGTTCTTGGATTTCTGTTTCCAATTTAAGATATGTTTCATTGTAAAATTTATCCATTCGTTTCATTTTGATAAATATGATACTGATTAATATAGAAATGCTAATACTGCTCGTATTAGCCCATGCAACTACATGAAAGAACAACCAGTATGATGCTGGTGGTGGAACTGTTGTATTGTCTGATGGGTTGTAGTATGATGCAGGTTAATCCAAACGAATTATACCCCGCATCACCCACTGTATTTTGCCGTAATTTTACGGTTTGCAGTTTACAACCATCCGGTATTTTATTTTAATATGTCAATGCAAGCCCTACACCAAATCCCATATCACTATCATAGTGGGTACGTATACCTATATTTTTATTGATGATATACCTAAGCTCCCCCATATATTCTAAGTCGGTATTTACCATGAAGCCACCTCTTAATCTTTTTGAAATTGGAATATCTTCGCGCATTAACTGCAATCTTACAATTCCATCGTGATATACTTCTGCCTGGAAATTGACCAGCATAGGTAACGTATACATAAACCCTAAACTGAACGCCTTGCGGGTGTCTTTCTTGTTGGTTTGTCCAAATATGTTCTTTTCGTGCTCATCTTCTCCCATTTTCCGGTAACGAAAATCAAAACCTACAAAGGGCATGAACCATTGCATCTTTCCAATGTATCTACCTAAGTGAGTTTCTACTTCATACCCGTGCATACTATTATAGCCTAAGCGCCATTCTGTTCCTAATTGATAGCGTGCATTCATTAGCATAGCTTCTCCATCATTACCATTGGTTGCAAAATCGTTTTGTGCCATAAAATGGGGCATATTACTTTCTCTTTGCAATTCTTTATAGGCTTTTGCCTTGTCAGGTAAATAGGGGTTATTGTAGTCTCCAACTTCAAACACCCTGTTCATTCCCGCCATCATGTGATATAATATATGGCAATGAAAGAACCAATCACCTTCCTCATTTGCTAAAAACTCAATGGTATCCGTTTCCATAGGCATGATATCCAACACATTTTTAAGCGGCGATTTTTCGCCTTTTCCGTTTATCACCCTAAAATCAAATCCGTGAAGATGCATAGGATGCCGCATCATCGAATTATTATAAATGGTAATCCGTAGGATTTCTCCTTTTTTTACAGGTATTTTGTCCGTTTCCGAAAGTATTTTATTATCCATGCTCCATACATAGCGGTTCATGTTGCCAGTAAGTGTGAACTTCAACTCTTTTACAGGCGCATCTTTTGGAAGGGAGGTGTTGTAAGGCGATTGCAACATAGCATAATTTAATGTTTTGATGTCTCCCAAGGCATTAGCGTTGTAACGGTTAGGGTCGTCATCCATGTTCATACCTTCATGCTTGCTGTGGTCTGATTTCTTTGCTGCATCTCCGGTAATTTCGGGATACATCACTACATTCATGTCCATTTGGTTCAGGCTCATCTTCATGCCCATATCGTCCAAATCGCCATTCATTTTCATCATATCGTTCATCATCTTCATCCCCTCGAAATACTTCAATCGTGGGAGCGGGGAAATAAGCTGTTTGACCCCATCACCTATAAAGTAGCTTGCTGATTGTGTTCTGTCCTCGGTTGTTGCTAAAAACTCATATGCTAACCCATCTTGAGGGATAGTCACTACAATATCGTAAGTTTCAGAAACTGCAATGATTAATCTATCCACTTCTACAGGCTCAACATCATTTCCATCATTCGCTACTACTGTAATTTTCCCTCCAGCATATCTTAGCCAGAAATACGAAGACGCCCCGCCATTGGAAACGCGTAATCTGACTTTGTCACCTGCTTTTAGCTTTTTACCACCAATTGTTTTCAAATCGGTGCTATGGCTACCATTTATTAGGATTTTATCATAGTAAACATCACTGACATCCATCGCCAGCATCCGTTTCCACTCATTTTTTACCTTTACGCCTAATTTTCCCTCCTTAATAGCTTCAACGTACGATTGCGTAGCACCTTTCTTAATGGCCGCCCAATCATTTGCATTGTGTAGCATACGGTTGATGTTATCCGGGTTAAGATTTGTCCACTCACTTAATATAATCGGGACGGTCGGCAAATCGTCAATTCCTTTTCTAAAGGTTTTATCGTCGCCTCTTTTTTTCATGATAAAACTACCGTACATGCCTATCTGCTCCTGCAAGCCTGAGTGCGAATGATACCAGTGCGTGCCATGCTGGATAATCGGAAAACGGTAGGTGTAGGTTGTACCCGGTGCGATGGGCTTTTGCGTAAGCCAGGGCACACCGTCTTCTTTATTGGGCAGGAACACACCATGCCAGTGCAGTGATGTGCTTTCTTTCAATTGGTTGTGCACCACTATTTCGGCAGTGTCGCCCTCGGTAAAGGTAAGGGTGGGCATGGGGATTTGCCCGTTTACGGCAATCGCCCTTTTTTGCTTACCTGCATAGTTGACAAGTGTATCTTTTACATACAGCTCGTAATGCACTACTCTCTGTGCAAACAGCGTTTGCGTGCAAAGCAGCATCAGCACTGTTTGCAATATTCTTATGGGTATTTTTTTATATCTGTTCATTCGTTGAAAAATTTTATTTAATGCTGTCTTCCATTGTGCCAAACCACGCTATCAAAACCTGCTTATCCTCCGGTGACAATACTGCATTACGATGAATTAGCGTATATGACGACAATGGCATTTCCCCGTCCTTAACCTGCCCGGCCATAGCCCTGAACTTGTTTCGCTGCCTGCGGACAGAATAGTCGCCAAATTCGCTAAAGTTGAGTTCCTCTTTCCCCTTTTTTATATGCTCTGCCATGTACCATGCGCCGGGCTGGATACGGCTGTACCACGGATAATGGGTATTGTTGCTATGGCAGTCATAACAGGACTGAACAAGGATAGCCTTTACATTTTGGGGTACGGTGTACACCCTTTCGATATGGGTGGCTGGCACTTCAACCGCCTGGTTCCGTAAGGGCTGAAAGAACTGTATGGCAATCAGGACGACAGCCAGCCCCAATATGATTTTCTTCTTTATGGTCATAATTATTTTATTGTGGCTTCATCTTTTTGTGTCTACTGTTTTTTCACATACTTGGCATAATTCTCCTTGTTTTCAAAATAAGAAACTTCACCGTTATTTCCTGTCACAGCAATCACCGCATTAGCTTTGTCTACCTGCTTATGGGAATAGGGGTCTATCGCCATCCGCACGGTCGCATCTTTTGGAATACGTTCCTTACACATTTCGCAACATCCGTAATAGGTTTTACCATCAAATTTTACGTCAAACTGCCTTTTGCCCATATAGGCATCGTTGACCATGCAGACTTCATCCGATGGAACCAATTCACCTATTTGGGTAGTATGTCCGTTGCTTTCCGGAGTTGCCTGCGAATGCTGCTGTTCCGCTTCATCCTTATTTGACCCCGCCTGACCGCAAGCGGTGAATAGCAGGGTTAATAAGGAAATAAAGCCAATTATTATTTTGTTCATGTCCAAACTTGTTTTTTTAAATTTTATTATTTACTTTCTTCAAACTCTTTTAGCTTGCGCTTCATTAGTTCAATTTCTTCCGCTTGGGTTTTAAGTATATTTTTTTGCAGCTCTATCAGTTCCGGGTCGGTCAGGTGTGCCTTTTCGGACATCAATATGGCTGCTGCGTGATGGGGTATCATACCCTTTGCAAACTGCTTGTCCCCGACATTGATTTGTTCCCTGATACCAAACCATGAAAAGATGCCAACAGCAACCGAGATGATGGCTATCGCCCAATTCATCTTCCTGTTGGGGTACATTACTTTCATTATCGCTAATTCGATAAGCAGCATTGCCGAGGTCATCAGCAGGGTCATGTACAAATTGTTGATATTGGGTATCAGGTTCTGCCACCCGTCAATCATGGCGTACATGATAAAATACATCACTGCGAACATGGCTACAGCCATCACCGCAAAGCGTTTGTACATGGCCGAAGCATGTTTTGTATTGTGCGTGCCATGCTCCGAGGAATGACCCGCATGGTGACTGTTTTGCATATTTTCCATAACCCTGAATTTTATTTGCTGTTAATTGTTTTTTCCACCTTACCGCAGGTCAGCATTTTAGAACCGTAGTAAGGGTTTTTGATTTCCTTGTTTTCGCTGAACCAAACAGCACCCTTACCGTCATTGAACATCGGGCAATGGTCCTGATACAATGTTTGCGATGTACCGAACAAATCAATCAGGTCTTTCAAATCTTCGCCAAGCGAGGCCAAATGTTCCCGCTGGTGGTGGATGTTGCCGACATTTTCCCCGATATGTTCTGCGTGTTCTTTAGCATCGTCCGCTATGTCCATGTACTTTTTGTGCTTATCGGCAGGAACGGCTTTCATGTCCACTTTATTCAGGGTAGCTAACAGCTTTTTCCCTGAACTGGCGGCAGCTTTGTCATCGTCCGAAACAAGGGCGTTCTTTAAGGACAGATAATCGGTAACTATGGGCGCAATAGAAAAGTTTTTTGCTTCTTCTTTTCCTGTTGCTTTTGCTTCCTGACCGCTCGGAGTTTCACTCACAACGGGCGCAGCTACCGTATCATCCTCTTTTGGTTGGGAAGCTGACTGTTCTTGTGATACAACAGCAGTATCACTTGAAGACTGCTCGTTTTTGTTGGATGCCTGATTGCATGATACTGTTACAAATGCCATGATAACAGCAATGATTGATAATGTTAGATTTTTCATTTTTATTTATTTTTTGATTTTTAAAAAACTTGCGTTAATAGCCACTACAATGGTGCTTACACTCATCAGCACAGCACCCATAGCGGGACTTAAAACAAAATTCGGATAGAGTACGCCTGCCGCAAGGGGTATTGCCACCACGTTGTAGCCAACCGCCCATATCAGGTTCTGTACCATCTTTTTGTAGGTAAGTTTGCCGAAGTCAATCAGTTTGACCACATCCCTCGGGTCGCTGTCTACCAATATGATATCCGCTGTTTCGGCAGCCACGTCCGTACCGGAACCCACGGCAATGCCCACATCTGCCTGTGCCAGTGCAGGTGCATCATTTACACCATCACCAGTCATTGCTACGATTTCGCCTTTTGCCTGAAACTCCTTTACTTTCTCCTGCTTGTTGTGCGGAAGCACATTAGCCAAATACCCGTCCATACCCAATTTTCCGGCTACGGCAGCAGCAATCCTGTCGTTGTCCCCGGTGAGCAGAAAGGACTTGATGCCCATTTTTTTGAGTTCCTCAATCGCCTGTGCCGACCCCTCACGGATGCTGTCTGCCAAAGTAATGATGCCGATTACCCGGTCATCAATGAGGACAAAGTTGACCGTTTCGGCTTCCTGATTGATTTCGCTTGGTATTTCCGGCAGGGAAAGGTGGTTTTCGGTGAAATAATTCGGGCCGCCAGCTACGACATTTTTCCCGTTCACAACACCTTTAACACCTATGCCCTGCATATAGCTGAAGTTTTCAGACTTCCATAAGGCAAGGCTCTTTTCTTTCAATGTAGCCATAATGCCTTTGGCGATATGGTGTTCCGAATTTTGCTGTACTGCGGCAGCATACTGGATAACCTCATCGGCATTATATTCGTCTGTTAACGGTATAACCTTTTCTACGGCATGGGAACCTTTGGTGAGCGTTCCGGTCTTATCAAAAATGACGGTGGAAAGTTTTCGGGTGGTTTCAAATGCCGTACGGTTGCGGATGAGCAGGCCATTGGTCGCCGAAAGCGTTGTGGAAATGGCGACCACCAACGGGATAGCCACGCCCAATGCGTGCGGGCAGGCCGTTACCATTACCGTCACCATTCTTTCAAGCGCAAAGGCAATATCTCCACTGCTTGCATACCAATAGGCAAATGTGCCTATGCCCACGGCAATGGCAATAAAGGTGAGCCATTTGGCAACTTTGTCCGCAAGGTTCTGTGTATTAGACTTAGTAGCCTGCGCTTCCTGCACAAGATTGATAACCCTGTTCAGGTAGCTGTCTTTTCCCACGGCTGTTACCTTAACTTTCAGCGCACCATCGCCATTGATAGAGCCTGCGATGACCTTTCCGTCCTTTTCCTTTTTTACGGGAACACTTTCCCCGGTAAGCATACTCTCGTTGATATACGAAAGCCCCTCCAGTACCAATCCATCGGCTGGAATTTTTTCTCCCGGTTTTATGATAGCCGTTTCACCGCTTTGCAGGTCTTCGAGCTTTATCTTTACAGCTTCTCCGCCACGTTCCACGGTAACATCGTTGGGCAGCAAAGCCACCAATGACTGTAATGCCCGTGAAGCAGCCATTTGGGAACGCATTTCCAGCCAATGCCCTAACAGCATGATGTCAATTAGGGTTGCCAGTTCCCAAAAGAAGTCCATACCCTGCAAGCCAAATACAACGGCTACGGAATAAACATAGGCTACGGATATGGCAATGGCAACAAGTGTCATCATCCCTATGGCTTTGGCTTTCACCTCGCCAATCATTCCCTTTAGGAACGGTAAGCCTCCATAGCAATAAATCACCGTACCCAATGCCAACAGCACATATTTATCGCCATTGAAAGCAAGGGAGAAACCCAACCATTGCTGTATCATGTGCGACAGGAGCAGGATAGGGATTGTAATGACAAGGCTTATCCAAAAACGTGTGAGGAAATCGCCTGTATTATGCCCCTCATGTTTATCAAAGTTTTCGTCATCATGGCCATGTTGAGAATGCCCGGAATGCTCATGTTCTGGCGTGTGTTCATGAGAAGCTGACGTACCGCCACCGGGAACCAATGCCATGCCACAAAGAGGGCATTTGCCCGGTTCGTCTTTTAGCACCTGCGGGTGCATGGGACACGTGTATTTTTTCATAACAAGGGATTTTAAAAGTTATGTTGCATTTAATTTTTTTACCATCTCATGGGTCATTTCTTCAGCATAAGTACCATAGGCATCAACAAGTACCCCTTTGCTCTTACCGTCATTGGACGATATGGCATAAATCACGGCATTGTTATCAGGACTGCTGTCGAGGCTTTCAAACCTATGAGTTTCCGTAACCGTAAAATCCTCCGGTTTTAGTTTCAGGCTCTTTGACGCACAGTAAAGGCAGTCCGGCAACAGACTAAAATCAATACTGTACCCACGTTGTCTTAGGTCTTTAAGAGCCTGCACCATATCACTATACTGTTCCATAGCTTTCCGACCTGTTATTTAATGGTTTCGACCGTACTGCCGCAGGTAAGCATCTGTGAGCCGTAATATGGGTTTTTAATGGCATTCTCTTTACTTAGCCAATTGGCCCCCTTACCTCCATTGTACATAGGACAGTGCTGGTAATAAACTGGTGTATCCTGTTTAGACACTTTAGCCAGTATGTAGATGCTTCCCGAAAGTGCCGCAAAAGCACTTCTTTGTTTTGCAACGTCTTTTGATTTTGAAATGCTTTCCGCATTAGCTGTCAAGTCCTGCATTACTTTCATCCAAGCCGTATGTTCCTCTGCCGAAAGCTTGTTCATATCGACTGCTTTAAGGGATGCAGCCAATTCAGCGGCTTTGGCAGATGCAGTTGCCTCATCGGTTTTTATCAAAGCATCTTTCACTGAAAAGTAGTTGTCAAACACAGCTTTTAGCTGTGATTGATTTTGAGCTGCATCCTTGTTAGCGGGTGCTGCCATTTCACCGTGGTTGTGATTGCCATGTCCGACTTTCATGTCCATTGCCGCCCCTTTGTTTTGGGCAATTGTCTTCAAAGGTCTATCGTACTGGCAGCATTCAGCCAGTTTCGCATATACGTCATCCGGCGCACGGAACTTCTCACTATCATAACCCGCCAAAGCGATACGTTTCAGGATTTCATCCTGATTTGTTTTCTCGCTGTCATACGTGAGCGTAGCCATCTTGGTATCTTTGTTCCAGTCCACGTTGGCTACCTTTTTTATGTTACCTGCTTTTTCGATGGTGGTTTTACACATACCACAATTGCCGTAAATCTTTACGGTTTCTGTTTTCGCATTTTTGATTTGTGCGAAACCATTCATTGAGGATAGTAATACGGCGATTACCATCACTATTTTTGATAATGATTTCATAATAATTACTTTTTAGAAATGAAGTATTGAAAGCCCATTTCTGTTTTAAACTTTAAATAAATGATACAAATAAGGGATTTGCAAAAAGCCGAAGCGGCTTCTGACAGGACATACCTATGGCTGGCAGGCCATAAATTTAGCTTATTTTAGGCGGTAGCCAAATGGAAAAAAAGCCCGAAGAATAATAGGCTTCTTTGAAAGCGAATTTTTGCTTTTTAGCTGCTGCTAAGTGATCTTTTGCCTTTAATTCGATTACGGTTGGGACATTTAGGGAAGTGGTTGAAGCACCGCACCTGCAAGAGCTGTGGGAACAACCGCCCCCGCATTTGTCACTTTTGCATTTTTTACAGGATTTGCTCTTGCAACCTTTTGTATGTTCTGATTTTTTGGATTTCTCCTTTGAGCAGGAAGACTGCTCGGTCTTTGTTGAATTTTTGGAACAGGCATAGCTCTGACTTGGTATCATAAAGAAAACCAAACAGAACAATGTCAAAATGCCTATATGTATTCTATAATTTTTCAACGCAACAAAGTTACAAATTAGATTGGTTTTTTATATCGTTTTACGTTTTTTTTGCTATATGGAAAAATAATGCCATATACGCAATAACCTATCGCCTTTTTTCAGAATTGATAAAATGCCCTTTTTCATCAACCCAACCTCATGGAAATTCGGTCGGAAAAAGGGCATTTCAAAAAGTTGCTGGCTTAGGCATCCAAAGGTTCTATTTTGAAGCCTGCCTTTTGCACGGTCGATATTACTTCATGCTCGGTAATGCCCTCGGACTTCACGGTAAGTACTTTGTCCTTGTTGGCCGTGTCCACTTCCCAATGGCAGATGCCCTCTGCCTTGTCCAAGTGCGGCTTTACAGATGCGATACAGCCGCCGCAATTGATGTTCGTCTTGAATTGAAATTGTTTATTTTCCATTGTTTACAAATTTTAGAGTTATCTGATAATGCAAATTTCCGTACTATTCAGTTAGTTATTGTTGTGTAATTTCTTGTTTGATTTGTGAGATTTACTGTTTTATTTCTTCCACTTCAACCGCAGGCTGTTACTGACCACGCTCACGCTGCTCAATGCCATTGCCGCACCCGCAATCATCGGGTTGAGCAGGAAGCCGTTAACAGGGTAAAGGATGCCTGCCGCTACCGGAATGCCGATTACGTTGTAGATAAACGCCCAGAACAGGTTTTGCTTGATGGTGGCTACGGTCTGTTTGGACAAGCGTATTGCCTGCGGTATCTTGGTCAGGTCGGACGAAATGATGGTCATCTTGGCTACGTCCATTGCGATGTCGCTGCCTTTGCCCATTGCGATACTTACATCGGCTGTTGCCAATGCGGTGCTGTCGTTGATACCATCGCCCACCATTGCCACTACCTTTCCTTTACTTTGCAGTTCTTTCACAAAGTCGGCTTTGTGCTGTGGCAAAACTTCGGCTTTGTAATGCTTGATGCCTGTCTGCTCCGCAATGGCTTTTGCAGTAGCTTCATTATCTCCGGTCAGCATATACAGGTCAATGCCCATTTCCTGCATTTCCCGGATAGCCCGCACCGATGTTTCCTTAATCTTATCGGCGATAGCGATTACAGCAAGAGCCTTTTTGCTGTTTGCAAACCAGATAACGGTTTTAGACTGTTTGCCCCATTCTTCGGCCTGGTCTTGTAATTCGCCGGCAATGGCAATGTTGTTTTCTGCCAATAGCTTTTTGTTGCCTACATAATAGGTTTCGTTGTCATGGTCTGCTTTTGCGCCTTTGCCCGTAATGCTGTCGAACATGGATAAAGAGGTGGTCGCTACATCGCCAAGATGCTTCACTACGGCTTCTGCCAATGGATGCTCGGATTGCTTTTCGATGCTCAAAAGGATTTCTTTTGCAGTGTCCTCATTGTTCAGCCATTTAATGCCCGTTACCTGTGGTCTTCCCTCGGTGATGGTTCCGGTTTTGTCCAAAACGATGGCATTTACTTTTTTGGCCAGTTCCAAACTTTCGGCATCCTTTATCAAAATGCCATTTTCAGCACCTTTACCAACGCCTACCATAATAGCGGTGGGTGTCGCTAAGCCTAAAGCACAGGGGCAGGCAATGACCAATACCGTAACGGCTGCCAACAGACCTTGAACAACCCCGTTTTCGCCTCCCAAAATCAACCATAGCGTAAATGTCAGGATGGCAATACCTATCACTGTGGGAACAAAGATGCCCGCAATCCTATCGACCAGTTTCTGTACGGGTGCTTTGCTTCCCTGTGCATCCTGCACCATTTTGATGATGTGGGCAAGCATGGTTTCTTTGCCCACTTTTACCGCCCTGAACCGGAAGCTGCCTTTTTGGTTAATCGTTCCTGCAAATACTTTTTCTTTTTCTTTTTTCAATACAGGTACAGGCTCACCGCTTAACATGCTTTCGTCCACATACGAATTGCCCGATATGACCATGCCGTCTACCGCAATCTTTTCACCGGGCTTTACGAGTATCACATCGCCTGCGCTTACGTCTTCGATAGCGGTCTGCTTTTCCGTTCCGTCCGCATGTACCACGATGACCGTTTTTGGCTGCAAGCCCATCAGCTTCTTAATGGCTGAAGAGGTGTTGCCTTTGGCTCTTTCTTCCAGCAGTTTTCCCAAGAGGATGAATGCGATAATAACGGCAGCCGCTTCAAAATATACGTGAGCATGCAGTCCCCGTTGATGCCAAAAGTCGGCAAACAGCATATTGAAAACACTGAACAGGTAGGCAATACCTGTACTCAATGCCACCAGCGTATCCATATTGGCGGAACGGTGCTTTGCCTGCTTCCAAGCGTTTACAAAAAAATCCCTGCCCAACCATATTACAACGGGCGTGGAAAAGAGCCACATTATCGGGTCTGCATAGGGCATATCCATAAAGAACATTCCTATGATTACCACGGGCAGGGAAAGGATAATTGCCCAAATGGTCTTGTTTTTCAAGGTTCGGAATTTCTTTTCGTGGATGGCTTCGAGCGTTTCCTGCTGCTTGGTTTTGTCTTCAATCAATAGGTCGTAACCTACTCCCTGAACCGCTTTTTGCAGGGTGGAGGCATCGGTCATATTGGGCAGATATTCCACGGTAAGATTGCCCGTTGCAAAGTTCACGGAAGCATTAACTACTCCCGGTTGGTATTTAACAATGCTTTCGGCACTGCCCGCACAGGATGCACAGGTCATGCCCAATACCGGAAAAGCACTTTTAACCGTAGGAACTCCGTAACCTAAATCTTTAATTGCCTTAACAGCTTCGCCTACGGTTTCATTGCTATCTACTGTAATCGCTGCCCTGCGG
The DNA here is from genome assembly GCA_002245855.1 of Sphingobacterium cellulitidis. Classification (GTDB taxonomy): domain Bacteria; phylum Bacteroidota; class Bacteroidia; order Sphingobacteriales; family Sphingobacteriaceae; genus Sphingobacterium; species Sphingobacterium cellulitidis. The sequence goes on along the minus strand of NOUX01000009.1, from coordinate 137,915 downwards.
TTGTTCAGCTCTACTTTATGGGTTTCTACGCCTTTTACCTGTGCCAATCCCTTTTCAACGATTAATGCACAGTGTTCGCTTTCTACATCCTCCAACGGTATGTATATATTTTCTCTGTTTGTCGCCATATTTGCCTGCTTTAATTTACAATGCAAAATTGGCTATTATAATTATGGGTACTGTTGTGAAATTTTGGATTTGATTTGTAAGATTTATTGAAATCCTGTATAGGTGAGCCACTTCATCAGATGGTTATCGCCATAAAGCCAGTTTTAGATGGTCTTTAAAACCACAAAGCATTGCGAAAGATAATCGCAATGCTTTATTGTTTGCTTAAAAAGCTGTGGTCTTAAAATACTGACGGATGCCCGGTCTTCTTCTTGGTGCGGGGTTTATTCAACTTTAGAATTAAATTGAATATCTACGTCAGTTGATGACTTAGGGTCATTAATCAAGTCCGTTTCAATCTTTCCTCCCTGTGGATAATGGCGCAGCATAACCCTGACCGTACCAGTGGAAGCGGTCGTGGTTGTCCAAACGCTTTCCAGCCCTAACGTAACGTTGTTGTCATCCTTATCCAAATTTGTGATTTGTATATTTGATGTGGAAGATGGCACGTAATAAATACGGTGGTCTATATTTTCCTCACTTACTTCTTCGGTAATGTCTTCACCATTTACCTCGTCAAGAAAGGATACGCTGACATCATAGGACTTACCCGGTTGCAGTGCAATCTGGTCTATGACCGGGGCGTTTCCTCCGGCTCCGTCAGCACCTTTCCAAGCATAAAGAAGTTCGTTCGTGGTTCCCTGTTCCTTAAAACGTAGCTGTACCGTAGTGATTACCTCGTTGTCGTTTTCTTCGGGGATAGGGTCATCGTCTTTGCTGCATGAGGTTGCGAATAGTACGATTGCCGCTACGGCAATCGAAGAAAAATGTTTGAATTTCTGTGTCATTGTTATATAAATTTAATTGTTGAAAAACGTGTTTGTCAGAAAACGTACTTTAATCTAACGGAGATGTTTCTGCCCATTTCGTCCGTAAAATACCTGAAGCTGTTCAGGTAGTTTCTGTACCGGGTATTGAACAGGTTGCTCACTGCAAGATTGATGTTCAGTGACCTGCCCAAGACACTGACCACTGTACCAGCGGATATATTTGTCAGGAGATAACCATCAGGGGGCAGCTTATAATCCTGCTGGCCGTGTATGTTTTCATCAGGTACTCTTGTCTGTTTTAAGACCAGCGGAATTTCCATCCCGATATAGGATTTTTGGAAAGACCTTATATCGGGCAGTTCGTAATTGAACCCCAATGAAAACCTGTCCGATGGCATGGAAATCAGCCAGTCGTTTATCGTTTTATTGTACGCCCTTAGCAAAGATGCCTTTCCTATGATGTCCAGTTTCTGTACAGGCTTGTAATTGATTAATAAATCCGTTCCCGTGAGATAGGCATCAGCCTGTTGATAGACGAATTTGGGAAATGCACCTGCAATGGTCAATACAGGCTCTCCCGGGCGGGGCTGTAAATAGATAAAGTTGTTGATGGAATTGTAGAATACAGACCAGTCTATATTTACTGATTTTTCTTCATTGCTATATGAAAGCCCCAAGACCGTGTTTACAGCCTGCTCTATTTTCAGGTTTACGTCCCCAAGTTCATAGGTGGCAGTACCTTGATGTATGCCGTCAATGAGCAGTTCGTTAACGTGGGGAGCCCTATTGGCAAGGCTGACCATTCCGTTTATCCTGATATGGTCTGAAAGATGGTAGATGGTATTGAATGATGCCCCGATTGTTGAAAAATCAAAGTCATGCTCCACAGGCTGGTTATTGTAAGGGTATCGTACCGTACTGATTTGCTTAAAATCATACCTGATACCGCCCTGAAGCTCCCATTTGTTCTTCTTCCATTTTTCAATCCAGTATGCACCGTATGTTTGGGAATTGTAGGCAGGGATGAGATACCGACCTTTGTAGGTATTGTCCTGCTGCATAGCGGATATGCCGATACTTCCGTTAAAGTTTTTGAATGTGGGATGCTCCCAAGAAATTTCTTCGGAAATCGTGCTGACATTCAAAGTCATTTGAGGCGTTGTAATTTCGCTGTTCCTGACTATATCAAATTCTTCCCTGTTGTTGAATTGTGCGGCAATCTGTATGTTCAGTTTCCCGGCTTTCTCTCCGGCAAATATCTCCGGGTACTGGATAGGTTAATGGAAGAAGATTTAGTCCACAAAGTGGTAAACGTTGACGGGGGTGTAGGATATGCAAGTTGCCATAACTGTGAAGTAGTCCACAATCATAACCACTTGCATTTCAGTTGTCAAAAATGTAAATCGGTAACTTGTATAGAGGATGTGCAACCGTTATTTAAGTTGCCTAAAGGATATAAAATAAGTGAAGTCAATTTTACGGTGTCAGGGCTTTGCCCGCAGTGTTCCTGAATAGCGTAGCCGTTCCTATACTTTATCCAACGGCTTTCTCTTATCTTCCCGGACTTGTTTGAAATAGCTCGGGGTAAGCCCCGTTACTTTCTTGAACTGGTTGCTCAAATAGGCTACGCTTGAATAGTTGAGGCGCATGGCAATCTCACTTAACGACAGTTCATCATACACCAGCAGTTCTTTTACCTTTTCCACCTTTTGGGCGATAAAGTATTTTTCAATAGTTGTACCCTCTACTTCTGAAAACAGATTGGACAAGTAATTGTAATCGTGGTGCAGTTTATCGCTCAATACATCGGAAAGGTTGGTTTTTACATCACTATCCTGATGATGTACCAGGTCAATGATAATGTTCTTTATCTTTTCTATTATCCTGCCTTTTTTATCATCAATTACTTCAAACCCCAATGGCTCTAAAGTCTTGACCAAAGCCTCTTTCTCCGTAGGTGTAATTTCTTTGGTAAGGGTAACTTCGCCCAGCTTTACATTTTTAGCATCTAAACCAAGTTTATCCAATTCGTTTTGCACCACCATAATACAGCGGTCGCATACCATATTTTTAATAAAGAGTGTATTCATATCTTACTAACTGCTATATTAAGCACAATAAACAAATTTACGATTTAAGTCGAACTACGCTCGTTGCTTCCTGTCTAAATCAAGTTATCTGATTGCATTGTCTGCATAGGCGCTTTTAATTTGGGTTTTTGTTAACCTGAAGCCTCGGCCCAGGCTTCTAATTTAGTTAATTGAAACCTTGCGAAAGTTGTATTCCGCAAGGTTTTAAAACAGTGATACATCTGCCTTTGCTAATGGTCTGCATTCACCCTACAATATTAAATTATAGCAAATACTGGTACAGTTCGGCTATTGCATCGTTGTACTCTTTCTCCGCCTGCAAATAATTATTGGTAGCGGTATAAAAGTAACTTGCCTCCAAAAAATATTGGATAGTGGTTATCTCTCCGAATGATAACGCTTTATCCAATAGTTTAATACTGTTGATACTGCTTAATACTTTCTCATATTCTGCTACCGTCTTTTGCAGGTTGATATACTTTTCATACAGTTGCTTCAAATGATAATAATGTTCGTTCTTGTGCCGTGCTACCTGTACTTCTGCCACCGATAATTCAGCCTGCTTTTGCTTCACCCGATTTTTGTTTTCACACAAAGGAATGCTCACGCCTACTTTTGCACCGTAAAACTGCTGCCCTAAAATACCCTGATAATGAAAACCCACTTCAAATTTTGGCAGGGTCAATGCCTTAGTAACTTCAATATCCTTTTGGGCTACTACGGTCTGTTGTGTCAAATATTTTCTTACCGGGTCTTTGTATTCAATTGTTTCTTCCAATTCTTCAAATGCAGGAACGGGCTTATATTCAGGGTATATGGTATCGTTAAAGACTATCTCTATACCGCCGTTAAGTTCCGTCAGTTTTTGATGAAGTTGGTTGATAGCGGAAATGTTCAACTGATAATCTTTATTAATCTCAATCAATTGAAGTTTAGCCTTATTCACGTCCAGCACATTACCTTCGCCCTTATCCAGTTTGGTCTGAAAGTCGGTCAGGAACTTTTCGGTTTTTGTTTTCCGTTCTATAATTCTTTCCTGAAGTTTATTGCGGTATATCAGTTCAATGCAAATCTTTTTCGCTCCCAATAATATTTCCTGCCTGTTGGCTGTTAGCGAAAAATCTGCCTGCTTACTCTGCTCGCCAGCCAATGCTTTCTTTTTACTGTAAACCGTGGGAAAGTCGAAACGCTGCAAGACGTTAATGTCCGTTTGGTTGCCCGCAATGGCATAGGGTGAGCCACGCATAAAATCGTAGCTGACCACAGGGTCGTACAGCGTATTGCCCGTATGGTACAATAACTTCTGCGCATCCCAATATTTGCTTTGGGTTTGCAGCGTTTTATTGTTCTTGGCAACATCAGACAAGACGGTTTCCAATCCTGACTGTGCCTGCAATTGTATGGTAAAAACGCACATACAGATTGCCGTTAAAAATTTTATGTTCATGCTTTAGCTGCTTTTTTGTTAGATAAATAGTACACCGCCGGAACAATAAAAATGTTGAGCAATGTAGAAGTAAGCAAGCCGCCCAATATCACTTTTGCCATAGGACTTTGTATCTCGTTGCCGGGCAAATCGCCCGCAATAGCAAGCGGTATCAATGCCAGCCCTGCGGTAAGTGCCGTCATCAGGATGGGGCTTAACCTGTTCTTTGAGCCTTGTATAACCGTATCGTACAAATCCAACCCCTCATCACACAATGTATTGTAATGCGATACGAGCAGGATGCCGTTACGGGTAGCCACACCAAACAAGGTGATAAAACCGATAATGGCAGGAATGCTCAAAATGCCACTGGTAAAATAGATGCTGAACACACCGCCAATCAATGCCAAAGACAGGTTGATTAAAATGATGGCGGCTAACTTTACCGTTTTGAACTCCCGGAACAGTATCAGGAAAATAATCAGAATGGAAAGCAGGGAGGTCGCAATCAAGGTCTGCGATGCTTCTGCCTCCGCTTCAAATTGCCCACCGTATTCAATGTGGTAATCTTCGGGCAGCTTTATTTTTTCGCCCACTATCTGTTGGATTTCCTCAACGGCACTAACGATATTGGTTAAGCGAAAACAAAATGTAACCGCAACAATCTACACCAAAGCAATCAGCAATCAGCTACAATTGGACATAAAACGGTACAACAGCCAATACCTCCCGATTGAAATTAAGGTTTTCTCCGATACCCACGACCGATTTTTGATAATAGACCAAGCGGAGCTTTACCATATAGGGGCTTCGCTCAAAGACCTGGGCAAAAAATGGTTTGCATTTTCCCGAATGGATATTGAGGTGGGCAGGATGCTTCACATCTTGAACAAACAATAAACGCTCCGGATTCAGAGGGTTTAATTTTAGTTTCTTGACAATTCTAAAATCCCGCTAAGTTATTTACATCAACTTAGTATAGTTTCTTCTTCAACCATAAACTTGCCCTTACCAATAGTATCAGTACAGGCACTTCGACCAATGGTCCGATAACGCCAACAAATGCCTGTGGAGAATGAATACCAAAAACCGCAATGGCTACGGCTATGGCCAATTCAAAATTGTTCCCGGTGGCTGTAAATGCTATGGACGCGTTCCTGTCATAAGGAACATTCAGGGATTTGCTTATAAAAAAGCTCACGAAAAACATCAATACAAAATAGATGATTAGCGGTATGGCTATCTTAATCACGTCCACTGGCAACTCCAATATCTTGTCGCCTTTCAAACTGAACATCAGTACAATGGTAAACAATAATGCGTAAAGTGTAATAGGTGATACTGCCGGTATGTATTTTCTATTGTACCATTCAATGCCTTTTGATTTTATAAGAACATATCGGCTCACGAAACCTGTAAAAAAAGGAATACCCAAGTATATCAACACGCTTTCGGTAACGTCTTTCATTGATACATTTACATTGAAATTGGCTAATCCTAATTTACTCGGCAATACGTTGATAAAAAGCCAAACCAAAAAACTGTAACTCAATATCTGAAAGACACTGTTCAACGCTACCAATAGTGCCGTATATTCCCTGTTGGCTTTTGCCAGGTCGCTCCATACAATTACCATTGCGATACATCTTGCCAATCCTATCAAAATCAATCCCGTCATATAATCGGGTTCATTCCTTAAAAACAGAACGGCTAACCCGAACATCATTACCGTACCGATTACCCAATTGAGGAATAAAGATATTCCAATTACTTTTTTATCCTTAAACGCTTTGGGCAATACTGTATAATCCACCTTTGCCAATGGCGGGTACATCATCAGTATCAAACCTATTGCCAGCGGGATATTAATGGTTCCTACGGACAAGCTGTCTGTTACGTTAGAAATGTTGGGAAAGAAATATCCTAATCCTACGCCAAATGCCATAGCAAGGAATATCCATAGGGTAAGGTAACGGTCAAGAAATTTTAGTTTTGGTTGCATTGGTTATTTTTTAATCATTGAAAAAACATAGAACATTTCAGTTGCTATCTCCAAACTCCTTTCCGCATATATCTTTGTCTGCTCTGTTGTGCCGTCTGAAATCTTCGGGTCTTCAAATGTGATAGGTATTCTCTTTTCTGCACCTGCAATAAAAGGACAGCCATCGTCTGCCTGTGAACAGGTCATAATGGCAGTGAATGCCGATACAGGATTGAAAGGGCTATCGTACTTTTTTGAAAAACCGATAATCGGCAAAGCATTTTCACTGTACTTAATAGCATAAACAGGATTGTCCGCTTCCGAAATTTTGAAAGCAGAAAAACCCTGTTCATTCAATGTTTCCACTACTTTCGGAAATAATGCCGTTTCTTCCGTACCGCCCGAATAGCAATATACATTCGGGATATGGTAATATACACTTGCCACCTGTGCCCAAACCTGCGATAAATGGCTTCTTCGTGAATTGTGTGTACAGATGAAATTGAGATTTATTACCTGTCCGTTGCTTACTTTTTGTTGTACGAAGTCTATCAAGGGTTGCAATATGGTTTTACGTTCTTCGCTTACGGTCTGAACATCAGATATTCCCTTTATGGTTTCAGCTAAATTCTTGTACATTACGATTGGTTTATAGGGTTTAACAACAGTCCGAATTAGGCGAACAGCAAGCACTGTTCAGCTCTGATAATTCTACTTTTTGTTTTTCGGCAGGAATACCGCAGGCATCACTTGCCAAACAAGCGGTTTGTTTGTTTTTCAGTACAAAATGGTTTCCGTTAAAATCCAGATTGTATTTGCCAATGGTTTCGCTTTGGTATTCCACTTCTATTTCGGCATCTTGAATATCCAATTTTTCTTCGGACAGTTTGATGATGTTCAATAGTTTGGTCGGCTTTAGCCTGTGTTCAAAATCGTTGGCGTTCCACAACTGGAAGTTGACGACCTTTTCATTTCTGATCGTTCCGCCACAATCAATAAAATGTTTTGTAACAATACCTACCTCCGTAACGTGGAAATGTTTGGGGACAAATGTTCCGTCCGCTAATTGAAATTCAACATTGTCCAATGTTGGTAAGATTTCTTTGATGTTTGATAGTTTCATTGTTTTTGAATTTTGAAATGATTTATTAAAATATTGTATCGTAATATAGCGATGTTAAATATTAAAAAAACACGGCTAACAGCACTTGTTTACCTTTACTTCCTGATCAAAGAATGAATTAAAATCTGCTTGGATTTTTTTCCAAACATTTTTATCGATGCAATAACAAACAGATTTAACCTCGATTGTGCCTTGAATGATGCCGATACTCTTTAACTCCTTTAAATGCTGAGAAATCGTAGCCTGTGCCAATCCCAATTCCTCGACCAGATCATTACAGATACAGGCTTTCTGGTTAATGATATATTGAAGTATGGCAACCCTTGCAGGGTGTGCCAGAACCTTAAATAGAGAAGCTAATCTGTTTTGCTCGTCCGTGAATATTTCTGATTTAGTAAGTCCCATGCTTTGTTTTTTATATATCGCAATATTACGATAATAAATTTAGATATAATATGGTTTGTAAAAAAACAATCAATTCTTTTAATAATCTTATGTGTGGTAAAACCCTACCTCTCAAAGCCAAACTCTGCCACTTTCAGTCGACCTTTTCTTCTCGCTGATACCTTAGCCGTTGCAAGAAAAAAAAACGAACAGGAACAATGATTGGGTTTTTATTGGAATGGGATATATTACACGGGCAAATGCAGAAATCGTCCTACTGTTCACAAAGGGAAAACCTCTTGAAAGACATGCAAGAGATGTTCCACAGGTGCTTATATCTCCCCGTGGAAGACAATCCGAAAAACCTGACAAAATCAGAAAGCGTATTGTTCGGCTTTTTGGGCAAGTTGACAGACTGGAGCTTTTTACAAGACAAAGTTCCCAAAACGATGATGATGATTTTGATGGGTCGGACGTATATGTCAATGAAGTGGACAACTCTATAACGATATCTGAATAAACACTGTTCTGCCAAATCCTGCCTCCCGAAGCCAAACCCTGCCACTTCTTCAAAGGCTCTTGCTCCCTGCTCTAATTTTAGGTTTTACGCAAAATTCTAAACAAAATTTAATTATGAGTACACAGCAAAAAGACCTGTCGTATTTCCGTTTACGACTACAGGAACTCCTGAACAGTAGTTTCCCTGAAAAAGCCAGCAACCAAAAATTTATTGACCAGCGTTCCTCGTGGGCTGCCAATGCCTATGAGGATGCGTTCCGTTCCGGCAATGCCATTGAGCAATGTAATGAGATAGCGAATTACATACTCTTTGAGGGTTTGCACTTCTCCAAGTTTGATAGGGTTTTTCAGGTAGTATGCAATGAGTTCGATACCCTAATGGCAGACGAGGAACTGCGGCGGTTCGCTCTGAAAATGTTCCCTGTTTGCGAGAATGTTTTCGCCCAATATGAACTAGCCGATGATTTTGCCTACGGTTATGAGTTTGACCTGCTCTATACCGAGATAACCGGAACCATCGCAATATGGATTGAGGAAAATGGGCTTCAGTAAACGGCAGCATCTCTTGGACAATATCGAAGCCCTGCGGATTGCCTTTACATTGGAAAAAGAGCAACGAAACGCTACCGTGGGTGAAAGACTGTCAATGAAACAATACAGCGGATTTGGCGGTCTTAAATTCGTATTGAACCCCATAGCAAATGAAATAGATATCAACCATTGGAGGAAAACCGAACACGATTTATTCCCCATTACGCTGGAACTCCACAAACTGCTCAAAGAAAAGTCCGAAGACGATAAGCAATACCGCCGATACGTGGACAGTATGAAAAGCTCCGTGCTGACGGCTTTTTATACACCTCCACAGGTAATTGATGCAATTTCCGAAACCCTGCGGGAAAGCGATGTAAATATTCAGAAATTCCTTGAACCCTCCGCAGGTATCGGCTCGTTTATACAATCCTTTTCCGAAAACCAACAAACCAAAGTAACTGCCTATGAAAAAGATTTGCTGACAGGCAAAATCCTAAAACACCTCTATCCCGAAAGCAATATCCGTGTGAGCGGTTTTGAGGAAATCCCCGAAAAGGAACAAAATAGCTATGATGTTGTTGCAAGCAACATTCCGTTTGGCGATACTTCCGTGTTCGATCTTACGTTTTCCCGAAGCAAAGACCCCGCAAAAATACAGGCTGCCCGTAGCATACACAATTATTTCTTTTTGAAAGGAAACGATATGCTCCGTGAGGGTGGTTTGCAGGTATTTATTACTTCGCAAGGAATTTTAAACAGCCCCAACAATGAGCCGATACGTAGGGCGTTAATGAAAAGCAACCATCTGGTGTCGGTTGTCCGATTGCCAAACAACCTGTTCACGGAATATGCAGGTACAGAAGTCGGAAGCGACCTGATTATCCTGCAAAAGAATACGGCAAAACAACCTCTGAGCGAATTGGAAGAGCTGTTTTGCCAAAGCAGGCAGACCAAATACGATACTTCAAGCAATGCTTTTTTCCGTGACGGTACGAGGGTCATACATACCGACCGTAAGATAGATACCGACCCATACGGAAAACCTGCAATTATCTATACGCATAAAGACGGTGTTGCGGGGATTGCCAAAGATTTGAAGCAAATGCTTTCCGAAGATTTTGGAAAGCACCTGAATTTTGATTTGTACAAAGGCGAAAGCAACGATGAACCTATCGTACAAATTCCGATTACGCCAACGCCGGCACCTCCGGCTACTGAACCCGAAATCATACAACCCGAACGACCGCGTTTTACTGCACCAGCCATTGTACAGGAAAGCCAGCAGGAATTAAAACAGCTAAGCATTTTCGACCTGTTTGAAAATGTAAATGAAACCGTAGCGGTTATTACCCCGCCAAAGAAAACCACCCAAGCCAAAAGACAAACGACAAAAAGAAAACGTACCCCAAGAGGTCGGCAAACCGACCTCTTTAGCGGAGCGATGCAACAGTCCTATACATCTCCAGCATCAAACGGCACGGTCAATAAAACCTTACAAACCAATGGCACAAAACAGAAAACAATCGGCGATTTATTTTCACAGGCAAACAGTAATGGCCAAGCCGATAAGTCAGCCGGTACCGTACCTGCTACTGTTCCCGAACCTGCTCCGTACAGTGACGAACTCCAACAGTTTCAACGTAACGATTGCCTTGTCGTAGATAACGGTTGGGTCGGCTATTTGCAGGAAGTGGATAAAAGTGATGCAAGGGCAATATTCCACCCGTTGCAGTTACCGTCTTTGCAAAAAGCAAGAGCCGAAGCATATATCCAAGTTCGTGATACCTATATCGACCTCTACCAAAAAGAAGCCGAGAAACATTCAGAACACAAGGAAGAAAGGGAAAACCTTAACCGCTTATACGATGCTTTTGTCAAAAGGTACGGAAATCTCAACAGTGCGGACAATATCAAGCTCATCAAAACAGACAGTGTAGGCAAAGAAATGCCCTATCTGGAGCGTGTCGTTGGTGGTGTAATCCATAAGGCAGATATATTCAACCGTCCTGTAAGTTTTTCTACCGCAACCATTGCAACGGACAATCCCGAAGAAGCGTTATCGGCTTCGCTGAACAAATACGGAAGCGTGGATTTGGACTTTATGTCCGAAATCAGCGGTATGCCTGCTGATGCTTTGAAAGAAGCCTTACACGGTCTCATCTACTACAATCCATTGCAAAAGGAATATGAAATATTCGAACGCTGGGTTGCGGGCAATGTAGTGGAGAAAGCCAACGAAATAAGAGATTACCTCGAAAGCAATCCCGATGATACCCAAGCTAAAGAAAGCCTTACCGTTTTGGAAGAAGCCCGACCAAGACGTATCGAATTTGAGGAACTCGATTTTAATCTGGGCGAACGCTGGATACCCACTGGCATCTACGCCCGATTTGCATCGCATCTGTTCGACGCAGATGTGAAAATCCACTATTCGGACAGTGCCGATGATTTTTCCGTCACCTGCAAACAGAAAAATGTCCATATATGGGATAAATATGCGGTCAAAGCCCAAAGCCGGACGTATGACGGGATTGCCCTGCTCAAGCACGCCCTTGTCAATACCACACCCGATATTTCCAAAACGGTACAGGTTGACGGAAAGAATGTCAAGGTACGGGATATGGAAGCCATACAAATGGCGAATACCAAGATTGACGAAATCCGAACCTCCTTTAACGATTGGCTCCACGCCCAAAACGATGAGTTCAAGATAAGGATGACTGACCAATACAACGACACCTTTAACTGTTTTGTCCGACCGCACTACGACGGTTCCCATCAGGTGTTTCCGGAATTGGACCGAAAAGCATTGGGTATTGAAGACCTGTATTCAAGCCAAAAGGATGCTGTCTGGATAATAAAGCTCAATAACGGTGCTATCTGCGACCATGAAGTAGGTGCCGGAAAGACGTTGATAATGTGCACGGGTGCACAGGAAATGAAGCGTTTGGGACTGGCTCACAAACCGATGATTATCGGGTTGAAAGCGAATATACCTGAAATTGCCGAAGCCTACCGCACCGCCTATCCGCACGCTAAAATACTCTATCCGGGCATTGATGATTTTACGCCCCAAAAACGACTGCGGATTTTCGGAGATATTAAGAACAACGAGTGGGATTGTGTGATATTGACCCACGACCAGTTCGGAATGATACCCCAATCGCCCGAAATACAAAAGGAAATCCTGCAATCCGAACTGGACAGTGTGGAGGAAAATCTTGACGTTTTGCGAAGTCAGGGCGATGAAGTAACCCGGGGTATGCTCGCCGGAGCAGAGAAACAGAAAGAAAACCTCGAAGTCAAGCTGAAAACCCTGCAACACGACATTGAAAACCGCAAAGATGATATTGTGGACTTCAAGATGATGGGTATCGACCATTTATTTGTAGACGAAAGCCACCAATTCAAAAACCTGATTTTCAACACAAGGCATTCAAGGGTTGCAGGATTGGGCAATCAACAGGGAAGCCTAAAGGCACTGAATCTTTTGTTTGCTATACGGACTATACAGGAACGTACCGATGCGGATATGGGGGCAACTTTCCTTTCGGGTACGACTATCAGCAATTCACTGACCGAATTGTACCTGTTGTTCAAATACCTGCGACCAAGGGCTTTGGCAAAACAGGGCATTAACTCGTTTGATGCGTGGGCGGCAATCTACGCAAAGAAAACAACCGATTATGAGTTTTCGGTCGCCAATAATATCGTGGCAAAAGAGCGTTTCCGCTACTTTATCAAAGTGCCGGAACTCGCTCAATTCTACTCCGAAATCACGGATTACCGTACCGCCGAAATGATTGGAATAGACCGTCCCGAAAAGAACGAGATATTTTACAACATACCTCCAACTCCAGACCAGGAGAAGTTTATTGAAAAGCTGATGGAGTTTGCCAAATCAGGCAAAGGGGAATTACTTGGCAGAAAACCGCTATCTAAAAAAGAAGAAAAAGCAAAAATGCTTATCGCTACGGACTACGCTCGAAAGATGTCTTTGGATATGCGAATGGTAAGCCCCCATTACCAAGACCACGCCGATAACAAAGCTTCCCATTGTGCAGATAATATTGCTAAATATTACAATAAATTCAATGCACAGAAAGGCACGCAGTTCATCTTCTCGGATTTGGGAACATACAAGCCAAATCAGTGGAATATCTACTCCGAAATCAAACGTAAGCTCGTGGAAGACCACGACATACCTGCACACGAAATCCGCTTTATACAGGAAGCGAAGAATGACAAGCAACGAAAAGAGCTAATCAAAGGAATGAACGAGGGCAAAATCCGTGTCCTTTTCGGTTCTACGAGTATGCTCGGTACAGGTGTGAACGCACAGAAAAGAGCCGTTGCCGTACACCATTTAGATACGCCGTGGCGACCGTCCGACCTTGCGCAAAGGGACGGTAGGGCTATCCGCAAAGGCAATGAGATTGCCAAGCATTTTAACGACAATAAAGTGGATGTAATCATCTATGCCGTTGAAAAATCGCTGGATAGTTATAAGTTCAACCTGCTGCACAACAAACAGCTATTTATTGACCAATTAAAATCCAACAATCTTGGTAAACGGACGATTGACGAAGGTGGTATGGATGAAAAGTCGGGTATGAATTTCTCGGAATATGTAGCTATCCTTATGGGCAATACCGACCTTTTGGACAAAGCTAAAATAGAGAAACAGATTGCCGGATTGGAAAGCGAAAGGCAATCGTTCAATCGTTCAAAATCAAGTGCCAAGTACAAACTGGAAGATTATGAGGCAGAACTTGGAAAAGCCCAATCCCGCTATGACCGTATGAGCCTTGATTGGAATAATTTGCAGGGACGTATCCAAAAAAACACTGACGGTTCCGTTGCCAACCTTATTAAATTAGACGTTTTGTCGCCCAATGCGGATATAAAACAAATCGGTGCAAAGCTCAATCAGCTTGCCGACAAATCCCGAACGGGTGGGGATTATGAAGAAATCGGTAATCTGTATGGCTTTCAACTTTTGGTAAAAACGGAAATGTCACAAAAAGAGGGGGTGGATATTCGTGTAAACCGTTTTTTTATTCAAGGTGAGGGTACTATCAAATATACATTCAACAATGGTGTAATGGCAAAAGATCCCAAACAGCTTCACTAAATTTTATTAAAGCATTGGAAAAGCTGCCCACCTATATCAGAAAAGAACAGGAGAATATGGCAGATTTCCAAAAAAACATTCCAATACTTAAGGAAGTAATCAATGGTACGTGGACAAAAGAAAACCGACTTAGCGAACTCAAAACGGAGTTGGCGGCAATTGAGCGGAAAATACAGTTATCTAACACTCCGGAACCAATAGAAAATTCTACAGAACAAGTCGAAAAGCAGCAAGAAAATCCAAAGGCTATGGAAAGCGTAGTACCGACAAAAAGTATTTATATGTCACGGGGAGTATTGTAAAAACATTTACCCATTCATACATTTTCCTAATCACAACATCTCAGGTTCGTTCAATTTATTTCTGGACTGTGATTCATTTCAAAATTGATGAATAAATAGTAGCATAAACCACTACATTACAGAAATAATCTTACACCCACATATCTTATCTGTAGCTCGTTTTGAATCCAAAAAATCAAACAAATTGAATTGTATGTTGTTCTGTCTATGTGTTCTATCAAAAAAAGTCTTTAACATTTCATTATTAAAAGAGAAAAGGAAATTGATAATAATAATATACATCTATGAAATTAGCGATAAAAATAATGGCAATAGCAGGAATACTGTTATTTATCCAAGCGTGCGATAAGGACGATATCAACAAAATCAAAATCCAGAATCACGATGACAATGAAATGATGACTATCATGCACAACATGATGGATGAGATGATGGCCATGCAAATGCCCCCCGACCCTGATAATGCTTTTGCTCTGATGATGCGAATGCATCATCAGGGAGCGATCGACATGGCAAATAAGGAACTGCAATCCGGCGATGATGCGCAAATGAGGGAGATGGCCCAGAAAATAATTAAAGACCAGAAGGCTGAGATTCAAGAATTAACCACATTTCTCAATGGTCACGTACCGCATCTAAATGTTCCCGAATTTGTTACAGAGCAGATGAAAAATATGGAACGCTCAGGCAGAGTGACAGATCTCCAAATCATTAATGGAGACACGGATCACGATTTTGCAATGTTGATGATTCAGCATCATCAAAATGCAATTGGAAACGCAAAATTGGAACTTATTTACGGACACGAAAGTGCTATGCAGACAATGGCAAAAAATATTATTGAAAAACAGGATCAGGAAATCTCGGAGATTCAAACCTGGTTATTAGCTAATAAGAATAGATAAATAATTTCTCACTTTAAACAATAAAATTATGTCACATCAACAATTTCAAAAATGTATTGACGAATGCTACGCCTGTGCTGTAGCTTGTAACCATTGTGCAGCTTCTTGCTTGCAAGAGGACAATGTAAAAATGATGGCTCGATGTATCCAGCTTGATCTGGAATGTGCAGCCATATGTAGAGCCGCAGCCGAACTCATGAGTTTGGGAAGCCAATATAGCCGTCACCTTTGCAAGCTATGTGCGGAGATTTGTAGAGCGTGTGGAGATGAATGTGCTAAGCATGATATGCAACATTGCAAAGAGTGTGCGGATGCTTGCTACAAATGCGCAGAAGCTTGTGAGCAAATGGCAACGGCGGTATAATCTCATTATTGGTAGAAGTCTAAAAACCTCCAATGAATTCAAACTGGGTAAAGAATTTCAGGACCGTTTCCATTTGTAAACGATAGTTAGGGAAAGAGGAAAATGGACTGGCTCCTTCGCCGAATAATGATCGACGGGAGTGTAAAATAAACTGTGTCAATGGTTGAATTACCGCCCCGCGGGGCGGTAATTCAACCATTTTTCTTATTGCAAATCTAACACCATTCTTCCCGGAAACCAAATTGCTAATTTCTGTGCTGTTGTTCCCCAATTGGCTAGTGGCATCGTCCATTTCTTCTTAATGTTGTTATGTGCTAAATAAATCAATTTCAATAACGCTATATCGGAGGTGAATGCACCTTTAGTTTTGGTGACCTTACGCACTTGGCGATGAAATCCTTCGATCGTGTTAGTCGTGTATATCAACTTTCGGATGGATTTATCGTATCGGAAATAGGTGGTCAGACGATCCCAGTTGCGTCGCCAGGATTCAATGACCACAGGATACTTTTCACCCCATTTATCCTGAAGTTCATCCATCCGAAGCTCGGCTAGATCCAACGTATCGGCCCTATATACGGGTTTTAGATCGTTCATGAACTCCTTTTGATCCTTACTGGCTACATACTTTAGGCTGTTTCGGATTTGATGTACTACACAGGTCTGTACTTCGGTGTCGGGAAAAACACTCTGTATCGCTTCGGAAAACCCTTTTAAATTATCGATACAAGCAATTAAGATATCCTCTACGCCTCGATTTTGTAAATCAGTCAATACGCTCAACCAAAAGTTAGCTCCCTCATTCTCCGAAACATACATCCCTATCAGATGCTTATGTCCATTTCGATCAATGCCAAGAATATTGTATACTGCCCGCGAAACAAACCGATGGTCTTCTTTTACTTTGTAGTGCATGGCGTCCATCCAAACAATCGTATAAAGCGAGTCTAGACTTCTTGATTGCCACTCCTTGACCTGGGGAATGATCTTATCGGTAATCGAAGAAAGCTAAAATCGTCTCACGTTTCTTAATAAGCTGGGGTTCGAAGTTAGACCGACGGTCACGCGGAGTATCGATCTCGATAGTGCCATCTGAGGTGCGAATCTGCTTGCTGGACTTGCCGTTACGACGATTACCACAAGAGCGTTCAGCTTCATCCAGATGGCTCTCAATCTCAGCTTCTAGCGCTGCTTCTAAAAACTTTTTCATTAAAGGAGCAAAAGCTCCGTTCTTGCCATAAAGTGATTCACCACTACGTAACTGTTCTAGGGCCAGGTCCTTCATGGACTCAAAATCAAAATCGCTTTCCTTAATACTCATAATTACTATGTCAAAAATAATACTTCTGTTTATTATCCTTGACACAGTTTATTTTACAGTCTCTGATCGACAAAATCGTCTTTTGATTTTATATTTCGTCCTGTTCTTCCATTTTTTTAATCAAAGCATCACGTAAGCTGTCAAGGAATTTCGTTCGGTTCAGCTTTCTTGCTTTGAGTTCCAAAAATGTATGGTAAAAATCGCCCAAATCAACATTAAAACTGTTTTCAAAAAATCTGACTATGGTTATAATATCTGTATTCCCATTATTGAAGACGGCTTGAGAATGCAGTCCGTAAATCAATTCCGTTAAAGCCGCTTTGCTTCCCGTCCAACTTAATGTTGGTAGGTCTATTGATTTATCTTTATAGATTATGTTGTGAAGTTGGTCTTCAAGATAAACTTGAATCAGGTCATTGGCAATTATTTTTGCCGCCTTATAATCGTGGGATGTAGAAAACCGGTGGTCGGTTTCAAAATAAACCGTGTCCAAACTTAACTTTATATCGTGTTTGCCCCGAACAAATAACTTTTCATCTACAAATGAACTGCCTGTTCGGTAATATTTATAGAATTCAAGGTTACTCTCAAAATACCGTTTGAGTTTCCTTAGCTCACCATTAATGTATTTCCTAATAGCTTTTATATCATTAGGTTTTTTTGTCTCTATTTTATAGATAGCGTTATAGTAAATGAGTTTTGAAACAATGACTGGTTTTTGATATTTGAAAAAGTGGATCTCTTCATTTATACTATCAAAGCCATTTTTTAGTGTATATTCCTTTATTTCGGAAAGTCTCGATAATATCAACTCGATAATAACTTCATACAAAGCTATGGAACCATCCAGTTCAAGAGACACCTCTTTTATTTCATCTTCTAGTTTCTTTATTATTTCCTCGTAATAATTGCTCATTAAGTAACATTTTTAATTCATCAAAAGAGGTCGGATTCTAAATCCGACCTCATAGAAAGTCAAACTTAATAGGACAAATTCAATCCGAACCCCCAGCCCATATCGCTGTCATAATGGGTAGTAGCGGCAATGTTTCTGGTCAAAATGTATTTTAGACCACCCATATACTCTTTGTCTGTGCCATTTTTGTACTTCTCATTTTTGCAGTTTCACCTACAGGAATATCTATAACAACGTGCGTGGAACCCGCCGCTGCTTTTTTTGAGAGTACCGAAGCAATTAGCTGTCCCTCGCTATCTATATCGAGGGCTTTTTCGATTTTTATCAGCAGATCATCTGCCGGGCTTAACTGGGCTGTTCCACCCCAAACGATACACCCCCCTTCCTTATGAACCACTTCTTTTATTTTTTCAGGGGAAAGCGTTACATTGGTAAATACTTCCATGGTATCTGCAGTACCGGCAGGCGAGGTAATGGCACGGGAAGACGTTTTGGGCATTGTAAGGCCAAAGGCAGTAACAATGGCAACTACCAACGGTGTTGTTCTATTGCCTGGTAACCCTCCGATGCAATGCTTATCAACAACAATCTCCTTGTTCCAGTGCAATTGCATACCAGAAGCAATCATGGCTTTTGTAAGATAGGTGATTTCATCAAGATCCATTCTATTTCCGGCACAGGCGGTGATAAATGCTGTGAGGTCGATATTGGAATAATTGCCCTGAACTATATCCGTAATGATTTCATTGTACGCCAAGTAATCCAGTTTCTGATTGTAGATTTTTGCCCGTACGTGGCTTAAAGATTTAATAGGTTCCAAATGTGAAACATACAAAGTTTCATTTGGGGAAACATTCAGTTTTTTTGCTGCGGCGTCCGATAACCCAATTTCATCAGTCAATAGAAGATTGGATGAAATTACATTAAGACTTGCTACGATTGAGTCCGTTGCAGTGGATATTCTAATTCGGGTAAGTGCCTCAAAGCCTTCTGAAGCACAAACGTGGCAGTTTTCATGCATATATACTACATTCTCGTTTTGAGTGTAGATTCCGAGATGTTTGTATTTTAAGATATTAGATTGGTTTTCCACTTTTCCTGTTATTAAAATTTACGTTTTGAGTCTATTTCCGAAGGAACCGTCTGTACTATTAACACTCTAAACTTATTCATTATCCATCAACGAGTTAAAGTATTCAACTAACAGCTTCTTATCTTCCATGCTTAGACGAGCACCCCCATGCATCCACGTATATGAACTCAACGGCATTTTACCTTTCTCGATTTGCTCAATAATCTGGCTAAACTTTGAGTTTATCCTTCTCGGGCTGTAATTTGGCAAATCATCAAAGTTCAATTTCTCTTTTCCTTCGGTTATATGATCTGCCATGAACCAACCCAAAGGCTGAACATTAGTGTACCAAGGGTATTGGGTATTATTGCTATGGCAGTCATAGCATGATACCGACAGGATTGCATTAACTTTTGCATCGACCTTAAATGAATCAACAAAAACCTGGCCCGCAGGAACCGGGGATAGGTTCCTTTGGGGGGTTATAAATTGCATTAACACAAACACACTTAACAGAACTGTTAAAATTACTTTGTATGCTTTCGTTCGTTTTCCGTTTTTTTTCATGATCTAATATTAATCAAGTACCATTATCCCCGGTCATAGAGACAGCAACTCGGTAAGTCGTCATAAACCGCCTTGGGAGCCTTGTCCAGCTCTGTATCGTGACCAACATTAGCAATAGCTTTGCTTATGGCACTTTTTGAGGTTACTTTTGAATCGAAATCCAAATGGATAACTTTGGCATTAACATCCCAGTTTGCGGAAATCACCCCCTTGACACTTTTGGCCGCTTTCTCAATCCGGCTTTTGCACATTTCACAATTTCCTGATACTTTCAACATATCATGGGTCTTATTGACATTGGTTTGAGCATCGCCATGCTGATGTCCGGCAGCCGATGCTGCGCCATCGTTATTCATCATACTGATTTTACCTTCCAGCTGGGCACTTGCATCAACGGTGAAAGCTCCCTTGGTCACGATTTCCTCGCCATTTTCCAGCCCCGACATAACAACATATTGGTCGCCCAATGAGGGGCCCAAGACGATCTCCCGAAGTTTAAAAGCAGGCGTGGATGTATTTGGCTGTTTTACGTAAACTATGGAGCGCTTCCCTGTCCATAAAACCGCCGACTTGGGAATGACCAACTCATCGTTGTAGCCCTTTAAAGGAGCAGTGATCCTTGCTGTTGCATACATTTCAGGTTTGAGATTGCGATCCCGGTTATCGGCTTCGACCCTGATTTTTGCCGTTCTTGAATTGGCATCAAGGATAGGGTTAATAAAGGCAATCCGCCCATTATAGACTTTTCCGGGCAAACTCCGTAATGTATATTCCAGCTGATCTCCCACCTTTAGAAATGGCAGATCTGTTTCATACGCATCAAAAACCGCCCATAACTTGGAAAGGTTTGAAATGGTGTACAAGACGCTCCCTTGGCCGATATAATCGCCCGGGTTTACATTTTTTGCTATGACAACACCACTTGTATTCGCATATATATTGACGTAGGGTGAAACTTCGTTGGATGTCAATATTTTGCTTATCTGATCCTCTGACACCTTCCATAAACTCAGCTTCTCTTTCGCGGCATCCAATAGGAGGGGCTGCATATCCTGCAATTTTGCAGCTTCGAGCAATTCTTGCTGCGCCGTCAATAAATCAGGCGAATAGATTTTGGCTATCAGTTGTCCTTCTCTTACCGACTCGCCAGTAAAGGTTACGTAAAGATTTTCAATACGGCCATTGACATGCGATGTTTGGGATTGTTGTAAACGTTCGTCCACCTGAATAGTCCCATACAGTTGGACATCTTTAACAGCGTCTTGGTGGCCGACAATCGAAGTCTGGATATTCGCCAATGCTATGGCTTCTTCTGACATCTGGATGGCGTCATCGTCAATTACATCATCACCTCCCCCGGATGATTTCAAGGGAATTAGATCCATTGCACATATCGGGCATTTCCCCGGTTTATCCATTCTGATCTGGGGGTGCATGGAGCAAGTCCATACTGTTTCCCCGTCCTCGGTCACTTCCATTTCAAGGTCATGGCTGTGATCATGGGACGAATTCCCGCCAAATATCGCCCAGCCAAGCAGTAGTCCGGACAATAATATAACCCCGTAAGTTACCGCCTTATTTCTAAAAATATTTTTCAGTTTATTCATTGCTAAGAATTTCAAAATAATTGCATTATTTATGGTCTGCTAATAATTTTTTTATTGACACAACCATCGTATTATAGTTGGCAAGGGCCTCAGCTTTCCTAAGCTGATAATCCAATAATTGCCGCTGCACCTGAATAACGTTGGTCAAGTCACTTTTGCCTGTAACGAACTCTTTTACGATCAGGTTATATGTCGTTTGGGCGAGCGTAGTTTGTTTTTCGTACAGCTCGATGGCACGCTGAGCATCATCCAGTTGGCTTTTGAGACTGTAAAACTCGCTTTTCAAAGTGTTGAAGGTGTTTTTAAAGTTCTCTTCGCTTGATTTTCGCCATAGCCTGCTTTCGTTTTGCTGGGCATTGTATTTTTTACGGAAGAGTGGCAGGCTCACTGAAACCATAGGCATGACCATATCCTTACCGTTCATCCCGTCCATGGCCAGCATTGAATTATTCGTCCTTCCCACAACCATGTATTCCACACCGATACCAATCATGGGATAACTCATTTTCCGATCCATTTCCGCTTTTGCCTTAAATGCCAAGCCTTCTTCGGCAATCATTTCAAGCATGGGGTTGTTTGCCTCAATAACCCTTAGTGCCTCTTCCTCGCTATATAAAAAATTCAGCTTGTGGATCTCTTGTCCCAGCATGACCTTTTCAGTTGCTTCCCGATTCAACAATGCATTGAATTTTGCTTTTTCGGCTTTAATCTGAGCATGTAAACTTTCAATGTTATTTTCAATTTCGACAATTTCCAATTGGATACGAAGCACCTCTGACATACCCGATCCGGAGCCACCTTCCATTGCTCCCATGCCACCACCGGACGGCATACTCATATTCTGATTAGTAGCAGGAGCTGAATTGCCTCCTCCCATACTCATCCCTCCCATACCCGATGAAGCACTAGATCTGGTTGGTGAGGAAGGCGTATTACTGCTTACGACGGGTGCTACACTTGATTGTGAGGTGCTTGAGGGCGCAGAGAATTTCCGTATTGCCAATTGTTCCAATTGTTTTAGAAACACTTGGTTTTCCTGATTATTCTTGAGTTGCTCGTTCAATTTTTGCATCGTGTACCACTGTGTGCTGACCTGAAGGATCAGATTATTTATGGCTTCCCGATACTGTTGATCTTGCATATTGGCCATATGTGTAGCCTCTGTGCGAGCTGCTTTTCTCGTGCCGAACCATGGAAACATTTGCATCAAGCTCACATTTCCAATAGAACGCCCTCCTATAATTTCCATAGGCATCGTATATGCTTCCATGGACAATTCGGGGTCTTGGTATGCTCCGGCTTGCGGAATTTTTTCAAGGTATGCCTCATGCGCATACTTTTGTGATTTTACACCCGGATTATTTTCGATTGCGACTTGTATATAATGGGACAGCGAATCGGTGGGGTAGTCTTGGGCTAAAGCTTGCGAAAAAATGCTTAAGCTTGTTAATACAGCCACGGTTATATACCGATTTATCTTATTCGTTTTCATTCGCTATATTTTTATTATTTTTTCTATTTTCTTTTTTAGTGGCAGATTCCCTCCACCAGCACTGGAATACTGGAACCACAAACATGGTCATGGATTGGATCAGCATGCCGCCGAAAGTCGGGATGGCCATTGGTACCATGATTTCCGCACCTTTACCGGTAGAGGTCAGGACAGGCAGTAAGGCGATCAGTGCTGTAGCAGTGGTCATCGCTGCCGGTCTGACACGCTTTAAGCCTGCGTATATGACTGCTTCCCGTATTTCATCTTTTGTTCTGGGGTTCCGTGCTTCAAATGTATCGTGGATGTATGTTCCCATTAATACACCATCACTCGTCGCCAGTCCGAACAGGGCGATAAATCCTACCCAAACGGCAATGCTGAGATTGATGCTGTGCATCTGGAACAGATCCCTCATATTTGTCCCTCCGACAGAGAAATCCATAAACCAAGGCTGTCCGTAAAGCCACAACAAAATAAAACCTCCTGCAAGAGCTACAAAAACACCGGAAAAATGAATTAACGATGCTGTAACCGTTCGGAACTGAAAGTAGAGAATTACTAAAATGGCTAACAAACTCAGTGGTATAATAAGCATTAGCCTTTTTGCGGCACGTTCTTGCTGTTCATAATTTCCGGCAAACTTATACGTCACCCCGTTGGGTAAATCCAGTTCTCCAGACGCTATTTTTTCCTTTAGGAGTTGATCCGCTTCGTATACTACGTCGACTTCCGCTATGCCACTTTTTTTATCAAAGATTACATAACCCAACAAAAAGGTATTTTCACTTTGGATCATCTGAGCGCCCTTGGCATATTCAACATCCACCACATCCCCCAATGGAATCTGAGCTCCTGTAGCTGTCGGAATGATTATTTTTCGCAACGCATCCGGGTCATCCCGTAATTCTCGTGGGTAGCGCAGGCGAACGGGAAACCGTTCCCGGCCTTCGACTGTAGTGGTCAACGTCATACCGCCGACTGCCGCACTGATTACTTCCTGAAGCTCGGCAACGGTAATACCGTATCTGGCCATTCTATCCCGGTTCAGATGGATTTCGATATAGGGTGCGCCAACAGCCCTGTCGTAGAAAACGGTCGATGGCATAACAGATGGAACATCCTTTAAGGCTGCTTCCAAGGCCTTGCCACCGATTTCAATCGACTCCAGATCCGGACCCGAAACCTTTAGCCCCATCGGAGCCCTCATTCCCGTAGAAAGCATTACCATTCTCGCTTCTATCGGTTGCAACTTAGGAGCGGAAGTCAATCCGGGCAGATGGGAAACATTGACGATCTCTTGCCATATATCGTCGGCCTTTTTAATTTCAGGACGCCATCTGCGGAAAAATTTTCCGCTTTTATCTTCAATCAGACTGTCCCGTGGTATGGAACGGAAACCATCGGAAACAGCATAGGTCTTGTCACCTTTCAACACGAATTCTCCGGAACTGTTTACCTTGAACCTTTCACGATGCCCGTCTTCATCCAGATAAAATTCCGGGATATAATTGATCGTATTTTCAAACATCTGTGTAGGAGCCGGATCAAGTGCAGAATTCACACGGCCCCATTTTCCTACGATAAGTTCGACTTCCGGTATGTTTTGAATACGTTTATCAAGTGTTCTGATCAATTGCAGGTTTTGTTCAATCCCAGTATGCGGCATACTGGTGGGCATCAAAAGGAAAGAACCTTCATTGAGGCTTGGCATAAATTCCTCCCCGATACCGGGAAATGTTTCGGTGGATTTTTGCCAGAAGGCAGTCTCCCGAAATGATTTCCAACCTGTCTTTTCGAAGCCATTTGCAACAAAACCAAAACTCTTCTCTACGCCCATCCATGCTAACATTCCGAATAATAAAGTAATGATAGGGATGGCCATGAATTTCCACCGGTTGGAAAGTGACCATCGAAGAATCTGTTCATAATAGATCACCAATGCCCATAACATTCCCAGGATGGAACCAATGGCAAAGAATACGAACACAAAGTTAAGTGTGGTGCTTGCCTGCGTGCCGAGTGGCAGCCACTCAACCGTCAGGTAATACATCGCTACAAAAAGTGTGATAGCAACATTAACGTAGTTGGCAATTTTTTCTCCTTTCCATCTTGGTGTAAACAGGTTGTTGACTCCGATCAAAGTCAATGCGAACGCGACAAAAACACCTGTATAGATCCAAAGAGCGATACCGGCAACTACCAAAACGTAGTTGGCTATCCGGCGAACTTTACTCCCATTGATACGGATTGAAAATATATAATAAGCCAGTGTTGGCAAGATAATAATGCCTAACACAAAGGCTGAAACCAAAGCAAAGGTTTTGGTGTATGCCAAGGGACCGAACAACTTACCTTCTTGTGCTTCCATCATAAAAACAGGTAAAAAGCTGATGATCGTGGTGAGCATCGCCGTTGACAAAGCACCCGACACTTCCGCAACAGCGGTGGAAATCAAGTTTACAAAGGCTTTCCCCCGACTCTCAACACCCTTGGCTTTTTCTTCATCCATATGGCGTAGTATGCTTTCGATAAAGACAATCCCCACATCCACCATGACCCCAATGGCAATGGCGATTCCCGAAAGGGCAACGATATTCGCCTCGACCCCCATTTGTTTCATGATTATGAAGGTCGCCAGTACGCCAATGGGCAAGATACTGGATATAAGAATCGATGCTCGCAGGTTGATCACCAGCACGATCACAACGATAATACAGATCAGGATTTCGTGTGCTAAAGCATTTTCCAGCGTCCCGATGGTTTCCTGGATTAAACCCGAGCGGTCATAAAACGGAACGACGGTGACTTTTGAAATAGTCCCATCCTCTAATGTTTTTTGAGGGAAACCTGCCTCCATTTCTTTGATCTTCGCCTTGACATTATTGATGACTTCCATGGGGTTGGTTCCATGCCGGGCAACTACTACACCGCCAACTGCTTCCACGCCTTCCTTATCCAATCCACCGCGTCGTGTGGAGGGTCCCAAATTGACAAACCCAACGTCTTTTATCTTTACGGGAACATTATTGCGCACAGCCACTACGGCATCTTCAAGATCCTGGACACTTTTAAGGTAGCCCAATCCACGCACCAGATATTCCGCTTTGTTTACTTCGATCGTCTCTGCACCGATATCCAGGTTGCTGTTTTGGATAGCCGACATGATATCCATTACGGATACATTGTATGCGCGCATCGCATCTGGATTGATATCGACTTGGTATTCTTTTACGAAACCTCCGATGGAAGCCACTTCGGAAACCCCTTCCGATGCTGCCAAATTATATTTGGCATAGAAATCCTGAATCGTGCGCAGCTCATCGGGGTCCCAGCCTCCTGTAGGTTTTCCGGTTTCGGGATTGCGTCCCTCCAGTGTATACCAAAAGACCTGCCCCAAAGCAGTGGCATCCGGCCCGAGCGTGGGCGTTACATCGGATGGTAATGTGCCGGCAGGCAATGAATTCAGTTTTTCCAGAATACGGGAACGGCTCCAATAAAACTCAACATCCTCTTCAAAAATGACATAGAGGAAGGACATGCCGAACATCGAACTGCTCCGGATTGTTTTTACGCCGGGGATGCCCAGTAAGGAGGTCGTGAGTGGATAGGTAATCTGCTCCTGTATATCTTTGGGAGACCTCCCCATCCATTCGGTCGCAACAATTTGCTGGTTCTCCCCAATGTTCGGAATCGCATCGACCGGCACAGGATCGCTCGGCAACGCATTTTGATGCCAATTAAAGGGCGCTGTAATCAGCCCCCATATAAGGACAACCACAAGTAATAACAGTGTTATTACTCGGTTCTCCAAAAAATATTTGATAATTTTTTTAAGCATAACATATACATTGTTTACATTTTAATATCAGATACCAGCCTACAGAAATCGACCGGTACCTGATATTTGAATTTCAAATCTTAATCAGCGTTTTTACTTCAGTTCTTCCTGAACTTCACCACATGTTAGCATATCTTCACCATAGTAAGGGTTTTTGACCTCTTTGCTATCGCTTAACCAATATGCTCCTTTGTTGTCATCGTACATCGAGCAAAAAATCTTGTACATGGGCTTTTCGGTGCCGAATTCTTTTGTTATATCATAAAAATCCTTGCTCAAGATCACTAAATGTTCTCTTTGATGAGCGATATTGCCTATGTTATCACCTATGTGCTCCGAATGTTCCTGAATATCAGCAGCGATGTCATCGAAGGTGCTTTTCTGTTCTGCACTAAAGCCCTCGGTATTAATCTTGGGGAGTGCTTCCAGCATGCCTTTAGCTGCATTTGCGGCTTCTTTATCATTATCGGAAGACAAAGCAAAAGTCAGGTGCTGGTAATGGGAAAAAAGTTCCGAAAAAGTTCCCTGGTCGCTTGCAGCGTTGCTTTCGTTGGATACCGTTGTTTCAGTATGGACGTCGCTTTCTGATTTTTTTTCAGAAGCGCCATTGCATGCTGCCAAGGTCAATACGGATGAGGCTAGTAAGCCTACAAATAAATGTTTCATTGTCATGATTTCTGTTTTTAATAATTAAAATTGATTTATGTAATTTGTATATGTAGTATTATTTTCAAAATATGATACTTCCCCGTTGTTGCCGGTAATTGCTATTATAGCAGTCGCTTTATCTATCTGCTTTTTGGAAAATGGATCTATGGCAACGCGTGTAGAAGGATCTTTTGGAATACGTTCTTTACACATCTGGCAACATCCGTAATATATTTTTCCTTCAAAATTTACCTCAAATTGTTTTTTGCCCATGTATTCATTGTTGACCATGCATACCTCTTCCGACGGAACTACATCGCCCATTTCAAAGGCATTGTGGTCACGGGTATTTGTATTTGAGCTTTTTGAAGTATATGTATTGTCTTGCACCTTTAGTGTAGGGTTATTGTTGCATGAACTAAATATGACTACAATAGAAGTAACGATCCCAATCAATAGACATCTCATAATGGCTGACTAATTTAATTTTTCAATAGTACTACCGCAGGTCAGCATTTTTGAACCGTAATACGGGTTTTTGATATCCGTACTTTTACTTAACCAAGTTGCACCTTTGCCATCGTTGTACATCGGGCAGTTTTGGTAGTACATAGTTGTTTTTTGCTTTGATGCGTTTGCCAATTCATAGACATTCTTAGAAAGTAGGGCAAATGCCCTCCGTTGCTTTACGACGTCTTTCGATTTCGAGATGTTTTCTGTGTTTAAAGACAGTTCCTTCATGACCTTCATCCATACGGTATGCTCTTTGGGAGAAAGTTCACCCATATCCACTGTTTTAATAACTGTGGCTAATTCAGTAGCATTTGAAGATGCTATATTTACATCTGCGTTTACCAAAGCATCTTTTATGGAAAAATACTTGTCAAATACGGCATGTAATTGTGATAAATTTTGTGATGGAATATTCTTTGCTTGAGCTGTTCCACCATGGTTGTGATGTTGCTCGTTCTGGTTTTGCGCAAAGCTGTTTGCTGCGGATAGTAATACGGTGATTACCATCAATATTTTTGATATTGATTTCATTTGGAACCTTATTAAGTATTAAAAATGGTAAATAATCAAAAGCCAGATCTGGCTTTTAATAAAACATGTATTGCGGATAGGTGCAAAATCAACCGATTTCGCACACCTATGGCTATACAGTACTAATTTAACTTATTTTAGGCGGTTGCCAAATGGAAGATTCCCCTGTAGAATAAAAGGGTTCTTTGTATAAAGGGTATGATTTTTTACTTTTAGAAAAAACAGGATTTTGAGCGTTCCTAAAAAATGGGGGTGTTGCAGAAAAACTATTAGAAGAGCTGTGGCAGGACGTAGGTCCACAATTTCCAGAGCATTCATTGCTCGTGTCATCCTTAGACTTACAGCAGTCTTTCTCACATTGATCTTCTGAATGATGCTGCTTGTTGGCACTGCAACATGACTTCTCCTTGATAACAATTTCTTTGGAATGCGATTTACACGCATAGGATTGCATTGGGATTATAAAAAAGCCCAATAAGCATATAATCATTAATATGTTTATCCTTTTTAACATGTAAAAAACAAAAAAACTATTGCAAAGATAATGGTATTTTTCAAACCGGTTCGTTTTTTTTGAAATAAATGGCAGATAAGTTTCTCTTATCCGCCATTTATTTTTATTCCATGAGCATTATAGTGTCAGTTACATTTCCTGCTAGCGTTCTTTTAAATCTTTCACTCAATAATATCGAATCAGAAATTCATTATTAATTTAACACTGATATTTCGTCCCATATTGAATACACCCATACGCCCGGTTACGGGGTTTTCAGAAGCATACTTCAACCTACTTAAATGGTTCTTACATCAACAAGGTTGTCGTCACTGATGTCCAAAGACATTAAGTCGCTTCGGTTGAATACCTTTATATATTTCTTTTTGCGTATTTTCTGTTTTCTTTTCAATACTTATAAATTGACGTCCTTTAAAATTTCATCCGCTGTATTCGTACCGCATTAAGAATAGCCAATAACGCCACGCCCACATCAGCAAAAACGGCTTCCCACATTGTAGCCAATCCACCTGCACCAAGCACCAATACAATTCCTTTTACCACAAATGCCAATGTGATATTTTGCCAAACGATTTTCTTTGTCTTTTTTCCAATATTGATTGCCATTGGGATTTTGCTCGGCTTATCGTCTTGTATGACCACATCTGCCGTTTCAATAGTGGCATCGCTTCCCAAACCGCCCATTGCGATACCTACGTCGCTCAACGCCACAACGGGAGCATCGTTCACGCCGTCGCCGACGAAAGCAACGCTTTCGCCTTTGGCTTTAATTTCTTTAACCCTGTTTACTTTATCTTCGGGCAATAAATCCCCAAAAGCATTATCTATCCCCAACTGCTCCGCTACATACTTTACCACTGTACTTTTATCTCCGCTAAGCATAGTTGCTTTCACATTGAGTTTATGCAATAAACGGATGGTTTTCTCTGCATCTTCTTTGATACTGTCGGCAATCGTAATGTAACCGACAAATTTGTTATCGTAAGCAACGGCAATGGTCGTATAAACGATGCTGTTCGGATCTAAGTCGTATTGTATTCCAAACTTGTTCATCAGCTTGAAATTTCCAACCAACAAGTCTTTACCATTTACGGTTGATTTCAGCCCGTGTCCAGCAATTTCCTCTGTATTTTCTAAGCGGATTGTATTATCCAGTTCCCCCACGTATTCGTGAATAGCTGTCGCTACGGGGTGCGTACTGTGGCTTTCCAATACATTGACCAATTGCAAAATTTCATCTTGATTGAACGCTTTGTCAAATACCACTTCTTGAACCTTGAAAACACCCTCTGTCATTGTACCCGTTTTATCCATTACCACATTTTGGATATTGGAAAGGCTATCTAAAAAGTTACTTCCTTTGAACAGTATTCCGTTTTTGCTCGCTGCTCCAATGCCACCGAAATAACCCAATGGAATACTGATTACTAAGGCACAAGGACAAGAAATAACTAAGAATACCAAAGCCCTGTACAACCAATCCCTAAACTCATAATCAGCTACGAAAAAGTAAGGCAGCACACAGATAGCGACCGCTAACAGTACCACTATAGGGGTATATATTTTCGCAAACTTGCGGATAAATAATTCCGTTGGTGCTTTTTGTGAAGTAGCATTTTGTACCAATTCCAAAATTTTACTCAACTTACTATCCATATATGCGGTTGTGACCTGCACTTGTGCAACGGTATTAAGGTTTATCATACCTGCCAAAACCGTTTCGCCTTTGGCTTTGGTGTCGGGTTTGCTTTCGCCTGTGAGTGCTGAGGTGTTGAACGATGCCGTTTCAGACAATAATTCTCCGTCCAAACCTAATTTTTCTCCCGGTTTCAATTGTATTATTTCGCCGATATTCACGGTTTCCGCCTTTACAGTTAGGGGTTGGTCGTTTCTTAAAACCGTTACCTCATCAGGTCTTTGGTCGAGCAATGATTTGATATTTGCTTTGGCTCTGGAAACCGCCATTGTCTGAAAAACTTCTCCAACAGCATAAAACAACATCACGGCAACGCCCTCGGGATATTCGCCAATGGCAAATGCCCCGATGGTGGCAATGCCCATTAAAAAGAACTCTGAAAAGATTTCCCCTTTTCTGATGCTTTTCACGGCATCTGTCAATACAGGAAACCCAACGG
The DNA here is from genome assembly GCA_002245855.1 of Sphingobacterium cellulitidis. Lineage (GTDB taxonomy): Bacteria > Bacteroidota > Bacteroidia > Sphingobacteriales > Sphingobacteriaceae > Sphingobacterium > Sphingobacterium cellulitidis. The sequence goes on along the minus strand of NOUX01000009.1, from coordinate 107,061 downwards.
GAGCATACGCAACCACATACCAAATAATCCTTACCCAACCCGTAAACCATTGCTGTGGAAGCCAATGATCAAATGCTATGGCAGCAAGCAACAATACCAATGATATTATACTCGGCAAAAACATTTTAATTGGACTACTCTCACTATGACTGTGGTCGTGTCCTTCATCATCGCCGTGGTCGTGTTGATGCTTTTCATTTACCAGCTCTTTTGCACCTGCTTCGGTGTAAATTTTTTCTTCCAGCGTGCAACAAGTCATTTTGCCTTGTGCATCATACGTATGCTTATGATTTTTGTCTGTATTTGTCATAGCCTTTAATTTTTTAGGTTCGTTACACTTTTATTTCTTATTATTTCTACGTTATTATTCATTATATACCTCACGATATACTGAAAAACAAATCGCTTTAACGCATTTAGCTTTTGCTGATGCTTAGAATAAAATTCATCGGGTGTATCAAAAACGCCAAAGTCCTGATTGATGCCCTTATCCTGAATAAACGTATTGTTGAGGTTCCATTCAATCGGTGGGTTCTCAAAATTATCGGTATAAACCCCGAAACCACAAAATGTGGTTTTGCAATCGCTGTTCTGCTCCTGCAATTTGGTGAGATAGGGTTTATCCAAAATCACACCTTCTAAAAAATACCACTGTTCATTTACCCATACTTCTACCCAGCTATGTAAGATGTTTTGAGGCGAAAGTTTGTACCAAATACCCGTAATAGCTCCTTTTTGCAAGGCTTTGTCAATGGTAAAACCGTGAATGCGGTTAGGTATTCCCGTTGCTCTTAATAACGTCATTAGCAAAGTCGCTTTGGTATTGCACTGTCCATAGCCATCCTGCAATATTTCTGATGCAGGTATATCGTCCGAAACATTGTAGCCAAATTTTATTTCATCCCTGACAAAATTGTAAATGGCTTTAACTCTTGAAACATTGCCCAAATCTTTCCACCCTCTTTGTTCCAATAGCTCTTGTATAGAAACGTTTGAGTAGTCAAGGATTTTTGTTTCTTTAAGATAGTTATCCATAACACATTTATATTTATGACAAAGATACACAGGAAGAGCCTGCAATGCTATTGCAAACTCTCCTTTAAACAGTTCTCGCAAATACCTTTACCAAATAGTTTTATTTCGTCAATACGGTAATTTTGGTTTCCATTCTGCGGTATTATAAAATCCTCCTTACAGGTTGTCTGTTTACAGATTTTACAATAGAAATGTAAGTGCCAATCTTTGTGTGTTTCTTCATCACACCCATCGTGACACAAAATATACTTAACGGTAGTGTTCTCCTGAATACTGTGTACAATGCCTTTTTCCTCGAAAGTTTTCAAAGTCCTGTAAATCGTAACCCTGTCTGCTTTATAGAAATGACTTTCGATTTCAGATAAGGACATCGCTGTCTGCTGTTGCTCCAAGAAATCATATACCAATATCCGCATACTGGTCGGATTGGTGTTCTTTGACAACAGCTTTTGTTCAATGCTTTTTTTCATTATATACCATTTTAGTGAGCGTGACCGTGTTCTCCGGTATCATTCATTTTTGCATTCACAAAAAACGCACCTTTTATCACGATATGTGTACCGTGTGGAATTTCATTTACAGGCGTTATCGCCGTGTAACCCAATTGAGAAGCACCTTTAACGACCTCCATTCTTGTAAATTGAGTTCCATTTTCCGAACCGTGGTCGTGAGCCTCATCTTCTTTATGGTCGTGCGGTTCTTCTTCCTGCTCCTTGACCAAAAAGATGTAATATTTCCCGTCTGCATTGACAACCGCTTCGTTGGGTACAGCCGTACTTAATACATCATCTAAACTTACATTTCCGGTTATGCTCATTCCGTCAATCAATCCTGTTTTATCTCCGGTAATTCTGCTGTGAACGGCAATGGTTTTGCTCTCTCCGCTAAAAGATGAACCTATACTATAAACTTCGGCAGAATGGGTCTTATTGGGGTTGTTGGTTACGACAAAATCTATTTTCTGACCTATTTTGATTAGGGGAATATCTTTTTCATAAACCTGTAAGTCCAAGTGCAATGCTGTGTTCTCTATTATTTCGGCAATAGGCGAAGACACATCTACATAGCTTCCGATTTTGGCAAAAACGTTACTTACCGTACCGCCTATCGGACTTGTAACGACCAACGAGGATTTAAGGCTGGAATTTGACAGGGAAGCCGGATTAATGCCCATCATTTGGATTTGTTGTTGTAACGATGCTTTTCGTGTTCTCAACGTGTTCAATTCAGATGTGGCACTTTGCAGGTTTTTCTTTGCACCTGCATTTCCCTCGTTCAGCTCTCTTTGTCTTGCAACTTCCTGCTCTGCAAATTCTATCCTGCTATTGATGCTTAGGTATTCTTCCTGTAATTGTATGAATTCCGGATTGGAAATAGTGGCGATGACCTGACCTTTTTTTACGAAATCGCCTATCTCCACATTGAGGGATTTGATAACGCCGCCAAACATTGAAGTTGCATTTGCCTTGTTGCTGTTGGGTACTCTCAATCCACCGTTGGCTTTCAATGTTGCGGACAATTGTTTCTGTTCAATCATCCCGATTTCGATACCTACAGCTTTTATCTGTTCATCGGTCAGTACCGCAACGTTTTCTTCTTCGTGTTCGTCCGTTGTTGCTGCTGCTTCGCTACCGTGATTATGTCCGTCGTCCTCCGTATGTTTATTTGTACAGGCGTTCAAAGCAAAGATTGCTACGAGGACAAAAACGCTGAAAACTATATTATTGATGATACGTTTCATATTTTGTATTATTTGCTGATTAATGAATGAATAAGCGTTACAGCCTCATTGATTTGCTGTATGCTCTTTAGATAATTAAGCTGAATATCGGTTGTTGTCTGCAAGGCAAAGAGGTACTCCACATAAGAAATATCTCCGGTACTGTACCCTAACTTTGCCGCATTGATGATTTCATCAGCATTCGGAAGTGCCTGCTCCTTGAAATAGGTAAACTGTGAAACATTCTGTTCATATTGTTTCAGGGCATTTGCCAACTCCGTTTTTAGCTGCTGTTGTTGCCATTGGGCATTCAGTTCCAATGATTGTTTTTGATAATCAAGGGAACGGATTTTCGCTCTGGTCGTAGTAAAGAGTGGAATGGTTATGCCTACATCAACAAAACTGAACCGCTGTCCTCTGCCGTAAAATTGTTCCACGCCGTTTCTACTGTGCATTCCTATCAGCGATATATTATTATAACCGAACGTAAAATCAGGCAGGCTGTTTGCCCGTTCCAACTTCTTGTTCTGTTCAGCGATTTTAGCCTCCTGATACAATAGCTGGATGCTTGGGTGGTTTTCAATAGCTGAACTGTCTATGAAAGAAGTCAAAAGTAATGGTTCATAGTCTGATTTGGGTTCAATGGCAAAATCTTCCTTTGTCTGCATCAGGTTTTTAAGATTCTGATAGGCATTTTGCCTGAAGACCTCATTTTGCTGGAGCAATATATTGATTTCCCCCTTTTTGGTAACAGCCGTACTGACTTCTATCCGCCCTATATCTCCTGTTTTATAACGCAGCTCCGCCACACGGATAAAGTCTGCATAAATACTATCCAAATACTTCAATACCGAAGCATTATGTTCCAGATACGCTAACTGATAATAATATGTTCTTACCTGCTTTCTTAGCTCATTTTCTGTCAGAGCCTTTGACCATTCCTGCCCTTTGACTTGCTCTTTGACAAGGTTTTTCTTTACCCCAAAAAGTGTTGGAAAGGGTATAGTCTGCGAAATTTGGAAACCGTCATTGTACTCAAATCCATCTGTATTCCCATATTGGAAATTTAAATCGGTTTTCGGTAGCTCATATGCTGTCTTACTCAAACTTTGGGTAGATTGAATCTCCAATTTTTTGGAACGGAGCTGAGGGTTATTTTCCATAGCTATTTCGATAGCTCTATCTACGTTTACAGGATTTTGTGCATTACTGGTTTGAGAAAAGCCTAAGAACGTAAACAGTAACAATATAGGTGTTATGGCTTTCATTTTATTATTTTTTGTAGGCTTATGATTTCTCATAAATACGAGGTATAGTAAAGGCAGTACGAATAACGTCAATGCCGTTGCTGACATCAATCCGCCGATAACGACCGTTGCCAACGGTTTTTGTACTTCTGCACCCGCACTTGTACTCAATGCCATCGGTAAGAAACCTAAACTTGCTACCGACGCTGTCATTAATACGGGTCTTAGTCTTGTTTTAGCCCCCTCGATAATTCTCGGGATAATCTCGTTCCAACCCTCTTTTTCCAATCTGTTGAATGTGGAAATCAGTACAATCCCGTTCAGAACAGCAACACCAAACAAAGCGATAAACCCTACACCTGCTGATATGCTGAATGGCATATCCCTCAACAATAGGGCAAACACACCTCCAATGGCACTCATCGGGATAGCTGTATAGACCAAAACGGCTTCCTTGAACGAATGAAACGTGAAGTACAATAAGATAAAAATCAAAAGCAGGGCGATAGGTACTGCAATCAGTAATCTGTCAGTAGCTTTTTGGAGGTTCTCAAACTGACCGCCATAGGTAAAATAATATCCTGTCGGTAGCTTAACCTGTTCAGCCAACTTATCCTGAATTTCTTCTACAACACTTGCTACATCCCGCCCTTGTACATTAAATCCGACATATATCCTTCGTTTTCCTCCTTCACGGCTGATTTGTGCAGGACCTAATTTATAGTCAATGTTGGCAACCTGCGAAAGTGGAACCTGCTCTCCGTTTGGAAGTGGAATAAACAGATTGCTCACATCCTCAATAGAACTGCGGTGTTCTTCATCAAGCCGTACCACCAAATCAAATCTACGCTCATTTTCATAAACCACGCCTGCTGATTTACCTGCAAACGCAGTACTGACAATATCGTTTATCTCCTGTACATTCAAGCCATAGTTGGCTATTCGGGTACGGTCGTATTCGATATTAATCTGTGGAAGACCTGCTATCCGTTCTACCTGCGGAGCGGTTGCACCCTCTACCGTTTGAATAATGGCATTGGCTTTATTGGCATAAATCAACAAACTGTCGAGGTTCTCTCCGAATATTTTCACAGCTACATCTTGCCTGATACCCGTCATCAGTTCATTAAACCTCATCTGTATCGGCTGGTTGGCTTCAAAGAATACACCGGGAATAACTTCGAGTTTCTCCATCATTTCATTGGAAAGTTCGTCATACGATTTCTTTGTTTTCCATTCGTCCTGTGGTTTAAGAATAATCATCAGGTCGGTCGCTTCGGGCGGCATCGGGTCTGTCGGTACTTCGGCAGCCCCCGTTTTTCCTACAACCATTTTTACTTCGTCAAACTCCTTGATTATCTTAGATGCCTGCATAGAGGTTTCCAGACTTTGGCTTAAGGATGTTCCTTGCGGCAAAATACAATGGAAAGCAAAATCGCCCTCGCCCAATGTTGGCAGGAACTCTCCGCCCATCCGTGAAAAAAGGAATATACTAATGGTAAAAAGTCCGACGGCAACCGCAATAATCACATATTTTATCCGAATGGCTTTTTCTAACAAAGGCTTATAAACCCCTTGAAGATAGTCCATCATTTTGTCTGAAAAATTCCTTTTGGTAATCGGTTTTTTAGACAGACACAAGGCACTCATCATCGGGATATAGGTAAAGGACAAAATCAAAGCTCCCAAAATGGCGAAACTTACGGTCTGCGCCATTGGCGTAAACATTTTTCCTTCTATGCCGACCAAAGTAAGGATAGGAATATAAACAATGAGGATAATGATTTCTCCAAATGCTGCACTCGTACGGATTTTTCTTGCAGATTCATACACCTCCTCGTCCATTTCTGCCTGCGTAAGTTTTTGAGTGGATTTCCGTAAGCCCAAATGGTGCATTGTGGCTTCAACAACGATCAGCGAACCGTCCACTATCAATCCGAAATCAATAGCTCCCAAACTCATCAGGTTGGCACTTACGCCAAATAACCTCATCATTCCCAATGCAAAAAGCATTGATAACGGTATAGCTGATGCGACGATTAAACCTGCCCTGAAATTCCCTAAGAAGATAATCAATACAAATATTACGATTAATGCACCTTCAATTAGGTTTTTTTCGACAGTACTTATCGCTCTATCTACCAGGTTCATTCTATCCAAATAAGGTTCTATGACCACATCATCGGGTAGAGATTGTTGGATAACCGGTATTTTTTCTTTGATGTTTTTTACGACCGTAGCAGTGTTTTCTCCCTTGAGCATCATTACAATACCTCCCACAGCATCTACTTCGCCGTTATAGGTCATTGCTCCGTATCGGGTAGCGTGACCAAATTGTACTTTTGCTACATCTTTGATGAATACCGGAACACTTTCCGTATTTTTAACAACAATATTACCTACATCTTCCAGTGAAGTGACTAAACCAATTCCCCGAATGAAGTATGCATTGGGTTTCTTATCAATATAAGCGCCTCCGGTATTTTGGTTGTTGTTTTCGAGTGCAGTAAAAATATCGGAGATACTGACGTCCATCGCTTTGATGCGGTTAGGGTCAACGGATACCTCGTATTGTTTGAGCAGACCGCCGAAACTATTAACTTCTGCAATTCCCGGAGTACCGTAAAGTTGTCTGGCGACAATCCAATCCTGCATTGTCCGTAAATCCATTGCAGAATATTTATCTTCGCTTCCTTGTTTGGGATGGAGAATGTATTGGTACACTTCGCCAAGACCTGTACTGACAGGAGCAAGTTCAGGCGTTCCAACTCCATCAGGTATCTGGTCTTGTGCTTCTTTCAGCTGTTGGCTTACCAACTGTCTTGCAAAATAAATATCGACATTGTCTTGAAACACTACGGTTACAACAGATAGTCCAAACCTCGAAACACTTCTTATTTCTTCTACTTTGGGAAGATTGACGATACTTTGCTCTACAGGAAATGTAACCAGTTGCTCCACCTCCTGTCCTGCTAATGTTGGTGACAGGGTAATAATCTGAACCTGATTGTTTGTAATGTCAGGTTGGGCATCAATGGGGATTTTCGTGGCACTCCATACCCCCCAAATGATGAGTAATAAGGTCATTAATCCTATAATGAACTTATTCTTTATAGAGAATTTTATAATGTTATTTAACACTTTTTGTGATGATTAATGATGGATAAATAATGATAAAATCATAATGATTATGTTTTTAGGGAATATAAATACCCTAAAAACCAAGCTAACGCTGTTAGCATTAAGCTGTAATCATTTAAACATTAAAAATTATGCATTAATCTTTGGCGGTTGCCAAATTTCTCCCAGATAGAGGGATATAAAGATAGATTTATAGTAAACTTTGGCCTTAGACAAGTCAAAGGTCTTCTTAACTAAGTTATATACATTCCATTGAAGCACTATGCACGACACCATTCCACAACAACCGCATAAACAAAACGGACTGCACATATCAGGTTTTTCCTGATGGTCGTGGCTTGCTTTATGGGCTAATTCTTCTGAATGGTTATGGTTTTGAAAACTCTCCTTTTCATACATATCGGTACAAGGCATTAAAAATACCGCCATCATATAAATTGCCAATATGGAAAAAAAGACTTTCATATTCTTTTGCAAAGTTAGTAAAAAAGTAATGCAATGGCATTGCATTGTTTTGAATAATTACTATTTTATATAATATCCTTTTTCATTCTGAATATTTGTTTTACATACTGTTCAAAACAATATTGGCGACACTCCATACTAAATTTAAGAAGAAGTATCGCCAATATTTTTTAGTCTATACTAAAAATTTCCACTTGTACCTTTATTACTCTTGCTGTATCAAATGCTGTAAGTTCGGGTCATTCTTAATCCGTTCCATTTCACTTTCGACGATATGCAGAATATCTGATTTTATCTGACGGTAATTGCTTTCAATTTCCTGCTTCATTTTATCCTCGCCTTGCTCATCTACAAAGGATAGGATTTGCGGTATCTTTTGATAGGCTTTTGTTTCGGCGGCTACCTTTTCATTATCGACCACGATTTCTGCGTGAAATATCTTTTGTTCGATACGATCGTCAAAATTATCCGATACAGAACCGACAAACATACCCTGCGTTAAGGTTGAAATTTTGGAAGCCGGAATAAGGCTGTCTAATTGTGTAGAAATAGAAGTTGATTTATCATTACGGTTTATCGTCATACTTTGACGTTTCTGTAATACTTTTCCAAAACGTTCCGAAAGGCTTTTTGCCGTTTCTCCTACAACCTGTCCACTGAATACATTACCTACGGTGTTTTGAATAACTTTAGCTTCTTTATCGCCGTAATCACGTATCAACTGCGAAAAGTCCTGAAAGCCCAAGCACACAGCCACCTTATTACTTCTCGCCGTTGCGATAAGATTGTCCAACCCTCTAAAATAAATCGTGGGCAACTCATCTATAATAACCGAACTCTTTAATTGTCCTTTCTTATTGATGAGCTTGACAATTCGGGAGTTGTACAAGCCCAAAGCTGCGGAGTAGATATTTTGACGGTCGGGATTGTTACCCACGCACAAAATCTTCGGCTCGTTCGGGTTGTTGATGTCCAATGAAAAATCATCGCCTGTCATAACCCAATACAACTGCGGTGATATCATTCGTGACAAAGGGATTTTAGCCGATGCAATTTGTCCCTGCAACTGGTCTTGTGCTCCGCCTTGCCAAGCATCCATAAATGGTGAAAGATAGTTTTCCAAATCAGGATACGAAGTTAAAATGGTAAATACATCCGAATACTTTTTATTCAGCAATTCAATGGCGTGTGGAAAGGTGCAATACTTACCATTCTCGTAAATTTTTAAAAACCAGATGATAGCCGCTAAAAGAATAATTGGAGATTCGACAAAGAAATCTCCTTGTTTTTGTATCCAGCTTCTGTTGAGGTTCAACATAATCGTGTAAGCGGCTTCGTAAGCATCGGATATGTCAGTCATAAAATCTGGATTGAGCGGATTGCAACGATGGCTCTTGCGTGGATCGTCAAAGTTGATGACGTAGAACTTTGGTTTTATTTCGTACTTATCCTGATGTTTCAATAAATGATTATAAGCAATAGTAGAAAGGTCGTCAAACTTGAAATCGTAGATATACATCGAAAAACCTTTTTCAATTTGTTGCTTGATATAATTGTTAACGACGGCATACGATTTACCAGAACCCGGAGTCCCCAAAACAATCGTTGCTCTGAAAGGATTTACGATATTGATCCAGCCCTTGTGTTCCTTTTTATTGTACCAAAATTTAGTAGGCAGGTTTACGGAATATTCATTTTCCATCAATTTGGTTTCCTGCATAAAACTTTCGTTCTCCATATTGAAAACATCATCCATCAGGTTGTTTTTCAATAACCTGCTTATCCAAACCCCAGCCATCAGCAAAGCAATATAACCTAGTCCGATAGTCAGTATATAAAAGAATGTGCCAATGATGGGCGACAACTTTAACAGTGGTGTATTCAGAAAGAACAGCAAAAAACCAATTCCCAAAGCCACGTAAATCTTTGACCAGGTTATCTTCTCGTTCTTCACGCCTTTGGTTCCCAAACAGCTTAAAGCCAATAACACGATTGCAAATACTTTGGTATATAAAGTATGCGAAAACAAACCGGCTGTTCGGTCAAAATTCCCTAATATTTTATTGATTACTTCTAGTGTCCAGCCACGTTCCATAAAGAAACCATAACAAAACCAATAAAGATGCATCAGTACTAATAGAATACTAACTGCTCTCATAAAAGCCATTATTTTGGCTAAACCTCTTAAATCGTCTTCTCCTTGCATTATTTTTAATTTTAATGTTCGGGCGTGAATTTAAAGACTATAAAGATTGGCTTTGGAAAAGTGGTAGTGGATGGCGGTGAGTGGCAGGGTTCGGCTGGGTCTAAGAGGTATAGCTTCTATACCCCTTTTATATAGTAATATTTATAGGTAGTAAAATAAAAATACTTTAGTTATATCGACCTTCTTTTGTTTTATACCCGTTAGCAACATTTTTTGTTTTGCTGAATAGGTGGACAAGGAACATTTCCATAACTACAATAAACACAACAGTCGCCTTGCTTTGGTTTAAGAACATGTTTGCACTTTTCACATTCGTAAAAATATTGGCAAGCATCTGTCGGCATTGTTTCTTCTTTCTTGTGTCCGCAGTTGGGGCAAGTGATTATTGATTGCAATTTGATTTCCATTTTAATTTTAATTTTTCGCGGTTACAGAATACCCTGTTGAGTTTATTGCTTTTTCAATTTCAGAAATATTTGTTTTCGAGTTGTCAAACTCTACGATTGTATTTCCATTTTCATAAGAAGCTTTTAGATTGACAATCCCTATCAATTTATTCACTTCGTGATTTATGTGTTCTTCACAACTTGCACAAGTCATTCCGCTAATCGTAAATTCTACTTTTTCAATATTGGATTTGTCCACTATTATGATTTGCTTTTCTGTCTTTGGGTAGAAAACACTTGAATAATATGGAAAAGCAAGCATTACTATTGCAAATGATGTTACAATTCCTAAAAACGTTTTCGACTGAATGAATTTTGGTTTTTCTGCTGTTTCACAATTGCAATCAATTTGCTTTTTAGGCTTTAACTTTTGATACCAAGCAAAACCAAGAACCAAAATTGTCAAACCGATAAAATACGGTCTGAAAGATTCAAGCCAAGAAAAAGTGGAGGCAAGTCCGCTTGTTCCTGCAATGAGAGCCAAAACTGGTGTAACGCAACAAAGTGAAGCTGCAATTGCAGTCAAAAGTCCTGCGCCGATAAGTTTGTTGTTTGTTTTCATATTGCTTCTATGACTTTGTTTTCATCAAGTATTTTAAAAAACGGTTTTAGCAATTTTTCATATTCCTTGGTCAATGAATAAAAAATAGTTTGGGCCTCCCTGTCTGTTTCTACTAGATTACGGTCTTTAAGTTTTCGTAAATGTTGTGAAACTGCCGAGATTGTCATTCCAAGAACGTCGCTTATATCGCAAACACAAAGTCGTTTTTCTTCGTAAAGTAGGAAGAGAATTTTAAGTCTTACGGTATTTCCTGCCAATTCAAGCCCATTCGATAAATAATCAAACGAATCGTTAAGCTCTAAAACCCGGTCTTTACAGCGGTTTATTTGTTCAATGTCTGCTTGTTGACGTATACAAGAATTATTACCCATAGTGCAAATATAGTTAATTCGTTTATTTAAGCAAATGCTAAAATACAATTTAACAAATCGTTTTAAAAGCAGATTTTAATTCCAAAAGATGACTTACTATAGTCTTCTTTTCTTTTTCTTCATCCTATTAGCAAAATCCTGTTCCTCGTAATCTTCCCCCTGTGCTTCAGGTATGAGCAAACCTCCAAAGGCTTCTATCAAACCGTCTTCGTGTTTTTCAGTATTTAAGAAGTCGAACAAATGATGTGGTTCTTCCGCAGGTAAATCCTCCGTATCAGTCGGTTTGGACAATTTTGGTAGGGGTGCAACTGGCTCTTTAATCTCCGCTTTGATATTATTGTTCCAATAATCATTAAAGGTATTGGCAGAAAGTTCTTTTGCCAATCGTGAACCGTTCCAAACGCTTTTAGAGTTGTGGTCAATGAACGACATACCGTAAATTCGTCCGGTATCGTTTCTGCGTATCACTACATTGATACCTTGCTCGCCTAACTGTTTTTTAAAGCTCAATTCGTCAACCGTTGATTGCAGGGCAATGGTAACGGCTGATTTTAAAGTCTGTTTGGTTGCGGTATCTTTCAGGGTTGTTTTGCATTTCGCAAAATGCAATTCCAAAGCCGGAAGCCCTGCGTTCTTTCCGAAAAACGAAGCCTTGAACGGATGTCCTGCTTTTTCGCCTTTCTCATTCAATGGAATGTACAATAAACCCTGCTGTGCCTTTCCGTGTAATTCTCCCTCCACTTTCTCGGTGGTAATATTGAACAGGGAAAGCAAAGCATTGTATTCTCCCAAAGTTTGGTATTGATAATAGTTCGGCAAGTGGCGAATGACCGAAGCAATCTGACTTTTTATATCACTTGCCCGATAATCCACCGGACGAAAAACCTTATCATTGTGATTACGTTCTTTGTCCGTTGCGGGTATCAGACCGTGTTTTCTTTCCAGTTCACGGCATACACTCATAGACCGCATTTTCTCAAAACTATCCGAAATTTTCACGCCCTGTTCGTCCACGCAGACCGATACGATATGGATATGACTACGGTCAATATCGGTATGTTTGAAGACCACAAAAGGCTGTTCGCCGTAACCCATTTCACGCATATATTCTTCCGCCATTTCCCTAAACTTATCATCATCTACATTATCCTTGGGATCAGGATTGAGCGAAATATGCAACGTATGTTTCTCGGTATTGCGGTTGGCGATGAGATAAGGAGCAAAAGATTGGGCTAATTGTGCTACGGAATAATGTCCGTTAGCAGTTTCAATTATCTTATTGGCGAACAAAATTTGTCCATTTTCGTTCTCCACTTTGAGCTGATTATATGCCAAGGCTCCGTATAAATTTGCGCTTCTACCAATTTTCGCAATCATTTCTGCTGTTATTTTTTCAGATATTTTACATCAAATTCTTCCGTTATCTGGACAATTTCTTTAAACAAGGCGGTCATTTCAGCCGTATGTTTTTCCAATTTATAGAGATATGCTGCTGCCTTTTTCTCCGAAAAGTTCTTATACAATAGCTTTACGACCTGATTATAATTCACGCCAATAGATCGAAATTGACTGTGAAACGAAGTCAATCGCATATAAAAATCAATTGTTCCTTTGTCTATTTTAACAGATTTTATCGTCTTATCGAAGATGCAAGAGGTTATAAAATGTGCCTTAACCTGCATACCGGACTTTTCAAATAAGTCAAGAAAACGGGCATGCTCTTCCTCATTAAAGGAAATCGTGTACCGGATTTTAGCGGGATCGTTTTTTAGAGGACGCCCGCCCTTTTTTAACTGCTTTCTGCTGTTTTCATTCATCACTAATCCATTTTTAATTCATACAAAACGCCGACTTCGGAGGACGTTTTCTGCCCCCGGCAGGGCAAGTTGTTTTGAGCATCGGAAATCTTTTCGAGATGCTCAAAACACAACTTGCCGTGTTCTGGTGAACACAATAATCCGCCCTTCGGGACGGATTGAATGTAACAGGGAAAAACGCCTTGTTAGCCGTTGCTGTTACCTCCGTTTTGTCAAAAACATTAAGCATAAATCTGTTAATAAAATTCATTACACAAAGTAAAGCCCTCTTTTTTAAACGATTGCACTATACCATAGTGCCAAACACTGCTTTTGAATGCCAAAAACTGCCACATATCAATTGGTAGGTTATTCATTCGCTTTATTTGCCTTATAGTTTTAAGGCAGGTAGTAAAAAATGTATTGTAAAAAGAAAGAAGGTCGGTTTTGTATATAGGTATTTTGGAGTAAAAGCATAAAGTTTTAAAAGCATAAAACTATAAAAGTGTAAAAGCATAAAAGCGTTAAAGCATTTTACCTTTTGTGAAGTTTAGCATTTGCCCAAAAACACATCTGACAAGGCTGTAAGAAAAGCAAAAAAATATATGGGTTTATTTCTGACAAACAATGCTGGAATATGGAAACACAGAAATATTCAATTGCAGGAATATCAGAGCCTGCAAAAAAAGTAAAGTGTATAACAATAAATTTTTAAATAATGGAAACAAAGAAAAAAACTTTAAAAATCAGCCTTTCCACGCAAAAGGGTGGTGTAGGAAAATCGACAATGACCACGTTGCTGGCAAGTATACTTCATTACCGATTAGGTTTTAATGTGTTGGTATTGGATTGCGACTTTCCACAGCATAGCCTGACCAATATGCGTGAGCGGGATAAGAAGACCTTGATGCAAAATGACTATCATAAAAAGGCGGCAATGAAGCAATTTCAAGCCATTAACAAAAAAGCGTATCCGATTATGAAAAGCAAAGCCGAATATGCTTTGGAAAAAGCATCGGAATATGTAACCCAATCGGCTATTGTACCAGATGTTATTTTCTTTGATCTGCCGGGAACCGCCAATACCAAAGGAGTATTAACCACTTTGAAAATGATGGATTTTATCTTTTCCCCCATAACCGCCGACCGCTTGGTGGTGGAAAGTACATTGGGCTTTACCAAAGCGTTTCTTGAACTCCCGAAAACCATTGAGGGTAATGATGAGCAAGAGTTGTGGCTATTCTGGAACCAAGTAGACGGTAGGGAAAAGACAGGCTTGTATGAAGCATATCAAAGTGTCATCCGACAACTTAACCTGCCCATAATGCAAACAAGGATAATGGATAGTAAGCGTTTCCGAAAAGAAACAGACGATACCGAAAATTATGTATTCAGATCAAGTTTACTACCAGCAGAAAAGCAACTGTTGAGAGCCACGAAAATGGATCTGTTTATTGAGGAATTTTTAAAAATCACTCATCTATAAAAGCGATAAACTATGAGTACAGATAAAAATAACAACCATTTTAAAAAGCCTAATGTTGATGAGGATTATTTAATGAATATCATCAGTGGCGATGAGCCTGTTATCCCTCCCCAAAATAATCGACAAATGGATCAACCAAAAGAAATCAATACCAAGCCCAAAGAAAAAAGCCGAAGCAACTCATCAAAAAAAGCAGACTACGAGGAAACGTTTTTGGTCAATCGGTTTCCGTCCGGTCGTAGCGGCAAAGTCGTTTACATTCGTCCAGAATACCACGAAAGATTGCTCCGCATTGTGCAATTGACGAGGGAGGAAAAAACAACCCTCTATTCTTACATTGACAATATCCTTGAACACCACTTCAGGGAGTTCGGTGATGATATTACAGATTATTTTAACGAACGTTTTAAACCTATTATATAATGAAAAAAGCAAGTAAAAAAGGAAAAAGGTTGTAAGCCAGAATAACACGATAACAACCTACGGACAGGAGTTTCTGCAAGCAACTAAAATAAAGAAAAGGGGCGATAAAAGTATTTATATCCGTCAAGAATATCACGAACGTTTATCCCGAATTGTACAGGTGATTGGCAAAGATGAAATTCCACTTTACGCTTATCTGGACAACATATTAGAACATCATTTTGTACTATTTGAGAAACCAATTACCAAGGATTTCAACCAAAAGTTTAAACCCCTCTTTTAAAATACTCATTATGGAAATTGTAATAGTAATATGCCTGCTTATAATTATTTATCTGCTTTTACAGGATAAAATTATTAGTAAGAAACAACCGCAACAGCATAGCGTACCGAAAAAAGTAAATCCGAGTCTGCCTGATATTATGGGGCAGCCAAAACCTGTAAGAAGCCTTTCATTGCCAAAGGTTTCCAACGAAAGCCAATTAGAAGATCAAGAGATAAATCCAGCTAATTTAGATATAGAATACGACGAGAACGAAATCGTTGGTATTCAAATTCCGCAGGAAGAGCTGGACGAAGTTTTTAGTAATATACCTGATTTTGAGGAAGAGGAAGAAGAGTGGAACAGGTATGGAATCTCCAGTAGCGATGACAGTCTTGCTCAAGGGGTTACCTTTAATGAACTCAGCACTGTAGGGGCATTACTCCAAAAAGATAATTTGGAGCAATCCCAAAAGGAAACAGCAGTAGCCCTAGTTCAAAAATTGCATGGGACTGAGTTATTCAGCTTATTGGAAAATTCCATTGAAGGTGCCTCTCAAAAAATTGCCGAGCTTTTGGATAGCACACTTTCATCTGAAGCTGAAGCTGGCTCTTCCACCTTGCGGAAAAATAATCTCGATGATTTTGATATTGGGGAGTTTGTGTGAGCAAACTCTTTTCTACTTTTATAATACCTTATCCAAACGCTTATGTGCATATGATATAGTATTTAAAATATCAAGAGCTTCTTCTTCGCTGATTTCAAATTTAATTTTAGGTTGATGTGCGGTAGGATTTCTTATTAAACCAAAAATGCCTTTGATTAAATTACACAATCCTATATGCTCACTTCTGTCTGTTTCTGTTACTAAGTTGTTGATTTTAATCAAAGGGTTAGTAGTCGAGAATGCAGTTTCTACCAAGGCGTTGCCGTCCGCATATAATCCTGTCATCTTTCTTAAACGGTCAGCGACACTTTTGGTCGCTTCAAAAACGGAATGAAAATAATTTTCGAGTAATAATTCAGCCCGACAATATTCAAAAATGGCTAAATGAACATTTCTACTTTCTAATTTATGTTTTAAGCGACTGGCTCTTTGTTCTGCATCGGCAATAGTTTTAGCTTTTTCAACTAATCTAAAGCTACCCTCTTCTGTCAATTCAGTGCCAATGAAGACTAAACGTTTATTTACTTCTAATCTGCGATTATGAAAAATCTCTTCTTTACCAATATACCTCACAGGTTGTAAAGCATCTTTGATAAACCGTAATATGTGGTTTGAGCATTGATGTTGATTTTGCCAACTTGCAAATGCAGAATATAACCTTCTCCATTTTGTGTTTTGAGGGTCAACATCAGGAATATTAGAATTTAAAAGTATTTGCCCAATTTCAGAACCTGTTAAACCATCTGCCGTATCTCCAATTACCCTGCACAACCCCTCCAGTACATGAGCTTCAAACATCGGACATTTGGTATTCGCCATTATTCTATTATTTAAAAGAAATCATTACTTAATAAGACCTATAAATTCAGCAGCATACTTTTCTGCTAATTCTCGGCTATTTTCAACACTAACTGTTTCTCTGTTCCAATTAGCTTTAGTCGTCCAGTTATACGAACCATGAACAACTCTTTTTAAGTCAATCACACAGAATTTGTGGTGCATTATGTTTTGATATTTTCCAGTTTTAGGTACTCTCTTCGTTTCAAAAAACTTCTCATATGGAAAACCATATTTAGTATTTATTTCATCATCTAATACAACTAATCGAACATTTACTCCAGCTTGCTTCCTTTTGTAAACTTCCGTCATTAACACCCTATTTGTAAACCATGCGACAGCTATCCAAATAGAGAAGTTGGCATTTCGAATTTGCTCGACAATCTGCCCTTCAATATCCTCAAAATGAACTTCAACTTCTATGTTATCTGGTAAGTCTGCGCCTATTATTTTGTATCTTCCCTCAAACTCATCAAGCCTATAACCATCTTGCTGTAAAAGAGGGTTGATTTGCTCCACAGCTACTTTTATTTTTTTATTCGTATCTCTTGCAAAATGTCTTGGATCGAAAACAATTTGCAATAATAGCACCATTTCCTTACTACCATTTATCTCATGTAACTTTTCCAATACATAAGCATTTCTACTTAGATTATTTGGCATTCCACCATCACCAAACTTATAAACATCTTTAAAACCTATTCGATTAAAGAGTTTTAGAATTTCGGAGCCTGAAAGATAAGGTGACAGTTGATTATCTCCCGATATAAATTCCTTTATGCTCTCTATTGTTAAGTCTGATAATTTCATTAAATAGTTAGATTATTATTGTCATTACTAAAATACTATAAAAAGCCATTATCCGCCAAACAATTCCACTCACTACCACTTTGTTATATCACTTCCGTTTCTGATACACCTTTGTTCCGAAGCCCGTAATAAACGGGAATACAAAAACAATTTAATGTGTTTCAATTATGAAAAAACAAAGAAAAAAAGTTTTGCTAGCATCCGTAGCAATGCTATCAGCAATGGGAACTTTTGCACAGGGAAATGGTACAGCCGGAATCACCGAGGCAACCCAAATGGTAACCTCCTATTTCGATCCTGCAACTCAGTTAATTTACGCCATTGGTGCAGTGGTAGGATTAATCGGTGGTGTTAAGGTGTACAATAAGTTTAGTAGTGGTGATCCCGACACATCCAAAACGGCAGCGAGTTGGTTCGGTGCGTGTATCTTTTTGATTGTGGCGGCTACAATTCTGCGCTCATTCTTCCTTTAATCCTTTGCCTTATGAACAGTTACAACATTAACAAAGGTATTGGAAGAACCGTAGAATTTAAAGGATTGAAAGCACAATACCTTTTCATTTTTGCTGGTGGATTGCTCGGTACACTCATTTTCGTGATGATCTTGTATATGGCAGGTGTAAACTCTTACATCTGTTTGCTGCTTGGAGCAGGTGGTGCCTCGCTGATTATTTGGCAAACCTTTTCGCTGAATAAGAAATACGGTGAACACGGATTAATGAAAGTGGGTGCAAGAAAAAGGCATCCTCGTTTCATCATTTGTCGCAAACCAATACAACGCTATTTAAAATTCACTCCTAAGCAGAATACCTTATGAGAAATGTAGCAAAGACCACCACTTTGGAAAACAAGTTTCCACTCTTGGCAGTGGAGAACAACTGTATTCTTTCCAAAGATGCAGATATTACCGCCTGTTTTAAAGTCCGTTTACCAGAATTGTTTACGGTAGCTTCAGCTGAATATGAAGCCATTCATTCCGCTTGGCATAAGGCAATCAAGACGTTGCCTGATTTTACAGTCGTTCATAAGCAAGATTGGTACATCAAAGAAAACTACGCACCCGATTTGGCACAAGAAAATCAAAGTTTTCTATCCAAAAGTTATCAAAGACATTTCAACGAACGACCGTTTTTAAATCACTATTGCTATTTGTTTTTGACCAAAACAACCAAAGAAAGAATGCGTATGCAAAGCAACTTTAGTTCACTTTGCAAAGGCACGCTGATTCCAAAAGAAATTAGAAACAAAGAAACCATTCAGCATTTTCTGGAAGCAGTCGCTCAATTTGAGCGTATCGTTAATGATAGTGGATTTATCACCTTATGGCGTTTGAACGAAGAGGACATCAGTGGAACGGACGAAAAACAAGGATTGCTAGAACAATATCTAACGCTTTCAAAAGAAGCAGGAACTGCGATGCAGGATATTGCATTGGGAACCGAAGAAGTGCGTATTGGTAACAAACGACTGTCCTTGCACACCTTGTCAGATACCGATGATTTGCCCGGCACAGTATCAGCGGATACTCGTTTTGAAAAGCTATCGACCGATCGTAGTGATTGCCGTTTATCTTTTGCCGCTCCTGTAGGATTGCTGTTGAGTTGTAACCATATCTACAATCAGTATTTGTTTTTGGATAATAGCGAAGACAACCTGCAAAAATTTGAAAAATCCGCAAGGAATATGCACTCCTTGGCTCATTACAGTCGTGCCAATCAAATCAACAAAGAATGGATAGAAAAGTACCTGAACGAAGCACATTCGTTCGGACTTTCTTCTATCAGAGCACATTTTAATATCATGGCTTGGTCGGAAGATCCTGCGGAATTAAAACAGTTGAAGAACGATTGTGGTAGCGCCTTGGCATTAATGGAATGCAAACCTCGTCATAATACGACTGATGTAGCTACTTTGTACTGGGCAGGAATGCCAGGGAATGCAGGCGATTTCCCGAGTGAGGAAAGTTTCTATACATTCATTGAACCGGCCTTGTGTTTCTTTACCGAAGAAACAAATTACCACAATTCGCCCTCTCCTTTTGGTATCAAGATGGCTGACCGTTTAACTGGAAAACCCATCCATTTAGATATATCGGATTTACCAATGAAACGTGGTACTATCACAAACCGTAACAAGTTTATTTTGGGGCCATCTGGTTCGGGAAAATCGTTTTTTACCAATCACATGGTAAGACAATATTACGAACAAGGTGCGCACGTACTACTTGTTGATACGGGTAATTCCTATCAGGGATTATGTGAACTCATCAAAGGAAAAACTAAAGGAGAAGACGGTGTTTATTTCACATATACCGAAGACAACCCCATTGCATTTAATCCTTTTTACACCGATGACGACATATTCGATATTGAGAAACGTGAAAGTATCAAAACCCTGATACTAACCTTATGGAAACGCGATGACGATCCACCAACTCGATCCGAAGAAGTAGCCCTTTCCAATGCAGTAAGCGGTTATATCGAACAGATTAAAACGAGTGATGTGTATCCATCTTTTAACGGGTTTTATGAGTTTGTGAAAGGTGCTTATCGCACCGTACTGGAAGAAAAGCAGGTCAGGGAAAAAGACTTTGATATTGCCAATTTTCTCAATGTGCTTGAACCTTATTACAAAGGGGGAGAATATGATTATTTGCTGAACTCCGACAAGCAATTAGACCTGCTTTCCAAACGATTTATAGTGTTTGAAATTGATGCCATAAAAGATCACAAGATTTTATTTCCCATCGTGACGATCATCATTATGGAAGTTTTTATCAACAAAATGCGTCGACTGAAAGGTATCCGAAAATTGATTTTAATTGAAGAAGCTTGGAAAGCCATCGCTAAAGAAGGGATGGCAGAATATATAAAGTACCTCTTCAAAACCGTAAGGAAGTTTTTCGGAGAAGCCATAGTCGTAACACAGGAAGTCGACGACATCATTCAATCGCCCATCGTCAAGGAAAGTATCATCAATAACTCAGATTGTAAAATCCTATTAGATCAGCGAAAGTATATGAACAAATTCGATGATATACAGGCGATGCTGGGGCTAACCGACAAAGAAAAAGGACAAGTACTTTCTATCAATATGAACAACGATACAAGCCGGCTTTACAAAGAAGTTTGGATTGGATTAGGCGGTACAGACTCGGCAGTGTATGCTACCGAAGTGAGCATGGAGGAGTATTTAGCTTATACCACCGAAGAAACCGAAAAGATGGAAGTCATGCAATTAGCTTCCGAATTAGATGGCAACGTCGAACTCGCTATTAAGCATCTCGCGATGCAAAGACGAGACAAATCAAAACAGTAATCATTAACAAGAAGCTTGCAAAAGTTCAATTTAAAAATTCAGAAATAATGAAAAAAGTAATTTATCTGCTGTGCACAGCATTGATGCTAATCGCAGCACCTTCAGCAAAAGCTCAATTTGTAGTGACCGATCCTGCAAATCTGGCATCAGGTATTCTCAACTCCGCAAACGAAATCATACAGACTTCTGCGACGGTGAGCAACGTGGTTAAAAACTTCAACGAAGTAAAGAAAATGTACGATCAAGGAAAAGAATATTACGACAAGCTAAAAGCGATAAACAATCTTGTGAAAGACGCTCGAAAGGTTCAACAAACTGTATTGTTAGTGGGCGATGTATCGGAAATGTATGTTCAAAATTTTGGCAAAATGATGAACGATCCAAATTTCTCTCCACAAGAATTAGTTGCCATCGGCAATGGCTATTCTGCATTACTCAACGAAAGTGGTGAACTGTTGAAAGAGTTGAAACAGATAGTAACCTCTTCCAGCTTGTCACTAAACGACAAAGAACGCATGGATATTATTGACCGTGTGTACAACGAGATTAAAGAATACCACAGCTTGGTACGCTACTACACCAATAAGAATATTTCTGTAAGCTACCTAAGAGCGAAAAAGAAAAATGATGCCAAAAGAGTACTTGATCTGTACGGGACTGCTAACCAAAAATACTGGTAAAGATGGAATGGGATAATCTTCACGAACTCCTGCGGTCGCTTTATGATGATATGATGCCACTTGCTGGCGACATGGCGGCAGTAGCTAAAGGTTTGGCTGGATTGGGTGCCTTGTTTTATGTCGCATTAAAAGTTTGGCAAGCATTAAGTCGAGCTGAACCCATTGATGTATTTCCGTTGCTACGTCCGTTCGCTTTAGGATTGTGTATTATGTTTTTTCCGACCATTGTTTTGGGGACTATTAATGCCGTATTAAGCCCGATTGTTACTGGAACCCACGGCATACTCGAACACCAAGTACTTGACCTGAACAAATTACAAGAGCAAAAAGACCGATTAGAATACGAAGCAATGGTCAGGAATCCAGAAACTGCTTATATGGTTTCCGACGAAGAATTTGACAAGAAACTAGATGAACTAGGCTGGTCACCATCCGACATCGGAACAATGGCAGGAATGTATATGGATAGAACGGCTTATCAAGTCGAGAAAGCACTAAAAGATTGGTTTCGCAATTTATTGGAAATACTTTTTCAAGCTGCTGCTTTGGTGATTGACACCATACGAACCTTCTTTTTGATCGTTCTTTCCATACTCGGGCCAATCGCCTTTGCTATATCGGTATGGGATGGTTTTCAGTCAACGCTCACGCAGTGGATCACGAGGTATGTCAGTGTTTACCTCTGGTTACCGGTCTCCGATCTATTTAGTTCGATGCTTGCCCGGATCCAATCACTGATACTCGAACGAGATATAGCCATGTTAGCCGATCCAACCTACATACCAGACACCAGCAATACCGTTTATATCATCTTTATGATTATCGGTATTGTAGGCTACTTCACGATACCAACAGTAACAGGTTGGATTATTCAAGCTGGTGGAGCTGGAAACTTCTCTAAAAATGTAAATCAATCTGCCATGAAAGCCGGAAATATTGCTGGAGCCGGAGCTGGTTCAGCCGTGGGAAATATCGGTGGCAAATTGATGGGAAAATAAGAACAATCAAACATTAAGAAAATGGAATTTAAAACATTAAGAAATATTGAAAATAGTTTTCGCCAAATCAGGCTGTACGCCCTTGTATTTGCCGTACTCTGTATAAGTGTTGTAGGATATGCCGTATGGCAGTCCTACCGCTTTGCGGAGCAACAGCGCCAAAAGGTCTATGTCTTGGATAATGGCAAATCATTAATGCTGGCTTTATCACAAGATGCAAGTATCAACAGACCTGTGGAAGCGAGAGAACATGTACGAAGATTTCATGAGCTCTTTTTCACACTCGCTCCTGACAAGAATGCTATTGAAAGCAACATGAAAAGAGCCTTCAATCTTGCTGATAAAAGTGCCTTTGATTATTACAAAGACTTATCAGAAAAAGGCTATTACAGTCGCATTATTTCGGGTAACGTACAACAACGCATAGAGGTTGACAGTGTCATTTGCAATTTCGACACCTATCCTTATTCGGTGCGAACCTATGCCAAACAATTCATTATCCGATCAAGCAATGTGACCAAACGCAATCTGATTACCTCGTGCAATCTTTTAAACTCCGTTCGTTCGGATAACAATCCCCAAGGATTTAATATCGAAAAATTTGCAGTAATAGAAAACAGGGATATCGAAGTCATTGAACGCTAAAAATTCAGGATATGAAAAAAATAAGAGCACATATAGAGCAGTATTTTGACAGGCTGGATGATCGATTTCGAGCCCTACCGCTAAAGAAACAAAGGAAATTCACCATATACTTTTTTATGGGATATCTCTTGTTAACAGCAGCTGTTATTTGGAACGTATGGTATGATGTAGCTACATCAAACGAAGTTGTCAACATCAAGCATATCGAAAATCCGGTACATAAAAAGAAGGAAGCTTCTACACGATTGCAGGACACCTTATCAACATTTAAATAATGAGATTTATGAAAGAAAATGAAAACAAAAAATTGGTTGTTCGGGTAACCGAGGGAATCCCGAAAGAGACCGTTGATGTGTTGCAAAATAACACACAGGATACGCAAGAAAAGCTGAAAAAGCCGCTGATATTCGGTTTAATGGCAATTGTTTTTACAGGTTGTATGTACCTCATCTTTAAACCATCTGAAGACAAAAAAGCATTAGAAAATCTTGGATTAAACGATGCTGTACCACAAGCTACTGGAGCAGGAATGCCCGATGATAAAGGCAAAGCTTATGAGCAAGAGATGCTTCAAAATAAAGAACAAGAAAAACGCAATGCTTTAGCCACCCTTTCTGACTATTGGAATACAGAGGATAAAGATGAATTTATCGATGAATCCTACAGTGACGAAGAAGAAAGCTACGGTAATGGTTACAGAAGTTCAGGAAGAAACAACAATCCGGGATTGAACAGTTACCGAAATATGCAAAACACATTGGGTTCCTTCTATGAGGAAGACAATTCGGAAGCTATCGAACTGCGCAAGCAAGTGGATGATTTAAAAGAACAATTGGCAGAGAAAGATGTACCCAAAGTTGCAACCGTGGACGATCAATTGGCATTAATGGAAAAGTCCTATCAAATGGCCGCTAAGTATCTTCCTTCAGGTACAAATACCGAAAACACGGCGGTTGTTCCTACTGGAAATTCAACTGTAAAGGGTTCGAACCAAAAAGAGCATTTTGTTTCCTTTACATCTGTAAAAAAGAATACCGTCTCAGCCTTGTATCGTGAACCTACCGACAGTGCCTTTTTAGAAGATTGGAGCGAAAGCAGAAACCGTGGTTTTTACACCGCAGGCTCTGTGGAACAAGTTGTACAACCTAAAAACAGTATTAAAGCTTGTGTACATAATGCGCAAACGGTAATCGGTGAAACTGGTGTACGATTGCGTTTATTGGAAGCTGCTCAAACGCCTGAACGTACGATCCCCAAAGGAACTGTTGTTACAGCGAATGCCAAATTTCAAGGCGGACGTTTACAGCTAAAAATTATGTCTGTAGAATTAGATGGAAATATCATCCCTGTAGATATTACGATTTACGACCTGGACGGACAACAAGGGTTGTATGTTCCGTATTCTCCTGAAATGAACGCACTAACTGAAATGGCAGGAAACATGAGCCAAACAGGCGGAACCAGTCTGATGCTTAGCCAAAATGCTGGACAGCAGATTGCCGCAGACTTGAGTCGTGGCGTTGTACAAGGAATTTCGGGGTATTTCTCAAAAAAAGTCAGAACACCCAAAGTAACCCTAAAAGCAGGGCATCAAGTATTCTTGGTATCTAAAAAATAATGTGGAATTATAAAAATAAAAAAGATGAAACCTGTCTTTTAAGACAAGCTTCATCTCCATTAATAATAAAATTAAATAAGATGAAAAATCATTTAAAAACCTTTTGGTTAATCGCCCTGATATTCGGCTTTGCCATACAATCTTATGCTCAAGAAAGCGTCAAAGAATCGCTTATACTAGGTAAGATAGAACCTTACCTCATGGAGGTTACCTACGACAAAACATCCCATCTAATTTTTCCCACGGCTATACGTTATGTGGATTTGGGAAGTGACTATCTCATAGCAGGAAAAGCAGAAGATGCGGAAAATGTGTTGCGAGTAAAAGCATCAATAAGAGATTTTGAAACTGAAACCAACTTTTCGGTGATTACCAATGACGGACGTTTTTACAGCTTCAACGTGCTTTACAGCCCTTATCCTGACGTATTGAGTTATGATCTTTTGACGATGCAAAAATCAGTAGAGAAAGCCAATGGAAACGATATTCTTTTTGAAGAATTAGGCAACAATTCACCATCATTAGCCGGTCTGCTTTTAGAAACCATCTATAACAAGGACAAACGTATAGTTAAGCATATTGGAGCTAAAAGTTTCGGTATTCAGTATATCCTAAAAGGAATTTATATCCACAACGGTAAATACTATTTCCACACCGCATTGAAGAACAAAACGAATGTGCCTTTTCAGATTGATTTTATCAATTTCAAAGTTGTCGATAAGAAAGTAGCTAGCCGAACAGTTGTACAGGAACGCACGATGATACCGCTTCGAACGTATAAGCCTCTTACAGAAATTTCAGGACAATCTACCCAGCAGAATGTGTTTTTATTAGATCAATTCACGATTGCCGATGACAAGGTACTGCTGATTGAAATATTTGAGAGAAATGGCGGAAGACACCAAACACTTCAGGTGGAAAATTCGGATTTAATCAAAGCTCGCTTGATTAACGATATGCACTTGAAATTTTAATAAACCTAAAAGTAAAGTACAATGAAAAAATATATCTATACCGTGGTGCTCCTCTTTGTGGTCATCACGGTAACACAGGCACAACGAATGGTGCCAAAGCAGAAAGGACTGGAAGTTAGTACAGGAATATTGTCGAATGATAAAATCGGAAATGATTACTACATCAATATTGGAATGACCGTGAATGGAAAAAACGGCAATTATCAGCTGTGGGCATTGGAATACTCACATCAATTCCAAAATTATAAAGACCTAAAAATACCACAAGAAACGTATACCGCTGAAGGTGGTTATAACTTCTTTCTGTTAGGCGATACCCGAAAAAACATCACGCTGAATTTCGCATTAACAGGAGTGATTGGCTACGAAACCATCAATCGTGGAGAAACATTATTGTATGATGGTTCAAAGATACTAACAGAGGATAATTTTATTTACGGAGCTGGTGGACGACTGAGCTTTGAAACCTATCTATCAGACCGTTTTGTGGTAATTCTAGTAGGACGCACAAAAGTTTTGTGGGGTACAGACCTGGAACAGTTCCGACCATCGGCAGGGGTTGGATTACGATTTAACTTTTAAAAATAGAAAACCATGACAGCAATATTCGATAAATTAAAAATAGGATTAGTACTGCTAATCCTTTCAGCATCTTTTACGCTGGTATCTTGTAGCAAAGATGACGGACTTGAAATACAAAACGATTTTCCTTTCGAAATCAATGTAATGCCAGTACCTAAAGAGGTTGCCAATGGACAAACCATAGAAATACGCATTACCATTCAGCGTACAGGCAATTACCATAATACGCAATACTATTTACGCTACTTTCAATTTGATGGAAAAGGAGCCTTGCGGTATTACGATGATGCTCCTTATCTACCCAATGATCTCTACTCATTGTCTACCGAACAGTTTCGCTTGTATTACACTTCAAGTTCCACAGTATCACAAACCTTTGATATTTGGATTTCAGATAGCTTTGGGAATGAGAAACAATTGAATTTCCAGTTTAACAGCGTTAATTAAGAGAGTAAGAAATCCTGCCCGAGAAGCAGGATTTCTTACTTTTGTGAAACGTTCTCCGCAAATTTTTTTGTATTTAGAAGGTAGATTTAAAGCTTTTATTATGATTGCATCATTGGTTATCGGAATACTATTTTTGGTTGGAGGATTGGCACTTCGTTACTGGATTAACAGAAGAAAGTTTTACAGACGTAGTTCCACAGGTGCAGAAGGCTTTTCATCTTATGAGAGTTCCGTCTTCATTAAACTTATCGAACGGATCGGAAAATGGATAGCTTACGCCATGATAATTTTCGGATTACTAGCATTGTGGGCTTATTCTCGTGAGAAAAAACAAGTGACTCTACAAGAAATGATAAGGTAGAATGTTATTTATGAACTCTATCAATAGGCAGATATTTGTTTAACTTTGTTTTATATCATCTCGTGCGCTAATAGAAATTATTTGCACGTTTTAGATACCATCAATATAAACCTCAAAATATTAGCTAAATATGGAAAAATTAATACATGGAGCCAAATGGTGGAAATTTGATTTTCATAATCATACACCAGCATCAGACGACTTTGGGAAAGGAGATGCAACTCATAAAGCAATAACTCCTGAAAATTGGTTACTTATGTATATGGCAGCAGGTATAGATTGTGTTGCTATTACAGACCATAATTCTGGTGAATGGGTTGACAGATTAAAAGCTGCATTAGCAGCGATGGAAATAGCTGAACCCAAACCCATAGGTTATAGGAAATTGCATTTATTTCCGGGCGTTGAAATTTCAGCTTCAGGGAACATTCATATTTTAGCTTTGTTTGACCCAACAGCAGGTACAGCAGAAATTCAATCTCTTTTAGGCGCAATTAAATTTCCCACTCAATACATAGGAACAACCGATGCAGTTTCGCCTGAAAGCGTAGAAAATGTTATTAATGCAATTCATTCAGCACGAGCAATCGCAATTCCTGCACACGTTGATGAGACGTGTGGATTGTTTACATTGACAGGTTTTACTTTTACTCAAGCAGTAAACACAGACGGACTACTTGCTATTGAAGTAATTGATAAATTAAAAGCAAAACCAGAATTATACAGACAATTAAAACTTCAATTAGCAGAAATAGTTGGAACAGACAGCCACATTGCAGCTCAAGTCGGAACTAATTACACTTGGGTTAAAATGGGCGAACCATCATTAGATGCACTTAAACTCGCTTTACATGATAAAGAAGATGGGATTATAAGAAAAGATGAAATTACTATTGATCCAAATTTAATTTCTAATCGTTATTTTGTTAAATCACTTTCTGTAACTGGTGGGTTTAAAGCGGGAAACGGAACGCCATTAAAAACCAAATTCAGTCCTTGGTTAACTTCTGTAATTGGTGGTAGAGGATCAGGAAAATCAACTCTTATAAATTATTTAAGAATTGCTTTGGCTCGTACAGACGAAATGCCTAGCGATGTTCAATCAGAATTTAATAAGTTTAATCAAGTCGGAAGAAAAAATGGAACAGGAATGTTGCGTAACGACACAGCAATTGAAGTTGAAATTTTCAAAGACGGTAAATTGCATTTAATCAAATGGAATAATTATATAAATACCTTACAAGAATTTGACGAGTCAACAGCTACTTGGAGCGATCCAATAACAGTATCAAACATAAAAGAGCTTTTTCCAATTCAAATTTTCAATCAAAAGGAACTTTACGCGTTAACAGGAAATCCTTCAAAACTTATTGAATTAATTGATTCACAATTTGACAAGCCAGCTTGGGAGGAAGCAAAAGAATTATTGATAAATCAATGGATTGCTAATCGAGCAAAAATGCGTCAACTCAATAATGCCATTTCAGAAGAAGCAAATATAAAAGCTCAGCTAGGTACTGTAAATAATAAAATCACCTTATTTGAAAGTTCAGAATATAGAGAAACACTAAACAACTTCAATAAACTTACTGCCACCAATAAATTTTTTACAAATACGAACTTAACTGTTTCAAGTTTTACAGTTCAGCTTCAGCAATTGGAACAAGCTGTTCCAAGAATAGAAATTCCGGAAAATATCTCCGGCATAGTTGTGAATGATTCATTAAATTTCGTTCAAAATATTAATTCTGCGCTTGAACGAGCAAAGGCAAATCTAATAGAAGCTCTTTCTATAATAGCACCATACAAAGACAATCTTCAAGAACAATTAAATGCTCTCTCATGGTTTCAGCAATTTGAAGCTGCAAAACAAGCATATACAGCAATTGCAACAAGTATACAAGAGTTAGGAAATGAAAATTATGAAACTTTAATTCAACGTAGAACTACACTAACAGAAAAACTTAGTCTAATAGAATCTCAAAAATCAGAACTTACTGTTCTTAATACAATACTTGATGAACTATATCAATCTATTATTGGCAAAGAAAAAGAATTAAGAATAAAAAGAAATGAAATTATTTCAAGATGGAAGGCTTTTGAAGATGCAAATAATCCATTTTTGATAATAGAATTACAACCAATGGCAGATGTTGAAAATGCGAATGCTACATTCAGAGAATTACTTAGGAAATCAGGAGGCGAATTTTCAAATGATATTTACGCTGTTAATGAAGAAAATGGCCAAACTTGGGGTGTTATAGCAAGAGTTATAAACACAAATGAAGCAACAAGATGGGAAACAAGAAAAACTGAAATTGAGGCGTTCATTTCTTCAACTGAAGCCGACAAGAAAAACCTTGATATTCGCTTAGCAAGACACCTTGATACTTTAAAACAAAATACCCCAGAGGATATTGATCGTTTACTTTTATGGGTTCCAGAGGATAAACTCATTTTAAAATTCAAAAAACAAGGTAGAGAAGAAGATATTCAATCGGGTTCAGCAGGAGAAAGAACAGCTGGAATGTTAGGTTTACTTTTAGCATTAAATGACATCCCTTTAATCGTTGACCAGCCTGAAGATGATTTGGATACCAAATTAATTTCAAATTTTGTTGTTGAAAGTTTTAAAAAATTAAAGAAAAAACGACAATTAGTTATAGTTACCCACAATCCAAATATTGCTGTCAATGCAAACTCTGACAACGTTGTTCATATGGACTTTGTTGGAGGGCAAGTTGTAAAAGCTGGAAACAACGCTTTGCAAGACAAAGATATTAGAAATGCTGTTTGTGAAGTAATGGAAGGTGGTAGAGAAGCTTTAAATAAACGTTATTATAGAATTTCAAAAGCACTTAAAAACTGATTAATTTCACTATAATACTCACTTAAATCGTTAAAAAACTATTTCATAAAAATCGGATAACCCTAAAAGTTTTCCGATTTTATGTTTTTTAAGGGTATCAACCATATCAATAATACTACTCACATATAAGCAAATTTTATGAAGATTGTGTTTTTCGTATCGGAAGCACTTTACTATCTTTGTAGTAACATATAGAAAAATCTTAAAGTGTTTTTACTTTAAGTCCCACATTGAAAACTGGTAATTTTTAAGACAACGGGACAATAAGGAAGAACGCTCATGCCATAGGCGTGGGCGCTCGCTTATTCGTTGTCGGGTATACCAGTGCCTCAATGTCGGTGTAAGTGTAGTTGCCTGCGCTCTATTTTTTTGTGCAGAGCTACATCACCTCTAAAAAGATATTGTATATGGAAACTGGTACTACACATCAAAAAATCACCATCGCATTTATCAATGATAAAAATCCTATTCTGGATTGTATTTGTAATGATCTCATTGCTTCAGGATTTAAAGTGCTTTTCCGTTCAGAAAACATTCATGAAGGATTATCGCAATTGTATTCATTAACTGAACTTCCGAATGTTTGTGTTATTGACCTCGACTTTTACGACAAAAGTATATTAGCACAACTTCAGGAACTCAGAACAAAATATCCGAGCATTAAACTTATTGCCCATAGTGATATCGACAATGAGGAAATTGGCAAAACACTTTTGGATATTGGTTTTTCGAGTTATTTACTAATTGGTAGTGATGTTGATAATTTTATAAAAGCCATTGGCAAGATTGCCAATGGTTGAGAGATAGTTTTAAAAATTTTTATTTTATTTTCAACTGTTGTAATATATCCTTTGTAAGTTTCGATAAGGGACGTTTTTCATGTTCTGCATTTTCAAGATAATTTCCCCAAATAAAGCGATCAATATCTGCTTCTTGTTTTCCGAGTCCTTTATACGAATCGATTAATGAAGTATAATAGCTATGATTATAAGCTTGTGCTTTATCAATTATTTCCTTTACATAATCAATATGTTCATTGTATAATTCTTTTAAAGCAAATGCACCAATATTTAAATTACTGTTTGAAAAGTCAATTTCAATATTCTCCTCTAAGGCCCAATCTAACGATTCTTCTTCTCCAGTTTTGGTTTTTACTCTAAATTTAAAATTATCTTCAAAACCATTTCTATAAGGACTTGTATCTATTAAGTCATCTAATTTTGTATGATTACAGATAGAACAAGAAGGAATTAAATTGTAAAATGAAAGAGCTAGATAAGGATATTCTGATTTTGAATAAAAATGATCGAACTCAGGACGAATAGTTTTGGTTCCTTTTTCTATAGTAAATGTGTATTGTCGATTGCAATATGGACAAGTTTTTACATTAAGTTGTTTAGATAGCCATTTTCCTATTTTTTGATTATAGAACATCTCTTCATATTGTCCTATCATGTATTTTTTAAAGTCCCCAAAACCAGCTTGATTTAAGGCTCGAAATTCTTGAATAATCCCATTTAAATCATTCGATTTGATAATCCTATCTTTGTTGTCTACCCAAAAATTTTGTAAGACATTGTTTTTCTTTTTATTGAACCTTTTATTTTTCAATAATTTTAGATAGTCGTTTGCAATAATTACTAAATTATCTCGATTGATTTTTATCATTAATTGCTATTCTTTAATTGATTCAATTCAGCACGTAGTTTCATAAGTTCATCTTTTAGTTCTGAATATTCCACCGGTTTTAATTCATTATATTTTTTCAATAGTTGACTTTTTATGAATGGTTCGCCTACCAAAAGTATTTCATTAAATAATTCATCCGAACATTCTCCCTTATGAAGCCTTGCAAACATTTGGTTGATTTTCTGTTTGGCAAAATCACCAATTGGAACACCATTTAGAAAAAAACCGTGTTGTAAAAGAGTGTGAATATTTGCTCCAAAGGTATCTTCTTGCATCTCATCTACCACGTTATTTCCGTATTCCAAAAATAAAACATTATTTTTTGGAATGTCAGACAAAATAAATGGAGAATGTGTTGCCATTTGAATATTTATGCTTCCAACATCAAAATGCATATTTTGAATATTAAGTATGAGATTATTAACAAACTGCCTTTGGAACTCAGGGTGAAAATACAGTTCTATCTCATCTAAAATAATGTTTATATGATTGTATTTAACCCTACGTAAATTACCTTCAATTGAATTGAGATTTCTAATATGATATAGAATAGAGCTTGTAGTATATACTAATTGCTTTTCCCCTGAACTAAGTTTAGAAAAAGAGTAGGCTACCTTGTTACTATCTTTTTCTTTCAATTGCACATCGGTTGCAAAACAATGTGGAGGAATAAGGTCAATATACCTCCATTTTCTAGTACCATCTATGCTCTCAATAGATTTAGCAAATTCATCAATAGAATAATCTCTTGCTGAAATATGTCTCAACTCAAGAAACGCTAATACTTGTTTTATTCTGAAAGTAAGATGGCTTTTATCATTATCAATTTCATCTATCAAATTTTTAAGTTCTCCATCTATCTTTTTAGTCCAATTTTCTGCATACAAGGGAGATAATGGAGCGAAGTTATCGAACGCATCGTATTGAGATACTTTGATTGTCTTGTATGCAAGATAAAGTACAGCAATATCATATTCATTATCAGCTTTTTTTAATATTTTAAATTTATATTTGTCCTTCCATAAACTAATGATCTTTTCTTTTAACTCGTCAAAAAATAAATCTTCTGTTCTATTACCAGCTTTTTTCCAATTATCTACAATCTTATTCCATTTGTCAACTATTATTTTCTTCTCTATTTTAATCGTAATTGAATCGACATAGTTTTTCTCGTTAATTTCTGTAAACAAGGCGTTACACTGTTTTTTGTCATTAAAAAACAAGGAAATTAATCTATCATTGGCTAAGTTGTTTTCTCGAGAAATGTTGATATTCCCATTTGTCCGCATTGGGTTTAAGACGACTGGTGTTTGGTAACCATCGTTTTTATGAAAAATACCACGAAGCCAACAATCTTCTTTATTTTCATCCCACTCTTCTATATATTCTAGTGTGTTGAAAGCATGTAATGAATAGTTCATTACAATTGTGTAGAAAAAGTGTTCTCCTAGTACTTTTTTTGCATCCCTCACGTTGTTCCATTTTCCAGAAACAAGGAGATATAATATGACACTTTCATCTTGCTGTTGTAGTAGGTAATATCTATCCCCAATTGAGAAATATAATTGAGCAAAAACGCCCTTAACAAACATAAGTTCTGCATCTACTTTATCAGAAAGTATTTTGTAGGATATATTGTTTATCAACCTTAGAATAATGTCAATCAAAGCACTTTTACCGCTACCATTTTAACCTACAATAGCACTAATACTTAGTGATGAAGTTGGAGTTTGATTAATGTTGAAAAAAACGGGATTTAATCGTTTAATCTCTTTTTCTATAATTTGTAATTTCTCTGATTTTTCAATTTTAACTAGCTCGTAATCATTATAGAATATGTAAGGGTTATTTACTTTTAGATTTTTCTTTATATGATCCGCACATTCATCAAGAATGTTCACTGCGATAATTTTTAATTGGTTTTTCATTTTTTACCTGAATATAGTCTTCTTAGTTACTTTGGATAGAGTTAACACCAAATTTAAATAAATAAACGATTGCTTTAACAGTAAAAAGCCATTATAACCAAGCGACGTTCTTTTGCTTCTTTTCTTTGGTCGTTGTGTGAAAAGAAAAGGTGTCGATTCAACATCAAATAATTGGGATACCGAATATCCCACAAAAATGATTGGCCACCTATTTGATAAAATGACGAAGTAAACACTTTATCAAAGTGGGTGCACCATATTTAGTAAAAAAACATTTTTGACCATCGGAAGAATTTGTTTTTTAACCTCTCAAATACTTTTCAAATATACGGATTCACAAATCCGTCAAGATATTTCGCAAGCTGTTTGCTCGATGCGGAGCATTTTGCAAATTGGTTGCTCCAATTTAAATACGAAAAGACGGTCTCGACCAATGGAAGGATAGGCTCTAGCTCTCACGACAAAACGAAGTCTTAGCTATGGCTTATTTTCGTTTATGATTTACCCTATAATCAGAATCCTTTTCTGAAAAAGAAGAAATATATCCTTTATTAACTAGAATCTTTAATAATTGCCAATTGTCATGATCTTGAGGGATTCTTGCTTTTGTATTTGTGTCAGTAATCCATGCGTAATTCCCTCCTAAGGCTGTTAAGAACGGTTGAATGAATGATAGGTCATATTCGCTCGAGTTTTTGACGAATAACCTTACTCGCTCTTTTACTGGCACTTGATTATTTAGAAGAATTGATTTCAAAATGTTATCATTAATAACAAAAGAATTGTCAGACAGAAGGATACCACTCAATAATTTTAAATTGCTATTCGTAATAATTGTTTCTTCAGAACAAATTTTCAATATTTTCAATTTTTCAGTGTTGGTTAATATAGAAGATTTCAATATCAATTGTAAATCATCGCTATCAAATTCTAGTTGCTCTAATAGTTTAAAATACTCACTTTTTCTTTTTTCGAGCAAATAGATATTCAATCCATCAGATTTTGCTTTTAATGAATTAAAACTCTCGATAGTAGGGTTTATGCAATTACTATTAATAAGGGATTTGATTTTGTTGTCGGATATTTCTTCAAAGTTTAAATCACTATACCACCAAGGACTGGATTTAATTATTAAATCATACGATTGATCCTCTATCTCATCTTTTTGAAGGAGCTTCTTCCAAAATTTGCCATAAACATTTGTAGAATTTACCTCCTTTGGAATTTTAACCTTGGACAATTCTTCTGCATTTTGAATTAGATTGATAAATCCAATACTCGATTCTGATATTTCTGACTCCGTTTTTTCTTCTTCTCCTTCTTCAATAATTTGGTTATTATAATCGAAAAGTAAGTTTTCCCACGAAGGAAATAATTTATTGTTTTCAAGCAGTATAGAATACAATCCAGAATCTTCAATGGTTGAGAGCTTTGTTATCTTAGTTTCTATTTGCAAAACGACAGATTCTTTATTGTCAATTTCAATATTTTCATTGTTGAGCAGAGCGATAAGATACTCTTCTTTCTCATTTACATTAGTAGATACTTTTAAGTACACGTTTTCTATATAATCATCAATATTTGCTTCAACATATTGAATTAATTGATCTGCTTTTGAAGTCTTAATTGCAAAGTAGTTTGAGTTATCAAATTCTACTTGGTTAAATTCTCCGAATTTTTTAATTATGGAAGCAACCATTTCAAAATTTAATTGATAATAGTTACCCTTGTAAATGAAAGATAGCATTTCGTTAGAAGAATTTTCAAAATCAATTTTGCTAAATCTTATTTTTAATTCTTCAATAACTTTTTTAAGCCTATCATGGTTCTCGGTAATATTTAAAAATAAAGGATCGGAAAGAATAAGATTTGTTAAAGATGATTGTTTTGAAATCTCAACGATAGCTTTTATATCTCCATACTCAATTATACTTTTTAAGATAGCATTTTTTAGATCTTCCGAGAAGTCAGGATTAGATTCAATGAACCCCCATATATTACTCCACTTGTTACAGAGTATCTTTATAAATTCGTCTAATTTTTGAGATGTTTCAAAATACCTTTTGATGAACTCAACGGATATTTTTGATTCGTCTTTCAGTTTATTGAAAATTGATTCTAACTGAGAATCATATTTATCGGAATAAGAAAGTAAGTAATCTAAAATATCATAATTTAATATGAATTCTGTTTGAAAATCAAGCGGATTAATTTTTAAAAGTAATTTTTCAATTTTAGACAGCTTATAATCAAACGGCTGTTTTATGGAGTTCTTGATGCTAATATGGAATTGATAGTCAGATCGGGTTATGCTCTCTTCATGGAAAAGAGAAATATAATCTATATAATCTTCTGCTATATAACCATTGCGTAAAAGGATAGTTATTAGCTTTTTGTTGATACTATCACTTAGTTCTATTTCAGGTAATTGATTTGATATTAATAGATCTGCTATTTTAGAATGTCTGGTTTTGAGTTTTTGTTTTTCTAATTCTCGAATTTTTGTCTTTAAAGACGTAATTTTCCCGTTCTTAATATCCACAATCTCTTTTTCTTTCTCAGAATAAGATTTAGACTGATCAACCAACTTTTCTATTTTAGAAAACTTGGTTGTCAATTCTTGAATTGGGGTAGTCATGTTGCCATAGTAATTATATGTAATTTGGCTATATTGATATTTATCTATTCTTAAATATTCAAAATTATTATCATTGATTACATCGTCAACCGTTATAGCCTCATTGTTTATATAAAAGGATTGAAAACCAGGAAGTGATCCTATTACTCTAACGACATAGAGCAATCGTAAATTTTTAATATTATCGATAAACAAGTTCTCATATTCTATAATTCGATCTTTGGTTTTTTCAATTTCAAGATCGATTTCATTAATTGAATTTTTTATAAAAATTGCCTTTGAATTCAAAGCTGTATATAGATCCCCTTCATTATTACTTAGTTTCATAAAATCATTAGGGTAAATGTTTTTATAAGTAATTATAGTGAATAACTTGTCTTGATTTAGGGTCTCATTTAGCTTATTACTATACAAATAAAATTCGTTAGAGATATTATGAAGCAAACGCATATCATCGATAAAAAAGGATATGTCTTCAATTAAGTTATCACTCAATTTATATTTAAACTCATTTTTCCTTTTCAGTAGTATTTCGCTCGAATTAGATGAATTTATTACTGGAATTACAGGGATGATAAAATCAAAGAACTTCGTCCGTTCTTTATCGTTAAACATATCGTCACGCACAGCATAAACAAAAACTATCTCTTTACGTTTTGTTTTTTCCGAATTATTGAGAAGCAAGTTAACCTCTCTTAGTTTAGTAAAGATTTCAGTTTCTCGAAATCTGTCTAAGTCTTCAATGATAACAACATTATAAGGTCTTACGGAAAAGAAATAAAGAATTTCATCAATGTGATGATTCAAAATGGACTTATTCAAATTTTCACCAACACCAATTTCGGCATTTTGTATTTTAAGCTTATTAACTGTAACGGCACTTATAATTCTAACCGATTTAAATATTATAAAGAATAGACCTAATGCAATTATGAGAGTTCCGCTGTAATGGATTATATCGAATACCTTATTGGAGAATATAATATTTTTAAAAATACTTTGAATAAAATTTGGGTGTAAGTAATTATAAATTGCTAGTATAAGCAACAAATACCCTATTGAAAGTAAGTATAACTTTTTGGGACTATAGCTTTTTATTTTTTTGAATCTTGAGTCAGGAATTTTATTATCTTCTTCATGGTAAAAAATCTGTTCTAAGATACTTGTTTCAATACGTTGAAGTAGCTCCGTTTTATCTAACTTAATCTCTTCACCCTTTTCATTAAAACGAGGTTCTTCGTCTTTGAAAGTTGCTAAAGAGATATTAAGGAATTTTAAATCATTTCCTTTATAATTTTTTTGAAAAGTTTTTAAGATACTGCTTTTTCCAGAACCATAGGAACCAGTTAGGGCAATATTCTTAATGTCTTCTTTCTTTCTATTATTCAATGCCCATAATAAAGCTTTGGAGTAATGTCCATTTTTATCAGCATTGTTAATTGGAGACAAAGAAGAATATGCTAAAATCTCTTCGTCATCATTACTGTACTTAAATCGAATTAATTCAAGGATTTTTATTATTTTGTCAATTAGTTTAAGTAGTTTTTTCTTCATAAAAGGCGATTTAGTTTGTTAAATATGGTTTAAATCACATCTCTTAAATACACGCAACAAGTATTTTGTAATATCAGCAAGTAATTTTTTTCTGTTAAAAACAAATTTAGACAATTAAACCATTGCTTTGACAGTAAAAATTCGTAATAACCAAGCGACGTTCTTTTGCTTCTTTTCTTTGGTCGCTGTCTGTAAAGAAAAGATGTCAATCTAAAATCAAATATTGGGATACCGAATATCCCATCAAAATAATTCGCAACCTATTTGATAAAATGACGAAATAAACAATTTATCAAAGTGGTTGCACCATATTTAGTAAAAAAACGTTTTTGACCGTCGGAAGAAATTGTTTTTTAACCTCCCAAATCCAATTCAAAAATACGGATTCACAAATCCGTCAAAATATTTCGCAAGCTGTTCACTTGATGCGGAGCATTTTGCAAAATGGTTGCTCCGATTTTAAATGCGAAAAAACGGTTCCGACCAACGGAAGGATGCGTCTTTTCGCTGCCAGCCCTAATCCTTAGGGCTGGCGAATTTTTCTTTCCAATAAGGTTTCTAATATTTCACAATCACTTTCATAGAGTTCACCTTCAAAAGAATAGGTATCGGTTTCTTCATCAAACTGATATTGTTTAAAATCTTCATCATCCAAATAAATATCTGTGAATAACTTGTCAGTAAATGTTGCTCTACCATACACAAGATTACTTATTTCTTCATAATCCTGTACAAAATTCACCTGATAGTACGCTGCTATCTTTTGAACAATTTCAATATTGGGTGACCATTTTGTTTCGTATTGAAAAATACCTATGTCGTCCTCATTTGAATAGATATTAAAAAAGTAACCACCATTTTTATCGGTGACAAAATCGGGTAATTGACCTTGATTTGTTTGCTGTTCTTTCCTTTTCATAGTTTCAAAAAGCTGTTCTATCTGTTTGATAGCTTCCTCGTTTCCCCCGAAAACTATCGTATTACTGCACCAATTTGCCATACTATTTGATTTTAGTAGGCTACCACCGATTAAAGTGGTAGCCTGTTGATTTATTAAATTAAGTTTAGAATATCCGCACCGTCTGTAGTAAAAGAGGTACATAAATCGAATGCTTTCTGCGATTTGAGTTGAGCCGTTCCACCCAATACAATACTTTGCAGTTTGGCTTCATCATTTTTGTAATTTCTTACATTTTGATAGTAGCCTGTTACGGCATTGTACGCACCAAACAAAGTGCCTTTGGTCGTTTCCATTTGCTGTGTATCACTTATCATCGCATATGCAAAAGCATCTTCAACAACATTTTTAAAAACGGTCGACATTTCGTCTTCCGCACCTTTTTGTAGTAAATCCAATGTTTCTTTATTCGGACAAAGTGCCAATTGGATTAACTTTTTAACCTCTTGGTCTGTTACTTTTACCTTTGTCCAACCATTGAAGATACTTTCTAGCTTTGTACTTAGCGTATTAGCCAATCCCATAATTTTATGTGCATTCTCAATACGTTGTTTTGCTCCAGATGTGTGTTTGATACGCACAACATTCGTCATATTGCGTAAAGAAGCATTTAAGGTATTTTGGCAAACAATACGAATAGGTGTAAATGCGGCTGTAATACTTCCGCTACCATCGTGCGAGGTTGTGAGGAAAATATACTTTTCTGTTACATCATCGCCATTGCCCACACGAAT
Source organism: Sphingobacterium cellulitidis (assembly GCA_002245855.1). Taxonomy (GTDB): domain Bacteria; phylum Bacteroidota; class Bacteroidia; order Sphingobacteriales; family Sphingobacteriaceae; genus Sphingobacterium; species Sphingobacterium cellulitidis. The sequence continues at coordinate 67,594 of NOUX01000009.1, read as the reverse complement.
ATAATCGGGCAATTTAGCTGTAATAAATATACGCTCTCCATTCCCTAACGCTCCTGCTGTTTCGTACAAAATACCGTCACCACCACCTACAATAGCATCAAAGAAATTAAAAGCTTCTCTATTTTGTACGATATGATAATCTTTACCGACCACACCCAATACGGCATTGTTATCGGTGCGAATGTTAGCAAAGTAGTTAGGTACTTCCAATTCGTTACTGCCTATTTCGATACCCTGTGCAGTCTCGATAATACCCGAACCTTTGGTGAATAGTGAACTTTTTACGACTTCGTAATCTAAACCTGCGTGTTTGATAGCTTCTGCACTTGTTGGGTATTGCTCTACGATTTGCCCCAAACCGTGCCATGCTTTTTGCTGTACTGTAAAGAAGCTGTACTTTCCTGTTCTCTCGTTGAAATTGATATTATGTGCCATGATGTTTAAAATTTATAGTTTGAAAAATGATTTAATACTCGTTCTTAAAATGGTAAGTCGTCTTCCGTTTCTTCTGCTGTGACCTTCTTGCTTTTGGATGATTTAGGAGCTTGCACACCTTCCGATTTCTTGCTGGCTCCGTGCAGTTTAATTTGTGAAGTGTGGAAATTTAATCCTGCTCTTGGTTCTCCGTCATTTCCTGCCCACGCTCTTGTGCTTACTCTGCCCGTGAGTTCTACCAAAGTGCCTTTTGTTAGTAATGTTGCTACCTTGGGAGAAATCCAATAGGCACAATCGAAATAGGTCGTTTGTTCCACTCGTTCGCCTTGCTTGTTACGGTAGCTTTCATTCGTAGCTACTGAAAAATTTACTACTTGTTTGTCTTGTGACGTTGTGTGTACTTCCGCGTCCCTCGTCAATCGTCCGATGATGTTCATAATCGTTCCTGTTTTAAAATTTTACATTCTGTTACGTTCACTTTTCTTGTTACCTGCTTACTTTTGTTGTCGCTCGCCTCGCTTCGCATAAATTTTTCCAAAAGAAAAACCGGAAAAAAGAAAGCAGGCTATCAAGGCGGTCAAGTGGAAAAGCCAAAAGGAAACGGAATAATTGGAGGGCACCTTTAGGGAGGAAACCGTTTATGCCGTAGTCTTTTGGCTGGAAATGAGCGTGGGCTGACCGCCGTACTTTGGCTGCCTTTTTACCGGTTTGTTATGGAAATATTCTGTTCTAATCTTTATGGAACAATGATAGGCTCTGAAAGCCTAAAAGAGAAGTTTGAAAAATAGAACTGATGGGGGAATGAGCGGAGGTACATTCTTTCTAATTTCTATTCCAGAAATAGCCAAAAGCTCTTTTACAGCAGTGGGAATTGCGGTGGGAATGTAAATGTGCTTTGGGTATAAAAAATAGAGGCACAAAAAAATCAGGAACGTTAAATCCTGCTTAACTCAGCAATTTCCGTTTACAATTGATTTAATTTTATCCATTAATTACAATCATATATGCTTATGTTTTATAGATTCTAAAGTTAATAAATTCGTAAATTTGAATTAAAAAAAATGAGCTCCCAATACACAAAAATTAATGATTGATAAGGATACAAAACGGCTTACTAGATTAACTTCCATTTTAATTCAACTACAATGTAAACGACTTCTAACAGCACATGAACTTGCTGAAAAATTTGGGATAAGTAAACGAACAATTTACAGGGATATTAAAACATTGGAACAAGCGGGCGTTCCTATTTTGACCGATGACGGGAAAGGCTATACTTTGATGGAAGGTTACCGAATGCCTCCTGTTATGTTTACTGAAAATGAAGCCAATGCTTTGATTACTGCTGAGCAGTTGGTGCTAAAGAATAAAGACGCTTCATTAGTGAAAGATTATACAGATGCTATTCATAAAATAAAAGCTGTTTTACGGAATAACACAAAAGATAAAGCTAATTTACTTTCGGAAAGAGTCTTGTCTGGACAGAACTTAGAAAGCAGTCGTACCAGCAATAATCTATCGATTTTGCAATTAGCATTAACAAATTTTAATCTTGTTCAGATTCAGTATTATTCACCATATAATGATCAAATAACCGAACGAACCGTAGAACCTTTTGCTATTTATACGACGCAAGAGAACTGGCTATTGATTGCTTTCTGTCGCCTCCGCAAGGGTTACAGATCGTTTCGACTCGATCGTATTAAGAGCTTACAGGTATTAAATGAGAGCTTTGAAAAGCATAAAATCACTTTTGAAGAATATATTGAGATGACTCTAAAAAAATGTGATTAACCCTTGCCATAGGGTTGTCACTGTGCTGCTTTATTTTTGTGGCATAATAAAAAATAAAGAACAAAATGAACAATCAAACCATTCAAAAATTTCAAGTAATTGGGATCTCAACTCGTACAATCAACACAAATGGTCAATCTGCTATAGACATTGAAGCATTATGGCAAAAATTCTGGACTGAAGAAATTCAAAAACAAATTCCCAATACAATTAGTGAAGATATTTATGCTATTTATACGGATTATGAAACAGATTTCACCGGTGCATACACCACTATTATCGGCTTGCCTGTAAGTACACTTTCCGTTATTCCTGATGGTTTCGTTGGTATAGAAATCAAGACCTGTACATATCAGAAAATTGTTTCAAAAGGTAAGATGCCTGAAGCTATCGGAAACACTTGGCTAGAAATATGGGCTGATAAGGAATTAGATTCGAAACGCGCTTACAAAGCTGATTTTACGATCCATGGTAAAAAATACTATCACGGAAATAATGCGGAAGTAGAAACCTATCTTTCTGTTTCTGAATAAATAAAAGCAATAGGCAGAACTTTAAATTCTGCCTAATAAATATTACTTAAAAAGATCGGTTGAATAACCGATGTAAAGGGTATTGAAGAAAATAATGAGATGGGTCTGCTGGGTGATATATTTCTTCAATATTCTTTATCTAAAAATTCAATCAAAGCTCTTTTATGCGCCTTGGATTTGTAGTGGAAAAATAAATGTGCTTTGAGGATAAAATAAGACTAAAAAAAGCAGAACGTTAAATCCTGCTTAATTCATCTTACTAAAGTTTTAGCTTCCATCAATTCCATCCATTAATTTCCGAATATCTTCATAACGATAATACATCAACCCACCGATCTTAGTATAAGGTAATGTTTCATTTAATCGGAGATTTTGAAGTGTACCAGCTGAAATCCCTAATAATTTACGCACCTCATAGCTTTTCAACCATTCCTTTGGTTCTTCTGTTGATTTTCTAGGGTGTCGCGTATTTCTTCTAATTTCTTGCAAGATTTCCTTTTTAAAGTCTTCTAAATCTTCTCGTGTAATAAGCTCAACTTTCATCTGTTCTCTTTTTTATTATTTAAATTCAGTTTAATCACAAAGGCAGAAAACAAATATTTTGTACTAAATCATGCCTTATGAATCCAAATGAACAAAACTTTTAAATTGAGCTTTATAATATGGCATCAGTTGGTAGTCTTTGGCTCTAAAAGGTATCTAACTAAATAAAAATCAATTATTTGAAACCATCCTTTCTCTTAGATTTTGCATATCCTCACTCAGTTTATATTCTACGACTTTGGCGTAAATCTGCGTAGTACGAATGGATGTGTGTCCGAGCATTTTACTTACGGATTCTATTGGTACGCCATTACTCAAGGTGACGGTTGTAGCAAATGTATGCCTTGCTAGATGGAATGTGAAATTTTTGTCGATTCCACAAATTTCAGCAATCTCCTTCAAGTATCCATTCATACGCTGATTAGAAATAACTGGAAAAAGTCTACCTTTTCCAACCGATACGGGATGATCATTGTATTTCTTAATCAAATGTACCGCTTCTGGTAAAAGAGGAACGCTAACCAATGTATTCGTCTTTTGTCGATTAGTCTTTAGCCAGTCACGACCATCTATTCCTTTAATTATATTGTCTTGGCTTAGGTTAAATATATCAATGTAAGCAAGTCCTGTATAACAACTAAAGAGAAACATATCAAGTACAGCTTGTAATCTCTCAATTTTAAAGGTCTTTTTACTTAATACATTTAACTCTTCTTTTGTGAGGTAACCTCGTTCTACTTTTTCGAAATGGAGCTTGTATTTAGAAAAGGGATCTTTGTCTAACCAGTCCATCATAACAGCCATATTAACTAATTTACGCAAACGCTCTATATGTTTCATAGCACCATTATTATTAAGAGATTTGTGATGATCCGTAGATTCATAAGTAATTAGAAAGTTCTCAAAATCAAGAATGAACTTATAGTTGAGTTCATCCAACGTTATATCGTTTTTATGATATTGATACTTTAGAAATTTCTTGAGATAACTTTCTGTCGTATAATAATTCTTCATGGTACCTGGCGCAAGTTTAGTAGTAGCAACTTGCTTATGGTATTCAGCAACCTTTAATAAAGTCATTGCTTCTTCAATATCCTCACCAAGATACTTTGCTTTGATCGCATTTACGGAAACAGGCTTATTCTGCTGTATTAATTCTTGGTAGCAATCAAAGATCAACGAGCGAACTTGCTCCATGTGGCTGTTCAATTTTACAATTTCTTCTCGTTTGCCCTTTGCTCTTCCTTTTGCTTCATCCCAATTATTAATTGACACTTTACTTTTTAAGGAAATTTCAGCTCTTCGACCATTCACTGTAATTCGTGCATAAACAACAGCCATCTCGTCTTTTTTGTTTTTGGGTAATCGCAATACGAATTGAATCCCAAAGGTGTTTTTACTCTTCATATCCATTTATTTTAAGTTCGACAAATGCTCCTTAGTGCAGTTCTTTTGCCTCAACTATTTATGGGCTCACAGAAAAGAAGTCAAACAATAACAAATAGCATCAAAATAAATTAAATAAACAGTTGATTAACAGTTTACTAAAAGCTATTCGGTGAGTAAATTTAAAACTTAAAAAGACTCACCGTTTTACTCACATTTACATTGATATTCTTTAGGATATTTTGATATGAAATAAAACAAAAAACCCTCAAATCCATAGAATTTGAGGGTTTTTGACCTTACATGTAGTAAGAGTGGTCGGGGTGGCAGGATTCGAACCTACGACCTCCACATCCCAAATGTGGCGCGATACCGGGCTACGCTACACCCCGAAAAGGTATCACCTTTTTCTTGTGTGGCACAAATATACAACCTTTCCATACAATCTTCCAAATAGTAATCGAAACATTAAATTAACATATTGATTATTATGAGAATAAATTACTTTTTCTACGACACAATAACCCCCATTTCAACGTTTATACTATTAAATAGGAATAAAATACGATATTTGAACAAGAATGAAACAAGCTTTAAACATAATTTCCAAAACAATTATGACGAAACTTTTTAGAAATTGCTTAATCTTATCCCTTTTTCTGACTGCCTGTGTTTCGAATACAAAAGAGGAAAAAGGCAATGATACAACAAGTGTAGAAAACCCTGAAGAATATAATTTAACAAAGGTGGAAGCATTGGAAGATTATATCCTTGCCTTGGATTCTACTGACATCGAAAGCGTAGGCAAAGCAACCACTAAATTCAAGGAGCTCTTCGAAAACAAAGAAAATCCTGAAAATGATAAAGCAGTCGCTTTACTTATGGATTATATCGATAAAGTATCCATGTATGGAAATCGTTCCGCATTTGATGAAGAAATAAACTACAGACCTTTAGTAAATATTGAATTCGATGGAGGAAAGGCTGCAGTTCCTTCAGACCTTGAAAAAGCCTATGATAAAATTAATCGTAATGGCTTTAGAGTTCGTGAAACTGAAGGTATGTTTGACCTAGAACCTAATCCATTGTATTTTCAAGATAATTTCTATCCATATATCTCATCGGATCTTGAGATATTATTGCAACAAATTGGAAGAGATAATATGGAAGGTTATGCAGATGATGCTGCAATTGCAATTCCTTTCCAGTCATTGGTACAAAGAACCGTTTGGTATGAAGATTTTGCAAATAAGACCAAAGGTTCAGTAGCCGGAGATAAAGCCCAAAAGGAGTTCGAGAAATACTTCACAACCCTTACGATTGGAATGGATAATACCCCAGCTATTGAAAGCCAACAAATTTCACCATATTTTCAGGAAGCTTATAATTATTTAAAAGATTTTGCTCCAAATTCTGCGACTTATAAAAAACTAGAACCCTATATCACATTGCTTCAGGAACAAAAAATCGATGAGGCGAAAGCATTACTTCCTAATCTAATTGGCCGAAGCATCAATTAATATCTTCTTTCATGCGTTCTCTTCCCAAACCCAAAAAGACGGTCGATTTACATGCCGAGGCTTTTCTCGCCGACTTGGATAATTATGAGTTGGATGAATTACTCATGGAAACAATTGATTACCTCAGGGAACAACTAGATGCTGCCATTTATTGGGATTATCCGGAAATAAAATTTATTCATGGAAAAGGTAAAGGCGCACTAAGAAATGCCGTATATGAGGAATTAAAAGTCTATAAACAATCCAATGCTATTAGCCACTTTTACCCTTCTTATTCCAATGAAGATATTGTAGTCGTGGTAATTGGCTTATAAGACTTTGATTCGATAAACCTCGTAGGGATATTGAACCAAATCCTTCCCATTATTCCATGTTGGCAATAACTGCATTTGAGCACAAGAAAAATACAAATAACCATCTGAACCTACACCAAGGGAATCAGGCCACAGCAATCTAGAATCCTGGACCAGCATTTCTAATTTCCCTTCTGGAGTTATTCGTCTAATGGAATAATCCAAGGAGGTTGTCAAATAAACATTTCCTACCTTATCAGCAACCAAACCGTGTGTCACTCCTACTTCCCCAAGATCTTCCACTTTTGCTAACAAATCATTTTCATTTAAACTAGAATCAGCCAAGTATTTAGTTTCAATTCTATAAAGATTCAAGGCATTAATGGGTTTAAAATAGAACCATTTATTATCCTTGGTCAAAGCAATACCATTCACATTAGATTTAAAAGGATTACCATCCTTATCCTTCATTTCATGTCCATTATAGGATAAAATAATATTTGGATTGGCTACTGTAAAAGGAGTATTGCTTAATACTTTTCTCGTATTACCAGTTTTCAGATCTAACACAATTATGGAGGCTTGGCCAGGATCTGAAAGATAAGCTAACTGTTTATCAGTATCTACACGGACATCATTCAAGCCGGATTTGTCCTTATCTAAATCCTCAAAAGTAAAGATTTTCTCTACCTGGTTATTCTTCAAATCAATTTGAATAAGCTTGAATTGACCTTGAGAGGTATTATTCCCATCCTTCCCAAAAATAGATCCAGCTGATGCAGGTTTCGAATCCAATACCCATAATTGATCATTGGTATCAACATAGATATCTTGGACATTGACAAAGTGTTTTTCATAATCCCCCGAGGTAGCATTCCATTTATTATCTGGAAAAGCCTTCCGCTCACCCTTTACAATTTCTGCTAAACCATATAAATATGGCTCTTTATGAGGGAAAGAAACAAAAACTCTATTATCAGAAGAAACGGAAACACCAATGGGTTGTGATTTTCCAAAAGATGCAACCAACTCTAAATTGGGACTTTTAGTTTGAGACATAACATTGAAAGTAAGAGAAATAGCAAATAATAGATTTATCAGGAAATACTTCATCATCATATTTTATCGATTGTTAACATGCAATATATTAAATAACAAATGGAGAGAAATACTGTTTTAATCAATTGATTTTCAATAGCATATTTTAAAAGTTAAATGAATAAGTGCATGACTAAAACAAAAAAGGCTACTAAAATTAGCAGCCTTTTTAGCTTATTGGATTGTAAACCCTAATTGGGATTTTTACAAATCCATGTTCTCAAAATTATTTTTGAGCTTCAGTAATGGTAATTTTTCTAAATTCAATTGGCCCATGATCACCTTGAATATACAATGGTCCTGGTTCTCCTTCTTTAGAATCCAAAGCACCACCAGTGATTCCTGGGATTTCTTGTTGATTAATAACAGTTTGACCATTGATAGCAACTGTTACTAAACGTCCAACCAAAGTAATCTCCATATTATTCCACTCGTTCGGCCCGTTTGTAACCATAGCATTAGGTGTCAAGAAACCGTAGATTGCTCCAAAATAAAGGTTGCCTGGGTGTCTATCTTTAGGGGAATCTTCGATTTGTACCTCATAACGTCCTCTTAAGTAAACTCCCGAGTTACTTCCTTCAGGATATTTGAATTCCAGGTTAAGTTTGAAGTCTTCAAAAGATTTTTCAGTGATTAAGTTAGCTCCAGCTTCTTCATTTGTTAAGATTCCATCTTTAACCACCCATTTGTTTTTATCATTAGAAGGCTTCCAACCCGTTAGGTCTTTACCATTGAATAATTCAACTGGCGTTCCCCATTTAGGGGCAGCAGTTCTATTCAAATATGGAGCTTTAGTTCCTGTAAATGTATATTTCTCACCATTGTTATTGGTGATTGTACCTTTTAGATCAGCACCTGCTAATTCACCTTCAATTACAACATCTCCTTCGCCACCTTCCCATTGTGGTGGAATAGCAAACGAGAATTTACCGTCTTGCAATTTAATATGTGAAATAGGTCTGCTACTTCCAGAATCGCCAACCCAATAGCCTACCAAAGTAGTAAAACCAGATAATTTGATTTCAATCCAAGAAGGTACTTGTTTTCCATTCTTGTCTACATTAAGATCCCAGCGACCCAAAAGCTCTTTGGATTCCTCAGGAATAGTTTGTGATGCAGGATTATGTTCCACCTCTTCTTTTTTCTCTTGGTTGTCTGCTTTTTCCTGTGTACCATTTTGACATGAAGTCAAGCCCAATCCAAGGATACTTGAGATAGCTAAACCGTAAACAAATTGTTTGATCATCTTTAATTATTTTTGATTGATTTTTTTAAACTTTATAATATTGTTCGAAACCTTGTCTAGGCGGTGGTCCGATTAATAGTGCATTAGCAAATTTATCATTTGTAATTTCTTTTTTCACAGGATCGAACTTAAATTTTCCATTTAATCGCTGTGCTATCACACCTAAACAGAATACTTGACTCAAAGGTCCTGCAATATCGAATGAAGAACGAGTCTTTTCTTCCCCTTTACAAGCTTTTAAGAAGTTGGCAAAGTGATTAGAAGGAGTATTAGGTACTTCCGGTAGTTTATTCGCCAAATCTTTTGCTTTTGACTCTGGAATAATCGACAATGTACTAGCATGTGAACCACCTTTGAAGGTAAGATCCTTACCATAAATAATTTTTCCTGGATTTAATTTTGCAGGTTCTAGATTTCCTGTGCTTGGCGGTGGAATATTTGGATCCAATCCTGAAACTCCATAGCCCTCTGGAATTGGAGGAAGATTATTAATTCCATCATACCACATAATATCTAATGCAGGCATTCCCTTGCGTTTTGGAAAGCTAAATTTCAAGGTAGAAGACATTGGGAAGAAGAAAGAATTATGTCCTTCTAACATCTCTGCTCCTACTTCCGTAGGTAATCCTAATTTCAGGAACTCATGGGATGTATCCAAGATATGGGCTCCCCAATCTCCTAATGCTCCCATTCCAAAATCAAACCAACATCTCCACTGTCCATTCACAAAATCCTTGTTATAGTTGTGTCCCAATGTTTGCATTTGCCATAAATCCCAATCCATCGTACTAGGAATTGCTTCTGCAGGTGGGAAGTTCTTCATATTTACATCCCAGCCATGCCATCTACGTGGCATATTCATATGGCCTACAATCTGAGTTACATCTTTAATGATACCTGCCTCAGTCCATGCCTTAAATTGAAAATAGTTAGCTTCAGAATGTCCTTGATTACCCATTTGAGTAGCCAATTTTGGATTCTTCCGAGCCTTTTCCATCATCAACTCCACTTCTAAAAAAGTACGAGCCATTGGCTTCTCTACATAAACATGCTTTCCAAGATCCAATGCCATCATGGTAATTGGGAAATGAGAAAAATCTGGTACACCAACAGTTACCGCATCGATTTGATTTCCCATTTTATCAAACATTTGTCTGAAATCCTGGAATCTCGGAACATCTGGAAATTGCTTGATTGCAGCTTCCGTATGTTTTGCACCCATATCCACATCACATAATGCAACGATATTACATAACCCGGTTTTATGAAGTTCCATAAGGATCTCGCCCCCTCTAAAACCTATCCCAATTGCAGCTAAGTTAACTCGCTCATTAGGTTTTGCCATTACAATACTGCCTAATGGACTACTGGCCAAAGTCAAAGCTCCTCCAGCAATTATGGATTTCTTTAAAAAACTTCTTCGAGAAAAATAATGATTCATCTGTAATATGTTTAGGTTTATGAATGTTACATGAATGATTAGCTTAAAAATAAAAAAAAAACCTAATTTAAGAGACCTTATTGGTTAATAAACTATAAACCTGTTACACAAAGCACATAAATGATGAGAAAAACCTATTTGAAATCTATATTCAGCAGCAGTCTCAGTCTACTTTTACTGACTTCCTTGAACATTTCATGTCAGCAAGAAAAAAAGACAGAGGACGGCTGGGAAAATTTATTCAATGGCAAAGACCTCAGTGGCTGGAAAAGTTTAGCTGGAAAAGCAGACTATCATGTTGAAGATGATGCGATCGTTGGTGTAATGACCAAAGGTACACCCAACTCCTTTTTGGTGACTGAAAAAGAATATGGTGACTTTATTTTAGAATTGGATGTAAAATTAGAAGGAAGTACAACCAACTCTGGAATTCAAACTCGGAGCCATTTTGATTCAACAGCAAATAATGGTAGCGGAAGAGTTTATGGAAGACAACTTGATATTGACCCTACGAACAGAGCTTGGACTGGCGGAATTTATGATGAAGGCCGTCGCGAGTGGTTATATCCTTTGGATCTGAACCCTGCAGCAAAAACAGCCTTCAAGCCTAATGAATTTAATCATTTTCGTATTGAGGCCATTGGTAATGAAACAAAAACTTGGGTCAATGGTGTGCCAGCTGCTTTTGTAATTGATAGTTTGGATGATTCTGGTTTTATTGGCCTTCAAGTACATAGCATCCCTGACTCATTGGATGGTAAAAAAGTTTATTTTAAAAATATTAAGATCCAAACCAGTAACTTAAAACCTCAAGAATTTCCTCAGGATATTTATATCGTAAATACAAAGTCCAATAATCTGTCAGAGGCAGAAAAAGCAGCTGGTTATAGCTTATTATTTAATGGAAAAGACAGTCAGGGTTGGCATAGTGCTCGTGGAGATAAATTCCCTGAGAAAGGTTGGAAAATTGAAAATGGCTTAATCGAAGTTCAAAAATCAGATGGCGCCGAATCCACGAATGGTGGTGACATCATAACCGATAAACAATATAAGGCATTTGATCTTGCTTTTGATTTCAAATTGACTCCTGGAGCAAACTCTGGAGTTAAATACTTTGTTACCTTGGATGAAAAGACAGCTGGCTCAGCAATTGGTCCAGAATATCAAATCCTGGATGATGAACTTCACCCAGATGCTAAATTAGGAAAGGATGGCAATCGTACTTTGGCTTCCCTTTATGACCTGATTACTTCCGACCGTAACCCAAGACCAAGGAAAGCAATTGGTGAATGGAACCGCGGCAGAATCGTAGTTACTCCTGATAACCACGTTACTTATTATTTAAACGGTTTCAAAATGTTGGAATTCGTGCGTGGCTCTGATGAATTCAGAAAACTCGTTGCCGGAAGTAAGTATAAGGATTGGAATAAGTTTGGTGAGGCTGAACAAGGTCATATCCTATTGCAGGATCATGGAGATGCAGTGTCCTTTAGAAGTATAAAAATCAAAGAACTTTAAGAGCATAAAAAAAGGAGAATAATATTATTCTCCTTTTTTTATCAAGTGCAAATCTTATATGCTTGATTTAAAATCTTTTATTTTAGATTGAAATCCTTCAAATTCAGCAGCCTGCTGGTTGATAAAACTATTATCCTCAAGTCGCCCAACAACTTCATTCATTTCAGCTTCAGATTCATAAACCATTAACCTAAATGGATTGTGATAATCCTTGCTTCTTGATTTATAGATTTCATCACATATCCACCTTTTGGTCTCCAATGCTTCATCAAATAGAGTATTCCAGAAATCTGCATCCCAATTGGTGGAATCTGTCTCCGTAATCTCTTGCAAGGATGCTAAACTATGTACAAGCTTATCTTGGATATATTCACTACTCAATTGATGGTAATTCGAATGAACCTCATCCCAAGAATTGATTTTTTTATCCTTTAGATTCTGTAATAGAGAGTTTAATTTATTCACAGGAACCAACTGACTTCCTACGTTTTCAAACTCTTCTCTTACCAATCCCTTTGATGCTATTGTACGAATACTGTTTGTAAAATCAGCTAAATCTATCAAATCCAAAACCTGACAAACTGCATAATATCGAATCAACTTTTTGAATAATTGATAAGACTCTTTAGGCTTTAGCAATACCACTTTCCGCTTTGAAAATTCAGCATTATCCAAGAATATTTCTTCCGATGATTTATCTGAACTCTCCAACCAAGCTAAAGGATCAGCTGTCTGCAAAGATTTTTTAACAGCCACCTTTATCTCTTCTATCCCAGTAAACAACTCATTCACTGTATCCGGAGCTAGGATATCATATTCAAAATATTGGTTTTTAAAAGAACGCTTATCACGACTTAGGAACTTATTGGTATTACGCATTAATGCATACATATTATACATAAACCAATAACCAGGAACAATAATCAGGCGGTCATGAGTAACATCATTACTTACTAATGAAAATGGAAATTTAATATCCAATTCATGCAGGAAGTCACCTTTTACAATTAAGGTATAGGAAGCAAATCGAGAGTTATGTTTCAGGCTCACGCATAAGCCTGGCCAAAAGCCTCGACCTGCGATAATTTCACCATCTGCACCTCTTGAGTTATGGTTCGAACCTACTGTAGCACCCGCAGCCATATTACTTTGACCTTTTATCAATGCTGCGCATAAAAAGGAGTTATTATGATGCTGCTCATGTGCAGGGAAAATAAGTGAATTCAATACCTCACAACATGAAATGGTAGAGTTATCGCCCAAGAATGAGTTAATCAATCTGGCGCCATATTTCAATTGTGAATAAGAGGATAAAATAAAACGAACTGCTTTAACCCCATAAAACACACGACAACCATATCCTATGATACCATTTACCAATTCACATCCCTCGCCTATTTGAGTATAAGCCTCCGAAGTGGAATTAATGGTCACATTCTTCAATTTACTGATTCCTTTGATATAGGCATCAGAACCGATTTTGACGTTCTTGAAAGTATGCGAATTTTTGATAACTGTACGGTCTCCGATTTCGCTGTAATAGCCCCTGATATCATTGAATTTTTCGTTGGTAATATCATAAAACCGCTTTTGAAGTTCCTTATCTTGACGATTACGCGTCCAAAGATAGACATCAGCCGCTTGCATACCATCAAATGGCAATACGGCACGACCTCCATTTTCATTACATAATTCTAAAAATATCCGACTTGTATCAGGATCTCCAGCCTTCAAGATACCGTTCCCGAATTTAGCATTGGAACTGGTTTCCATCTCATTAACATTTAACAAGATGACTTCATTTCCAACAATAAAATGAGCAATATAACGGACTTGATGCAGTGCCACACAGTCGCCAAGATCACAAGAAATAATTTGAGAATTATAAATCCCTGCTGGTAAGCGGATATCTCGATATTCAAGATAAACCTCTTCCATATCACCAATCCGAATCAAACCAAAGAACTTAGATCTTTTGATCTGTCTTGGAAGAAATTTATCTGTAACCAGGACATCATTCCAATTGGTAGATTCATTATGATTTAGCTCGAGAATGCGAATTTCCTCCTCGGTTAGATTACGATATTGCTTGTTGGATTTATTTTGTTCAAACCGAAGGTAGTATTCATTCCTCCCCTCTGGTAAATATTCGGCGGGTATGAAGTCATACCCGATCCGATTTAATGGTAATTTTATTATATATCCCATAATACTATTCCACAGTTACTGATTTAGCTAAATTCCTTGGTTTATCAACATCTAAACCGCGGTATACCCCAATGTAATAGGACAGTAGTTGCAATGGTACTACCGTTAATAATGGAGCTATAACTTCATCAGCCTCTGGAACAACCATCACATCATTGGAGATGCTAGGTGTGATTTCATCTCCTTCTGTCATAACAGAGATAACCATACCTTTTCTGGCTTTGATTTCTTGGATATTACTTACGATTTTTTCATGGTAAGCGTCTTTACTCGCAATAAAAACTACTGGTAATTCTTCATCAACCAAGGCGATTGGGCCATGCTTCATCTCAGCAGCAGGATATCCTTCAGCATGGATATATGAAATCTCTTTTAATTTCAAGGCACCTTCTAATGCCGTTGGAAAATTATACCCACGACCTAAGTATAGAACATCACGTGCATCCTTGTACTTATAAGCAATGGCTTTAATATTATCTACTTCGTTGTCCAATACCCATTGAACTTTCTCAGGGATATCGTTTAACTCTTTACATAATTCATCAAATCGTTCGTCACTGATAGTTCCTTTTGCCTTAGCAAGTTTTAATGCAAACAACATTAATACAGCCAACTGCGCAGTATAAGCTTTTGTACTCGCTACACCGATTTCTGGTCCAGCATGGGTATAACATCCCGCATGGGATATCCTAGCGATAGAAGAACCTACAACATTCACAATGCCGAAAATAGTAGCCCCTTGCGCTTTAGCACGTTCTAATGCAACTAAGGTATCAGCTGTCTCTCCACTCTGCGAAATAGCAATGATTACATCATCTGAACCAATTACTGGATTTCTGTATCTGAACTCAGATGCATACTCCACTTCCACATTAACCCTGCATAACTCCTCGATTACATACTCGGCAACAAGACCAGCATGCCAACTGGTTCCACATGCTACAATAATGATACGTCGAGCATTTGCTAATTTATCTTGGATGGCATCTACTCCACTCAGAATAATACGATGTTCATTTAAAATCAATCGTCCTCTAAGTGAATCTGCAATCGTAGTTGGTTGCTCAAAGATCTCTTTTAACATAAAGTGATCATAACCTCCTTTTTCAATCGCAGCTAACTCAATATCCAACTTTTGAACAAAAGGAGTAATTACTTCATTTCCTAAATTCTTCAAGATTAATTCATCCGGCTTTACGATAGCCAATTCATAATCATTGATATACACCACTTCTTTGGTGTAAGCAAGCATTGGGGAAGCATCAGAACCTAAGAAATGTTCATTTTTTCCAATTCCAATTACCAAAGGACTTCCTTTACGAGCAGCAATGATCGTATCTGGCTGATCGGCAGCAATGATTAAGATCACATAAGCCCCTGTTACCCTTTTCAAGGCAATACGAATAGCTTCTTCTAATCCACATTCATTTTTTGCTTGAATATCTTCGATAAAGTTTAAAAGGACCTCTGAGTCAGTATCTGATTTAAATTCGTATCCAGCTTTAGTAAGTTCGTTTTTCAGTTGGGCATAATTCTCGATAATACCATTATGGATCATCGCAAGTTTCCCTGATTTGGAATAGTGAGGATGCGCATTTCGGTCCGAAGGCTCACCATGCGTCGCCCAACGTGTGTGACCAATTCCCGTTGTGCCAGCAGTAGATTGGTCTCCAACAAATTCTTCAAGTGCAGCTACTTTACCTGCTTTTTTATAGACCATCAAGGAATCTCCCTGTTGAAGTGCAACACCCGCACTATCATAACCCCTATATTCTAATTTCTTTAGGCCATCTATCACAATGGGATAGGCTTGGCGAGTTCCGGTATAACCGACAATTCCACACATACTTTGTTCTCTTTTAATTTAAGTTTTAAAATATTGAATAAATATATAAAATTTCTTCATGCAATCGTTTGCGCGCATTAAAAAACAAAAACCGAACCAATCTGGTCCGGTTTTGTAATTAATATTTTTTTATTCAAGTTCGAACTTATAGCCAACCCCTTTTACCGTAGTGACATAGCTATCTCCGATCTTCTCTCGGAGCTTTCGAATGTGTACATCGATGGTCCGATTTGTAACAACGACTGAATCCTCCCATATCGCCTTTAAAATCTGTTCCCTAGTGAAAACCTTATTTGGTTTAGAAGCTAGAAGGTATAATAACTCAAATTCCTTCTTCGCTAATACGAACTTCTCATCTCCTCTAAATACCAAAAAGGAATCTCTATCTATGACAAGGTCCGCAATCTCTAATTTATCCGTCACCTGATCATCGATGACCTCTGTTGTATTTCTTCTTAAAATCGCATTAATCCGACTCATTAATGCCCTTGGTTTGATAGGCTTCGCAATATAATCATCTGCCCCTACATGAAAACCAGCAATCTCAGAATATTCCTCACTCCGCGCTGTTAAGAAAACCATAAAAACCTGTTTGAATTCAGGCATAGAACGCATTAATCGACAAGCTTCTATCCCATCCATCTCAGGCATCATCACATCTAAGATGATAAGGTCCGGAAAAACCTCTTTGGCCACTTTAATAGCTTCTTTCCCATTCGAAGCCGTATATACTTGGTACCCTTCCTTAGTTAAATTGTACGAAATAAGTTCGACAATATCCGATTCATCATCAACCACAAGAATCTTTTGATTATTGGCCATATAAGCTGTTTTTTTTGCTAAAGGTATATACTTAATTATAAAATAAAGTTACCTAAAAGTTATGAAATTGTTAAGCCTTAAAATAGACTTAACAATCTATTCTTATTTTATTAAGGTTTTCGTTAAAAAATCTTCTAATTGCTTACCTCTCAAATTCTTAGCAATAATCACTCCTTGCTCATCTAATAAGTATGATGCAGGGATGCCTTTTATCGAATAATCAATAATCAATGGCGAACTCCAAGCCTGTAAATCAGATATATTGGTCCAAGTCAATTTATCATCTTCGATCGCTCGCATCCATGAACCTGGGTTATTATCCAATGAAACTCCTAAAACAGTAAAATTACGATCTTTAAAAGCATTATATTGTTTGACGATATTAGGATTCTCTTCCCGACATGGCATACACCAGGAAGCCCAAAAGTCTACCAAAACATATTTCCCTTTATAATCAGACAATTTAACGGTTTTATTATCTGGAGTATAAGCCAAAATCTCTGGTGCAACTTGACCAACAGCCAATTTCCTCAACTTATCAACCTCTGTCTTAAACTCATTGACAAAGCGGTTATTCGGAAATTCATCCTTAATCTTGTCAGCGTAGGCTATTAATTCTGGCTCGGCCATTTCAGGATCCAAAGTGCTCATGACATAAAAACCTGCTAAATCATTATTCTTTTGTGCAAATGATAACGCCTCAGCAATATAGTTTTTAAAGAATGGCTCAAACTTCATCAACATCTCCGAACGTAGGTTTTGAATACCATTGGCATCCATATCCGCCGTCGCACTGGAAAATGATTGTTGCAAGGAATCTCTCACAAAATCAATCCGTGATTTCTGAACAGCAAATTCCTTTAATTTTTGAGATAACTCGGAACCTTGAATATCATACTGGTCTGGACTCTGTAGATTAACATTGAATTCAACGGCCTTACCTGGTTCTAATATTATGGGATATCTATTTTTCCCAACTGCCAATGTAAGCAAACGCTCTTGGGTAGCTGGTCTCTCAAATTTAAACCTATTACCATCTGCAATAAACGTGGAATCTAACTTTTGATCACCCTCATAAAAGCTAACGACTTTTACATTACCTGGGTTTTCTATCACTCCAGAAATTTGAATGGTATCAGAATTTGAACAGGCAGCAAATGTTGTTGCCAATAGTCCTAGTAATCCAATTTGTACTGCAAACTTTTTCATTCCTTTATTTTATATACTCTCTAGATTTTGAAATGGCTTTTTCTAAACCTGAAGCATCCTTACCTCCAGCTGTAGCAAAGAAGGGTTGACCACCTCCACCACCTTGGATTTCCTTCGCTAAATCCCTAACGATATTTCCAGCATGCATTCCTTTTTCCTTTGCCAGGTTATCAGAAATCATCACTGTAATGCTTGGCTTACCATCAATGACTGCACCTAAGACAATGAAAATATCATTAATCGCTCCTTTTAAGGTATAAGCCAATGTTTTCACAGCATCCACGCTCGGAAGATCAACAATCGTAGCAACATAGTTGATATCCCCAACTTTTTCTAACTTCTTCTCGATCTCATCCTTAAGACCTTGAGACTTCTCTTTTACGTAATTCTCAATTTCTTTCTTCAATGAATTATTCTCATCCAACAACTTGGAAAGTGCTGAAACAAAATCCTTCGGATTGTTCATCAATTCCTTTAAGTTATCCAATAATTCAAAATGCTCCCGAATAACCAACTCAGAGCGTGTACCTGTAATGGCTTCAATCCTTCTTACACCTGCAGCAACCGCAGATTCTGAAAGAATTTTAAAGAATCCTATTTGACCCGTCGCAGCTACATGAGTACCACCACATAATTCCTTGGAATAAGTATCGTCGAATGTAATCACACGAACATGATCACCATACTTCTCACCAAACAATGCAGTAACTCCCGAGTCAATCGCCTTTTGGAATGGCACATTGCGCTCTTCTTTTAATGGAATATCCTGTCTGATTTTAGCATTGACAATATCCTCGATTTGCTTAATTTCTTCATAAGTTAATTTCGCAAAATGAGAAAAGTCAAAACGTAAAACATCTGGAGAAACCAATGAACCTTTTTGATTCACATGGTCACCTAATACCTGCTTCAATGCAGCGTGTAGCAAATGCGTAGCCGAGTGGTTAGCCTCTGTATCTTTTCTTTTCTGTCCATCTACAACTGCCTCAAAACTTCCTGTTAATACAGAAGGCAATTGGTTCACAAAATGAATGAACAATCCATTCTCTTTTTTCGTATCGATGATACTTACCTTTTCATTGGTTTCCAACGATCGGATATAGCCCTTATCACCAACCTGACCCCCACCTTCTGCATAGAATGGTGTTTCAGTCAAAACCAACTGGAATTGATCCTTACCTTTACTTGAAACTTTTCTATATTTTACAATCTCAGTATTAGCATTTAAGGAGTCATAACCTACAAATTCACTTTCTTCATCATCATTCACCAAAACCCAATCTCCAGTATCAATTGCTGTCGCTGCTCTCGATCTTTCTTTTTGCGCCAATAATGCTTGTTGAAATCCATTCATATCAACGCTCAACCCTTGTTCTCTTGCCAATAATTCGGTCAAGTCAATTGGGAATCCGAAAGTATCGAATAGTTCAAAGGCAAATTCACCGTCAATGGTCTTATTATCACTTGCATAAGATTCAAAACGTTGAATTCCTTGGGTTAAGGTTCTCAAAAACGAAACCTCTTCTTCCAAAATCACCTTTTCAACAAAATCCTGTTGTTGGTATAACTCATCAAAAACCCCTTTGAACTGCTCTGCCAATACAGGAACTAATTCATGAATAAATGGATTTTTGAAATGAAGGAAGGTATAGGCATACCGAACCGCTCGTCTTAAAATACGACGGATCACATATCCTGCCTTATTATTTGATGGCAATTGCCCATCTGCAATCGCAAAACTAACAGCACGAATATGATCAGATAATACTCGCATTGCGATATCTGTCTTTTCGTCTGCTCCATATTCAATTCCTGATTTCTTCGCTATAAATTGAATCAGTGGTTGAAAAACATCTGTATCATAATTCGAAGATTTCCCTTGGATAGCACGAACCAAACGTTCAAAGCCCATTCCCGTATCCACATGTTTTGCTGGCAAGGAAACCAAGCTACCATCTTTTAGCCTGTTGAACTGCATAAATACCAAATTCCAGATCTCAATAACCTGCGGATCATCCATATTTACCAAATCCTGGCCTTTTACTGCTTCGCGTTCTTCTGTTGAACGCATATCATAATGGATCTCGGAACATGGACCACATGGACCCGTGTCACCCATCTCCCAGAAATTATCTTTTTTATTCCCTAATAGAATTCTATCTTCCGGAATTAATGCTTTCCAAAGATTGAAGGCTTCTTCGTCTCTTTGCAATCCTTCTGTTGCATCTCCCTCGAAAATAGTAACATATAAACGGTCCTTATCTAATTTTAATACCTCCGTCAAAAGTTCCCACGCCCACTCAATCGCTTCTTTCTTGAAATAATCACCAAATGACCAATTCCCCAACATTTCAAATAAGGTATGGTGATAGGTATCTATCCCTACTTCTTCAAGGTCATTATGCTTACCAGAAACACGAAGGCAACGCTGAGTATCCGCAACACGAGGATATTTTGCTACAGCTTCTCCTAGAAACAACTCCTTGAATTGGTTCATCCCCGCATTTGTAAACATTAATGTAGGGTCATTCTTCACTACTACAGGTGCTGATGGAACAATTTGATGCCCCTTACTTTTAAAAAAATCTAAAAAGGCTTGACGTATATCTCTACTAGTCATTTAATTCGTATCTAATTTTAGCTGCAAACTTACTTAAATTTGATGAGGAAACTCCCCCTTCAAGCCAATTTTTATTAATATGACGCATATTTTTACTAAATTTATCTCAGGAAAAACACACAACAAAATAATTCATGGAAATGACAATTATTGTCCCAACTGATTTTTCTGAAAATGCAAGATTCGCGGCCGATTATGCATGCCAACTTGCCCAAGGAAAAGGTCATAACATCCACCTACTACATTGCTATACGACAAGCTCTGTCGGTGAAGATTCTTCTGAGGAAAGCAATGGTTCCGGCTTATTGGCGGATCAAAAAATTCAGGAACTCCAAACACAACTGGTTAAATCATATCCTGATCTGCATATCAGTATTGAATGCTCCAGAAGTTTAATCATTGATAAATTGACTGAATTATCGCAATCTGGGAAATATGCCTTAATTGTCATGGGAGCATCTGGAGCCAGTCAATTGAAATCATTATACTGGGGCTCGACAACCGTCGCTGTCGCTTCCAAATCAGAAGTGCCTGTAATCGTTATTCCTAATCAAGCATTTACATTTGATATTAACCACGCAGCCTTATTAACAAATTTTAAAGCTGCCGAACTTGACACTCTAAAAGAGTTTCAAGAAATAATCGGAATTCCGAACGACCTTACATTAATCCATGTTTTCAAAGATGGGCCTAAGCCAGAAAATGTAAAAGATGATTTAAATTCTTGGGCTTATAATGTTCGTGAAATGGGAGCCATCCACGAGGTTCTAACCATTGCCGAACCTATCAACAAAGAAGACATTGAATTGGATTCTGTCCCTGAAATGGTGAGTAAGATCATTTCTGAGGTCAACCCTCAAATTATATTAATCACACCAAGTAGAAAAACATTCTTCGAAAGATTGTTTAAGCGTTCTGTTTCTAAGGCTTTAGCCTTAGAATTAAACAAACCCGCATTTTTCGACAAAATTTAAAAAACTATACAGCATGAGTAAATTACTTATACCGATTGACTTTAGTGAGAATTCTGATAACGCAATCCATTATGCTGGTGAAATCGCTCAGCAAACAGGTCAGGAAATTGACTTGATTCATGTGTTCTCTCAACATTCAAATACCTATGCGAATGTTAAAGGAGATACTCCTTTAAATGACCCTAGAGTCCCTGAAGCTGAGCAGAATATGATTGCAACCCTTGAAAAATATCAGCAAGAATTCCCGTCTGTAAAGCTAAATAGCATTTTCAAAGATGGAAACCTATATGATGAAATCAAGGCTGTAACCAACGCTACTGCTTATGATGCCGTTGTAATGGGGACACATGGTGCTTCTGGATTAGATGCTGTATTTATTGGAAGCAATACTTATGACACCATTTCTAATACCACTACTCCAGTTTTAGCAGTTCCTGAAACATCAACAAAATTCAAAAAAGACAATGTTGCCTTGTTATGTAATTTCAAGGAAGCAGAGCTAACTGCATTACAACAAGCAATCCCTTTGTTCAAAACTGATTACCGTTTGATTTTAATCCATGTTAACACAACGGATAGACCTATAAAGGATATTGATGCTGATTTTAAAAATTGGATCGATAGAATTGAATCTGAATTAGGTATTTCGGATATCTCTTATATTATCAAGCCTCAAACTTTGTTCATGAGACAGAAAGAAACCGTTGCCCAAGCAATAACCTCTGTCCTATTAGATGAACAAGTAGATATTTTAATTCTTACTAAAAGTAAAAAAAGTGTTTTCAGACAATTGACCGAGTCAAATGTAATTAAGAAAATGGCTTTTAACATTCAAATTCCAACCTTTTTCGCCAGAGTACTGAAAGGATAGGTATAGAATTTTGACTACAAACACATGATATTTTATGCACTGTTGCCAAAACGAATTGTTTTGGCAACAAATTTGCCTTGCCAAAGACATAAAAGCATATAACATTATGAAAACACTCTACTTTAAAAAAGCCAGCGCAATTGCCGCAGCTATTTTAATTTCTTCTGCAACCTTCGCTCAAACCAACACGGCAACCGTTGAAGGTACGACCATTTTGGGTCCAACTTCGCAATACAGAACTTGGTCAGTTGGAGTAAATGCAGGAGTGCTAAACCAATCCAATATTTTCGGCTTCAACAGAGCTGGATTCGATAAATTAAACCACAACGTTGGTTACTCCGCTTACATTAAAAAGCAAATCTCACCTTCTTTCGGACTTAAAGCTCAATATATGGGCGGTAAAGTTGGTGGTGTAAATGAAGATGAAGGAATTGAGTTCGAAACTAAAACTCCTTGGTCTGCTGCTTTATCGGGTGAGTTTACAGCAGCTAATACGAACTGGAGATTCTTTAACAGCATCATCAAACCTTACTTCGCAGTAGGTATTGGTGCCTTGAATTCTGAAACAACTATTACTGAAGGTGAAACTTCAACAACCGCTGATTCTCAAACAAAACTTTTTGTTCCTGTTGACGCTGGTTTAAAATTCGCTGTTGCGCGTGGTATTAACGTAGATTTAGGATATCAATTGAATTGGGCTAACCAAAACTTCGATGGTATCCGCGGTGGTCAGTACAAAAATGACCTGTTCTCTTACGCTCATGCTGGTTTAGAGATTGCCTTAGGTGATGGAAATAAACCTTACTTAGGTAATTCAAACCCTGTTGCTACAATGGCAGCAAAATATGATGAGTTAAAAGCTGAACGCGATGCTTTAGTTGCTGCTAATGAAAAATTACAATCTAATATGGACGAAATCAATGCTGGTTTGGAAGATAACGATGGTGATGGGGTAGCAAATAAATTTGATAAATGTCCTGACACTCCAGCTGGAACTAAAGTTGATGGTGCTGGATGTCCTCTTCCTGAAGTTAAACACGAAACTAAAGTAGTTGAAAAAATCGTTGTTACCGAAGAAGATAGAAAAGTAGTGGATGAAGCTATTAAAAACCTTGAGTTTGATTTGAGCAAAGCAACTATTCGTCCTACATCTTACGAATCTTTAAACAGGGTGGCTGCTCTATTGATCGAGAAAAACTTCAGTTTGAAATTGGCTGGTCACACAGATAACACTGGTTCATTACAATTGAACTTACGTTTATCTAAAGAACGTGCTGAATCAGTAAAAGCTTACTTAGTATCTAAAGGAGCTAACGCGTCACGTATCGAAGCAACTGGATATGGTCCTAACCAACCTATTGCAACTAACAGTACTCCAGAAGGACGTCAGTTAAATCGTCGTGTTGAGTTCACTTTATTCTAAGAATAAATTCGCAATAAGCTAAACAACATACAATCATGAAGAAGGCCTGCGCTAGCAGGTCTTCTTTTTTATTTTATTTCCTCGCCAAATTGCAAGACATACCCATTGTTATCATAGATCCCAAACTCCCGCATCCCCCATTCAAAATCTTCCAGCTCATAACATACCTCAACAGTATTTTTTAGTGCCTCCCAAATAGCGGAAACATCCTCACAAACCATATATAAACTCCCCGTAAAAATCGGCTTGCTAAAGGAAACAGAATCCGGAGCTTTTGATACCATGAGTTGTACTTCATCCTTTTGAAATCTGACCCAGGATAAATTCTCTGAACTAGAAATTAACCTGAATCCTAATACCTCGCAGTAAAAAATAATTGATTCCTCAATATCCTTGCTATATAATATGGGTTGTATGGCTGTTAGTTTCATACCCTTAAGTTAAAAAAACAAAGGGGTAGAAAGCAAATGCCCTACCCCTTAAAAAAAATATTATCTTTTTTTATTCAGAAGATCCTGAAGCTTCTGCTTCTTTCTCTTTTCTGATTTTTGAATGTTTATGTCCATATAAGAAATAGAGCACAACCCCAATTAGCATCCAGATCCCTAATCGTTCCCAACTTTCTATCGGAAGACCAGCCATCATCAAGACACATACTAAAATCCCTAAAATTGGAACTAATGGAACCAATGGTGTTTTAAATGGTCTTTCAATGGTAGGATTAGTTTTACGCAATACCAATACGCCAATACAAACAAGGGTGAAGGCAAATAATGTTCCTATACTCACCATATGTCCTAAATCAGATACTGGAACAAATCCCGCGAATAAACTTACAAAAACCATGAAAATCAAGTTTGTTTTCCAAGGAGTTTGTCTCTTTGATAAATCAGAGAATAACTTTGGTAACAATCCATCTTTACTCATCGAATAAAACACCCTACTTTGACCTAATAACATAACTAGGATTACTGAGGTATAACCAGCAATAATAGTCACAATCATCGCTGTATTCAAGAAGTGATATCCTGTTTTTTCAAATGCTGTTGCTACTGGTTTCGCATCCCCACTAAATACAGTATATGGTGCTAATCCTGTCATTACATAAGCAAACAAAACATATAAAATAGTACAGACTATCAAAGAACCTATAATCCCTATTGGCATTCCCTTTTTAGGATCTTTGGCTTCCTGAGCTGCTGTACTGACCGCATCAAATCCAATAAATGCAAAGAATACGACCCCTGCAGCTTGTAGAATCCCGGTCCAGCCATAGTGTCCCCGATAATCACTATTCCAGAACTCCCAAAATCCCATTTGACCATTTTTAACCATCTCCTCACCTTCATTTACTGGAATTAATGGGGTATGATTTGCTGGGTCTATAAACTGCCATCCTAATACAATAAATAAAATTACTACGGCTACCTTCAGGATAACCAAAATATTATTCACAAAGGAAGACTCTTGTGTACCTCGCATTAATAATAAGGATAGCAAACAAACAATTATGATAGCAGGTAAGTTAATCACGCCTCCCTCAAAAGGTCCTGAAAGAACTTCTGGAGGAAGATGTATTCCCAAGAGCAAGAACAGCTCATTCACATATTGAGACCAGCTGACAGCAACTGTCGCTGCCGCCAATGCATATTCCAAGACAAGATCCCAACCAATAATCCAGGCCATAAACTCCCCCATCGTTGCATATGAGTACGTATAGGCACTTCCTGCAACCGGTATCATCGAAGCAAATTCAGCATAACACAAGCCCGCGAAGGCACATCCTACAGCCGCAATAATAAAGGAAATCATTACTGCTGGCCCAGCATGGTCTGCTGCTGCTATCCCCGTCAGCGAGAATAATCCAGCCCCAATAATGGCCCCAATCCCTAAGGCAATAAGACCCGAGCTCGATAAGGTCCGCTTCAGCGTTCCTTCCCCACTCTGCTCCGCCTCAGAAACTAATTTTGAAATTGATTTTTTATACCACATAAATTTAGATGAATAATTAAAGAATCAAACCTACAAAAAAATTAAAATAATTAACGAATCATTATAAATTCAATACAAACTCTCCCAATTAGTTCAAATTTCCCCCAATAACCCACAATTGTTTTACAATAATTCTTAATTGAAATTATTTGTCAGAATATATTTTGGCTATTTTTAATATCTCCAAAATATTATTATTGAAAAATATTTCCCTCACCACTTCATTTTGTAAAATATCAATGATTTTATTTTAAAAGTATTGATTTTTAAACCAATACCTTATATAAACAGGTAAGAATAAATTTTTAATAAAGTTATTTTAATTCACTGAATATCACCAATTCAACTATTTTTAATAAAAATCGCAGTTTTTAATCCTCAAGCTATTGAAAATTAGGATATATCAATTATTGTGGTTACCTTTGCACCGCCTTAGGCAATTGTGCCTATTGTATATTTTATTTCATGAACCCATTTTTAGAACTGGGAATCCGTCATGAGATTGTTAATGCCATCACTGAGTTAGGTTTCGAGAAACCTTCTCCCATCCAGGAAAAAGCCATTCCTGTATTACTGACTGGTAACGACGATTTTGTCGGATTAGCCCAAACAGGTACAGGGAAGACAGCGGCATTTGGTCTTCCACTTTTAGAACAACTAGACTTTTCATCAAAACAACCTCAAGCATTGGTTCTATGTCCAACGCGTGAGCTATGTTTGCAAATCGCAAGAGACCTAGAAAAATTTGCCAAGTACATCGATAACGTACATGTGGTTGCCGTTTATGGCGGTGCCAATATCGGTGATCAATTACGCCAGATTCGTCGTGGCGTTCAAATCGTTGTTGCAACTCCAGGTAGAATGTTGGACATCATTGGCCGTAATGCCATCGATTTCTCAAATGTTCGCTATGTAGTGCTAGACGAAGCTGACGAAATGTTAAACATGGGATTCCAAGAGGATATCAACAATATCCTTTCAGAAACTCCAGACGACAAAAAAACATGGTTGTTCTCTGCAACTATGCCTAAAGAAGTGCGCCGTATTGCACAAAACTACATGACTGATCCGCAAGAACTGACTGTAGGTACTAAAAATACGGGTAACGAAAATATTGAACACCAATATTTCATGATTAAAGCAAAAGATAAATACGCTGCTTTTAAACGTATTGTCGATTTCTATCCTGATATCTTTGGTATTGTATTCTGTCGTACTAAAATTGAAACCCAAGAAATTGCTGAAGCATTGATCAAAGACGGTTATAACGCCGACTCTCTACATGGTGATCTTTCGCAACAGCAACGTGATAAGGTAATGAAACGTTATCGCGAGCGCAACTTACAGCTTCTAATCGCTACAGACGTTGCTGCACGTGGTATTGACGTAAATGACGTAACTCACGTTATTAACTACTCATTGCCTGATGAAGTGGAAAACTATACGCACCGTTCTGGTCGTACTGCTCGTGCCGGTAAAACTGGTATTTCTATCTCATTAATCAATGTGAAAGAAATGAGTAAAATCCGTCATATCGAAAAGATTATCGGAAAAGAGTTTATCCGCAAACAAGTGCCTCAAGGTACTGAAGTATGTGAAAAACAATTGTTCTCTATCGTAGACAAAGTTCACAACGTAGAAGTACATGAGGAGCAAATCAATGCTTTTTTACCTCAAATTATGGAAAGTCTTCAAGACCTATCCAAAGAAGAGGTAATCAAAAGATTTGCATCCCTAGAATTTAACAGATTCTTGAACTATTATCAAGATGCTCCTGACTTGAACATGGAAGCTCGCGAAGCGAGAGGTGAACGTTCTGAAAGAGGTGAGCGTCGTACTGGATCTAAAGGTTATACTAGATTATTTATCAACCTTGGATCAGTAGATGAGTTCAGCCGTGGAGAAATGCTTTCTTTTATTTGTAATAAAGGTAAAATCTCCGGAAAATCAGTTGGTAAAATAGACCTTAAAGGTGTATTCACTTTCTTCGAAGTATTAGATGCTGACGTGGATAGTGTATTCCAAGGATTTAAAGGCGTTGATTTCAACGGAAGAAATGTAAGAATCGAAGTTTCTGGTGACAGACCTTCTTCAGACAGAGGCGGAAGACGTCGCTCTGGAGGTGGTGGTGACCGCAGAGACAGAGGTGATAGAGGTGGTGACAGCAGAGGCGGTTCGCGTGGTGGATCTGGCCGTAGAGACAGAAGTGATAGAGGTGGCGACAGAGGCGGTTCTGGTGGTGGTTTCCGTGATTTCTCAGGAAAACGTAGAGACAGAGAATCTAGAAGTAGATTTTAAGCATAAAAAAATAAGCTCCTAATTAGGAGCTTATTTTTTTAACACATATTTCTTAAAGTGTGTAAGATATAAAAATGCGAAGTTCAAAAGACCTCGCATTTTTTATTTGTTAAATATTTATCTTACTTTGTTTTAATTTAAAATAATATAATTTAACTATAATGTATTATATTTACATGGTTAAAATTATTTTATGAAAAAAATCACTTTTCGCATTAATGGTATCATCTTATGATGTTCAATACCCCGATAAACTAGCCGTATTATTTGAATATATGAATGCTTCAAAAACAAATTTGGAATTAATAAGATCCAACAATTTTGGGATCAATGAAACACCAATTATTTTTGCGTTATGAACAACTTATGTAAAACATTATTAGTTGCCTTGATATCCCTATTTTTCTCATGTTCCAAGCATAATCCAGAACCATTATTTAAGGATATATATATCTATAAAAACTTATTACCAAATAATGTGTCGATTGATTTCTATAGAAGAAATAGTGAAAAAGAAACTGTAGAAATTAAAGACAGTATAAGTATTCCTAGCAACCATAACAGGTTTAATTATACTTTCGATCCTTCCGCAAATGATTCAATTATTATCAAATTTAGTGACCGCAAAAAAATTGTCTTCAAATATGAACCGAATTCCTCCAATTGGAATTTAAATGCAATAAATTATAGAATTTACAAAAAAACTAATAAAATAAAAGGCAACCTGACTACCCAGTTCTACACTTATATAATCGATAATAAAATATATGAATTAGCTAAATAAAATAAATGACCACACTGAATATCAGTGTGGTCATAAAATAATTACCTTACAAAATCTATTGACACTGCTTTATTTTATTCTGATATTATCTTTATGCTTCTTCATCTTTTTATTTCCATTCGAAAAATTTCGCATTAATTCATACGTATTCGGAATTACAGCTTTAAATCGATCTAATGTCATCTCCGAAACATTCCCTTTATCAAACGGAACAACCTTAACATACTCCTGAATTTCATTTTCCTTACGACCATACTTATAATTATAAGTAAATCTCGCCTCCTGCCCCTCTAATTCAACAGAACTATTATCTTGATTTGGAACGGAAATATAAAACTCTGAATTTCTCAACATATCTCCTTTCCCATTAAATAGATCTTTTTGCTCAAGTGCCTCATATAATTCTCTGGCAACAAAAACGGAAGGATCTATAATATGCACTTCATCATCAATCAATGCCTTGTACTTAAATTCACCATCATTCCCTTTATACCCTTTCAACTCAGCTAGTACTTGATTGATTTCTTTAACTAGATATGGATAATGCGTACAACCTAGAATCATAGATTTCAAAGGTTTTGCTCCTTCAGTTTTTCGCATTTGCTCCAAAAGACTCACTAAATGATAACGAATATAATTCTCCGATGAATTTATCTGCATCAGACTGCAGTCTTCCGTATCCTTGCTATCGCATAACATTTGATTTTTATCAAAGTTAAAATTATAGATATCCAATAAGGTGCGATCTATTTGAAAGTCTTTATTATCCAAGGCAGGACCGCGATAATCTGATCTTGGGTCTTGTGCACTCCGCTTGATAAAATCAGGCTCCTCATCAACTGCCTCCGCCACGCCGTGACCACCTTGATTGTATATTTGGATATCTCCTGTTAAACCCAATTGTGAAATCTGTTCTCGCAAAGTTCTCTCATATCCTCCCGAGGCAACCGTACCTACCGTTGCAAACACAGCAATTGATCCTGATTCATTTTTATCAAACAACGCTAAAGTACCTCTAGCAGCCGCATTGATAACACCAATAACAGGAACATTCAAATTTGTTTTATTCATAAATGCTTCGGCATCCTTGTATCCATAAGCAGTGGCCGTATTACAAGCAATCACAATCGCTTTTACCTTCTCTTTATCGGATTTATACTTTGGTGAATCATAGCTCGGATAGTATTTATTCGATAATAAAAACTGAAAATCCTTAATAATATGCTCTATCAATAAATCGTCTTTTTTTGCTGAATGGTAGTTTCCATAGGGCATATTTGCCTGATCAGCCAAATAAATAAAATTCTCGTTTCTAAAATCTAGAATCCCATCCTTGCCATTACTTTTTGAATGGTTATTATGCTCATCAAAATTAACTAAGGCATCTAAGACTGTTAGACCTCCTGTTCCTGAGTCAAAAACTCCAATAGGTAGATTCTTTAATGATTTGGGGTATTCCTTGAAATTGATGTAATAAAAACTTTTTTGATCCTTCAGGATCGCATTTTCAATTTGTAATGAGGTTTGAGCTTGAACACAAAATGTACTGCCAAGCGATAATGCAAAAATAGCAAAGCTATTCATGAGGGTTAGGTGTTTCATTGGACATTCGGTAGATTACCGTAAAGTTATTTGTTTATTCTTAATTTCAAAACAAATAACGCATAAACGTGCAAATTTTCATGAATTTAAAGAAGTATATCTGGATATACTTCTAACTAATATTTATCCAATCAATTAGCTTTCAGATAATTTATTGCTTCTTCTAACTGGGAATCATATTTAGACGGATTTATTACATCCTGTAGATCCTTTTCAACCAGAACATTAGGTTTTATTCCAATTCCTACAAATTCTTCACCATTTGCCAATGTTACTTTCTTAGTACATATCCAAGCTGTTGAATTAGCTGGCAAATTAATTTGCAGCGGCTGACCGGTGCTTCCATTACTGTACTCTCCGATTCTGATGATATTTTTTTGATTATATAAGTAGATTAAAAAATCTTCTGCTGCAGAAGCAGTATTGTTATTCGTGAGAATAACTACTGGAACCTTTAATTTAACTTTAGTTTGGACGTAGCTAGCTTTATACTCATAAGAATGGAACTTTGTACCAGAGTATGCTTTATACAAGTTCGTAGCCTCCTCTTTGGAAAGCCCCCATTGCTCTTTACCATTTATGGTATCCTGTGCTGTTAAAAAAGAGCCAATCGCACGCTCAGTTGGAATAATTTCACGACTATAATTCCTTGCACCATAAATACTATCACCTTCGACAAAGTATTTTGCCACATTTAACGCATTTCTTCCGCTTCCACCTCCATTATCCCTAAGGTCAATGATAATACTTTCAGCTTTTTGCAATTCCGGGAGATTTTCTTCGAAATCCTGAACAACCGAGACATCATCGAAACTTCGAATGGCAAAATATCCAATTTTGTCTTTTAACCATTTAAATTCCGAAAGCTCTTGATTTCCCTTTGGAATAGAACTCCATTCTTTCTCCAAGGATTCACTATGGGTGAGAGTAATATGCTCAATCTTTCCTTTTGGGGTTTTTATTTCAATGCGATACTGATCCCCCTCAAAACCTGATAATAAATTGTAAGCAGCTTTATTGAGTAAATCCCCTTCAGTGGAAGAAGAAATAAAAGGCAAAACATACTGCTGTTGATATTCCCTGGTAGGCAGCCCATTGACTTTGATAACTTCACTTCCTATTGGAATAATTTGAGATTTACTCTTGTTCACATTTGATACATAAACCTTTCCTTGAACATGGCTGAGCAATATTCGATATTCGCCGAAATTCGTGATCATGATTTGATTTTCTAAAGCTTCTGGTAGGAAAACCTGCGTGTGACCATCTTTTAAAAGAGCACACAACCTTTGCAATTCCCTAAAATATTCATAATCGTTTTTGGTCTCTTGAATTGCAGCAATGGCTTCCTTGTAAGCCTGGTTCCATTGTTCCTGATCTATTTTATATAGATAAACAAAATTATTATTTACATCGCTCCAAAACTTGGATAAGCCAAATTGCTTGTCAACAGGTGAAATTGAATTTGGGATTTGGGCTTTTAGAATATTACTTTTCGACATCAAAGATGTCAAAATAATCAAAAATAAAATTCTCACAATTCTAGTATAGTATGATGGTTACACCTTAAAATTATGATTTTTTTTGAAAGGGCAAAATTATTACACTTGATCTTAAAAGATTTTTGAATCTATTAAAGAAGCGAGTAAAAGGAAGGAATTCAGTGATCCTGCAATAAACTGAGAAAATTAAGCGGAATGATTCCGTTGGAACCGTTGTCTCAATTGCCTTCGCCTAGATCGTCTCAACCTGGAATATCGAACTGGATAATGCCTCTTTTTTGTGATATTATTAAAAATCAATGCGACCAACAATAAGATTAATGCGCCAGAAAACACAGGAGAAAGCACATACCAATAGCCTAGTTCCGTTATTTTAGCTCCTCCACTCACCGCAATTAAAGCAGTAGCTCCTCCAGGAGGATGTAAACTCCGTGTAACCTGCATCGCCACTATCGAACTGGCTACGGCTAATGGTGCCGTCATCCAAATAACATCCGGCAATAGCTTTGCAACTGTTACCCCCACAATAGCAGATACCACATGACCGATAACCAGATTTCTTGGTTGGGCTAATGGGCTTTGGATAGCTCCATATACTAAAACAGCAGAGGCTCCAAAGGAGCCAATCAAGAATACGTTTTCTAATCCCGAAAATTGCAAGGACTGAAGGAATGCAATAATCCCAATCCCTATAAATGCCCCAAAAAAGGACCAAATATGTTCTCTGATGTCAACTAAGGTCTCTCGATACATCACATATCGATAGACTCGAAATTGCCTACTTACTGATTTCCTTAATTTTTCCAATTAGTTTTAAGAAATATTGCGTTGTCTAACTGCTTCATAAATCACTACTGCCGCCGAAACAGACACATTAAGCGACTCAATCTCTCCAAACATCGGAATCTTAGCCAATTTATCTGAAATACGAATCAAATCATCTGAAACACCAACATCCTCAGCACCCATAATAATACAACTAGGGGCTGTATAGTCTACATCATAAATTGATTCTTTTGTCTTCTCTGTACTCACGACCAATTGAATACCTGAATCAATTAGATATCTTGCCACTCTTGGCAAGGAGTCCTGTCTACAAACTGGAATCTTATATAAGGCTCCTGCAGAAGTCTTGATCGCATCTGGATTGATCTCAGCTGATCCTTTCTTAGGAACAATGATCGCATGAACACCCGCACATTCCGCAGTACGTGCTATCGCGCCCATATTACGAACATCAGTCACCCCATCCAACATCAATAACAAAGGAGTCTCTCCTTTTTCATAAATACTTGGCAATAAATCTTCAATATCTTGATAGGTAATGGGTGAAATAACCGCAATAATCCCTTGATGGTTCTTACGTGTAATTCGGTTAAGTTTTTCAATAGGAACTTGTTGATAAGCTATATTCTGTTCCTTGACCAAAGCTTTGAACTCTGCAAACAATGGCCCTGATAACCCGCGTTGAACAAATAAGGATTCGATTTCCTTCCCGCTATCAATAGCTTCCATGACAGCACGAATACCAAAAACCATTTGATTGGTTTCTCGTTTCTCCGACCTGTCCCTACGTTGAAAATTTTGCATGTGTAATATTTATGAATAAAAGGGAATTACACCCTCAAATAATTCGTACAAAGGTAGAAAAGAAATTGATTAGCTTAAACCCAAATCAAATGTTTTTCTTAACTCATCAAGCAAAGGGTTTTTGGCAACCATCGCCTGATACTTTTCCTGTGAGGTATATGGCTTCCTTTCCTTGGTTTTCTCAACCATTACGCCATCTATATCCAAAGAGAAATTTCGTAGTTGAACCCGTAGGTAATTCAGCATATCGATCTTACCCAACTTCAATTCCTCCATCTGCACCATATTCTCAACCTCAACCTTAATTTTGGAACCTTCCAAAATAGGAGCGTTGGAAGTCATAATCGTATATAAGGTAATTTTACTCTCTGACCGAAGTTTTTCCGCAAACTCATTCCATTTACTTAAAAATGAGTTCTGAGTTACTTCATAGAATTCATTTCCTTCAACTAACTCATTCTCTTCCTCCCCATCCTTTTTCTTATCCTCAAAAATGGTGTTCAAATTAGGAATGGCAACCGATGTTTTAATATTACCCCAGCCTTTGGAAGCGGGTTTTGGAGATTCTGAAGAAGGATTGCTGCTTGGGATCGTTGAACTTGCCACTGGTTCGGGTTTAGCAACAGCGGGACTTGCCATAGGCTTCGGAATTGAAGCTGCCGGCTTAGTTGCATTCGCTATATGACCTGTGGATACTGGTATTGAGCTGCTTGCAGATTGAGAACTTACACCTGAGTTAGGGAGTTTTTTTTTTAATTCAGCTAGTGCTGACACCCCTTCCGCTCCAAGTTGTATGGCACTCGCAATATGGCACATCTTTAACAAAGATAGCTCCACCTGTAAGCGTTGATTTTTACTGCTTCGATAATTCACCTCACATTGATTGGCAATGTTTAAGGCTGATAGCAATAAACCACTGGATAATGCTTGAGACTGTTCTAGATATCTTTTCTTTACATTTTCACTTACCTCAAGCAACTTTAAGGTACTCGGTTCCTTGCTTACCAATAAGTTCCTGATATGAGAAGATAGTCCAGCAATAAAATGTCCCCCATCAAAACCATTATTTAACACCTTATCAAAGACCAAAAGACTATTAGCTGCATCTTGTTTTGCTAGCGAATCCATTAACTGAAAATAATAATCATAATCCAAGATATTCAGATTATTGATTACGGCTTGATAAGTAAGGTTTTTATTTGAAAAACTAACGATCTGGTCAAACATCGAAAGTGCATCCCGAAGTCCGCCGTCAGCTTTCTGAGCAATGACATGCAAGCCATCCATCTCATAGGTAACCCCTTCTTTCCCTGCAATTGCAGCCAGATGGTTCGCCATATCCTCAACCTTGATTCTGTTGAAATCAAAGATTTGACATCGAGAAAGAATAGTTGGAAGAATCTTATGTTTTTCAGTCGTTGCTAAGATAAAGATCGCATAGGCAGGTGGCTCTTCTAAGGTTTTCAAAAATGCATTGAAAGCCTGTTGTGAAAGCATGTGAACCTCATCAATGATATAAATCTTGTATTTCCCCGTTTGAGGTGGAATTCTTACCTGATCAATCAAAGAACGGATATCATCAACCGAGTTGTTGGAGGCTGCATCTAGCTCATGAATACTGAAGGAATTTCCATTTTGAAAAGACTTACAGCTATCACACTGACCACAGGCCTCATTTGAATCCGTAATATGTTCACAATTAATTGTTTTTGCTAGAATACGAGCACAGGTAGTTTTCCCCACACCACGTGGACCACAAAATAAAAATGCTTGTGCTAATTGATTATTATGAATTGCATTCTTAAGGGTACCGGTAATGTGTTGCTGGCCAACTACGGAGTCAAAGGTGACTGGTCTGTATTTCCGCGCAGAAACAATAAAATTATCCATGCACGAAGATAATCATTTTGAATTTTAGCCCAAAGAAAAAGCTACCAAAAGGTAGCTTTTCAAAAAATTAATAAAAAGAATATTATATAATGCTAATTCGCTTTTGGCTCGCTGTAAATTAATCGCCATAGGATAGCGCCAATTACAGCACCTACTAATGGAGCAACCATAAACAACCAAACTTGTGAAATGGCATTGCCACCTGCAAAGATTGCAGGACCTAAACTTCTTGCAGGATTCACTGACGTACCGGTGATTGGAATAGCAACCATATGGATCAATACTAAAGTAAATCCAATCGCTAATCCAGCCATCGTGCCATTTCCTAACTTGGAAGTAGTCCCTAGAATAACAAATAAAAATAATGCTGTCAAAACGGTTTCAGTGATGAAGGCAGCCATCATACCATACTCATTCTGGTAGCCTGCGCCCCAACCATTGGAACCAAACGCCCATTCTGAAGCATGAAATCCTGCCAATTGACCCGAAAGAATAGTTTTCAATACAAATGCACCTAAAATACCCCCTAAAATCTGGGCTGTAATATAAACGATCGCATCTTTTCCAGACATACGTCCAGATACCAAGACCCCTAAGGTTACTGCCGGATTAATGTGACAACCCGAAACCCCACCAATAGCATAGGCAAAGACCACTACCGATAAACCAAATGCTAAGGCTATCCCCAATAACCCTAAACCTGATGTTTGTGCAAGTGTATCTGCCCCCGCAATCGCAGCAGCACCACAGCCAAACAATACTAAACCAAATGTTCCAATTAGTTCAGCAATAAATTTAGATAATGTTTTTGTTTCCATAATTTATTATTTGAACACAAATTAATAATTAATATTAATATTTTCCTTATAAAATAAAATAGAAAACTATTGGTTTTAGGGAATTAACAGACACTATTTGCCTTTGAAGAAATTAACACCTTGATTCTAAGAAACATCCCCCAAAATCGAAGACATAAAAAAAGGACCGATATCACATCGACCCTTTTTCTTAATTGTTTTACCTAATAACCTTTAAATCACCAAACAATTTATTGAAACAAATTACTTGACTCAAAAGTAAGGCTAACGATTAAAGTTACTGTTAAGAGAAAATTAATAAATAAATTCCCTTGCTTATCGTGCTTGTGCTGTCGCCAGCATCCTGATTACCTCATCAATCGTAGTTCGACCCGCCTCTACCATTTTTGTAGGCCCCGGATAATCCGGATCAAACGTGACAGTTTTTGTCTTTTCTTTATAGGCATAGGTCAATTTGAACCTAGGCAAACGCTTTGAAGTTTCCCGCTTTGTCAAATCAACCGTCATATCATCCGGCAAATTCCAAAACCCCAACTCCTGAGCTTTTCGATGTAAAAACAACAAATCATTATCTCTAAGCTTCAATGTATCCTTCACCAATTTGTTATCCTTGGTTAGATAATCATATTGTTGCGTCTTTGAGTTGTAATGATTCAACATGGAATCAGGAAACCCATAAGTAAGTTCAATATGATCAAAATCGGAATATCGATACGGTGCATTTTTTACCATGGAGGAATAATAATATACACAGTAAATTAAAAATGGAACAATGACACAAAGGCCTAAAAAGATCTTTTTCGTTTTTTCTGACATGATACTCTATAAAATGTGCACAAAAATAGGGATTTGTAGACATTTTATCAGGCAATTTTTAGAATAAAGCCTTTTATTGACCATAATATTGTCATAATACATCAGGTCGCTTAGCCCCTTAGCTCTTTGGGGTACCACTACGCTTAAAATACTTGTAATACCAACTGTCGTTCAAGTTCGAAATGATTACCCCTTTTCGGGTTGAAACATGAACAAACTTACCATTATGCAAATAGATCCCAACATGATCTATATTTCTTCCTCCAAATGAAAAGAAAACTAAATCCCCTTCCTTAAGCTGATTCTCATATTTCCTCTTCACATTATCCGCCATATCCCGAGACGTTCTCGGTAGTTCCTTGCCGTAAATTTTATCATACATCAAAGTTACAAATCCAGAACAATCAACTCCGCGTTTATCCATCCCTCCCATACGATGTGGAGTACCCATCCATTCATCAATCATAAAATAAAGGCTTTTGTTATCGAGATCCTTGGTCCTTACTCCTAATAGCTCAGCATAATTATCGAGCTTATTCCCTGAATATTC
Organism: Sphingobacterium cellulitidis; assembly: GCA_002245855.1. GTDB lineage: Bacteria > Bacteroidota > Bacteroidia > Sphingobacteriales > Sphingobacteriaceae > Sphingobacterium > Sphingobacterium cellulitidis. Next base: position 29,972 of record NOUX01000009.1, on the reverse strand, counting down.
ATTCGCTCGGGCATCACTCGCATCTGAAAGTGGCGCCCCTTTTTTAGGCTTGACACTGCCATAGGAATTCCCTCCCGCAGTCTTACGCTTAGCCCCACAGGAACTAAATAATAATCCCGCGAAAAGAAGTAAAAATAAACCGTATTTAATCTTCATTCAAAACCTCCAACTCAAAAATATCAACCAACAAATTCAAAAACCATTGCTTTTTTTCCACAATTGTTATTTCTTTTTTTGCCGATGCAGCACAATATAGGTTAATATTAGCCCAAAACAATCCATAGAGGGCAAAATATTTGTTACGACAACCAAACCCAGCCTAACAATTACTGAAATCCTTTATTGTCTTTTCTTTGTCAACAACTTATTTATTCCTTAGCTCTAAGAAGATATTTAAGCTACTTTTGCCAGCATGAACAAAACGAAAGGTGCTATTGCTGTTTTCATTGGAGCCGCTAGCTTCGGAATTCTATCAACTTTTGTAAAAAAAGCATATGAACAAGGCTTTAACTTAGGAGAAGTAACAGGGATCCAAGCCTTATTAGGCGTAATTTTCTTATGGGCAACTTGGTTACTAATTAAAAACATCCAACCACAAACTAATCACCCTTCTATAAGTCCTAAATGGAAAATATTTCTTAGTGGTATTAGTACCGGAATGGTGAGCATCCTCTATTATAAATGTGTAGAGTTGGTCCCAGCATCCTTGGCGATTGTTCTACTAATGCAATACATCTGGATTGGACAAATCATTGAATTGATATTCTTTAAGGTTAAACCGCAACTAAGCCAAATTATTGTAATTGTCGCCATCTTAGCAGGAACAGTTTTAGCCACAGGAATGATCGAAGAACCCCTTGAATCTTTTTCATTGCTAGGAATTGGCTACGGCTTACTGGCTGCAACTGCATATTCTGTTTTTATGATTGTGAATGGAAGAGTGGGAAATGACTATCACCCTATCCATAAAAGTGCGATCATGATTTCTGGAGCACTTTTCCTTATTGCAATTACGCTTCAACCTATAAGCCTCTTATCTCCGGAGACCTTTCTTGGAATTTTACCATATGGATTATTACTTTCCTTTTTTGGAACGGTCATTCCTCCCCTATTATTTGCCTATGGAATGCCGAAAACGGGTTATTCCCTGGGTGCCGTATTAAGTGCTGTGGAACTTCCGGTCGCTGTTTGCATGTCTTACTTAGTTTTGAATGAACCTGTAAGTTGGATAAAATGGCTAGGAGTCCTTTTCATCCTATTAACGATATTCTGGAAGAATATTTTAAAAACAAATAGCTAATTTTTAAGGTTTTTACGCTATACTTGCAGTTTTAGAAATTATTTCTCAGCTTATTTATCTGCTCATCAGATAAATCTGGATTAACAACTAACAAAAATATGGAGAACTATCTTTATCTCGTACTCATCACCTTAGCAGTTCTTGCTATAATAGATTTAATGGTTGGTGTTAGTAATGATGCAGTTAACTTCTTAAATTCCGCAATTGGTTCTAAGGCAATCCCTTTCAAAAGCATTATGATTATTGCCAGTTTGGGTATCCTCTTTGGATCGGTTTTCTCAAGCGGAATGATGGAAATTGCACGTAGTGGTATTTATGTCCCCAGTAAATTCTCTTTTGATGACGTCATAACGATATTTCTCGCCGTCATGATAACGGATATTATCCTACTGGATGTATTCAATTATTTTGGGCTCCCAACTTCCACTACCGTATCGATCGTCTTCGAATTATTAGGTGCGGCGATTTGTCTTGCCATCTATAATATTGCAATAAAAGATGGCGATTGGTCATCTTTGGCTTCTTATATCAACACTGAAAAAGCTTCTGAAATTGTTTATAGCATTTTACTTTCCGTCGTCATATCCTTTTCGGTCGGAATGGCTGTACAATATATCTCCAGGTTACTTTTTACCTTTCAATTTGAAAATAAACTAAAAACAATCGGTGTATTCTTCGGTGGAATTGCCATGGCTTTTATCTCTTATTTTATCCTGATCAAAGGGTTAAAAGGCGTATCCTTTATTGGATCAGAGGTTAAAGATTGGGTTCAAACCCATGAACTTATGTTATTGGCAGGTTCTTTTGTGGTCTTCACCATCATTAGTTATATCATCAACCTACTAGGATACAATATTTTAAAAGTTATTATCGGTATCGGAACCTTTGCTTTGGCACTTTCCTTTGCAGGAAATGACTTGGTAAACTTTATCGGTGTTCCGGTTGCAGCGGTTCAATCCGTTGAGATTTTTCAATCTATTCCAGGTGCTAACCCGGATACCTTTACCATGGATGCCCTAGCTTCAAGTGAAATTATGGCTCCTACTTGGATCCTGTTATGTGCTGGAATTATCATGGTAATAACGCTGTGGACCTCTAAAAAGGCAAAGACAGTTATTGAAACTGAAATGAGCCTTTCTAACCAAGGTGATGGTACAGAAAAATTCAAATCCAATATGCTTTCTAGAAGCATCGTAAGAGGCTTTATTAAAATAGGATCAGGATTGAGTTATTTAATGCCTAGAACTTTGCAGGCTAGTTTAGACAAGAAATTTGAAAACCCGCTTCTGAACGCTCACCGCAAGAAAAAGAAATCTAAAGATGAACCGATGTTCGATATGATTCGGGCTTCAGTGAATCTGATGGTTGCTTCCAGTTTAATTGCATTGGGTACATCGATGAAATTACCGCTATCAACGACCTATGTAACTTTTATGGTAGCAATGGGTACTGCTTTTGCAGACCGTGCTTGGGGCCGCGAAAGTGCTGTTTATCGAGTATCTGGCGTATTCCATGTTATTGGAGGTTGGTTTGTAACTGCTGGTTGTGCTTTCTTGGGCGCAGTAGTTTTTGCATTCTTCCTGAAAATCGGTGGAATCGTAACTTTTGTGATCTCCCTGATCGTATTAGCGCTATTACTTTATAGAAATGCAAAAAGCCATGACCGTAAAATTAAGGCTAAAGCCCTGCAAGAACTTAATCTTGAAAAAGGTGATATTATTGGCCTTCAGCAGGTCATCGAAACCAGTGCGCAGCAAATCAGTGAAACTTTTTCAAAAACAAATCTATTCTTCAAAGAATCTGTTGACTCCCTAATCAAGGAAGACTTGGATGGCTTAACCAATAACAAAAAGTTAATTAAAAAGCTTCAAAACGACCTGAACTCGACAAATAATGCAATGTATGACTATATCCGAAATTTGGACGACAATTCCGTTAAGGGTAGTCGATATTACATTATTTCCTTAGGATATCAACAAGATATGGTTGAAAACGTGGCTGTTATCAATTCAAATGCATTATCTCATGTTGATAACAACCATAAACCACTTAAGATTAGCCAAGCGAAGGATCTTAAATATGTGGTTGAGCGAATCGCAGAATGGTTCTCAAAAATCAATATGACCTATAAACGTCTTGATTTTAGTAAAATTGATGAGATCATTAAGGAAAGGGAAGAAATTCAGGAGTATATCAACAATTTATTGGATAAACAGATTGATCGGATTAGAACTTCTGAAAACAGTCCAAAAAATAGCCGGTTGTATTTCTCCATTCTACTTGAAACAAACGAATTAATCAGCTCAACCTTCAAGTTGATGCGTCTACATAAAGAATTCGATAGCTTTAGACGTAGAAATGCCTAAAGCGCATAAAAAAATAGGATGCTGAATTCAGCATCCTATTTTTTTATATCTTTTATTTCTTAATGAACCAATACTTCCGGTAGCTCTTCAATATCCACATCTCCATTTTCTGAAATGGTCAAAAACTTGACTGGAACTACTTCATTGACTAACAATGGATCATAAGGAGTACGTACTTTAACATAGTTTTTCGAGAATCCATGCATAAAACCGTCTTTGATATCACCTTCAAATAGAACTTCATCAATAGAGCCTAATTGCGATTCATAAAATGCTCTTCTTTTCTTTTCAGATAGAATGTGCAACATTTTACTACGATCGCTACGCTGTGCTCCTGGAACAGCACCTTCCATTTGAGCAGCAATGGTATTTTCACGTTCCGAATAAGTAAACACATGCAGATATGAAATATCCATTTCATTCAAGAAATTATAAGTGTCTATAAAATCTTCACGAGTCTCACCCGGAAAACCTACAATGACATCTACACCTATACAGCAATTCGGCATTAATGATTTTATTTTCGCAACTCGTTCTGCATATAATTCTCGCTTATAGCGACGTCTCATCTGTGCAAGGACCTTGTTATTCCCAGACTGCAATGGCATATGGAAATGCGGAACAAATCTTTTAGATTGTGCTACAAACTCAATAATCTCATTGGTTAATAAATTAGGCTCAATACTCGAAATCCTAATCCTATCAATCCCCTCTACTTCATCCAACGCTTTTACCAAATCTACAAAGCGATCTTGACGCTTACCGTCTCGAACACCATAATCACCAATATTCACCCCCGTTAATACGATTTCCTTAACACCAGATGCCGCAATCTCCTCCGCTTGTAAAACGATATCCTCAATCTTGCCAGAACGACTTGCACCACGTGCCAATGGAATGGTACAGAAGGTACATGAATAATCACAGCCATCCTGAACTTTTAAAAATGTACGAGTTCGGTCTCCGATAGAAAAGGCTGAAACAAATTGATTCGTCTCATCAATTGGAGCATTGTGAACAATGGCCTTCTCATTTTTGGTTAAATCATCAATATGTTCAATGATATTGAACTTTTCTGCCGCGCCCAAGACCATATCAACGCCCGGAATTTCGGAAATCTCCTTTGGTTTCAATTGCGCGTAACAGCCAACAATAGTAATATAGGCATTAGGGGAATGCTTTAATGCTTCCTTCACAACCTTTCGACATTTACGATCCGCATGGTCAGTAACTGAACATGTATTAATCACATAAACATCTGCCGCACTGTTGAAAGGCGTAGTTTCATAACCCGCATCCTTAAAGATCCGGCCAATGGAAGATGTCTCTGAAAAATTCAGCTTACACCCCAATGTATAGAAAGCAACTTTTTTTCCCATAATATTTTGCAAAAATACATAAAATGATCCAAAATGATAATTGTATAAAAATTGTGATAATTGAATGATGATTAATTTGCACATTTCTGCACCTGAAGGTATTATGAAAACGATTTTCTCAATCCCTAGCAAAATCCGAAATACTTTATCAAAAAAATGGGTATCTTCGTAGGATATAAAATCAGGGAAATTTTCTATGAAACAATATTTAGACTTACTTGAACATGTATACACTACAGGTGTTGAAAAAACAGACCGAACTGGAACAGGAACAAAAAGTGTATTCGGGTATCAAATGCGTTTTAATTTGAAAGAGGGATTTCCTTTAGTAACCACTAAAAAACTGCACCTACGTTCCATTATCCATGAATTAATCTGGTTCCTGAAAGGGGAAACCAATATTCAATATCTGAAAGAAAATGGCGTGAGTATTTGGGATGAATGGGCAGATGAAAATGGAAACCTTGGACCTGTTTATGGTTCGCAATGGAGATCTTGGCCAACCCCGGATGGTCGTCATATCGATCAAATTACCCAAGTCATTAATCAGCTTAAAAACTCGCCTGACTCTAGACGGATTATCGTCTCGGCTTGGAATGTAGCCGAAATAGAAAATATGGCTCTTCCTCCTTGTCATGCATTCTTCCAATTCTATGTAGCACCGGCTCAACCAGAAAAAGGAATCATGAAACCTCAACTTTCATGTCAATTATATCAAAGGAGTGCTGATATTTTCTTAGGCGTCCCTTTTAATATCGCTTCCTATGCGCTATTAACCATGATGGTAGCTCAAGTTTGTGATATGGAAGCCGCTGAATTTGTACATACTTTGGGCGACGCTCATATCTATAGCAACCATTTTGAACAAACGGAATTGCAATTGTCCCGTGACCCAAAACCTCTTCCTCAAATGATTATCAATCCTGAAGTAAAAAATATATTTGACTTCAAGTTTGAAGACTTTGAACTAACAAACTACGAACATCATCCTCATATTAAAGCTCCAGTAGCTGTTTAATAAATCAAATACCGTAAATGAGTTATCCTAAAGTTACATTGATTGTGGCGGCAGCCGAAAATAATGCTATCGGAAAAGGAAACCAAATGCCTTGGCATTTACCCAATGATTTCAAATACTTCAAATCCAAAACAATGGACCACTCCATTATCATGGGCCGAAAAACTTTTGAATCCATCGGAAAAGCATTGCCTGGAAGAAGAAACATCGTAATCAGCAGACAAGCTAACTTTAAAGCTGATGAAGTAGATGTTGCCAATAGCGTCCAAGCCGTAATGAATTATTGCCGAGATGAAAATGAAATCTTTATCATCGGTGGGGCGGAAATCTATAAACAATCACTACCTCTTGCTGATGAAGTACTCCTAACGAGAGTGCATACGACAATTTCTGATGCCGATGCATTCTTCCCCGAATTACCAGCAAATGAATGGGAATTAATGAGTCAAGACCCACATAAAAAAGACGAAAAACACAAGTTTGATTATACATTTGAAGTATATAAAAGAAAATAAGGGAGACCAAACTTGGTTTCCCTTTTTACGTTATTAAATTATGAGTAATAGCAGTATACAATTCCAGTTGTCATTTATTGAGCCCCAGGCTCACTATGTCGAAGTCCAAATGATTATTGATGGCTTTAGTCAAGATTTCCTTGACCTAAAAATGCCCGTGTGGACACCAGGTTCTTATTTAATCCGTGAGTTTGCAAAAAACATCGAACAGATTAAAGCTGAAGACGCAAATGGCAAGTTAATCCCTCTTCAAAAAACAAATAAAAACACCTGGAGACTTCACTCCTATGGAGCACAGGTCAAAGTTTCTTATCGGGTATATAGTTTTGAACGTTCTGTCCGCACTAATTTTGTCGATGATCAACATGCCTTTATTAGCCCTGCCGGAACTTTTCTTTATATCGACGGTTATTTAGACCATACCTCTACCGTAAAAGTTAATCTTCCTGATTACTGGAGTAAAATCTCAACAGGATTGGAATTGGTAGAAGGAAAAATCAATTTGTTTTTTGCGGACAACTTTGATATCCTTTTTGATTCTCCTTTGGAAATTGGAAACCAGGATGTATGGACTTTCAATGCCGCAGGTATTCCGCATGAATTTGCAATGGTAGGTACCGCATCTTACGATAAGGATAGACTTTCTGCGGATATTACAAAAATTGTTGAAGTAGAGACTTCTATTTGGGGCTCTAACCCAAATGATAAATATGTCTTTATTACCCATAACTATCTAAGTTCTCATGGTGGTTTAGAGCATTTAAATTCAACTGTCCTAGCTGCTTCAAGATCTGCATACAACAATAAGATTACTTATAACAATTTCCTAAGCCTTGTTGCTCATGAGTATTTTCACCTGTGGAATGTCAAGCGCTTAAGACCTGCAAACCTGGGCCCTTTTAATTATGATGAGGAAAACTACACCCCTCTATTGTGGATTTTTGAAGGGTTCACAGCTTATTACGATAATTTAATCACGAGACGTTGTGGCTTCAGGGATGAACAAGAGTATCTGAATGAATTGGTATCCGAGTTTAACCTGGTATTAAACCGACCTGGACATAAAATCCAATCCGTAGGACTCTCGAGTTTTGACACCTGGATCAAACAATATAGACCAGATGAAAACTCTGCAAATGTGAGCATCTCCTATTATAACAAGGGAGCCATGTTAGCAACCATGATTGACATCTATATCATTGCCAAAACAAACGGAAATAAGAGATTAGATAATGTCCTTAAGGCGGCTTATGATAAATATTACCTAATTGAAAATCGCGGCATTACTGAAAAAGAGTTTCAAGATTTAGCAGAGGAAATCGCTGGAGTTCCGTTGACTGAAATCTTCGAAGCGGTTTATAGCACTGAAGAAATTGATTATAATGCTTATTTCAATTTAGTTGGATATCAATTTTACGATATAAATCAAAATAACCAAACTCCAAGTATTGGAATCAAGGTTTCTCATCAGGATGGAAGAACGATGATCAAAAATGTAGATAGAAATTCTGCAGCTTGGAATGACGGATTAAACGTAGACGATGAGATTGTTGCTGTCAATGGCAACAGACTTGATCCTCAAGGAAGAGAATTAGACCAAGCCGTTCTAAACAGTAGCCTTGGCGATAATCTTCGTATTCTTGTTGCTAGAGATGGATTAATGCGGGAAATCAACATCAGCCTGAAAGCCAGCGAAAAAGTTTCTTATATCATTGAAAGAAAAGAAGAGAGCACTAAGGAACAAAGAGAGCTTGGAAATATCTGGCTATCCTTGTAATGAAAAAATAATTTTTAGAACAGCATCATATCAATATGATGCTGTTTTTTTATGCTTTACTCAGCCAAAGTATAGCTTTACTCATTTTCGATACCAGTTTTTAGGTATTTCTTTAAATTTAATGTACAATCAAAACATAATTAGTTTGAATCTACGTTCTATACCTACAAACTTAACCAATTGATACCATGCAAATTAAACCCATTCAAAACCATAACTTGTATGCATATCGCCGTCTTCGGCGAGCCATAGGTTATCTAGGTATTTTCTTACCAACGATTCTTGTTTTGCTTTCTTTAATCAAGTTCTTCACAACCAAAATCCAACCTTCCATCAGTCATTATTATTATACCAATCTCCGAGAGATCTTTACAGGCACTTTATGTGCAGTAGGTCTTTTCTTGATTTGTTACAAAGGAAACGGAAATAAATCTATTTTAAAAAACGACAACCTACTAACCAATATTGCTGGAATGATGGCCTTTGGGGTAGCATTTATCCCGACCGATCCCATTTCGGATTCTTGCCTTAAATGTACCCTGATAAACTTTAGCCTGACCTGGTTACATTATGCTTTTGCAGGGGTCTTATTTCTAATTTTTGCCTTATTATCCATTAATGTTTTCACCATCGGACAGCAAAAAAACACCGACATTCCTGTAAGCATGTTTAATGAAAATAAGATTTATAGGTTCTGTGGCTACGCCATTATTATTTGTGTCGTATTGGTACCCTTGAAATTATTCCCTTATTCTACTCTCGTCTTTGAGGCCTTGGCTTTATGGATGTTTGGAATCTCCTGGTTGATCAAAGGCCGTGCTTTAGGTGATGACGGCGTAATTGGCGAGAAAATCTACAGAGAACACAATACCATTGACACCGAAAAGGCAGTCAATTAATACAAAATGTCCAATAAAAAAAACACCTTGCATTTTACTGCAAGGTGTTTATATTTTTAAAACGTGTAACGGATAGAAAATCCGACACCGTCCCATATTCTAAATCCACTTTCTTGTAAAAAGTCGAAATAAGGTTTGATATCTAGGGATAAGGCCAATGGTGCTTGAGGAATTTTATATTCAACCCCAACAATACCATCGATACTTAATGCCATCTCTGAATATTTATCAAAACGCTGGCCTTCTTTATTCGTATAGGCTTTACCAGAGTAAGATCCTACGGAACCACCAAAACCCCAAAACCATGAAAAATCATTGTATAATGGTAAATGGTTCTCATATAATCCAACCAATCTAAATCTGCTATATTCCGAATTACTTTGAATACTCAAAATTCCTTCTAGAGCCTTATTTGGATTCATCGTATAACGATAAGTTAATCCTGTTGCAGAACCAAATCGAGCACCAATCGCATGTTGCGATGGTAATTGGGCGTGAGCAAAATTTGTAGATGCAATAAATGCGATGAAAACAAATGATAATTGTAAGATTTTTTTCATTAAAAACATATTTCTATTCCTTCAAAAGTACTATTTATTTTTTAACGGTTAAAACCGATTTTCGGTATAACTAAAGTCAAAAATTATTCTGCAAGCATAGTTTTTCTTTAAAAAATTATATATTAGTCAATACCTACAATATGTATAACCAATTTTTGTATTTTTAAGGGGAGAAAAACTTATGAACAATTATAAAAGATTAATTGACTTAATCAGCAATTACCAAAAAGAATTTGCTAAAGAGATTATGGTGGCCGGTCGTGCAAAAAATGGCTGGAAAACCTATTCAACCAAAGAGTTCGTAGAAATCATCGATAACATCAGTAAAGGTTTATTGGCAAAGGGAATCCAAAAGGGTGACCGTATCGCTTTGATGTCAGGAAACCGCCCTGAATGGAACTTTATTGACTTCGCTTGTAACCAATTAGGAGTGGCTACGGTACCTCTATATCCTACCCTGTCTAATCAAGACTTGATCTTCATTCTAAATGATGCCGGAGCTAAACTCCTGTTCGTAAGCAATGAAGACCTTGCAAAAAAAGCGGATTTAGCGTTAAAAGAAAATAACCTTGAATTAGAAGTTTTCACCTTCGACGAAATTGAAGGTAGAAAAAACTATCAAGAAGTAATTGAACTTGGAAAACAAAACGAACAAGATTTGCAACCCTATCGTGATGCAATTCAGCCTGAGGATTTATTAACCCTAATCTATACTTCAGGAACTACAGGTAAACCGAAAGGCGTATTTCTTTCCCATCACAATATTATTTCAAATGTTGAAGCTTCAAACCACCTTGTAACCGAAGAATTTAAAAAGGCATTAAGCTTTTTACCTTTATGTCATATTTTCGAGCGGATGGTCGTTTATCTTTACCTGTCCAGAGGTGTACAGATATATTACGCTGAAAATCTAGACAATATTGTTGTTGACATCAATGATGTAAAACCCGACTTATTTACAACAGTACCTCGGGTATTGGAAAAGGTCTATGATAAAGTGGTTGAAAAAGGTAAAAACCTGACAGGAATAAAAAAATCCTTATTCTTTTGGGCTTTAAACTTAGGTTTGCGCTATCAAGAACCAAAAAAGAATTCTGCCTTCTATAATTTCCAATTAGGTATTGCCAGAAAATTAATCTTCTCCAAATGGAAAGAGGCTTTAGGGGGTAATATCAAACTTATTATTTCTGGAGGGGCTGCACTTCAAGAAAGACTTGCACGTGTGTTCTGGGCTGCTGGAATAAAAGTATTGGAAGGATACGGTCTGACTGAAACTTCACCAGTAATCGCTGTAAATTCCTGGAAAGATGAAGATGTAAAATTCGGAACGGTAGGTCGTGTCTTAGACAATTTAGATGTTAAGATTGCAAAAGATGGTGAAATCCTTGTAAAAGGTCCTAGTGTAACCACAGGTTATTACCACAATGAGGAAGCTACGAAAGAAGCATTTACCGAAGACGGCTATTTGCATACTGGCGACATTGGCGAAATTACTCCAGATGGTTTCTTGAAAATCACTGACCGTAAAAAAGAAATGTTTAAAACAGCAGGAGGTAAATATGTTGCCCCACAGGTTATTGAGAATAAATTGATGGAATCTACATTAATTGCTCAGGTTATGGTCATTGGTGAAAATCAAAGATTCCCCGCTGCATTAATTGTTCCGGCTTATGAAGAACTTGAAAAATACGCCAATCATAAAGGAATCAGTTATTCTTCCAAAGAAGATTTAATCAAAAACGAAGATATTTTATCCAAGTATGATCAAATAATCTCACAATCAATGGCTAACTTTGGCCACTGGGAGCAGGTTAAAAAGTTTAAGTTACTACCGAAAGAATGGACCATCGATGCTGGTGAGTTGACTCCGAAACTAAGCCTTAAACGAAAAGTAATCCTCCAAAAAAATGAAGAGATCATAAAATCAATCTATTCTGAATAAGGATATTCTATGCTAAAAATAATTTGGACCAAAATAAAGGACTTCTGGCATTTATTAATAAATGCAGGCACTGCTTTTGTCGATGATAATTGTATGAAGCTAAGCGCTTCATTAGCCTATTACACTGTCTTTTCCATTGGTCCACTTTTATTAATACTAACATGGACACTCGGTTTCTTCTATGGTAGTGCATTGGATGGAAGTGAAGGGGCCAGAGATCAGGTAATCGATGAACTAAACCAAATATTTGGTAAAGAAATTGCCTCCATGTTGGAATCTACTGTTCATAACCTTTCCTTAGATAGCCGCTCTAATATTGGGATTATTGTCGGTGCGGCTACCCTAATGTTTACTTCAACAACAATCTTTGTTGATATTCAAAATTCTATAAATTCTATTTGGAAGGTGAAACCAAAACCTAAAAAAGGTTGGTTGAAAATCATTATCAACAGATTAATTTCCTTCTCCATGATTTTGGGCCTAGTATTCCTATTAATGGCCTCCCTAATTATATCGAGTTTAATTGGTGTTATGACCAATTACTTTAATCAATTCATGGATAACTGGGATATTAGTTTGATTGATTGGGTGAATACCGCAATTACTTTCTTGGTCATCTCTTCTCTATTTGGAATTATTTATGCTTTCCTACCAGATGCCAAAGTAAGGTTCAAAGATATCCTAGGTGGTTCTTTATTTACTGCATTGCTGTTCATGTTAGGTAAGTATCTTATTTCCATCTACCTGTCCCAAAACATCACGGCAACATCCTATGGTGCCGCAGGATCAATCATTATCTTGTTAGCATGGGTTTACTATTCTTCTGCCATTCTTTATTTTGGAGCCGAGTTTACGAAAGAATATGCCATCAAATACGGGAAGGGAATTCAACCTGCCTCATTCGCCGTTTTAGTCAAACAAACTGAATTAGAAATTGACCCTGAAACTGGTATCCGTGAAGTTGTAAAAAAACATAGCGACCCCGTACAATAGTGGAAGATAAAAAGAGCATCCAATACATGTTATTGGCGGGCTTCTTTTTTGCCCTAATGAATATCAGTGTCAAATTGGTATCTCATTTACCAACCATGGAAGTGGTTCTGTTCAGATCCATCGTCAGTCTCATCGCTTCCTACATCATCCTGAAAAAACAAAACATCCCAGTTCTAGGAAACAATAAAAAACTCCTGATTGCGCGAGGTATAGCAGGTTGCCTTGGACTCGTTGGTTCTTTTTATACCCTGCAAAATATTCCCTTGGCCTCCGCAGTTACTATTAATTATACCGCCCCTCTTTTTACAACCATATTGGGAATCTTTATGGTGAAACAAAAAGTTAAACCCATCCAATTTCTTTTCTTTGGAATGGCAATAGCCGGTGTATTAATGATGAAAGGTTTCGACACAAGGATCTCGAATCTCGACCTAATGATTGGCTTATTGTCAGCTCTATTTGCTGCATTTGCCTATAACATTATAGCTAAGATAAAAACCAGCGAACATCCATTGGTGATTATATTTTACTTCCCATTGATCACCATTCCATTTGCAGGAATTTATACTATTTTTAATTGGCAAATGCCTCAGGGAATCGATTGGATCTATCTTTTGTTCGTTGGTATTTTAACTCAATGCGCACAATATTATATGACCCTATCCTACCAAACTGCTAACCTTTCTAAGGTTTCTAGCTTGACTTATCTAGGAGTCGTTTATGCCTTAGGCATTGGTTTCTTTTTCTTTGAAGAATCCTATAATATGTATGCACTGTTTGGAATTGGGTTGATTATGCTTGCGATCCTCTTTAATTTGAGAGTGAAGACCTAATCTGTAAGATGATATCCAACAAAAAAGCAGCAATAAAATTGCTGCTTTTTTGTTGGATGAATCAATTCATCTATTTCACATTATAATAATAAATCTGTCTTCCTACATTACCTTGAAGGTCATTTCCTTCTACAACTACTTTATATTTACCTGTTCCATCAGCATTGAAGAATTCCAAATTCACCTCTCCTTTGGAATCAATCCTTACATCTGGATTCCAATAAACCGTAGTACGGTAATCATTGGTATTTTTAGATTCTGCTGTGTTATACTTAGGCTCATAGAACTTACGCTCTTTCACATAGCCTAAAGGATAAAAATCAATTACATTTGATTTTGGCAACATCGCTTCAATTTGTGACAAGGTCATGCGCGGTTGTTTCTTCTCTTTTTTCGTAATAATGGAAACAACACCATCATTATTGTAGATATTTCTAACCGTCCCTAAATCATCACGCATAAAAATCTCAATAGCTTCAATATCGGCTACCTGAATTGAATTAATCGATGGCTCGTCAATTGGCATACCATTCAAGAAAAACTGAACCGGAACCCGACTACCTTGATTAAAGTTTCTGGTAATATAGTATTTTTGAGAATTGACATCGAAGGTGATTCCTGTTAGCATTGTATTTAAACACATACTTAACACATTACATCCTCCGAAGCGGCTACCTTCAATTCGATGCTCTGGAATCGATAATCCCGTTAAGGCAGAAAAATCCTTACTCGTTTGTTTCTTTTCCTGCGTTCCAGTCACCACGACTTCTTCAATTAAGTTATTCACCCTAAACTCTTTCTTGCTATTATCCAAATAGGCTTTTAGGTTATCATCAATATTTTGAATTGAACCAGCCTTATTTGGATTGTTCGGATCTATTTCAGGAAACAATGTCGGATCCAGTGTAATCACTAAACTCCTAAAGTTATCATTCCCCCTCGCATTCAATGTCGCCTTTAGGGAGTCACTGAAAACTAAATTTTCAAAGATATATCGACCTGAATTATCTGTATAAGCATCCTTTTTTATCGCTGCTCCTGGAATATTTAAAAATAATCCTCCATTAGGTTGAACTCTACCTGTATTCTGACGAAGGATTCCGGTAATCGTGATTCCTTGCTCAGGCATGAATTTTACCTGTGGTAATTTTGCGTTCACCAAATCCTTGTATTCAAACCTTCTAAATCCTTGAGTCATCATCAAAGCGTCCAAAGCTTCCAATCGGTTTTCATTCTTCGGATTGAAATAATAATTTGGCTTTTCAATATAGCCCTTAAGATCTGAGGTCAATAGCATATTACTTACTATACCTTTATCATTATCATCATTATATGGAACTTTGGTTTCATCAATTACCGACACCGAGAAATTGCCTGGTAAGCTATCAACTTTAGTATCCAGGTTTAGTTTCATTTTCACCAGGTCCTTGCGGGCATAATCAGATTTATCCGTACTAACCTGAATTCCGATTAATTCTTGTGGCTGAATAAAAACTAAACGTTCCGAAACTGGCTGCCCGTCTGGTGTCATCAAGGTTACTTGGACTACCCCATTGGGCAATTCCTTTAATGGAATCTTAACAGATACAGCTGGACTTTTTATCGAAGCCTGTGCAGCATAGATCAAATGACCATTTAACTGTCCAAATACATAATATGGTTTATTCTGAATGGTATTGAAATAGGTATCATTCGTCACCAAACCTAAATTGATAAATTCGTTATCTTGAGATACCGCTACAACATTGATCTTGTCGTCTACCACTGCTGGTAAATCAACCGTCTTTTCAACGCCATTGGCAAAGGTTGCAACTGCCTTATAACTCTCTCCTGAAATAGGTAATAGATTAAATGCACCCATACCTATTCCTAAATCCTCAAAACTAGCTACTTCTTTCTTTTTACTATCAATGATTTTTCCTTTAACCCCAATTGCACCTCCTGAGGAAGACATGGATTTAAAAGCGATTTTCTTCGATAATCCTGAAATTAAATCTCCACCTTCTGGAAAAAACTGAATATCAACATCTTGATAAGCATTCGTTAAAGAATACTGTCCAGTTTCTCCATCTTCCAATTGAAGTACCAAGCGACCCGCCTTAAACTTTTCCTTTTCCTTATGGGATAGGTTTATACTAATTCGACCTAAATCATCGGTTTCAGCTTTTCCTTTATCAAAAGCATCCCAACCATCATTCGCCTCCCAATTGAGCTTCTTTCGTCCTAATGCTTGACCATCGCGACCTCTTAATTGAATTGTAGCCTTGGTCTTATTTCCTTCTTGCAAGAACGTAATATTCGCACCCAGTTTTTTATTGATGGCATCTCCTATTGGCACTACCTTATTATAGAAGTAACCCATATCAAAATTCATCATCCATTTACTATAGGCCCTGAATCTATAATTATCCTGAGACCAATATTGAGGATCCAAAACCAATTGTCCTTTACCAGCACCTTCCTTTAATGGCACCCTAAGGGTCTGCATCAAGGAATCCTTACTATTGATGATATCAACATAAATGATTTTACTGGGATCATAATTGAATAGGTTCGTATTTAGATAGGTTTTGAACCATAAGGTATCTCCTACAGCGTAATATGGCTTATCAAAATGTAAATGAACTTTTTCAACAGGATATACTGAGAAATATTTTTGAACATTTTCAACTGCAGTATTGATTGGAACTGCAGGTTTTTCTTGGCCCCTTGCCGTAAAAAATATGGAGGTAATTAGGAATACGCCTAAAAGGAAACGATTAGTTAAATTCATCAATAATCTATTTTTTGGAAAAGCTAAATATATTGATTTTTTAGGGAACAAGGGAAGTCTTAAAGAAATTTAACAGATACCTAGAGCAATGGCGCAAGCAAACGACATAGAGAATCTATTCCTCTTTTCCATGGTTTTCTCTTTTTCCAATCTTTGATCGAAATCAGAACACAATTTTCCCGATCTATATCATATTGTTTCTCCATTTCCTTACAGAAATCTCGGTTGGAAATGACTGCCTGAACCTCATAGTTGATGTAAAAACTCCTGAAATCTAAATTTACTGTACCCACATAGGCGATTTTTCCATCAATGATGGAGGTTTTTGCATGTAAGAATCCTTTTTGATACTGGTAAACCTTCACTCCTCTTTCAAGTAATGGTTTTAGATAAGAATAGGTAGCATGCTGTACTATCCAGGAGTCTCCATCTTCTGGAATCATTAATTCCACCTCTACTCCTGCTGCTGCGGCAGTTTTCAATGCTGTAGACAACTCTTCTGATGGAATAAAGTAAGGTGTACAAAGTTTGATGGTTTCACTGGCTTCACCAATACTAATCAATAAGGCTTCCATATTGAATGGACCTATCGAACCTGGATCACTTGAAGATAACGCAACGGCACTTAATTGGTCGGTGACTACTGGCGTCTCACGAAGATATCCTTGATCCAGATTAAAGGACGCTCCATCGGTTTGGTTCCATTGATTCCAGAAACTTATTTGAAACATCGCTCCTACATTTCCAACGATCTTCACCGCCGTATCACGCCAATAAAGTCCAAATTCATTCGGATTGGCGTATCGATCTGAAATATTAATGCCTCCTGTAAAACATACAAAACCATCAATGACCACAATTTTGCGGTGATTCCGGTAATTTGAATTCGCTAAGGATGTAAAGGTAACAGGCAGAAAAGGTTGAAATTCGATTTTACTATCTTTCTTCTTTCGCATGTAGCGAACAACTTTCGGAGAACCAAAACTATCCACAATTAATCTTACAATAATCCCTTCTGAAGCTTTCTTCTCCAATAAATCCAAGACCTTGGTCCCGATATTATCTAAATCGAAAATATAAAACTCCATATGGATGGAATGCTTGGCAGCTTCCAATGCCTCTAAAAGTGCTGGAAACATTTGCTCCCCATTTACCAATAAGGTTACTTCATTGTTTAAGGTGGGAGTCGACAATTTTTCATTTTTCAAATAGGAATAAACTCGGGAGAGATCGCCTATTTTACTTTGTATATTGCGAATAGACCACTGCATCAATGGTTCCAAGCGGTGAAATTCCTTTTTAAGCCGAAGCGTTTGTTCCTGATTGATCCGCTTTAATTTCTTGACCTTTGAAAACTTCTGTCCAAATAAATAATAAAGTATTAAACCTACGAATGGGATAAATACAATCACTAAAACCCAGGAAATGGTTTTTGTTGGATTGCGGTTCTCAATCAAAATGGTGATGATGACACCCACATACATGATGGTCAATGGGATCCATCCCCATATTTCCAAAAATTGAATGACTGTCTTTATATGTTCGTGCATAGATAGGAATTCTTTCTAAAAACCAATTCTTCCAGCTTTTGTTTGCACAGTGCTGGCAGGACTATCTACAAGATATAAAGAAATATTTATTAAGCGCAATTCATTGCGCCTTCAACCTGTAATAAGGGGCTTAGATATGGGATATCTAAGTTAGCGCCACGTAAAATAAACCAGGCGCCCATGATTAAAAATAAAATTGGCAAAACCGTGGAAAAGCCCTTTTTGAATATCCGCTTTGGAAAATTCCCAGCAAATGAAAAGACTAATAATAAGGGCAAGGTCCCAAGACCAAACAATAGCATAAATAGGAAGCTATTGCTTAAGGAATTTGCATTGACAGCAGAGGCCAAGGCCATATAAACCATTCCACAAGGAAGGATTCCATTTAATATTCCAGCAACAAAACTGCCTCCAGGACGATATAACCACTGCCCCATAAAGCGTGCAAATGGCTGAATGGCTTTCGTTTGAAGGGCGACAAGCTTGCCTGAACTTTTCCCAAACATGTAAAATAAACCTATGCTAAATAGAATAATTCCGGTAACCAAGCTGAACCCTTGTTGCCAACCTTGAATGGTTGCTGCATTTCCTAGCAACCCAAGCAATAAACCCAGAAATCCATAGGTCAAAATACGACCCAATTGATATAACAACTTATTAAATGTCGTTTTCCATGAGATGCCTTGTCCTGCTTGAACGGCAAGTAGCAATGGACCACACATCACCGCACAGTGTATGCTCCCCAATAACCCCATAAAAAATGCCAAATAGTGATAAGTCATCTTATTGAATAAATACTGCGTGATCCGAAATATAGGACTTGTCTGAATGAACCCAATCAATCTCTAAATTCCAATTCCCTTTCTTAAACGTGCTAACCGGCAATTTAAACTGATTCGTTTTACTGAAGAAAGGCAGTTGAAGATCCAGTGATTTGTCATCTAATCGCTTAAAATTCAAATTACCTTTATTTCCTGAAGTCGAAAATTGAATCAATAGCGTATCCTTCAGCAATTGAATCTTTGGTCGAGCATGATCGTTCAATAAATTCTCCTTCTTATGAAAGGTTTCATCGTAATTCAATCCCTTTTCATAATAGTCGGACTCAACCAAGGTATCATTGTCATGACTAACCATATAAATCCCTGCGCCAATAATGAAAAGCATGAAAGCCCCTAGACCAAAAACTATTTTATATCCCCAGTTCATATCCTTATTTTATTGGTGGAGCAATAAAAGTAGTCTCCATCGTTTCTAATACTTTATCCCCAACCTTAATATCAACCTTTACATCGGTCTTGTATTGCTTGATTGACTTTTGATCGGCAATTAAAAATAAGCTTAATTTCGCATTGCCCTCACGACTTAAATGTGAAATAGGATTCACTACTTGAATCTTCACGCCTTCTGTTGCACTGACAAGATCAAAATCCAAATCCTTGCTTGTTTTATTAATAACTTCCAAGGTATAAAGATTGCTCACGGTTCCATCATCGCGTTTTTGATAAGTACTTCCCTTGGCACGAAGCAACCTTCCATCCACATCCGAACGGCTGAAAATCATATATCCGAAAATTCCCATGAGCAGCACAAGAATCGAGGTGTAAATCACTGCTCTCGTGTTTCTTTTCTTACCAGTATCTTCAGTTTCCTTGCCTTCTGCCTCGGCTAAAGTATAAAACCCGATTAATCGCTTAGGTTTATTGATTTTTTCCATCACAGCATCACAGGCGTCGATACATGCAGTACAGGAAACACATTCCAATTGAGGACCTTTACGGATATCAATTCCGGTCGGACAAACATGAACACACAAATTACAATCGATACAATCTCCTTTAACCTCTGTAGATCCTTTCCTTTGTTTCCCCCTTGGCTCTCCACGCTGAACATTGTATGCTACGGTAACTGAATTATCATCCAATAAAACACCTTGAAGTCTGCCATATGGACAAATCCTGGTACATACAATCTCCCGCACAAAGGCAAATACAAAATAAAACACTAGAGTAAAAACGATAATGGAAATCAATCCCACGATATGATTTTCAATCGGATCTGTTACGATTTTATAAAGAGCATCTATTCCGATGATATAAGAAAGAAATAGATTGGAAATAATAAAGGAAATCAATAAAAATACGGAATGTTTTAATACTTTTTTCCATGCTTTGGCATCGGTATCAGGTCCTTCATTTAATTTCTTTTGTTGCAGCCAATCTCCTTCTATCAAATATTCAATCCGTCTGAATATCAACTCCATGAAAATGGTCTGTGGGCAGGTCCATCCACACCAAACCCGACCGTATACAGCTGTAAATAAAACTATACAAACCATCACAATCAACATTCCGAAGAGAAAGATATGAAAGTCTTGTGGGTAAAAGATGTTTCCAAAAATGGAGAACTTCCGTTCTATGATGTTGAACATCAAGAAGGGATTACCATTTATTTTTAGAATGGGTCCTAAAAAGAAGAACAGTAGTAATCCATACCCCACAACCTGTCGATAATTAAAGAAATGTCCGCCTGGTTTTTTAGCATATACCCAATTTCTTTTCGATTTATCAATTGGTTTAGATTGGTTGGACTCATTTACTACTGTTCCCATGATTCTATTTTTTAATTTGTTGCTGTACTATCTGCAGGAGCTTCTCCTTCAGCAGATTCTGCAGCTCCACCTTCACTTTCATACTTCACGATTTCTTCCCCTTCAGCACCTTTTGGATTTGCAGGCTTACTGTCCCTCAAGGTGATGATGTAGTTACTGACCTCAGCAATTTGTGCTGGGGTTAAGGTTTGTTCCCATGGAACCATACCTTTTTCTGGCACCCCATATTTTACAGTGTGAAAGATATCTTTGATCTCACCACCGTGTAACCAGAATCTATCGGTTAAATTTGGCCCAATTGTACCTTCACCACTTCCGCCGTGACATGCCGCACAGTTGGTGGCAAAAATTCCTTTTCCATTCGCTGCCAAGGTACCAGTCTCATCAACCTCAATGGTATTCTCATCAAATAGGTTCGCAGACTGTGCTAGATACTCTTGCTTCGCTATTTCTGCCTTAGCCATTTCTCGCTCATACTCCTGATCCTGATTTAACCCCCATCCAAATACCTGGTATATCAATAGGTAAACCACCGCAAAAACTACCGAGGAATAAAATAAAGCATTAAACCATACAGGAATTGGATTGTTCAATTCTGAAATTCCATCATACTCATGGTCATCAATAACTAAATCTTTCTCCTGCTCGATTGGCTTTAAGCCCATGATATAATTCCATGTTCCTTTCCAATAGTTTCTTCTCGATATTTTTCGCTCTACAGCCAGTCTTTCTTCTTCTTTTACCACCTCAGGCATGGTCACCTTTAACATGGATTTCAATGCTCTATTGATGGCGATTGCTGCTATTAATACAGCAATCAATAAGATGAATACTGCCAAATAGAACATATCATTATATAAGTCGCCAGTTCCGATAGCTACCAGCGTCCCGGAAATTGCACTGCTCATGATTACTATTAAATTCATATACGTTCTGATTCAGGTAAATTATCATTCAGTTTGTCGGACTCCTCAAAGGGCAATCCCTTCATGTAATCAACAAAGCTCTTTTTCATGGTAAACAACATGATTGCCACTAGGATGAAAAAGGTCAAGAAGATTAACAATGAGATGATTAGATAGATCTCATCTCCATGTAAATTTGTGATTTGTCTCCACATAGCTCTTTCTTTTTTGTGTTACATTAATTATTCTCTGCTACTTTATCTGCATCATCCGCAGCTTTTGGCTCAGCTTTAATATCTGTTCCCATGCGTTGTAAGTATGCAATCATAGCAATGATTTCCTTGCTAGGTTCTACCTGTACATCGTTTGATTCCAGATCCTTTACAATAGCCTGCGCTTGTGCTTGTGCATGCTCAACGGCATTATTGATCTCATCATCCGAATATGGCACTCCTAAGTTCTTCATCACCTTCATCTTACCAGTCAAATACTTATAGTTGATATCTTGTTCAATCAACCAAGGATATGGTGGCATAATACTTCCAGGTGAAGTAATGGTTGGATCCAACATATGGTCAAAGTGCCATTTGTGTGGATATTTACCACCGATACGGTGCAAATCTGGTCCGGTACGTTTTGAACCCCATAGGAATGGATGATCATAAACAAACTCTCCAGCTTTACTATACTCACCATAACGTGCCGTTTCCGAACGGAACGGTCGAATAGTCTGAGAGTGACAGTTCACACAGCCCTCACGGATATATAAATCCCGACCAGTTAATTCTAATGCTGTATATGGTTTTACGGATGCTATCTTAGGTACATTATTAGCAACGGTAAATGTTGGAATCATTTCTACAATACCACCGATTAAAATGGCAATCAATGACAACACCATAAATAATATTGGCTTACGCTCTAAACGACGGTGTGCAGATGGTTCTGATTTCTCAATTGGTTTCAACGCTGGTGCTTCCGCGGCCTCATTGGCAACCAAAGATCCTGTTTTTACAGTTTTTACCAAGTTGTAAGTCATCAAGATTACTCCCGACAAGTACAATAATCCTCCTACCGCACGCATCATGTGCATTGGTAATATCTCTAAGGTAGTCGCTAAGAAGTTAGGATATTTCAATACTCCTTCTGGAGTAAAGTCTTTCCACATCAATCCTTGAACTACTGCTGCCCAGTACATCGGAATGGCATAGAATAAAATTCCTAAGGTTCCGATCCAGAAGTGTGCGTTGGCTAATTTCTTAGAATATAATTGAGTCTTATAAATTCTTGGGATCAACCAATACAAGATTGCAAAGGTCATAAATCCATTCCAGCCTAAAGCTCCAATATGTACGTGTGCAACAATCCAATCTGTAAAGTGCGCAATTGCATTAACTTGTTTTAAGGATAACATAGGACCTTCGAAAGTCGCCATACCATAACAGGTCAATGCAACAACCATGAACTTTAATACTGGTTCGGTTCTTACTTTGTCCCATGCACCACGTAAGGTCAACAATCCATTGATCATACCACCCCAACTTGGAGCAATCAACATAATTGAGAACACTACTCCCAAGGATTGAACCCAGCTTGGTAATGAGGTATATAATAAGTGGTGTGGTCCAGCCCAGATATAAATAAATATCAAGGACCAAAAGTGTAGAATACTTAATTTATAGGAATAAACAGGACGGTTAGCCATTTTTGGCAAGAAGTAATACATTAATCCTAAAAATGGTGTTGTCAGGAAGAATGCAACCGCATTATGACCATACCACCATTGAACCAATGCATCTTGTACGCCGGAATAAACATAATAACTCTTCCACATTCCTACTGGCATTTGAATGGAGTTAACTATGTGTAATACAGCAACCGTAACGAAAGTGGCAATGTAGAACCAAACGGCTACATACATATGTCTTTCTCTACGGCGAATGATGGTACCAAACATATTAATTCCAAACAGCACCCATATAATGGTGATTGCTAGGTCAATTGGCCATTCCATTTCTGCATATTCATGCGAAGTGGTCAGCCCTAAGGGAAGGGTAATTGCTGAGGCCACAATAATCAATTGCCAACCCCAAAAGTGGATCTTACTAAGTACATCGCTAAACATTCTGGCCTTTAACACCCGCTGCATCGAATAGTATACCCCCATAAATATGGCATTACCCACAAAGGCAAAAATTACTGCATTGGTATGTAAAGGTCGAATACGTCCGAATGTGGAATATTGAAGTCCAAAGTTTACCTCTGGCCATACTAACTGCAAAGCCGCAATTAGCCCTACAGTCATTCCGACGATCCCCCAGATTACAGTTGCGATTCCAAAATCTCTGACAATCTTATTGTCATAATTAAATTGCTCTACCTGCATTATTCTTATATATTAAGTTAACGATTCAAAATTAGCAGTCTACCCATGACATTCTAATGATAATGGGAAGCAAGAAAATGTGATTCCTATCACTTTTTGTAATAATTGAATAATCGCTAAATCGTATAACTAAAGAAAATAAGGTAAGAGCTTGAGGTCAATATAAGGTTAGTGTGTTCTTGTTGTTGAATCGGCATGTTTAAAAATCTCGGATATAGCATATAGCTTCTCTTTAGTTTTTTCCCATCCAGCACAATCTCGCTTTCAATTGCTAAACAAAAAATCCCTAAAAGGGATTTCATTATCTTAAACTTAATTAAAATTTTCAATAAATAGGATTGCATGCATTAATATCAATAGCGAATTAACGGAACCTAGTGAGGCATTCTAAAATTTTAGGCACAAAAAAAGGAAACCTAAGGTTTCCTGATTTGGTATTGTTCATAAAATTAGGCTTTCGCGCTTTATGTAGTTTCCAGAATTGCTTTCATGGAAATTATCTTATAGACATAGGCTGCAGTTTCAGAATTCAATTTCAAGTCATAGTAACTATCCTTGTTTTGTCTTCTTAAGGAAGATCTTAAACTTCCTCCACCTACATTATAAGCTGCTGCTGCTAAAGTCCAATCACCAAACTCTTTGTGTAGTGATTTTAGATATTTTGCTGCCGCATGGGTAGACTTTATTAAGTCTAAGCGCTCATCCACACTTCCATTCACCTTTAATCCATACA
Source organism: Sphingobacterium cellulitidis (assembly GCA_002245855.1). Taxonomy (GTDB): domain Bacteria; phylum Bacteroidota; class Bacteroidia; order Sphingobacteriales; family Sphingobacteriaceae; genus Sphingobacterium; species Sphingobacterium cellulitidis. The sequence goes on along the minus strand of NOUX01000009.1, from coordinate 5,432 downwards.
ATCGCGCAGTTGCGGGCATAAATTGCCAATAACCTCCGGCTCCCTTGTGGGAAGTGGTCTTAGGATTCAGACTACTCTCAACTACAGCAATGTACTTGAAATCTTCTGGAACACCGTAACTCTTAAGGATTTTCGCAATGCGGGGAAGTAATTGATCCGCTTTTCTGTGAATTTGATGTGTGGGCTTTTTTAGATAAGCAAACCTACTCAGGTACTTGTCTAGTTTTTTCTTTACTGTAACCTCCTCTAAAGGAATATCGGTCTCAGCAAAAGAAATTCGGCTGTAAATATCATCTTCAGCCTCTTTTTTGTTAGTCGCCATTGCATCTGCAATATTGGCTCTCATCGAGAGGTCCAATGCCTTTCTAAAAGGATCAGCCGTCTCTGGTTGGGGTTTTGAGTACAAATTCGACATTAACATTAACATCAAAAGTGCACTACTACATAATACTCTTTTTTTAACCATTCATTCCCTTACTGCCACTCTATCCACGCATCTCCTAAAAGCCGATCAAAAAGTAGCTTGGTGAAAAATCAAGCTCCAAAAGTACAGCTTATTACTTTAACGCACAAACAATAGTATTAATAAAGAAAGTTAATTATAGTTAAAGCCATGTAAAATCTACGTTAAAACAACTTTAAACCAATATTTCCAAATCCGCCTTTTTTGTAACATTTCTACTGTAATTCTCTGCCATTTCATACATAGTTAAACATAAATTAACCAAAACCTATTAATTTGAGAGCCCTTTAAGGCAATTCAAAGTTAAAATCTCGATCATAAATCGGATAAAATCCACCGAAAACCATAAAATACTAGAAACTAGATTTTTACGCCTCTACAGCAAACTAATCGACCTTTTCCTCCTAATATGTCTACAGTTTCTAATATTTATTAAAGTATTCCTCTTAAATGTGGAATGAGTCAAAATTTTGCCTATCTTTGTGGCTCATTTTTTCGAATTATGCCATTCAATAGCAAAAGGAACAGTCGAGAGGACAACTCCAGAAAATCAAGAAGCAATTCCGACGGCTTCAAGAACAATAAAAAGGACGATAAATCATCCTTCGACTCATCAAGAAGTTACAAATCTGATAAATTTAATCGCGACTCAAATTCTGATAAAGGCAGATTTGATAAAGACGCTAAATTTGGAAGAGATTCTAAATTTAACAAGGACTCTAAATTCGCGAGAGATTCTAAATTCAACAAAGATTCTAGACCTGACAGAGATTCCAAATTTGGAAGAGACTCTAAATTTGATAGAAACTCAAAATTTGGTAAGGATTCTAGACCAGATAGAGATTCTAAATTTAGTAGAGACTCTAGACCAGACAGAGACTCTAGATTTAACAGAGAGGATAGAGATTCTAAATTCAATAGAGAAGAAAGATTCAATAAAGAAGATAGATTCAATAGAGAGGAAAGACCTGAAAGAAAATCAAGATACGGCGAAGAAGCAACGAAAAGATCTTCAAAATTCAGTAAAGACTCTAAATTCAATAAAGATGGTAAGTTTGAAAAATCTTTCAACTCAGACCGTCCTTACAAAAAATTCGATGGTAAAGGCAGAGATTTCAGCAAAAGAAATTCTGGCCGTGACAACGAAGGTAGATCGGAAAACGATTTCCGCAAAGATAATTTCAGAAAACCTAAGCAAGAAAAAAACTTCAATGTTGAGGATGATGGATTAATTCGTTTAAACCGTTATATCTCCAACTCTGGGATTTGTTCGCGTAGAAAGGCGGATGAACTTATTGAAGCAGGTGTAATCTCTGTGAATGGTGAGGTGGTAACCGAGTTAGGAACTAAAGTAGATCCTGCAAAGGACGAAATTAGATATAACAACGAACGCCTAAAACGTGAAAAAATGGTATATATTCTTTTGAATAAACCAAAAGATTATATCACAACAACAGATGATCCTCAAGAACGTAAAACTGTAATGCACTTAGTAGCGAAAGCAACTAAGGAAAGAATCTACCCTGTGGGTCGATTGGACAGAAATACAACCGGACTTCTGTTGCTTACAAATGATGGCAATTTAGCTGAGAAACTTTCTCACCCAAGAAATAACATCAGCAAAATCTATCAAGTTGAATTAAACAAGAACTTATCACAAGGTGATTTTAATAAAATTCAATTCGGTATTGAACTAGAGGACGGATTCATCAAGCCTGACGACGTTAGCTTCGTTGTAGGCGCTTCAAAAAGGGAAGTTGGAATCCAAATCCATAGTGGTAAAAACAGGATTGTAAGACGTATTTTTGAATCATTAGGCTATGAGGTTGAAAAACTAGATCGCGTAGTCTATGCAAACCTGACCAAAAAAGATCTTCCCCGTGGTCGTTGGAGATATTTGGAGGAAAAGGAAATTATTCAATTAAAACACTTAATGAAATAGCATACAAGGCGCAATCTAGATTGCGCCTTTTTTATTTGCCCCTACTTTCGTATTTTTAACAAAATTACAATTGATATGACAGACCCTAAATGTTTAACTTCGGTTGCCGAATTTCATAAAACTTTTCAGCACCCGATTTTAGATCAACCAACAATCCCATCTGAGACGCGTTGCAACTTGAGAGTATCTTTAATCGCTGAAGAATTAAAAGAACTCGAAGAAGCAATTAAGGACAAAGACCTGGTAGAAATTGCGGATGCTCTTTGCGATATTCAATATGTGCTTTCAGGTGCTATCTTAGAATTTGGTTTGAAGGATAAATTCAATGACCTTTTCAATGAAGTTCAACGTTCGAACATGAGTAAGGCTTGTAAAACTGAACAAGAAGCAATGGAAACTCAACAACATTATTTAGAAAAAGGTGTTGAGTCCTACTATAAAGAAATTGATGGTAAATTCTTGGTTTTCCGTAAAGGCGATGATAAAACTTTGAAATCAATCTATTACTCTCCTGCCGATTTAAAAACAATCGTCGAGAGGTAATCATCAAGATATTTCAATACAAAAGGGTTGCAGACTGCAACCCTTTTCTTATATCGTTAAATCAGCTTCTTTATACGCTGAACCTTGTTTCACACCTCTCTCTTCAAGTCCTTTATCAATTTTGGTTTGGATGCCTGATTTCGGGAATCCCCAATTTGGAGCAATCAATAATTCCTTATCAGCAATTCCAAATACACGTTGAATAATGATATCCGGTCTTAACAATGGAATAAATTTGGAAAGGAACTCAGTATACTCTTCCAAGCTAAATAAGTGGAAGGGTTCTCTTTTATACTTCACGCCCATAATGGACCCTTCAACGATATGAAGGTGGTGTAATTTCACAAACTTGATCTTAGGCTGCTTATTAATTTCATCAGCATATCTAAGCATCATCTCTTCCGTTTCCCATGGAAAACCAAAAATAGTATGAACACATAAATCCAAAGATGTATTTTCCAACATCTTCATGGTCGATATAAACTCATCATGCGAACAGCCTCTATTGATACGCTCCAGCGTATCATTATAAATAGACTCCATTCCCATCTCTAAATCTACATCAAGACGATCCGTATAGCTCTCTAATAGCGCAATCTTTTCAAAATCCAAGCAATCCGGACGAGTACCAACAGATAATCCAAGCGTATGTTCAGGACAAATACTCAAGGCTTCATCATACATCATTTTTAATAAATGCGTCGGTGCGTAGGTATTGGTATTTGGCTGGAAATAAATGATAAATTTTTCCGCTCCATAACTATTACGAGCTCTTTCAATACCATTTTCAACCTGTTCCCGGATAGAAGGAATCTTCCTCGCTGTATCAGGCGTAAAGGAATCAACATTACAATAAGTACAGCCCCCATACCCCTTACTTCCATCACGATTCGGACATGTAAAATTACCATCAACAATAACTTTAAACACCCGTTGACCGTCGTATTTTTCCTTCAAATAAGCCCCATAATGATTATAAGGCTTGACTCCATTATCTAATTGTGTACCCATTGGACAGCAAAGATACGGATTTTTAAATTATTGTTTTGTCTGATTTATCTCCCAAAAAAATACAATATCGTATTCATAACCAATCACATCCATAAGGAAAGGGAGGAGTAGGTTTGTCCTGTAAGTATTACAAGGTCCAGCCCCAGCGGGGCGACATATTTGTAGCAAGGGGTATTTGACAAGATACAGCCCCAGCGGGGCGACATATTTGTAGGAAGGGGTATTTGACAACATACAGCCCCGTAGGGGCGACATATTTGTAGGAAGGGGTATTTGACAACATACAGCCCCGTAGGGGCGACATATTTGTAGGAACCCCAGAGGGGTTCAATATTAGCAACCCGAAGGTAAAAAATAAAGAGCCCGACCCCCAAGCAATCGCTAAAGCGATTGCTTGGGGGTCGGGCTTATTTCATGTTACATTCCTTTCTACTAATATTAAACTCCTCTGGAGTTTCTTGCACCGCTGATGAGGATCCAGCCCCATAGGGGCGACATATTTGTAGGAACCCCTGCGGGGTTCAATATTAGTAACCAAAAGGTAGAAAAAAATAGCCCTGCCCCAAAACTGCAATCGCTAAAGCGATTGCTTTGGGATGGGGCATATTTCATTTTACGATCCTTTATACAAATATTAAACTCCTCTGGAGTTTCTTGCTCCGCTGACGATTGATCCAGCCTCGAGTGACGTCACGTTCGCCAACATATCGCCTAAAATGGATTCCGCATCTTCGATGCGGAATGACAATCACATCATTACATTAGGTCATGGGTTAAAAAAGGAGCTTCGGCCTTGCCGAAGCTCCTTTTTTAACCCATGACCCTGACACAATTTATCTGTCATTCTGAGCGAAGCGAAGAATCCATTTCTAGCCCGCCAATCGTAGGGGCGTATCGCATACGCCCTCCTGCCAAAACCAATTCAAAAACGGCTATAAAACCCATATTACAACAAAAAGGGCGTATGCGATACGCCCGTACAATACGTTTCATTTATCCGATAGTCATTCCGCCCTGCATGGTCAAGCCCCGTAGGGGCGGAATGTTTGTAGCAAGGATCATATAACAAGATACAGCCCCAGCGGGGCGACATATCTGTAGGAACCCCAGAGGGGTTCAATATTAGTAACCCGAAGGTAAAAAAAAAGAGCCCGGCCGCAGAACTGCAATCGCTTTAGCGATTGCAGTTCTGCGGCCGGGCTTATTTCGTGCTACATTCCTTTCTACTAACATTAAACTCCTCTGGAGTTTCTTGCACCGCTGACGAGGATCAAACCCCGTAGGGGTGACATATTTGTAGCATGGATCATATAACAAGGTACAGCCCCAGCGGGGCGACATGTTTGTCAAACCATGACCAAACAACAATACAAAAGGGCGTATGCGATACGCCCCTACCGACCGGGCCATCCGTTCCATTTCCCCATTCCCCTGAAAACACAAAAAGCCCGTTGTCATCTGACAACGGGCTTC
>NOUX01000008.1 GCA_002245855.1 Sphingobacterium cellulitidis | reverse complement strand
TTCTTTATGGGCGATTAGGCTTATCTTTGGGTTTTAATGCTAATTGAAAATTATGAATATTCAAGACCTTATAATTAAGGACAAAGACCTTGTTTTATTAGAGGATGTATTTTTGAGTGATGAAAATAGGGAAAAGATTGACCAATTGATTAAGGAGCATCGATATTTTGAGGAGTTGAATGAGTATGGTCTTCCTGTTAGCAATAAAGTGTTGTTATTTGGTCATTCAGGTTGTGGGAAGACCACTACGGCGAAGGCTATAGCAAATAGTCTGCATAAGCCACTGATCATTTTAAATCTAAGTAATGTTATTAATTCGAGAATTGGCGAGACCTCACAGAATGTGAAGCAGGTTTTTGATCGTGCTGCTCGAGATAAGGCGGTTTTGTTTTTAGATGAGTTTGATCAATTAGGTAAGGCCAGGGGAGATGATGATAATGATGTTGGAGAGATGCGTAGGCTGGTGAATTCTATTATTCAGCAAATAGATTATTTACCGAATGATGTCTTATTAATTTGTGCGACGAATCATGTTGATATTATTGATTCTGCATTAATCAGGAGGTTTCAAATCCGGATTCATTATGAAATGCCAGATCAAACTGCATTGGATGCGTATTATGATTCCTTGTTAGCACGTTTTCCGGAGGAGTTGCATCCTAAAAGCCGGAGGTATGGGCTTTCATTTGCGGAAGCGAAGGATAGTTTATTTTCTATTGTGAAATCTAATCTGATTAAGAAATTAGATATGAAAGGCAGGATGCTATAGAGCTCCTGCCTTATAAAAACTATAATTTATTATGCAGTTTCTTTTTCTTTTCTGAATAAGATAAACAAGAAAGCCACGATTCCCATTAGGAAAGGATAGTATAAATATTGCATGATATCAATTGGAGATAATAGTTCTCTTCCTTGTTCTTCGGATAATACCGCGTTTGCAGCAGCTAATGCGGCCAAGATTTGCGCTCCATAAGGAACTAGCCCTTGAACAAAACAAGAAATTGTATCCAGTATACTCGCTACCCGACTTCCCTGTAGTCCATTTTCATCCGAGATATCTTTGGCGATAGGTCCAACAATAACAATGGTAATGGTATTATTAGCGATTGCCATATTGACTAAACTCACTAAAAAAGCAATGCTGAGCTCGGCTCTTTTTTTGGAATTGATTCTTTTGGTGACCGTATTCAACAAGTAGTCAATCCCGCCATTCATACGAATGATTCCAACAACACCCCCAATAATCAAACATAAGATACTGAGTTCAAACATTCCCGCAAAGCCATCGTTTATTGATTTTAGGATGGTTAAGAAGTCTATTGATCCAGTTGTTATACCAATTACTGCAGCACATAGAATACCTATACCCAGTGTCCAGATTACATTCAATCCAGAAAGAGCTAAGATAAATACCACGATATAAGGCAAGATTTTAACTAATTCAAAATCTCCGACATTCATATCTGCAGTGTTATTGAGCATTTGATTTCCCAGAAAGGCATAAATGATCATGACGACAATGGCTACAGGAAGGACCATTTTGAAATTGACTTTGAATTTTTCCTTCATACCGACGCCTTGGGTTCTAGTGGCGGCGATGGTCGTATCTGAAATAAAGGAAAGATTATCACCAAACATGGATCCACCAATAACGGATGCCAACGCGATAGGCATAATTCCACTGATGTTTTCATCGAGTCCAACAGCAATTGGAGCCAGAGCAACGATCGTGCCCACAGAGGTACCAAGAGAGGTAGAAATAAAGCAAGAAACCAAGAACAATCCTGATATCACAAATTGCGGTGGGATATAGGTCAGGGCGAAGTTAATGGTTGAAGAAATCGCACCGATGTTCTTCGATAATTCACCAAATGCACCTGCAAGAAGAAATATCAAGATCATAATCAAGATATTTTCATTGCCGGCACCTAGGGCAAAGTTTACCAATTTTTCCTGAAAAGGCTTTTTCGGAAATTGAAAAAATGCGACAAATAGACATAATACAAACACCACCAATACTGGTAATGCATAGAAGTCACCTAAAATAAAAGATCCTGCAAAGTATATCACTACAAAGAGGATTAATGGTAATAAGGCCCAAATACTGCCTTTATTCATAAGCTTAGATTAAGTAAAAATTTTCCAAAAGTAGTATAATAATCACAAACCCCATGAAAACAAGGTCAATATAGAATGTTATTAGCTATATTAATTTTATAGATTATGTATTAAAAACTGATTTTCAAAGGCTTAATGCTTTGCTAAACCGAAATAATGTGTAACTTTAGTTACAATCACCAAAATAAACGTAAAACAATTGAAATGAAAAGAACCCCATTGACAACTTTAATTCTGTTGTTATTAGTGGCATTTGTTTTAGTTTTTGCTACTACCTGCTTCGGGATTCATTAAAAAAAGCGAGACTTGATAATTTATCAAGTCTCGCTTTTTTTAATGTGGGTTCATCTTAATCTTTGTTGTTTTCCCAGAAATCAGCATTTTTGATACCGAGTTCCTTAGGGTCAAAGCTAGGATCTTCGATGCCTTGTTTTCTTTTTGTTTTATAATCCTTCCAAACTTTCATGGCTATTTTGCTCAATAAAAGAATGGCAATAATATTTGTCCATGCCATTAATCCAACACCGATATCTCCAATGGCCCAGGCTGTATCTGCTGTTCTAATCGTTCCAAAATATACAGTGAATAAGAATACGATTTTGAAAATCCATCCAATTACTTTTCTGGTTTTTTCATTTTTCACCAAATAAGCAATGTTGGTGTCGGCATAATAGAAGTAAGCCATGATGGTGGTGAATGCAAAAAAGAAAAGGGCAATTGCGACAAATCCATTTCCGAAACCCGGGAAATGATGGGATACCGCTGCTTGGGTAAAGCCATTGTAATCAACATTGGATAGATTTTCGACGATCAGCGTTGTGGGTTGACCAGCGGCATCTACCTCTGTTACATTATACATTCCGGTAAATAGAATCATCAATGCTGTTGCGGTACAAACAAATAGGGTATCTACATATACAGAAAAAGCTTGTACGAGACCTTGTTGGGCAGGGTGTGATACTTCTGCTGCAGCTGCAGCATGTGGAGCAGTACCTTGACCCGCTTCGTTTGAATAGATACCACGCTTTACACCCCATGCGATCGCCATTCCAATAATACCTCCAAAAGTAGCATCTAAACTAAAAGCACTTTTGAAAATCAATGCAAAGACTTCCGGAATTTGATGATAATTTAAGGCAATAATAATCAAGGTCATCAAAATATAACCTCCCGCCATAAATGGTACAACAAACTCAGCAACTGTACCTAATCTTTTCACACCGCCGAAGATGATCAAAACCAATAGGGCAACTACGGCCATTCCGGTATAGGAGGTTGGGATTTGATAAGCGTTAAATGCCGAAGAAGCAATAGCATTACTTTGTACTCCAGGCAAAAGTAATCCGGCACTGATAATGGTTAGAATTGCGAATATTGCTGCATACCATTTCACGCCTAAACCTTTTTCAATATAGAAAGCAGGACCTCCGCGGAACTCATTTCCTTCTTTTTGTTTGTATAACTGTCCTAAAGTTGCTTCCACGAATGCGGATGCAGATCCTAAAAATGCGATTACCCACATCCAGAAAATTGCACCTGGGCCGCCATAAAAGATGGCAGTAGCTACCCCAATGATATTTCCAGTACCCACACGACCAGAAATAGCCAGAGCAAAGGCCTGAAAGGAAGATATTCCCTCATCAGATTTTTTCTTAGCGAAAAGTAATCTGAGCATATCTTTTAAGTAAGTAACTTGGAGAAATCCGGTTCGGATTGAGAAGTAAAGACCTGTGCATAGGCACAAATAAATTAGGACATCGCTCCACACCAAGTTGGAGACCGAGGAGATAATATTATCCATTAATTTGGTTTAAATAGTTATTAGCCATTAATTATTTGTGTAAAGTAAAGGTTTTTTTTAGAAAAAAACGCAAATAAATTATCGGACAAAATGTAATGATATTGCGATGAAAGCTATAATTAAGGAATTGTCAATCATCGAAAAAAAGTAATTTAATTTTGGAAAATTCAATTGCAAGCGGGAATATTGTCTTATTATTTATTTCTTTATTCGCAAGTTAGCCTATGAATAAGTCCATCCTAATCTTTGCTTTTATATTTATTGGTCTTCTGATCAGTTCTTGCCGCTCTGTTAAGAATCTGGAGATAAGGGACCTCTTGCATCATAGCAATTGTAACCAGCAGAATGTTTATGAGTATACGGAAGACAGTTTGCCAATCCCATTGCATGAACAGCAGATATCACCAATGTTAGATAAGAAGCTTTCTTTTAACAGTTTGAATATGGCTAATGCTATCGGGATTTTAGAGTTGGTAAGTAAATATGTAGAATTGAAACAGAATCCCAAGGGTGAGGATTTGAATTATCGACTGACTTTATTGGAATTAAAGCAAGCGATAGATCAAAAGATCAATACATCATCCTTAGAGATTTCGGCTATTTCATCGGAGATGGATTGTGAAGAGGAGCGGACGAGCCAGGTTGCCAATTACCTGAAAGGGAAGATTCAGGACAAGGAGTCGAAGCTTACGGTTGCGGCAATTGTTGTGGGTGCCTTGGGAGCTATTCTTACTGAGGGAGTGATAAAAGAAGAGACGGCCAGTCATGTTGTTGGTATTTCGACGGGTGTTGCAGAGGCCACATTTGGGGTCATGATGTTATTGAATGATGAGAAGACCGATTTCTTCCATAAGCGAAATGCATTAAAGGATGTTTGGTTTGGAGCATCGACTTCAAAGAACTTTCCGGCCGCGGTTTGGTATTATTTGAATTATTCAAGTCCTGAGAATGGAATCAAGACTTCACTACGGGAGCAGATTATTCAGAAATGGAGTAGTTTCGGGCAGATAACAAAGGGTTCTGAGGAAGAGATGTTGGAGCTTTATTTTGGAGAAGGAGGTGAGTATACGAGTGAGGAGTTAGAAAACCGTGCCGACATGTACGATCAACTGGAGTCTAATATCAATTTGATGAAGCAGGACTTAAAAGCATTGGCTTCAGAATTGGAAAGATTATAAAAAAAATGCCATGCTTATTAAAACATGGCATTTTTCCGATAAATCAAAAAATTATTGATTTGCTGGTTTCAATTCTAGTTCATAGAATTTAGGGTCATATTTCATCATTGCCCCAGTTGCAGCATCGATGGCCCAACCTACCATGCCCAGTAGGTTCAAAATGGAAACTGTATTAAAAGTAGTTTCAGGATTGAACTGGTACTTCTCATAACCGTCTTTGGTTAACGTAATGACTGGACCATTAAATCCTTTCTTCAAGGACACAGTGGCAGGAGTGACACCTCGATCTATCCCGTCCACCTGGATTTTTGCACCACTTGGAAACGATTTGATCATTACATCTTGTTTGGTTCCCGTAAAAATAGTTCCGCATGAGCTTGTGAATAAAACAATAAATGCTAGGGCAATTAAAAATACTGCTTTCATGTTAAAATAATTAATAATTGTTAAAGTATATCCTATTGACTGCGTAATTTATGAAAGGTTTAAGAGTATTTTTTAAAAAATTTCAATAAAATTAATCTACTGTTTCAGAATGTTCACGAAACAAAATGAAGCTGAGTTAGTTGCGTAAAAATTCGTCAAGAACACGCGATAAAAAGGCCTGATTACTACCTTCCCAAACTCAATAAATAACTGTATCTTTGCGACATGATTAACGTTTCGAATTTATCATAAAAAACCGATATAATATTGAAAATCAAGAATTTAGTTCTAATTCATAAATAGTTATAAAAATTATTTGTAAAAAAATCTCTTTTAAACTCTTAAAAACCTCTCCAAAATCTAACTTTTTGAGTAGATATTTGATCTTGAATTTTAACCTGGTATAAAACCGTGAATACAAACCAAAATTTATAGTAAGTAAGTATTAATTTGCATATTTGGGTATCAAATCATTTATGTTATGAAAAGAATTATAATGCTAAGTTTTATCATGGTAGTTTTTGCATCATGTCGGAAATCACCAGAGGATAAAGCGAAGGGATTAATAAGGGATTATATTATTATTAATGCTAATGATCCGAATAGTTATGAACCTATTGAATTTGAAGCATTAGATAGTATAAAGAGTTGGTATTTTGATGATGATGAATATAAGCGACTTGAATCTTTAAAAAGTGATAACATCATTTTGTTTGATAGTATTCAACCATTATTAGATAGTATAAAAAAGAATTTCAAACCAGAATTAAAGGGTTATATGATGAGGCATAGTTTTAGAGCAAAAAATGGCTTTGGAGCTCTTGTTATTAATAAAAAGGTTTTTAGGTTTGATTTAGGAATTAATGAAGTCGTAAGTTCAGATGATACTTTAGATTAAAATTAATTTTGAAATATAAAAATATTTACGCATTTTTGAAATGCGAATCACGTTGAAAGCAAGTTTCAACATTTATTTTATTTACAATAAAGCATAGGCATACCGGTGAAAGTCCGGAAACTCTTCGAATTTCGACGTGGTTCGCGGTGACCTATGCGCTTTTAATGTTTTCAAATATGCGAACCACGGAAACCAAATCAAAGTCTATCAAGACAATCACCCAATCTTCTCAAATCGAAAGTATCCTGAAATCAATAGAGAGCCTCAAAAGGGTAATGGATCTATTGTGTGATCTTCCAGATTACTTAGTAGCCGAAGAATTCAATTCGGAAATTTTTGATACCATTTGCGAATTATATGCAGTAAATGCATTGATTAAAACCCCTTCATTTTCTAAAGCAGCATAGTCATGGAAAATATCAATGGAGGTTTTGGTTCTAACAAGGTTGGAACTATTAATGTTGAATTGCAAAATGTTCTTGAACAGAGCAGCAAATTCAATGAGCGGTATGGTATGGATATTGAAAACCTATTGGATATCCTACAAAGGCAAATGGATCAACTATACCTTCTCTCTGATCAGATAAAGAACGACAAGCTGCAAGAAGAAACAGTATTTGCTAAAGGCCAGAGCGAAACCCTCATCAAGGTCATAAAAGAAAAAGCCGGATGGGATACCTTTCATAAAATAGGGAACTACTTCCACGATCTAAAAAAAGTTATATAAATTTTACTTATCCATTTGGATAAGAAAAAATAAGTTTATAGCTTTGATTTGTGAAAACGATTGATCATCCACCATAGACAATCATAAAGAAATTTTAAGCCCTTATTGGCGGATCGGAGTGGATGCCGTGAAGCCAGTAAGGGCTTTTTAATTCCATAGATTATGGATAAAGAAAAGTTAATAAACAAAGTTTTTGAATCAGGTTATTTATATGAGTATTCCCGAAATAAATCTTTTTTCTTTCGACATCATAACTATCCAGAGATACTGGTAGACGTTGGGAATTACGGGATTGGAGAAATTTACATTAGCCTATGTATTTTCCCAGATTCAGATATTTCCTTAGAAGACATGATCGCCATAGATTATTATAGGTCTTGCTTTGAATCGATGTTTGGGGAAGCTACTCATTTTAGCTTTTATATTATCCAAAATTATGATAAAATCGAAATTAGCTGTCCTGTAATTGGAGAATTTCCAGATTTCGAGTTTGTATTCTTTGGAGATTTTATTGAGAAATATTTTTTTAATGGGAATGAATTTGAAGATAGATATGAAAGATAAACAACAGATTAACGGATATTCTCTGTCTCGATCATGGTTTGATTTTGCATTTGAAAATAATGACCTTGTGAACCCCAATCACACTGCATTGCTCATGTGGTTTATTGAGCTAAGCAACCGATTAGGATGGCCTAATAAATTCGCTTCTCCTTCTTCACAGGCAATGGCTGCGATAGGTATTAAATCATATAACACATATAAAAGAACTTTTGATAATTTGGTAGATTGGGGGTTCTTAAAGGTTATTCAAGAAAGTAAAAACCAGTGGACTGCATGTGTAATTGCTTTATCAAAATTTGATAAAGCACAGTATAATGCATTAGACAATACACTTGCGAAAACAATCGATCGCTCTGCCAAAATTTACAAAGGCACGGAACAAAGCACGGAACAAAGCACGGAACAAAGCACGGATAGTATAAATAAACCAATAACCAATAACCTTAATAAACCAATAACAGAAGAAAATATTAAAAGAAAAATTGAGGATTTGGGAGAAGAATTTAAACAACCTTCAAAATGGTTGGATAATCTGTCGATGAAAATAACAGGAAGCTTAGAAAAGTCAAGAGCTATGATAGATGAGTTCGTTATTCAAATGATTGGTGAAGGAAAGGAATTAATGGAAAATGACGATGCTCGATCTTACTGCTTTAAGTGGATAAGATATCAATTTAACAACAACAAAAGTATTTCCAAAGAAATAATTGATGATAATCCACCTGTAAGGATTGGTGAGTTCGATGAAGAAAGAATTGGCAAGTGGATGTGGAAAAACAACGATTGGAGGGATACAACGACATTTGCGGAACATCGAAAACAACATTACGGGATAAAATAATGAATGAAAATTTAAAAGGTAAACTGCCACCTCAGGCTATTGATCTGGAAGAGGCTGTACTTGGGGCAATTATTTCAGAGAGTACTGCGATGATGTTCGTTGCTGATATTTTGAATCCCGAAATGTTTTATCGTGAATCCAACAAATTGATCTATCAAGCTTGTCAGGACATTTCAATTTCTGGTGATCCCCTAGATCTCATGACATTGGTAAATCAGCTGAGGAAAAACGGTAATCTGGAAAAGATAGGTGGAGCTTACTACCTTACTCAACTCACGGATCGAGTGGTGAATTCGGTTAATATCGAATACCATGCTAGGATAATTTCACAAAAATTCATGCAGCGTGAACTGATCAAATTGTCGAATATTACGATTCAGGATTGTTATAACGAGACCAAGGATATTTTTGAGATTCTAGACACTTATGAAACCCAAAGAGATAATATCGTTAATCATGTTTCTTCAAAAAAGGAAGTAAGCCAAAACATTGCAGTTACGGAACTGATCAAGGATATTACAAAAAAATCAGAAATGGGGTTTATGGACGTCACTGGAGTCGATACCGGAAATAAGGGATTGAATAGTTTCACAGGAGGTTGGCAAAAATCAAATCTCATAATCATAGCAGCACGTCCAGCAATGGGAAAGACTGCATTCATGCTAAGCAAAGTGATTAATGCCGCCAAAACTGGAAAACCAGTTGGCGTTTTTTCACTAGAGATGGCCAGATCTGAACTTCTGAGCCGAGTGCTATCATCCGAGACTGAAATTTTTCTAGAGAAAATAAAAAATTGTACACTTCAGGATTATGATTGGCAGATAATTCACTCGAAAATGAATGAAATTGAAAACCTTCCGATTTTTTGGGATGACTCAGCAAATCTCTCGATGATTGAACTTAGTGCAAAGGCCAAACGGATGAAAAGACTATACGGAATTGAAATGATAGTTATCGATTATCTTCAGCTATTGACAACAAAGGCAAAGGACAGGTACAATGCAGTGAGCGATATTTCCCGCGGTCTCAAAGTATTGGCGAAAGAGCTTGAAATTCCGGTTATTGCACTTTCACAATTGAGTCGGTCCGTTGAATCAAGGCCAGGTAACAATAAGCGCCCAATGCTTCAGGATCTCCGAGAATCAGGATCCATTGAACAGGATGCAGATATGGTAATTTTCCTGTATAGGCCCGAATATTACGGTTTATTGGAAGATGAGGAAGGCAGACCAACAGCTGGTATGGCAGAGGCTATTATTTCTAAAAACCGATCTGGAAAGACTGGAACTGTTCCTTTCAGGTTCAGGGGAGATATTATGAAATTTAGTGAATGGTCAGATCAGGAGGTTGTTCAGACGAATATGATCACAGATTTTTCTTTTGTTGGAAAACCTCAAGAGTTACCATCAAACAATCTCAACAACCATGCAAATTGGAATTTTCCTTCTGAACAACCAGATGATGCCCCATTTTAATTTTAAACTTATCCATTTGGATAACAAAAAATAAGTTTATAGCTTTGCTTTTATGGATAAAATGGTTTTGAAACTTGTTGAGAAAAATAATCCTCAGATTGATATTGATGGATACAGACAGGCTCTATTGCCATTGCCATTGGATGAATCTCTGATCGATTCTATTTATTCAGAAATTTTGCCTTCATCCAAAAAGCACAATTCGGAGATCCTTTTCACCGCAGTTGTACTTTTGCTTTTCTCTCCAAAAACTATTCTGCTTGGATCTAAATGTTATGATGGAATTGGTGAAATTATTCGAAAAAAATTGAAACTAAGATATCAACAGATGTCTTCGTATCGCATCAAATCAGCTCGTGAAGTATATGAGGTTGATAAGGTTTTCAGGCAACAGGTTGATAATATTGTTGAAAGGAGAAGGGTATGATTGATTCAGGTAAATTGAAGTTAACCGCTAAACAGCAGTTGTTTATAGATAATTATCTTATTCATTTCAATGCTACTAAAGCTGCTATTCAAGCTGGATATAGTGAAAAGACGGCTTATTCGATAGGTAGCGAACTATTGAAAAAACCTGAACTTTCAGCTCTAATTGAATCACGTCTGAAGGAGTCTAGAATGAACTCAGATCAAGTGATGAAGCTAATGTCCGACATTGCCCAATCATCCATGAACGACTACTTTCGGATCGTGGAAAGGGATAGAATTAAACGAGTTACCAAACCTTTGTCACTCCTAATTGAAAGGAAAAAACTAGAGATCAAACGTGCCTACATGTACCTTGACAGAAAGGGGTTCACAGATAAGGAATATGATAATTATGTAGAGAAAAATATTATCCCATTAGAGGATGATATCTTGAGGGCTGAGATCGATTTGGAACTAGATCCGCTTGCAACTTTTGAAGATAGCGAAGTGGAAACTTATGAGACTATTGAACTTGACCTTGTAAAGCTTGCAAAGGATAAGGAAGGTGGAAAGATCAAATCATTTGAGTGGAAAGAATTCGGCCCTAAAGTTGAAATGTATGCTGTTGATGGAATGTTAGATAAGCTGGCTCGCGTCAATGGTATGTACACGGATACACTAGTTGTCGATGATAAAAATAAGATAGATCCTAATTCACTATCTGATGAAACGATTCGAGAATTATTGAATTCTACCAAAAAAACAGAATGAACCAAGTAGACAACATATTATCAAATCTTGATGTTAGACAGCTTCAAGGAATATCCTTCAAACGAGGGATATTTGATTTTATAGTTGAAACTCCTAAGGGTAAACACGAAAAGCAGGAAGAAGCATTAAGGATTCTAACGGACAATGAAACTGAAGAATTCCTATATGGTGGTGCTGCAGGTGGTGCAAAGTCATGGACTGGTTGCTGCTGGCTCATGTTCCAATGCTGGAATTTTCCAGGTACCAGATGGTTCATTGGCCGTGAGGAATTGAAGCGTATAACGGAATCTACTTTAATTACTTTTTTCAAGGTTGCTAATGCATATGGTATCAGAAATGGCATTGATTTCAAATACAATGGACAGAAGAACTTTATCCAGTTTAAAAATGGTAGCCGCATTGATCTATTAGAATTAAAGTTCTTGCCCCGCGATCCTGTTTATGAAAGATTTGGATCCACAGAATATACAGGTGGATGGATAGAGGAAGGTGGTGAGATTGATTTTGGAGCATATGATGTCCTTAAAACACGTATAGGTCGCCAATACAATGAGAAGTTTAACCTAATTGGGAAGCTTTTTATCACATGTAACCCTAAGAAGAATTGGATGTATACAACATTCTATCTTCCAAATAAAAAGGGAAGCCTTCCCAAGATAATGAAGTACTTGGCAGCATTCGTTCAGGATAATCCGCATATTGACAATGGATATCTTGAAAGATTGCAAAGAACTAAGGATAAAGCAAAAAAGGAGCGATTACTGCATGGAAATTGGGAATACGATGATGATCCGAATGCAATGTGTAAATATGATGATATCATGGCCATGTTCACCAATACTCATATCTGGACTAGGTACAATAGCATGGATGAAAAACCAGCTTGGTATATAACAGCTGATATTGCGCGGTTTGGATCTGACAAGGCTAGAATTGGTGTTTGGTGGGGTTGGATACTTATGGAATGTCATTCGTTCGATAAGTCTTCAACTCTAGATATCCAGGCATGTATAAATGCGATGCGTGCAAAATGGAGTATTCCTGCCCATTATTGCATCGCTGATGATGATGGAGTAGGAGGAGGAACAGTCGATGTATGTGGAATTTTAGGCTTTGTTAACAATGCCTCTCCTATAATAACCGATGAAGCCAGGGAAAACGAAAACAGGTTCTATGGCGATAGCAGGGATGATCTTCCACAAAAAGAGAATTACCAGAATCTTCAGACTCAGTGTGCTTATCTCTTGGCAGATGATATTGCTGGTCACCATATTCTTTTGAAATGTATCGATTCTGAATCGGAACAGCAGGAAATTCAAGAAGAATTTTCATGGCTGAAAACATATAAATCTGATGATGAGAACAAACTTAGGATTCTCCCTAAAAAAGAAATCAAGAAAGAAATAGGAAGGTCCCCAGATTGGCGAGACTTGATCTTGATGCGTAAATATTTTGACCTTATCGCAGAGCCTGAAGAAGTCGATGAAACAGTATTTGATTTATTCTAACCCTAACCACTAACAACAAAATGATGGCAAAGAAAAAAGAAAGCAAAGAAGTAATTAAAGAATTGGTACCTAGGGAGGTACTTCCAGTTGTAGTGGAAACATTAGGAGCGTTGGCTAAGCCTACGTATAGTGATTCTCATAAAGAATATGATGTTAAACAACATGATGTATTCAATGAATCTGAGGATAAAAGGCCGAGAAGAAAAAGACGTGTCGCTGTTAAAGATTCAAATGGAGTCCAATTAACAAAAGAAGATCCAAATTCAAAAAATATAGTACCTGTTACCAAGCTTGAAAGGATCCAAGTTAATAGGATTGGTGTTCCACTTCAAAAACTAATAGTAAAGCGTCGGGTTGCATTTATGAACGTTGGTAAGATTCAACTGGAAGCGAATGTTACCACACCGGATGAACAGCGTCTTTATGATATGGTCAAAAAGATTCGTGAGGATAACAAGATAGAATTCATTGAAAAAGAAGTTGCTAGAAGGTTACTTTCTGAGCTTCAGGTTGCAAAACTTTGGTACTCGGAACCTGTAAATAAAAATGAATATTGGGGTGATTTAGTAAAGAATGGGGGAAATTTCAGATTAAGGTGCAAGATACTTTCTCCTGAACTTGGAGATAAACTCCTGCCAGTATTTGATGATTTTGGCAACCTTCTCTATTTTGGTAGGCAATATAAATCTAAGCGTTCATTTACGGAGTTGATTTCAAATCCTCAAGAACTTATTAATGGATTTTCAACAAATGAAGATGAAAGATTTGACGTGTATTCTTCTACTCACATTTATAAGTTCCGTAAAGCTAGGGAAGGAGAAACTTTTGTTTCAACACCAAATAATAATGGGTGGATCATTGAATCTGTAAAGACACATTCATATGGGAAGCTCCCGATCATCTATTATTCAAAACTCGCACCTCCCTGGGCAGATCTTCAGTCTGCGATCAACCGCGTGGAAACTTTATTGTCAGATGTTGGGGAAACCAATATCTATCATGCATCACCTGTATTTGCTATGTTCGGAGATGCTGGAGCAATAATGTTGGAAAGGGGTGATCAAGGTAAGGCGATTCAAATCAAAGGTAAAGATGGTGATGCCAGGTATATTACTTGGGATCAGGCCACTGATGCCATAAAACTTGAATTTGATTCTTTAATGAAAGTTATTTTCGATTGTTCTCAAACGCCACAGATGTCTATGGAAGATTTGAAGGGTTTGGGCGCATTATCTGGAGTTGCATGGGATCGTGTATTCATGGATGCGCATCTTGCTGCACGTGATGAAATAGATGGTGAATATGGAATTGGAACAAAGAGAGATATCAATTTCATTAAAACAGCTTGTGGAGTAATTGATGTTTCCTTATCTACAGTTTCCAAGTCTTTTAGTATAGGTTTTGATATTCCACTATACAGGATCAATGATGATGGAGAAACACTTGATGTCTTGGTCAAAGCAAAGAACAACGATTTGTTAAGCCAGAAAACAGCTGTTGAGTATTCTCCATTAACCAAGAATTCTGATGATGAAATCGCTCAAATCAATAAAGAGAAAGCTGAAAAGGCAGCATTAGAAGCTGATAAGAAAGAAAATGATAGGATTTAATTTTAAAATATCATTAGTATCAATTAGTCGAGTTTAAAAAGCAGGGACACCGTTAAGAAATTTTAAGTTTAATTCCCTTTTTAAATTCATTAACTGAGAAAATTAATTCATTGTCAATAAATATATATATATTGTATTTTTGGCCCTCAAAATAATATGAAAGATCCAGAAATTCGACAAGTATTTAAAAATATTGAATTAAAAAAATACTTAAATGATTCTAACTGTAAGGTAATTGACGAATTAGATTTATCAGTTGCGAAAGCTCGCATTGATATTGCAGTTTTAAATGGTTCAATGTATGGTTATGAAATTAAAAGTGCTTCAGATACATTAAATAGGCTCCAATCTCAAGTGGATGCATACTCAAAAATTTTTGATTACTTATCAATAATTACAGAAGAAAAGTATATTAAAAAGATACAATCAACAATTCCTAATTGGATTGGAATATATTTATGTGAAGAAGAATCTAATAAATGTACAATAAAGCGGATCCGGGCCCCAAAGAAAAATAAATTAAAAGAAGGATTTTATTTAGCAAAATTACTTTGGAGAGAAGAGTTGATTGATTGCTTAAATATTTATAATATTCCTTTCAATAAAAAAGATAGAAATTGGATACTTTGTGAAATTATATCTAATAACCTTAATATAGATACTCTCTCTGATTATGTAAGAGAGAGTATTAAATTAAGGTCAAAGTGGAGGTATGAAATTATAACAACCCCTCAATGAGTGTAATATGGTGATTTTGGCTAATCTCAACCCATGATGTTGAATTACCCGGTTTCTTCTTTTTTGTATTACTTATTTGAGAAGCTATCTCATTTATGCGATAATCTCCCCATGAGAAGCCAGAACCTGGATAATTATTTGATTTTATTAATAGGTTTGCATAATTAATGTATTGACCATTACCATCCTTATGATTGCTTGACTTCTCCCCTCTATAGATGATAAAATAATTTTCAGTCGAATACTTTATGCTACAGGTTCCCAAAAAATTTGATTCTTCAAAAATTGGATGTTTTGTGCCGTAATCGGAGTATTTTAGCGAAATGTTTAATCCTAAGTTTGAGGTTATTTCATTCCATAATAACCATTCATATCTTTTAAGAAGATGGGGAGCATCTTGAGATACAAATGGAGTTAGATTTTTTGGAAATGATCCTGATGAAATAATTATTTCATGATACTCAGTGGAATTTAAAAGGTTCTGTATCTTATTTTTTGCAAAATTCGCATAAATAGGATATGTTCCCAATGAAACTATCCCGAAGTCTAATAGTAAAAGTATGCTTTTAGTACTTAAATTTGTTTTAATGATAAATTCATCAATTATATTTTGAATTTTATTTAAATCACCATTTTCAAAAATTAGCCTGATTGCTAACTTTTTTACTTTATTAGAAGTTAATAAACTACAAATTTCATTAATTATTTTAGGACTACTATAAGAAGATACTACAGGAATTACATTTACATCAACTAATAATAATGGGTCAATTAACCCAAATATTGAGTAATTTGTAATAGAATCACAGTGGGTAAAATCAAATAATATTTGATTATTAGGGAAAGTCCAGTTTTCGGAACAGAAATTAATTATTTTTTCCTCACTGTTTTGAAGAACATTTAAAATGGGTGAAATATTATCTTTTACTTTATCTGAAAGATTTTTTAGGGCGTTTAATTCCCCTGCTTTTGAGAGCAGGAGGGGGAAATACTTTTTCATATTTAAATAATTGGTCTTTTCAAATATGTTGAAAATTTGTGTTATTACAAAATATCTTGTAATTAAGTCAGATACATAAATATTTTATTATCCAAAAGGATAACTAAGTATAATTTTGTGATATTATGTTTTAACGAGGTGTAGACGAAATAGCTATTCGGATTCAACTCAATTATACTAAACAATATGTCACTAAAATCAAAAATCATTTCCAAACTAAAAGAAAAGGCTAAATCACTAAAGATTAACCTTTCTAATGTCAGAATCAACGGACTAGCGGACAAGTTGGACTCAATAGTGGACAACGAAGACGATATCGACGGTGAAATAGACAAACTCGATTCAATCCTATCATTTAAAGAATTGGCGACTTTGGACAATGCCAAAAGGAATGCGGACAGACTTGCTGCAGAGCAAGAAGATGAAAATGAGGACCAAGAAGATGATGAGCCTGAAACGCAACCTAATGAGCAGCCGGACAAGAAGAAGAACAAGGGTTCAGAAACCAATAAAGATGAAATGCCTCCTTGGTTCAAAGCTCATGTCGAAAACCAAAACAAAATTATTGAAGGGTTGACAACTCAGTTAACAAATTTCCAAAAACAGGATACTGCTAAATCTCGCAGAGAATTGCTTGAAGGTAAGATCAAGGATGCTCCTGAAAAATTCAAATCACGTACGCTTAGGGACTTTGATCGACTTAAAATTGAAAGCGATGTAGAATTCAATGAATACCTAGCGGACATTGAACAGGATGTTGCTGATGAAATCCAGTTTGCAGCTGATTCAGGTCTTGGAATTGATTCTCCCACTGGAGGTATTGGTGGCCAAAAATTGAAGGATGATGAGGTATCTCCTGCAATGAAACAATTAGTTGAACAGCGTAAAGCCGAAGCAGCTGCTAAGGCTAATGCATAATAATTTATTTAAATGGGATTACAAGGAGTAAAAAGAACAGGTACCCAGGGTTTTCAAAAGGTAGTATTTGAAAACGTTGTAGATACCCTTCCTGGAGGTTTGATCCTAGATGTTGATAAAACAGATTATCCTGATGGATACGTTCCAGAAGCGTCTTTAGTTGGCAGAAATGCAACAACAGGAGTTGGGGAAGTTTTATCAGCAACTGATGGAGCAATAAAACCAATTGGATTAACTCACCGAGCATCTGAGGTATCTGATGGTAACACATATGCTAATGGTGTAGTGATTAGTGGTACGGTTAGGATTAAGGCACTACCTATAGCTTTACAAGCTATTGTTGAGGACTTAAAGACAGCATTACCGAGAATCACTTTTGTTTAATTAACAGAATTTTAAAAAGATCATATTCATATAAGAAATGATAAATATTCAAGAATTAGTACCTGAGTTCCGCCGAGCTGACGCACAGGCCTATGTTGAGACGTTTCCATTCGATACGTTGCAATATCAGTCTGTGTTCCCATTGCTTTATCAACCTACATTGAGTTGGAAAGCCATTGAGGCTCAATTTGGGGCAAAGGTTATGGCCGCTGTTACCGACTTCAACAGCCGTGCACCACGCTTTGGGAGAAATCTTCCAACCAAGATCGAGGGTGATATTCCAAAATTGGAAATTGCGAGAGATAAGGTCGAAACTGATTTCAATACTTTAAGAGAATTGGAAGATGCAGTGAGACGTTTACCAGCAGGTCAGACCCGGAGAGAAGCCGCTCAGAGAGTAATTGATTGGCATTATGAAGATCAGGTTTTTGTACGTAATGGTATTGAGGCCCGAAATGAATGGTTGGCAAAAAGGATTGCTTCAACTGGAAAGTATAAACTTACTCAGGTAAATAATGAGCAAGGTATTCAAACAGTAAATGATGTTGATTTTGCTATTCCAGCAGGAAACTTTGTAAATGCTCCAAAGAACTGGACTGATCCAACCGCGGACATCATCAAGGATATCAAGGAAATGAAAGCACGATTTAAAGCTGCTAAACTTCCTTATCCAAAATATATGTGGTGTGAGGAGGATACAATTTCATTGGTTGGAATGAATGCAAGTGTACAGAAGTTCACGGCTACCTATGTTCAAAATGCTTTGAACCTTCAACAAGAACCTGGTTTAGAAGAAATCAACCGAGCTCTAAAATCAAAGGGATTGCCAATCTTTAAAGTTTGGGAATCTGCTATGGTCCAAGAATCTAAGGATGGTACCCAAACAGTGGTTAGCGGATGGGAGCTAGGAAACGTTACATTCTCAGTAACAGAGCAATTGGGAAATACCCAATATACTCTTTCCGCTGATGAATACGTAAAAGCTGGAGTAGCGCAAAAAACAAAGTCAGGTATTGTATTGATCAAAACTTGGGGTATCGAAGATCCTATCACAGTAGTAACAAAAGGAACTTCTTATGATACTCCGGTATTGAACAATGCTAAATCAACTTTCATTCTAAAAACAATTTTACCGGGTGGATAATGGGAACAGAAAATAAAATCGAGAAAGCTGGAGCTACAACTCCAGCTACTCCTTCTAAAGTAGAAGAAACTCAAGTCTCAAAGAATCAAGGGTCTAAAGTAGATGATTCAATCCATGCAATGATCGAGTCTTTGAAAGGTAAGGTTTCAGAACATGAAGCCACAATTGCTTCAAAAGATGCAGAGATCGAGTCTTTGAAAGATTCCATCAAGAAACTTGAGACTAAATCAAGTAGATCGAAAGGCAAAAAGGAAAATCGTTTCATTGTAGTAAACTCATTTCGTAGCAATGTTAAGGCTGAAAAGGAAAAGATTTACAATATCGATGAAGATGTCAGTGACCTTGATGCTGATCGTTTGGAAAACCTTGTTGAACGCGGATTAGTTAAGAAAATCTAGACATGATTATAAGAGAAGCCCTGAAGGCAAAGGTTTCAATCCCTGCAAAACAGAATACTATTGATCTAATACTTACCGAAAACGGTTTAGTGCCAGAAGCAGAGTATAATCCAGCTGATGAAACAGCCCGCAGGAATATGGACCTTTCGCAAGCAGGGCTTATTCTTTGGATCTGTACCAACCCAAAATCTGTGAAGGAACTTGATTACCAGATAACTCAACAAAATATTTCTGATCTACTTAGATTAAGAGCAGGTATTCTAAAGAGATGGGGAGTGAATGATGAGTTTGCAGATGAAGGTCCAACGATAGAAATAATATCAGAATTATGGTAGGGGAACAATATCCAGATAAGTTTAAATTTCAGGATCACCAAGGTAATGAAAGGTCATTTGATTGTCGGTTCAGACCAGTTAAGGGAACCGTGTTCTTAAAAAAACAAGATGGTACTGAAATCCAATGCTCATTTGATATTGCCTTTCCGGTTGATACTCCTTCGATTCCTTTGGGAATATTGTTCAATGGTGAAAATGAAAGAGGGGAGACGTTTGTAAATGACCAGGAATTATTGGCATTTCATGTAGGAGCTTATAACTGTCAGGGGAGGTGTTAGTATGAAAATTGGTTTTGAGATTACCACTGATATGAAATCGCTTTCAGTCGCAATTGAAAAGGAAATTGAAAATCAGACTATTCAGCACCTTTCAAAGATACTCAATAGAGCAATTGAATTGGTTCGGACAAAGATGTTGAATAAATCATACCAAGATCATACCGGAAATCTAAATAGCTCAACCGGATTCATAATCTATAAGGATGGTAAGGTTGTTCATAAGGATTTTAGAGAAAGTGCAATTGGAACTGATAAGGCTACTGGTTTGAAGGAAGGTCTAAATGTAGCATTGAGCGTATTAAGGGGATCTAAAGGTTGGGGAGTTGTATTTGCCTCAGGTATGGAATATGCAAGTTGGGTAGAAAGTCGTGGTTTTGAGGTGCTTAGGGGAACTCAGGGAAATATAGATGTGCTTCTTAAAGAAGCCTTCGAAGAATTTGAAACGATTGAATAATGGATCTTAAATTAAAGACAGCAGGTCAATCACTTGATGATGTGATAAATATTTTGGAATTGGCTGATGTAGTGACAAATGTTTGTTTAACTGGATCTATTCGAAAATATGTTCGAGTATTAAATTCTAAAAAGGAAGATATAGTTTTAAATTGTTCAGCTTCTTCTGCTGAACAGATTACAAAAAATTATATCAATGTGAACATTCATGTTCCCAATCTAGTGAACCAACCAGGGGGTACTCCAAATTCAATTGACAATACTCAACCAAATTCAGTTAGGATGAATGAAATCGTCGACCATGTTTGTGAAGTGTTAGATGGATATCATGGCTATGACTTTTTTCTGAATCTAGAAACTGCAGGTGATCTTATTCCAGATGGAGATAATTGGTATATGAACATAGGGATATGGTATAACTATTTACGTAAGGAAAAATAAACAGAATATTTACGGCGAAATCGCCAAAATTAAAATAAAAATGGCAGCAGTAACAGGTGTAAAAAGTATTGAGTTTGCATTGATGGCCGCTAATGGTGCAATGCCGACTACTGGTTGGTTAAAGGTTGATGACCTGGAAATGGGAAGTGTCAATATCAATATTCCACCATTAGAAAAGGTAAGAATCAGAGTTGAAGATAAATCAGGTGTTCGTTGGGTATTACCTGGGGAAACTGATCCAGCTAGTTTGGTAGGAAACTCGTTGAACTTAAAAATTGATAATGCAAATTTATTGTTCAAGGGAGAGATCACCACAGGTGCAACTGAATTTAAGGCTTCAACACAAGATCAAATCTACTATTTAGCAGTAAGATTAACTTCAAACCCTTTTGAAGGAAAACAAATGATTTGGGAAGCACCAGCTTTGGCTATGTCAGCTGGATTTACAAATCCATTTACCAAAGATGGTTTTGTGGCACTGAATTTTGCAGGAGAAGCAACAACTCCAGTTGATGCAACTGGAAACGCTGTGTCACCTTGGGGTTACAAATTTGTCGATGTAACATTACCAGAAGGATAGTTCGTAATCATATAGCCCGAAAGCCGAAGGTTAGGCGGTTAGTAGGGCTTTTATTCCTAACCGAAATGAATACAGAAAATATTAAAAAAGAATTGGTTGCAACCCTTGTAGACCAAAAAGAACTTATTAAGGTACTAAAGGTACCGCATCATTATAATAATTGGTTTACCAGATTTTTGTCCTCCATTAAGGTATTACCAAAATTCAAATCAAAGAAAATCTATCTTTCTGATCCGAAGCCAGGAACAATAGTGAAGTTACTAGGAGAGCTAATTGATTTAAAAATAAGCAAAACAATGAATGACCTTGAGATTTATGAAATGATCAAGATAAACATTCCAATATTCATTAATTTCTTAGCAATTTCTTTCCACAATAAAAAGGGTAATCCTCCTGCATGGTTAATTGATGGCATTAGTTATCAATTTGAAAAATCAGAAATCCAGAAATATTCATTAGAGGTCTACCGGAGGTTGGATCTTCAAACTTTTTTCGGTATTACGGGATCGATGGTAAATCTAAATCAGATGGTAGGAAGTATCCTGGAAGGGGAAGCGCACACGACATCATCGGAAACAGCTGTAAGTACTATGGATGGACCGAAGAGTACGTTAAGTGGAAAATAAGCTGGAGAAATTTGATGATGTATAATGCTATGATTCCTGATTTGGATGATCAATCTTCCAGTGGACCTTCAAATAATTCCACTGTAAGTAAATCCCTTGGTGCTAATCAAGAGATATCTTTGTTTGAAATTGGTAGAAGGCTTGATCAAGGATTAGGAGTTTAATTATGGGAAAATGGGGGAGACCTGGACAGGGAAAGTCAATTATCCATGAAATCGTTAAGAAAAACTATGTTTTGATTGATAATGTATATTATCCTCCAAGTTCTCCAAAGATCATAAATTCGGTTTCACCAAAAAATAAAAGATCCAAAATCATTAGAACTGGATGGACCGATGACTCTAGGAATATCAAGAACAAGGAAAAGCATAAAGATGCTTTCATAAGATTTATAGAAATGGAACTCGGTTTAGAAGTATGGCCAGAGTTCCATTTCTCTATTGAAAGAAATTACCGTTTGGATTATGCTATTCCTGAATTCAAAATAGCAATTGAAGTTGATGGTGGGATCTGGATGAAAGGGAATAGTGGACATAGCTCAGGAAAGGGGATAAAACGAGATATGGATAAAGGAAATCTTTTGCAGCTCTATGGATGGAAAACAATACGAATTGAACCTAATGAGATTGTATCTGATAAAGTTTTAGAATCTATTAAAACTCTTATGAATAATTCAAAAGTTTAATTTTTGATTTGTTATCTATACCTTTGCTTTCAAACCAATGTATTTTCTTGTATGAGGTATTTTATCTTATGTTTCTTGATTTCGATTTCATCTTTATGCTTAGGCCAGAAGGTGAGTTATATCCATCCAGTTTATGTATCTATTAACGGTGAGGCACCCCTTAAACACTCTTATGATTTCGGTGATGTGGTAATTCATTTAAAAAAAATGGATATTAATACTATCTATGCTGATATCACCAACAATACCAAATCTGAAATTACCTATCTGCCAAAGGAAAGTTATAATGTGACTATGGGTAAAACAAGTCAATTATATTCTGCAACTAAAGAAGATGAACAGAAATATTTGCATGGTAAAATAATAATTGCTCCCAATTCAACAATTACAGAATGGTTTTCGCCTTCAAATATGTTTGATATTAACTATGCTAAAAGGGAATTTAAACAACATGGTGAGCCATTAAAAAGTCAGATTATCGTAGCCTTTGATATTAATGGAGAAATCAGGAAATTCAATTTTAATATCGAAACTTATCCTAAGAAGTCAAAAGAAATGGACATCCAAAATTAATTACGGTTACCCGTAAAATCAACTATTTATTAACGTAGTTTTTTCAAAAAAATCAATTATTGGATTATGAGAAATCCTTTTCATGAAAAAGTATTTGGCCTTCTTCTTATTTGTTTACTATTTATTCTAATCAAGTCGATTTGGCTAGATAGAATTGAAGAATTTATTTCTTGGGGCAGTGAGGTTGGAGATGTGGTTTTTCAGCTAGCTTTAGCTTACGTAGGAGGATATATTTTTTACTATATTGCTAATTTAGAGGAAAATAAAAAAGATGAAAAAAAGAACTTGATTATCAACAAGAAAAAAGTTGAGCTCCTAATTTTCCATATTGAGATTTTTATTTACTCATATTTCGTATTCTCAGGTAATAAAGAATCTGTTAAAACAAGCAATGATTTAATCGATAAAAACATCGAAAATCTTAACCTAGTTATCAACACATGGGATGAAAACGAGTTATATAAAATTAGCGAATATGTTGGTGAAGATATTGTTAAGAAAAATGCCATTTATTTTGATCAATTTATTCAAAATGCTAATAGTCTTCAAAATATTATTGAGAAATGTGTCGATGGATACGTAATGATGCCAATAACCCTTATTGAGGTAATAGAATCATTGGATGACGAGAGTAATATTTTTGATTTGCTTAAAAGAATTAAGGGGCTGAAAAAATATTTAAAATATAGTAGTAATAACGGTGACAGTACATATGGGATTTTTCCAAAAGACAATCAGGATATTAGAAAAGAAGTTACTATATTAAGATCACACCTTATTATTTTAAAAAGTTATTTTAGGAAAGAATTTAAAGACGATTACAATGTTCTATTTAAGGTGGAGGATTTTATTTGGAGACCAGAATATAACTTAAACTTGATCAACAAAAAAGCTCAATCTTGAGCATGAATGCAGACAGCTCAGTTTGCATTGTACGAATAATTCGCAGTTTCTAGGAGGTCTAAGAAAGGAGCATGTATACATCCATATTGAATACCTTGACAATCGTCAAGAAGAGTATTCTTTTCATCCGGAATATGATCTACATTTACACGGTTTTTTATGACGTGGTGTAATAGAGGGTTTTAATAATTACGTCTTAAATACTTTGCTATTAATTTATTAAAATCTTCTTGTACCGTTGAACTGTCTAAATCAAAATCAATAATTTCATCAAACATTTTTTCACATTTCGCAAAAACAAATGGGTCTGTCTTTTTTAACCATATCAAATCTTTAATACGATCTACTCCCATGTATTCTTCGTTTTTTAATGTCCAATATGCATAAGTTAAAAATAATTCAATTATTGGTTTTGGTTGTGCTGCAGATATATCTGAATACAATTTTTTAAGTGTATTTAAATTATATTCTGAATTATTATAATCCATAGTAAACTCATGATTACTATATCCTAACTCAATAAAATCATCAAAAAACAATACATGTTCGACACAATTACATATTGTTGATGTCATAAACTCAACAAATTTATTTAATGTCAATTCAAAATAATCGAAAGTATTAAGCCCTAATGACCTTAGTTTTAAATGAAGAAGCTCATGTGTGAATAGTGCTGGCACAAAATTTTTAGTTACGTGTATATGTACTTCTTCACTTCCTGTAACATAATTTAACCGGTATACATTATAGTTTGGAATTACCATAATATCATAAATTGGATTTAACTCTTTCCAAAGTGTATGGTTCTTATCATCGATTAAGGATGATTCAACAATAGATTTTTTTACTACATTCATTTGTATTGGTTTGGTACTCAAATATAATTATTAACTTGGTTAGACCAAATTGATTATAAATTATGGCATTAAGGTGGTTTATATTGATGATGATAAATGGATATTTACGATTCATCATTTTAATTTCAGTTATTGCTTTAATATTATTAAGCTTAATTTTTAATGAAGAAGCAGATCAATATAGAATATTGTCTTATTACCTACTAATAGCGTATTTTGTATTGTTGATTATAGATAATATTATAGTAGCCAAGCATTATGAAAAAACAAAAGAAATGTTTTTACCAAGGAATTATTTATACTCGAACTCATTACTTAATTGTATTGTAATATTCGGACTAATTATGGGGATGGCGCAGCAAAAGAATTTTATAATTATTTGGGGAATATACTTAGGGTATTATGCATTAAATGGTCTTATTTTTTCAATGATAACCAATATCCCCTTTAAAATGACTTCCGGTGGATGGAGACGATCAAGGATGAGAAGATAGAATATTTATACACTTCTGATACAAGGTGGATTGATCCTTACACATCCCAGTGTAGGGATTTTTTAAGTTAAAAAATTGAATAATCCTGTAAATTCGCGTAAATAACTGAAAACATTACAATTTTATGACAATCATTTTAAAGCGTTTTAAGCCGTTTTAAGCGGTTGTACCACACGAACATACATATATATTATATAACATCTTAACAAGTCTAACATAAGTGTAAATAGCGTAAAAAGGAGAAGAGATAAAAAGCATACGAAAAGTGTATGAAAGTGTACAAATGTTTTAGAAATATTATACTACGTTATCATTTGTATGGTTATAAATATATAACTAAGTTTGATTAGGATGTGAGTGTGTTTACTAAATAAATACCATTATCCAAAATTATTTTGACAGGAGTTTTACACAGGTAAATTAAACATATTGTGTAATTTTTAGTTTAAATAATGATTATCAATAAATGTATAATAAAACTTCTATGAGCAAAACAGTTGAAAATGAAAATTTTGTTGTAGCAACAAAAGAAGGTCGTCTTTATATTAAAACTTCTGATTTCTTTAAACAAGCTAAAATTAGGGAGACAATTGAAAAATTAAAAAACTCTAAAGTAGTTAGAGAAATTGATGAAAAAAACAAGCTTGCGGGCACCTAATGATATTTAACCTTTTAGTCCTGCCTCTCGCTGCGGGATATTATATTTTAACTAAATCATTTTATTTTAAGTTTGTAACACAAAGGCTTGATAGACAGAGGCTCTTTTTTGAGACTGTTATTTGTGCAGTATTTATTCTAATAGGCGCCTTTTTATTGAAGTCATTCATTTATGATCAATTTTTTACAAATGAATTTCAACATTCATTTAAGAAATTAAACCCCCTTCGAACAACACCACATTCAGGGATGGTAGGAATAAGCTTTTTACTGACCGTTGCATTAACTCATTTAACAAATTTGTTAGCTAATAACAAGAAGGAAATAAATAAGGCTATTAAACTTATCGGAAATGAATTTGAGTTAATGGCTTCGAAATCGTTTAATGAAAAAAGACTGGTGTTATTAACGCTTAAAAATGATAAGTTCTATATAGGATGGGTTAAAGAACTTCCGATTCCATCATATTCTAATTATTTAAGAATAATACCTTTATTTAGTGGGTATAGAGATGATGAAAAGAAATTGGAGTTCACTTCTCATTATTTTAAAGCTTATGAAAAGCTGATTCATGATGAAAATAAACTTGAGGACACGCACTTAAATATTGATGTTGTTATGCCAATCAGCGAAGTTATTACAATTTCGTTTTATGACCAGGATATATACGACGCACTTAATTAAACAACCCCTCCATCCCGAGGGGATTTTTGTTTTGTAATCTTCTAAAATATGTTGGGAGCATTTATAATCATTATGGTTAATTTTCAATTATAAATCCAACAATCAATATTTCTTTTTATCTTGTTTTAACCAAATCAATTATACATGAAAAAGCAAATATTAACCATTATTGGCACCATGGCCATAAACCTATCTTTTTGTCAAACTGATACTCAGATGGATACCTCATCAAATTTCCCGCTTTACCCAAACTCAACTAACGAATATAGAGTCACGGGGTTTAATACAAATTTTGTTATACCTACAGTAAGGGTGAACTTTCACAATGATATTGATAATTCAACAGGTCGAGTTTCAGCATTTAATTCCATTGGGGCAGGATTTAGTTTTGGTGGTGGCAGATTAATTGTTTCAACAGATTCAACCAATAGAGTAATTTCAAAAAAATTCAAAAATACATTTTCAATTCAAACAGGATTTCTTTTTTCTATTTCAAACAATACTCCAGATGGCAGTAGTAATAGTATTTTCGCTCCCGTTATAGGAATTAATTTTCTAAATTTCAACTTGTCAACGGGTATTGAACTCGGAGAAAGGTCGGTTAACCAGAAGAAAGGATTCGTGACGTTATCATATAATCTACCTATTTCTGCGATATTACCTAATACGTACTGGATTTGGGCAAAAAACAAAAAGCCTATTAAATATTCTTTAGATAAAGATTAATATCAGCCCCTTCCTTAACAGGTAGGGGTTTTTTTACCCAATTTCTGCTCGCATATTGCCAATTATTGCACCAAGGTCTCCTTCAACATGGTCATAATGCATATGATCTTTATGACCATGGCCAATATATGCTTTTATTTCAGGGAATCTCTCGATGTAATTCTGAATTTCTTTTGCAGCAGCCTCTAGGTTGCCAAAAGCCACACCGCTGGATTTTATCGTGCCATTATTATATCTGTTTGTCTCACCTTCAATTGATTTATATATTGCTTCAAGACTCACTATATGGGATTTTAATTTTTCTCGTTTTTCCATAATCAAATATACCCAATTTTATCTGTCCTGGATCTTCTCCATCTCAATCCTGTCATAATTACCGTGGGATTTCTTACAAGGTTGTGGATCATCTTCTCGCAACCTAATAGGAATGCGGAAAGGAATAGAAGTATTAGTATTCTTTTCATTTCGTTAAACATGTTTGGTTAAAAAAATTATTGAAATATTTCATTATAAAAAATCCCTCCATTGCTTGGGAACAAGGAGGGATCACCAACTAATTATTAAATCACTTATAGGATTCTTAATTAATTTCAGCATCGCTGGTAAATAGGTACATGAAAAGAAACCTTGGTTAAGCATTTATAACCCCTTATTGCATTAGTAATTTGCTCAACCTAACTCGTAGGTAATGCTGTAATTATTTTAATTAAGCAGGAATAAAGAACGATTATAACCAAATCCTGCTTGTGGTTGTATTTCTTTTAAAAAGCCCCAATCCTAGACTGGGGCTTGCGGGCATCTATTTCCGCTTTTCTATTACTTAAGTACAGGCCGTAAGATTCGAACTCACATCTAACGGGTTTGGAATCCGTCGCTTTACCGTTAAGCTAGACCTATAAATAAAGGTGTCGAATTCGACACCTTTATTAAATTCTTATTCCATGCACCTATAACATTCTAATTGTAGGTGGATCGTTAGCACTGGGCTTGATATCGGAAATATATCCGTTGATCAAATCATCTTCAGACAATACCGTTACCATTTTGCTATACTTTGGAGAAACATCTGGAGTGATACCATCACAGATCAGGTCAAAGTGCGGGACCTTCTCAAAGTCTTTTTTAAGCTCAATGGATGCATTCTTGTCAAAGGATGCGTAAACCGTGCCAACCATCATAACGGAAAATAAACCGATCATCGCAATTGCTACAAATCTTTTCATTTCGCAAATGGTTAATTGAGTTAATAAATTAATGAACTATTCGCTGTCTATCCAGCTGTCTTAAATTCTTTGAGGTCCTTTGCTGCTAATTCTTTATTTCATAATCTGAAAACCATTAGTGCTATAATTTTACGATCAACCTCCACTAACCGAGAACTATCAACTTTTTTCAAGAGTATCAGCATTGCTATATATCGCCTTCTTTCAGATCATTACTTTAAAGAACCAAGAACCTCGCTCTCTATTGCGTTCGTGGAGCGCCCTGGATTCGAACCAGTGTTTCATGAAAACCCCTTTTGCCTCAATTTTCATACGTCCTAACCTTTAGACGATCACCCAGTCACACTTTTTTGTTGTCGTACAAAAAACGGATCTTCTGATAAAAAAACGGAAACCTTCCAACCTTTAACGTGTTTTGCAGTTTCAAACGATTTACACGAACTCTCTGGTTAGTTACCCCTCATTTTCTACTCCATTTTAAACTCGGACAGAAAATAATAAACAGCTTACAGTGGTGGAGAAGGATGGATTCGAACCATCGACTTGAAATCTGTTTCACTCTAGCTAGAAAACCGCTCTATCCACTGAGCTACTTCCCCAAAATAATGCTGGCTATCTCACGACCGTCAGCACCAAACCAATTATAAACCTAAATTATGAACGATTTAAAAAGCCGTCTTTCCGGCTGTCACTATTGTATTTTCATCCTTCTGAGCAAATTGTTTTTGCCCGCGATAACCTTAAGATGTTTAGGAGCTGCTCTATCCGCCTACAACAGCCATCACATAATGCGGAGTGATATATTTATAAGCAAGGGCTGGATTCGAACCTGCATGAGTTTTTGTTAATGGAGAATATTACCCTGTGCTCGCAAGCATATAGCTCAATCTCCCTAGGGTGCGTCTACCAATTCCGCCACCTTGCTATTTCTTACCCTCAACCAACTACATGTTGTTAATCTTCTCGAAAATTGAGGTAATTATATTTCAATGAACATTTTTTGTAGTGACTCAATCACTTGATGAAACAAACTTAAAGTATTATAATAACTTATCCAAATAGATTATAAAATATTTTGTATTTGACTGTATTACATAATATTAAAAATATTATAAAATTTATATCAAAGTACCTTTGAAACTATATGGCAGAGGTAAAATTCAAGTTTGTTGGAGATGATAGTGAGTTAAGAAAAAAACTTGCTGATTTAGCAAAATTGAGGGCTGAAATGTCCGACAAGTTTGCTAAAGATTTTGCTAGTTCAATGACTTCTGGGCTTTCAAAAACTATGGATGAAACTGCCAAACAGTTTTCCAAGGTCACAAAAGAAGCCGATTTACTTAATAAGGTTTCAAATAATAGCACAAATGCGCAGGGCAAACTTCGCCAGATAGAAGCGATTGCTCAATTAAGAATTGAATTACAAAAGGAACGTGAGGAACAGAAACTTTTAAAAAAACTATATGATGAAGGGAAGATTTCTCTGGAACAATATAGAAAAGAGGTAGGAAAGTTTATTAAATCAGAACAAGAACGTTCCAAAGCCATAAGGGAAGGTAAAAAGCAACTTTCCGAAAATGGAGAATATCAGAAACTTAATCGAGCGTTAGCCAATGTCAGAAAAGAAAGCAAGGATCTTCTCGCAGAGATGTTCAGGATGGAACGCCAAGGTTACAAGAATACTTTGGGTTATGAGAAACTTAGGGAAAAAGCAGACGCGCTTACCAAACAAACACAATTCTTAGATAAAGGGATTAAAAAAATTGATGCATCATTAGGACTTCACCAACGTAATGTAGGTAACTATACTGATGCAGTTGAAAATGTCATACCAGTTGTTGCTAGGGTCAATTCTCAATTGTCAGCATTTGGGTTAACGTTAGATGATTTGGCCAAAAAACCAGGTGCATTAAAGGAGTTGGGAGCCGCTTTTGTTGGAATGGGAAAGAACATTCTAACTTTTTTAACTAGTCCAATTGGAGCTTTGTTAGCTGGATTGGGAACCTTGTTTGCCTTATTCCAATCAAATAAACAAACTGTCATTGATTTTGATAGTGGTATGAAAAACGTAGGTAAAACTACGGGTTTGGCAGGTAAGGAACTTTCTTTATTTGGAAATGCAATAGTTGAGCTTTCTGCAAAATTACAAGTAGTTTCTGCGGATAAACTGCTGGAATATGCAACTGTTGCTGGTCAATTAGGAGTAAAGGGTAGGGCAGATATATTAGCTTTTTCTGAAGCATTGGCCATGCTGGAAACCGCATCTGATATCACTGGAGAAGAAGGAGGTTCTTCAATTGCGAGAATGCTTACCCTTGTTGATGGCGGAGTACAGAATGTTAAGGCCTTTGGTGATGAAATCGTAAACCTGGGTAATAATTTCGCTGCTACTGAAAAGGAAATTCTTGATAATGCTACTCAGATTTCGCAAAACGTTGGTATTTATAGAATAGGTAGACAAGAAGTTTTAGCTTTCGCCACAGCTACCAAAGCAGTGGGACTTGAGGCTGAACTTGTGGGTTCAACATTTTCCAGAACCTTAGGAGAATTTGAAAAAACACTCAGAACAGGAAAAGGCGTTTCCGATCTATTGAAAGTTATTGGAGGAAATCAAGCTGATCTTCAAAAGAAATTTAGAGAAGATGCATCTGGTGTGTTTGTAGACTATGTCAAAGGACTTAATAATATCCATAAAGCTGGAGGATCAGTAAATGAGGCTCTAGAACATACAGGGGTGATTGCAGTTCGAGATCAAAGAGTTATTTCATCACTTGCAACAAATGGTTTCGATGTACTTACCGGAGCTTTGGAAAATGTAAAAGAAGCACATGGAGCAATGCAAACTGAATTTGAGAATGGAGCTTCTAAATTAGAGCAACAGTCCAAAAGAATGAGTATTGCTTGGGATAATTTTGTTCTTACGATTGAAAAAGGTGAGGGGGTTATTGCAGGAGTTTTCTTGAGATTGATGGATGGAGCTTCAATCTTACTTGACACAATAACCAAAGCATTTAATCCGACTTCTTTCGGTGAATTCACCACCCGTTTATTTGACTTAAATGCAGCTGATAAGATCCGTGGGATCAACCTAGCAATGGCCGAGGGTGAAGGAACAGTTAAAAAACTTGGTGGATTTGATTTGAGTAAATCTTCTCAAAAACAAATCAACGATTTGACAAAGGAAACAGAGTCCTCTCTAAAATCAGTTACTAGTGCCTTGAAAATTTATAATGAAGAAGTTGAAAAAGGGAAACTGAAGGATGGTGGCAAAAACTCCATTGCTTCAGTAGAAGGTACAAAACGAGCATTAGAGGCCAATTTAGGAAGATTAAAGATTTTTTACAAAGAGGAACAAGCTGTAAATACAAAGATTGAATTCGAAGAATCAGAAGCTGATAATAAAAAAGCAGAACGCGAAAAAGCCGCAGCAGATCGACAAATTGAGCAGGGTAGGCAAGCTGTTGAGCGTCAGAGATCACTTCAGGCACAAATCGATTCTATTGCTGAACAAGCTAGCCGTAAGCAATTGAGCCGTGATCAAGAAGAAATAGAATCAATAAAAGATAAATATTCTAAAATCCGTGAGGAAATTAGAAAGTTCTTAGCTGACCCTAAAAATAAAGGGCAGAAGGTTGATCAAGGAAAACTTGTTTCAGCTGAACGATTTGAGATTAATGAAGCTGAAACTAGACAAAGTACAAATGCTTTGTTGAAACAATTGAATGAGCAAAGGGCTATTTACACTGAATTCCATTCATACGTAGAACAAAATGGTATCGATGCTGCAAAAAAAATGTTTGGTACCCAATCTGAACTCGCAGAAGAATATCGGGAAAAGCTTAAAAAAGAATACCTAGCGATAACAGCACTTCAAACTACTGCATCTTTGGCTCCCTTTACTGGTATCAATGTTAAATTAACTCAAGCTCAGGAAGAGCGTGCAAAGGCTTTGAAGGAAATGCTTGATGCACTAGACAAAGAAGATCAAACTAAATCCCGTGAAAGATATGCTAAGGCTTTACAATTAGCTCAAACCTTTGGACAACAGGAATATGCGATACGCAAAAAGTATGCAGAGGCTGTTAAAGAATTAGGCGATGAAGCATCAAAAGAACAAACTGATGCTTTAAAAAGAGTGCTTCAATCAGATTTGGAATCACTAATTAATTCTTCTCCACAGTTCAAGAAAGCTATGGAAGATATTGAAAAATCGACACAAGTCATGCTTGGAACTGCCTTTCAAACAGGAAAGGATTCCATTTTTAAATTAATAGATGGAATGGAGAAAGCAACTGATGAAGAAAAAGCAAGACTTAAAAAGCTTTTTGGGGAATTCTTCGATAAGGGTGCAAAGGATGCAGAATTAGGAAACCTTGACAATATAGCTCGGGTGGCAAATGAATTTGGCAACTTAGTCGAAAGTGCGTTGACATTTAGTACTGAGCTAGATGGCGGCCTAAAATCTCTCAGCGCTATGGTAGGAGTAGCGAGTCAAGTTGCAAATTCTTTATCGAGCATTTTTACTAATAAAAAGCTTTCAGAAACCTTTCAGACTATTGGTGCTGCCCTTCCAATTGTTGGAGCTGTAATTGGCATCGGCTCGTCAATAAGTAGCTTATTTAATAAGCAAAGGGAGCAACGCAATGAAGAACAACAAGCTGAGATTCTAGCCGCAAATGACAGACAATTAAAAGCTACTGAAGCAATGACCCTCGCGCTTCAGATGCAATTGGAGATCATTAATGACCTATATGGTACTGAAAGGCTTAATGAATATGAGTCTAAGCTCACAGAAATTTCTAAAACATATTCTGATTTAAGTAATCAGCTTTCAGGACGTTTCATGTTGACAAACGACAACTTTACCAATTCTATTTTGGAGAGACTAAATAATGGTGAATCTCAAAAGCAGATACAAAGGTCCTTTTCGGTTGCATCCAAAGAGTATTACCAAGTAGTCAGAATATTCAAAGATTTGAATAAATATAGCAAGTTACCTGAACTACCAAAAGATATCAAAAAAGCTAGAGAGGAACTTATAAAGCTTCAGTCCCAAATTGCAATAAGTGGTGGTGGAATTGATGATAATACTCAAAGGATGCTAGATCAATTAGAGCAACAAATTGAACTCTATGAAGAAACATTAAGAAAAGGTGCTGAAGAAAGGACTGGTAATGCATTCTCTTCTTTACTTAGTGATGTTACATCTCTTTTCTTGAACGAAGGAATGGATGCCGGAAAAGCCTGGTCAGATGGCTTTAATAAGGTAATGGAGAACTATATGATTCAGAAGTTTTCCAGAGAATTCCTTCAAGAAAAAATGAAAGGTTGGTATGACCTACTTGATGATTTTTCTGAGGATGGTATAACTGCTTCAGAGAGGGACCAACTTAACAATGAATGGAATAAACTAAAAGAAGAAGGTGAAAAAAGACTAAATGATATCAAAGATATATTGGGATTATCCAATTCAGAAGCTTCATCTGATCTAAAATCAGAAACTATTGCTAGGCAGATTTCTGAAAATACAGGTTCCGAATTGGTGGGATTATTCCGATCAACCTATGATCTAAACAAGCAACAACTTTTGGCTATTCAGGCGAATGGTAAAACACAGGTAGATCTAATAGCTATTGCTAACGATAAACTAGTAGCTCTCAATGCAATACAAGTCAACACTTTCAATACTGCAAATGAAGCTTTAAAAATATCAAACAATACAGCAGAGTCTCTTACATACTTAAGGAATATTGACAAAAGCTTGGGAGGGGCAAACATATAATGTTTTCTATTGAAACTCTAAATACAGATGGATTAGGCCTTCACTTCAAGAGAGGGAGCCTATTTTCTCAACTCTTGAAATATCCAAAACCAAAGGAAAGATTCTTTAATAATTGGTCAGATGAACACGGGAAAGATTATGATAATGTTTCACCTACTGTATATGAAACACTTCAGTATAATATTGACTGTTATTTAATAGCTGAAAGTGTTGCCGACCTTCAAGTAAAGCGATCACGTATACTTGAATTGATTTCAGGTCCTTCTGGTTTTACCTTTTTTAGCAATACACTAGGTAGGGGATTCCATTTAAGGTACCAAGATTCACCTTCATTTAGAAACATGGTACCCCTATTTACCAATGGGAGAATTTATTGTGAATTCACACTGAATCTAGAGAACAATTTTGAACCAACCGAAACTTGGTTCCGACTGGCTGATGATGAAGCTTATATATTAACTGAGGATAATGAGTACATAATTATTGACGAAATAAGACAGAACTTCTAATGAAAGTACAGGTATTTAGACAGGGAATCGAAATAATTAAATTACCTCTTGAAAGGTCGGTGTTTTCCCGAAAACTAATGGGGGATCATACTCTTGCTTTCTCTCTTCAGGAACCCTCAAAACTTGATCTAATGATTGGTGACCATCTTGTTTATCAGAATGAGGTTTTGACCATAAACAAGAATCCTGATGCTAAAAAATTATCCTCTAATTTATTTCAAAATGATTTTATTTTTCAAGGTCCTAGACATTCCTTAGTAAGATGGATAATTCAAGATGAGGGTGCAATAATTTTCCCCTATGATGGTGATCTTGAATCCCATATGTTCATGTTCTTAGAATCTTTAAACTCAAAAGATCCAGAAGGAGGATGGACAGTAGGGGAATTGGAGGAAGTTCCTGTTTTCCATTTGGATTTTAGGGCTACCAATTTCTGGGATGCATTAAATATGATCGCTGAAGCTGCTGGTTGTGAATGGCAGATTAGGCAAAAAGTTATTTCTATTAAAAAAACAGTAGGACAAGAAACATCAATAAAACTTTCCTATGGGAAGAACAATGGTCTATACAGCATCGAAAGAAAAACTATAGATAACTCAATGTTAGTAAATAGGGCATACGGAATCGGAGGCTCTCAAAACCTACCAAAGGATTATCCTTACGAGATCTTGATGCTACCAAATGTAATAGAAGATCAAGAAAGTATAGATGCGAATGGGCCATTTGAAAAAACCTATGAGAATGTAGAAATATACCCTCAAAGACCTTCAACAGTTTCAGACATTGATCAATACAATGAGGGGACGTTTATTGTTAAAGATTCAACATTGGATTTTGACCTTAATGGACACTTCATCGCTGGAACTGAACCTAAAATAATCTTTAAGAATGGTGCACTGATGAACCAGGAATTTAAGATACTTTCCTATAATCATGAGAGAAAGGAAATACGATATGAAGCCAATAAAGACAGTAACGGAAAACTTACCCCTTTTGGTTATTATCGTGCAGAAGTAGGTGATAGTTATACTATTGTGGGCATTAGGTTACCACAGGCCTACATTGATACTGCATTACTTGAACTTCAGGAAAAGGTACAGGAGTTTGTCGATTCGAATAAGGTTCCACGAGTTATTTATGCTCTTGATATTGATGTACTAGATGCCAAAAGGAAAACCGTGTATCCAAATGAAGGTGATTTTATTGAGGTTAGTGACACTTCATTAGGTATAGTTGATGAGGTTCTTCGAGTGACTTATATTTCCTTTCCTGGAACATTTCCTGAGATCCTTACTCCTGGAATGAAATTTACCTGTGAGGTAGGAGGAGATGTAACCTATTCCAGGGTTCAAAAAATCGAACGAGATATCAAAGAGACAAAGGAGGTTGTAAAACAGGCTACCCGAACATCTTGGGAAAATGACAGGAGAAATATAATTGCACTTAATGAATTCAAAGGCAAGGTCATAGATCCGGATGGAAATCTGGAAAAGCCATTGATCGAAGGAATTGTAGGGTTTTTCGGGGCACAGTCAATGATTTATGACTTAGAGAATGTAACGTATATCGTAAATGAGGGCAATGATCCAAACTCTTTTTCTATTTCTGGAGGTCAGCTCATCCATAAGGTGTTTAAGATCGATCCTGACCAATATATATGGGAACTTACAGGACTTTCAATAAATGAACTTGATCCTTTAAAGCCTTATTATCTGACAGCAAGATGTAGTCAAACCCAACCATTGGGTTCATGGGTGCTTAGCGAAACAGAAATGACTACTGAATCTGAGCCTGGTTATTGGCATTTTAACCTAGGGATCCTTTCATCCGTTATCGAAGGAGTCAGAAGCTTACAGTCAACAAAAGGGTATACTGTTATTTCAGGGGGTCAGATCATCACGGATTCCATTACTGCATATTATATCAATGTGAAGAAACTCTTTGCTCAGTACATAGAGGCTTTGAATATGGTAGTGACAGGTAACAGTAAGATCGGTCCATTTTCCATAGATGCTGACGGTCTTTACTATTATGTTGCAGGAACAGAACAAATAAGGTTCAGGATAAACCGAGATGGTATTCAATGGGTTAGTAGTCGTTTATTACCTGGTCCTACTCCAAAGGATTCATCTATAAAGTTGGGTCTTACCTCAGCACTCTTGGATATCCAAAATGATGGTAATACTTCTAAAACAACTGGGGTTAGAATTAATATGCCAAGTTCAGGATCATACCAAGCTATTGAGGTTCTTAGTGGAATTTCAACTTTTAACGGTCAAGTGAGAATGCTGCAGGATTTAAGGATGGACGGTGATGTCTTTGTTGGCACCAGACAAGGGGAATCAGGGATATTTCATTACAGTTATGGTGCAACAAATTATTTTTTGGAATACGTAAATGGTCTTCTAGTTAGACAGGGATTAAGTAGTGAATTATAAGAAATTTTAGATATGGCAGTTTTACCAGCTAAACAATGGAAAGACGCTTTTGAGGAGGTTGATGATTTTACACATATTATCGTTGACAATGGAACTTCAAAAGGGAAGAAAATAGACAAGGACACAGCGAAGGGTATCTTTGCAAGTCAGGGTTCCCAATTGGAATCCCTTGTAGGGGGAACTGTTGGCTCCCCAAAAATCATGAATGCTTTAACCACCACTGATTACAGATGGGCTAAGGCTTCTCCTGGAGTATATAGATGGAATGGACAGAACTATACTGCCTCAGAGGATAAAGAATGGATTTACGAATGGATAAGTCCTAACTGGGTTTTAAAGGCCATGGGAAATCGAATTAAAGGTGCAGATGGTAAATCAATTACTTATTGGGTTGCACAGGCATATTCCAATGGTGCACAGGTTTTCTATGATAAGAGACTTTTTGAACTTGCTCCAGGACAATCAGCTGTAGCTGCGGATGTACCAGGTACCTCGGTTAAATGGATCGAAAAAGTAGGAGGTTCTGACGATGAAAAGTGGATAGTAGAAGTTCCTCCGTATGATGCTGTTAGTGATCTCAAATGGACTGATGATTGGTTTATAAACTCGTCTGGGACTGGTATATCCGAAAATGGAGGTATGAGATATGCGACCGTTAAAGTGGGGGCAGGGACTACTGCGAACATATATTGGTTCGGTTACGACGGGGCTTTTTTTGCTGGGGTATACAGTACTCCTGAAATAAAAAACCCCCTACAAACTTTTGGTGTTATGGGGCCCGGAGGAAGTCAAGGGAAGACGGTACAAATAACTAACGACGGATATCTAGCTCTGAATTTTCCTAAAGACAGGTCATTATCTGGGTATAGTATATTGCTTAGACCAACAGACCCTAACGGATCTCTAACAAAGGAGGTTGATGCGTCCTACTTGGATTCTGGCATAAAAAGACAGGCTGAGAGATGGAAAACATCTTACGTCAAAACAGATATAAGTAACGAATTAAATTGGATGTCTGGGTATATAGATAAGAACGGAAACTTTAATAATGACGGAGGATTTAATTATACTCAACCTAAACTATTTAAAGCTGGAAGCGTAATAAGCGGTTTATTGCTAAGTGACAGCTCTAAAGATTTGGTTAACGCCTTTTCGTCTGAGGACATAACTAGTTACATAGGTCCATTGTTAAAATTTCCTTACGCTGAAGGGAGTTATACACCGTTTGAAGT
The DNA here is from genome assembly GCA_002245855.1 of Sphingobacterium cellulitidis. Lineage (GTDB taxonomy): Bacteria > Bacteroidota > Bacteroidia > Sphingobacteriales > Sphingobacteriaceae > Sphingobacterium > Sphingobacterium cellulitidis. Next base: position 189,403 of record NOUX01000008.1, on the reverse strand, counting down.
TTCTATAGATAAAGACACGTATGTTTCGTTTCAGGGACACTCCGCTAGTAGGTATTGGCCAAAAGAGCCTAGAAAGGTTTTCGTTATCGGCCCAGAAGTAAGAGAGACTGACGCTCAGCAAATAGTGGACTCAACATCTGTAAAATCACTTAAAAATAAAAACGAAATATCATTAACCATGTCTGACACTGGGATGATAGATGGATTTCAGGATAACCAATTAAAACCTGTTTCTTGGCCGGGTCTTTCTTTGCAGTCTCAAAACATAGATGTAGCTGGATTCAATTCAGTAGAACTTACAGCAGTATTGAATATTGTGGGAGGTTCTTTAGCTGGATATAAAGAAGGTTCTAATGGAAATCCAGATGAAGGTGTTTGGATATATACATCCTCATTTGCAGGTGTAGAGGATGGTGTTCAGCTAAATAATCGTCAGATAGATTTACCGATGGATAGAGGCATAGACTACATTAGACTAACTCTTAGAGGTGAGCCGCTAACTAGATATACACCTAAACTTACCCTTATGAACAAGCAGATAGGGGAAATATCAGTACAAGACGTATACGAAATGGCTAAGGTTGGGGATACTGCATTAACTGAATTAAGGGAGGTTTTTATAGATAGACCTGACTTCATGGAGATTCACTTGGATATAGAAATACCTACAGATGCGTCTGATAATAGAACCAAAACAAGTGGAACTGCTCGGTTTATGGTCAACGGAAAACCAGTGTTACAATCTAAGTGCAAAATGAGTATACAAGGTCACTTTACTGCTAATTACCTTAAAAAAGGGTTTACGTTTGATCTATTAAACTCAGAAGACAAGAAACTAAAAGTTAAGATAGGGGATTTTATAAGTACCGATAGTTTTCACTTAAAATCATACGCTACGGACAGGACTCAATCTAAGGACGTTTGTACAGGTAGAGTATGGAGAGCTATGCTGGCTACACTAGAATACCCTTTAAACAAGGTTAATAACAAGGTTATATCATTGAATCCAACACCTAGGAAGAATGAAGCTTGGATATCAGACGCTAAATACCATACTGACGGAATTGTAGTAGGGTTATTTAACAGGGGTTCTTTCTATGGTTTATATACACTTAGGCTAAAAAAAACTAGAGAAAATTACGCTCTAGATAACGAGAATAAAGATCATATATACCTAGATTCTCTTACGTATTCGTCCAGGATATCAGAACCATTTAACCATACTGAATGGGAGGCTAAAAGCCCTAAAATGGACGGGTATCAAGGAGAAATATCTAGAGGCGTTGGGGATGTCATACCGGATCCAGTGGTTTTAGCTAACATAACTAGGTTGTTCGACTTTACAAGTCAGATTAATACTAGATGGACAGAGCATGCAGACTATATAATACTCCCCTACTGGGTTATATACGCTATATTAATAGAAGTGTTTGGTCACTGGGATATAGACGGGAATAATGTTAACCTTATAACATGGGATAGCAAAAACTGGGCTATAATACCCTACGACATGGATCACGTTCTAGGTAGTACTGGAAGTCAGAGTATATTAACTTTTTCTAGCTGGGTATCCAACGCTGACGGATGGGGTACGTTTAAGACTAGGTATGCGCCAGAGATAAAAGCAATGTATACTAAGTATAGAAGAAATGGGTTCTTGACAGTAGAAAACATAATGCCTTATTATATCAAACAGACTAAATGTGTTCCTAGGGAAATGTATGAGGCTGATATAGCTAAGTGGGCTTCTATATATTCCAACAACGAGCCAACAATAGAGCAGATGATGGTATACTTGAAATCTCGGTTTACATTTTTAGATACTCATTGGTTATTACCTGAGTAGAAATGCAATAGCGCTATCCACATTTATCGATAGCGCTATGGGAATACGGTTATTAATATTTTTTTTTATGATTTTATTTTATCCAAGTGAAAATAAAGTTATTAAAAAACCCAATGGCTCTATCAATTCCATTGGGTTTAACAAAGATACAATGCTTGTTTCTATGAATTCATTTAAGATAATAAAAATTAAATAGAAAACAAAAAACCCAATGGATAAAAAATTGCGAGAAATCCATTGGGCGTTATTAATTCTTCTCATATCTATGAGAATCAAGAACCTATTTAAAGGTAGGTAAATAATATTGGAAATAAAAAATATGGATTAGAGAATCGTATGAAGTGAATAAAAGAAAAGCCCAACAGCGCATATACCATTGGGCTTGTAACCAATTACTGATAAAGAGAGAGTATATCAGCGAATTAAAGATAGGAAATAAAATGAAAACAGGTGAAAAGGTAAAATGGCAAGGATAGAAAGAATAAAAGATTTGCAGCGATTAGTAGGAGCTAATGCTGATGGATATATCGGTAGAGAAACTCTGACCAAATTTGCTAGGCACTTTGGAAAGACCATTGTCCAAACTGTACATTTCTTTGCCCAGATCCACCATGAAAGCGGAGGTTTTACCATTGGTAGAGAAAACATGAACTACACAGCCCCACGCATCATGCAGATTTTTGGAGTGGGTAAACATTCAGCAAAGGTAACAGTGGCTGAAGCTGGCCGTCTAGCTGGTAATCCATGGGAATTAGCTGAGCGTGTCTATGGTTTAGGCAATCCAAAAAAAGCCAAGGAACTAGGAAATATCAAGGTCGGTGATGGCTTCAAGTACCGTGGAGGTGGGGCTTTGCAATGTACCGGTGGATCCGATTATAAAAATTACGGTGGTCAGAGGTTATACGAAAATCCGGACCTTATCGAAACAGCTGAATTTTATTTCTCAACAGCTCTAAAAGAGTTCGATACTCGCGGTACCTGGGCATTAGCTGAGGATTATTCCCGTAGCAGCATCTTAGCAGTTACCAAGCGTGTAAACGGAGGAACGAACGGTCTACAGGACAGGATCAATAAAACAGCGTATTACGCAAATATGGTGAAGTAACGATGAGAAATGACAATTGCCCCAATGCCGAGGATCCACAGGAAGTACAGGGAAACGGAAAGCAGCCGAAAGCGACTTTCAAACAAGTTATGGGTTCTCCCGTAACCTATGCTTTGATAGTAATAGTAGGTGGATTTCAGATGCTTTTCTCCTGGGTGATCTATTTCAACAATGATTCTAGGGATGTTGAACGAAAGATGAACGATAAAATGCTCGAGCAGCAGGAAAGGTTATATGAAAAAATGATCGATATGGTCACGCCGGCAGTCAACAAGGTAAATGAATCCGCAACAAAAGTAGATAGTGCGGTGGTCAGGGTAGACAGCGTTGCCCAACAGTTAAAAGAAAAGAAAGGAGCCAAAAGATGAAATGGTTACTAATGGTGGTCCTGGTACTTAGTGTGTCCACAACCCCTTACAGGAAAACTGAAGAACATAAGTTTGCCAAAAGTATCGACGATATTGTCCAACCCTTGGATTCTATCAGCGTAAAGTTGGAAGAGATTACCAAAAAATTAGAAGATCTATGAAAAATCTGGTCATAATCATAGTCTGTATCCTGTTATCGGGATGCGGACTTTTCAAGAAGTCAAAAAGGATTGACAAGACTTTAAAATCTGTTGAGGTTTCAAAAGAGACCAAGTCTACCCTTGAAACCGAAAAAAATAAGGTTAACCGGTCTAAGATTGAAGTCAAATCAAACCTTCAGACTAACGAAAAGACAAAGGTCTATCCCACAAAAGGGACTGAAATAAAATTGAATCCAGATGGTTCAATGACCTTTCAGGCCGATAGCATAATTCAGGATGCCAAAAGGAATACTCATGAAGCAAAGAACATTGTTAAGGACATCATCTCCAACCTTAACAAAAAGAAGGATAGTATGGAAAATGAAGGCAGAAAGGAAGTTCAGAAGGAAAATCATATTATCAAAGAATCAGTGCCAGACAAATGGGCTGTTTTTGTCAACAACTTAGGTTGGTTCATCGGTGCTGCAATTCTAATTATTATCCTAGCTTGGTGGTTCTTTGGGTTTAGGAAAAAATAAAATAAATTAATATAATTATATCTAATCTTTATTTTTATTAAGGTTATTAACTTCAATTTTCAATTTCTTTAACTCAAGGGTTTTTATTTCGTCGTCACATTTCTTTACTTTGTTCCATTTAATAAATCCAAAAGTGCACAAAACAATACCGATAGGGAAAAAACACCAAAACAAAATATTATAAAGCTTTATATACCACGATCGATTGCTTATTTCGGAAAGTTTTCTTTCTGTTTCTAACTGCTTTATTTGGTTTTGTTCATTTAACTCTGAAGTTTTTAATAAAGCCACAGAATCTAAATTCCCCATACCTTTATTTTTCAATTCTTCCACAGCTTTTGCATTGCTTTTGACTTTTACCGAAAGCTGCTTAACTTCTGCTTGCAACTCGATTTTTAATAGTTCTAAGCTTTGTTTTTCTTTTAAAGGATAATAAACAGAACCTACAATAAGTAGAAGGCCTATTGTAACTAGATATTTGTATAAATTCTCAGATCCGCCTATAAAGCTATTTTCCATTTTTATTTTTAAAAGGTTTTATGAGTTCTTCTGTATTCCCTTTCAGAGTATCGATAGTATTAGTTGTTTGTTCTATGATTATTCTATTTTCTTTTACAAAAGATGAGATGTCCCTATCCACCTCTCTATCTAAATTGCCACATGAGGAAGAGAACAATAGGAATGCCAAAATTGCTAAGCTTTTCCCAGACTTTATTAATTCCAATGAACCTTTTGACTGTAAATTTACTTTTACAAAGAATTCATCTGTGTTTTCATCAAAATGAAAGTGAGTATTTATTCTCTTTATTAGAATCTTAATATTAGTCATTAGATTATTAAGATCATCAAAACTTATATCATCCTCTTTCTCAATTTTTAACACATAATGGGTCATATTGTTTTTCTCAAACAAATTACCTATTACTCGGTCAATATAAGGTGCAAACCGATCAATTGAACTAATAGTATGTTGATTAGATTTGACTTGATAAAAAATTGCATTAAGATCATTTATATTCTTTATATCATACCAAGCTACATTGAATCTCTTGGTGAAACTTTTTGCATCCGCTGTATAAGGGGTATCTTCAGAAATTCTACCAAAAGCTAACCTGTCTGAATTTTTGCTAGGCATGACAATTACATCGCCCTTTTTTAAAGATACAAAGGTTTTAAGTTTATTGAGTATGGAAGTTATAGCCCCTTTACCTTTAAAGGTTGTAGGATCCAAATTCTCATTCTCAGCTATCCGCTTTCTAATTACTTCTTCTGGTAATGTGTTGATTTCAGTCAAAGTTAAATAGTCCCATCCAATAGCAATGAATTTGTTTTCATAGAATTCGTCGAATAGAGTTCCATCATTAGTTCTAACAAACCAATAATTCATTTCCGGTCTAACAATCTCAACACGGCGAAGGATTTCAGCAACATTCATATTTAGATTTTGTAATAATTGATTAGTTTTCGATATGACTAAATTAAATAAATATTTTTGTTTTACAATTCAATTATAAATTTAACAATGAAACTGAGGGTATTTTATTATTGAACCAAATATAATTGAACCAAATTTTTAAATAAACCGCAAAATGCCACATCATAAAAGCATTTATATTATCCTTACATGGTGGTTCTTTGGATTTAACAAGAAGCCATAAATAACCCCAATCGAATGCTGAAAAACAATTGGGGCAACTAAACTGATTTTTACATGCTAAGACATGATTCCCAAATATATAAAAAATCCCCGAGACCATGACGAAACGGGGAATTTAAACCCTCCCAATAATAATCAGTTATTGGGGAATATGCTAGCTATTAATGCATTTATATAAGCAATCTAGAATTGAAAAGGTTTTAATATTTCCTAGCTTGGTGGTTCTTTGGGATTCGTAATAAGAAACCTGTATAAAAAACAATTCGATAACAATTATTGTTATCCTTATAGTTTATACAATGTATACTTAGTAATGCGTTATTTTAGCCACCCTAAAAAGGGTGGCTTACTTTAGGAAAGTATTAATATTTGATTATCATAAAATCGATCAATTTGGGATAGATCGATTTGAAAAGCCACTATTTTTAAAGTGGCTTTTTTTATAAATTTTCAACAATATTATTTAAGAATGGTTCATAGTTTATGAAAATATCAAGACATAAGTTAAAAGATAGTCCAAATATTGACATAAAGAATTTTGTTCTGAATCACGCAATTTGGATTCGGGATAATAGGTCACTAGAAAAAGCAAATAAGTATGTAATTGCAGTATTGGAAAAACATTCAGTCTTAAGAAAGGAAATTTTGAAAATTCTTCTTAATAAACCAAATAAAAATAAATGAGTATTAATACTTGAATTTATACCAATACATGGTAATAATTACGCATATTTAATTTATTGAATTGCAATAATTACGATTTTTGATATTTTTATATCAAAAAAGTCATGTCTCCACACACTTCTAGACTAGAGAAAATATTTCTACTCAACAAATTCTTCACTGAGAGATATTCCGAAAGAAATTTTTATTTTACCTCCATAGATGTTCCCTTCCTAGGTAATCATGTGAATCTAACAAAAGTTCTAAATGACTACTGTTCCTATACAGATTTTAATGTGATGAGTATAACAGAAGACGGAAGTGACCATTTCATTATATGTAAAAGATAAGATTATGGAATTCAATCGTTATGCTTATTTCTTTCTGAATATCTTTGAAAAAATAGATGAAGAGAGTCCTAATTGGGACCATCTCTCCAAACTAATTGGTTTTTTGCATGAAATTCTAAATTCATGGAATGAAGAAAGTTTATTTGATGATAGAATCATCAAGCTAGGCAATTCGATCTATAAAGAATTTAATCACGCAATAGAGGATAAACGTAAATTGACGACTGTTACTATTAATGATATTGAAGAGCTAAATACATTGATTGAAAAATTCATCCAAAGCAATAATAAATAAACTCTTCTAGTGGTTGAACATTTCGATTTTGAGCTTACATCTTAAAAGATGTCTTTTTAGTTTTTACTAAAAATATTAGTAATTTTGAGCCATGTCAGCCCCAGAATGGATCAATAGAAATAAAGAAACTCCTAGTGATGTTTTATCCCTTGTAAAAACAGCAAGGGTAAACGGGTGTTGGATCTATTATGAGAAACGTCAACTATTCTTTACTCCAGAAGAATTTGAAGAAAACTGGCATACTGTAGTGCATTCAGAAGGAAAGTTCAACAACTTTAAGGAATTCAAGATAGTCAATCCTATGTACGCGGTAAGACTCTGTGCTAAATGGTTGGATATAGCAAATAAGAGAAACCAGGACATATTAGCAAAACTGGAAGGGTATGTGGGTGAGTTTAAAAGAAAGAAAATTTAATTTGTATATATATTATATTTATTGAAGATTATTACTTAACTTAGGCTACAGTTAATAAATGCCAATTATTACAACTAGTTATGAAAAAAAATCTACTCTTTTACGGGTCAATTTTCTTGTTTTTTATTGTTTTATTAAATTCCTGTAATAAATATGAAATATTTGAAAAAGAAAGATTAGACCCTGAATTAATTGAACTACAAAAACAATTCTATTTAAAGCAAACTGAATTTTTTAAAAATGGGATAAAAGTTTCATACAATTATAGACAGTCAATGGAAAGAACAATTGATTGGAGTAATGCTGTGAAGAAAAATGACAAAACATTTGTTCCGGTTGTCTTAAAATTACCACAACAAATAAGAAATAAGGATGGATCACAATTTTTTAATAAGAAAGTTTGGCTTGAAATATCGAATTTAAATGATACTATTAATTATGTTATGTATACATTAATTCCAGATAGTAATAAAAATATTTCTAAATTTAGTGGACAAATTCTTGTTGAGGATTACTTTATTGGAAATGTTGGAATAACCTATATTAAGGACGGAAATCTAGATAAAGATAAAATAAAATCCAAGGTTATTATCGGTAACAAAACCAATAAAAGTAGGAATGTTGGAAATAAAGCTTTGATTCGATTTCAAGTGTGTGAAACTGTTGTATTAGGATGGCATTGTGTTGATGGCTTGAATGGTTCCTCAGATGCCCCAATATGTGGATTTAGAACGGAAACTGTTTGTGATATTATTGATTTGCCTGATATGCCTGAAATACCAGGTGGCGGAGGAGAAAACTCTGGTGGCGGTTCTACGGGAAGTGGTAACAATTCGAACCTAAACAATAAAATACCTGCAATTGTTGATACATCATTATTAGATAGTATTGATTTAAAGGATCTTAATATTGGATTCAATGAGATGGAAGAATCTTGTATCTATAAAAAAATGTTAGAATTATTCCCCTCCACAGCAAAGTTTAAAATAGACCTTGACGATGACTATAAATTGAATTACAATAAAAATGATACGCTCGTAACAGGAACTAAAGGTAGTTTTCAACATGCAGAATACCTTGCTCATGAAGTTTTTCATGCTTTTCAAGATTTAGCCGCATATGATTCTTTTAAATTTGGGAAAACCACATATACTGACCCAACAACACAATTAACTGTTGTTGAATATTCTCCTGGTTATATTAATGTTGAATTTGAGAGAATGGTTTTTCAAGACATAGCGAAGTATTATCAACATCCAATTTTCTGGAGAGATATTGTAGGAAAAAATTATTATATATCTAATAATTCAGTGGAAATCATAGAAAAATACCGAGATTTTATTTCCGTTTTAGCAAATAAAAAGGACGAGCCACAATATTTTCAATCAAGGGAATTCGAACAGCTGTATTTTAATCAATTAAGTTTATGGAAAAATAATACAACTCTTAGTTATAATAAATCAGAAATTGCCACTGATTTAAAACCTATGGCATTGAAATTAATATTTAATAGTGGTATTGATTGTAATTAATGAAAATTATGAAGAAAATCTTATTTTTAATAACCTTATGTTTTTGTTTCACTTATACAAATGGTCAAAATAAAATTGCTGTGGGTAGTTTTACTATTAACAATAAAACGTTTTATGTATCTAATTCGGATTACAACCCCGATATATTTGTAATAAAAACAGGTAAATTTTCAAATGGAAATCCTAAAAATCCCGATTTTATTGATAACATAAGTATAGAGAGTGTGATGGGTGCAGTAACAGTATATGATTATAGAACTTATTACTCTTATTTAGAAAACTTGCCAAATTATAATAGCCTAAAAAATAATCATGATTGGATTGATGTCTTTTTTGTAATTGATGGTAATGCAGATATTTTAGATTTATCATTTATTGTTTCTAAAGCAACAGTTTTTACACCTTCTAATATTGCGGGATTATATAAGTATATATTGGACAATGTCCATATTAGACTGAAAAGTCCAGCAAATGCTCATCTTGCATTAAAATATTTTGGTTTCTTTTCTTATTATAAATTTTCTAATAATTTAGTTATTACAAGGGGGACGAATAATTGATTTAATTTAACAATTCGGAAATTAAAAAATTTTAATAATTTTTTTTCAAAAACGTGATATTTGATTTGAATTTTAAATGTAAAATATTATTTTAGTGTACGCTTTACGAGCCGATTACTTTATTGTCGGCTCGTATTATGCAACCATTTTTAATAACTCCTCACCTTGACATTCAGCCCAAGCTTGAACAACATGAGGAACTACACTATTACCAATAAATTTCTTTTGATCCGATTGATTTCCGTAAAGCTTATATTCCGCAGGAAATCCCTGGATTAACTTCAACTCTGAAACTTTGAGCATTCTCATACGGATATCGGATAATCCATACAATGCCATGAAGTCTTTGATCTTGATAATTGTTTCTGAATCTTCTTCATAGATTTCAATTCTTACATTTTCATCCATAGTATATTGGATGAAATAAAGAGGGGCCTTGTCTTGACGTGCTATAATCGTTGCGCATGGTTGTTCAACATGCATCGTATGGCCTCCATGTGAAGGATTGTTGATAAACCCTTTCACTGTCATTAAAGCATGTTTGTCGGACGTTAAAATAGTTCCTGCTGGCTTGTCAATAGATTGATGGTTATGTTCTCCAGAATATTGCTTATCTAGCCAATGGGCCTGAACTAATGAAAATCTATCCTTAGTGGGAATTGTATCAAGCGGATCATTGATTGATTCACATCCTTTGTCGTTTCCGTAATATTTAGTCAGGAAACATGGATTCACTAAATAATGATGTTTTCTACTTGCTAAGATTGTGGGTACTGGTTCAAAAACTGATTTAGAAATACCTTTGAAAGATGAAGTCAAAACAAAAGGAGTAACATTAACTAAGGCTTGATTAGCAGCTGTCGTTATTGTAGCTAATGGATTGTCCACAGAGGCAATTTTATTCATTGGCCTACCTGAAAAGTATTTGGTAATAAAGGATGTTTGAACTAAACCCAATCTGTTTTGACAGGCGATGGTAGGAAGAGGATCATCAGTTGAAGGTGCAACAACCTTACCCTGTCTGTTCATTGAATTATATTTCAAGATAAAATTATCCTTACCTCCAGCTACTTCTTTTATCAATCCTGCATAAATACGTTTAAGTGAATTTTCAACCAAAGGCTTTTTCCTATTGAAAATACTTTCCCCTTCATCTTCAAAATCCAAAAGGTCCTTTACGGCATTCCATTTTATTAAATCATTGCGAAAAAGGGTGGTTTTATTGGATCCTGTTTTTGAGTGCGTAGGTTCTGGCCATACGATTGGAAGACCATCTTTTGCAAAACAACCGAACAATCTATTCCTTGAGGTATAGGCACCAAAATCCGCTGAATTCAATTCTCGCCAATCATCCCGATATCCAAAAGATTTAATATGTTCTCTCCACCTCATCCAATCAATTCCGGATTTCATGCTCATTGGTTTTCCATTTTCATTTAGTGGCCCCCATGACATGAACTCGACTACGTTCTCGATTTGGACATAATCCGGACTTAAAGCAATGACATATCTATCGAGGTGATCCGCTAAAGTCCTGGAATCAGCATCCCTAGATTGACCGCCTTTAGCTTTGCTGAAATTGGTACATTCCAGTGAAGCCCAAAGTACAACCTTGGCATTGGTATATAGCCTTTTATAAAGATTGACGATATCGACCAATGGAGCAAGTTCCATGATCCTGATATCTTCTTCAAAATGGTAAACTTCGGGATGGTTTTCCCAATGGCTCCGGATTGCTTTATGGTCATGGTTGACACAAGCTGCAATTATTGCAATTTGGTTTCCGTCCTTATCCTTTGCTTTTGCAAATCCTGTTGTAGTTCCCCCTGCTCCACAAAATAGATCCACGACGATGTATCTAATTGCTTCTGGATTCTTTACCATTTGAGGAACGAATGGTTTATGTTGTAATATGAATGCGTTTACCATATGTGTCTAAACTTGTGTGTTGTCATTTATTTTGTTGATAATCGATAATATCACCAGATTCAATGATATCGTTGATCTTAGAGGGAAGGGTGATTATCTCTCGATCATCACCTCTGTACCCAAAATATTCTGATACCCATTTTGAAACTGTATTACTAGAAGCTGAAAAAAGGCGTGAAGTTTCCAGAATAGTATATCCACTCACAACCATTTCAACGGCCAAAGCTTTTTCCCTTAGTGAGTATTTAGTGGTTGGTTTCATCTTTTTATTTTTTTTGTTAGGTAGCCGCAATTCTAATCTTTATATGATTTATTCATTTTCACATTCCTTTCCTTCATAAAATGATATTGTCAAATCAGCTATTGAATAGTAGGTTATACCATTCAGTTCAACCATCCCATTTGTTACTAGCTTGTCCAAGAGGAGCTTATATTCGGAATCCTTTCTAACCTTTTTCTCTTTCTTCATTGCTAAGTTTTTAAGAATAGTGTTTAAGGGTTTCAGTATTTTAATCATGTTCATTTGGATTGATAATTTGATTTGCTTGGTTTATGACATTATTCATCTGGAATTCATCGGTCTGATTTAATAGTCTCCTGATAATTTCACCAATTGGTATTGGCTTGCAGGCCCTAATAGTTATTTCAATTTTTCCCAAACCTTTTGTTACTCCTTCATTCTTTAAATTTTGAAGTACAACATGCGCCATGAAATTATTATAGCTCTGAATTGAGCTTGGATTCCAGTCTTCGGGATAACTTGAGCTCCTAACTGTTATTCCTTTGTGATTTACATTCTTCATAATGATTATAATTAGTTATACAAATAGATAATAAATAGGTTAAATAAAATTTATAGGTTTATCCACCTTACAGAAGTCATACACCCAGACATAAGGATTAGATGCCAAAGAATCCTTTCCGTTTATCGCTTCCCAAAGTGAAAAGAATGATAATCTAGGTGTTTGTGGACCTCTACCATCTTTCATATAATTTGTATAGAGATTTTCCACTAATCTATTTTTCCAGACTGACATCTTTTCAATGCCTTCAGATATCGAATCCTCTTCAGAAATGTCGTGAAGTCTTTCAACTCTAATTCCAGTTATTTTAAGAAAAACCCTTGCTGCATCTTTGGGCATGAAAATGGAAGGTTTCCATTTGCCTGTTTTCTCTGGATGTGCATTCGCCTTATAGGTAAATCCATTTAATGTATATTCACTATTTTGCCAAGTCTCTCGAACCCAAAGAACATCATCAATACTGAATTTAGGCTTTAAACCATCCATAAACTTGCCATTGCCATTATCAATTACAAAGCACCCATCTATAGAAAGGTATGAGAATGACTTATCTGAAAAAGGTGTCATTTGGTCAACTTTAGATATTATACGTCGAGTTTGGGTCTTTCTTCCATCCATTATAGCTTGTACCATTGGGATAGAAAATAATATTGGTTTAATGGCCATTGGAAACTCCTCCTGACATTATTTTTACAACTTCTTGTGCAAGAATTGAATTACTGTTAAGGATATCTTCTCCTTTTTCCAATTCTTCAATTCCTCTTTTAAGGACTTTTATTTTATAATCAATTTCTGATTTTTCATTATTCAAATGAGAAATAGCTTGATCTATATCTAATTTTTGTCTGCTGATAGAGACTGAATTACTGTTACTCATAATTAAAAAGGTGTTGTATTAAAGTTTTTAATTGTTAATCCAGAAGTAGCAATAGTGACTGTTTTTAGGGTAGCATCTTCTATTCGTTGCTTGAAAACCTTGGCATCACTATTTCTATCCGAAAGATGAATTAGTACAATATTGTTAACTTTCGAAAGATCATTTGCCTTTAAAGTCTTAATTGCCGTTTCCACGCTCATGTGAGATTGAATTACCCTATTTCTCAAGAATCGATTTTCCCTCAATTTCTCATCAATAATATCCTGACTATAATTTGCTTCAATAAGGATGTTAATTAGTCCTGGGAATTTATAATCACAATAGATCGTGTCTGTCAAGAATAGGGTAGTGCCCATTTCCTCATGCCTGATAAGAAAACCACAAGGTTCTAAAGTATCATGATGAACATCAAAAGCAATTACATCAAAAGGCCCAACATTAAACTTGATGTTTTTTTTGATTGGATGTAATCTATAGCTTTCAAATTTGAAACCTTTAATGGTTCCTGGTGTTGCATAAATGTTCAGACCAAATTTTACAGCATCCTTAACGCCTTTACAGTGATCCCCATGTTCATGCGAAACTAAGCAGCCTACAACCTTACTAAAATCAAAATTCATTGCCTGCTTGATCTTATCGAATTTCACCCCACACTCGACAATGAGAGTATTATTCTCATTGTCGGTGAAAAGGTAGCAATTCCCCTCACTATTGCTATTAATGATATGTAGCTGCATTAAAATCCTAATTCTGGGGTAGCTTGGTCCGGATTTTCATTTGGCTTCAATGCACTAGCCTCAGGAGCTTCTTTCTCTGGTTCCTTATGTTTTGAAACAGGTTTATCTTCAATCACTTCAGCTTCTTCAAATGATAAAGTCTTTTTATTAGCATTAGTGGAAATTGAAGTGTTTACGCTATCTACTACTGGATCATAAACAATCTCCTCTTCAGAACTGGAGTATAACACGCTATCGTCTGAACCTCTGATAATCAATTTACAACCCCGGTTGATTACTGTTTTAATTGCCATCTGGTCGGTGAAGTTCTTATGAGCACCGCTATTCCCTTTCATTTGCCCCTGGTTCCATGCCGCTCTAATCTGGGCCATGTTCATTATTTCAACGTCCTTTGTGCCATCACTAAGCTCGTAAGCGAACCACGCTCCGATAACTTCTCCTCCCATGCTTTCAAGAGTCCTTTTGTGCTTAACGATTCTAGTTCTATATGGGAACTCGAGATCAGTTTCAAACTCAAATTCGTCTCCTTTGAATATGGCTTTTTGACTGTGGTTAATAAGTCCACCATATCTTTTTGCAAGAACCAAATTCCCAGTATACTCAGGAGAAAAATCAAGATTCTGACCATAGGCAATAAAATCTCCTTGTTTCTTTAATGGAGAAAGGCCCCAAACTACCATTTTCAAAAGTGAGTTTGCAATACTTTCCTTTGTGCAGGATTGAAGTACTGGATTATTATTCCTGTCCTTCGTGTCCTGAAGTATGAGCCAAGCGCTTTTCAATGCGTTCTCTGGGCTATAATCCTTGGGGATCCTGATCTCCCCAGAAGATTGGAAAGCATTTATTTTGTTTAATACTTGAGTAGTGATGTTTTTTTCTTCAACTACTGCAACTGATTGATTTTGATTTGACATGATTTTATTTTAATAATTTATGAATACAATTCTTTAAAGTTTTGGACGGCCTTGGCATCCTTATCTTACTGCACCACATGACAATTCCATCATCATTTTCAATGAACTTACATCCATCACATTTGATTAGAGGAATTTTCTGTGGTGCATAAAACTTTTTTGCCATTATGCCACCCTTAATTCCTTATCCTCCTGCGATACAATTAGATTGACGATTTGGGCTGCAGTATCTGGAATCGCTGAAACCGACTCTCTATTGTCAAGAAATACAGGTGCTGTTACTCCGTAATGCGCGGAAAGAGTATTGATAATGTCTATTCCAACCAAGATTTTTCCGGCTGTGTTTAAGTCGCTGAATGGTACACCATTATAAGTAGATTTACATGTTGGCTCTTCACTACCATTATTTAATTTATTGAACAATGTGAATTTTGCAAACTTGAACATACCGTTAACCCTGTTCTCTAATTCTTCAGATTTTGCTCGATCATATTTTTCGGCAGAAAATTCTTGTTTTTCCAATGCGGCAAGCTCATTGGACCAAGTAGTTTCTAATTGTTTTAGTTCTTCTATTCTGCTATTTGCTTTTTGAATCTGCTCACTAATAGTCAGTTTTCTTTTAGCTGAATCTAATTCTGCGTTTATTGTTGCCTTTTGTATCCTCAGATCACCCAAGTCGATTTCAGGTTTTTCAAAGATTTTTGATTCCAACTCTCGGATTTGGTCACCCAGGTAATCATATTCTGTATCAGTTGATAATCTTTCCTCAATAGAAGAAACAACGATTGTGCTTGAAGCAATTTCGTCCACTTTCTGTTTAGCCTCGGCTAGTGAACTCTCTAGGTTAGAAATAGAAGTTTCAATTCCCGCTTTTGCAATTTCAAATTGCTCAACTGCCTGGATTCCCTCTTCATTTCTTCTTTTTAGATCATTTGCAAGTCCCTGTCCTTGCACATTAATCCCCTCCAATTCCTGTTTTTTTCTTGAATTGAATTTTTCTCTAACCTCTGTTAATTTGTGGATTTCATGCTCACGTCCACATTCACTGCAATGAGTTTCATGTTCATTGAGTTCCCTTGCATTTACAGATTTAAATAGAACCCTAAGACTTTCAATTCTTGATTCTATGTCCTCCTTATCTTTGGAAAGCCTTGTCAAGTGATCAAAATGAGATTTCTTTAATTGCTCCAATTGTGAGGTTTGAATATTTAATTGACCTTCTAGATATGATACCCTTGATTTTGCTTCATTGTTCCCCGATTGCGAAGCAGTAAGTTGTGAATTGTATTCAGATCTATGTTTAGCTTCAACATTCTGTTTTTGAAGTTTAAGCTCATGGATTTTTGCATGATTCTCTTGGATCTTGATATTGATGTCAGATGTCGCTTTATTGTAAGCCTCTGTTTTATTTTCGATCTGTGATTCAAGATCATTGTATTTGGACTGTAGAACAGATATCTCCGAAATAACTGCGTTTTCATCGATAGGTTCAGGCTTGTTTCTCTCTAATTCATCGATCCTGCCTGGTATTTCCTCTAATTGATCTTTTAATTTTTTCTTGGAAGATGAGATAATCGCCTTAAATTCCTTTAATGACTTCCCATCCAGATTATCAAGTAAGCTTTGCAGTTCTGGATATTTTCCAACAAGGAAGGAATCAGTAATTTCTCCAGATATTTCAGTCAGTACCTGTCTTTGATCCTGCCAGCTCATTGTATTAAAAAATAGGGGATTGGTTATTAGTTTGAATACTTTTTCATTCAAAAGATCATTTACCTTTGCCTGAAATTCCCCAGCTTGAACTGGTACTTCATTCCAGAAATATAAATGCTCGTTTCCTGTATATTCCGAAACTGATTCACCGCGTTTTTTAACCCATTTTTCTTTTTGAATATGACGGATGGTTATTTCTTCACCATCAATTGCAAGAACAGCTGAGACCTCGTTTTCGGTCCTGTCTTTTTTGTTGCCCTGAGTGTCTAGAGGTTTAACGTTAAAGTCCTTTCGATCATTGGAATCTTTTCCAAAAAGCAACCAAAGAAATGCGTCGAAGATTGTAGTTTTTCCGGTGGCGTTGGCACCATAAACGGAAGTGATGTGATTGAAGTCAATTGAAAAGTTTTTAATTCCTTTAAAATTGATGATTTTCAGTGTTTTGATTAGGATATTCATTTTAAAATTGATTTACTTTGTTATTAGATTTATTAATTGTTTTAGTTTTCTTGCAGAATCAATATTTGGTAATTCAACGTATTGACCTTTAGTGGTAATTTCTACAGTTTGATAATTTGTTATCTCAATTGAGATGTTTTGATTCTCAAATTTGTGATCCACTATCAATCCAGAATCTTCATCTTGCCATTCATACTTTTCAAATCCTAGATCCTTAAGTGTTGATTCATTGAAGTTTGCCATTATCTTAAAAGTTTTGTGTGAACATATGTAGCAAGGTTGGCACTAGTTGCAATCGCATTTAATTGATTTTGGTCTATTCCAGCTTCTGTAACTTTAAGAATTCCTTCAGCTATCCATTTTTCAACCTTTCTTCTACTTCCAACTCTTCTAAATGCTTCCTGTTTTGTGATGAATTGAGGGATTTTTCCAACTGAAACCAAAGCTTGTGTAGCAGCTAAGTTTGCAGTGTCCTGGAGCAATGTGATTAATTCAGGTTCAACTACACTAATTGTTTTGAACTTGTTCATTTTTACCTCCCTTTTTCTTAGCTTCCACTGAAACCTGAATATATCCTGCGATAGCATCAACAGATGTTATGTACTTCAGATGTGGTTTTTCCATTTTCATTTTTCTACCTGCAGCCTCCCTGACAGCCTTGATGTGAGATAGGTGAAATCTTAAAGTTTGCGTTTCAGTACCTGGAATCATTTTTTCAATATATTCTGTAACTGATGGCTGTTTTTCTATTTTGATAATTTCCATGGTTTGACTTTTTTATTTTCTTCTGGAGCAAATAATGTTATTCCTTTATTGATTGCGAATATTGCCAAGTTTACCTTGTCAACTTCTCCTGTTTTTGCCCGTATGTTTTGCATATGGGTCGAAATTGTTTCGATAGATCTATTGAGTAATTGTGCGATTTGCTTGTCAGGTAGCCTGATGTATTTTAGGATCTCCACTTCTGCTTTTGTTAGGAATCCGTTTGCAACCTTGATAGAGCAGCAAAGTTTGCCCTCAAATTGGCAATTGCCTCTGAGTCCACATTCGTAATACTCTGAATGGTGGACCTTTCCATCAATGCTGATGTCTGGTTGATCATCAAGGCCTCCGAATCGGCATAGTATATATCTATATATCCTCTCCTCATTCCTAAGATTTGGCCATTTTGCTAAATGCTCCAATGCTTCAGGATTGTTTAGCATGTCCTTCCTTACCTTTCTTAAAATATGGTTAGGGAAATGTGGCCATCTATACTGCTTCATGTCATGGGAACAGTATAAGATCCTTGTTTGCAAATCTTCAAAGAACTCAATCCCTTTATCTATCATTCCAGCATAAATTCTCTGTTTGATCATATGGTACTATTTTGGGATTGTTGGTTTTAACTTATTGTATTACCTTTGTTTTGTTCGTATGGTACAAATGTAAGTATAATATTTACAATGTCAATATATGTAATGCTTACAAAATTTAATTTTATTGTATATGCTTGATTATAAGGGAGAAAAATTTAAAAATTTCCTTTCAAAAAAATCTATCAGCGCAATCAAAGCAAGTGAAATATTAGGGGTTAGCCGGCAGACTGTATATCAGTATTTCAAATCGTCAGCATTGGAAAGGGAGACTGTCAATAATATACTTGCGCGCTTTGGTGTAAATGAAGAAGATGTTTTTGGAGATTCTGATTTAAAAGATAAAAGACTTTCTAATGCCCGGGATATTGGGGATCCATCAATTTATGATGAGGTAGGGGATACCAAATTCACTGAGATTTCACCAGGCCGTTATCGAATGGGGACTGAATTGGTTCCTGTCTATGCCCAAGCGGGATATCTAACCGGATTTGCAGACAAAGAATATTTAGAGGAATTACCAAAACATTATATTACTGTGGACAGATACGTGAGGGGAAAGTATCGATCATTTGAAATTTCAGGAGACAGTATGGACAATGGCGACATTCGGGAAGCAATGCCAAATGGAACCATTGCGACAGCTAGAGAGGTCAAAAAGGATCATTGGATAAGTAAGTTACATAATCATCAATGGCCTAATTGGATATTTGTGCACAAAACAGAGGGTATTATTGCAAAACAAATCGCTAATCAGGATGTGAAAAATGGAGTTTTGGTCCTTAGGTCACTTAATCCAGATAAGGATAAATATCCTGATTTTGAAGTCCACCTCGATGAAATCGAACAGATATATAACGTGGTAAAACGCGAACTTAAATAGAGAAATTATTTAAATGGCCAGGGAATGGACATATACCTCTCTTCAGACCAGGATAATGGATCTTGTGAGAAAAAGGCTCATTAAGGAATTCAGGGATAGGAGGATAAAAATTTCTGGAGGTATTTATATAAAACCAAAACCAAAGAAAGTACGATTGGATGTAATTGAGTTGAATTGTTTGGGGCCTTATGATGGTGAAATTCAAATTTCGAGATCAATCTACATGGTTGTAAACATCAATTACCAGGATGAAGATCATGATAAGGTTAAATCATATGTTGAATTTTTAAGTCTATCCTTATTCGATTCGCTGCTTTCTAAAAATTTAATTATAAAAAAGGCTTATGATGAATGGGATTATCATATATATAGGATATCACCTTATCTATGGCTAGGTAATTGTCCAGTTTTAATTAACCATATAAATAGAGAAAATGGCTGAAGAAAATGTACAGAAAATGATCGGTCAACGATTTAGACAGTTTAGAAAAGACAAAAACATCACACAGGATGACCTTAAGGATATAGCTATCAATATTGTTATATCAAGGATTGAAAATGGTCATCGGATGCCAAATCCTGAAATACTCATGCATATGGCCAATAAATATGGTATGGATATAAATTGGCTCTTAACCGGAGAATCCGTTAAGAAAAGTGCTTCATCAAATTCTGAGATCCTTGCCAGATTAGGAATGGTGGAAGTTAGGGTTAGAGAATTAGAAAAAGAACTCGGAAAAGAACTATTTAAGTAGGTCTACTACTTTTCTCTGAACATTATCTATAAGGGTCCAATCTTCTTTGATATAATCATTGGTGATGGTGGACCTTTTGTGATTGAGTGCATTTCCAACATCTTCAATACTGAAGCCACATTTTCTAGCCAATGTAGCGAATGAATGTCTTGCATGATAAAATGTAAGATCCTCGATTTCCATTATTTTAGGTAATTCATTCTTAAATGCATCCCAAACCAGATTGTTAAGACCTCTCTGAGTCTTGAATCTTTTTTGTATTGTACCAGCGAACTTTTTAATTAATTCCTTTGCTTCAGGAATTACCTTTATACTGATAAAAGCGCCATCTTCTCTTTTGTCCTTAGTTTTGGACCTGTTATATTCAAATCTATTAATATTTGGATCGGTTAGATATCTATGAAAATCTACCATATTTGTACCACACATATATAACGAAAGCATAAATAAATCCCTTGAATCGCTAAGCGTTTGGCTTTCAAATTCCATGTCCTTGAATTTTTTTAAGAACTCAATATCAAGAGCCTTTTTCTTTGATTCCAGTTTTTTTGGGATGGTATACCTTGAGAAAGGGGAGTTGTGTATTTTAATTATCCCGAGTTCCTCATCATTATGTTCATATTTAGCTGCATTGAACATTGCACTCAGATCTGACATGATATTCCTGATAGTGTTTATAGAATACTTTTCCTTTCTAAGGTAGGTTTCAAATTCCTTCAACATTTTTGAAGTTAGGACATCAGTAGGAAGCTTTTCCTTTTTAGTGAATTTTTTAAATACCCTAAAGCTGGTCTGCCTTTTGAGTCCGGTTGATTTCCTAGGTCCTTCTATCAGATCCTTTATATATTTTGTACAGTATTCAAAGAAATCAATTACTTGGTCATCCTTCAATAAATGCTCCCTAATTTCATTAGGATACATATAATTTACTTTTGCTCCTAGTTTGTTAATTTCTAAACGATATTGGTTTATAGTTGCTGTAAGGTAAGTGTCGATAAATATCTTTTTTAATCGTAACTTTGTGTCCAAATCGGATTTGACTGCATAAAAAGTAGTCTCAATATAAGCTGATTTGCCATTATTGGTTATTCGGATTTTTACATTCCAAGTACCATCCTGTTTTTTGTGGTTTTTCAGGATGACAGCTGATACAGTCGCCATTTAAAAATTAGTTGTAAATTATTTGTAAAAAATATTGTACAAATATATACAAAAAACCTTTACCAATCCTGCACAAAGGAAATTGTAATATGATGTCGTTTGATTGGTAAATAATTGAATATTAATATATTAATTATCATAAATAGAATAAAGAAAGACTATAAATGATTAACGTTTCGAATTTATCTCTTCGTTATGGCAAACGTGTCCTATTCGAAGATGTCAACTTAAAGTTCACTCCTGGAAACTGTTACGGTATTATTGGAGCGAATGGTGCCGGAAAATCGACTTTTTTAAAAATTATCTCTGGAGAAGTAGATCCTACTTCTGGATCAGTAGCCTTCACTCCGGGGGAGAGGATGTCTGTATTAAATCAGAACCACTACGCATTTGATGAGTTCCCAGTTATCGAAACGGTAATGATGGGTAACCAAGAGCTATATAAGGTGATGAAAGAAAAGGATGAAATCTACATGAAAGAAGATTTCTCTGATGCTGATGGTGAAAGAGCTGGTGAATTGGAAAGCCTTTTTGCTGAGATGGATGGCTGGAATGCTGAAAGTAATGCAGCGACCTTATTAAGTAACCTTGGGATTAAAGAAGATCTACACTATAAATTAGTTAAGGAGTTGGATGGTAATGAAAAAGTTCGTGTCCTTTTGGCACAGGCTTTATTTGGTAATCCAGATATCTTAATCCTGGATGAGCCTACCAACGACTTGGATATTAATACCATCGCTTGGTTAGAGGACTTCCTTGCTAGCTATGAAGCGATCGTATTGGTAGTATCTCACGACCGTCACTTCTTGGATGCAGTATGTACGCATATTGTGGATATTGACTTTGGTAAAATGACTATTTATTCTGGTAACTATACGTTCTGGTATGAGTCGTCGCAATTAGCATTAAAACAACGTGCTGACCAAAACAAGAAAATGGAAGATAAAGTGAAGGAATTGCAGGAGTTTATCCGTCGATTCTCAGCGAATGCTTCCAAATCTAAGCAAGCTACCTCTCGTAAAAAGGCTTTGGATAAGATTAATATTGAAGATATTAAACCTTCAAACCGTAAATATCCAGCGATTATGTTCAATTTGATGGATAGAGAGCCGGGAGATCAAATTCTGACCGTTGAGAACTTAGGTAAGACTGTAAATGGTGAAGTTTACTTTAAGAACATCAGCTTTATGATCAATAAAGGGGATAAGATTGCTGTTCTTGCAGAAAACAACTTGGTGACTTCAGCATTCTATGATATTCTTACAGGTAGGGATCAAGATTTTGTAGGTGAATTTAAATGGGGAATCACGATTACTCCAGCAGATATGCCAATTGAAAATGCTTCGTTTTTTGATGGACGCACTGAGAATCTTGTAGACTGGTTGAGAGACTACACCACCAAACCTGACGCTGATGAGCAATTTATCCGTGGATTTTTGGGTAAGATGTTGTTCTCAGGAGAGGAAGTATTGAAGAAATGTTCAGTTCTTTCAGGGGGTGAGAAGATGCGTTGTATGTTTTCAAGAATGATGCTTCAAGGAGCGAATTTCTTGATATTCGACGAGCCAACCAACCACTTGGATTTGGAGTCAATTACGGCTTTGAACAATGGAATCAATGATTTCAGAGGGTCTGTATTGTTTACATCACGAGATCATGAGTTGACACAAACTGCAGCAAATCGTATTATTGAACTTACGCCTAATGGTATTATCGATAAGTTGATGAGCTATGATGAATACATTAATTCGGATGCTGTAAAGGCACAACGCGAAGAAATGTATAGATAAACAATATTAATACTACGGAAAAGGGACCTAAACATTAGGTCCCTTTTTTATTGCTCAAATTTAAGGGAATAATATTTTAATAATTATTAAGGGCAAAAGGTATCAAAAATTTTATGAGCTGAACTATTGAATTAGAGGATAGAATTACTATATTTAGGTTTGCTAAAATGTATAAGCAGACAAATGCGATCAGTTAAATCGAATTTAAATCATCACAAAATTATATGAGTGTTTTTCAAATAAAAGAAAATCCTGAGGTTTTTGATGCCATTGTAGTTGGATCAGGAGCTGGAGGGGGTATGGCGGGCTATATTCTAGCGAATGCAGGTCTTAAAGTCTTGATGTTAGAGGCGGGGCCATTTTTTGATCCGGCGAAAGATGCCTTACAAATGCGTTGGCCTTGGGAATCTCCGCGTCGCGGCGCTGGAGTTACACGTCCATTTGGTGATTTTGATGCGGCCTATGGCGGTTGGCAGTTAGAAGGGGAACCCTATAGTAAAGTTGCGGGAACAGAGTTTGAATGGTTTCGCGCGCGGATGTTAGGCGGTCGAACCAATCACTGGGGCCGGATTTCATTACGTATGGGCCCTGATGACTTCAAACCGACAGATGGAATCACTGATCCATGGCCAATTTCCTATGAGGAGGTAAAGCCTTTTTATGACCGGGTTGATAGGATGATTGGTATTTATGGTACGGTAGAGGGAATCCATAATGAGCCAGATGGCATCTTTATGAAACCACCAAAACCAAGATTAAATGAACTATTCATACATCGGGGTGCTGCGAAAGCAGGAGTTCCGGTTATTCCGGGACGGGGAGCGGTATTAACCGAGTCTTCTCCAGAAATTAAAGGTCGAGGAACCTGTTTTTATTGTGGACAATGTGGAAGGTCTTGTAAGGTTTATGGAGACTTTTCATCATCCTCATGTTTGGTTATTCCAGCGATGAAAACCGGGAATTTGAAGGTTATTGATAACGCGATGGTTCGTGAGGTTTTGACGAATGATGAAGGATTAGCGATAGGGGTATCGTATGTTGATACCAAGGATTTGCAAGAATATTCAGTAAAAGGGAAGAAGGTGATTTTAGGTGCAAGTGCTTGTGAAAGTGCTCGTTTATTATTGAACTCTAAATCAAAATCCCATCCTGGAGGAATTGGAAATAGCAGCGGATTAGTAGGGAAGTATCTCCATGATTCTACAGGCGCTAGTTTAGGCGGTTTTATCCCTGAATTATTAGATAGAAAAAGATATAATGAGGATGGTACCGGTAGTGTACATATCTATTCACCATGGTGGGGTGATAATAAGAAATTGAATTTCCCTAGAGGTTATCATATTGAGTATGGTGGTGGGTTACATATGCCATCTTATGGATTTATGAACTGGGTTCCTAGTGTCAATGGAATGGTACCTGGGAAGAATGGCGAGAAGAAGGAGATGGGGGGCTATGGAGCAGGATTAAAGAATGATTATCGTCGTTTCTATGGTGCGAATGTAGGGATGGCTGGTCGTGGAACAGCTTTGGCGAGAAAGGATAATTATTGTGAGATCGATCCGAATAAGGTAGATAAGTTTGGAATTCCAGTGCTTCGTTTCCATTATAAATGGGCAAATGAAGAGATTGCACAGGCAAAACATATGCAGGAGACTTTTCAATCCATTATGCATGAAATGGGCGCTATTGTCACTTCAAATATTCCGGGTGCAGATACTTTGTATGGCTTAGAAGCACCGGGAAAGATTATTCACGAAGGTGGGACTACGCGTATGGGCAATGATCCAAAGACATCGGTTCTTAATAAATGGGGTCAAGCGCATGACTGTAAGAATGTTTATGTAGTTGATGCGGGACCATTTGTGCAACAAGGAGATAAAAACCTTACATGGACGATTTTAGCATTGTCGATGCGTACGGCAGAATATATTTTAGAAGAAAATAAAAAATTAGCATAACCCAAGAGCGATGAATAGAAGAGATTCACTAAAAGCCTTAGGGCTACTTGCTGCAGGGTCAGGCGTTTTGGCAGCATCATGTAAGGATGATAAGAGTGCGAAACAAACTGGCGAAGTTGCTGCAGGCAATTCAGATAAGTTACCTGGAGTTCAGGAGTTTGAATATAAGAGGAACGAAGCCTTAATGGAGGAGAAGTTTTTTAATGATCATGAGCTTGCTACGATTACTGTTTTAGTTGATATTATTATTCCGAAGGATGATGTATCCGGCAGTGCTTCGGAGGCAGGAGTTCCGGCTTTTATCGAGTTTATGTCGAAGGATATCCCAAGCTATCAAACTCCTTTACGTGGAGGATTGAAATGGCTTGATGTTCAGTGTCAAAAGACTTATGGAAATGCCTTTCTAAAATGCAAGAAAGAGGAGCAGATTGCCATTGTGGATGAGATTGCATATCCTCAAAAAGCGAAGCCTGAAATGGCACAAGGAGTTTCCTTTTTCTCATTGATGCGTGACCTGACATCGACTGGATTTTTTACCAGTGAGATAGGGGTAAAGGATATCGGATACCAAGGTAATAAACCTGGAGTTTGGAATGGGGTTCCAGCTGATGTGTTGAAACAATATGGCTTTGATCCAGAGAAGTTCTTTGGATAAGTCTTTTAAAAATTAAAAAGCAAAGGAGCTGAATTTTCAGCTCCTTTGCTTTTTAATTTTTAATCGTATCGACGATTTCCAAGATTAATGGGTAAGTATTGTCTTTAACTTTTTTAAGGTCTGATGCTTTTAACCATTCAGCCTGATCAATATCTTCTTCGAGTTGCGGGGTAAGTTTTGGGATTTTATTGACGCCCATATTGTACCATTTAGTTTGTTTAAGCACAAATTTATTGCGCATATAGTAGGTATGATAGGTTGTAGCGATTTTTTTGCCGAGGTAATCGACTTCGATTCCGCATTCTTCTTCAACTTCACGGAGGGCGGCATCTTTCATTTTTTCACCTTCTTCCCCCTTACCTTTCGGGAGGTCCCATTTCCCTAGTCTGTGAATAAAAAGGTATTCACCATTCCCATTGGTTACCAATCCACCTGCAGCTTTAATAATTCGGGTTGTTGATAATATCTTTTTAAAAACTTTTCTGATGTCAGGATGTATGTATAGGTAAACGGATTTATCAGAGTTATGAGCGGAATCGTTGAAAAGTTTTTCCAGATCAATGTCTTGTAAACCAATTGTTTGAACGTTTTCTTTAATACGAGGGGTAAAATCTGCCAAAATTAACAGAGATTGGTTCATATAAATTTTATAAATTTGTGCCATGAATTATTTAAATGAGGTTGAACAAAAAGTTGCTGAATCCTTATTGCAAATTAAAGCAATAAAATTACAACCTAAAAACCCTTTTACATGGGCGTCTGGATGGAAGTCACCAATTTATTGTGATAATCGGGTTGCATTATCGCATCCTGCGATCCGTACATATATCCGTCAGAAGCTATCCCAATTGATTCAAGAGGAGTTTGGGTCGGTTGATATGATATCGGGAGTTGCTACAGCTGGGATTCCTCAGGGTGTTTTGGTAGCACAAGATTTAGGTTTACCTTTTTCTTATGTTCGTAGCAGTGCGAAGGACCATGGTCGTCAGAATTTAATTGAGGGCGAGGTTATCAGTGGACAACGTGTTGTTGTGATTGAGGATTTAGTTTCTACCGGCAAGAGCAGTTTGCAAGCGGTTAAAGCGTTGCGAGATGCGGGCTGTAATGTTGTTGGATTGGTTTCAATCTTTACCTATGGCTTAGAAGTTGCGCGTAAGAACTTTGAGGAGGCGAAATGTACTTTCCACAGTTTGTGTAACTATGATGCCTTAATTCATGTTGCTGCTTCAAATAGTTATATCCTTGAATCGGATATCGAACTATTAGAGAAGTGGAAAATTGATCCTGCTAACTGGAATCCAGAATCATAAACTATGACTATTATTCAAAACACCGTAGAAATCAATAAACCTGTTGCTGAGGTTTATGCCTTTCTTGCTGATATGAATCATCATGAGCAATTAATGCCGGAAAATATTGAGAAGTGGACCTCTACCGCTGATGAGGCGAGATTTACAATCAAGAACATGGCTAAATTATCATTGCGTATCAGTGAACGCCTAGAGAACAAAGAATTGGTAAGTGTTCCTATCGAGGAGGCACCATTTCCATTGACCTTACGTTGGAAATTGGAACCTACATCGGAAAACAGCACCAATGCAACTTTCGTAATCGAAGCCGGATTAAATATGATGATGAAAATGATGGCATCAGGTCCTCTTCAGAAATTGGTTGATTTTCAAATCGGTAAATTGAAAGAAGTATTAGGATAGTGTTAGTATTATCCGAATGATATAAAGGAAAGAGCAATGAAAATTGCTCTTTTTTTGTTGGGAAAATCTCCGGAGGAGTTTAATGTTTGGAGGGCGGGCTCTTGGTTTTATTCCTTTGGGTTGCTACAAATATGTCGCCCCTACGGGGCTGGTTAATGAATGTGTAAATATTCGTAAATGGGAATATGCGATACGCCAGTTAATTATAGGTTGATTGGAATGGGTTATATATTAAATATTAAAAGGGCGTATGCGATACGCCCCTACCGGGCTGGATAGAAATAGATTCTTCGCTACGCTCAGAAAGACAGGAAAATTGCGAGTGGGGATTTTTGGGGAAAAGCTTCTTCGGCGTAGCCGAAGAAGCTTTTCCCCCCTAAACCAAATTTTATATAATTGTCATTCCGCATCGAAGATGCGGAATCTATTTTTGGGGATAGGTATTGTAGAAATATGTCGCCCCACCGGGTTGGATACTTATTTAGATAATCTTTATTATTATGATAAAATCTTTCCTTATCTTTGTGGCATATTTGCTAAATACCAATAACAAGGTTTGAAACTCTTTTTTACATATGTTCTCTTAGTAAGTTTGACACTGCAGTCTTTTTATCGCAGTATCATGACGATGGAATATGAGATTCACCTTCCTGATTATATTGCAAATTGTATCAATAAGAGTCGCCCAGACTTGCACTGTAATGGACAGTGTATCTTGATGAAGAAAATCCAGGAAAGAGAGAAAAAGGAATCCAAAAAGAATTTTGTGGTCTATGAGTTTAGCTCGCATTATGTTCATAAGGAATTTAGTACGCTAATTAAACCAGTTACTATTGAGGAACCTTTTGAGAAACCTCTTCCTATCTATATTTCTGAATATAGTTATCAGTTTAATACCCCCATATTTCGTCCTCCGATCGCATAATTCCATGCTTTAGGAATCAGCAATAATTTGATGTTTTTGTAATATGATGCCAACGGTAATATACGTTGCTGTTTGTGTTGTAATAATCCCATCAAATCTATATCGCTGCACTTCAATAATTATTTAATAACAACACTTTATTATCATGCAGAAAATAATCGTTTTTATTTCTCTGTTCCTATTGTTCATATCCTGTACAAAAGAAAAAACAGATTATGAAGCCGAAATAGGTACAAAAGAACCTGAGAAATTAGAATTCAAAGAGGCTTATTCTTTTGAAAAGGATGGGTATAGAATTAGTATTGAAGCTTTGAATGGGACGTTTTATAAAGGTTATAATGAACTTCATCTAAGAGTTTTCAATAAGCAAAACAATGCTGAAATCAATACAGCGGAATTGCGGTTTCTTCCAATTTTAAATAAGGGACAAGAAAAAGTTGTTTCAACTCCCCATCAATATCTATTAAAGTATAATCAACAGGATAAGTTTTATGCAGGATATGCTGTGTATTCAGATGTAAGTTCGGCAGAAAATAAATGGAATCTATACCTGAAGGCGAAGATTGGGAATCAGGAAATCAATTTAAATGAGGTTGTTACTATCAAGGAACAAAGCAACAAGAATTTGAATATGACCAGTTTTATTGGGAATGATGAAGAGGAATATTTTATCGCCTTATTAGGTCCACGAAATCCCAAAGTTGCTGAGAATCCATTGGTTGCTGGGATTTATAAATACAATAAGCCAAAGGGCGGACCCGTGGGGACATTTCCTGATCCTGGTCAGTTTGATTATTCCCAGGTTAATGGGTTTACCTTGAAGTTGGATCCAAGGATGCCTGAGCCCTCTATGGGGAATCACTCTTCGCCCAATAACAAGGATTTAACTCAGGCAGACGATGGCTTTTACCATGGTGTAGTGAATTATACGATGACGGGAAATTGGACCTTGAATTTCATATTGATGAATCAGAACGGAAAGATTCTGAAAGGTACTGAAGTACCAAAGGATTTTACACCTGGTGTTGAAGGGAAAAAGAGTGAATTGTTTATCGATATACTATTCTAAGCATGCGTAAAATCACAATCGTTTTTTTGATGTTGATGGCAAGTGTAGAAATACATGCGCAGGATACTTTGAAAAACAAGAAAGATACCATTCAAAATATTGAGGAAGTAAAAGTTACGGGCTTACGAAAGCGTAAGATTGAAACGGACATGAAAATGGCAGTTTCAGTGGATGAGTTTTTAGCATCTTCTGATAAAATTAGTTTTATCAAGCGTGGGGCCTATGCTTGGGAGCCTATGTTAAACAATATGAGTTCCGAGCGTTCTACGATCACCATTGATGGGATGCATATTTTCGGAGCTTGTACAGATAAGATGGACCCTATCACTTCCTATGTGGAGAGCAACAACCTATCCACGATAGATATAAAGTCAGGGCAGCAGGGTAGTATGCATGGTGCTACTGTTTCCGGGAGTATCGATTTGAAACGGAAAAGTTCAGCTTTTGATAGCATTTCTCAATACAAAGGGTCTTATCAAACCGGTTTTGAGTTTAATAATAAGCAGTTTTTCAATTTGGGAAATCTGTCCTATAGCAGTGAAAAGTTTGTTGCCGACGCAAGTGTTTCCTATCGGAAAGCTAGTAATTACTTTGATGGAAACAATGATGAGGTCAAACATTCGCAATATCGCAAGTTCAATAGTTCATTGGGATTGGCGTATAAGACGAGTACCTTATCTTCCATCCGTGTAGATGCGATTTTCGATCAGGCCAATGATGTTGGTTATCCAGCACTGCCAATGGATTTGTGGTTATCCAGAGCCTTGATTACTTCTGCAGCATATAAGCAATTATTTGAGGAGGGGATCATCAAAGTTTGGGATACGAAGGTATACTTTAATGCGATAGAGCATTATATGGATGACACCAAGAGGCCAGAAAATCTGGTGCATATGGATATGCCAGGATGGAGTAATACCTATGGTTTGGTGTCAAGTTTTAATTTACAAAAAGGTAGATATAGTTCAGATATACAGCTAAATGCTTATCAGAACTTATCCATTGCTGAGATGACGATGTATCCGCAGGATCGAAGTAAGAAAACCATGTTTGCATATAGTTGGCCTTGGGTAACCAGTCGCTTTGCTAGTGTAGCGATGAATAACTCTTATGATTTTTCAGAGCATACCAGGTTGAATTTTGGGGGATCTCTGGGTTGGAATTACAATCATTCGAAATATGTGGAGTTTAACTGGATTTTCCATCCTGGAACGCCACAGGAGAAAAATAGATTACTTCCAGGATTACATGCTAGCTATGAGCTTCAGGTTGATAAGTTCAATTTCACCGTTGGAACAGGTTATGGTCAGAGAGCTCCATCCGTTTCAGAAGGATATGGCTATTATATCTACAATAGTTTTGATCGCTATGATTATATCGGGAATCCTGATTTAAAGAACGAGATATCCTATGAAGCCAATGCGAGTGCCGGATTTAAAACCGACAGAATGGGAATTGATGCGAAGGTCAACTATTTCTATATACAGAATTATATAGTTGGTCGGATCCTGAGCTTAGGAAGCCCGATGAACTACCAGTCAGTAGGGGTTAAAGGCTATACTTCCTTGGATCATGCACGGATTTTTAATCTCAGTCTGAACGCCCATTATGATATTTTGGAGCATTTGCATTGGAAAGGCAATGTAACCTACGCGAGGGCAAAGGATGCGAGAGGAGGGAATTTACCATTTATCCGTCCATTGAGTTATCAGACCTCCTTGCACTATATGTTTCATGATTTTAGTGTTCAAACCTCATTGAATGGGGATTTTGCCCAAAATAATTACAGTCCTGAATATGGAGAAGATCTAACTGCAGCCTATAAGGTTTGGAATGTTTCGGCAGATTATAGTTTGAATCTTGGGAAATATAAGGCCGTTGTTCAGGTGGGTGCAGAGAATATATTTAATGAATATTACAGCACCTATGCAGATTGGGGTAATATTCCAAGAATGGGAAGGAATGTATTCAGTTCCTTAAAACTTAGCTTTTAATATGATGGTTCGGGTTTTTAGTGTTTTCTTAATTGTCTTATCCTTATTCCTGGGATTCCAGCAGGCTATTATCGTAATGCATTTCAAACTCAATCAGGAACGCATAGAAAAGGCATACTGTGTCAATAAAAATAGGCCAGGAATGGAATGTCATGGTCTATGTCATTTAAGAAAACAATTAGATTCTCAAGAGCAATCAGACGCTGCCAACATTAAGAATTATCCCAGGGTAGAGTTATTTGTTGTTTCGGTATTTGAGTATAAAATAGATGAAACCGAAATAGAATCGGCTGAAGAAATTATTCTTTATCAAGAAGAGAATTATAATGAGCCGATGCGAGAGATTTTTATTCCACCACCTATTATTATGGTAGTATAAGTTTAAATAAATAATAATAAAATAATAAAAATCAAGTATTTAAAAAAAAATTATAAGAGATTATTCTAATGAAAAATTCAATAAAAATTATCGTTGCTTTATTTGCTGTTTCTACCATTGTATCTTGTTCAAAAGACAATGTAAATCCTGTTGCCAATAATATTACTTTACATTTTGACAATACGTTCAAAGGCAAAGCTATTGTCTTAGGGGATGCCAATTCTACTACAGCTAGCAAGAATACATCTGCTTCGGGTCAGGTACATCATTTTTCGGAGATCAAGTATGTTATTAGCAACATTCGTTTGGTAAAAGCAGAGGGAACAGAGATTCCATACAATATCAATGATTTAGACAAAGGAGCTACTGTAGTCGATCAAGCTAAACCGCAGTCTTTAGATTATGTATTGACGAACATTCCAACTGGAGAATATAAGCAGATTAAGTTTGGATTAGGGGTTAAAAAGGAATTGAATACTTTAGATGAGACCAAATTTCCTAATTTTTATAAATCAGCAGGAGCAAATGATACGAAGATGATGTGGGAATGGGGGGCTGGATATCGTTTTACGAAGCTGGAAGGTTTTTATGGAACTGACAATAAGCAGATGTCCATTCATACAGGAAGCACTGTTGAAGGCAAAGAAGGAGCTTACACCCAAGGGGTAGATGCATATCGTGAGATTTCATTGAACTTGAGCAGTACTGCCGTTGTAGGAAGTTCATCTCCAAAAATTAGCATTAATGCAGATTTCGATAAATTGTTAAGTGGCAAGACCAATACAATTACCTTGACTACAGGAACAGGTGGTAAGGATAATGCGACTCCAAATATCCATACGGCCGTTCAGATGCTGAAGTTTGTGGACAATTTAGGAGGAAATGCTGTTAGCGATTTAACAGGTATGTTTTCTGTTAGCAAAGTAGAGAATTAAATAATTCTAAGCCATCCTTATTTCAATAGGGATGGCTTGTTTATTTGGTTTTTCAATATGGTTATATGAAAAAGTTAGGATTTCTGTTTTTTATCATTTTACTGATTGTTTCTTGCGATCGGGATGAAGAAATAGATGCTATTCCATTTGATAATCCAGAGATAGCATTGGAAATACCGAAAGGATTTCCGCTGATGAATACGTCTGTTCAAGCTAATAGACCAACCAAATATGGAGTGGAATTAGGGGAGCGGCTGTTCAATGAAAAGAGGTTCAGTGGTAACAACACTATTTCCTGTGCTTCCTGTCATCAGCCGACGAAGGCTTTTGCAGATGGAAATCCTAAGGCTATTGGGATAAATAATCGCGTAGGGCTTAGGAATACACCTCCAATTCAGAATATGGCCTTTATGAATCATTATAATTGGGATGGTAATATTCTAGTTTTAGAGAAACAGCCATTGGTTCCTATTATTACCCATGAGGAGATGAATTCGTCGATAATGGAGGTCATTGGAAAATTAAAGCAAGATCCAGAGTATAAGGAATTATTTCGGAAAGCATTTGCAGATGAGGAGATCACTGCTGAGAGGATTTATCGAAGTATTGGGCAATATGAATATACATTAATAAGTTCTAACAGTAAGTATGATAGGGTTGTAGAGCATGAGCAAGAAACTTTTACTTTAGCAGAAATGCGGGGTTATCTTTTATTTCAGACGAAGTGTGAGAGTTGTCATTCTACAGCATTATTTACTGATCAAAGTTTCAGGAATATAGGTTTTCCATTGAATCCAAATCAGGAGGAAGCTGGTCGAGCGAGAGTGACGGGATTACATTCAGATTTGATGAAATTCAGGGTTCCGAGCTTAAGGAATATAGAATTTACTGCACCATATGGAAGTTTTGGGCAATTTAAGACTTTAAAAGAAGTGTTAGATTATATGGATAGCGGGGTGAAAGATTCGGAGAACTTAGATCCGATTTTCAAGGAAAATGGAAATAGAATACCAATGAGTGCTGAGGAGAAGGAAGATATCATCGTTTTTCTAAAAACGTTGAGTGATCATTCCTTTGTGGCTCAGAAATAACTGATTTTACATTTAAAACACTTTATGTTAGTTTTATTGGTCAATTGTGCGCAATAGATTTTGTATTTTTGTCATATTTGCAATTCTGAACTAATAGATTGATAATGGAGTTAAACTTAAAGCGCCCGTTGGCATTTTTTGATTTGGAAACTACGGGTGTCCAAGTATCGAATGATCGAATCGTAGAAGTATCGATTTTAAAAGTAAATCCGGGTGGAGTAGAAGAAACCCTTACGATGAAGGTGAATCCTGAGATTCCTATTCCTGCGGAATCTTCTATGTTTCATGGGATTTATGATGAGGATGTAAAAGGATTGCCGACTTTTCGTGATCGTGCTCAGGAGATTGCAGATTTTATTGGGGATTCAGATTTAGCGGGGTATAATTCGAATAAATTTGATGTTCCCATGTTGATGGAGGAGTTTTTGCGTGCTGGCGTGAACTTTAGTTTAGAAGGACGTTCATTTGTTGATGTTCAAAATATTTTTCATCAGATGGAGCAAAGAACCTTGAAGGCGGCCTATAAGTTTTATTGCAATGAGAATTTGGATAATGCGCATACTGCAGAAGCGGATGTGCGTGCAACTTATGAGGTTTTAAAGGCTCAATTGGCCAAATATGAAGATGTTGAATATGAGGATAAGCATGGTGTAGTTTCGAAACCTGTTATCAATGATGTTGAGGCCTTACACAGCTTTACGAATTTGACTAAACCGGTTGATTTTGCAGGACGCCTAGTTTTTGATGAAGAAGGTGATCCAACGATAAATTTTGGAAAACATAAGGGGAAAAAAGTCGTTGATGTATTTGATATCGAGCCGAGTTATTATGCTTGGATGCAGAATGGTGATTTTCCATTGTATACGAAGAAGGTTTTAGAGGGGATCTGGAACGAACATAAGAACAAGAAAAAAGAGGCTAGACAGAATAATCCGTCGACGCCGGAGAATGCTTCGAAGGATTTTAAGCGTCCGGATCGGAAGCCGGAGCCGAGTAAGCCCATTACGAATGATATGTTAAAGGGATTACAAGATAAATTTAAAAAATAAAGAACCATACAATAATATGATTAACAAAGAACAAGAGATTGAACGTGTTTCCTGTTTGATTATAGGATCAGGGCCTGCGGGCTATACAGCGGCTATTTATGCGGCGAGAGCAGATTTAAAACCGGTTGTTTATACAGGTATGGTCCCTGGGGGTCAATTGACTCAGACCACGGAGGTTGATAACTTTCCGGGTTATCCAAAAGGAATTACAGGTCCGGTCATGATGGAGGATTTACGTGCTCAGGCAGAGCGATTTGGAACGGATGTTCGTTTTGGATATGCGACCAAGGTAGACTTTTCGAATGATGGTGGTATTCACAAAGTTGAGATTGATGGAATAAAGACCATTGAAGCAGAGACTGTGATTATTGCTACAGGTGCGACAGCAAAATGGTTAGGTTTAGAATCTGAGGAGAAATACAACGGTTTCGGCGTATCAGCATGTGCTGTTTGTGATGGATTTTTCTACAAGGGTCAGGATGTTGCGATTGTTGGTGCTGGAGATACAGCAGCGGAGGAAGCAACCTACTTGGCTAAATTATGTAGAAAAGTTTACATGTTGGTTCGTAGGGATGAGTTCCGTGCATCGAAGGCTATGGTACACCGTGTGAATAATACGGCAAATATCGAGGTTTTATATAATACCGAGGCTGTTGAGATTCTAGGTGATGGACAGGTTGTAAATGCTGTCCGTGTCATCAATAATCAAACGAATGTAACTCAAGATATTGATGTTACTGGATTTTTCGTAGCGATTGGTCATAAGCCGAACACGGAATTATTCCAAGGTATTTTAGACATGGATGAAACAGGATATCTAATTACCAAAGCCGATAGTACTGCGACGAATATTCCAGGTGTATTTGCATGTGGTGATGTTCAAGATCATGTATTCCGTCAAGCAATTACTGCTGCAGGTACGGGCTGTATGTCAGCATTAGAAGCAGAACGATATTTAATGGCTAAGGAAGACGTAGTTCTTTCTTAAATATATATCTAATTAAAAAAACAGGCATAGAAATCTAAATTCTATGCCTGTTTTTTTATAAGAGTATTAGAACCTATATCCGATTGAGAGACCGGCTCTGAATCCTGGCCAAGGACCATTAGCCTTTAGGGATGCTCCTTCTGAATTTACGTTAGATTCAATTTTGATGATATCGTTTTGCAGGTTTTCAAGTTCATTTCTTAATTCCTGTTGTTCTTCAGGTGAAAGGTTCATTTTTCCTGAAATTGTTCCCGTAGCTTTACCGATATGTGGACCTAAGATTCTAAAGTCTAGGAAAACGGCATCTGATAATCTAAATTGAGAGCCAATGGCAAAACCAAATCCCCAGGTTTTAATCCCCCCATTTAATGGGATATGTTCAATATTGCCTTGGTCTGATTCATATGGATAATTTGTAGTTAGGTTATATTTGGCATATTTGAAAAATGGACCAATATAAAAACCTTGACCATTTGATCCTTTTCTGCTGGTGTAGAATCGAAATTCAGGGGAGAAGGTAAAGTGATCTAATTTAGTTTCATCGAGGAATGCTTCATCATCGATGAATTCAGTCAATAAATTTTTGAAAGGGATTGAAGATTTTGGGCGAAAGCCAACACTAGCATTTACACTCATTTTAGGGGCAACCATTCTTTCGTATTCGAAAGTAAAGGTTTTACCTACCAGAGGTAATAAATTGAATTTTACAGTGTTTTGTTGAGCCTTTGAATGAATTGGAATTAGTAATGCGGGTAGAAGGAAGGATGATAACAGCGTTCGTCCTAGTTTCGGATAAATTTTCATGTGGGTTAATAATTTGAGTTTGTATCTCAAATATATTTAGCTATATCGATAATTCCAATACCTAATTTAAGGTATTTTTCATAAAACTTCAAAATATTTCAGCGCGTTCCAGATGCCATTATCATCAACATCATTTGTAACATAATCCGCAATCTGTTTTACTTCCGGATTTGCATTGCCCATTGCTATTCCTAAGTTCACGTGCTTGAGCATGGTAATATCATTTCCGCCATCACCAAAAGCCATTGTGTTTTCAATATTGATCCCGAAATGTTTACAGAAAATGTCAATCCCTACTTTTTTACTCAATCCTTTTGGGTTTACATCTGCAAATAGAGGAGTCCACCTTGAAGCCAGAGAATTTGGCATGACGGTTTCCATAAATTCTTTCTCTTCATCTGGGCCCAGGAAAATATTTGTTTGAAGGATGCTGCTGGTATCGACTGTATCCATATTTACAAGTTTTGGAACAGGCAGATTTAAGTGTGCATACATGCCAGCTATTTCAGGGGTTACATCGTGAATCGTAATTTCTTTTTCCGACATAAAAGAAAAGGATAGAGGTTTTTCCTTCGCATAATCCATTACCGATTGAATATCATTGCTATTAATGGTTTGCTTATGTAAGACCTCGAAGGTATTTGTCAGGCAATAGCCGCCATTAAAAGTGATATATCCATCAAAGTCCAAGAACTTAATATGATCGATACTATTGATGGATCTTCCGGTGGAGATTATGGTTTTTATACCATGGGTTTGTAGGAGTCTGATAGCTTCTACGGTAGACTCCGGAACCTGGTGTGTTTTGAAACTTAATAAAGTTCCATCAATATCAAAGAAAACGGCTTTTATTGTAGGATTCGGCATACACAAATGTACATTAAAAGGACGTATCTTTGCTGGGAAATAAAAATATTATGACAGTATTCGAGAAGTTTTTGTTGGATTTGAATTTACTAACTGAGAATAAAAGCTTAATCAAGCTTTCCTTAGGAAATTACAAAGGGGCAGAGACCAGTTTGAAAAACATTTATATAAAACCTGTAGAAATCAAGCAAGAGTTGATGTTATCCTTTGTTTATCGTCATCAAACAAAAGACATCACGAAGAACTATTCCATTGAGGATGCCATCGGTGAAATAAAAGAATTAGTTGGGTTTAAGGGCTTTCGTCAGGTGAATGTTCAACTGATAGAAGAGAATTTGGTTTTTCAGATGAATAAAAAAGCGGAGTGGCGAGTACAACAGGAAAAGGTAGCCGAAAGAGAAGGTCAATCTTATTCCCATGATCATCAGAAGGAACGGAAATTAACGAGTTCCTCCAAACCCTATTTACATCAATTGAATTTAACTGATTCAGAGGGAAAGGTGTATAAGAATGCTCAGGACAAATGGAAGCAAATCAACCATTATATAGAATTATTGAGTAGCTCCTTGGTCAACTTACCCAGTGAGAAAAAGTTGAAAGTTGTTGACATGGGAGCCGGGAAGGGCTATTTGACGTTTGCTTTGTATGATTACTTAAAGAATAATTTACAAAGGGATGTGGAAGTGGTAGGAGTTGAATTCCGGAAAGATCTGGTTGACTTTTGTAATCAGGTAGCAAAAGATTCTGGATTTGAAGGCTTGAGTTTTGTAGAAGGGACCATTGAAGATTACAAATCGGAAGGGCCGATTGATGTTTTGATTGCCTTACATGCATGTGATACTGCGACGGATGATGCCATATTTAAGGGAATTCAGAATGAATCATCATTGATAGTGGTTGCACCATGTTGTCATAAGCAAGTTCGACGGGAATTGGAGGCTGTGAAGGCTAAAAATGATCTGGACTTTATGATCAAATATGGGATATTTTTGGAGCGACATGCTGAAATGTTGACTGATAGTATTCGGTCTTTAATCATGGAATATTATGGCTATGAGATGCGAGTGATGCAGTTTATCTCCGATCAACATACCCCAAAAAATGTAATGTTGGTGGGGTTAAAGAAATCGACAGACAGTAAAAAACAATCTGAGATATTAAATAAGATTCAAGAATTGAAGCAATACTTTGGTATTGGATATCAGCATTTAGAACGTCTTTGTGGACTTGAAAAATAATAAATTAAGGTCCAGTAAATAAAGTAATAAATTAGACAGATTTCAGGGTTAATAAATTAATTTTTGAGGTTGGGATTAAATTAAACGGATTGGAATATTGTAAATCCTGATAATAGTCCAAAAAACCTGTGCATTTAGGTCACAAAGTTCTATCTTTGTGTCTTGAAAAATTGTAGCGATGAGAATTTCTTATAATTGGTTAAAGAATTTTATTGATATAGATAAGACTCCAGAGGAACTTTCCTTAATTCTAACAGATATTGGTTTAGAGGTAGAATCCTTGGAAGTTGAGCAAAGTATTCCAGGTGGATTAAATGGATTAGTTGTAGGCGAGGTTATTACTTGTGAACAACATCCAAATGCAGATAAGTTGAAGGTTACTACTGTTAATGTTGGAGGTCCAGAATTATTACATATCGTTTGTGGAGCACCCAATGTTAGAGTTGGCTTAAAGGTAATCGTTGCCCAAGTAGGTACGACTTGTCATCCAACGAATGGGGAGCCATTTAAAATCACAAAATCTAAGATCCGTGGTGAAGTATCCGAAGGGATGTTATGTGGTGAGGATGAGATCGGATTAGGTAGTTCACATGCAGGAATTGTGGAATTAGACAGTGATGCTGCGGTTGGAAGTTTGGTGAAATCATATTACCAGATGGAAGATGATTACTGTTATGAAATTGGTTTAACACCAAATCGTGCGGATGCTGCATCTCATTTAGGGGTAGCACGGGATTTGGCAGCCTATTTCAGATCATCCTTGAAGGCAGTGGATTTATCAGCTTATCAAGATCAAAGTGGTACAGGGACTTCAGTGGTAGTAGAATCATTGGAGGATGCACCACGATATTCAGGAGTAAATATCAAGAATATTAAGGTTGGTGAGTCTCCAGAATGGTTAAGAAATAAATTAAAGGCCATTGGTGTTCGTTCAATCAACAACATTGTTGATGTGACCAATTATATTTTACATGATTTAGGTCAGCCTTTACATGCTTTTGACCAGGACAAGATTGCTGGGAATAAAGTTATTGTTAGAAAAGCGACAGAAGGCGAGAGTTTTAAGACATTGGATGGGGTTGATCGTAAGTTATCTTCAGAGGATTTAGTGATTGCAGACGCTGAAAAGCCAATGTGTATTGCTGGGGTTTTTGGAGGAGAATATTCAGGAGTAACGGAGTCTAGTACTTCGATTTTCCTGGAATCTGCTTATTTCAATCCGGTTTCGGTTCGTAAAACATCAAAGAGACATGCTTTAAAAACAGATTCATCATTCCGTTTTGAGCGTGGTACGAATCCAGATATTACTGTTGAAGCGCTTAAAAAGGCTGCTATTTTAATTGCAGAGGTAGCAGGAGGGGAAGTTTCATCCTCGATTGTAGACTTATATCCAACAGCAATACAGCCATTTGAATTCCCGGTAAGTTATTTGAATATTCAACGTGTAATCGGGAAAGATATTCCAGCGGCAACGATTCGTGATATCATTGTTAGTTTGGGAATTGAAATCAAGAATGAAACGGAGGCGGGATTTGACGTCTTAGTGCCGCCATATAAGGTAGATGTAACGCGTGAAATCGATATTGTAGAAGAGGTTTTACGTATTTATGGATACAATAATATCGAGTTAAAGACACAAATCAAGGCATCATTAAATACTTCAGAGAAGCCAGACAAAGAGGTTGTATTAAACCAAATTTCGGATTTATTGGTTGCAAATGGTTACAGAGAGATTCTAGCGAACTCATTGACGAAAGATGATTACTTGGAAAACACTGAAACAGCTGTTAAGTTGTTGAATCCATTGAGTAGTGATCTAGATGTTATGCGTCAGAATCTATTGTTTTCTGCGTTAGTTGCAATTGGATATAACCAAAAACGCAAGAGTGCGGATTTGAAGGTTTTTGAATATGGAAGGTCTTACAACCTAGTAGATGGATCATATGTTGAGAAACAATTATTCTCAATTGCCATTGCGGGTAAGAAAGAACTAGAACAGTGGAATGCGAGTGATAAATCAGTTAGTTTTTATGATATAAAGGCTGCGGTAGATGATATTATCAAGCGTTTAAAAGTTGAGGGTATCCGAGTTGAAGATTACGAAGGTACTTACTTTGACTACGGCTTGAGTTACAGAAAAGGGGAGAAAGTTTTAGTATCATTTGGAGCTGTATCAAAGGCGAATTTGAAGAAGGCTGATGTTGATGGTCCTGTATTTTTTGCACAGTTTGATTGGGATTTATTGATTAAAGTGATTAAGAAAAATAAGATTACCTATAAGGAAGTATCTAAATTCCCATCAGTACGCCGTGATTTAGCCTTGTTATTGGATGATTCAGTAACATTTGAACAGTTGCGATTAATTGCCACAAAAACAGAGCGTAAGTTGTTGAAGGAGGTTCAGATATTTGATGTTTACAAGGGCGAAAAATTAGCGTCTGGTAAGAAGTCCTATGCATTGAGTTTTGTGCTTCAGGATGAAGAAAAAACACTTACAGACAAACAAATTGATGCGATTATTCAAAAATTAATTATTAACTTTGAGAAAGAAGTAGGTGCATCCGTGCGCTAAAATCATTATACATTAATTGCGAAATACTATGGCGTCATTATCTTCCCAAATGAATATTATCGTTGAGAAAACGAAAAATCTTATTCAATTGTGTGAAGCCTTGCAAGAGGAGAATGACTTGTTAAAGCTAGAAGTTCAATCATTGCAAGTTGCATTTGAGACGAGTTCGGATAAGGTTAAACAACTGGAAGACAAGGTGAAAGCATTGGCAGTTGCGAAGACATTAGACAATTCGGAGATTGATAAAGATGCTATAAATGAAAAAGTACTTGACACAAAACGAAAAATTAACGATTTTGTGCGAGAAATAGACAGATGTATAAGTCTGTTGAAGTAAGGGATAGGGAAAGAGGAATAGACTTATTACGTTATTAAGCTCAAAGAAAATGGGAGAGATTTCCATAAAAATAAATATAGCAGATCGAGTATATCCATTACGTGTAGAGACGGAGGAGGAAGAGGTAATTAGATATGCTGCGAAGCTAATAAACGAAAAGATTAAGGAATTGCAGGATAATTATGCGGTTCGTGATAAGCAGGATTTATTATCGATGTGTGTTTTACAATACGCGACGGGAATGATCAAGGCTGAGCGGAATACGAAGACCCAGGATTCGGGTATTGAAAATTCCATTCATGAGCTGGACAA
Source organism: Sphingobacterium cellulitidis (assembly GCA_002245855.1). Taxonomy (GTDB): domain Bacteria; phylum Bacteroidota; class Bacteroidia; order Sphingobacteriales; family Sphingobacteriaceae; genus Sphingobacterium; species Sphingobacterium cellulitidis. The sequence continues at coordinate 147,672 of NOUX01000008.1, read as the reverse complement.
TATTTTGACGGATTTCTTCAAGAAATAAAACGTTTACGTTCTTAGAATTTAGAGCTTGTAACGACGAATTTGCCGCAATTAAATTCGGGTTGTCACTATTTTAAACTTAACGCTTCAATATCACGAGCAATATTAAAGATGTAGGCCATTTTGCGTAAGCCATCTAGGTCATGATCATACGCTCAAATCATGTGTAATCGAAGTTTAATAATACATGGTACCTGATTTATTTAATTGCGGTTTTTTTTTGGAAAAACGCTATTACATTAACATATTAAATTATAAATAATAACAAATGGAGTTATCAACTACTATATCAATAATAATTTCACTGGTTGTTGGTGTTTTTATTGGGCGATATCTTTTACAGATGTTGTTCAAGAAGCAGGAGCAATCGGCGAATGATAAGGCAGCCCAAATTGTAAAGGATGCCGAGCAGCAAGCGGAACATATCAAGAAGCAGCGTCAATTGGAAGCGAAAGAGAAGTTTTTACAATTGAAAGCAGAGCATGAAAAGGAAGTAAGCCAAAAGAATAATACTATATCTCAGAAAGAGAATACCATCCGTCAGAAGGAACAATCGATGAACCAGAAGTTGGAAAATCTAAACCGCGAGAAGCAGGAGTTAGATAGTAAGACTAAGAAATTGGATCAGATGATTGAGTTCAACGACAAGAAAAAGGATGAAGTTGAACAATTAAAAGGTCAGCATATCAAGCAATTAGAGAGTATTGCAGGATTGTCGGCTGATGAAGCTAAAGAACAATTAGTAAACTCATTACGTGAGGAAGCTCGTTCTCAGGCGATCATGCAAATCAAAGATATTGTTGATGAGGCGAAATTAACAGCTTCAAAAGAAGCGAAGAAAGTCGTTATTCAAACGATTCAACGTACGGCGACAGAATCGGCGATTGAAAATACAGTTTCCATTTTCAATATTGAGAATGATGAGATCAAAGGACGTATCATTGGTCGTGAGGGTCGTAATATTAGAGCTTTAGAAGCAGCGACAGGGGTTGAAATCATTGTTGATGATACACCGGAAGCTATTATTCTTTCGGGATTCGATCCAGTACGTCGTGAGATTGCGAGATTATCCTTACACCGATTGGTTACCGATGGTCGTATTCACCCAGCTCGTATTGAGGAAGTTGTTGCAAAAACACGCACTCAAATCGAGGATGAGATTGTAGAGATCGGTGAGCGTACGGTTATCGATTTAGGAATTCATGGTTTACATCCGGAATTGATTCGTATGGTAGGAAGAATGAGATATCGTTCGTCTTATGGTCAGAATTTGTTACAACACTCACGTGAGGTTGCAAATTTTGCGGCTACAATGGCTGCGGAATTAGGATTAAATGTGAAGCATGCGAAGCGTGCGGGGCTGTTGCACGATATCGGGAAAGTGCCCGATGACAATCCAGAATTGCCACACGCAATTTTAGGGATGCAGTTAGCTGAGAAATACAAGGAGCATCCAGATGTTTGTAATGCAATTGGAGCCCACCACGATGAAATTGAGATGACTTCCATGATTTCACCTATCGTCCAGGCATGTGATGCTATTTCAGGAGCACGCCCAGGCGCAAGACGTGAAGTGGTAGAAAGTTATATCAAGCGTTTGAAAGAACTAGAAGATCTAGCTTTATCGTATCCTGGAGTAGAGAAAACTTTTGCTATTCAAGCAGGACGTGAATTACGTGTCGTTGTTGAAAGTGAAAAAGTATCCGATGCACAGGCAGAAATTTTAGCAGCAGATATTTCAAATCGTATTCAAACGGAAATGACTTATCCAGGTCAAATCAAAGTAACAGTAATTAGAGAAACGAGATCCGTTTCTTATGCTAAATAAAATAATGAATTCATTCATAGGAGGCTCATCGAAAGATGGGCCTTTTTTGTTTCTGCAACATTAGAATTTGATTAGAATTGAACTTAAATACCTGTTTAATTTGGTTAAATAGCTAACTTTGATGTAATTAGCGCATATGCAAGTATTAGTTGTAGAAGATGATCAGCGAATAAGTTCTTTTCTAATAAAGGGATTAGAAGAAAATGGATTCTTAGTGACCTTATGTAAGAATGCTGAAGATGCCTTGCAGGAGGATAATTTAAAGATTAACTGGGATGTGATTATTCTCGATATCATGTTACCAGGGATAGATGGAATACAATTGGTTCAGACCTTACGATATAAGCAGGTTTTTTCTCCGATTTTGATGTTGAGTGCATTGAATAGCATTCAAGATAAAGTGAGTTCCCTGGATTATGGTGCTGATGATTATTTAACTAAACCTTTTCATTTCGAGGAGTTATTGTCAAGGATCAATGCATTGAGTAGACGAAGACAATATCATCTGCGCGATCAGCCGAAAAATCCTGTTTTAACCTTTGCCAATCTACAAATTGACACCGATCAATATAAGATCTATGTGAATTCTGAATTAGTTGAGTTATCGCCGCGTGAATTTAAGCTTCTGATGTACCTAGTGGAGAATAAGAATAGAACAGTAAGTCGGATGCAGGTTTTAAATGCTGTTTGGGGAATTACCTTCAATAATCATAGCAATGTGGTGGATGTTTATATTTCTTATTTAAGAAATAAGATAGAAGGTCCGGATCAAAAGTTTATTTACACCATTAAGGGTGTTGGATATATGTTTAAAGCTGATTCATGAAATTAAAGCATCGGTTAGCGCTCTATTCATTGGTAATCTTTAGTGTGATCACGCTATTGATTTCTGTTGGAATTTATTTTTTGTATTACGTTCAGATGGAAAAGTCTGAACAGCAGAGTTTGGAAAGCAAGTCCTTATTATCGGCCATCTATTATCTTGAAAGAGATGAGCTTAGCAGTTTGGAGCATGAGAATATTCAAAAGCAATTACAGAAAACAATTTCAAGGAGGAATATTGCGGTTTTCGATAGTAAAAATGGGAAGATTGCGGGGGATATGGTGAGTATTTCAGATATACCTCAGAAATTCATTGAGACCGTTAGAAACGAAAAGAATTCCTTTTTTACAACAGAACACTACTTTTATAATGGTATTTATTATGAGGATAATGAGGGTGATTTTGTAATTGTTACCAGGGAATCCAAGGATGATTTTAATAATCAAATGCAATCCCTGCTTCATATTTTGATTATTTCCTTTCTCATAGGATTATTGATTATTTATTTCTTCTCACGGTTTTTAGGTTATATTGCTTATCAACCTATTATCAAGGTCATCAATCAGATAAAGGAAAGAGATAGTAAGAATTTTGACAAGCCTATATATCTGGATCGCTCATATTCCGAAATTGAAGATTTAGTAAATACTTACAATCATTTTGTGGATCGGATATCCCAGACCTTCCATGTTCAAAAGAATTTTATAGACTATGTGTCGCATGAATTGCGGACGCCTATTACCGCTTTACTAGGGACCTTGGAGGTGACGAATCAGAGAAAACGAAATGCTGCTGAATATGAGGAGGTCATTGTTCAGTTAAAGCAATACATCAATGATCTTGAAAAAACCTTGGAGCAGATGATGTTACTGTCCGGTGCAAAGACGAGTTTTGAGTTTTCCAGGGTAAGAATTGACGAAATCATCTGGCAGGTCATAGAAAATGCGATCCTTTTTTATCATGCAGATATTGAAGTAGAAATCAAAGTGGAGCGCAATGATTTACTCTTTCAGGAGGGCAATGAGAAATTACTGGAATTAGCGTTCAATAATATTATCGAAAATGCGATAAAATATTCTGACAATAAGAAGGTTACTGTTGTTATTCTAGAGCAGGACGGAAGATTGGTTCTACAGGTAAAAGATCAGGGAATTGGAATTTCCGAGGAAGATCTGAAAAAAGTAAAACAGAATTTCTTTCGAGGGGAAAATACCGGGAATTACTCAGGAAAGGGCATTGGGCTTTCTATGGCCAATATTATTTTTATGCTGCATAAAATTGATTTGGAGATAACGAGTACAGGGAATGGCACTCAGGTATCCTTAATTTTCTAATCGAATTCTAATCTAAATTAAAAATCACCTTAATCTGCGAACCCTAGGTTTGTACAAAATATTAAAGGTGAGGAAATTCTATCTATTCTTATTGTTTAATTGTGGGTTCTGTTTGTTACAAGCACAGACCTATTCGGTAGCGGATTTGGAGAATCTGTTCCAAAAAAATAATCTACAACTTATTGCCAAGAAATATGATGTTAACAAGGCAGAGGCTTTGCTAATACAGGAAAAACTATGGCCTAATCCAACGCTTACGGTCGATAATTTAAACTTATGGGCGAATAAGTCGTTCGAGACGATGCCAAACCTAATTGGCAATTATGGGAGTAAGCAGCAATTGAATATGGAGTTGGAGCAATTGATAGAAACTGCAGGTAAGCGGAAGAAACGAATTGCGATCAAGAAAGCTGAGCAAGAAGGCTCGCAATTGGAGTTTGAAGAAGTTCTAAGGCAATTGCGGCTAGATTTAAGGAATAATTTACACAGTATTCGAAGATTGCAACTGCAGGAGAAGGAGTTGAATACCGTACATCGTTTATTTAGCCAATTAAATGAACAATATAAAATTCAGGCGGGCAAGCAGCATATCTCTCAAGTAAGCTATTTCAGGGTGAATTCCGAGTTGATAGGGATTCAAAAGGAGCTTTTAGACCTTAAAACGGAGATGAATGATCGGATACAGGAATTGAGGGTATTAACCCAGATTCCTGAATTAAGAGTAGAAAGCATTGTTTTTGATGAATTTTCCATGGATAAATTCAAAACTCTCCCCTCTAATTTGAAGGAGCAAGCCATTAGTCAGAATATCTATTTACAGACTCTAAATAATGAAATCCAGATTTCAGAAAGCCAGCTACGATTAGAAAAAGCTCATAGAACACCCAATTTCAATCTCCTGATGAATTATGAAAGAGGTGGGAATGTGATGAATAATTTTATTGGGTTCGGGTTGAATATTACTTTGCCCATTTTTAATAGAAACAAAGGAAATATTCAGGCTGCGAAAATTCAATTAGAACAAAATCAAGTCAGCTATTCCATGGGGCAATTAACCTTAGGGAATGAGATTGATAAGATATTGAATAGGCTAGAAATCTATACCCGTAACCTAGAGCAGTGGCAGGAGAATCATGATGAGGGGCAGGTTGAGGTACTTGAAAACTATATCAAATACCTACAGGAGCATCAGGTTACTTTAATTGAGTTTATAGATTTTGCACAGGCGCAGCGAGAAGCTCAGCAAGCATTTTTAGAGTTACAGGAAAAGTATTCAAATAGCATTGAAGAATTACAATATTTAGTAGGCAAGGATTTACAATGAAAATATTAAAAGCATTACCCTCAGTAATAATTACCCTTATTGTTTGTTGCACTGGCTGTGGAAACAGCCAGAAGCAACATTTTAGTGAGACCGATAGTGTTAAACAGTTTTGTATCAATCCACAATTGAAGAAATCAACAGAAATTGTTGGGGTTGAAGAAGGGCCAATCATTGAACAACTCACGTTGTCAGGAAAGATTGAGTACAATGAAAATGATCTGGTCACTTTTAGAAGTTTATTACTTGGTGTCGTTGAGAAGGTGGATTTTGAGTTAGGGGATCAAGTACGGAAGGGGCAAGTCCTTGCAACCATAAAATCGACGGAGATTCAAAGTTTATTCCAGCAAAAGAAAGCCCAGGAGAACCAGATAAATCTATTGTCCAAATTATTGGTTACAAAAAGAGATTTGTTAAAAGATGGAATGATTTCAGAGCCTGAATTACTTCAGGTTGAGCATGAATTGGAATCATCAAAAATCGAATTGAATAGAATCAACCAATCCTTGCAGCTTTATCATGCAGTTGGCGAAGGTACATTTCAGATTTTAGCACCTAAAAACGGATATATTATTCAAAAGGATATCAGTCAGGGACAAATTATCACACAGGAGAGTGATCCTTTATTTTCGATTTCGAATCTAAAGGAAGTTTGGGTGATGTTGAATGTTTATGCCAGCAATCTTAGATATATCAAGACTGGGGATCAGGTTAAGGTAAAGACCATCGCGTATCCGGACCAAATTTATACTGGAAAGATTGACAAGATCTACAATGTTTTTGATGCGAATGAGCATGTTATGAAAGCGCGAGTGGTACTTGAGAACCAGAACTTGAACCTGATGCCTGGATTAAGTGCAGACATTATTATTGATAAGCAAAGGAAGGACGAAAAGGCTTTTGCTATTCCAAACAAGGCTTTGGTTTTTAGTAATAATGAGTATTACATGTTGTTGTATAAGGATGATTGCCATATAGAACCTCAAAAGGTTGATATCATAGCAAGTAATGAAGAGTTCACTTATGTAAGGAATAAATTAGCAGGATCTAATAAGATTATTGCGAGTAACGCATTATTAATTTTTGAACAGCTAAAGGATTTGTAAGGATGAAGAGGTTTGTTCAGAATTTAGTGACGTTTTCCTTACGGAATACCACTTTCATATTATTTGCCACTCTTGTATTATTATTTGCGGGAGTCTATGCCTTGAAGCATACTGCCATTGAAGCATTTCCAGATGTTACGAATACGAGGGCTAGAATTATTACGCAGTGGCCAGGTAGAAGTGCTGAGGAAGTTGAAAAGCTAGTGACCTTGCCTATCTCTAAAGAGATGAACAGCATTCCGAGGAAGTCTAATATTCGTTCGATTTCATTATTTGGCCTGTCGGTAGTGACGGTTCAGTTTGAGGACGATGTGGAGGATTTCTATGCCCAACAATATGTTTCCAATAAACTAGCTTCTGTTGATTTGCCAGAAGGTACATCCATATCAGTGGAACCTCCTTCAGGGGCTACGGGTGAGATTTTTAGGTATATATTAAAGAGTGATTTGCCCATCAAGGAAGTTTCAGCAATTCAGGATTGGGTAATCGAGCGGGAATTGCTTTCCGTTCCTGGGGTTGCGAATGTGATCAGCTTTGGGGGCGAGGAGAAGATTTATGAGATCAAGATCAATCCGACAGAATTAAAGAATTTTAACCTTTCACCCTCAGATGTCTTCGAAGCTGTTTCTAAGTCCAATATTAATGTTGGGGGAGATGTAATTCAGCAAGGGGATCAGGCCTATGTTGTTCGCGGAGTAGGTTTGTTGGATAAGATAGAAGATATCGGCAATATCACCATTAAGTTAAACGGTTCTACGCCGGTTTTGATTAAGAATGTAGCAGAGGTTGAAATTTCCAATAAACCGAGATTAGGTAAAGTTGGATTTAATGAGCAGGACGATGTTGTAGAGGGGATTGTGGTGATGTTGAGAGGGGAGAACCCATCGGAGGTTATTGAGCGGTTGAAAGATAAGATTGAGGAACTTAACACAAGAACTCTAGGTGATCAAATTAAGATTGAAACAGCCGTTGACCGGACCTTATTGGTCGATAGCACCGTAAAAACGGTTTCAAAGAATATTGTTGAGGGAGTACTGCTGGTATCATTAATTGTGTTTATTTTCCTGTATAATTGGAAATCCACATTTATTGTAGCCTCCGTTATTCCGCTTTCCTTTTTATTTGCCATTATCATGTTGAAGATTCAAGGCTTACCAGCGAATTTAATTTCAATGGGTTCCTTGGACTTTGGTTTACTACTGGAAGGTACCTTGGTTATTGTGGAAACAGTATTCGTGGCATTAGCAACCTTATCCCATAAAGTTGGTCCAGAGCGGTTTGCAAAGATGTCAAAAATGGGTGTTATTAAGAAGAGTGCGGGAAGTGTAGCATCCTATATATTCTTTGCTTTAATGATATTGATTGTTGCGTTGTTGCCTATATTTTCTTTTCAGAAAGTTGAGGGTAAGATGTTTACCCCACTAGCCTTTACATTAGGATATGCCCTGTTAGGATCATTGATATTGAGTCTTACCTATGTCCCTGCCATGTGTAAGTTGTTATTTACAAAAGGTATGGAGGAAAAGGAGAATTTTATTACAAAGTTCTTTCATAAGAGCATATATGGGTTATACAGCTATGCCTTGAAGTACAAACGAGTGACTTTAGGCCTATTTATTGGGTTATTAGCTTTGTGTTCAGTAAAGTTTATGAACTATGGTTCTGAATTCTTACCACAGTTGAACGAAGGTGCGATTTATATCCGAGCGACCTTGCCCAATAGCATTAACCTGGATGAATCCAGCCGTTTGACCAAGGAGATGAAGGAATTGATGGTTTCCACCTGTCCTGAAATCGATTTTATATTAACCCAAACGGGACGTCCAAATGATGGTACTGATCCAACCGGATTTTTCAATATTGAATTCAACGTTCAGTTGACGGATGAAAGTGAATGGGATAGGGGATTGAGCAAAGCGGATATTATTGAAGAATTGAGGTCTAAGTTAAATCAATATCCAGGAATTAATTTTGGTTTTAGCCAACCTATCCAAGATAACGTTGAGGAGTATGTAGCTGGGGTTAAGAGTTCATTGGTGATAAAAATATTTGGGGATGATTTGTATCGATTAGAGGATTATGCGAATCAGGTATCGACTTCAATTGCTAAAGTTCGCGGGACCACGGATATTAATGTTTACAAGAATATTGGATTACCAGAATTGCGGATTCAGTTACATGATTCCAAAATGGCAAAATACGATGTTTTTACAAAAGATGTTCAAGCGGTGATTGCCATGACGATTGGTGGTCAAGCTGCGACGAAATTTTATGAGAAAGACAGGCAGTTCGATGTAGTAATACGTTTCAACAAAGAATATAGGGATAGTCCAGAAAAGATTGGGAATATTCTTATCCCAAGTAGTACGGGCGAGAATATTCCATTAAAGGAGATTGCGAGTATAGGTTATGTGACTGGGCCAGCATTTATTTACCGTGAAGGGAATAGCCGTTATATCGGAATAGGATTCAGTATTTCAGGACGTGATTTGGGAAGTACGATTGAAGAGGCGAAGGAGGTTGTTGCGAAAGAAATTAAGCTTCCAAAAGAGAATTATATGGAATGGGCGGGAGAGTTTGAAAGTAAGGAAAGGGCTACGAAGCAGTTGATGACGGTGATTCCAATTTCCTTGTTATTGATATTAGTTCTCTTGTACAGCAATTTTGGTAATATGAAAGATACTGCGATTGCTGCTATTACGATTCCATTTGCCTTTATTGGTGGTTTTTTATCCTTATGGATTACAGGGACAATCTTCGGAATATCTGCGGGTATAGGGTTAATTATTCTTTTTGGAGTAAATACCATTAATGGAATTATTCTGATTGCAGTGATGAAGGATTACCTCAAAAAGAATTCCTTGAGAGAAGCTATTGATATGGGCGTTAAGAGCAGGATCAGGTCGATTGTAATGATTGCTTTGATGGGGTCGATGGGTTTATTGCCAGCAGCATTATCCAGTGGGATGGGGTCTGAGATTCAAAAGCCCCTCGCTATTATGATTGTGGGAGGATTATTGATTTGTTTGATTTTATCCTTTGCGGTATTGCCTGTGGTCTTCTATTATGCCTATAGAAAGAGTGAAATGTTAGCTAAGAATAGTTAACTTTGCAGGCATGAAGAAAAAGGCGCCAGAAAGCAATAAAAAAGTAGAAAATACAAGACCTGTTGAGCGGTATTTTAATGAGTTAGACCAAACTTATGGTGAAGGTAATCTTATCGTTTATAGTATTTTTCTGTTTTTGGCTTTTTTCGCCATTATGGGTTTGATTTGGATGATTCCATTTCCTCAATTTGATTTTCTAGTAAAAATGAATGCTCATACCTTTTTAAATTGGGGGTCATTTTTCATTGCCATTGTGGTTTACAGTTATTTGAAGTTAGCTCCAACCTTATCCTATGCTGTGTTATTCTGCATAGGAATAATGAGTTATTTCATTGTGCAATTGGAATATGTAGAGCGAGATGGTGGACCAAGCGTGATTTTGGTTTGCAGTATTATAGCTGTTATCAGTTTGTTGGGATTATTCTTCAGCAGTTCAAAAGTAAAAAAAGGGAATGCCTCCTTTTTGAGTTTATTGACTATAGGTCCGATTTGGTTGTGGTCAAAAGTATTTGATAAACTTAAATGGAAGTATTAAAATATTGAAAATGAAAAAGGATGGTTATTAGCCATCCTTTTTTTTGAATATTACTTTAAGTTCTTGAGTTGATAAATAATTTTGGCTATTTCAGTGTTGTCTTTAAAACCTTGGAAGTTTTCTGCTCCGGGACCAAAGGCCATCAAAGGAACTGGGATTCCAGTATGGTCATTGGTAGCGAAGTTTGCTGAGACTTTTCCGTTTTTAGAATCTGCATCTAGAATTATCATTCCACCAGTTTCATGATCAGAAGTGACAATTACCAAGGTTTCTTTATTTTTATCCGCATACTCCAATGCCTGACCCACTAATTTGTCAAAACTTAGGTATTCTGTGATGCTAAAACCGGTTGAGTTACTATGGCCACCACCATCAATCTTAGCACCTTCAATCATAAGAAAAAATCCCTTATTGTTGTTTTTGTTGAGGTAATCAATGGAAGGCTGCAAAGCATGCTCGATAAATCTATATGAAGTTTTTAAATCAGATTGATCCTTATCCAGTTTATTCCATTTATGATCTACTTTATCTTCTTCAAAAATAATGGTTTGATTAGCCTTGGATTTGCTAAGGTTATCTAAACCTTCGTGTACCTCAAAGCCTTTTTTCTTTAAGTCATTCAATAGTTCGCCATTGTTCTTTTTAAATGAATTACTATTTCCTGCCATTAATAAATTAAGTTTTGAATCCAGAATATCGCGAGCGATTTGATCTGAAAAATCTCTTTCTTGAACGTGGGTAAAGAAAGCAGAAGGAGTAGCTCCAATTAGTTCATCATTGGAGATAATACCAGTTTTCATTCCTATAGATGATAATCTATCAGGAATATTCTGAACTTTATTTCCGAGGCTATCCACACCTATATGGCGATTTTTAGTCTTATATCCCGTAGCTATTGCGCTTCCTCCAGCCGCTGAATCCGTGTGGTAATTATCAGTAGGTTGGGTAATCAGATAACCTGTGAATGGCATGTTTAGAACATTTAATTGCGTTCTGTTTGCCAATGCTGCTGCCCATAATTGGGATAGTCCAGCACCATCAGAAATCAGAAGGATAATGTTCCTTGGTTTCAATCCCGCTTGGAATTTTTCTTTGATTTTATAGGGTTGATAGGCTTCCTTTTCTTGATAAGTGGTTTTCGGTGCATTGATTAAAAACTCACTTAGCTCAAAAGGTTTGTCGGTATTGATAAAGTCAATTCCAATTTTCTGCCATTCAAACCAGGTTGTCCTTGTGTCTGGGGCTGCCCAAAAGCGTATTTTTTTACCAATACTATGAACAGAATCCACTTTACCTTTTACAATTGACAAATCCTTATCGGTAAGTCTACCTAGGCCATTCCATTTGGATAGGGAGCCAAAACTAGCACTGATCAAACCGATTCTTTCCAATTCCTGTTTGTTATATTTTTCATTTAATGTTCCGTCGAAATAAAAAATATTATCGTATTTATGGAAATCAGCAGGCTTTGGTCTATTTCCGCTAATAACGAGTTTGACCGCTTTAGGGTTGTTTTTGCTATCAAATAATTCGCGATGTGGTTCAAGGATTTTAGTTAGTAGGTCCAAGATTGGAGCACCATCCGTTTTAGGGTCTATCAGAAGCTGCAACTGACCTTGATTTGGGAATAAATAGCCATCTAAACTGTTTTTATAAGCATCTAAAATCGGTTGAAGATAGAGTTTAGTGAAGGTGTTTTCTTTTGTGATATCTTCAGGATCATGCGCAACAAAGAGTTCATTGTCCTTTAGGAACAGATCTACCTCAATAGAACCAAAACCTAAGCCATAGGCTTGATTGAAGGGATTATTACGCGTATAATCGTTATGGGAATGAGCATTAGGAAGAAATGCAATTGGTTTTACTTGAGCAAAGGCAATGGGACTACTAAAGAGTGCAATTCCCAAGCTTAGGCTATAGATTAATTTTTTCATTTGTTGATTTTAATGAATTTCCAGCTAAACAGATTTAGGTAGAATTCAATTTGTATTAAATTTAATAAATAAGGTTGAATGTGAACTTTAAGATTCTGAATAGTTTCAAACTTATATTACAATTGTTTTAAGATCAAGAGCAAAAGTAGAGTGGGGATGTTATGATAACATTAATATTAAATTAGGTTTAGGTAAAGTGCTTAATAAGCTTATTAATAAAATGTAAAAATGGGGTTAGAAAATTATCAAATCTATTCTCTATTTTTATTTTATGAAAGACCTTCAATACCCATTACACTTTCGGTTTCGCGTAACAAGTTTGGCGAATGATTTTTCGGCAAAAGATGCATTAGGGAATAGCATTTATTATGTTCGCGAGAAGATTTTTACCATTCGTGATCATATTATGGTTTATCGGGATGAGAGCAAGGCAGAGTTATTATATGAGTTGAAATCGAATAAATTAATTGATTTTCAACAGACCTTCACCATCACTGATCAGACCGGGAAGGTTATAGGGAAAGTACGGCGAAAATCGATTAAATCTCTTTGGCGGTCCACTTTTAATTTAATGGATGCGAATGATCAACAAGATCATACCATAAAGGAAAAGAATCCTTGGGTGAAATTTTGGGATGGGCTTTTTGGTGAGTTGCCTTTAATAGGGATGCTTTCAGGTTATGTTTTTAACCCTTCCTACCTTCTACGAGATAATAATGACGAGGCGGTATTTGAGATTACCAAGGAGCCATCATTCTTTGGTCGGAAATTTATCGTCAACAAGTTGACAGACAAAGAGGTGGATGATGAACGATTTGTTTTGAGCTTGATGCTGATGATATTAATAGAAAGGAGAAATGGTTAACCATTTCTCCTTTTTACAGTTCGAATTATATCTTTGAAATCGATTATTATCGGTCTTGTTTATAGATTGCATAAACGTATTTCAGTCCGCTTTTCTCTTCAATTTCATGAATTTTCTTGGCATTAATTTTCTCCAACGCCTTTTGAGATCTAGTATTTTCTGCTGCCACATGAAATATGACAGTATCTAGTTTTTCAAAGGCAAAATCAATCATTAGATCCTTCACCGATTGGTTATATTCACCGCCCCAGTATTCCTTGGCTAAGAATGTATACCCAATTGCGATGGACTTTTCATTTCTATCATATTGATAAAATGAGGTAGCCCCAATGACCAGGTCAGTTTTATTATCAATGATCAAATAGGGGATATCCGTATCGATCAATTTTTGGAAGTATCTGGTAAATCCAACAGGCGTATAGCGGTTACTATCAGGATGTTGTTCCCAGATTGCGGGGTCAGAGGCAGCAGCGAACACCCATTCATAATCATTCTTGATCATGGGAATGAGTTTCACTAAATCATTGCTTAAAGTTTTTCTCTCCAACATATAACACTTATTTAATGATACGTTTAATTTTATTGGACTTTTTTATCCATTTATGCACTGCTTCATAATCTTCATTTTGGATTTTTTCGTAGATATGTTGCAATTGCTTAATATGTTCTTCTAATACCTCCAAAACATTGGTTCTATTTTGTTTAAAAATAGGAGTCCACATATCAGGGGAAGATTTTGCCAAACGGACAGTTGATTGGAAACCAGATCCTGCAAGTTCAAAAATCCTACCTTGTGATTTTTCCTTTTCTAAGACGGTTAGAGCAAGGGCAAAAGAGGTCAGATGGGAAATATGAGATACATAAGCCGTATGCATATCATGTTCTTCTGCTGTCATAAATGAAGTTTGCATTTCTAATTGTTCAGTAACGGCATCAGCAAGTTCAAATGCATCTTCATCAGAGCGGAATGCTTCCACGTACACCATCATTTTATCTTTAAAAAGGTTTGGAATTGCTGCTTCAGGGCCTGAATATTCTGTTCCGGCCATCGGATGGGCAGCAACATATCTTCCACGATTTGGATGATCTTTTATTAAATTTAGAATATTAGATTTTGTAGAGCCCATATCAATGATGACCTGATCGGTTGCAATATCTAATAATTTAGGAAGCAAGGTCATAATTGCATCAACAGGAATTGTCAATACGATGACCTTACAAGTTTTCATTGCCTCTTCTAGTGTCTGGATTTCATCAACCAAGCCTAATTGCAATGCTTTCTTCTGATTTACTTCACTTTTTTCGACCCCAATAATCTTGTCGAAGAAATTTGTTTCCTTAAGTCGGATACCGATGGAACCTCCAATCAGTCCTATTCCGACAATTGCTATATTCATTTCAAATATGATTCAATAATTAATAAATAGGTTTAAGCTAATACTTGACTGATTCTGTCAATAGCCTGCTCGTAAACCGCTGTTTTGGCACACAAACTAATGCGTATGTATTTCTCACCGACAGAACCGAAGATTCCACCAGGCGTAATAAATACATTAGCGTTGTAAAGTACATCATCACATAGTTTATAAGAATTTTCAAAGCTGTCAGGAATTTTTGCCCAAACAAATAAACCCACTTGGTTTTTATCGTAAGTACAATTTAAAAGATCCAAGATTTGAAAAACCTTTTCTCTTCGAAGTTTATATTCTTCATTTAACTGTGTGTACCATTCTTTATCAAGACTCAAAGCCTTTGCTGCAGCCAATTGCATAGGCAAGAACATACCAGAGTCCATATTGCTTTTAAACCGCATTATTTGACTGATCCTATGTTCATTAGCTATCAGCATCCCGATTCTCCAACCTGCCATATTTGAAGATTTGCTTAGTGAGTTTAACTCTATGGCTACATCCAGAGCATTCGGAACTTCCAAGATACTCTGTGGATGATCGTTCAGAATAAAGCTATATGGGTTATCATGGCAAATTAGAATTTGATGTTTTCTACCGAATTCAATGATCTTTTCAAAGAACTCACGATTTGCTAGGGTACCAGTTGGCATATGCGGATAATTAATCCACATTAATTTAACCTTACTCAGATCCCTGGCCTCAAGCTCATCAAAGTTTGGTAGCCAATTGTTTTCAGGCTTTAGTTCATAGCTTATCGGTTTAGCACCTGTAATGGTTACTGCACTTGAGTAGGCAGGGTATCCCGGATTAGGGATTAAAGCCTCATCGCCTTCTTGAAGATAGGTCATACAGATATGGACAATACCTTCTTTTGATCCAATTAATGGTAGGATTTCGGTATCAGGATTTAGTGTAACGCGATAATATCGAGCATACCAATCAGCCATGGCTATTCTAAGTGCTGCTGCACCTTTATAACTTTGATAACCATGAGTAGTTGCCAATGCTGCCTGCGCCTGTAAGGTTTGGATAACCTCAGGATGCGGAGGGAGATCAGGACTGCCAATGCCTAGGTTGATCACCTGCGCACCGTTCCTGTTCATCTCATCGATCTCTCTTAACTTCTTCGAAAAGTAGTATTCTTCCGTTCGTTGAAGTCGTTTCGCTACTTCTATTTCCATTATTTAATTTAATTTGCCGATAAAATTATAAAATCTTAATGGTTTTATTTCAATTATCATAAATAATAAACCCACTTTTTGAATAATTAATGACTGATTTTAGGGAATTTTTTAATGATTCTCCTGGGACCCTAATTTTTCCTGTTCTTCTTCTTGCGAACCTTCTATTTTTCAGTAGTACAATTTGGCTTGAATCGGTCGAATTTTAATGTATAAATAATTATTAGGTAAATTATATGTCAATTAAACATTTTAAATTCTAGTGTATTTTATTTTATTACAAGATATTTTGGTAATGTCGCGTTTATATCAAATGAACCGTTATTTTTGATATTGGTCATTATTTTTCCTGAATAATATGTAAAAATTGCTTTTATTCGCGAAATAATTAGTTGAAAAGATAAAATAATATACGTTTTAAGAAATTAACTTTGGCTTCAAATTTATTTTATTGTAAAAAAACGTGTTTTAATATAAATTTAATTCTAAAGAAAATAATATTTAATGATTTAAAAGTGTATTTTCGTTTGAACGTTGATTAGTAACAATAAAAAGTAAAAAAATTTCTTTAATTATCAAGGCGTATGAAAGTATCTGAATTATCTGGTGTCAAGGAGATTGCTCGTAGGGCAAATGTATCTATAGCTACAGTTGATAGAGTTCTTCATAATAGAACGGGAGTTGCACAAAAAACGAAAGAAAAGATATTGTCCATAATAAAGGAAATGGATTATAAGCCGAATATCTTGGCGAAGCGACTAGCTTCCAAACGGGTTTACAAGTTTGGGATTTTGATTCCAAAAGAATGTAGTGAAGCAGAATATTGGAATGCTCCAGTGACAGGAATTGAGGAGGCATTATCTGAATTTGGAGATTTTGGAGTGGATTTGCGATATTACTTTTTTGATCGGGATGATCGATTGAGTTTTATAGAACAGACGGAGGAGTTATTGAATAAACATATTGACGGAGTTATTGTAGCTCCGATTTTTATTAATGAGACCCGGGAGTTTGCCGCAAAATGTGTTGAACGAAGAATTCAATTTGTATTTATTGAGTCTCAAATTCCAAAAGTTCATCCGCTAAGTTATATTGGTCAGGATCTGGTGCAGTCAGGACGCGTTGTAGGTCATTTATGTCAGTATTTAATCAACCCCAAAGATGAAATTCTTGTCGTGAATGTCGTGCGAGAAAATGATAATACTGAACATTTGATGGAGAAGATAAGAGGATTTGAGCAGTATTTTCTGGATGGGAAATATCATTGCTCAATAGATAGTTACAACATTGAAATCACCGATCCTAGCGAATTCGCAGTTTTCATGGATGATTATTTAAAAACTAAGAACCCCAAATTAATCTATGTTACCAACTCCAGGGCTTACCTTGTTGCCAATTATCTAAAAACAAGAGGTATTGTAGATATAAAATTGGTTGGAAATGGATACCATACTCGAAATATTGAGTTTTTGAAGGATGGTTTTATAGATTTTCTAATTTGTCAAAAGCCTTTGGAGCAAGGCTATAAAGCATTTTTGGCGCTATATGAATTTTTTATTGCCAAAAGCAAAGTGGTGAAATTGCAATATATGCCAATCGATATAGTGACTAGGGAGAATTATCGGTATTATGAAAATTAATTTAATTCACCTCTTACTTGTGAGTGTATATAAGTAATTGAAACAGTGTGTAATAAAGAGGTTATTAGGAATAGTTTATTGACATTTGATTGCAACATTTTGATGCCATTGACGATGAAAAACAGCTTAGGTTACATTTTTTATTACATTTGTAATCTTAGTAATCTGCATGAAGACATACTTTAGACTACTTTCGTTCGCAAAACCCATTGAGAAATATGCTATACCTTATATCATATGTACTTTGATAATGGTGGTGTTCAGCACCTTGAATCTAGCTCTTTTAGCTCCTTTATTACACACTCTTTTTAACTCCCAGGATGCGGTTGTAGTTCCAGTCGCTAAACCAGATGGTTTTGATGTAATGGGCTATTTTAATTATTTCGCCTATGATCTTAATAACCGATTAGGTCCCTATGATGCCTTAAAATATATCTGTATTGTTATTGTAGCATCGGTTTTTATAAGTAATCTATTCAGATATCTCTCCCAAAGAATCATGGAAAATCTCCGGATTCATACTCTATTAAATTTAAGAAAGTCAGTTTTTGATAATGTGATGAACCTTCATTTAGGTTATTTCTCGAATCAAAGAAAGGGAGATATCATCTCTAAAATAGCTTCTGATGTTCAGGTCGTACAATTTTCTGTAACCGGAACCCTTCAGGTGGCATTTAAAGAACCTCTTCAATTGATAGCATATGTCATTATGTTATTTCTTATCTCGACTAAACTAACCTTATTTTCATTATTGGTTATTCCTGTTTCAGCTTTTTTTATCTCCAAGATTGTGAAGACTTTAAAGCAACAAGCTCAACAAGGACAACGTGTTTATGCGAATATGATTACCTTATTGGAGGAAGCTTTATCAGGGATTAAGATAATTAAATCATTCAATGCAGTTGAATTCATTAAAGGCAGATTTAATTCTGAAAATGATGAGTACGCGAAGATTAATAGAAGAATGGTGCGTCGTCAACAAATGGGGTCTCCAGTTTCTGAACTTCTAGGAGTAGGAATGGTTGCTGTAATCTTATTATATGGTGGACATTTAGTTTTAAGTGGTCAAGGAGATTTGGCAGCTTCAGAATTCATCGCCTACATTGCAATTTTCTCTCAAGTAATGCGTCCTGCAAAAGCATTAACGGATGCATTCAGTAATATCCATAATGGTATTGCAGCAGGGGAAAGAGTATTACAATTGATAGATGAGAAAAATCAAGTTGCTGATAAACCTAATGCCCTAGATATTGATCGTTTCGATAGCAAGATTGAATTCAATAATGTGAATTTCGCGTATGAGGAAACTGAAGTATTGAAGGATATCAATATTACCATCAATAAAGGGGAGACTGTAGCACTCGTTGGTCCCTCTGGAGGAGGAAAATCTACCTTGGTAGATTTAATTCCGAGATTTATGGATGCTACTTCTGGTTCAATTACCATTGATGGACTGGATGTCAAAGATTTAAAACAAGATTCCCTGAGAAGAATCATTGGGGTTGTAAATCAAGAGTCTATTTTGTTTAATGATAGCATCTTTAATAATATAGCTTTTGCAAATGCGGAGGCCACAGAAGAACAAGTTATTCAAGCTGCGAAAATTGCCAATGCTCATAATTTCATTATGGGTACGGAGCAGGGTTATCAAACAAATATTGGAGATAGGGGGTCTAAATTATCAGGTGGACAGCGTCAGCGGATCTGTATTGCACGTGCGGTATTAAAGAATCCTCCAATTATGTTGTTGGATGAAGCTACTTCAGCCTTGGATACAGAATCAGAACGCTTGGTTCAGGATTCATTATATAAATTAATGGAAAACAGGACTACAGTGGTTATTGCACATAGACTGAGTACGATTCAAAATGCGGATAAGATCATTGTTTTGGAAGCTGGACAGATTGTTGAAGTTGGATCTCACCTGGAATTAATTTCGCAAAACGGTCTTTATAAACGTTTGATTGATATGCAACAGTTTGTAGAAGCTTAGAGCTTCAAATTTTAGCTTTTTCGGCTATGTTTTCATACATTTGTATAGTAAGGACTGCGAAATGGAAGCAACAGAAAAATTATCGTTTTTATTGAACGACAAAAATTTATCAAAAGAATTAAAGCTAATTGCAGAGAAGGTACTTAATAGCGAGCGTATTACATTTGAAGAAGGGGTTTACCTCTTTGAAAACGCAGAATTAGGATATTTAGGAGTATTAGCAAATTATATCAGAGAGAAAAAACACGGAGATTACACCTACTTCAACCGTAATTTCCATATTGAACCCACCAATCTTTGTGTATATGACTGTAAGTTTTGTTCCTATTCAAGATTGATTAAGAATAGAACCGACGGTTGGGAAATGGATGTTGATGGTATGATGGACATCGTGAAGAAATACGATGGCGAACCAGTCACTGAAGTTCATATCACTGGGGGTGTTGTCCCTAAACAAAATCTAGAATTTTACGCTGAATTTTTTAGAAGATGTAAAGAACATCGACCGGAACTCCATATCAAAGGATTAACACCGGTAGAGTATTATTACATCTTTAAAAAAGCAAAACTTAGTCACTATGACGGAATGAAATTTCTTCAATCCTGCGGGCTTGATTCTATGCCTGGAGGAGGAGCTGAAATTTTCCATCCGGAAGTCCGTGAAAAGATTGCTCATGATAAATGTACAGCAGATCAATGGTTGGATATCCATGAGCAAGCTCATAAATTAGGAATGCATACCAATGCTACCATGCTATACGGACATATTGAAGAATTCTGGCATCGTGTAGATCACATGGATCGTTTGAGAAATCTCCAAGATAAAACCGGTGGATTCCAAACATTTATTCCTTTGAAATTTAGAAACAAAGACAACCAGATGGATCATGTTCCTGAGGTTTCTGTAATCGAAGATTTGAGGAACTATGCTATTGCGAGGATCTATATGGACAATTTCCCACATATTAAAGCATATTGGGCAATGATTTCCAGAAATACTGCGCAGATGTCTTTGAGCTTTGGGGTGGACGATATTGATGGTACTCTGGATGATACCACAAAAATCTATAGTATGGCTGGTGCTGAAGAGCAAACTCCGGCAATGAGCACTAAAGAATTAGTGGAACTGATTAAAAATGTAGGAAGACATCCTATTGAGCGTGATACGCTTTATAATGTGGTAACAGATTATAAAGACTTTGTTTTTGAGGAAACTAGCCCGAAAAAACAATATTATTCGTTGCCAGTGGTAAATTCTTAAGTCTGGGTCAAATTGAAAAAAACATTTTATTTTATCCGTCACGGTCAAACTGATCTTAATCTGAAAGGAATAGTTCAGGGTAGGGGTGTTGATAGTCCTTTAAATGATAATGGTCTAAAACAGGCACAGGCATTCTACGACTCCTATAAAAATGTCCCCTTTGACAAAATATACACCTCCACATTAATTCGGACACATCAAACGGTCGCGCCATTTTTGAAAAATGGAGTTCCAATGGAACAATTGATTGGATTGGATGAAATTAGTTGGGGAATCTATGAAGGTCAGGAGCAAACTGAAGATATTCTTTCAGGATTTGAAAAAGTTGTAAACTCATGGAGAAACAATGATCTTGATCTAGCGATCGAAAACGGTGAATCTCCCAATGCTTTGGTCTATAGACAAAAGGAAGCTATTGATTACATGCTCCAACAACCTGAAGAAGAAACCATATTGGTGTGTATGCATGGGCGGGCATTGAGAATCATGCTTTGCCACCTAACAGATGTCCCCGTTTGTAAAATGGATGATTTCCCCCATACAAATACTGCATTATATAAATTAGAATTCGCTGACAACAATTTTTCTATAGTTGATTATTATAATACGAAGCATTTAGAAGGTTTGTTAAATGAATAAAATTAGAGTATCTGCAGTTTCTTATACCAATACACTCCCTTTTTTACAAGGAATAAGAAATTCAGATGTAATGAATGATATCGAGCTCTCGGTGGATTATCCATCAGAATGTGCTCGAAAGGTAATTGAAGACGAGTCTGACATGGGAATTATTCCAGTAGCTGCACTCACGAATTTAGAAGAATATCACTTTATTGGAGATTATTGTATTGGATCTTTAGATTATGTGGATTCGGTTTTTATTTTTTCCTCTAAACCAATTGAAGAGATTGACACCTTATTATTGGATAAGCAATCCAGAACTTCTAACGGATTAGCAAGGATTTTACTGAAGCATTATTGGAAGAAAGATGTCAAGGTTGTGACGGAAGGTGAAGCTGATGCCTATGTCTTGATTGGTGATCGTACTTTTGGAAAAAAGGAAAATGTTCCTTACGCCTATGATATGGGACATTACTGGAAAGAATTAACCGGATTACCGTTCGCCTATGCCGTTTGGGTATCGAATAAAAAGCTACCAGATAGCTTTGAACAGAAATTTAATGAAGCTTTGAAAGACGGTGTTTCTAGACCTGATGATGTTATTCCAGGATTGCCAGTATTTCCAAATTTCGACTACCATCATTATCTAAATGAAAGCTTGAATTATCATTTGGATGAGGCAAAGAAAAAAGCAATAGAAAAATACCTTGAATGGTATAGAGAGTTATAAAAAAAAATGGCTTCCAATTGAATGGAAGCCATTTTTTTATGTACTAGTTATTTTTAGTTAATGAATGAAATCAACAGCATTAACCAACCGACAATCATTAACAGGCCTCCCAAAGGGGTGATTGGGCCGATAAACTTCATGTTAGCTTTTATTTTATCTTTAAAACTAAGGATATAAATGCTTCCGGAGAACAAGATACAGCCCCAGAAAATTCCATAATAAGCCCAGTTTTCTACACCTGAATCGAAGTTAAGGTGGAAACCAATAATAAGTAATGTAATAGCGGCATACATCTGATACCGAACTCCTACTTCAAAGGAACTTAACCTTTCTTCTGTAAGAACTTTCTTAAGTGCATGAGCTCCGAAAGCTCCTAGAATAATGGATAAAATCCCTAAAACTGCACCTGAAATTAATGCGATTTGATTCAAAATATGTTGAAATTTATTATTACTTCTTTGCTTTCTTAACTTGTGCCAATATCTCAGCTTCAGTAGCTACACCTGTTTTATTCCACGCTTGTTCAGCATTTTTATAAAGGATTAGTTGAGGAATACCACGCACATTCAACACTTTCATCAGATTTTTGTTCTGGTCAGCATCTATACGAACAACTTTTACCTTTCCAGCTTGTTCCTTCTCAATTTTATCAATTGTGGGTTTAAGTTCTTGACAAGGCGCACACCAAACTGCTGAGAAATTTACCAAAACCAATTCAGATGAATTGATAATTTTATCGAAATCTTCAGTACTTAAGCCCTTAGCCTCCTTAGCGTTGTCTGGTTTTATTTCAGGTTTTTCTGCCCTCCTCCAATCCATCATTCCGCCAGAATAATCATAAACCTTAAATCCTTTTTCTGTTAAGAATTCAGCAGCTTGTTTGCTACGACCACCACCTAGGCAATAAACATATACTGGTTGATCTTTATCCAAATTCTTGATCGATTCTTCGAATTTTTCTTTCTCTTTCCAGTCTACATTTACCGAATTAGGGATATGTCCGCCAGCATATTCACCAGCAGTCCTTACATCTAAAAGTTGTGTCTGTGGTTTAGCAATAACCTCTTCCATTTTCTTAGCATCAATCTTTTCTTGTGCATTCACTTGTAAACAAGCAATTCCAATCAATGCGGTAAATAATAATTTTTTCATTACAAATGTTTTTCTAGTATAACCAAGGATTAGCCCTTGCGAAGATACTTTGTTAATATAACGATTGTTTGGCCTTCAATCTTGCCTTCAATCTGTTCTGTATTGTCAGGAACAAGTCGAATATTTTTAACAACAGTTCCTAATTTAGCTGAAATACTTGAACCCTTTACATCTAATGTCTTAATTAATACAACCGTATCACCCTCGAATAATCGTGCTCCATTAGAATCTTGGTGAAATTCAACTGTAGCCTCGGCTTCATGGTCTCCGGTTTTCTTAGCCCATTCTAGAGTCTCATCATCAAGGTAAAGGATATCCAGATTATTAGCAGCCCAAGCCTCATTTCTCAATCTGCTCAACATTCTCCAAGCAACCACTTGAACCGGAAGATGCTCTGACCACATAGTTTCGCCAAGAACTTTCCAGTGCTCAGGATCTATCTGTTCAGTTTTTTCTATTTGCCCTTTGCAAACAGAACAGATCAAAATGCTGTTATCTAAGGAAGCGTTTGAGGTAGGAGGTACTTCGTAAATATCAAGGTTTTCGGTCGAGCGACAAAGTTCGCATTGGTTCTCACTTCTATTTTTCAGATCGTCTAATAACATATGTTTGGTAATATATAATGATTTCAAAGATAAGCATTTTAAATGAGGGGAATGAATTGTACCTTTAAGCTACATTGCCTCCTGATTATAGCAATGGCAAAGAATTTGTAGTGTAACCAAATACAAACTAAAATTAAATAAAGAAATATTTATGAAATGGCAAGGCGGCCGCCGCGGCGGTAATATCGAAGATCGTAGAGGGATGTCTGGTGGGCAAAAGTTGACTCTTGGGGGAATAGGTGGTGTAATCGTATTGATTATCGGCTTTTTGATGGGTGGAGACCCCAACGATTTATTGAACCAGATGCAAGGTTCGGGACAGCAAGGATCTGTAAATGAACAAGGAGAATATCAATCTACTCCTGAAGAAGATAAATTGATGGATTTCGCCAGAGTTGTACTAACGAGTACCGACGATGTCTGGGCTAAAATTTTTCAAGATAATGGAAAATCTTATCCTCAACCGACCTTATTGGTCTATACTGAAGGTATTGAAACCGGAGGTTGTGGAGTTGGAAGGTCTGCCTTTGGACCGTTTTACTGTCCAGGAGATCAGAAAATATATTTGGATTTAAGCTTTAATCGTGAGCTTTCTCAAAAATATGGCGCTAAGGGTGAATTTGCGCTTGCTTATGTAATTGCTCATGAAGTTGGTCACCATATTCAGAATATTTTTGGCGTATTATCTCAAACAAATGCCCTTCGCTCTAAATTAAGCGAACGTGAAAACAATAAAATTTCGGTTATGACTGAACTTCAAGCGGATTTCTATGCTGGGGTATGGGCACATCACTTAAATAAGCTAACTGATGTGGAGATTAACTATGATGATATCGTGGATGGGATGAATGCCGCTGCAGCTGTGGGAGATGACCATATTCAAGAACAAGCTTATGGACAAGCAAACCCAGAATCCTTCACCCATGGTACTTCTGAACAACGGATGTATTGGTTTAAAAAAGGATATGAAACTGGCGATATCAATGCCGGAAATACCTTTGAAGACCCTAGCTTACAATAAATTATTGAACAAGAAGATTGCAACCTCGGATATCAGAGTTGTCAAATCTTCCTAATATCTCAAAGGACCCATCGGAATGAAATTTCCCTAAGTCTTGAGTAGCAATAAAAGAACAGGAATAATAATTGGCTAAATCAATGACATTTATTGCTCCTGTTTTTTTGTTGTCCAAAAGTGTCAATGGATCATTGGTGTCACGGATTAATATCTTCATCCAATTCGGTGTTTTAAAGAGCCCATTTCCACTTGAATACCCTTGGGATAACAATTCTGTCATTCCATATTCAGAATGTATACTAGGGACATTAAATCCTTTACAAAGAATTTCATGCAACTCTTCCCTGATCATTTCCTTTCGCTTACCCTTCATACCACCGGTTTCCATGACGATTAATTCAGGAAAATCAATATTGAAATTCTCAATAAAGTCTAAGAGCGCATAAGTTACGCCAAACAACACTGTTTTTGTGTTTGAATTCCTTAACTCAGTTAGACGATTGAAAAGATCTTCATGGTTATACAAAAAATAACCACTTTCAGGTTTCTCTGATCTATTGATTAAATCATCAACCATATAGATCAACGAAGATCCAGAGCGTTCAAGATAGGATGGGAGCAATGCAAGAATAGCTATATCCTTTACATCTCCATAGAATTCCTCAAATGCATTTCTGAAACTTTCAATGTACAAACTGGATTTTGCAACAAGATGCTTACTAGTGATCATGCCAGTAGTGCCTGATGACGAGAAAGTAACTTCAGGAATTAATCCTTCCACAATTATATCCTGGGATTTAAAGAATTGGATAGGTAAAAAAGGAATATTTTTATAGTGGATTATATCTTTCGGGTTAATACCTAAAACATCAATATACTGCTGATAGACCTTATTGTTTTGAGCTTGAAATTTGAAAACTTCAAGTGCACAATGATTGAATTCTTCCTCAGATTGTATATTGAATATCTTATTAGCTATTTCCATTGCAGCAAATATACAACATCAAACAGCAAAAGCTTTCAAACAAAAAGAGACTTCCAAATAGAAGTCTCTTTTTGTTTGAATAATTAAATACTCTTATAACATACCACCACATACAGGAATTACTTGACCTGTGATGTATGATGATAAATCTGAGGCCAAGAAAAGACAAGCATTTGCTACATCTTCTGGTTGACCTGCTCTTTTCAATGGAATATTTGCTTCCCATCCTTCAACCACTTTAGGGTCTAAAACGTCAGTCATTTCCGTGCGGATAAATCCTGGAGCAACAACGTTTGTACGGATGTTTCTTGAGCCTAATTCTTTTGCCAATGATTTGGAGAAACCAATAATTCCTGCTTTTGAGGCAGCGTAGTTGGCTTGTCCAGCATTTCCTTGAACCCCAACAACAGAACTCATATTGATGATGCTACCTTTGCGGTTCTTCATCATCACTTTAGATGCCGCTTTAGAAACATTGAAAATTGATTTTAAGTTGATGTTAATTACATCATCCCAATTTTCTTCGGTCATACGCATTAACAAACCGTCTTTTGTGATTCCGGCATTATTTACAACAATGTCCAAAGTCCCAAAATCAGCTACGATATCATTGATTAATTGATCAGCTTCATCAAATTTGGAAGCGTCGGAACGATAACCCTTTACTTTTGTTCCAAATTGTTCAAGTTCTTTTTCTAGAGCCTGGCCTTTTTCTACAGAAGATAGGTAAGTAAAAGCAACGTTTGCTCCATTCTCAGCAAATACCTCCGCTATTTTACGACCTATTCCTTTGGATGCCCCAGTAATTAAGGCGGTTTTTCCGGCTAACAATTTCATATAATTAATTATTTATGTTCAATAATAGAATGTCCACAAAAGTGACAAATAAACTGCATAATACAAAAAATGTGTAGGAATAGAAAGTTCATTCCTGCAAAAAAATGGGATTATGGTAGAATTGAATAAGAGAAAGGGTATTTATTGATAAAATCACAAATATTTGAAACGTTTCTGACAAATTTATTCGCTATAATATAAACCGAATATTAATTTTGTATTTCATTTAAAAACCATGGGTAAGAAAACAAAGAAAACGGAAGTAGACGTCGTTCTGATTGGTGGTGGTATCATGAGTGCGACGTTAGGTACGTTAATTAATGAGCTAAGTCCAGATATTAATATTGAGATAATCGAGCGTTTGGATGTTGTTGCTGCCGAGAGTTCAGATGCGTGGAATAATGCCGGAACAGGACACTCCGCACTTTGTGAACTAAACTATACTCCAGAGCAGGCTGATGGATCAGTAAAAATTGATAAAGCAATTAGTATTGCTGAACAATATGAGATTTCAAAGCAGTTTTGGTCTTACCTAGTAGAAAAGAACATTATCAAGAATCCTAACCATTTTATCCGCCGTGTGCCTCACATGTCTGCGGTATTTGGTGAAAAAGATGTACAATTCTTAAAAACAAGATTCGAAACCATGACGAAACAAAATTTATTCAAGGGTATGGAATATACTGAGGATAAAACTTTGTTGAACGAATGGGTGCCTTTGATGATGGAAGGACGAGCAGTGGATGAGCCTATCGCCGCCACAAAAATGGACATCGGAACAGATGTGAACTTTGGTGCTCTAACAAAAGATTTGATTACCTACTTGGATGGTAAAGACAATATTAAATTGTCCTTGAATCAAGAGGTAAAAGATATTGACCGCGAAGATGACGGAAGATGGGAAGTTGAAGTTAAAGACTTAAAAACTGGCCAGAAAAGAGAAATCCTAGCAAAATTCGTATTCATTGGTGCCGGTGGTCACTCCTTGTTATTATTGGAAAAATCGGGTATCCCAGAAGCAAAAGGATACGGTGGTTTCCCTGTGGGAGGTCAATGGTTAAGATGTAATAACGAAGAAATTATTAAACAACACCATGCCAAGGTATATGGTAAAGCATCTGTTGGTGCGCCTCCAATGTCTGTACCGCATTTAGACACTCGTTATATCGATGGTAAACAAGCTTTACTTTTTGGTCCTTATGCTGGTTTCTCAACCAAATTCTTGAAAAAAGGATCCTACTTCGATTTACCTGCGTCTATTAAGCTTTCAAATATCCGTCCTATGCTTTCTGCTGGATTGGATAACCTACCTCTGACAAAATATTTAATTACTGAGGTAATGAAAAAACCGCAGGATAAATTGGATTCATTGAAACAATTTATGCCAACAGCTAGATTGGAAGATTGGGAAATTGAAAAAGCTGGTCAAAGGGTACAAGTAATTAAAAAAGACCCTAAACATGGTGGTATCCTAGAATTTGGAACTGAAGTGGTGTCCAGTGCAGATGGTTCTATCGCTGCATTATTAGGGGCTTCTCCTGGTGCATCTACATCAGTGGCTATCATGATCAACCTGTTGAAAAGATGTTTCCCTGATCGTGCAAAATCAGATGCGTACCGTAAGAAATTACGCGAAATGATTCCTTCATGGGGTAAAAAATTAAATGATGACGCAGAATTGTGTCAATCAACTAGAAATCGTACTTCTGCTATTTTGCAGATAGATAAATAATATTCATAATATCTTATGGGGTGCTAATATGTCTCGCTTCTGGCGAGACATATTTTTAGGCTGAGATGATACCCATTTTCGATGATCCATCGAAATGAACCTGATCCAGGTAATGCTGGCGTAGGAATAAATTATATCCTTTCCCTTGTCTCCATAAGTGCATAATCAATTCAGCGAAATTGGAGGAAATCTTAAATAATATTTTTCATGCTTTAAAGGAAACTTCTTGGTTAGAAAGGTTTTCCGTAATCTGTGGTATCATCCAAGTTCTTTTGTCCAAAAACAATAAAGTATCCAATTATTTATTTGGAATCCTTGGAATTATCTCTGGAATGATGGTCCTATTTACTGCAGGACTATATGCAGAAATTGCCTTGCAAATCTATTATCTGGTCATGAGCATCTATGGTTGGTGGTTCTGGATGAGCAATAAAACCGCAAAGGAGCAACCAATATCCTACACATCAAAGTCCGAATGGAAAATTGTTCTAACGATTGTCTTTGCAGGCTTCTTATTGTTTTACTTTCTGCTTCGAAGTATCACAGACTCAGATGTTCCTGTCTGGGATGCCTGGGTGACTTCAACCGCTTGGGCTGGAATGTGGTTGCTAGCAAAAAGAAAAATTGAAAACTGGATTTTATTAAATATCAGTAACCTATTTGCAATTCCTCTTTTAATCCATAAAGACCTCTATCTATTTGCTGCCCTAACAACATTTTTATTCGTGATCGCTATCTTCGGATTCCTTAAATGGAAGAAAATTATGCAATCACAAAACGCAGATCAATTAAATTTCAATTAATGCTTAGTCAAGAACAAATCAATATCATTAAAGAATTACAGCCTTTAGGTATTAAACATAAATCCCTTACGAAGGAACAGTTGGAGTTTACTTACCGAAATAACTGGTTTAATTTATGGGTTCCCAAAAATTTAAATGGACTTGAAATGCCATTTCCTCAAGGTTTGGATTTACTCGAAGAATTAGCCTATTATGATGGCGGATTTGCCTGGACAGTAACTTTATGTGCTGGAGCAAATATGTTTGCCGGATTTATTGACCCTAAACTGTCTGAAAAACTATGGTCAGATCCTAAAATATGTCTGGGTGGAAGTGGAAGAGTCGGAGGGAAGGCCATTGATCAGGAAGATCATTATGTAGTGTCAGGCTTTTGGAGCTATGCAACTGGAGCACCCCATTTAACTCATTTTACTTTTAATGCTGAAATCATAAAAAATGGAGAAACTGTAAAAACAGATTCAGGAGAACCACTTTATTATTCCTTTCTAGTGCCACGGGAAAATGTGCTGATTGAATATGATTGGGATACCTTCGGATTGGAATGTACAGCAAGCCATTCATTCTCTATTCAGAATCTAAAGGTAAAAAAGGAAAATGCATTTATGCTAGATCCTAACAGTAGAACTTCTGATTCGGCATTGTTTAATATTCCATTTATGCCCTTTGCTGAACTGACCCTTTTGATGAACTATGTCGGGATGTTTAAACGATTCTTAGACCTGATCGAAAAATACTATTTCGAAAAATCTAAAGATCCTAATTGGGCAGATAAGAATAGCAAACAAAGATTTAAACAGCTTGACCAAATCAGAACAAGCTTTGAAAATAAAGTTAAGGAAGTAAAACATAATGCTGTTTTACTATGGGAAATGGCAATTGCAAATACTGAAGTTGATGCTAGCTTATTCGAGAATATTGCAACACTTTCTAGAGAGATTGCAAAGGATATTCGTATGAACTGTGCAGAGGTTTTACCATTACTCGGAATCAGAGCAGCCCAAAGAGAAAATGAGTTAAATATTGTGTTTAGAAATATCTTTACAGCAAGTCAGCATAGTTTGTTGAATGTATAACATAAAAAATGAATGGCAGATATTAATCTGCCATTCATTATTATATTTCGGGTATTAAAGCTAGTTGTTTGCTAAGTTGACAAAATATGCCCATGTTAAGCCATCCCTTGCATCAACTAAATAATAGCCGGTTCTATAAGGGATAATATAAAACCCTTTAGGATTATATATATACTTGAAAATTTCTTTTAGAGCATGAACAGTATTCGGTTCTTTAGCTCTCGGTCCCATACCCCCTAATGGACGAAATTTCACTAAATTTTCCGCTGTTTTATCCACAATTGGATTCTCAATCCCTTCTCCAAAATAATCCCCCAAAATAAATCCTACAAATCCATATTCTTGATTAATTGCTGAATCAAGACCATAGCGAGGGTAAATTACAAATTCCGTGAAGCGTGGAATCCTTTTCATCTTAGCAATATCATTTTGTTTTCTTGTGCTAAACCCATCAAATGAACTCCAAACTATAGGAGGTTCTTTTCGAAGAAATCTATCAATCGATTTTGGATCATAAATCTTTGGCTTACTTTCATTACTGATCGAAAAGGTGTTTTGAAAATTTAGTTTTCCATTTTTTATTTCCGGTAGATTTAAATGTTCAATTTTCTGACCATCCAGAGTTATTGGTTTTTCTAAGGTAATTCCAACTCCATTAAAAAAGTAGTAACTCGACGCAATGGAAATACTATCCGCATACTTATATTGTAATTTCATAAATCTATTAATAGTATCCATTTCAAGATCGTATGAATTGTTCAGCGTGTTTAAGTAGAAAAAGAATTTCTCAGCGTGAAAAATACTATTGATGGTTTTTTTATTCTCCTCGAAACGATTTTTTACAAACTGATTTGCAGTTTGAGCATTACATTTAATAAGTTTCAGACTGGATTTCTCAGCTACTCCTTCCAGATAAATTGTATCATTGATTACCTTGTTGAAATTATAAATCGAATCTATACTCTTAGTATAAGTTGTAAAATAGCCAAATGTAGAATTTGCTGGAAAAATCAAACTTGGATTCCGTTCTTTTACGGAAAGATCAACTTCAGTCTTCTGTAGCGAACTATATAAGTCTGAAAAATCAACCAAAAATTGAGCATTGTTTTCACTGTCAAACCGAATATAACCTGCAGTTACTCCTCCATTTAATCCATTGTTAATTCTAATTTCCCAACCATCCTTATTTGATAATATCTCCTTTTTAAAATAATCCATCTTTTCTTGAGGATCTTTCCAGACCTTTTCAATTTCAAAGGTTTTTAATGTATTCTTTTCGCAGGATGCAAATAAAAAAATACATGAAAAATATATAATAAATCTTTTCATTACTTTAATTATTAGGTGAAACGAATCCATGAAGTACCATCCTTAACACTGACTAGATCATAGCTGCCGGGACCTATTTGAAATACATAGTAACCTTCTTTTTCGAACCATTGTATAGCAGTGTTTCTGGCAATAGTTTCCGACTTTTCGTCAGGATTAAGACCGTTCAATAAATAGTACATCTTGAATTTTAACTTTCCATCATTCGAATAAATAGAATTAAATATTGGACCTAAAAAGAAACTTGAATTATCATAAACAAAATAAAAGGCATCTAATGGGTCTAAATATAATCGAGGAATAAATAATAGTGCACTGAATTGTGTGAAATTGCGAATTCCAAATGCATCAATTTTACCATTTATCGTAAAACCTGTTCCTGAAAAATATCGACGGTTAGCTAATACCATTCTTTTAGGTGCATCATTATCTATGAAAATTGGCTTATTACCATTCTCTACGATATACGTGTCCTTTAAATTTATTTTGAGTGAAATTTTATTTTCTAATGGCTTTGGAACTATTTCAGAGATTTCTGATATGTTAAGATTCTTTGTTTTTAAAGGGTCTTTCAATAAAATTCCTTTATCCGTAAATACAAAATAACTGTTATGGTGCTTTAGTACCCCATCCTCCTCATAATAAAATCCTACAGTATTGGTAGAGGTATTAATTGCGATGGAATGGGTTTGGCCATTAACAGTTAATTTATTGTAATACCCTTTCATTGTATTAAAACCATCGACTTTTAATTGGTTATTATATACATCTAATAAAAATTTTTCCGCTTGATTTTCTTTGGCACGGATAAGCATCATATTAGATTCATTATGGTTACCCCTTAGAAATATAGTGTCCGTGGTAACTCTGATAAAGGAAAATTCAAAGTCTGAAATTAATCCTTCTCCCGGGTTTCCTCCGTTGATATAGGGGTCTGGGTCAGCTAAATAATGAATATAGGAGTAGGTGTCAAAATTTAAAGAAATCAATTGGTCAACGGAAATACGGTAAGAGCTTTCAATCAAATTTTTCGCATAATCTTCAAATACTGAAAATCCAGATTTTACCCTGTTGTTTTCGTCGAAATTGAACTTAAATGTATATCCTCCACCGCCTTTTGGAAATAAATAGGCAATCCATCCGTTTTTTGCACTAATCAATTGTTTTTCATATTCTGTTTTTAGTTTTTCCATTTTCTGATCTGGTCTATTAAAATCTAGATCATCTTTTTTGCATGAAAAAAATACAAATAAGAATATACTGAATATTAAAAGTTTCGTTTTCATAAAATATAATTAATTGGTAACCAGTTTATCCATCGATGATTTTACTTCAGCTTGTAGTTTTCTGAAATCAATATTTAGGACCTCCTTATAATATTGGACAATAATCTTTTCTTTCGCTCGAAAGGTTTTTTCTGCAAAAATGTTCTCCCGAATCATTTGGTCGAAAGTTTCTTGACCTAATACCAATAAATATGCAATGGTTTCTGCAAAATCCTCTTTATCAGATGACTTGGCATAAGCGGATACAAAACCCTGTGTTTTGGCATCCTCATTCGTGGTATTAAACCATGTCTCTGTATATAAATGAGCACTTATTTTACCCCAAGCTTCAGGATATCGGATAGATTGATGAAATATATGAGCATATTCATGATGAACAGTTCCCATCAATGAGATAATTAGTTGCTTGTATTTTGTCGAAAAATTATTGATATCATAAAGGTTGATTTTTGACCCTCCTTGAGCAGTACCTACTACCATAGCACCGTTTTCTTGGTACTCTGGGCTTCCTACTAACACTACTTTTGAAATTGGAAATCTCCGGAAAAAGTTCTTGCCACCGGTCTTCTCATATGGCTTCAGCCATAAGTTAGTAAGCGTATTTAAAACCGGAATAACATTCCCTTCGATAGGTGGAACCAAGGTCCTGTAAAAATTCACCTCATAGGGATTCCATTTGTACTTGATTTCCATGTTATAAGGTTTCACGAACTGTGAATAGATATATTCATCAATGTCCATTTTCTTCCAGCTCTCCCCACCTAAATCAATAATTGGTTCCTTGGGTAATTCCTCCTTGGAACAACTGACACTTAATAGAAGTATGAAGAATAATGAACAATAAGCTCGAATAATATTTAAGTTTTTCATTTTTATCTTGGATTTGGTTCTAAACCTGAAATAATAACTTCTTGAGGTAATTGGAACATTCGCTTTGGACTATTTGCCGATAAAATATAGGTTACTGTTTCATCGTACGCCTTGTGTTGAACGGGTATTTTCATCCTTAAAATATCCATCCATCGTATCCCTTCGAATAAAAATTCACGCCTTTTGAAATCCAAAACTGTCTTAATCAGATTCAACTCTAAGTTCTCTGAACCGTAAAAGGCATTAATTTTCCTCGCATTTACATTGTGTAGCAAAGGCATGTATTCCGGTTGGTCTGCATGGAAGTATATCTTTTTACTTATGAAGGCGTTTAGGTCCTTTATGCATTTATCAAATTGTTGTTTCCTCGCATAAATCTCCGCTCTATTTAACAGGAGTTCATCGCTTGTCAATGCTGGGATAATGTTGATAGCAATACCATAATTCGCGTTTATTGATGATTTTACAAACATTTCCCTGAATTTTGGAACATGGTAAACAAAACTATCTCCTCCAAAAATTGGATATGCAAAGGCTCCATTCGTTACGTTTTTCTTAACGAGTAAATCGCTTAATAGGGTTGCTGTAAAACCATAGCGATTCGTAGCCATGTTCCTGCCCCAAAGACTTGGGGCCTCGATCAAAAGTAGATTGCTCGGGTTTGTGGCGATCGTATACCATTGTTGTTTTAAAAAGTATTCCCGCTGTAGGAAATCCTTATCATTGACATGTCTGATAAAATTCGAAAGATCATCACCTAAAGCTAAATTTGAATGCTCAAGCGCTTTATCTAAATCTCCCTTGAAAAGATAAAATCTACATGCGAAGGCATGTGCTGCCGCTCGTGTGAAATGGTATTTAGTGATTTTGTATCGATTATCCACTATTAAAGGGATTCCTTCAACCAAATCTTTCTCTATTTGATTATATACATATTGAACAGTATTCCGCGAATATTTCTGAATAATTTCAGTTTCCGGTACAGTTACATAGGGAATTCCAGGCGATTCATTATCCCCATTTGGTTCATAATTTTGGGCGAATAACATGACTAGCATATGATGAGCATAAGCCCTTGCAACAAGAGCTTCTCCTCTCAAGGGTTTGGTTTCTTCAGTTAATCCAAGCTTATCAATTGCTCTTAACGCATGATTCGCTGCACTGATAGCCTTATAGGCCGCAAACCAATAAAAATTGGGTGAATCCTCATCATTAGAAATGATATCTTCATATATCCAGGCACTTCTGTTTAATGGGTCCGTTACTCCTGATCTTTCTCCTTTATCGCCTGCATTATCGGAAGCAGTTTCCATAAAAGGAATGTAATTCGCTCGTGGATATGCTGAAGTCAATAATTCTGCAATCTTTGTAGGCGTATCTAATTCAGTCCTTTGATCTGGCGAGGTGTCAAGATATTTTGAACAGCCGACTAATACCAAACTGAATATTGAAATAAAAAATAGATTTGTTTTCATAATCATCAATGTTTTATAATCCAACTTTTACGGATAGGGTAAATTGTCTAGGAATAGGCAAGGCTACACCACCTGATCCATAGAACTCTGGGTCTTGCCCATTTAATTTAGCGTCTGAGTAAAGTAGGAATAGGTTATTTCCAACTAATGTGATTGAGGAACTTTTGAGACCTATCTGTTGTAATAATTTTTTTGGTAATTGATAGGCCAATGATATTTGCTTAAAACGAATAAATCCGCCATCAGCAACACGTGCATCTGAATAATTATATGCATTATAAACTTGATTTCCCGGAAGCCAAGAATTAGTCCTCGATGAGGCTATAGAAGGTGAAAAATTATCATACGGTAAAATAAACCTATCTAAAAAATCATAGGACATCGCATCTAATTCAGAATAGGAGTTTTTATAGATCGGGTTAAGCCTAACTTTATTCCCAGCACTATAAGTCACTAAAAAACTTAAATTAAATGCCTTATAATTAAAGGTGTTAAAAAGACCTCCAGTGAATAGTGGGTCAACAGAACCTTCATATTTTAAATAATCAGTTTGTATACTTTGAAGGTAAATATTGTTGGAAATATTCCCATTTTCATTCACATAAATAGGTGTACCATTTAGTTCATTCAATTTGACAAAGTCAATGGAAAATAATCCTCTATGGGGGTATCCTTCTTTTGCCGCACCAACGGAATTCACTAAATTCCAAATATAGGGCTCATTCCGGATAGAGGTAATTGTGTTTTTATTAAAGGCGTTCGTTATTTGCGTTTTCCAGCCCCAATTTGTTTTTTTAATAATGTCTGCTTTAAATAAAACCTCTATACCTTGGGAGTGCATATTTGCATAATTCGCATATTTAATAGATTCTCCACAAATCCCCGAAATCCGCATTGGCCCTATTAAATCAAAACCCTGCCTATTGTAGAGGTCGACAACCACTTGAAATCTTCGATTTAAAAAGGTTGCATCCAAGCCGATATTTGTTTCGTATTGCTTTTCCCAAGTAAGGTCCTTGTTCTCTAAGAAGGCAATGTTGATAACTGGCTCTTGCTCTGAAATATATGGACGGTTGGTGGTATTTGATCGTAGCACTAAACTAGCATTGGTCGCAGGCCCCATACTGGCGGTTAATCCGTAAGTACCACGAAGTGTAAGCGTATTTAAAAAGGTTTGATTCTGAAAGAATTTTTCTTGGTCGATATTCCATGAACCAGATAAATTCCAGGTCGGTAACCACCTGGCAACCTTACTTCGGCCTAACTGGTTTGAGCCATCATATCGAATCGTTCCGGTCATTTGATACTTGCCATCATAAGAATATGTACTATTCGCTGCAAAGGCTACAAACCTATCACTGAACACATTCATCTGGTAATATGGGTAATTGTCCTCCACTGACATCTTTATCATTTTTGGATCGATATAAGGAACACCGCCCTTGCCAAATTGATAGCCATATCCAATGTTGTTTTTTGAAGTCCTATCTAGATACCTTAATTCTTGGGTCGCAAATCCAGTGAAATAATGTTTGTTTATTTTCTTGTCAAAATGCAAGGCATTTCGGATATAAAAACTCTTCAAAACATTCTCATTGGTCATATAGATCCCGCCATATGGTAATACAGAAACTGGTCTTGCATCCGGATTTGAAGGGTCTCGATATAAAAACCTATTCTGATCCATAATTCGGTTGTTTTCAATGCCCGAACTTTCATAGATTGTACCTGCTCGGTAGGCATTAGCCATGTTAGAATTCTCATGAACCTTATGTTCATTCCCTGATGTAGCATAGCGGTATGCTCCTGTACTCGAAAGCTTCAGTCCAAAGGGAAGTTTATAGTTTATTTCCCCTTGTACCTTTAAATCCAACATTTTTAACTCCATGTAATTTTTTTCGAGCTCATTTAGAATATTAAATGGCGCAAAATTCATGGTGATATACTCGAGATTATTATTCAAGTCATGTGGTGCAATTACTCTGGAGGTATTCATGGCATATGAAAAAGGATTAATATCAAAATCTCTGGATACAACTCCTGTAACTGGGTCACTATTTTGACCTAAGGTTCCTGGGGCAATCTGATCCCGAATGGAACCTGTAGAAATTAGTCCAATATTTAGGCGATCATTTATTTTGTAATTCGTTCTAAGATTTGCGGTATATCTTTGGACATCATTGGATTTAGCCCAGCCATTATCCTTTAAAAAAGAAGTTGAAAAATAATTTTGAACAGTCTCATTACCACTTGTAAAACTTAAAGAAAGCTCTTGTTGAAAGGAATTGTTGAAGAGCGTATTAAACCAATCTGTATTCTGATAAACATATCGTTGTAAGAAAGCTTCTCGACCTTGTACAGTGTTTTCAACTAAAGGTTTGCCGCTTGCATCCCATGTTACAAGAGCACGTGAAAGATTTCCGTAAATACCTGAATTCATATTGTTTTTGATCAAGGCATAATCTATTGAACCCTTTCTGGCCAATTCCGCATAAATTGACATTTGATCGTAGGAGTTTACAATATCAAACTGATTGTAATCTGGCTTTAGGAAGGTACTAATATTGCTCAGATAAGAAATAGCTTGGCTCCCAGCTTTACCTTTTTTCGTAGTAATGATGATAACACCGTTCATTGCTCTAGCACCATATAAAGAGGTTGCTGCAGCATCTTTTAATATTTCAAAACTTTCTATATCATCTGGGTTTAATCCTGCAACTGAAGAGCCTAATAAAGTTCTAGCGTCTCCAGTAGATAATTGGTCGTTAGAAATATTGACAACATCTTCTAATGGAATGCCATCAATCACCCATAGGGGCTTATTATCCCCTGAAATCGAAGTCGCTCCGCGTACCCTGATTTTTGGAGCAGCACCAAAGGTTCCTGAAACATTTTGCACACTAACCCCCGAAACCTGGCCTTCCAGCATCCTTGAAACATCAGGAACCCCTAATCGTTGCGCATCCTCCGCCTTAAGCTTTGTGGCAGCTCCAGTGAACTTTCGCCGGTCAATGGTCTGGTATCCAGTGGCAACAACGTCTACAGCCTCCAGTGTTTGCTGGTCACGGACCATTCTTACCTGGATGTTCTTGCGACCAGCAATAGCTAGCTCTTGCCTTCTATAGCCTAAAAAACTTATTATTAATATATCATTAGATTTTGCAGCGATTTCAAAATGTCCATTCTCATCACTCGAACTGCTTTCCTTGCCGCCCTTGATTGAAATAGAAGCCGCTTGTAAGGGCTTTCCTTCTGAATCCTTGATAGTTCCCTGAACTTTTTCTTGCTGAACAACAGCTCCGGATTTTGAACTCTTGGATCTGAAACTGATGGTTATTTGTTTGTCCTCAATGTGATAATTCAGCCTATCCATGGGTAGGATGATCTCCAAAACCTGTTCTAAAGGTTTTTTCTCAACATCAACCGATATTAGGCCAATTTCTTTACTGACACGGTCATTATAGAAAAATTGATATTGGGTTTGATTAGTAATGGCGTATAAAACCGTGTTTAATTTAGCACGATGAAATTTTAACGAGATTAATTGCTCCCTTGCTTCTGTAATGATGCTACTTAGCATATACATAGAAAATAAAAAAGCAATTTTTGCCATCTTTGGTAGAAAAGAAAAGCCAATAGACCTCTTCCTTTCTAGTTTTTTGTCTTCTAAAAAGTGATGCATTTTTAAGTTTAATTTTTGTTTAAAATTGGATAGTAGGGTAGCTGCTAAAGCAGCGAATGAATTGAATTGCTTATGTCATCATAATATTAAAGTTTGGTTTCGGAAATTATTAATTGGTTATTCTGTATATGAAATTGATGTGCTGAAGAATGATTAAGGATATTAATGATCTGCTTCAAACTTACATCTCGATTTATAGTACCTGAAAAGGTCTCATCAGGAGTTTTATTAGTTTTATATTGTGATTGAATCCCATACCAGTTTTCAATTTGGGGGATGATCTCCGAAAGCTTATCATTTCTGAATAGGAATAAGTTTTGCTTCCAGGCAAGGTCTTTTTCTAAATCAGCAGTATATAAACCTATTTCTCCTTGTGCAATTACTGCCTTTTCCAAAGGCTTGATTTTCTTTGTGTATTTTTCTGTCTTAATCTCAATATTACCCTCCACTAATGTGGCCTCAAATCCATTGTTGTAATTCTTGATATTAAAAGAGGTTCCTAATACGCGAATATCTCCAAGATTAGTTTTTACGATAAAGGGTTGTTTCTTATTAGGTTTAACTTCAAAATAAGCCTCTCCTTGAATGGATACTATTCGCTGAGCATGATTAAACTGGGAAGGAAATTGGATGTTGGAATTAGAATTTAGCCAGACTTTCGAACTGTCCGGTAAGGTGAATGAATAGATTTTTGAATTAGGAACCTGAATCTCTAATATGTTTTCTGTATCAGCTGATTTTATCGAGGAAACAACTGGAATGATGTTTTTACCAGAAAGTATGAATGTGTCGGTATTGAGTTCTAGGGGATCGTTTAATTTGATCTTTTTTCCATCAGCTAATATTAATTGAACGGAGTTATTTTGAATCTGACTATTTAAAGGTTTTCTTTTATTTTTTGATAAAACTTCAATTGCTCCTTTTTTCCAATAATCAGTAGGAATAAATAATAATGTTCCTAAAAGAATGGATGCTGCTACAAACCATTTTATGAAAAGTAATCTTTTGTATTTTTTTCTTTTTTTCCATGATTTCTTCGCGTCAAAGGAATTTAATAATGCCAAATCCTCCTTTATGTATTCAAAATTGATGCATCTATTAAATAACTTCTTGTTATTAATATCCTCTTCAATCCAATTTTTCAGTTTTCTGCTTTCTTGGATTGTACAAATACCTTGTAAGTGTTTGAAAATAAGTGTACTGATGTACTTCTCTTTTCGGTTCATAATTAATACTTAGAAAAACTGAACGCACAAAAGGATGAATGAAAAATAAAATAAATTTAATTCGAGGTTAAAAAATAGAGGAGTAAGGTGAAATGTTCGGGGTTTAATTTTTTCTGTAAATAGATTAAACCGCGTTTCTTATGAGTCTTTACGGTATTGA
Organism: Sphingobacterium cellulitidis; assembly: GCA_002245855.1. Taxonomy (GTDB): domain Bacteria; phylum Bacteroidota; class Bacteroidia; order Sphingobacteriales; family Sphingobacteriaceae; genus Sphingobacterium; species Sphingobacterium cellulitidis. Next base: position 107,721 of record NOUX01000008.1, on the reverse strand, counting down.
TGCTGATGTTAAGCTCTTCCTTAATTTCCATATTGGATAGACCTTCAAAGAAACTAAGTTTGATTACTTTCTGACACATGTTCGGAAGCGTATTCACCAATTTATCAATTTCTTCAATCAGTTCAGTATAGATCAGTAGATGATCCAGATCTACTGAATCCTGTTCGTTATATCCACTTAAACGCCAATAACGCTGATTTATCTCATCTCTTTTATGCTCATTGAGCATTTTATTTTTTACTGCAGTAAAGAGAAATGATTTGATCGCCCGCGGATCCGATGAAATTTTTGATTTATTCATTAAATAGGAAGTGAAGGCATCTTGAGTAAGATCCTCAGCTTGAGCGTAATCGCCCGTAAGTTTAAATGCATAGAATTTGATATACTTGTAATAGCTGATATACAAATTCTTATCCGACATAACTACAGTAGGATTCATTATTTAGGTGGTTAAACAATTATTTTTGATTAATTAGAAATAAATATAAATAATTTTCAATTAATGTATATTGTTATTATTGAAAAATTATTTAAGAATACTTGTAAATATGGGTTAGTCACCTAGAAAACAAAGAAAATTTATTCGAGAATAAATTTTATTGTAATTTTTAATTTTAAGAATTTTTGGATTTTGGTAGTTAGGAGGGGAGATAGATATGATGGTGGATTTTAATCCTCCTCAGAGTTAAAATCATCACCATCATACAGGAATTCTACCAGTATAGAATTCGATTCTTGTGTTAATACTTCGTCTTTTATCATTTTGAATAATTTTTATATTTCAAAAGTAGAAAAAGACTTTATGCTGAGTGTTAATTTGGTGTTAAGTTTATGTAATTAACATTGGAAAAGCTCAGATTGTAGGAAATCCCTTGATCAAATGAATTCTGACTTCTAATTCTGTCAAAAGTAGCCTCACACCAAGGATTTGCAAAATTATTAAACTCCCTCGATAGGCTATCGTTCTGTAAATAGGATCCATCTGTAGGAATCCCATAGAGATAAATCAAACTTTCATGGTTATTACTTATCAATTTCCCATTCTTATCCACCGCAATTTTTCCATTTCTATAATTTCCATTGACAATTTCTTGCAATAATCCACGCTTACGCATCCGATCAAATAACTTATTGTTCTTTAGATTTAAATCTCCTTTAGGAATTCTTGCGTCAATCAGGTAATTGAATTCTTTCTCCGTATAAGAATTTTTGATGACCAAAGAGTCTTTGTTGATTTCAATTCTCGGTTCCTCACAAAATATGAATTTTACATATCCCTCTCGAGCCAAACAAAATAATTTATCAATGCTATCCCTTGGTGGACCAAATGCGGTATGATTAATAAATCCCAACCAATGCTTTTCAAACGATTCTTGTGACTCTTCATCAAATCCATTATTGGCAAATAACTCCGCAATTTGGTAAAATCCCTCCCGTAAAGCAGCAATCGCTGCTGACATTGGGCTCTTCAATTCTCCATCATCCGAAAGCTTCATGCTATATATCCCCAGGTCCACAATAAACTCATGGTAATTGGATTCAATCGGAACCTTGGAGTATGCCATAGGATCAATCAATGCATTGATGGAGAAAAGTTTGGAGGAATTAAAGGTCTCAATGAAATCAATAATTTCCGAATCCGTCAACTCCTTGGTCGAATGGATATAGGTGTAAAATGCCAATTGAGTTTCCAAATTATAGGTCGGCAGAATATCTCGCTCAAAATTTAATGGTTGGTTTCTTTTCTTTAATAATTCTACCCATTCATCGGTCATCAATTTAAGTTGATATTTATTGCCAGACCAAAATGCATTTCGGGGTAACATTGGTAAATTCCTTCTGGAAAATGGATAAATGATCGGTTCGTAACCCGATGGTAAATATCGATATTCATGGTCCTGTTTATAAAATATTCCTCCGCGACCTTCTGTTAAATGTAAAACAGCGTCCATAAAAGTTAATCCAATCCCTTTAATTGCAACATCTACCTGCGCTGGAATATCATCCAACAATTCAACAGGGTAGGTCTGAGGAAGATACATGATATTGCCATTCTTTTCTGAAGCCAATAAATCTTCCTGTTCCATATTGGAGAGACTATGTCCAGTACATAAAATTGCTGATTCATATAAAAATGGCAGTTTTCTTTTAGAGTTTGTCAACCTAATCTTATCCTCTAATAGCTCAACATCCGAAATGTTCCCATTGATCAAACTGACATCAATACTTTGGGGTTTATTTTCCAAGGTCTTATGTAAAGCATCCATCAAATAAAGTCCCATCAACTCTCGAGAACAAAAATCCGACGGATTTGGACCATTTTCTGCAGATTTATTATGATTAATCCAATCTATAAGCTTTAACCTGTTCGGAATGTAATGTGGCTTTTCCAAATCATCCCAACAGCTTACCTCTGCAATACAATCATTCATGATTAAATACGAAGGTAAATGCGGTTGAAAATTTGGTCCTGCAGCAAAGTCTCGACTGTGATTGAACCAATGAATGTTGATTGTCTTATTTAAATTTTGACCTATTGCCTTGGATATAAAACGATCCAATGCATAAAATCCCTTAGGTCCACCTCCAACTATCGCAATATAAATTGCATCAGATTTATTAGAAGTCAAATCTTCTTCACTTACAACTTGATTGTAAATGTTCTTAGGTACCTTGCTGAGGTACGGGTCTAGATATGCAGAATTCCAAATCATAATCTAATTCTTTATTAATCATTGGAGCTCAGTTTAAAAATAGATTTAAGCTTTTAGTGCATGAGCAAATCTGGCTATGATTTTTCGTAGCCTATGTAAGTTTAGATTCACTAATTTAGAAATTCACTTTTTTTGCTTCAATCAATAATTTTTATCGCTGACAGATAGTCCATTACTCTCCCAGGATATCAAACTGATATCTCCAAAATTGTTAATTACTAAATCACATTAATTATTATTTGTATACCTTATTAAGCCAACCAAATGCTGTGATATCACTTGTCTGGCAAATCTTTTTTCTTAAAAGATTTAGTTATGTGTGATGTAGTAAATATAACAGTAAATATTCATAATCGTTTTAATGAAGTGGTTTTTTTAGCTTAATTTTTTGATTTTTTTTAAACTCTACCCTATAAATAGGGTATAAAAAAAGGCATTTTATAAAAATGCCTACCAATTTTGTCGTGATACCTACTAACTATTATTGTTTTTGGTTAATAATTTCAAATGTTTGCCGAATCAGATCAAAAGATTTCATCCTTTTTTCATCATCATAAATGTAATTGGTGCTCATGATTTCTTGAATTTGTAAATCTTCAATTAATTCATTTAATTCTTGCGCAAGTTTAGTTGGGGCGCCAAAATAAGTACTTGAAGTCATTGATAATACCGCTTGCTCAATCTCTGGAATACCATGATATATTGGCTTTTCCGTAGGTGGAGATAAAGGCATCCTTCGGTTGGTAATGATTCCGGCAAATAAATTCTGTAAGCTTGTTGAAAGAATCTCCGCTTCTTCATCACTGTCCGCTGCAATTATATTCACGCAAACCATAAAATATGGACTTTGTAATTGGGCCGAAGGCTTGAAATTCGAACGGTAGATTTCTGATGCTGCTTTTAACATGGCAGGAGCAAAGTGCGCCGCAAATGCATAAGGTAATCCTAATTCTGCTGCAAGGAAGGCACTATCCGTACTGGATCCTAAAATCCAAATGGGAATTTCTAAACCTTCGGCAGGAAAGGCTCTAACTTTTGCGTTGGCATTGTCAGGACTTAAATAGCGTTGTAATGCCAACACATCATCTTTGAAATAAAAAGCCGTATTCAGATTATTGCGGCGTAATGCCATTGCTGTAACCTGATCCGTGCCTGGAGCACGGCCAAGACCTAAATCAATCCGATTTGGAAACAACGTTTCCAAGGTCCCAAATTGTTCGGCAATAACCAATGGGGAGTGATTGGGTAACATAATACCACCGGAACCTACACGGATGTTCTTCGTCTGCGAAGCAATATGACCAATCAAAACCGAGGTGGCTGAACTTGCTATGAATTCCATGTTATGGTGCTCAGCAAGCCAAAGTCGAGTAAAACCTAAATTGTCTATATATTTTGCGCCATTGGTCGCTCGGGAAATGGCTTCAGAAGCATTCCCATTCTTACGTAGTGTCGCTAATTCTAATAAAGAATATTTAATGTCTTTCATATCCCATAAATATACAGCCTGACCTTCAAAATTATGGTAATCTAATTGTATGGATTTATATTTTATATGTCATCATTTTTAGAATTCCTAAACTCCAATATTTTTGGGCATAAATTTACGTCCTCTAACAATTGATTTATTCAAATTATTTGCTGATTTAATAATCAATTTTGGAATATATTTTAACATATATTGTCAATTTATTAAAGAATATTGTCTTTTCATTTTAGCAGAGTCGGAAAATGACTACATTTTCATTTCAATTAAAATAATAAACACCTTAAAATCCTTTAAAATTCCCCAAAAACATCGAAAAATGCGTTTAAACCGTTTAAATGCATATTATGAAATTCATCGATTTTTACCTTGATTTTTTGCTAAATTAATTAAATCAAAATTTTCATTTTATTTAATTGAAAATAAGGTAGTTATAATTGTGTAAAATTTACAATATGCTAAATTTGCTTTTTTTATTGCTAAAAATATATATAGCTTTGTTCGCAAAATAAATCCTATATATGACAAATTTAATCAGTAATCAATTGGAGTCCTTCGGTATCCGTCCAGAAAGTCCAATTTATTTTCATCTTCCAGTCCCCGAACTGGTGGAAATAGCGATTAAAAACAATGAAGCTTCACTGACAGAAACGGGAGCATTAAGTTTCAAAACTGGAATATTTACAGGGCGATCTCCAGAGTCAAGATTTATCGTTAAAGATTCTGAAACTGCTGATCATGTAAATTGGGGAAAGGTAAATAAACCAATGACTGGAGAGTTATTTGATCTCCTGCTTGCTAGGGTTTCTTCCTACCTTTCTAAAAACATTATGTATGTACGTTCCGTACAGGCTTGTAATCATAAAGATTATGCCCAAAATGTTCTAACTGTAACCCAAAGCCCTTGTCAGGATATTTTTGTCAATAACATGTTCGTTAATGTAGATGTGCAATCCCAAAAAAGTGTGGATTGGACCGTATTGGCAGCTTCTAATTTAAAAATTGATGATTATGCCGAACTAGGCTTACCTACTTCACATTGTGTGGTACTTGATCTGACAAGACATGTGGTCATCATTATTGGAACCGCATATACCGGCGAAATCAAAAAAGGTATATTCTCCGCATTAAATTATTATTTGCCCCTAAAGCATAACGTGCTTACCATGCATTGTTCTGCAAACGTGGGTAAGAAAAACGATACTGCTCTGTTCTTCGGTCTTTCCGGTACCGGAAAAACTACATTATCCGCCGATCATGGCCGTCTATTAATAGGTGATGATGAACATGGATGGACCCAAAATGAAGTGTTTAATTTTGAGGGCGGCTGCTATGCCAAAGCTATTGGATTAACTCAGCAACATGAACCTCAAATCTTTAATGCCATCCGTTTTGGTGCTTTACTGGAAAATGTAAATTTCAAACCTGGTTCTCGCGAAGCAGATTACGAGGATAGCAGCATTACTGAAAATATGCGCGCATCTTATCCAATTGAATTCCTAGAGAATGTTAATCCTTATGGTTACGGTGCTTCCCCCAAACATATCTTCTTTTTAAGTGCTGATGCTTTTGGTGTATTGCCTCCAATTTCTAAACTTACTGCTGAACAAGCCATGTACTATTTTATCAATGGCTATACTGCAAAAGTAGCAGGTACTGAAATGGGTGTAAAAACTCCTACAGCAACCTTCTCAGCTTGTTTTGGTGCAGCATTTATGCCACTTCACCCAATGCATTATGCAGAAATGCTTCGTAAAAAACTCGAAGAAAATCCTGATATCCAAGTGTGGCTAGTCAATACCGGATGGGTTGCAGGACCTTATGGCGTGGGAAGAAGAATTCAACTGAAATATACTCGTCAATTGATTCGATCTGCAATGGATGGTCATATTGGTGAAGCAGGATACGAAAAACACCCAATATTCAATCTTCAAATGCCTCGGGAATGCCCTGAGATCCCTACTAATCTGTTGAACCCTAAACGGGTTTGGGATAATCAAGAAGCTTATCAAGAATTAGCAGAAAAATTAAAAGGAATGTTTGACGAGAATTACGCGCAATTTATTCCTAAGGAAGTTGAAAAGGTCTTGAGTTAATAAAACCGAAATGAGTATTCAAACATTAGAACAGTTCATTTCTGAGCAACAAACGCAATTCCCCCAAGCAAAAGGGGAATTGACAAGATTGTTGCAGGGAATTTCATTAGCTGCAAAAATCGTCCACCGCGAAGTTAATAAGGCTGGACTGGCAGATATCCTTGGTAAGCAAGGCAATATGAACGCACAAGGTGAAGAACAACAAAAATTGGATGTCTTCGCTGACCATTATTTCATGGATGCCTTAGAAAGGGTAGGAGAATGCTGCTACCTCGCCTCTGAAGAACATGAAGATGGTCTCGATCTATCGAAGCGTAATAAGTATGCGGTTGGTAAATACATGGTTTATTTTGATCCTCTAGATGGTTCCTCAAATATTGATGCCAATGTTTCGGTAGGTACTATCTTTTCAATCTATAAAAGAGTAAGCCCTAGTGGTGAGATGAAGATGCAGGATTTTGAACAAACAGGTAGAATGCAAGTGGCCGCTGGCTATATCATCTACGGCTCTTCAACAATGCTGGTCTATAGTACCGGAAAAGGAGTGAATGGGTTTACATTAGACCCTTCCATTGGCGAGTTTTGCCTCTCTCACCCCAAATTGAAAATCCCTGAAATTGGAAAGACGTACTCCGTGAATGAAAGTAACTACAACCAATTCTCAACTGCAATCAAACATTATCTTCAATTCTGTAAGGAAATTGATAAGGAAACCAATAGACCCTATTCTTCAAGATATATAGGTTCATTGGTTGCTGACTTCCATAGAAATATGATCCAAGGTGGAATATTCTTATATCCAGATACCTATCAATACCCTAACGGGAAGTTAAGGTTGATGTATGAGTGTAATCCTTTGGCCTTTATTGCTGAACAAGCAGGTGGAAAAGCAACAACTGGTGAAAAAGATATCCTTGATATTTGCCCTTCCGAATTACATCAAAGAACGCCTTTAATTATAGGAAGTAAAAATATGGTGGAAAAGGTAGAGCAATTTATTCTGGAATATTCGAGTGTCGAACCAACTTTTGCATAAAATAAAAAGCTGTGGATTCGGAATTTAACTATGTTTGCATTAAAAATACTTTATGAAAATATTAGTTGGCTTCCTGACCCTGTTCTTTTTTCAGATTAGCTTGGGTCAAAATAAATTACCCCAATTCCTTAAGGGACATTGGAAGGTAGATGGATCTAATAATCAGGAGCAGTGGGATGTTTTATCTGAGAATATTATGAAGGGATTTGGTTATAAAATTGTCGACAATTTGCCATTGGTTTCTGAATATCTGGATATTCAGGTGAAGAATAATGAACTTGTTCTTACTGCAACGGTCTTAGGACAAAATGCTGGAAAGCCAATTTCATTCAAGTCGGTTAAACAGGATGGTAGCCAACAGGTGAAATTCGTTAATTATGACCATGATTTCCCGCAGGAAATCTCTTATAGCCTTTCAACGGATAATCCGGATCAAATCAATGTGAGGATAGCTGGACAAGGAAAAGAACAATACCTGAAAATGAACCGTCAATCTGCTGAGACTATTAAATCATTTGATGCCAACCTGGCTAAAGAACTAGGAGCTGATGATTATGGTATGAAGTCATTTTATTTTGTTGTCCTAAAAACGGGGACGAATAAAGATGATAACAAAGAATTGATGAATGAAGCCTTTAAAGGGCATATGGAAAACATCAACAGATTAGTCAAAGAAGAAAAGTTAATCGTTGCTGGTCCGTTTGGCAAGAATGCTGATAATTATAGAGGCCTCTTTATTATTAATAATATCGATAATGAGGCTGATGTAAAAACAATTCTAGAAACTGACCCCGCAATAAAAAGTGCTTATTTATCTTATTCAATTTATAAATGGTATGGTTCAGCAGCTTTGCCGCTTTACTTACCTTATGTGGATCAAGTCACCAAATCCAAACTTTAATATATTAGTAGTAGAAAGGCTCGAAAGTATTTACTTTCGAGCCTTGTTTTTTTATTTTACTCCCATTTCCTGAATGATAAATTGAGCATTATCAATTTTATCAGCAATCCATAGGACATATCTGATGTCCACCCCAATGGAACGACTGTAGCTCTCATTCCATGCAAAATCATTGATGGTTGCATCATAAGCACGGTCAAAGTTTACTCCGATTAACTCTCCATAAGCATTCATGATTGGTGATCCAGAGTTACCTCCAGTGGTATCCATATTGTACAATATGTTAACAGGAACATCATTTAAATCCTTTTTAAAGTAATTGCCGAAGTTTTTATCCAACCAATTTGTCTTAATAGCTTCAGGATATTCAAATTCTGGTAAACCTGAGTTACCTTTTTCAATTATCCCTTTTACAGTTGTAAAGGGAGCCATATAGTTTGCATCTGCAGGGCTATATCCTTTAATATTTCCAAAAGTCAATCGCAATGTTGAGTTCGCATCCGGAATAAAGCTTTTCGATTGAAACTTCTCCTTTACTGCCATGTAATCTGCCATTAACTTGTTCAGGTTTCCTTCTCTTCTCTTTTGCTCCGCATAAAAGGGTTGCATTTCAGAATCTAATTCCTTTTGAAACTTCATTAGTTCATCGGAATATTTTAAGAAACTGTTTGCATCCTTTAATACTGTGTTTTCGAAATATTCTTGGTTTGAAAGTTTAGAATCCTCAATAATCCGACTTATAAAATCTGAAGCAGCTTGTTCATTATTGAATTTATGTGCAGCTACAAATGGTAAACTGTTTCCATCTTTCAATTGGTAAGCTTGAGCAAACATATTGCTGGCAATACTTTTGTCTACATTGATATTGAAACTTTCATAAAGACCTGCTAACTGCTTCTTAAAGTTGGCAATGTTAGCATTGAACAACTCGGCTTTACGACTACTTGAAAGCTCTTTGTTTAATGCCTCCTGGAAACTATTTGTTAATGAAGCAAATTGTAATGAGCGGATACCAGAATAAATATTATTATACCAAAGTTCCTTTTCTGCATTATTAAATACCTGTTTGTAGTGTTGATCAATATCTTCCATCAAACTTCCATACTTCGATTTTAATTCAGCATCATTTTGAATAAACTTGGCCAATTCTTCATCTTCTTTGATCTTGCTGTTTATCAAATCAATATTACGAAGGCCTTTTAATTTTCCTCTGTAATTTTTCATGACATTAGCATTTCTTTTAATTCGAGTTGCTAGAGCTAATTCTGTCGCCTTATCATCTTTACCTGCTAAAAGCATTTGTTGATTTTGGAAATCATAAAGCTCTGAAGTATAAGGTAATAAATATTGTTGCTGATACTCAATATATTGTGCAGGTCTATGTCGGAATGTTCTTCCTGGATAGCCTAAAATAAAGACGAAATCATTTTCCTTTACGCCATTTGGATTTACTTTAAGATGTTTCTTTGGTTTATAAGGAACATTATCTTTCGAATATTTCGCGGATGATCCGTCTTTCGCAACATAGGCTCTTAAGAATGAGAAATCCCCGGTATGTCTTGGCCAAACCCAGTTATCCGTCTCCCCACCAAATTCACCAATATTCTGTCTAGGGACATAAACCAATCGAACATCCTCGATGGTCTTGTATCTAAATAACACATAACTCTTACCAATAAACATTTCAGAAACTTCTGCTTTTATGGTTGGGTCCTGTGCTTCGGCCTCTTTGGCAATTTCCTGACGTTTATTATTGATGATATCAATTCTTTGGCTTGGGTCTGATACGTTTGATACCGCCTCCAAGATCCTTTGTGATACATCTTGATATGAATCTGTAATGCGGATATTTAAGCCTTTGGCTTCGATTTCCTGTTCATGTGAATTCGCAACGAAACCATTTTCCAAATAATTGTGCTCCGGAGTGGAAGCCAATTGAACGGCACTAAATGCACAGTGATGGTTTGTAATTATCAATCCATTGGGAGAAACGAATGACCCTGAACAGCCACTGACTTGTACCAAGGCATCCACTAGTCCAATCTGACCTGGATTATAGATTTCTTTCTCACTAATTTTTAAACCTGCTTTTTTTAAGCCTGCTTTACTGAGCTCACTCAAAGGGAACATCCCTTCATCCGGTATCGCATTGGGAATAAGGATTGTTCCAGTCGTTAGAAAAGCAGCAATAAGTCCTGCTTTGATAAAGTTTAACATAACTATAGATTTTGTTTCATCCCAAAAATACTAAATGTTATGCCAAATGAAATTTATTAATACATATCCTGCCGACATTATTTAACTATTCGATAAATCGTTCCTATATTTGCAAAATTATAATCATCGATTATTGCAGTTTCCAAGGATGGATTACGCATAATCAACACCATACTATAATAAATATTACAGGTATAATCTTTTAATACTAAAAGTGAAAACCAATAGAATGAGACAAAAATTCCTTAAAAAACTTGAAGCTTTAAACAGATGGAGAATGCAGAAAATTTCTAATCGAAATTTTCTTATTGTTCTAGCGTTTGTGGTTGGGATTGTGGGTGGACTGGCTGCCGCATTATTGAAAGGATTGACTCATTTTATTGCTGCTAAATTGCAGGATGACCTGGAATGGCACTTTAAATATTCTCTATACCTGATATTTCCACTTATTGGTATATTCTTAAGTGTTCTATATGTCCGAAAATTTATCAAAGGCAAAAAATTAGAACATGGAATTACACCTATTATTTACGCTATTTCCCGACGCTCCTCCCGAATTGACCTCCATAATATTTATACGCAAATTGTAACCAGTGCGATTACCGTCGGATTTGGTGGTTCATCAGGATTGGAAGCTCCAATTGCCTATTCAGGATCTGCAATAGGGTCTAATATTGGTCGCTTTTTCGGATTAAGCTATAAGGAAGTTACCATGCTATTGGCATGTGGGGCTGCAGCAGGTATTTCTGGTGCCTTTAATAGTCCCGTTGCAGGGATGGTTTTTGCCATTGAAATACTACTTCCCGAATTCTCAATCCCTGTATTTATTCCTTTGTTGATCTCTTCTGCCTTGGCGGCTGTCATTTCTAGGATCTTATATAGTGAACCTCTATTCCATACCGCTGCAACAGATTGGGAGGTCAGCTCCATTTTCTTCTATATTCTACTGGCAGTTCTAGTAGGTCTCTACACGATATACTTTTCAAAATTTAGTCAGGTCGTTAAGAATTGGTTCTCAAAAATCAAAAACCCTTATAATAAAGTATGGGTGTCTGGGATCTCCTTGGGAGTGATGATCTTTATCTTTCCGGCTTTATATGGTGAAGGTTATCTGACCATTCAACAAATCCTGGATGGACATTTTAATTCCATCGTCAAGAATTCCCTTTTTTCTGACTATAGGGATATGGCTTGGGTCGTGGTATGTTATACCATATTAACCCTATTCGGAAAATCATTCGCTTCTCTTTTTACTATTAACGGTGGGGGAAATGGTGGTATTTTTGGACCTAGTTTGGTCATGGGAGGATTAATAGGTTTTGCATTTGCTTATGGAATGAATCAAACCGGCTTTGTTCAACTCAATGTTCCTAACTTTGTGATGGCCGGTATGGCTGCAGCTCTTGCAGGCATTATGCATGCTCCATTAACGGGAATATTCCTGATTGCCGAAATAACGGGAGGCTATACCTTGATGGTGCCTTTAATGCTGGTAGCTTCAATCTCTTACCTGATTAATAGGGGAGTTATGAAATATTCGGTCTATACCAAGGTATTGGCAGAATCCGGAGACTTGCTCTCCTATGAAGATAAAGATCGAACGGTATTGAGTATGATGAAATTGAGATATGTCCTTGAAACCAATTTTGTCGTACTTCGACCTAATGAAACCCCACTAGACCGTCAGACTGATATTGTCCATTCCAAAAGAAATATTTTCCCCATTGTTGATGATAAAGGTAAGTTAATTGGTATCATTTACAGTGAACGCCTATTCTCAATTTTGCTTGGTGAGGAAGAGGGTAGGGAAAAGACCTTTGCCGTATTGGCTCAAAAACCTAATGATATTATCATTGAAACGGAGAAAATGGAATTGGTCATGACTAAAATGAATAAGGAGGATGTATGGATTCTTCCGGTGGTCAATAAAGATGATCAATATCTAGGCTTTATTTCCAAATCTTCAGTATTCAATAAGTATCGTAGTCTATTGATTCGACAAGGTCAATACTTGGAGTAATAATTCCTCAAAATCCTTTAATTTTCCCGTAAATCCTCTTAAAACCAGACATAAAAACGCTGTTTGACTTCGTTTTATGCAATTGGTTTAATTTTAATTTTTTAAAATTTCAGTGTTTTTTTCATTTCTTTTCTGGCTTATGAATCTTTTTAAACCAGTGTTTTAACACTTAAATGTCCTTAAATTAACAATTTGTTAACTAAAGTATAATATGTTAACAAATGTTAAACGGTACAATAATTGTTAAATGATACGTTAATAAGATGGAAGTGTAATAAAAATATTACGAAGACAAAAGATTAAAATCGGAAAAATACTGTGAAGAAAACAAAATTATCAATTTTAAAAGCAACATTATTATTAATCGGATCAGTCAGTATAATGACTAGCTGTTCTGAGAGTAAATCAAAAGAGAAAGAAAACATCGTTAAACCCATGGCATTGCCAGTGTATACAGTTGAAAGATCTGATGCTGTTACGGTTAAAGATTACCTTGGTACCATTGAAGGGAAGGTGAATGTGGAAGTACGTCCTCAGGTTGAGGGATTGCTACAGGAGATTTATGTGGATGAGGGGGCTTATGTTCGAAAAGGACAGAAACTCTTTAAAATAGATCCTTCTTTCTACCAAGAAGATTTAAATAATATGTATGCTGCGGAGAAAGTAGCACAAGCAAAATTAAAAAATGCAAAATTAGAAGTTGATCGTTTGAAGCCTTTGGTTGAAAATGATGTAATTTCTGATGTAAGGTTAGCTTCTGCCGAATCGGATTATCAAGTAGCTAAAGCCGGATTGGATCAAGCAGCAGCGGAAGTTCGCTCGGCACAATTAAGTAGAAATTTTACAACCATTACTGCTCCAGTAAATGGTTATATAGGTAGAATCCCTAAGCGTATTGGTAACTTGATTACTAAGGGCGATAAAGAACCATTGACGAATCTTTCAGATATTCAAGAGGTTTATATTTATTTCGCTATGAACGAATCTGATTTCTTGTACTTCTCAAAAGCACAAGCTAAAGCAGATAGTGTTGAAGGTCGCAAATATGATAAATTAAAGCGATTGACCTTTCCTGAAGTTACGCTGATGATGGCCGATGGTGAAGAATACTCTTCCAAAGGGGTGGTCGATGCGGTAAATGGTCAGGTGGATAGAACAACAGGTTCGATATCCTTGAGAGCAACATTCCCGAATCCAAATAATATTCTACGTTCTGGTAGTACCGGTACCTTGAAAATTGCAGAGGTTAAAAAAGATGTCCTTCAGATTCCGCAAGTGGCAACAAACGAACTGCAAGATAAAACATTCGTATTCGTGGTTGATAAAAACAACCAGGCGCAACGTAGAAATATTAAGTTGAACGGAAAAACTAAAGATAATTACATCGTGTCCGAAGGATTACAAGAAGGTGACCGTGTAATTACAAGTGGATTTGAAGAACTGACTGACGGTTCTGCAATCATGCCTATACCTCAAAAAAAATAATAGACTATTTAAATTTTTAAGCTGATTCTAACATTTCCTTGAGTAATTAAGGAAATGATTAGAATAGCTCAACCCTAACATTTCTATATGCTTAAAACATTCGTAACGCGTCCCGTTTTAGCTACCGTTGTATCGATTATATTGGTGATTCTGGGATTAGTAGGGCTGAAATTACTCCCTGTATCCCGTTTCCCTGAAATTGCGCCACCAAGTGTAGTTGTATCCTTAAGTTATCCAGGTGCTACCGCAGAAACTGTCGCAAGCTCCGTATTATTGCCTATTGAAGAGGCAATCAATGGAGTGGAGAATATGACTTATATCCGATCAACAGCTTCTAACTCTGGGTCAGGTTCTGTAACCGTATTTTTTAAAACTGGAACAAATCCCGATGTGGCTTCTGTAAACGTTCAGACCAGGATTTCCAAAGCAATATCTTCTATCCCAGCGGAAGTAAATGAAGCTGGTATTACCACAATGCCCCGGCAGAGTGGGGTAATCATGACCATCAATATCTTCTCTAATCAGAAGGATTCGGTCTATGATGAAACATTCCTACAGGCCTTTGCCCAAATTAACTTGATGCGACCATTGCTTCGTGTGGATGGGGTAGCCCAGGTTTCTAGATTGGGGGCAAGGGATTACGCTATGCGGGTATGGTTAAATCCAGAAAAACTCGCCCTCTATAATTTGGTGCCAAAGGATATCTCCGATGCCATCAAGGATCAAAACTTTGAAATTGCTCCTGGTAAATTTGGAGAAACTTCTGACGAAGCCTTTGAAACCGTAATTAAACATAAAGGTCGATTTAGTCAACCTGAAGAATTTCAAAATATTGTTATTAAAACCAATAACGATGGGTCTGTCTTATATCTAAAGGATGTCGCAAGGGTTGAGTTTGGCGCGACCAACTTAAACTCGGATAATAAAGTAGATGGTAAGCCTGGACTAACCCTGAACTTAACGCAAACCAGTGGGTCCAATGCCCATGATATTGATGTGGATGTTCGAAAAGTTCTCGAAGAACAAAAGAAATATTTCCCAAAGGGAATTGATTATGACATCACTTATTCCGTTCGGGATCAAATTGATCAATCTATTGATCAGGTAAAACATACCTTGTTTGAGGCATTTATTTTGGTATTTATCATTGTTTTTATCTTCTTGCAAGATTTTAGATCAACTTTGATTCCTGCCATTGCCATTCCGGTCTCCCTAATTGGTACTTTCTTTTTCTTGCAGCTCTTCGGCTTCTCGCTGAATGTACTGACCATGTTTGCCCTCGTACTGGCAATTGGTATTGTGGTCGATGATGCCATTGTCGTCGTCGAGGCCATACACCATAAAATGCATGCTACAGGACAAAAACCTAAGCAAGCAACTCTATCTACCATGTCTGAGATTACAGGAGCAATCCTTTCAATTACAATGGTGATGGCTGCCGTATTCTTGCCAGTTGGGTTTATGGAAGGTCCCGCCGGTATATTCTATCGACAGTTTGCTTATACCTTGGCAACCGCCATTCTAATTTCTGCATTGAACGCCTTGACGCTGAGTCCTGCATTATGTGCATTGCTACTAAAGGCACCACAAGATGAAAAGGAAATTGGTAAAAAGAAAAATAAATTCAACACCTATAAGGACAAGTTCTTTACCGCCTTTAACACCTCATTTGACAGGTTTACAGATAAATATATTATCGGCGTAAGGCAGTTGATCAAAAACAAAAAAATCGCTTGGGCAGGCTTAGCTGTTATTACAGCGATTGGAGCATTCCTGATGATGAAGTCTCCAAAATCTTTTATCCCAACTGAGGATGATGGTTTTGTGACCTTTAATATTGCAATGCCTCCAGGTGCTTCATTATCTCGTACTACCGAGGTCTTGAAAAAAGCAGATAGTATCTTAAGAAGACATAAAGATATCGAAGGGATGACCTCAGTATCGGGTTATAATGCCTTAGATGCAAGTGCCAGTCCTGCCTTTGCTGCGGGGTATATCACCTTGGTACCGCACGCTGACCGTAAGGATATCAAGAATATCCAAGACTTTATGGACACTGTGAGAAATGACCTTTCTCAATTGCATGAAGCCAAATTTACGGTATTCCCTAGACCAACCGTACAAGGTTTCGGTGATTTTGCAGGGATAGAATTGGTGCTTCAGGATAGGTTAGGGGGTGATATTCGGGACTTTAATGTGTTGGCGGATACCTTCATCAACCAAATTAATGAACTGCCAGAAATTGGTAATGCTTATACCAGTTTTAAATCGACTTTCCCTCAATATGAGGTCAATATTGATGTGGTAAAAGCTAAAGCTTTAGGAGTAAGTATTAATAGCATGATGTCTACGATCAGGCTTTACTTCGCAAGGGTTCAGGCCTCCGACTTTAGCCGATTTGGTAGACAATATAGGGTATATGTACAGTCTGATTTTGACTTCCGTACCGACCCGGAATCCTTTAGCTCGATTTTCGTTCGTAATGATAAAGGGAAAATGGTGCCTATCAATACCATCGTGACCTTGAAGAAAATCGTTGGTCCGGAAACTATTACCAGATACAATTTATATAATGCTATTGTAGTCAATGCTGAACCTGCAAAAGGCTATAGTACTGGGGATGCAATGGCAGCAATCGAGAAGTTCTCTGAGGAAAAACTTCCTGGAAATATTGGATACGAATGGACCGGTATGAGTTTGGAGGAAAGCCAATCGGGCTCACAAACCGTTCTGATTTTTGCACTGAGTATTTTGTTTGTGTACTTCTTGTTAGCAGCGCAATATGAAAGTTATATTCTTCCATGGGCAGTATTATTATCTATCCCGGTTGGATTGATCGGAGTATATGCAACAATTGGATTCGCAGGTCTACAGAATAACATTTATGTCCAAGTCGGATTGATCATGTTGATTGGTCTACTCGCCAAGAATGCCATTCTAATCGTAGAGTTTGCGGTTCAAGAAAGAGACAAAGGAATAAGTATCGTGGATGCAGCAATCAATGGGGCAAGGCTGAGGTTGAGACCTATTTTGATGACGAGTTTGGCCTTTGTGGCAGGTTTGATCCCATTGATGTGGACCGTAGGACCTTCAGCAATTGGTAACCATTCAATCAGTTTTAGTGCTGCTGGTGGTATGTTATTCGGTGTAACCTTTGGTATTTTCATTATTCCAGTTCTATTTGTTGTTTTCAAATCTCTGGATGAAAAGGTTCGCAATAAAATTAAAACAGAAGAAGAAGAATAGAAGATCAATGAAGAATAAAAATATATTAAAAGTTTTAATCGGTTGTCTTTGTGCTGCGTTGTTTTTGGTGCAAGGCTGTAAGGTGGGGCAAAAGTACCAACAACCGGAACTAAACTTACCTGAAAAATTCAGGGGAGATACTTTGGCGTATTTTGGAGATACCTCCAGTATCAGTCAGATTTCATGGAAGGAATTTTTCCATGACCCTACCTTAAAAGACTTGATTGATTCTGCATTGTCCAATAACTATGATATGCAAACGGCATTGAAAAACATAGAAATTGCCAATAAATGGATGCGTCAAAACAGATTCAACTATTTACCAGAGGTAGATGCAACCCTTGCTAGTGCAAATAAGCAATATCGTTCTAAGAACTTTGGTTCTGGACCATCAACGCGATGGTACGAATTCAATGGGAAGAAAGCTCCGGAGAATATGTACACCTATACCTCACAGTTTGGTACTGAAATAGGTTTTAGCTGGGAAATTGATATCTGGGGTAAAATCAGCAATGCGAAAGATCAATTGACTGCGGAGTATTTAAATACTCAGGAAGCGAAGAACGCCATTCAAACTAACCTTATTTCGAGTGTAGCTAAAGGATATTTCAACCTGTTGATGTTGGATGCCAAGATTGAGGTAGCCAAGCGAAATGTAAAATTGAATGACAGTACCTTACAGATGATCAAATTGCAATATGAAGCTGGTGACATTACAGCCTTAGCGATTCAGCAAACGGAGTCCCAGCGTCTGATCGCAGCTTCATTGGTGCCTGAATTGGAAAAGGAAATTGTCTTGCAAGAAAACGCCTTACGCATATTGGCCGGAGAGATGCCGGATTCGGTTTCCAGAGGAACTAGTTTTGAACACCTATTTGCTGAAAATAAAGATATCTCTTTGGGATCTCCATTAGATATTATTAGAAATCGTCCTGATGTCAGAGGTGCTGAATTGGGATTGATTGCTGCAAATGCCAATGCAAATATTCAGCAAGCCATGAGATATCCAGCTTTATCATTGGAAGGCGTCTTCGGCGTGAACTCCAGTCTTCCTAAAAATTGGTTTTCAATACCTGGATCTTTACTGGGTGGAATTGGGGGTAGCTTGACTGCACCGATTTTCAAAAATAGAAAGTTGAAAACCGAATGGGAAGTGGCAAAATTAGAAAGAGATAAGGCCGAAATTGATTTTCAAAAAACAGTTTTGGAAGCGGTTTCTGAAGTTTCAGATGCCGTAGTGACCGTAGAAAAATTAAGAGAACAGCTTGAATTCGCACGATTAAGAGTTGAGAATTCAGAAAAAGCCGTTAAAAATGCTGGATTGCTTTTCAAAGGTGGATATGCAACTTACCTAGAGGTAATCACCGCTCAGGGGAATGCCCTTGATTCGGATTTAGCATTGGTTGAACTTCGTCAAGAACATTTAGAATCTTATGTTGACTTATACCGCTCCTTAGGAGGGGGTTGGAGATAATTCAATCACAAAAACAAGCTTCACAGTATCATTATGATACATTTCCATCGTTCTAAGCTTTTGATAATAAGCTGATGAACACAAAGAATGGGTTGGATTTCCTAGAAATTCCGACCCATTTGCTTTTTCGATATCCATATCCGCCAATTCAGTGGTTTATTCAGCTAATAATCAGTTCTAAAACCTATCTTTGCACAACCAAACGGCAATTCAATTGCTAGAAAAACATTATTAACAATTTACCTAAGTATTTTTCTGATGGAAAAGTATTTCTACTTCCTAGTATTAGCACTTATTACCGAGATCATAGGTACTGTATCTGGATTTGGATCTTCTATTCTTTTTGTCCCGACAGCTTCCTTATTTTTTGATTTCAAAGCTGTTTTAGGAATTACCGCGGTGTTTCATGTCTTTAGTAATATCTCGAAAATTACTTTATTCCGGAAAGGAATCAATAAGGATATCGCAGTCAAATTAGGTATCCCTGCTGTACTATTTGTCATCAAAGGAGCTATGTTGACCAAATATGTACCCGTTAAGGAAATGGAACTAGGCATGAACATTCTAATTGCCTGCCTCGCTATTTTCTTATTGTTCCGATTTGATAAACCCTTGAAGCAATCCAATAAAAACTTATACTTAGGTGGGGTAATTTCAGGCTTTTTTGCAGGGCTCGTAGGCACGGGTGGGGCAATTCGGGGAATTACTCTAGCTGCTTTTAATTTGCCAAAGGATATATTTATCGCAACTTCAGCATTGATTGACTTGGGCGTGGACTTCAGCCGAGCAGTGGTCTATGTTGCCCAAGGTTATTTCCCTTCTGAATATATCAAACTTATTCCTTTTTTGATCCTGGTTAGTATTTTAGGAAGTTATCTTGGTAAGGTAATCCTCAGGTATACCTCAGAAAGAGTTTTTAAATACATCGTATTGGCTGTCGTGATATTGACTTCAATTTTTCAGTTAATCAACTACTTTATGAAATCGGCGGGATCTTAGAATCTAAAATTTGGTCTATTTGTAAAAGGTGAGAATGACCAAGGTATGGAGGTTAAGATCATCAAACTGATCCAAATATATCTCTTCCATAAATAAGTGAATCCATTACCTCCTACTTTCTTCTTTACCAGCAGACTCACGATATTAATTATCATGACTGCCAAAGTCATCATGGACATATGCTCCAAGCCAAAGAAGCGGAGCTGACGGGTTTTGATACCAATTGAAATATCGTTCCAAAAGGCTGTGACCAGCGGACTGTTGAGATATAAAACCCAGCCTATAAAGAATTGAATATCATAGATAATGGTCAATCCAATCAGTATTTGATAATCCTTGCTGCTAAAGACCTTATTCTTTCGGTGATTGATAAATATCCAAACTATTTGAAATACTAGTGCAAATAATACAAGCCAACGGAAATAGGAGTGAAGGATTAAAAGATAATGGTACACCGATAATGAATATATAAAATGATGCTAAAATTACATACGAATAATTAAATTCGTATCGTTTTTACTTTAGAAAAATCTATTATATGAAGAAATTGACTTTAATATTAGGAATCAGCCTTGCTGTGTTCTTATCCGGATTACAATTTGAAAGTTATGCCCAGACAAAAAAAGTGAATCCTGAATTAGACTCCCTGGCTAAGCCTTATCATCCTGAAGCCGATGCCCAAAAAGACATTGACAGTTTAGTTGTATTAGCAAAGAAAGAAAATAAAAATATCATTATTCAAGCGGGTGGAAACTGGTGTATTTGGTGTTTAAGATTTAATAATTTTATTCATCAGAACAAGACAATTGATGAATTATTGAATCAAAATTTTGTTTACTATCATTTGAATTTTTCTCCAGAAAATAAGAATGAAGCAGTTTTTAATAAATATGCACCAGGCAAGGGAAATGAATATGGTTATCCATTTTTCATAGTCATGGATAGTAATGAAAAAGTCTTGACAACTAGAGAAAGCGGCAACTTGGAAGCAGGAAAAGGTTACGATGAAACTAAGGTACTCGACTTCTTTAAGGAATGGCTACCTAAAAAATAATAAGAAGAGCTATAATTTAAAATTATAGCTCTTTTCTTTTTGCTTAATTGGAAGCAACTATAACAATATTCATAGCTTAAAAAAATAGCTTGGAATATAGCCTATCTAAATAGTTGTTATATGGTTTTTTAAATTAGTGGCTTAAGATTGTTGTTTTGATAATATTCAATTTTATATTGGAACATCTCTGCCATTCGAGCTCCTTGCCATTTTGCGCGTTCTGCCTTTTCTCCGGCAAATAAGTTATCCACTGTTCTAGAAAATAAAGCCAACCATTGGTCAAAATGACGCTTCTCTACTGGAAGTTTTGCATGGGGTGGAAATGGACTACCATAATAGGTATGCTCCTCCAATAAAACCGTTTGCCAAAATCTATACATCTTTTCCAAATGCTCTGGCCATCGGTCTTGAATAATACCATTGAATATAGGGCCTAATAAATCATCCTCACGGATATATCCGTAAAATTCATTTACTACCGCCTTTATATCATCCATATTCTGGATGTCACGTTTTTGATTTTCCATTACTTTTACTTTTCCTTCTCTAAACTTTTCGAGTTCAATCTACCTGATTAAAATACTCTCTCCAGATATTAAGCCTACTGCCAATTGGTACACTGTTGTACTTTCCAGCATATCTTTTAAATCTGTTCTTATTTTCACAAAGCTATTGTGCATTGGACATGGCTTTAAGGCATTACATTCTTTTAAACCTAGTCCACAACCCATAAATATTTCATCACCATCCACCGCCTTGACTATTTGCGATAGGGTAGTTTGATGGATTTGATCATGGTCCATTTCGAATCCCCCAAAAGGTCCTTTAATTGAATGTAGGACATTATGTTTCGTTAATAAACCCAATACCTTCGCCGTAAATGCCTCTGGCGTTCCCGTATGCTCGGATACCTCCGTAATTTTTACGCGGTTCCCCTCCAATGATTGGGTGGCAATGTAAATGATCGCTTTTATTCCGTGTTCACAGGCTTTTGAAAACATATTTTATTTCTATGAATCAAAGATAAGGAGTATTTTTCATTTAAGAGTGTTTTGTCTTAAATAAGAATGTCATTTTATTATGATTCTTGGTTTTTGGACAATTCGCTCTTTGCGAGTTATTTGTAATTATCCTGATTATTTGTTTAATTAGTTTCTAATAACCATTTACTTAAAACATCGAATTCCTAACAAAAGGGATTTTCATCTTTCAGAAATAGCTGATTCAGCAGCAAAATTTATGTACCATGATAATAGATAATAAAGTCGATCAATCTTCGGATCAATATTTTGATGCCATTGTCATTGGTTCAGGGATTTCTGGGGGTTGGGCAGCAAAGGAACTCTGTGAAGGAAATTTAAAGACTCTTCTTTTGGAACGCGGCAGGAATGTCAAGCATATTGTTGATTATCCTACCGCGAATATGGACCCTTGGGAATTCCCGCATGCTGGAGGTCTCAGTAAAGCATTTCGTAAAGAAAATCCAATTGCAAGTAAGGCTGCTGGAATAGGAGAGAGCAACAAACACTTTTTTACCAAGGATAAGGATCAAGAATATATACAAGAGAAACCATTCGACTGGATTCGAGGTTATCAGGTTGGCGGGAAGTCGCTTATTTGGGGTCGTGCTTGCCAACGCTGGAGTCATTATGAATTTACAGCCCCTGAAAGATTGAATTATGGCATGAACTGGCCAATTGGTTACGATGATGTTGCCGATTGGTATTCACATGTCGAAAAATATATTGGCGTCTGTGGAACGCAGGATCATCTGGAGTCCATGCCCGATGGCGAATTTCTCCCACCATTTGATTTTAATAAAGTTGAACTTCATATTCGTGATTCCATCCTAAATCACTATAAAAACAGATATCTCGTTCATGCGCGCTGGGCTCATTTAACTGAAGCCAAGGATATCCATAAACAACAAGGTCGAGTAAATTGTCAGGCTAGAAATGCCTGTATGAATGGTTGCCCTTTTGGAGGTTATTTTAGCTCGGTTTCATCAACCATTCCTTGGGCAGAAAAGACTGGAAATCTGACTCTCAAACCTAACAGTTTGGTCAAAGAAATTCTTTACGATGAAAAGCTAGGTAAGGCCAGTGGAGTACGCGTATTGAATACGGAAACAAATGAAGAGACTACTTATTATTCCAGGATTATATTTTTAAATGCTTCAACCTTAAATTCGAACCTCATTCTTCTGAATTCTAAGTCACAACGCTTCCCACATGGATTGGGAAATGACCATGGACTATTGGGGAAATATATAGGTTTTCATAATTATAGAGGCTCGGTTTCTGCGGATGTTCCCGGCTTTTTGGAGGATTATTATTTCGGTAGAAATCCCTCAGAAAATATTCTAGCCAATTATGTGAACCTAGGAAAACAGGATCGTCCTTTCGTAGGCGGCTATACAACCTTTCTTGCGGCAAGACGACATCGAGGTAGGGTTGATAAGAATCTCCCTGAAGTGGGAGCTGCTTTCAAGGATAATCTAAGTGAAGTTGGACCATGGTATGTGTATATGTATATGCAAGGTGAAACGATTATGAAAGCCTCCAATCAAGTGAGTTTATCAGCTACTGAAAAAGATAAGTACGGAATGCCCCAACTGATTACATCCGTGGATTATGATGACAATGATGAAAAAATGTTGGCGGATTTTCTCACTCAAAGTGCAGAAATGCTTAAGGTAGCAGGCTGTCAGAATATTAATGTACATGACAACAAAATCGCCCCTGGATTAGATATCCACGAGATGGGAGGAGTGAGAATGGGTACTGATCCTACAAATTCCATGTTGAACAAATGGAATCAATTGCATTTATGTCCCAATGTATTTGTAACCGACGGTGCTTGTATGACAAGTACCGGAAACCAAAGCCCCTCAATCCTGTATATGGCATTAACCGCCAGAGCCTGTCATTACGCAATGGAAGAAATAAAAAAAGGTAATTTATAGTATTCTGGTATTTTCTTAGTCGATTTGAGGATAAGGCGTAAAATCAGCTTCGTAGTGATTCCAAATTATATTGGCGATTTTCTTGGTCAAATTCTCAGCTGCATTGCTCTTTGTCCAGCTTCGATCTTTATTGTTGTTGGTGAAAATAGAGAATATAAAATCACCATGTGGAGCATTTACCAGAACCACCTCGTTCCGTGATTCATCCAATGAACCTGTTTTGTCGATGGTACTTATTTCAGCCGGAAATTGAGATAATGATCTTTCATTGTAAAATTGGTTCTTTAAGAATCTATACATTTTATCTGAATGTGCTGGAGAAACTACTTTTCCATTTCTAATAAACTCATATAGATTTGCCATTTCTTTTGGCGTAGTTTGCCCCCAACCATATTTCTTCCAAATATCCTCCCTACCCACAGTTCTGGAATTCACTTTTGTATTGGTCAATCCCAATTGATCCATGATTGGGTTAATGGCTTGTCCACCTCCAGCCAATTCCTGACACCAAATGGATGTCACATTATCACTATAACTTAACATCAAGCCAATGAGTGTAGAAAGATCAGTTTCTGTACTGTCTTTGAAAAATTGCATAAGACCTGAACCGCCATAAGCCCTCGAATCTCGATACAAAAACTTTTGGTCTAATCTTAATTCCCCATCTTTTATTTTCTGAAATACCCCCACTAGAATCGGAACCTTAACCACGCTCGCGGTTGGAAAAATACTGTCTGCATTGATGTTAACTTCTTTATTTTGCTTTAAATGCTTGACATAAATACCCACATCCCCTTGGAAACCTTCAATAGCTTGATTGATTTTGGCAGCAAGCTTTTTATCAGTTTTTTGCCCATGTACCTGTGATACAAGAAATAAAAAAATAATACATAAACTGGTTAGATTCTTCATGGTAAATTTTAATTTTATTATAAAATCGAAGATAAAAAAATAATAAGGGATAATTAAAATACAATCAAATACTATGGATTTATTTATGATTGTGATTGGTGGAAAACCGGTCGGAAGGTTTACCGAACAGCATGATGTATTCTTTGGAATTGCAAATAGCTTGAAGGATTTGGTTCCTCAAATGAATGAATTTTGGCCTGCATTGGAAGGTAAAATGCATATTGATTCCTGGAGAAAAGTATCTCAAGTAGCCACGCATAAGATTGAGGTTTTACCGAAATCTGAATCAAAGTTAGCTGATTCAGCAAAATTGTTTTTTGTAAATCTAGGTGGTTATAAACCCAATGACATGGAGGAATATCATTATAAGCAATTAGTGGTTGCGAAAGATTTAGCCGAAGCGACAAAAGTCGCTAAAGATACAGTGTTTTGGAAACATCATGAATCATCCCATATCGATGATAAATACGGAATTGATGTTGATGATATCTATGAAGTTTCGGATATGCTCAGTTCAACGTTAAAAGACAAATATCAAATTCAGATAGTACCTCATACGGAAGGGGTAGAGGACCCTTTGGAAGTGGGGTATTTAAAGATCAGTAAATTGATGGAACAAAATTTACAGCAGGGTTAATACCCTACTGTAAATCTTTTTTTAATAAAGTTCTTATTTTCAATTTCATCCACAATCGCTACTGCTAAATCTTCAACGGAAATCATGGAATGCCCATCATGATCAAATACAGGATGATCAGTTCCAGTTCTGTATTTTCCAGTTCTACTTCCTTTTGCAGATGGATTCATTTCAATGGCAGGACTTAAAAAAGTCCAATCCAATTCATCTTCACGCTGGATAATTTCATAAAAATCCGCAGCTGCCAAGGCACCAGGTTTTAATTCCTTTGGAAATTTAGGATCGTCAACAAGCCTATTGTCATTTTCATCCAAGAGACTTCCTGCACCTCCAATGACAATGAAACGCTTTATTCCAGTTTCCTTTAATTCTTTTAAGATATGTCTGGATCCTTCTAAATAATCATCATAAATCTCAGGATTAGTCCAGCCTGCATTAAATGCCGAAATCACCACATCATTACCATTTAATGCACTTCCAAGACTAGTGTCATGCATCACATCCATTTGTACAGCGATGACATTCTGTTTATCCTTGATGTCATCAACATGCCTTGCGATGGCAGTGACTTCAAAATTCCGATGAATAAGTTCTTCCAAGATATGAGAACCAACATATCCTGTTGCTCCAATTAATGCTACCTTCATAGTATATAGTTTTTGATTAAAAAAAACAGGTTGTGTTTCCATTAATCACGGATTGCCAACCTGTTCTTATACAATTTATATGGTTAAATGTTTAATTCAAATCCAATAATTATTGCTTGATTGGCTCTGCTTTGTTCTTTTTGAACTTCGCATAAGAATCAATAATATAGGCTGTTAAATCTTCTTTTGAAGCCTGTCTGATAAATTCATAAGTTGGTCTGTATCCATCTTTAAATAGAAGAAGTTCCTGTTTCTCCATTGGAATCAAAGAGAGGATTAAATCGTTTGTAAATACACGATCCACATTTCTTTGTTCTCTTTCTAATTCTAATATTTCAATGGAAGCTCTGGCTTGTTTAGCTTCTTTTCCAAATAACCTGGATGGTGAAACCCGTAGACCTCCTCGAGTAGGACTTGTTTCTGCAGCCTTGCTGTTGTTCTTTGCACGCTCAATCTCACGCGTTAAGCGGCTATCTGTAATTTTTGATACAACGACCTCATCAATGGTAATCGTACTTTTATCATTTACAAGATAAATCCTGGTAATTCCTTCTTGATAAATGAAGGCTGTATCACGGTCATAACCGCGGACCATTAAACTTAAATAATCATTAAGCTTACCCGGAATGGTAAAGTTTCCTTGTAGATCGGTTTTTACCTCATCATTTGTCCTTAAGTTCTTGATCTGTACTTCGGGTATTTTTTTACTGGTTTCCAAATCAAATACTATCCCTTTAATTTCCTGCCCAAAGGAAATAGTTATGTTGCCCAAAAACAACATAACTATTAACCATAAATTCTTGTTTATCTTCATAAATTATTTTGATGTCCAGGTATTGTTGTCCGGATTAATATCAGGATAAACATTGTCTGGATCTATTTTAACGCTTGAAAGCTTTTCTGTAGTATTCAAAACAAATTTCCAAGTTGTATTTCTTTCCCAAACTTCAACTGGTAATTTTTTTCTTACTTTCTTGCCACTTACCGTTGTTGCTTCCACCACTACTGGCATTGCCATTTTTTGTAGGTTTTCAATACTGATTACTGCACCTTTTGCAGGATCTAATTCAACATAATTAACCTCGGTTATTGCTTGATCCAAAGCCCAGTTGTTTTGGAACCAGCCTCTCCAGAACCAATTTAAATTTTCTCCGGTTTCATTTTCAATGGTACGGAAAAAATCATTTGGAGTAGGGTGTTTGTATGCCCAATAATCAATGTATTTTCTAAAAGCAGCATCAAACCTTTCAGGACCTAATACTTCATCTCGTAATAAACGCAATGCAAATCCTGGTTTGTAATATGCCAAAAGACCAATATTACGTTCTTTCATGCCTTGTGGAGAAACCATAATGGGTTCCAAATTCGGATGCATCAACGCTTTGGCCATCGCATTTCTATCACCCATTCTTCTGAAGTATTCACCATTATTGAAGGCTTCTGTGGAAAGGTCATTGATAAAGGTGTTGAAACCCTCATCCATCCATGCATAAAGACGTTCATTAGACCCTACAATCATAGGAAACCAGATGTGTCCAAACTCATGATCCGTTACTCCCCATAAACTTCCAGCTTTTGCCTTGCTACCACAAAATACAATTGCCGGATATTCCATACCACCTACATTGGAAGCCACATTGACTGCTACTGGGTAAGGATAATTATGCCATTTCTTCGAATAATATTCAATGGATGCCTTCGTATATTCTGTAGATCTTTCCCAAGCATTTCCACCATTACTTTCTTTCGGATAAGCTGATAATGCCAAAGCAGTTTTACCTTCCTGAAGATTCATTTTTGCTCCATCAATAATAAATGCTTTGGAAGAAGCCCAAGCAACATCCCTTGCGTTTTCTAAGCGATATTTCCAAGTCAGTGTAGATTTGTTGGGTCTAGAGTTCTTATTGGTAACCTCATCTTGAGAACGAATAATAACCGTCTTATCACTAGCCTTAGCTTTGTTATAACGGTCCAACTGTTCCTTGGTCCAAACTTCTTCTGGGTTCAATAATTCACCACCTAAAACAACAATATGGTTTGCTGGAGCAGTAACCTCAATGTTGAAATCTCCATATTCAAGGTAAAATTCACCTGGTCCAGAGTAAGGTAGTGTATTCCAGCCGGTAATGTCATCATAAACAGATACTTTAGGATACCATTGAGCAATTGCATAAATGTCCCCATTCTCAGTTGGAAGGATACCTGTTCTATCAGCTCCATATTGTGGAACTATATAAGAGAAGTCCATGCTGATCTCCGTTTTACCGCCATTAGCTGCCAAAGGAGTAGGGAGGTCAACTCGCATTCGAGTATCATTGATACTATATTTCACATCTTTCTTTCCGCCACCAGTTACATTGGAAATACTGTAACCACCGTTGAAGTCAGAGCTTGAGTCACCGTATCGACTATTGGTCAATGGAACAACTGCTTGTCCAATTGATTTTTGATTAAATAAATTCTGTTCCAACTGTAGCCAAATAAAATCCAGTTGGTCAGGACTATTATTGGTGTAATGGATTTTTACAGTTCCCTTAACCTCATGGGTTTTATCATCAAGGCTTACTTTGATATCATAGCTTGCCGCATTTTGCCAGTATAATTGCCCTGGTTTTCCGGATGCCGAGCGATATACATTTCCATTGGTCGTGTAGAACCCAGGTTTGAAGGCCTCTTTGTAATCATATTTACTTTCAACCTTTTGAGCAAACGTACTTTGTAAAATACCTGCTTGCGCCAGTAATAGGCCTAAGGATATTTTAATAATAGATTTATTCATGCTTCGTTTATAATTTAGATTTGTATTCTTCTTCATCAAAACCTAAAATGATGCCTTTAGGGCCTTCGATCAAAGGTCTTTTAATCATACTATTATTGGATAGTAATGCTTTATTCGCACTTTTGGAGTCTTTAACGGCGGCTTGATCCTCTGGACTAAGTTTTCTCCAGGTCGTACCTTTTTTATTTAATAATTGTTCCCAGGATACTTCTTTCTCCCAAGATTCTAATTTTTCAAGTGTAGCTGGTTCTTTTTTATAATCATGAAAAACAAATTCTTTTTCGTTTTCTGTTAACCAATCGATGGCTTTTTTTACTGTATTACAATTTTTTATACCGTATACCTGAAGCATATTTAATAATTATTTGAATGAATTTATTCAGCTAAAGATATTAATAAAATCTTTAATAGCTATTGGATTGCGAAATGGATAGGGGAAAAGTTCTTAGTGTAATTTTTACACTATATTCTTTGAAGTAACAAAAAAACTTTATCTTTATTGATATTTATAAAATTTAGAAATTATACTATGAGCCTAAAAGATTTCAAAGGAGTTTTAACTGGAGATCAAGTACAAGAGCTATTTGAGATAGCTAAAGAGCATAAATTTGCATTACCTGCGGTAAATATTATTGGTACAGATTCTATCAATGCTGTGATGGAAACAGCTAAGAAAGTAAACTCACCGGTAATCATTCAATTATCAAATGGTGGTGCTCAGTTCTATGCTGGTAAATCATTAAACAATGATAAATTACAAGCATGTATCTTGGGTGCAATTTCTGCTGCTCAGCACGTACATTTATTAGCAGAACATTATGGTGTTGCTGTAATTTTACATACGGACCATGCTGCTAAGAAATTATTGCCTTGGATTGATGGGTTATTAGATGCTGGTGAAAAATTCTTTGCTCTTCATGGCAAACCTTTGTTCTCTTCTCATATGTTAGACCTTTCTGAAGAACCATTGGAAGAAAATATTGAGATTTCTAAAAAATACTTAGAGCGTATGAAACCTCTAGGTATGACTGTAGAGATTGAATTAGGTGTAACTGGTGGTGAAGAAGATGGAGTTGATAACTCGGATGTAGATAGCTCAAAATTATATACTCAACCTGAAGAGGTGGCATATGCATTTGAAGAATTATCTAAAGTTTCTGATAAATTCACTGTAGCTGCAGCATTCGGAAATGTTCATGGTGTTTACAAACCAGGTAACGTAAAATTGCAACCTGTTATTCTTCATAATTCTCAAGAGTATATCCGTGAGAAATTTAATCTTACTGCTGAGAAACCTGTAAACTTTGTATTCCATGGTGGTTCAGGTTCTTCACCTGAAGAAATCGCTGAAGCAATCTCTTATGGAGCGATTAAAATGAATATCGATACGGATATGCAATGGGCATTCTGGGACGGCGTTAGAAAATACGAGGCTAAAAACCATGATTACCTACAAGCGCAAATCGGAAACCCTGAAGGTGCTGATTCTCCTAATAAAAAATACTATGACCCACGTGTTTGGTTACGTAAAGGTGAAGAAGCTTTTGTTGAACGTTTAGAGCAAGCTTTTGCTGAATTGAACGCAATCAATGCTAATGATAAATTGTAATTCTTTTTAAAGAATTAACCGATATAGAAGAGCTGTTCATAGGAACAGCTCTTTTTTTGTGCCCTTAATTTTCTAATTGCAGAATTCTGATCTACTATTCATTTTACCTCTATATAGGTACCTCGATATTCATTCAGCATTACATCAAGGCAAGAACCCTATATTACCGGAATTTCTCCTCAGCTTCTACGGATTTCGGTCGGACCTTGTTCGAGTTTTTGCGACCAATGTCCGAAGAATGTCCGAAGAAGGTCCGGTTGATATCCGGTAAATCCTAAAATTAGATTGGAGTTTGGAATGGATTAAAATCTTATTAATCCCAGCGGGATTTTTCAGGTTTGTCTGAGAAAAGGGTGGAACTGTTAATTATAATTAAATATGTGATTTGCGGGTACTAAAATGAGTAGATTGGACGTATATAATTATAAGGATGATGTAATAGTGCTAGAGCTGTAAGAATGTAAAATAAGTCAATTGTAAAATTGTCTGTTATCACATATTTTACGATTTATTATCCTTAATATTACATTAAGAAGCAAATGAAGATGTATAAGGAGCGATTTATTAATTATTTAAAATTTGAAAAGCGATATTCTGAGCATACCATCATTGCTTACGAGCGTGAGATCACATCGTTCTTACATTTTGTGGAAGTAGAGGGATTAAAGTTTGAGGAGGTTGATTATCGATTTTTAAGGTATTACTTTTCTACTTTAAAGGAGCATGGAAAGGAAGCGACTTCTGTAAACCGTGCGATTTCTTCATTAAAGTCATTCTATAAATTCTTGATGCGTGAGGGATTAATCAGCCAGAATCCTATCACCTTGATTAAATCTTTAAAAACAGCCAAGAAGTTACCGGTTGTTGTGGAGAAAGACAAGATGGTTAGGTTACTGGAGCAGATGAATTCCGGTTCTGGGGAATTTGAGGAAATCAGGGATTTTATTGTGTTGGAACTATTATTTGGAACTGGTATCCGTTTGGCGGAATTATTAAAAATAAAGGCGGAGGATATTGATTTTTATAATAAAAAAATACTTATATTCGGAAAAAGGAGCAAGGAGCGTTTTGTTCCGATTCACCAAACATTAGTGGATGAATTGAAAAAATACCTGGAATTAAAGAAAGCCAAGAATTTTGAAAACAATTCATCGGAATTGATCGTTAGCAAAGAAGGGAAGGCAGCATATCCTAAACTGATATACCGAATTGTTAAAAAATATTTAAGCAGTATAACTTCCCAAAAGAAACGTAGTCCGCATGTATTGCGGCACAGCTTTGCGACAGCCCTGTTGGACAACGGTGCAGATTTAAATGCCATTAAAGAATTATTAGGTCATGCTGGGTTATCGGCAACACAGGTTTATACCCATAATTCAGCTGAACGATTAAAATCAATTTATAAACAAGCACATCCAAAAGCTTAAAAAAGGAGGAAAAATGAACATTACAGTGCAATCTATTAAATTTAATGCTGACAGTAAACTAATCGAGTTCATTAAGAAGAGAACGGAAAAATTAAATCAATTCTTGGATAACATTATCGAAGGAGTATGTTACCTCAGGCTTGAAAACGTAGAAGATGAGGCGAACAAAATAGTTGAACTTAAATTTAATATTCCTGGTAATCAATTGTTTGCCAAAGCACAAGCTAAAAGTTTCGAAGAAGCAACTGATATTGCCATCGAATCTATTAGACGACAGATTAACAAACACAAAACCAAAACAAGAACTAATCTAAGTAATCACAAAGAAGTATTAAATCAAGAAGAAGAATTTTAATAACAATATTTTAATCACAAGAAAGGCTCCAAAATAAGGAGCCTTTTCTTGTTGCAAGATATGAGATGTGAGATTTTAGATTTGAGATAGTAGAAAATAGATATGAGTATTGAGATATGAGTATTGAGATTTGAGTATTGAGATAGTAGAAAATAGATATGAGCATTGAGATTTGAGTATTGAGATAGTAGAACTGCTAGGCAAGGGGGCTAGATATTTTGAATATTGATGTTTATCGACTTTATTTCAGACTTTCTATCTCACATCTCATATCTCACATCTCAATACTAATAACTTCTTTCTTCTATCTCAGATCTCACATCTAACATCTCACATCTAATTTCCTTTTTATTTGGAATAATTCTTAACAATATTTAGATTTGTTCCAAATTGAAATAAGCGCATGATTTGTCCATTAGCAAACTTTGAAGAAATATTCCAAACGGAGAGTGGGGCTGTATACCAATGTAGCCGTAAAAACTGTTATTGGTTAGATTTTCAAGGAAGTACTACTGCCTTTAAGGTTCGGGATTTCTTTGCTTTTAAGAAGAGGATTGATTCGATTGATATCGAGATGATGTTGAATAATTCTTCCAGAGCGTTTGATTTTGAGATTGTTATGCCGTTTAGAACCGATAGTATCTTTATTCTATCTCCACAGGATATCCTTAAGTTAAAGGAGATTTTATCGGGTGCAAAATTTATGATAGAGCTAAATAGTGAGTTAAAAGCTTGCCTTCAGTCGAAAGCAATCCTGGCAATTTAACTCTCTTTATAATTATATTGATTCTAAATAAATTAGCTATTTTTCTAGCTAATTTAGACTGAATTTGTATTGCATATTTTTCATACTAATTTTTTCTTTTCCCTTTATATTTGTAGAACAGAAATCAACATAAGGTTTCTCAATGTTATTACATAAAAAGGAAAATTTATTATGAAAGATTTATTGAAATTAAAAACATCTATCTCCGAAGAGATTGAAAACATATTGAATGCACAAGTAAAAATCGAAGCACATTCATCAGCATTATATTTAGCAATGTCTGCATGGTGTGATGATCAAGGTCTTGATAACGCAGCAGATTTCTTTGCTAAGCAATCAGACGAAGAGCGTACACATATGTTAAAGATCTTCAAATACATCAGTGATCGTGGTGGTCGTGCGATTTCTCCAGAAATCACGAATGTTCCTGTAGATTTTGAATCCTTCAGAGGAGTATTTGAGCAAACATTAGAGCAAGAAATGTTCGTAACAGAGCAATTCAACAAAATTGCTGACAAATGTTTCAAAGCAAAAGACTTTGTTACTTTTAACTTTATCCAATGGTTCTTAGAAGAGCAAGTAGAGGAAGAATATGTTGCAAGACGTATCCTAGAATTGTTCGATGTTATTGGTGAAGAAGGTACTGGTCGTTGGGAAATTGACCGCCATTTGGTGAAAGTTACCTTTGACGGCGAATAATATTTTTTAAAAAAAATAAAAAAGGGGCTAAAATGTTATTTTAGCCCCTTTTTTTTATACAATTATTTTCAGTTTATACGTTTTATAAGTAAATTTCAGTTTATCGTAAATTAGTGGATTTTAGAATGCCAATTTAGTCTATTGCTCTGTGAGAAATTACTGGTCAAGTATACTTATTTTGCTTTTTACATTTTTAGGTCTTCCGGAGCTACAAGCTCAAGTTGACTTGAAAACTGTTGAAGGTGTTGTCGCAGATAGCACTGGTTTAGGCATTAAAGGCGCTTCAGTAAGATTAGTTAGCCATTTAGACACCATGAGCGCCATTACCGATGAAAATGGATTCTATAAATTCAATAATGTCAAAGGGAAAAACCTTAATATTTCCTTTAGCATGCTTGGATTTCAGATCATTAACAAGAGTGTGGCAACCACTATTTTTATTAACAGGATATTGATTCCAAGGGTAACCCTCTATCCACAGTCTACCTTAATTCCCGAAGTTCGTGTCGAAAAGATTATTCCTGTCATAGACTTAGGGGATACCATACAGTTCAATATGCGGGCATTTTCTTTTCCGGAGCATTCCTTATTGGAGGAAGCGATAAAAATGCTCCCTGGGTTTCAGGTGTTACGGGATGGGACAACCTATTATAATGGACAATTGATTCGTGGCGTGCGTGTGGACGGGAAGAAGTTTTTTAGTGGTGATTTATTAACAGCAACCAGGAATTTACCATCGGAATTTGTAAAGCAAATCGAAGTGATCAATGATTATGGAGATCTTTCCACTGCCAAAGGAATAAAAACCACGGAACCGGAAAAGATTATCAATATCGTTTTACAACCTGATAAGAAGCGGATAACCTTTGGTCAAGGAACATTAGGAGCTGGAACGAGTGATCGATTTATAGGTAGCTTAGGAATCAATAAATTCAATGATGGACAGGAAATGTCAATTGTGGGATCCATTAACAATACCAATACCAGTTTGTTTTTATTTGGATCTCCGGATGGTGCCGGCGGTAGAAATACGGACCTTTCTGAAGTCGGTGATTTTTCGGATCCCAATGATGGTTTGAATAAATTGGGTTCAATTGGGATTTCCTTCACGGATAACCTCGGTGAAAGAGTGAGTATTAATGGTGGATATTCCTATCAGAGCAAGTTCAATCTTACCGAAGGTACTTCCTTGTTGACTTCTTCCTATCCAGGATATAATATCCATCGGTTTGAAAAGTATACCAATAGGTCCTATGATAATATGCATACCTTCAATTTGGAAATGAATGCCAAGTTTAAGAACAATGATGTATTAAAGATCAGTCCTAAATTTTCATATAATCGAGAATACTTTTATAATCACCGGAGCACTGATTTAACAAATCGTAAAATCAGGGATGAGGGAAATCGCCAAGACACTTCCATCAATAGTAAACCATCGGCGGATATTTCGATGTTATACTCGAAGTATTTCAAGAAACCA
Source organism: Sphingobacterium cellulitidis (assembly GCA_002245855.1). Lineage (GTDB taxonomy): Bacteria > Bacteroidota > Bacteroidia > Sphingobacteriales > Sphingobacteriaceae > Sphingobacterium > Sphingobacterium cellulitidis. The sequence goes on along the minus strand of NOUX01000008.1, from coordinate 72,714 downwards.
GGTAGAAAGTTGGTTGGAGATTTGAAGTTAAATTATCAATCTTTAACCAAGGATGATGTTATTTCTGAATATTATAAGCGTTTTGATTCGACAGGAGTAATTCCGACCCAGAGTCGCTATGAGCAGCGCCAATTGGTGGATGCACGAAACGATGGCTCAGGATTAAAAACCTCCATATCCTATGTTGAGCCATTCTATGAACATAGTTTATTGGAGATTTTCCATGATATGGATATTACCAATATTGAGGCAGTTCGTACGGTTCGGGATCCATATTTCTTAGGTGGAGGATATGTAGATTCCTTGGCGATGAATTATGCCTACCAATTTAAGAGTTTTAAGACAGGCCTGAATTATCAGTATGAACCCAATAATAAATTTAGGGTTAATATGGGGTTTTCAGTTCAGCCGGTTAATCTTTCAGGACGCGTAAAAGGAGATTCCACGGAATATAAATACAACAATGTGAATCTGGTGCCTTCGACCACGGTTCGCTATAAGTTTAGCAATGATTTGGAGCTAAAGGTTGCCTATTTAGGAAAGAATATCCAGCCTACGTTTTTGCATATTTCTCCGGTGCGAGACAATTCCAGTTCACGGAATATTATCGTTGGTAACCCAGCATTGAAGGCTGAGTTTTCCAATCAGTTTTCGACGACTCTAAGAAAGTTTGTGCCAACTCGAGGACAATATTTTCAGACGGATTTTGCCTATACTTTTATTGCAAATAAGATTGTTACTGCAAAACGGGCTATTTCAAATGAGACCATTCAGGAAACTACTTTTGAAAACACAGATGGCTATTATGATATCAAATGGTACTATGAGTTCAATTCTCCAGTTTTCTCGGATGTTTTGAACCTTGGACTATCAGGAAATGTAGATTATTATAATAACCTATCATACATTGATAGCGCAAAGAGTACCACTAAGCAAGTTCTGTTTAATCAGAATGTTCAATTAAGGTACTTACCGAATGAATATTTTGAATCAGTTTTTAATACCAATTATTTCTTGAACAGGGCGACTTATGAATTGCCATATAAAAATAAGATTGCAGCGCATTCATTTTTATTGAGTTTGGCTGGACGTGGGTATCTAACGGATAAATTTATTATTGGTGCCGAGGTCTCGCAGAAATTCTATAATGGTTATGTAAGTGAATTGAGTGATGTAAATCCAACTATTATCAATACCTATTTAGAATATAGTTTTTTAAAGAATAAGGCGGCCTTGATTAGGCTTCAGTGTAATGATATTATGGACCAGAATAAAAACGTGGGAGTTATGACCTCCTATGTTGGAAATGATGTCTTTGAATCCAGGAACAATCGACTTGGTCGATATTTTATGTTAACCTTTAATTTGAGGTTGCAAACTTATCCTAACAAATAGATGAAAGCAGCAGTAATGAAAGGCTTTGGTGGGCCGGAAGTGTTTGAGATAGAATATTTAGAGGACTTGATTCCGAAGGGCGAAGAGGTATTAATTGAGGTTAAGGCAGCTGGCATCAACCGTCCCGATGTATTTCAGCGAAAAGGGAATTATCCAGCAATGGAAGGTGTTCCTCAGGATATTCCGGGATTGGAAGTTTCTGGTATTATTCGTTCAGTTGGGCCATCTGCTCGGAGATTTAAGGTTGGGGACTCGGTGATGGCCTTACTTCCGGGCGCTGGTTATGCCTCGCAGGTATGTGTTTCAGAAAGGGTTTGTTTACAGAAGCCTAAAAACCTATCCTTTGATGAGGCAGCAGCCTTACCTGAAACCATATATACGGTATGGAATAATCTTTTTGAAAGAGGAGGATTACGAAAAGCTGACCATGTTTTGATTCACGGCGGAACAGGAGGTATCGGTTCCATAGCTATTCAATTAGCTAAGAGTTTTGGTGCAATGGTGTATACAACGGTCGGTTCTGAGGAGAAGAAAGTAATAGCTTTAGAACTCGGTGCAGATATTGCCATTAACTATAAGGAAGAAGATTTTGAGAAGGTATTGAAAGATTTGGGTGTGGATGTAGTATTAGATAGTATAGGTGGAGAATATTTCCATAAACATCTGAATATATTGAATGAAGATGGTCGTTTGATCCAGATCAATGCAGTAGCAGGAGCCAAGGTCGAGTTGAATCTTTTAAGGCTGATGCAGAAACGGATTTTATTGACCGGGTCGACTTTGCGCAGTAGGGATATTGAATTCAAATCCAGGTTAACCAAAGAAATTGAAACAAATATTTTACCTCTTATTGAAAAAGGGGAGCTGAAGCCAGTGTTAACAAAAATCTATCCCTTAGAGGAGGTTGTAGCGGCACATCGCGATTTTGAGAGTTCAGAACAGTACGGTAAAATAGTGCTTAGAATGGAAAGCTAAATACTTTTAGCTGTCTATTTTGTGATTTATTTTACTATATTTAGAAAATTGATAAAAACCTATTTATTAAAAAATGAACATAAAATTTCTTACGACAGCTCTTTTAATAGGTAGCACGGTATTATCGGGATTTGCCCAGAAAGTTGGTAAGGTTGAGAAGCCTATCGATTTAGTGAGCACCTTGGTAGGTACGCAGTCTACTTATTTTTTGTCCAGTGGTAATACCTATCCGGCGATTGCCTTACCTTGGGGGATGAACTTTTGGAGTCCTCAAACAGGGAAAATGGGAGACGGATGGATGTATACTTATACTGCGGAGAAACTTCGCGGGATCAAACAAACCCATCAGCCATCCCCATGGATGAATGATTATGGACAATTCTCGATTATGGCCATGGTCAATAATAAGACCTTTGACCAAGATAAACGCGCGAGTTATTTTTCGCATAAGGCGGAAATTGCAAAGCCACATTATTATTCAGTTTATTTAGCTGATTATGACACCAAAGTAGAACTTACTCCAACAGAGCGAGCATCCTACTTTAGATTTACCTTTCCTAAGACCGATTCAGCTTTCGTGCTAATCGATGCTTTTGATAAGGGTTCCTACGTGGAAGTTATTCCTAGAGAAAATAAAATCATCGGTTATAGTACAAAAAATAGTGGTGGAGTTCCGGAGAATTTCAAGAACTACTTTGTGATGACCTTTGATAAGCCGTTTGCAAATGTTTCAACTTTTGCGGATTCGGTACTGACGGATGGCAGGTATAAGGTGAAAGCCAATCATGTTGGTGCTATTGTAGGCTTCCAGAATGCAAATGCTGGCGATCAGGTATTGATGAAAGCTGCCTCTTCATTTATTAGTGCAGAGCAAGCTGATATCAATCTGAAGGAGCTTGATGGGGTAACCTTTGATGAGCAAGTAAAGAAGGGTGAAAATATTTGGAATACGGAATTAGGTAAAATTGAGATAGAAGGTGGGAATATTGATCAGATGCGTACCTTCTACTCATCGTTGTATCGTTCCTTATTGTTCCCAAGAATGTTTTATGAAATCAATGCTCAAGGAGAAGTTGTGCATTACTCGCCATATAATGGAAAAGTACTTCCTGGCTATATGTTTACCGATACTGGGTTTTGGGATACATTCAGGGCATTATTTCCGTTCCTGAACTTGATGTATCCGGAGATTAATGAAAAAATGCAAGAAGGTTTGGCCAATGCCTACCGCGAAGGAGGCTGGTTGCCAGAGTGGGCGAGTCCTGGCTATAGAAATATTATGGTTGGAAATAATTCAGCATCAGTTGTTGCCGATGCTTGGGTTAAGGGTGTTCGGTCGAAGGATATTGAAACCTTATATGAGGCGGTATTGAAAGGGGCTAACCATGCAGGACCAATGACAGCTGTAGGTAGAGCAGGAGCAGAATATTACAATGAATTGGGCTATGTTCCATATGACGTAAAAATTAATGAAAACGCAGCCCGTTCCTTAGAATATTCATATGATGATTTTGCGATTTATCAATTGGCTAAATCACTAAATAAACCGCAAACGGATAAAGACTTTTATAAAAAGCGAGCTTATAATTATCAAAAACTATTCGATCCGGCAACAGGCTTGATGCGTGGAAAGAATAAGGATGGATCATGGTCCAAGCCATTCAATCCATTCAAATGGGGAGATGCATTTACAGAAGGTAACAGTTGGCACTATAGCTGGTCAGTTTTTCAAGATGTAGAAGGTCTTGCTAAATTATTAGGCGGTCATAAGGCTATGGAAATCAAGTTGGATTCTGTATTCACTTTACCTCCAGTATTTGATGATAGTTATTACGGATTCCCAATCCACGAAATTCGGGAGATGCAGATTGCCAATATGGGTCAATATGCACATGGTAACCAACCGATACAGCACATGATTTATTTATATAACCATGTTGCGGCACCATGGAAGGCACAATATTGGATTCGCGAAACCATGAATAGAATGTATTCACCGAATCCGGATGGTTACTGTGGGGATGAGGATAACGGACAGACTTCAGCATGGTATGTGTTTTCAGCAATCGGATTTTACCCTGTTACGCCAGCAACAGATGAGTATGTATTAGGATCTCCTGTATTTGACAAGGTAACCTTGCATTTAAGCAATGGTAAGAAGGTTAATATTGAATCCAAGAACAATTCAGATCAGAACCGTTATATCCAAAATATGAAATGGAATGGCAAGAATTATACAAAGAACTATATCAATCATAGTGAATTGTTAAAAGGAGCCAATCTTCAATTTGATATGGGTTCTGAACCTAATAAGAAAAGAGGAATCAATAAAGGAGATTTACCTTATTCGATCAGTAAGGATGATCAATAAAGTATTAAGACTTAGGATCAAATAAAAATAGGCTTGGATTAATCCAAGCCTATTTTATTTGATCTTTATCTTACCCTGAATTCAGGGCGCGCACATGTTCTTTTACGAGATGTATTTCAGGTAAATTAATTGCATTATGGCAAGAGAAGATTAAAAATCTTCATCATCGTCATCAAAATCATCATATCCTCCGATCGAATCGATATCATCTAATCCGAAATCATCATCATCATCAAAATCATCATCGTCGTCAGGACCGTTGAAGTTGAGAACTCTTTCATCAACTTTTACATCTGTTTCAATTGCTTGCATTGTAGCCATGTTGTTTATTATGATATTTTTCTTTTGTTATGTAAAATTATAGAAGAAAATTCAATTCATAAATTTTTTTTCAAAATAATTAGAACAATTTAAAATCCTACTTAGTTTGATTTTAATCAACAATTTCACCGATACTGTTCTCTTCGGCGACAATGTCTTTAAGCTGAGGGAGATCCTTGGTGCTGGACAATCCGAAATGGTTCATAAATTCACCACTCGTGGCATATAGCAAAGGTTTACCGATGCTATTGGCTTTTCCAGCAATTTGTATCAATCCCTTATCCAAAAGTCTTTGAATTGAATAATCACAATTCACACCTCTAATCTGTTCCACCTCCAATTTGGTAATGGGTTGCCTGTAGGCGATAATAGCAAGAGTTTCTAAAGCTGATTGGCTAAGTTTCTTTCTTTCCTTATGAACCTGTAGTTGGTTGATTGCGTCATGATACTCAGGTTTGGTCAGAAATTGTAACTGATCATTTATGGATACTAAGGCTAGGGCATAGTCAGCAGATTCATACTTAGCTTTTAATTTACCAATAAATTCAGCTAATTCAACTTTACTTATTTCAATGGCCAAAGCATCTTGAAGGATTTCCCGCAGGTCTTTTTGGCTAATTCCTTCGGAAGATGCAAATATGATGGCTTCAATATTTAAAATAATATCTTTCAAATCGAAATCTTAATAATTAATAACCTGTTCTTCCATTTGTTCAGGAAGTTCTCTGAACTTATAAGTTTGCGTCCTTAATTGCGGTTCAAAACCAGCTTCTAAGATAGCGTCTTGAATGGATTTAGATGTAAATCGATGGGGAGCTCCAGCTGCAGATACGACATTTTCTTCAATCATAATTGATCCGAAATCGTTGGCCCCAGAGTGCAAGCAAATCTGAGCGGTTTGTTTACCCACCGTTAGCCAAGAAGCTTGAATATTCTTGATATTCGGAAGCATGATTCGGCTCAAGGCTATCATGCGGATATATTCGTCAGCCGTAACATCATTGGTAATTCCACGCAATCTTTTTAATAAGGTTCCATCATCTTGGAAAGGCCATGGAATGAAGGCAATGAAACCGTGCGCATCGGCTGGTTTTTCACTCTGTACTTCACGAATCCATACCAAGTGTTCAAAGCGTTCCTCAAGCGTTTCAATATGACCAAACATCATGGTCGCCGAAGTTGGCAGATTGATTTTATGAGCAGCACGCATAACATCTAACCATTCTTGACCGCCGCATTTACCTTTAGATATCAATCTACGGACCCGATCGTTCAAGATTTCAGCACCAGCCCCTGGCAAAGAATCCAAGCCGGCCTCTTTCATTGCCTGAAGGACTTCCAGGTGGCTCATACCTTCCAGTTTTGCTACGTGGGCAATTTCCGGTGGGCCTAGGGAATGCAGTTTAAGGCTAGGGTATAATTCCTTTAATTGTTTAAATAAGGTCGTGTAGAAATTTAATCCCAGATCAGGATGGTGTCCACCTTGTAGAAGAAGTTGATCTCCACCATACCGGAAAGTTTCTTCAATTTTTTGTTTATAGGTTTCAATATCCGTGATATAGGCTTCTTCATGACCCGGGCGTCTAAAGAAATTACAGAATTTACAGTTCGCAATACATACGTTAGTTGTATTGACATTTCTATCAATTTGCCAGGTTACTTTCCCATGGGGGACTTGAATTTTACGTAATTCATTGGCAACATAGGCTAAGTCAGCAGTTGCTGCTTCGTTATATAAGAACATGCCTTCCTCTTTGCTTAAGAAGTCAAAATTTAAGGCCCGTTCTAACAGATTATTTACATTCATGTACTAACAAAGATACGGAGGATTTCATGAAATCGAAAGATGAATAATAGAAATGAAAATGGGGGAATAAATGCATAATAAACACTTAATCAGTGTCTTGAGAAAATCGGGTTGGTGTTACTTTAAAGTAAATTAAATTTTACAATAAAATTTAATATCTAAAAACTTATAAATCAGTTAGTTGTTTTAATAATAAGCTTACATTTATTTTACGTTCAGTTTACGGAAATTTAACTTAGCTAAGCTGAAAAAATCTTATATTTAGGTACACTACAAAGGAGGTCATAGATGAGCCAAGACATTATCCATATTGAACGAACATATCCCATTTCACCTGCTGCCTTGTGGCAAGCTATGACTGATAAAAAAAAGCTAAAAGATTGGTTTTTTGATATTCCAAATTTCAGTACCGAAGTAGGTGCCGAGTTTGAATTTTCGAAAATGGAACAGGAAAACAAAAATTTCCATCAATGTCAGGTATTAGAGGTAAAGCCTGGGGAATTATTTCGATTTACCTGGCGTCATCCCAAATTACCACAAGGGAATTCCATTATTACTTGGCGATTTATCCCACGTCGTGGAGCGACCACGCTACATTTAACCCACGAGGGGCTTGAACACTTTAAGGATGCGGGTGATCAATTCTCCCAAGAACGGTTTGAAACTGGCTGGGAGCGAATCTTAGGGGATTCATTAACAAAATTCATAGAAAAGTTGTAAATTTTAAAAGATTTAAATGATTGGTTATCATTTATATAAAGGATAATCCATTTTTTATTGATTTTAATAATGGTAAAAAAACTTCATTTTTTTTACATTTAGTATTGTAACCTTATTATACTAATACGCAAAACTTAATTATGAAGAAAATCCTTTCAAGCCTCTACGTCCAAGTTATTTTAGGAATTATTATCGGAATTTTATGTGGAGTTTTTTATCCAGACTTTGCAGTAAAATTGAAACCATTAGGTGATGGTTTTATCAAACTGATTAAAATGATTATTGCTCCTCTGATCTTCAGTTCCATTGTAATAGGAATTGCAGGGATGCAGGATATCAAGAAAGTAGGAAAGATTGGTTTGAGTTCATTGGTCTATTTTGAGATCATGACCACCGTCGCATTAATCATAGGATTGATATTTGTTAATTTAATGCAACCGGGAACGGGGATGAATGTAGATCCACAAACTCTAGATCCTACAGCAGTATCCCATTATATTCAAGAATCCAAGGAGCACAATAGTGTGATGGATTTTATCCTAAGTATTATACCAAATAATGTTATTGCCGCCGTAGCCTCTGATAATTTGTTACAGGTATTATTATTTGCAGTATTGTTTGGTGTTGGCCTAACAAAAATTGGAGAAAAAGCCTCGGAACCGGTTATTAATGTTTTGCAATCCTTTTTAAAGGGGCTCTTTGCAGTCATCAAAATGATTATGTATTTAGCTCCAATTGGTGCCATGGGGGCCATGGGATTTACCATAGGTAAATATGGTATTGAAGCATTATCCTCATTAGGATTGCTAATGTTGAGTTTTTATGGGACTTGTATTGTCTTTATTGTCGGTGTAATCGGTTCTGTACTCTATTTTTATGCTAAAGTCAATATTTTCAAGCTATTAAAATATATCAAGGAGGAGTTGTTGATTGTTTTAGGAACATCTTCCTCAGAATCAGCATTGCCGGGTTTAATGCAGAAGCTAGAAGATGCAGGATGTTCCAAACCAATTGTTGGGTTGGTTATACCGACGGGATATTCCTTCAACCTGGATGGTACTTGTATTTATTTGACGATGGCGGCAGTATTTATTTCGCAAGCCTTGAATATGCATCTTAGCCTAGAGCAAGAAATTACCTTATTATTAGTCCTGTTGCTGACTTCCAAAGGTGCAGCTGGAGTTACGGGTAGTGGATTTGTGACTTTGGCTGCAACATTACCTGTTGTGGGACATATTCCTGTAGAAGCTGTGGGATTGATCTTAGGTATCGATCGCTTTATGAGTGAAGCTCGAGCATTGACCAATATTATTGGAAATGCTGCAGCAACCATTGTTGTCGCTAAATATGAAAAAGGCCTAGATGAAGACCTGATGCATGAAAAATTGGGATCGGCTCAAGTGGAACTCAATTGATACAAAATGTTAAATCGTCCTAAGGACGATTTTTTTTTGCTTTATTTCGATAAAAAATAAAAACAATTGGATTTGATTATTCGTTGATGAATAACACATTGATTAATATTAATACACGGTTTTTATTTTATGGATTTAAAATCTAAAGAACCATTTTGGTTGGTCAAAAATGGAATAATTTCTTCCTTTCCTTCGCTTCGTGAAGATTTGGAATGCGAGGTATTGGTTATCGGGGCAGGAATAACAGGTTGTCTGATAGCTCATCAATGTATCAAAGATGGCTACAATACGATAATTATCGATAAGAGAGAGGTTGTAAATGGGAGTTCCTCAGCAACTACGTCGATGTTGCAATATGAAATTGATACGCCATTATACAAATTAAAAGAAATGATTGGGGCAGAGCCAGCTGTTGCTAGTTATCAAGCCTGTAACGAATCGATCAGTACCTTAAGTAAAATTGCGAAGGAAATCCATTCAGATGCCGGCTTTAAAAAGAAAAAATCCTTGTACTATGCTTGTAGGAAAAAAGATATTCCATGGTTACAGAAAGAGTTTTCAGCAAGAAAAGAGGCAGGATTCAAAGTAGAATGGTTGGAAGAAAAAGAGATTGAGAAGGATTTTGAAATCAAGGATTCCTATGGTGGAATTCTTTCAGATCATGGAGGTAGTGTGGATGCCTTTCGTTTATCACATGAGCTTTTACTATATAATCAAAAAAAGGGGCTGAAAATTTTCGATAAGACCGAGATGCTGAAGGTTGAGGAGAAGAAAGGGTTTAATCTTGTACATTTAGATACTAAACAAACCATAAAGGCAAAGCGGATAATCTATTGTGTGGGTTATGAAAGTGTGAATCTGATCAAGGAAAAGTTTGTAGACCTCTTGAGTACTTATGCTATAGTCTCTGAAGTCAATCCGAAATTATATGCAAAGTATAATGATTATTTAATCTGGAATACTGCGGAACCTTACCTTTATATGCGAACAACCGATGATTGTCGATTTTTGATTGGTGGGGAAGATGAGGAGTTTAGAAACCCAGAAAAACGAGATGAATTGTTGGGATCGAAGTCCAAAAAATTGGAAAGAGATTTTAATAAGGTTTTTGAAGATAAATCCTTTATTACTGATTTTTCATGGGCAGGGACATTTGGGGAAACAAAAGATGGATTACCCTATATTGGGGAGCATGCAGATTTTAAACGGTCTTACTTTGTTCTTGGATTTGGTGGAAATGGGATAACCTTTTCAGTTACAGGAATGGAAATGGTCTCTGATTGGTTAAAGGGGCAAAAGCATAAATTAAGTGAATATTTTGCTTTTGGTCGTTAGCAAAATTGCTGAAATAGATAAGAAAAATTAAAAGAGGTCAACTTTTTACAGTCGACCTCTTTCTTTAAAAAGTTATCTTCTTTATTTCTTTATAATAACTCACGTCATAACTGAAAATAAAATAACCTTTTTTGTATAATTAATAACGCCCTGATATTTGGAATATTGTGTAGGTCTTAACTTTTTTTTAATATTTTTTTAATAATGCTGTTTTTGCCGATTGGAGGTAGGTTTTTTTATAAAAAATAAAAGAGGTCAACTTTTTACAGTCGACCTCTTTCTTTAAAAAGTTATCTTCTTTATTTCTTTATTATAACTCACGTCATAACTGAAAATAAAATAACCTTTTTTGTATAATTAATAACGCCCTGATATTAGGAATATTGTGTAGGTCTTAACTTTTTTTTAATATTTTTTTAATAATGCTGTTTTTACCGATTGGAGGGGGATTTTTTTATAAAAAATATTTTATGTCAAAGTGTGAAAAATTGAAAAGGTTGACATTTTTCGATTGTCAACCTTTTCGTTAAAAAGTTATCTTAACTTTTTCTTCATAAAACTAATGTCTTAAGGATTTTAAAATAACCTCTTTAGTCTAATTATAACGATTTTATATTCAGCTTATTGTGTGCTGATTGAAAAATGTTTATTAACCTTATCCTTTTTATTGGAATCTTAGAATAAACTGCATTAATAAATGAATATGGGTTTTGTAAAATTTTGTAGAAAATAATCTTTTATGGATTAAACCGTTTTACATTTGTTAGGTCATATAAAAAACTGATGGAAAACAGAATGAAGAAAAACTATTTTAACAGGGCATTGTTACTGTTTAATACTTTTAAAAATAGAAAATTAACAAACGAAGATATTGAGATAGCCGAGGTAAAAGCAGAGCATTTGGAAGGCAAGACAAATGAGTTCAAATTATTGATTTCCATGATTAAGGATACATTTTCAGGAAAATATAAAATGAACAAATGGAATATGTCAATCATCGTAGGAACAATCTTATATGTTGTTTCTCCAATAGATGCTATTCCGGATATCATCCCTGTATTAGGATGGTTGGATGATGCTTCCATTGTAGGGTTTGCAATTTCAAAGTTGGCGGATGAAATCGATCGATATCGTAAGTTTAGAACAACTGGAATTCAAATGTAAATTAGGTCAAATAAAGTATAAGTTAGGAATAGGTGTTAATGTAAATTAATGCCTATTTTTTATTTAGGATATATTAGTTCCAAAATATTAATATTTATATTGGACAATTAAAAAAATCCGAATTATGAAGAATATCATCGTCTTTATTGTTTTAGTGTTTTGTCTACAAAGAGGTTACTCACAAGAGGGAGTGAATGCAAAAATAGATCGTATCGTAGATAAATATTATTCATCGCAGGATAATCCAGGGATTATGCTTCAAATATTTAACAATAAAGCTGAGGTAATTCATGCTGTAAGGGCAGGGAAAGGAGATTTAAAATCAGGAAAGGAAATTGATGATTACAGTAATTTTCGAATGGCCTCTGTGAGTAAGCAATTTACGGCTGCAGCGATATATCAATTGGTACAGGACAAGAAATTAAATGTTTCAACGTATATTTCGGAGTTCTTTCCTGGATTACGTGCTGAAGTTAGGAAAGCTTCAGTTTTCCAATTATTGAATCATACCTCTGGAATTGTTGATTACGAAGAGTTAATTCCAGAGAATCAAGAAGCACAGCTGAGTGATTCTGATGTGCTTAAATTGGTTGAACCTCTAGATCGAGTTTATTTTGCTCCAGGATCACAGTTTCGATATAGTAATACCGCATATTGTCTTTTGGCGTTAATTGTTGAGAAAGTTTCAGGGCAAGGATTTAGTGAATATGTTCAGGAGAAGTTTTTCCAGCCATTGAAAATGGAACATTCAATCGTTTATTCACCGGCAGATAATATAAAAGATAGGGCATTTGGATACCATTTGAATGAAGACCAGTTTGTATTTGCGGATCAAAGCATAACAAGTGCTACAAAAGGAGATGGGGGAGTGTATACTTCAGCTGAAGAGTATAAAAAATGGGACCAGGCATATTTTCAAAGATTAAAGGATGATTCTTTGTTTAGCCGAATTTTTGTAGATAATTATAGTGCCATCAATCCATCATTTTTTTATAGTATGGGTAAGTTTGTCGGCAAAGATCAGGATGGTGATTTTGTGTATTTTCATTCAGGTGAAAGCACAGGCTTTAACAATTTTGTATTGAGTATTCCTGCCAAAAATCTTCATTTGAGCCTGTTTAGTAATCGGGATGATCAAATCATAGAACCATTTATAGACGAGGTCTTAAAATCCTTAGATATTCGGATCCAAGGATTAGTTGACAAACCAATTTTTAAATGGTTGAGTGATGTTTATGCGAATAAATATTAGTCGTATTCTTTTACATTCGCGATTTTAATTTGATTATTCTCCATTACTAATTTAATATCTCTATGGTAATCCGTTTGGAATTGGCAATCTGAGATAATAACTTTCAGGTCCAGTTCTTGTGCATTTTCATTGAGAAGTTCACAACCAGAGACTTGAATTTTCCCCCAATCTTGAGCAGATATTAAGAATCCATGTCCGAGGCTAATGGAGTCAATATCAAACTTCGATGCCCATTTTTGTCTTAATTCAAATTCGGTAATGCTGCTATCAATATCGAGTCCGGTATTCATGGCGTCGAGTTTGAAATTGTAATAATCAGGGGTGGTCAATACTTGCATTCCTTCTAAGCTAGCATTGTTGTTGAAATAACTTTCTATGCTATCTTTCAGCCATTTACATCCAACCTCTTTACCAATGGGACTTTTGTCGAAATCAATATTGGCAAGCGTATCAAGTGGATCTTGCTTTTTCTGTTGATTATTGTTCTGGCAGGAGAAGAAGCCAATACAAAGAAAAAGTATTAGATAATTTTTCATATCATCAATAATTAGTCAAATAAATGTAGAGAATATTCTTGAAAAAAAATCAGATTTCCATTTAAATAGAAATCTGATTTTTTAATCTTATCCAACTCCATTGGAGTAGAATTCACAGGGATTGTTAAATTCTAGTTTTTTATACTCAAATGGATGTATTCTCGAAGTAACAATAGGCTAGATGTTGGATATTAATTATTTTTCTAAGATTTCTTTTAAGTGGCTTAATCCGGCATCAAAATCTTTGTTCATATCGAAGAAAAGCCCCATGACATTGAATGGATAAGGCATTTTACCATCAATTTCCCAAATAACTTTTGAGGTTTGTGGGTCGATTTCATTGACTTGCATAAATGACTTGTTTGCATCGCCAGTCCCATTAAAGAATAAATCCATATCGATACGGCCATTTGATGAATCCACCTTGGTAATTACTTGTTTTCCGTCGCCTACTTTTTTACTTTTCCAAGTGTAAATAAATCCAGGTGTTCCATCAGTACCTTCATAATTACGTTGAATATTTGGGTCTTGTCGAGACCAGTTATCGTAATTTCCCTGATTCTTGATTAATTTAACGTAATCAAAGACTTGAGCTTTGGGTTTATTGATTGTTATTTCGCTACCCGCATGGAAATCCTTTGGTACAAATGCAGCCACTAACAGAATCAATGCAACTATACCTAGTACAGTCAAAAGGAAATATTTAATGAATTTCATAGTTTGATAAATTGGTTTTTTTCTTAATTATTTTGAAATCAAAGTTAGCATTTTGTTTACAGTATTCGTATTTCTACCGGTAGCTATTACTTTTAATTTTTTCTCAATAAAATTATTATTCAATTTACTATTTGCCATTCCATCAGGTAAATAGAAGTATAATATTTGTTCGTGAAGATGATATTTCTCTTCTCCAAGGTCTATCTGCTTAAAATTATCAGTGTCTGAATTTTGCGGTTTTTTATTTAAGAAGGTGATGAAAACCCGATTGCCGGGAAATTCACTGGGAAAAGGACAGTTTTGTAAAGCATCATTCAATTCTGCTTCTGAAAGTATGAAAATGGATAAGTCTAATCCAAATTCATCCATGATGAGCTTATTTATACGCTCAGTAAGCTGAACTTTGTTTAAATCTGACTTTAGGACTATATTTCCACTTTGAATATAGGTCTGAACGTCCCTAAAGCCAGATTTTAATAACTTGGCCTTTAAATCAGCCATTTTTATTAAATTTTTTCCTGAAACATTTACTGCCCGTAGAAAAATGATATAGATGGAGTCATTTTTATTAGGCATCTCTTAGTTGATTGATTTCAATTTTCTTCATTTTCATTAAGGCTTGAGCGGCATTCGGGTTTTGAAGCAATTTGTTGATATCTTTTGGTACAACTTGCCAGCTGACCCCAAATTGATCTTTACACCAACCACACATGCTTTCCTCACCGTTTGCAATAATTTTATTCCAATAATAATCAATTTCTTCTTGGTCCTTACATAGGATTGTTAAGGATGTTGCTTCATTGAAAGTGAAAGGTTGCGGAACTCCAGAATCTGTTGCAGCCATTGTAACATCATTTGCAATAAATTGAGCATGCTGAACCTGCCCTTTAGTTGGACCTTCGGAATATTCTAGAACGCCTTGTAATTCAAAATCAGGGAATAAATCTGCATAGAATTTCAATGCATCCTTACATTTACCTTGTTGTTCTGCACAGAACATTAAAGTAGGAACCACCGTTTGATTATTGACATCCCTTAATTTTCCAAAATAGAGTTGCCAGTTGTACCCATATTTATCACAAATCCAGCCATAATATTCTGAGAAGGGATATTGTTGCAAGGGCATAAGAACCTGACCGCCATCGAGCAATTTATTCCAGATGGTATCAATTTCATCTTTATTTTCAAAGACCGGCATAAAGGAAATCGCCGGAGTAGGTATAAATACCGGTCCACCATTGATTCCAATAAAGTTAAGTCCCATAATATTGACTTCTACGACAACTCCGTTATCTTTTATGATTGAACTATTTGGAAATACATCGGTATAATAGTCAAAAGCTTCTTTTGCCTGATTGTCAAACCAAAGCGAAGGTATTATTTTATTTGCCATTGTTTTATAGTTTAATATGTCCTTGAATTGAGTAAGTAGAATAATTTCTTCGATAATAGACATGGCGGTTATGATTTATTGAAACTCAATTTTTTATTTCGTAAAGTTTTCAGGATGATGAATTATCCATTAACACAGATTTACATCAGCATTTGTTTTGTCTCTCAATCTTTAGTTGACAGGTAAATCAAATTTCCTGCGGGATCCTTTAAATAGTGATTAGAAGCTTCGGAGTTTTCAATTTGAACTTCATTTGCCTTAAAATATTCAATTGCGGAAGCCATTTGATCCGTTGATAATTCCAGCAGAATATTAGATTCTAATTGCTGGTCTTCTGCTTCCAATCTTAAGGTGTTATTACCAAAGGCGATTATTGCTGATTTAGTTTTTTTAGCATTAAAACTAGCCTTTACCTCAACATCCATCAGAAGGATATCTCGATAGAAGTGCAATGTATCCTCAAATAGGTGCATTGGAATTTTAAGAACAATATATTTTCCAGCTTTGAGATTGATTCTTCCCATGTACTATCGTTCAATAGTTTTAATAAATCAGTAACGCTTAATTATGCGTTACTGATTATTAATGTGATTTTTACTATAGAAAATTATCCCATTTTTTTGTTTCCTTCGAAGTGAATCATCCATTGGATTCCGAATTTATCCTGGAATGAGGAGTATAATTCAGCGAAGAAAGTTTCTTCTAAAGGCATTTCAATTTGTTTTGCACCTTCTGATAGTGCTGCAAAAAGTTCCTTTGCTTCCTCTGGAGATTCTACATCAAGCATGATATAGGTTGAGTTGCCATTTGTTAATTTATGGCCAAAACCTTCGACAACGTCAGAACCCATAAGCATACAATCTGGATTGATCCGAATAGAAGTATGCATCACTTTACCTTTAGCATCCTCGGGCAAAGGTGGGAAATTAGGGTCCGCAGGCATATCATCAAATAAATATTTGCCTGAACTTTCAGTTTTGAAGACTTTTTGATAGAAATCAAAAGCCTCTTTACAATCACCGTTAAAATTTAAATAGGCATGAACCTTTGTCATAATTTTTTGATTTTAGTAGTTTATATTAATTAATGTGTTTATCTAATTTTATTGCCTTTTTAATAGTTCTTCCAGATTGTTCAATCCCATTTCATAGCCTTCCAGGAAACCCATTTTTAAATAAGCTTGTAAGGTTTCTTCTTTATCATACTTACAGGAAGATGTGACTGTACAGATTCCATTTTCGAATGTAAATTCATTTTTCCATTCCGAACTTGGGAACTCCGAATTTTGATTTCCATTTTCATCACAAAAGCCATCTAAGCCGGTGTAAGAATTTTGGGGGTTTATTGCGGTGTAATCTAAATAAGACCAATGAATTTCACCATTGGGACCGGACATATTATATAACCAACGACCTCCAACAGAAAAATCTTGTTCCTTGGTATTACATTTCCAAGGCTTTGGTGCCCACCATTGATCTAAAATTTTAGAGTCCGTAAACGCATTCCAAACTTGATTTTGAGACGCTTCAAATTGACGAGTGATAATAACTTCCTTTTCTTTGATTTGATATTGAAATTTCTTTTCCATGACGATTAAATTTGGTGCTCTTTTATTTACTAAAACTAAGTTACGCTGCTATCGATGGAATCCACTTGCCATAGGGCAAGAAATGAAATTTGAAAATCATTTTAGGATTGGTCAATTATTTTTTGGATGATCTCATTGCTGGAAGTTTTTTGATGGAATTATCTTGCAACAATTCTTGGTATTCATCTGAAGAACTATCAATTAATCTAATTTTACCTTCTGCGTCATAATAAATTCCCCATCCATAGGTTTTGGCAAGAGGAGAAGTACGCAGACAAGCTTGTCCTTTCGAATAAAACTTTGTCTTTTCATGCTCTAATTCTCCTTCCAATAAATCATTTCTATTGGCATAGATGTCAAAAATCAGATCATCGGAGTTTATTTGATGGGGGTTATTGATTAATCTATCAAATTGCATATTTGCAACTGTCAGTTTATCGATTTTTAATGGGGGAATTTCACCTTTTAAGGCTTTACAATCTTCCGCAACGGTAATCAATGTGTTAAAATAATTAGTGCTATGAGTTTTCATATGATTATCTATTATTAGCAGAATAAAATTAGACCAACCAAGTGACAACAGTTTGTCAACTGTTTACTAAAACCATTTTAATTTGGGTGAATCCTCGTGTATTTCTCAGAAATAAAGTCGATTGATTCTTTCATCATATTCTTCATTACATCAATATTTACATCTGAAAGTTTTTTGACATAGATACAAGCTTTTCCCATTTTGTATTTACCGAAATTTTCCAATAAGTGTTTATGCTGTTCACAACCAGTATATACGTATAATGAAATAGCTGCTTTTCTTGGAGAAAAGCCTAATAGGGGAGCATCACCTTCGTGACCAGTTGGATATTTATAATGATATTGTCCAAACCCAATAATTGTTGGTCCGAACATTTTGGCCTTTTCGCCCGTAGCTTCTTCCATAAGTTTTATTAACTCGATGGAATCTTGCTTTTTCTGTTCATTATCCAATTGGTCGATGAAGTCATAAACATCCTCATCTGTAAACTGTGTTTTTACTTTTGCCATTATTATTTTTCGGAAAGTTGCTTTACTATATTCAGGGCTTCAGGCCAGGATTGATCAAACATATGAAGATCATCTTCATCAGAAATCTCGACCGAACATAAAACATTCGTACCATCATCAGTTTTATTAAAACGATAGATTTCCAAAGCATTCTTCCAATTGTCTATCATTTCACCTTCATAATATTCTCCGTTTTTGTCGAACATTCCTAAGTGTCTAATAATAACAAGTTCACCGGGGATATTTTTTTCTACTCTAGAAATCATCCCTGCTTCATCTCCATTATTGTCTAGGGAGGTGAATTTAATGGTAGAATTTTCTGTCCAATTACCTTTTATATTGGAAGTAGGACTAAAGGGTTTTGTCCACTCTCTGTAGGTTGCTTCATCAAGCATTATGGAATGGATTTTTTGAGGGTCAGCATTGATTTGCTGAGAGAAATATACTGTTTTCATTTTATTGAAATTTTCCGAATCCAAAGAATGCACCAGCAGGGTCCTGGATGATTACATAATTAAGGCTGCCGTCAGCCTTCTTGCTTTCATGCACTAATTTTGCTCCACGGTCCAAAGCATTTTGTAATGTAGCATCAACATCTTCTACACAAACATACATGATCCATTGAGGCGGAATATTCGCGTTGACACCTCTTTGATTACATATTCCACCTGCAGGATTCTTCTCATCATACAACATTGCATAGTCATTGTAAGACTCTTCATTATCCTTCATAGCGACCGGGAATTCCTGCCAACCAAGGACATCTTTGTAGAATTCCTTGAGGGATTCTGCCTGATTGGTCGTCAAGTCAGCCCACACGATCTGACCAGGTTTATATTTTTGTTCTGACATAATTATTGGTTAATTCTTGGTTTCTACGTGTTTTTTAAAATTATCTAAGATAGCTTGCCAGCCATCTCTTTGCATATCTTCAGGGTTGGAGCCTTCCATATCAAAATCAATGATTACCTGTGTTTTACTATTATCATCCTTGAATTTAATATCTGTTTCTCTATTGTCACCTAAGACATAGGAAATGCTATTCATTGGCGTAACTTCGGTATAAGTACCTTCAAAATCGAACTCAAAACTTCCATCCTTGGCTGCCATTTTATTTTTAAATTTTCCACCTACCTTAAGGTCATTTTCGGATGATGGACAATGCCAGTCGTCTGATGCATGGTTCCATTTTACAATATCATCAGGGTTGTTGTAGGCTTCCCATACTGTTTTTAATGGAGCATTAATTAAGGTTTCAATGTGAATTCTTTTCTTTTCCATAATCGTGTTGTTTTATATTCGAAATTAATCGTTAGTGCTTTATATCAACTTGTCCTATGACAAGAAATAAATTATTGTTCCAGCATTTTTACCATACTCACGATTGAATTGATGATCAAATCCCAATCTTCTTCATGTAGCTCATGACCCGTACCTTCTAATACAACCAGATTTTGACCTCTAAGTTTTTGCATAAGAGCCATAGCATTTTGAAAGTGGCAGATGATATCTTCCGTTCCGTGAATTACTAAAACAGGCACTTTAATTTTATCTAATTGATTGTAATATTCCATCCCACCTGAAATGGAAGCATGGTTAAACTGGCTTCTGAAATTATTGGCACGACGATAGGATTCTCTCAAATAGTTTTCCTCCCTTAGTACATTCAATGGTTTTTTTCCACTCATCAATTGGGAGCCTTGTAGCATATAATGCACTACTTTATCTTCATTTTCCCAATTGATATCCGATCCTTTGGCATGAAAGTCTAAAATTCGTTTATTCATTTCTGGGATTGGGAACTCTGAATCACCCCAAGGCATGGTACTTAATAAAGTCAATGATTTTACTCGGTCACTATTTCTAATCGCAAGAATTTGGGCTATCATTCCGCCTAAAGATATTCCCACCAAATGCGCTGCAGAGATTTCATAAGAGTCTAAGATTGAAATAAGATCATCTGCAAAATCCAGCATGTTATAATTTGCTGTTCCTTCAGGAACCGAAGTGGACTTTCCTGTATCTCGAAAATCAAAACGGATCACAAATAAACCTTTATCAGCAAGTTTTTGGCAAAATTCAGTATCCCAAAATAACATGGATACCGTGGCGCCAGCAATCAATAAAACTGGAGGATTTCTTTTGTTACCAAAGGATTGAGTAAATAAACTGATATCTAGATTTTGGACGATTTTGTCAGTCATAATTTAATTTTTTATTGCAGAAATTAGGAGAATTGATTCCATTTATAAAACAATGTAATAATCTTTTCTGTTTTAATTCAATTGCTTAAAATACTTTTCTAAACAATGTACTCCAAAAGGGAAATTATATATTAAATTAGATAATAATTACTTGAGTTTACACTACTAAATAAAACATAATCATGAATGAAAATCTAAGTGCCAGAGCCTCGATTCAGATATTAAAACCTATTGAAGAGGTTTTTGAAGCGATTATTAACCCGGATAAAATGAGCAATTATTTTATTGAAAAATCAACAGGAAGGTTAGAAGAGGGCGTTACTGTTGAATGGAAGTTTCCGGAGTTTGATGATATCTTCCCAGTAACTGGAAAATTTATTCGACCTTATGATTATATATCATTTGATTGGAGTGGCGGCGAGGAGGGGATGATGGTTGAAATTTTCTTGGAAGCCTTTCATAATAACTTTACGGTCGTTCGGATAAAGGAAAGTTATATGCCCTCGAATGAGGAAGGAATTAAACAGGCCATTGGTCAAACTGAAGGTTGGTCAAACTTTTTAGCTTGTCTAAAGGCAAGTTTGGAATACGGCATTAACTTGCGGAAAGGTGCATTTGATTTTATGAAACCATAATTTTTTTACCTATGTCAAATTTTACGACGATTGATGAATATATTTCGGGTTTTGAAGGGGGAAAACAGAAGTTATTGAAAGATGTTCGGGCAATAATAAAAAAGGCAGCACCAAAAGAATCAAAGGAAACGATAAACTATAAAATGCCTACTTACAGGTATAATGGGAATTTAATTCATTTTGCCATGTTCACGAATCATCTTGGGTTATATCCGGGAGTTGATGCGATTGAAAATTTTGCTGAAGAATTAAAGCCTTATAAAACTTCAAAAGGGGCTATTCAAATTCCTTTGGATAGGGCGTTACCTGAAAAACTCATTACAGATATCGTCCATTTTAATGCAGAACGATTGAAGGAGCGTCAGTACCCGAGTTGGGAAACGAAACATGAAAGATGGGATGAATGCCAAGAATTTATGAATCAGATTATCCTAAGGAATAAAACGCCGTTGAAAAGGGAGATAAAGTGGGGTGCAGATGTATATACTTATGAAGGAAAAAACGTTATTGGATGGGGTGGATTTAAAGACTTCTTTTCCTTATGGTTTTATAATGGAGTGTTTTTGGAGGATAAGCTCAAGGTTTTGGTAACTGCATCAGAAGGAAAAACAAAATCATTGCGGCAATGGCGATTTACAGATATCAAGGATATGAATGAGGAGAAAATCCTTGCCTATATTGAGGAATCTGTTCAGACGATAAAGGATGGGAAGGAGATAAAGCCAGATAGATCCTTACCTAAAAAAGTAGAAGGATTGTTTAAAGACGCTTTGGACAAGGATAAAATTTTTAGTGTAGCATTTGAAAAACTGACTCCCGGGAAAAAGAAAGAATACATAGAATATATTGATGAAGCCAAGCAAGATAAGACCAAAGAGAGTCGGTTGGAAAAGATAAGGCCGATGATCCTGGAAGGCAAGGGCTTACATGATAAATACAAGAAATAAGTCTATCGTAATGATAGGCTTTTTTTATGGAATTACAACAATCTTAAAATTTAGCTGTTCATTAAATAGAGGAATTAAATAATTCAGAGATTTTAGTAGATGAACAGAAGAGATTTTATCAATCAAGGACTATTATTAGGAGGTAGTATTTCCCTAGGTTGGGGAGCTACGGGCATTGAAGGGTCATTTAATAAAGGAAAATACATGGAAAAAAATATTCAAAAAAGATTTCGTCCAAAGAGCATGAGTGGATTTGGTGGTGTTGCATTGGGCAATGGGTTCAACCATAATTCAGATTTAGCTTGTCATGAAGCCATGGAAGCGGCGTGGGATGCAGGGGTTAGGTATTATGATACTTCTCCTTGGTATGGATTAGGAATAAGTGAAAGGAGGATGGGATTATATTTAAAAGACAAGTTAAAAGATGACTATACGATTTCGAGTAAGATCGGGAGGATTTTAGTTCCAGAAGATAATTATAAGCAAGAAGGTTTGATGTGGAAGGGTCAGATGAACGCATCGTATAAGTATGATTATTCAGCTTCGGGAGCCAGAAAATCTGTTGAAGATAGCTTACAACGATTAGGAATTGGATCGATGGATATTGTTTTTGTTCATGATTTATCGCCGGATAATGGTGACATGGGTAAAGATTGGCTCAAATACTTTGAGATTGCGCAGAATGGTGCCTTCAAAGAGCTGACCAAGATGCGTGAGGAAGGAATAATAAAAGCTTGGGGTTTAGGTGTTAATACGATTGAACCTATATTGAAGAGTATGGAGGTAGCGGATCCTGATATTTTTCTTTCAGCCTGTCAATATTCCTTAATTCATCACGAGGATGATTTAAACCAAGTCTTTCCTAAGATTGCTGAAAAGGGATTGTCCATAGTTGTTGGAGCGCCTTTATGTGCGGGATTTCTTGCTGGAAAGCCGAGGTATTTGTATGGTTCCAAGATTCCGGAATTTGCTGCTGAGAAGCTCAAAAACTTGGAGGCAGTTGCCAAGAACCATCAGGTTGACCTCAGGACTGCAGCTTTGCAATTTTCTGCAGCTCCAGAAGTAGTATCTTCAGTAATTCCTGGCGCAAGCTCAGGAGAGCAAGCGAAAGAAAATGCAAAGTCATTTACAGAAAGCATCCCCAAGGGATTTTGGGAAGAGTTGAAAGAGAAAAAATTAATTTCTGCGAGTGCTCCTGTTCCAAATGATTAAATTGCAGAATGGAAAATAATGTAAAAGTTGGCTTTATAGGTTTAGGAAACATGGGTAAACCTATGGCGAAGAATTTAGAAAAAGCTGGAGTTGATCTCTATGTATATAATCGTACTGCAGAAAAGATGCAGGATTTTGTTGAGAAGAGTACAGTATGCCATGATATCGTAAGCTTGGTGAAAAGTTGTGATATAATATTTACGATGCTGACTAATGATGATGCTGTTCATGCGGTTTATGAGACCATCTTGACCATGAATATTGAAGGAAAACTATTTGTTGATATGAGTACCATTTCGCAGTTTGCTTCCAAAACAATTTCTACCATCTCTAAGTCAAAAGGTGCAAGTTTTGTGGATGCTCCGGTTGCTGGAAGTACACAGCCAGCAAAGGATGCCACATTGATTTTTATGGTTGGTGCCGATAAGCAAGATGCTGAACGGGTTTTACCTTATCTAAATTTGATGGGTAAGGAAGTAAAATACATGGGGGAAAACGGGAAAGGCGTTTCTGCGAAACTATGTATCAATTATTACCTTTCAATTTTATATCAAGGAATGGCCGAGACCGTTTTGTTCGCTGAGAAGATGGGCATATCGCGGGCAGATATGATGAGTATCATCAATGAAAGTGCGAGTGGTAGTGGCGCATCAAAGGTAAAAACAGCTTCAATTATAAAGAATGAGTTTCCGGCGGCATTTTCTGTAGATTTAATGCTGAAAGATGTGAAGTTAGCTATTGATGCTGGAGCACATTATCCCTTAAGTAAAGATATATTAAAGACTTATCAAGGAGCGAAGGATGCTGGTTTTGCGGATTTCGATGTCATGAGTATTATCCCTTACCTAAAAGAACAGGACAGTGTTCATTAATTCATAAAAAATAAGAATATGAAGAATCAATCATTTATCATTTTGCTAAGTATATTACTTAGTCAAACTGTTTTAGGTCAGGACCTAAAGGAGGTAAATTATAAGGAAGGTAATCAAGCTTTGAAAGGTTTGATGAGCAGTAATTCTGGGGAAAGCCTTCCGGGAGTTTTGATTCTGCCAGCGTGGAAAGGAATAGATCAAGAGGCGATTGATGCGGCGAAAAACTTGGAGAAACAAGGCTATATTGCTTTTATCGCCGATATCTATGGCGTTGGGAATACGCCGAAAGACAATTCGGAATCTTCAAAATTATCATCCCAGTATAAAAAGGATTATCAATCCTATCAGAAGAGGATTCAAGCTGGAATAGATGAGTTAAAGAAAGCAGGAGCGACTAAGGTTGCTGTAATTGGTTATTGTTTTGGAGGTACTGGTGCGTTAGAGGCTGCTAGAGGCGGATTGCCAGTTGAAGGCGTTGTATGTATTCATGGTAGTCTAGGGAAGGCCGCTGACCGGGCTAACGGAGAAATTAAGACTAAGGTTTTGGTGGAGCATCCTGCGGATGATGCAGGGGTAAAACCTGAAGATTATGATGCGCTTGTTAAAGAATTTAGGGACGGGAAAGCAGACTGGCAAATAATAACCTATTCAGATTCGAAGCATACATTTACAAATCCTGAGTCAGCAGATTATAATCCTGTAATGGCCAAGAGAGCGTGGAATCATACCTTGATGTTTCTACAAGAAATATTAAAGTAAAGCATTAATAACATCAAAATATTTAAGCCGCCATATGGTGGCTTTTTTTATACTATTTTAAGACCTATAGTATTTTAATGGCTTCTGATAATTCTTCTTATATAAGATTACGTGAAAGATTGAAGTGATTAACAATGCAAAAAACAGGATCCATTCACTGGATAAACTTTGGATCTTTATCGAGTAGGCAGCAGTTGCGCAGAAAGTATTTAAGAATATTAAAAAAAGTAAGATCGTTTTCATCTCTTCAATATTGATTATTAACTGGTGGTTTTCCTTAAAATTAATACTATTATGATAAAAAAAGAAATTAATAATAATATAATTACACCTATAGTTTAATGATGTTGATTTATTGAATGAAGACTTTTTTTGACTCCAAAACCTTTATTTTATTTATTTTTCTAGATTACCTTAGTTGTTACAATTTTTGCAAACTTTAACGCTAATATTTAACTTTTTTTAAATACTTGATATGCAATTTGTTGTAAAATGTATCTTAAACATTTGTTTATTGAATAAGTTAAAAATTTAAAGATAAATGCCATAAATTGAGGAGATAGGGAACCATTAAGTTGTTAAATTCCTATATTAGGAAAACTAAACATAAATCTATAACAACTTAAACGCCTTAATTCTATGGTTAAACACCGCCATTTTTTCAATGGAAAGAATGGGATTAAAATGCTTCGCATAGGAGGGATAAGTATGCTAATCAGTATCACCTCACCGACTGCATTTGCCCATTTGGCCAAAGATGCTACGATGTATGCATCGACATGGCATAATCAAAGTACTGTTCGGGGAACAGTAAAGGATTCTTCAAACGGTTTAGCACTCTCTGGTGTGACCGTAACTGTGAAAGGAACTAACCAAGCAACCACAACCGATGAAAATGGAAATTTTGAACTAGAAGCCGTTCCAGGAACAGCGACTTTAGTTTTCACTTCAGTAGGAATGGAAAGTAAAGAAGTTGCTGTATCCAATCAAACTACCTTCAATGTCAGCTTAGATCAGAGTCTGGACAATATTGATGAGGTCGTTGTAGTGGGATATGGTACACAGAAGAAAGCTACGGTTACTGGTTCCGTTGCAGCAGTCAAGGGGGATGAATTAAAAAAATCACCAGCAATCAATTTGTCAAATGCGATTGCAGGCCGCGTTGCGGGTGTTGTGGCGACGAATCGAAGTGGTGAGCCAGGGAGCGATGGTTCCGGAATTCGGATTCGTGGTACAAATACCCTTGGTGATTCAGGTCCATTAATTGTAATTGATGGAATTCCTGCCCGTGCCGGTGGTTTCGAACGCTTGAATCCCGCAGATATTGAAAATATATCTGTACTGAAGGATGCGTCAGCTGCAATTTATGGTGCACGTGCTGCCAATGGGGTAGTCTTAGTGACCACAAAGCGCGGTAAAACTGGTAAACCTACCTTATCCTACACTTTTAATCAGGGTTATTCTCAACCCACCGTAATTCCCGAACTTGCGGATGCAAATGAATACGCAGAAATGCGTAATGAACTTGAAATCTTTAAACTTCCGGTTGACGAATGGAAATCTGCACAGGATGCTTTCAACAGTACCGGGGAATATAAAAAGCCAGATGGTACCATCTTGTCAGCACCATTTACCATGGAGGATAGACAGAAGTTTGCTGATGGATCAGACCCTTGGGGACATCCAAATACAGACTGGTATGGTGAAACACTTAGAAATTGGTCGCCACAATCAAAACATAACCTCCAGTTGGATGGTGGATCGGACAATTTTAAATATTTAATGTCCTTGGGTTATTTAAACCAAGAAGGATATTATAAAAACAGTGCAAATAACTATAAGCAATACGATCTTCGATTAAACTTGGATGCTAATGTCAATAAATACGTGAAGTTGCAATTTGGGATGTTAGGCCGTCAGGAGAATCGGAGCTATCCGATTAAATCGGCAGCAACTATTTTCCGGATGACCATGCGTGGAAATCCAACGCAACCGGCATATTGGCCAAATGGATTACCAGGGCCAGATATTGAGAACGGTGAGAACCCGGTTGTGATTTCGACAGATGCTTCAGGCTACGACCGCAATAAGCGGTATTACTTCCAGACCAATGGACAGATTGAAATCTTGATTCCAGGAGTTGATGGGCTTAAAGTGACAGGTACTGCAGCAGTTGATAAGTATTTGATCAATTCCAAGAAATGGGAAACACCATGGTATTTATATACCTGGCAGGGAGATTATGAAGCTGATGGAACAACCCCTTTATTGGTTGCTGGAAGAAGAGGCTTAGCTGACCCAAGATTAACACAATCCAATGAAGATCAATTAAATGTCTTGTTAGGAGCAGTAGCATCTTATGATAAAGTAATTGGGGATCATACCTTCAATATTTTAGCTGGGGTGAACCGGGAAACTATTCATAATGATAACTTTTCTGCATTCAGAAGGTTCTTTATCTCAAATGAGATTGATTATTTATTTGCTGGTGGAGATGCAGAGAAGGATAATTCCGGTGGAGCATGGGATCGGGCTCGTTTAAACTATTTTGGACGTGCGAACTATAATTACAAAGGGAAATACATTGCAGAATTATTATGGCGCGTTGATGGGTCCTATATGTTTCCAAAGGCTTCGAGATATGGTTTCTTCCCAGGAGCGATGTTAGGCTGGATGGTTTCCGAGGAGAACTTCTGGAAAGAAAATGTGCCATTTGTAAATTACTTCAAAATCCGTGCTTCTTATGGGCAAATGGGTAATGATAATGTTTATTACGACAGTAAACTTCAGGAATATCAATATTTCTCAACTTATGCTTTCGGATCATACATTATCAATGATGAAATGGTGAAATCCTTATATGAAAGCCGTGTTCCAAACAAATTTATTACTTGGG
This sequence comes from Sphingobacterium cellulitidis, assembly GCA_002245855.1. Taxonomy (GTDB): domain Bacteria; phylum Bacteroidota; class Bacteroidia; order Sphingobacteriales; family Sphingobacteriaceae; genus Sphingobacterium; species Sphingobacterium cellulitidis. The sequence goes on along the minus strand of NOUX01000008.1, from coordinate 45,159 downwards.
AGGTTGCGAATAACTATAACCTAGGTTTTGATTTTCAATTTTTGGGTGGCAAGTTCAATGCTGAATTTGACTTATTTAAAAATAGCAGGGAAAGTATTTTGTGGCGTAGAAATGCTTCGATTCCTCAAAGTACAGGTATGACCTTACCTGCTGAAAATATAGGTAAAGTAGATAACTCAGGATTTGACTTGAGCTTAGGTTATCGAGAAACATTTGGTGATTTAGGATTTAATGTTGCAGTGAATGGAGGATATGCGAAGAATAAGATCATCTTTTGGGATGAGGCGCCAGGAGCTCCAGAATGGCAACAAAGTACTGGCAGACCTATCAATGCAGGCTTATACTATATTTATGATGGCGTATTCAGGGACCAAGCAGAGATAGATGCGAATACCATTGATTATGGTGATATCACTGGTAATTTACGTCCGGGAGATATGAAGTATCAAGATTATGATGGGGATGGAAAGATTACACCAAATGATAGGGTTCGTCGTGATAAGAATACTATTCCAACATTCCAAGGAGGTTTAAACCTAGGCTTTACCTATAAGAATTTTGATTTAGCGATCTTATTCCAAGGAGCTACAGGAGCAGAACAAAGAGTAGGAACAGATGAATCAGGAGCGATTGGTAACTACCTATTGGATTTTTATGAGAACCGTTGGACGGTCGATAATCCGAGTTCAGAATATCCAAGAATTACTGACCGAAGCGATCAATATTACTCAAACAATAATACCTACTGGCTGCGTAGCACCAATTACATCCGCTTAAAGAACATGGAGTTAGGATACAATTTTCCGACTCAATGGATTGAGAAAGCAGGAATAGGCAGTGCTCGTGTATTTGTAAGTGGTCAAAATCTATTGACCTGGAGTAAAATCAAAGTTTACGATCCGGAATCTGACAATGCATTGGGACAATATTATCCTCAGGCAAGATTAATTAACGCGGGTGTAATGGTTTCGTTTTAATATACTATCTTATGAAATTTAAGTTTAAAATTCAATATATATCCTTGGCCTTCATAGGTTTACTGGCATCATGTAATGATGATTTCGTGAATACGGAGCCGTTAAATGAGGCGCCTGAGGAGTTGGTTTGGTCTGATGCAGCATTAGCCCAAGCGTTTGTTTTCGAGATCTATAATGGTTTCGGAGTTGGAGGTTTTTATGAGCAACAAATGGCATCGATGACCGATGAGGCATTCTTTACTCATCCCGGACGTGGAATTAATACAGTTACAGAATCTCGTTCCAATGCGGCGGATCAGGGCTATATTATGGACACGTATGAATATGGTAGGATGTATGCGCGGATTCGTGCTACCAACATTGCCATTGAAAATTTGAGAAATCCAAAGTTTGATGACAAGGATAAGGCGAATGCTTTGTTAGGTGAAGCCTATTTCTTGAGAGCTTACTATTATCAGCAATTATTACGCTTTTATGGAGCAGTTCCAATAGTGAAAAAAGTGTTCAAATTGGAGGATACTGATTTTCTTCAAGCGCGCAATACCTATGAGGAATGTGTGAATCAGATAGTAAGTGATTGTGATTCTGCATCGACCTTATTGACCGGACAAGCAAGAGAAGATGGCCGTGCGTCAGAAGATGCTTCCAATGCGTTGAAAGCAAGGGTTTTATTGTATGCTGCTAGTGATCTACATGATATGCCAACGGCAAAAGGCAAGTCATCCATTATCAGTGGGTTCAAAAATCCTGAATATTTGGGATATGTTTCCGGTGATAGAACTGCTCGTTGGAGAAAAGCAAAGGATGCTGCGAAGAAAGTCTTAGACAAAACGGAGTATGCCTATAAATTGGATTTAACAGATACCATTCCTGCAACGGAAGGTACTGCCAATTATTTGGCAATCGCTATGGGCGGAGGAAGTAACGTAGCTGATGCTGAAGGGAAGAAGGATTTAATTTTAGGTCGTTTTTTCAAAGATATCAAAGATGAAAGAGGAGGATGGGTTGGTCGTGACAATGGTCCTAATGGTTATCACAACTGGTCTGGAAATTCGCCAGTTCAATTATTGGTAGATGATTATGAAATGCGTACTGGCGAGAAATTCAATTGGAATAATCCTGCCCATAAAGCTGCACCCTATAAGAATCGTGATCCAAGATTTTATGCAACCATTAGTCATGATGGATCAAACTGGAAGCCAAGGACGGATGATGTGAAAGGTAGAGACCCGAACAATCAAATTCAGACAGGTCGATATGAAGTTGGATCAGGATCAGGTACTAAACGCATAGTGCCAGGATTGGATACTAGAAATAGTCCTATTGAAGATTGGAATGGCTCTTATACTGGGTACTATTACAGAAAGTTTGTGGATCCAAATCCAAAGATTGTTGATCAGAATACTCGTCAGCAAATTCCATGGCCTTTATTACGTTATACTGAGGCAGTATTAAATTATGTGGAAGCGTGTATTGAACTGGGAGAAGAAGCAGAAGCTAGAGCATGGATCAATAAAATAAGATTACGTGCTGGGTTATTTGCGATCAATGATTCTGGAGCAGCTTTGAAAGAACGTTATAGAAATGAAAGACGTATTGAGTTGGCTTATGAGGAGCACCGCTTTTTTGATGCTAGAAGATGGATGATTGCACCTACGACATTGGGTAGAAAGGTTACTTTGATCAATATTTTTGGTCAGTTGAAGCCTGGGAAAACGGTAGATGTCTATAAGTATGATACTAATAATTATAATTACACTTATACGGTTGGTAATTTAAACCCTGGTATTGAAAACAGAAGCTGGAATGACAAAATGTATTTCAGTTCCTTCAATCGGGATGAAATCAATAGAAACACGGAACTAGTACAGAATCCTGGTTACGAATAGGATTAAGTTAGTTTATAGATTGGCCCAACCGGAAGGTTGGGCTTTTTTGTGTAAAATTATTAAGGGTATAATAAATTAAGGTTAAATGTTTATGATGATTTAACTAACTTGATGAATCAACTGATTTAAATTATAGTTTTGCTACCTAATCTAAAAATTAATGGATACCAGAAGAGAGTTTCTTAAGAAAGCATCGATGCTTGCGGGTGCTAGCGCAGCCGTAAATTTTATTCCAGAATCTATTCAGAGGGCTTTGGCGATAGATGCCAATCCAGGGACCAATTATCTTGATGCGGAACACATTGTGTTTTTGATGCAGGAGAACAGATCTTTTGATCATTGTTTTGGAACCTTGAAAGGCGTTCGAGGATTTAATGATCCGCGTGCATTAAGACAACCTAATGGCTATCCAGTGTGGTATCAGGAAAATAAAAAAGAAGAAATCTTTGCTCCATTCCATTTGGATATAGAAAATACCAAAATCACTTGGATGGGGAGTCTCCCACATGGTTGGAGAGATATGGTTGCGGCGCGAAATGAAGGGAAAATGGATACTTGGTTAGAAGCCAAACGTGCTGGTGATCCTGAATACAAGCATATTCCATTGACCATGGGATATTTCGAAAGAAAAGATATTCCTTTTTACTATGCATTTGCTGATGCTTTTACCGTTTGTGACCAACATTTTTGTTCTTCATTGACAGGGACGAGTGCTAATCGTTCGTATTTCTGGTCAGGAACAGTTCGTGAAGAACCTCATAATCCAGAATCTACTGCCCACGTAGATAATTATCAGATCAACTATAAAGATGTGAGCTGGAAGACCTATCCAGAGCGACTTCAGGAAGCTGGAATTCCATGGAAAGTTTATCAAAATGAATTAAGTCTACCAGTAGGTTTTGAAGGTGAAGAGGAAGATTGGTTGGCTAATTTCACTGATAATAATCTTGAATTCCATAAACAATATCAGGTTAAATTTCACCCGGCTTATTATGAATATGCTAAAAGGAAGGTGAAAGAAATAGAACATCTGCTTACTGTAGCAAAATTTGCAAGTCAAGAAGCGTATCAAAAAGTTGTTGATGAATTAAATGGTTATAAAAAGGATGTAGAAACTTATTCTCCGGAGAACTTTGCGAAGCTGAGCAATCAAGAGCAAGAGATTCATCGTCGGGCCTTTACAACGAACACAAATGACCCTAACTACCATAGCTTATCCAAAATTAAGGGTCAGGATTCTGAGGAGATTGAAGTCCCACAGGGCGATGTTTTCCATCAATTCCGAGAGGATGTAAAATCAGGTAATCTTCCAGCAGTTTCTTGGTTGGTGGCGCCATGTCGTTTTTCGGATCATCCCGGTTCTCCATGGTATGGTGCTTGGTATGTTTCTGAAACATTGGATATACTAACTGCAAATCCTGAAATATGGAAGAAAACCATTTTTATCTTAACCTATGATGAGAATGATGGTTACTTCGATCATATATCCCCATTTGTACCTCCATTGACCAATAAAGAAGGAACAGGAGCTGTACCAAAAGGTATGGATACAGCTGATGAATACGTTACTGTCGATCAAGAAAATAAGAGAACAGGTAAAAACACTGGAGTTCATGATAGTCCAATAGGTTTGGGATATCGAGTGCCTTTGGTAATTGCTTCACCTTGGTCCAAGGGTGGCTGGGTGAATTCAGAGGTGTTTGATCATACCTCGCCACTTCAGTTTTTGGAGCATTTTATCCAGAAAAAATACAAAAAGCCTGTAATTGAAAAGAACATTACCGAATGGAGAAGGTTGGTATGCGGGGATTTGACCTCAGCATTTAGACCTTTGCCAGATATTCAAAGACCTGCTATTGATTTTGTAAATCGAGACCAATATGTAGAACGAATTTATTCTGCTCGAGATAAGTCTATTCCTGAGAATTTTAAAGCAATAACAAAGGATAGTCTGAAAAGTATTAAAAATAATCTTTCCTTGAATACGGGTTTAGGCCTTCAAGAGAAAGGTACTAAATCGGCATGTGCAATTCCATATGATATAGATGTAAACCTCAGTGTTTCTTCTGGGAAATTAAACTTTCATTTTTCGATATTAGGGAAGCTTTCGCAGACGAAGGTTGTAGGTGTTCCATTTCAATTAATTTCACACACAGCATTTGGTAGTAAAAATGAAATTGGTAGAACCTGGAATTTTGCAGTTAAACCTAAAGAAAGCTTAACCTATTCATTGGATTTATCTGAGCTGAAGAATGAAAGCTTCTGCTTCTCAGTACATGGGCCTAATGGATTTTATCGGGCATTCAAAGCGAAGGTAAATGCTGAATTCCCTCTTGTTGAAGTGAATTGCAGTAATGCTAAGAAAGGATTCCAAATAACGATTTCTAAATCCAAAGTTGAATTAAAAGTTCAAGATCCATCATATGGGCATACTTCAAAAGAATTTGCAGCCAATAAAAAGGTGAAGCAAGCCTGGAATTTAGAAAAATCCCAGGGCTGGTATGACTTTGAAATTACCTCGGATCAAAACCCGGATTTATTTATCAAATATGCAGGTCATATAGAAAATGGAAAACCTAGTTCTACTGATCCACTAATGGGTGAAGGAAATATTCCCTCATAAAGAAACTAGGAACTGACAATTCATTGGCAATTGTTTTCGTAAGGTTCTTAGAGAACAAATTTGTAAAGAAGCTTTTCCTGCTGTATGTAAGAAGTAATAAATCAATTTCTTCTTCCACAATCATCTGATTGATACAGTAGGGAATAGGTTCTTTGATATCGAGCCTGTTGATTAATTGCTTACTCTTAAAGCTGACAGAATTTACACCTGTATGCTTAAGCATTTTTTCCTCCCAATAAAATATCGCATTTGCTTCCGCAGGTTTATTGTTTTCAACGACATGCAAAAGATTAAGGTCTATAGCAGGACTGGTTCTATGTATGAAACTATCAATTAAATCAAACTCAGTAGCCTTAAAATTGGATAGTATCCCTATTTTTTTCAATTTAAATCCTTCATGATGTGGCGGAACCGCAATGACTCCAATCGGAGAGTGTTGAATGATATCAAAAGTATTGCTACCAAAAACAAGACCCTTTAAACCTGTAGCTCCTTTCGACCCCATTACAATAAAAGGCGCATTATTTTCTTCAGCAACTTTTAATATCGTATCAGTCAGATTCCCTTGAATACAGGCGGCTGAAATTTGAAGATCAGGGAATTCCTTTTGAACTCGTTCTTGAAATTTCTCCATCTCATCATTGGCGCTATCCATATTATGCTTTGCAACCGCATCATTAAACTCTGTGGTTGCTAATGTTCTTCCAAAGGTTTGATATACATGTAGCAGATGGATATCCCAATTGAATTTGGTTGCTAGATTTGCTGCATATTTTGTGGCAACCCAAGCATTATCTGAAAAGTCTGTAGGAATAAGAAGTGCATTTTTCATAATCAATATGGTAGGGTGTGTTTACCAAATATAGCCAAAAAGAAATCCTATTTCAAGTTTTAAGCTTGTTGAGACCGATTCCTTTCAAGAAAGTGATGAATATCTCGGAAATTCCCTAGAATAGATAGTAAAAGTGATTAATATCATCAAATAGCTCATCCCTTAGAACTATTTTTGGGTTTTTGCATTTAATAATATATGACCGAAAATAAAGAACCAACATCCAATAATCCCTATTCAATTTCCCTTGAAGAATTTGTGAATCAATTGGACAGTAATTTATCTGATGGGTTAACCAATGAGCAGGTTGAAAGCAGGTTGAATGAGTATGGGAAGAATAAACTACAACAGCAGTCTCGAAAATCCATATTTCGAATCTTTATTGACCAACTCAATGACGCATTGATTTATGTTTTATTTGCTGCGGTTGGGATTACTTTTTTCATGGGCGAGTATACCGATGGAATCATCATTCTGGTTGTTATCCTCATCAATGCATTTTTAGGTTTATTTCAAGAGGTGAGAGCAAATAATGCGATTGATGCGTTAAGGAATTTATCGCATCCAAAAGCAATTGTTCGGAGAGGTGGAAAGGTCGTGGAAGTGGATTCGGAACTATTGGTACCAGGAGATCTTGTCTTATTGGAAGCAGGTCGATATGTTCCAGCAGATTTACGGTTAATTGAATCAGCGAACCTTCAAATAGAAGAATCTGCCTTGACTGGAGAATCTGTTCCTGCGGAAAAGAGTGCTGAAGCGAATTTAGAGGATGAGTATATTCCTATAGGAGATCGGGTAAATTTGGCATTTATGTCTACTTTGGTTACCTATGGAAGAGGTGTTGGAATTGTATTTGCAACAGCCAACCAAACTGAAGTAGGTAAAATTGCAGGTCTCTTAGATTCAGAAACTGCTGAAAAAACACCATTGGAAATCCGTTTAGATCATTTGGGAAAGACCTTAGGGAAGCTAGCCATTGGAATTTGTATTGTCATTTTCATCATTTCTTATTTTCAGGGTCGGGATCTCACGGAGATGTTCTTGACTTCAGTGTCGTTGGCTGTGGCGTCCATTCCTGAAGGTTTGGCAGCAATTGTTGCTATTGTTTTATCCATTGGCGTAACGAAGATGGCAAAACAAAATGCGATTGTTAAAAAGCTGCCTGCCGTTGAGACTTTAGGATCAGTGACCATAGTTTGTTCGGATAAGACCGGAACGCTCACCCAAAATAAAATGACTGTGCAGGAAGCATTTACCTTTAGCGATAATCTAATTTCAATTGATGATGAAGCAGAGAATACCTATGAAGAAAATCTATTAGCTGAAGCGATGGTTTTAGCTTCGGATGCCACCTTGGAAGGTGAGAATCAAACGGGAGACCCTACGGAAATAGCTTTGCTTGCTTTAGCAGATCAATGGGAAATGGATAGGGGAAACCTACAATCCGAACAGCCTCGAGTAGATGAGCTGGCATTTGATTCGGACCGTAAAATGATGTCCACGCTCCATAAAAATGGTTCAGAATATATTCTTTATACAAAAGGAGCAGTTGATAACCTAATCCCAAATTGTAAATACATTATTCAAAATGAGGAGTTATTTCCTATCACTGAGGATCATAAAAAGCAAATTACAGATGTGGTAGAAAAAATGTCCATGAAAGCCTTACGGACATTGGCAGTTGCCTTTAAGAAAAGTGATTCTAAATTTGAGAAAGAAGATTTTGAAAAGGACCTTGTGTTTATTGGTCTCGTTGGTATGATTGATCCGCCGAGAAAAGAAGTGAAGGATTCCATTGAGAAAGCAAAAGCAGCCGGTGTAACCACCATAATGATAACTGGTGACCACGGTAATACAGCCTTTGCCATTGCAAAGGAATTAGGCATTGCTGAGGATATTAGTCAGGTAACTACCGGAAAGGAAATAAATTCGATTTCTTATGAGGACTTAGAATCTCATATCTCTGAATATCGGGTATTTGCAAGGGTATCTCCAGAACATAAGGTCAATATCGTCAAAGCATTTAAGGCAAAGGGAAATATCGTGTCGATGACAGGTGATGGGGTCAATGATGCACCATCATTGAATGTTGCAGATATAGGGGTAGCAATGGGAATTACCGGGACTGATGTAGCCAAGAATGCTTCTGATATCATCCTTGCAGATGATAATTTCTCTACCATCATTGGGGCCATTGAACAAGGGCGTAATATCTATAACAATATCAAGAAGTCTGTTATATTTTTGCTCGCCAGTAATCTGGGTGAAGTAATTACCATGTTGGTTGCTATAGTTGCCGGATTACCTGTTCCATTGTTAGCGACTCAATTATTATGGATTAATCTAATCACAGATACACTGCCAGCTGTTGCCTTAGGGATGGATCCCGGTGATCCCAATGTGATGAATGAGAAGCCTAGAAATGTCAAGGAAAATTTCTTTTCAAATGGAGGAGGCAAGAAAATATTTATTGCAGGCATTTTGATTGGATTATTGACAATTGCTGCTTTCTTGATTGGTTATTTTGAGCATGGCTATAATCCTTTTATGGATACTATTCCTGAAGATATTCATGAATATGCCCGTACCATGGCGTTTTTAACCATAATCGCTTGTCAATTGTTCTATTCTTTATCCTTTAGACATGAGTATAAATCGATATTTAGAGTAGGGATATTTTCAAATAGGTATTTGGTATTTGCGATTATATTGGGATTCGCACTGCAGTTGATGGTATTATTTGTTCCGATTCTAAGGGAATCATTTAAACTGCAGGTGATAGGGATTTACGATTGGGTGAAAGTTATTGGATTAGGATTAGTGCCTTTGTTGGTGAATGAATTGATAAAATTATTTAGTAAAAAAGCCAAATAGATTATTCTATTTGGCTTTTAGCTTTTGTTGTTGTCTCTTTATTTTTCGGAACTCCCAGGGCGCTTGTGCAGTCTTCAATGACCACAGGTTTCTCTTATTTAATCTTGCCTCTGCTTCTGCTTGTGCATATTCTTCAGATTTATCAAATTGAAGGAAATGCCAGGCTAATCCTGCTTTCAACATGCTTACGTTTACCTCGGTTGAGTCAATATAAATTTTTCCAATTGCTCTTTTATAATGGTCGTATTTGAGGATGGAAACCTCAACCTGCCGCTGAAAGCAAAGCTGTCCAATATATTCCTTTGCAACTTGATAATAATCCTGACCCTTTTCAGGACTATCTATTCCATGCAATCTCACCCGGTGTTGCTGATTTAAACTGTCCAGGATAGTGATGGTATCTCCATCGGATATCCTGACCACCTTGCCAAAGATCTTTTGCTGCGCTATTGCTTGTTGGCAAGTGAGGAAGAAAATAATAATTAAATAGGGTAGATGTTTCTTGAACATGCGGCAAAAATAGCACTCTATTTCATATCCCAAGGACCATAGCAGGAATTTTACTTGTTTAAACTTGATTTTTGAGATTCTAGTCAAGCGTATTTATAATGAAATTAGAGAGGTTATACGTTTTAGCATATAGCTATTATATGTTAAAAAATGTTAATATCAATATCGGTTGACGCGAATTAGTCCTGACTTGCGTTATTAGTTCAAGAAACAAAAAAGTTTCAAAAATTAAATTTCATAATTTAGGTTAATAATTGGTTTGATAAAATCCTGAGGCTCCCCGCCTCGGGATTTTTCTATTAATTGAAAAATTTAATTGACTTCTCTCTAAATAATAAATAGGAAATACTAATTTAGACCATGCTTAAGAAGATTCTGTTAATTGATGATGAGGATAAACTACGACAATTATTGGCCCGTATTATCCAATTGGAGTGGGATGACTTGGAAGTATTTCAAGCAGCAAATCTAAAGGCTGGCTACCAAATTTTAAAAACCAAGGATATTGATGTCGTCTTATGTGATGTGAAACTGCCTGATGGCAATGGAGTTGAAGCAGTTCTTGAAATAAAGAAAATTAAACCTCTTGCTGAAGTACTGCTAATGACTGCATTTGGACAGATCCCTGATGGTGTTCAAGCAATTAAGAATGGCGCATTTGATTATATGACAAAGGGGGATGACAACAATAAGGTTATTCCTTTAATCAATAAAGCCTTTGAAAAGGTGGAAATGGCCAAAAGATTGAATAGGCTGGAAGAAAAAGTAGGTAAGAAATACTCCTTCGATCAAATCGTTGGAAAATCCAAAGAATTAAATCACGCGATAAATTTAGGTAAGAAAGTAGCGCAGACTGATGCTACGGTGCTCTTGCTTGGAGAAACGGGGACAGGAAAGGAAGTTTTTGCCCAAGCAATTCATCAAGAAAGTAAGCGGAATGGGAAGTCCTTTGTTGCTTTAAATTGTTCAGCAGTGAGTAAAGATCTCCTTGAATCTGAATTATTCGGGCATGTTACTGGTGCTTTCACTGGCGCTCTGAAAGATAAAAAAGGATTATTTGAAGAAGCCAATCAGGGAACTTTATTCCTGGATGAAATTGGTGAGATGCCCATTGAGCTTCAGGCAAAGTTATTAAGAGTATTAGAGACTGGTGAATTTCTCCGCGTAGGAGAGAGTAAACCAACCAAAGTGGATGTGCGTGTAATCGCTGCTACCAATAGAAACCTGGAACAAGAATCAGAGGAAGGCTTGTTTAGGTCAGATCTGTATTATAGACTATCGGTATTCACTATAAGCTTACCGGCATTAAAAGATAGAATTTCTGATATCCCATTATTAATAAAGTATTTCGTTGGTCTTCAATCTGCAAAATTGAATATGCCGGTTCCTAAAATTGACGATACCTACATTAGCTTGCTTCAAAATCATTATTGGAAAGGTAATGTCAGGGAGTTGAAAAACAGTATTGAGCGTAGCTTAATTTTGATTGAAGGTGATACGCTTGATGTCAATGCCTTACCATATGAGTTCAGCATGCAGGAAGGCAAAACGAATAGTCTTTCTGAGATGGCATTGGCAGAAATGGAAAGAAAACATATCCAAAAAGTATTAGCTTATACCAAAGGTAATAAGGCGGAAGCTGCACGATTACTCGAAATCGGAATAGCGACGCTGTATAGAAAGATTGATGAATATCAGATTCAACAATAATAAACTCGAATTACTCTTCTCAAAATGATAACAACCCTATCAAAATGATAGGGTTTTTTATTTCCATTCTTCTCAATTAATTTTTTAAAACGCTGTAATGCAATAGGATATAGCTTTTATTTCAGTGCTGGAATAATGTTTGGCATCAGGGGGATAAATATGACTTTTTTAATTATGGAAAAGATTACATCCCAAGAGATGGCAAATTATGTAGGACGGCATATCAGGAAATTATCTCCACAGCTGAAAGGTTTACAATATCAAGGTAATGTGGCCGCAGTGATGCAGATAATTGTGAGTTATATGCGCGAACTATGTCAGAAGAAAAAATTTAGTTACCTGCAGCGCATACTATCCTGTGTCGGGGTATTGTATCAAAGAGGTGATCAGGTAATCAAGCAAAATGTAGAATACCTTTTCATGCATTGTTTGACCCGTATGGATCATTTATGCAATGCCAAGCAATGGGGGCGAATCATCGCTCAGTTGCCAAAGGATCTCAAAGAAGTTTACATCATTCAACATATTAAATAACATGGTAATTACCCTTTTATTATTGGTATTGGGCATTGTTTGTTTTGCCCTATTCTTCAAATCAGTTGATTTTTTTGATAAAATCTAGAAAAAATGGAAAGTAAAATTATATCAACCGTGAAAGCTTGGCTTCCTCAATGTGTGATGGAAGATAAAGTGGAGTCTGAGTACGAAGTTTTACAACATGTTGCCGAATACTGTTTGGCAAATTTTGAAGGTACAACGGATGAACAACAGATGGCTCGCGAAGCAATTCATGTGATAGGCATTTTATATGGAGGGGGATCGTTGCATGTGAAAAATGCTATCGAAAATGAATTCTTAGAAAGAATGGCTTCCAGCGAATCTCCAGCAAGCTTAAGAAAACACTTGACCTTCTTCCCTAAGGAAATGAGGCCGGTTTATGTAAAAACAATTATAGAAAATTAAAAATATGATCGCATTGTTTATAGTCGCAATCATGGTCTTCTTATACACCATGTATGTATTGTTAAATCCTGAAAAATTTTAAGGAAATAAAAAGATGAATCTAATGAGTACAGAAATTTGGGGCGTTATTTTGATGTTTGTAGCAACTATTTTGCTTGCTATTCCCCTAGGAAAATATATAGCCAATGTTTTCTCAGATAAACCTGGTTTTTCAGATAAAATATTTGGCCCAATTGAAAAAGTAATAATGCGACTTTCAGGTGTCGATTATAAGAAAGAAATGACCTGGAAAGAGCATATGGTCGCTTTATTGACCATAAACCTAGTGTGGTTTGTAATTGGAATGTTGATTTTGATGTTCCAAGCAAACTTACCACTGAATCCAGATGGTAATCCGAACATGTCAGCTGACCTGGCATTCAATACCGTGATTTCCTTCTTGGTAAACTGTAACCTGCAGCACTACTCCGGAGAAACAGGAGTGAGTTACTTCTCCCAAACCGGGTTGATGTTCTTACAGTTTGTGAGTTCAGGAATTGGTATCTCCGCAGCCATTGTACTCTTCCGTGCATTTAAAGGAAAAGGCACAAGATTATTTGGAAACTTCTACGATGTTTTCCTAAAATCATGTACCCGCATTTTATTGCCAATCTCCTTTATTGTTGCCTTGATCCTTGTTTTTGAAGGAACTCCAATGACTTATGAAGGAAAGGATACCATGATGAATCTTCAAGGGGATACAGTAGAGGTTTCAAGAGGTCCCGCAGCAGCATTTATTGCTATTAAACATGTGGGTACCAATGGTGGTGGATTTTTTGGTACAAACTCAAGCCATCCTTTAGAAAACCCTTCATACATCAGTAATATCGCTGAAATGATCGGTCAATTTGTTGTTCCGGTAGCTATGGTATTCGCTTTAGGTTTTTATATAAAACGCCGGAAATTATCGATGATGATTTTTGGGGTAATGACCTTTGGCTTTCTATGTCTGGCCGTTCCGAATGTCTTGATGGAGATTCAAGGTAGCCCTGCTATTGAAAGACTCGGTGTCACCCAGGATTTGGGAGCCATGGAGGGAAAGGAAATTCGATTAGGATCCGCTGCTTCTGGTTTCTGGTCTATCGTGACCACCGTAATCTCGACGGGTTCCGTCAACTCCATGCATGATAGTAGTATGCCATTGTCCGGCATGAATGAAATGCTGGCGATGATGATTAATGCCTTCTATGGAGGTAATGGAGTAGGAATATTGAACTTCTTTATTTTCATTATCCTCGGAGTCTTTATCTCAGGATTAATGGTTGGTCGTACTCCGGAATTCATGGGTAAGAAAGTTGAAGCTCGTGAAATGAAAATTGCGATGATGGTCGCATTGATTCACCCATTCCTAATTCTTGCAGGGACAGCATTTGCAGCAGCATTTCCAAGTGTAGGTGCTAGCACTACGAATGACCCTGGATTTCATGGGTTGTCAGAAATGTTATATGAATATACTTCGGCTTCAGCAAACAACGGTAGTGGATTTGAAGGGCTAGGCGATAATACCATGTGGTGGAATGTCAGTACAGGTATTGTGCTTCTATTCGGAAGGTTTATTCCAATTGTAGGGCCAGTTGCCATTGCCGGAATCTTATCAGAAAAAAGATATATCCCTGAAGGTGCCGGAACCTTAAAAACCGATACCGCTAGCTTTGGATTTATGGTGTTTGCTGTCATAGCCATCATAGCAGCTCTAGCATTCTTCCCAGCATTGACTTTAGGACCAATAGCTGAATATTTTTCTATTAAATAATAAATGAGATTCAAAATGAAATCAAATAATCCATTTTTTGATACTGAGCTGTTAAAAGTTGCTTTTAAACAAGCTTTTATTAAGCTCAATCCAAAAGAGATGCTTCGTAACCCAGTGATGTTTACAGTTGAGGTCTGTACTGTGGTTATGGCAGTAGTATGTATTGCAATATTAATGGGAGATAAAACACAAGGCTCCTTCGCATATAACTTTATAGTCTTTCTTATTTTATTTGTGACTTTACTGTTTGCAAACTTCGCTGAATCACTTGCTGAAGCTCGTGGTAAAGCACAAGCAGATAGTCTTCGTAAAACAAGGGAGGAAACACCAGCAAAATTGAAAGATGGAAGAACAATTCCGTCATCCCAATTGAAAAAAGGCGATTTATTCGTGTGTACAGCTGGTGATATTATTGCGAGTGACGGTGAAATTGTGGAAGGCCTTGCGACCATCGATGAAAGTGCAATTACTGGGGAATCTGCTCCAGTGATTAGAGAGGCAGGAGGTGACCGTAGCTCGGTGACTGGTGGTACAAAGGTATTGTCAGATGAGATCGTGGTATTGGTAACTGCTACTGCCGGTGAGTCATTCTTAGATAAAATGATTGCCTTGGTGGAAGGTGCTAAAAGACAAAAAACACCTAATGAGATTGCATTAACAATTCTGTTGGCTGGTTTTACTTTAGTGTTTATCCTAGTATGTGTTACTTTAAAACCATTTGCCGATTATTCTAATGTTCCTATTAGTATCGCAGCGTTTATATCACTATTTGTATGTCTTATTCCTACAACCATTGGGGGTTTACTATCAGCAATTGGTATAGCTGGGATGGATCGGGCATTACGTGCTAATGTATTGACTAAGTCCGGACGTGCAGTTGAAACTGCTGGTGACGTGGATGTACTTTTACTTGATAAAACTGGTACCATTACTATTGGGAATAGAAAGGCAACAAGATTTCACCCAGCAATTGGTGTAGATTCCACTGAATTGATTCGCGCGGCAACATTAAGTTCCATGAGTGATGAAACTCCAGAAGGTAAGTCCATCGTTGAATTGGCAGGTCTAGATCTTGCACCTTATAAATTACAAGAATCAACATTCATAAAATTTACTGCTGAGACTAGGTGTTCTGGATTGGACATTGCAAATCAACGTATTCGGAAAGGTGCTACGGATGCTATTAAGAAGTTGGTTGAAGCGGCGGGGAACCATTTTCCTGAAGACGTGATGAAGACAGTGGAAAGTATTTCAGGAAATGGTGGAACCCCGTTGGTGGTTTCAGAAAATGAAAAAGCACTAGGGGTAGTAGAATTACAGGATATCATCAAACCAGGTATTAAAGAACGTTTTGAGCGTTTGCGCAAAATGGGTATTAAAACAGTTATGGTAACTGGAGATAACCCTTTGACCGCTGGATATATTGCCGAAAAAGCTGGTGTAGATGATTTTATTGCCGAAGCTAAGCCTGAGGATAAAATGAACTACATCCGTAAGGAGCAAGGTGAAGGTAAATTGGTGGCGATGATGGGAGATGGTACAAACGATGCTCCAGCACTTGCTCAAGCCGATGTGGGTGTAGCAATGAACAGTGGTACACAAGCTGCTAAAGAGGCTGGAAACATGGTTGACCTAGATAACGACCCAACCAAATTGATTGAGGTCGTAGAAATTGGTAAACAGTTATTGATGACCAGAGGAACATTGACAACCTTTAGTATTGCCAACGACGTAGCGAAGTATTTCGCTATTATCCCGGCATTATTTGTAGTAATGATTCCAGCTTTGGCACCATTGAATATCATGAACCTGAGCAGCCCTGAGTCAGCCATTTTATCAGCTATCATCTTCAATGCAATTTTGATCCCGATGTTGATTCCACTGGCTCTAAAAGGAGTAGCCTACAAACCTATTGGCGCCTCTGCACTATTGCGTAGAAACTTATTAATCTATGGATTTGGAGGATTGATCGTCCCATTCATAGGTATCAAATTGATTGATTTATTATTATCAATATTTATTTAAACTGAAATGAAAGCACATTTATTACCCGCACTTAAAATGACCGTATTGACATTCGTTTTATTTGCTATAGCATATCCGTTTGTAGTTTGGGCAATTGCTCAATTAAGTCCTAATCAAGGCAAAGGTTTTGTGATTGAGGCAAATGGTAAAACATATTATAAAAACATTGGTCAGAAGTTTACTGATGATAAGTACTTCTGGTCAAGACCGTCCGCAGTAGAATATGATGCTGCCGGATCGGGTGCTAGCAACAAGGCAGGTTCTAACCCTGAATATATACAGGAAGTGGAGGGCAGGATCACTCATTTTTTGTCCCAAAATCCCAAAGTGAATAGAGAGCAAATTCCGACAGAAATCGTTACAGCAAGCGGAAGTGGTCTTGACCCCCATCTTTCTGTTAATGCCTTGGAAATTCAGGTTCCTCGCATTGCACAATTAAGAGGTTTAGAGGAGCCTGAATTAATTGATTTAATCACTGAACATACTGAAAAACCGCTATGGGGTATGTTCGGTCCTACAAAAGTGAATGTTCTTGAGTTGAACTTGGCATTAGATGCCTTAGCAAGTGAGAAAGGAGTACAAAATGCTCAATAAAATCTTGTGTTCTGCATCCATATTCCTTGGATTAGGAACCGTAGATGCTCAGGAAACAACTGATTCATTGAAATCAAATTTGACAATCTCGGGTTATATCGAATCCTATTATACCTTGGATCTCAATAACCCCGAAGATCATAAAAGACCAGCTTTTATCTATAGCCATAATAGAAGTAATGAATTGTCCGTGAATCTGGCAATGATAAAAGCGGCCTATGAAGGTAACCGTGTTCGAAGCAATCTGGCAATTGCCGTTGGTAGTTATATGAACGCTAATTATTCTGCCGAAGAAGGAGTATGGAAGAATGTTTATGAAGCCAATGTTGGTTATAAACTTTCAGCGAACCATAATGTGTGGATTGACGCCGGTGTATTACCATCACATATAGGTGGTGAAAGCGCAATTGGAATTGATAACATCAGTCTAACTAGAAGTATAGCAGCTGAGAATTCCCCATATTTTGAAACGGGAGCTCGCTTATCCTATACTACAGATGATTCCAAGCTTTACTTAGCAGCCGTTGCGTTAAATGGATGGCAAAGAATTCAATTACCAAACACGAGCACGGGTCCTTCATTTGGTTACCAAATTCAATATAAACCAATAGAATCGGTGGTATTGAATAGTAGTTCTTATGTTGGAGATGAAGGCAAGGACAGCCTTCGCTTCTTTCATGACCTTTATGTGCAGGTTGCAGTGAATAGCAAAATGAATATTCTGGCAAACTGGGATTACGGTGTCCAAAAGCAACCGTTGATCTCCGAAACTTATAAATGGTGGAATGCTGGTATTCAAGCAAATTATGCTTTGTCTTCGAAGGTGAAAATCAATGCGCGATTAGAATATTTCAATGATAAGGATGGCGTAGTTTTCGGTAGATTTGATGATAAAGGAACAACGATCCTAGGCTATTCTGCAGGATTTGATGTGGACTTGTATAAAGGTTTGATTTGGAGAACAGAGGTAAGAAACTTAGACGCTTCTGAAAATATTTTCGCCAATAACCAAGCCGAGTATAAAGGTAATACCACGACGGTCAGTACGGCCTTAGGTTGGCGATTTTAATAAGTATTGTGAATAATGGAAGAACAACGTAAATCAGCCGAACATTTCTTGGAACTGATTAAACAGTCCAGGAGAGGCAAGTTTAAGATCTATTTAGGGATGTGTGCCGGGGTTGGAAAAACCTACAGAATGCTGCAAGAATCTCATAATTTATTGCGAAATGGCATCGACGTACAAATTGCATATGTAGAAACCCACAATAGAGAAGAAACATTGGCTTTGTTGGCTGGTTTACCTCTTCTTCCTCGAAAAAAAATATATTACAAAGGAAATGAGCTGGAGGACCTGGATGTAGATTTAGTCCTTCAAAATCACCCGGAAGTAGTCGTGGTAGATGAATTAGCACATACCAATGTGCCAGGAAGTAAAAATGAAAAGCGTTGGCAAGACGTGATGGAATTGTTGGACGCGGGAATAAATGTTATTTCTGCTGTAAATATCCAACATCTTGAAGGCCTGCAAGCCGAAGTAGGAGACCTGCTCTCGGTTCCGGTTTATGAAAGAATACCCGATCGTGTCATACAATCGGCAGATGAAATAGTCTTTGTTGATATCTCTGTGGAAGATCTGCTAGGTCGTTTGAAAGAAGGGAAAATATATTCGAAAGATAAGATCGATACGGCGCTCAAGAATTTCTTTCAATCCGAACAATTGTTATTGCTGCGGGAACTTGCATTAAAGGAGGTGGCTGTCCATGCCATCAAAAAACATGAGAAAGAAAAGAAACCTGATTCAAAACGGAAAGCCGAAAGATTTATGGTATGTGTTGGATCTGATGAGAAAAAAGCTAAAAACCTAATTCGTCGTACAGCCAGGCTCGCCAATTTTTATCAGGCAGACTGGTTTGTCTTATATATTCAAACACCAAAGGAAAGTACAAACAAAATACCCTTAGATAAACAACGATATCTAATTAATAATTTTAAATTGGCAACAGAATTGGGCGGACAGGTAATTCAAGTCCAGGGGAAGGATGTCCCAGCAAATATTGTGGACCAAGTCCTCCGAATGGAAATTACCACCCTCTGTATAGGTAGGCCGTATTGGCCGTTTTTAAGAATCTTATGGTCCATGGGGATTTTTAGAAGGTTATTGAAAAAATTGGAAAAGATTCAAGTTGACTTAATTATTCTGTCATGAAAATTAAAGCTAAACTCTATTTAGGAATAGGATTTTTATTTCTAATGATCCTTATTCTGGCTGCGGTAAGTACTTTATTCGTCAGCTCATTGAAAAAGGATACTGAAAATGTATTATCTGCAAATTATAACTCCGTTGAATATGCTCGAAACATGTTGCACGCTTCTGATGAGATCCATCTCAATAAAGAGGCTATCGCTCAATTGGAGAACAACTTCGCAAAACAACAATTGAATGTAACGGAACAAGGTGAAAAAGAAATCACAGCTCGTCTAGCAGATCAATTGAATAAACTGAAAGCTAATCCTGAAGATGTACAAGTTGGCAAGGATTTTCGAGCTGACTTAGTCAAATTGATGACCGTCAATATGGATGCTATTGTCATGAAAAGTGATCATGCGAAAGAAACAGCTAGCAATGCTTTTGTTTTGATATCTGTAATCGGAGCATTATGCTTCCTGATAGGATTTGTTTTGTTTGTTAATCTTCCAAGTAATATCGCAAACCCAATTAAAAAGTTAAGCGAAAGCATCAAAGAAATCTCACGGCAAAACTATACCCACAGAGTTTATTTTGATGGAGAAAGTGAGTTTGCAGAATTAGCAGCATCCTATAATACCATGGCAGAAAAACTTCAGGAATATTCCAATAGTAAACTTGATCAAATTCTTGAAGAAAAGAAAAGAGTGGAAACACTGGTGAATAGCATGCATGATCCTGTTATTGGACTTGATGAAAATAGAAAGATTATTTTTATCAATGATGAATGCTTACAGGTATCTGGATTAAAACGAAAAGACTTGTTGCATAATAATATTGATGAATTAATAAATCATAATGATTTGGTAAGGAATCTTATTGATCAAAATAACAGAGAGTCTACTATGAAGATCTTTGCCGATAATAAGGAAAGTTATTTTGAAAAAGAAGTGATCCCTATGGAAATTACGCCAACAGGAGAGCTAAAAAGTCAAAAAATAGGAGAGGTCATCGTTCTGAAAAACATCACGACATTTAAAGAATTAGATGTAGCGAAAACCAATTTTATAGCGACTGTTTCTCATGAGTTGAGGACGCCGATTGCTTCTATTCAACTGAGTTCTGAATTATTGAAACATCCTCGGACCGGAAGCCTCACTGATGAACAAAAGACCTTGTTGGAAGGGATAGAAGAGGATAGTTTAAGGTTATTGAGAATTACTAGTGAATTATTGAACGTTTCTCAGGTAGAGACTGGAAATATTAAACTGTATTCGCAGATTTCGGATCCATTGCCTATTATCCAATATGCATTGAATGCAACTAGAATGCAGGCTGAACAAAAGCATATTGAAATTTCAACGGATATTGATGAAAATATCGCCAAGATTTTTGTGGATGAAGAAAAGACGGCTTGGGTGTTGACCAACTTTATTACCAATGCTATCCGTTATTCTCCAGTAAATAGCAAAATCATGGTTTCCCTGAAAAAAGAAAATAACCATTTACTCTTTTCAGTGAAAGATCATGGTAAAGGAATCGATGCAGCCTATAAAAACAAGGTGTTTGATCGTTATTTCCAAATTCCTGGAAGCGTTCGGACGGGCACAGGATTGGGTTTATCCATTTCTAAGGATTTCATAGAAAACCAAGGGGGTAAAATCGGCGTTGATTCTGAATTAGGAGTGGGTAGTACCTTCTATTTTAGATTACCAATGGTAACAACTTAGTCAATGATATAAGTTTCAAAATGAGTGACATATTCCTCAAACTCCAATAGATATTGCTTGTCTTCCTTGTAATATCTGGCTTTTTCAAAACTCTCTCCAGCAAACTCTTGAATGCTCGATACAGAATCCCATTCAGTGATGGTCATAAAATGGCAGATGTCATGATCTATGCGTCGAAGAACTTTGCAGGAGAGATTTCCTTTTATGCTTTTATAATCCTTGATCCCTGTATCAAACAAATAGTTTAGATAGGTGTCAGCATCTTCCTTTCGCGTAATTCCGTGCCATATTCGAGTAATAATCTTCATATTGTTTTCCTTTCATTGCTTGTTGTTAAATTGATTTGCAACCCTAATTTACTGAATATTAGAGTTTCCCTGTATAATTAAACCCTATTTTATTAGTATTTGTTTTTATTAAGCAGGTCCGAGTTTTTTCAGGATTCTGGTCTATCCTGAACTTTAATTAAGCTAATAATACATCCTTAACGATTAAGCTATTCGCTTTTCATTTATTATAAATCAATATTAGCGTGTCCGTAAAAGCATTTTTGACCATAAGTATTAGACATTATTCCTCTTAAGATATATTGTTAAATAAATATTAATGTATTATTGAATTAATACGAATATTTGTTGTTTAAAAAATGTTTCCTAAAACTTATACAGCTAAAATTATAGCAATAATCTTGTTTAATTATTAATAGTTAAATGAAATTCATATGATGTAAATAGATTACTACATAATCTAAATTATTAAATCATATGAATATTATAAAGAACTGCTTAACATACTTTTGTGAAGAATATTATATTTATTTAATAGTATTTAAATGGTTTATTAATAATTAAAACTAATTGGTGTCTGCTCATTGATTTACATTTTGGACAAGATCAGGCAACGGTTGAAAAGGAGGTTAACAAATTTCTTCGCAAAACTTTTGAAAATATTATGGAAAAGAAAGTATTAGGAAAATACGTGTCGCCTAAACTGGTGATACAAAAAATTGAATTAGAACATGGCATTCTTGCGTCTTCTGCCTGTTTCACTCCAGGTAATGGAACCGAAGGGAATTATACCCCTGAGATAGATCCTTGGACAGATACAAGAAATAACCAAGAAATTGATTTATAGAATTTAGGAAAATTAAAAATGAAATTAAATCTAAAATTGACGAACAATAGACTCTTTAAACTTGCTGTTTTTGGAGTGATTTCAATTGGTTTTTTCAATAGTTGTGATCGGGATTCGCAAATTCAAAATGACCCTTTGCCAGAGGTTGATGCCCAACTTACTTTTACAGTGGATGGGATTGTAGATGAGGTGGAAATTAACTCAAATGATGGAAAAGCATCTGCTGCTCATACTTCTCGTTCGGCGGTATCTGCGGATGGCATAATAGAGTCTAAAGATGTTTCTTATGAAGCCTTTGATGCCATTGTAAGACTACAGAATGATCCTATTGATCCTAAGTCTAAAAGAGTTTCAAATGGTCAATCCTCCAAAGCATCTAATGCTGGATCAAAGGCAGTAGCTATGGCTCCAAGGATTAAATATAGATTGCTCCTTTATAAGGACGGTGCTCTTGTAAATTCTGTTCATGCTGAATCTGGGGTAGCAACCCATGTGGAAGTAAATAAGAATATCGATTACCCATGGTATGCGTATTCTTATAATACTGAAGATTTTATCCCTGATGTGACTAGCACGACAAATCCAGTAGTGGAATCGTCTATCGATAAACCTTTGTTATATGCCAGCGGAACCGTGAGAGTAACTGGTACGGGCTATGTTGATAAACCAATGTTATTGCAATTTGGCCATCGTACTTCTAGAATTGGTGCTGAGATTAGTGCTAGAGGGATGTTCGCAGGACTTGAATCTATCACTGCTACTTTCGCAGGTACGGATTATGTGAAAAAAGGAACATTGGATTTGTTGACAGGTCAATATATTTCCACCACAGCGGTGAATGTAGGAAACTTGAACTTTAAACAATTGAGTCCGGAAACTAAAGATACCATCAAAGTAGCATATTATTATACTGCAGCACAAACTGCAATTGCTCCAATGAAAGTCAATGTATCCACTTTTACAGTGAAATTAGATAAAGGAAGCACTCGTACTTTTGGTACTCCAATATCCTATTCCATGAACATGAATAACTTGGCTTGGGGTAATAGGGTGACTTCTGCCTTAGACCTGATTGAATCCGCTTTGACTGTGCAAGGGGTAAGATGGTCTCGGGCTCTCCTGTATTTTAGTTATGCAGATAAGGCCTATCGTTTTAGACACCTTATTGGTGTAAATGACTATCCGGTAAGTCCTGAAGAGTACTGGGATTATAAATCGCCATTTCCTCCAGGTCCACTTAATACTCAGGATCCTTGTACAAGGGTGTACCCATTAAATAAATGGCGGATGCCAACAGAAGCTGAAGCAACTGCCTTGACAAAAAATGATAATTATAGAATTTATGGTGATTATATAGATTACGATGCAACTGGAACAGCAGCTCCTTATCCAAGTAATAAGCTGAGGATTATTCAAAGAGGTTTTATGACCCCTATTGTAAATGTCGTGCCAGATCAAGGAATCAATGCATATTTCTGGACAGATGACCCTGATACCTTTTTAGGAGGTCTATTGGGTGGTGTTGAAAGTTACTTGTTTAGTGATATTCCTATTTTATTTATAGGTCAGGTCCGGATGCACGGTTTTCAATCAACGGTTGGTGGTCTTGAGAATGTTCGTTGTGTCAGAAAATAGATGATAATAATAATAAATTCGGAGGGCTGTCAACAAATACAGCCCTTTATTATTCGCTGATTAATGGGTTATAACTTTCTCGTTTCCCTAATATTAAGCACCTGTAGATGATAATTTACAAATAATATTAATATTAAACTAAACTTAGCGTTAAATATAAATGCTATGAGTAAATTCGTGTCATAGAATGATAAGTTTCTTTCTTTTAAAACCTCGTTTTTGTAGGTATTTTAAATAAGTGATGAAAATATATAAAATATATATATTTTAATTTTAATTAATAGTATAAATTAGTGGTCTAGCTAAATTTGCTCCTGATGAAAATGAACGTATATTCGTAATGTTGTTCAGAGAGAAAATTAAATTTAAGGTCACACTAACTATTGATTTTCAAGTATAATTAAAATAAGTGTTTTGGCTATTATCATCCTCAAACACAGATACATTCAGAAGCGATAATAAAAGGAAGAACAAAAATTTATTATAAAAATGTTATTTAATAAATTCTTCTTTTTAATCATAAAACAACATTAATGAAAAAGTTAAGTAGTATAGTTTTAGCAACAATGTTTGCTATGGTAGGTTTCGCGAAGGAACCAGTTAAAGGCGATCCTTGGAAAACAAATTTTATGGCTAATAAAGCGTTCCAAGAAAGCTATGATTTGAACCATTGGTTTGTTGGTGCAAATGTAGGCGCACAAATATATTTTGGAGACCATGACAAACAATTGAGTGTGGGAAAAAGAATTACTCCTCAATTTGAAGTGTATGCTGGTAAATGGTTGGATGAAAAATTTGGTGTAAGATTAGGTGTAAATGGTATTAACTATAAAGGCCTAACTCAAACCCAAATGTACAGCACTGGAAAAGTTTTCCACGCTGGCCAAGGCTTAGAGTACCAAGACTTTAAATACATTAATGTTCATGCTGACTTTATGTTCAACTGGACTAACGATGCATTAGGTTATGATCCTCAACGCATGTACAACTTAATCCCTTATGTGGGTATCGGGTTCGGCGCAGTTCTTTCTGATCCAGGATCTGTAAAGTTTAGTCCAAACTTAGGTCTGTTGCAATCATTCCGTCTGACAAACGCTCTTGATTTGACACTTGACATTCGTGGTAACTTATATGGTGACGAATTTGATGGTGAAGCAGGAGGAAGAAATTTTGAAGGGGCAGTTTCTACATCAGTAGGTGTGAAATATACCCTTAATAGATAAGCTTAGATTCACTAACTATTAATAAATTAGCCTTGATCTCGCCCGATATCAAGGCTTCTTTTTTTTTAATCCCTAAAATCATACCTTGGTACTTTATTAATTACTATTTTTAGTTAATTCTTATATATGAGTATGAAAAAAATATGGACAATATGTGTGCTTCTTAGTTTATTCCTCACATATTCCTGTGATCAGAACAAAAAATCACAAAATTCAAGTACTAATGATATTAACGAGCTCAATTCTGCTGGACCTTACACGCCGCCAAAAGCTCCTGAGAATATTCAAGGTGAAGAAGCTAAAATTACTTATGTGTTCAACCACTTCTGGGATGACTTTAATTTTAGAGATACCGTAAAAGTCTTTGATCCTAATTATGGGGAACAAGCTGTCGTAGATTATATTGGTCATTTCCCACTTGTAAAACCAGATACCCTGAAGGAAGGAATTGAAAGCTTGTTTAATGAAGCTAAAATCGATGCTCCAGTATTTGATTTTTTTAAATACCAATTTGATAACTATTTGTCAAATCCCAATTCCCCAATGCGGAATGACTTGTATTACGAATACTTCTTGGAATACTTGATTGGATCAGGAAAGTTGTCCCCGGAGGATAAAATAAAATATGAATCATTGCTCCCGATTCTTAGAAAAAATAAACCCGGAACAATGGCAACTGATTTTACCTTTATCACTGCAGATGGTAAAAAATCTTCTTTGTTTGATGTCAAAGCTCCCTTTACCATGCTAATGTTTTATGAACCCGGATGTAGTAGCTGTGAGGAAGCTATTTCTCAAATCAATACCAACCCCGGCTTTAATGCGGTGATTGGAAAAGGTGCCTTGAAAATTCTAGCCGTTTACCCTGATGGAAATGAAGATATTTGGAAATCTTACCAGAATAATATTCCTTCCAATTGGATTAATGGATTAGATCCAGATCAAACCGTGGTAACAAAAGGCTTATATATGATAAAAGCAACTCCAACAATTTACCTGTTATCTGAAAATAAAAAGGTAATCTTGAAAGATTCGAACTTAAATCAAATCATGCAATTCTTTCAGAATATATAAATAATGAAGAATATGGAAAAGCCATCTAAGAATACCATCTTAGATGGCTTTTTTTATGCTTAAACCAAACCTTTTTATCCTTGTAGACAATTTGTAGATGCTGTTTTTTTTGCTGTATACGCTTTGTCCTGTGCAATATTTCTGCTTTAAAGCAGATCTCCCCAACTTTATGAAATAGAATATAACTTAAACAAAATCTATGATGAAAAAACATTTCAATTTAATTTTGCTGTTCTTGGGTATCGTACTTGTATCAGCTTGTTCAGGAGAAAAGGGTGATGTAAGTAAAGATCCTAAATATGCAGATATTGCAAACAATATCTTTATTACAAAACAACCTTTATTTTATTATAATTATACCCATTCTGAAGGAGGTAAATCTGGATATTTTCTTTCTGCAGAGACTAATATGCCGAATGCTGAATTGAAAGCCGAAATCCCTGTTGGTAGTCATGTCAAAGTATCAAAAGTAATTGAGGTCCCACAAAAAGACGGGTCGGTACAAGTGATGTTGAAAGGTGATGTGTTTGGACCTTCTCGCGAAGCATTGAAATATATGGCCATGTATGAAGACATAAAACCGGCTCTAAAAACTAATGAATAGCGCTGGTATCCCTTATTTCAATGCTGTATTGAACTGCATTTAGGATTTATAAAACAGTTATGAAAGCACGATTTTGTAACTGTTTTTTGAGCTTTTGGATAATTTTTTGTTGTAGGGCAAATAAAACTTTGCTAACAATCATAAAATAATTGAATTTTACAGATTTACCATTCATTTTCATCAATATATCGGAGATGTTTTTTGAGAATGTATCTAATTTCTCATATGTTATTAATTCCTTTTGAACTAATACAAGATTGGCTATGGTTAAATAGAAAATTATGAGTATTGTTTTTTTATGTATTAGATTATTTATGATGGTATTTTAAGTTTTCAATTTGTGTTAACCACATTTACCTTCCCAATACTTGCCTGCTTTTTTATCTTTCTTAACACCGCCTAATCCTTTAGAGTAGATTTCTCTTATGGTGCTTGCTATATTATCGCTTCCTCCTCCTTTTTCACAGGCCTTTTTTAGCCATTCTAATGATTTTGAATACTCTTGATTGTAAAAATATGCCATACCTAGATATTCCATTTCCATTTCTTCCAGCGGTCCTTTTGTATTGGCAAAATTCTGATACCAAGCAATAATTTCACTCGCATTAGACTGTAATTTATATTTATAAGATTTCCACAAATTTTCACGAGATTTCGCACATCCGTAATTTATCGCTTGTTTAAAGAAACTTCTCCCTTTTTCTTCGTTCACTTGAGTTCCCCAACCATAATAATAACTTTGTCCTGTTAAACGTAATGCGTCTACATCTCCTTGTTCTGCACCTTTCAAGTAGTATTTAAAAGCAATGCTTTGATCTTTTTCTACACCTCTTCCTGAGAAATATAAATGACCAATCATATAATTTGCAACGCCACTTCCAAGATTTGCGGCTCGCTCGTACCATTTCAATGCTTCGGAGTAATTGTCTTCATTGTAATATTTATGTCCTACTTTTTTAAATGCTACATCATTATATTCATGGGCTAAAATTGATTTGGGATATTTGATGTAAAAATCTTCAATCTTTAGGTTTTGCCAATCTTGCCATTGTTTATCTACTTCATTCACCGTTATCAATCCTTTGTCAATTTTTAAACGGTTGATGATACTCCAAAAAGTAGCAAACATTTTTTTGTTATCAGTTTCATTAGCCGCTTTGAAATAAAAGAACTTGTCTTTTTCTATTGTTGGCTCTCCCTCTTTTTTATATAACTGCCATTCTATTTCTGCACTTGGAAACATTAATAAAATTCCCCCGTCGCTGTCTTCGATTAAATCTTTAACCCTTGTAAGGTCAATGTTTTCTGCAACGATAAGACCTTCGTTTCCATTTCCCTTGAAATTAACGGAAACAGACGCAAGCTTATCACTATAATTGATACTGAAATTATCTTTTATAAAATTAGCAGTTAAAATTTTATCATTGCTAAAATGTATTTCCTGCCCATTGGCTTTGTATTGCAAATCAGAAATAATTTTCGATTGTTCTTCAAACCATTCATAAGGAATCGGTTCTTTTTGAGCCAATGCCATGTTGGCAATAGCCAGAAATAAAATAATTAGTGTCTTTGATTTCATAATTGATTGAATTTAAGAGTTTAATGGTTTTATGAATCCTACTAGGATCTAAGAAAAACCTAATTTTATATCTCCCCCAAAAAAAATGATTGGTAAATCTTCAAAATATTTTATCATCACCTTTAGCTTGTGGAGATTCATGGTAAATCCTACCTCTCAATGCCATCATTTCTTCCTTGGAACTTTCAAACAACGGTTTATCATTGAGGTATTGCAACATTTGTTTTATATTGAGATGTGTAAATAAAACTTTGCACTAACCCAAACCATTCCTGAAAGCAGAACGGCTAAGATGGTTGTTAGTATTGTTCTCATAATTTATGTTTTTAGGTGCTTTAAGTATTAATAATATTGAATGAAATATCCACTGTTTTTTTCCAATATCTTTAACCTAAGGTCTGTGGCTATAAGTTTTCCTTTTGCTACATGCAACTCTCTATCACGTGCTGGAGGCATAACCAATGTTACTCTTCTATATGGCTCATCAGAGCTTTCATTTTTACTTTCTGCTGCTCTTTCTCTTTCCTCTTCTTCTTTTATTCTTTTTCTTTTCGTTTCCTGTATTTCATAAAGTTGATTATGTACCGACAATATTTCTTCTTTTGAGGTATAGAAGTTGGCTGTTGGAATATTGGAACTCGATAACCCTCTGCTTGAAACATTATAAAAAGATTCATCAATAATTTCAAACTTGATAATATTCTTTTCTTGGTCGAAAGTCACTTTATCAAACCATTCTTCGCCATCTACCAAAAGAGTTGTTCCGTACATATCGTATAGTTTTTCTTTCGAACCATTTTTAGCTAAAAAATAATTCATCCCTTTTATCTTGCTGAGCCGTACTGGCAGGTTGTCATTGAGTTTTCTCCAAAGAAAGTCACCGTTATATTTCACCCCAAAATATTCTTTATCGTTGTATGCTTCCAACCCTTCTATTTCCTCCACACTTTCAACTCCTCTCACATTAGCAAGCTCTTTATATCGGCTTTGAATTTCATTCGCTCTTCGCTTCGCCACTTCAGATTCTTGTCTTATGCGAGCAGCACTTTCTTCTTTTCTTAATTTTTCTGCCGCTTGATGGGCAATACGCTCTTTCTCTTTTCTTTCTCTTTCTTCAGCTTCTGCTTTTTCTTTTCTCACCCGTTCTGCGGCATCTGCTTTTTGCTTGGCTATCAGTACATCATTTCGCCTTTTGTCCTCGGCTAGTTTGGCTATCCGTTCTTTTTCTTTTTTATCCTCGCATACGTTACAAACTTCGTAGGTATTTACTCGAGCGCTGTGTGCAACATCAGGCCCTTTTTGATGATATTTACAACCTAAAGCTTTTACATTGTGCGATTGTGCAAAAGAAGAACTAAATAATCCTGTAAATAATAACAAGATTACTATCAATCCTAATTTTGGTATTGTTTTCATAATTAAATTTTTTAACATAATTGGTTCTAACAAATTTAATTTTAATATTTTAGGATTGAAATAGCTACATATAGTCCAATTTGAGGTTATTTCTAACCTAAGTATTATGGATAAAATAAATAAACTACGAAGTATTTGGGATAGAATACCTAAGGCTGTAAACGAGCAAATTGACCTCTCCCAAAAAGAACTTATTAACCGTTATATGGATGTGTTTCATTTTGGGGAATATTTTTATGTAATTTTTAATACCCGTACTACAGAAATGGAATATATTAGCCAATATGTAGAAAATATATTGGGCTATTCCCATGAAGATTTTTGTTTACAGCTGCTGATTGATAATTTACACCCTGAAGATTTGCCTTATTATTACCATTATGAGCAGAGTGCGGTACGCTTCTTTTCAAGATTAGAAGATGATTTGTTTTTCAAATACAAATTTGCTTACGATTATCGTTTGAAAACAAGGGAAGGTTCTTATAAAAGGGTACAACAACAGATTGTGCCAATCTATTATTTTCCAGAGGGAGGCGTAAGAACCTTAGTTATTTTTACAGATTTAACTCATCTTAATATCACAGGTATCCCCAAGCTTTCTTTTATTGGTATGGAAGGCGCACCATCTTATTACAATGTTCATCAACAGGATGAGTTTTTGAAATCGCTAAATATTTTCACCAAAAAAGAACAAGAAATTTTAGGATTAGTAGTACAAGGATTAACTAGTCAAGCCATCGCCCAAAAGATGAACAGAAGTATCTTTACCATCAGAAATCACCGAAAACGTATCTTAGAAAAATCAGGATGTGGAAATGTTCAAGAGCTTTTAGTGAAAGCGGTACGTGAAGGATGGGTTTAAAGATCTTAAATATTAAAATTATGATTCCTGCTTTTCAATATAATTTCTCTGTTTTTCTTCTATTTACATTTTTTTAAAACTTACATTTGTGTCGTTAACACACCCAATATTTGTTTATTGTCTGCTGTTGCTTTTTGTCAATTGAATCCGCTTAATTATTTTTGATTTTATTAGCATATGCCAAAGCATTCTTTCTCCTACGATCAATCCAAAACTTCTTACCCAATATTAATCGCAATCGCTATTGCACATTTAGCAAATGATATGATCCAAGCCATTATTCCAGCTTCATATCCCATGCTTAAAGAAAATTTCCACCTGTCATTTGCTCAAATTGGGGTAATAACTTTCTGTTTCCAATTAGCATCATCTTTATTGCAGCCTGTTATTGGGGCTTATACAGATAAACACCCAAAACCCTATTCCCAATTGATAGGTATGATGTTTAGTATTATCGGAATTATTGCCCTGGCTTATTCCAATAATTATTATTCTATACTGTTCTCAGTGATTATGGTCGGTATAGGTTCTTCCATATTTCATCCTGAATCTTCCAGGGTAGCTTTCCTTTCTTCCGGCGGAAAAAGAAGCTTGGCACAATCCATTTTCCAAATTGGCGGAAATACAGGTTCTGCCTTAGCACCTCTATTGTTGGCTTTATTCGTATTGCCGCATGGACAGCATCATATTCTTTGGTTTTTAATTATAGGATTATTCGCTCAAATCGTGCTTTCATATATCGCAACTTGGTATAAGCAAGTACTGCATGCTGTTAAAGGCCAAACTAAGAAATTAATCAAGATTCCTGATCTATCGGACACAACCATCAATTTCTCAATTGTGATCCTATTACTATTAATCTTTTCGAAATATGTATATATCGCGAGTATCACCAGTTATTTACAGTTTTACATGATGGAGAAATTCGGAATTTCCGATGTACAATCCCAAGTTTATTTATTTTACTTCCTTTTTGCGATCGCATTGGGAACCCTGTTTGGTGGATTTCTTGGAGATTATCTTGGCCGTAAATATATTATTTGGTTTTCGGTACTCGGTTGTGCCCCATTTACCTTGTTATTACCTTTTGCAAGCTTATTCTGGTCAGGGATTTTGGTATTTATTATCGGTTTGATTATGGCGTCTGCTTTTCCATCCATTCTGGTTTATGCTCAAGAACTTTTACCACGTAAGTTAGGAATGGTATCAGGACTGTTTTACGGCTTTGCTTTTGGAATGGGAGGGGTAGGAGCTGCGATCTTGGGATATTGGGCAGATCATACTTCCTTGGAAAAAATCTACTTAGTTTGTTCTTATTTACCATTGATAGGTATTATCGCTTATTTTCTGCCAAATATGAAAAAAGTGAAATTCAAAGAGTTAGCTTAGCTGGGTGATCCAAACCGTAGCACCTCCGCATTCTGGATCTTCAATGATATGTTTGCGGACTTGAAATCCATGGTCAGTTAATAGCTTTTGGTATTCTATAGCGGAATAGGAGGAATGATATAATTCCTCACCGAAATTATTGCTCCAGATTTCGCAATTCTCTGTACCTGATGTGAACATTAAGATTCCCTGAGGTTCAAGACTTTGCTGAAACACAGAAAACATGGCCGCTTGATCTTCTCTAGTGAGATGGAAAAAGCTATGCCAGGCAATTATTCCATTGAATTTATGCTCAAAGTTTATCGACCGCATATCCATTAACTGAAATTCACCTTTTGGAAAGTTCTTCCTTGCCATTTCGATCATTTTCTCACTGCCATCAATTCCCAATACTTGGAACCCTTGTTCGCGGAGATACCCATAAATTGGTTTGCCGCTTCCGCAGCCTAAATCTAAAATTTTTCCTCCTGAAGAAATTAAAGAACAAAACTCATTAAGATATTTTTCTTCCATAAGGTTCTGACTTCTATTTTTATCGAAATCAGAACCTATGATATCATAAGTTTTATAAACTTTATTTTTATCCTTTGAAGGCATTTACTTAGTAAAATGTAAGATTTATCTTTTTGTAACCTAATCCCTCCAATAATGGACGAAGCACATGCGTAGCATTATTCTTTGTCTGTTCAAGAATGTCAGATTTCTTAACCTGATTGGTAATTTCTTCTTCAGCAGCCTTAAAGGCTTCATCTACTAATGTAGCCTCTCTAAAAAACGCCATTTTCGTATCATAAACCTTTGATGCTTTATGGTCAATTTTAACATAACAGATCTCCGGTTTTGGAAGACTAATGGTAACCGAATCATCAATAACCTTGACATCTTCAGCTTTCAATTTTGCTAAATCAATACAGCCTACAGCGTCCGCCTTGATTATCAATAATACACTTGCGTCCGGTAAATAGGCCGTCATGTTCTTGTGTTCAACCACATCACTAAACCTATATTTTACCAACTCAAGCTTACCCATCGATTCTATTTTCTCTACCAATATCTGATGATTCGTCTCCTTGCTCGGCGCTGGCTTTATCCTTTCCCATACAAACCAGGTGATCCCAATGATCAATCCTAAGACGATTAATACTTTTAGTAACTTTGTCATAATCAGCTATTCTCAAATTATAGACCATTCTACATTTTTTATGTCAATTAACTGTAATGCTATCATTATGACTAGGTTAGTAACCGTTTAATTACAATACAACTCGATTTTTCTCAAAAAACCTGACAAAATGTTATCTGATTTATATATATTTCTAACATATAGACCTACTATTAAACTGATTGTTTTTCTTAATTTTAATTAAGTCATAAGAAGCACGCTACAATATGAATTCCATACTTAATTCAGATAAAAACTTTTCGAAACTATTCCTTTTCGGAATATTTGTTCCTCTTTTTCTTTTCTTATTACCGATTCAAGCTCAAACAATTTATTCTATTGATAATGTTCCGAGTCCTAAAGAAAAAGGCCAGGATTTCTTCGTTAGTAATCCCGACGGAATCATTAAGGAGTCTACAGTGGCAATGCTCGATAGTATTTCAATTGATATCGAAAAACATACTGGGTCTGAATATACAATTGTGATTGTCAATGATTACCAATCTGATGATGATTTTCAATTTGCACTCGATTTATTTAAAAAATGGGGAATTGGCAAAGCCAATGTTAATAATGGATTGTTGCTCTTTATTGCGAAAGAAAAAAGACAATATCGTTTTATCTCGGGTTATGGAATGGAAACAATCTTTCCTGATGCCTATCTCAAACGGGTTGGTGAAAAATACTTGGTGCCTAATTTTAAGAATGAGGATTATGACCTAGGATTAATCCTAGCTAGTGAATTTATTGCTAAAATTCTAAAATCTCCTGATTCGATTAAAGAACTTGAATCTTTAATGCCTGAGGCAACACCATTCTTTAGCTGGAAAAACCCAAATTTTAAAAACAGTATTCTGGTAACCGGTTTTTTTTTGCTCCTTTACGTCTATATCCATATTGTAGCTTCTAGATTAAAAGTCAAGAAACAAAAACTAAAACCTATTGCTCCTTTCTTTTATGGATTAGGATGTATGGGGCTACTGATGTTTATCTCGGTTTTTATTTTTGCATTTATATTTGAGAATTTAGAAGAAGTCTATCAGGTCAAGAATATTCCGTATTTCCTTTTTGTGTTTTGGGGACTCGTCCTTTGGATGAAAATTCATGATAGCCAAGATGCAATCAGTAAAGGCTATGTGGATGAACAAGAAAAAGGAAATGCCTTGAGGAAATTTGCCGGATTAGCTTTCTTACCTTCTGTTGTAGCTCCATTGGCATTATTTAATATGGGAGGGATTACCTTTCGATTGAATAAAAACAAAAACCGTTTCCTTCCACCAGATTCTTCCGGAAATTGGGAAAGAATTAAAAGAACTTCCAATAAGGCTGAAACCAATAAGTATTTGAATAAAGGTCAACTGAAAGAAGAGAAAATAAAATCCCGCAAATATGAGATCTGGACAAATAAACAGTCCAATGAGGTTAAATTAATACCCTGGGATATCAATAAAAAGCTATTTGAATGCCCCAAATGTCATTTTTATACCCTTGAAAAGAATAAAGAAAATGTCATTGAGAAAGCAACTTATTCTTCAACTGGAAAAGCGGAAAGAATTGACGACTGTGTAAATTGCGATTATTTGCTAGTCCATGATACTTACATATTACCAAAACTTGTCCGTAGTTCCAGTTCAGGAAGTGGTTCTTCAGGCTCAGGTGGTTCTTCTGGCGGTGGAGGGGGTAGCTTTGGGGGTGGCTCATCCGGAGGTGGTGGAGCCGGTGGACGTTGGTAAGCCTGTTTTCTCAATAATAAACTTTTTGTTATTAAATGGTTGATGGATATAGAAATAAAATAAGGCTCCCGAAATATAACAAAGGACATCTACCCAATCTGCGGTATTATAATCTGTAATCCTTGGACTCAGTACTTCGAAAAAGAGGGAAACCACAAAAGCTAAAATCAATAATTGACTTAATGGGAATTTATAGGATTTGATGCCAAATAAAAATACACCGAAACAAAATGCAGCATGCGCTATCAATGGGATAAATACAAAATCTGTTAACCAATTGTTTAGATAGGGAAGTGGAGATCCAGATTGACGGCTGAATCGGATAATAATCCATGAGAGCGCATAGAATATTAAATACCGATCAAAAAGTAAAACCTTTAATGCGCAAAGGATACGGCGATAAGCATGGCTAATAGTCCACATGTCATTAAGATTAGAAACATTACCCAACCAAATTTTTTACCCCTTCGTTGCATCGGGCTGTCATTCGGATCAACTGGAAATATCGTATCCTTAATCTCATCCAGATGCCGCAAAAAGAAATTCTTCTTCTTTTTTTTCATAGTTCGTGTTGCTCCGGCAAATTTAGCTATCTAAACCTATCTTTTACAATTATTGTCAATTTCATTTTCTATTGCAAAAGCAATCTAAAAATAAAAAAACCATAACCTTTCATGCCTGTTGTATAAATAGAGTATTAAATTAATTCACACTATTAATAAAATTAATATGGCATTAAAAGATATTATTCAATCGTTGACTGAAAAAAGTGAATCTCCAAGTATTACACTCTCATTCAATACATTTAAAACTTTTCCTGATCGTGAAAAGAATGCTATTACACTTAAAAACTTAATCAAAGAAGCTGAAAATAGATTGCTTGATGAATATGGGAAAAGAGACATTCCTGAAGTTTTGGAAAAACTGCAAGAGTTGCCCGAAAAAATCGCTGGTATTCCTTTGATGGATAGTTTACATATTTTTATTTCCAAGGACATAGAAGAATTTGTGCCATCACCTTGGCCGGTTGATAATGAAGCCGTTTTTATTGATGATTCTTTCGCGGTGAAACCGTTGATCAAAGCCATTAATAGAACGAAGGAATATATGATTCTATCTATTTCCCAAGGTGGAGCCCATTTATTCGAAGCCATGAATGATGGTATTGAAAAGGAAATCAACAATAATGATTTTCCATTTGACGCTAATCCATTAGATCTTTCTGGATCCGACAATAACAAAGTTGAAAATCGACTGAAAGAATATTTCAATCAGATTGATAAAGCTGTGGTGGAGGTTCATAATAGCAATGATTTGGATGTCGTAGTGATTTCCACAGAACCAAATTATGCTATGTTGATGGAAGTTGCTGATATCCCGAAAATGTATATTGCCCACGATAACAAGAATTATGACGCTTCTGAATCTGATAAAATGGCGAAGCAGGCATTTGAATCCATCAAGGAATTGCAAAAGGAGGAGCGTACCAAAGCAATTGGAGAATTAAAGCAAGCGGTTTCTTCAGGGCAAGTTCTAACTGATTTGCAGGATATTTACCAAGCAGCAATTGATGGTCGTGCGGATCTATTGGTTGTACAACAAGATTTTGAACAACCTGTAAAAATGACCTCTGATAGAACCTTTGATTTGGCTGAGGATTCTAAAGAGAGTGGGGTGGTAGATGATATTGTTTCCAATATCGCTTGGGAAGTAATATCTAAAGGCGGAAAAGCCTATTTTACTGCTCAGGAAGAATTGAGTGATTTAGGAAATATAGTCCTGAAAGTTAGATATTAATCTACTTCTATAATTAAAAGTAAAGGCCGTATTTTATTACGGCCTTTATTATTTTACTTCACCAAGTCTTTCTGATACAACTTGCTATGAATTTCTTTAAGCTCATTGGCTGGAATTTTCATGACTTTACGGTCATAGGTCATCAAACCATTGGTCTCAATTTCAACATCCGTTGTCTGCGTATAAACCCCGCCAGACAATCCTAATGGAATTAATTTACTTAGATCACTGACTACTTCTTGATATCTATTTTTCAATTCCTCAGGATTTTTGAAGGATTGATAGCCCCAGTTGTCTTTTTGTTGCCAGGTATGACCTTCAACAGGTAATCCTAAGCCACCATATTCTCCTAATACCAATACATATTGATCCCCAAATAATTCCGGACTCGGCATCGCAGCATCTGGGTAATTATGGATGTCAAAAATATGACCTGGTGCTCCAAAGTTACCTCCTGATGCCCCATTGACTAATCTGGATGGGTCATTTTGAATAGTCCAATCAACAATCTCTTTCGTTTTAAACTGACCCCAAGCCTCATTGAATGGTACCCAAACTACGATCGATGGAAAGTTGTGCAGGGTAGACATAATTGATTTCCATTCTTTTCTATAAATAGCTTCTGATTCTGGAGTACGATCTTTATCATGTTTGCCCGGACGGATCTTCCCTGGGTTCATATCCCAAATATTTCCACCAAGATCCCCACTTGGCATATCTTGCCAAACCATAATTCCAATGCTGTCACAATGCCTATACCAACGAGCTGGTTCAACTTTAATATGCTTTCTAATCATATTAAAACCCATCTCCTTCGTTTTTTCCACATCATACTTTAAGGCCTCATCCGAAGGTGCTGTATGTAATCCATCTGGCCACCAACCTTGATCCAATGGTCCGTAATGAAAAACAAACTCATCATTCAGGTACATGCGTTGTATGCCGCTGCCATCCTTCTTAACACTGATCTTGCGCATCGCAAAATAGGACTTCGCTTCGTCAATCACCTTACCTTTTCTTAATACTTTGACCTTTAAGTCATATAATTTTGGTGAATTCGGAGACCATAATTGTGGATTGCTTAACTTTAATTGTGCCTCCTCGCCAGCAGTAGATTTTACTTCAGCGATTTTATTGTTATTATCATAAGCCTCAACCAGAATTTCATCTCCCGCTTTTGCCGACGCCACCTCCGTTGATATTTTCAATACGGATTGATCTACATCCGGAGTTTGCTTGGTACTTACGATATGGGTTTCTGGAACTGATTCCAACCATACCGTCTGCCAAATTCCTGATACTGGGGTGTACCAGATGCCATGTGGATTGTTGATTTGCTTACCTCGTGGTTGGGGACCATCGGAAGTCGGGTCCCAAACCCTGATGGCAATATCCTGAGTTTTACCTTTTTTAATGGCATTACTGATATCAATACTAAATGGATCAAATCCACCTTGATGATTACCAACATGTTGACCGTTAACATAAATGTCACATTCCCAGTCTACAGCCCCGAAATTTAAAAATATCTTTCCTTTATTTAGTTTCTTATCAATGCTAATCTTGCTGTAATACCATAAGGCATCATCTTTAGTAACCCGTTTTGCCACCCCAGATAAGGCTGATTCTACAGCAAATGGAACTAGGATATCCCCATCCCAAGCCGTAGGAATCTCTTTTTGATCCTTATTCGTGATCTTGTATTTCCATAATCCATTCAGATTCTGCCAATTGTTGTTCCGCTCCAATTGTGGTCTCGGATATTCCCGATGTGCATTCTCTGGAGTAACTTGCTCTGCCCAAGGACTTAGGATCTTATCCCGAACAGGAGCCCAATTCTGCGCATTCCCCTCCGAAAATGAAGCAGCAATCAAACATGCAATAGCAATGGTTCTTTTCATCATAAGTTAGTTTGTTTTCGTTTTTAGATTTAGGTGTATCGTTTTTGCAATACGTAATTCCCTTAAAAATAGTATTTATATCTCTAATGGATTAAGAATTACCCAATTATTTTAACGGATTCTTCCTTAATTATTAAAAATATTACAAGCAAAACTATGGATGCAGTAAAGGGAAGGGTAAAAAAAGAAACTGGCCAACAAAGCTGCTGACCAGTTTACATCGCTAATTTTAAAAAAATATAGGTAGAATTCTATATTGGGATTAAACATCCTCGCCTTTCAGCATTTTATTCCAATATAGGTAGGGTAGAATGTATTTTTTTAATAACCATAATCGCCAATGCTCTTTACTACTGTCTCTGACAAGCATTTGTTTTAATTTTGGATCTGGGGTGAATTCATTCTTGTAATTGAATTCAGCCAGCACCATTTTACCATATCCTGTCACCAATGGACAGGATGAATAGCCCTCATAAGACTTGTTATCTGCTGTCTTATGCTCCATTAGTTTCATCAGATTATCGACCACAACAGGAGCTTGTTTTCGAATTGCAGCACCTGTTTTCGCAGTTGGAAGTCCAGCTACATCGCCTAAACCAAAAATATTGGCAAATTTCTTATGCTGCATGCTATTGATATCCACATCCAACCAACCAGCTTCATTTACCAATGTAGATTCCTTAACAAATTTTGGAGCTGTTTGCGGTGGTGCTAAATGCAGTAAATCAAAATGCATCTCCACAAATTGTTCCATCGGTTTTGCAGGATCTGCAGAATCCCCTTGGTTAATGACACATTCGTTATCCTTTGGATTCGTGTTTTTGAACGTGACAATCTTCTTCTTGGAATCTATTTTTACAGGCGCATAATATGGCTTGAAATTGATGTTATAGCGGTCAATCACCTTCATCAGTGTATCCGCAATTACTTTGACGCCAAATATGACCGTACCTGGTGTTGCAAAAGTTACATTCGCCTTGTCGGATAGATTATTCTTCTTAAAATAATCACAAGCTAGATACATAATCTTTTGAGGAGCTCCACCACATTTTATAGGTGTAGTGGGTTGGGTAAAGATGGCATTCCCGCCTTTGAAATTCTGGATACATTGCCAGGTATAATTAGGGTCAATATAATTACTGCATACCACGCCTTTATTAACCGCTTCTTCCAACCCTTCAATTAAGCTCAGGTCATTGACTAATCCGCAGGCTACTACTAAATAATCATAACCTAATATCTCTCCATTATCTAATTGAATACTATTTTGCTCCGGCAGAAAGGACGTGACAGATTGCTTGATCCATGTGCAGCCATCCGGAATCAACTCCTTCATCGGCTTTACAGTCTTATCAAAATCATAGGCTCCAGCACCTACCAATGTCCATGCTGGTTGATAATAATGCTTCTTGGCTGGATCTATTATCGCAATTTCTAAATTCTGATCCTTCTTTAATAATTGTGCAGCAGTCATAATCCCCGCAGTCCCACCACCGATTATAATGATCTTATAATGCGTATCCATAAGTTTATTTTTTGGTTATTATTAAAGTTAAGTGGGAAAAATCAGAAGGAATGTAACAAATGTTACCAAAGACTTTTACTTCTTATCATACATCAATGTTTCGCTACAAAGCATTGCGGATATTTGTAGTATCAAAAAACAAAAACTATTAACAACAGTAATAATTGAAAGGAATAGAAAATGAATAATAAAGTATTAGGATTACACCACATAACAGCCATCGCTAATTTGGCTCAACGTAACTACGATTTTTATACCAAGGTTCTTGGTCTTCGTATGGTGAAAAAAACTGTCAACTTTGACGACCCTGGAACTTACCACTTTTACTATGGTGATGAAAAAGGAAATGCAGGTACCATCTTGACTTTCTTCCCTTGGGAAGGAATTGGTAAAGGTAAAACGGGTGCTGGAATGGCAACTGAAATTGCCTATGCCGTGCCTGAAAATAGTGCTGAATTCTGGAAAGATAGATTAGGAAAAAACAATGTGTTGACCGCTGATCCAGTAGAAAGATTTGGTGAAATCTATTACCCATTCTTAGATCCTGATGGATTGAACTTATCCATCGTAGTTCCTAAAGAAATCGATAATAGAACCGGATGGGCAACCGATGAGGTTTCTACTGATTTTGCAACTAAAGGTTTTCATAACAGTACCTTGACTTTAAGAGAATTGGATCCTACTGCAAAAGTATTAACAGATTTGTTGGACTATGATCAAATCGCTCAAGAAGGTAATCGCTATAGATTCAAATCCAAAAATATTGACACTGCTAATTACATTGATATCCTAGTGGATGAAAATGCAGGTAGAGGTGTAAATACGGCTGGTACAAATCACCATATTGCCTTCCGCGTTAAAGATGA
Organism: Sphingobacterium cellulitidis; assembly: GCA_002245855.1. Classification (GTDB taxonomy): domain Bacteria; phylum Bacteroidota; class Bacteroidia; order Sphingobacteriales; family Sphingobacteriaceae; genus Sphingobacterium; species Sphingobacterium cellulitidis. The sequence continues at coordinate 4,552 of NOUX01000008.1, read as the reverse complement.
TGTGGATCAAATGGAATTACGTGAAAAAATTATGAGTGCTGGGTTACAAATTACCCCTCAAATTGATAGAGATTACTTCCACTCCTTATATTTCCGTGAACCAGGAGGCGTATTGTTCGAAATTGCTACTGAAAATCCAGGTTTTGATGTGGATGAACCACTTGCAGAATTGGGTAACTCATTGAAATTACCTAGACAGTATGAAAGCCAACGTGCTGCAATTGAAAATGTATTACCAATATTAAAATAATTGAAAGGAGTTTAAAATGGCAAATATATATCAAGCTGGGAATACTGAAAATCCCAGCAAAGCATTAATCATGATTCATGGTAGAGGTGGGTCTGCCAGAGATATTATGGGTTTATCAGAGTATCTAAACGTTCAGGATTATTTGCTGATCGGACCTGAAGCTGATCAAAATACTTGGTATCCGAATTCTTTTATTGCTCCAGTGTCCTCAAACCAACCTAAGTTGGATATAGCATTGGAATTAATCCAACAAGCTGTGGATCTCGCAAAATCTAAAGGAATTACAACGGACAACATTTATATCCTAGGATTCTCTCAAGGCGCTTGCTTAACCTTGGAATATAGCACTAGAAATGCCATGAAATATGGTGGTATTATTGCCTTCACAGGAGGATTGATAGGTGAGGAGCTCAATCTTGAAAATTACAGCGGTGATTTTGAAGGAACAAAAGTCTTTATTGGTACAAGTGATCCCGATTTCCATGTGCCAGTAGAAAGAGTACAAGAAAGTAGTAAACTTATGGAAAAACTTGGCGCGGTAGTCAACGAAAAGATTTATCCGAATATGGGTCATACCATCTCCCAGGATGAAATCCAAATCGTTAATGAAACCATCTTTAAATAAGTCTATTCTCTATTTTTAATAAAAAACCCCTTCGGTCATCGACCTTAGGGGTTTTCCACTTAATAAACTATACTATACAATTATTTTCTTCTTTAGTAGACCATGGTCGTGTTAACCTTCAAGTATTTTAAAATCATGTGTACTTGACTTTTTAATTTCTCATCTTGACTAGGGTAACTATAATTGATTTCCAAAGATTTATCTTTCGTATAGAAACAGTAAGCTTTCCCTACCGTTCTATCACCTTGTTGTTCTTCCTGATAATAGGTCTTCTGATAAAAATATTCGTAATGCGGAAGGTCCTTATGCTGTTTTTCAAAACTTTCTTTATCCAGAGTATTAGGAACCAATGCGATTTTAAAATCAGCTTCTGCCGAACCATTCATTGCTTTAAAGGTATAGGAATCTTCCGGACCCGGTTGCTCCTTGAAGTCAGTATATCGCATGTTCAAAAAAACCGAAGGCATAAATTGCTTTACCATAAATATTCCTAAAAACGGATCATTCCAAAAGGTTCCTGAACCAGAAGTTGTTGCAATTTGATCAACCGTTGCATTTGCCCATTCTGGAATCTTAAGCCCCATGGCCTGTTCTAATTCTTTTAGCTTATTTAATGTTCCTAAGCTGTCATTGTTGATCAATGGAATTACAGCTTCAAAAGCTAGGTTCGCCTTCTGATAAAAGGCCAAAAGAAAACTCCTATTGGAGGCATATCCCCAATACAAAGCATTTTTAGAATTATCGGTTTTTGAGTGCACCTGGGTTTCGCTCAAATCCGAATGATAAGTATTGAAAACTGCATCCTTTCCTTCAAAAAGTGGATCCCCCATAGAAACCTCCCCATTTTTCAAGAATAACTCATCATTACTATATAGTAAAACCCCATTCACAAATAGATCGCCCCATTTTGGATCCTGAAAAAGTATCGATTCAGTTTGATAAATATGATCTTGCTGAGGGTTGCCACTATTGATTCTTTGTAACTCTACGCTATTGTAATATTTACCAATAAATGGAAATACCTGTTCCGCATTTGTAAATAAAATCTTGTTATCCCCTTCGGCCTTCAATTCATTTTGAAATGGAGCCTTCCGTAACCATTCTTTCAGGTCCTTTCCAGTCATACTAGCCACTTCGCTATCCCAGCTAAATTCTTTTTTCTTATTTGCCGTATCTGAACAACCGGCTAGTACAGCGACGCTGGATAATAAAGTCCATATAATTATACTTCTAATTTTCCTGCCTGAATTCTGCATATTATTAAGCTATTAGATTTTTCAAATTAATCAACAAAGGAATTGTAACTTCTCAATGCATTCTGGGATGCATTATCCAAACTTGTTATTGCTGTCTCTGAAATGTCCGTTCCTGCATCCAATTCCCGCTGAACAATCCTCATTTTACCTAAATACTCATTGATTGCATCGTTATACATGCCGAAAGTTCTTGCCTTCGATTGATAGTCCTTAGGCAATTCATCGCTCTTGTTATCGTTATAATCCTTTTCAATTTCAGAGTAGCTCTTTTTGAAATCAGCTTTAAGCTTATTTAAATCTTCAGCTTCATAAGCCATTACGGTAGTTTCCTGAACTAAATCAAGTAACCTCTTGGAACGAATGAATTGACTCTTCAATGGATTTCCTTCTAATATGGTTTCTTCAGCCTTATCTGCTAATGGTTTTAATTTGGCAAATATCTGTGCTGCAGCATCTTGATTCTTATTGATTTCCGCAGTTGCTTTTTCCCGAAACTCTACGAGCTTCTTGCCTTTATCCTCTTTCCAATCTTCGGCAGACTTATAGGCACTAACTTCTTTGTGAATTTCCTTGATTGCATCAAAGCTGCTTGAAAGCTGGTCTACCAAGGGTTTAAAATCTTTGCTCAATCCATCTGGATAAACAATTCCCTTTAAATCATGGACAATTGGAGGGAATACCATAAGTGGAGCAATGCGAACGATTTGACTTGAATTCTCATTGCTCTCTTTTACATATTGCTCAAATTGATCGAAATTACTGACAAATGTTCGGATGGCTGAACCTTGAGTGTTATTCACTTTAACAATAGAATTGTTAAACGCTATGATCTCATTGGCTTCTTTCTTGTCATCATCTTTGTTGCTAAATAGTCCTCCACCTGAGCTTTCTGACTCTCCAGTTTTGGACCCTGAATTATTACAACTTGCCATCAGGGAAACAGTTAGTAAACTGCCTATTAGAATGCTGTTGATTTTCATAATGTTTTGTTTATTAAGTGTATATCTTGTTTTGTATAGTTTTTTTATGAAAAAATCATGTTATGCTAAAAATGGAAATTTTGTCTCTGCCCATTTGCCAATAATTGGAAGTGGTTTCATTACCCCATTGGATGCATTAATCATTCCAATAATCATTAACACAATATTGATCAGACCAATATATCCCAAGGCGTAAATGCCAGTTAGCATCATTAAGATATTTAGGACGATACCCAATAATAATCCGAAAACGAATATGGCCAATCCTTGTTTCAAGTGATATTTCAAGAAGTCATCTGCTTTCTCTTTACCTGAGAAATAAGCAATTAACCATCCAATTAATGTGATGTAAGCGACGATAGATAAGGTTTTGTTGTTCATGATATTTGATTTTTATTTAAATGAATGTACAATTACACTGACTATAAATAATAGAAGGACTATGGATATCAATGCATAGGTGTAAAATGGTGTTTTAGACTTCCTTTTTAACTCCGCTGCTTCCAGTTTCATTTCCGGACTAAATTCTCCTGACCTTTTCTGCTGTCTACAGTGAACACAAACAGAATGGGTTTCCTTCCAAAGCGGAAATAATGGAATCCAAAACACATGAAAGTAGTTCTGATAGGCAACATAGGCAAGAGTACCTGATTGTTGACAATAGGAGCAAGGTAAATTTGAAACCTGACTTCCTATACGAGCTTTTCTTAATCCGAATATGAAAAACATAGACTTCGTTTTTGTTTACCCAAAGTTTTTCATTTCTAATCCAGTATCCTATTTTTTAGAATCTACAATGTTTATACGTGTCCTAAAAAAGCATATACAAAATCTCTACAAGAAATTGTAAACTACTGTAAATCAGATGTTAAACACTTAATAATGTTTTTGACAGCCTCCTAAGCAGACTATTCCCCTAAGTTTGTCCAACAGATAAATCACAAACCATAAACTCAAATCCATCCTCAAAAACCTAAATTCCTAGCCTTTTTACTTCAGAATTTCACGAATTTATTAGCTAGGATGGTATAGATATGGCCATAATTTTGGGAAATTCCCATCAGAAACGACGAACTCAAGGCTTATTTTTATCATTTTGAAGCAGGATAAAGGAGCTTGGAGAAAAAATAATTCTTTTATAATGAGGCTGTTTTATTGAATATTGAAAAAAAAGCAAATTTAGATTGTGAAATGTCCTGAAAAAACCTACCTTTGCATCACTTCAAACAACGAAGGGTTCTCGATAAAAGAACAACGATTCCGTAGCTCAGCTGGTAGAGCAATACACTTTTAATGTATGGGTCCTGGGTTCGAATCCCAGCGGGATCACAAAAAAAAGCCTCACAGAAATGTGAGGCTTTTTTTGTGCCCGCAGGATTCGAAAGAAGGGCAGGCCTGGGTTCGATTCTGGAAGGCTCAGGGTAGCGTTGGAGGATCGCGG
>NOUX01000007.1 GCA_002245855.1 Sphingobacterium cellulitidis | reverse complement strand
TGGGGCCTGGGTGAATGCAACGGATGGACCGGTCGGTAGGGGCGTATCGCATATGCCCTTTTGTATTGTTGTTGGGTCATGGTTTGACAAATATGTCGCCCCTACGGGGCTTTATCTTGTAATATGATTCTTTCTATAAACATGCCGCCCCTATGGGGCTTTATCTTGTTTAATGTCTTTTTCTACATATATGTCGCCCCGATGCGGCTTGATCATCCAGGTCGCGAAATGGCTATCGGATAAATGAAACGCATTGTACGGGCGTATCGCATACGCCCTTTTATTTATTATTTGGTCATGGTTGGACAAATATGTCGCCCCTACAGGGCTGTATCTTCTTATACGTCCCTTGCTACAAACATGTCGCGCCTCTGGGGCTTACTAATTATCATCATACCAATTTTGACCTATGCGTAATAGTTTTATGGAATATATATCTTGTTACAAAAATGGAGCTAATAAAAAATAGTTACATTTCTAAAGAGTTAAAATTATATATGCGTTATTACGCTAATCTTTCCGTCTTGGATTAATCTTTATCTTTAAGAATACTTAATATTATCTTAATGTAGTGCTGAAACGGTTTTGTTATTTTTTTTATAGATTGAGTGGAAGCAATGGCTGAAATTCAGCCAATTTATTGAATTTCAATCTTTAATTTCTAAATTTAACCTATAACTTAAGAGTTGTAGTCTATTTTTGTCAGCATTTGACGTTGTTTTCACTTTTAGTGGGGGTATTTGGGGATATTGTTTTTATGGAAAAAAATTATCCATTGTTTTTATAAATTAATTAATCTATAAAATATATTCCTACTTTTATATATAGTTTCTTTCTGATTTTCAATACATATTGTATATTTATACTGAAACAAGGATGTTTTAATGCTTGATTATCCCATGATCAAGGGTGTGAATTTAAGATAATAGTTATGGATTGCATTAAATTAGGAATAATTGATGATAGTGTCTTTTGCAGGAACTTGACTAAATTTCAGTTATTGAATATGAAATCAATTTGTTTTGATTTTGTAATCGAGGCGGAATCCATAGTTGATTTTCAAAAGAAAGCCAATTCATCGGTTAATCCAGAAGTGATTCTTCTAGATATTATGATGCCAGATATTGATGGTATTAGTGGTATTCCTATTATTAAGGAACGATACCCTGATGTGCATATTATTATGCTTTCTGATGTGGATAATCCTGCTATTATCCGACAAAGTATTCTTGCTGGTGCTTATGCCTTTGTGAAAAAAGGTACCAAAGCTTCTGATTTATTAAAGATTATTCGTGATGTCCTTGCTGGATCTTCCTATGCAAGTCCTGAATTGACGAAATCCTTATTCATGGGTATCCAACAACCACCACAATCGAGAAGGAAACTTTCCCGTAGGGAATTAACCATTGTTCACCGCTTGTTAGAGGGTTTTAGTTTGGATCGAATTGCTACTTCCTGCGAAATTACCGTGGATAAATTGTGGGAACTTATTCGCGGAATCATTAAAAAACTAAATATTGCCGCACAAATAAAAATCAAAGCGCACTAGTAAACTTATAGTTTAAGCATTGCTAATAATAGTATAATAACATTATTACACTATCCTATTCCTTTTTTTTCTATTTTTCAGGATAATTAAACTTGATTGATTTAAGCAATTTGCTAACCTGAAATGAAGAGAAAATCCATTATTATATTATTAGTTGGGGTCCTACTTGTAGGCGGAATGGTCTATTATAGGATTACCAAGAACAAAGAAAAAGCGGAAGCTCAGAATGGTCCTAGGGGAAGTCGGAGTGCTGCCAAGGTATATGGGGTGATAGTTAAGGGGCAACCTTTTTCGGATTTCCTATCTCTTTCAGGCGCGATTGAAGCAGATGAGCAGATCGAAATTCATACTGAGGTTTCCGGGATTGTAGAATCCATTAATTTCTCTGAAGGCGGACGTGTTAGTCAGGGGCAACCTTTGTTAACGATCAATGATGCAGAGTTACAGGCACAATTAGCACAGGCGCAAACCCGTAATAACTTAGCTGCTGAAAATGAGCGTAGAGCTAAATTACTATTAGAAAAAGAAGCCATATCACAAGAAGAGTATGATATCGCGAGTGCCGACTTTCGAACAGCACAATCGCAGATCCAATTGATAAAGGCACAACTGAGTAAAACCGTGATCCGAGCGCCTTTTTCTGGCCGGATAGGATTAAGAAGTATTTCAAAAGGGAGTTATGTTACTCCAACAACAAATATCGCACAACTAGTTAATACCAATAGACTTAAAGTATCATTCTCTATTCCTGAAAAATATGCGAACAAAGTTCGTGTTAATAATCAGATTAAATTTTCGGTTCAGGGCGTAGAAGGTGAATTTACGGCAAAGATTTATGCAACGGAGCCAGCTGTAGAAGCAAATACCAGGACCTTATTGGTAAAAGCCATCACCTCGAATAGTTCTGATAATATTATTCCGGGGACTTTTGCCAACATTGTGTTTCCATTAGAGACCTTGGAAGAAGGATTATTGGTGCCAGCAGAGGCATTGATTCCAGTTCAGAACGGTAAGAAACTATTTGTATTAAAAGGAGGGAAGGCAAATGAAGTTATGGTGGAGACTGGTGCACGCACGGATGAGGATGTATTGATCACGAGCGGTATCGTGGCTGGGGATACCGTATTAACTTCTGGAGTAATGTCCTTACGGAATGGTTCAACAGTACAGGTTGTCCTGCAATAATTCAGAATAGATGAGTTTATCAACACTAAGTATTAAACGTCCGGTTCTAACGATCGTCATGAACCTTATCCTGATTCTCTTTGGAATCATAGGATATACATTTTTGGGCGTGCGAGAATATCCTTCTATCGACCCGGCACAGATTTCTGTGCGAACGAATTATGCAGGCGCAAATGCCGATATCATCGAATCGCAGATTACTGAACCCTTGGAGAAATCGATCAACTCCATTGATGGCATTCGGAATATTTCCTCTTCATCCAATCAGGGATCCAGTAATATTACCATAGAATTTAACCTGAGTAAGAACTTAGAAGAAGCTGCAAATGATGTTCGGGACAAAGTCTCCCAGGCTTTAAGAAGTTTACCCCAAGATATTGATGCTCCACCGGTGGTGTCGAAAGCAGATGCTGATTCCGAGCCTATTCTGACCATGACCATGCAAAGTGCTACAAAGAATGTGTTGGAATTGTCTGATTATGCAGAGAATGTGATCGCACAACGGTTACAAACCATTCCGGGAGTAAGTTCTGTTCAAATCTGGGGGCAGCGGAAATATGCCATGCGTTTATGGATAGATCCGGTCAAACTAGCCTCTTATGGGTTGACGGTGTTGGATGTTCGGACTGCATTAACCACGCAGAATGTGGAACTTCCTTCAGGAAAGCTGACTGGTGCAAATACGGAGTTAGCTATTAAAACCATTGGTAATCTAGCCACAGAAGAAGAGTTTAGTAATATCATTATCCGTTCTGACAATAATCGTATCGTAAGGTTTTCAGATGTTGGAAAGGCAGCATTGGAGGCGGAGAATTTTGAAACCAAGATGTCAGATTCGGGATATCCGATGGTGAGTTTGGCGATTATTCCACAACCGGGAACCAATTATTTAGATATTGCGAATCAGTTTTACAAAGAATATGACCGTTTACAAAACGAATTACCAGATGGTTTTGAATTAAACATTGCCATTGATAATACGATGTTTGTGAAAAAAGCTGTCTTTGAGGTTGTGGAAACTTTATTGATTGCGATTGTATTGGTCGTTTTGATTATTTACCTATTCTTTAGAAACTGGTCGATAGCCTTTCGTCCATTGATTGATATTCCAGTTTCATTGATTGCCACCTTCTTTATCATGTATTTATGTGGATTCTCGATCAATGTATTAACGCTTTTAGCCATTGTATTGGCAACCGGCTTGGTAGTGGATGATGGTATCGTCGTGACGGAGAATATTTTCAAGAAGGTAGAAGAAGGAAAGCCACCTATCCAGGCGGCGATTAAAGGTTCCAATGAGATTTTCTTTGCGGTAATCTCGATTTCCGTAACCTTGGCGGCAGTATTCTTACCTGTTATTTTTTTGGAGGGATTCGTTGGTCGATTATTTCGAGAGTTTGGAGTCGTCATTGGAGCAGCAGTATTGATTTCTGCATTTGTATCCTTGACCTTGACGCCAATGTTAAATGCCTATTTAATGAAAGGTGGGGAGCAGAAAAGGTCTAAGTTCTATATGCGCACAGAGCGCTATTTTGAGATGATGAATTCAGGTTATGCCGATTCCCTAAAAAGCTTTCTAAATGTGAAGTGGTTAAGTTTTGTGACCATTTTGGCATGTTTTGCCTTGATCTATTTCTTCTATCAATTATTACCAAAAGAGACAGCGCCTTATGACGATCGTAGTTATATCAGTTTAAGAGCAACAGCTCCGGAAGGGGTGTCCTATGATTATATGGATAGGTTTATGACTGATCTAACCATGTTAATCAATGATTCCGTTCCAGAGAAGAAAGTTAGTTTGGTGATCACTTCACCAGGATTTGGGTCTGCATCTTCCAATTCAGGTTTTGTCCGATTGGGTTTGGTACAACCGGATGAAAGAGAGAGATCGCAGCAAGAAATTGCAGATGATCTTTCCAGATTAACCAGTGGATATTCGGAAGGTCGGGTTTCAGTTTCTCAGCAACCTACGATTTCAGTAAATAGAAGAGGTGGATTGCCAATTCAATATATTATTCAGGCCCCAAATTTCCAGAAATTGGAAGAAAAGATTCCCGAATTCATGGATGAGTTGGCGAAGGATAATACCTTCTCCATTACGGACGTGAATCTGAAATTCAATAAGCCAGAAGTATATGTAAGCATAGATCGTGAAAAAGCACAATCCTTGGGAGTATCCGTTCTGGATGTTGCCCAAACTTTGCAGATGTCGCTTTCAGGACAGCGATTCGGTTATTTCATGATGAATGGAAAGCAATATCAGGTGATGGGTCAGTTTGATCGTAAGGATCGTTCCACACCGATGGATTTAGCTTCGATCTTTGTGAAGAATAGTCAAGGGCAATTGATTCAACTAGACAATATTGTAGAAATAGAAGAACGCAGCAGTCCGCCGCAATTGTTTCATAACAATCGGTATATGGCGGCAACAGTATCTGCAGGTTTAGCACCGGGAAGAAGTATGGGAGATGGGATTGCAGCGATGGAGGCTATTAAAGAACGAGTTTTGGATGATACGTTTACCACAGACCTAGGTGGTGAGTCCAGAGACTTTGTGGAGAGTGGATCCAATACCATGTTTGCATTTGGATTAGCTGTATTACTGATCTTCTTGATCCTTGCGGCCCAATTCGAAAGTTTCATCGACCCGATTATTATTATCATTACTGTTCCGATGGCGGTTGCCGGGGCGATGTTCTCACTCTGGTTATTTGGACAATCATGGAATATCTTTTCCCAGATTGGTACCATTATGTTGATTGGTTTAGTGACGAAGAACGGTATTTTGATTGTGGAATTTGCCAACCAGCTCCGAGAGGAGGGATACAACAAATATGATGCTGTAGTAACGGCTTCGGAGGCACGTTTAAGACCAATTTTAATGACCTCCTTAGCAATTGCTTTAGGAGCATTACCAATTGCCTTGTCTTTAGGAGCGGCATCTACAAGTAGGATAGGTATGGGGGTTGTAATTGTAGGCGGAACCATTTTCGCATTGATATTGACACTATTCGTGATACCTGCCTTCTACCTGATGATGTCAAGAAAGAAAAATCTTCATCCTGAATTGGAAGAAATAAAAAAGCTTGAAGAAATTGAACAATAAAATGAAGAAACTAGTCTTAGTAGGCTTTTTAATCCTGTACACAGGGATAAATTTATTTGCACAGGGCTTATTGACGGCAAAAGATGCTGTTCAGATTGCACTTGAGAATAATTTTGAAATCAAATTATCACAGAACGATCTACGGGTTGCCAAAGAGAATTTGACCTATGGGAATGCCGGAATGCTTCCGAATGTGACGGGAAATTTTACGCAGAACAATAGTGTGATGAATTCCTCGCAGGTTCAAGCGAATGGGGATAAAAGATCCTTAAGCAATGCGAAGAATAATAATATGAGTTATGGAGTCAGTATTGGTTGGACGATATTTGACGGTTTTGCCATGTTTTCAAGGTATGAGCAATTAAAGGAATTACAGAAGCAAGGCGAATTTGAATTAAAGAAAACAATCTTGGCGAAGGTTTCGGATGTTATATCCACCTACTATACGATAGTAGAACAACAGAATCTATTAAATGCCATTGATTCCAGTATCAATATATCGATGGAGAGATTGCGCACTGCTGAGAATCGCTTTATGATTGGGAAAGCTTCCAGATTGGAAGTATTGAATGTTCAGGTGAACTTAAATGAAGATGAATCGAGTCGGTTAAGACAGGCCAATGTAGTTAAGAATTTGAAAATTTCCTTGAATAGTTTAATGGCTCGAGAATTAAATATTGAGTTTGATGTTGAAAGGGAGGTGGAGTATGATGACTCCTTAATTTACGATGATTTGTTATCCAAGGCCAAGGAATATAATCCAGATCTTCAAATTATTGCGATCAATAAAAGAATGGCAGAATTGGAGGTCAAGCGAATAAAAGGGAATAGGTATCCAGTTGTTCGATTGAATACGGGCTATAATTTTTCAGAATCAGAATCTAGTTTAGGCTTCGTGTCCAGTTCCAACTCCCGAGGTTTGAATTATGGGATAACTGCATCCATCAACCTTTTTGATGGATTCAATCAACGCCGGAACGAACGTGTGGCTAAAATACAATTGGAGAATTCTGGAATTATGATAGACCAGCAGAACTTATTCATTAAGACAGCGATGTCTACAGCTTATGAATCCTACCAGACGAATCTCTCGTTAGCCCGTTTGGAGGAGAACAACGCGGATATTGCACGTCAGAATTTAAATATCACTTTAGAGAAATATAAGATCGGAACGATATCGGCGGTTGAGTTTCGGGATGCCCAAGAAAACTTTATCAATGCGGTTTCTCGATTCAATTCATCGCGTTTACAGGCGAAATTATCTGAATTGGCTTTGAAGGAAATGATTGGAAACATCAATTTATAACCCTATTGTCTCAATATTTTGACATAAAACAAACGGTTGTGCAAATTGGACAAACGTTTGCGTTCTTAAATAGTTTTTGTTTTATCAAAAATCGTATTATAATTGTATTAGTGGTTTGATAATCAAGCCCCTTGACCAAATTATTCCTTCCCATAATTTGTGATAAATCGAATTTAGACTGTTTAGTTTGTTTTAAAATAGGTGATTTATAGGGGGACAAAGTCCCCCTTGATTTTGTAACTTAGTTAAGTAATAAATTTATACTATGAATAACTCACGTAGAGATTTTTTAAAGAAGGCAGGATTGTTATCGAGTGTTGCGATTACATTACCGTCTTTGCAGAATGAAGTGTTTGCAAGTTCTGCAATCAATATGTCCGGATTTGCTGCGCCGAAAATAGATAAAGTAAAAATTGCCGTTATTGGATTAGGAATGCGTGGTCCAGGTGCTGTAGATCGTCTTTCTTATATTGAAGGAGCAGAGATCGTGGCATTATGTGATAAACATGCTGACCGTGTTGCTAAGGCTCAAACGATCCTTACTAAAAAAGGATTGAAAGAAGCAAAAGCTTATTCAGGTGAAGATGGTTGGAAGTCTATGTTGAAAAATGAAGAACTAGACTTAGTATATATAACTACACCTTGGGAATACCATGCTCCAATGGCCATTGAAGCAATGAAATCTGGTGCTCACGCAGCAACAGAAGTACCAATGGGATTAACAGTTTCAGAAATCTGGGAAGTTGTTAAAACATCAGAAGCAACGAAAAAACATTGTATGATGTTGGAGAACTGTTGTTATGATTTCTTCGAAATGTTAACCTTGAATATGGTTCGCCAAGGGTTATTCGGCGAATTAGTACATGCTGAAGGTGCATATATCCACGATTTATTGAGTTTGAACTTCGCTAAGAACGGATATGATAATATGTGGAGATTACGTGAGAACATTAAAATGAATGGTAACTTATACCCAACTCACGGAATTGGCCCAATTGCTCAATGTATGAACATCAACTGTGGGGATAAAATGAACCACTTAGTAGCGATGCAATCCAACGATTTTATGATGGCTGATAAAGCTAGGGAGTTAGCAGCTACTGATGACTTCTACAAAGAGTTTGTTGGCAAGCGCTTCAGAGGAAACATGGATACTACCTTGATCAAAACTGAAAAAGGAAAAACCTTGATGGTACAACATGATGTTACTTCTCCGCGTCCTTATTCACGTATTCACTTATTAAGTGGTACTAAAGGATTCGCTCAGAAATATCCAGAAGAAGGAATTGCATTTGGACACAGTTTCATTAAACCAGAAGAGTTAAAGCAATTATATACTCAATATACCCCTGATTTAGTTAAGTTCATTGGTGAGCAAGCTAAAGAAGTAGGTGGTCATGGTGGTATGGACTTTATGATGGACTGGAGATTAATTGACTGTCTACGTAATGGTTTACCATTGGATCAAACAGTTTATGATGGCGCGGTATGGAGTGCAATTGTTCCATTAAGTGTTGAATCTGTATCTAAAAACAGTAGAACTGTTGATATTCCAGATTTTACAAGAGGAAACTGGAAAACGAACAAACCTCATGATATGACTTTGAATGGTGGTGGTAACACGAAGATCCGTCCAAAAGTTAATGCTAAGGATGTTCAATTAGACGTGAAATAATAAAATTCCAATAATTTCATAGAAAGCTGCCCTTCATGGGGCAGCTTTTATTTTTTCTGCAGCTGAGTAGCATGGATTTTCAATTTTAAATTACTCTGTTATCTTTGTAATAAGAGATATCACAACCCTAGACCATGAACGTTTTCAAATATATTCCCTATACCTTATTATTTCTTATAGCCTGTCAATCTTCTTCCAAGCCTAAAACAGAGGTTGGTTTTTCAGATTCTGTGGCAGTATGTAATACTTCTTCAATTCCTTCACGTTTTGCGAATTTAAAAAAGGATTCGACATCCGTGGATAAGATCGGGGAGGATAAGGCAGAAATGGTCAAGATAGAAGGAGGGAGTTTTGAGATGGGGAGCAATAGTTTCCCAGATGCTCAACCTATCCACAAGGTGACGGTGAATTCTTTTTACATGGATGTTCATGAAGTTACGAATGCGCAGTTTGCGGCTTTTGTAAAAGCTACGGGATATGTAACGGTTGCAGAACGACCTTTGGATCCGAAGGACTTTCCTGGTGCAGACCCGGCATTGCTGGTTCCTGGTTCGGCAGTCTTCACTACGCCAAAGCAGGTTCAGGGATTACAGAATCACCTGCAATGGTGGGAATATGTCCCAGACGCAAATTGGAGGCATCCTGAAGGTCCTAATAGCTCCATAAAAGGGAAAGAGAATCACCCTGTGACTCAGTTGGCTTATGAAGATGCGGCAGCCTATGCGAAGTGGGCAGGAAAGCGCTTACCAACGGAGGCAGAGTGGGAATATGCAGCAAAGGCAGGGAAACATCAGTCTGAAACCTATTATTGGGGAACCGAGAAATTGGAGAATGGCAAATGGTTAGCCAATATTTACCAAGGAGAATTTCCGACCAAGAATAGCATGGAGGATGGCTTTGAAACTACAGCACCTGTAAAATCATATCCTGCGAATGCCTATGGTTTATACGATATGGAAGGAAATGTGTGGGAATGGTGTTCAGATTATTACCGTCCTGATTATTATCAGCAGAGTCCAAAGGACAATCCGAAAGGACCAGCCGATTCATATGATCCGCAAGAGCCAGGTACGGTGAAGCGAGTACAACGTGGAGGATCCTTTTTATGTAATGATGAATATTGCGAACGCTATAAAGCGGGTAGCCGCGGGAAAGGTGAAATTAACTCACCAACCAATAATGTTGGATTTCGATGCGTTAAAGATGCTGTCTAGTATCTAGTATCTAGTATTTAGTAGTTAGTATAGAGTATTTAGACTTTGGGGTCTGATAAAAAAAGGTCTGAGAATTAATTCTCAGACCTTTTACTTATGTTAGTATTTAGTATCAACCATAGGTCTAAATACTAAATACTCTCTACTAAATACTACTGCGCATTTAAGAACATAGATTTTTTGCTATAAAGTTCTCTGAAGTGAGGATCATTTAAGTCTTTGATAAAGCGGATAGCTTCACCAGTAGATTTCATTTCAGGGCCTAATTGTTTATCAACTTCTGGGAATTTTGAGAAGGAGAATACAGGTTCTTTAATCGCATAACCATTTAATTTACGTGTGATGGTGAAATCTTTCAATTTGTTTTCACCTAACATCACTTTAGTAGCGATATTGATATAAGGAACATCATAAGCTTTTGCGATGAAAGGCACAGTACGTGAAGCACGAGGGTTGGCCTCGATTACAAATACATTTTCATCTTTAATTGCGAACTGGATGTTCAATAGACCAATTACGTTCAATGCTTTTGCCAATTTAATGGTGTATTCTTCCATTTTCTTCTGAACAGTCTCAGATAAGCTAAATGGAGGCAATACTGCTGATGAGTCACCAGAGTGGATACCTGCAGGCTCAATATGCTCCATCATTCCGATGATGTGAACATCTTCGCCATCACAGATTGAATCTGATTCTGCTTCTTCAGCTCTATCCAAGAAGTGGTCAATCAGGATATGATTTCCAGGAAGGTTTTTCAATAGGTTCACTACTGCTTTTTCCAAGTCTTCATCGTTGATCACAATACTCATTCCTTGTCCACCCAATACATATGAAGGACGAACTAATACAGGGTATCCAACTTCATTCGCTACTTTGATAGCTTCTTCTGCTGAAGTAGCAACACCATATTTAGGGTAAGGAATATCTAGGTCTTTCAATAAATCAGAGAAACTTCCACGGTCTTCAGCTAAGTCCATGTTTGAGAAGTTTGTTCCGATAATTTTAACACCTTCAGCCTCTAAACGTTCTGCCATTTTTAGGGCAGTTTGACCACCTAACTGAACGATTACACCTTCAGGTTTTTCAAGTTCGATGATTTCACGAACATGTTCCCAGAATACAGGCTCGAAGTAAAGTTTATCAGCCATGTTAAAGTCAGTAGATACCGTTTCAGGGTTACAATTCACCATGATAGCCTCGTAGCCACATTCTTTAGCTGCTAATAATCCGTGTACACAAGAGTAGTCAAATTCAATACCTTGACCGATACGGTTTGGTCCTGAACCTAGCACGATAATTTTTTTGCGGTCAGATGCTGTGGACTCGTTTTCATCCTCGAAAGTCGAGTAGTAGTATGGAGTTTGAGCAGGGAATTCAGCAGCACAAGTGTCTACCATCTTGTAAACACGACGGATGCCTAATTCTTTACGACGCGCATAAACTTCATCTTCCGTTGTATTACCCAATAACCAAGCGATTTGAATATCAGAATAACCTTTTTGTTTCAAGGTCATGAAGAAGTCGCGAGGGATATTATTTAATTGGTATCTGCGTAATTCACCTTCTAATTGAACAAGTTCTTGAATTTGTACTAAGAACCATTTGTCGATTAAGGTTGCTTTACGAATGGATTCCAAAGGAACGCCTAATTCAAAAGCATCTTTGATATGGAAAAGACGATCAGCACTTGGATGCTCCAAGCTGTGCATGATTTCCTCTAAGTTTCTAGATTGACGGCCATCTGCACCAAGACCAGCGCGGCCAGTTTCTAATGATTGAGCTGCTTTCTGAAGTGCTTCGATGAAAGTACGGCCGATTGCCATTACTTCACCTACAGCTTTCATCTGTAAGCCTAATTCTTTATTTGCACCTTTGAATTTATCAAAGTTAAAGCGTGGAACTTTAACGATGACATAGTCTAAAGTAGGTTCAAAGTATGCAGAAGTATTTTTAGTGATTTGATTTTGTAATTCATCAAGGTTGTATCCGATTGCTAATTTCGCAGCGATTTTTGCAATTGGGTAACCTGTAGCTTTAGATGCTAAAGCAGATGAACGAGATACACGAGGGTTGATCTCGATAGCGATAATTTCTTCGTTTTCTGGGTTAACAGAGAACTGAACATTACAACCACCTGCAAAGTTACCGATAGAGCGCATCATTTTAATCGCTTGATTACGCATGTCTTGATAACATTTATCAGAAAGCGTCATTCCTGGAGCAACTGTAATCGAGTCACCCGTATGAATACCCATTGGGTCAAAGTTCTCAATGGTACAGATGATAATTACGTTGTCATTGGTATCACGTAATAATTCTAATTCAAATTCTTTCCAACCCAATACTGCTTGTTCAACCAATACTTCGTGAGTAGGGGATGCATGTAAACCTCTGTTTAATGCCGCATCGAATTCTTCTTTTTTATGCACAAAACCACCTCCGGTTCCTGCTAATGTATAAGAAGGACGAATTACTAATGGGAATCCGATTAACTGAGCTGCCTCTTTACCTTCTAAGAAGGAGTTTGCGATTTTGGAGTTAGCTACTCCAACACCGATATCAATCATTAATTGACGGAACTCTTCACGGTTTTCTGTTTTTTCGATAGCAGCTACATCAACTCCTATCACTTTAACATTGTATTTGTCCCAAATACCACGGTTAGAAGCTTCAATACAAAGGTTTAAAGCTGTTTGACCACCCATTGTTGGAAGGACAGCATCGATTTGACGTTCTTGTAAAATCTGTTCAATGCTTTCGCAAGTCAATGGAAGTAAATACACGTGATCTGCTACAACACTATCGGTCATGATTGTAGCTGGGTTTGAATTAATGATGGATACTGAAATTCCTTCTTCTTTTAGAGACAATGCGGCTTGTGATCCTGAATAGTCAAATTCACAGGCTTGTCCAATAACAATAGGTCCAGATCCAATGATTAATACCGAATTGATGGAGGTGTTTCTAGGCATTATTTTTTATTTCAATTGTTAAATACAAATAATTAAGTGGACTGTTGCAGACAGAAGTTGCCTTAATGGGAGGTGATATTCCGACTGCTTTGTCGGAGTGCAAAGTTACATTTTTATTTTATAAATGAACGAATTATTTCATTGAAAAATTAGTGACAACTTTGTACCCTAATTAAATATTCTTCAAACCTTCCATCCCATTAACATCAGGACGCTTCAAGAGGTTTTCTGTTTAATAAAAAAGGGAACTCGATAATTTGAATTCCCTTCATTGTTAATATATTACAATCTCGTCAGCAAATAAATACCCTTTCATGGGGTTGGTTGCCTTTATTTGAACATACCTCGCCATAACCGGTTTGTCCAGCTTGATTTCAAATTTTTGGAACTTTAATGCAGGGTCAGTCGTACTGACTTGGTTTTTAACTGTTCCTAATTCCCGATAACTTTTTCCATTGTCAGATACCAGAACGGTAAATTCACCAGGGAAATAGACTCCTGGTGCTGGGATTTGCATAAAGTCTAAGGCAACAGATTTTATTTCCTCGCGACGTTCAAAATCCACAATTACATCTACTCCCTTCGTAAAGCCTTGCCATTGTCCATCTTGGTAGGTTAAGGTTCCTTTGATTCCGTTGGTCAAGGTTCTATTTCCTTGAGCAGGATAACCTTCCCATTCTGTTTTATAAATGACTTCTTTGCCAATGGCTTTATGGATATCCAGTTCAATGGTTTCAACAGGGCTTACCCTAGCGGAATCCAAGAATGAAGCAGCTTTAATAACGGCCGATTTGGATAATTCAACAGGCAAATTATATATCGTAGAGGTTCTATTCGGGTCAGATCCATCAATGGTATAGCGAATATTAGGTTCGTACTGTTCTGAAGTTAGAACCACGGTATTTTTCACATTTGTAGAATCAAAATTGACTTTACTGATAACATTATAGGAAGGACGATAATAATTCACTTCCATTTTTTGCAGAATTTTATAATGTTGTTGAAGTCTTTTTTGAAAATCCTTCCATGATTTACTTTCTTGATCGGTCCAAACGACTTCCGAAAGTGCTAATGCCCTTGGGAAAGCCATATATTCCACATGTTGATAAGTCGGGATATGCTCGGTCCATAAGTTTGCTTGTGCTCCTAGGATATGTTTCTTTTTATCTTCTTGGATGCCTTCTGGGATAGGATTATAGCTATATACTTTTTCCAATGGCAAAAATCCACCGAGTGCTTCAGGTTGGGTTCTAGGGTCAGTCTGATAGCCGTCAAAATAAAGATAAGCCCCTGGAGTCATAATTACATCATGGCCAGCATTTGCTGATTTAATTCCGCCTTCTTCGCCTCTCCAGCTCATCACCGTCGCACCTGGACTTAATCCACCTTCCAATATTTCATCCCATCCAATTAACTTTCTGCCTTTGGACTGCAGATACTCATCCATTTGTTTGATGGCATAGGCCTGCAGTTCATCCTCAGATTTTAAACTGTCCCTTTCCATCAATGCTTGACATTTAGGGCAATTTTTCCAATGTGATTTATCCGCTTCATCCCCACCAATATGGATATATTGAGAAGGGAAAATAGTCAGTACCTCATCCAAAACATTCTTTAGGAATTTGTAGGTATCTTCATTGCCTAAACAAAATTCACCTTGAGTGTATGGTTTTCCGGTACATGATAATTCAGGGAATACCGCCAATACCTCTTCGGAGTGTCCTGGCATCTCAATTTCAGGGATAATGGTAATTCCGCGTTGCGCAGCATAGGCCACTAATTCCCTTGCCTGATCCTGCGTATAATAACCACCGCTAGCATTTGGAGTTCCTTCATCAACATATTGTCGCCCATTATTCCACCAGTCTTTCCATAAAGTATGGGTTCTCCAAGCCGCCTTTTTCGTTAGTTCAGGATATTGTTTAATCTCTAATCGCCAACCAGCTCCATCCGTCAGATGCCAATGAAAGTAATTGAACTTATATAGTGCCAACAAATCAATATATTTTTTGAGAAATGAAAAGGGCATAAAGTTTCTGGAGACATCCAAATGCATACCGCGGTATTGGAATCGGGCTTTATCCTCGATTCGGACATAGGGCAGTGCATTTGAATTATTCAGGTAAGCCAATTGAACCAAGCTATAGATTCCAGGGATCATGGCCTGTGGTGTATGCGCTTTTAATAAAATTCCTTTATCATCGATTTCGATAAGATAGCCATTGGGGTCCACACGATCGAACTCAGTTGCCTTAAATAATCGGACACCTATCTGGTTTTGTTTTTTAACTTTTTTGACCAATTCAGAATTTCCGACTTGTAAACCTGGGATTTCGTTTAATAGTGGGAGTATTTGTGAAAAATCTTCAGTGTAGAAAAGGTCGAATTTTTGGTTTAGAATTAATTCGCCTTCATGGCTGATGACTTTTGAAGGGCGAGGTATGATTGCTATTTCCTTGTCTTGCGCTTGTGTCAAGAGGGGAAAAAAACAAAGGAGTACCAAGAGTTTTTGCAGATGATTAACCATATTGGGGAATAAGGGTTTGATTTAAAAACAAATGTCCTTAAAAAAATATTATTTAAATAACAATAAATTACAGTCATAGTTTTTATGAGATTATCCTAACATTCATTTCTAAGAAATAATGTAAATATGATTAACTTTGTAGCATGATTGAACTTCCTGTAATTCCAGTAAATCAAACTCAGCGCAAACCAGACTGGTTACGCGTGAAGCTACCAGTTGGAAAAGAATACCGACATGTTAGGAGTTTGGTTGATGAACATAAGTTGCATACCATTTGTGAGAGTGGTAATTGTCCAAATATGGGAGAGTGTTGGGGAGCAGGTACTGCGACCTTTATGATCCTAGGAAATATCTGTACGCGTTCATGCTCATTTTGTGCAGTTGCGACGGGTCGCCCATTGCCGGTAGACCTGGATGAGCCAAACCGTGTAGCGAATTCAGTGAAGTTGATGCAGGTTAAACACTGTGTGATTACCTCTGTTGACCGTGATGATCAGAAAGATGGAGGTTCGCAGATTTGGGCTGAAACTATTTTAGCGATCCGCAGAGAGAGTCCAGAAACTACTTTGGAAACTTTAATTCCTGATTTCAAAGGACAATGGGAGAATTTAGATCGTGTATTAGCGGTTCGTCCGGAGGTTGTTTCGCATAATATTGAAACAGTGAGGAGGTTGACACGTGAAGTTCGTATTCAAGCGAAGTATGATCGTTCATTGGAATGTTTAAGAAGAATTTCAGAAGCTGGATTGCGTACTAAGTCAGGGATTATGCTTGGATTGGGAGAGACAGAAGAGGATGTAATTGAAACAATGCAAGACTTATTCAATGTAGGTGTTGATATATTAACCATTGGTCAGTATTTACAACCAACCAAAGCGCATCACCCGGTAATTGATTGGGTTACTCCTGAGCAATTTGAAAAATATAAAGAAATTGGTTTAAAAATGGGATTCAAATATGTTGAATCTGGACCATTGGTAAGATCCTCTTACCATGCAGAAAAACATTTATTCGATATGCAATAAAATTAAATCCTTAGAATTTCTAAGGATTTTTTTTTGAAATACATTATTTTTAGGTTGAAACTAGAGGTGAAGAATTATGTTTTTCAAAAGGATTTTTTTTCCATTATTTATTTTAGAGCTTATTCTGCTTCTAGTTTGCAGCTTATTTTACTACCTCATCATTTCCAGTTGGAATATAAATCCTCCCGAGTGGTTAGCTTGGGTCATACCAGTCATTACTAGTATTGCTGCGGTCCTTCTGATCCGCAAGCCATTATTCGAAAGATTCTATTCTGATATATCCGAGATAAACTATGCTCCACTGATTGTTTGTCTGATCATCCTTCCTGTGCTTACAGCCATCTTATTTCCTCCCTTATCCAAATCAATACGTTATAATTTTGGAAGTGTCATTAGGCTGAATAGTGTCAATCAAGTCAAGCCCCATAAGAGTTCAATTTTTTTAGAATTAGATGATTGGTATGTGGATCGCTTGCAAGTAATTCCATTGCGGACCATTAGTGAACCCAATATATTCAGCTTTGGGAAGTATAAGGTGAGTATTTTATTTATTGTCCCAATCTTTGCTAGTGCAGATCCCTATAGGTCGCATGCGAAAGCTTGGTTAGCTTTTGATTATCATAAAGTATTCAGTAGGGAGGAGCTGAATAATCATTTGGATGATGAATTTGCAAATAATACGCTAATTCATTTTAAAAGGATGGATGTTCGAGCGTTTAAATATTTAGAAGCCTTTCCCAGAGGTCAAGAATACAATGTACTTATTCAAATGGCACAAGCGCATTCCTATTTTAAATCTGGTTTCAGTACTGTTTATAAAGGGCAGGATGTAGACCGGGATCTTTTAGCAATCCATTCGTTGCAGTATTTTCTATTTTTGCAGGTCATCTTTGGAATTCCAATGTTGCTGCTGGCAGCAGGATTATTGACCTATTTCAGACCCATCCAATATTAAGTGCTATAGGATTTATTTTCGCAAGTATTCTGTTTGACCAGCAATAACGGTTCTCAGGGTTTTGATATCGCGCAATTTTTCATTTTCTGCGGTCATAATATCATCTTCGAGAATAACGAAATCGGCATCTTTTCCTTTTTCAATGCTACCACGTTTCTTTTCCTGGAAGCAGGAATATGCTGCCCAAATGGTCATTCCTTTCAGGGCTTGTTCTCTGGAGATAGCATTTTCCATTTGGAAGCCACCTTTAGGGAATCCGACTTTGTCTACCCTTGCCACAGCGGCATGAAACCCATAAAGCGGATTATAATGTTCCACGGGGAAATCACTTCCAAGTGCCAGTAAACCATATTCTTCCAATAGTTTTTTGTAAGCATAGGCACCTTTGATTCTTTCCGGTCCGATCCGATCTTCTGCCCAGTACATATCTGAGGTAGCATGTGTAGGTTGAACGGAAGGAATAATCTGAAAGTCTTTGAATTTAGCGAAGTCATTAGGGGCAATGATTTGCGCATGTTCAATCCGCCAGCGACGATTCTTGCCATCTTTTAAATATTTTCCATAGGTATCCAGAATTATTCGGTTGGCTGAGTCACCAATAGCATGGGTGTTCACCTGGAAATTGCTGTTGGCTAATTTTTTAATGGTCTTATCGAATTCCTCAGGGCTTTTTAATAAAAATCCACTGGTTGGGGCATCATGGTAAGGATGTAAGAGACAAGCACCACGAGAACCCAAAGCACCGTCTGCCATTAATTTAAAAGAACGAACGGTTAATCTGTCAGATTCAAAAGTTCCTGAACGAAGGTATTCTTTAATGCTTTCGTCAGTTGCCATCACCATGGCATAATCGCGGATAGCCAATGAGTCTTCATTATAAAAGATTTTCAATGATTCAATCTGGTCTTTATTCAGTCCTGCATCGACAATGCTGGTCAAGCCCACCGATAATAGAGAATCCTGTGCTCTTCTTAGAATTTTTAATAATGCCGAGTTCTGTTCTTTTGGGATATGGCTCTGCACTAATCCCATGGCATTATCAATTAGAATACCATCAGGCAATCCTTCTTTATTCACAGAAATTACGCCTCCTTCAACAAAGTAAGCACTATCCAAGGCTGCTTTTTCAAGTGCTTTGCCATTGGCTAGAGCGGCATGATAATCTACTCTCGTTAAATAAATGGGAATATTGGGGAAGTACTTGTCTAATGAATCACGGGTAGGGAAATTTTTGTCTTCCCAAAGGTTTTGGTCCCAGCCATTACCAACTATCCATTTCTTATTGGGGTTCGCTTCAACATAAGTCTTTAGGCGTTGGATAACCTCCTCATACGATTTTGAGCCGACTAAATTGACTTCATCCATTGCTTCGGCAAGCATAAAGAAATGAGCATGAGCGTCGTAAAATCCTGGATAGATGAATTTACCTTGTACATCGATTTTTTCTTTAGCATCATACTTATTCAATAGGCTTTGGGATTCGCCGGTTTCAACGATGACACCATTATTCACAGCAAATGCTTCCACTGTTGAGAACAAGGAGTCCACGGTATAAACTTTAGCGTTGTAAACGATTAGGTCTATCTGTTTGTTGGTGGTGCAGCTAAAGAATAAGCTAATAAAAAATAGAAATATCAGGTTTGTTTTAATATTCATCATATTGTTAGGATGATACAAAAACAAATGTACTAAGAAAAAGCCGAAAAAGGCTTGAAATGAAAAAGCTTCTTTTACGGATAAAAGAAGCTTTTTCGATATTCAAAAATCAAAATATAATGAATGTTAGCAGTACTCGTCGAAAGCAGCAACTAGGTTGTCCGCGATCATTTGAGCAGGTCTGCCTTCAATCATATGTCTTTCTATCATGTGAACCAATTTACCATCTTTGAATAGGGCCATTGCAGGCGAAGATGGAGGGTAAGGCAACATATACTGACGAGCTTTATCTACTGCATCTTTTTCCATTCCGGCAAAAACAGTAACTAATTTGTCAGGATGTTTTTCATTTTTCACTGCGAATTTGGCAGCAGGGCGAGCATTTGCAGCCGCACAGCCACATACAGAGTTTACTACCACAAATACAGTTCCTTCAGAAGGAATTGCAGAATCCACTTCAGCTGCGGATTTAAGTTCTTGAAATCCAGCATCAACTAGTTCTTGACGCATTGGAGCTACTAAATATTCTGGATACATAGTTTTATTCTTAATGATTTATGCAAATATACTTTTAAAAGAGGCGATAGTCAAGATGATATCCTCAAGAAAATGTCAATTTATGCCGAATAATGTCACAATGTTTTGAATTGATTTGACTATCAAGTAATTTTGTGCTTCGAAAAAACAAAAAGGAAAACTATGTCATCATTAGAAACTACTTACGTTCCATACAAAGTGAAAGATATTTCTTTAGCTGAGTGGGGTCGTAAAGAAATAGAATTAGCGGAGGCTGAAATGCCAGGTTTAATGTCCTTACGCGCTGAATTTGGAGCTACAAAACCTTTAAAAGGAGCACGTATTGCAGGATGTTTACACATGACCATTCAAACTGCGGTATTGATTGAAACTCTTGTAGAGCTTGGTGCTGATGTATCTTGGTCTTCATGTAATATCTTCTCGACTCAGGATCATGCTGCTGCTGCAATTGCTGCTGCAGGAATCCCAGTTTATGCTTGGAAAGGTATGAATGAGGAAGAGTTTAACTGGTGTATAGAACAAACTTTATTTTTTGGTGAAGATCGTCAGCCATTAAACATGATCTTGGATGATGGTGGTGATTTAACAAATATGGTGTTTGACCAATTCCCTGAATTAATTGATGGAATCAAAGGTCTTTCCGAAGAAACTACAACAGGTGTTCACCGTTTATACGAGCGTATGAAGAATGGAACACTACATTTACCAGCAATCAATGTGAATGACTCTGTTACAAAGTCAAAATTTGATAATAAATACGGATGTCGTGAATCTTTGGTAGATGCTATTCGTCGTGCTACTGATTTAATGTTAGCAGGTAAAGTAGCAGTTGTTGCAGGTTACGGAGATGTAGGTAAAGGATCTGCAGAGTCATTGCGTTCTGCTGGTGTTCGTGTTCTTGTTACAGAAATTGATCCTATCTGTGCATTGCAAGCTGCAATGGAAGGATATGAGGTTAAGAAAATGTCTGATGCTATTAAAGAAGCAAACATTGTAGTAACAACTACAGGTAATAAAGATATCATCCGCCCTGAACATTTCAAAGCGATGAAAGATAAAACGGTGGTTTGTAATATCGGTCACTTCGATAATGAAATCGATGTTGCTTGGTTAAATGGAAACTACGGTGATTCTAAAGTTGAAATTAAACCGCAGGTTGATAAATACACTATCGATGGTAAGGATATCATTTTATTAGCTGAAGGTCGTTTAGTAAACTTAGGATGTGCTACTGGTCACCCATCATTTGTAATGTCGAATTCATTTACAAACCAAACTTTAGCGCAATTGGAACTTTGGACAAATACTGATCAGTACAAGAAAGAAGTTTACACTCTACCTAAGCATTTGGATGAGAAGGTTGCTCGCTTACACCTTGCACATATCGGTGTGGAATTGGATGAATTGACTCCGGAGCAAGCTGAATATATCGGTGTGACAGTGGAAGGTCCTTATAAGCCAGAAGCTTACCGTTACTAATAGTAGTATTTAGTAGAGAGTATTTAGTATTTAGTAGAGAGTATTTAGTATTTAGACCTATGGCTATTAGACTTTATACCTTGCTGAATGCTGAAAATATAAATAAGAAAGCCGAGAAATTTTTCTCGGCTTTCTTATTATAGATATTTTTTTACGGCTTGAAGACCGTTATGTAGTCGTTGTTGATCCAGTCCGGAGATGACTTCATAATTCGCCTTTAGGTTGGCTAATTCATCTTTCCAGACTTGCATAAAATGGGTTCTTTCGGTTGGGAAATCTCGTAAAGGATCATCCTCCCATGGAAGGTCAATGTCCATCAGTAAATAGAGGTCATATTTCCTCGTTTTAATGTCCTCAGTTACTTCATTTGGGGTATGTCCGAACAAATGGTCAGACCATATTTTTACGGTCAGTATGGTTGTATCACAAATTAAAACTCCATTCTTCGCAGTAGGTGTTAATGCTTCCTCCAAAGCAATCTGTCCGTAGTACATATTGACTTCGTCCTGCAAGGTATATTGATTGTTTAAGTTTTTACAATAAAATCGAGCGTATTCAGGAACACAAACTGTTCCTAATTCTTTTGCTAAATAGTTTGCCATGGTTGATTTACCCGTTGATTCAGGTCCAACTACAGCAACTTTAAGCAACTTACCACTTTCCTTTTCCATAGATTGGCAATATTACTGAAATTTTTGATAGGTTTTTTTCCAATCTCGGTATCCATTCCAGGCAATTATTGCAAAGGCCAAGTACAGTACTGCTGTTAGAATAAGGTTTTTATGTAAGTAAAGTGGGATATAGCATATGTCGACAAAGACCCATAATAACCAGTTTTGTAATACCTTTCGCGTCATTAAAAACTGGGCAACAAAACTTGTTGCGGTACAGAAACCATCAGCATAAGGAACATCGGTATCAGTAAATCTATCCAATAATAATCCAATTATGCCTGCCAGTACTGCGATTGCCAAAATGGTGATCAACATTTCTTTCGTCTTAAATGAGCTGATTGGTTTTTCATCCGAATGAGCTCTTTTATTCCAATAATACCAACCGTAAATGGCTGTACTCAAGAAATAAATCTGTAGAATAGAGTCACCGTAAAGTTTATTGTGGTAGAAAATATACAGATAGGTGAGGACCGAAATAATACTGATTGGCCAGTTCCAGATATTCTGTTTAGCCGCTAGATAAACACATAAGAAGCCTGTAATGGTAGCTAGCCACTCAAGGCCTGAAGTAAGAAGAAATTGTTGATATAATTCCTGAAGATATTCCTGCATCCTTTGACCTACTTGACTTTAAATAAATTTACTCTTCCCATCTCATTATTAAATATGACTGCATCAAAGATATCAGTCCAGTTTTTATTTTGCTCCATATAACCAAATGGACGCATGTCTAAATTATTATTGAGCCATTTTCCTTTTTTTGTTTTCTTAAAAGATTTGAAATCCAGGAAGAAATTTGGCACCTCTGTTTTGGAGAAAAGGTATTCCAATGTATTTTCCTTTGCCGGTTCTATGGGCCTGCTATTTTGCATCTGAACGTTGCCCATTTCACCTTTGTTGGCGACAAAACCTATGGAATATAGCTCATCTTTATATTTTCTGTAAATATAATCACCCATTGTGGTTTTATATGGAGAACCTGCATTTCTTGCATTATGTAAATTTGCTGCCCAAATGATTATTTTTTGATTCGGGTATCTTTTTTCTTTTAGCCAGATAATATTTTCGGCCATAACGGAATCACGAGTATATTCATTGAATCGGGAATCATTAACTTTTCTATATACCGCATTCGTCGCAACAGCTAGTTTGTTCCTCATACTTTGTGTAAGCAGTTCCATATCCTTTCCTTCCAACTTTTCCAGATCAGCAAGGATTCTTGCACCGGCATTGTTAAATGTAGACAACAAGTAGTTTAAGGAATCAAGAGTTAGGTTTTCATTCCTTCCATAGAATTGGCTAGATAAAAGAGCATAAAATTTGAAAAAAGCATTTTGTTCCTCTTGGTCTTTAAAATTAATGTTCTCTTTCTCCATGCTGTTGTATAATTCAAATGGAAAAGTCTCTCGATCTGTTTGGGAGATTTCTTGATGATCAAAACCTGATACAATTAGCGGATGGGTAGATTGTTTTTGCTCATCTATATAGTTGATCAATGGTTGAACTTCAACTGCCCATCCCCATAAAGGAGTAATCGAACGTCTCAGTTCCAGCTTTGCATCTTCCTTATTTTGGATATTTTGAAATGATTTCTCCGCTAAGTACATGCTACTTTCAAATGCAATAACATTAAAACCTAGCTCTTGATGAAGAAACTTGACCAATTCAGATTTCGTCTTAAAGGCAGTGCCATCACCATGGGATTCCTCACCGAGTAGGACAATACTTGCATCAGCTATGTACTGCTTTAGTTTTTTCTTGTTTTGAATGAACTCAGAATTCTCATTAAGGTTCAAAGGAATGATTTCAGATTTTAAAGATTTTATCTTAGAAAGTTCTTCTTTGTTTTGAGCAAACAGACCAGAGCAAATTAAGAGAGAGGTTAGAATCAAATATATCTTCATAATTGGTTCAATACGATTGGTTTTAATGAATTTACTAAAAAATTAGCAAGGAGATAAAAAGGAGGTTGAATAAATTAAATAATTGAATGTAGAATATGGATAAATTAGGGGAGAAGATTTTTAGAGACCTAAGGAATTAGATCCTAAATGAGAGAGTGAGTTTTACAACCTTCAGTTTTTGGGGTTAACTAAAGATGGTATTTAAAGGGAAATAGAACTTTTGTAGGACTTATTGAACCAGTTTATTGGCGCAATTTGTACTAGCAAAAGATTCGGGTTTAGCCTTAAAAATAAAACCCATACCTAGGATATAGCCCATGGCTTCCTTAAGTGCAGTATTGGATTGAAAATTAGGGTTTGTATTGATGTCGGCATGGACTTCTAGATCGATTTGATATTGATCTAACAAGGGGCAAAGTTCATAAGCTGTTTCGATGGAATGCTGAACTTCTAAAAGCATTCTTTCTTTGATGGTCATGTTGTGGTTTTTTCTATCCTTATGGATAAACATGAATCCACCGCGGTGTTCCCTGAGGAAGACCACTACGGTTGCAAACTCGACAGTTCCACGTTTTACTTGAGAATCTGTACCAATGTAGACTTTAAGTTTGTTACCTGCGTTCTTCTCCTTGATGATGGTCTCCTCAACTGCAGACCATAAAGGAAGTTTTATTATCTCTCCGTTGTATTTTTGCCATTCCATAGTATGAAAATTTGTTTATTAAATTTACGGATATGTGTTTCATTATCTTTGTGTTATATATTAAGTAATTGCTAAGTATTTGTTTCTTTTTATTCTTTTAACCTATTCTTTATTTCCAAATGCAAGGTCTCCGGCATCACCTAAGCCAGGAACAATGTAGGATTTACTGGTCAATTCATTATCTACAGCACCGACCCAAATTTGTACTTCAGGAAGAAATGCACGTACATGTTGCAAGCCTTCCTCGGAAGCTATCACTGTTGCAATATGCAACTCCTTGATATCATAATCGCTCAATAAATCCTTGCAGCAAAGCACCAAACTACGTCCTGTCGCTAACATAGGATCAGCCATTATCACGATTTTGCCATCTAAGTTTGGCGTGTTTTGATACTTCTTATGGATTTCAAACTCCCCACTCTTTTTGGTATGTCTGAATGCCGCAATAAAGGCGCTATCAGCTGAATCAAAATAATTCAAAAAGCCTTGATGAAAAGGTAAGCCCGCACGAATTATGGTGGCAATAACAGGTTGATTGCTCATCAAATGCGTGTTGGCAACACCAAGAGGGGTGTCTACCTCGGAATATTTATATTCGAAAGTTTTAGATATTTCATAGGCCATAATCTCGCCCAGGCGTTCCAGATTTCTCCTGAATCGCATTCTATCTGTTTGAACCCCAACATCCCTTAGTTCCGCTAAGAAATGGTTTGCAATGCTGTTTTGCTTCGTTAGAATTGTGACCATGACAAAAAGTCTTGTTAACTACCAAAATAATAATAATTTTTTGGATTCTTTTGTTTGTAGCTCAGATATCTAGAAAGGGAATAAAATTTGATAACTTAGGTTAACGAAAGGCAATCTATGAAATTTCAGTTAACATCAGAATATAAACCCACAGGTGATCAACCGGGAGCAATCGAACAATTGGTAGCCGGCGTTGATCAAGGTGAAACCTATCAAACTTTATTAGGGGTAACAGGGTCCGGAAAGACATTTACCGTTGCGAATGTTATTCAGGAAACGCAAAAACCTACGCTTATTCTAAGTCATAATAAAACCTTGGCTGCCCAATTATATGGAGAATTCAAACAGTTTTTCCCAAATAATGCGGTGAATTATTTTGTATCCTATTACGATTACTACCAACCCGAAGCTTTTATCGCTCATACCAATACTTATATCGAGAAGGATTTGGCCATCAACGAAGAAATTGAAAAGTTGCGTCTGGCAACTACCTCTTCATTGATGTCGGGTAGAAGGGATGTAATTGTTGTTTCTTCAGTATCCTGTATTTATGGAATGGGAAATCCAGAAGATTTTTCTAGATCTATTTTTCGTTTTGGAGTAGGGACTACCATCAGTAGGAATGCTTTTTTACATAAGCTTGTTGAGATTTTATATGCACGAACCACCGCTGAATTTAAGCGTGGTACTTTCCGGGTGAAAGGGGATACCATTGATGTTTATCCTGCATATTTGGATGTTGCTTATCGGGTTTCTTTCTTTGGAGATGAAATTGATGAATTGAGTGAGATTGATCCTGTATCTGGAAGGACCCTAGAAAAGCATGAAACCCTTGCTTTATTTCCTGCCAATCTATTCGTTACACCGAAAGATAAGTTTACTCAATCGATTTGGTCTATTCAGGATGAATTAATGGCCAGAAAGGTGCAATTGGAGGATGAAGGCAAGATGTTGGAAGCAAAGCGCCTGGAAGAAAGGGTAAACTATGATCTGGAGATGATGCGTGAATTGGGATATTGTTCAGGAATTGAGAATTACTCCAGATTCTTTGATGGTCGAGATCCAGGAATGCGTCCCTTCTGTTTGTTAGATTACTTTCCAGAAGATTATCTGTTGGTTATCGATGAAAGTCACGTGACCATTCCACAATTGCGTGCGATGTATGGTGGTGACCGTTCTAGAAAGATCTCCTTGGTAGAACACGGTTTCCGATTGCCTGCCGCATTGGATAATAGGCCTTTGAATTTCCCAGAGTTTGAATCGCTGACTAATCAAACTATTTATGTATCTGCAACACCTGGAGATTATGAATTGCAACAAACTGAAGGTGTTGTTGTTGAGCAGGTTATTCGTCCGACAGGCTTATTGGATCCTGTGGTAGAAGTTAAGCCAGCTATCAATCAGGTGGATGACTTCCTTGAAGAAGTGGATAAAACCATTAAAGAAGGAGGAAGAATCCTGGCGACAACATTAACCAAACGTATGGCTGAAGAGCTAACGAAATATATGACCCGACTGAATATTAAAGTAAGATATATCCATTCAGAAGTAAAAACTTTAGAACGGGTGGAGATTCTTAGAGGTTTGCGATTAGGGGAGTTTGATGTCTTGGTAGGGGTGAACTTGTTGAGGGAAGGATTGGATTTACCAGAGGTCACTTTGGTAGCTATCTTGGACGCTGATAAGGAGGGATTCTTACGCTCTGAGAGATCCTTGATCCAGACCATCGGTCGTGCGGCAAGAAATGATAAAGGCCGGGTGATCATGTATGCCGATAAGATGACAGATAGTATGCGGGTGACCATCGAAGAAACCAATCGAAGAAGAGATAAGCAAATTGCGTATAATTTGGAACATGGTATTACACCAAGAACCGTAGGCAAAACGAAAGAAGAGATTTTGGAACAAACCTCTGTTGCTGACTTCAAAGGTGAACCTAAGGCTTATATTGAACCAGAGGCCGGTGCATCTGTAGCCGCTGATCCTTTAATCGAATACATGAGTGAGAAGGAAATGAAGAAAGCCATTGAGACTGTTAGAAAACGCATGGAAAAAGCTGCTAAGGAAATGGAATTCTTGGAAGCTGCTAAATTGCGTGACGAAATGTTCTCCTTAGAGAAAGCATTTGAAGAGAAATTCGGAGGAAAATAAGCATATATTTAAATCTGGGGGATTTTTGTAGGTCTAAATACAAAATCCTCCAGTATGAAATTGATTAGGCAATTAGTCATATTCGCAACATTTAATACTCTTTCACTACGAGTCTAAAGGCCAATATTAATCCAATTTGAATATTTTCGCGCCTATGCCTTCAAATTCTATATTGATAGTTGTTTCCACATTACTTTCTTGATTATTCAGCATATCGGTCATTTTACTAAACCTTTTCAATTCTAAGTTCTTAGGGTCTATTTGAAAGCTGCTAGGCTCCTCTTTAAAATTAAAGCTTATCAAATAACTGTTATCCCCATCTTGCTTGAAATACACATTGCTGGTCTTATTATCCTTCATAATCGGCAATGGGCGAAAGCTTTTCCCATTTTTAATAACTTTTAATATCTCCTTGTTTTGAAGGATTGGTTCCATTTCAGTGTGCCATTCTTCTTTTATGGAAAAATCATCACCTAAAATGATTGGTCCAGCAACCACACCAGATAAAAACCTAGCCAAATTGGTAGGGTGGGATTCTCCAATAAAGACCAAATGATCGGCGTCGATGTAATCGTATAGATAAGTTTGCCACCAGCCAAAGGTTACTGAGTTTAAAGTGTATGCTGTTTGGTCAATTGTTTTCCAAGCATCACAAGCAATTCTACGCATATGGCTGTATTTGTAAGTCGCGATGGAAGGGGAGATAGCCGCATAAATTAGCATTTGGTTATCCAAGATATCATTGAGAAGTTTCATGCCAACAGCATAAGCTTGCATGCCGGTTTTAACATTTGGATTGTAGAACTTACTAGATTCAATTGCTCCATGCGAAAGGAAATCAATTTTTATCATCTTGAATCCACATTCTTTCAGTTTTCCAAGAATAAACTTCATCCTTGCCTGAGTACCCGGGTGAGTAGGGTCCAATGCACGCCCACCATCTAAATCATGATAGCCGGCTGCGGTTTTAGTCCACATCTCCCCAAAAGTATAATCTGAACCTTCTGCCTTACGATCAGGACCTGATCCATGCCCCCAATCAGTAAAAGGCGCCCAATATACCCCTGGTTCTAATCCAGCCGCCTTACAGTAAGCTACAAATTCTTTCAACTTGCTGTAATCACCAGACATACCTCCTGGAACCATATTGTCCCAAAAAGAATCCAAATCAATATAAGCCTTGCCATTTTCGTTTCTAAATTCTGGAATGTTATTCTTGAAATAATCAACTGTTTTTGTCGCATTTTCCCAGGATAATTTTGTTTGAATGACGCCCCAACTATTCCAACCCACTGGAGTTCCCTGATTCCAAGCTTTCAAATGGGGTTGATTCAGCTTTCTTTGGAACTTCGCGTATTCCTCCAAACCTTCTTGCCAATTTTTATGATAGGAGATTAATACCTTGGATGAGCGGATTTCATTTCCCGACAGATAACCATGCTCCATAGAATCGCGTGTAATGCCCACATTGGTATATCCATTTTTTAACGAAAGGTCAGTCTGTTTATTCTCTTGTTTGGCCAGGATACCAGACTTCCAGTTTGATTGATCGATGGAAGCGAGGATAAATCCAGATTGATCTTGTTTGTCATATAATATTCCGACCTCAGAACTCTGATAAAGGTTACTATCAAGGTCTTTCTGCTCATAAGAAATGAATGTATCATTATCAAAAGGCACAAAAACAGAGCTAAGGCTTTTATTTGATAGAAATGACCCATTGCTTAAGAGGAATGGAGTAATTGAATTAGAGCTGATATTTCGGCCTTTTAAAACCACTTCCATGACGATGAAGGAACTGCCTTCATAAAAATAAAAGTTTTGAATTGCCTTCGTCCCATTTATTGCAGGATGTTCGATGGAATAACATATTCCTATTCCAGCAGAATCTTTGAATTTTTGTTTTAGTGCCCTTCCGTTCTTGGATGTAATGGATAGCTGATCGACACCCTTTAATTGATAAGCAGATATGGCGTTCTCAAAAACAGGACGTTTGTCTTCAAACAAGGAGAAACTTCCTTTTTTCAAGTCATATTTGAATTCCTGATGTTCATTTAGTTTTACAGCGATTTGGGCGTGTAGAGTAAGGTTTGATAAGATAAATAGGCAAATGAGCCATAATTGATTTAGGTTTTTGAATAACATGATGATTAGGTTGATACAGCAAAATTTAAGAATAGGTCAATTCCTGAATTTCGGAACAATTTACAAGAATAAATTGACATCGATGAAAATATTACATAAAAAAATGAGGATTAAAAACCTCTTTAATCCTCATTTCTAATAACTTATCGAATTACAATAACCTCGAAGGAAATTGATGGATGTTTTCAATACTTAGTTGTTGCATCACTTGATATAATTGGGCTTTGAACATATTAATGGTATGATCAGCACCTTCATCACCTAATGCACCCACTCCATACATAAAAGGTCTACCCATAAAGTTAAAATCAGATCCAACTGCGTAGGCTCTTCCTAGATCAACTCCTGAGCGAATACCACCATCCAACATAATTTTTAATTTACTAGCATAACTGCTGTTCTGAGTCAAACGAATCAAAGAATGAATGGATGACTCGCCAGCATCAATCTGTCTACCGCCATGATTCGAAACAATAATCCCATCGACACCAATGGATATTGCGGCTTCCATATCCTCCTGAGTAGTGATTCCTTTCAAAACTAAAGGTCCTTTCCAAATATCACGGATGGCCTTTACCTTTTGGATATTCACTTTTCCGGTGAAAGTCTTATTCATAAATTGACCTAGTTGGGAAAGATCAAGTCCTTTTTCCATATATGGCTTCAAGGTTGCAAAATTAGGAATACCATGTTGCAATGTTTTTATTCCCCATTCTGGACATACCAGTGCCTGTAGGATGTTGCTGATATTCATCTTTGGCGGCATGGAAAGACCACTCTTGATTTCCCGATAACGTAGTCCAAAGGATGGAACATCCACTAGGACAACCAATACTGGGCATTCCACAGCTTTTAATCGATTTAATATATCATCACGCAGACGGTCTTCCGTAGGGTGATACAATTGAAACCAGGCTTCGCCTTCAGAAACTTCAGCAATCCGTTCAATACTACTGGTCGAAACTGTACTTAAGATATAAGGAACATTGTTTTTCGCAGCTGATTTAGCTAATATCTCTGGTGCATTTGGCCACATTAATCCTTGCAATCCGATTGGTGAAATCCCAAACGGTGCAGAATATCGCTTTCCAAAAAGTTCAACAGACATGTCTATTTCTCCAGAAACGTGGAGGTATTGAGGTTTTAGAAGAATGTCATCAAAATCACTTTCGTTTCTAGCCAAATTGAGTTCTTCATTACATCCACCTTCCAGATAATCAAAAGCAAACTTCGGAATTCGCCATTTTGCTTTGCGTTTTAAATCTGCGACTGATGGATAGCCTGATTTATAAGGATATTTTATCTTAACACTCATTTTTTTAAGATTTAGGTTGTGTTGGCGAAAGTACGGTTAAAAAAATGAAAAACCCATCCTGTGCTATATGCCTTTGAAGGAATTATCGCTTAGAAAAGTAAAATTTTAGTTATTAATCGATGAGCAGCTTTTGAACAACCGCACCGTTTTTCGATGTGCCATAAAAAAGAATGTAATCTACCTTCGTATTCAAGCCTGAAGTCCCGTCCCTTTGTTGGATGAAGATTCGATTGACTTTAAGTTGAACCCCATTAACCGTGGTTTCCACATAAGGATTGCCCTTACTGGGAATATTGAGATAAAATTTTTGACTAGGTAGGGATACTATGGATGCCTCATATCGATTCTTGTTGACAGGAATTGATTCAATACCATAGGCAAAGTTCTTTTGAATAACCGATAGAGGCTTGATTTCCCCATTCTTATCAAATATTTGGCGGTAAACTTTAATAGGATTATCCTCATCCAGTTTATTGTTCTCCAAACGGTTTAATGCATAGATAAAGGTGTTTTTTCCGCGATTATGCTGAATGTAGAATAAAAGGCCAGTTTTGTCGGTTGGCTTTGGATACCCTTCTTGGGCAAAAGCAATGTGGGTACTAACGAATATCAGTAATATCAAAATGAACTTGGTCATCCTAGTAATTTTGATGGGAAGTTACTGATATTCGCATTAATTGATAATGAAATTTAAGTTAAGGATTAATTTGTTCCTCCACGTCCTCCGAATAGTTTTGAAATTAACCAAATCACCAAAACGACTGCCCCTACAACTAATATAATTCCCCACCACATTCCGGCTTTAAAAATCCCTTCTATCAATGAACAACTACTAAAAAGTGATGTTGTCAATGCGAGTGCTAAAAATCCAATATATCTGTTCATAGTTCTTTTTATTTTA
Organism: Sphingobacterium cellulitidis; assembly: GCA_002245855.1. Lineage (GTDB taxonomy): Bacteria > Bacteroidota > Bacteroidia > Sphingobacteriales > Sphingobacteriaceae > Sphingobacterium > Sphingobacterium cellulitidis. The sequence continues at coordinate 234,919 of NOUX01000007.1, read as the reverse complement.
CTAAACAATAAGAAGTCATAAAAGTTTGGTTTATCCTAACTCCAGATAAGATTTTTGCAGATTTTATCCCTTTTTTGGAAAGAGTTGATTCGATAAAATGAGAAGGCCGAGCTAATTTAGCTCGGCCTTCGTAGTTTATATTTTATAATACTTATTCAGCTCTTAAAATTTTGGCAGCTTCTACCATTGATTCTAATGCTGCTTTAGTTTCTGGCCAAGCACGAGTTTTCAAACCACAGTCAGGGTTTACCCATAATTGCTCTGCAGGAACTACAGCTTTAGCTTTACGTAATAAGTTAACCATTTCTTCTGTGCTAGGAACACGAGGAGAGTGGATATCATATACCCCAGGACCGATATCGTTAGGATATTTAAAGTCAGCAAATGCATCTAATAATTCCATTTGAGAACGTGAAGTCTCAATGGTAATTACATCGGCATCCATTGCTGCGATATCTTGGATAATATCGTTGAATTCAGAGTAACACATGTGTGTGTGGATCTGCGTATCATCATCAACATTTGAAGAAGAAACACGGAATGCACGAACTGCCCAATCCAAGTATTCTTGCTGATCAGCTTTACGTAATGGAAGACCCTCACGAATTGCCGGCTCATCAATTTGGATGATTTTGATACCTGCTTTTTCCAATGCTTGAACTTCATCCAAGATTGCTAATGCAATTTGGTAAGTTGTTGTTGAACGAGGTTGGTCGTTACGTACGAATGACCATTGTAAAATCGTAACTGGACCTGTCAACATTCCTTTTACAGGACGGTTAGTCAATGATTGCGCATATGCAGACCAACGAACAGTCATGTCTTCAGGACGGTAAACATCACCAAAAATAATTGGAGGTTTTACACAACGAGAACCGTATGATTGAACCCATCCATTTTGCGTGAATGCGTATCCAGCTAATTGCTCACCGAAATACTCAACCATGTCATTACGTTCGAACTCACCATGTACTAATACATCGATGTCTAGATCTTCTTGTAAACGAATAGTTCTTTCAGTTTCAGCAGCGATTTCTTTATCGTATTCCTCTTGAGAAATAGCACCTTTTTTCAAGTCAGCTCTCCATTTACGAACATCTTTCGTTTGTGGGAATGAACCGATTGTTGTAGTTGCAAATCCAGGAAGGTTGAATTTAGCTTGTTGAGCTTCTTTACGAGCATTGAAAGTAGAAGTACGTTTAGCATCTTCATCAGTGATGTTGCTAACTCTGTTTTTTACTTCTGGTTTGTGGATCAATGGAGAAGTACGACGGCTTTCAGCAGCATCTTTGTTTGCTTCAAAACGTTTTTGAGTTTCCGCATCTACTTCACCCTCAGCTAATACTGCTAAGTCTTTTACTTCAGCTAATTTTTGTTTAGCGAATGCTAACCAGTTTTTCACTTCAGCAGGTAAAGATTCTTCATTGTTTTCATTGTCTAAATCAAATGGAACATGCAATAATGATGAAGAAGGAGCAACCCAAACACGGTCTTTTCCTAAAGCATCAACGGCTTGTTTGATTTTTTTCAATGAGTTTTCATAGTCATTTTTCCAAATGTTACGGCCTTCAACAACTCCTAATGAAAGAGTTAATGATGCAGGAACTTTGGATAATATAGTGTCAAGTTGGTTTTCACCACGAACTAAGTCAAGGTGTAACGCATGCACAGGAAGGTTTACAGCGATATCTTCGTTGTTTCCTAATGCCTCGAAGTAAGTAGCAACGATTAATTTGATGCCTTTAGCAGCTGCAGCTAACTTTTCGAATACTTTTCCGTAAAGTGCTTTTGTAGCATCATCGATATCTAATGCCAAGAAAGGCTCATCGATTTGTACATATTGTGCGCCAGCATCAGCAAGTTTTCCAAGGATCTCTTCGTATACAGGAAGTAATTTGTCGATAAGATCGATGCGGTTAAAACCAGCTTCTTTTTCTTTACCTAATAATAAGTAAGAAATTGGACCAATCAGAACAGGTTTTGTTTCAATGCCTGATTGTTTTGCTTCATTGTATTCACTTAAGAATTTCTCTGAAGTAAGTTTGAATTCTTGATCTTTTACGAATTCAGGAACGATATAGTGGTAGTTGGTATCAAACCACTTTGTCATTTCCATAGCAGTTACATCAACACCATCTTCTTGGAAACCACGTGCCATCGCGAAATATAAATCTAAGTTATATTGGCGATCGATTTTGTTTAAAAGGGAGTTGTAACGAGCAGGAATTGCTCCAACAGTTAATGATAAGTCAAGGACTTGGTCATAAAAAGAAAAATCATTTGATGGGATCAATTCGATACCAGCATCCTTTTGAGTCTTCCAATTGCTTTCACGGATTTTCAGTCCAGCCTGCAATAATTCTTCCGCGCTGATTTTCTTTGCCCAGTAAGCTTCATTAGCTTTCTTCAGTTCACGGAATGCACCCACACGTGGGTAGCCTAAATTGTTTGTTAATAGCATATAGATCTCTACTAAATTAAAATGTTTCAAAAAGTCTTTGCTAAGAGAAGGCTACTAAGGTACCTGTAACCAGCTTATCTTTCCCAATCGGGGTAGAATGTAGCACCTTGTCAAGGGACAGGTTGCTAAGGCTTCATCGGGTCTAGTCCCTCTGCCTTTCTCTATAAGCGGTGGCTAAGTTATGGATAAGATTTATATTTTGCAAAAAAAAGATTTGTGACCAGAGATTTCTCCCCAGTAAAAACAAATTATTAGCCATTTTAATATGTCTCCATTCTATAATAATCTGGCCTAAAGCAATAGTGTAGAGGGAATACCAAAAAAATAGGGACAAAATTAATTTTGTCCCTATTCATTTTATTTTTGTAATCATTCTGAGAAGAACTCTTCCCAAAAATCTGATATTAACTCACTAATAATTTATATCCTTTACCATGGACATTCACAATCTCTACATTCGGATCTTCCTTCAAATATTTTCTTAACTTACTTAAAAAAACATCCATACTTCTTCCGGTAAAGTAATTGTCATCATGCCAGATCTTGATCAATGCTTCCTCTCGGGTCAATACATCGTTCTTTTTCAAACATAAAAGACGTAGTAATTCGGCTTCTTTGGTTGAAAGCTTTTGCTGTTGTCCCTTGAATGAAATAATCTGACTTGTATAATCGAAGAAGTAATCACCGATTTCAAATTTATCAGAAACTTCTTCTTCTTTATCTTTCGATGCTCTTTTGAGCAAGGCATTTATTCGTAGCAATAATTCCTCCACACGGAAGGGTTTGGTGATATAATCATCACCTCCCAATTCAAATGCCTGGGTTTTATCTTCCATCATTCCCTTTGCTGTCGCGTAGATGATAGGAACTGTTTGATTTATTTTTCGAATATCCTTTCCTAATGAAAAGCCGTCTTTCTTGGGCATCATGACGTCTAGGATACAAAGATCAAATTCCTCTTTTCTGAAGGCATCCATACCTTCTTGACCATCCTTACATAATACCACATCGAATTTACCCTTTAGTTCTAGGTAATCCTTTAATAACTCGCCCAAATTAGGATCATCTTCTGCTAATAATATCTTTTGATTCATAATTTCTTTTATTTATTATGCTACTTCCTTGGAGGCGTCCTTCAAAGGAAGAGTTACTTCAAATTGTGTGCCTTTATCTTTTTCGCTTTTAACTGATATTTTGCCGTTTAGTCTTTTGATGATATCATTGACATAACTTAGGCCTAGTCCAAAGCCTTTTACGTTGTGAATATTTCCCGTAGGAATCCTATAAAATTGATCAAAAATCTTTTCTTGTTGATCCTTGGTCATCCCCATTCCTTTATCTGCAACGGAGATTACAATGTTGTTCCCTCTATTAAAAGTCTTGAAAGTGATTTCTGGTTTTTCTTGAGAGTATTTAATTGCGTTATCAACCAAATTAAACATGACATTGGATAGGTGAAGTTCATCTCCAACCACCAAGTCATTAACTGCAGCCAAGTCGATATTCAAGGTTCCTTCTGCCTTATCCATTTGCAGGCGCATACTCTCCAAAACGGCATTCGCCAGAGAGTTGATATAAACATTGACGCGTTCAATTTTCAAGTTTTCCTTTTCTAAACGCGCAATATTCAAAACCCTTTCAATATGAGAACCCAATCTGACATTCTCATCATAAATGATATTTGCGAGTTTATTTACCCTTTTGCCATCAGCCGAAATTTCCGGATCCCGCAAGGACTCACTCGCGATCATAATAGTAGCCACCGGAGTTTTAAACTCATGCGTCATATTGTTGATGAAATCCGTTTTCATTTCGGAAATCTTCTTTTGCTTGAAGATAATGCTCAGGGTATAAGCGAAACATCCAATCAATAGAGCAAGCAAGGCCAAGATGGTCGGGAATAACCAATATCCCATGGTTTCCGCAATAATCCCGCCTTTATTTGGGAAGTGAATACTTAATTCACCCGGCGCATTGCCTCGGTCTCCTTGGAATAATCTTGCTGTATAGATCAATGGGTTGCTAACCTCCTTTAACTCTTCGTTATTGAATTGATACACCCCCTGAAATACCGGCATCTTATTGAAATCCTTGATTTCCATGACGAAGGATGATTTTATCCCGCGCTCAGAAAGCTCATGAATCAATAATTTCACCGTCTTTTTTCCATTGATACGTTCTGCCAAGGGTCTTTTGGATAATTCCATACCCATGGCCACATCAGCAATGACAGAGCTTTTTTTGCCACCTAAAATAGCAATCGTATCGTATAGGGTAGCAGCTTCTGTTAACTTCTGATTTCTTAAATTATTTAGTTTGATCTCCAATTCCTCAATTTTCCCAATGGATCTCGAGTCAATTCTTGGAGGTAATGTTCGGATTTGATAGGCAATGGCTTCCGTAGCTGGAGGTGAAAATACTGGAATTAAATACCGAGTACTATCATCCTTCTGAGCCACCCTTGGAATAACTTTTATGGCCTCAACATTCGTGAATTCACCAATGGTGTTATCAGATGTAAGCCCCTGTTCTAGAGTGATTCTGACTAAATGTTTATAATCTTTCCTTCGTAAATAGGTCTCGTAGAACTCATTACTAATGGGGACAGCTGGGAATTGCTGATTTAATTGACGCTCTAGATAATTGAAGTGGGTCGTATGTGCAAAAGCTCTTCTTTGCAAGGTTTTGATACTATCCTGATAACTTAACTGAAGCGCTAGTATTTTTTCATTCTTCTGAATTCTTTCCTGATCAATTCTAAACTTCTCCTGATTCAGACGTTCTTGTTCCCTAGCAAAATCATAGATCTCTTGGCGTTCGATTTTGTTGGCTACTGCTGATAGGGAGGCTTTAACCTCCTCATCGAATAATTTTGACTCCTTGATAAAGGACTCCCGCACAAAATAATATTGCATAGCCATTACACCTATAAGCGCAATGGACATCAGCCAAATAATCAATGCAATACTTCTTTTCTTCATTTGTTACAAAAGTAATAAGGGAAAACAGCTAATTTTCTCATTTAACACATTTTAACAGCGAAATTTTAGCTTTTTTAGCAGAAATGGATTTGTTTTGTTATAGAATTATGACTTAAGATACTGATTATGAAAAATTTCATCCTAATTTCCATGCTGCTTTTGATTTGGGTACTTCCTTCTTCTGCTCAAAATAATCAAAATTTTCAAAAAATGAAACCATTGGAACTCAAGTTGGATAAATCCAAGCAGGATAGTTTAAAGGCTTTCAAAATACCATTATTTGATTCTCTAAGTTCTACCATAGAGATCCCAAATGCATACAAAGGAAAGAAATTAAATCTGCAGCAAACACCAAATCAAGGGGCTATGGATGACAGTGTAATTCTAGAAAAGAAATTGACTGGCTCGGAGAGTGTAATGATGCCAGGAACCAAAAAACTGGGCAATAATTCCCAAAAGGATAAGTTTGAGTCCAAAGACGTTTTAAACTCCCTTATTCAGAAGTTGTTTCAAAAATATATAAACAAGAAAGCCTCATGTTAAATGAGGCTTTCTTGTTTTATTTCGTAATTATCTTACTTCTGAAACACGGATTGTATTTGTTCTACCTTTTTCATGTAATGGGGTAGAAGAGGTGTTGATAACAATCTGACCTGGTTCAACCAAGTGACGCTCTCTTAATAAGCCGTTTACATCTTGGATTGTACCATCTGTAGATTCGTATTTTTCGTAGATAAATGCTTTCACACCCCAGCATAAGCTAAGCGTACGCAATAAAGTTTTATTACCAGTGAAAACATAGATATCTGCATCCGGACGGTAACTAGAAATTTCCATGGCAGTATATCCTGAAGAAGTCATTACTGCGATTGCAGATGCATGAGTTTTTTCAGCCAAGAAAATAGAAGAACTACAAATAGCATCTGGAATTCGGGTTACAGGTACTGTTCCTAATTGTTCTTTGTCACTATAGTATGGATAAGAAGTCGCTTCAACATGAGTAATAACTTTTGCCATTGTTTCGATAACGATCTCAGGGAATTCACCAACTGAAGTTTCGCCACTTAACATCACAGCATCCGCACCATCAATTACCGAGTTCGCAACGTCATTAACCTCTGCACGTGTTGGACGTGGAGTAGTAATCATACTTTCCAACATTTGGGTAGCAATAATTACTGGTTTTGATAGGTTACGACATTTTTGAGCAATAATCTTTTGAAGGCCTGGTACTTCTTCCATAGGAAGTTCAACACCTAGGTCACCACGAGCAACCATGATCGCGTCTGTTGCTTCAATAATGCTGTCGATATTATCAATCGCTTCAGGCTTCTCGATTTTTGCAATCACTTTTGCGTGAGAACCTTTTTGCTTGATGATTTCTTTACATTGCTTGATGTCTTCTGCTGAACGTACGAATGACATCGCGATCCAGTCAGCACCATGGTCAAGAGCAAAGTTTAAATTATCTAAATCTTCTTCCGTTAATGAAGGAATTGAAACTTTGGTGTTTGGAAGATTAACTCCTTTTCTAGAGGTTAAAATACCACCATGAACAACTTCACAAGTAACTGTGTCTAAGTGGTTTGTTGATAAAACGCGCAATTGAAGTTTACCGTCATCCAATAAGATGATTTCATCTTCTTTTACGTCATTCGGAAAGTTGTCATATGTGATGTAGATTTTCTTTTCGTCACCAATTAATTCGTGCGTAGTCATCTCTACAGTACTTCCATTTACAAGAATGGCACCACCTTCTTTCATTTTTCCGATACGAATTTTCGGACCTTGTAAGTCAGCTAAAATACCTACGTTGAAAGGGTGTTCTTGGTTGATTTCGTTGATAGTGTTGATCACTTTTAGGTGATCTTCCTGAGAACCGTGTGAGAAGTTAAGGCGACAAACGTCAACTCCTTTAGCAATCATACGGGTTAAAACATCTTTTTTTGAAGAAGCCGGACCTAATGTGGCAACAATTTTGGTCCGCTTTTTTAGTTTATCCATTTAAATTAAATTTTAAATTTATATTCTTTTTTAAGTCATTTTCTGCTTTATTCTCCCCTTAAAGCAGTCGATTAGGTTTATGTGTATTAGTTACACTATCTTAATAATCCGCTAAAATATCAGATTTTCTTTAGATTTCAATATTGTTGGGTCTATTTCTTTTACCAAGAGTACTTCAGGAATAGACTTGATGTTTTCTAATAATGCGTCCAGATCTTCCTCATCGATATAATGTTTGATCATCAGGAAGTAATCAAAACTACTAATTTCAGGGATTAGGGCTGCGCCTTCCACCGACCGATTGCTCAATAAATAAAATTCAAACTCGAAAGTTTGATTATGGTACCTGAAAATATTAAAGTGATTCCGAAGGACGGGTTTATTTTTTTTTGATTCAAATATGATGTGATAGTCCAATTCATCCTTGGGTTTTTCTTTACTATTTCCATTATGGTCCAAATAATCTTCTTTCCCATAAACGAATTGCAAGCCGGTATGTTTGTTGATGAAATGGCAAAGTCGATAATCTCGCAGGACAGAACTGATGCCAATAAGGATAAAATCCAGTTCAAGGTCAAAGTCAGTTTCGAGTTTAAAGGTTATTTTGCTCAAGCCAATTTTATTTGATGATTTACAAAATTACGTTTTTGGTTCATTTAAGTTTGATGATTAAGTAAAAATATCATTAAATATGCATTAAGTTTGTAAAACTTTATTTGTTTTAGTATTATTGAATTAAGGTTAATTAATAAGGTGTTAAAACTTTATTTAGGATAACTTTGTTCTTTATTTAGTTTCAAAAGTCAAAAAGATTTGATTTTTGGGAATATTTATTTTTTCTTTGCACAGATTTATTAAACAATTAAACTAGAAAATCATGTCAGATATCGCATCAAGAGTAAAAGCAATTATCGTAGAAAAGTTAGGTGTAGACGAAAATGAAGTGACACCAGAGGCTTCTTTCACGAATGATTTAGGTGCAGACTCACTTGATACAGTTGAGTTGATCATGGAATTCGAGAAAGAATTCAACGTTGCAATTCCTGATGACCAAGCTGAAAACATCAGTACTGTAGGACAAGCAATCGCTTACTTAGAAAAAAACGTTAACTAACTAATTTTATTAGGCCAAAAATCATAAATGGAGCTTAAGAGAGTAGTTGTAACAGGATTAGGCGCACTTACACCTATTGGTAATTCCGTATCAGAATACTGGGAGGGATTAGTAAATGGTGTAAGTGGAGCCGCTCCTATCACGCATTTTGATGCGTCAAAATTCAAGACACAGTTCGCCTGTGAAGTCAAAGGTTTTGATCCGCACGTCTATATGGACCGTAAAGAGGCCCGTAAGATGGATCCTTTTGTGCAATACGCCATAGCATCTACCGATGAAGCCGTAAAAGACGCAGGTTTAGATTTCGATAAATTAGACAGAACGCGAATCGGTGTAATTTGGGGGTCTGGAATTGGAGGATTAACAACTTTCACTGAGGAAGTTGCTCAATACTCTAAAGGAGATGGTACTCCTAGGTTCAATCCTTTCTTTATTCCTAAAATGCTTATCGACTTAGCACCTGGACATATTTCTATGCGCCATGGCTTGCAAGGTCCTAACTTTTCTTCTGTTTCTGCTTGTGCATCGGCTACCAACGCAATGATCGATGCCTTTACGTATATCCGTACGGGAAGGTCCGACATTATTATTACTGGTGGCTCTGAAGCAACAATCAATGAAGCTGGAATCGGTGGATTTAATGCAATGCATGCCCTTTCAACGCGTAACGATGACCCTAAAACAGCCTCAAGACCATTCGATAAAGATCGGGATGGATTTGTATCTGGTGAAGGTTCTGGTGCCATCGTGTTGGAAAGCTTGGAACATGCCTTAGCGCGCGGAGCAAAAATTTACGCGGAAGTTGTCGGTGGTGGAATGAGTGCTGATGCGTATCATATTACTGCATCCCATCCTGAAGGATTAGGCGCTAAGTTAGCCATGACTATGGCGATCAAAGATGCCGGAATGGATTTCTCCGATATTGATTATATCAATGTTCATGGAACTTCAACGCCTGTAGGAGATGTGAGTGAAACAAAAGCTATCGTTGACCTTTTTGGTGAACACGCTTATAATTTAAATATCAGTTCTACAAAATCCATGACTGGTCACCTGCTAGGTGCTGCTGGTGCTGTAGAAGCTATTGCCTCTATTTTGGCAGTTAAAAATGATATTGTTCCTCCAACGATCAATCATTTCACTGATGACCCTGAAATTGATAGCAAATTGAACTTTACGTTCAATACTGCACAAAAAAGGGTTGTAAACGCTGCTTTGAGTAATACTTTCGGGTTCGGAGGTCACAACGCAACAATTATTGTGAAAAAGTATAATGGTTAAGATGTATTCATTTTTTCCATGCTAAACATTTAGAATAGGTAGTTGCATTTTCCAACTACCTATTGTTATTTAAAGTAATTATGCCCATCACACAGGTTTATAATCTTTATCTGTCCCCTAATCGCAATTACGTTCGGAAACTAAAGAACTTGCTTGGTTTCGTACCTGGCAATGTACGCCTTTACCAAATGGCATTCCGCCATAAGTCCGTAGCTGTCCTCATCAAAGATGGGGTCAAAAATAGCAATGAACGATTGGAATTTCTGGGCGATGCAGTATTGGGGTCGGTGGTCGCTGAATTACTTTTTAAACTTTATCCCTACAAGGATGAAGGCTTCTTGACCGAAATGCGATCTAAAATCGTATCTCGTGCCAACTTGAACCAGCTTTCCCGTAAGCTTGGATTTAATGAGATGATTGAGTTCGATGCTCGAATGATCAGTTATCCCAACAAACAAGGTTCTCTACTCGGAGATGCCTTTGAAGCTTTGGTTGGAGCGGTCTATCTGGATAAGGGATATACCTTCACCCGAGAGTTTCTTCTTTCCCGAATTATTAAACCCCATGTCGATATTCAAACCCTTGAAGTAACAGAAACAAACTTTAAGAGCCGCTTGATCGAATGGTGCCAGCACAACAACAAAGAAATTAGTTTTGTTCAGGTTGATAACCCAGAAGGGGAGTCCAACAAAATGTTTTCTGTAGTTGCCGTGGTCGATGGTGAAGAATGTGGCTTAGGTCGCGATTTCAATAAGAAAAGCGCGGAAAAAATAGCTGCAGAAAGAGCCTGCGAATTCTTGAAGATATTTGAAGAGTAGATTTGAAGAGTAGATTTGGGATATGAGATATGAGATTTGAGAAATTTAGTCTCAAAAGCATGATTATTAATCATATTTTTCATTCCAATTCCTCAATTCTTATTTCTAAAATTTCAAAATTCACATCCCAATATCACAGCAAATTTCTCCCATTTCCACACACCTTTACTTTTCCGTTTTCTATCTCAATTGTCACATCTATTTCTAATATCCCACATCTCACATCTAATCTAGCCCATTTCTTTACACCTATACTTTTCCGTTTTCTATCTCAATTCTCACATCCCACATCTCACATCTATTTCTAATATCCCACATCTCACTTCTCACATCAAATCTAGGCCATTTCTTCACACCTATACTTTTCCGTTTTCTATCTCAAATCTCACATCTCACTTCTCACATCTAATCCCTATCTTTGCGGCTATGGCATCAATAAAACCATCATTAGCTAAGGGTACTCGTGATTTTTCTCCATTGGAAATGGATAAGCGTAATTTTATTTTTAATACGTTAAAATCTATTTTCAGAAAATTTGGATATGCCGAGATCCAAACCCCTTCATTTGAAAACCTTTCAACCTTAACTGGAAAATATGGTGATGAAGGTGATAAATTAATTTTCAAAATCTTAAACTCCGGAGATTATTTGAGCAAGGCTCCAGCAGATTTGTTGGAAAGCAAAAGCTCGAATCCCTTAATTTCTCATATTTCAGAGAAAGCATTGCGTTATGATTTGACAGTTCCATTTGCGCGCTATGTGGTGATGCATCAAAATGATATAGCCCTACCTTTTAAGAGATTTCAGATTCAGCCAGTATGGCGAGCTGACCGTCCTCAGCGAGGAAGATATAGAGAATTTTACCAATGTGATGTAGACGTGGTAGGTTCAAGCTCATTATTGAATGAAGCTGAGTTTATTCTGATCTACAATGAAGCCTTGCTGAAATTAGGATTGAAGGATTTTAATATCAAACTGAACAATAGAAAAATCTTATCAGGAATTGCGGAAGTTGTGGGTAAGCCAGAGTTGATCGTGGATATGACAGTTGCTATTGATAAGCTTGACAAAATTGGTTTGGATGGAGTCAATAAGGAATTGTTGGAAAGAGGTTTTACGGAGGCTGATTTAGCAACCCTAAAACCAATCATCGAGCTTCAGGGTTCTAATTTGGATAAAATAGCATCCATGAAAACAGTCCTTTCAGATTCTACAGTTGGGATGCAAGGGATTGCAGAGATTGAAGAAGTTTTTGCTTACGTTGAAAAGTTCGGTCGTGCGGACCTATTAGAAAAAGTGGTTGAAGTAGATATCACTTTAGCGAGAGGTTTGAATTATTATACAGGATGTATTTTTGAGGTGAAGACCAATGAGGTTCAGATGGGAAGTATTGGTGGTGGTGGTCGCTATGATGACCTGACAGGAATGTTTGGGTTGAAGGACCTGACAGGTGTGGGGGTTTCATTTGGAGCAGATCGTATCTATGATGTCTTGGAGGAGTTGAATCTATTCCCACAAGGAGGTTCAGAAAGAACAAAATTACTGATTGTCAACTTTGATTCTGCGATTGAGGATTTCACTTTGCCATTGATGTATAGATTGCGTGAGGCCGGGGTTGCTGTCGAATTGTATCCTTCGGCGGTTAAGCTCAAAAAACAAATGAGTTATGCTGACTCCAAAGCAATACCTTATGTTCTTTTGGTTGGGGATGAGGAAGTGAGTTCGGGACAATTATCCTTGAAGAACATGGAGACTGGGGAGCAGGAAAAATTGAACATGGATGAATTAATCGAAAAATTGAAATAAGTAAAGCGACCTTTTTAGGTCGCTTTTTTTTATTGGGACAGATTTTAAAGGAGCAAGGGAAAGGATAAGAAGGGAATTGAGCGACGATAATTTTACATAAACCATATAAAACCGAGAAATGTAAGCTAAAAATTATCCGAAATCTCGTTAAAATTGATTAAATTTGTGGTCAGTTTAGTAAAGAAATTCAATACTTAGAAATGAGTTCAACACCTATAACAAAAGAAACCTACCTAGAGTGGTATGAATCCATGCTGCTCATGCGCAAATTTGAAGAGAAATCTGGACAGCTTTATGGACAGCAAAAAATTCGTGGATTTTGTCACTTATACATTGGACAAGAGGCCGTAGTTGCTGGTACAATGTCTGTGATTAAACCTGAAGATTCTTTGATTACAGCCTACCGTGATCACGCCCATGCATTAGCAAAAGGGGTATCGGCGGATGCTTGTATGGCAGAATTATTTGGTAAAGTTACGGGTTGTTCAAAAGGTAAAGGAGGCTCTATGCACTTCTTTTCCAAAGAGCATAAGTTCATGGGTGGTCACGGTATCGTAGGAGGTCAAATTCCTTTAGGTGCTGGTATTGCTTTTGCTGAGAAATATTTGGGAACAGATAATGTAAATATCTGTTACATGGGTGACGGTGCTGTACGTCAAGGTGCTTTCAATGAAACTTTGAATATGGCGATGTTATGGAAATTACCGGTAATCTTTGTTTGTGAAAACAACGGCTATGCAATGGGTACTTCTGTAAAACGTACGACTAACATGCAAGATATCTATAAAATGGGTCTTGGATTTGATATGCCAAGTGCACCTGTAGATGGAATGGATGTTGTTGCTGTTCACAATGCAATGGATGAGGCGGTACAACGTGCTCGTGCTGGTGAAGGTCCTACTTTCTTAGAAATTCGTACTTACCGTTATAAAGGTCACTCCATGTCCGATCCTGCAAAATACCGTACAAAAGAGGAATTGGAAGAGTACAAAGAAAGAGATCCAATAATCGCTGTGAAACACGCTATTGTTGAAAATAAATATGCAGATCAAGCTTGGTTTGATGAAGTAGAAGCGAAGGTTAAGAAAATCGTTGATGATTCAGTGAAATTTGCTGAAGAGTCTCCATACCCTGATGCCGCGGATATCTACAAAGATGTTTATGTTCAAGAGGACTATCCTTTTGTCATGGATTAATTAATGATAATTACTTTAACTTAAATAGAAGAATCCTAAACGATGGCTGAAGTAGTAAAAATGCCAAAAATGAGCGACACCATGACTGAAGGTGTGATCGCTAAATGGCACAAAAAAGTTGGTGATAAAGTAAATTCAGGAGACCTTATTGCAGAGGTTGAAACTGATAAAGCTACAATGGACTTTGAATCTTATCAAGAAGGTACATTGTTATATATTGGACCGAAAGAAGGCGAAGCAGTTCCAATTGATTCAGTAATCGCGGTGTTGGGTGAAGAAGGCGAAGATTACGAAGCATTATTGAAAGGTGATGCAGCTGGCTCTTCGGAGGATAAGAAAGAAACTAAAACTGAAGAAAAAGCTGAAAAATCTACTGAAGAAGCTCCTGCAGCGGATTCAGGAAGTAATGTAACTGCTGAAGATCTTGGCGTTACAGTGATTACCATGCCTTTATTGTCTGATACAATGACTGAAGGGGTGATTGCACAATGGAATTTTAAAGTTGGAGATACCATCAAATCGGATGATGCTATTGCGGATGTAGAAACTGATAAAGCGACTATGGAAGTGACAGCTTATGCTGATGGTACTTTATTATATGTAGGTGTTGAAGCTGGTCAAGCTGCAAAAGTTAATGATATTATTGCGATCGTTGGCCCTGCAGGAACAGATGTTACACCTCTATTAAATCAAAAACCTGCTGCTGCAAAAGCTGAATCTAAAAAAGAAGAAGAAAAACCAGCGGTTCAGGAAAGTAAATCTGATGCTCCAGTTGCTGCATCAACTTCTAGCGACGCTAGAATCAAAGCTTCTCCTTTGGCAAAGAAAATTGCTAAAGAAAAAGGTATTGATTTAAGCCAAGTGAAAGGTTCAGCAGAAAATGGTCGTATCGTAAGAAAAGACGTTGAAAACTTCACTCCGTCTGCAGCTCCTGCAGCAGCAGCGGCTTCTGCACCTGCGGCAGCGTCTGAAGCGAAAACAATCAGTTTACCTCAATTTGTTGGTGAAGAGCGTTTCACTGAAAAACCGGTGAACCAAATGCGTAAGACGATCGCTCGTAGATTGTCTGAGTCATTATTCACTGCACCACATTTCTACTTGACAATCAGTGTAGATATGGACAATGCAATGGCTGCTCGTGCTCAAATCAATGAGGTAGCTCCAGTTAAAGTTTCTTTCAACGATATCGTTGTGAAAGCTGTAGCTGTTGCTTTGAAACAACATCCTAATGTAAACTCTTCTTGGTTAGGCGACAAAATCCGTTATAATGAACATACAAATATCGGTGTTGCAATGGCTGTTGAAGATGGTTTACTAGTTCCGGTTGTTCGTTTTGCTGATGGTAAATCTTTATCACACATCTCTGCGGAGGTTAAAGATTTCGCTCAAAAAGCTAAAGCTAAGAAATTACAACCTTCTGATTGGGAAGGATCAACTTTCACTGTTTCTAACTTGGGTATGTTTGGTATTGATGAATTTACATCTATTATCAACTCACCTGATGGAGCGATCTTGTCAGTTGGTGCTATCCAACAAGTTCCTGTTGTGAAAAATGGAGCAGTTGTTCCTGGAAACATCATGAAATTAACCCTAGGTTGTGACCACCGTGTGGTGGATGGTGCTACTGGTGCTCAATTCTTACAAACATTAAAAGGATTAATCGAAGCTCCGATTCGCTTATTAGCATAATCTGAGTATTCCATAAAATACCAAAAGCCAGCATTATTGCTGGCTTTTGTTGTTTGATATAGTTTCTATTGAATGGATTATTTGCTTCCTCAAGATTTAGATCTTAATATTTTTGTTGAATCGCAATAAGTGGATTTCTGAACCGTTTTCTAAATGTCGAGATATTCTTGGGAATTATGCGGAATAGCTAATTTGTAACTATAGTTTTATCAAAAGAAAGCTAATATTTATTGTAATTTGTCACAATATATAGTAATTTGTCAAGAATTCATCAGACATAATTAGTAAGAAAAAGATTCAGATTAGAAGCGTGTCAATAAAAAAATTATTATTCGTATTGGGGTTAGGGACATTTACGATGTTCTCTTGTTCTTCGCCAGAAGCAAAACAAAAAGAAATTAAGATAGATCAAGCAAAGAAAGATAGTGTTGCATTGATTTATGATTCTACGAAAGCCGATAAACAGATCGATGCTTTTATGCAGAATCTTCATAAAAAATCAGCCTTTAATGGGAATGTTTTAGTCGCCAAAAAAGGAAAGATCCTGTATCAAAATGCCTTTGGATGGGCTGATTATCTTTTAAAAGATAGTTTGAATATCAATTCGCAATTTGAACTTGCCTCTGCCTCCAAGCCTATCACAGCCTTGGCCGTCATGAAACTGGTTCAAGAGGGGAAATTGAAAATGGATAATACCGTGAACGACTTTTATCCTAATTTCCCGTATCCTGGAATTAGTATCGCGCAATTGCTATCCCACCGTTCCGGATTGCCCAATTATGTTTATTTCTCTGAAGAAGCATGGCCAGACCGCAAAAAACCGATGTCCAATCAGGATGCAATGAACTTGTTGATAGAAAAACATCCGAATCGCTATGGCGCACCGGATGGTCGGTTCCATTATAACAATTCCAACTTTATGGTCTTAGCTTCCATCATTGAAAAAGTGACCGGCCAGGATTTTGCTGTTTACATGAAGGAAAATATTTTCGATCCTGCAGGCATGAAACATACTGCGGTATATTCTACAGCCGTGTATGAAAAAACGCCTTCCAATGTTATGGGGCATGATAAAGTTTGGCGCCGTTCGGTCGTTCGCAACTACCTGGATGGACCAGTTGGTGATAAAGGTATCTACAGTACCGTACAGGATATGTATTTATTGGACCTAGCTATCAAGGAAGGTCGTATCGTGAGTCAGACTTCTTTGGACTCGATGTATATGCCAAGAAGCGATGCGAAAAGAAGCTTATTCAGTTATGCTTATGGCTGGCGGACATTTAGTCCTCCGGGCAATCCTATCGTATATCATACCGGATGGTGGCACGGCTTTAAAAGCTTATATGTCCGCGATTTGAAAAACGATGTCACGATTGTTTTGTTGACAAATATGGCAAATGGGAGTTTGAATCATTTAGATGATTTGTATAAAATCTTAGAAATGCCTATTTTGAGACAAAATGCATATAATGCAAGTGGTGAATTAGTAAATTAAAATCCTAATAACAATATATGAAAAAGACCTTGATTTTAGGTGCGAGTACCAATCCGGCAAGATATTCGTATTTGGTAGCCAATAAATTGGTTAGAAAAGGCCATCCCATCGTCAATGTAGGGCGTAAGGTTGGCAAAGTAGCTGGAGCAGAAATCGAACCTGCAGAGGAGATTCATACCGATATAGATACAATGACCTTGTATGTAGGTCCTCAGAACCAGCCTCAATATTATGACTATATTTTAAAGACAAAGCCGAAACGTATTATTTTTAATCCTGGAGCTGAAAATGCTGAACTTGCTGAAAAGGCAAGAGAAAATGGGATTGAAGTCGTTGAAGCATGTACTTTAGTTATGCTTAATACAGGACAATTTTAATAATCCATTCACAAGATTTTCTGAAGGAGCTGTCAAATGACAGCTCCTTTTTTTATTGCCTGAATTTTTTCAGGTTTAATGAGCATGCTTAAGCTGGTATAAATTCAAGAATCGGATGCCTTGTTATGGAAATTGAGGCAGGGGTTGAATTCGGGTTTTGACCAAAAAATCTTTTGTTCAAACTAACTGTTCTACCGGACTTTCTCCGGACTTTCGCCGGACCTTCTTCGGACCTTCTTCGGATTTTGTTCGAATTTTTTCGAACAAGGTCCGACGCAAATCCGATACAGCTGAGGCAGAATGTAAAATTTGATTCCTATTATTCCAAAGTTAATATTGAATTAGAAACAGGATTAAATGAGAATTATGAATGTGCACTTTATTCAGGACCTCATGTCAATTTATTCTGGGAATGGAAATTTACTGAAAACGATATCGTAGATTTTTGTATTGTTTTTCTTTTTATATCCTTATTTTGTTTATTCCTAAATTTTATCAATTTAAAAAACCACAACAATGAGGCGAATTTATTCTACCATCACCCTTTGTCTGATTTCATTGCAGATTTCATTTGGCCAGAAACAGGACCTAAAATTAAGTTCTGATTTTATCAATGGTCAATTGGAAGCATCGGCAAAACAGTATCAACATTTAGTATCAGTAGTTCCTGCCAATAAATTTCCAAAAACCTTTGAAGCTGGGGAACAGAAGTTTTCCAATTCTTCGTGGTGGTGTTCTGGATTTTATCCGGGCACTTTATTGTATTTATCCGAAGGAACCGGGAATTCAACCTTAAAACAGGCTGGCCTGGATAAATTAAAGGAATTGGAAAAGGAACAATTTAATAAAGGAACACATGACTTGGGTTTTATGTTGTTTTGTAGTTTCGGGAATGCCCTGCGTTTGACCGGTGATAGCAGCCAATATCAACCTATATTAAAAACAGGTGCAGAATCACTTACAAGTCGTTTTAACCCAACTACGAAAACCATTCGTTCATGGGATCATAATGTTTGGAAATTTCCAGTAATCATCGATAATATGATGAACTTGGAGTTTTTAATGGAATTATCAAAAACGACAGGGGATAAGAAGTATGCTGATGTTGCCATTACGCATGCCAATACCACGATGAAAAATCATTTTAGAGCAGATAATAGTTCTTTTCACGTGATTGATTATGATCCAAAAACGGGGGAAGTATTGGCTAAGCAAACCGCTCAAGGGGCGGCAGATGAATCTGCATGGGCTCGAGGACAAGCTTGGGGCTTATACGGCTATACCATGATGTACCGAGAAACCAAGGATAAGGCTTATTTGAAACAGGCGCAAAAAATTGCCGATTATATTTTGAAGAATCCGAATTTACCGGCTGATTTGATTCCATATTGGGATTTTGACAAGGATAAGATTCCATCGGATAGTAAGACTTATTCGCGTAGGAGCTTGCGGGATGCTTCGGCGGGAGCAATTATTGCATCGGCCTTATTGGAGTTGTCGCAATATAGCAAGGGCAAAGTAGGGAAGGAATACCTGCGAAAAGCGGAGGAAATGCTTAAGAGTTTGTCTTCAGAGACTTATTTCGTGAAGGATGGAAGTAATGGTGGATATTTGTTGGCTCATAGTGTTGGGGCATTGCCATTGAACTCGGAAGTAGATGTTCCATTAACCTATGCGGACTACTATTATGTGGAGGCTTTGATTAGGTATCAGCGGATGTTGGCGGGGGAGCCGATAATAAAAATTTAGACACATATTTTGATCTATAGGAAAGCCTCGAAAAAAATCGGGGCTATTTTTTTAAAAATAATTGACTAACTATTTGATAGTTATAAAATTGTTTGTACTTTTGCAGTCCCTAAATGGGGAATTGTGTCTTGAGCGAAGCCCTACTGCTTCGATGGACGTTTAATTAATTAATTTATAACATGTCAGGAATTATTGGTAAAAAAGTAGGAATGACCAGCCTGTTCAATGCTGAAGGGAAGAATATCCCTTGTACAGTAATCGAGGCTGGGCCGTGCGTGGTTACGCAGATACGTACGGAAGAGAAGGATGGTTATTCGGCAGTTCAACTTGGCTATGATGATGCTAAGGAAAAGAACACGAGCGCTCCTCTAAAAGGACATTTTGCAAAAGCAGGAGTTAGTCCTAAGCGTAAACTAGTTGAATTCAAAACTTTTACAGATGCGAAAGAACTAGGAGACATCGTTGATGTTACTTTATTTGAAGAAGGCGAGTACGTAGATGTAGTTGGTACTTCCAAAGGTAAAGGATTTCAAGGTGTAATGAAGCGTCATGGCTTTGGTGGTGTAGGTGGTGCGACTCACGGTCAGCACAACAGACTACGTGCACCGGGTTCATTGGGAGCTTCATCTTGGCCTTCAAGAGTATTCAAAGGAATGCGTATGGCGGGTCGTACAGGTGGCGAGCGTGTAAAAGTTCAGAATTTACAGATTTTGAAAGTTTACCCAGAGCAAAACCTAATTGTTGTTAGTGGTTCCGTACCAGGAGCTAAGGGTTCATATGTAATCGTAGACAAATAGTAGAGATGGAAGTTAAAGTATTAAATTTATCAGGAAAAGAAACAGGTGCCAAGGTGCAGCTTCCTGAGTCGGTATTCGGTGTTACACCAAGCGACCACGCAATCTATTTGGATGTGAAACAATACTTAGCGAACCAACGCCAAGGTACACACAAATCAAAACAACGTAATGAGATTGCGGGTTCAACTCGTAAATTACACAAACAAAAAGGAACAGGTGGTGCTCGTGCGGGTTCTATCAAATCTCCATTGTTTAATGGTGGTGGTCGTGTATTCGGTCCTCAACCTCGTGACTATAGCTTCAAATTGAACAAAAAATTAAAGCAATTAGCACGTAAATCAGCATTATCTTACAAAGCACAAGAGAACAATGTTGTTGTATTGGATGAAGTTAACTTTGATTCAATCAAAACTAAAAACTACTTAGCTTTTGTTAATGCATTAAACCTTGCTGACGAGAAAACTTTATTAGTATTGCCAGCATACAATAACAATGTTTATTTATCAAGCAGAAACTTGAAGAAAGCAAAAGTTATCGTAGCATCAGATTTAAATACATATGATGTATTGAACGCTACGAAATTATTGTTAACTGCAGATTCTGTTAAAACTTTGGAGGAAGCATTCGCTAAATAATATGGAAATTATTAAAAAACCTATTTTAACTGAGAAAGCTTCATTATTAACGGAAAAATTAAACCGTTATGCTTTCAAAGTAGATCATAGAGCAAACAAGATTCAAATCAAAACAGCGGTTGAGCAAATGTTTGGTGTGACTGTAGTTGCAGTTAACACAGCAGTTGTTGCAGGTAAGGCGAAAAGCCGTTACACTAAAGCTGGATTTGTATCAGGCAGAAGCCCTAAATATAAGAAGGCCATCATTACAGTTAAAGATGGTGAAACTATTGACTTTTACAGTACACTATAATAAGAAATGGCAGTTAAAAGATTCAAACCGGTTACCCCTGGTACTCGCTTCAGAGTAGGTGCTGATTATTCAGACGTTACAACTAACGTTCCTGAGAAATCATTAGTAGTTAGCATCAAGAAGTCAGGTGGTCGTAATAACTCCGGTAAAATGACTATGCGTTACATCGGTGGGGGACACAAAAAATCATACCGATTAATAGATTTCAAACGCGATAAAAAAGATATCCCTGCAAAAGTTGCTACCATTGAGTATGATCCAAATCGTACTGCACGTATTGCATTATTGCACTACGCAGATGGAGAGAAACGTTATATCATTGCTCCAGCTGGATTAACAGTTGGTCAAACAGTGATTGCAGGCGAATCAGTAGCCCCAGAAGTAGGTAATACTATGCCATTGGCAAACATCCCATTGGGTTCTATCATTCACAACATTGAATTGAATCCAGGACAAGGTGGTTCCATTGCACGTTCAGCAGGTACATATGCACAATTGTCTGCACGTGATGGTAAGTATGCTATTATCAAATTGCCTTCAGGCGAGACTCGTATGATTTTATTGACATGTGTTGCTACCATCGGTTCCGTATCGAACGCAGAGAAAGCAAACCAAGTATTAGGTAAAGCAGGTCGTAAACGTTGGTTAGGTCGTCGTCCTAGAGTTCGTGGTGTTGCGATGAACCCGGTTGATCACCCTATGGGAGGTGGTGAAGGACGTTCATCTGGAGGTCACCCACGCTCACGCACAGGTGTATTAGCTAAAGGCTACAAAACACGCTACAAGAAGAAAACATCGAATCGTTACATCATTGAGAGAAGGAAAAAATAATGGCTCGTTCAATTAAAAAAGGTCCTTATATCGATCACAACTTAGAAAGAAAAGTTCTTTCTATGAATGAAACAAACAAGAAATCAGTAATCAAGACTTGGTCACGCAGATCAATGATTTCACCTGATTTTGTTGGTCATACCTTCGCAGTGCACAACGGGAATAAATTTATTCCAGTTTATGTAACAGAAAATATGGTTGGTCACAAGCTTGGTGAATTTGCGCCTACGCGTACTTTCAGAGGCCACGCAGAAAAGAAAAAATAATAGGTAATGGAAGCAACAAAAAAACTCAAAAAGTCTGTTTTAATTAAGCAGCGCAAAGAGCAGGAAAAAGCTCAAGTAGGAGGAGCTTCTACTGCCAAGTTATTGAATTGCCCTACTTCACCACGTAAGATGCGTCTAGTAGTGGATCTTATCCGTGGACAGAAAGTAGAGAACGCACTTTACATTCTAAAACATACAGGTAAAGAAGCTGCCATTCGTGTTGAGAAATTATTATTATCAGCAATCAAGAATTGGGAGTCTAAAAACGAAGGTTCTTCAGTAGAAGACGGCGGATTGTATGTTAAAGAAGTATCTGTAGGTGGAGGTCGTCAATTAAAGAGATTACGTCCAGCACCACAAGGTCGTGGTTATAGAATTCGTAAGCGTTCAAACCATGTAACTTTGGTAGTAGATAGTATTAATAACGTTAACAACTAATAATATTAAGAATGGGACAAAAAGCAAATCCAATAGGTAGCAGATTAGGAATCATCAAAGGATGGGATTCTAATTGGTTCGGAGGCAACAACTATTCTGATAAGTTAGTTGAGGACGAAAAAATAAGAAAATATCTTTCGGTACGTATCGCAAAAGGCGGTGTAGCAAAAGTTGTTATTGAGAGAACGTTAAAACGTATCACTGTAACAATCCACACAGCACGTCCAGGAATCGTAATTGGTAAAGGTGGTCAGGAAGTTGATAAGATCAAAGAAGAGTTAAAGAAATTAACTAAGAAAGATGTTCAGATCAACATTTTCGAGATCAAACGTCCAGAGTTAGATGCGAAACTAGTTGCAGAAGGTATTGCTAAGCAATTAGAGGCACGTATTTCATTCCGTCGTGCAATGAAAACTGCGATTGCATCTACAATGCGTATGGGAGCAGAAGGTATCAAGGTAATGTGTTCAGGTCGTTTAGGTGGCGCTGAGATGGCTCGTACAGAGCAATACAAAGAAGGAAGAACTCCTCTACACACATTGCGTGCTGATATTGATTATGCATTAGCAGAAGCATTGACAACTTACGGTAAGATTGGCGTAAAAGTTTGGATCTGTAAAGGTGAAGTTTACGGTAAGAGAGATTTATCTCCAAACATTGGTCAAGCGTCAGGCGTTAAATCACGTGGTGGCAACGAAGGTGGTGACAACAACAACCGTCGTGACAACCGCGGAGGTCGTGGTGGAAACCGTGGCGGACGTCGTGATAACAACCGTGGAGGTAAAAGAGATTAATTAATAACAAGATTTAGATTATCTGTTTAACAGATTTAAAAAAATACGAACATGTTACAGCCAAAAAGAACGAAGTTCAGAAAGATGCAGAAAGGCCGTATGAAGGGTAATGCCACTCGTGGAGCGGAATTAGCTTTCGGATCTTTCGGTATCAAATCAATGGAACCAGCATGGATCACAAGCCGTCAGATTGAGGCAGCTCGTATTGCGGTTACTCGTTATATGAAGCGTGAAGGACAAGTTTGGATCCGCATTTTCCCTGACAAACCTGTTACGAAGAAACCTGCAGAGGTACGTATGGGTAAAGGTAAAGGTGCTCCAGAATATTGGGTAGCGGTAGTGCGCCCAGGCCGTATGTTATTTGAAGCAGAAGGCGTTCCATTGGAAATCGCGAAAGAAGCATTACGCTTAGCTGCGCAAAAATTACCGGTTCAAACGAAATTTGTGATACGTAGAGATTACGTTGAAGCATAATAATCGTCGGTAATGTCAAGAGATAAGCCTTACTGCCGTTACCAGTAAGGCGGTTTTAACCTCGCGATAACCCGGCACAACAAATTGAAAAATGAAAAATTCAGAAATCGTAGAATTATCAACTGAGGATTTAACAGCACGTCTTGTAGAAGAGAAAGCTGCCTTAAACAAATTGAAATTTGCACATGCTGTTTCTGCTATTGAGAATCCAAACGTGATCAAAGCAGCTCGCAGAACTATCGCTCGTATCTCTACGGAGATTTCTAAGCGTACTAATGCAGCAAAATCTGAAACAGCCTCTGAGGCATAAAATTAAAGTCGAAATGGAAAGAAATTTAAGAAAAACAAGAATCGGCTTAGTAGTTAGCAACAAGATGGACAAATCTATCGTAGTGGCTGTTGAACGTAAAGTAAAACACCCAATTTACGGTAAATTCGTTAAGAAAACTACTAAATTTAAAGCTCATGACGAACAAAATACCTGCGGTATCGGCGATACGGTATTAATTATGGAGACACGTCCGCTGAGTAAAACTAAGAACTGGAGATTAGTAGAAATTTTAGAAAGGGCTAAATAATGGTACAACAGGAATCAAGACTAAATGTAGCTGACAACAGCGGAGCTAAAGAAGTTTTAGTAATCCGTGTGTTAGGCGGAACGCGCAAGCGTTATGCATCTATCGGTGATAAAATTGTTGTTACCGTAAAGAGCGCTATCCCTTCAGGAAACGTGAAAAAAGGATCAGTTTCTAAAGCAGTAGTCGTACGTACGAAGAAAGAAATCCGTCGTAAAGATGGTTCTTACATTCGTTTTGATGACAATGCTGCAGTATTATTAAATAATAATGATGAGCCACGTGGAACACGTATCTTTGGCCCAGTTGCTAGAGAGTTGCGTGAGAAACAGTTCATGAAAATTGTATCATTAGCACCGGAGGTTTTATAATTATGGCACAAAAAACAAACAAAACTACTCCCAAGATTAAAATCAAGAGAGGAGATTTAGTGAAAGTTATCGCTGGTAACTCTAAAGGTAAGCAAGGTACAGTATTAGAAGTTATTGCTGATACTAACAGAGCGATTGTTGAAGGCGCTAACAAAGTGAAAAAACACACTAAACCAAGTGCAGCAAATCCTAACGGTGGTATCATCGAGAAAGAAGCTGCAATTAACATCTCAAATTTAGCTTTAATCGATCCTAAGACTGGTAATCCTACTCGTGTTGGACGTAAAGTTAATGCAGATGGCAAAATAGTTCGTTACGCAAAAAAATCAGGGGAGGAAATTAAATAATGACTTACGTACCAAGATTAAAAGCGAAATATGCGGAAGAGATCCGTACAGCGCTTAAGGAAAAATTCCAGTATAAGAGTGTTATGCAAGTTCCTAAGCTAGAGAAAATCGTAGTATCTCAAGGTATTGGAGCAGCTACAGCAGACAAGAAATTAATTGATAACTCAATCACTGAGTTAACAACAATTACAGGTCAACAAGCTGTATCTACAAAATCTAAGAAAGATATTTCGAACTTCAAATTGCGTAAAGGAATGCCTATTGGTGCTCGCGTAACATTACGAGACAACAATATGTTTGAATTCTTAGATCGTTTAATCGCGGTTTCTTTACCACGTATTCGTGACTTCCGTGGAATCAACGATAAAGGATTTGACGGACATGGTAACTACAACTTAGGTATTACTGAGCAGATTATCTTCCCAGAGATCAACATTGACAAGATCAACAAGATCCAAGGTATGGATATCACTTTCGTAACTTCAGCTAAGAATGATATCGAAGCTTTAGAATTATTGAAACAATTCGGTTTACCATTCAAAAACCAAAATTCGAATAACAATGGCTAAAGAAGGATTAAAAGCACGCGAAGTTAAGCGTCAAAAATTAGTGGCTAAATTTGCTGAAAAACGTGCGGCATTAAAAGCAGCAGGTGACTACGCAGCCCTAGATAAATTACCAAAAAATGCATCGCCAGTAAGATTGCACAATCGTTGTAAATTAACTGGTCGTCCAAAAGGATATATGCGTCAATTTGGTATCTCACGTGTAACATTCCGTGAGATGGCCTTAGACGGAAAAATCCCGGGAGTGAAAAAAGCTTCTTGGTAATCAAAAAAATATAATTACTTTTGCCCGGATAAACCACGAACAGTGGTTTATCGGGTTTTTTTTGCATTGCAATATTTTAACCGATAAAAGGTCTGTGGCTTCGGTTAGTCATAGAAACCATTATCATAATTTTTATACAATAATGAATACAGATCCAATAGCGGATTACCTTACCCGAGTAAGGAATGCCATTAAGGCCAACCACAGGGTTGTTGAAATTCCTGCATCGAACCTTAAAAAAGAAATCACAAAAGTTCTTTTCGACAAAGGTTACATTGCTAACTACAAATTTATTGAAGAAGGTCCTCAAGGTTCAATCAAGATTGCTTTGAAATACCACCCAATTAGCAAAGTACCGGCTATTCGCACATTGACACGTGTGAGTAAACCTGGTTTAAGAAAGTATGCAAGTGTTGACAGCATCCCTCGTGTATTAAACGGTTTAGGAATTGCGATTTTGTCTACTTCGAAAGGAGTAATGTCAGACAAAGAAGCTGCCGTTCAAAACGTTGGTGGAGAGGTTTTATGTTACATTTATTAATCTAGGAGAAAGCACAGAATGTCAAGAATTGGAAAAGCGCCTATCGCTATACCTTCTGGTGTAACGGTAACAGTTTCAGATAAGAATCTGGTAACTGTTAAAGGCCCTAAAGGTGAATTAACACAACAAGTAGACCGCGACATTACCGTTTCACAAGAAGAAGGTAATATCGTTGTGTCACGTTCAACAGAACAAAAGAAACACAAAGCATTACATGGTTTATACCGCGCCCTATTGAACAATATGGTTGTAGGTGTAACCGAGGGATACAAAACTACCCAAGAATTAGTTGGTGTTGGTTACCGTGCTGCAAACAACGGTAATACGCTAGAGCTAACCTTAGGTTTCTCTCACCAGATTGTATTCGTATTGCCAGAGGAAATTAAAGTAACAACAACTGCTGATAAGGGTAAAAACCCAACTATCACTTTAGAATCTATCGACAAACAATTGATCGGTCAAGTAGCGGCGAAAATCCGTAGCTTCCGTAAGCCAGAGCCATACAAAGGTAAAGGTATCAAGTTTGCAGGTGAAGTATTAAGAAGAAAAGCAGGTAAATCAGCTAAAAAATAATAACCATGGCAGGAATTAAATCAACTCGCAGAGAGCGAATCAAAAAAGGAATTAGAAAACACCTGGCTGGATCAACTGAACGTCCTCGTTTGACGGTTTTTAGAAGTAACAAAGGTATCTACGCTCAGATTATTGACGATACTACTGGTAAAACATTAGCATCAGCATCAACTTTATCAAAAGAATTTGCTGGTTCAGGTAACAAAGTAGATCAATCGAAAGAAGTAGGTAAATTAGTTGCTGAGAAAGCGGTTGCAGCAGGAATTAGCAAAGTAGTTTTTGACCGTAATGGGTACTTATACCATGGCCGTATCAAATCATTGGCTGAAGGTGCTCGCGAAGGCGGTTTAGACTTTTAATTAAAGAAAAAAATGGCATTAAGCAATATTAAAAGAGTAAAATCAAGCGAAATTGAATTAAAAGATCGCTTAGTAAGCATCCAACGCGTAGCCAAGGTGACCAAAGGTGGTCGTACTTTCAGTTTTTCAGCTATTGTAGTAGTTGGAGACGAAAATGGTATCGTAGGATACGGATTAGGAAAAGCTAAAGAGGTTACTGAAGCTATCACTAAAGGTATCGATGATGCAAAGAAAAACTTAGTAAAAGTTCCTATTATCAAAGGTACAGTACCTCATGAGCAATACGGTAAATATTCAGGTGGTTCAGTTTTAATTAAACCAGCTGTAAGTGGTACCGGAGTATTAGCAGGTGGTGCTATGCGTGCGGTATTGGAGTCTGCAGGCATTACAGACGTATTAGCAAAATCATTAGGTTCTTCTAACCCACACAACGTGGTAAAAGCAACGATTGATGCATTAGCTAATATGCGTGACGCTTATACAGTAGCACAAACACGTGGTGTCGATTTAAACAAAGTATTTAACGGTTAATATCATGGCAAAAATTAAAATCACCCAGATAAAGAGCGTTATCGACAGAAGCGAGCGCCAAAAGAAAACTATCGAAGCATTAGGTTTGAAAAAAATCAATCATTCGGTAGAAGTTGAAGCTACAGCAGCCATCATTGGTATGGTTCGTAAAGTGAACCACTTAGTCGCTGTAGAGACTATTTAATAAAATAGATGGAAAGGATGCTCACTTCCTTTCCATTCTTTGTTAATAAATTTATGGAATGCTATGGCCTGTTTAGTGAGAGCGAAGGCGTAGCACAATTTGATTAAAAATGAACTTAAGTAATCTAAAACCAGCATCTGGTTCAATTAAAACTAAAAAACGTATTGGTCGTGGACAAGGATCTGGCCGTGGTGGTACCTCTACTCGTGGTCACAAAGGAGCAGGATCTCGTTCAGGAAACTCTACGAAAATCGGTTTCGAAGGTGGTCAAATGCCTCTTCAACGTCGTGTACCTAAATTTGGTTTTAAGAACATCAACCGTGTAGAATATGTAGGTGTTAACTTAGATGTTTTACAAGCTATCGTTGAGAAATTCAGCTTAACCACTGTAGATTTCGATACTTTGAAAGAGCACGGATTAGTTTCAAAAAATGACTTAATCAAGATCTTAGGTCGTGGTGAGTTCACCGCAAAAGTAGAAGTAAAGGCCCATGCATTTTCAGCTTCAGCACAAAAAGCAATTGAAGCAGCAGGTGGTTCTATCGTTAAATTGTAATAATACATGAAGAAACTAATCACAACCTTAACCAATATATGGAAGATAGAAGAATTACGTAATCGTATTCTTAATACGATTCTATTTCTTTTAATATACCGCGTTGGTTGTCACGTGGTTTTACCAGGTGTCAATCCAGAAGCGTTGGTAATAAACAGAGAAGGTGGTAATGACATCATGAACTTGATCAATATGTTTGCGGGAGGTTCCTTCTCGCGTGCTGCGATCTTTGCTCTTGGTGTAATGCCTTATATCTCGGCATCTATCGTAGTTCAGCTATTGGGGATTGCTGTTCCTGCTTTTCAAAAGATGCAGAAAGAGGGAGAATCTGGCCGTAAGAAAATGAACAACATTACTCGTTACTTAACCGTTGCGATTACTTTAGTTCAGGCAGTAGCTTATGTTAAGACCCAAATTGGTCCAGAAGCGAAAACCATTGCGGATCCGATGTTCTCTATCCTATCTGCGGTCGTATTGACAGCGGGTACATTGTTTGTGATGTGGCTAGGTGAAAAGATTACCGATAAAGGAATTGGTAATGGTATTTCATTAATCATTATGGCTGGTATTATTGCTCAGCTTCCTGCAGGTATTACTGCAGAATGGGCATCCAGAATGAGCCCAAGTGGTGGTGGTCCTATTCCATTGTTATTGGAGTTTGTTGCCTTATTCTTCGTTGTGATCTTCACGATTTTAGTTGTACAAGGTGTTCGTAAGATCCCTGTACAGTATGCGAAGAAAATTGTAGGAAACAAACAGATTGGTGGTGTGCGTCAATACATTCCTTTAAAGGTAAATGCGGCGGGTGTAATGCCAATCATTTTCGCGCAGGCGATTATGTTTTTACCGATGTCGTTGACACAATTCTTCCCGAATGTTCAATCTGACTTTCTGAATTCATTGAGTAACTATACTTCCGTAACGTATAATGTTGTATTCGCATTATTGATTATTGCGTTTACTTTCTTCTATACGGCGATCATGGTTAACCCTCAACAGATGTCAGAGGACATGAAGAAGAACGGTGGTTTTATTCCAGGTATCAAACCAGGTTATGAGACCAACATGTTTATCGACAACGTAATATCACATATTACCTTCCCTGGTGCTGTATTTGTGGCGATCATTGCGATTTTGCCAGCAATTGCAACATTATTTGGAGTAAATAATCAATTTGCACATTTCTATGGTGGTACCTCTTTATTAATTTTAGTAGGTGTTGTTCTAGATACAATTCAGCAAATTGAGAGTCATTTGTTAATGCGTCATTATGATGGATTGATGAAAACAGGTCGTGTAAAAGGTAGAAGCACTGCTACTACTGTTGAAGGCTATGATCAATCCGCATTATAATTTTGAATGTCTAAAGTATATTATAAAACAGCAGATGAAATTGAGCAAGTGCGAGAGTCAGCAAATGTACTCTCGCAATTACTTGCTGAAATTGCAGGATTAGTAAAGCCGGGGATTACGACTTTATCATTAGATAAATTTGCCTTCGACTTTATTAAGGACCATAAAGGAACCCCAGCATTTTTAAATTACCAAGGATTCCCATATTCATTATGTATTTCAGTGAATGACCAAGTTGTTCATGGATTTCCAAGTGATTATGTTTTGAAAGATGGGGATATCGTTACGGTAGATGGTGGTGTGAATTTGAATGGTTTTATTAGTGATTCTGCATATACGTTTGCTGTCGGTGAGATTTCTGAAGAAGCGAAACAATTGTTAGAAGTAACAAAAGGATCTTTACAAGCAGGAATCGAACAAGCAATCGCGGGCAAGCGAATAGGAGATATCTCGGCTGCCGTTCAAGAATATGTAGCACCATATCGTTATGGTATTGTTCGGGAACTGGTTGGTCATGGAGTTGGATTTCATTTACACGAGAAACCGGAGGTTCCGAATTACGGCAAACGTGGTTCAGGGCCGAAGTTGGAAGAAGGATTGGTGATCTGTATTGAGCCAATGATCAATGCCGGCAAGGCAGGGGTTAAGTTTTGGGATGACGGATGGACAGTGAGTACAGTTGATGGAAAGCTTTCAGCACATTTCGAACAGATGGTTTCGATTCAGAAAGGTACTCCGGATGTGTTATTGAATTTTGACGCGATTGAGAAAGTTTTAAATAAAAAGTAGTTGGTATTCAATTATTTTATTTATCTTTGCACTCCTGTTTGCGGGTATATCATCATTTAAAATACGAGATTATATGGCTAAACAAGCCTCGATTGAACAAGACGGCATAATCAAAGAAGCGTTATCTAACGCGATGTTTCGCGTAGAATTAGAGAATGGGCATGAAATTATTGCACATATTTCTGGTAAGATGCGCATGCATTATATCAAGATATTACCAGGTGACAAAGTGAAGTTAGAAATGTCACCATATGATTTAACAAAAGGAAGAATTACATACCGCTATAAATAAACGTAAGTTTCTTCAATAAAATAGCTTTTAAAAAATTACTGTAATGAAAGTTAGAGCATCAATAAAAAAACGTAGTGCGGATTGTAAGATTATCCGTCGTAAAGGAAAAGTATTTGTAATCAATAAAAAGAACCCGAAGTTTAAACAACGTCAAGGTTAATTTTAAATAATCGCTTAAAATATTATATGGCAAGGATCTCAGGTATAGATTTACCTAAAAACAAAAGAGGCATCATTGGCCTTACCTATATTTTTGGTATTGGTCGTTCTACTGCTGCTTACATCCTAGAAAAAGCAGGCATCAGTCAAGATGTTAAAGTACAAGAATGGAATGATGATCAATTAGCAGCTATCCGTACAATCATCAATGATGAGATTAAGGTAGAAGGCGCTTTGCGTTCAGAGGTTCAATTGAACATTAAACGTTTAATGGACATCGGATGTTACCGTGGCCTACGTCACCGTAAGCATTTACCAGTTCGTGGACAACGTACGAAGAACAATTCACGTACAAGAAAAGGTAAACGTAAAACAGTTGCAAACAAGAAAAAAGCTACTAAATAATAAGTAAGAAATGGCTAAAAGTAAAAAAGTTACTAAAAAACGTATCGTAGTTATCGAGCCTGTAGGACAAGCTCATATCAACGCTACTTTTAACAACATTATCGTAACTTTGACTAACAATCAAGGTCAAACAATTTCATGGTCATCAGCTGGTAAAATGGGCTTTAAAGGTTCTAAAAAGAACACTCCATACGCTGCATCACAAGCTGCATCAGACTGTGGTAAAGTTGCACATGATTTAGGATTGCGTAAAGTTGAAGTATTCGTAAAAGGTCCGGGAGCAGGTCGTGAATCCGCTATCCGTTCATTGCAAACAATTGGTATCGACGTAACTACCATTAAGGATATCACTCCACTTCCACACAATGGTTGTCGTCCTCCAAAACGCAGAAGAGTTTAATAACAAATTTGTTTAAGATAAGATTCATCAGTTATAGGCTGATAGATACTTCAAACAGAATCAGAAATGGCAAGATATACAGGACCTAAGTCCAAAATAGCTCGTAAATTTAGAGAGCCAATTTTCGGCCCAGATAAGGCATTAGAAAAAAAGAATTATCCTCCTGGTCAACATGGACCATCAAAAAGAAGAGGAAAACAATCTGAATACGCAATTCAGTTGTTAGAAAAGCAAAAAGCAAAATACACTTACGGTGTATTAGAGCGTCAATTCGCTAACTTATTTGCTAAGGCTGCAGCAAAACAAGGTGTTACAGGTGAAAACTTCTTGAAATTATTAGAAGCACGTTTAGATAACATCGTTTACCGTTTAGGCATTGCTCCTACACGTTCATCTGCACGTCAATTAGTTTCGCACAAGCATATTACTGTTAACGGACAAGTAGTTAACATCCCATCATACAGTATCCGTCCAGGCGATGTAATTTCAGTTCGTGAGCGTTCTCAGTCGTTAGAAGCGATTGTAACTTCAGTAGCTGGAAGAAAAATCAACAAATTCAGCTGGTTGGATTGGGATTCAGACAAACTAACAGGAACTTTCGTAAGTTACCCTGAGCGTGCTGATATTCCAGAAAACATTAAAGAGAACTTAATTGTAGAGTTGTACTCTAAATAATAATTAATAACAACATGCATTGTCATAGATGCATGTTGTTGTTTTCATAAATAGTAAATAAACTTAAAAGAACATAAATGGCAATTTTAGCATTTCAAAGACCGGATAAAGTTATCATGCAGAAATCAACTGATTTTGATGGTACCTTTGAATTTCGTCCACTAGAGCCAGGTTTTGGAGTTACTATTGGTAATGCTTTACGCCGTATTTTATTGTCCTCTTTAGAAGGATATGCAATTACGTCGGTAAGATTTTCAGGCGTTTCGCACGAATTCTCTACGATTAAAGGCGTGGTAGAAGACGTTACTGAAATCATCTTGAACTTGAAACAAGTTCGTTTTAAGAAATCAGGTGAGCAAGGCGATAGCGAGAAGATCTTTGTAGTTATCAATGGTCAAGATCAATTTACAGCTGGTGATATAACGAAATTTTCCAATAATTTTACTGTATTGAATCCTGATTTGGTGATCTGTAACATGGATAGTTCAGTGACTGTAGAAGTTGAATTATCAGTTGCAAAAGGCCGTGGATACGTAAATGCAGAAGAAAATAAAGTGGTTGATGGTCCTGTTGGAGTAATCGCGATTGATTCAATCTATACTCCAATCAAGAATGTAAAATATACCATTGAGAACTACCGTGTAGAACAAAAAACTGACTACGAGAAATTGTTGTTAGATATTTCTACTGATGGTTCTATTCATCCAGAAGATGCTTTGAAAGAAGCAGCTAAGATTTTGATTCAACACTTCATGTTGTTCTCAGATGAGAATATGTTGTTAGAGTCACAAACTAAAGAAGAAACTAAAGTTGTTGATGAAGAGATTTTACACATGCGTAAGATCTTGAAAACAGAATTAGTGGATTTAGATCTTTCAGTTCGTGCATTGAACTGTTTGAAAGCTGCTGACATTCGTACATTAGCTGAATTAGTTACATACGATGTAGCTGATATGTTGAAATTCCGCAACTTTGGTAAAAAATCATTGAGCGAAATTCAAGAGTTAGTGAAATCAAAAGGTTTATCATTTGGAATGAACTTGTCTAAATACAAGTTGGACGAAGAATAATAATTAAATAATAATAAGCGACCTGTTGCGTAATTCCTCCGAAGTATATGACATTCGGTCACTAGAAAAAGAACGGTACGCACAAAATCAAATTAAAAAATGAGACACGGAAAAAAAGTAAATCACTTAGGCCGCACTGACAGTCACCGTAAGGCGATGTTAGCTAATATGGCGACTTCATTGATCAAACACAAACGTATTACAACGACTTTAGCGAAAGCAAAAGCATTGCGTACTTATGTGGAGCCTTTGATTACAAAATCTAAAAACGACACTACACACTCACGTCGTACGGTATTCGCTTACTTGAAAGACAAAGATGCAGTGACAATCTTGTTCCGCGAGATTTCAGAAAAAGTTGCATCACGTCCAGGAGGTTACACTCGTATCATTAAATTAGAGAATCGTTTGGGTGATAACGCAGAAATGGCATTTATCGAATTAGTTGATTACAACGAAATCTACGGTAAAACTGCTCAAACTGAGAAAAAATCTACTCGACGTCGTGGTTCATCTAAGAAAAAAGCTACTACAACAACTGAATCAAAAGAGGCAAAAGCTGAGAAAGCTGGCGATGATTTAACTATTGTTGAAGGTGTTGGTCCTAAGATTGCAGAAGTATTAGCAGCTGCTGGTATTGCAACTTACGCTGACTTAGCTAAAACTGATGCTGAGAAAGTTAAAGAAATCTTAACTGAAGCTGGTTCTAACTTTAACACTGCAGATCCAACTACTTGGGCTGAACAAGCACAATTAGCTGCAGATGGTAAATTTGAAGAATTAGAAAAACTTAAAGCCGAATTAGACGGTGGAAAAAAAGTTGATGAATAATCTTTAAACGAATCATAGAAAAGTCCTCTTATCCAAGAGGACTTTTTTATTTTATAGCGTTTTTAAGTAAGTTCAGCTCTTTATTTATTTGTACATTTGAAAAACTAAACTTTAGCATAATTATTTTCATTACATGGAACTGTTTAATGTATATCCTGTAACCCCAATCAATATCGTGAAAGCGCTAGGCTCCACCGTTTGGGACGAACAAGGAACAGAATATCTAGATTTATACGGAGGGCATGCTGTAATTTCTATTGGTCATACACATCCCCACTATGTTAAGAGTCTTACCGAGCAATTGAACAAGATTGGATTTTATTCCAACTCGGTATTAATTCCAATTCAACAACAATTAGCAAAACAATTAGGGGAAGTATCTGGAAAGGCCGATTACACCCTTTTTCTTTGTAATTCAGGTGCTGAGGCAAATGAAAATGCCTTAAAATTAGCATCCTTTCATACGGGTCGTAAAAAAATAATTGCCTTTTCAAAAGCCTTCCATGGTAGAACCTCTTTGGCAGTTGCTGCTACAGATAATCCTAGTATCGTAGCTCCAGTGAATGAGACAGACAATGTGATCTTCCTTCCATTCAATGATGAAGAAGCCCTGGAGAAAGCTTTCAAAGAATATGCTGAAGAAATCGCGGCTGTCATCATTGAAGGTGTTCAAGGTGTTGGTGGTATTCGTGAGGCTTCCATTCCATTCTTGAAGTTGATCCGTAGTTTGTGTGATCAATATGGCTCTGTATTTATTGCAGACTCGGTTCAATGTGGATATGGTCGTACCGGAAGTTTTTACTCACATGACTATTCAGGAGTAGAAGCAGATATCTATTCCATGGCAAAGGGTATGGGGAATGGTTTTCCAATTGGAGGAATTGCTATTTCGCCTAAGTTCAAGGCATCCTTTGGATTATTAGGGACCACCTTTGGTGGAAACCATTTAGCATGTGCTGCTGCAGTTTCAGTTTTAGATATTATCAAACAAGATAATCTTATGGAAAATGCTGCAAAAGTTGGAAATTATTTGATTCAAGAGTTGAACAAATTTGATCAAGTTTTGGAGGTGAGAGGAAGAGGGTTAATGATCGGGATTGAATTGCCTACCGAATTAGCGCATGTTAAGAAAGATTTATTGTTAAAAAATAAGATATTTACAGGAGAGGCTAAGCCAAATGTTATTCGTTTGTTGCCGGCCTTGAATATAACACAAAAGATTGCTGATCAATTTTTAACTGCTTTTGAAGAGAGATTAAAAGCATAAAAATCATAAGATTAAATGAAGAAGTTTTTTTCCGTAGCAGACGTAGATAATCTGAAGGGTATTGTGTCCGAGGCATTAACGTTAAAGGCAGATCCCCATGCTCATGAATCATTAGGAAAACATAAAATGCTGGGATTAGTATTTTTGAATCCTAGTTTACGAACTCGTTTGAGTACGCAAAAGGCAGGTATGAATCTTGGCATGAATGTCATGGTGATGAATATGGATAAGGATGGTTGGGCATTAGAGACCAGAGATGGTGTGATAATGAATGGTACCACTGTAGAACATATTCGTGAAGCTGCCGCTGTAATGGGAGAGTATTGTGATATTTTAGGATTACGTTCCTTTCCAACGTTAAAAGACAAGGAAGCGGACTACTCTGAAGATCTATTCAATAAGTTCATCAAATATTGTGCAGTTCCAGTAGTATCCTTGGAAAGTGCAACCAGGCATCCATTACAAAGTTTGACGGATTTGATTACGATCAGCGAATATAAAAAGACTGAAAAGCCAAAAGTGGTATTGGCATGGGCACCGCATGTAAAAGCTTTGCCTCAAGCGGTTCCTAATTCATTTGCAGAGTGGATGAGTCGTGCTCAAGCAGAAGGCTTGGTTGATTTTACAATTGCTCAGCCGGCAGGATATGAGTTATCTGAAGAATTTACTGAAGGCGCACAAATCACAACAAATTTGGATGAAGCCTTGCAGGGGGCGGATTTTGTATATGTCAAAAACTGGTCTTCCTATAAGGAGTATGGCGCAGTTTATCCAGTACAGGAGAATTGGTTGATGGACAATGAAAAACTTAAATTGA
Source organism: Sphingobacterium cellulitidis (assembly GCA_002245855.1). Lineage (GTDB taxonomy): Bacteria > Bacteroidota > Bacteroidia > Sphingobacteriales > Sphingobacteriaceae > Sphingobacterium > Sphingobacterium cellulitidis. The sequence goes on along the minus strand of NOUX01000007.1, from coordinate 198,495 downwards.
CCAATGATGCAAAGGTGATGCACTGTCTTCCAGTTCGTAGAGATCTGGAGTTATCATCGGAGATTTTGGATGGACCAAATTCACTAGTTATTAAAGAGGCTAGTAATCGAGTTTGGGCAGCCCAAGTAGTATTAAAAAGAATGTTAGAAGAGCTGAGGGATAGTTAAGGACATATGTCGGTATTAAATATTATTAAGATTGGCGGGAATGTAATAGACAACCCGGAGCAGTTAGAGGAGTTTTTAGAGAAATTTTCAGCCTTGCCTGGTCGAAAGATCCTGGTGCATGGTGGCGGCAAGATTGCTACCCGTATCGCTTCTGATATGGGCATCGAAGCAAAGATGGTTGAAGGACGTCGGATTACCGATGCAGCAATGCTGGATGTGGTAACCATGGTATATGCTGGATTAACCAATAAAAACATCGTTGCCTCACTTCAAAAACATAACTGCAATGCTATTGGATTATGTGGAGCGGATGCGAATGTTATCAAAGCTATCAAGAGACCTGTCAAGGAAATTGACTATGGTTTTGTAGGTGATATCCTTGCGGATTCAATTGATTCATTAGCAATCAAAAAATTGTTGGAAGCAGAGTTTATCCCTGTATTTTCAGCAATTACCCATAATGGAAGTGGTCAGCTATTGAATACCAATGCAGATACGATTGCTTCGTCCCTAGCCGTGGCTTTGACCAAGTTATATGAGGTGTCTCTAATTTACTGTTTTGATAAGAATGGGGTTTTATTGGATGTGAATGACGATCAATCGGTAATTGAAACCATCCGAGCAGGAGAATTTGAGCGTTTGAAAGAAAGTAAGACCATTCATGATGGTATGATTCCTAAATTATACAATGCTTTTGAGGCAATTTCAAGAGGTGTAAGCAATGTTTATATTGGACATGCAAGCAACCTTCATTTGTTTCAACAGCGTAAATTTGGGACTTGTTTAATAGCCTAAACGAAATACAATGAATAAGATAACAATTATTGGAGGCGGGAATATAGGTTTGTCACTAGCAAAAGGCTTGGTGCAAACTTCATATTGTAAGTCTAATGAAATAACCATTACACGGAGAAACCTAGCATCTCTGACTTCAGAGAAAGAAACAGGTTATAATGTAAGTGATTCCAATCCTGATGCTATTCAGGGAGCGGAATTTATTGTTTTGGCTATTTTGCCACAACAGATCCGTAAAGTTATGGATGAGCTTGCTCCCGTTTTGTCTCCAGAACAGACTATTATTTCGGTTGTATCCGGGGTTTCTTGCCAGGATATCAAAGATGTATTAGGTCAAGATAAAATTGTTATCCGTGCCATGCCAAACACTGCCATTGCGATTGGTCAATCTATGACTTGTATTGCAAGTGACAATGCACCCGAGGATAAGGTTCAGGAGGTTTCGGTCATCTTTGAATCCGTTGGTTCGGTCGTTGTTATCAATGAAGATCTGATGACTTCAGCAACTGCCTTATGTGCTTGTGGAATAGCCTTTTTTCTGAGAAGCATTCGTGCAGCCTCACAAGGAGGCGTAGAAATTGGGTTTCATGCGCATGATGCCTTAAAAATGGCGATCCAAACCGCTAAGGGTGCTGCAGACCTTTTATTGCAGATGGAAACACATCCAGAAAGTGAAATAGATAAAGTAACCTCTCCAAAAGGATGCACCATTGCCGGATTAAATGAGATGGAGCATAATGGCTTTAGTTCTGCATTTATCAAAGGCATCAAGTTATCAGCGAAAAAAGCTGGAGGTTTATATAATGACTAATATTGAGCAATTGATAGAGGAGAGTACCTCCTTATTGAAGAGTTTGATTGAAACCCAGTCTTTCAGTCGGGAAGAAGATCAAACGGCTCTATTATTATCCATTTTTTTACAGGACCATGGTATAAGTACCGAGCGAGTAGGGAATAATGTGATTGCCTATAATTGTTTTTCGGACCCTTCCAAGCCTTATGTTCTGTTAAATTCCCATCATGATACCGTTAAGCCTAATCCAGGCTATAGCAAGAATCCATTTGAGGCTGTTGTCGAGGATGGAAAATTGTATGGCTTAGGGAGTAACGATGCTGGCGGTTGTTTAGTTTCCTTAATTGCTGCCTTTCGCTATTTCTATGAAGAACAAGATCTTCCGTTCAATCTCTGTCTGGTAGCATCTTCTGAAGAGGAAGTATCAGGTAAAGGAGGGTTAGAAGAGGCATATAAACATATCCAACCTTGTGATTTCGCTATCATCGGCGAACCCACTTTGTTGAATCTGGCCGTTGCTGAAAAGGGGTTGATGGTTTTGGATTGCGAAGCGATCGGAATATCGGGACATGCAGCTCGTGAAGAAGGAGAGAACGCTATTTATAAGGCAATCAGTGATATCAATTGGTTTCAGACTTTTCAATTTCCAAAACAATCTGAGTTTCTTGGACCAGTGAAAATGAGTGTAACCATGATAGAAGCTGGTTCCCAACATAATGTAGTTCCAGCAAGTTGTAAATATGTGGTTGATGTTCGGACTACGGATGTTTATCAAAATCTGGAGGTTTTGGCGATCATTCGTGAGCATGTAAGGTCAAGTGTGGAGCCTCGATCCACACGTTTGAATCCATCCTCGATTTCGGTTGAGCATCCTATTGTACAATCGGGCATTCGATTGGGTAAGGAGTTATATGGAAGTCCAACGATGAGTGATCAGGCGATATTATCCATTCCATCGATAAAAACAGGTCCCGGTGATTCAGCAAGGTCACATACGGCTGATGAATTTATATATTTAGATGAAATAGATGCTGGAATTCGGTATTATATTGATTTATTAAAAGGTATTATATAAAAAAAGCGGGTTTAACCCGCTTTTTTTATGTTTAATTCGTTGTTTTAAAATAGATCGACTTTTATTATAAAGTGATCTGTCTTTTGATGCTCTCTTCTAGTGAAATAATGGTTTCCGTACGTTGGATACCTTTCAATCCTTGGATGTCTTCATTCAAAACCTTACGTAAGTGAGAAGTGTCTTTACAGATGATTTTAGCAAACATACTATATTGACCAGTACAATAGTGTAATTCTACTACCTCTTTTACTTGTTTTAGTTGTTCCACGGCATCTGCATACTGAGAACCCTTCTCTAAATAGATTCCTAAGAAGGCTGTGATGTCAAAACCCACCTTTTGAGGGTTAATTATTAGGTTTGAACCTCTAATTATCCCCAATTCTTCCATCTTTTTCATGCGAACATGAATGGTTCCGCCAGAAACTATAAGTTTTTTAGCGATTTCGGTGTATGGAATTGAAGCATCTTCCATTAAAATGGATAAAATTTGAACATCAAGGTTGTCTAAATCGTAATTTGAATAGTTTTTTTCCATAAAAATGGTATTAATGTATTAATTTGTGTTATGATTTTTAAAAATATCTAAAAAAATCAAATAAATTTCTATTTATTTCCAATAAAAATTAAATTTGTTTTAACAAACGAAGTAAAAAACAATAAAATTTGCAAATTACTTCCCTCAAAATAACATAGGTTTATAATTGGTTAGCGTTGAAGTTCCTCGCCCGGGGAACTTCTTCCATTTATAAGCCTTTCAAATAAAATATTCTATTTTCTAATTTTTCAAAAATAACAACAATTATTGTTAAATTAATAATCAAATGGTAAAATTACGTCATTTTTTTTAACATTTTATCATTGATGTATAGAACGAGTATTTTTCGTACTTTAGATTTCGAACAGAAAGCATGTTATGAAAGAAGAAGATGTAAAGATTTCCCGTAAGAAGCCTATATTTCCAGTGGGTCCGGGATTGCTGAAATATTTAAAAGCTTATCAACGTGATGGCAAATTGCCTTTGGCGTACTCCGATCTTTTAAGTTTTCAGGAAACTATCCCATCTTTAGATAAATTTGGCAATGATACCCTTTGGGAAATACCATTGTATCCACCACATGTTCAGGATACCTTGTATGATCAGTTGAAAATAGTATATGCCCAGTTAAAAGCATCTGGAAATACGAGGATTGTTCAGCATAAAGTCATTGAGAAAATCGAGTTTTGTGCTTTTGGGAATACACACCCCTTTCGAATCAAGATTGTCAATCGCTTAAATGATGTTTATGATTATTTCTATATCAAGCAAGCGGATGCCTCTCGAATCTATGGATTGGAGTTGGAGGAGATTCTATCACCCAATCAGGTAAATTATTTATATGACCGAGAAACACTAGTAGAGGAACATATTGTTGGTATTCCAGGGGATACCTTCGCCAAGACCAGAATGGATACGGAGGATTATAATCAAACGCGTATAGCCAAGGAATTTGTGAAATTTAACGAACGCTGTGTTATCTCGATGTTGGGGGATATGCGAGCTTATAATTTTGTAATGCAAATCACCCCGGATTTTGATGATTTCCAATTTAGGATCCGTGCCATTGATTTTGACCAACAATTTTATGAAGGAAATATCAAAGTTTATCTTCCTCAGTTCTTTAAGGAGAATTTTCCTTACGTCAAGCTTTCGATGGAATATTTAAATGAAAAGACGGTCTTACAATATCAACAGGAGGAACGTTCATCCATTGTACATCGAGTAAGAAGTGAAAGACATCGGATTAAGGATCTTCGGGATGCCTCCAGTACGCAACAATTATCTACTCCAGAGAATATCGACCGATTAAAAGATGGTTATGCAAAATATTATGAAAACGATTTGTATTATAAATGCAAGAGCATGACCGATATCATAGAGTTGAATGTGAAGAATGTAATTCGTCAGGTTCAGCTTTAACGGATTCTTTTTTGGTTATCTTTTACAAAAGCTTCCCATCCGGAGTAACTTTTTCCGGCTGCCGCAAGGTTTTGTTGAAAGGCATGACAAACAGCAACGGCTAATCCGTCGGTTGCATCTAAAAATTCAGGAGTTTCTTTGAATTTTAGGAGGCTTTGTAACATGGCCGCCACTTGTTCCTTACTTGCGTTACCATTTCCTGTTACAGATTGTTTAATTTTTCGAGGCGAATATTCAAAGATTGGAATATCGGCATTCAATGCTGCGGCCATGGCCACACCTTGTGCACGACCTAGTTTTAGCATGACCTGAATGTTTTTTCCATAGAAAGGTGCCTCCAACGCCACACAGTCGGGCTTGTATTCCTCAATCAGGGCAGAAGTTTTTTTGAAAATCCGTTGAAGTTTCAAAGCATGATCATCCAAGTGCCCCATTTTTATTACGCCCATACTGATCAAAGAGATTTTTTTATTTACCTCCTTTAAAATTCCATACCCTAAAACGACGGTTCCGGGGTCTATTCCCAAAATAATTCTCTCTTTTACAGCTTCCTTTTGCATACTGCAATAATACGATTTTCTAAACATTGCATCGTAAAAACGGTTATTTATTAAAAAATTATTAAAATTGTGCTTTCTTAAATAAAATTGACGAAGACACAACGAAAATATCTCAATTTACTGATCAAGGTAGCCATTGTTGCACTAGCGATGTGGTTCGTAGTCAGCAAGGTTAATAATCAAAAGAATTTATTAGAATTTGAACATCTTATCAAGGAGATTGATCCTTTGGTAATGCGTTTGGTTTTGGCTTTGGTGGTATTTCTTATGTTTGTCAATTGGTTTTTAGAAGTTAAGAAGTGGCAGTACCTCAGTCGACGGATTGAACCCTTAGGGTTATGGAAGGCTACGAAATCGGTTTTTTGCGGATTGACCTGGGCTATTTTCACGCCTAATAGGATTGGAGAGTATGGGGGTAGGGTGATGCTCCTGAAGCCAAAAAATCGGGCTACCGGAGCGGTTGCCATGGGTGTAGGTTTATTTGCTCAATTGGTTTTGACCAGTATATTCGGGTCATTGAGTATTGCATGGTTTGTCACAACCTTTCTAGAAACACCAGCTTCGGTAGATTTTGGGGTTTGGTTGATTGCCATAATATATGCCATCGCGTTTCTAGTCCTCTATTTCAATGTTTCCTGGGTGGATTATTTGGTTGGCAAGGTCAAGTTCTTAAGGAAAATTAAGCCATTTTTTGCTGTTTTGGAAGACTTTTCTGCTAAAGAGTTGGGCTATGTTCTATTATTGGCAGCATTTCGCTTTGCGATTTTTACTTCACAATATATCATCCTGATGTTGGTCATCTTACCTGAATTACCTTTTGTTTCCATGGTATTGATGATTTTCATTATGTTTTTTGTTCAATCTGCCGTTCCTACCTTAGATATTTTTGACTTTAGTGTTCGTAGCTTTGTAGCTAGCAATTTGTATGCGTATATTACGACCCAAGAAATTGCAGTGATGGCTATTGTATCCTGTGTTTGGTTTGTTAATATCATATTCCCAGCCATCATCGGGTCGATTTTTGTATTTAATGTGAATTATATCAGTGATAATAAATCTTAGTTTTTTTCTTTTCATAATGACCATTATCTATGTGGTATTGGTTCTTTATATGCGGAATGGTTGGATGAAGCTACCTACCATTCACTTGGATTCTGTAATGCCGGTTTCCAAAGTCACCGTTATAATTGCAGCTAGAAATGAAGCAAACAATATTTCAAGAACATTAAACTGCCTTGTAGATCAAGAATATCCAAAGGAACTATTAGAAGTAATAGTTGTCGATGACCACTCTACTGATAGAACGGGAGAGATCGTAGCGAGCTATTTTGATCAAGGCGTGAAGCTGATCACCTTGAACGAGGGGAATAAGTTGAATTCCTATAAGAAATTTGCGATTAATAAGGCGATTCACGCTTCTTCAGGAGATATTATTATTACCACGGATGCGGATTGCAGAATGGGATCCAAATGGATTTTGAGCATTGTTCAATATATGGAAAGTCAGGATAAGCTGATGGTGTCCTCACCAGTTTGTTATGACGAGGAGAAATCTTATTTCGAAAGGTTACAAACTTTGGAATTTCTTTATTTAATAGGACTTGGTGCAGCGGGAATTGGGAATGGGAATCCTACAACCTGTAATGGTGCGAATTTGGCCTATCGGAAATCCTTATTCTTTGAAATGGGAGGGTTTAAAGGGATTGATGAGTTAGCTTCTGGAGATGATGAACTATTATTGCATAAAGTAGCTGAGCAATATGCTGACCGAATAGGATTTTGTAAATCCAGGGAAGCAATCGTGTATACCGATGCCAAGGAGAATTTAAAATCATTTCTGAGCCAAAGAAAAAGGTGGGCTTCAAAAAGTACGAAATACAAGGATAAGAAAGTTGTGGTATTAGGGGTGTGCATCTGGTTATTCAATCTTTCATTTTTCTTAAGCATTTTATTCCTATTTGTGGGAATCTATGATGCCAGCGAGTTAGTGATTACCTCGTTTATGATGAAATTTTTAGTGGAATTAGCTTTTCTATCTCCCATAATGAGCTTTGTCAATCGCAAGGAATTACTGTGGAGTCTACCTTTGTTGACCATAGTCCATTCGCTATATTTTGTCTATATAGGTGTGGTTGGGAATATTGGTAAATATGACTGGAAGGGCAGAACGGTAAAATAATTACAGGTTTTCTTCTTTCACCTTTGCGCGGATCATATCTTCCGCTTTCTTTACAATTTCTTCTGCATTTAAACCAGTAGTGTCAATAGGATCCAGTACTTCCCAGGACATATGCGTAAATGGTCTTAGTGGAAACATTCCCCATTCCACCATTTTATAAGAGCCATTAATAGCAATTGGAACAACTAACGCTTCAGGATTCTTTTTCAATAAAGTTGCTATTCCCCCCACAGAGAATGTTTTCATTTTGCCTGTTTTAGTTCGAGTACCCTCAGGGAAAATAAAAGCAGACCAATTATTAGTTTTCATGTTATTCGCAAGTTTCAGAATTTCAGCAATGGATTGCTTTGGATCCTTGCGGTCAATATTGGCTGCTCCACCGTGTTTCAGGTTAAAGGAAATAGATGGAATATTAGCGGTCATTAATTCGATCTTGGAAATAAACTTACCGTGAAATCTTCTTAAGAAGTAAATCAAAGGCGGGATATCGTATGTACTCTGATGGTTTGCAATAAAGACTACAGGTTTTCCAACCGGGATGTTTTTGTTGTCTATGAATTGAGTCCTGTTGAATAAGGTATAGTTACAAGCAACCAAAAGACCATTCAACATATCCACGCTTTTTTTATGTGCTGCATATCCGCCCAATTTTAAGCATAGCCACTGAATAGGATGGAATATCAATAATGATAATGCAAAACAGATATAAAATATTGGGGTAAGGATAATTCCTAATAACTTTCTCATGTGTAAATTAAAATTGAGCAAATATACGAATTAGTATATTCTGAAAGTTTTTGCAGAAAATAAATAATAAAAATTCATTTTTATTTTAATAATATTAAAATTGTATTTAACTTTATTAATAAACTTATTTAATATATGAAATTTCCGATTCAATGTCCGGCCTGTGATACAGAGATGACCGTTGTAAAATTACACTGCAGCAACTGTGAAACGGAGGTAGCAGGAAAATTTAATTTTCCCTTATTGATGCGATTGGAACCCGAGGAACAGGAGTTTATTATTGAATTCTTACTGAACTCAGGGAGTTTGAAAGAAATGGCCAATAAAATGGGTAAAAGTTATCCAACGGTACGGAATAAGTTAGATGAATTAATAGAAAAAGTTAAATCCTATCAGTAATAAAATGAGAAATTTTAAGGAAAGTCAAAACATGGTTGCCAATTGGATGTTGCTCATTGTTTTAGTTATTATTGGATATAATCTTTATCGCGTAAGTCCGGACTATAAGGCCATCTTAGAAATCACAGATTTATGGATTTTCTTAGGGTTGGTTGTTATTCTTTGGTTAATACGATTAAAAATAAGATATAATAAAGATGGAATTCAAATAGTATTTATTCCATTTATATGGAAGAAATTTATTTCATGGGAAGATATAGGCTATGCTTATGTTCGATCCTATTCGATGATGGATTTTGGAGGTTGGGGTTATAGATTTGGAAAGAAACAAGGGAAAGCTTATACAACCAAAGGCGATCAAGGGCTTCAATTAGTTCTCAAAGACGGTAGTATGCTTATGATTGGAACTCAAGAACCTGATGAGATCCAGAAAATATTAAACCAATATAAACCTTATAAAGATGAGTTCTAAAGATTTTGTGAGTTTTATTCTAAATCCCTTTGAGGATTTAACAACCCGTAATCAATTAATAATTGGTATCGTTGGGTTTATTCTTTTATGTGTATTAAGCTATTTTTTCCATTTTATCAATGATGGGATCATTTCCCTTCACTTTAGGGAGCAACAAGCATTTTGGACTTATTTGGTTAATGGATTGATCAACACTGGCAGTTTGACCATTTTGATGTTTTGTTATGGGAAATTCAACTATTCGAAGACCAGGTTTTTGGATGTTTTAATAACCGTATTAATAGCACAGTGTGTTCTGGTTTTGATGGGATTGTTATTACTGAATCCGTATTTAATGCGTGTCATGGAAGACTTACAAGTTCAGATTGAGAGTGGAAATATCAATAAACTTAAGCTTTCACCATTATCCTTGGGAATTATCACGTTAGCAGGCATTTTCAGCATTTTTGCGATATACTATTTTTTCCATTTATTGGTAAAAGGAATGAAAATTGCCATCAACAGTAATAAGTTGTACCATACGATTGCGATTGTATTGTTGACTTTAATTTTAAACAGCGTTTTGAGCGCTTTTAAACCTTATTTTTAAAAATGTGTATGAAGAATTATTTTTTGATTTTGGTTTTATTCTGCTCCTGCTCATTAGGGTTTTCACAATCCTTTGAGGGGAATTGGAAAGGGAGCCTGCAAGTTTCAGGAATGGAATTGCCATTGATATTTGAGTTTAAATACAATGGGGGTTGGGAAGGAAGCATGCAAAGTCCTAAACAAAGCACGAACCGATTTCCATTGAGCAGTATTACAGCTTCGGGAGATTCTATTTATGTAGAATTAAAGAATATGGGAGTTAAATACCATGGAAAGATTGGTTCTGATCGTAATGAGATCCATGGGACCTTTCAGCAAGGTGCAATGAAGACTAACTTAGTTTTACAGCGATTAACGGCGGATGAAGCTTCAAAAGAAGGAACTTATAAACGTAGTCAACGTGTTAATCCTCCATATTCCTATGATACGGTTGATGTAACATTTGAAAACTCAATTGATAAGGTAACTTTAGCCGGTACGATTACCAAGCCGAAAGAGCCAGGAAAATATCCTGCAGTAGTTTTGGTTAGTGGAAGTGGACCTCAGGATCGAAATGAGACCTTGATGGGACATGAACCCTTCAAGGTATTGTCCGATTACTTTACAAAAAATAATATTATTGTATTGCGCTATGATGATCGAGGAGTAGGAAAATCCACTGGTAATTACAGCAAAGCAACCACGGGAGATTTTGGAAAAGATGTTCTGGCCGCTTTAGGATTTTTAAGAAAACAAGCTCAAGTAGATCCTAACAAAGTAGGTATTATTGGACACAGTGAAGGGGGCTTGATCGCGAGTATCTTGGCTGGCCAGCAAACGAGTGGATTAAATTTTATTGTGACTTTGGCTGGTCCAACGATTCCGATGGATTCCTTAATGTTATTGCAAAATGCTGCGGTGATGAAATCACTAGGGAAGACTATTTCTCCTGATGAATTGGCCATGATAAAAAGGAATTATGAGATTATGGCTTCTGATTTACCGAGTGACCAAGCCTTTGATGCGATTCGTAATAATTTAAAATCGGTGAATGGTAGTCAGAATATGGAAGGTGCAGACCAAATCGGAGCATTGGTTACTCCATGGTTTCGACATTTTATCAAAATAGATCCTGTTCCATTTATCCAGAAAATAAAGATTCCAGTATTTGCTGCTTTTGGGGGCAAGGATATTCAGGTTCCGGCAACAGAGAATATGGAAAGTTTGAACAAGAACCTTCCAAAAAATAAAAAGGACCAGTTGAAGATTTACCCAAGTTTCAACCATTTATTCCAAAATGCTAAAACTGGAGCAGTAGGGGAATATTCAGAAATTGAAGAAACAATAAACAGTGAATTAATGAAAGATTTGGCAAGCTGGATTAAATCATTGTAAAAGCATACTTAGAATTAAACAGAAACGGCATCGATTCTTATCGATGCCGTTTTATTTTTAATGGCTATTTTGATTAATATCCAGGGTTTTGCGTCAATGCAGAGTTCACAGAAATCTCGCGATATGGGATAGGATATACCAGTTTTGGAGAATTATATGGCATGCTACCAATATTTCTCTTCGTTCTTTTTAGATCATGCAATCTATATCCTTCGAAAGCTAACTCCTTGTCTCTTTCAGCAAGAACACTAGTGATATTTACCGATGTTAGATCCTCTAATCCGGCTCTTTCGCGAATAGTATTGATATCGTTTAAAGGAGTGTCTCCAATTGCTGTTCCTAATCTCACATTACATTCTGCTCTCATCAAGTATAAATCTGTCAAACGAACCACTGGGATATTATCGAAGTAATTATACCATTTTCTTGTGAACCATCCAGATTTTGCACCATCTCCTTTGTAGATCATTTCCGTTCTACGTTTATCATTTTCATCAAAGCTTAAGTAATAAGAGTTTAAGACACTCAAGTCACCACGACCAACATCACCACCTGTCTTATTGACATAGCTAGAATAGAAGGTTGCTAAACCATCGTTTGAAGAACCAGCGTTACTTTGTTCACTTTGTTGAATTTCAAATACCCCTTCTGATGAATTTGGGGTTCTGAAAGGTTCTTCAAGGGTTGCGGTCAGTTCGAAGTCACCACTTTCGATGATGTCATTTGCTAAATCGCGGGCTTTGTCATATTTACCTTGCTGTAGGTATAATCTGGCTAGCATGGCTTTAGAAGCTGCGAGATCCGAAGGGTAGTCTGCTAATTTAGAAATGGAAGCCAAGAGGTCTTTTTCTGCTTGTGCATAGCTATCCGCTACGGAGCTTCTGGTTATTCCTTTGATAAGGTCGTCAAATTTAGTAACCGCTTTTAAGGCGATTGGAACACCTGGGCTAGAATTTGCTGCACCGGCTTCATACGGTAGTCCGTAGAGTCTGACCAATTCAAAGTACATGATTCCACGGATGAAAAGGGCTTTCCCTTCGATTTCCGATTTCATATCTTCATCAGTAATAATGGGTAGAGCTTCCAATACCGTATTGGCGGCATTAATAGCTTGGTATGCTGTGGTCCAGGTCCGGGTTACATCTTCATTAGTTGAAATAATATTTTGATTGGAGATGTCTCTATAGGTAGAGAAAGTACCGGTCCAATTCAAATAGCCAGGGCTAGCATATAAATCAGGAACCATCACTAGGTTAGTTCCGTATAAAGCACCTTTGGCAATGATGGTATATGCGCCAGTTAAGGCATTGTTTACATCTGATGGCGTTGAGAGCGCTTTTTCTGCTGAAATATCGTCAACAGGCTCAATATTTAATTTATTTGCGCAGGATCCTAAGGTCAATACGACTGCTACTGCGGGAATACTTATATATTTAATAAAGTTCATGATAATTCGCTTATTGGATTAAAAACCTAAATTGATTCCGAATGTGATTGTTCTTGGTTGAGGCGATGTATAGAAATCTGTCCCCAATTGGTAACTTCCAGCGAAAGTGGTGTTGATTTCCGGATCATAGCCATTGTATTTTGTGAAAGTGAACAAGTTAGTAGCGGAAACATAAATACGAGCATTTTGCATATAAGCTTTGTTAGCAATGCTATGAGGTAAGTTGTAACCAAGAATCACATTTTTCACACGGAAGTAAGAACCATCCTGAATATAACGAGAAGAAGGACGAGTACCATTTCCTTCATCAAAACGAGGTTGAGGAATCATCGTAACATCACCTGGATTTTTCCAATAATTCATTTGATCCAGGGTTTGGTTATCAAAATAATCACCGTTAGTAGATTGGAATCCTCCGGCAGCATTATAGATATCATTTCCGTAGACAAATTGAGTCTGAATAGCTAAGTCAAAGCTTTTGTAGGAGAAGTTATTCCCAAAGCCACCATAAAACTTAGGATTCGGGTCACCAAGCCATTGGTTTTCAGCTTCAGCATAGTCATTTGTTGTTGCCGTTCTGCTATCATCCTTATAGTACAATGCATCTCCATTTTCAGTATCTACCCCAGCATAAGCTTTACCATAAAAGAATCCATAAGGCATTCCTTCTTCAATTCTACCTAAGTATCGACCACCTGGATAAATTGGTTGACCATCTACCAATTTCAAGATTTTGTTTTTGTTGAAAGAAATATTGAAAGATGTGCTCCATTTGAATTCGCCGACAAAGTTTCTAGAGTTTAATGAAATTTCCATACCTCGGTTTTGCATATCGCCGACATTTTGTAGGATAGAAGTGAAACCATTGGTAGATTCAATTGGAACATTCAATAACAGGTCTGTTGTTTTTTTGAAATAGGCATCTACAGTACCGGATAAGCGATCATTAAAGAACCCGAAATCGAGACCAAAGTTACTGGAAGCTGTATTTTCCCAGGTTAATTTTTCATCACCTAATCTCAAAGGAACGGTACCTGGTACTCCAGCATAGTTAGCGCCAGTGTACAAAGTTCTAGATCCGAAGTTATCAATTTCAGCATTACCCGTACGGCCATAACTTGCTCTTAGTTTTAAGAAGGAAAGCGTAGGATTTCCTTTTAGGAAGTCTTCTTCAGAAATTACCCATCCAATTGAACCTGCAGGGAAAGTTCCATAACGTCTGTCTTTACCAAATCTAGACGAACCATCTGTACGTACGGTGGCTTCCAACAAGTACTTGTTTTTGAATTTGTAATTTACCCTCGCAAAATAAGACAAGAAGGAGAAGCGAGATTCCGAAGAACTAGCGTCAGATTTCAAGGCTGCCGAGATGATCTTAGTAAATTGATCCGAAGGGAATCCTTTACCTTCAGCCATGGTATACCTAAATTGGCCTTCTTGATAAGCCATACCTAGCATTGCACTGAAGTCATGGACTTCATTAAATGTCTTGTTATAGTTTAAGGTATTGTTTGTATTAAAGTTTATTGAACGGGCTTGGTAATTCCATCCATATCCACCTACATCACCACCATCTTGCGTTCTAGAACCTAAAAATATTTCTTCTTCAAGGTTTTGGAAATCCATACCATATTCCGAACGGAAGCTTAGGTTTGGAGTGATTTTCGCGGCTGCATAAGCTGTTGCGAACGTACGGTAGGTGTTAGAAAGATTTTTTCCGTTTTCAAGGTCGATCAAGTTGTTATAATAAACGGTGTATTTATTTAATTCACCATTTTCATCTCTAATCGGTTGAATCGGAGGAAGAGCATTTAGTTGAAGAGGGTTTGAGAAGGCATTATCACTACTTACACGATAGTTGTCAGTTTTGTTGATATTGATTGTACCACCTAAGTCTAACCATGAATTAGCAGTATGATCTAAGCCTAAGCGACCCGATGTTCTTACGAAGCGGTTTCCTACGATAATACCTTTATTATCATTGTAACTACCCGATGCAATAAATCTGGTTTTAGCATCACCGCCTGATGCAGTTAAGTTTATTTGTTGGATGCTACCTCTCTTTAAGCCTTCATTTACCCAGTTACTATTGTAGTTTTTATCCCAGTCATCCGTCCCGGTCCAGTCTTGCCAGAATTCAGAAAGAGTTGGGTATTGGTCTGGTCCATTTCCAATATATCCACCGTTGTTAAGTGCAGTACCAAGGAGTTCTTTGTACTGATCCGCATTAAGGAATTCACCTTTTTTTGTTGCATCACTAAATCCAGCAAAATATCCGAGGTCAAAATTAGTACGGCCAGCTTTACCTTTTTTGGTTGTAATAATAACTACACCATTAGAACCGCGAGCACCATAAATAGCTGTAGCGGCAGCATCTTTTAAGACATCCAATGATTCGATGTCTTCAGGGCTAATTGCAGCTAATGGGTTATCAGGTTCATCATAAGTTCCCATAGCAGTAGAAATAATAGGAATCCCATCAATAACATAAAGTGGTTGAGTTCCTGCAGATATAGAAGAAATACCTCGTACTCTAATTTGAAGGGCCTGGCCTAATTTACCAGAGCTTGAATTTACAAATACCCCGGGTGCTCGACCTTGGAGAGCACTTTCCACAGTTTGCAAAGGCACATCTTCCAGATCAGACATCTTAACGGTGGCCACAGATCCAGTCATATCTTTTTTTACCTGTGTACCATAACCAACAACGACAATTTCATCCAAGTCAGCAGCAGCTTGCGATAATTGGATGTTGATTACGGAGTTTCCCTGAATATTTACTTGTTGGGAGCTATAGCCTACATAGGAAAAATGTAGGGCTTTAATGGCGGAGTTTACACCGATTTCATATTTACCATCCGCGTCGGATTGAGCGGCAGAATTACTGCCTACAGCACGAATTGTTACTCCTGAAATCGGTTGATTGGTTACAGCATCGGTTACTGTACCTGTAATAACTTGATTTTGTCCGAAGGCCACAATGTGGAGGAGACAAAATG
This sequence comes from Sphingobacterium cellulitidis, assembly GCA_002245855.1. GTDB lineage: Bacteria > Bacteroidota > Bacteroidia > Sphingobacteriales > Sphingobacteriaceae > Sphingobacterium > Sphingobacterium cellulitidis. Next base: position 182,943 of record NOUX01000007.1, on the reverse strand, counting down.
TTATGAAAAATAGTACTTTTCTTTTCATAATTTGTTTAGTTTCAGTTAGATTAAATATTCAATCAAAGAGGAGTTGTTCGAGCTCCTTTAGGCTTTTTTAGTTAATTAAATATAGAAAAATTTCATTATCTATATGATTTATTTCATATATTTTTAGTGAATCTCGATAAGATGGATGGAAAAATTTAATAATCTTTAGGAAAGGTTTAAAAAAATAAACGGCTAACCTATTTCAATAGTTTAGCCGTTTTCTTGAATAAAATTTTTATTATTTATTAAGGGGTTGTATTAGCTACCGGTAAAATTTTGCCATTGTAATATTTGTGTCCATTTTGTGCAAACTCTGCGATATATTTTCCCATCTCAAAAGCCAGAGTTCCGGCTTGAGCACCAGGGAAAGCGGCTTCAAACATTTCAGTTTGTGAAGATCCAAGAGCAAGGCAATTGACTTTGATATTTTTATCTTTTAACTCTTCCGCCAAGCATTCTGTCAAAATCGCTAATGCGCCTTTACTGGCTGAATAAGCAGATAAACCAGGGAACTTAGAAGATCCTTGGAATCCACCCATGCTGCTGATATTAACAATATGTCCGGACTCCTTCATTAAAGGGACGATATGTTGGATCATTTGAACATGGCCTAGGAAATTAGACTGAAACATTTGAGAAACATCCTCTAGGCTGGTTTCCATAAAGGGTTTGTTGATCAATGCCCCTGCATTATTTATCAGGATATCAACTTTGTCAAATCTAGATTGAATGAAAGGGACTAATGATTCAGGATAATTATCAAATACGATATCAAATTGCGCTGGATATAAGGTGCCACCATCATGGTTTAATGAAGATGCGATCTCATGTAATTTTCTAAGTTTATCAGCTGATCTAGCCAATGCGATAACCTTATTCTCTTTATTTGCTGTTAAGTCTAGTACAGCTTCAAATCCTATTCCGCTGCTAGCTCCTGTAATGATGATATTAGCCATTATTCTTCCTCTTCTTTTTCGATTTCTTCTTCCACTTCTTTTGCTGAAGGTAATTTATCTGCTCCGAGACGTTGCGGTCTAAAGATGTAATAAATTCCGCTTGATGCTACTAACAAAGAAATGATATAGAAGATCAAGCTGATTGTAACAGCTATATGTGGGTCTAATTTTAAATAGGTTGCCAAGCTGAATATAACGGATTCTCTCAGTCCAATTGCTCCACCGATAGAAGGGACAATGGCTACGAGAGAGGATACCATAAATATCAATAAGAAAGGTGCGAATTTGCCGTCAAAATTCATGGCATATAGAATGCATATTGCGGTCAGGGTTTGAAAACCTTGAACACATAAAGCCTTAAAATGTGTTGTGATAAAATTCTTCAGGAATTGCTTAAAAAAGAGGCGCAAGACATAGAGATAACTGATTGTTCCAATCAATAGAGTGGCAATTGTTACGGCATTAGGAATTGCTAAACGGGGCATAAAGATAATCAGCGCACCGATGATAATACAAAGAGCCCATAAACCTGAAAGTCGGTCAAAAAATACGGCACCCAAGACTTTTCTTCTAGAGATTTGAAAATTCTTTTTGAGGAAGAATATTTTATAACCATCACCACCAATTCCACCTGGCAAAAAGAAGTTATACAAGAGTCCCAGCTGGTAAAGTCTAAAATTATAGCGTTCTGTCAATTGCAGACCAATAGCTTTAAAGAAGGAATTTAGGCGTGATGAAGCGACCAAGATGGATCCAATATACGCTAATAGGGCAAAGAATAAGTATAGAGGATTGCTATTTTTAAGTACTTCAGTAAGTTCCTTGAAGGATATTTTTGTGGAAACCCAGTACAGTGCAGCGACAGTGATGAGTACTTTAAAAATATTTTTAATGATTTCCCAAATCTTTGATTTTTCCATTTAAATATTGCTGTAAATTATAGCATTGGATATATGCGGGAGTAGAATAAAATCAGATAGATCAGTAAGAACCCACCACATAAGCTAAACAACCAATTAAAATCAATTCTGTTGTATTTTTCCTTTAACATCATGAACATCAAAATGATAAAGATGATAAACAAGGAAATGGGGGCAAATATAGCCCATTTGTTTGGAAAATTTAAGGAAATATTCTCTAGTATTTTAGCATCTTTGCTAAAAGCGAAAACGATTCCAACGATTAGAATGATCAATACAAGTCTAAGAATAGCTTTGGCTACGATTTTGCTTATGGTATGATTTTTGGAAGTATTGTTCATCAATGAAAATTGAGTTTTTTGTTTACTAATATACATTTATTATACTATTTTAAAATTTGTAATATGCATAAACGTATTATTTCGTTTTTATCTTTATTAACAGCATTGTTAGTATTAGGTAGTTGTGGAGCTCCTAGAAAAGGAACTTCAGGGGGTACAGAATCAACAGGTACGACTTCTGCTGAAGGTCCGTCTGCATCGCAGTGGCGTTCTGGAGTTAAGGGTACATGGATTTTAAATTCCGTAACTCGCGAAAATATTCCGAGCAGCTATACGGTGAAAAATATGTTTGATGAGGCACCAGTAGATTGTTTCATTGGTTCACAATGGGATTTACCGGGTGGCAACCAACGTGGTAGCATTACATTTAATGCCGAAGGAAATCTATGTGCAAGTGGAACCGTTCGTACAATTGTTTGGTCAATTTTCAATCCTGGAAAAACAGGTGGTCAACCATCTTTCCAATTCAAGAAGATCTACGCAGGAGATAAAGCATCTAACGTAACTAGTGGTTACCGTTTGGATTTGTCGTATGCTGATGAAAACTCATTGGAAATGCGTTTACCAGTTGCTTTAAATGATGGTAAGAATGGGAATTTGGTGTTGAAATTTAGCAGAGCTGGGGAGTAATTCCATTAAAGAATTTTTGAATGCAAGCCGTGGAGAAATCCATGGCTTTTTTTGTTTGGAATTTTAAGCTCCAAGAAAACTCAATAAATTGAGGATTACCGTATTTAAAATAGGATTTGCATACGGATTTTATTAATGGTTTGTTTGAAATCTATATATTTGTCCTGTTATAACATTTAGAATGAGTCAAGAAAACAATAAAGTTGCTCTAATTACCGGGATAACGGGTCAAGACGGAGCATATTTAGCGGAATTTTTATTAAAAAAAGGCTATATCGTGCATGGGTTGAAAAGAAGAAGTTCTTTATTTAATACCGACCGTATCGACCATTTATATCAAGACCCACACCAATTGGGTCGGAATTTTGTCCTTCATTATGGTGATTTGACCGATTCCACGAATTTGATTCGTATCATTCAAGAGACGAAGCCCCATGAAATCTATAATTTGGCGGCACAATCCCATGTAAAAGTAAGTTTTGATACCCCTGAATATACTGCTAATGCAGATGGATTAGGAACTTTAAGGATATTAGAAGCTGTAAGGTTATTGGGATTAGCAGAGCATACCCGAATCTACCAAGCATCTACATCAGAATTATATGGTTTGGTACAAGCTGTTCCGCAGAGTGAAACCACTCCATTTTATCCACGTAGCCCATATGCAGTTGCTAAATTGTATGGATATTGGATTACCGTGAATTATAGAGAAGCCTATGGCATGTACGCTTGTAATGGTATTTTATTCAACCATGAAAGTCCTGTCCGTGGTGAAACATTCGTAACTAGGAAGATCACAAGAGCCGCTGCGAAAATTGCATTGGGACTTCAGGATAAATTATATTTAGGTAACCTTTCTGCACAAAGAGATTGGGGGCATGCGAAGGATTATGTAGAGGCGATGTGGTTGATATTACAACAAGAGACCGCTGAAGACTTTGTGATTGCGACAGGTGTGACGACTACCGTAAGGGAGTTTGTAAGAATGTCTTTTGCTGAATTAGGAATCGAAGTAGAGTTCTCGGGGAAAGGCGAGGCAGAAAAAGGAGTCATCATCGACCGGGATGATGAAAGAATAAAAGCGTTAGGTCTTGATCCTGAAAAGATTAAGCTTGGTCAAACGATTGTCAAAGTAGATCCAAGTTATTATCGACCTACAGAAGTTGATTTACTAATCGGAGATCCGAGTAAAGCGAATACAAAACTAGGTTGGAAACCCAAATACGACTTAGAAATGCTTGTTAACGAGATGGTATTGTGTGACCTGAAGTTAATGCAGCGGGAGGAATATTTAAAAAAGGGAGGCTTTGATATTCTAAATTATTTTGAATAACAGTAAGTTGGAACAATTTTTGCTTTCAAAGATTAATTAAATATTAAATATTCATTTTGAAATTGTTTAGTAAATATTACTAATCAATTATTTGGAGAAAAAACGGAATGAAAACAGACGTTAATAAGATAGATTCACAAGAAGCGCAAGTCGCCCCGGTAGTAAAACGGGATAATTCTAAGATCTACTTTTTCGTGATTGCAATAGCAGCATTACTAGCAACCAACATATATTTTTATGTGAAGTATAAGTCTTCTGGAGAGAAGCTTTATACCGTGACTTTGCAGAAAGAGAATTTACAGATTGAGATTGATCGTATCGAGGCAGAACTTGATAACATCAAATCAGAAGGTATTTCGAGCACTGCTGCCTTAGTATCAGCTGAACAGTCAGCAAGACAGAAAATTGAGGAATTGCGAAAAGGACTGGAAAACAATGAGATTTCAGGTCCTCAAATTGAGACAGCTAAATTAGAAGTTTCCCAATTGAAGGATCAGGTTTCAAAAATGAAGGATGATGTCACGGCCTTAAAAATCAAGAATCAATTGCTGGCAGAAACTAATTCCCAGCTGGATAAGCAGGTAAAGGAATCTGAGATTAAGACTAATCATCTCATCTCTGAGAGGAATGAGCTAACTGATAAGATTGCGAAAGCATCTTCAATCAAAGTTTCTAATGTGCATATCAATGGTATCGAAGAGAAGAGAAATGGTTCACTGGAGAATGAGAATAAGGCTAAACGCATTGATAGATTACAAATAGACTTTACGATTGCTGACAATCCACTTGCTAGCATGGGTAAGAAAGAAATCTATGTAAGAATCATTAATCCTAAAGGCAATTTGATTGCGAATTCTGAGGATTTATTCCTAGTTCATGGTGAGAAACTTCAGTATACTTTCAAAGAAAGTATTGAGTTCAATAACAATGGTCAGGAATATCAATTTATGTGGTCAGATCCTAATCATAAGTTCCAAAAAGGAGCCTATACGATTTTACTATATGCAGATGACGCCATTATGGGTAGATCTTCTGTGGTTTTAAAATAAAAAGGTTATTATTTTTAAACGAGGAAGGAGTTGATTTATTCAGCTCCTTTTTTTTGTGGGTTTAAGTGGGAGCTGAAGTTTCTATACTCAAATAAGAACACATTCATATTGATCAGCAGGTTCAAAGAATCTTGGTATCATTAATGAAGGCAACTTGGATTCTACATCTCCAGAGAATGATGACTAAGGTAAGTTTTGCTGACCGGGAGTGAATACTTTGGAGATAACAGATATTATCTAAATTGTTTCGTAAATAAGTTCTATTTACGAAACAATTTATTTTTCTAAGTCACTCTCTTTAAACTTAGGTAGGGTAATCGTAAAGGTTGTCCCTATGCCTTCGAAGGTGACGAAGGTAATATCTCCATGCATAGATTCGACTGTTTTCTTCACAAATGCTAATCCTAGACCAGTTCCAGAGCTCTTCGTAGTGAAGTTAGGCTGGAAGATTTTCGGGATAACGTTTGCTGGGATTCCCATTCCATTGTCTTTGACAATGATTTTTATCTTGTCTTCATCAACATACTCGATTAGAATGCTGATAAGGTGTTTTTTACGCCCTATAGAGGCTTCAATTGAGTTTTTTATCAGGTTGTTGAATGTTCGCAAGAGCTGGTCTCTATCGCCTAATACATAGACATTTTCATCATCTGTATTGTTGATGATCTTAATATAGGTATTATGGTTATTGTGATAAACATTCGCTGATTTATTGATTTTTTCAATCAGATTGATCTTAGCAAGATTGGTATCCGGCAGCTTGGCAAAGTTTGAAAATTCCGTTGCAATCTTACTCAAACTATTGATCTGTTCAATAAATGAATTCGATATTCTAAAGAAACGTTCTTCAAAACGGGGGTCATTCTCGGTATAACTTCTTGTTAATTGCTGTATACCCAATTTCATTGGAGTCAATGGATTTTTGATCTCGTGGGCAATTTGCTTGGCCATTTCACGCCATGCATATTCCCTTTCCGCATTCATCAACTGTTTTGCATTTTCTTCCAGCTTAACAATCATGAAATTGTATTCCTTGACCAATGCTCCTATCTCATCATCACGTTCCCAATAAAGTGGCTCATTGGGTTTATTACTAAAAATAGTCTGGGATAGTTTTCTTCCGATTAGATTTAAAGGTTTGGTAATGGAATTTGCAACCATAACCGTTAAGAATCCCAGTCCTAGGATAATGATGGTATAGATATTTAATAAAGTGTTCAATAATAAATTCTGACTCTCATTTTCCTCTTCTACGGAAGTAAAATAAGGAATGTTCAGAAAGAGGATATTATTGTATTCATTATTCTTAATGGTGGCATAACTTGAATTATACTCAAATGAGACCACATTTTCCTTGATAAATGAATCCGATTTTTTAAGCACATTCAGGTTATTGAATGCTATGGGATTGATAAACTTGGAAACCAATGCCATATCATAGATTTTGGGTTGGGAAGTGAAGATCAACTTACCGTTTTTGTTATATAGGTTGATATCCGTAACGGAAGTTTCAGAAAATTCCTTTACAAAATCTTGGATCTGCGATTCTGTTAGATTATCTGATGACTGGATCTTGCTTTCAATCTTTTTCACCACATCCATGATGTAAGTCAGGCGTTGTTGGACTTTTGTTTTTTCAAGTTGGCCCGAAATACTGATAAAGGAGATGAATCCGGAGATTACAATGGCAAATATCACCACCCCGATAATCATGGTTTGGATACGAGTACTATATTGGATGCGGTTTAATAATAATTTAAAGTGGTATTTAATACTTCTGAAATTAAATGATTTCTGGGTGATGGTACTGAAGAAGTACTTGATACTATCAAAAATCAAGAAGTAAATGTAAAGACAGAGGAACAGGAATGAGAATACAGCCACCGATTGCCACAAACTCAGTTGCGGTGTACTGACGACGAGGGTTGTATTTGCATCTGGTTTATAAACCACATTGAAATAGCCATTGTAATCATCCAGGTTGACATATTGTTGGACCTTGCCACCGAAGGCATCATCCTTATTGGGATAGGTGAAAGAGCCATTCTGCGTAACTAAAGAGCCATCGCGATATAGGGCAAAGGAGGTTGAATTACTTTGGTATCCACGGATAAACTCCACCTTGCTATCAGACAATATTTCAGGATATGGCATTGCAGTACCATAAGCCCTATTTTTTAAGTTCAAGAAAACTTGTACTACTTTGTCCTCAGCTGTATCAATAGGAATATCGAATTGGAGGAAATATTCATGCGTTCCTAAATCACTTCTAACTCTATAGAAATGTTCAGTCTGTTGAACCTTGGTTGATTTATTGATTACTTTTTCCCGATATTCATCAATTTTATTGTTATCGTAATTTCCTAAAGGAATATCATTGTAATAATAAAAGCCGCTATACTCAAACTTGGATAAATAGCCTGCGAAATAAGTATTCTTGATATAATCATTAATGATATCAATTTGAGTATTCGGTAGGCTTATTGCGAATGATTGTCTCAGTCCTTCATCAGCAATTATCTTTTTTTCCAGCTCCACGAATAATGCGGTAGCATTCAAGTCATCCTCTGCTTCCAATTGATTCACCGTTACCCGCATGTCCCTTTCAACTTTGGCTTCAAGGCTTCGGGTGTAAACCGAAGTAGTCATAAAGGCAAGGAAGATCAAGGTTAGAATAAAGGTCGACATGGCAAGATTCACCTTGAGCTTGCTATATGCCCTAAGCATAATAATACCGGCCAGGAAGATGTTAAAAAAGGTATTGTCGCCAACTAATATGGCATTCAAGATTATCGCCGATACTAAAGCGATCAATTGAATGTTGAGGAATGAAGTTGTATTAGGAAGAATGGACTTTAAGATATTAACCAGCGTATCGATAAAATACAGGAGAATGACCATATTGATACACATGATCAATATATTCAACCAACTGTAGGAGTTGAAAGATAGTAGGTTTGTTAAATCTAGAGTGACTTCTGTACTATTCGTAATCAGGGTCGATAAGTGGAAAAATAGGAGATTACTAATAAAATATATTCCTAATATCGAAGTTAAACCAATTATGGTGGCCACATTAGGTGACAGCTTTCTTAGATTGATTTTCAAATAAGGTTGAATTGCTCTAAAATAGAATACCAACCAACCTACAAGGAGGGTGGTCATAAAGAAGCCCCACAGGTTTGGTAGGAGAGGACTATAGGCATAATACTTCGGGTCGAACAACCCAATACTGGACGAAGAAGCCAGCCAGTTGGTATTGAGGTCGACATATCGGGTCAGGACCAAGGTAAAAGCAAAGAATGCGAGTGAAAACCAAGGTTTTCCGTTTTTGGCAATCATCAAACAAATGTTGTTTACCAAAATCAGGAAGCATATCGAAGCGAAGATCCAACAGATAAATTGGATATCCATAAAGATATTATCATGCTTGCCTGGATTAAGTTTTACAGAGAAGAGGTAGGAACCGTTCTTACTGTAAATGTTCTTAATATTTTCCGTATCTGTATAATCTGCAATTGTAAGGTTATTGGTTGAAAGCAATTCGGTGAAGAATTGATTGACCAAGTATTCATTACTGATTGAGAAATGGGTTTTTATGGGGATCAGGGCAAGAACGGAAGTGTTTGAGGTTAAAGCTTTCCGTTTGATTATAAAAGATCTATTGTCCTCGCGGACAAATACAACATCGGATTGGATTCCGCTATCGGTTAGAGGGACATAGATGTTATTACTCCAAAATATTGGTTTATGATCTTTATAGATATAAAAGAATATCTTGTATTTATCGCCATATTTCTTTGTGACATCGAGTACCTGGGAGGGGTAGACTTCAACATTCACAAAAGCCTTCATAAGGTTAGAATCCGCATAAATGTGGTCTACTATTTCCTCATAATCATGAATGTTATTTGAAAGTGTTCTGGTATCCAATTCTAACATATCATCCTTGGTTACCATTTTATTAATCATGATGGCTGTAGCAAGGAAAGATACGGTCAGGATAAGTAAGAGTATTCTTATTTTGTTACCCATTTATCTACAGTTACTAATGGGTAAATATAAATAAAAAACTCCTCGCAAATAATTTTACGAGGAGTTTTATAGAGAAATTCGACCTTAGTGTTGGTGAACGTCTTCTTGACGGAAGAATTTGGCCGTAAAATACTCACGGTTCATTCTTGCGATGTTAGTTAATTTAATTCCTTTAGGACATTCTGCTTCACAAGCTCCTGTGTTTGTACAGTTACCAAAGCCTTCAGCGTCCATTTGGTCTACCATTGCTTGCGCACGTTCGTAGCGTTCAGTTTGACCTTGAGGTAAAAGGGCAAATTGAGAAATCTTAGCCGATACGAATAGCATAGCAGAAGCATTTTTACATGCTGCTACACATGCTCCACATCCGATACAAGTAGCTGATTCGAAAGCTTCGTCAGCAATTCTTTTCGGAATTAAGATGTTGTTAGCATCTTGAGGACCACCTGTATTGATATTGATATAACCACCAGCTTGTTGAATTCTATCGAAAGAAGTTCTATCTACAGCTAAATCTTTCAATACTGGGAATGCAGAAGCTCTCCAAGGTTCAATTACGATTGTTTGTCCATCGTGGAAAGAACGCATATGTAACTGACAAGTAGTGATACCATATTTAGGTCCGTGCGGACGTCCATTGATCACTAGGGAGCACATTCCACAAATACCTTCACGACAGTCATGATCAAAATAGATAGGGTCTTCCCCATTACGAGTTAGGTCTTCGTTTACAACGTCAAGCATTTCTAAGAAAGACATATCATCAGCGATGTCTTTAGCTTGGATAGTCACGAATTGACCTTTGTCATTTGAGTTTTTTTGACGCCAAACTTTTAGCGTTAAATTCATATGTGCACTCATGATATTAATTTTGAGTATCAAATGGCCTCACAAGAAGCCATTTGGCATTATTTATAACTTCTTTGTGTTAACTTAACGTTTTCGAATACTAAAGGCTCTTTGTGCAAGATCTCCGGTTGGTTATCACCATTGTATTGCCAAGCCGCAACATATGTGTATTCATCATCATTACGTTTTGCTTCTCCTTCTTCGGTTTGTGATTCCACTCTAAAGTGACCACCACAAGACTCATTTCTGTTCAAAGCATCGTCAACCATTAATTCTCCTAATTCTAAAAAGTCTGCAACACGACCAGCTTTTTCCAAAGACATGTTCAACTCTTCATTTTGTCCCAATACTTTTGTATCAGTCCAGAATTCTTTGCGAAGATCTTGGATTAATCCTTTTGCTTTTTGCAGTCCTTCAGCTGTACGAGCCATTCCACAGTATTCCCACATGATGTGGCCTAATTTTTTGTGGATATCATCAACAGTTTTACTTCCTTTAAGGGATAATAATTTGTTAACTCTTTCTTCAACTTCTTTACGAGTTTGCTCAAAAGCAGGATTGTTTTTATCTACTGGTTTGAAGTTTCCGATTTTCGCTAAGTAATCACCTACAGTGTATGGAATTACGAAGTAACCATCAGAAAGACCTTGCATTAATGCAGATGCACCAAGACGGTTAGCACCGTGGTCAGAGAAGTTAGCTTCTCCAAGACAGTATAAACCAGGTACAGTAGTCATCAAGTTGTAGTCAACCCATACACCACCCATTGTATAGTGAACAGCAGGGTAGATACGCATTGGTTGTTCATAAGGATTTTCGTCCGTGATTTGGTAATACATGTCGAACAAGTTACCATATTTCGCTTCAACTACATCTTTACCAAGACGTTGGATAGCTTCTGCGAAATCCAAGAATACTGCAACACCTGTTTTACCAACACCGCGTCCTTCGTCTACCATTTCTTTGGCGTTACGAGAAGCTACGTCACGAGGTACTAAGTTACCAAATGAAGGATATTTTCTTTCCAAGAAGTAATCTCGATCATCTTCTTTGATATCCTTTGGCTTCAATTCTCCTTTACGAAGTTTTTCAGCTAATTCAATTGTCTTAGGAACCCATACACGACCATCATTACGTAAAGACTCTGACATCAAAGTCAATTTAGATTGGTGGTCACCTGTTACAGGGATACAAGTAGGGTGAATTTGCGTATAACAAGGGTTAGCGAAGTAAGCACCACGTTTATGAGCTCTCCAAGCAGCAGTAACATTACATCCCATTGCGTTTGTAGAAAGGAAAAACACGTTTCCATATCCTCCAGTACACAATAATACAGCATGTCCTTCGTGTGCTTCGATTTCGCCAGTTACTAGGTCACGAGTAATAATACCTCTAGCTTCGCCATCGATTTTTACTAGATCTAGCATTTCGTGACGCGTATAGGATTTTACTTTACCAGTTTCGATTTGACGGTTAAGTGCGGAGTAAGCACCTAACAATAATTGTTGTCCAGTTTGACCACGAGCGTAGAATGTACGGGATACCTGAGCACCACCGAAAGAACGGTTGTCTAAAAGACCACCATATTCACGAGCGAAAGGAACACCTTGCGCCACACATTGGTCGATAATATTAACTGAAACTTCCGCTAAACGGTAAACGTTTGCTTCACGAGCGCGGTAGTCACCACCTTTGATGGTGTCATAGAATAAACGGAACACCGAGTCACCGTCATTTTGGTAGTTTTTCGCTGCGTTGATACCCCCTTGAGCTGCGATTGAGTGTGCGCGTCTTGGAGAATCTTGGTAGCAGAAAGTTTTAACATTGTAGCCTAATTCTGCTAATGCAGCGGCAGCAGATGCACCTGCTAACCCTGTACCAACAACGATAATAGTGAATTTACGTTTGTTGGCTGGGTTAACCAGCTTCATCTCAAATTTATGTTTTGACCATTTTTCGGCCAAAGGGCCAGAAGGTACTTTTGAATCTAACATATCCTTTATTTATTTATAAGATCTTGCTATTGCTTAATCTGTAAATAACCTATTTAACAAAATAAAAATACAATGGCATTGATGCGAATAGGATAGGGATAATAATTCCGAATACCCATACACCGATGGTTCTGATAATTCCATTGTAACGTCTGTGATTGAATCCAATGGTTTGGAATGCTGATTGGAAACCATGGATTAAGTGGAATGCTAAAGCAGCCATTCCTAAGATATACAAACCAACTAGTAAAGGATTTTTGAAAGTCACTTCTACTTGTCTGTATAAGTCTTTAGATTTTATCACTTCATAAGCACCATCCTGATATTCAGTATATCCAACGTAGTCCGAAGGCATATCATCAAGTTTAAGAACTTCCTGATTACCAGTCGCTACTTCTGTACGATACTCTACATACGGCGTTGTTCCGAATTTGTATTGGAACCAGAAGTTTTGCATGTGCGTAACAATGAAAATTAATAGAACAGTACCTAAGATTCCCATGTTACGAGAATTCCACGCGCTGTTCGCTTTTCCGTCGTACTGATTGTAGCCAATTGGACGTGCTGCCTTGTTTTTCATCGTTAAGATCAAGGCGTAAACTGCATGGACAATGATTGAAAGATAAAGTAAGTAAGAGACTACTTTAATTGGGGTAAAGTGGGTCATGAAATAAGCGTACTTGTTGAACGCATACCCCGCATCATCTTTAAATAGTTGTAAGTTACCAATCAAGTGAACAATTAAGAAAGTACATAAGAACAATCCCGTCAAGCTCATGATTAGTTTCTTCCCTAATGAAGATGTTAATACTGGCTTTGATTTACTCATTATTACTATGAATTTAATTTAAGTACGCAAATCTATCTATTTGATGACATATAAATGAGATTTATGTATAAAATAGGGCTAATTTAGAATGGTTCTAATGTGAGACAAAAAAATAGGCCTGATTTTTATCAAATCAGGCCTAAAATTTTTATTAAAGTCTCTTATAAAAAGGCGTATCCAACACCGATTGACCACATGCTAATTTTTTGAGATTGAGAGCTTTCCTTGCTGATATTATTCAAGCCATGCTCATATCTTAAGTCAATTGTGAATTTACTGATGTCAGCACCTACACCACCAATAATACCTGTTGAAGATTTTTTATAGCTATCTGCGTCAGTTACAGAATTGAATGTTACTTTTCCATCTTGTGCAAATGAAAACACTGGACCTGCTTGGATGCGAACTCCAACTGGACCTAATCCTATTTTAGTACCCAAAAGGATAGGTAAGTCTAAACTTTTGAAAGTTGCTTCACCATTTCCGCCGTCTTCAGTTTCATATCCTGCTTTCTTTTGTGCATAATATAATTCTGGTTGAACGTGGAAACCAGCTACACCAACACGACCCCAAAGACCTGCTTGGAATCCAGCTTTAGTATCTGAATTCAACCATTTACCTTCTGACTTTAAGCTCGAGAAGTTTACTGCGCCTTTAATACCTAGTTTAAAGCTTGGTAATAATTGTGCTTGCGTGGCCTGAACGCAAAAGAATAAGGCAGCTAATCCAAGTAAGATTTTTTTCATATCAAAAATTTATATATTTACTAATTGCAAACACTAAATTAGGAGTTTTTATTCAATAAGCGCATATTAATATGTATAATTTCAAGATCAGTGCCACTGAATGGCCTATACTAAAACTTAAACTTAAGAGAAAATATAACCATCTTTCCGAAGAAGATTTACAATATAGCCCTGGACAAGAGGAAGAACTATTGGAACGCTTAGCCAAAAGGTTACATCGTAATAAGGACTATGTGATTTTTACCCTTTCAAAAGAGTTGGCAGATTTGGAATCAAACAGCTTATAACTTGTAAACATGGAGAAATTGATTAGCTGGGACGAATTTGAACAAGTAGATCTGCGTGTTGGTACCATTCTAGAAGTCGCTGACTTTCCAAAAGCCAAACGACCTGCCTATCAGATTTTAGTAGATTTTGGGCCTGAGATTGGAACGCGGAAATCATCTGCACAAATAACAAAGCATTATTCCAAAGAGGAACTCCTTGGTAAACAGGTGGTCGCAGTTGTTAATTTTCCAAAGAAACAAATCGCCAATTTTATGTCCGAATGTCTTGTAACAGGGTTTGAGGATGAGAATGGAGATATTATATTAACAACTGTAGAACGTGGGGTGCCAAATGGCGCAAAATTAAAATAATGAAGGTTTATAATTTTGAAGATGATCCAAAGCAACCTCTAGCTAATATTGATGAGCAATATATGCAGGAGGCCTTAAAATTAGCAAGAAAGGCTTTTGAGGAAGATGAAATTCCAATTGGGGCAATTATAGTATCCAATGGGAAAATCATTGGCAAGGGATATAATATGACAGAGCGTTTAAATGACGTTACAGCACATGCTGAAATGCAAGCTTTTACTGCAGCGGCCAACTATCTAGGCGGGAAGTATTTGAAGGATTGTACGCTGTATGTCACCGTAGAACCCTGTGTCATGTGTGCCGGAGCGAGTTATTGGACTCAAATCAGTAAAATAGTGTATGGGGCAAGGGATGAGAAGCGTGGTTATTCCAGTATCCATGAAAAAATCATTCATCCTAAGACCATTATACAATCAGGGGTCCTGGAAAAAGACTGTGCAGAACTGATGATGTCTTTTTTTCGTAATAAACGTTGAGTTATCCACAAATTGGAGCTGAATCCAAACAAAAACGGTCATAAATTGTTATATTCGTATATTGATAATTAATAAATAAAATATAAACGTTATGGCATTTGAATTAGAGGCGTTACCTTACCCAGCAGACGCATTAGAACCATCTATCGATAAAGAAACAATGATCATTCACCATGATCGCCATCACCAAGCATATGTAGACAATTTAAATAAAGCTATTGCCGGCACGGATGCTGAAAACCTTAGTTTAGAAGAAATTCTTAAAAACGTAAGTAAATATCCTGCAGCAGTAAGAAACAATGCTGGTGGTGTTTGGAACCATGATTTGTTCTGGAAAGTATTAGGTCCAAATGCAGGTGGTGAACCTACAGGAGATCTAGCAAACGATATTAATGCAACTTTCGGTTCATTCGCAGACTTGAAAAAGAAACTTCAAGAAGCAGGTGCTGGAAGATTTGGATCAGGTTGGTCTTGGTTAATCGTTGGTGAAGACGGTAAATTGGCAGTTGTATCAACTCCTAATCAAGATAACCCATTGATGGATGTTGCTGAAGCTAAAGGTACTCCAATCTTTGGTATTGATGTATGGGAGCATGCTTATTATTTGAAATATCAAAATAAGCGCCCAGCCTACTTAGAAGAGATCTTCAATGTAGTAAATTGGGATGATGTTGCTAAACGTTATCAAGCTGCTAAAGGTTAATCCCAATAAGATTGAAAATATTGAGCGGTGGTCAGATTCTGACCACCGCTTTTTTATTTTACTGAAATTTGGATTGATCTCCTTTTGTAAGAATGAACAAAAGTTAAGTAGCCGTGTTTATTCAAAAATAAATTAGAGGTCTGTTTTAGAAGTTGTTGTTGATGAGTGATTGCCTGGAAAATATGCTTTAATGATATTGTTTTAACTGTTTTGAGCCTAATTTAGGTCAAAATAGGTAAACGTTTATTTGGTTACTTTTTTATAATTATTTTAAAACTGGACAAAATATGTTTACAATCGGTTGAGATATGTTGTAATAATCCATACAATATTGATTAACTTCGAAAGAAATAAATTAGTTGAAGTATCTGCCTTAAAACCTATTTTAAGGAGTATTTTACTAAAAATTTATAGCTATGCTGTTTGAGTTTAGCGTATTATATGAATCAAAAAAATAATTTTTAATTATGTTAAAAGGATTTTTTAATGTTCCAACGCCAACAAATGAGCCAGTTTACTCATATGCACCTGGAACAAAAGAGAGAAGTTTGTTAAAAGAAGCTATTGCTGCTGCAAGGGCAACAGAGCTAGATATTCCAATGTACATTGGTGGAGAAGAAGTTCGTACGAACAAGAAAGTGAAAATTACACCTCCTCACGATCATAAACATGTATTGGGATATTTCAACCAAGGTTCAAAGTCTGATATTAAAGACGCAATCAATGCTGCTTTAGCTGCTAAGAATGATTGGGAAAACCTTCCTTGGGAGCAAAGAGCTGCTATCTTCTTGAAAGCTGCAGAATTGATTTCTACGAAATATCGTTACAAGTTGAATGCTGCGACTATGTTAGGTCAATCGAAAAACCCTTATCAGGCAGAGATAGATTCAGCATGTGAAATCGCAGATTTCTTACGCTTTAATGTTAAATACATGAGCGAGATCTATCAACAACAACCTCCTATTAGCCCTAAAAATGTTTGGAATAGAGTAGAACAACGTCCGTTAGAAGGATTTGTATTCGCTTTAACTCCTTTCAATTTTACAGCGATTGCGGGTAATTTACCAACAAGTGCTGCTATGATGGGAAATGTGGTTGTTTGGAAACCAGCCAATACACAGATTTATTCTGCAAATGTATTGATGGAGATTTTCAGAGAAGCTGGTGTTCCTGCCGGTGTAATCAACTTGGTATATGTATCAGGTCCAGATGCTGGTGATGTTATCTTTAAACACCCAGATTTTGCTGGTATCCACTTTACAGGTTCTACAGGTGTATTCCAAGATATCTGGAAAACTATCGGAGAAAATATCCATGTTTATAAAACATATCCTCGTATCGTAGGTGAAACAGGTGGTAAAGACTTTATCTTAGCTCACCCATCTGCTGATATCGAAGTATTGAACACAGCATTAGTTCGTGGAGCATTTGAGTTCCAAGGACAAAAATGTTCAGCTGCTTCTCGTGCTTACATTCCAAAATCATTATGGAAAGAGTTGAAGCCAATGATGGAACGTGATATCAAATCATTCAAGATTGGTGGAACTGAAGATTTCAGCAACTTTATCAATGCTGTAATCGATGAAAAAGCTTTCGATAAAATCACTAAATATATCGATAGAGCAAAAGAATCTAAAGATGCAGAGGTTGTAATCGGTGGTGATTATGATAAATCTAAAGGATATTTCATTAACCCTACTGTAATCGTTGCTAAAAAAGGTGATTACGAAACTTTATCAGAAGAATTGTTCGGTCCAGTATTGACAATTTATGTATATGATGATAAGAAATGGGAAGAAACCTTAAAACTAGTAGATACAACTTCAATCTATGCATTGACAGGATCTATCATTGCTCAAGATCGTTATGCTATTGAAGAAGCTACTCATTACTTACGTAATGCAGCTGGTAATTTCTATATCAATGATAAATGTACTGGTGCAGTAGTAGGTCAACAACCTTTTGGTGGAGCTAGAGGTTCTGGTACGAATGATAAAGCAGGTTCAATGATTAACTTATTACGTTGGGTGTCTCCAAGAACAATCAAGGAAACATTCAATCCAGATGTAGATTATCGTTATCCATTCTTATCTGAAGAATAATCTTCGGATATAATAAAAACTTAAAACGCCTTAGGGATTTCCTAAGGCGTTTTTCTTTTTATTTTTTCTTCATTGCTGAAAATTTTATTAATTTAAAGAAGCATAGAAAGTTGTATTTAACTTGAAAGCTAACCAAAAATGTAAACTTTTTCATTCCTCATACTAGTATATGTTTAAAAGATTGTTTGTTTTAGAATGGAGGTCCTTTTTTAGATCAGCTAATTTAGGAAAAGGATTATCCGTTAAGATTTTGCTGGGATTTCTAGGATTATATTGCCTCGTATCCTTTCTTACCCTTGGGATCTCTTTGCATTTTATGGTAAAAGAATTGTACCCAAATGAAGAACCTATTTATTTTGTCAACAAATTTCTCTTAGTCTGGTTCTGCTTCAGTTTTTTTATCAGACTGATGTTTCAGAAATTACCGCTATTAAACATCAAGCCGTTATTGATTCAAAATATCCCTAGAAGCAACATTGTAAATTATACTTTATTAAAAGCTTCTTACTCTTTTTGTAATTGGTTGTTGTTGATAAGTAGTGTTCCTTTTTTGATCATTACTTCCAGGGTAACTGATTTTTCAAATACGCAACTTTTTGCATGGTTTATTGCCGCACAAGGATTTGAATATTTTGTCAACTATTTTAACCTATATATCCAGAAAAACTTTAGCACGAATTTCAAGAAGGTCATACCTTTTTTGATCGTTGTCCTCATATTATTTGGATTAGACTATTTCAAGATTTTCTCAATAACAGATCTCTTTGGCCAACTCTTTAATAGTATTCTGGATTATCCAATCCTTTGCATTATTCCGGTTATTATTGCTGTACTGAGTTATTTTCTCCTGTATTTTGATGTTAAGAAAAATCTATTTTTAGACGCTTACCTTCAGCAGGAAAAAACTGTTTACAAGGAATATGATCTATCCTGGACCAACCGCTTTGGCGCATTAGCTCCATTCCTTCAATTGGACTTGAAGTTAATTTGGAGAGCTAAAAGAGCGCGTAAAGTGACTCTGGTTTGTTTGATCTTCCTGGCTTATGGTATTATTTTTTATCCCAACCCTCAATTTGAGAATTCCTCCATGCTAGTTTTCGTTGGGATCTTTATCAGTGGAATCTTTATCATCAATTTTGGACAATTTGTTCCTGCTTGGGATAGTAGTTATTATTCCATGTTGATGACCCAGGATATGCCGATTAAACTCTACTTAGAATCTAAGGCCTTGTTAATGATGATATCAGTAGCCATATTATCGATATTGAGTACGCCATATCTTTATTTTGGATGGACTATATTTTGGATTAATATTTCATGTGCGATTTATAATATTGGAATTAATATTCCCATTATTTTATATTTCGGGTCCATGAATAAGAAGAGAATAGATCTTGACAATGGGAACTATTTCAATTACCAAGGGACTGGAGCAGCCCAGTGGTTAGTGGGCTTACCCTTGTTGTTTATCCCGATTATTATTTGGGCTGTAGTCAAAACATTTGCAGGAATCCCTGCAGCCAATATTGTACTCGTTGTACTTGGCTTAGTGGGTTTTGCATTAAGAAATGTTTTTCTTAACTGGATTGCTCAAAAATACCGTGATAATAAGTATAAGATGCTTATTGGCTTTAAGGAAGTAAATAATTAATTGTTAGAATTGAAATCATAAATTACATGATCGAAATAAAAGATATTGTTAAAAGCTATAATGGAGTTCAGGTATTGAATATTCCACATTTGCAAATTGGAAAAGGTGAAAGTATAGGTTTGGTTGGAAACAATGGTGCTGGGAAAACCACCTTATTCAGCTTGATCCTTGACTTGATTCAACCTGATTCAGGAATGATAGCCTTGAATGGGATTCCAGTTCATGGCCATGATGGATGGAAGAAGTTTACCACAGCTTTTGTCGATGAAACCTTCTTGATTGGATATTTGACTCCTGAAGAATATTTTTATTTTCTAGGCGAGTTGAGAGGAATGAATAAGAATGATGTTGACTCCACCATTGAAGAATATGTAGAATTCTTTAATGAGGAGGTGTTGGACAAGAAAGTTTATGTTCGGGATTTATCTAAAGGAAATCAGAAAAAGGTAGGAATTGTGGGGGCTTTGATTGGGAATCCAGAGCTCATTATTTTGGACGAACCTTTCGCTAATCTGGATCCCAGCACGCAGTTTAGACTCAAAAAGCTTATCAATAAACTAAAGGATGAAAAGGATGTCACAATCTTAATTTCCAGTCATGATTTATCTCATACTGTCGAAACTGCCGATCGAATTATAGCTTTAAATAAAGGACTCATTGTTAAGGATAGCCTTAAAACAGAGGAAACCTTAAGCGAATTAAACGCATTTTTTTCAATCGAATAATAACAAAAGCGGGCGGTCATTTTAAGACCGCCCGCTTTTGTTATTATCCATTCTTCGAAAATCTATTGATTGTACTTCCATCATCAAGATTTAAGGAAACTAACAGATTTTTTCCAGTAGCAGAGATATCCACATAAGTTCTATTGCCAGCCTTAGGTCCTCCACCAATAATAACATAATAATTATGGGTATTATCGGGTGGATGGAAGCTGTATTTATGTGTATGTCCCGAGATAACAGCGTCAACCTTGTTATTATTCAATATTTCATGAAAACATTCAAAGTTATGTTTCGTTCCATGCCAATCATCTGAATGGTGAAAAGGGATATGTGTTACCACTAAGGTATGTTTAGCCTCTCTTCGTTCTTTTGAATTCAGAACCTTGATTAACCAGTCTTTCTGTTCTAATCGATAATTATCGTAATCTACCGTTCCACCATAAACCTCATGGTCGTCAGGTTTGTCTTCACCACTATCCAATACCACCCAAAAGATGGGGCCCATACGGAAAGCTTGATAATACTTATTCTCAGGATAATCAAAATACTTTTTATAATCCCTTGCGAAACTACCTCTGGTTTCATGATTCCCACGAACCATGACAAATGGAGTCTTACTTGCAAACTTATTACCAACTGGCTTCAATAATTTCTCAGTTAGATCTGCTTGATTGGTTACATAGTGAAAGGAGTCACCATTCAGAAAAACCAAATCATTTTTGCTTAGCTGACTTTTATCGTACAGATAGGCATAACTGTCTTTATCCTCATGAATATCATTTAGAATTAGACATTGGATACTATCCTGTTTTGGTTGAGGCACTGCAATTTGAATAGGATCCGATTGAATGGTTCCAGCGTATTCAATTTTATAAGGTTCAAATTTTGTGATTTCCTTGGCTACCACCTTATAATTTAATTCACCATCTGGTATACCCACCTTGAACTTGAAAAGTTCCGTATTGGCATTTCGCATTCCATCTTCAACCTGATAAATGGATTTTACTGTATTGTTATTTGCATCCAAAACTTCCACCCATGCTAAACATGGTTTATTGAATATAGCACAAACTGTAATGGAATTGGCGCTAAGGTTTTGTAAGTAGGGGGGACAAGCAAATGAAAAAGCTTCATTTTGATTAATCAGCACCTTTTCAGCATAAGCTGGGGTACTTGCGCCCAATCCGATTAATCCCAGGCCTTTTAGAAAATTTCTTCTGTTAAAACTCATGGTAACATTTGGTTAGATGTAGTTGATAGGTAAATTTATGAAAAATCATCCTTCTATTCATTAAGATTCTGGATTGTACAGCCATTTTTACATTGCTTGAATTGAAGGCACAAAAAAACAGCAACCCTTTGGGGTTACTGTTTCAATATGTACTCCTTTTTTTGAAACCTAGAGGAGTTATTGTAAAAAATGATTCTAATTAATCTTCGTCTTTGATAGCTGCCTGATCTAAATCAACCCCACTAACTTCAGCTCTGATTTTTGTCTCTAATTCATCCATTAAATCAGGGTTATCCAACAATAAAGTTTTTACAGCATCACGGCCTTGACCTAATTTAGTGTCACCATAGCTAAACCAAGAACCTGATTTTTTAATGATGTTATATTCCACACCAAGGTCAATGATTTCTCCAACTTTAGAAATACCTTCACCGAACATGATATCAAATTCTGCAATACGGAATGGAGGTGCTACTTTGTTTTTAACAATCTTCACTTTCACACGGTTACCAGATACCTCATCAGAATCTTTGATTTGTGATGTACGACGAATATCTAAACGCACCGAAGCGTAGAATTTTAATGCATTACCACCAGTAGTTGTTTCTGGGTTACCAAACATTACACCGATTTTCTCACGTAATTGGTTGATGAAAATACAACAACAGTTTGTTTTTGCAATAGTACCTGTCAATTTACGTAAGGCTTGAGACATCAAACGAGCTTGAAGACCCATTTTAGATTCTCCCATTTCACCTTCAATCTCGCCCTTAGGAACCAATGCTGCTACCGAGTCAATTACAATAACATCAATTGCTCCTGAACGGATTAGGTTATCTGCAATTTCTAAGGCCTGTTCACCGTTGTCAGGTTGTGAAATCAATAGATTTTCAATATCAACCCCTAGTTTTTGCGCATAATATTTATCAAAAGCATGTTCAGCATCGATAATTGCTGCAATACCACCTTTTTTCTGAGCCTCAGCTACGATATGAGTAGCCAAAGTAGTTTTACCAGAAGATTCTGGACCATAGATTTCAATGATACGACCCTTTGGAACACCACCAATACCTAATGCGATATCTAAACCTAATGAACCAGTAGAAATAGCTTCAATTGGTTCTACAGCAGAATCACCTAACTTCATGATGGTTCCCTTTCCGTAGCTCTTTTCTAATTTATCTAAAGTAAGCTGTAATGCTTTTAATTTGTCTGAGTTGCTCATATTTTTAGTATAACGTTGTCAAAAATAATTTATAATATTGAAATCTACAAATAAAATGCTAAAAAAATTAGTTATAATATTTTAATCTCTAAAAATAATAGTTTTTATGGGCTATTGAATCTAAAGTGTGAATTGATTATGTTAATTTTTTAGGATTGCTTTTGCTTTTTTGTTCTTTTCAAAGTATTTGCAGAAGTAGCTGATAGGGCAGATGTCACATTTAGGACTTCTAGCTAAACAAATATAACGACCATGCAGGATCAGCCAATGATGCGCAACAGCTATCGTATCTTTTGGCAAATGTTTTACCAATTGTTTTTCTGCAGCCAAAGGCGTCGTTGCTCGACTTGTTAAACCAATGCGGTCCGCAACACGAAACACATGAGTATCAACCGCCATCGCTGGATTATGAAATACAACCGATGAGATAACATTGGCAGTTTTTCTTCCAACTCCAGGAAGCTTGACTAAATCTTCCACCTTTTCAGGGATTTCACCATTAAATTCACTTAATAGCTTTTGAGCCATTCCAACCAAATGCTTCGCTTTGTTATTTGGATAACTAACCGATCGAATGTAAGTAAATACCTCGTCGGGTGAACTAGCAGCCAATGATTCCGGATCTGGATATCTTTCGAAAAGGGCAGGAGTGACCTGGTTGATTCTCTTATCAGTACATTGTGCCGATAAAATTACTGCAATCAGTAATTCAAAGGGATTACCGTAATTCAGTTCAGTTTGTGCATCCGGATTATGGGTAGAAAAATATTCAACAAAAGCCTTGTAACGTTCTTTTATTAGCATAAACAAAGATACTAATATTCCAAGTACAGGCGAAAGGTTTAAAGCTGAAGAATGCTGGAAAAGAGACGAAGCCACTCTTTTCTAAGAATGGCTTCGTTATTATAAGTTACGTAAGGTCTTTGAATAATTGAGGATATTTTCTATTGTTCTGTCTTCTGGATCTTTAGACAACTGCTGTATGCAACTTTTGATTTTTTCCTCGAATGATAACTCAAGATTTGCGTCTTGAATGATACCTGAAATTTGACCTTCGTAATTTACTTCTTTTGTTTTAGTAGAGTTTTCGACCATAAGCATCTTGTTTTTCTAATTAAACGCAAGATACTTAGCAATATTGTGAAAAATTTAACATTTTTTTACTTTTTTTTCGAAACTAATTTATTAGCCTCTACAATTGCATTATAAGCATTCACAATACCACCACTAACACTAATCTCATCCAGATAAACACGCTTAGTAGCACCGTCTTTTTTAACTTTTACTTTTTGGTCTACCTTAGTCACGCTCTTCATAATCACCTCTTTAACTTGTTCTGCAGTCAAAGATGGATAATAAGCACGAATCATGGCAGCTAAACCAGCAACAACTGGTGCAGCCATACTTGTACCTTGATTCTCTTTGTATTTAGACTCAGGAATAGTTGAATTGATTTTTACACCAGGTGCAAAAACATCAACACTGCGGTAACCATAGTTTGAAAAATCTGCTAATAAATCAGCGTCTTGTTTCAAACCTGTAGCACCAACTGTAATCCAGTTTTTTGCTTCACCAACTACTGCATCTACACTATCGGTAAAGTATTTGGTTGGGAAATTCTTCTCAATATCATTGTCTTGTGAGTCATTTCCTGCCGCATGTACTAATAATACATCTTTAGATTCTGCATACTTAACAGCCTCATCAACAGCTTTCTTATTGTAAGCATAACCTTTACCAAAGCTCATATTAATAACTCTAGCACCGTTATCCACTGCATAACGAATACCATTTGCAACATCTTTATCGCGCTCATCGCCATTAGGTACCAAACGAACTGCCATAATTTGAACATTATCAGCAACCCCATTTACACCAAGGTTATTATTACGTTTTGCACCAATTATACCTGCAACGTGCGTACCGTGCTCAGCATCCGGTCCTTTTACATCTGGATTTCCATAATTACGTTCGTTCGCATTTTCATAATCATCTCCAACAATACCTCTTGGATCAAATTCTTTGTTTAAATGAAAATCTGCTTGATCAGTGAAATATTTAACAGCATCAGAGATGTCTGTATAGAATTTTTCAAATGTTCCAGTGTCAAGTTCTTTCTTCGCAATCCGAATCGCCATTTTCTGACGATCACCTTCTGGTTGGAAAGCATCTAAATCTGCTTTGTTGATATCCTTTGGTTCTTTACCAATTTTCTTAACCACTGCATCAACTTCTTCTTTCAGCTTTCCATAGTTTAACTTTCCGAAGGAGGCTTCTTCCATTTTGGAGGTATAGTCAGTAATCATTTTTTGATATGCCACAAACTCTCTTCTTTCTTTTTCTGAAAGTGGGGTAGTAGGTAATACAGAAATGTATTTCGGCTCATAGATGCGAATTAACCGAGTTACCTCTAAATTATCTTGATCCACATTTTTTCCGTCTTTACCGCCGATAAAGTTCCAACCATGTACGTCGTCGATGTAGCCATTGCCATCATCATCCTTTCCATTTCCAGGGATTTCTTTTGGATTGGTCCATAATACATCTTTAAGATCTTCATGTTGAATATCGACACCGCCGTCCAACACGGCTACCACTACTGGACTTGCTTTCCGACCTTTTAAAAGCTCTTGTGCTTTTTCGGTACTAATCCCCATATATCCATCTTTTTGAAAATCTAGATTATACCAGTTTGCAGGTGGGGGAGTTTTATCTTGGCTAAATCCAAGGGTTGGAAGAATTCCTAACGCCAAATAGCACAGAAATTTGTTTGTTCCTATCATACTTTTATAGATTATAATTCGACAAATTTAATATTTTCAACTAGATGCTTTTGTTAATTAATCTAAAATCACAAAAATTTTATCTTATTTTGAGTCAATTATTAACCGTCATTAACTAAATTATATGAAAGATAAAATTGTAATTGGTTTAATATTGTCTATCATGATTTCTTCTTGTTCTTCAGATAACAAAACAACAAAAGAGGCTGTGAAGTGGCCTGATGCTACGGCACCCGTAGCTGAATTAATTCCCCATAATCGTATTATCCATGGTGACACTGTTTCTGACCCCTATTATTGGATGATAGATTATTTCAAAAAAGGACCTGACTCTTCAAAGGTTATATCTTATTTGGATGCAGAAAATAAGTATTACGAAGCGATGATGAAGGATACTGAACCTTTCCAAGATCTACTTTTTAAAGAAATGAAGGGTCGTATTAAAGAAGCTGATGAAAGTGTGCCTTATTTAAAGAATGGATATTATTATTACCAAAGAACAGATGAAGGAAAGCAATATTATAAGCTCTGCCGTAAAAAAGGAAGCTTGGAAGCTCCTGAAGAAATTCTATTGGATGTCGATAAATTAGCTGAAGGTTTCCCTTATTATGCTCTTGGCGGAGCATCAGTCAGTCCAGATAATAAATTGCTGGCATATTCGGTTGATACCGTTTCTAGAAGAGAGTATGTGATCCATATCAAGAACCTGGAAACAGGTGAATTGTTAAAAGATAAAATCATTCGTACTTCTGGTCCGGCGGTGTGGGCATCGGACAATAAAACAATCTTCTATACCTCGAAGAATCCTGTAACCTTATTGAGTGAAAAAATAAAGCGTCATACCCTTGGTACTGCAAGTGAGTCAGATGCTGTGGTGTATGAGGAAAAAGATAATACCAATTACATTGGTGTTTCAAAGTCCAAGAATGATAAATACATATTAATTTATTCCGGTGGAACATTAAGTTCGGAGACTAGATATATTAAAGCTGATGAACCTAATACTGATTTCAAAGTATTTCAGCCGCGGATGAAAAATGTATTATATGATGTAACTCCTTTGGAAGATAAATTCCTCATAGTCACAAATGATAATGCGCAGAATTTCAAAGTGATGGAGACTCCTTTGGATAAGACCGGAAAGGAAAATTGGAAAGAATTTATTCCGCACAGAGCCGATGTCTTGGTTGAAGGAATTGATGAATTTGCAAATTATATTGCAATTGCTGAGAGGAAACAAGGCTTAACCCAATTGGCAATCCGTAATCCAAAAGATAATTCTCAACATTATTTAGATTTTGGCGAAGCAGCTTATACCGTTTACCCAAGTACCAATGCAGAATATAATACGGATACCTTGCGCTATGGATATACCTCATTGGTAACTCCTTCTTCCACTTTTGCTTATTATATGAAGACCAAGGACAAAAATCTTCTAAAACAGCAAGAGGTTGTAGGTGGTTATGATCAGGAAAATTATGTGACAGAAAGGGTAATGGCAAAGGTTACGGATGGAACAGAGGTTCCAATTTCCATCGTGTATAAAAAAGGAATCAAGAAAGATGGTTCAGCGCCATTGCTATTGTATGCTTATGGGTCTTACGGTAGCTCTATGGATCCTAGCTTTAGCTCCTCGCGTTTATCTTTATTGGATCGTGGGTTTATTTATGCGATAGCGCATATTCGTGGTGGTGAAGAAATGGGAAGACAATGGTATGAAGATGGTAAAATGATGAAAAAGATAAATACTTTTACCGACTTTATCGATTGTGGTAAGTATCTGATTGCTAAGAATTTTACAGCCAAAGAGCATCTTTATGCAAATGGTGGTAGTGCTGGAGGTTTATTGATGGGTGCAGTGATAAATATGGCTCCTGAAATTTGGAATGGTGTTATTGCACAAGTACCTTTTGTAGATGTTGTAAATACCATGTTGGATGAAAGCATACCTTTGACAACGAATGAATACGATGAATGGGGGAATCCTAATAATAAGGATGCTTATGATTATATGAAATCTTATTCTCCGTATGAAAATATTGAAGCCAAAGAATATCCAAACTTATTGGTTACAACAGGTCTTCATGATAGTCAGGTGCAATATTTTGAACCAGCGAAATGGGTGGCTAAATTGAGAGCTACCAAAAAGGGAAGCAATGTTATCCTTTTGAAAACAGATATGGATTATGGCCATGGTGGTGCATCTGGTAGGTTCGACTTTCTGAAGGATGTTGCCTTAAACTATGCTTTCTTATTTAAATTGGAAGGTATTACCAAATAAGAAATTTAGGTATAAAGTAAAAGGGCAATAGAATTTCTATTGCCCTTTTACTTTATATTCGAAAAATGAATTATTTCTGTTTTAAGCTATCTGCTCTTTCTTCAGCTTCGATTTCACGTGCATCGATCTGATGTTGTTTATAGTTTTCTACAGCAATCTTGCTCGCACGTTGAGAAACTACCAAACCAAAAATAGCAACAACTGTAATCACAATAACTCCCCATATGTATTTCTTCTTATCCTGCTTCACTAGCCAATACATAAAAAGGATATACGGAATAACAAATAATGCGTAAAAAAAGATACTTGGACCAACCATGATTTTTTAATTTGATGCAAAATTACGCTTTTATTTAAATATTGTAGCAAATACCTCATGCTCAATTCAAATCTTACAAAACAATGAAAGATTTTAAACGTTTCAATAATTGGAAAGTCTGATTGAAAGGTTTTCAATGAAGTTTGGACCTATTTGTTTTATAAATAAAAAAACTACAATCATATTGCATAAAAGAAAAAAATAATTGTTTACTTTTGCGCAGTCTGATCACTAAGTATATAAAGACAAAAAAGAGATGTATTGTAACAAGTTATATATGAATTCTATGGTTCAAGCTTGCATAAAGCTTGGCATCAGAACATATTGTGCAATGCGCCGCTTTAATTGTCCAGTTCTTCGATTCCGACGACCTATTCTGCCTCGAGCTTGATAACGAGGCAGGCAAACTTCCCATTTTGTCATTCATCCAGCTCGGTGAGTGATATTCAATTTAGATTAGTTAGTTCAAATACTTTGGTATTTATTTTTTAGGTCGACATTATTAAATGACAATCTCAGATTTTTTAATTATTCCAGCAACGGCAAACCATGTGAAGTATGCCGAAGAGGTTTGTAATGAAATGTTCGAGTCTGCAAAGGCTCGTGGAACGGGTATCGCACGTAGAAAACCAGAATATGTGGCGCGTAAGATGGAAGAAGGCAAGGCTGTAATCGCTTTACATAAAGACGGTACTTGGGCTGGATTCTGTTATATCGAAACCTGGAGCCATGGTGATTATGTTGCTAACTCTGGCTTGATCGTGAGCCCAACTTACCGTAAAGTTGGTTTAGCTAAAGCTATTAAGAAAAGAGTTTTCGAATTGTCGAGAGAGAAATATCCAAATGCCAAAATATTTGGCCTTACTACCGGATTAGCTGTCATGAAAATTAATTCAGACCTGGGTTATGAACCTGTAACCTATTCTGAATTGACCCAAGATGAAGAGTTCTGGAAAGGTTGTCAATCTTGTGTTAACTTTGACATCTTAGTCTCCAAAGATCGTAAAAACTGTATGTGTACAGCGATGCTTTGGGATCCAGTAGAAAAAGAAAAAGAATTGAAAGAAAAAATCCTGCGTAAAGCCGAAGCTAAAGAACGCCTGGATAGAATCTCCAAAAAACAATCCCTGCTTAAAAGAATTGAAGCTAAGCTTTGGAGATCAACTAAAAAAATGGTCGCTGCGGTAATTCCTGTCGGGATTAAACCAGTGAAAGGTTTTTAATTTATTATTTTTGTTGTCATCAGCATATTAATCGTTATAAAATGAAAAAAGTAGTTTTAGCATTCAGTGGAGGTTTAGATACATCATTCTGTTGTATTTATCTTTCACGTGATTTAGGATTAGAAGTACATTCCGTAATTGTAAATACAGGTGGTTTTTCCGAAGAAGAATTAAAAAATATTGAAAAAAGAGCCTATGAATTAGGCGTTAAATCGCATACTACGATTGATGAAACTGAAGACTATTACCAAGATACTATCAAATACTTAATCTTTGGTAATGTATTGAAAAATGCAACCTATCCACTTTCAGTTTCTGCTGAACGTGTTTGTCAAGCTACTGCTATCGCAAACTACGCAAAGAAAATAGGTGCTGAATGTGTAGCACATGGTTCAACTGGTGCTGGAAATGATCAAGTTCGTTTTGATATGATCTTCCAAACTTTGATTCCTGGTGTGGAAATTATTACTCCAATCCGCGATTTACAACTATCTCGTGAAGCGGAAATCGATTACTTAAATTCACACGGAGTAGAGTATTCAGCAGATAAAGCAAAATATTCAATCAATAAAGGTTTATGGGGTACTTCCGTTGGTGGTGCTGAAACATTAACCTCCAATGAATACTTACCTGAGTCAGCTTGGCCAACCCCTGTTACCTCGACTGAACCTCGTAAAATCACTGTTGATTTTGAACAAGGTCAGCCAGTAGCATTGGATGGAGTTAAAATGGATCCGGTGAAAGTGATTCAAGAACTTCAAGCTATTGCTCAACCTTATGGAATCGGGCGCGATATCCACGTAGGTGATACTATTATTGGTATTAAAGGTCGTGTTGGTTTTGAAGCTGCAGGTCCTGTGATTCTAATCAAAGCTCACCATGCATTGGAAAAACATACCTTAACCAAATGGCAACTTTCTTGGAAAGATCAATTGGCCGCTTTCTATGGTAACTATATGCACGAAGGTCAAATGCATGACCCTGTTATGCGTGACATGGAAGCTTTCTTACAAAGCTCTCAAGATACAGTTTCTGGACGCGTTTTCATTGAACTACACCCATACCGCTTCACGATCCTAGGTATCGAATCTGAACATGATTTGATGTCCAATAAGTTCGGATCTTACGGTGAAATGAACAAAGGCTATACTGGTGATGATGTAAAAGGTTTCTCAAAAATATTCGGTAACCAAACCATCATTTGGCACAAAGTAAATAACAAAGGCTAATCGCCCTTTACATATTTAAAAATCTTTTTGCAAACCAAGGTAGCATCACTAGGCTCCTTGGTTTTTTGTTTAATATTGACTGATTATATCATAATGGAAAAAATTAAAGTTGGAATTATTGGTTCAGCAGGTTATACCGGAGGTGAATTGCTTCGGATTTTAATCTATCATCCAAACGTGGATATTATTTTCGCTAATAGTGCCTCTAATGCAGGTAACAAACTATCAGATGTACATAATGATTTATTCGGAGATACTGATTTAACTTTCTCTTCCGATTTTCATTCGGATATCGATGTTTTATTTTTATGTGTTGGACATGGCGATGCACGCAAGTTTTTGGATGCAAACCCAATTGATTCTGCTGTCAAGATTATCGATTTGTCCCAAGACTATCGCTTAAAAGCTAATACAGAATACCAAGGTAAGAATTTTGTCTACGGACTGCCAGAATTGAATAAATCTGAAATAGTTTCTGCTCAATATATCGCCAATCCAGGATGCTTTGCAACCAATATTCAATTGGCTTTATTGCCATTGGCTAGTAAAGGATTGTTGCCAAATCAAATTCATGTAAATGCAACTACGGGGTCTACAGGAGCAGGTCAAAAACCGTCTGCAACCTCTCATTTCTCTTGGAGAAATAATAACTTGTCAGCGTATAAATCATTCGAGCATCAACACCTTCAAGAGATCTCTGAATCCTTGAATCAATTGCAGTCGGATTTTCTTCCTGCTGGCACTGGCTCATTGCTTGAAAGAGCAGCACAGAAGATTAATTTTATCCCGCAAAGAGGAGCATTTCCAAGAGGAATATTCTCGGCTATCTACGTGGATTCTGATCTGACGGAGGAGGAAGCTTATGAGCTTTACGAGTCTTATTATGCCGGACATCCTTTTACCCATGTATCAAAAGCAAATATTGATATCAAACAAATCGTTAATACCAATAAAAGTATCATCCATTTGGAAAAACATGGAGATAAATTACTTATTCTAAATATTACAGACAACTTACTAAAAGGAGCATCCGGCCAAGCAGTTCAAAATATGAACCTAATGTTCGGACTCGACGAAAAAGCAGGTTTAAACCTGAAATCCGTAGGCTTCTAGTGAAATAGATTTGAGATATGAGAGTATAGATTTGAGATGTGAGATATGAGAAGTTAGATAGTAACCATCAGACCTAACAAGTCGAATATCCTGAGAAATCAATAATAGGTTTCAATGTCTTTCTAATATCTCAAATCTCATATCTCAATACTCAAATCTATCATACAAAAAAGGGGATAAATCTTAATTTATCCCCTTTTTTGTATGATATGGTATCTTCAACTATTTTTCAAGTAAGTTGATTTTTCTTTCTACTGAAACATTATCTCCAGTTACTGCATTACCATCTTTATCAACTAAAGTTAATTTAACAGTAGCTTCACCTAGAGGTAAGTTAAGGATTTCATAAGGAACCCATTGATCCAAAGTGAAATCTTGACCGTTGATGTTTGCTTTAACTTTGTAGTTGTCAGCACCTAATGTTGCATTAGAAACAAAGAAGTCTAACAATAAAGATTTAGTTTCTTCACCTTTATAGTCACCTTTTGGTCTGCTATAGAAAATTGATGGTTCAGTTGGACCAGGAAGTTCCGTGATCTTACCATCAGCTTCAACTTTAAATTTAACCAATTTAGAAGCATCTGCAGTTTTCAATGACTCATGGAATGAACGAGACAAGAAAGACATTAAATAATGCTCAGAATTTACAGGAACTGTAAATGTATGTTCTGGTTTATATAAAGCTACATAAGGTGTGTTATCCAAAATAAAGTGGATATGTTGACCATCATGTGAATTAGCCATGTGGTGAGTATGCTCTGTTTGCTCTGTCAATTTGAAGTTTTGAACATCATATTTAACTGTGATCTTCGCAGAGTCTGTTCCCAATTTTTCAGAAGTCAATGAAGAAATTTTCAAGGTAGCACCAGGAAAATCTTTCGCATGTTGAAGTGGGTTTACTGCAATTGCACCAACTGAATCCGCTAATGCTGTTGAGTCTTTAACTTCTCCTTCTTGATTTTTTGTAGGAGTATTACATGATGCAAGTACCGCTGTTGCAGCTAATACTGCCAATGCTGATTTGATTGTTCTCATCTCTTAATTAATATTTAGTCGAATTTGTTATAATATTTAAACAAATATAAAGGTAAATTGTTTAGCTTTTATTGAAAAACAATCTGTAACGCTTCTTTTATAGCAACTAAAGTTTTTTTAATGTCATCTTCTGTATGTGCAGCAGAAATAAAGCCTACCTCGTATCCTGAAGGTCCAAAATAAATCCCTCTATTCAATAATTCTCTGTGCATGACTTTATATTTTTCCATTGAGGCTGGATCGATTTCATCCGCTCTTTGGATTTTTTCCTTAGCTGTAAATGCGAACCAGAAAATGGAACCTATCGTGGTTATGCTTACTTCAAATCCATTCTCTTCAATGAATGAACGTAACTCATTCACAAAAGCTTGAGTTGTTTTTTCTAATTTCTCATAGAACCCTGGTTGAGCTAGAATTTGTAAGGCTGCAATACCAGCTGCCATAGCAACAGGATTACCAGATAAAGTTCCAGCTTGATAAACAGAACCATCTGGAGAGATACATCCCATTAATTCTTTAGAAGCTCCATAAGCACCTACTGGCATTCCGCCACCGATAATTTTTCCATAAGTCAAAATATCCGGTTGAATGTCATAATACTTGGATGCTCCTTCAAAGCCTAAACGGAAACCGGTGATCACTTCATCCATAATCAATAAAGTTCCGTTCACCTTGGTAATATCTCTTAGGAAATGAATGTAATCCTTATCTTGAATTAATAACCCGTTATTGGCAGGTACTCCTTCAATAATTACAGCTGCAATTTGATCTTTAAAGTCTGCAAAAACTTTCTTTAAAGCTTCCTTATCATTTAATGCAATTACAATGGTTTCATCAGCAAATGCCTTTGGAACCCCTGCAGATGAGGTTTCGCCAAAGGTTACTAATCCTGATCCTGCCTTCACCAATAGGGAATCGGAGTGACCATGGTAACAACCTTCAAATTTTACGATTTTATCTCTTTTGGTATATCCACGCGCTAAACGAATCGCAGACATCACCGCCTCTGTTCCTGAACTTACAAAACGAATTTTCTCAATCTTTTTATTATTGCTCAAGATCAATTCTGCTAAATCATTTTCCAGGGCAGTAGGGGCTCCAAAACTTAAGCCTTTACCTAATTGCTCTTGAACGGCTTCACGAATCTCCGGAGTGTTATGCCCTAGGATCAATGGACCCCATGAACAACAGTAATCAATAAATTCATTCCCATCAGCATCCCATAAATGTGCCTTATCACCACGCTCGATAAACAATGGCGTTCCATAAACAGATTTGAATGCGCGTACGGGAGAGTTTACACCGCCAGGAAAATATTCCTTAGCCTTTTCAAATAACTTGCCCGACTTCTCCCGAGAAATATCTGAAGTAGATGTTGTCATAATCATTTCTTTTTGTCTGTTACAAAAGTAGTATTTACTGGGTAGTATTTAGTATTTAGTATAGAGTATTTAGACCTATGACGGAAAAATGATAGTTTAAGAAACTATATAATAGCCTAATAATCAACTATAGGAAAGTCTAACTACTAACTACTAACTACTAAAAAAAAGAGCGGGCTTCCTTTTGAAAAGCCCGCTCTTTTTTTTGTGTGGAAAGAATTATTTTCCTTCTTCTAATACTTTAGTTACAAGTTCTGCAGCTTCTTTCAATAAGATTGCAGAGTACACTTGCAAGCCTGAATTATCGATTAATTCTTTAGCTTCTTTAGCATTTGTACCTTGTAAACGAACGATAATTGGAACTGGAATATTTCCGATTTCGTTATATGCATCGATAACACCTTGAGCAACACGGTCACAACGAACGATACCACCGAAGATGTTAATCAAAATAGCTTTTACGTTAGGGTCTTTTAAGATAATGTTGAAACCAGCTTTTACTGTTTCAGCATTTGCAGTACCACCAACATCTAAGAAGTTTGCAGGCTCACCACCAGCGATTTTAATGATGTCCATAGTAGCCATCGCTAAACCAGCACCGTTTACCATACATCCTACGTTTCCATCAAGTTTAACGTAGTTTAAGTTGAATTCTCCAGCTTCTACTTCTGTAGGATCCTCTTCTGTAATATCACGTAATGCAGCAATTTCTGGATGACGGTATAATGCGTTCTCATCCAAGTTTACTTTCGCATCTACTGCAAGAATTTTATCGTCTGAAGTTTTTAATACTGGGTTGATCTCAAACATGGAAGCATCAATTGAATCGTATGCTTTGTATAAGGCAGCAACAAACTTAACCATATCCTTGTGCGCAGCACCTGATAAACCTAAGTTGAATGCAATCTTACGTGCTTGGAATCCTTGAAGTCCTACTTTAGGATCAATCTCTTCCTTGAAAATTAAATGTGGAGTTTTCTCAGCAACTTCCTCGATATCCATACCACCTTCTGTAGAGTACATAATGATGTTACGACCTGTTGCACGGTCTAATAAAACAGACATGTAGAATTCTTTAGTCTCACTGTCTCCAGGATAGTAAACATCCTGCGCAATTAAAACCTTATTAACTTTTTTACCTTCTGGACCAGTCTGTGGAGTCACTAACTGCATGCCAATGATGTCTGTTGCACGTTGCAATACCTCATCTTGGTTTTTAGCTAATTTAACACCACCACCTTTACCACGGCCACCCGCATGGATCTGTGCTTTTACCACAACCCAATCCGAGTTGAATTCTTCTTTCATTCTCTTTGCAGCCTCAACAGCTTGCTCTGGGGTTTCAGCAACAATACCTTCTTGTACTCTTACACCGAAACTCTTAAGTATTTCTTTTCCTTGATATTCGTGAATGTTCATTGATAAAAAAATTTGCTGTAAAAATAGCGTATTTATTCGGAAGGGACAAGTTATTATTACGATTAAATTGTCATCTCTTTTTTGATTCCCCGATATTATCTGCCCTTTGCAACCACATGTTTTTGTTTTTTATTATTTTCGCATTATGATCTTAAAGGCAAATAATATTTTTAAGTCCTATGGCGACCTCGAAATCCTAAAAGGCGTTAGTATTTCTGTCCGTAAAGGCGAAATCGTTTCCATCGTAGGAGCCTCCGGCGCCGGAAAAAGTACCTTACTCCATATTATCGGAACCCTCGACAAACCTGATCAAGGAACCGTCCTGATCGAAGGAGAAGATGTATTTGCCCTCAATGAAAAAAAACTAAGTGATTTTAGAAACCAACATATAGGCTTTGTGTTTCAATTCCACCATCTGCTACCTGAATTTACGGCTCTGGAAAATGTGTCTATCCCAGGATTCATCGCTGGTCAGGATAAAAAAAATGTCGAAAAAAGAGCCATGGAACTTCTCGATATTTTAGGAGTAGCACATCGCGCAAATCATAAGCCAGCAGCGATGTCTGGTGGTGAGCAACAAAGAGTATCAGTCGCAAGAGCACTTATTAATAATCCTACACTGATTTTAGCTGATGAACCTTCGGGAAACCTGGACTCTGAAAATGCTACAGCACTACACCAGCTGTTCTTTGACCTGCGAGATAAAATGCAGCAAACCTTTATCATTGTAACCCATAACGAAGAATTAGCAAGAATTTCCGACCGTACCATTCATATGCGCGACGGACTAATCTATTAATATGCAAAAGATGTTAATCACTTTTGGAACCAGACCTTTGGCACAAAGGCTGTCCAAAATCTTGAATACCCATTTTGAAATTATTTTCGCAACCTCTGAAGAGGTGCCAAGTTTCCTTGCCGCAAATTACAATACCATTCCAACGGCAGCTAATCCAACTTTTGCCCATGAACTATTGAAGTTATGCCTTGATAAACAAATTGACTTTCTATTACCTCTTGGCCTTGCAGAAATCAATGCTTTAACCGAAGCTAAAATCCTTCTGGAAGAGTATGGTACAAAATTATTAAGCCCAAGCAAGGAAGAACTAGAAGAATTATTTGTTCTGGAAAATCCACCTTCAAATATCGATTTAATTCTATGTGAAAAAGGCGTAAACCTTATCTCTGACTCTAAATTGGAGATAGAAATGACCGGTCTTTTCGCTGTTTCTGATGAAGGTGATGATTTAGCGCTTTGTACAATTAAATAATGATGGATTTCGCAAATATTCCCACTGATAAAAAACTTTATTTATTTGAAGTAGATGACGTCCTTTTTCCTAAAAAGGACTATTTATTACAGATTTATTATCTGTTTTCTCAATTCGTGGAATTTACCGAAGGTAGACCAATTGCTACTGAAATGGTGAATTTTATGAAGGAAACCTATATGGAAAGTGCTGAGGAAAATCTTTACAATCTAACAGCCAAGAAATTCAATTTTAAAAATGACTACAAGGAGAATTTTGAAAGACTGATGGTCAATGGACACCTTCCATTGAAACTGTTTCTTTTTAATGAAACCAAGCTATTATTTGCCTCTATTCTCGAAAAAGGAGGACAGATAGGAATTTTGACCAAAGGGAACCCTGCATTGCAATTAAATAAAGTCAAACACATTGATTGGCAGGGCTTTGATAGAAATGTAAAAATTTATTTTATCGACGAGTTAAATTTCCGAAATATTGATCCATTTACCTATATTGCTTCTGAAAATCAAGTCCAAAAAAGCGACTTATTTTTCATTGAAGACAATATAGCTAAATTATGAAAAGAAAATTTTTACTCCCATTCTTATTGTTTTCGTTGCTCCTAGGGGCAAGCTGTAAGAAAGATGCCGTTAATCCTGATACGGATAAAGAAAATTTACTTAAAGATTCAACGTATTATTATTCCCTGGCAGTTTCTCTTTGGGAAGATAAAATCCCTCAACCCAAGGCAGGCTCCGATGGAAAACTAGATTTACGATCCTTCACCAAATCCTATTCTAATGCCGAATCGGTATTAGAAGCCATAAAAAAGTACACCGTAGTGGACCGTTATAGCTTTATTGATAGGGAAGGGGTAGTGAGTGAAGAAATTCAAGAAGGTGTACATAAGGAAACTGGTTTGACTCCAATTTTCATTAGCACTGTCGATCCGAATAAAAACAGAGTTACCAATCTTTATGTAAAGATTGTTCAGAAAAATTCCCCAGCAGAAAAAGCTGGGTTAAAACGGGGAATGCAGATCGTTAGTGTTAATGGAGATACTAAATTCAATTACGACACCGATCAGAAAAAAGCAATCGCTATATACTATAAGCTAATTGAAGGTAAAGAACCGATGAACCTGGTCGTTAAACCCGTAGGTGAATCTCAAACAAAAACAATTGCGTTAAATGGTGCAGCCTATAGTATCGACCCTATTTTGATCAATAAGGTATTCACAATCAATAATAAAAAAATAGGCTACTTTTTCTATACTTCCTTTGTGAATGTATATGGCAAGTCTGGGCCAAATGAATACTATGAAGCAATGGTCAACGCTTTCAAAGAATTTGAAACCGCTAATATTGATGAATTGATCGTTGATTTAAGATATAATAGCGGTGGTTCTACAGCTTCTGCCGAATTATTGGCTAACCTTATTGTTCCGACTGCAGGGGCTAAGGGAAAGATGTATGACTATAAGGTCAATAAATACTTCGAACAAGAAGGCTACACCGATAATAATAATCCTAAAGCTCCATTTAAATCCGTTTTTTACAACAAAAAGAATACTTTAAATATTCCTAGGGTTTACTTCTTGGGAACTCCTGGTACAGCTTCTGCCAGTGAATTGGTCATGAATGTTCTGAAACCTTATATGGATGTTGAAATTATCACCATCAATGGTAAAGGAACTTACGGCAAACCAGTAGGTTTTTTTGGGTTACCAGTTGTCAATGGCTTTGCTGATTTATATATCACCTCTTTCCAGACCATCAATAAAGATGGTTATGGGGACTATTTCAACGGCTTAACTGGCCGAATTACCAATGCCTCCGATGGGTTCTTTTCTGAACTAGGAAATACGGATGAAGCATTCTTGAACACTGCAATCAATGATATCATGAAACCGAACGACTGGGCGAAAGCTAGCAGCCGTAAAACAAAAGATGGATTGAACCGCTTGGAAGAGATGGATATACCTGAGAAAAAAGGCTATCGTAATAACATGTATAAGTTCTTAGATCAGAATTTTAATACATTGCCACCGTTGGATTAATCTTTTTAAAGAAATCACTGTCAATAAATGGAATCACTTTTGCATGTGGTGATTTTACTTAATTATGCTAATGAGAAATACTTTAATTGGAAAACTACTGATCTTATTGACCTTAGTTTCCTTGTTCGGATGTAAAAAGGATACTACCAAAATAACTCCTCCACCAAGACCTGGAGGGGATACTAGAACCGTTGCTCAACAAGTCCTGGATAGTGTATATTCAAAATATAAGTATTTATCTTATTGGGAATCTTCTATTGAAGTAGCAAATCCTATTTCCAAATTAACAGATAGGTTTAAGGATTCTGATGACCTCTTATCTTATTTGATGAACCAGACTCCGCGTAAAACTGATTATAAATTCCATCCCGATTATGATGGACCAATGGATCGATTTTCATGGTTGGAGGATATCAGCTCGGATGCAAAAGCATTCGCCAAGGCTGATTTAGCTGATGGCTATGGCCTGTACATGGCTTTTGATGGTAACCGTGGTGATAGTTTGTTTGTTTATTTCGTTGAAGGTGGTTCACCAGGCCAGGTTGCTGGAATAAAAAGAGGGGATAAAGTAATCGAAATGGAAGGGGATAAAAAGATGGTCTTTAGCAATAAAACCAGAATTGACCAGTACATTGAAGGACAAACCTTAAGTATTACTGTTGAAAACCCAAGGAAGGTGAAAACCTCTTACAATTTAGAATACAGCTCCTATGATATCCAACCATTTCAAATCGGTCGTGTATTTACAGAAAATGGTAAAAAAGCCGGTTATATTGCTCTTTCTTCCTTTGAAGAACTTTCCAATAGAGGGGTGGATTCTAAAATGAAAAAAGGAATTGATTCTACTTTCGCTGCATTTGGTAGAGATAATATTAGCAACTTAATCGTTGATTTAAGATATAACGGTGGTGGATATGTTAGTTCTGCCATTTATCTCCTGAATAAAATCATTAATTCCTCTGGGGATGGAAAGGTAATGTTTAAATATGATTTGAATAAAAACCTGAAAAAAGAACGCGATCAGGGTAGCAATGATTTTATCGATGAAGTTTTTGTAAAAAGCAATACTACTGAAATTAAAAACGTTGTTTTCTTGGTCAGTGATTATACCGCATCGGCAAGTGAAATCGTGATTGCCGCACTTAAACCGTATATGAACGTGAAAATCGTTGGATACGATGCAGCAACTTATGGTAAACCGGTAGGCTTCTTTAGAGAGGATATCTTGGAGGATGTGGGGCTTTGGGCTGCTTCCTTTAAAATTATAAATGCGGCAAACTATACGGATTATTGGGATGGTATCCCTGCAGATTATCCTTTTATAAATGATAATTTTTACAAACAATTTGGCGATGCATCCGAAGACATGACCCGAAAGGGTTTGGATCTCTTGTTGGGGTCAAATGCTAAAGCCTCGAGTAGAATGTCAGTAAGCCGTAGCTCTTCTACTAGAACTACGAAAGAACTGAATAAAATCCCTCGTCGGAATATGCTAAAGGACTAATTTATCATTATTAAATTATTAACTTTGAAGTATGGCAGGAAATAAACCAACTACTATCAAAGAAATTGCAAGGAAATTAAAAATTTCTCCTTCTACTGTTTCGCGTGCATTGAATGACCATCCTAGTATCGGATTGGTAACAACTATGCGTGTTAAAAAGATGGCAGAAGAAATGGAATATGAACCTAATCAAACTGCAATATTCTTTAAACAACGTAAAACTTTTACGATTGGGGTGATTCTGCCTAAACTATCTGAACCATTTTTCTCTGAAGCTATCAGCGCTATTGAAAACGTGGCCGAGGATAAGAAATATACAGTGCTCCTTGGGCAGTCCCTAGATGATGAAAATAGAGAATTAAATATTATTCAAACCTTTAAAAAACATCGGGTGGATGGTATTTTGATCTCCATGAGTAAAAATACGGGTGATACTGATTTCTTTGAATTACTCGCAAAAACAGAGATTCCTATTGTCTTCTTTGACTGTGTTCCTGATCTTCCCCATGTCCATAAAGTATATAGCGATCTTGCCTCTGGGATGATCGAAGCTATGGCAGCTTTTGTGGACCGAGGACATCGAAATATTGCTTTGATTAATGGTCCTGAAGGCTTATTGGCGTCGAAAGAAAGGGCAGAAGCATTCCAAAGTGCTTTGGATAAATATGGTATCCCTGCAGATGCTAGTTCTATTGTCAATACGGACCTGACGGAACAAGGTAATGAAGAAGCAATGGAAAAGATTTGCTCACTTCCTAACCGCCCTTCTGCAGTCGTATCCTTTAATGACTTCGTTACATTAGACCTTATCCGCTATGCTAAACAACGCGGAATTGTCTTGAATCAAGATATGTTCTTTATTAGCTATGCGAATTATCCGCTTTGGAAATACATGGATAATCCGCCGATGGGAAGTATCGAACAATATCCTGATAAACAAGCTCAGAAAGCCGCTGAGATATTGTTCGATTGTATAGATAAGAAAGAATATACCGAAACACCGCAAGATGTGGTATTCCCTTCTAAATTAGTACTCAAATAATAAATTAATTGATCTGTAGGCTGTAGGTAATTTCAATACCGCCATTCGCAAGCATATCATGTACTGAACAGTATTTCTTTACTGCTAATTCGGCTGCTTTTTGTGCTTTGGCCTCGTCAATGTTGCCCTTTAGTTTAAAGGAAATGTGAATCTTGGTGAAGATATTGGGTACTTCCTCACGACGCTCCCCTTCAACCTCTACATCCATATCCTGAAGATCCTGACGTTGTTTCTGTAAAATTGTAGTCAAATCAAATGCACTGCAAGAACCTAATGCCATTAAAACCAATTCCATAGGTCTTACTCCTTTCCCTTCTCCTCCAATTGACTCTGGTCCATCCACATTTACTTTTACTGAACTCAATTCGCTTGATCCTTCGAAATGTACTGCTTGATTCTGTCTTTTAATATGTACTTTCATGTTATTTGATTTATAGGTTTAAAGTTAACTAAAATACATGCAATAAGTCGGTCATACCACGGTAGAAAATATAATCCATAAAAAAAGCCCTCAACTTGAGGGCTTTTTTTATATGATTAATTCGGGTATTTGACACCTCGATATTTACTGATATCTACTTTAGTCACATTTGCATCATACTTGGAGTTGATGGCATCTATAAATAGATTCGCAACAATCGCATTTCCCATAGGAGTCAAGTGAACCCCATCTAATGAAAATGCATTCCCAGTGATAAAGGCTGCTGAAATATGAACACCATTATAGTTATAACCAGCTTTCACTTTATTCAAGAATGAATACACATCCGCAACGGCTAATTGCTTCGCTTCTGCAATTGATTTAATCCTTTCGTTAAATGCTTTTACTCTTCCGGAGACTTCAGCAATCTCGGCCTTATCCAAAACAAACTGATCATCAATTGGATTCAATGGATGAACTCCGTAAGGAATTTGCTGAGCATTTGGTTTTCCCAATAAAGAAGTAGGGAAGGTCAGGATAAATAAATCTGCATCTGTAGCTACTCTAGGTCCAGTTTTGGTTGCTATGTAAACATTTTTTGCCTCTCCTCCTGTTTCTGCTTCAACTGCTGCATTTAATCTGGCAGTTGTAACTGTGTTAAAGAATGGAATAGTCGTCACATCTGGAATTGTTGCCACAACTCCTTTTGATCCACCTTTTGTTAATTCATTAATAAATGTATTATAGGTGAATTCAAATGTTGGAATATCCAATAATTTCTTGGTTGGATCGTCTGATGGAGCCGCACCATTTGTGGCATAGCCCAATACGTCATTGTTTCCTAACCAAAAAGTGAAAAAGGTATGCTCATGAGAAACAGCGTATTCGATATATTTCAACTTAGCAGGCGTACCTTCTGGTAATAACCTTTCGAAATAAGGGTTTCCATATACGGTTCCAATATTTTCAGCAAAAGCCATGTCTAAACGCATGCCCGGAACTCCTAAGTTTTGAATAGGATCTGTATGTTTAGTGTATAAAGGTTTGCCTAGTGGATTTGCTCCTCTAATGGCTAAATTCGTAGTTACTGGCTCCATTACGGGGTTGCCATCAATTAAGGATTTTAATTGAATATAGCCCGATCCATTCGCTTGTGCCTCTGTAAAGAATGGGGAAGTGAATTCACCACCGCCTACAGCTTTTAATTGCTCCGCGATTAAATTTGGAAATGCTACTTTTTGACCTTCTAAATATAGCCCATTGTCCGCGTACCCTGAGGTTAACGAATTACCTACAGCAATAAACTTGGAGAAATCCGCGGATCCCTTACTGGTCTCCATTTCATCCAAGGAAGGTGCACATGAACTTGCAAATCCTAAGATGGCAAGTCCGATATATAGTTTGAAATTCTTTTTCATTGTTTTCATAATTTAAAGCCTACCAATAATAAGAAACTGAAATTCCAGGAGCATGAATGTTGGTCTCATAGGTTCCTCTTAATTGTGTTTCTGCATTTGTGGTTGTTCTCTTTAATATTTTTTGGAAAACATATGCAGCTGACATCTGCCAGTTTGGTGAGAATTTATAAGTTAATCCTCCTGCTGCCATCACACGGTTATTATCTGGAGTCTCTGGATAAACATATTTACCTTGAACCGGTGTGTAAACATAACCAGCTCCCAAACGTAAATCTAATTTATCATTTACCTCATAATTCAAACCTGCTTTTCCTGAAAATGCATTTTGGTATCTCTTCTCTGAGCGGGTGTCTTGTAACACTGGAGTGTTGTTTTCGTAATCAAATACCAATTCTTTGTATATACTGTAATTGATAATGGATCCGTCAATCGCTGCATCAATTTTCTCAGATAATGGGAAAGTGATGCCCAAGTTGAAGGATGCTGGTAATGGTAATTCAGCATCAAACTTTCCGTTAGGGAAATTCGCCGCCAAGGAACCAGGGACCTCAAATGTAGCATCTCCATCTTTTAACTTCGTAATAACTTTTGAACGGTAATTTAATGATAATGCAAATGTTTCATCAAGTCTGTAATGAACACCTAGGTTATATCCCATCCCTGTTCCAGTACCTTTCAAGGTAGCTTGTCCAGTACTTCCGTCTGGATAAAATACAGGAAGTGCTCTGCCTAAATCTACTAAACCAATGTTGTAAACAAATCCACCACCAACACTAAATTGATCAGTCAGTTTAAAACTTACTGTTGGTTGGATATAGATAGCACGCATGGATAGGTGAGTTAAAGAGAATTTTCCAGGCCAATCTGTGCCCCAGTCTACACCACCACCAAATGGAGTGTAAACACCGATACCCGCTTTCCACCAAGCCCCTTTAGGACCAAAAGTCGCGTATGCTCCGAAGGGAGGGGATACTTGGAATTTTGTATGATGAACATCTGGACTGCCCGCTTCTCGAAAGGCAGATCTGTACATGATGGCGCTACCACCTATCTGTACCCCATTATTCTCCATCTTTACTAATGCTCCAGGGTTATAAACAATGGATGATTCATCAATAAATAAGGCCGATCCGGCACCGGCCATACCCACAGCTTTTTGACTTTGGGTATTAACTTGAGAACCCTGTGCAAACAGCAGGGTAGGGGAAGCTAATAACAAACTGAGTAATAATCGTTTCATAGTAATTATTGATTAGCGTTTTTCAAATTTAATTTGATATGCTAACATAGTAAAATTCTGTTAATAATTATAAATTTATTGATAATTAATTATAAAATAATTGTCAAGATTGGATAAAAGAGCAGCAATCGTTTTTATTCAAAACATAAATAAGGTATATTGGTTTTCAATATAAACAGATAAAAATTTTATTTATGGCTCAAGTATCATTTAAAGGGAATGCAGTGCATACCAGTGGAGATCTACCTAGAGTAGGTGATGTAGCTCCTGATTTTACACTTACAGCTGGGGATTTATCCCAAAAATCACTGAAAGATTTTCAAGGTAAGAAAGTTATCCTTAATATATTTCCAAGTATTGATACCGGAACTTGTGCAATGTCAGTACGTCAATTTAATGAAAAAGCTTCCGGATTAGATAATACTGTCGTTTTATGTATTTCTAAAGATCTTCCTTTTGCTCAAAGTCGTTTTTGTGCTGCAGAGGGTCTTGAAAATGTCGTAACACTTTCGGATTTTAAAGATGATAACTTCAATAATGCTTATCACGTGAAATTTACAGACGGACCGCTTCAAGGTTTATTGAGCCGTTCGGTTGTGGTGTTGGATGAAGATGGAAAAGTGAAATATACCGAACAAGTTGCTGAAACAACGGAAGAACCTAATTACGAAGCTGCTTTAGCTGCGGT
The DNA here is from genome assembly GCA_002245855.1 of Sphingobacterium cellulitidis. Lineage (GTDB taxonomy): Bacteria > Bacteroidota > Bacteroidia > Sphingobacteriales > Sphingobacteriaceae > Sphingobacterium > Sphingobacterium cellulitidis. The sequence continues at coordinate 138,074 of NOUX01000007.1, read as the reverse complement.
ATAAGCTGAAAAAGATATTAAATCAATAAAAAAATGGGCTTAACAAGCCCATTTTTTATTCCTTATTTCGAAGCTTCTAAAGCTTGTAAGATATCTTCAATGATATCTTTTTGATCCTCAATTCCAATTGATAATCTGACAGTACCTGGTCGGATTCCCAGTTTTTCTCTTTCTTCCTCCGTTAATTTTGAATGTGTTGTCGATGCCGGATGCGTAGCAATACTTCTTGAATCTCCTAAATTGGAAGTATAAAGAATCATCTTTAATGCGTCCAGAAATTGAAAAGCTCTTTCTTTTCCACCTTTTACCTCGATAGTCACAATTCCTCCTCCTGCTTTCATTTGTTTTTTGGCAAGTTCATATTGCGGATGAGAAGATAAGAATGGGTATTTCACATCCAATACTTCCTCGTTTTTCTCCAACTCTTCAGCTAATGCCAACGCATTTGAACAGTGTCTGTCCATCCGTAATCCCAAGGTCTCGATACTCTTCGAAAGAATCCAAGCGTTAAATGCAGACATTGCAGGTCCAGTATGACGAATTAAAAACATCATCTTATCAATTAACTCCTGTTTTCCTACAACTACACCTCCAAGGACACGACCTTGACCATCCATATATTTCGTCGCAGAATGGATGGATAAATCAAAACCATAAGGAAGAGGTTTTTGTAAATATGGGGTGGCAAAACAATTGTCAATGGCAAAAATAATATTCGGATATTTCTTCTTTAATCCGCCAAGCCATTCCAGATCTACTAATTCCAAACCTGGGTTAGATGGCGACTCCAAGAATATAAACTTAGTGTTCGGTTGAATAGCTTTTTCCCATTCCTCTGGGTTTATGGCATCTACATACGTTGTCGTCACTCCCCAACGTGGGAATAATTGAGTAAACAATTGATGGGTTGAACCAAATATGGCTCTGGATGATACAATATGATCTCCTTGTTCAATAAATCCGGCGAAGGTCGCAAAAATTGCCCCCATTCCTGATGCAAATGCTAATCCGGCTTCCGCCTCCTCCATCAAACAAACCTTATTGATAAATTCCGTTGTATTCGGATTTGCATACCTCGAATAGACCATCGCCTCTTCTTCATCTGCAAATACCGCTCGGCCTTGCTCAGCACTGTCAAAAATAAAACTAGAAGTTAAATATAAAGGTACAGAGTGCTCTCTTAAAGAAGAACGTTTGGCCTGCTCGCGTATGATTTTGGATTGTTCGTTGTTCATGATGAACAAATTTATTCACTTTTCAATAAAAAGCACTAATTCAATAAGATAATTTTAAGCTTATTTTGAAAATATATTTATGCAAACCTTTGATTTGACTCTTTTATTACATCTTTAGCTTTTTACCCGATCCTTCTCGGTGTAGCGGAATTGACAGCACTTTCTGGCTACATAACAATTTTACGAAATCGATTGATTCGCCTTAAATTGAATATTTTTCAGGGTTTTTCCCCCTAATCCTCAATTTCATTCCTGAATATTTATGCTTTTCTGTATCTTAAGAATTTATTAATACTCTTTATGAAAAGATCTAAACTACTAAGCATGGCATTATTATGCCCTCTGTTGTCATTTGCTCAATCTGAGCCAAAACCATTTGGCGCATTACCCAGCGAAAGACAATTGAAATGGCATGAAATGGAAATGTATACCTTGATTCATTTTACACCTACTACCTTTCAAAATAAAGAATGGGGATTCGGAGATGCTGACCCCAAAATATTTAACCCCACAAAATTCGATGCCAACCAGATTGCTAAAGCGGCAGCTGCAGGTGGATTCAAAGGATTGATCTCTGTCGCTAAACATCATGATGGATTTTGCCTTTGGACCACTAAGACCACCGATTATAGCGTGAAAAGCTCACCTTGGCGTGATGGAAAAGGAGATATGGTAAAAGAATTTATGCAGGCTTCCCATGATAATGGGCTTGAATTTGGGGTTTACCTTTCTGCATGGGATAGAAATGATACGCGCTATGGTTCCAAAGCTTATGCAGATGCCTATCGTGAGCAATTGACCGAACTGATGTCCAACTATGGTCCTTTATTTACATCCTGGCATGATGGAGCAAATGGTGGAGATGGTTATTATGGGGGTAAGAATGAAAAACGAACCATTGACCGTACAACCTATTATGAATGGACCGAAAAAACTTGGCCAATCGTACGAAAATTGCAGCCAATGGCGATGATTTTTTCTGATGTTGGTCCCGATATGCGTTGGGTTGGCAATGAGCATGGCTTCGCAGCTGAAACGAGCTGGGCAACCCTGACTCCGAAAAGTAAAACCCCAGGTAAACCAGCAGTACCAGGGGAGGTCGATGATTCAAATCTCCCAGGTGGTGATCGCAATGGTGAATTCTGGATTCCGGCTGAGTGTGATGTTCCGCAAAGACCCGGATGGTTTTATCATGAAGACCAAAATGCAAAAGTTAAAACTCCAAATGAGCTATTTGAAATTTATATGAAGTCTGTAGGTCGTGGTGGAAATATGAACCTTGGACTTGCACCTATGCCGAATGGATTACTCCATGATAATGATGTTAAATCATTGGCCGCTTTTGGTGAAAAAATTAAAGCTACTTTTTCCGATAATTTAGCCGCGGGTGCAAAAGCTAAAGCAACTAACGTTCGGGCTAATAGTGCTAAATTCTCTGAAAATAACCTTTTCGACGCAGACCGCTACTCTTATTATGCTTCTGACGATAATGTCTTGAACCCAGCAATTGAAATTAATCTTGCTCATGATCAGGAATTTGACCTTATCAGATTACGCGAAAATATCAAATTGGGGCAAAGAATTGATAGTGTGCAGGTTGAAGTTTGGTCTGATGGAAATTGGCAACCATTGGCAAAAGCTACCAGTATTGGAGCTAATCGCTTGATTAAACTGGATAAACCTATTCGTGCTAGTAAATTAAAAGTAAAACTATTTGCTCCAGTAGCGCCCACACTTAGCGATTTTGCTTTATTCAAGGAAGCAAAATCTGATTTTAAATTTAATAGTGCTGATCGCAACAAAATTGCCAAAGATCAAATTATAATAACCAGTGCTGATAAAAATGTTAAAAAAGCTTCAGATAATGACGATAATACAATTTGGGAAACCATCTTGAGTAATCAAAAGTTTGTCGAAATCAGATTGCCTAAAACTGAAAGTGTCGTAGGATTGGGATACATGCCACGACAAGATCGCCAGCTTAAAGGAGTTCCAACCAAATATGAAATCCAGGTTAGTAAAGATGGTAAGGAATGGAAGACCGTAGCAATGGGAGAGTTCTCTAATATTAAAGCGAATGCCACAGAACAAAATATCAATTTCGATATCGCCCATGATGCGCACTATATAAGGTTTATTCCAAAGGAAATTCTAAGTAATGATAAAGAGTTTTCAGTTGCTGAGTTTGATGTTTATTTAAAATAGATGAAGAAGTTAATCGTAATTATGGTTGGCCTGTGTACTGCAGGAAACCTCCTGGCGCAGGATTTAAAATTGTGGTACAAAAACCCAGCAAAGATTTGGGAAGAAACTTTACCCCTTGGCAATGGCTTGATTGGGATGATGCCAGATGGAAAGATCAATGATGAATCTATTGTTCTGAATGAGATTTCAATGTGGTCTGGATCACCTCAGGATGCAAATAATTATCAAGCATTTAATTCAGTCGGAGATATTCAAAAATTATTATTTGAAGGCAAAAATGATCTTGCTGAAGCTCTTGTCAATAAAAATTTCGTTTGTGTGGGTGCAGGGTCTGGTCAGGGAAATGGCGCTGAAGCTCCTTATGGATGTTTCCAGAACTTTGGCTATCTGAACTTTTTGTTTTTCCACCAAGGTGAGACAACGGATTATAAACGCTGGTTGGATATTGGAGAAGCAAAGGCTGTAACCAGTTTCAAAAACTCCGGTATCAACTTCAAAAGAGAGTATTTTACTTCTTTTGATAAGAATGTAGGGGTCGTTCGCTTATCTGCCGATAAAAAGAAATCCATTGAATTTGCAATGCATTTCTATAGAGATCAAAATATTGAGAATTATAAAGTCAATGGAAATGAAATTACCATAAATGGTAGTCTTCCTGATGGAAAAGGTGGTCGTGGAATAAAATTCGCGGCTAAGTTCATGGTCATTGCCAAAGGTGGAACATTAAAGGATCATGATAATCAAATCATCGTGAAAGGTGCAGATGAAGCCTTGGTTCTATTCTCTGCCTCCACAAGTTACTATGATCATAACCCTGAAGAATATGTAAATTCTGAAATTTCAAAGGTCGAAAGAAGTAGTTATGCTAAGTTGTGGAAAGCTCATGCCGCTAAATATGAGCCTGTATTTAACCGAGTATCTTTGCAAATTGCTGACCAAGAATCTAAAGCATCCGTACCTACGGATGAGCGATTAAAAGCTTTTTTTAATGACCCAAGTCAAGATAATGGTTTGGCATCTTTATATTATCAATTTGGTCGATACCTGACTATTTCAAGCAGTTCTCCAAATACTCCTAAGGCCCTACCGCCTAATTTACAAGGTTTATGGGCACATCAGATCCAAACTCCTTGGAATGGCGATTATCATTTAAATATCAATGCGCAAATGAATCATTGGGGGGTGGAAGTGAGTAACCTTTCGGAATATCATAACCCATTTATTGAAATGATTAAGAATATTGCGAAAGAGGGGACAAAAACAGCAAAAGCATATTATAATGCACCAGGTTGGGTAGTTTATATGATGACTAATATTTGGGGATACTCTGCTCCAGGGGAGCATGCTTCTTGGGGATCAAGTACAGCCTCTGGTTGGTTATGTAACCATCTTTGGGAACATTATCAATTTACAAAAGATGAGGCCTATTTAAAGGAAATCTATCCCGTATTAAAAGAGGCTGCTGTATTCTACAAGGCTACCATGGTGAAAGATCCTAAAACTGGATGGTTGGTGACCTCTCCATCGGTTTCTCCTGAAAATGGTTTTAAACTCCCTAATGGAAAGAGAGCTGCCGTGGTAATGGGGCCTACAATTGATAATCAAATTGTTAGAGAACTGTATGAATCTGTAATCAAGAGTAATGAAATATTAAACCTCAATGATGAGTTTGCTGTTCAGCTTCAATCTGATATCAAACAATTAGCTCCAGCGGTAGTTGTAAGCAAATCTGGACGCGTGATGGAATGGTTAGAGGATTATGAAGAAACTGAACCTAAACATCGCCATGTTTCACATTTATATGGCTTGTACCCGGCGAATTTTATTTCACCAATTACAAGTCCTGAATGGGCAGATGCCGCAAAGAAAACATTAGAAGTACGTGGTGATGAAGGAACGGGTTGGTCTAGGGCTTGGAAGATTCTTTTCTGGGCAAGGCTTCATGATGGAGACCATTCCTTAGAAATATTAAGACAGCTTTTGCAACCTGCATTCGGGAATAGTACAACCTATCAAGGTGCTGGGGCTGGAACTTACCCTAACCTGTTCTGTGCTCATCCTCCATTTCAAATTGATGGCAATTTTGGAGGGTCAGCAGGTATTGCTGAAATGTTAATCCAAAGCCATGATGGCTACATTCACCTATTACCTGCCTTACCGTCAGCATGGAAAGATGGGAAAGTGACTGGATTAAAAGCCCGCGGTAACTTCACTGTTGATTTTGAATGGAAGGATGGAAAAGTTACAAATCTCAAAATTAAAGGGAAAAAGGGTACTGAGGTGCCATTGATTAAAAATGGTGAAAAAATTAACTTTAAAGTTTCATAAAAAGTTTTTTTCGATCGTTAAAGCAATTGTAGCAAGTTAGCATTTTGGCCATTCAATAGGAGCGGGGATTATTAATTTTTTAATGATCCCCTTTTTCTTTTCTGTTAATCTTTAAAAATTAAATTGAAGGAAAAATAATTTTATTCACTTTAATTTTTAACTATTATGAGTTTATTTATTTGCCGATCAAAAATTCTGTTCATTTTTATGCTAGTTGCTGCATTTTACTTCTCTTGTAAAAAAAAAGAAGTAGCGATGCCATTTGAAGAAGGTCCTTTGAAAAAAGTGACTTTTAATTTTACTAATTTTCAATCTGAAATCAAGCCCTTTCATTCTTCCATAAAAACCAGATCAGGAAATGTATCTGATGAACAGAAGGTGCATCCTGAACAACCTGAGTTACTCGTATTATATGACTTCAATAAGAAGGACTTGTATGCTAAAATATCCCGATATTTTACATACTTAAATATTATTGCAATAATAAAAACATCTGATGTTGTGAAATTTATAAATAATCCATTTTCTCGACAGAAAGATGATCACATTCTGGAAATTAAAGGCCAAACCTATTTTGGGATTGCGTTTAATCCTTCAGACGAGATCCATATGGAGCGGATTGAAATGGATATTAGCACCAAAAGCCCTCAAAAATCCTTCTCTACATATATAGAAAAAGACGAAGCTATAATGGGAGAATCAATTCAAAAATTTAAACAAAAAACTGATGATTCAAATAATAGTAGATTTGAGACTATTACTTATAATTTCCCAAATTCAGCTCAAGGAAATAATATGTTAAGATTATACGTGGATACACGCGAACAATTAGGAAAAGGAGAGAAATTTGTGGAGGGTGTAGAAATTAAAGTTGACAATATTAGGTTTTATGGTAAGCCCAAAAAGAAAGCAGAAATTAAATCCAAGTTAAATCAAATGCCTTATTTCATATTTGATAAGAAAAAAGGAGATTTAGTGAATAAAGGAACCTTTAGTCCAAAAACTGATAATGAACAATTGATGGTTGAACTTCCGTTAGGTAATTACTATAATATTATGCTTTATCATGAGTCTAATGAACCTTTAGTACTTCCAGAAACCATCAAGAATAAAGATGACTTTTATACTGCTACTTCATTTTCGGATAAATTTGCTCGTTCCTTCGGTGTCGTGGATTCCTTTGAGCTGAAGGAAAATATGTCCAAACCAATTACTCTGAAACGCTTATATAGTTTAGTAACCTTCAATTTTAGAGATATAAGAGATCTATCAGACGTTAGTAAAATTAAAATAAAACCAATTTCTCCGAATTATTTTTGGAAACCTTTTAACCCTAAGTTAGAAGGTAAGTTCCCTATTGGTAATTCAAATGAAATAGAATTTGAACAAGATTTTAATGTGGATAAAGAGGTGGTATTTAGTCATTTCTTAGGACATACCGATGTGGAATTGCCTGTAAACTACGAAGTCGAGGTGTGGAGCAAAACAAGAATTCTTCGAAAATTTAAGTTATTCTCCAAAGTTAAAAATAATATCAAGTTAAATTTTGTCGGAAACCTGTATCCAACTGGTTTTTCCAATCGAGTATTTGAAGTTATCATTGATGAAAAATGGGCTGGAACAAAAACAATACTGTTTAATTAACTAAATCCTAGTGGTTAAAAAATTAAACTTAACGAGACCTTTTTAATTTCTTAATAATAGTGTCTTATTATTGTTATATGGCTTATTTGCTAGCGCTAACTGTTATTCAGGTACTGATTATCCTTCTTTATCTTCAGATAAGAACTATCCGAGATGAACGAGGCGAAATACTTCGTATCCTCACCTGTACTTCAATCGTAGTATTATTAATTAAATATTGGGTATCCCCATTTGAAGTGCATGTTAATCAGTTGTTTACCGCCACTAGCAGCCTTTGCCTTGTATCATTGTCCTCATTGTATTTAAGAAATATTGTCTTAGAAGTTCGGACCTCAGGATATTTGATTTTGTTGGCATTTTTTCCCTTTCTCCTGTTCTATGTCTTTTATGTATTGCTCAATATTTATTCCGCGCAAATTCAAGAAGGAATGATTTATGATTACCTAGACTTCTTTAATCAAAGATCTAGAACAATCCTATTTACCATTACTTTAGTGTATGATGTTTATCTTTTATGGCCACTGCGAAAAAAAATATCCCATCTCTGCAATTCGATTGATGGTCAGTTGGCAGTCTTTCTATGGGCTTCTAAAGTAATTCTTTTTGTTTTTATCCTTTTTCGAGGATTAATAGTTGAAAAAGGACTCTTATTGGAATTTCCAGACGGAATTTTCACCTTCTTTGTCCTTTTTATCGTGGTATATTTCAGATATTTTAATTCTATCCATTTGTGTCTTTCCTATTTATTCAGAACAAATGCAGTGATTAGAATTCATGAAACTGAGTATATTCAAAAGAAAAGTGAAGATCTGATGTTTTATGTGACAGCAATTGACCAATTGCTGGACCAAGAAAAATTATTTAAAAACCCGGAATTAAAACTGGAGGACCTTCGCAAATTTCTAAGCCTGACAGACAAAGACCTGAAAGAAATAAATCGAAAATTTTGGAATTACAATTTCGAAGAATATCTCAACACTAAACGATTCCATTATTTTATTGATCATCTAAATATTGAAAATGAAGAACCAGCTCAAATTAATAAATTAATCTATGAATCTGGATTTAGAAATGAATGTGAATTTAATAGAGCATTCTACAAGGAAATGGGATGTACGCTCTGGAAGTATATGGAGAATAAATCAATATCCATCCTTCATTCAAGATTTAGCTAGATAAAACAAATACCCAAGAGGATTTCGCAGAAACTAACCCTTTTCATATCAATAAAAAAACCTGCCTTTTCGAAGGCAGGTTTAATTTTTTATGGAATATAATCCTAGATGAGCTGTTTTAATAATTTACTCATACTTACTAAGTCTCCAATAATATTCTCTAATTCATCAATTTTAACACGCTCTTGTTGCATGCTGTCACGATGACGAATAGTTACCATATTATCTTCCAAGGTTTGATGATCTACAGTGATACAGAATGGTGTACCAATAGCATCTTGACGACGATAGCGTTTACCAATTGAATCCTTCTCATCATATTGGATATTATAGTCCAATTTCAATTTCGACATGATTTCTCTAGCCTTCTCTGGTAAACCATCTTTTTTGGTTAAAGGAAGGATAGCTGCTTTCACTGGTGCAATGGCAGGGTGGAATTTTAATACCACACGAGAATCTTGTTTTTCCTCAGTAGATAGATCTTCCTGAACCAGGCTGTTCGCTAATACTGTTAGGAATAAACGATCTAGACCAATGGATGTCTCAATGACATATGGAATATAACTTTGATTAATTTCTGGATCAAAGTATTGCATTTTCTTTCCAGAGAATTGTTGATGTTGTTTTAAGTCAAAATCAGTACGGGAGTGGATCCCTTCTACCTCTTTGAATCCAAATGGAAATTGATACTCAATATCAACTGCCGCATTCGCATAATGAGCCAATTTAACATGGTCATGATAGCGATACTTGTTTTGATCTGCACCAAGTGCTAAGTGCCATTTTAAACGGTTCTCCTTCCATTTTTGGTACCACTCTTGGTCTGAACCTGGACGAACAAAAAATTGCATTTCCATTTGTTCAAACTCACGCATACGCATGATAAATTGGCGAGCAATAACTTCGTTACGGAATGCTTTACCAATTTGAGCAATTCCAAAAGGAATTTTCATTCTTCCTGTTTTTTGAACATTAAGGAAGTTTACAAAAATACCTTGTGCAGTCTCTGGACGTAAATATACCTGCTCAGCTCCATCAGCCATCGCACCCATTTGCGTAGCAAACATTAAGTTGAACTGACGTACATCCGTCCAATTTTTTGTGCCTGAAATCGGACAAACAATATTGTGCTCTTCGATAATAACTTTTAAACGCACTAAATCATCCGCATTTAAGGCATCATCTAAATCTTTTTGTAGTTGTGCAGCTTTATCGGTCTTGCCGTCCTTCTCATAACGATCGATTTTATCCTCAATCAATTGATCCGCACGGTAACGCTTTTTAGAATCTTTATTGTCAATCATCGGGTCATTAAACCCATCCACGTGACCGGATGCTTTCCAGGTCGTAGGATGCATGAAAATTGCAGCATCAATGCCCACAATATTCTCATTTAACTGTACCATGGATTTCCACCAATAGGTCTTCAGGTTGTTCTTTAACTCCGAACCTAATTGACCATAATCATAAACGGCACTTAATCCGTCATAGATTTCACTTGAAGGAAAAACAAATCCATATTCCTTCGCATGCGAAATAATATTCTTGAAAAAATCGTCTGTTTGCTTGCTCATAAGGGGCAAATATAATGTATTCGTTTGATTTATTATGCCAATAAATCTCTTATTTGTTGACTCGCGTTTTTATTGTCAACTTTTTTAATAATATGTTGAATTGTACCTTTTTCGTCAATGATGAAGGTCCTTCGGGCAGTTCCCATATATTTCTTCCCATACATGTTTTTTTCTACCCAAACTCCGTAGGATTCCACTATCTTTTTGTCCTCATCCGAAACCAGGTTAAACGGCAACTCAAACTTCGAAATAAACTTCTGATGGGATTGCTCACTATCAATACTCACCCCTATAACCTCAAACCCATCCTTCAATAAACTTTGGTAATTATCACGGAAATTACACGCCTCCGTCGTACATCCAGGGGTATTGTCTTTCGGATAAAAATATAAAATCACTTTTTTCCCTTTGAAATCCGATAAACTTAACTCTTCTCCGTTTTGATTCTTCGCCTTGAAGTTTGGGGCTTTATCCCCAACTTTTAATTCTGCCATAATCTTCCTTTTTATCTAATAAATGTTGCCTGGTATACCTTTTCATTATCCTTCCAATCCTTTACAACAAACTTAAAAGTATGTTGCCCTTTGCTCAGGGATGGGTCAAAACGATGCCAGACATGTCTGTTCTTGGAGTCATACTCCATCAAAACCCACTTGTCATCAATATAGGCATTAAAGGACTGAATACCCGAGAAATTGTCCGAAATCGTAAAATCAATTTTCGATTGGCCACTAACGTTTTTCCCATTACTGAAATTCCTCGCTACAATAGTTGGTGCAATTGTATCCACCGTCACATAAAAAGAACCAAATATTTTAGTGTTCACCGAAACCCATCCGTTCTCAAATTTACCACCCACAGATCCGCCTTCAACAGAGGCTATGATAGCCTTACTTTCTAGATTTTTTGGCAATGAAGTCGGTTTAATACTTAGTTTATAAGTCGAAAATAATGGTGTTAAATTATTCTGAACATGATGAACTGCTGAATAACTATTTGGCCGCTCCGCACTATTGGAGTAAATAAAATCTAGATCCGTATATAATGCTCCCTTTGGAATCTCCACCTTTACTGCATCTGTTGTAAAGGTATTATCCTTAGTGTAAGGAAATAACTCGCCTTTATTTGGGTTTTTCTTTGCCACATAGGATGGGTTATTTCGCACCTTGAAATCAAGTTCACTACAATTTCCATGAACATCCTTAACGACATATTTAACATCGTGAACAGCATCATCCTTCAGTTCTATTGTTCCATCTTTATCGAGGTATTTAAAGATCTCAATCGGATTCCCTGGATCCTTAAAGCTCTTTTGAACCTTTACCTTGGTTCTTTTGAATTGAGGAAAGTCTAAATAGGAATGTATGGCGCTGGAAGTATTGAAATCCAGTTCCTCGAACAATACGGTGGATACTGCTTTTCCATCCAGGAATAATTCAATGGAATATACTCCATTTTGGAAACCTCCAGCACGGTGCCTGTCAATCGTATTGATCCCTAGACCGAATTTTCCATTCACTGAAATTGGAGCAGCAGAAGCTAATGTATAACGCCCTGAACCCAATGCTTTCAGTTGTTGATATCTGCGACCCGTGTTTTCATTGAATAAAGGGTCTGCTAAGTCATAGACCATAATTCCATTGATGGTTGGTGCGAAGTTATCCGTAAAACGTAAGCCAAATAATTGCGGATTCAAAGGATGTTGTGATTTTGTATCCCGGATTTCCAAGTGCAGATGCGGTCCTGCTGAACCACCCGTATTCCCAGCATTCCCAATAAACTGACCTTTAGTTAATTTTACTTGTCCAGGCTTTAGCTCCATATCCACATCAAAACGTTGTTGTTTATATTGTTCTGCGCGGATAATATTGGTCAGAGCATCATTAAAACTGTCCATATGTAAATATACCGTAGTAAAGCCGTTGGGATGTGCAATATAAACGGAGTTTCCTCCGCCACCAATTTGCACCCGTACACGTGAAACATATCCTTCTGCTGCTGCATGTAAAGGGAGCCCAATGCGTTGCTGGGTCCTATAATCATCCCCTGCATGGAAATGGGTAGACCTTAATTCTCCAAATGTTCCCGAGGCATCAGGAATGATATTCAAAGGGTTCCGGAAATACCCTTGTGGGTAAGTCCTGGATTTAATAATATTTTTGCTTTGTGCAGAAAGATTTCCCGCAATAGATACTGCTAATAAAAGGGATAGCGTTAGTTTCTTCATATTATTTTATTTGGCATGTGAACATGCTTTTGTCCTCCAAAAATCCTTCCAATTTGTCCCCAATTTGTATCGGACCGACTCCAGCTGGAGTACCTGTATAAATCAAATCTCCTTTCCTTAGCGTAATATATTTGGATACAAATGTGATTAAGCTGTCAAAGTCGAAAATCATATCTGCACTATTTCCTTGCTGCACTGTTTCTTCATTTTTTAACAACGAAAAGTTTATGTTCTCCAAGTTCTCAATGTTTTCCTTTGGAATGAATTCACCAACAACTGCAGAATGATCAAAAGCTTTGGCAAGTTCCCATGGTAAGCCTTTGGACTTTAACTCAGACTGTAGGTCGCGAGCAGTAAAATCAATGCCTAGGCCAATCGCATCATAATATTTATGCGCAAACTTTTTTGATACATGCTTGCCTTCATTACAAACCCTGAGGACCAATTCAACCTCAAAATGAACATCCTTACTAAATTCAGGATAATAGAAATCCTTGTTGTCTTTTAAAACTGCAGTATCTGGTTTAAGAAAGATAACTGGTTTTTCTGGGACCGGATTGTTTAACTCTTTGGCGTGGTCAATATAGTTTCTGCCGACTGCAATTATTTTCATATAATTCTGAAGTTTTATGGTAGTTTAATTCTTGCTTCAATAATTTCTAATCACCCTATCAACTCATTTAAGGATCAATCATACTAACATTGATCCGAATGCTGAATAAGGGGCAAAGCAAACTTAAGAAAAGCCAAAAGGTCTAGCAAATTATGCTGAATAATCCACAATGAATTTACATTGACTTTTAGAATGGGTATCCATTTTGTTTCAATAGTACTTATCCCTTAATATGGACCTAATTAATAATTCATTCACACTTTACCCGGAGCATCGTCGGACCTTGTTCGAAATTTTACGACCAAGATCCGACTGATGTCCGGAGGAGGTCCGAAGAAGGTGCGGCAATAAGCATAATTTGACCTAAAGTATTTATGAATGAATATGGAGAAAGCTCCTGTAAATGCGATTGAGAAAAATTCTCTTTCAGGATAACTTTATTGTTAAGCCAATGCTATTTAACATTGGCTTAATGTTAATTGGTTAAATTTGTAGCATGAAAAATATAAATGCAGTTCTATTTGATTTGGATGGAACATTAATTGATTCCGAATTTTTTTATTTCAGTACTTGGGCTCCAATTTTGGAGAATGATTATGGTTTGAAAATTGACTTTGATGAGTGGATCAGCAATTTTGCAGGCCATACCTTGAACCATAATGTTCAAATGCTGAATCAAGAATATAAATTGAATGTGGATGAGGAGGATATGTGGTTTGCTACACGTGCAGGATATAGCAAAGCGAATATGTCTAATATTCGGTTGATGCCGCATGCTAAAGAGATTTTAGAAGCCATCCAAGCTTCAGGAAAAAAAATAGGTTTAGTGACTTCGAGTTATCAAACTACCGTAGACATTGTCTTGGGTGAACATCAACTATTGGATTACTTTGAGTTTTTTGTAACCCGAGAACAAGTTGAAAATCCTAAGCCCGATGCTGAACCCTATCTGTTGGCAGTCAATAAATTATCCATTCCAAAGGAAGAGATTGTAGTTGTTGAGGATACCAGTACGGGCTGTACGGCGGCAAAAAATGCGGGTTTATACTGTATAGCGGTCACTAAACAAGAGGTTGAGAAAAGTCGTTTGAAACATGCCGATGAGTTATTAAACGATTTAGCAGAAGTAAAAAAATCGTTGCTTTCCTTAAATTAAGCGGTTTTCTATCCCTTAAATTTGTAATTTAGGAATCTAGATTATGAATCTTATGGACAGACGGACCGCATTAAAACATATGTTTATCGTTGCAGGAGGTATGATGATTGCTACTTCCTGTGATTTTAGTTCGAAATCTCCTTCCATTCAGTTGAATAATGTGAAGCTCGATTTAGAGGATGAACAATTGTTAGCTGAATTGGTAGAGGCTATTATTCCTAAAACGGATAGCCCTGGAGCCAAAGAATTGAACCTACATCTTTTTGTAATGAAAATGCTGGACGATTGCACAAGTCCGGAAGATCAAAAGAAATTTATAGATGGCTTAGCAGCAGCGGCCAAATTAAAAGGTAAACCGCTGGAAGAACAGCAGGCTTACCTTTTGGCATTACCTGAAGGTGATGTTTTCTTCCGAGTTCTGAAAGGAAGGACTATTCAAGGGTATAAAAACTCGGAATATGTTATGAAAAATAAATTGGTTTACGAATTGGTTCCAGGAAGATACAACGGAGCTTTAAAAATGAATGCATAATCAATGGCAAACTTAAATATTGATTCAGAAAAAAATCGTAGTTACGATGCCATTGTGATTGGCTCAGGTATTTCTGGTGGCTGGTCCGCTAAGGAATTATGTGAAAAAGGATTAAAAACATTGGTTTTGGAGCGTGGTCGCGATGTGCAACATGTGAAAGATTATCCTACAACCAATCTTTATCCTTGGGAATTTGAGCATCGTGGCGAAATGCCATATGCGGTTAAACAGGATAATCCTATTGTGAACAGATGCTATGCTTTTCATGAAGATGCAGCGCATTTCTTTGTAAAGGATAAGGAACATCCCTACGTTCAGGAAAAACCATTTGACTGGATTCGAGGCTATCAGGTTGGCGGGAAGTCATTGCTATGGGCGCGACAAACGCAACGTTGGTCGGATTTTGATTTCGATGGCCCTGCAAGGGATGGTTTTGCCGTGGATTGGCCAATTAGATATCAAGATCTGAAACCTTGGTATGACCATGTGGAGCGATTCGCAGGGATTGCAGGTGATAAAGATGGTTTGGCGGAGCTTCCGGATGGTGAGTTTTTGCCTGGTTACCCATTAAACGTGGTTGAAAAATACTTCAAGCAACAAGTAGAAGGGAAATATCCAGGTAGGAAAGTAATTTCTGCTCGTTGTGCGCACCTTTCAAAACCGAATCAAATTCATTTGGATCAAGGCCGGGTGCAATGTCAAAATCGTACCTTATGCCAAAGAGGCTGTCCTTTTGGAGGATATTTCAGTTCAAATGCCTCAACCTTACCTTGGGCTGCCAAAACTGGAAACTTGACGGTAAGACCAAATTCAGTGGTGCATTCTATTCTGTACGATGAAAATAAAGGAAAGGCCGTAGGAGTGAAGGTTATTGATCGCGAAACCAAAGAAGAGATGGATTTTTATGCCAAAGTCATCTTTGTAAATGCAGCTGCCTTGAACTCGACCTTATTATTGTTGAACTCTAAATCCAATAGGTTCCAGAATGGATTAGGAAATGATTCAGGAACATTGGGTAAATATGTAGCTTTTCATAATTATAGCGCCAGAATCAGTGGAGAATACGAAGGGATGCTGGAATATAAAACGGATGGTCGAAACCCTGCGGGTGGTGGATATATTCCAAGATTCCGGAATCTTCATAAGCAAGAAATGGATTTCTTAAGAGGCTATGCTGCTGGCTTTGGAGCATATCGTTCTTCTTGGTCGGATGAATCGGGTATGGGCACGGATTTAAAAAATTCTATTTTAACCCCGAAATATGGGAATTGGGGAGTAGGCTCGCATATGATGGGGGAAACTATTCCAAAGGAATCAAATTATGTGGCATTAGATAGCCAACAAAAAGACGAATGGGGAATTCCATTGCTGAAGATATCAGTTGATTACGACGATAACGATGCAAAAATGAAGAAGGATTATCTGGATACCATGGAGGAGATGTTTACAGCAGCTGGTTTTAAAAATATCCAGCGGAATGAAAGTTCGCAAGCTCCAGGATTGGATATCCATGAAATGGGTGGTGCACGAATGGGGAAAGATCCGAAAACTTCTGTTCTTAATAGTTGGAATCAGATTCATGCCTGTCCGAATGTGTATGTCACGGATGGGGCATGTATGACTTCGACATCCACACAAAATCCTTCCTTGACCTATATGGCATTCTCCGCAAGAGCTGTGGATCATGCAGTCAATGAATTGAAAAAAGGAAATATATAATATCTTTATTCATTGCGGGTCAACTTCGCGGTTGCCCCACAATGAATTTCTAAACCTTTCAGGATTTTACCTGAATTAATCAACCTATGGAAACCTAGTTTTCCGATTGCTTTTTTATTGTTAATATATCTTAGGCCATGAAGAAATCATTCATTCTAACTGTAATTTGTCTATTGGGGATCATTGGAGTTTATGCTCAGAAAAAGAAAATAGAACCTACATTCTCGGCGCAAGCTTCCATAACATTGGATTCGATTTACAAGCATTATGGAATCAAGAATGAGGTTTTGCTCAGGGAAAATTACCCTTATGATGATTCATATGAGGCTAGTTACCTAGCCAATCCGAGTCAAGGTAGAAAAGGGAATGCTTATTCCTATTTATGGCCGTTTTCAGGATCATTATCTGCTCAGGTGGCGAGGTATGAGGAAGACAAAAATCCAAAAATCCTAAAAGATATTAAAACGAAGGTATTGCCTGGCTTGGAACATTATTTCGATAAAAGAAGCCCCGTAGGTTATGCTTCTTATGTTAATTCTGCTGCTCTGTCAGATCGGTTCTACGATGATAATGTGTGGCTAGGGATCGATTTTGCGGATTTGTATCTGACGACCAAGGATAAGTCTTTTCTAAATAAATCGGAAGAAATCTGGCGTTTTGTGGAAAGTGGAATGGATGACAAACTTGGTGGAGGTATATATTGGTGTGAACAGAAAAAAGAATCTAAAAATACCTGTTCTAATGCTCCGGCGGTCGTTTATTTATTGAAACTTTATCAAGGGACAAAAAATAAAGAGTATTTAGAAAAGGCTATAAATCTTTATCAGTGGACCAAAGAAAATTTGGAAGACCCGACGGACCATCTTTACTATGATAATATTTCACTTACGGGGAAAGTGAACAAAACAAAATTTCCATATAATTCGGGGCAGATGTTACAATCGGCTGCCTTGTTATTTAAAATCACAAAGGATCAAAAATTCCTTCAAGATGCGCAATTGATTGCCGCATCGGCACATGATTATTTCTTCCATTCCAAAGCCCAACATGGAGGGAAGGAATTTCGACTTCTAAAGAACTCTGATGCCTGGTTTATTGCGGTCATGTTAAGGGGTTTTGCAGAGTTGTATCCATTGGATAAAAACCCTGTTTATCTGAATTCATTCAAGGATAATCTGACTTACGCATGGTCTAATCTTCGGGACGAAAATGGTCTTTTCAACAAAGATTGGAAAGGGGAGCGTAAGAGCTCGAAAAAATGGCTTTTGGACCAATTAGCGATGGTGGAAATGTATGCGCGTATAGCTTCCTTCTAACTTTTTGAATTGCCTAAATGTTTTAGCTTATTATATTATAAGTTTTACTAAAATCATGGTTTAATTTTCATTTATTAAACTTAAAATTCCTATTTTTCCTTAATATCAATAATCGCATTGACAATATTTAACTAATTTTTACGTTATTACTATTGTGTCAATTGGGATTATTCTGATTCAACACGTGTACTAAAACGTTTTAGTATTTTATTTTGTTTGTAAACCTTTTTAAATTATTTAATCATTAACGTTAATTAACATGCCAAACATTTACAGTTCAAAAATGTATCGGAAAGGCTTTGTCAGAGGGAGCATATTGTGCTTTGCTTTGCTGGCCAGCAGTTATGGAAATGCTGCGACGATGCCGTATTCGGAAGCGACTAGAATGGAGAAGGTTGAATTTCAACAGACAGTGACAGGAACCGTTAAGAATGCAAGCACAGGGGATGTACTCTCAGGAGTAACCGTTCGTGTCAAAGGAAAAGAGGCTGCCGTCCAAACCGATGATGCCGGTAATTTTAGCATCGCCGCAGAGAATGGAGATGTCCTTCAGATTACCTACCTAGGTTATAAATCGCAAGAATTTCCCGTAACCTCTGCAATAGCCAATGTAAACTTAAGCCCCGATGAAGAAGCACTTGATGAAGTCGTTGTAGTCGGTTATGGAACGCAAAAACGTAAGGAGATTACTTCTGCCGTGGCATCTGTAAAAGAAAAGGACTTTAACAGAGGGGGAATGCGAAACCCAATGGAATTGGTACAAGGTAAAGTTGCTGGTCTGAATGTTACCAGGACTCAAGGAAGTAACCCGAACTCGGGAACCAATATCCAATTACGTGGTATGGCATCCCTAAAAGGATCCAATAGTCCATTGGTGGTAATCGATGGTATCCCTGGTGGTAGCCTGGACCTGATCAAACAAGGGGACATCGAGTCCATCGACGTTTTGAAAGATGGTTCTGCTGCGGCAATCTATGGTACGCGAGGAAATGGTGGGGTAATCTTGGTTACAACGAAAAAAGGTAAGGCTGGAACTCCTCAGTTTGAATACTTGACCTATGGACAGACTGAAATCGTAAACCGCAGACCAAGCATGTTGGACGCGGCTCAGTTTAGAGATAAAGTTGTCGTAGGTTTGAATAGACCAAAATCTGATTTGGGTGCTACAACTGACCTATATGATGAATTGATCAATAAGGATAACTTTTCGCATTTCCATAACTTCATTGCTAGTGGCGGTGGAGAAAACTCAACATACCGTGCTTCCTTCAACTATGAACAGGCAAAAGGTGTGGCGAAGGAAAATGGTAAAGAGCAATTTGGTGGCCGTATCAACTTCAGTCAAACAGGATTGAAGGATCGTTTGACCTTGTCAGCTAACATTGCTGCCAACTTTAATAAAGCTAATCTATTGGGTGGACAAACAGGTGATTTTGAACAAGCCATTCAACGTAACCCGACTGCGCCCTTGGTGAATTCTGATGGAACTTTCTTCCAAACCCAGGAATACAATAACTATAACCCGATGAGCCGATTGGCTTATAGGATAAATGAGCGAAACCAACAGACATTCTCTGGAGATGCTCGTTTGAAGTTCAAGATCTTGGACGAATTGAGCGTTTCGGCATTCGGATCTTATGTAAGAGACAACTGGAATGGTCGTGAATTCCGTTCTAAATTAGATTGGGACCAAAGAGAAGACTCAAACTACCAAGGAATGGGATATGCGTATAAGCGCAATGAACTGAACTGGACAAAAACCTTTGAAAGTACGATTGACTATAACAAAACCTTCAACGAGAAACATACCGTTACGGGCTTATTAGGCTATAGTTATCAATACTCAACTTTGGAGTGGTTTGACATGAACAATAATGGTTTTACCACCGACGGATTCCTAGATTGGGATTTTAACTCCGGTACTGCCATTACTAATGATAAATTACCTAGACCAGGATTGAATTCATTTAAAGAAGACAACACCCTGATTGCATTCTTTGGACGTGTAAACTACAATTATGCGGATAAGTACTTTGTTACTGCAATTTTGCGTCGTGAAGGATCTTCAAGATTTGGTGCCAACAACAAATGGGGTAATTTCCCAGCGGTTTCAGCAGGTTGGAATATTTCAAACGAAGACTTCTTTAGCAACAAAGAAGTGGTTAATGACCTGAAATTACGTGCTGGTTATGGGGTTACTGGTAACCAAGGTATCCCTAACTACCTATCGTTAGTTACCTTAGGTACTGGTGGTGTATATCCGCAGAACGGAATCTATTACCAAACTTACGGTATCTCCACAAACCCGAATCCAGATTTGAAATGGGAGCAAAAAGCAGAAACCAATATCGGGGTTGACTTTGGTATGTTCAATAATCGATTGACGGGTGCTATCGATGTGTACCACAGAAAGACTACCGATTTATTGTATGAATACAATGCGCAGTTGCCTGCTTACGTACAGCCATCGATTTGGTACAACGTAGGTGAAGTGGTGAACAAAGGTATCGAGATCCAATTGACCGGTACACCGATCGCCAATGATAACTTTACATGGCAAGTTGATTTTGCCGGAAACTACCAAAAGAACAAGTTGACCAAACTATCCAGTGATATCTTCAAGAGTAACTGGTTAGAGTTCGGAGGTTTGCCTTCGCCAGGAAACTTGGGTAATGCTATCCGTCTGGAAGAAGGTGGCGAGGTAGGGTCATTCTACGGCAAGAGATTCGCTGGATTTGACGATGCTGGAAAATGGTTATTCTACAAAGCTGATGGTTCTACAGCGCATGCTGGCGAAATCAACAATGATGACCTGTCCTATATCGGGAATGGTATTCCAAAATTCCAGGCTTCCCTAGGAAACCGATTCAGTTATAAAGGATTTGACCTGACCGTATTCTTAAGAGGTAAATTCAAATATGACATCTTGAACACTGCAGATATGTATTTTGGAAACCAAAAATGGTTGCCGAACAACGTATTAGAGTCTGCATTCGGCAAACATGCTGCCTTGAAAGATGACCCGCAGTACTCAGACTACTATTTGGAAAACGGTTCATTTGTTAAGATCGACAATATTACCCTTGGATATACTTTCAACCTTAAGAATGACTATTTGAGGAATTTATATGTGTATATGACCGCAAGAAATCTTGCAACCATTACTTCTTATTCTGGAATTGATCCAGAATTGCAAGATACTGGATTTGATGGAGGTATCGATTCTAGAGGATTCTACCCTAGAACACAATCATGGTCATTGGGATTAAATATTGGTTTTTAAAGAAGCAAATTATGAGATTATTAAATAAACGTACGATACGATTTGCAGCTGTTGCAGTAATAGCGACAGCTGGACTTTCCGCTTGCACCAATTTAGATGAGAATCTATATAGCAAATTAGAACAGGAAAGTTTCTATAAGAATAAATTGGAAGTAGAGCAGGCCGTATTAAGACCATTCACGCACATGCAGGCTTGGTTGGCCCCTACAGGAGGTTCTGGATTTTATTATCATTCCGAATTGGCAGCTGATCAAGTAGCTTGGCCACAAAAAGGTCGCCATGGTTATGATGGGGGAGACCACTTCCGTATGCACTACCATACCTGGACAGTAAATGAAAATAGACTGAAGAATGCGTGGGATTTGATGTGGACCGGTGTAGGTTTTATCAATAATGCCATTGGGGATATCGAGAAATTGGATTTTGCAAGCATCGGGATGACCCAAGAAGAGATTAATACCGCTGTTGCACAATTGAAAGTATTAAGAGCATACCACTACATGCGCATAATCGATATGTGGGGTAATGTTCCGATTGCAGTTGAGGTGGCTGATAAGCCATTGAACCCAGAGACCAAGACCAGAAAAGAGGTTTTTGATTTTATCAAGACCGAATTGGAGGCTGAGGTTCCGAAGTTGCCAGACCTGACTGCTGAATCAGTGGGTAAAGTAAACCGAGCAGCGGGTTATGCCATGCTTTCGGAGTTATATCTGAATGCACAGAAATGGTCGGGCACTGCCATGTGGGATCAAGCAATTGCTGCATCGGATAAAGTTATTTCAGGTGCTGGCGGCGGAATCGGTGGTACACCCAAGCTTTCTGCTGACATCAATGCTGCCTTCAGCAATACGAACTCGGCAAATCCAGAGGCGCTATTCCAATTCCAGTTCAGCCGTAAAGGTGGTTGGGCTTTTGATTGGGGCGGATTCTATTTCGGATATGATTATATGAAAGAGTCCTTAAACGTAGGTTACGGAGGTTGGAATGCATTCGTGGTTATTCCTACTGCGTTTGACGCTTACAATGCCAAAGACTTAAGAAAGAAAGATTGGTTCTTGTTCGGTCCTCAATATAAATATGGCACTAAAACCCCTGTTTTGGGAACAGAAGAGTATTCTGAACAACCTTTAGTATTCGTTAATTCCATTCGTCGCGAGAGTGAAGGAGATAAAACTTCACAGGGATCGATGTCAGAAGGAGAAGAAAACTCAGGAGCAAGGTTTAACAAGTATAAATCAGGTCGCTTATCGGATGATAACTACCAGGAGAATGATTACCTGATCTACCGTCTGAGCGAGGTTTACTTTAACAAGGCTGAAGCCATCATGCGCAAGAATGGTGGAACGGCAAACCAAGAGGCTGTGAAGTTAATCAATGAGTCTAAGAAGCGCTCATTCGCAGCAGCAGATTGGGCTGCCAACCAATATACTACAGCTACCTTGACCCTAGATGAACTATTGGCTGAACGTGGCCGTGAGTTTATCTTTGAAGGTAAGCGCAGAACCGATCTTATCCGCTTCGGAAAATACACAACCGGAGCATGGTGGGATCATAAAGCAACCAACGATGTCAACAAGGAATTGTTCCCAATTCCACAACAACATATGGCCATCAACCCTAACCTGAAACAAAACCCAGGTTACTAGGAGAGATATGAGATGTGAGATATGAGAGAGTGGAAAGGAAAAATCGTGGCTATTAATACCTTATAGGTATATTTCAAATATATCCCGGTTGATATCCCAATACTCATATCTCAATACTCATATCTAAAAAAAGACATTTCACGGTTGATATCTCAAATCTCACATCTCAATACTCATATCTATAAAAAAAACTCCCCTCAGTTCAATACTGAGGGGAGTTTTTTTTATAACAAAGAATATTAAATCTCTACGGTAGCATCTAGAATGAAATCTTCATTTTTTAAATGCACGATTTCAGTTGCTTTTTCGTAGTTAGTTGATTTTTTGGAGAAGAAGTCGTGTTGTGTTGTTTCTGTGTTCAGACCGTTCAACACGATTGGGTTTACTTGTTTTACTTCGAAGATTGGATCAAAGCCTAAGTTCATTAGGGCCTTGTTTCCGTTGTAACGCACGTATTCTTTCACCTCAGCGGTTAATCCTACTACAGTGTACAATTCTTCGGTGTATTTAATTTCGTTCTCATACAGCTCGTTTAACAAGTCTAAGAAGCGTTGTTTAACTTCTGCTTTGTTCTGTAATCTTGCGAATACTTCTTGTCCGATCAATCCTACGAAAACACCGTGGATAGATTCATCAGCAATAATCTTTTTGATGATATCGGCAGAAGCTACCATTTGTCCTTGACCACATAACCAAAGAGGAAGGAAGAATCCAGAATAGAACAAGAAAGATTCCAACAATACAGACGCACCAAGAGCCATAAACAATTCCTCATCCGATACATTTTCTTTATCGATTGCACGGTAGTATTTATCGATTGTTGAGGCTTTATATTGTAAGAATTTATTTTGAGATACCCATCCGAATACATCGTTGATTTCATTGGTTGTAGAAACCGTTGTAAAGATGGTAGAATATGATTTTGCGTGGATTGCTTCCATCATACACATGTATGAAAGAACTGCTTTGTTTTGCAATGAGTCGATATGATCGATAATTTTCGGCATACCGGTGTGGCTTTGCAAGGTGTCTAAAAGAGTTAGTCCGCCCAATGCTTTCTTATAACACTCTTTCATGTCCCAACTTAGGCCTTTCCAGCTGTCAATATCTTTGGAAGGGATATATTCTGTATCAATCCAGAATTGTCTGATATTCTGTTCCCAGAACATCAAGGCATAATCGTTGTCTGGTGTATTCCAGTTTACCGCTGTAAATTGTTTGCTCATTGCTATTCTTGTATCTTTTAGTTAAAGAAGCTGAACTGGTTTTATTTCAATTTCCAGTTCAGCTTCTTTGAATTTATAGGTCTTATTTCTTAAGGATTCTGTATTATGCTGAACATGAAATACATTCCTCGATAGTTGATTTACGCGTACGAGTGTAGTATAGAGATTTCAATCCTAACTTGTGCGCGTAGATATAATATTTCGCCAGGTCACGAGTGGAGTCTTTAGAATTGGTGTGAAGGATGGTCGATACACCTTGGTCAATATGACGTTGGATAACCGAGATCAGTTTCAACACTTTCATCTGATCCATATCATAAGCTGATTTGAAATAGAAGTAGTTGTCATTTGTCAAGTACGGCATTGGGTAGTACGTTGTACTATCTCCGTACTCTCTCACTTCGATAATGTCTACAATAGGCATTACAGATGCGGTTGCATTCATAATGTAAGAAGTAGATTGGTTCGGAGCGATAGCCAAACGGTAAGCGTGGTAAACACCATGCTCAGCAACTTGTGCTTTTAGGTTTTCCCAATCTTCTTTTGTAGGGATATGAATTCCTTCGAATAATTCCTTTACTTTTTCAGTTTTCGGACTGTATTCTTGAGAAAGATATTTATCGAAATAAGTTCCATCAGCGTAAGCTGATTTCTCAAATCCTACGAATGTTTGCTGACGTTCTTTTGCGATTTCCATGGAAGCTTCGATCGAGTAGTAGTTCATTGCCATAAAGAAAATGTTGGCAAAATCTAATGCTTCAGTCGATTCGTACATGATAAAGCTTTTCGCTAAATAACCATGTAAGTTCATTGCGCCCAATCCTACAGAGTGTAACTCGCGGTTTGCTTTTGCAATGGAAGGAACCATTTCAATATTGGTCACATCAGATACTACAGTTAAAGCACGCATAGCGGTTTTAACAGTTTCTTTGATGCGTTTGTTGTCCATTACAGTTGCAATATTCAAGGAACCTAGGTTACAAGAAATTCCGTAACGGATGGTATCTTCTTTACCGTAGATATTGATATCAGAAACTTCTGATACTTGCATGATCTCAGTACAAAGGTTAGAGAATTTCACTTTACCGATTCCATTTAATGCATGGGCACGGTTGGTGTTCTCCTTGAAGAAGATATAAGGGTATCCCGACTCTTTTTGTGTTTGAGCAATTTTCACCAATAGGTGACGGGCATTGATTTTTTTCTTTTTAACGTTTGGATTCGTGATTAACTCATCGTACATCGCATCCATATCGATTTCGTCAAGATACTGACCATACTCTTGCATTACTGTATGCGGGTAGATCAAGTAGCATGGCTCATCTTTCTCAGCAAGCTCCATGAATTTATCAGGAACGATAATACCGATTGAAAGTGATTTGATACGCACTTTCTCATCTACGTTGATTTTCTTACAATCCAAGAATTCTTCGATATCCGAGTGGAAGATGTTTAAATATACAGCACCAGCACCTGGGCGTTGACCCAATTGGTTTGCATAGGAGAAAGTATCCTCCATGATTTTCATGATTGGTAATACTCCTCCAGCACGTCCTTCTACACCTTTAATCGCTTCACCACGAGCACGGATTTTAGAGATATTGAATGATACCCCACCACCGATAGAAGAAAGCTTCATCGCTGAGTCAACCGCATAACCAATCCCGTTTAGGTTGTCACCAATTTCATCTAAGAAACATGATACCAATTCACCGGAACGTTTTTTTCCAGCGTTCAAGAAAGTCGGGGTAGCGGGCTGATATTCTTGATTGATCATGATTTCGGCATACTCGATAGCTTTTTGCACACCTTCTTCTCTAGCTAGGAATAAGGAAACAGCAACAACGCGGTCTTCATAGCGTTCCAAGAACTTCTCACCAGAGTCATCACGTAGTGCGTAACTTTGGAAGAATTTGAATGCAGCCATAAAAGATTGGAAACGGAATTTTTTGGCGAATACATAATTGTATACCTCCTCCATTTGCTCGAACGTAAACCATTGATAGAAATCGATGTAATAATTGTTTTCTATCAAATAGTCGATTTTTTCCTTTAATGTGTAAAAGAACACCGTGTTCTTATTTACATATTCCAGGAAATAGGCGCGTACAGCCTCCTTGTCTTTATGCAAGCTGAACTCGTCATCATGTTTGATCATGATTTCGTTGTTAAGCAATATCCAGTTTTTCGCTACCTCGTTTGCTATCATAGTACTGATTTTTTATGATGTCAATAAATTGATTAATATCTTCCATTGTGCCTGAAAGTTCGAATTTCATCGCCGTAGGGATGTCGAACAATTCAGATAATTTGTCTGCAGCAATTGCAAAGTTTCTTCCCCAGTTTCGGTTTCCGCTAGAAGTAACTGAGCTAATCAGATGATTTTTATCTTTCATAAAAGCATCTGTTTTCTCAGGAACTTTACCAAAATTAGTGGTATACGTAATTAAATGTCCAGCTTCTTTAATTTCCACACCTTCTTGGATGCGGATGGCTGTCCATCCGGTAATTTGAACCACTTTGTTAATAAAGCGCTCCACATTACCTGTTCGAGAATCATAGTATAAATAAATCATAATTCCTCCGGTTTATGATTACTATAATGCGATTTGATCTAATTCAACAGGATTAAACCCGATAATACGATTTTTGATTTCATCGTTCTCCAATACGATCACAGTAGGTACGGTACGAACTTTAAACTTAACTGCTAATTCAGGCTCGTCGAAAGGGTTAATGGTTTCATAGGCTATACCTTTACTGTCTAGGTATGCCGATACTTGTGCGCATGGCGCACAGTCATTTTTTTCGAATTTAATGATTCTTGCCATGATATATTAAGTTTAAAAGAATTTTAGCTATTTTAAGCTTTGGTCCTTTGATAAATAAAAAAACGTTGATACTTAAGAAGGTTATTTTCTTAAGTAGAACAAATATCCCTTATTTTTCCTCGGTTCGTTAACGATACTTTTCCACATTGATTTTTAAAATCAGGTTAAAACAGGCTTGGTAACATTCGCTTTTTAGTAAAGTGTTGTTTTACAGCGCTGTAGCTATGTTGATAACTTATGATGGATAATTTTTTCCTTTAAATCGTTCCTCTTTTTATTGTCAAATTAGCCCTCATTTTTTGTTAATATTAACCAAAATCGTTATATATTTTTAAAACTAAATTAATAAATAATATATTGTTAGTTTTGTGTAAATCTTAAGCTTGACTTTATTAACAATTGTTAAGAAGTAAGCCCCCGAACCAAGGGTGCCCAATACGAATTATTAAAAATGTTTATGAAATTATGATTATGAAATGTAGATTTTTAGTTCCATTTCTCTTGTTGTTTTCAAGTGTGTCTGCCCAAGAGAATGTGACCTTCCAAAAACCATCCGCCGAAATACTTCAATTGGCTGACTTCAAAAGACCTCCCAGTATTCAAATGAGTAGCGACAAAAAATGGGTGCTTTCCATGTATCGTCCTACTTATAAAACCTTATCTGAATTAGGCCTTGAAGAGACTAAATTGGCCGGATTAAGGATCAATGCTAAAGCTCATATCTCCAGTACGGAGACTTATTTCGATGCTTTAAGCCTTAGTCCAGCAGGGTCAAAAGAGGTAATCGAAATTGCGCTGCCTGAAAATCCACAGATTTCGAATGTCTCATTCTCACCCGATTCTAAGAAATTAGCTTTTACAAACACCCAAGAGACTGGAGTAGCCTTGTTTGTCTATGATCTTGAAAAAAGAGAATTGAAAAAGTTAACCGATTATAACTTGAATGCTGTCATGCATCAGCCATTTATGTGGTATAAGAACTCTGATCGTTTATTGCTGAGTGTCATTGAGGGTTCTGCGGAAGATAAAGTAAGAAACCCAGATGAATTACCAACTGGTCCGGTGGTTTCCAGTTCTTCTGGACAGGTCTCTCAATTGCGTACCTATCAGGATTTATTAAAAAACCCACAGGATGAACGTCAATTTGAGAATTTGGTGAATTCAAAACTTGTGTGGTTAAGTTTGGATGGAAGTCAAGAGCCGTTTAGAAATGCTGATCTCCACATGTGGTCTTCGGTTTCTCCTGATGGTCAGTATGTTTTGGTTACGACCTTGAAGAAGCCATTTTCATATGTGGTTACCTATGGTAGCTTCCCAAGTGAAACCAATGTTTATGATTTGAAAGGAAATCTGATTAAACAGGTGAATGCTACTCCATTGATGGAAGTTATGCCTAAAGGATTCTCTTCGACTCGTCCGGGCAAACGTTCTTTATCATGGCGTACGGATAAACCAGCTACCTTGGCTTTTGTTCAGGCATTGGACGGGGGAGATGCGAACAAGCCTGCAGAATTCAGGGATGAATTATTTGTTTGGGATGCACCATTTAACGCCGAACCTAAATCTTTGATTAAGATCAAGGACCGTTATGCTGGAACGCTTTGGGGTAATGATCAATATGCATTAGTCTATAGCCAATGGTATGACACCAGAAATGGAAAAACCTACTTGTTGGATCCTAGTACGGGTAAAAACCAAGTGATTTATGATTTGAATGTACAGGATATTTATTCTGATCCAGGAACTCCTTACCGTGATAAAAATCAATATGGTGCTTACAGCATGTATATTAAAAATGGTAAGTCCTATTGGATCGGTGATGGATATACTAAAGAGGGAGAATTTCCATTTATTGATGAATATGATTTCAAGACACAGAAGAAAAAACGTATTTATACGGCTAAGGAATCGAATATGCAGGAACGAATTTCATCGGTTATCGACATAGATAAAGGTGATATATTGGTTTCCTTGCAGTCACCTACGGATTTCCCGAATTATTATTCCAAGAATATCAAATCTGGAAAGCAGAAGGCTGTTACTGAAATTGCTAATCCTTTTCAATCCTTGGATAAAGTTCATAAGGAGGTGTTGAATTATAAGCGTAAGGATGGTGTAGATCTTTCTGGAACTTTGTATTTGCCTGCTGGTTATGATATGAATAAGAAGGAGAAATTGCCGCTATTAATCTGGGCATATCCTAGAGAATATAAGGACAAGAACACCGCTGGTCAAAGCACCAATAATCCGAAGTTATTTACATTCCCAAGTTATGGGTCATTTATTTATTGGGTAGCAAAAGGATATGCAGTATTGGATAATGCGGCTTTCCCGATCGTAGGCGAGGGGACACAGGAACCAAATGACAACTTTATCGAGCAATTGGTTGGTAATGCTGAAGCAGCAATCAATGCGGTAGATGAACTAGGATATGTTGATAAAAATAAGGTTGCGGTTGGAGGCCACTCCTATGGTGCCTTTATGACGGCGCATCTTTTAAGTAATTCGAAGTTATTCGCTGCGGGGATCGCTCGTTCTGGCGCATACAATCGTACTTTAACACCATTTGGTTTCCAGAGTGAGCAAAGGAATTTATGGGATGATCCTAACTTATATATAACGATGTCTCCATTCTTCAGTGCTGATAAGATGAAAACGCCAATGTTATTGGTGCATGGTGCTGCTGATAATAACCCTGGAACATTTACTCTTCAAACAGAGCGTTATTTCCAGGCTTTAAAGAACCTTGGAGCGCCTGTGAGAATGGTATTATTGCCTCGTGAATCTCATGGCTATGCTGCAAAAGAGAATATCTTCCATTTGCTTTGGGAACAAGATCAGTTCTTGGAAAAGTATGTGAAGAACAAACAATAGGTTACTATTGATTTAAAAAGAAGGAGTCCTTTGTTGAAAAGGACTCCTTTTGTTTATTTATCTGCTTTGACATTCATCGACAAGGCATAATTACCCCAAGCCAGATGGATTTTTCCATCTTTATCGGCAGTGATTTTTAGACGTTCCAAATTATCGGCGTTCTCTTCATTGTCGACAACAATTCGCAATGCGTCGTCTTTTTGGTCATATTGGGTTCCCCATTGCTTCCAGGTTTTATTAAAGATAACTGTAGTTTGCTCCTCTCCGGGAATAGAATAAAGACTATATTTTCCGGCAGGAAGCTTTTGACCATTTACCTGAACATTTTTATCAAATTCAACAGTAGTTGCTTCATTAGCGCCGGTTCTCCATACTTCGCCGATTTTGGCAAGGTCTACACCTAATTTTCTGCCCTTAAGGGAAGGGCTGCTGTAGTTGATAGCAATATTTACTCCATCCGAAGTGGTGACTATTGCGCTATCGGGAGGACTTGCTTTTGGTTTTTTTTCTTGTGCTTGCGTTAATGAAAAACTGCAAAGCAAGGTGAAAATTAATAAGATAGTTGATGCTTTCATTGTGTGTGTGATTTTGGTTTATAATATTATAATAAACTGAAAATAAGCAATTTTGTTGTGAGTTGGGCTGAGAAAAAACGCTTGAAAAGTGTTAGAATTAAGAATTTAAGAAAACATTAGGATTTGTTTACACTTCTTAACAGTTAATCTTTATAATATTGAGAATACTTTGCAAGTTATGGAGTATGTTTTTAGTTAGTTTATTAAGTAAGATTAACAATCTTTTTTAGAACATCAGTTTGAATGGCGCAACGGGAAATATGCTTTCAAATTGATGTTCTAATCTTTTATGGAAATAGGATGGTAGGAATTCCAAACTTTTAACAGTCCAGTTGACTAAATATTTATTTCTTGTTTTGTAACAAATAAGTCAAAAAATTGATAATATCTGTAAAATAAAAAAGCAACGACCATAAGATATAATAGCCGTTGCATCTACTTTATTTTGGAGGGTTAGTTGCGTTTTTAGACCAAATACTCAAATAATGTCTGGTCTTTATTCACTTCGATAAAGTCAAATTTGTAAGACTTTAATCGTTCTATAAAGGTAATATAGTCATTTGGATCATTTAATTCAATACCAATTAACGCAGGACCTCTTTCTCTTTCTGTTTTTTTAATGTACTCAAAACGAGTGATATCATCCTTCGGACCTAATACCTCAGTTACCAATAACTTCAATGCCCCTGGTCTTTGTGGGAAACGAACGATAAAATAATGTTTGAAACCTTCATATAATAAGGAAAGTTCCTTGATTTCACTCATTCTATCGATATCATTGTTTCCTCCGGAAACAATACAAACGACCTTTTTACCTTTGATTTCCTCTTTATGGAAATCCAAAGCAGCAATGGATAGAGCACCAGCAGGTTCTGCAACTATCGCATCCTTGTTGTATAATTCTAGGATAGTTGTACAGATTTTACCTTCAGGAATGGATTTAACGCTATCCAGCAATTGCGAACTGATATCAAATGTAATTGCACCAATCTTTTTTACCGCAGCACCATCTACAAACTTATTGATATGCTCTAGTTCGATAGGTCCTCCGTTTTCTAATGCAGCTTGCATCGAAGGAGCTCCTTCAGGTTCTACCCCATAGCATTTTACATTTGGAGCATACTTACGCATATGATAGCTTACTCCGGAGGATAATCCTCCGCCTCCTATTGGAATGAAAACAGCATCCACATCTGGAAGGTCTTCTAAAATCTCTACTGCAACAGTCCCTTGGCCTTCAATAACCTTCAAGTCATCAAAAGGAGGGATAAAGGTCATGTTATGTTCCTTGGTAAACTCTAATGCTGCTCTTTGACAGTCATCAAAAGTATCACCAGTAAGAACAATCTGAATATTTCCATTTCCCCACATCTCAGTTTGTGTGATTTTCTGTCTTGGGGTAGGACCAGGCATAAAGATTACGCCTTTAATATCTAATTTTTTGCAAGATAGAGCCACGCCTTGCGCGTGATTCCCAGCACTAGCACATACAACACCTCTTTCTCTTTCTTCTTGTGAAAGACTGCAGATTTTGTTGAATGCACCACGAAGTTTATAAGATCTTACAACTTGTAAGTCCTCTCTTTTTAGATAGACTTCTGCTCCGTATTTTTCAGAAAGGTGAAGGTTGTACTGTAATGGAGTACGGGTAACCACATCCTTGATCTGCTCTTTAGCCGCTATCGAGTCTATGGTCAATGTTGATAAATCCAAGCTCATTCTATTCCGTTCGTTTGTTTAGGTGGTTAAAAAGGCTGGTTAACCAGCCTTTTTATTAATTTTCTTTTACTAATATCAACAAATCATCATCGCAGATTTCCTTTTTAGCATCCGCTAATACTAGGAATCTTTGATAGCAATCCGCTAATTTATCTTTGTCTAGATTATATCCTAGACGTTCTAAGTGATGTTTTAAAGCATGTCTTCCTGAGCGAGCTGTCAAAATGATATCCGCTTCCGCTAAGCCTACGTCCTCAGGACGGATGATCTCGTAGTTCTCACGATGTTTTAAGAATCCATCCTGATGGATACCTGAGCTGTGTGCAAAGGCATTACGACCAACGATAGCCTTATTCGGTTGAACAGGCATATTCATCATCTCGCTTACTTTTCTAGATAGATAAGTAAACATGGTGCTGTCAATGTTTGAAGATAATCCTCCGAATGCTTGCTTGTGAACTTTCAAGATCATGGCAACTTCCTCTAAAGAGGTATTCCCAGCACGTTCACCAATACCATTGATGGTACATTCTACCTGACGAGCTCCATTTTGAATCGCTGCAATAGAATTCGCAGTAGCCAAGCCTAGGTCATTATGACAGTGGGCAGAGATGATTGCTTGATCAATATTCTTAACATTCTCTTTAAGATATTTAATCTTTGAACCGTATTGATCTGGTAAGCAATAGCCATTTGTATCAGGAATATTGACTACAGTAGCACCTGCAGCAATTACACCTTCAATCATTTTCGCTAAGAATTCTAAATCCGCTCGGCCAGCATCTTCAGCGTAAAACTCTACATCTTCAACATAAGATTTAGCATGTTTTACAGCAGCAACAGCACGTTCTAGGATTTCTTCACGAGTACTATTGAATTTATATTTAATGTGCATGTCTGAAGAACCGATTCCAGTATGGATACGCGGTCTTTTCGCATATTGTAATGCTTCAGCGGCCACATCGATATCGTTCATGTTAGCACGGGTAAGCGCACAGATGATCACATCATTAACAGCCTTAGATAGTTCGACTACCGATTGGAAATCTCCAGGGCTAGAAACAGGGAATCCTGCCTCAATAATATCAACCCCTAAGCGTTCCAAATCTTTGGCAATTTCGATTTTCTCAGGAGTTGTCAATTGGCAACCCGGTACTTGCTCACCGTCACGTAATGTCGTATCGAAAATGTATAAGTGATTAGGATCGTGTAACATATTGTTTCAATTTATGTTTATACCTTGATTAATTCTATTTTAAAAATTCTAAAACTTTAGCACCCATTTCTTTGGTGCCTAAGATCTTGTCAGATGGAGTATTCGCATTCGCGATATCGCCAGTTCTCCAGCCTGCCTTTAAGGTCTCCGCAACAGCATTGGTTACCTCTTTTGCTTCTTCTTGTAAGCCGAACGCAATGTCCAACATCAATGCTGCAGAAAGAATAGACGCCAATGGGTTTGCTTTATTTTGTCCAGCAATGTCATGTGCAGATCCGTGAATTGGTTCAAAGAAGCCAGTACCATCACCTACAGATGCAGAAGCTAACATTCCCATTGATCCAGCAATTTGAGAGGCCTCATCCGTTAGAATGTCACCAAATAAGTTTGCTGTCAATACAACATCAAATTTCTTCGGATTCTTTACCAATTGCATTGCTGCATTGTCGATAAACATATGTTCTGTTTCAACATCTGGATATTCCTTGGCAATTTCCTGAACGACCTCTCTCCAAAGTCTTGAGGTTTCCAAAACATTGGCTTTATCCACCGAACATAACTTCTTACTTCTCGTTCTAGCCGCATCAAATGCTTTGCGAGCAATTCTATCAACTTCATAACGATTGTAATTCATCAAGTCTGAAGCGAAAGTATTATCCTCATTACGTTTCTTCTCACCAAAATAAACATCACCAGTCAACTCGCGGAAGAATAGAATATCCGTTCCACGCAATACTTCTGGTTTTAAGCTAGAAGCATCCAATAACTCATCGAATAATAGGATAGGACGAAGGTTTGCATATAAACCTAATTCCTTACGGATCTTCAATAAGCCTTGTTCAGGACGTACCTTTGCCGAAGGATCATTGTCATACTTGGCATGACCAATCGCACCAAATAGAATCGCATCAGAAGCCTTAGCTTTTTCTAATGTTTCATCCGGAAGTGGATTTCCAGTTGCTTCGATAGCAGTATGGCCCATGATTGCCTCGTCGAAAATAAATTCGTGATTATATTTCTCAGCAATTGTATTTAGAACTTCTTTTCCCCAGCTGGTAACTTCTTGTCCGATACCATCACCGGGAATAATAAGAATGTTTTTCTTCATGTGTTATAAAACGTTTTCTATTATGTTTTCTAAGGCAATTACTTCGCCTTTTTCTAATATTATTCTTTTTTCGATGCAGCTTGGAAGCTGACTTTCATAATGACCGACATAGATTAATGTTTTGCCGTGCTGGCAAAGTTCATCAACTACATCATTGAAATATTTAGCTTGTTGAGCATCTAATCCTTGACAAGGTTCATCCAGCACCAATAATGGTGGATTCTTGATAATACTCCTTGCAAGCATTGCCAAGCGTTGTTTCCCTAATGGCAAAGTATGTAGCAATTGGTCCTTATGTTCTGTGAGATCAAAAAATGCCATCAGCTCCTCAATCTGTTTCTTCTCCTGAAATTTTACGTCAATAAACCAACCTATACTGTCGTAAAATCCGGAAGCCAAGGTATGCCAAACTGTTGCATTCTGATCAAAGTACCAATGCATCTCAGGTGATATCATTCCAATTTTTTGTTTGATATCCCAGATGCTTTCCCCTGAGCCACGTTTGTTTCCGAACAACTCAATGTCCAAGCCATAAGATTGCGGGTGGTCACCATTTATTAAACTCAATAATGTTGATTTCCCCGACCCATTAGGCCCTTGCAACAACCATTTTTCCCCTACATCTACGCGCCATGATACTTTATTTAACACCACCTTGTCACCATATCTGATAATGATATCTTTTAGGTTCGCAACGGTGTCATAATTCGTTACAGGCACTTTATGCAAAAAGGAAGGTAATTCCTTTTTTATTCTTTTTTCATCTTGAATGATTTCATCAAAGGAACCTAAGGTTTCAATTTGACCATCTACTATATGAGCGTATCTATTGATAGACTTTGGTAGTTGTTTATCATTCGAAATGATGATCAACTGCACTCCCTCTTCAACAAGCTCATCCAACCAGATGTTCAATTCCACTCTTGACTGCTTATCCAAACCCGTATAAGGTTCATCAATAATCAAAAGCTGCGGTTTCAACCAAAGGAATTTCAATAATTGAAGCTTCTTATGCTCACCACTTGACAATTCAATCAATTGCGAATCCATGTTATGTGCAAAGCCCATGGCTACAATCTTGTCTTGAATATCTTCAAGGTTTAATGCTTCTTTATTTGCGAAATGAAGTAATTCAGCCTTAACAGTAAGCGTATCATTTCCTTGATGACGATTATAGCGTTGTTGGTAATAAAAGTTTCTATCGCCTTCCAAATTGGTAAACTGGTACCAGTTGGATACGTAGATTACTTTTTCCAACAGGGGCGAGTTTCCATCAAATATTACCTTAATGTCGCCAGAACCACTGATTAAACCAGCAATTGCTTTTGCCAAGGTCGTTTTTCCAGAACCACTTTTCCCTGCTAACACATAATTCTCAGATGCGGATATAGTCCAAGACAAATCGTTCAACACGGTGGTTAGACCGTATGAAACTGATAGATTTGATATTAGGACCTGAGTTGCCATTATCTGTTAAGTTCGAAAGCTTCGATATCACTTTTTTGACTCAAGATATAATCGATATCATCATAGCCATTGATTAAGCATGATTTTTTATAAGGATTAATCTCAAATGAATAAGTCTCATCCGTACCTTCAATCGTAATGGTTTGTGCTTCTAAATCCACTTGTAATTCAGTATCTGGATTAGCAAATACCTTATCAAAGATTTTTTCCAAAAAGCTTTCCGGTACAGTGATTGGCAATACTCCATTATTTAATGCATTGCCTTTGAAGATATCTGCGAAGAATGAACTCACTACTACATCAAATCCATAATCCTGAATAGCCCAAGCAGCGTGTTCACGTGATGAACCACAACCGAAGTTCTTACCAGCAACTAAGATTTTCCCTTTATAAGTAGGGTTATTCATAACGAAGTCCGCTTTCGGATGGTCTTCACTATCGAAGCGCCAATCACGGAATAAGTTGTTTCCAAATCCTTCACGGGTTGTTGCCTTTAGGAAACGCGCCGGGATAATCTGGTCGGTATCAATATTTTCAATCGGTAGAGGAACTACACGAGAGGATAATTTTTCAAATTTTTTCATGATTCTAATTCTTTACACTAATTCTCTAACGTCTACAATTTTACCAGTTACAGCGGCTGCTGCTGCGGTAAGCGGGCTTACCAGCATTGTGCGTGCATTTGGTCCTTGTCTTCCCTCAAAGTTTCTGTTCGAAGTAGAAACACAATATTTACCAGCAGGGATTTTATCTTCATTCATACCTAAACATGCCGAGCAGCCAGGTTCACGAAGCATAAATCCAGCTTCTTCAAAAATCTTGTCTATTCCTTCTTGTTTCGCTTGTGCTTCCACCTGTTTTGATCCTGGAACAATCCATACCTCTACATTATCAGCTTTATGCTTACCTTGTACAAAGGCAGCAACCTGACGTAGGTCTTCAATACGTGAGTTCGTACAGCTTCCGATAAATACATAATCCACCGGTTTGCCGATTATTGACTCCCCATCCTCAAAGCCCATATATCCTAAAGCTTTTTGATAAGATGGACGTTCATTCTCAGGCTGAGAACTAGTCGTAGGAATAGATTCTGTAATGCCGATACCCATTCCTGGATTCGTACCATAGGTAATCATCGGTTGGATATCCGCAGCATCAAATGTTAATACCTCATCAAATTGAGCATCTTCATCTGAATATAATGTTTGCCAATAAGCTAAAGCTTTATCCCATTCTTCACCTTTCGGAGCAAACTCTCTGCCTTTGATATAATCAAATGTAGTTTGGTCAGGAGCGATTAAACCACCACGAGCACCCATTTCAATACTCATATTACAGATGGTCATACGACCTTCCATACTTAAAGAACGAATTGCAGATCCTGCGTATTCAACGAAATAACCAGTCCCACCTGCAGCAGAAATCTTAGAGATAATGTATAGGATAATATCTTTCGCTCCCACACCTTTCCCTAATTCACCATTCACTTCAATTTTCATGGTTTTAGGTTTTTGCTGCAATAAACATTGAGTAGCAAATACCTGTTCTACCTGAGAAGTACCAATACCGAACGCAATGGCACCAAATGCACCATGAGTGGAGGTATGGCTATCACCACATACCATTGTTTTTCCTGGCAAAGTGATTCCTAATTCAGGACCTATCACATGCACGATCCCTTGGTAAGGATGTCCTAGACCATAAAGTTCAATACCGAATTCCTTACAGTTTTTGGTCAGCATGTCTACTTGGTAGCGAGAAAGTTCTTCTTTGATTGGCAAATGCTGATTTAATGTTGGGACATTATGATCGGCAGTTGCTACAGTTTGATTTGGACGGAATACAGGCAATCCTCTTTTGCGCAATCCATCAAAGGCCTGTGGAGAGGTCACTTCATGAATTAAGTGGGTGTCGATATATATAATATCAGGGAACCCTTCTTGACGCTTGACGACGTGTGCATCCCAAATTTTTTCTACTAATGTTTTTCCCATTTTTCTCTTTATCTCTTGTTGGTTTGAAATTTTAAAG
Organism: Sphingobacterium cellulitidis; assembly: GCA_002245855.1. Classification (GTDB taxonomy): domain Bacteria; phylum Bacteroidota; class Bacteroidia; order Sphingobacteriales; family Sphingobacteriaceae; genus Sphingobacterium; species Sphingobacterium cellulitidis. The sequence goes on along the minus strand of NOUX01000007.1, from coordinate 100,374 downwards.
GGGGTAAAATCAAAATTTGACAATTTTACCCCGAATAAAGCTATCTAATTTACGAAAAATTAAACAGTTTGAATAGCTTTCATTGCAGTCATCGCTTTACGTAATCTCTTACCCACGATTTCTACTTCATGATTTCTTAAAATTTCATTTACCTGTACTAATTTGATGTTATCTACTGACCCATCTTTTCCTTCATTGAAGTTCTTTCCAACAACATCTGTGTCGATTTTCTTCATGAAATCTTGTAATAATGGCTTACATGCCTGATCAAATAAATAACAACCATATTCAGCTGTATCAGAAATTACACGATTCATTTCAAATAATTTCTTACGAGCAATAGTATTTGCAATTAATGGAGTTTCGTGCAATGATTCATAGTAAGCAGACTCTGGTTTAATACCAGCTTCAACCATGGTTTCAAAAGCTAGTTCAACACCTGCTCTAACGAAAGCAACCATTAATAAATAGTTGTCAAAATATTCTTGTTCTGAGATTTTTACATCACCAGCTGGAGTTTTCTCAAATGCTGTTTCACCTGTCTCTGCTCTCCATTTCAAAAGGTTTGCATCGCCATTTGCCCAGTCTTCCATCATCGTCTTGCTAAATTCACCTGACATGATATCGTCTTGGTGTTTTTGGAATAATGGACGCATGATATCTTTCAATTCTTCTGACAATTCAAAAGCTTTGATTTTTGCAGGATTGCTCAAACGATCCATCATACCGCTTACACCACCATGTTTCAACGCTTCTGTAATTACTTCAACACCATATTGAACCAATTTAGAAGCATAACCTGCATCAATTCCTTTTTCTACCATTTTATCAAATGAAAGAATCGATCCTGTTTGCAACAAACCACAAAGGATAGTTTGCTCACCCATTAAGTCAGATTTAACCTCTGCTACGAATGATGATTTCAATACCCCAGCACGGTCACCACCTGTTCCAGCACAGTATGCTTTTGCTTCTGCCCATCCTTTACCTTGAGGGTCATTCTCTGGGTGAACCGCGATTAAGGTCGGAACACCAAATCCTCTTAGGTATTCTGCACGAACCTCAGAACCTGGACATTTTGGAGCTACCATGATAACGGTAATATCCGGACGGATTTGCATACCTTCTTCCACAATGTTGAATCCATGTGAATAGGATAGGGTAGCACCTTCTTTCATCAATGGCATAACGGCATTGATTACTGAAGTATGTTGTTTATCTGGTGTCAAGTTGATAACAAGATCTGCCGAAGGAATTAACTCTTCGTAAGTTCCAACTTTGAAATTGTTGTCAGTTGCATTTTTCCAAGAATCTCTTTTTTGTTCAATAGCTTCTTTACGTAATGCATAAGATACGTCCAATCCGCTATCTCTCAAGTTTAAACCTTGGTTCAAGCCCTGCGCTCCACAACCTACGACTACGATTTTTTTACCTTTTAGAGCTTCAACGCCTTCATTGAATTCCGATGAATCCATGAATTCTGCAACGCCTAATTGATCTAATTGCTCTCTAAGAGGTAATGTGTTGAAATAATTTGCCATTGTAATACTGATTAAATATTTTTTTCGATTAAGGTTTCTTACTATTTGTTGTTGATTATTCTTTTTTGTGCTGTGGCATAGCCGTAGTGCAGGTTATCATGACCTACTGAGGTAATCAATACGTCCTCGATGCTGTTCAGGCTTGCTCCGTAGGTAGCCGTTTCATACGGAGTTGTGATTTTAAAGACACCCGCATTGTAATCTGCTTCAATTGCTTGAATCGAACGCAAAGCGATTTCCTTTAAATCATCAACTTCCTCTTGGCTAACATAATATGTTGGCTTTGTGCCTTTCGCATAGGCATCAACATATTTTACCCAACTTACTCCTTCGCGGATTCCTGTACGGGTATAGCTCAATGTTTGAGTACTCACTACGATATGACCAAAATTCCAAATGATGTTATTATTGAATCCTTCTGGAATTTCGTTCAATTGGTCCAGCGACAATTCATCAATTAATCTGATAAAGGCTTTACGACCGTCGATAATGAATTTGAAGACTTTCTCCATTTGTATTATCCTTCTTTTATAGGCTCATTGAAAGAAATTCTATTGCCAAAGGGGTCAATTACTTGAACGCAATAGCAATTATAGAATGTTTCCTCAAAGCCGGGTTTATTGTATTTATAATTCTTTTGAATCAATTCCTCATGATAGCCTTTTAACTCTTTGCAATACACAAAAGCTTGGCTACCTGGAGTGGCATCGCCATGGTGTTCACTCAAGTGGAGGGTCAATCCCTTCCCAGATACTTGCATGTAGATCGGTGCATGATCATCAAATCGATGTTCCCAATCAATTTGTAAACCAAGCCAATCGATGTAAAACTCGACTGCCTTGTTATAATCAAATATTCTGAAAATCGGGATAACCTGTTCTACTTGCATGCATTTGAATTACATGGTGAAAACATCGTCGCGTTGATCCAAATACTCGTTCTCTACGATATCTGGAGCAGGCTCATTGATCTCAAATTGTTTCAGTTTCGTATGGAAACCAGCACTGTCTTTAATGATAGCAATGCGGGCACCACGCACAAACTCGATTAAGCTGTACTTGCTCAACTCTTCAGTCAGTCTGTCGATTTCTTCACGATGACCAGCTGTTTCAAAAACAATATAATCATTCCGGATCACAACCACATTTGCTCCGTATTGACGCAATAGGCGCTCAACCAATACTTTCTCTGCGATAGCCTCTGCTGGCACCTTGTACAAGGCTTGTTCTTGCCAGATCAACTCATCATTTGTGTTGAAATATGCTTTTAAAACTTCTACTTGTTTTTCTACCTGACGGCATAATTTGCGCACTACTTCTTCTGATTCTGTAATCAAAATCGTGAAGCGGTGAATTCCATCTACCTCAGAAGGAGAGGTGTTTAAACTTTCGATGTTGATTTTACGTCTTGAAAATATCCCAGATATACGGCCTATCATCCCGATAGAATTCTCTGTATAGATGGTTATGGTATATTCTTGTTTTTCCATGATTACTTCAATCTAATTTCTGACACACTAGTTCCTTGCGCTACCATTGGGAATACATTGTTCTCTTTACCTACCATTACTTCCAATAGGTATGAGCCATCATGATCCAACATGGTCTGAAGAGCATTTTTCAAATCCTTACGCTCTGAGATTTTATTTCCATCGATATAATATCCTTTCGCCACCGCCACGAAGTCAGGGCTGGTGATATTTACGAAGGAATATCTTCTGTCGTGGAATAATTGTTGCCATTGGCGAACCATTCCCAAGAACTCATTGTTCAGGATCAAGATTTTTACTTTCGCGCCGAACTGCATGATGGTTCCCAACTCCTGGATGGTCATCTGAATTCCGCCATCTCCAATAATGGCTACGACATCACGGTGTGGAGCACCATACCAAGCACCAATTGCTGCTGGTAAACCAAATCCCATCGTTCCTAATCCACCTGATGTTACAATTGATTTGGAACTGTTGAACTTCGCATAGCGACAAGTTACCATCTGATGTTGACCAACATCCGTTACGATTACTGCATCGCCTCCTGTAAGCTCATTTAATACCTTGATCACCTCACCCATGGTCATGATATCAGTTGTAGGGTTCAGCTCATCTTGAATTACTTCTTTGATTTCCTCTTTTTCCAATTCTCTGAATTGTCCCAACCATTCAGCATGGTCTCCTTTTTCGATCAATTCAGTAAGCATTGGAAGAGTTTCCTTACAGTCTCCCCAAACAGGGAAATGTGCTTTGACATTCTTGTCGATTTCCGCAGGGTCAATGTCCAGGTGAACAACCTGAGCTTGTTTCGCATATTTGTCCAAACGTCCAGTCACGCGGTCATCGAAACGCATTCCGATTGCGATCAAGACATCACATTCATTGGTCATCACGTTTGGTGCATAGTTACCATGCATTCCTAGCATCCCTACATGTAGCGGATGGTTGGTTTCCAAAGCGCTTAATCCCATAACAGTGGATGCAGATGGAATTCCCGCTTTCTCAATAAAAGTTTTGAATTCCTCTTCAGCCTTACCTAAAATAACACCTTGACCAAATAAGATAAATGGCTTCTTAGCCCCATTGATTGCTTTGGCAGCAGCTTCGATATATTCCTTACGGATGATCGGAGCAGGACGATAACTACGAACATGCTTACAAGATTCATATCCATGGTAATCGAATAATTGAAGCTGGGCATTTTTGGTAATATCAATTAATACTGGCCCCGGTCTTCCGGTGCTAGCGATATAAAAAGCTTTAGCTAATACACTTGGAATTTCATTGGCATCAGTTACCTGGTAGTTCCATTTGGTTACTGGGGTTGTGATGTTAATGACATCGGTTTCTTGAAAAGCGTCGGTTCCCAGAAGTGAAGCAAAGACCTGTCCGGTAATACAGACAATAGGGTTACTATCAATCATCGCGTCAGCCAAACCTGTGACTAGGTTTGTAGCACCCGGACCGCTTGTTGCAAAAGCCACACCCACACGTCCTGATGTACGTGCGTATCCTTGTGCAGCATGAATTCCACCCTGTTCGTGACGTACTAAAATATGCTTCAACTGATCAGTGTAATCATACAATGCATCATAAATCGGCATAATAGCACCCCCTGGATACCCGAATACGGTATCCACTCCCTCGTGGATTAAGGCCTCCATCACAGCCTGCGAACCGCTAATCTGCGTTCCAGCTGCCTTAGTCGTGGTTTCCTTTGTTTCCGTTTTTTCAAGTGTACTCATTATTAATAGTATTTAGTATTAAGTATTTAGTATTTAGACCGCTGGTCTAATCCTAGTATTTAATGTTCATGATTTATAGTACTTAGTATTTAGTATTTAGTATTTAGACCTGGAACTCTGCTATAATTAACAGGTTTAACTGTCTAAATACTAAATACTACCTACTTAATACTTTTCTACATATCCGTCACACATCCTTGCGATGCGTTGGCTACGGATTTTGCGTATTTGTAAAGAACTCCTTTGCTTACTTTAAGAGCTGGTTGTTGCCATGCTGCTTTGCGGTTTGCGATTTCTTCTTCGGAGACCTGGAGGTTGATGCTGTTGTTGACAGCGTCGATTTCGATGATATCATCGTCCTGTACCAGTCCGATTAAGCCACCTTCATATGCTTCCGGTGTGATGTGGCCTACTACGAAGCCGTGAGTTCCTCCGGAGAAACGACCGTCTGTAATCAAGGCTACAGAACTACCTAAACCTGCACCAATGATCAATGAGGTAGGTTTCAACATTTCAGGCATTCCTGGAGCTCCTTTAGGACCTTCATTCTTGATAACAACGACATCACCTCTCTTGATTCTTCCAGTTTCAAGGCCTTTTACCAAATCATGCTCTCCATCGAAAACACGCGCAGGACCTGTGAATTTCTCACCTTCCTTACCTGAAATCTTCGCCACAGAACCTTGCTCTGCTAAATTTCCATAAAGGATCTGAAGGTGTCCAGTCGCTTTGATTGGATCATCCAACTTGTGGATGATAGGTTGATTGTAGTCAATGATAGATTTTACATTCGCTAGGTTCTCAGCAACAGTCTTACCAGTTACTGTGATACAGTCGCCATGTAACAATCCTTCATCCAATAAATATTTCATTACTGCAGGAATACCACCATACTGATGTAAGTCTTGCATTAAGAATTTGCCCGAAGGCTTAAAGTCTGCCAATACTGGAGTTTCATCCGACATACGTTGGAAGTCATCTGGCGTAACATCGACGTCAACAGATTTTCCCATGGCAATAAAATGCAATACTGCATTTGTAGAACCCCCTAAGATTACGATGATACGCATCGCATTTTCGAAGGCTTTACGAGTCATGATATCGGAAGGCTTAATGTCGTTTTCCAAAAGGATACGCATGTATTTACCAACCTCTAAACATTCCTCTTGTTTTTCTTTAGAAACAGCAGGGTTTGAAGAGGAGTAAGGTAAGCTCATTCCCATTGCTTCAATTGCCGAAGCCATGGTATTTGCAGTATACATACCACCACATGCACCTGCTCCCGGACAGGTATGACGAATCACGCCATCATAATCCTCGTCAGATATTGTTCCGGCGATTTTCTTACCTAGGGCTTCAAATGCGGATACAATATTTAATTCTTCACCTTTATAATGACCTGGCGCAATTGTTCCGCCATAAACCATAATTGCAGGACGGTTTAATCTTCCCATCGCCATAATAGCGCCTGGCATGTTTTTATCACAACCTGGAATGGCAACTACTCCATCATAATATTGACCACCACAAATGGTTTCAATACTATCCGCAATCACGTCACGGGATACCAAGGAATAACGCATTCCATCAGTACCATTGCTCATTCCATCACTAACACCAATAGTTCCAAAAGTTAATCCCACTAAGTCACTGTTCCAAATACCTTTTTTGACGACCTGTGCTAGGTCATTCAGGTGCATGTTACAGGTGTTACCGTCGTAGCCCATGCTCGCGATACCCACTTGCGCCTTTTCCATATCTGCATCGGTCAAACCGATACCATATAACATGGCTTTTGCAGCTGGTTGTGTCTCATCTTGTGTAAAGATGCGGCTGTACTTGTTGATTCCCTTTTGGTTATCAGATGATGACTTCATAATTCTCTTGCTCTAATACTAAGTTTTTATATTTTCTTTGGATAGATGCGCCGATACTGTCTTCCCATTCTTCAGGGAATACAACATCGTCGATTTGTTTGATTCCTATAATTCCTGCAGCAGTCCCGCTTAAAAAGGCGCTGTCAGCTTGATAAATATCTTTGATGCTAATTCTCTTTTCGATGATCTCGAAATTCAAACGCTTACAGATGTCAATTACTGTTGCCCGTGTAATCCCTGGGAAGATGTTTCCCAATGGCGGGGTGTAAATTTTAAAATCCTTTTCGATAAATAAATTCTCACTTGAAGCTTGTGCAACAAACCCATCTTGGTCTAATAGCAAAGCCTCATCAAATCCTTTTTGGATAGCATCGCTTGTCGCCAGGATAGAATTGATATACTGTCCTGAAACCTTCGCATCGATAGGGAAGGACTTCGGATTAGGGCGTTCAATTCTGGAGATATTCACCTTTAATAGGTTTTGACCTAAATAAGGTCCCCATTCCCAGGCAGCGATCATAATATTTGCAGATTCTGATGCTGTCAAGTGCATATTGGATCCCGAATAGATTAAAGGACGGATATAGGCAGATCTCAAATTATTTGCTTCCAGGAGTTCATACGTCTTTTCGATCAACTCTCTGTTGTCCCATCGATAGGGAAGACCAATTGCTTTACAAGAATGCTGTAAGCGGTCGAAATGTTCTTCAGCCTTAAAGATCCGAGTTCCATTGTGCGTGCTGTATGCACGAAGACCTTCGAAGGCACCATAGCCATAGTGTAATGACTGTCCGAACATATCAACGCCAGCATTATTTGCTTTCACAAATTCTCCATTTAAATAGATAAGTGTGTTTTGATTGTAATACTGCATAATAACCTGCTGAATTTGTTGTAATACTTGTTCGAAAAAATATCGTTTAGGATTCCCTTCTTTCTGTTTTGTTAAGTTAGCTCGAATTAAAATTCTTTACAATAGCCCCAGAATTTTTTTTGATAAAGTTTTTTATTTCGAATAATTGCAATGGTAAAAATTTTATTTTGTAACAATGCGTAATTTTAGTGTTTATATTTTGTGGTCAGTAGACTAAAATTAAAATTGGTATATTCTCATAATTTTCAAATTTTTAGTGAACTGTCCAAATTTCTTCTTAAAATGGGCTTTTATCACAAATAAGTTGCAAAAAAATAGCCCTTAGAACTTGAAGTTTTAAGGGCTACTTTATCGTAATATTTTGTTTATCTATTCTTCCGCAATTCCTTCTGCTAAAACGATGATATTGTTGTCCTTTACTTCTACTACACCACCTTTAATAATAATGACATGTTCATCATTATTATTTTTAATAATGACTTTACCATCTTCTAGCGTAGACACAATAGCCGCGTGGTCTTTCAGAATCTGAAAAGAACCCGCCGATCCCGGAACTGTAACTGCTGTTACATCACCTTCGTAAGCTAATTTGTCTGGAGTTATGATTGTTAATTTCATTCTTTTTTCTAAGTATTTAGTAGTTAGTATTGAGTATTTAGAACTTTCTAAAGCCTAATTAGTAGGTGTTCTAATAAAACTACTAAACTAATTATGTATTCAGAATCTAATATTTTGTAATTAGTAGTCAGTGTCTAATTACTAACTACTAATTACTAAATACTAATATTTTAAACTGCTTCTGCTAATAGTTTTTTACCTTTCTCGATAGCGTCTTCGATTGAACCTACCAAGTTGAAAGATGCTTCTGGGTATTCATCTACTTCACCATCGATGATCATGTTGAATCCTTTGATAGTGTCTTTGATGTCTACTAAACAACCTTTCAAACCTGTAAATTGCTCTGCTACGTGGAATGGTTGTGATAAGAAACGTTGTACACGACGTGCGCGGTGTACTGTTAACTTATCTTCTTCAGATAATTCGTCCATACCTAAGATGGCGATGATATCTTGAAGTTCTTTATAACGTTGAAGAATTTCTTTTACGCGTTGTGCTGTATTGTAGTGCTCATCACCTAATACTGTTGGAGAAAGGATACGTGAAGTAGAATCCAATGGATCCACTGCAGGATAGATACCTAACTCAGAGATTTTACGTGATAATACTGTTGTTGCATCTAAGTGGGCGAAAGTTGTTGCCGGCGCAGGGTCAGTCAAGTCATCCGCAGGTACGTATACCGCTTGTACTGATGTGATTGATCCATTCTTTGTTGAAGTAATACGCTCTTGCATTAAACCCATCTCTGTTGCTAGAGTAGGTTGGTAACCTACTGCTGAAGGCATACGACCTAATAATGCCGATACTTCAGAACCCGCTTGTGTAAAACGGAAGATGTTATCAATAAAGAATAAGATATCACGACCTTGTCCTTCACCATCTCCATCACGGAAGTATTCTGCAATTGTTAATCCAGATAACGCAACACGAGCACGTGCACCTGGAGGCTCATTCATCTGTCCGAAAACGAATGTACATTTAGACTCTTTCATTAACTCTAAATCTACAGTGTCCAAAGGCCATTGACCTTTTTCCATTTCTTCCATGAATTTATCACCGTATTTGATAATGCCTGACTCCAACATCTCACGAAGTAAATCGTTTCCTTCACGAGTACGCTCGCCAACACCAGCAAATACAGAAAGACCACCGTGTCCTTTTGCAATGTTGTTGATTAATTCCTGAATCAATACCGTCTTACCAACACCAGCACCACCGAATAATCCAATTTTACCACCTTTTGCATAAGGCTCTAATAAATCGATTACTTTGATACCTGTAAATAATACCTCAGTTTCAGTCGATAAGTCTTCAAATTTTGGAGGTACGTTGTGAATAGGACGACCATTCTCCTTGTTTAAAGCTTGAATACCGTCAATTGGATCTCCAACAACGTTAAATACACGACCTTTGATCTCTTCACCAATAGGCATTTTGATCGGAGCACCAGTATCAACTACCTTCATGCCACGAACTAAACCTTCGGTAGCATCCATTGCAATCGTACGAACTCGTTCCTCACCTAAGTGCTGTTGAACCTCTAATATAACGCGTTGTCCATTGTCTTTCTCAATGATCAAGGCATCATAAATCTTAGGAAGATTTTCATTGTCGGCAAAGTTGACGTCAACCACTGGGCCGATAATCTGCGCTATTTTACCAATATTGGGCATATTATAGGGACTAAAATTTATTAATCAATTTAAATACAGACCGTTTTACTACCTGTATTTTGGAATGCAAAAATAAGTTTTATCTTATTAAAACCAAAAAGGATATGCATATTTAATTTTAATTTTTTTTAATAGCCTCAATTTCCCCGAAATTCCTTATTTATTTCCGCCTCCTATTTATCTCCTATTCCCTATGTAAACATTCTTATTCGCTACATCTGAACATATTAACCCCCAGATAATGAAACGTTCTAAAAATTGTTGAATTCCCTATACCTTATTATTATGTAATAGTCAAAACTTCCGATTTTAAGGAATTTCCGATTTTCAGTGAGTTTATCTGTTTATTACCTTTCAATTATTAACCTAATTCATTAGTTTCGTGACAGACTAAATACCTAATTATATGAAATACTGGATCATGATGCTGCTCCTTGGCGGCATGCCATTCTTTGTGCATGCGCAATGGAATTATCCGAAATTCGACGCCTTATCTAAACAAATTCAAGAGGTATCTTCCAACAAACTCGTAGAAAGATCTTCCATCGGCAAATCCTTTGGAAATGAAGATATCCCCCTGATAAAAATTCAAAATGGTAAAACAGCAAAACCTACCTTATTAATTGTTGCTGGTGCAGATGGGAAACATCCTGCCGGAGTGATTAATTCCATCAATGTAGCCAAGCAAATCCTAGCACTACCTGCTGATCAGTTAAATGATCTATTGGCCAATAAATCTATTTGGATTGTTCCTGTTCTGAATGTAGATGCCTATATAAGGAATTCAAATTCGGCGAATTTAAATTCTGGAAATGGTAGAACTATCGATAATGACCGTGATGGTCGCGTTGATGAGGACCCTGATGTGGATTTAAATAATGATGGCATCATTTCTCAAATGCGTATCAAGACTCCAGCAGGACCTTATAAAACCCATGCCATCAATCCTGATTATCTATTGCTGGCGGAAAGAAACAAAGGTGAATCGGGAACTTATGAATTATATACGGAAGGTCGGGATGCTGATCAGGATGGCGCAATTTCCGAAGATGGTAAATCTGGGGTGAATATCGATCGGAATTTTACTTTCGATTATCCGTTTTTCGAACCAGAATCGGGCGACTATGCTGCTTCAGAACCTGAAACCAGAGCCTTGATTGACCTGATCTTTAACAATCCACAAATTGCTGCGGTACTACATTTTGGTCTTCAAAACAACCTTTCTGTAGCAGAACAATTTGACCAAAATAAAGCTTCTCAAAGAATTACCAGGTCCTGGACCAATAATGACGCTCAAGTATCTGCTTTCGTCAGTAAAATCTACAATGATGCGGTGAAGCCATTGGGGGAAGCTCCTAAAATGGCAGCAGGAAAAGGAAACCTAAGTCCGACTATCTATTATCATACTGGTAAATTTAGTTTTGTAACTCCATCATGGTGGATTCCAAGTATTTCAGATACAACCAAAAATAATAATGTAAAAGTGCCAGCCACAAATGGGGCCGACCGATTCGTGAACTGGGTAAGAAATCAAGGAATCCAAGGTGCAATCCTACCATGGACAAAAGTGAATCATCCTGATTTTCCAAATCAAGAGGTGGAAGTTGGAGGAGTGGTAGACCGTTTCGTGAATAATCCTCCAGTTGCACTGTTGGAAAATTCAGCCAAACTGCATAGCAATTTTGTGGTTGAATTAACACGCTCCTTAGCCAGCCTAGAATTCTCAAATCCTAAAGTGACCAATTTGGGTGATGATATTTATCGCATTGAAGTCAAGGTTTTCAATACGGGAGCAATGCCGGTTTACCCTGAAATTGCCGATAAAATCAAGCATGTTTCGAAAATGAAATCTATTATGGAATTGCAGAAAGGGCAATCATTTTTAAGTGGTAAACGCTTGCAGCTTTACCCAACCTTGCAAGCCGGAGCATCCAATACCTTCTCTTGGTTAGTAAAAGGGAAAGGTAAAGTACAATTGACTGTTGGATGTCCTACAGCCGGAGAGAAAACACTTGATATTAACCTTTAAAAACCTGCTAAGAAATGAGATTATCTTATAAAATATTATCGCTTGCCTTAGCACTAAGTGTTACGGCAGCATTTGCCCAAAAGAAAAATGAAGAAGTCGGCAAAGAGATTGCTGGGCTTCGTGCCATCGGCTCACCTTCCAATCCGAAAGTTCAAATGAACTGGAGCCGCTACCATGACCTGAAACAAATGGAGCAGTTCTACAAGGATTTGCAAAAAGCATATCCTAACCTGATTAAATATGAATCCATTGGAAAGAGCTTTGAAGGTCGGGATATATTCGTTTTAACCGTGACTGATTTTAACTCAGGAAAACCTGAGCGTAAACCAGCCATGTGGATTGATGGAAATATTCATGCCAACGAACTCCAAGGTTCTGAAATCTCCATGTACACCGCGTGGTATTTATTGGAAAACTATAATACGGTGCCTTTTATTAAGGAATTGCTGAAAGATAAGGTGTTCTATATTGCACCTACCATCAATCCGGATTCTCGAGAATATTTTATTTATCAGCCGAATACCATGCACTCTTCTCGTACTGGTCGTCGACCGTTTGATAATGATGGTGACGGTTTAGTGGCTGAGGATTTATATGATGATTTGGACGGAGATGGCGAAATCGTCATGATGCGTCGTAAGTCCAAAACTGGCAGGTACAAGGTAGACCCGGAAAACCCAAACCGTATGCTGATGGTCAAACCCGGTGAAGTAGGTGAATATGAGATGTTAGGTTTTGAAGGAATAGATAATGATGGCGACGGATTGGTGAATGAAGATATTACGGGAACCTATGATCCAAACCGTGATTGGGGATGGAACTGGCAACCAAACTATGTGCAAGGAGGCGCTTTATATTATCCAGGCACCTTGCCGGAGACGCAGGCCGTAAAGAAATTTGTCTATGCCCATCCTAATATTGCTGGGGCACAATCCTATCATAATTATGGCGGAATGATCCTTCGAGGTCCAGGGGCTGCCGATGATGAAAGGTTCTATTCGAGAAAAGATGTTCAGGTATATGATGCCTTGGGTAAGACTGGTGAAAAGATGTTGCCAGGCTATGATTACATCGTCATCCATAAAGATCTATACACCGTTTTTGGAGGCGAAATTGACTTTTTAGCCCTAACCCGTGGGATTTTTACCTTTTCCAATGAGTTGATGACGACCTATAAATTGTTCAATGATAAAGGGGAAGGTGGATTACGGAATAGCGATGAATATTATGAGTTTGATAAATTGCTGATGTTTGGAGATGCTTATGTGCCATGGAAAGAATTCGATCATCCTCAATATGGAAAAATCGAAATTGGTGGAGCCAAGAAAAACTATACCCGAAACCATCCTGGTTTCTTATTAATGGAGGATGCTCACCGAAATGCAGCATTTACCATTTATCATGCCTACCACATGCCTAAACTGGAGGTGATGGAATCCAGTATCAAGCCTTTGGGCGGAAACCTATATGAGGTGAATGCCACCATTTGGAATACTAGGATTGTCCCAACACACTCGGATCATGATGTAAGACATAAGATCGAACGTCCAAATCATATCCGATTGGAAGGTGCTCAGGTGGTAACCGGCATGCAAGTCCTGAATTCGGACTTCAATGAAACCGTCGAACAGAAATATCAACCACAGACGATAGAAGTTCCAACCATTGATGGCATGAGCTCGGTGAAGGTACGCTGGATTGTAAAAGGAAATCCTAATTCAGCGAAGCTTATTGTAGATAGCCCTAAAGGAGGGTATCTGGAATATAGCCTGAAAGATGCGGCTGGAAAATCTTAAACCGCTATCGGGTTTTTAAAACGAATTGTAGGGGCATATTGCATATGCCCCTTTATTATTTTGTGGTTTTTATTGGTCTTATTGGGTGTTGGAATTGCATGGAGGGCGTATGCGATACGCCCCTACCTTTTGGCTGAATAGAAAATGCTCCTTGCTACAAATATGTCACCCCCATGGGGTTTGATAATGCAGGGCGAAATGCCGATCGGATAGATGAAACGTATTGTAGGGGCATATTGCATATGCCCTTTTATTATTTTGTGGGTTTAATCGGTGGTATTGGGCATTGAGGTTGTAAGAAAGGCATATCGCATACGCCCTTTATATTATATTTTATTCTAATACAAGAGTAGTTTTGGATTAACTCTGCATTCTACCCTATTTTCATCGGATCTCCTTCTCAGATCTCTCGGACCTTGTTCGGATTTTTTCGGCTGATGTCCGAAGGAGGTCCGGGGAAAGTGCGATAGTAGGCATAATTATTACCATATTAATTAGGGTGGAAGGTAGAATATGTTCCCCAAAAAAAAGAGGCTGTACTTTCAAGTACAGCCTCGCTAGGATTTATCTTTTTGATACAATAAATAGGATATCTATTGCATGCTTATTTTATTAAGAATTTCTTTTCAATTGCTCGTCCAATAATTGGCGTTTCAATTGTTGTTCACGTTCCATAGATTTTTTTCTCAGGCTTTGTAACTCTTCCTGAAGTTCATCTACGGTATGTTTACTTTCATCGGTATCCACTTTAGCTTTTCTAAATGCTGCTAAAATTCCAAATAATGCAACGGCAAGGACGATGATAATCACCCATACCATGGTATGGTAGGAGCTTTTTGAAAATTGAATGCCTAGAAAAGAGATGCTATCCGTTTTCTGTTGTTCAGTTTCTAAAGCGGTACTTAGGTTTTTTACCGAATCTTGAAGGCTTTGAATACTACCTTCGGAGGAAGAAGCGTCACCTTTTAATCCCGAGATTTGTTTTTTGTAAATGCTCAATGAATCTTTAACATTTTGACGAATAATATCCAGGTTCGTTTTGCGGATAATTTTGAAGTCTTTGTCCTGATTTCGTGATTGCAGGTTCAAGTAGACGAACTGGCTGTCTAGTGGAGCTGTTTTTAATTTTTGTTGTAGGGTTTGTCCAAATAGTGAGGTGCTAAATACCCAACACATTAGAATAAGTGATAATAATCGCATAGTATAAGGTGTGTTTCTTGCTTTTCATGTCAAGTTTAGCAATTTAATTAGAATTACAAAAGAAATTCTAAAAATTGATTGCAGAATATCGGAATCGCTTTATTTGATTAACCTTAAGTTAATAATTATTTATTCTTCCACTCCAGTTCGGGATAGAATTTTATAATATCCACGTTCAAAAGTTCAAACTCTTTCATCATTTGTAAAATACTTAGGGTTTTACTAAAAAGGTTGAAACATTCCTGAATTCTTGTTTCAAGATTGGTAAAAGTTGTTAGGAATTAGAGGATTAAGATAATTTCGTTAATTTTATCTTGATTATAAACTTAAGGGCATAGCGAAAATTATTACCAAAAGATATTTTATCAAAGTGATGATTTCAAGTTGATTATTTGGTTGTCCTTAATTCTAAGAATTTATTTATTCCCAATAGGGAGCTAATGCAAAAAAAGATATGATTGATAAGACAGTATCTAATGCGCAAGAGGCAATTTCCGGAATCGAAGATGGCATGTGTATTTCTTTGGGTGGCTTTGGATTGTGTGGAATTCCTGAGAATTTAATTGCAGCATTACTGGAAAAAGGGGTCAAGAATTTGACCTGTATTAGTAATAATGCGGGTGTTGATGATTTTGGGTTGGGTTTGTTATTGCAGAAGAAGCAGATCAAGAAAATGATTGCTTCCTACGTTGGTGAGAATGCGGAGTTTGAACGGCAAATGTTAAGTGGGGAGTTGGAGGTTGATTTGGTTCCTCAGGGCACATTGGCGACGCGTTTGATGGCTGGTGGATACGGTTTACCGGTAATTTTCACACCTGCTGGTGTGGGGACTGAGGTAGCTGATGGCAAGGAAGTACGCAAGTTTACTTTCCATGGCGTTGAAAAGGATTATTTGATGGAATATGCCTTTGAGCCAGATTATGCTTTTGTGAAGGCTTGGAAAGGCGATACAGCTGGGAATCTGGTTTATCGCGGGACCGCTCAGAATTTTAACCATGCGGTTGCGATGTGTGGAAAAATCACCATTGCCGAGGTGGAAGAGTTGGTTGAAGTTGGGGAGTTGGATCCCAATTATATCCATACTCCGGGGATTTTTGTGAATAAAATCTTCCAAGGCGAGAAATATGAAAAAAGAATCGAACAAAGAACAGTAAGAAATAGAGAAGAAAATGAATAAAAAAGTATATATCGTTGCTGCAAAGAGAACCCCAATGGGGAGTTTTGGATCTTCCTTGGCTACCGTGTCAGCAACAGATTTAGGAGCTACCGTAATAAAAGCATTATTAGCAGATATTAAATTGGAACTGCACCATATTGACGAGGTTTATATGGGCTCAGTTCTACAAGCCAATTTAGGTCAAGCTCCGGCGAGACAAGCTTCTAAAAAATCAGGTATTCCGGATCGCGTACCAGCGACCACTATCAATAAGGTATGTGCCAGTGGGATGAAAGCAATTTCCATTGGGGTACAACAAATTCTTTTGGGAGATGCCCATGTTGTTGTAGCTGGGGGTATGGAAAACATGAGTCAGGTACCATACTATGATGCAGCTGCAAGAT
Organism: Sphingobacterium cellulitidis; assembly: GCA_002245855.1. Classification (GTDB taxonomy): domain Bacteria; phylum Bacteroidota; class Bacteroidia; order Sphingobacteriales; family Sphingobacteriaceae; genus Sphingobacterium; species Sphingobacterium cellulitidis. The sequence continues at coordinate 83,972 of NOUX01000007.1, read as the reverse complement.
GGGGGGCCAAATATGGCGATCAGAAATTGACAGATGGAATTCAGAAAGACGGATTGACTGATGTTTATTCAGATCAAGCGATGGGTAATTGTGGTGAGTTATGTGCTGAAAAGTATGAGATCAGCCGTGCTGATCAGGATGAATATGCGATTCAATCCTATACCCGAAGTAAAATCGCTTGGGAAAGTGGAAAATTTAAAAATGAGGTTATTCCTGTGGAGGTAAAATCTCGCAAAGGGACGGTGGTCGTTGATGAGGATGAGGAATACAAAAACATCAATTTTGAAAAGGTTTCTCAATTAAGGGCATCGTTCAAAACTGATGGAACCATTACAGCTGCCAATGCATCCACCTTGAGTGATGGTGCTGCTGCTGTGATCCTGATGAGTGAAGAAAAGGTCAATGAATTAGGCATAAAACCATTGGCGGAAATTATTGCGTATGCAGATGCGGAACAATCTCCAGAATGGTTTACGACGACTCCTGCTGCTGCAACTCAAAAGGTATTGCAGAAAGCTGGGATGACCATTGATGAAATTGATTATTTTGAGTTCAATGAGGCTTTTTCGGTAGTAGCATTGGCCAATGCTAAACTATTGGATATTTCTTCGGAGCAAATGAATATATATGGTGGAGCGGTAGCCTTGGGACATCCTCTAGGTTGTTCTGGTGCGAGAATCATCGTGACATTAAATAGTGTTTTACATCAAGAAGGCGGACAATTGGGACTTGCAGCAATATGTAATGGTGGGGGTGGAGCAAGTGCCATGATTCTGAGGAAAATGCCATAAGGCTTTTCTGATGGATTCAGGTATTCTTGATATCATAGAATTACTTTCAATAAATTTTGATATATGTTAGATAAATATGGCATAGCAAAAAGGATTGCTAAAGAAATTAAAGATGGCTATTATGTTAATCTAGGAATCGGGATTCCCACTTTGGTGGCGAATTATATTCCGGATAATATCAATGTTGTCTTACAGAGTGAGAATGGATTATTAGGAATGGGGCCTTTTCCCTATGATGGGGAGGAGGATGCTGATTATATTAATGCTGGTAAGCAAACGATAACCACATTGCCGGGTTCCGCATTTTTTGATTCAGCGATGAGCTTTGGCATGATTCGTTCTCGAAAGATTGACTTGACCATTTTAGGTGCGATGGAAGTTTCGGAGAATGGGGATATTGCAAACTGGAAGATTCCTGGGAAAATGGTAAAAGGCATGGGTGGTGCAATGGATTTGGTGGCAAGTGCAGAGAATATTATTGTTGCGATGCAGCATGTGAATAAAGCTGGAGAATCCAAATTATTGCCGAGTTGTACCTTGCCCTTAACAGGGGTAAAATGGGTTAAGAAAATCGTCACTGAACTTGGTGTTTTTGAGGTAATGCCAACAGGAGGTTTCAAAGTCTTGGAGCTTCATGATGGAGTATCCTTGGATATGGTAAAACAGAGTACGGCAGGAAAACTATTTTACTAGGGCAGTGAAAAAGAAATGAAATATATGCATCAAAAGAAGCGGACTCCTGGTCCGCTTTTTTTATTTTTTTATTAAAAATATGGAGGTCAAATAAAAATTATATTTCGTGCTATTTCAGGTCGCGAATTGATTTATATTTTTTGATTGATTCCTGTGAAATTGGCTTTATTATCCCTAGAAAGAAGTTTTTGTTAATAGATTTTTCCTTTCCAAAATGAAGAATGTTTAAACTTATTTTTCTAAATTATGGAGGAATATTAACTGTTATGTGACATAAGTTACAAACAGCATGACAGTCCATAACAGTTGAATGAAAGAATTAAAATATCTTCGAAATAACTTATAACCTAAATCAATTTTAAGATCACGTATGAATGCACTAGCAGGAGTAATATTTCATTTTATTGGTGGCTTTGCGTCGGGTAGTTTTTACGTTCCATATAAGAAAGTAAAGGGCTGGTCATGGGAGGCGATGTGGATTTTAGGGGGATTATTTTCATGGATAATCGTTCCACCTATTGCAGCCTGGCTGACCATTCCTAATTTTTGGGACATCATTGGCAATACCGATTCAAGCATCTTGGGTTATACCTTTTTATTTGGGATTCTTTGGGGAATTGGAGGCTTAACCTATGGTTTAGGGGTACGTTATCTAGGGGTGTCCTTAGGTAGTAGTGTGATACTTGGCTTAAGTATGGTCTTTGGATCATTGATGCCCGCCATCTATTATTTTTTCAATAAAACCGCAGGTAAACATGGGATAGATTATTTCTTTACAGACAAGGCTGGGATTTGTGTGATGATAGGCTTAATTGTTTGTATAGTAGGGATTTACCTTTGTGGAAAAGCAGGGGTTTTAAAAGAAAAGAATCTAGGTCAATTATCTAGCGAAGCGAAGGCTGATTATAATTTTGGGCTTGGAATCGTGGTAGCCATAGTTTCAGGAGTATTGAGTGCTTGCTTCAATTTTGGTATTGAATCCGGGAAACCGATGGCAGAAGTTGCAAACCAACTTTGGAAATCTGCCAATCCAGGGCAAGGGGAGTTTTTATACCAAAATAATGTCACCTATATCGTGATTTTATGGGGAGGATTTACCACCAACTTTATCTGGTGTCTATACTTGTTGATGAAGCATAAAACCTTTGGAGATTATAGTAAGTCGGAAGCTCCATTAGCCAAGAACTTCTTGTTATGTGCTATAGCCGGCACGACCTGGTATTTACAATTCTTTTTCTATGGGATGGGCGAGAGCCGTTTAGGAAATGGTGCAAGTTCATGGATTCTACACATGGCATTTATCATTTTGATATCAAATGCATGGGGGATCGCATTGAAGGAATGGAAGGGAGTAAGTAAACCAACATATACAGCAATTATTGCTGGGATAGTCACAATCATATTGTCGATATGTATTGTGGGATTTGCAAAAACATTAGAATCATAAACTAAATTCATATAACTGTGAGAACATACAAACACGTTAATTATTTATGGGACGATGAGTACGCTCAACAGCTTGCGGGTGATGAGGTAGCTCTATTATTATACCGTTCTAACATTTTAGGTTCGGATTTAAGGATTACCAATTATGGTGGTGGAAATACCTCCTGCAAGGTAATTGACAAAGATCCCTTGACAGGAGAAGAGGTAGAAGTTATGTGGATCAAGGGTTCTGGAGGAGATATTGGGACTTTGAAGAAGTCGGGTTTAGCGGCATTATATGTCGATAGGCTTCGAGATCTGGAAAAGGTTTACCGTGGGATTGAGCATGAGGATGAAATGGTGGAATTGTTCAACCATTGTATCTTTGATCTTGCTTCCAAGGCTCCGTCCATTGATACGCCATTACATGGGTTTTTACCATTTAAACATATAGATCATTTGCACCCCGATGCAGCCATTGCCATTGCTGCGGCCAAGGATGGAAAGAAAATTACACAAGAACTTTTCAATGGAACCATTGGCTGGGTAGAATGGCAAAAACCAGGTTTCGATTTAGGTTTGCAATTGCGCGAATGCTTGGAGCAAAATCCAGGAATCCGTGGCATCATGCTTGGATCACATGGTTTATTTACCTGGGCTGATAATGCTAAAGATTGTTATATCAATTCTTTGGATGTCATTGAAGCTTGTGCAAATTACCTTGAGGAAAATTATGGAAAAAACAGAGCTGTTTTTGGTGGTCAGAAACTAGAAAGTTTAGACCCAAAAGGCAGACAAAGCCAAGCAGCGAAGATTGCTCCAATTTTGAGAGGGTTTTGTTCCAGTGAACGACATATGATCGGACATTTTACGGATGATCATCGTGTTTTGGAATATATCAATTCCAATGATCTAGAGAAATTGGCTCCTTTGGGAACAAGTTGTCCTGACCACTTCTTGAGAACCAAGATTCAACCTTTGATTTTGAACCTGGACAAAAATGAGGATCTAAGTGATGTAAAAGCATTAAAGGAAAAATTAGCACCGCTATTTGAAGATTACAGACAGATGTATACGGAATATTATGAAGCCTGTAAACATCCAAATAGTCCAGCAATCCGAGATCGTAATCCGGTAATCATAATTTATCCGGGAGTAGGGATGTTTGCTTTTGCAAAAGATAAACAAACTGCTCGAGTGGCGGCAGAGTTCTATACGAATGCCATCAATGTGATGAAAGGCTCCGAGGCGGTAAGTGAATACACTTCATTGCCTAGACAAGAAGCATTTAATATTGAGTATTGGTTATTGGAGGAGGCGAAGCTGCAAAGGATGCCGAAGCCGAAATCATTATCTGGCAAGATTGCCTTGATAACAGGTAGTGCTGGTGGAATTGGAAAAGCTATAGCGAAGAAATTTGCTGAAGAAGGAGCCGTCATCGTATTGAATGATTTAAATGCCGAACGATTAGCAGGAGCGAAGAAGGAGTTTGAGGCAGCATTTGGAATGGACAATGTGATTTCAGTACCTTTAGATGTAACCAATGAAGATCAAATCAAGGTCGCATTTGAAAAAGCATGTTTGAACTATGCAGGTATTGATATTGTTGTCAATAATGCGGGACTATCTATCTCCAAGTCAATCGAGGATCATACCGAAAAAGATATAGACTTGTTGTACGATGTTTTGGTGAAAGGGCAGTTATATGTTACCCAGCAAGCGGTTCATGTGATGAAATCACAAGGAGTTGCTGGCGATATCATTAACATCGTAAGCAAGAATGCCTTGGTTAGTGGTCCAAACAATGCCGGATACGGAAGTGCAAAAGCTGCTCAATTACATTTAAGTCGTTTGAATGCTGCAGAACTGGGACCGGATAAAATCCGTGTCAATGTTGTGAATCCGGATGCGGTCATTTCCGATAGTAATATCTGGGCAGGTGGCTGGGCAGAAGGTCGCGCAAAAGCTTACGGCGTAAAAGTAGAAGAATTACCTGCTTATTATGCAAAACGCACTTTATTAAATGAAGTCATCTTACCAGAAGATATAGCCAATGCATGTTTTGCATTTGTTGGCGGATTATTGAATAAATCAACTGGAAATGTATTGAATGTGGATGGCGGTGTTGCTATGGCCTTTGTTAGATAAGTTGGTTGCAAACAAAAAATGCAGATACGATGAGATTAGAGAGAGAACAGATTAACAAGCATAACAGTAAGTTGGAAAGTAAGCATCAGCGAGCTTTCCAATTCTTAAGAGAAGATTTACCAGGAATAGAGTCGGTAGTTTCGAAGCTGGAGAAATTTCAAATTGCGATTCCTAGTTGGGCATTAGGCACAGGTGGGACTCGTTTTGGAAGGTTTTCTGGCCGTGGAGAACCGGGGACTTTAGAAGAGAAAATTGAAGATGTAGGCTTATTGCATGCCTTGAACAGATCAAGTGGTGCTATATCCTTACATATTCCTTGGGATATCCCTCAAGATGCCCAAAAAATAAAAGACTTAGCAGCTTCATTCGATTTAAAATTTGATGCAGTAAATTCAAATACCTTTCAAGATCAGAAAGATCAAGAGCTAAGTTATAAGCATGGATCATTGCATCATGTGGATCCAAAGGTTCGAAAACAAGCTGTAGAACATAATAAGGAAGTGATAGATCATGGGATTGCCTTAGGCTCCAAGGCTTTGACAGTCTGGTTAGCTGATGGATCATCCTTTCCGGGGCAACTTAACTTCCGAGAAGCTTTTCAGAATACTTTGGAGAGTTTGAAAGAAATTTATGCCCATCTTCCAGAGGATTGGAAGCTATTTGTTGAATACAAAGCCTTTGAACCTTTTTTCTACTCCATGACGATTGGAGATTGGGGGCAATCCTTATTATTGGCAAGTAAATTAGGACCGAAAGCTTATACCTTGGTAGACTTAGGGCATCATTTACCCAATGCAAATATTGAGCAGATTGTTTCTTTGTTATTGATGGAGGGCAAATTAGGCGGTTTTCATTTTAACGATAGCAAATATGCCGATGATGATCTAACTGCCGGTGCGATCAAACCTTATCAATTATTTTTGATTTTTAATGAATTGGTAGAAGGAATGGATGCTCGGGGAATGGACCATGTCAGTGATTTAGGTTGGATGATTGATGCATCGCATAATCTAAAGGATCCTTTGGTCGACTTATTACAATCGGTAGAAGCGATTATGATCGCTTATGCACAGGCATTATTGGTAGATCGGGAAGCATTAAAGGCAGCGCAAAAGCAAAATGATATTGTCAAAGCGCAGAATATTTTACAAAATGCTTTTCGGACAGATGTTCGACCGATTGTTGCCGAGGCAAGACTTCGTGCCGGTGCAGCCTTAGATCCATTGCAGTTGTTTGAGGATTTATCAGTTCGTGATCAATTAGTAAAAGAAAGAGGAGAGAATTCAGTGGCTACTGGATTATAGCTTAAATAAATGGGACAAAAAAAGCGTATATCTGTTGTTGCCATTTTTGATGTTGGCAAAACCAATAAGAAGTTGTTTCTATTTGATGAGCACTACCAAATTGTATTTGAGAAATCGGCTCGCTTTTTAGAAACAGTGGATGAGGATGGTGATCCCTGTGAGAATATTGAGAGCCTTCGGCTTTCCGTATTTGATTCCCTACATGAGATTTTCAGGAAAACGGAGTATGAGGTTAAGGCAATCAATTTTACGGCCTATGGCGCTAGTTTTGTCCTAATCCGGGAAGATGGCCAACCCTTGACGCCATTATATAATTATCTCAAGGAATATCCACAGGCATTGAAAGATGAGCTGCATAATCAGTATGGTGGATTAGAGCAATTTAGCTTGGATACGGCCTCTCCAGATTTAGGGAGTTTGAATTCTGGCTTACAACTATATCGCGTAAAAAAAGAAAGACCATCGGTATTTGCCGAAATACATAGTGCCTTACATTTGCCCCAATATTTAAGTTTCTTATTATCGGGAAAATTATATTCGGATCAAACGAGTATAGGATGTCATACGGCACTTTGGGATTATAATAAACAGGCTTATCATCAATGGGTGAAAGATACGGGGGTTGAAGAAAAGTTGGCTCCAATAGTACAGGCCGATGAGGTATTTGCGGCAAATTTTCCTGGCAGTACATTTCTGATAGGATCTGGTTTACATGACAGTTCCTCCGCTCTGATTCCCTATTTGTTGAATTTTCATGAACCATTTGTTCTAATTTCAACAGGAACCTGGTGTATCTCCTTAAATCCATTCAACCATGATTCTTTAACCAAATCTGAATTGGAGCAGGATTGTTTGTTTTACCTTTCTTATGCGGGGGATCCAGTGAAGGCATCCCGATTATTCGCAGGGAATGAGCATGATGTACAGACCAAAAGGATTGCTGATCACTTTGGGGTGACGACGGCGAAGTTCCGGAATATGGAAATTGATTGGAGCATGATTGATACATTAAGTAAGGATGTTCTATCCGATGAGTTATCTGCATTTTCAAAAATTGATTTGAGCAGATTTGCGGATTATAAAGAAGCCTATCATTCGTTTATGTTGCATCTAGTGAAATCACAGGTCAAATCGACCAATTTGATTATGAAGTCAGGATCGGTCAGTAGAGTTTTTGTGGATGGAGGATTTAGTAAGAATTCTATCTACATGAATTTATTAGCAAGGGAATATCCGGAAGTGGAGGTTTATGCTGCTTCGATGGCCCAAGCGACGGCTGTAGGTGCGGCCTTAGTCATCCATAAACATTGGAATTCCTTACCTGTTCCGAATAACCTGATTGAACTCCGATTTTATAGCGCATAGAAGAATTTTCAATTTCATATTTAGTTAATAATAAAAATAAAAAAGTTACACAACAGTGTAGCTTTTTTTTGTGTGCTAAAATCCCGAGAAATTGAATTTTGGTTAATTGATTTAGCAAGGCTGAATGGATGATTTTGTTCAAGAAATTTAGTCAACAAACCTAGTCAGGATAGTGCAGGACGCATATTAATAAGGTTAAGTCTATTTTTGATATTGAAAAACAAATTAATAAACCATAGCAATCAGAAGGATTTGAAAGTTATTTAGGAATGATAATATTTCCTTTTTTTCAATTGCTAGTCGTTAAAAACAACTTGAATCACTTCAACTTAATCCTTCCCCAAAACATCTCAGGAAATTAAGTATTTCTTTTCATTTTGTTTTAACGAGAAATTATATACTACACCTATAACTAACTAACCTTTACAAGATGAAAGGAACGGCTTTTCGAAAAAGATCTTTTATCAGATCATTGGGTATTTTGCTTTTCTTGTTTATTCAAGGAAACCAACTCTACGCCCAAACCAGCATTCAAATTGAAGGTACTATCCGGGACACTGAAACAAAAGAAGTTTTAGTGGGAGTAACTATTCGATTTTTAAACAGCAATATCGCTACTTCCACAGATGATCAAGGGAAATTTTCCATTGAGGTTCCTAAGGCGGGCACTTTGACCTTTTCCCTATTAGGGTATCAGAATCAACGTGTTGCAGTAGATGAGTCCAAGAGTATTGATGTTGAATTATTAAAACAAGGAGAGGACATTGATGAAGTTGTGGTCGTTGCCTACGGACAACAGAAGAAGTTATCCGTAACTGGGGCGGTGTCGAGTGTTAGCAGTGAAGAGCTGAAGAAAACACCTTCTGCAAGTTTAGCGGTAGCATTAGCAGGTCGCTTACCGGGCTTATCGGCGATGCAACGTGGTGGTGGACAACCCGGTCGGGATGATGCAACCATGTTTTTACGTGGTGCTGCAACCACCAATGGGCAGACTCCATTAATCTTAATCGATGGAGTTCCGAGGGACAATATCCGGACCTTAGATGCCAACGAGGTCGAGACTGTAACTGTTTTGAAAGATGCCTCTGCAACGGCGGTTTTTGGGGTTCGCGGAGCGAACGGCGTTGTATTGATTACGACGAAAAGAGGAAAAATAGGAAAAATGGATCTGAATGCGAGTTTAGACCAAAGTTGGACCTCCTTTACGCGTGAGCCAGAAAGATTAACTTCCTTGGAATACCTAAATCTTAGAAACCAAGCCTCCATCAATGATGGACTAGAACCTGCTTTTACGCAGGAGATTATTGACCGCTACAGCAATCCTTTAGCAGGTTTGGATCGCAATGATCCCGATTATGAGCAAAAGGCTTTGGTTTTAAATTACATGTATCCGGATCATGATTATTACCGAGAGTTTATTTCAAAAAATACGCCTCAGACGAGATTAAATATCAATGGTTCTGGAGGTACAGAAAAGGTGAATTATTTTGTCAATGGAGCATTTTTAAGACAGGGTGGGAATCTGAATACGGAGCCCAAGGATCAATTAGGCTATGATCCTTCTTCTTGGTTAAGACGGTATAACTTCCGCTCGAATCTAGACTATAACATCAGTCAGTATGTCAAATCCTTTTTAAATATCGGAACTTATATAGAGCAGGTGAATATGCCATCTGCAGGTTTATACGGTGGAGATACCAATTGGATGATGCGGGATTTAATTTATCAGGCCCAATCTATTTTGCCTATTACACCGGGACCAGTGACCATTGATGGTTTCGGGGTTGCGCCGGGACAAATTGTTGATCCAGGATATATGGACCGATCTGCCTTCGAGATCATGAATAGAATGGGGTATAGAAATGAGGTAAGGTCGAATTTGAATTCATCCTTAGGGATTGATATCTCCTTGGACAAGTTTGTGAAAGGCTTGAGTGTAAAGGGGATGGTTTCCTACGATACGAAGGCCACCACTGCTGCACAAGGTTATAAAAGAGAGCGTCTTTACTTAGCGGAGATTGTTCCAGAGAGCAATTCTATGACTTATGCTGTGAAGCGTTCGGAAGAAGAGTTATTGAGTTTGGCGAAAGGTGCAGATTCAAGGTATAATATCAATCTTCAGGGAACCATTAACTACAACCGGACTTTTTCGGAAAAACATGATGTTGGCGCGATGATTTTGGCTCAACGGGATTATTGGGAAACAACGGCAGGAGATTTCCCATTCAATGTGATTGGTGTAGCGGGGCGTTTTACCTATGGATATGATAATCGATACTTAGCTGAGGTTAATATGGGTTATAATGGATCCGAACAATTTTCACCAACGAAGCGCTTTGGTTTTTTTCCAGCATTTTCAGTTGGTTGGATTGTGAGCAACGAGAGTTTTATGCCTAAAACGGATTGGTTGAACAATTTGAAACTAAGGGCATCCTATGGAGAAGTTGGAAATGATCAAATGGGGGGCACGCGATTCCTTTATCAAACCAAGAATTATTTAGGAGCTGGTCCTTTGGGTAGTTTGGCGACTATTCCGGGAAGTAACTCAACCGCAGGCCAAGGGATTATTCAGGGATTGATTGGTAATCCTTACGTCACTTGGGAGCTAGCGAAAAAGCAAAACTATGGGGTAGACCTAAGTTTATTCAATGATCTGAATGTTGCTTTTGATTATTACATCGAAGATCGCAGTCAAATTCTGATTCAGCGTCAATCTGTACCATCTTTTCAAGGGGTTCCTTTAGGAAATATTCCAAGGGTAAATATGGGAATAGTAAATAATAAAGGATTTGAAGTTGAGCTAAGTTATAAGAAAACTCTTACAGATAAGCTTCATTTGACTTTCAATGGTAATTATGGTGAAAACAAGAACATGGTTAAGTTTATGGATGAGCCCATCCGGGATGAAAGCTATATTCATCGCTATAGACAAACTGGATTTCCACTAGGCCAATCATTCGGATATAAGATTGATTATAGTAATGGAAATGGAATGTTCAATAGTCAGCAGGAGTTAGATGACTATTTAGCTACAACCAGTTATGGATTTGGGGTTCCACGTGTAGGATATTTTAAATATACGGATTTGAATGAGGATGGTGTTGTGGATGATAAGGATCAAGTACCCTTACATGCTTCATCGATTCCTGGAATAACCTATGGATTTGGATTGACTGTTTCTTATGCGGGCTTTGATGCTTCGGTATTTTTCCAAGGAGTTGGTCGCTATGCGAGTCCTTGGGGAGGTACACAAGGGGTTTATGAAAACACTTATCGCGGGACCTATTTTGGCTACCATAAAACGGCATGGACCGCAGAGCGTTTCGCAAATGGGGAGGAAATTACCTATCCAGCATTAAGTACACAGAGCAATACGAACCATGTAAATAATGATTTCTTCATTATGAATAGATCCTATTTACGACTACGAAATATTGAGCTTGCCTATACCTTACCTGCAAGGTTACTACAACCAATTGGAGTAAATGCATTTCGGGTTTATGTGAGTGGTCACAATCTTTTCTTATGGGATAAACTTCCGATGGACCATTTGGATCCGGAGAATGTTGATCCGATTGGATATCCGGTGACCAAGATGTTGAATATGGGCGTCAATGTTTCATTTTAATTTTTGGGTTATGAAATTTAGAATCAAAAGATATATAAGTAGGATTATTCTTGCCAGCGCATTGGTTGCGGGAGTAAGTTCATGTAATAAGGAGCTAGATATGGCTCCGGATGGATATTTTTCTATCGATGAGATCTTTCAGGATAATCTGAAGGTAGCGGCATTTCTGAATAGCTGTTATAATCAGATTCCAGTGAAGGGGACTCGATATTTTTTCTGGATGCGGGGTCCGGTGGTATGGAGTGATGAAGCCTGGGATACGGACGCGGAGTCTGAACCCACCTTGATGTCAGGCAGGCTTTATAATGGAGATGCATCCTCTGCCAATCATCCAATTGTGAATGTTCATGAAGATGGGGGCAATGGTAATTATTGGAATCGCTATTGGTCAGGCATCAGAAATTGTGCAGTGATGATCAAGAATATTGATGCAGCACAAGTAAATAGTGAAAGCGATCGCAAGAGATGGAAAGCAGAAGCACACCTGTTAAGAGCCTATTATTATCATGAATTATTGAAATGGTATGGAGCATCTTTGCCGATTATGCGTGAACCGATGGAGTTCGATGCTGATTTTTCTGGAACAGAAAAGCCGACCTATTATGAATTGGTAAAATTCATCATTGAGGATTGTGATGCTGCGCTGGCAACCGCAGAATTACCTTGGACCATTACCGATGCTGGAGAACAACATCGGATTACGAAATCCGTGGCTGAGGCAATAAAATCCAAGATGATCTTATTTGCTGCCAGTCCATTGAACAATGATGGGAAAAACTTGTGGGAAGAAGCCTATCAGATCAATAAAAAATCCTTAGAGAATCTTCGCAGCCATGGCTATGAGCTGTACAATAAGGTCAACTATCCGCAGACCTATCTTTCAGATATCTCCTTTATTGGTCCTGAAAATAATGAAAAAGCATCTTTATATAACGAATACTTTACCCAAGGAATGCAATTTTCAGGTACTCGGATTGATAAGGAAACGATTTGGCAAAGTCGGGAAGGTCAGGGTAATATTTGGAATATTGATGGGATAGGTTCTCAAGATGGTTATAAAACAGGTACCTGTCCAACCCAAGAAATGGTTGATGCTTATGAAACCATTGATGGGCAAACAGTATTGGATTTAAGTAATCCATATCTGGATGAAAAGCATCTTCAGCCGAATTATAATAAGAATAATAAGACCTACAATCCCAATGACCCCTATGCTAACCGAGATCCACGATTTTATGCGAGCATATATTATAACGGATCGAAGCGCTATGCATTTTGGAATTTTGCGGAGGTGAAGGAATCCCCGGAGAATTATCCGGCAGCTATTGGTGCGAGGACTCGGATCATTGCAACGTACGAAGGAGAGCCGCAAACGGGGATTAATCGAACCGTTCGTAAAGCTACGCGTACGGGGTATTATCAAAGAAAATTTTTACACCCGAATTCGGCAACGAATAATCCGGTAGGAGGAGCGAATACGAAGTTATTTCGTTTAGGCGAGGTGATTTTAAATTTTGCGGAGGCAGCAGCGGAGGCAGGTCATTTGGATGAAGCCCGTGCGGCGGTCAATGAAATCAGGAAACGTGTTGGCATGCCGGATATTCCAGCCGGCTTGAATAAGGAGCAATTAATTCTCAGAGTACGTCATGAACGAAGAGTGGAATTGGCCTTTGAGGAGAACCGATATTTTGATGTTCGCAGATGGGCAAGTCCTCAAGCAGACCTTTCAAAAACGGATCGTTGGTTAACAGCTGCGAATATTAGTAGAAAGGCAGATGGTACTTATACCTATGCTCGTCGTCTGATTCGTGATGTGGAAAGACGTAATTATACCAATAGATTTCTTTGGTTGCCTATTCCATTGGAAGAGGCCAACCGATTGAAATCAATTACTGGTGAAAATTGGCAAAACCCTGGATGGTAGAATTTAGAAATCAGAAAAAATGAAGACAATTCAAAAATATTGGAAAATAAACCTCTTGCTGATTTTCCTGATGTCAATCAATATTTACGTCAAAGCACAAGAGCAGAATGCAGAAATAATAGGGATTGTGGTTGATGAATTTCAAAAGCCATTAAAGGATGTCATAATTACTTCCGTTGCAACAAAGAACGGAACATCCAGTGATTTTGATGGCAATTTTGTTTTGAAAACATATAGTTCCAAGCAAAAGGTACGCTTCGAGCTAGAGGGATACCATAGTATAGAGGTAGATCTTGAACCTGAGCGGGAGGATTTGGTTATTTTACTCTTGAAGGATAACCATGAGTTGGATAAGGTCATTGACCTGGGCTATACCACGACCACTTTTAGAAACCTGACAGGAGCAGTATCATCGGTTAGTGGTTCAGAGTTGGAACGACATCCGGTGGCCAATTTAAGTCAAACCTTTGCTGGAAGATTAGCAGGATTAACGACTCAGGAGACCTTTTCAGAATTATCCAGAGTGAATACCGACTTGTTCATTCGGGGGGTATCAGCAGCGAGAAAAGGTGACCCATTAGTGATTATCGATGGAATTCCGACTTCCTATAACAGTGGTCAATCTTTAGAATATATCTCACCCAATGAAATTGAGTCCATCAATATATTAAAAGATGCCTCAACCCAAGCAATTTATGGGATTCAAGGGGCCAACGGTGTAATCGTTGTTAAAACAAAACGAGGAAAGAAAGGAGATGTTGAAATAAAAGCGAGATTAGATCAATCCTTTCAACAAGTTACAACAAAGCCTTTGATGCTAAATTCTTTACAGTATGCAGAATTAAGCAACCAGGCTGGAGTAAATGACGGATTAGGAGCTTTTAGTCAATTTTCAGAAAACACGATCAATCATTATCGATCTGGGGATTCCCCGGAATTATACCCAAGCAATAACTGGTATGATAAGTATTTTAAGGACTTTGCTTCCATGCAAAGGGTAGGGGTGAATGTGACTGGAGGAAATGATAAGATCACTTATTTTTCAAATCTAAACTTTATGCATCAGGGGGGATACTTCAATACAGATACCAAGGAGTATAATCCTAATCCGAAGAATGTATGGGTAAATTATCGCTCTAATGTTGATGTACAATTCAATAATTACCTGAGTGGATATTTAAGGTTGAGCGGAAATGTGAAACGGGAAAGAGTTCCTGGCGGAGGATCCAATGAAGGGGTTTATGGTAGTATGTTTTTGATGCCGCCAACAACATATGGTCCACTGACGCCAGAGATACTGGATCCGCAAACTGGGGAAGTTATGATTCCTGGGGGACAAGTGGTAACTACTGATCGGATCAATAATCCAACCTATGGAATATTAAATCGGTCTGGTTATATCAATCATACCGTAACGAATATCAGTTCTCAATTTGGGCTGAATCTAGACATGAGTTTTTTAACGGAAGGGCTTAAATTATCGGGTGTTTTTGCCTATCAAACGAATTCTGTAGGAAGCTTAAGTAATACGCAGAGTTTTGAACGGTATATGCGATCCGAAAATTGGGATAAATTGGAATTCACCAAAAAAGGAGAGGAGCAGAATTCACCTCTAGGGTTTAATAAAGGTCATTCCTATTATTATCATTTAACTTATAAAGGTCAATTGGATTATTCCAGAAGTTTCGGAAAGCATAATATTCTTGCTTCTGCCTATGGATTGTTTCAAGACCTGACCAAGGCCAATACCAATGCGCCAGAATTATTGCCTTATAAAAGATTAAGTACGGGAGCACAAGCTGAGTACAATTACGATAACCGATATATGCTGAAAGCAGTATTTGGATATTCAGGATCGGAACAATATTCCAGAGCCCATCGGTATTTATTTACGCCAGCATTTGGAGCAAGTTGGATTGCGTCCAATGAATCCTTTTTGGAAGGAAGCAAGGATTGGTTAAGTCTGTTGAAGTTCAGGGGTTCATGGGGTAAAACTGCTAATGATCAAAGTGGATTGCAACGGTATGCCTATTTAGATCAGATTGTGGTGCATTCGGGTGGACCATTGGGTTATTTACAGTATCTGGTAGTTGAAAATCAAACCGGAAATCCGAATATCCAAGCAGAGGTTTCCACGAAAACGAATTTCGGTGTTGATTTAGGATTATTTAATTCGATCACCTTTAGTGGCGATATTTTCAAGGAACGAATGGAAAACATGATTGTTGGAGCAGTTTCAACAATTCCATCCTACCAGGGAATTCCATTGAGTAATTACCCAAGGATCAATGAGGGCATATTTGATAATAAGGGCTATGAATTGAGTTTGAGATATGATCGAATTATCAATGCAAAGACTTCATTTTATGTTCAAGGGATGTTCTCCAAGAATGACAATAAAATTGTGAGTTGGAATGAGGCAGAGCGGACGGCGGATTTTGCCTACAGAAAGCGTGAGGAAGGATATTCGCTTGGGCAGGAGTTTGGTTATTTAGTAGACTACAGTCAGGGTAATGGTTTCTTTAATTCGCAAGCAGAGATTGATGCTTCTGGTCTGACCTATGGATTTGGTGAAATCAGACCTGGGGATCTACGATACCAAGATTTGAATTCAGATGGTACTATTGATGAGCGCGATTTAGGTCCTATAGGAAGTGGTGTCATTCCGAAGGTGACTTATTCATTTGCCGGAGGGATTAAATATGCAGCCTTTGATATGAATTTTATTTTCCAAGGAATAGGGAAATATTCGGGGATCATGACTGGTAATGGGATATGGGAGACTTCCAATGGAGGGCTATATTCATCCTTGCATCAGCATGCCTGGACCGCAGAGCGCTATGCAAATAATGAAGAGATTACTTGGCCAGCCTTATCGACTGAGAAATCTGTCAATCATGAGGGAAGTGACTTTGTGAATTTTAATAAAACCTATTTGAGACTACGCAATGTAGAATTAGGGTACACCTTACAAAGGGACAAAACTAGGTTTATTGGTTTTGATCAAATTCGGATCGTTCTTTCTGGACAGAACCTATTTACCTGGGACAAGATGAAGACGAAGGATTTTGGTCCAGAGGGACCAGGCTATATGGGCTTCCCAGTTTACCGTGTGTACAGCTTTGGTGTTAATTTAATGCTATAGCGATCTAATAAAATATCAATCAATAAGAGCGAATTATTATGAAACTACATAAGAAAATATTTTACTCACTGGTTCTAATTGCGGGAATGAGTTCCTGTAACAAGCAATTGGATCTGCCTAGTGATGGTAGGATCAGCATGGACCAGGTCTTTAGTGATTATAATCGGACCCGTGGGTATTTAAATTCATGTTATGGTCATGCGCCATTACCCAAAATTACTCGATCATCCTTTACCGATGAAGCACAGGATGCCGATGATGTTATCGATGGTTCTCAATATATCATGTGGTATGGAGGAAATATCACGACCAATTCCTTTGGGACCTATTCTCCTGATGGTAATCCTTGGACTCAATTATATGAAGGCATACGCAAGTGTAATGTGTTCCTAAAAGAAATCCAGACTGCTACGGTTTATGTGGGCGACGAAGAGAAAAATGGGTGGATTGCGCAAGCAAGAACATTGAGAGCATTTTATTATTTGCAACTGATCAAAAGATTTAATTCAGTGCCCATTTTTGAAGAGCCATTGGCGATCGACCATGATTTTTCTAAAGATAAGAAATCAAGCTTTTCTGAGGTTGTCACCTTTATCCTTAAAGACTGTGATGAAGCATTAAAAGTTCCCAATACGAGAGATGGATTTCCATGGGCAATTTATGATAATCAATTTGGGAAGATGACGCGTGCAATAGCCTATGCGATCAAATCCCAAGCGGTGACCTATGCTGCAAGTCCATTATTTTCGGATGGGTCCTATACCTGGGCGGATGCTACCAAAATTACCGCCGAAGCTTTGGCCACCTGTTTGGCAAATGATTATAAATTATTTGATATAAAACCAGATGCAGATATAGCGATGAATCCCTATGACCTATATTTTATCACCTCTTCGAATGATAAGCGAGCGGTAGATAAAGAAACCATTTATCAGTTAGGGAATCAGCTTCAGGTCTGGAGAACTGCAGGCTTGCCTACGAATCCAGGTATGGAAAGAGCAGGGCCGAATCCATCGCAGGAATTAGTAGACAGTTATGAGATGGCGAATGGGGAACCTGCAATTCTGGGTTATTCAGATGCCGATCATTTACAGCCGATCATCAATACCGCTTCAGGATACGATCCTAAAGATCCTTACAAAAATCGAGATCCACGGTTCTATTCTTCCATTTATTTTAATGGTTCCCTGAGGGATTTACAAGCTGAACAGGTGGAAACATTTGTAGGTGGTAAACAAGGGATTTCGACCACTGATAGACGGTTCACCCGAACTGGCTACTACCTGAGGAAATACAATAACTATAGATCAGGAACTAGTAATAATTCTGATGGTGCAGTACGTATCTTCCGATTGGCAGAGTTGTATTTGAATTTTGCAGAGGCAGCCTACCAATCTGTGGGTGCTGATGTAAAAGTCAATGATTCGAATTTAGGATTAAGTGCGCGAGAAGCCTTAAATATAATTCGGAAGCGAGTAGATATGCCAGAGATAAAAGCAGGTTTGAGCAAGGAAGCCTTTGAATTAAAATATAGAAATGAACGAAGGATAGAATTGGCATTTGAAGAACATCGATTCTTTGATGTTCGCAGATGGAAGATCTTAGCTCAAACGGATAGGTTTATTACAGGAATGCGAATTGTCAAGAATGCTGATGGATTGCAATATAATCGGTTCAAATTCAGAAATCGAGGAAGTTCAGTGGATAAATTTTTATTGTATCCCATAGAGCAAATTGAGGTTAATAAAATTTTTCAATTGACCGGTGAAAACTGGCAGAATCCAGGTTGGTTAGATTAATTACAAGATGAAACATGATTAAATTAAAAAACATAATACCAGCAGCATTTTTATTTCTGAGTGTGGGTGTTCATGCGCAACAAGTTCCCTTTATCAGTAGCGACCAATGGGCATTCACAGATGCCTTGGGTCGAAAAGCAGTAGATCAAAAAGAAGCTGGAACAAAGAAAGATAAAACAGTTGCCATGTTCTATTGGACCTGGCATCAAGGGAATGATGATGTAAATTATGGGGTCAAGAATATCACGAATATAGTTCGTCAATACCCTGAATCGATGAAGGATTACAATCATTTTGCTTGGGGAGATAAAAAGCCCGGCTTTTTTTTCTGGGAGGAGCCATTATTTGGATACTATAAAACTACCGATCCCTGGGTTCTTCGAAAGCATGCGGAGATGTTGGCTGATGCAGGGGTAGATGTTGTATTTTTTGATTGTACCAATGGTAGTTTAACCTGGCAGGAATCTTATGAAGCATTATTAAAAACCTGGTCACAGGCGAAGGCAGATGGGGTTAATGTTCCAAAGATTGCCTTTTTGTTACCATTTGGACCTGTTCCACATTCGGCAGTTTCATTAAGACAACTTTATAAGGATGTCTATCAGCCGGGTCGATACCAAGATTTATGGTTTATGTGGAAAGGGAAACCCTGTATTATGGCATACCCTGATAATCTAGAGAAAACTGGTATTGATGCAGAGATAGCTTCCTTTTTCACCTTCCGACCGGGGCAGCCTGACTATGTAGATGGTCCAACACGAAAAGATCAATGGGGCTGGTTGGAAAATTATCCGCAGCATGGCTATATTTCGAATGGGAATGGTCAATTCGAACAAGTAACAGTTGGAGTAGCCCAAAATGCTGGTCCTTCTACAGATGGACATTGCAGTGCTTTTAATTTAGAAGGAACCTACGGCAGAAGCTATAGCAAAAGAAATGGATTTGATCCTCGGGTCGATGGTTATTTATATGGTTGGAATTTTCAAGAACAATGGGATCGGGCATTTGAATTGGATCCGGAATTAGTTTTTGTAACTGGCTGGAATGAATATATCGCTGGACAGTGGTTGCCGAAAGATAGCTGGACTGGGGATCCATTTTCTTTTGTAGATCAATTTGACTGGGAACATAGTCGGGATATTGAACCCAACAAAGGTTGGGGTGATAAAGGAGATGTTTATTATCTGCAGTTAATTGATAATGTGCGAAAGTTTAAAGGTATGGAACCTATGCAACAAGTATCAGCGGCAAAATCCATCAAATTAGGTCAAAAAGCAGATTGGAATGATGTTTTGCCTGTATTCAAACATTATAAGGGGAATACTATGCATCGAGATCATCGTGGAAGATATAGTGAATACTATACCAATACTACCGGTAGGAATGATATTGTTGAAGCAAAAGTCGCTAGGGATAATAATCAGCTATATTTTTATGTAGAAACCGCTGCGGCATTGACAAAATCAAGTGATCCCAATTGGATGATGTTGTTCATCGATATCGATCGGGATAAAAGCACGGGATGGAATGGATATGATTATATCATAAACCGACAAAGCCCAAGGAGTAATAAGGTTATTGTAGAAAAGAATGTTGGAGGAAGATGGGAATGGCAGGAAGTTCATCAAGCGCCATTCAAGCTGTCATCCAAACAATTGGTGATTGGCATTCCTAGGGAAGTACTTGGACTTTCAGGGAAACCGGTGGATATGGAATTTAAATGGAATGATAATATGCAGGAAAACGGCAATATTATGGATTTCTATGTAAATGGAGATACAGCTCCATCGGGTCGTTTTAATTTTGTTTATACGGCAAAATAATGTTTGCATTTATTCAGTCTATCAATTTAAACCTAAATCAAATGCGTTTTAAATACGTTAATATACTTTATTCGGCAATTTTATTATTTGGGGTTCAGCAAAGCCTACAGGGGCAAAGTTTTTCAGGTACAGATGATCTTGGTCGTAAATTACCACTTCAGGATGCGGTTGGAGCTAAGAAAGAGGGAAAACAGGTAGGGATATTTTATTTTTTATGGCAGGGTGATTCAGGGTCACCAACATCAGAAACACATTGGGACCTGACAAAATTATATCAGGATCATCCCGAGGTTTATCATGATTTTCATCATAAAAACTGGGGTGGAGGCTCTGCTGGTGCTGGTCGATACTATTTTTGGGGAGAACCAATTTATGGATATTATAGAGGAGATGATCAATGGGTTCACCTGAAGAACATGCAGTTATTGGCAGATGCCGATGTGGATTTTCTGGTCATCGATGCAACGAACAGGTTGACTTACACAAAACAAGTAAAATCGTTATTAGGTGCCATGAAGACCTTAATGGATCAAGGTAAAAAGGCTCCGAAAATTGTTTTTTATACGAATACAAAATCCGGGGATGCGATGCAGGAAATCTATGATACCTTTTATTCTCCGGCGGTTTCAGATCCTCAAAAAGATAGTTGGTACTTTCTGGATGGAAAGCCTTTGATTATTGGCTTATCCAAGGAGGCGAAAGGTCGGGATTATGAGAGTTTTTTTACAATTCGCGAGTCCCAGTGGCCCAATGAACCGGAGAAGGTTGATGGTTGGCCCTGGATAGAGTTTCAAAGACCGCAGAAGGTATATAAGAACAATCGTGGGGAAAAAGAAATCGTGAATGTTTCGGCTTCACAGCATCCTAATTTAGATGCGTCCATGGGAGGATCAGCTTTCTATGGAAAATCTGGAAACTGGGGGCGTAGTTATCGAAATAATTCAGCAGGTAATCCAGATAAGGATATTTTTTATGGCTATAACATTCAAGAGCAATGGGATTTTGCATTGAAGCAAGATGTTCCATTTGTATTTATTACCGGTTGGAATGAGTGGATAGCTGGAAAATGGCAAAGAACAGATGAACATAAAGATCAAGCGCATTTTGTGGATCAGGCGAGTCCGGAGTATAGTCGGGATATAGAGCCTACCTGGACATCGGGCTTAAAGGATAATTATTATATGCAGATGATTTCCAACATTCGTCGATACAAGGGAACCGATGAAGTCCCTGTTATTGAAAAAACGAAGGAAATACCGGCAATACATTCCTGGAACAAAGTAAAAGATCTGTATGTGGATTATGTGGGAGATGTTCTCCATAGAAACCATCCTGGAGCACAGACCAAGCCAAAGGTTCAATATGTCAATGAATCAGGTCGGAATGATATTAAGAATATAAAGGTAAGTGCCACCGATCGAGTTTTAGGATTCTATGTGGAGACAGTTAATCCATTGTCTACGACAAAAACAGATAATTGGATGACGCTATGGTTAAATTCGGACAATAATAATAAAACAGGATGGCATGGATATGATTATCGAGTAATTCGAGGGAATCAATTGCAGAAGTGTGTTGATGGATTTTGGGAGGATGATAAATTGCTGGAATTTGAAGAAAAGGGGAATGCCCTATTGATCAAAGTTCCGGTTTCAGATATAGGCATGTCCAAGGAGGGCTATTCAATGGAATTTAAGTGGTCCGATAATATGATGAAGGACGATCCACTGGATTGGTATGTAAATGGAGATGCAGCACCTGGAGGGCGATTAAACTTGCTTATTCAGGTACAAAAAAGATAGTCTTTGGTTTAAATTAGGTTTATTAAAAAAGGCGAGCATCATCCACGATGACTCGCCTTTTACTTATATGATATTTTGGTTTTTTAACGTAAGTCCACCACTTCAAATCCAGGATATTTTCCTTTATTGAATTGGAAGGTAGATCCGGCAATTGGATTATTCACATACAATGCGTTGATTGTATAAGTGTATTTTGCACCGGATTTGTCAAAAATAGTCACATCATGGATATGTTTATTTTTGTTAATTCTCACCTGAATTTTCGAGTAGTTGCTCTTTGTGTCTTCTGGGGTAAGATCTACAGCCGTTAATTTTCCTGCAGCACCGTCAGAATCATTTGAAGAGCTTACATACTTGTATCCAGATTTATAGAAAGTAAAAATATTGTTGGGACCGATAGCTTGACCAGAATTGTCAGCTTCTGACACTTGCACTTCTTTATCTTCTTTCAGTACCGACCAAGTAGATTTACCATCAGAAATTAAATCCTGAGTAGGGAGGGCGATTTTATACTGATTAGCGGGTTTATTTAAAAACAATTGACCTTTATCTGTATAGTTTTCACCGTTTGCCTGAGCTGCCTTAAAGGTAAAATCAGACTGGATGGTTTGGTAACCATCGTATTTTTTTGATACCTCGTCCAAAATTTTTTTGGCGGAGTTATTTTGTCCAAAAGTAAGTGTTGCACTAAAAAGGGCAACAAATAAAAGCATAGATCTCATCATCATTTATTAATCTTTTCTTAATGTTTCCAAAAACTGTTCCAATGAATATTCATCGGGGTATAGCACCTCGCGTGCTTTACTACCTTCAAAAGGACCTACAATACCTGCAGCTTCCAATTGATCGATGATTCTTCCAGCGCGGTTATAACCAAGTTTTAGTTTACGCTGAATTAATGATGTTGAGCCTTGTTGATGCATGACAATAAGCCTTGCAGCGTCTTCGAATAGCTGATCCCTATCGTCCATGTCGAAATCCGCTAATCCTGATCCATCGCCATTTTCATCAATGTATTCTGGCAATAGGAATGCAGATGGGTAACCCCTTTGCGAACCAATGAAATCAGAGATTTCGTCTACTTCCGGAGTATCGACAAAAGCACATTGAATACGGATCAAGTCGCTACCTGTTGCGAGCAACATATCCCCGCGACCAATCAATTGGTCGGCACCACCGCTATCCAAAATTGTTCTTGAGTCGGTTTTAGAAAGTACTCTAAATGCAAGTCGAGCTGGGAAGTTAGCTTTGATTGTACCCGTAATAATATTTACGGAAGGTCTTTGTGTAGCAATGACCAAGTGAATACCTACGGCACGGGCTAACTGAGCAAGACGAGCGATAGGAGTTTCTACTTCCTTACCGGCAGTCATGATCAAATCGGCAAACTCATCAATTATAAGAACTATAAATGGTAAGAATCGATGACCCTCCTCAGGGTTTAATCGACGATTGATAAATTTTACATTATATTCCTTTAAATTCCTTACTTGGGCATTTTTTAACAAATCATAACGTTGATCCATTTCAATACACAAGGAATTTAAGGTGTTGATTACTTTCTTTGTATCGGTAATAATTGGCTCATCTTCGTTTGGAAGTTTAGCCAAGAAATGTCTTTCAATTTTTTTGAACAGCGATAATTCGACTTTTTTCGGATCGACCAAGACGAATTTTAATTCTGCGGGGTGCTTTTTATAAAGCAAAGAAGTTAAAATGGCATTGATACCAACTGATTTACCTTGACCTGTCGCACCTGCTACCAATAAGTGTGGCATTTTAGCCAAATCTGCAATATAAACCTCATTGGAAATGGTTTTTCCAAGTGCAATAGGAAGGTCCATATCTGATTTCTGATATTTTTCAGTTGCCAGGATTGAACGCATGGATACCATTTCAGGGGAGGAGTTTGGTACTTCAATACCAATTGTCCCTTTTCCAGGCATTGGGGCAATAATACGAATACCCAAAGCTGCTAAACTCAAGGCGATATCATCCTCAAGATTTTTGATTTTAGAGATACGAACACCCGGTTTCGGGATAATTTCATATAAGGTCACTGTTGGACCAATAGTCGCTTTAATATGTTCAATCTCGATACTATAGTTTCTTAAGGTTTCAACAATTCTATTTTTGTTGGCCTCTAATTCTTGTTGGTTAATGGTGATTTTACCAGTTCCATAGTCTTTCAATAAATCCAGGCTAGGATATTTATAACCTGATAGATCCAATTTTGGGTCATATTCACCGAATTTCTCGACTAAATCATTTGCTGAGATTGGTTTTTCTTCGATTACCCGTTCCACAGTTAATTCAGGTTCAACCGGCTCTTCAGGTTTTTTGACCTTGGCAGGAGGTGGATCAATACTGAGTTCGATTTCCTGTTCCTGATTGACAAAATCAGTATTTGGTTTTATAGTATTAACGTTCAGCGGCAAAGATACCGGGCTGTCCTCTTTAGATTCTGTTTTAAAATCAACACTTCCAATTTCATCTTCTTCCTCTTCATCAGGCAATGCATAAGTGTCAGAAGCAACATTTTGTTGTTTATTTACCTTTAGGGTATTGTTTACAGTAGTATAATTGCTTTCATCACCTTCAAATTCCTCTTCTTCATCCTCCAATTGTTTTTTAGAAGATTGGAAGGAGAACCTTAGGTCATAATTATAGAGTAATACAAGTGCTGTTAAGAATATAAATACGAGAAGACCACCAGTTCCTACTGTACCGATTTGATTCTTTAAGATTTGGTTGGTCCAGAATCCAAATTTACCTTCAAGGATGTGCGGTGTATTTGAGATAAAATCCTGCGCAAATCCAAGGGTTATTGATAGGATTATTATAGCAATCAAGGAGTATAATACGGTTTTCCAAACAGGAAGGATAGATCTTTTGTACAAGAATTTATAACCGATAATGAACAAGACCAAAATAAATAAGAAAGAGGCTACTCCAAACCATTCATAAATAAATTGATTAGCGAGTAAAGCTCCAAATTTTCCTAATTTATTTTGAACGATAGGGGTATCAATTGTTTCGTCGTGAATTTCTTCGGAAGTTTGCAATAGCGTACTCCATCCGCCATTGCTTTGTGCGATATAACTTTGATCCGATTGCCAAGTGAACAAATAAGAAACAAATGCAACGGTGAAGAGTCCAGCGAGCAATAAGAGGAATAAGCCTACTATTTTAAGAGCTTTTCTTTGACCTTCAGAAAAGTTGAATTGGTCAAAAGATTTGGTTTTTGCTCTTTTTTGATAAGAAATGGTAGTGTTCTTCGTCTTCTTGGTCCCAGTGCTACTACTACCGTTTTTAAAAGTATTTAATTTAGCCATTAATTAATTATGACGTGATTTACGTTAGTACAAACTTAAAAAAAAACTTTCAGGAATCCATTGAATGAGATTAGCCCTGCGTTTCATAACCCATAAAAATTTAGCCTTTCTCAATCCTTTCAAAGAAGAGCAAGTTTTCATTGGA
Organism: Sphingobacterium cellulitidis; assembly: GCA_002245855.1. Taxonomy (GTDB): domain Bacteria; phylum Bacteroidota; class Bacteroidia; order Sphingobacteriales; family Sphingobacteriaceae; genus Sphingobacterium; species Sphingobacterium cellulitidis. The sequence goes on along the minus strand of NOUX01000007.1, from coordinate 58,645 downwards.
TTGAAATCTAATGAGCTGTAGCAATAAGCTCTCCAATTTCGTTGTATGTTTGAATATAAAGAATTTTATGAAGTATGTTTCGAAGAAATAAAAATTTACTAGGAATATTAGCGATTTGTATAGGACTAATCTTTCAAGGATGTTCGAAAGATGACGATTCGTTATCCAATCTTGAATCTACGCATGATTTTTCTGGGCTTGCGGCCTTTAATGCAATTGAAGGTCCTGATAATTTGCAATTCTTTGTTGATGGAAAATTAATCAATAAGACGAATGAGGATTTCAGTATCGGCGGCTATTTAAATCATCGTACGGTCTTTCCAGGTAATCGAAAACTAGAGTTAAAGAATTTAGATAATCAGGTCTTTTTTTCGGCAGATAAAAAATTTGAAAGCACTAAAATTTATACATATTTCTTTTTTGGAAAGAATAACCAGCCAGTAGTTACCGAAGATGATATGATAAAGCCTGATGCTGGTTTAATGAGAGTTCGGATTATCAATTTAGTGACAGATTCAAAGTTAAAACTGGATTTTGATTACTTATCAACCAAGTACACATCAAACTTTGATAATCGTGTTTTTGGGTCGAACGAATTTTCATCAAAAGTAAATTTTAAGTTTAGGGTGTCCTCTCCTGATAAGAAATATGAAAGCATAGAAATCCCGTTGGATGGAAAAGACCGCTCCGTTTATTCGATAGTAATATATTCTAGCCAAGAGGATGAAGGAAGGGTATTGAAGTATCGCAAATTGGAAATGTAAAATATCATAGTAAGAAGAAAGCCCGTAACATTGTTACGGGCTTTCCTTTTTATTTATTACTGCTTTATGCTACTGTAATCAGGTAGTAATTCTTTTTACCGCGTTGAGCGATAAGGTACTTGCCGTTGATTAGCTGGTCAGTATTGATAAGCAATTCAATATCATTTAATTTTTCGCGGTTCAATGAAACGCCACCACCTTGAAGCATTTTTCTAGCTTCACCTTTCGAAGAGAATACTTGCGTATCTACAGCTAATAGGTCAAGGATATTGATTCCTTCAGCTAATTTAGCTTTGTCTAAATTAAATTGAGGTACACCATCAAACACTTCCAATACAGCATCATGGTCTAAATTAGCCAAGAAAGACAGGTCCCCATTTCCGAAAAGGAATTCGGAGGTTTTTACAGCCGTATCGTAATCTAATTCAGAGTGCGTACGCGTAGTAATGTCTTTTGCTAAAGCTTTTTGGACGATTCTTAAATGAGGAGCTGCATCATGTTCAGCGATGATCGCATCAATTTCTTCCTTAGGTTTTAAGGTGAAGATTTTGATCCAGTTTTTCGCGTCATCATCCGTAGCATTCAACCAGAATTGATAATATTTATACGGAGAAGTTTTCTTAGCGTCCAACCATACGGCACCAGATTCGGTTTTACCGAATTTTTGGCCATCTGATTTTTTGATTAATTGAGTTGTTAACCCGAAAACATTTCCTTGTTCAAGTCTTCTTACGATTTCACTTCCAGTCACGATGTTACCCCATTGGTCCGAACCACCCATTTGGATTTTACAGTTCTGGTTTTTCCAAAGATAATAGAAGTCATACCCTTGAATTAATTGATAGGAGAACTCAGTGAAGGAAAGCCCATTTTCGCCTTCCAAACGTTTCTTTACAGAATCTTTGGCCATCATATAATTCACGGTAATCAGCTTACCAACATCGCGGATAAAGTCCAAGAAACTAAATTCTTTGAACCAATCGAAGTTGTTCACCATTTTCGCATCTGTTTCACCTTCGCCAAAAGTTAAGAATTTGGTCAGTTGGTGTTTTAAAGAAGCGACATTGTGAGCTAACGTAGCTTCATCAAGAAGATTACGTTCAGCTGATTTGAATGAAGGGTCTCCGATCATACCTGTAGCACCACCAACTAACGCGATAGGTTTGTGACCCGCGTGTTGAAAGTGGATTAAAGTCATGATTTGAGTTAAATGACCAACATGTAGAGAATCGCCTGTCGGGTCGAAGCCGATATAACCCGCTACTTGTTCTTTGTTTAACAATTCTTCTGTTCCTGGCATGATGTCTTGAAGCATGCCTCTCCAGCGTAGTTCTTCTACAAAGTTCATAATATACCCTTAAGATTTTTATTTAAGTTGCAAAGATACGAGATTAAACTGTATCTTTCAGATAATTATTGTTTAGATCTAGCGGATGAATTTTCTCTCACATTTCTATTTTGAAAGGTTTGCAACTATCCCTGAGCGCGTTCTCGGTTCCTTGCTGCCGGACTTATTGAAAAATGTAGATAAGTCCTATATTTTTCATCCCCAGAAGTTTGAGGAACAATTGTTTATCCATCCATTGAGTATGGAGATTTCGGAGGGTTGGTACCGACATGTGGAGGTTGATAAGATCTTCCATAGCAGTGAGTTTTTTCTGAAACATTGCCATCAATTGAAACGGAAGATCGATCCTGTTCTAGTGGGCACTCCCATCCGTGGGACATTTATGGCACATATTGCAGTCGAGCTCATGCTGGATCACCTGCTGATCAAACATCAATTATTGAATGTTTCCAGGTTATATGAACATCTGGAAAATGTAAACAGACCAATTTTGAAAAATTACCTCAAGACGATCGGCGTCGAGGATGTTGATGGATTTTTCACTTTTTATGATAAGTTTTTGGAATGGCGATATATCGAAAATTATAAGGATCTGGATCAGATTTCGAAGCCATTGATCAATATTTCCAAGCGAATTTGGACATTTGATACCCCAGAAGGGATACATTCTGGATTGACTCAGGTATTGATGTCCTATTGTGATGAAGAATTGAAGGATTTCAAAGATATATACACATATATTCAGGATAATTTGACGTATTTGTCATAATTTTTTTCACTTTTGTTACTTGTCCAATAAATTAACTTAATATGGCTAACAGACTTTTCAGAAAGAAAAGCGTAGATCAAATACTTTCAGACGCAGAACATGGTGGTTCTGGATTAGCAAAAATTTTAGGAGTTCGGGATTTGGTATCCCTAGGGATTGCGGCCATTGTAGGTGCCGGTATTTTTAGTACCATTGGTCTGGCGAGTTACAATGGAGGACCTGCTGTGTCCTTATTGTTCGTATTCGTGGCCTTTGCCTGTGTTTTTACAGCGCTTTCCTATGCTCAATTTGCGAGTACTGTTCCAGTGTCAGGAAGTGCATATACGTATGCGTATGTAGCATTTGGAGAACTCTTTGCCTGGATAATAGGCTGGGCTTTGGTTCTTGAATATGCAGTTTCCAATATGGTTGTGGCCATTTCCTGGTCGCAATATTTTGTTTCCATGCTTGAAGGTTTTGGAATCCATCTCCCCAAATGGATGACCATGGCTCCGGGCTATGCCTTGGATGCCCATCAAAAGTTCCTGGAGGTAGGGATTGAAAACATGGAGAAGATTGATAAGGTTGCCCTGCAAGCTTATGATACGGCTCCAAGAATTTTAGATATTCCAATTATTCTGGATATTCCGGCAGGATTAATCACGTTTCTAGTGACCTGGTTGGTGTATATCGGGATTAAGGAATCTCGGAAAGCCAGTAATATCATGGTGTTGATCAAGATCGGTATCATCCTAGCGGTAATATTAGGGGGTATCTTTTTTGTTAAGCCTGAAAACTGGGTTCCATTTGCTCCAAATGGAATGGGGGGAGTGATGAGTGGGGTAGCTGCGGTTTTCTTTGCCTTTATTGGTTTTGACTCCATCTCAACCACAGCAGAGGAGTGTAAGAACCCTCAAAGGGATCTTCCAAAGGCGATGATTTATTGTTTATTAATCTGTGCGGTGCTTTATGTAGCCATTACTTTAGTGCTTACCGGAATGGTAAATTATAAAGAATTGAATGTAAAGGATCCATTGGCCTATGTTTTTGAATATGTCGGATTTGACCATATGGCGGGAATTATCTCCGTAACATCGGTAATTGCGATTACGAGTGCCTTATTGGTATTTCAGTTGGCTCAACCAAGAATCTGGATGACAATGAGTCGCGATGGATTATTGTGGAAGAAATTTGCAACCATACACCCAAAATATAAAACTCCATCATTCGCTACGATTGTAACAGGTATTGTTGTTGCAATTCCAGCCTTGTTTTTCAAAATGGATTTCTTTGTGGATTTAACATCCGTAGGGACTTTCTTTGCTTTTATCTTGGTGTGTTGCGGCGTATTGTATATGGATCATTCAGGCTTATCCAAACGTTCTAAATTCAAAGTTCCTTATATCAATGGTAAATACCTGGTAGGAATTGGATTGATCATAGGAATTATCTTAGCCCTTAAATTCAGTGGGGAATCCATTTCAGATTGGATGAGCATGGGATCAACGGCGATCTTATTGCATAAATCCTTGGTGATTGTGTTTTGGTTAGTTTGGATTGTGTTAAGTGTATTGAGCTTTAAATATAATTTTTCATTACTTCCAGTAACCGGGATATTGATTAACCTGTATTTGATGTCAGAACTAGGGGCCAGTAACTGGATAATCTTTATTCTATGGTTAGTCGCAGGATTGGTGATTTATTTTGGTTATGGTTATCGAAATTCGAAATTGCGAAACTTAGATGCTAAAGAAGAAATTAAATAACAAAAAAGAGGCTGCAATTGCAGCCTCTTTTTTGTTATAGTCTTGTTAGTTTAACTTCTTCGGTATTCGGTATTGTTAGTGGTACTCGTTCCAATGTTACGAAACTACTATCCAGGCCAAAGCCTTTTTCTTCAGAAAGGCTAAACTTCTTAAGGATCTTATAGATTTCCAGAATAATCTTTTCATTCCACTTCAAGAAGTGAGTTTTTGAGATTACTTTTTCTAGGACTACGAAGTTGAAGTCACCTGGGATATTGTATTTTTTCAGGGTGTCGTAGTTGCTGGTAATATCGATTTCACCTTTGTTGACCATGTCTTCAACCACCTTACGGAAGAGTAAGCTGATTTTTTGTTCTTCACGGAATCCTAAGTGGAAATCAATACGAATCAATTTACCCGGGATAAGCTGAGTTACCTTGTATTCTCGTGTATGCGGGTTGTCCATAACATCAACGTGGACTAACCAGTACACATCGGCCCGTTTGGGCTTTTTGTTGATGATGGAGTAGGTAATCTTTGCTTCCACCTCCGTCAAGTTATTGGCGCTGGTTAAATACACCAAGTGTGAGGAGAATTGAGGGACCGTTTTATCTTCACTCAGTTCAGATAGGATAGGGTAGTAGTCTTTGATATGAACAAATTTGACGAACCTATTCTTGATTTTACGAGCACCAAACCAACTGTACATGACGATGAACAAGGTTAAGGCAAGAAATAGGGTCAACCAACCGCCATGCGCTATTTTACTGATATTTCCGACTAAGAATGCAATTTCAATAATAGTATAAACGACAGCGAATAAGCCGACCAATATCGGGTTGATTCGTTTCCGAATCATAAAGACCGTCATTAAGATGGTGGTCATGATAAAGGTCAGGTTGATCGCCAGTCCATAGGCTGCTTCCATATTGCTGGATTCTCTAAAGATTAGAATAATCAACATACAGCCCAGATATAGGATCAAGTTTACCGAAGGGACATAGATTTGTCCTTTATGGTCACTTGGATAACGAATGGCAACCTTTGGCCAGATATTCAATCGTACAGCTTCAGCGATCAGCGTAAATGATCCAGAGATCATTGCCTGGCTGGCAATAACGGCTGCGATTGTAGCTATGGTTACCCCCCAGATAATAAACCAATCTGGCATGATGGCGTAGAAAGGGTTTATTTCACCCATTTGGGTTCCAACATGTTCCAATAACCAAGCGCCTTGGCCAAAATAGTTGAAAATCAACATGAGTTTCACATAAATCCAGCTAATGCGGATATTGGATTTTCCACAGTGTCCCATGTCAGAATATAAGGCTTCAGCCCCCGTTGTACATAGAAATATGGCACCGATAATAAACCAGGCATTAGGGTAAGTTGCCAATAGTTCGTAGGCGTAATAAGGGTTTAATGCTTTCCAGATTTCAGGAGAGTGATCCAGATAGGAAAATCCTAATACCCCAATGGTGGTGAACCAGATAAACATCAAAGGACCGAATACACGGCCTACAATATTGGTTCCGAATCGTTGGATTACAAAGAGCAATGAAATAATCAATACCACAACGGGAATTGTTGGGAATCCAGGCATTTTGATGGCCAAACCTTCCACGGCAGATGAAATTGTAATTGCAGGGGTTATCATACCATCGGCCAATAGGGTACTACCCCCAATAATTGCGGGGATAATCAGCCACTTGGCTCTTTTGCGGACTAAGGAATAAAGGGATAAAATACCACCTTCACCTTTGTTGTCTGCGTTTAAGGTAATGATTACATACTTAACCGTAGTTTGCAGGGTTAGGGTCCAGAAAATACAAGAAAGACCACCATAGATCATGATTTCTTGGATTTCACCTTTGTTAAAAATTGCTTTGAAAACGTAGAGGGGAGATGTACCGATATCACCGAAAATGATACCTAGACTGATTAATAAACCTGTCCAGCTTAGGCGCTGCAGGTTTTGCTTATGGTCTCCTGACATATAATTATTTATATTAGATATATTGTCTTAATTTGGTGCGAAATTACAACTTTTAAAGCGACAACGTATTTTCTTGTTAAAAATTGTTAAAGGCTTTAAAAAATCCCCAGAAAAATCTCAAAATTAATTACTTTTGTATTAGGAATTATCGAATAAATGTTTACATTTGATTAAACCATAGCCTTATTCGAATATCTAACTGAAACATGAAATTAGAATTTAGAAAAATATCACACCTTGCTATCTGCTCACTATGCCTTTTAATAGGGATGGGAGGCATCGCACAGGCTTCTAATTCGAATGTTTCTCTATCTTCACACAACAGTTCCGTATCTGAAATTTCTGCTTTTGATAAATTAAAATTGAAAGAAGAAGACAACGATAAACTGATCAACAACGTGAAAGTTTTCTACAATCCTATCTCAGAACAAATTTCTGTAAATTTCAAACTTGCGAAAGGAAGTAATATTACGATTAAGGTAATGGATGCCTTAGGGAATGAGGTTTTGAGTTTACACAATGGAAATTTAGACTCCGGCATGCAAAACTTGAGTTTTGATACGCAACAGAAATTATCACAAGGATTTTATTTTGTTAGAGTGTCTGGTGGTTCTGATACCATTGTAAAACGTATTTCGATCAAACAATAATTAGATTTATATAAGAATATTTTAGGCTCCCCATAAAGGAGCCTTTTTTATTTGTACAGTTTCCATGGGAGGGTTTAATAGAAATAAAGAGTAACGAAATAAAAAAAGTCCCGACTAGTTTACTAATCGGGACTTTTCAATTATTTGGAATAACTTATTTTCTATTTGAAATTTCTACATATGGACGAAGTGTTTCGCCGATGTATACTTGTCTAGGACGGCCAATAGGCTCTTTGTTGTCACGCATTTCTTTCCATTGCGCAATCCATCCTGGTAAACGACCTAAAGCAAACAATACAGTAAACATATCGGAGTTGAAACCTAACGCACGGTAGATAATACCAGAATAGAAGTCAACGTTTGGATATAATTTACGGTCGATGAAGTACTGATCGTTAAGTGCAGCTTCTTCAAGGCGCTTAGCGATATCCAATACTGGGTCTTGAACACCTAATTTTTCTAAGACATCGTCACATGCTTTTTTAATGATTTTAGCACGAGGGTCGAAGTTTTTGTAAACACGGTGACCAAATCCCATTAAACGGAAAGGATCGTTTTTATCTTTAGCTTTTGCAAGGTATTTATCAGCATCACCACCATCTTCTTTGATCGCTTCTAGCATTTCAATCACTGCTTGGTTAGCACCACCGTGCAATGGACCCCAAAGGGCATTGATACCAGCAGAGATAGAAGCATACATGTTTGCATTTGAAGAACCTACCATTCTTACCGTTGAAGTAGAACAGTTTTGTTCGTGGTCAGCATGTAAGATTAATAATTTATGCATCGCATCAATTACCAATGGATCGAAGGTTTTATCCTGATTAACTTCACCAAAGATCATGTTCAAGAAGTTCTCGATATATCCGTAGTTATTTTTAGGATATACTACTGGATGACCTAATGATTTCTTTTGAATCCATGATACAATCGTTGGCATTTTCGCCAATAAATTGATGATGGTTTTATTTTCTTCCTCTTCAGTTTGATTTGGGTTTAAGGATTCTGGATAGAAAGATGACAAAGCACCTACTAAACAAGACAATTGACCCATTGGATGCGACTTGGAAGGAAAACCTGCGAAGAAGTTTTTCATGTCCTCGTGGATCATCATTTGCGCTCTGATATCGGAACGGAATTTTTCTAATACGTCTTTTGTAGGTAGTTCTCCGTAAATTAATAGATAAGCTACTTCAAGGAAAGTTGATTTTTCTGCTAAATCTTCAATCGCATATCCTCTATATTGAAGGATACCTTTTTCACCATCTAAGAATGTGATGGCACTTTTTGTAGAACCTGTGTTTTTGAATCCTGGATCTAGGGTAATGTATCCAGTTGAATCTCTTAATTTTGAAATATCTAGGGCCTTCTCGTTCTCAGTTCCTGTTATAACAGGCATCTCAAATGTAGACCCATTTAAGTTAATAGATGCAGTTTCAGACATAATCAAATTTCTTGTATTATTTGTGTTTTATACTTTTATCGTATTCTTACAAATGTATAAAATTGATTTCTATTTTCAGATGTATAATATGAATAATTATGACACAAAATAGTCATTTTAAGACAATTTAAGTGTATTAATTAGATTACTTGTCGATTCGAGCCAAATCTTTGTTCTCCATTACCTAATAATCATATTTGGGATATAATTATCTTTTAAAGTCTTCATATTCAGTAGTCCAAATTGATAAAATATGTTAAAATGTTTTTGTATCTACGAATAATTCGTAATTTAGTGATAAATACGTAGACCAATGGAAAAACTAACGATACAAGAAGAGGAAGCAATGTTGTCAATTTGGCAATTGGATGGTGGTTTTATTCGTGAAATATTGGATAACCTAAAGGATAAAGAAATGCCTTATACAACCTTGGCTTCAACCATTCGGAATTTGGAGAAGAAGGGTTATGTAAAGGCTGTTAAATATGCCAATGCTAAGCGGTACGAGCCAATCTTGAAGGAAGAGGAATATAAGGCGACTTTTATGAATTCTTTTGTGGGAGATTACTTCAAAAACTCATATAAGGAAATGGTTTCTTTTTTTGTTAAAGAAGAGAAGTTAAGTCAGAAGGAGTTAGAAGAAATCATGGATATGATTAAGCATAATAAATCCTAACGTTATGGAAAGCCTACTGACCTATATCATCCAGATAAATTTATTACTAGCGTTATTGTATCTAGGATACCAGTTATTGCTTAAGAATTTGACCTTTTATAGGTTGAATAGGATCTATTTAATGTTAGGTACCTTGTATGCATTTATTTATCCTTTTTTGGATATTAATTCCTGGTTTGCCAAAAAGATTGAGTTGCCCCAAGGCATTATTATGGAATATTTTCCGATGGTGTTTGAGCCGAAGGAGGAGGTCTTCAGTTTAAGTGATTTATTGGTGTATTTGACTGGGATAGGTGTAATAGTCCTATTCGTGAAACTAGCTATTCAATTGGGGAGTTTGATTCGGATTCATTGGTACTCCAGGCCTTCTCAATGGCGTGAGTATTTCTTTAGGAATGTGGTGTTTCCGATTACGCCATTTTCATTTTTCAATAAAATTTATGTGCACAAAGAACAGCACCAAGATTTGGAGCTACAAGATATTTTCAAGCATGAATATGTACATGTGAAAGGCCATCACAGTATCGATGTTTTATTGTTTGAAATAGTATTGGTTTGTTGTTGGTATAATCCCTTCGTATGGTATATGCGCAAAGCCGTACGTGAAAATCTAGAATTCTTGACTGATCAACAAGTTCTAGATAAGGGTGTGGACCGACAAAGTTATCAATACTCGTTGCTGCATGTGACCAAGCAAGGAGCTTCGGTTGGTATCAGCAATCAGTTTAATTTTAAAACTTTAAAAAAGCGCATTATGATGATGAACAAAAAACGGTCATCCAAATTGGAACTTGGGAAATATGTTTTCCTATTACCGATCCTGATCATTGCTGGTATAACCTTTACGGTGAACCAAGCAGAAGCAAAAATTGAAAATGTGGTAATCAAACTTCAGGAAACAGATCTTAAACAAAAAATAAAAAAGGCGATCAGCATAGAGCTTCAAAATGATACGACCAAGAGAGATTCGGGTGAGGTAATCGATACCAAGGAGTATTTCGATATGGTAAGTCCTGGAGTGTCCGGAGATGGAAGTAAAAGGCCAGGGAAATCAGTCTCCATGGTAAATGTGGTTCCATTGGATACCAATAAAAATCCTCTGTACGTTTTGGATGGAGAGAAATTGCCTAAGAATTTCAAGAGTGGAATTCTTAACCCCATATTTTTCGAATCCATGGAAGTGCTGAAAGGTGAATCAGCGACTGCACTTTATGGAGAAGAAGGAAAAAACGGCGTTATCCTCATCACAACCAAGAAAGAAGCGGCAACGAAAGGTTTTCTAGGTGATAATTTAAGGGGAAAAGTGAGTGGGATAGTTACTAGAAAAAGAATCAGCTCAGATTCATTAGCAAATAAAACATTTTCAAAAATGTCATTGAAGGAATTTCCTGAAGGCACCAAGTTTTTTATTAATGGTAAGGAGTCTGTTCTTGAGAGATTTAATGAGATAAATCCTAATGATCTGGAGAGCATAGAGATTATAAAGGATGCAAACGGTATTAAGAAACCAAGCGTTAAAATAATCACGAAAGAATTTGCCAAGGAGAATGGTAATGAGCCAGTAGTCGTTGCGGGAAAACCAGTCAGTGGAGCTGCAAGGATAACCTTAAAAGGAGAGCCTGCCTCTGAGCCAGCTCGAATAATCTTAAAAGGAGAGCCTTCTCGAATAACAGTCGCTGGTCAAGCTAATACGGATGAAGGTCAAACAGACCAGGCCCAGAAAGCGACAAGAGTTCCTCCGATGAGGTCACAGTATAGAACCTGGTCTTTTTCAGATTCTAATTCTACGGAAAAACTGTTGACAAGTCAAAACATTCAAAAAGCTTACTTTCTAATCAATGGAAAAAAATCAAGCTATAAAGATTTGAAAAAATTAGATGTCAAAAAGATCAAATTTCTACAGCATTTACCTCCTTCAGAGGCATTGAAATCAGAGTATGGAAAGAAAGGGGCTCAACATGGAGTTGTTATTGTTAGAACTCAATAAATAAACAGGACAAAAATCTTTATTAAATATTATTTATTTACTAAATCAATTCAGGCAAGAAAGGCAACCCGAGGGCTGCCTTTTTATTATTTATTTCAATTCCTTAAAGATGACTGGACTATTCCCGTAAAGAGGAGTTGATCCATCCCATTTCTCAATGAATTGTTGTTGAATAATCAATGGTGACAAGGTTTGCTGTCTCAATTGGTTTGCTTTGGATTCAGCCTCCGCCTGCACGATCATCTTTCTGGCATCAGCTTCTACCACCTTCAATTCGTTTTCAGCTTGCTGAGCCTTCTGAATCGCTGCATTTTTAGCATTGATCGCTTGGGTGATTGACTCTGGGTATTGAATTCCGGAGGTCAATTGTTCAAGGATGAATCCTTCACCTTCCAGAAATTTAACCATCTTATCCTGAACACCATTTTCAAATTTCTCGCGATTACTGATGATGGAGTCTGTGGAATATTTATTGAATTCGATCCGGTATACATCTTTGATATGGTTTACTAGGGTCATGTTCAAAATTTCATCTACAGGTCTACGGTACTTAGTAAAGATTTTAGGTGTACTTCCTGTTGAAACTCGAAGAGATAGGGTAGGGTCTACTGTAAAAACTGAACCATCCTTTGCATTTACTGTGAAGTTATCATAATTGACCGTTTGGACATAAGTTGGGAATTCATAGATCGACTCGGTAATAGGGTTATACCATACCCTACCAGTTACCAGGCTTACATCCTGAACTCCTTTTTCAGATCCATAAAGTTTTACTTTGATACCTTCATAGCCGGCGTCGATTCTTTCAGTGCAAATGAGCCAAACTAATAAAGCAATAAATAGGGTAGCTCCTAAAGCAATTAGATTTCTTTTCATACATTAATATTGGTTGGTTTATTTTTTTAAGATATAAATAATGAATTTATAGAGGATGGCAATCAGAAGAAGTGCCAAACATACACCCACAAATACATCCCAGTCAGAAGCAGCACTCAATAAATGGAATGCTTGAGTCGATCCCCAGATAAAGAAGATCAAAATGATTGGAATGGTAATAAATGGTCGTATTCTATCCATGTATTTATAGCAAGTTATTTGCGATAATATACAAAATATTAAGGAAATATTAAATAGAAATCGTGTTGAAATTACTTAGTATTCAAGTTTGTCATCGTTAGTTCTATTCCGATGTTGATGAAACTATTTACCATTTTTACTGAGTGCTCGATTAAAGCAGGTAATTCTCTTTGTTCCTCTTTATCAAATGGACCTAATACATAGTCTACTTGTCTACCTTTGGGGTAGTTGTCGCCAATCCCAAAGCGTAAGCGGGCATAATGTTGTCCACCAACAGAGCCTTCGATAGATTTTAGGCCATTGTGTCCAGCGGCAGAACCCTTAGGTTTGATGCGTAAGGATCCAAAAGGAATCGCAAGGTCATCCACGATAACCAATACATTCTGGATTGGAACTTTAAGCTCTTGCATCCAATAGTTAACGGCTTTACCACTTAAGTTCATAAAGGTGGTTGGTTTAATCACAAAAACATTGTGTCCGCGTTGTTTATATTCGGTGTAATAGGCGTGTTTTAATGTCGACCAAGTAGTTCCAGCTTGATTTGCCAATTCGTCAGCCACCATAAAACCTATATTATGCCTTGTGTCAGCATACTCTCTTCCGATATTCCCTAAACCTACTATTAGATAATTCATGCTTGCAAAAGTAAGGTTTATCTATGATATGTTAAATAGAAGAACCATGTTCTTATCCGTTCTCCGTGAAGTGCAAATGAGAAAATATAACGGTTATCATTTTTATAAATAGGGAGGATTATTTTTTAATAAATATAAAAGCGATAAATTTGTCTTAAATAAAAAATTAGTGTAAATTTACTCACAGATTAACCTGGGATAAGTTCTTAAGGTTACTGTAAAAAAAGAAATTGCAGAAATCATGGAAAATTTAAAAGAAGAAAAAATAGGAGATATAGTTGCCAAGAACTTTAAGGCAGCGGCCATATTTTCCAAGTATGGTTTAGATTTTTGTTGTGGGGGTCAGATAACCGTTGAGGAGGCGGTAAAAAAGAAAGGATTGCAATCGGACAAGTTAATAGCTGAGTTGGAAGAGGTATTGGAACAGAAATCAGCGAATGATATTGATTTTAATTCATGGCCATCGGATCTATTAGCGTCCTATATTGTGAAGACCCACCATCGTTACGTTCGGGAGAAAGTTCCGGTATTACAAACGTATTTAGATAAGATTTGCAGGGTTCATGGCGAGAGACATCCTGAATTATTTGAGATCAATAAATTATTTGTTGAGAGTAGTTCAGATTTGTTTCATCACCTAGAAAAAGAGGAAAAGATTCTATTTCCATTTATTGAGAAATTAGAAGAGGCTCAAAATTCGAAGGGAGATTACAATCAACCTGGATTTGGTTCTGTTCAGAATCCGATCAGTATGATGATTCATGAGCATGAACAAGAGGGTGACAGATTTGCGAAGATTGCAGATTTAAGTGATCAGTACACGGCGCCAGTCGATGCGTGCAGTACCTATCAGGTAGCTTTTGAGATGCTCAGGGAGTTTGAGCAAGATTTACACAAGCATATTCATTTAGAGAATAATATTCTTTTTCCAAAGTCTATTCAGTTAGAGGCAAGTTTAGGGTAAATAAGAAAGGCATCGAGTGATCGATGCCTTTAATTTTTTATACTATTGCTAGTACTTATTTTTTACCACCTTTAGCAGCTTTAGCAGCTTCTTGCTCAGCTTGACGAAGAGCACGTGACATTGTTACTGAAACGATAGTATCGTCAGCATTGTTTAATACTTTAGCATCAGTTAAAGAAACTTGACCAACGCGGAAAGATTTACCTACTTCTAGGCCTTCCATAGGAACCTCGATTTCTTGAGGTAAGTTGTTAGGAAGAGCTTTAACGCGAAGGCTACGTAATTTTTGAACTAATTTACCCCCCATTTTAACACCTGGAGAAGTACCAACTAATTTGATTGGAATGTTTACAGAAACTTCTTTGTCATCAAATAATTGTAAGAAGTCAACGTGAGTAACTTCGTCAGTTAATGGATGGAATTGAGCTTCTTGAACGATAGCTTTCGATTTTTTGCCACCGATTTCCAATTCTACGAAGATAACTTCTGGAGTGTAAAGAACTGGCTTCAAATCAGCTGCGGATACTGAGAAATGTGTTTGTTCTTTACCACCGTAAAGAACTGCAGGGATATTTCCCTCGTAACGCAACTCCTTAGCATCTCTTTTCCCTACGTTCTGTCTTGCAGAACCGCTAATAGCAATTGATTTCATGTTTTAAATATTAAAATTTGAGGTGCAAAGATAATGAATAAATTGAATTGATGAAAGATTTTTTGGTAGTAAAGGGAAAATAAATCTCTGTTACTTAGGGAGTAAGCGGCGTGCAAAAAGAAAGGATACCCTGAAAGAGTATCCTTATCTAATATTATTAACGAATAATGGTTTATTTCACGTCGAATAAATCCGAGATAGAACCATGTTCATTTACATTTTTAATAGCATTTGCAAAAAGATCTGCAGTTGATAAAACTTTGATTTTTGAGCATTGAGCTGCTTTCTCAGGGTTTAACTGAATAGTATCTGTTACGATCATTTCTGTTAATACTGAGTTTTGAATAGTTTCATATGCTTTTCCAGACAATACAGCATGAGTACAAACTGCGCGTACAGATCTAGCACCATTTTCCATGATAAGCGCTGCTGCTTTAGAAAGAGTACCAGCAGTATCACAGATATCATCGATCAACACTACGTCTTGACCTTTCACATCCCCAATGATAGACATGGATTCGATTTCGTTAGCACGTTTTCTGCGTTTATCACAGATAACAACTTCAGCATTGAAGAATTTAGCGAACGTACGAGCGCGGTATGAACCACCCATATCCGGAGAAGCGATCATTAGATTTTCTAATTTCAACGATTTGATATAAGGGACGAAGATAATCGCACCATCCAAGTGATCTACAGGGATATCAAAAAATCCTTGAATCTGAGCAGCATGCAGGTCCATCGTCATGATACGGTGAGCACCAGCTGCAGTAATTAAATTAGCAATCATTTTTGCTCCGATAGCCACACGCGGTTTGTCTTTACGATCTTGACGTGCATAACCGAAATAAGGAACAACAACCGTGATGTAATGCGCAGAAGCACGCTTTGCAGCATCAATCATCAACAATAATTCTAAAAGATTGTCTGTAGGTTGGTTAGTAGATTGAATTAAGAAAATATCACTTCCACGAACAGATTCGTTGTAGAAAGGTTGAATTTCGCCGTCTGAAAACTTTGACAATGTCATGTCTCCAAGAGGTTTTCCGTATGATTTAGAAATCTTGTCTGCTAATTCTAAAGTTCCTGAACCAGCAAATAATTTTACGGTGTTAAATTGCAAAGGCATGGTGAAATGATTTATTGGGGTTTTTTATTATGAAATTTCGTTTTTTGCAGCATTGTTGAGCTTATTTTAAGCCTGTTAACTTAATGTAGCCGCAAAGTTAGATAAATGTTTCAGATTATAAAATATGAATACTCATGTATGTTGTATTTCCAGTACGATAATAATGCTGTCTTTATATCATAAAAGTCCCAAAATGATGGCTTAAATCATTTTATTTTCAATCAGAAGAACCAATAATTCGCTGCTATTTTTAACATTGAATTTTTGTAATAAATTCTTCCGATAGGTATCCACTGTAAATTTACTTAGGGATAATTCCTCTGCAATTATATGTGTTGTTTTTCCTTGTGCCAATAACTGAATCAATTGTTTCTCTCGTTTGGTTAAGGAAGGGAGTTTTTGTTTCTGATTGCATTGGTTGGCTAGAATATTTTTCACTTCCTCACTCAATGCTGTTTCTCCAGCCATTACCTGATCTAATCCGCGGATAATTTCGTTTGCTGGAACTTCTTTTAATAGAAATCCTGAGGCGCCATTTTCGAGCATAATGGATATCACACTAAACTCAGCTTGATTGCTCAGGCCGACAACCTTGGTTCTTGGATTTTCCGTGGTAATGATCTTGCATACCTCCAAGCCATTGATGTCTGGTAGAGAAATATCCAATAAGACTATATCTATATGGTTGTCATGGATATAGGAAAGCACAGATTTCCCATTGGAAAAACATATCAAATCATATTGTTTGTTCCATTTCGATAATACCGATTTTAATCCCTCAATCACAATAGGGTGGTCATCAACTAACGCAAGAATTTTCCTTCCTTCTGACATGTAATGTTATGTTATTCGTTGTTTCTTCGACTTCTATTATGTCAAATAATAGAAAGCTTGCATTAATTCAATTCAATCTTTTGAATCCCGCTCTAAATCCACTATGTCAAAACCATTCTATATTACTGTATCAACCCATACTTAAAACTTAAGTTTTTGCTGAGGCCAGATAAATAAACAGAAAGTAAGAAGAAAGCTTATTTCTTAAATATACTACCTGTAAAGGGTATTTATTTGACTATTTAATAAAATTTAAATACATCCAGATGTTGACCTCGACTGAGTAACAAGTTGGAGGTTTTTGAATAGGGTCAGGCAGAGCTTCATTTTTATAGTATTACTTCAAATATCTTTAAATATATAGCAGGAAAAAATACCTATAAATAGGAGGGTATTGAAGTTTTTAGGAAAGCATCAGATTAATCTGGTTTTGGAGTAGATGGTATAATAAATAAAAAAAGGCTTGAAACATTGTTTCAAGCCTTTTTTCTGTTGCCCAACCTGGATTCGAACCAAGACAAACGGCACCAAAAACCGTCGTACTACCATTATACTATTGGGCAATCCTTTTTGGTTTTGTCATCAGGTTGTTCCCTTTTGACGATGCAAATATACGCCGACTTTTCTATTCTGCAAATAAAAAATCACGTTAATTATTAAATATACTGATTTTCAGAGCAATATTTTTTCAAAGAATCTTTCTTGCAGGAGCAGTCAAGGATGTTTCTCAGTTTTTACTGGCATAAATTCGAAACTATTTGTCTAATTATAATTTGTATTCCTTATTTTCGAAGCATATTTTTTAGAAAAACCTTCTATATTTTAGTATGAACTATAAAAAAATCAATAACCTGTTAGGTTGGTTAGTGGGGATTATTGCTACTATTACCTACATATTGACGCTTGAAAAAACAACAAGCTGGTGGGATACAGGTGAATTTATTGCCTCGGCGTACAAACTTCAAATTGTGCATCAGCCTGGTGCTCCGTTATTCTTAATGATCCAAAATTTATTTTCCAATCTTGCAATGGGTGACAATTCCCGAATTGCTTATTGGATGAACGTGGGTTCGGCAGTTTGTAGTGGATTAACCATTACATTTCTATTCTGGACCATTACAGCACTTTCAAAAAAGGCCTTTACAAGCTTATCAAAATCTGAAAAACTATCAGAAGGTAATTTAATCAAAATCATGGGAGCTGGGGTAGTAGGTGCATTAGCCTATACTTTCTCAGACACTTTTTGGTTCTCAGCAGTAGAATCAGAGGTATATGCCATGTCTTCATTGTGTACTGCAGTGGTATTTTGGGGAATTCTAAAATGGGAAGAACATGCCGATGAGCCAGGTGCAGACCGTTGGTTGATCCTGATTGCCTATGTGATGGGACTTTCAATCGGAGTTCACTTATTGAACTTACTAGTAATTCCAGCAATTGCATTGGTCATTTATTTCAGAAGAACTTCAAAAATCACGGGTGCAGGTATTGCAAAAGCATTGATTATCGGGGTAATTGTCCTTGCCATCGTTCTATGGGGAGTGATTCAATACCTGATCAAGTTCGCAGCATTCTCTGATTTATTCTTTGTAAACCAATTGGGCTTAGGCTTTGGAACCGGAGCTACTTTCTTTGCTCTATTGGTTGTTGGCTTATTGATCTTCGGAATTTGGTATTCATGGAAACATGTAAAACCTATCCTTAATATTTCTTTGTTAAGTCTTGCATTTATCATCTTTGGATACAGTTCCTTTACCATGATTTTGGTAAGAGCGAAAGCAAATCCTACCTTGAATAACTCAGATCCAGATAACGTTTTTACCTTCTTGAGCTATCTTAACCGTGAGCAATACGGAGATGAGCCATTGATAAAAGGTAGATATTTTGATGCTAAGCCAACGGATGTATTTGAAACTGGAAATATTTACCGCAAGGATGGAGATAAATATGTTGTAGCGAAAAAGAAATTTGATTATTCATGGAGTCACAGCACTTTATTCCCTCGGATTTATTCTGATAAACATGAATCATACTATCGGGAATTTTTGAACCTTGGGCCAGGTGAGTCACCGACGATGGTTGACAACCTAAAGTTTTTCTTTGGGTATCAAATCGGTCAGATGTATAGCCGGTACTTCATGTGGAACTTTGTTGGCCGTCAAAATGACCAGCAGGGGCAAGGATCCTTTACAGAAGGAAACTGGATTTCCGGAATTAAACCAATCGATAATGTTCGCTTAGGCGGTCAATACGCATTACCAACTTCCGAAAAGGAAAATGCAGGTAGAAATACTTATTTCTTCTTGCCATTGATTTTAGGGATTGTCGGTGCAATATGGCAGTTTAAGAATCAGCAACGTGACGCTTCGGTAGTTACCTTGTTGTTCTTCTTTACGGGTCTAGCTATCGTTTTATACTTGAATCAAACCCCATTACAGCCACGTGAACGGGATTATGCCTATGCAGGATCATTCTATGCTTTCTGTATTTGGGTCGGCATGGGAGTGATTTGGATTGCTGATCTGCTTTCTAAAAAGCTGAATGCTAAAAATGCTGCTATTGGTGCTACTGCGCTTTCCATGCTTTGTGGACCAATTTTGCTAGCGAGCCAGAACTGGGATGATCACGATCGTTCGCAGAAATTCCTTGCTCGTGATATGGCAAAGAATTACCTGGAATCATGTGCTCCAAATGCTATTTTGTTCAGTTATGGAGATAATGATACTTACCCATTATGGTACGTTCAAGAGGTAGAAGGTTTTCGTACAGATGTCCGTGTGGTGAACTTAAGTTTATTGAGTGCGGATTGGTATATGAAACAAATGATGCATAAGGTTAATGATGCTGATGCATTGCCAATTAATATCGACCCAGAGAAAATTAAGGATGGTGTTCGTGATGTTATTTACTTCAGCGACATGAATATCCCTGGACATGTTGATATCGAAGATCTATTGCAAATTATGCTTTCTGATAAACAAGAGTATAAGGTTCAGTTGCAAAGTGGAGAATATGCAAACATTCTTCCTACCAAGAAAATGCAATATAAGGTGAACAAAAACTCTGTGATCTCGAATAAAGTGGTTCCTAAAGAATGGGAAGATGCAATTGTGGATACCATGCAATGGACATTCAATGGTGGTATCATCAGCCGTGCTGACCTTTCGATAATGGCTATTTTGGCTAATAACGATTGGAAACGTCCTGTATATTTTACGACCACAACTCCTGAAGATAATATGATCGGACTGGATAAATACTTAGTTTCTGAAGGTTTCGCAATGCGATTAATGCCAGTTGCATTGGCTGCTGAAGGTCAAGTGTCAGGTCCAATTACAGATGTTGAAGGTACTTACAACAATATCATCAATAAATTTACTTGGGGTAATATTGCTCATTCCAAATATTTAGACCCAGATTCATACCGTTATATCAGTATGTATGCTGGTAATATCTTTGGTGAAACTGCGCAGAACTTACTCTCAATGGGTAAAAATGTGGAAGCTAAGAAACTGGTGAATAATGCTTACGAAAACTTACCTAAGCGTACTTACTTAATGTCGGAAGCATTCTCCTATACCTCATTGGTTGATGCAATGTATAAAACTGGTGAAACTGCGAAAGCGAATGAAATTGTTCAACGTAACTTGAAGTTCATTCGTGAGAATATGGAATATTATATGAAAATCGCGGAAACAAAACCAAATTTAGAATTTAGAAATATGCGTTTTGGTTTAGCAGCTATCCAAAATTACCAACAGGTATTAACAGATGCTAAACAACAAGATTTGTTGAAGGAAGTCAATCAAATCTTCGAAACTTATAGACCATTATACGAAGCCGCTAATCAATAAGATTGTTGCTTTTCGAAAAAGGGTTGCCAGAAATGGCAACCCTTTTTTTATGGAGAATATTGTCGGATTGTGGTATTCTTGAATGCGATTATCACCTACAGCAAGGAAGTACTCTTGATTTCAGGGAAGTTTTATTGATTTACGGTAAGCCGTAGTCAAAATAATTATTCCTTTTCTACTTTTGTGCCCAATCAAACTAATTTATCATCTCTATGAAATCTAATTTCCTATTTGCTAAGTACAGCTTAGTGCTAATGGCATTTGTTTTTATTTTTATTTCCTGTAGTAAAGACAAAGAAGAAGCTGTTCCTGAAAAGATCACAAAAATTGAATTTATTGAAAATGAAGTTCAATTGTTAATTGGTAAGTCCGATACTTTGCATCTTGCCCACTACTCTCAAAAATTACCAAAACCAAAATATAAACTTACCAGTTCAAATCCAGACGTTGTTTCTGTGAATGACTTGGGCATAATCAAGGCCTTAAAAGAAGGGAAGTCTGAAATTACAGCAACTTTAGCAGAGGAAAATCTCAAAGCGAGGGTCATAGTAAATGTTCTACCTATAGTACCTGAAAAATTAAAATTGGAGCTGCCTAATACGAATGTTTTTGTAGGAGATTCTGTCATCGTAAAATATTCTATAGATCCACCTAATACTACAAATATTACTAGTTATTCAATAGATTGGACTTCAAGTGACCCTACAATATTTACAGTTAAGGATGCGAAAATTAAAGGTCTGAAAGCTGGTAAAGCGAAATTGACCGCTAATATCCGTGGTACTAATGTTTCATCAGAAATAGAAATTAATGTTAAGGATGTATTGGCAAAGACAATTGAGTTGAATAGTGCAACAGGTGAGGTTAAAGTCGGAGAAATCTTTAAATTAATAGCAACTGTAAAACCAGAAAATACAACTAATAAGGAATTAGTATGGGAATCTTCAAATAAAACCATTGCAACTGTAGTTGATGGTGAAGTGAAAGGGTTAAAAGAAGGGGAAGTTGTTATTACTGTAAAACCTAAAGATGGATCTGTATCTGCAACTGCGAAAATTAAAGTTGTAACTATTAAAGTTTCAAAAATAACATTGAATGAAACTCAAGGGACTATGGAGGTTGGACAATCTTTTAGCCTTATCGCGAATGTTGGCCCGGCAGATGCTCATAACAAAGCTGTTATTTGGACTTCAAATAATACAACTATTGCTACAATAGACCAAAACGGAAATGTCTTTTCCAAAAAAGAAGGAACTGTGGTAATAACTGTAAAATCCGCAGAAAATCCTAGTATTCTTGCTACTTGCACCTTCAAAATTACACCTGCTAGAGTTGTTTTGATAAGCCTGAGTGAAAGTTATAAAGAATTGAATTTAGGGGATAAATTTACACTTTATGCAAGTGTTGATCCTTCTAATGCGCAGAATAAGACTATAATTTGGAGCTCAAGCAACCCTCAAATTGCAACGGTTGATCAAAATGGAATAATTACAGCCAAATCTCCAGGAAGGGTTGATATTGTTGCGACTTCCCAGGATAATCCTATTATTAATAACAATTGTACGATTGTTGTAAAAGGTCTTGATTCAGATGTCAAAGTTGGAAGGTCTTCTTCTTCAATTACTAATATTAATGGATTCTATACGGCAGTTATTACTCATTATATTTCAAACCTAGGCGATAAGAAAGTGACAATTAAAAAAATGGAAGTAGTTGATGGATTCGGGCAAGTAAAATCTGCTAACACTGAACAGTTTGAACTTTTTAAGAATGATCAAATAAATTATACTTCACGGTTTAGTAATGTCTATAAACCACAATTTCATTACTATTTTGAAATAGACGGTAAGCAATTTAAGAGAGTTTTGACATTAGATTAGGCTTAACTCTATACGGAGTTATGAATTTAATTCATAACAGTTTAATAATAAAGCAGCTTATTCATAGGCTGCTTTATTATTTCCAATCCAATCTGGCTTTAATTACGAATTTTGGAAAAAATGCCTTATTTTTGCCTAAATAAATCCATAGATGAAACAATCGATATTATTAGATGGACCGAAGTTTCAGATTACGCTCAAGCGATTGTCTCAACAATTAATTGAAAATCACGGAGATTTCTCCAACGCCGTAATCATTGGAATTCAACCCCGCGGAACCTATTTAGCCGAAAGATTAGTACAGGAAATCAAATCAATGACTGGAGTTCAAGTGCCACTAGGTATTTTGGATATCACCTTCTATAGAGATGATTTCAGAATGAAAGGAGCCAGCCCATTAGCTGCCAACAGTACCGTAATCGACTTTATTATTGAAGGTAAAGATGTCATCCTCGTGGATGATGTACTTTGGACTGGAAGAACAATCCGCTCTGCGATGGATGCTATCCAGGCTTTTGGACGTGCCAACAGAATTGAACTTATGGTCTTGGTAGATCGTCGTTTCTCCAGACAAATTCCTATTCAACCTGATTACATAGGAATACAAGTGGATTCTATCGATTCCCAAAAAGTAATTGTGAGCTGGAAAGAGGTCGACGATAATGATAGTATTGTCTTGATCACCGAGAAAAAATAAAAGATTTTATTGATTAACAAATGTCAACATCTGAACAACTTAGTACCCGCCATTTATTAGGTATCAAGGATTTAAATAGCAACGATATCCAATTGATCTTGGATACGGCAGCAAACTTTAAAGAAGTATTGAATCGCCCTATTAAAAAGGTACCCTCATTAAGAGATATTACCATTGCAAATGTGTTCTTCGAAAACTCTACGCGTACGCGTCTTTCCTTTGAGTTGGCTGAAAAACGCTTGTCTGCTGATATCGTGAATTTTGCAGCTTCATCTTCTTCAGTTAGTAAAGGTGAAACCTTAATTGATACAGTCAATAATATCCTTGCCATGAAGGTGGATATGATCGTGATGAGACATCCTTATGCTGGAGCAGGTGTATTCTTAAGTAAACATGTAGATGCACAAATCGTCAATGCTGGCGATGGTGCCCATGAACATCCCACTCAAGCTTTACTGGATTCTTTTTCTATCCGTGAAAGATTAGGAGAAGTCGCTGGTAAAAAGATCGCCATCATTGGTGATATTCTTCACTCCAGAGTTGCATTGTCCAATATTTTATGCTTACAAAAACAAGGAGCAGAGGTAATGGTATGTGGCCCAACAACATTGATTCCTAAATACATTACTTCGTTAGGAGTAAAGGTTGAACATGACTTAATGAAAGCATTGAATTGGTGTGATGTTGCCAATATGTTGAGAATACAGTTGGAACGCCAGGATATCGCTTATTTTCCTTCATTAAGGGAATATTCCATGTTGTATGGATTGAATAAGCAAATCTTAGATTCTTTGGATAAGGAAATTGTGATTATGCACCCAGGTCCAATCAATCGTGGTGTCGAAATTACTTCTGATGTGGCGGATAGCAACCATTCCATTATTCTGGATCAAGTAGAAAATGGAGTAGCAGTTCGTATGGCTGTGTTATATCTCCTGGCTGGTAAAAGAGGATAAGTAAATCTCAACCCAATTTATTCAATTTGGGTTGACAATAAATACGAATTGCAAATCTGTAATTCATCAAAAAATTAGAGCTCGAAATCTATGGTTTCGGGCTTTTTTTATTCAAAAATTATGTTAGCAACTTTATTGAAACATTAGCTATAATGGAACAGACTTTGAGCCTAAAATCATAACTAATGGTTAAGGAAATTAAGTTCAAAAAACAGGACAGAAATATGAAGGATATGACGTGTAGAAATCTGAAAAATTTAGCATTCTTGTCAATGCTCAACAAACCAATACTTAATGTTAAATAACGTTAAAACCACTGGGTTATCCACAGGTGTTAACAACTTTTGAGGAAAACATTCAAGTTATCCATTAATTTCGTAAGTTGAAGGAATTGTATCATTTATCCAAGGTGTTTCCCTTCAAAAAATCGTTAAAACTACAGAAGCATTCATTAAAAGGAGTATTCAATCATATGTATAAAAAAATTTACCAGTTAGGTGTGGCGATGAGCTTATTGAGTACACCGGTATTGGCACAACATTCTGCATGGCAAGAGGTAAATAAGGCCTACAAGGACGGCCTCGAGCTATACGAAAGAGGGAAGTTTAGTTCGGCAGCAAAGCAATTCGATAAGTTTGAGGAGATCAGAACCAAGTCATCTCTTCAATTGGATGAAACTAAGGAACTAAGCCTACTGAAAGAGAATGTTAGATTTTATCAGGCCGTATGTGCTTTAGAATTAGGAGAGTCTGATGCTGAAAATCGCTTTTTAAAATACATTAAAGATTATCCAGCAAGTGCAAATTCAAAAGCCGCATACTTCCAAATCGGAAAATCCTACTATGCTCAAAAGGATTATCCTAAAGCCATTGAATGGTTTGAAAAAATTGATAGCAAAAATTTAGCCGGCGCAGAAAATACTGAGTATAGATTCAAATTAGCTTATGCTAAATTTATGACCGGCGATTATGAATCCTCCAGACCAGTATTCAACGAATTAAAAGACCAAAAAGGCCAGTACCAAGAGGCCTCAATTTATTACTCAGCTTACCTGAGCTATTTAAACCAAGAATATAAAACTGCATTGAATGAGTTTGAAAGACTGGAAGGTTCTAAAACTTATGAAAACAGTTATCCATATTACATCACAGCCCTTTACTTCTTAGATAAACGCTATGATGATGTATTAGCTTATGCACTTCCTAAACTTGAAACTACCAAGCAAGAAAGTGAAACGGAGATGTTTCGAATTATTGCAGCAACGTATTTCATTAAAGGAGACTTAGCAAAATCAAAAGATTACTACGATAGATTCCAGGCTCAAGATCAAGGTAAAACTCAAAATAATCAAGATAGCTACCAAATCGGTTACATCAATTACAAATTGGGTGAATACGAAAAAGCAATTTCTGAATTAGAAAAACTTGAGGAACCGGATGCATACTTCCAAAGTGCCATGATCACTTTAGGGGATGCTTTCTTGAAAACAGGAAATAAACAAAGCGCAAGAAATGCTTTCTTCAGAGCTTCAAAACTAGATTTTGATCCGCAATTAAAGGAAGAAGGTTTGTTTAACTATGCGAAATTATCCTACGACTTGGAATTCCACCAAGTTGCCTTAGATGCGATCAATGAATATATGCAAACGTATCCAAGGTCGAAGCGTCAGGAAGAAGCGAAGACTTTATTGGCTGAGGTATTGTTGAGTACTAAAAATTATCGTGCTGCGGTAGATGTATTGGAAGATCTTCCGAATAGAGGAAAAGACGCAAATGCCGCTTACCAAAAGGTAACTTATTACCGTGGTTTGGAATATTATAATGAACGTGCATTTGAAAATGGTATTTCCATGTTCATGCGTTCTGAAGCAAATCGTTACGATGAAGAAATCTATGCTTTAGCGACCTATTGGAAAGCTGAAGCGATGTACGAAGTACGTAAATACAAAGAGGCAGTCGCTGCCTTCAATAAATTCTTGCAATTACCGGCAGCTAGGAAAACAGATGTTTACAACTATGCAAATTACGCATTGGCATATGCCGCTTTCAGAGCTGACAACTACAGTACTGCAGCGAACTACTTTGAACGCTTCCTAGCAGGTGGTGGTAAAGATGGTATTGACTTGAATACAAGAAATGATGCTATGGCTCGTGCCGCTGACTCTTACTTGGCAATCAAGAATTATAGCAAAGCAGCAAATTACTACGATCGCTTGATCTCTTCTGGAGCACAAAGTCAAGACTACGCTTTATTCCAAAAAGGTATTCTATTAGGGCTTCAAGGAGATAACAATGGTAAGATTGCCACCTTGAATTCTGTAATGGCGAAGTATCCGAAATCCAATTATGCGGATGATGTGGCATTCGAAGTTCCTTATACTTACTTCTTGATGGGTGACCACGACCAAGCAATTGCTGGTTTACAAAAAATGGTAGAACAATACCCAAGAAGTTCTTACGTACCTAGAGCATTGACGACTATTGGTCTTGTTCAATACAATAAGGATGATAATGATGCTGCTTTAGCAACATTCCAAAGGGTAGTAAATCAATACCCAACGACGGATGAAGCTAAACAAGCATTGGCATCCATTGAAAATATCTACTTGGATAAAGGTGATGCTTCCGGTTATATCCGTTATGCAACAAGCACCAATATCGGTGACTTGAGTACTGCTGAACAGGATGCTCATACCTTCTCTATCGCACGTACTTTATTTGATCGCGGAAACTGGCAGCCAGCTATTGAGGCGGTGAATGCTTATTTCGATAAGTTCCCTAAACCAATTCATGAAAAACATGCTCGTTTTATCCGTGCTGAAAGTAATGCCAATCTAGGGAAAGATTCTGAAGCTATGCATGACTTCAATATCATTATGAATGACTGGACTTCAGCATATACCGAACGTACATTGATCTCCGTTTCGAAATTGCATTTAAGAAATAAGGCATACAACGAAGCAGTTCAGGTATTGAAGAAACTAGAATTAACTTCTGAATATAAAGAGAATTACGGTTGGGCAGTAAATAACCTATTGGTAAGTTATTTCAATATGGGTGATTATGCTGAAACTTTGAACTATGCGAATATCATTAAGAAGTATGAAAAATCTTCAGAAGAGGATATCGCAAAAGCTCACTTGTATGCAGCCAAAGCTTACTTGTCAACATCCAAAGGTTCTGAGGGCATGAAAGAATTAAACTTGGCAGCGTTGAAGTCTAAAACTGAAACCGGTGCTGAAGCAAGATTCTTGGTTGCTGAACAACAATTGAAAAATAAAAATTACGATGGTGCTATTAAATCAGCACTAGATATATCTGATTCCTTCTCTTCGTACGATTATTGGGTAGCAAAAGGATTTATCGTGATGGCACAAGCTTATCAAGGTAAAGGCGATAAATTCCAAGCTAAATCAACTCTGGAAAGCGTAATTGATAATTACGAAAACAAAGAGGATGGTATATTGAATGAAGCGAAACAACTATTAGAAAATATTAAATAAGAATAGGAAAAGATGAAGTTGAATACTGTTTTTAAACAATCTGCTATATTAACCTTATTGTTGGGGATGGGGGTAGGTGCTTATGCTCAAAAAAGAGATACCACAGACCGTCCTGTAACATTGGATTCATTTGATATCGTTCGTGATTATAGACCTATTCTTGCTGATGCAGTAAAAATCCGTCGTAGTCCGGATATGTCAAATAAAAGGGAATACATGCCTAAGTTGAACTATGGCAATGTTCCTGATAAAAAATTGGATATCAATACGGGTCTAAGTGAATTGCAAATAATGGAAACCCCATTTTCAAAAATCTTGGATCACAAAAGTAACTATGTAAAATTCGGTGCTGGTAACTTCAATACCATTTTAGGCGAAGCTTACTTCGCAGTAGAAGATTATGAAGATATTCGTTTCGGTGGATTTGTAAAACACCTAAGCCAAAAAGGTAATCTTGAAGACCAAAAATTCTCTAGACAGGAAGTTGGAATCTTTGGACGCCGGATTCTCCCAATGTTCACCGTAGATGGTGTAATTGGATATAATGGCTTTGGAACTCGTTTCTACGGCATTCCAACAGATTCTGATGGAAATACCTTGAACCCAACCAGGGAAGCACAAAGATTTAATGATATCTATTTTACAGGTGAATTGACCAGTAATTATGATCCTGCAAATGAAGATGCTTTGAGCTACTCAGTAAAAGCTGATGCCTATACCTATAATGATAAGTATGATGCTAGAGAGAGTTCTATTGCTCTTTCTGGTTACTTAAATAAACGTTATCGTGCTTTCAACGCAGGTGCCAACCTAGCATTGGACTATAATGGCATCCAAGGCGTGAATACAGATAATGGAAAGTTGAATAACTCTATAGCTTCAATCAATCCTTACATCCGCTTTAAAGGTGATAATTATAACATTACTTTAGGAGCAAATATCGTTTCTGAATTCGGTGATAATTCTAGATTCAATGTTTTCCCTGAAGCAGAAATTGATTTCGCATTAGCGCCTGAGTACTTCTATATTTTTGGAGGTGTAACAGGTAATGTTGAAAAAGGATCTTTCCGCGATTTTACTCGTATCAACCCTTACTTGGGTCCTAAAGCAAATATTCAAAACACGATTGAGCGTATGAATATTTACGGAGGTATCAAAGGTAATGCAGGAGCTACTTTCGGATATAAGGTGAAAGGTTTCTATAGAAAGGTTGAAGGATTGGCGATGTTCATTAATAACCCTGAAACGCCTTTCAACTTTGACTTGATTTATGATGGTAATGGTGATGATGCCGTAAAACATATCGGTATTGAAGGTGAAATCAATGTGAGATTATCAGCTTTGGTAAATTTAGGTGGTCGTCTTAACATTGACCAATACACTATGGCTGAGCAAGAAGAAGCTTGGCATTTACCAAAAATGAGATTAGCAGCAAATGCAAGATTCAATATTTCTGAAAAGTTATTTATTGATGCTGAAGCGCTTTTCCATGGTAATGCTATTGCTCGTGAACCTATCTTTGGGCAAACCACAACTGATATTTTACCTTATAATAAGCAAACAATACCTTCGTTCTTTGATTTAAGTGCAGGCGCAGAATACAAAGCCACTCAATATTTAGGAGTATTTGTGAAAGCCAATAATATGCTGAACACAGAATATTCTCGTTATTTATATTATCCGAAATTAGGATTTAATATATTAGGTGGTTTAAATTTTTCGTTTTAATCTAACAAACTTTAAATTTGCAGCAGCAAAGAAATAAATGGATTTAGGAAGATACATTCATCAGCTATTAAAGCATAGAAACGAAGTGTATGTGAAAGGTTTGGGCGTATTCAAACGAATTCATACACCATCTGTTTATGATGACCGAAGAGGAGTGTATTTACCTCCAGTAACATATTTGGAATTTGACGGTAAGTCTACCGATGGGGTTGACTTCATTGATTAC
This sequence comes from Sphingobacterium cellulitidis, assembly GCA_002245855.1. Taxonomy (GTDB): domain Bacteria; phylum Bacteroidota; class Bacteroidia; order Sphingobacteriales; family Sphingobacteriaceae; genus Sphingobacterium; species Sphingobacterium cellulitidis. The sequence goes on along the minus strand of NOUX01000007.1, from coordinate 29,156 downwards.
ATTCAACAATCTAAACAAATCTCCAGACAAGCTGCCGATGCAGATGTTCATGATGCGGTTCTTAACCTCCTTGAAAATATTAAGGAAAATGGATCTGCTTCTTTGAACCATTTAGGTCAATTGATAAAACATGGTCCATCCTTGGTATTCAAAGCTGAGGATTTAAGTGGTTTTCAATTGCAACCAATCGAAGGGGCTGCAAGCCCAGTTCCTGAAACTATGCCGGTGGAAGAACCGGTAGTAGCCGAGGAACCAGAAGAAGAGAAGCTGGTTGAAGTACCTCAAGAGGAAGTCATGGTCGAACAAGCTCCTGTTCAGGAATATGGACAAGAGATTCTGGAGGAACCTCAAAATACAGGTAAACAAAAATGGTATATTTGGGCCGCGGTGATAGCAATCATTATTATTGCAGGCTTATTTTATATGAATCATACTAATAATGCACGTCTTGCTGCCAAACGTGCTGATAGTATTCTTAACTCGCAGATTATTGAACCCGAAGAAACGAAAGAACCTTCTCAGGATTCTACTGCATTGAATACCGTCGATAGTACCAATTCAGCAATTGCGACAAATAATGATAGTGTTGCTACAACAACAGGAAAAAAGGTTTATAACCCTTTGATTCCAGCAAATCACACTTATCAGATTGTCATTGGAACACATGGAACGCTGGCTCAAGCTTATGAACAAGCTGAGTCATTTAATAAAGCGGGAATTGAATCCGTTCGTGTAATTCCTAGTAACCTCGCTCATAATAAGAAAAAGGTAATTTGGGATTCCTACGAAACAAAAGAACAAGCTGATTCAGCACTCAAATATGTGCGGAAACATTATGTTGCGGATGCTTGGCATCAAAAAATTAAATAAGTAAATCAATCAAACAGCAAAAAATACGTTATTAAACTATGTCATTAGTACAAAACCCGGCAATCGTTGATACATTGAATCAAGTTCAACAACAACCTGTAGCTTTAGCTACGACAGACAATCTTAACCTACTTGAACTTCTGATGAAGGGTGGGTGGATTATGGTTCCTATTCTATTGTTATTCTTCTTAGGATTGGTAATTTTCTTTGAACGTTATTTTACCATTCGTAAAGCAAGTAAATCTGAAGGTGGATTATTAGCATCTGTAAAAAGTAGTGTCCTTTCTGGAAAGATCGATGCTGCAATGGCTGCTTGTCGTTCTAACAATTCTGCTTTATCAAGAATGTTGCAAAAGGGATTAACCCGTGTTGGTCGCCCAATTAAAGACATCGAAGGTGCCATTGAAAACCAAGGTAAGCTTGAGGTTTCTCGCCTTGAAAAGAATATCAATATCCTAGGAATTATCGCTGGTATTGCACCAATGCTTGGTTTCGTAGGTACGATCTTCGGAGTAATCCAAATCTTCCGTGATGTAGAGATGGCTGGTGGTATCGATATCGGTTCTGTATCCGGTGGTCTTTATGTAAAAATGATTGCTTCCGCATCTGGTCTTACCATTGGTATCTTAGCTTATATTGGTTACCATATCTTGAATATGATGGTAGAGCGCTTAATCTTGCGCATTGAAACGGATGCTATTGAATTTATCGATTTATTGGATGAGCCTAGCATGTAAGCTGGATTAATCCTTTATTGAAACTTAACATGAATTTACGTAATAGAAGAAATAAACCCGCTGCAGAAGTTCATACAGCTGCCCTGAATGACATCATGTTCTTCTTGATGTTGTTCTTCCTGTTGGCTTCAGCAGTATCTAACCCACAAGTGGTAAAATTACTTTTACCTAAATCCAGTGCTGGTGAACAGTCGGTCGCTAAAAAAACAATGACCATTTCCATCACAAGTGATTTAGTATACCATGTGGACAAACAAGCCGTGCCTTTAGAAAACTTGGAATCTTATATCCAATCCAATATTGCAACTGGTGAAGAACTAACTGTTATGCTTTATGCTGATAGTACCGTGCCAATCCAAAATGTAATCTCGGTAATGGATATTGCAAATAGACTAAAAGTGAAAATGGTATTGGCAACAGAGCCTAAGAAAGATTAATATTTTATTAAACGTTTCTGGCTTTTTATGGTCGAATTAGAAGAGACTAAGGAAAATGTACTACAATCAATATCGTGAAGATAACAATCTTCCTAAAGCATTAGGGATTTCTACACTGGTCATGGCAGGTCTAGCTGTCATTGGCTTTTTTATTGTATTTGGTCAAAATCTTCCAGAATATGGTATGGGTGGTATCATTGTAAACTATGGTACTTCGCCGGAAGGTATGGGAGAGGATTACATGAGTGTGGATGAACCATCTATGGATGAGAATGCCAACAATGTAAAACCAGATAAAATAGATCCTAATTCTACACCTATTCCTACGCCTTCTCAGCAAGTCGCTGATAAAGTCGTAGCAACTCAGGATGTAGAAGAAGCCCCTGTTGTCCCTAAGTCAGAAAAACCTGTTAAAGCAAATGCTGAACAGGCAACTACTGAAAAGAAAAACGCAACTCCAGCGGTAAATCCTAACGCTTTATATAAAGGTAAAAAGAATAACGCGCAAGGAACTGGTGATGGTACTGGATCTACTCCAGGAAACCAAGGTTCTAAACTTGGGGACCCATTGGCAAGTAACTATGGCGAAGGTGGCTCTGGTTTCGGAGATGCAATGCTTTCTCTAGAAAACAGAAGGTTTACTGTGCCTCCAAAAATTGATGACAATGGCCAACAAACTGGGATTGTTAAAATTGAATTTACTGTCGATAAAAGTGGTAATATCATCCGGGCCAGACAGGCTAAGGGTACTACCATTGCCGACTATAGATTAATCGAGAAGTGTATCCGTGCCGTTGAACAAGCACGTTTAAACTCTCTACCAAATGCCCCTCAAACCCAAACAGGGCTTATTACATTCAGATTTAGAGTAAGATAATTCTTATAATATGAAAACATTTGCAGAGGTAATCGAGTATTTATTTGCTCGATTACCTATGTTTACACGTGATGGCGCTTCTGCCATCAACCCTGATGTCGATAAAACACTTTTATTCTGCCAAGCATTAGGAAACCCTCAAGATCAATTCAAATCAATACATATTGCCGGAACTAACGGAAAGGGATCAACATCTCATATGCTGGCCTCGGTACTGGCTGCTTCGAACCTGAAGACTGGCCTCTATACCTCTCCACATTTAGTGGACTTTCGGGAAAGGATACGAATCAATGGCGAAATGATTCCTCAACAATGGGTGGTGGATTTCGTGAATACTCATTTGGATTTTATTGAAAAAGAGAAACCTTCTTTCTTTGAAGTAACCGTGGCTATGGCCTTTGATTACTTCGCAAAAGAAAAAGTGGATATCGCTGTTATAGAAGTGGGATTAGGAGGTAGATTGGACAGCACCAATATCATCAATCCTGAATTATGCGTCATTACCAATATTGGAATGGACCATATGAATCTGCTAGGAGATACCTTAGTGGAAATTGCTGGAGAGAAGGCAGGAATTATCAAACCAAATGTGCCGGTTGTTATCTCTGAAAAGCAACCTGAAATTGAACATGTATTTCTTGAAAAGGCAAAGCAAGGGCATAGTCCTATCTTCTTTGCAGAAGATTATTATGAAGTTCATCAGGTGGAGAAGAGGCAAACAGGAATGGATATTACCGTAGAGAATAGACAAGATCAAGAATGTCATACCTGGCATTTAGACTTGGCAGGTTCTTATCAGAAAAAGAATATTCTCGGCGTTTTGACTGCTATCGACCAACTCAAATTGAAGGGCTATGCGTTGTCCGAGGAAAATATACAGAAAGGCTTGGCAAATGTTCAGGAATCAACGGGATTGAGAGGCCGTTGGCAAACACTATCTACTGACCCTTGGATTATTTGTGATACTGGCCATAATGAGGATGGAATCAAAGCCGTGGTTAGAAACCTGAGTACTTTAAATTTCAATAACCTACATTTTGTGATTGGAGCAATGAAGGATAAGGACCTTTCCCATATCTTACCATTATTACCAAAGCAAGCTACGTATTATTTTGGTGCCCCTAATATGCCTCGTGCCATGAAAGCTGCTGATTTAGCAGAAATGGCCCGTTCCTTTGGACTTAAGGGTGATGATTATCCTTCTATTGATGCCGCTTATGAAGCCGCACGCAATAGCTATCAAGAAAATGACCTTATTTTTATCGGTGGAAGTACTTTTGTCGTGGCGGAGGTTTTAACTAATCATTTTTAGTTAATTCCCCGCGTAAACTTTGCTGTATCCAATGCGCAACCTCTTCCTGGCTCTCTATTTCGCCCTGAAGATACATTAGCTTGGTTACAGCAGTTTCAAAGGTCATATCATAACCATTGAGCACTCCAATGCATTGAAGACCCTGAGAAGTCTCATATCGGCCAAGTTCCACGGAACCCACCTTGCACTGTGAAATATCCAGAATATTTTTACCCGATTTTATTGCCCCTTCCAATAACTCCAAGAACCATGAATCCGTCATCGTATTGCCACTTCCAAAAGTCTCCATGACGATACTTCTAACATCGGAATTCAATACTGCCTTGATGGTTTCTACACTAATCCCTGGAAATAATTTCAAAACCCCAACACGATTGTCGATATGGTAATGACAGATAAAATCTTTACCCTCATTATTCGCTAAAACCTCATCATTATAGCGGATGTGGATTCCCGCTTCTGCCAATACTGGATAATTCGGCGAACGAAAAGCCTCAAACTTATCCGAATTGTATTTGAATGATCTATTGCCGCGGAAAAGCTTATTGTCAAATAATATACAAACCTCTTGAATAATAGATTTTCCATCTTTTTTTGCCGATGCAATCTCTAAGGCAGTCATTAAATTCTCTCTGGCATCCGTACGTATTTCTCCGATGGGTAATTGTGACCCTGAGAAGATAACAGGCTTTTGTAAACCTTCCAATAAGAAGCTAAGCATTGATGCTGAATAGGCCATCGTATCGGAACCATGAAGGATGACAAAGCCATCATATAATTCATAGTTGTCCTTAATGATCTTGGCCATTTCTAGCCAGATGCTAGGACGCATATTCGATGAGTCAATAATAGGATCAAAGGAATGTACAGTCAGTTTATAATTTAAACGGCTTAGGTCCGGTAGATTTTTTTCTATCAATTTAAAATCGAATGGAATAAAAGTCCCTGTTTCGGAATCCTTAACCATACCAATGGTTCCACCTGTATAAATAATAAATATATTGTACATTAATTAAATCTTAAATATTTGTTTCGAATTATGGGTTGTTACTTCAGCTACTTTATCAAGGCCGGTTTCATGAATGTCTGCTACTTTTTGCGCGATATGCAATAAATAGCTGCTTTCATTTTCCTTGCCTCTGAAAGGTACCGGTGCTAAATATGGTGAATCGGTTTCTAGTACAATATGCTCTAAGCTGATTTCCTTGACAACAGCGTCAAGACCAGCTTTTTTATAGGTTACAACTCCACCGATTCCAAGTTTGAAGCCTAAGTTAATCGCTCTATGGGCTTGCTCTAGGCTCCCTGTAAAGCAATGGAATATGCCGAATAACCGCTCATCTGCCATCTCATCCAATACGGCAAAAACTTCATCGAAGGCTTCTCTACAATGAATAGAAATGGGTAGTCCCAAATCCTTCGCCCATTGAATCTGCTTGCGGAAGGCATCCTGCTGAATCTCTAAAGTCGATTGATCCCAGTAAAGGTCAATCCCTATTTCGCCAATGGCATAGATCTTCGATTCCTGAATCCGGGCATAAATTTCATTTAATTGCTGTGCATAATCCTCTTTCACATCACATGGATGCAAACCAAGCATAGGGAAACAGTTTTCTGGATAGGCGGCAACCGTTTCAAAAACTTTATCCATGGACGATACATCAACGTTTGGAAGAAATAATCTTTTTACACCATTGGCAAAACAACGTTCCATTTGTTCCTCCAATTTCTCGCTCCCCGCCTGATAATAAATATGAGTATGGGTGTCAGTTAATGTCTGATTTTTTAAATCAAATTGCTCTTCCATGGTCGCAAAGTTAATATATTGTCAGTGAATCTTATTCTGTTGTATAAAAAAACGCAGTTCTCATAATGAAAACTGCGTTTTATTGTGAATTTTGTAAAATTATTCCTTATTAGTTGATAGGTGTTTCCAATGGAGAACCTGCTTGTGGGGTTACTTGTGGAGTATCTCCTTTTGGACCCGCAATAATATCAATAACTTCCACATCAAATACCAATGGTGCATATGGAGGAATTAAGTTGCTTTGCTGACGTTCGCCATATCCTAATGATGATGGAATAATGAACGTAGCTTTGCTGCCTTTTTTCAATAACTGAAGACCTTCAGTCCATCCTTGAATAACTGGTGTATGACCAATACGTACGCGTAATGGCTCGTATTGCTTCATTGGATGTGAAATTTTTTCTTTCTCTGCTACTGCTTTAAGACTTGTATCGAAAACTTTATCATTTGTTAATCCTCCAGTGTAGTTGATTACAACTGTATCTCCAACAACTGGATTTGCACCTGTACCTTCTTCTTTAATTACATATTGTAAGCCTGAAGCAGTTTTCTTAGGTTGCAACTTGTTTTTCTCTACGTATTTAGCAATTTTACCTTCCTCAGTTTTTTTCAAACCTTCCATCTCAGCTAAATAATATTTGTTTACTTGGTCAAATAATGCTGAATCAGTTAAACTACCTTTTTTGAAAAGTTTCTTAACCTTGATAGTGAATTGGATGTATTTATCTGCAAAATCAGGTTTTGGTTGTCCTGTTCTTGCTGCCATAGTATCTAAGTTCAATTTGAATGTAGCACTATCACCTTCACCTAACATCTTTAAAATGGAGTTGTTATCTCCTGGGTAACCGCCTTGAACCAATGAATCAGGAATTACTGGTGCAATTTGCGGTAATCCTAAATCATAAGTGCTTGCTAATAATGAGTCACGGTCAGTCTTTACAATAATGTCCATCGCAAGAACATCTCCACCTACAGCCTTATCGCCGCCTTTATCCTCGAAAAACTTATATTCTAAACCACCTTCTCCTTTTTTGAAGCTTTGGCATGATGAGGCTAGAAAAAGACCAGCTAATGCTGTTAATACTAAAATCGATTTTTTCATTTTTTTATTTATAACGCTTATTATATTCTTATGTTAAATAATTCTTATACTCCGGAAGTATGGACTTGAACTTCGCTACTACATCCTCCAACTTATCCGTTGAATTCCCACCAGCTGCATTCAAATGCCCCCCTCCATTAAAATATTTCCTGCAAATCTCATTGCATGGGATTTCCCCAATCGAACGCAAAGATAATTTAATTAATTCAGTTCTATCAACAAATAAACCTGCTAATCGAATCCCTTTGATCGATAAGGCATAGTTCACTAATCCTTCTGTATCACCTGTACTCACATTGAACTTGGAAAGGTCTTCTTTCGTCAAGGAAAATAAGGCTGTATTATACTCCGGTATAACCTCTAAACAGTTCAGTAGACTATAGCCTAAGAACTTTAAACGGTTTTCTGTGGCACTATTGTATATGTTTTCGTGAATTTCCCAATTCTTCGCACCCGCATCTATCAGGTTAGCAATAATGTGGTGGACCGCAGAAGTGGTCGACCTAAACCGGAACGAACCCGTATCAGTCATGATTCCTGCATAAAGACAAGCCGCAATTTCAGCATTGATTGATGCCTTATCCTGATAAACATCCGCAATAAAGGTATATACCAATTGCGCAGTTGCTGCAGCACTCGAATCCCAATATTCTACAGTCGCAAAATCCTCAGGATCTAAATGATGGTCAATCATCCATTTTTGACCCTTCGCCTCTCGAATAACTGGCTCCAAAATACTGGTCCTTGATAATGCGCTGTAATCTAAACAAAAAATAATCTCCGCCGTATCAAATAGCTGTTGAGAATATTCCGTCTGACTAGGATAGTATATCAAGTCTTCAAAACCTGGCATCCAATCTAAAAAGTTTGGAAAATCTGAAGATAATACCACATGAACATCATGACCCTTTCCTTTTAGCCAATGATATAACCCCAGCGATGATCCTAATGCATCCCCGTCAGGTTTATGATGTGTTGTGATAATAATCTTTTTAGGTCTAGATAGCTCTTGTAAATATTCTTCTCCTTGTAGCATACTTTTTTTGTGAATGCAAACCTAATGAAAAAAAGTCTGCAAATAAAAAATTTTAAAGCTTAAAATAAATTCTGTATTGAAAAATTTATCCGCCCAAATCAATTGAAAATTAATCGGTTAATGCTTGAATGCATAGATTTTGAAATCTCGTTTAGTCGTCAATAAGTAATTGCCTGAATTATAATTGATCTTACCGTAATAAAATAACGGCAAACCTTCAACTGGAAAGCCATCTGCTAAAGTTCCATTCTCATTGAATAAATAAACCAGATTCTCCTGATCCGCAATCCCTAATTGAAACATACTGCTCGAAACCGGATAAAATACCGGCTCGGAATCAATATCTTGAGTGAATGTATAATCAAAAACCTGTCTTGGAGTCTCTCCCAATTCAAAAACCTGAAGATAGGACCCATCAATAATTATCAATTCTGGCGCTGTGGTGCCATTAATGTTTTCAAAATAAGCTGAATAGCCCTTTTTCCACTCCCCATTTAAGACAACCTTACTGCTACCGTCTGATTTTATTTGGTATAATTTGCCTTCATTATCAGTGGCATAAAATTCCTGTCCATTTTCCTTCTGAACAACTCCTAAGGACCCTTCAAAAGTAACATCTCCAGGTAAGTCAATTTCTTTGGTTTTATTACCTTCTTGATCAAAGAAGTAAACTCTTCCAAAACTACTAGCCACAACCACTTGTTGATCAACAACCTGGATTTTCCCTAAAATATCACCTTCAATATTCGCATTATCCCAACCGCGAACTGGTCCTCCATCCATATCATAAGCCATGATCTTGTTTTTGGAAGGAATAAACATTACTTGCTGTCCCCCAAATTCGGCAACCGTAGGAGCCTCACTTGGCTCTGAACTAACACTTGTAGAAAATCCTTGCAAGGTTTTCCCATTGCTGTCAAAACGATATAACCTCCTCCGATCTGTTACCAATACTAAACTTCGATCTGCAAGTTGACTTACTTTGCCAACAATTCTTCCCGAAAACACGGTTGACCACAGTTTATTGCCTGAAGGGTGAATCGCATGAACCGTATGATCTTGTTCCTGAACCAAAATAAATTCTGAAGTGTCTGAATGCTCAAATACATATGGCCCGTTGATTAATCGGCTACCCATCGAATAGGTCCAATCCGGAGTGACACCCAAACGATTCTTGCTCTTGTAAATCGCATAAAACCGACTTAAGAAATTCCCGCCATTTCCCGATAGTTGGAGAGACCAAGAATAAAAGTCTTTAAATCCATACTCTTTATCATCCCTAAACTTGCGACTGTATTCTGATTTTAAAGTGTTATTAATAAAATTCTCACCGTTCTTGGTGTTGATAAAGAAGGTAACATTCGCCTCATTCCCCTGAATTTGTTCATAATTTTTAAACCCTAGACTTCCAATTAGAAAATCCTTGTTCTTCCATTTACGAACATATTCTTGTACGGTTGATAGCTGGTTTGCCATTACTAACATATCATTGATCCGCACAAAATAAGGCCGAGAGAAAGCCTTCATCCCATCGCCAAAATAACGATATGGGATATTCGCATATCTGAATCTATAGGTGCTATCACTAATGTTCTCAGCAATATTATTGATAATATCATCTAATTTAGAGCTGTCCTGAATGGTGACAAAACCCAAATAATCCGAGTTACTTTGTTCTGCAACCGCAAAATTCCCCGCTAAACTTGCTTGGAAATCTGCCAATAGACCTTCTCGGTTATTGTTGATTTCGGTAGCTTGGCCCTGTAACTGCTTGAAATTATCCTGTTTCGACTGCCATATCGCCAAATCCTCAAACCAAGTCTTCGAATCACTAAAAGAATACTCCACATACATCATGGTATTGGATGGAAAATAATTATATAAACGCTGGCTGGTCTTACTTTGATTAGCAAATAATGAAATATACTCTTGCTCCTTATCACGAAGCTGGCTTTCTCCGGTCAACATCAAGGCATCCTGCTTAAAGTTGATATTCCATACCGTTTCTCCCTTCAAATTCACAAATTGCCTCAAGAAATCCCCAGGACGATTATCCTTGAATACAGATATCAAAGCTGGGATATTTTGCTGCGGAATATAAACAGTAAAGGGAGCATTTCGATTATTATGCTCATTGAAAAAGGTGACTTGGTCTTCTTTTAGTTTTTCTACCTTTTTATCATTGACCTTGACCAGCAAACCTTTATTGAAACTGGAGAAAAAAGTGTTTTCCTGATAAGCCACATAAAAAATAGAATCCAATTTCTTGTCATCCTTGAATGTGCTGTCAGGTTCTAGGTTTTTGAATTCATAGATCCGGATCCCCGCAGTATCCTGAGTGCTAACCTTGTATTTTTTACTTAATGTTAGAAAGGTTTGATCCAGTTGGGCCTGGTCAACCTTGTCTAAACTATGAATACTAAATAAAGTGCTGATTCCTTTTTTTTCGGGGTGAAAAGACATTAAAATCTCTGCACCGCCGACTAATGGCGATAATTCTTTGTTACGAAGTAGGTTTTGTTTCAACTGTTTGAGCTCATGCATGGCATGTTTCCCTAACATGGCTTCAAAAATCTCGAAATCCTTAAAGATATTGTCTGTCGTGGCATCATTTAAAAATGAAGCAATGAGGTAGGTGTCCTCAGGCAAATGTTGTACTGGTCCTACGTATTCTTGCTGTTCCTTGTTTAAATCCCCAAAGTAAAATACCGACGCTACCACCACCGCAATAAATAGAAGGATTGAAACAATTATTGTATTTCTCATGAACGAAAAGTCTTCCTTTTGTTTGTTTAAATATTCAATATAGACAAAATTGCAAAATTAGAAGTGCTTTTTAAGAAGTTATTTTATACATTTATAAACGAAAAATCATATGCGATTATTTTAGCTTTCTTTATGAATAAACAAATTATCCTAACTGCTGCTTTTTTTGGTTTGTTAGCTGTAATACTTGGCGCATTCGGTGCTCATGGACTTGAAGGTAAAATCTCTGATAAACAACTAGAAACATGGGGAACGGCTAATCAATACCATTTTTATCACACCCTAGCCCTTCTTTTTCTGTCCACTTTCTCTAGAGCGAAAAGTCAATCCATTAAAGTTTCTTACATCATGTTTACCCTAGGTATCATCCTTTTCTCAGGATCTATTTACCTGTTAAGCACTAGAACCCTACTTGGAATCGAAAATATTTCCATTATTGGACCAATTACTCCACTCGGTGGACTTTGTTTTATGGTCGGATGGATCGCCTTATTTATTGCGGCAATGAAAAATAGAGCATAATATTAAATACATTTAGTTTCCAATACTTAGAAACAAACAAAATACCATAAAAGGCACTCCTAAGTGCCTTTTTTATTTCCTCCCAGCTGAGAAAATAGATCTAAATACTAAATACTAACAACTAAGTACTAACTACTAAATACTAAATACTAAATACTAACTACTATTATTACCTTTGTTTATGTCTCAACTGGATTTATCATCTTCAAATCGCATAACTTATTTTGTAGAGGTCGTATTACCATTGGCAATTGCTAAATCTTATACCTATAGAGTACCTCAGGAATTAAACGATAAGATTCAGGTCGGCTTAAGGGTAATTGTACAGTTTGGTAAGAATAAAATTTATTCTGCCATCATAAAGGCAATTTCTACCGATGCTCCGCAGCAATATGAGGCTAAATACATCCTTGATGTTGTTGATAATGATCCTATAGTGAATGAAACCCAGTTGCAAATGTGGGACTGGATTGCTGAATATTATATGTGTTATGTGGGTGATGTTATGCAGGCAGCTCTTCCAGCGGCATTAAAAATGGCATCCGAAACTAAGATTGTCGCCTCAGACGACCCTAACCTCGATCGTTCCCAACTTTCTGATAAAGGTTATATGATCATGGAAGCGCTTGACCTCGCAACGGAACTTACCGTCAACGACGTCATTAAAATCCTTGGTCAGAAAACAGTATTCCCACTTTTACGTAGCTTATTTGAACATGGTTATATTTTGATTTCTGAAGAAATTAAGCAGAAATATAAAGCCAAAACCAAAGCATTCTTACGTTTAGCCTCTGAATTTAACGATCCTGATGGCAGAAGAGAATTGTTGGATAGCTTAAACCGAGCTCCCAAACAACAAGATGCTGTGATTGCATTCCTGCAGTTGTTAAAGACCAAAAACGAAATCAGTAGACAAGATTTGATGGAAGCTTCAGGTGCTGGCTCCAATGCCATTACGGCATTAATTGAGAAGGCAGTCTTTACAGTAGAGGAAAAAGTCGTTAGCCGATTTGAGGGAACCGATGTCCTGCTGAACCCTGATTTTAACTTTAGCCCTGCACAGCAAAAAGCTTTTGATGAAATCAAATCCTCCTTTCAAGAGAAGGATGTGGCTTTATTACATGGAGTCACAGCCTCCGGAAAAACCCAGTTATATATTCGATTAATTGAGGAAACACTGAATAAAGGTAGATCGGCACTCTATCTATTACCAGAAATTGCTTTAACCGCGCAGATTACTGAGCGCCTGAAATTGCATTTCGGAAATGAACTCGGTGTTTACCACTCCAAATTTAATGATAATGAACGTGCCGAGGTATGGCATAAAGTCAATAAAGGTGAATATAAAGTGGTTATCGGTGCTAGATCTTCTGTATTTCTACCTTTTCATAATTTGGGATTGATCATTGTCGATGAGGAACATGAAACCTCCTACAAACAATACGATCCTGCCCCTCGCTATCATGCTCGTGATACCGCAATTTATTTGGCGCATCAGCATCAGGCTAAAGTCCTTCTGGGATCTGCAACCCCTTCGGTGGAGAGTTATTATAATGCTAAGGCTGGAAAATATGGGTTAATCGAATTGTTGGAACGCTATGGTGAAGCAAAATTGCCATGCATAGAAATTGTTGACCTCGCTGAAGCAGCTCGAAAAGAAGAAATGTTCTCCTATTTTAGTGCTAAGCTTTTGACAGCTATTAAAGAAACGGTAGAGAAAAAAGAACAGGTGATTCTGTTTCAAAATAGGAGAGGGCATACCCCATTCCTTCAATGTGGTACCTGTGGTTATGTTGCTAAATGTGTCAATTGTGATGTGAGTCTAACCTACCACAAAACCAGCAATCTTATGCATTGCCATTATTGTGGCTTTTCTGAACAGCTCGTGGAAACTTGCCCTGCTTGTGGATTGCCAAATATGCAAAGCAAAGGTTTTGGTACGGAAAGGGTGGAAGAGGAACTGGAAATTCAATTACCAGAACTCCGAATCGGTAGATTGGACCTAGATTCTACCAAAGGCAAATATGGATTTGATCGCGTAATATCAGCTTTTGATAACCAGGAATTTGATGTCTTAATCGGAACCCAAATGATTACCAAAGGACTGGATTTTGGAAATGTAACCTTGATTGGTATTATCAATGCTGATGGTATGATCAATTTCCCTGACTTTAGAGCCTATGAAAGAGCATTTTCTTTATTCTCTCAGGTTTCTGGCCGTGCCGGAAGAAGACAGACCGAAGGAAAAGTAATTATCCAAACTAATACCGCCAATCATCGAATATTGGAACAGGTAACAAACCATGACTTTATGGCTATGTTTACCGCTGAAATTACCGAACGTAAAAATTACTTATACCCTCCATTCTATAGGCTCATAAAACTGGATGTTAAACATACCGATCAGGACTTAGTGCATGATGCTGCCAAAAGATTGGCTAGTCTGTTGAGACAACAATTAGCTGAAAGGGTTTTGGGACCTGAACCACCATTGGTTGCTCGGGTTAGAAATAACTTTATTCAAACCATTACCTTGAAAATTGAAAGAAAAAATATCTCTATTGCTAAAGTGAAGGAACTTATCAAACAAGCTTTACTTCATTTTGAATTGGATAAGAAAAATAAAGGTGTGCGAGTACAAATTGATGTAGATCCTTACTAGTTTATCATATTTTCCCTAGATATTTACTATCTGTGCATTGATAACTGCCATCATTCGAAAGAAAAGCTAAATAAACATGATAAATATCTTGAGGAGTTAATTTATCGAAATATATCTCTTGGGACTCTTCACTGATTAAATTCCCATTGACAAGTCCAAAAACCTTATTTATTTCCGTGTTTTCAGGTTGTAGCAAAAGCATGCAACGGTAATTCTCCATATCAAATGCTTTTACTATTTCTTCATCATAAGTCCACAAAACTTTTAATGAAGTGGATTCCAAATTCATTTCTATGTTAAATGTAGTGATAGGATTGATTAATCCTCTACTGATTGATAGGGAAGACCAATTTATATTGTTCTTTTTGCTATGCTCATCAAAGGCATTTTTTAAATTATATGACATTGCCGAATTGTGACTCGACCATTCAGGATGGTAATTCTTGAACCCTAATCGGATATATGGAAGAATTTTAGATAATAATTCCTGTAATTGCTTGAACTTAGAATTATTCCCCAATTGAAGGGTTGATTTGGTCCTTTTCCTGGATTCTGGTGCAGACCGTACATAGGTCTGGCCCTTCCAATTACAAAATACTAGATTTCCAATCTTACCCTTAAAAGAAAATATACTCCCATTATTCATAATAGCCATATCTCATATCTATTTGATTCTTCTTAAAGATACTGAGAATGGCTATTGATAATTTGATTTAAGAAATTAAATTTCGTTGAAATTAATGTTAATTAAATTTGTCTATTTCCTGATTTTCGAAACTTTAAATGGCTTTCTGACCGCTTTTTTTGCAGCTTCCTTTACTATTTTTGCCTGTTCTTCGGTTACTTTCTCTGGTTTATAGTTGGATTTTGTAGGGTCTAAATTGAATAATTTAGCATACCAAGTCAATGCGGCAGCAAAACGACCATAATCCAAATTTAAATGATAACCATCTCTGGTGAAGTTATCTCCAATACTACTTGTTCTGGCATTTTGGATCGTGGTTCCATCGGGTACAATAAATGCATAGTCTCCTGTCTTTTCCAACCTTGAGGTTACACTCATGATGCTGTCATACATGTTTTTCTGATTCCGGTCATAATTCGCAAAACCATCATGCTTCGAATCTTGTTGATATGCCCATGTTTGATGATATACCAATTTGGTATCTGGATGAACATGTGCAAAAACATAAGTCCATAAATCCCCCAAAGTTTGCATCACCACATTATACTTCCCAGAGAGTGGACTCGCCTGCTGTAAGCTGATATAATCCCAATTATCATCGGCCAAAGCTTCTTCAATACTCGTCTGTTCCGTCGTGTTTTTATTCCCCTCCAAGTCAATTTTCCGATAACTATATGCCTTCAGATTATTATGCGCATTTTTTAAATGTAAATCCAATGGCGCTCCACCAATGTATAAATTGCCAATTACTATCTTTTTACCAGCAGCTGCCGCCAACTCATGCAGATAGTTCTCTAAAGCATCCTCAGAAAAACTATTTCCTATTGCTAATACTTTAATAATGTCGTCATCATTTGGCGAGGTCTCTTGACCAAATACAACCTGAACCTGTAAAAAAATAATAAATAGATAAATAGATAGCTTCTTCATAGTGCCCATTTTTATTTGTAAAATCGAGTTTATTCGGATAATACCCTCGTCAATATAAAAGTACAAAAAATAAAGCGGAGAGATATTTTCTTTCCTAAAATTCAGAACAGTTCTGACCTTGAATGTTTTGCATTTTAAGCTTAATAATATGGTAAATTAAGGCTAATTTTGAGACTTATGGCGTATAAGTTTATAGATAATTACAGGGAACAAGGAGCAAGAAAGCAATTAGTGAAGCATCTTGAGAAGCGGGGAATTGAGGATAAGAAGGTGTTGCAGGCTATTGCAAAAGTTCCGCGCCATTTCTTTTTCGACGAAACTTTCTGGAATCAAGCTTATCGTGATATCGCTTTCCCAATCGGGGATGGACAAACTATATCTCAACCTTATACGGTCGCTTACCAAAGTCAATTGCTCCATATCAAAAAAGGAGATAAGGTGCTCGAAATCGGAACAGGTTCGGGATACCAAACCTGTATTCTCCTTGAACTTGGTGCGGATGTCTATACCATTGAAAGACAAGAAAACCTATATAACAGAACGATTCAGGTTCTGCCCTATATGGGCTATAAACCTAATTTCTTCTTAGGGGATGGCTCAAAAGGTATTCCTGAAAAAGCCCCGTATGATAAGATTATCGTAACTGCTGGAGCTCCATTTGTCCCTGAAAAAATGCTGAAGCAACTCCGACTAGGAGGACTCCTGGTTATTCCGGTAGGGGATGAGAAATTCCAAAAAATGGTCACTATCCTCCGCGTTGGTGAAAATGACTTCGAAAGAATCGAACTCGATACTTTTAGATTTGTCCCACTGGTTGGTGATCAAGCCTGGTAATTTTTGCAGATTTTATCCCTACCTTAGCACCCATGAGTGCAGAATTTTACCAAAATAATGTCGGGAAAACCCAAGGGGAAATAAAGTCTTTAGAAAAACAAATCAATAAAAATGCTTTTTTACGATTAGGATTGATGATTGCTGGTGCCATAGGTATTTGGCAATTATTCTCCTTCAATAATATTTTCTTTGTCCTTCTGGCAATGATCCTGTTGATTTTTCTGTTCGCCTTTCTTGTGTTCAGACAAGCTAAGGTAGATCGTAAACTGCAAGAAGCTAAGGTATTTCTCAGTATCAATGAGAATGAACTTAATATCAATAACCGAAAAAAGAACATGTATGATGATGGTCAGGAATTTGAAGATCCTAAGCATCCTTATACCTCTGACCTCGATATTTTTGGTCCAAACTCCTTATTTGAACTGGTAAATCGTTGCGCAACCAAAGACGGTGTAGCGGTCCTGCAATCCTGGATGAAATCCCCTTCCTCAAAAGATGAAATTACGCAGCGACAAGAAGCAGTGGAAGAATTGAAGTCAGATCCTGAACATTTGCAAGCATTCCAAACCAAAATGTTGTTTAACCTGGGTTCAAAAATAAACCTGAGATCCTACATTTATAGTTATTTCCATGATAAATCCTTCCAGTTTGGCAATGCATTCTATAGATCCTATGTCCCATTGGTACCTTGGATATTTCTAGCTGGAATCTTATTCTCCATTTTCGTGTTTAATATCGGGGGATATTTGTTTGGCTTAGCTTTAATCCATTTATTATGGACGATTGCTATGGCAGGTAAAGTCAGTCAATTCTCCAATAAAGTGGATAAAATAGGCGTTTCATTGATTGGTTTCGCGGATGCCATCAAATTGATGGAAGATAAAAAGTATCAGGCAAAGCTAAACCTTGAACTGCAAAGTAAAATCCAGATTGAAACTCAGCAGAAAAAACTTTCAGGAATAATCCATGAACTAGGAAAATTGATTGACAAACTGGATGTACGCAATAATATGCTGGTTGGTGCAATCTTAAATATGTTATTCCTTTGGGATTTCAAACAAATTATGTCCATCAGTAAATGGAAAGACCAATATGAAGATTCTATTCTTTCTGGATTTGATGCCGTTGCTAAATATGAAAGTCTAGTATCCTTGTCTTTATTGGCTTATAACCATGCTGATTGGCAACAGCCTAAAATTTTGAACGATTTCGAAAAGGATTCTCTCCTCGCAGATGAGGTGAATCACCCTTTAATCCCAGAGAATAAATCGGTCGGAAATGATTACAATGCCAATGACCATAAAATTGCGCTAATTACGGGTTCAAATATGGCCGGTAAAAGTACTTTTTTGAGAACAATCGGGATTAATGCCGTACTGGCTTATACCGGAGCTGTAGTCTGTGCTAAAAGATTTGAATTGCCAATTTATCAATTGGTCACCTATATGCGTATCAAAGATTCCCTGAATGAAAGTACATCCACTTTTAAAGCCGAATTGGACCGTATGAAGTTTATCTTGGATAGAGTGAAGGATATCCCCTCTAGTTTTTTCTTGATTGATGAAATGCTACGCGGAACAAATTCGGTAGATAAGTACCTAGGGTCTAAAGCGATCATAAAAAAATTGATTGATCTCCGAGGTCGCGGTATGTTGGCAACCCATGATTTGCAACTCTCAGAACTAATCAATGACTATCCCGGTTATTTGAAAAATTATCATTTCGATATACAGGTGCAAGGGTCTGAAATGTTGTTTGATTACAAATTAAAAAATGGTGCTTGTACTATTTTTAATGCTTCCATGCTGTTGAAAGGTATTGGAATAGTCGTAGAAAGCGAAAAAGTTAATTAACTTTGCGGCTTCAATATTAAAAATGACTGTTCTAGAACGTATCGATCAAAGTGAAACACGAATTACCATGACAGTGTTTCCTTCCCTTACCAATCACCATGACACCCTTTTTGGCGGTAAAGCCATGGCGATTATGGATGAGGTTTCCTTTATGTGCGCAACCCGTTTTTGTAGAAAATCTTTGGTGACCGTTTCTACCGATAAAATTGATTTCCATAAAGCTATCCCTTCAGGAAGTATTGTGGAAGCGATTGCTAGAGTAGAAAGTGTAGGAAGGACTAGCTTAAAAGTCCACGTAGAAATTTACCTGGAAAGCATGTATGCCGATGGTCGCGAACTTGCCATCCAAGGCCGATTTACTTTTGTTGCCTTAGGTGACGATAAGAAACCAATTCCTGTATTGGAAGGTTTGGATGTAGAATAATTCCTTATTCTATTTTTGCCCTTGCATATTGAGCTGCCCAGTCGATGTCTACTCCCAGGTCTTGTGCCCAATCGTAGACCAAATGCGGATGTCGTAAAAACTCCCGCCCAAGAATAATAAAGTCTGCCGCAGCTCGATCCAGGATGTCCTGTGCCTGTTTGGCACTGGTTATGAGCCCAACTGCTCCCGTAATAATATGACATTGTTCCCGAATTGCATCAGCAAATGGAACTTGATATCCTGCCTCTACCGGTATCTGTTGATGATGTACCGCACCCCCTGAGGAAATATCCACTACTTCAACTCCTTTATCTTTTAGAATCTTTACTAGTTCAATGCACTCTTCCAGATCCCAGCCACCTTCAGCCCAATCCGTCGCCGAAAGCCGAACCCATAAGGATTGCTCGGAAGTCAAAACCTCTTGAATAGACGCTGTTATTTCTAGTAAAAGCCGAATTCTATTTTCAAAATCTCCTCCATATTCATCAATTCGAGTGTTGACTAATGGCGATAAAAATTGATGGATTAAATATCCATGCGCTGCATGAATCTCGATTATTTGATAGCCTGCTTGAACAGCTCTTTGGGCTGCATCCTTAAATTTTAAAACAAGGGTTTCTATTTCCGAAATTGATAATGCTTTTGCTGGAAATTCGTCTTCATGATAGGGTAGGGTAGCAGGGCCTACAGTTTGCCAGCCATGTTCTTCCGTTGGAGAGAACTGCTTGCGACCCAACCAGGGCTTTTCTGTACTTGCTTTGCGTCCTGCATGTGCCAATTGAATCCCTGCAATACTGCCTTGACTTTTTATGAATTCAGTAATCTGTCTGTATTTTTCGATTTGCCCATCTTCCCAGATTCCTAAATCACCATAGGTGATCCGACCTTCGGGACTTACCGAGGTTGCCTCTTGAATAACTGCTCCAGCAGCACCAATGGCAAACTGACCTAAATGAACCAAATGCCAATCTGTTGCAAATCCTTGCTCGGCACTGTACTGACACATCGGCGAAACGACGATCCTATTTTTTAAACTGAAGTTTTTAAGTACTAATGGGGAATATAATGAAGGGTTGGCCATGAACTTTTTTTTATTAATCCTAATTACTCGTTTGGACTAAATTTACTGAGGATTTCACAAAATAGGGCCATAATGACAATAAGAATTGCCATTCCTGGGTAATTAATTTGAAAGGAATCGGATTTAAGCGTTACGGATTACCTCCGGTAAATCCTTCAACTCTTCTTTCGTAAATAAGCGATAATGAATCTTAAAGGTTTTCCCCATCGGTGTCTCTAATGAAAATCCACCCGGACCAAATCCTTCTAAAACATCTAATGTGAAATGAGAGAATTTCCAGTACTCAAATAAATCCCGATCTACCCAAAATTCAAACCCTTCAACCAATCCAATCATCGCATCATTCATCCGCGGATAAAACCCGCCCTTTTCAAAACATTGTGGCTGTGTTCCTTCACAACATCCACCAGCCTGGTAAAACATTAAAGGACCATGTTTTTCCACTAACTCTTGGATCACCGCTTTGGCATTGTCCGTAACATCAATTCTTGAGATCATATCTTTAGCTTTTGATAAGAAAGGGGTTATAGAACATAACCCCTTATCACACATTTAACTATTAACTAATCTATTAGAAAAAACCAAGCTTTTCTTTGCTGTATGAGATAAGCATGTTTTTCGCTTGGCGGTAATAGGCTAACATCATTTTGTGGTTCTCACGACCGATACCCGATTGTTTATAACCACCGAATGGAGCTCCCGCAGGATAACTATGGTACTGATTTACCCAAACTCGGCCTGCTTGAATGGCTCTAGGCACCATGTATAACTCATGGGCATCCCGTGTCCAAACTCCAGCTCCTAATCCGTAAATCGTATCATTTGCAATGGCAATAGCCTCATCCACATCTTTGAAAGTCGTTACGGCTAAGACTGGTCCAAAAATCTCTTCCTGGAAAATACGCATCTTGTTGTTTCCTTTGAATAGGGTAGGCTTGATATAATAACCATTGTCAATATCTCCACCTAAATTATTCTCATCGCCACCAGTTAATACTTCGGCACCTTCTTCCTTACCCAATTTGATATAAGACATGATTTTGTCCTTCTGGATCTTGGACGCTTGGGCCCCCATCATCACAGTTGGATCCAATGGATTACCGACTTTGATTTGGTTTACTCTTTCGACAACTCTTTCAATAAACTTGTCGTAAATAGATTCTTGAATTAATAATCGAGATGGACAGGTACAAATTTCACCTTGATTCAATGCAAATAAGACTGCACCTTCAATGGCTTTGTCCAAAAATGAATCGTCTTCTGCCATAACGGATTCGAAGAAAATGTTCGGTGATTTACCACCCAGTTCTAATGTTACTGGAATAATATTCTCCGTTGCATATTGCATAACCATACGGCCAGTCGCGGTAGAACCTGTAAAGGCAGCTTTGGCAACCTTTGGATGGGTCACTAAATGACGACCTAACTCTGATCCAAATCCATTAACTACATTGATTACTCCCGGAGGAAGTAAATCTCCAATGATTTCCATTAAAACCATCATGGAAGTTGGTGTGCTTTCTGCTGGTTTCAATACAACAGTACAGCCTGCAGCCAATGCTGGTGCCAATTTCCAAACGGCCATTAAAATTGGGAAATTCCAAGGAATTATTTGTGCAACTACTCCTATTGGTTCATTGACAATCAAGGAAACCGTATTGCTGTCCAATTCAGATAATGAACCTTCCTCCGCACGAATTACCCCTCCAAAATATCTGAAATGGTCTATAGCCAATGGAATATCTGCATTGAGTGTTTCTCTAACGGCTTTACCATTATCTATCGTTTCCACAATTGCAACCTGCTCCAAATGTTGTTCGATACGGTCCGCAATTTTGAATAAGATATTACTTCGTTCGGTCGATGAGGTCTTGCTCCATGTTTCGAATGCTTTGCTTGCTGCTTCTACAGCCTTATCTATATCTTCTTTGGTCGAATGGGCCACTTGTGTAAATGGCTTGCCATCGATCGGTGAAATATTGTCAAAATACTTGCCTTGGGTAGGTGGAACAAAAGTTCCATTGATGTAATTATCATAGCGATCTTTGAACGCCGGTCTTTTTAATTCGCTCATAGTATTATGTTTTTCTTAGTTTATATTTGGACTCTTTCTCAAATTTACCAAGAGGCAAATTTTTTATATAGCATTATTCTATCTTTTGATAGCATAATAATTTCAAAGACCTAATGTTTTGATTTTATTTACTTTTTTTTATTTTTGGTTAACAACCAATTATAAATTTTTATCGTATGGGAAAGAATAATTTAGTCCATGAGCTTCCTTATTCGTCGGAGCGGGAATTGAGTACCTTGGTTGAAAATAGAAGAGCGTTCACATTAAATAATTTTGAACTAAATGTCTATGAAACTTACCAACCTAGCCAGTTGGTGCCCTTAAAATTTAATGATATGGTAATCATTAATATGTTAAAAGGGAAAAAAGTTATGCACCTAGATAACATTCCAGCTTTTGATTATCTGCCGGGTGAAACCCTGGTTTTACCAGCGCATAGACCTATGAAAATAGATTTCCCAGAAGCGCAGATTCAAGACCCAACCCAATGCACGGCCCTGTTGATATCGGCCGAAAAAATCGAAGAAACCATCGATTTTCTCAATGCTACTTATCCTAAAATGGATAATAAATTGTCGTGGAATTTTTCTTGGAATAGATTTCATCTGGTGAATACCGATGAACTTGCGAGCTTGACCAATAAGCTGTTTAGCAATATGATAAGTGATAACCCTTTGAAGGATGTTCTTGCTGATATGTTGTTCAAAGAGCTGTTGGTTCGGATAATTCAACAACAACAATTTGATGAATTTATTGAACCTTCCCCTCAAGGAAATGATGCCATCTCCAGCCTCCGAAAATACATCCGGGAAAACCTAAGTGAAAAATTGTCGGTTGATGATCTGAGTCGAAAAGCGAATATGAGTAAAGCCAGTTTATTCAGGCTTTTTAAAGAAGAGTTTGGAATAACCCCAATGGAATTGGTGATACTGGAAAGACTACGGAAGGCCAAGGAAATGCTGAGTGCACAAATGTCGATTAAAGAAGTTTGTTACGCTTGTGGATTCTCAGATGTCAATTATTTCAGCCGTCTCTTCAAGGCTAGAGAACATATGACCCCAACCAATTATCAACGAAAGCCCGGAATTATCGTTTCATAGCACGATCCAATTCCCGTTTGCTTTCTCGTTCCTTGATGGTTTCACGTTTGTCAAAGTCCTTCTTACCTTGTGCCAAGGCTATCTCTACTTTTGCAAAACCTCTTTCATTAATAAAAATTCGAAGTGGAACTATCGTAAATCCCTTTTCTTCCCCCTTCTCACGCAATTTTTTTAATTCCTTTTTTGTCAATAATAACTTCCTGTCACGTTTGGATTCATGATTATAAAAGGAACCAAAGGAGTATTCAGCAATATGCATATTGCGGATATAAAGCCCATCTTCAAAAAAAGCACAGAAACTATCGTTGATATTTGCCTTCCCTTCGCGTATGGATTTGATCTCGGTACCTAGTAATGCTAAACCCGCAACATACGTGTCAAGTAGGTGATACTCAAAGGATGCACGCTTGTTTTTAATATTTACCGTTGATGAAATTGCCATTTTTATTAATTATATTGAGCACAAATGTAAGAATTTATGAATTTTTGCAAAATTTCCAAGTAATATACTGTAAACATTCTCTTAATATTAATTTAATTTTATGATATTTATATGTCAAATGAAACATGATTTGAGGTTTAAGTTTTGTATGTTTGCGTCGATTTTTTGTAAAGAAAGGTAATATAAACATGATTTATTTTATGTTAATAAAACTAGTTTAGTACCTTTGTGGGATTTTTGACGATTTTTGTTAAAAGTTCAAAAAGTAAATATTATTGAGAAAATAGATACCTGACGAATGAGCAAGGGAAAATTAAACGAAAGAACTGCGCGGTTTTTAAATGGCGAGTTAGGAGATATAAAGTCAAAAAACTTATATGCTTATTTTAGACCTATCCAATCTAAACAGGATACCGAAGTAAAAATTGACGGTCGCAGAGTTTTAATGTTTGGTTCAAATTCTTATTTAGGATTAACCACTGATCCTCGTATTATCAAAGCTTCACAAGATGCTCTTGAAAAATATGGTACAGGATGTGCCGGTTCTCGTTTCTTAAACGGAACCCTTGATATACACGTTGAATTAGAGGAAAAATTAGCGGATTACGTAGGTAAAGAATCTGCAATCTTGTTCAGCACTGGTTTTCAATCTAACCTAGGACCTCTTTCTTGTTTGACAGGTCGCCATGACTATATCTTATTGGATGAGCGTGACCACGCATCGATTATCGATGGATCCCGCCTTTCATTCTCTAAAGTGATCAAATACGCACATAATAATATTGATGACCTTCGTGATAAAATTTCTCGCCTTCCTGAGGAAAGCTTTAAATTAATCGCTACTGATGGTATCTTCAGTATGGAAGGGGATATCGTGAAATTACCTGAACTCGTTCAAGTAGCTAACGAATTTGACGCTGCAATATTGTGTGATGATGCCCATAGCTTGGGAGTAATCGGTGATAAAGGTGCTGGTACAGCTAGCCACTTCGGACTAACTGACCAAGTCGACCTAATCATGGGTACTTTCAGTAAATCATTGGCTTCCCTAGGTGGCTTCGTGGCTGCTGATAGAGATACCATCGAATTCTTGAAACACCGTGCTAGATCTTTGATGTTTAGTGCAAGTATGACCCCTGCTTCTGTTGCTTCTACTTTGAAAGCATTGGAAATCATCCAAACAGAACCTGAGCATATCGAGAAATTGTGGGCTAATACTAATTATGCCAAAAAATTGTTGTTGGATAATGGATTTGACCTAGGTGCTACCGAAAGCCCAATTCTTCCTGTATTCGTAAGAAACAACGAAAAAACGTATATCGTAACTAAAATGCTTCAAGATGATGGAGTATTTGTAAACCCTGTCGTTGCTCCAGCCGTGCCTGCTGAAGAATCATTAATCCGTTTCTCCCTGATGGCTACGCATACCTTCGATCAAATAGATGAAGCTGTGGAAAAAATGACTAAGGTTTTCAAAACTTTGGAAGTCGAAAGTTTTATTAGTGAATAAAATTAGATCAAAGTGATTACTATAGTTCCTGTTGATAGCAAAAAACTAAGAGCAAAATTTATTGATTTTCCTCATGACCTTTATGAAGGAGACCCAAATTATGTTCCAGAACTTTTTGTTGCTCAGGATGATATGTTGAATCCCGCTAAACACCCGTTCTATAAACATTCAACCGTGCAATTATTCTTGGCTTATCAAGATGAGAAGATTGTCGGAAGAATCGCCGCAATTTATAATACAAACCACAATAAGTTCAATAATGTCAATGAAGGTCAATTTGGCTTCTTTGACTGTATTAATGACCAAGAGGTGGCTAATAAATTGTTTCAGGAAGCTGAAGCATGGGTGAAAAATAAGGGTGCAAACAATATTGTTGGTCCAATCAACTTATCCACCAATGATAGCGTTGGCTTATTGGTGGAAGGCTTTGATAGACCCCCAATGGCAATGATGCCTTATAACTACCCGTATTATCAAGATTTAATCGTTAATGCTGGTTTTGCTAAAAAAGTAGACCTTAGGGCTTACTTGGTGAACAAAGAAAACTCCAACAAACGCTCCGTATTGTTGTTGGATAAATTGGAAGCTAGACTGGAACGTTCTGGAATCCGTCTTCGGGAAATCAATATGAAGGATTTTGCCAATGAAGCGGAAAAGATTAAGAAAGTCTATAATAAAGCTTGGGATAAAAACCTCGGCTTTGTTCCAATGACGGATGATGAATTCATGCATACTGCCAAGGACTTGAAGATGATTGTCGATCCTAGATACTGCTTAGTTGCTGAAAAGGATAACGAACTCGTTGGTTTTGCCCTAGGTATTCCAAATATTAATGAAATCCAAATCAAAATTAAGCGTGGTAGACTTCTGCCAACCGGAATTTTCAAACTCCTATTCGGAAAGAAAAAAATCAAAACCATTCGGGTTCTGATGCTTGGTGTTCTGGATAATTATAGAAAATTAGGAATTGAAGCTTGCTTATATGGTCGGATTATCAAAAATGCAATTCCTTCAGGTATTGTCGAAGCAGAATGCTCATGGATGTTAGATCACAACTATTTGATGAATCACGCTATCGAACAAATCAATGCCGATTTCTATAAGCGGTATCGTCTTTTTGAAAAAGCGGTATGAAAAAAAAGATTTTCATAACTGGTGCGAGTGGATTTGTCGGCTCTCACCTTGTTGAGGCTGCCCATAATCTTGGGTTGGAAGTGCATGCTGCGGTCCGGAAATCGAGTCAGATTCAAGATATTAAGCCCTTCATCAGTAAGTTTGTCTATCCCAACCTCGGGAACGCTGAGGAACTAAAATCCCTTTTTGAGAAAGAACAATATCAGTATATCATCCATGCTGCGGCAATGACCAAAGCCAAGGATGAAAAGCTGATGCGGGATGTCAATGTCGGTTATACAGATGCAATTCTGGATGCCGCAACAGCTGACATCATGCCCCTGGAAAGAATAACCTATGTCAGTAGCTTGGCTGCTGTCGGTCCTATTCCCTATACGAGCAATCAGCTGATCACCGAAGAAACTCCTTATAACCCGCTGACGGTGTATGGTAGGAGTAAGGAAGCTTCAGAATTAATGATTCAGGATAAATATGCTGATTCGCCAATTTCCATATTCCGGCCAACTGCCGTATATGGTCCCCGCGAAAAAGATATCTTTATCCTCTTCGATACAATGAATAAAGGATTGGATCCCTATATCGGGAAAAATCCGCAAAAATTGAGTTTTATATATGTCAAAGACCTAGTCGATGTGCTATTGAAAGGATGTATCATAAAACAAGATGGACTGCAAATCTATAATATCAGCGATGGTGAAGTGTATTCACGATATGCTATGGCTGAAATTTTTAAAGAAGTCCTCCATAAAAAGTTATTTAGAATGCATGTGCCTCTTCGTCTTGTGAAAAGTGTTGCCGAACTCTCACAAAGACTTTATCGCAATTCCGCAAAAACTCCCGTCATCTACCCTGAAAGACTTAGAGAGCTAACCGCAGAAAATTGGGGTTGTGATATTACGCATGCAGTTCAAAACTTAGATTTTAACCCCCAATACAAGTTGGAAAAAGGGCTAAAGGAAAGTTTGATTTGGTATAAAGAAAATAAGTGGCTCTAATTTTTCAATTGAAATGAGTGAACAAAAAATTAATAAAAAGCTTTTTCAAGATAGAAAGCGTACAAATATTTTAAGTAATCCGGAACAAAGGTTGATTTCCTATCTGGTTCCGAAAATCCCTAACTGGATTTCTTCTGATGGCTTGACAGCCATCGGTCTATTTGGGTCTTTTATGATCCTTGGTAGTTTCCTCTTGGCTGAATATGTCAATATCTATTTCCTTTTATTGGGAATCGTAGGCTTCTTTGTGCAATGGTTCGGTGATTCATTGGATGGTAGAATTGCATTCTATCGGAATAAATCCCGGAAATGGTATGGCTTTGCCCTGGATATTGTGATGGACTGGGTTTCCACCGTCATGATTGGTCTGGGATATGTACTATATGCAACAGGAGATTTTAAATACCTAGGCTTTACCTTGGTGTCCCTATACGGATGGGCAATGATCATTTCCCAATTGAGATATCGTATTACCGATAAATATACCATCGATGCAGGTCTATTAGGACCCACTGAGATTCGCGTAATCATTAGTTTGGTGCTTGTTCTGGAAGTCATTATTCCAGGATCGATTAACTATTCGGTTTTATTGATCTGTATTATCTTGTTCTTCATCAATATTGGAGATACCAAGAAATTACTGGACATGGGGGATGCGAAAGACCTTGAGGAAAAAGCAAATAAACTGAAAGAAACGGAAGTTAATTCATAAAGCATGTCTGAACGGTTAAAGGTATTTCTTAAAGCTCAGTTGTCCGCATTTATTGGCGGACTTTCTGATTTTGGGATTTATACCTTTTGTTATACCGTCTTAAAATTTACAGCGCCTTTCTCCAATGTTATCAGCGGAAGCTTGGGTGCCATAGTTAACTTTACGATCAACCGCTATTGGTCTTTCGATAATACCGAAACTTCCTTAGGTAGCCAATTATGGAAATTTATTTTGGTAGTTATTGGAAGTATTACCCTAAAGTCATTAGGCATACATCTTCTTGTTGATATCTGGCATGTACATTTTCTTATTTCCAAGGCTATCGTTGAAATCATAGTTTCCTTAGGATTCAATTATACCCTGCAACGTTTCTGGGTATTCAGAAAATAACTCACAAAACAAAAACATATAAGCCATCTTGAATATTTCAAGATGGCTTTTTTAATGGGATAAGACATACGGCAATAATTCTGTCCATTTTTTGGACAAATCAGGACCTCTACCGCACGTTGGTCGGACCTTCTTCGGATCTTTTCCTGACCTTGTTCGAAAAAATTCGGCCGAGGTCCGGCGGACCTGCGGGGGATCTGCGCTAGTGAAGCGCCGGAATATCGAACTTTGTAGGGCCTGCTCCCGAAGTATTTCCGATAATGCCGGGGTAAATAAATAACAATGGAAATCAAATGCAAATGAAACTACGCTAATAATCGGCCCAAATGTATCCCAAACCTATAAGAGCTCCCGACCTCCCTTTTCTACCGTTCATGCCCCCGGAATACCTCCTGGTCAAATAAAATGCCACCTTCCTGAAAATTTATCGTGCAATGTGCTAGCGAGTTACGCTTTGCTGCCAAAAAATGTTGCTGGGATGTCTTGGAAGTATGGATGTTTTGTCCCTATCTTTGCACCACTCCGCAAGGGAGGGACGGCTGAAAGGCCACTGACAACAGGGAATGGAACACGGCGAAAAAGGGGTCAAACCCGGATGCTCCGTATCTTTTGAAAAAAGCGCCTCAAAATTATTTTAAAATAAATTTTGCGGAATCAAAAAAGGTTTCTACCTTTGCAGTCCCAACCGAGGGAAACAGCAACGAGCGCGATGCTCGGAGCGACAAGAAAATGACAGATTGTAGCCTTCAGCGATGAGGGATCCACAACATAAAAAAGCCGAAGCGAGATGCCCAGGCGATAAAGTTCTTTAAATGATCATGTAGCGCAGCGACTCGTACGAGAGTACGATAGCTGAACAAAGAT
>NOUX01000006.1 GCA_002245855.1 Sphingobacterium cellulitidis | reverse complement strand
TTTATATCCAAGTTTCATGTTTTGGAACATAAAAGCCCATTTATCAGTTTGTTCAGCAATGACCATTGCAGTTGATTTTCCGGCACCGTGTCCAGCTTTGGTATCAATTCTAATCAGAACTGGGTTGGTCCCTTTATTATATTCTTGCAACCTAGCTGCAAATTTGAATGAATGGGCAGGTACTACCCTATCGTCGTGATCAGCAGTAGAAACCATGGTTGCTGGATAATCCACTCCTGGTTTTAAGGCATGATAAGGCGAATATTTCAAAAGGTAATTAAACATTTCAGCATTATCGTCTGC
This sequence comes from Sphingobacterium cellulitidis, assembly GCA_002245855.1. Classification (GTDB taxonomy): domain Bacteria; phylum Bacteroidota; class Bacteroidia; order Sphingobacteriales; family Sphingobacteriaceae; genus Sphingobacterium; species Sphingobacterium cellulitidis. Next base: position 301,676 of record NOUX01000006.1, on the reverse strand, counting down.
TGTACCATAATCAAAAGCCCAACCAGCACCAGCAGTAAATTTATGATAACGTAACATGTCCAAAACACCGACAGCAGGGAAAGCTACTTTATAAAGTTCTGGTCTTTGGGTCATACAAGCTCCCACCAATAAACCACCATTAGATCCACCAGAAATTGCAAGCTTATCAGAAGAGGTATATTTTTCGCTGATCAAGTACTCAGCAGCAGCGATGAAGTCATCGAATACATTCTGTTTTTTCAATTTTGTTCCAGCCAAGTGCCAATTTTCGCCATATTCACCACCTCCACGCAAATTAGCTACAGCATATACACCGCCTTGTTCAAGGAGAATGACATTGCTAACACTGAAAGATGGGGTCAACGAAATATTAAAACCTCCATAACCATACAACATGGTAGGATTTGTTCCATCTAGTTTGATTCCCTTTTTATAAGTGATGATCATAGGGACCTTCGTTCCATCTTTGGAAGTATAGAATACCTGTTTGGATTCATATTTGGTCGGATCAAATTGTACCTCGGGTTTTCTGTAGATTTCCGATTTACCTGAAGCGATATCATATTTGTATATGGTTCCCGGGTTGACATAATTGGTGAAGGAATAGTACAATTCCTTTTCATCTTTTTTAGCTCCAAACCCACCGGCAGAACCTACTCCTGGCAATTCGATTTCATGTTCAAATTTTCCGTTGCGATCATATTGTTTTACCTGTGAAGTTGCATCCTTCAAATAAGTCGCAAAGATTTTTCCACCGCCTAATGAAGGACTCAATACTTGTTCCGTTTCAGGGATCACATCCTTCCAGGTATCTACGGTAGGTTTTGCAATGTTGGTTTCAACGATTCTTCCGTTTGGTGCATCCAATTCGGTATATACAATTAGCCTATCAGCATCATTATCCAATACATAATGGTTTTTATCCATATTATCTACCATGGTAATAAATGCCGACTGCGGGTTTGAAAGGTCTTTAATATAAAGCTCATTCCCGGAGGTCGAATTAGCTGCCGTCACAATTAAGAAACGTTCATCTTCAGTCAAGCCAGCGCTAATATATCTTCTTGGCTTTTGAGGCCCTCCAAAGATCAATTCATCCGTATTTTGAGCTGTATTCAATTTATGGAAGAATAGTTTATGCTGATCCGTCATAGCAGACAAGGCAGATCCTTCCTTCGGTTTATCATAAGAACTATAATAAATACCCTCATTTCCACGCCAAGACATCCCGCTGAATTTAACATTCATAAGGGTATCACCAACGATTGATTTGTCCTCTGCCTTTAGGATAATGACTTTAGTCCAGTCGGAGCCACCTTCTGAGATTTGATAGGCCAGTAAAGATCCATCTTTACTAAAGGATAGTCCTGCCAAAGAGGTTGTACCATCGGAAGATAATTTATTAGGGTCTAAGAACACTTCTTCTTTTCCGTCCTCCCCTTTTTTACGATAGAGAACACTTTGATTTTGGAGTCCGTCATTTTTATAGAAATAGATATAATCACCTTCTTTAAAAGGAGCAGAGACCTTTTCATAGTTCCAAAGATGTTCGAGGCGTTTTCGGATATTTTCTCGGAAAGGGATCTGGCTGAGGTAATCTTCGGTCACTTCATTTTCGGCGGTTACCCAATTTTTGGTTTCAGAAGAAAGGTCATCTTCAAGCCAACGATACGGGTCTTCGACATCAGTTCCGAAGAAATTGTCTTTTTGTTCAATTTTAGTGCTTTTTGGATAAGGTTTCACGCTAATATCTGCTTTAGAATCAATAACATTTTCATGTTGACATGCGGTCAGTCCGACTGCGAGCAAGCCAATACTTACATATTTCATCATTTGTTTATACTATTAGTCCTATTACAAAACTAATGAAATAATTTGCTTGGAGGGAACATCTTGATAATCCGTAATTATTATGCTAGTTTTGACCTGAATGAGCCCAGGCAACAAAATATATTTTGCATCCGATTTCCACTTAGGTTCCTATCCGATGGATCAATCCAGGTATAGGGAACAACATATTATTTCATGGTTGGACTATATCAAAAAGGATGCTGCGGAGTTATATTTAGTTGGGGATATTTTTGACTTTTGGTTTGAATACAGTACGGTAGTTCCGAAGGGTTATATCCGATTTTTAGGGAAACTAGCAGAATTAGCTGATTTAGGCATAAAGATAACCTTATTTAAGGGCAACCATGACATGTGGATGTTTGGGTATTTGCAGGAGGAATTAAAAGCGGAAATCATTTCAAATGAGAAAGTCCTGGAATTAAATGGGAAGAGTTTCTATATCCATCATGGCGATGGTCTTGGTCCAGGGGATGCTAAATATAAGTTCTTAAAAAAGATCTTCCGGAGTTCGTTCTGCCAATGGTTATTTGCGCGGTTACATCCAAATTTAGGGATTGGCATTGCCCAAAGATGGTCAAAACATAGTCGGATTTCCAATAATGCGGAGGAGCAATTTTTAGGAGAGGAAAACGAATGGCTCATCGTGTATGCTAAGGAAGTCCTGGAAAAGAAGCATTACGATTATTTTATTTTTGGACACCGGCATTTGCCTTATGATGTTCAATTAAAAGATAATTGTCGTATCATCAATTTGGGAGAATGGATCAATTACCATACCTATGCCGTATGGGATGGTCAAGAAGTTAAACTTGAAAAATGGAATTCAGAGAAATAGCCAATTCTATCCAACCTTTAAACGATGACCAATTTTCCTTATTGGAAGGCATCACAGAGCTTATTGAAGTTCCGAAGAACCACACTTTAATTTATTCCGATAAAACGAGTCCCTACATATATTTCCAGAAAGAAGGAATCTGTAGGATCTATTACCATAAAGAGGAGAAGGAGATCATTTTAGGATTTACATTTCCCGGGGAGGTTTTAATATCCTTGAACAGCTATATTCATCAAAAACCGGGCTACGAAACCATCCAAACCTTAGAAAAATCCAGTGTTTACCGGATTCATACCTTAAAGTTATTGGCTTTATATGAAAGTCATACGATGATCAGCAATTGGGGTCGACGATTAGCGGAGTTGGAGGCCTTGAAGATTGAGGAGCGATTAATGCTACGTTTGTTCAAGTCATCCCATGAGAGTTATGAGGAGCTATTAAAAAAGGCTCCAAATATCACGAACCGAATCAAGTTGGGGTATATAGCCTCCTATTTAGGGATTTCTCAAGTCACATTGAGCCGGATTCGGGGGATAAAAAAGTAAATTTTTAACAATTGTAAAAAGGAGTTGTTAAAATAAGCTAGACCTTTGTGCCTTTAAAAAATTAATCATAATGAATTGGATAATATTAGTAATTGGTGGTTTATTTGAGGTTGCCTTTACCTACTGTATTGGACGTGCGAAAGACGCTACGGGAATGGAAATGTACCTTTGGTATCTAGGATTCTTAATCAGCGTAACGATTAGTATGGGGTTATTGATCAAAGCGACCAGTACACTACCATTAGGTACGGCCTATGCAGTTTGGTCAGGAATTGGGGCTGTTGGAACCGTTTTAATGGGTATTTTCTTTTTCAAAGAACCGACAGATTTTTGGCGTATCTTCTTTATTATCACTTTAATTGGGTCAATTGTCGGATTAAAAGCAGTTTCTTCGCATTAGTATCTTTAAAAGCGCATAAAAATCTTTATTTTTGTCGATTAATTACTGTGACTGGGCGACTTATGCCCTACAGTAAACAAGATGTAATTTATGTTAGAGAAACTACAAGCCATAAAAGAGCGCTGGGAAGAGGTTGAAAGAGAGTTAAGTAATCCAGATACCATCAGCGACATGAAACGTTTTGCAAAATTGAACAAGGAATATAAAGACTTGGGCAAAATTGTAGAACAATACCATATTTACAAAAATATGGTCAGTAATATAGATACCAATAAGGATATCCTTGCCAATGAGAAGGATCAGGAATTGCGAGAGATGGCGAAGGAGGAGTTGGATATTTTATATACCGAGAAGGAAGAAAAGGAGGAAGAGATTCGATTGATGCTTATTCCTAAGGATCCTGAAGATGCTAAGAATGCAATAATTGAGATCCGTGGAGGAACTGGTGGAGATGAGGCAGCATTATTTGCTGGGGATTTATACCGTATGTACACCCGCTTCTTTGAGACCAAGGGTTGGAGAAATGAGGTTATGGACGTTACTGAAGGTACATCAGGAGGCTATAAAGAGGTAATTTTAAAGGTTATTGGTGAGGATGTTTATGGTCAATTAAAGTATGAGTCAGGGGTTCACCGTGTACAACGGGTTCCAGATACAGAGACACAAGGTCGAGTTCACACCTCAGCGGCTTCGGTAGCGGTATTACCAGAGGCGGAGGAAGTAGATGTTGAATTAAACCCAGGCGATATCGAGATGCAGACTTCGAGATCTGGTGGTGCAGGTGGTCAGAACGTGAACAAGGTAGAGACTAAGGTTCAATTGACGCATAAGCCATCGGGCATTGTAGTGGTTTGTCAGGTTGAGCGTTCTCAATTAGCGAACCGTGAGTTAGCGATGGAGATGCTTCGAAACAAGCTATATGAGTTAGAGGTTCAGAAAAAGCATGGGGATGTTGCTGCAAAACGTAAGACGATGGTATCAACGGGAGACCGTTCGGCGAAAATTCGTACCTATAATTATCCACAAGGTCGTGTTACGGAGCACCGCATCGGATTGACGATGTATAATCTTCCTGCGATTATGGATGGTGATATTCAGGACATTATAGACGCATTGCAATTTGCGGAGAATGCGGAAAAGATGAAAGAAGGCACTGTAGAGTAAGATTTTTCAAAAATATATTAGCGAATATAGAAATAAACACTATATTTGCACACCTTCTAAAAAGAAGGGAAAAGGTCTGGTAGTTCAGCTGGTTAGAATACATGCCTGTCACGCATGGGGTCGCGGGTTCGAGTCCCGTCCAGACCGCCAAAAAAGATTAAACCCTTGAAAAATATTTTTCAAGGGTTTTTTTATGCTTTATTATTTTTGATGCAATTCATATTGTAGCGCACCGGAAGGGCATCTATCAATTTGATTGATGAGTTCTTGGGTTGTAGCGAACTCAGGTTTAACCCAAGGTCGGTCAGCAGGGTCATATACCTTTGGCAAGGTATTGATACAAACTGCGGAATGGATGCATTTCTTAGGTCTCCATAAAACGGTGATTTCACCATTCGGATGGTTATAACGGACAATTTTTTCTTCCATAAATATCTTTCCTCCTTTAAGGATGAAACAGTCTTAAAGCGGATTTTGTTTCCAAAAACAAATAGCAAATTAAGGGGGTGAAGGTTTATTCAATGAAAACCGAAAAAATATTGTAAAAGGAAGAATTAGCGAAAATTAGAATAATTATATTATTTTTAGTATAAATTATAACCTCTATTTTATGGAAAACTCACACACTCCTATTGAAAATGGCGATAATGGCAGTATTAATGATGGAAAAAACATTGCTATTATTGCGTATTTAACAATCATTGGTCTCATAATTGCCTTTGTATTGAATAATGAAAAGCGGAATGATTTTGCAACATTTCATATCCGTCAATCCTTGGGGATATTCTTGACCTTATTTGTTGCTGGATTATTTCGATATATCCCATTTATAGGATGGGTTTTATCACTTGTTGTCGTTATTGGGATGGCTATATTGTGGATCATTGGGATTATCAATGCAGCCAATGGGAATAAGAAGCCAGTACCATTTTTAGGGGAATACTACAACAATCTATTTTCTGGGATTTGATAATTTCGGATTACAGTGACCAAGGACACCCTCCAGTAGGAAGGTGTTTTTTATTTATAGGGGTTGACTAGTAGAGGTAGATTTTAAAATATTTCAATAGATTAGAAAATGGATTGATATTCCATAAAAATTCTCTTACGTTTGGAATCGAAATCACAAATAAGAAAAATTTTAACAATTCTTGGGTTACTATTTGAAAATTAGGGTATTAATAAGTGAGTAAAATAAGGCAAATATTACCAAAAGGCCGGGAGGACAAGGAATTACTGGAAGGTTTACGCAACGGAGACAATACAGCGATATCCTACATCTATAAGACCTGTTATCCTTCGGTATCCCATCTGATCACTGGCAATCAGGGGCGAGAAGAGGAGGCTAAGGATATTTTTCAGGAGGCTGTTATGGTTTTATATGACAAAGTTACTCATGAGAATTTCGAGCTCAGCAGTAAAATAAGTACGTTCTTATATGCCGTTTGTAGGCGGTTGTGGTTAAAGCAGCTAAACAAAAGGGAGAACAGCTTAGGAACATCGGACTCTGACGGATTGGAAATAGCGGATGTGGAGAGTGATATCCAAGTTCATTTAGATAAGGAGGATGAGTTTTCCAAGATGGATTCAGCAATGCATCAACTTGGGGAACCCTGTCAAACCATCCTTAAAGATTTTTACATACGTAATAAGTCGATGAATGAAATCTGTGAGAAGTTTGGTTATACGAATACTGATAACGCGAAGACTCAGAAATATAAATGTTTACAACGATTGAAAAAGCTATTTTTTGATCAAAAATCTGATTAGTAGAAGTTGACATGAGACAGCAAGAATTTTTTGAATTGGCAGATCGCTATTTAAACGGGGAGATGAGTTTGGAAGAACGCACATCCTTTGAGTTATTATGTGAGCAAGACCAAGAATTAAATGCACAATTTTTGTCGCATGCTGAGTTTGTGGATACCATGAAGCGTCATGAATCTCGGGCTGAATTTAAGCATCAATTGGAACAGGCTATGGATGAGCAACCATCTGAGGCGATGATTATCCGTTTATGGAAGAAATTAAAGATCAATGCTGTTGCTGCGGCAGCGGTAGCCGTTCTTTCTTCTTTAGCGACGCTGTATTCAACGGGATATTTCTCGACCTTGCGTAGGACGAGTTCGGACTATAGCGCTCTTAAAAGAGAGATAAACAACGTAAAACGCAATGTTAATGCACATCATACTGCCATTCGCAATATCAATAAGGAAAGCACACCAGCACAAGACCCATTACAGTTTGGTGCAACCGGCTTTATGTTGACCAAAGACGGCTATGTTGTAACGAACTTTCACGTAGTTAGTGGAGCAGATTCGATCCATTTACAAAACAATAAAGGTAATTCTTATAAAGCTACCGTTATCCATGTGGATCCGGAGAAGGATTTAGCGATTCTACATATTTCGGATTCCAGTTTTGCTTCACAATCGGGTAATATTCCATACACTTTCAGAAGACAGAATATGGATTTAGGGGAAGGTATTTATACCATAGGTTACCCACGTGATGAGGCGGTTTATGGCGAAGGCTACTTGAGTTCATCTACAGGATATAGCGGTGATACGACAGCCTATCAAATTTCAGTACCCGTTAACCCTGGTAACAGTGGTGGCCCGGTATTAGATAAGAATGGTAATATTATCGGTATTATCTCAGGTAAACAAAAAGGAATTGATGGGGCTGCATTTGCGATCAAGACAAAAGCCTTAATCGAAACATTGAATCGTATTCCAGAAGAATCCTTAAAAGGAAATATCATATTAAACAACAAAAATAGCCTATCAAATTTACCTCGCACCGAGCAGATCAAGAAGTTGCAAGACTATATCTACATGGTGAAGGTATATTAATAATAAATTGGACTTTTGTATTCAATAAGGTGTTACAAAGATGTAACACCTTATTTGTTTTATATACCTATGTGAATCTAACCAGACATATCTCTTTGATATTTAATATCTTATTCCTTATATTTAATAAAAACAAAAAAATATGCGGACCTTTTGGACCTATTTTTTCATCTTCCTTGCCATCGTGGTTATTACCCAGGCATTTCAATACCTTACATCCAGCCAAGCATTTGAGTTTGATTATGGCATTATCCTTAAGCAATTGTCATTGGTCATTTTGATCGCATTGATCACCTCCTATATTGTCCCACGGAAGAAGAAAAATCCATTTAAAGAAAAAGCCAACTAATTTCAGTTGGCCTCAATTTGTATTAAAATAAATGATTTACTATTTATTTGGTTGTGGAGTCGTTCTCAAGTAAGGTTTGATTTCTTTAAAACCTTTTGGGAATTTTCCAGGGATTTCCTCTGTTTTTATGGCAGGGACCACGATAACATCCTCACCATCTTTCCAATCTGCAGGAGTTGCTACCTGATAATCTGCAGTAAGTTGTAAGGAATCGATTACTCTTAAAATTTCATCAAAATTTCTTCCAGTAGAAGCGGGATAAGTCAAGGTTAATTTAACTTTTTTATCAGGTCCAATCACAAATACCGAACGAACCGTTGCGGTCGCAGAAGCATTCGGGTGAATCATATCATATAATTCTGCCACATGTCTATTTTCATCAGCGATGATTGGGAAATTAACTTCGGTATTTTGGGTTTCGTTGATATCTTTTACCCATTCGTTATGATCATCTACAGAATCTACACTTAATGCCAACACCTTAACATTACGTTTATCAAATTCTGATTTTAATTTTGCGGTACGACCTAATTCGGTTGTACATACAGGAGTAAAATCAGAAGGATGGGAATATAAAACAGCCCACTTACCATCAATATAATTATAGAAATCAATATTCCCTACTGTAGTTTTTGCTTGAAAGTTTGGTGCATCATCACCTAATCTTAAACTCATATCTAAAAATTTATAATGAACTAAATTGTTTACTCTACCAATATAGTAGATTTTATTGATAATCGCAAAATGAGAAATTAGTTTAATCTATTTCTTACAATTAAATTATAAAATCCGTTAGTAACTACATAACAATCAGGGGAGAGCAAAAGTTTACTGATAAAAACAAATTGGGTATAGATCAAATAAAAAAATAATTTTTATTATGCTTGCATAATATTTTTATATTATATTTGGTTTAAACCTTATAAACGATTAAGATGAATTTCGAACTATCAGAAGAACATAAAATGATACGAGCGGCGGCTCGCGAGTTTGCCCAGGAATTAAAGGCAGGTGTTATAGAGCGGGATGAGCAGGCGAAGTTTCCTACGGACTTTGTGAAGCAAATGGGAGAATTAGGATTTATGGGGATTATGGTACCTGAGCAATATGGCGGTGCAGGGATGGATACCTTAGCCTATGTTCTGGCCTTAGAGGAGATTGCAAAGATTGACGCATCAGCAGCAGTTATTATGTCTGCTCATAATTCACTTGTTTTATTTGGGCTGAATGAATTTGGAACAGAAGAACAGAAACAAAAATACTTAAAGCCCTTAGCAAGTGGAGAAAAGCTAGGCGCTTTTGCATTATCGGAGCCAGAAGCAGGCTCAGATGCTTCCTCGCAACATACCTTAGCGGAAGATAAAGGGGATCATTACGTATTGAATGGCACAAAAAACTGGATTACCAATGGTGGCAATGCAGATATTTATATTGTGATAGCACAGACAGATCCTGAAAAGGGGCATCGCGGCATCAATGCGCTGATTGTAGAAAAGGGAATGCCAGGTTTTACCATTGGTCCAAAAGAAAATAAATTAGGAATACGTAGTTCAGACACGCATTCCCTTATGTTTTCAGATGTCAAAGTACCTAAGGAGAATAGAATTGGGGAAGATGGGTTTGGGTTTAAATTTGCGATGAAGACCTTAGACGGCGGAAGGATTGGGATAGCCGCACAAGCCTTGGGAATAGCTGCCGGGGCATATGATATCGCTTTGGCCTATTCGAAGGAAAGAAAAACCTTTGGGAAGCCTATTTCCGACCATCAGGCTATACAGTTTAAATTGGCGGACATGGAGGTGGATATTGAGGCAGCAAGATTATTGACTTACAAGGCGGCATGGACCAAGGATCAAGGTTTGCCTTACGGGAAGATTGCTGCAATGGCCAAGTTGAATACTTCTGAAGTTGCGATGAGACATACGGTGGAGGCGGTCCAGATTCATGGTGGCTACGGCTATGTCAAAGAATATCATGTAGAACGCTTAATGCGAGATGCAAAGATTACGCAGATTTACGAGGGTACTTCGGAAATTCAGCGATTGGTTATTGCGAGAGAAGTTTTAAAATAAGAAAAGGTGTAATTTTAATAAATCGTTAGTGAACAAACAAGAAAGCCGGGCAAATGCCCGGCTTCTTTATTATCCGTATTTCCTAATTCCTTATGGATTTTGTGTAACCACACCCCCTGAGTTTTGAATCTCAGATTGAGGAATAAAGAATTGCCACAATTTAGAGTTTGCTGGTGCAGAAAGTAATTTTGCCACCGTAGCATTATGGTTTCCACCCGTTCTATCAAGTGGAGTATTTGTTCTCTTCAAATCATAGAATCTGAAACCTTCACCCCATAACTCAGATCTTCTTTGTAGCATAATCTCATCCACTAGAGCTTGTCCAGTTTTTGTAGATTTCACATACTGAGGATCTCTTTTAGAGACGAAGTTAAACAATGCCGTTGCAGCATCTGCTGATTTACCATCCCTAGCTAAAGCTTCAGCTTCAATTAGGTACATTTCAGCACCACGCATGTATGGAACATCACCTATACTCATAGCTTCATTAGCAACTTTGAACTTTTTGCTATGGTATTTGAAGCGGTTAAATGTGCTTAAAGGCAGCGGGAAATCTTCTTTATTGGCACCTGTTGGATCCCAAAGTTTTTTCCTAACATCTGTATCAGAGATTTGATCATATAATTTAGAGAAGATCAATTTAGGAGTACCTCTAATTACACTTGAACTATAGTTGATAGACATATAAGCGAAGAAAGAATAGAAGTAGTTTGTTTGATCCGCTACGATTCTAGAAGACCACATCCACTCACCTACCGAGTAATTATTGAATCCAGAAAGATATTCTTCTTCATTCATCAAAGGAGCATTTGCTCTTGCTTCTTTTGCGAATTTTGCAGCATCTGCATAATTGTGTTGAGCTAAAGCAACACGTGCTTGGAAACCTTTAACCACATCCAGGTTGATCTGAGATTTATCAGTTCCTCTGGAATAACCATTCAACAAAGTTGCAGCTTGTTGTAGATCGGCATTGATTTGGTTGTACACTTCTTGTACAGTGCTTCTAGGTACAGCCGCAGTACTTGGTTTGGTTACTAAAGAAACTGCCAAGCCATTATTTGCAGCACCCTTAACATATCTTTCACCAAATAACTGTACCATTTGGAAATAGCTCCATGCACGGTAAGCTAATGCCTGACCTTTGATATAAGCTTTATCCACTTCGGAACCTTCCGCAGCATCTACGTTTTCAATGATCATATTGGCATTACCAATAATCACATAGTAGAACAAATAGTTATACTTAACATTACCAGATGTAGGATCTATATGGTCAATCCATTGATAGGATTCCCTCATATGTGAGCTTGTATTGGTTGAGAAAACCACATCTTCTCCCATCAAGTCCATCACCATCATGTTACCACTTTGTCCACCTTGTGGTTGAGATCCGAAAATTTGTTGGTATAAAATTCTATGGATACCGTTTAAGGCTGCCCAAGAGTTATCCACAGTTTTAAATGCAGATCCTGTTGACACTTGGTCAGTAGGTTGAGTTTCAAGATAATCTGACTTACAACCAGTAAATTGAAACAATGAAATCAACCCTAGAAATATAATAAATGTCTTTTTCATGTCTTAAAATTTAATTCTTGCACCAACAGTAAACAATTTGTTGAAGTTGTAAGTATTATCAACTACCCCGTTAAATGCGCCCAAGTTGTTCATACCTTTTCTTTTGTTGAAGAACGCAAGGTTTTCACCAGAAAGGAAGATATAAGTTTCTTTAACTGCTACAGTATTCAATAAATCTTTAGGTAAGTTATATCCTAAAGTAATACTGTTCAAGTTTAAATAAGATGCTTTTGTTAAGTATCTGCTGCTACCACCAGACAGGTTTGTAGCATTTCCACCGTCCATTCTAGGGATACTAGTTTGGTCACCAGGTTTTTGCCAAGCGTTTAATACATCAACGTGTTTTGCATTTCCATAGCTACCCGCAGACATTAAAGAAGCATATTGAGAATCATAAACATATCCTCCTAATTGGAAAGTGAATAATACATTCAAGTCAAAACCTTTGTAAGAAAGGTTATGGGACATCGATCCATATAGGTCAGGAATAGCTGATTTTCCAACATATCTATAATTAGCTTCAGCAATAACGTTGGTTACAGTATCAGCACCCAAAATTCTAGCATTGGCAGACATGACATCCGTTTTGTATAATGCATCTCCATTTTCAGCATCTACACCATAGAACTCACGTAAATAATAGTCATAGATGGAATGTCCTACAGAATAAGCTTTGGTTCCACTTTGGATCAATGGGTTTCCTGGAGGCATAGAAGTAATTTGGTTTTTCAAATGTGTTAAATTCAACGTAGTTGAGTATCTCACATTATCATTTCTTACGATATTACCAGTCAAGGACATTTCTACACCGCGGTTATATAAATTTCCGATGTTCATGTCAATCGTGTGGTAATGAGGAGAAACATTTACTACCCCACCATTCATCAAAGCCATTGGCACAGGGAAAATCAATCCTGAAGTTTTTCTATCGAAATATTCTACGGAACCAGATACTCTTCTATTGAACAATTCAAAATCAACACCAATGTCGAAGTTTTTGGCTGTTTCCCAAGTTAAGCTATCATTAGGCAATGATCTTTGCGTAAATCCAGGATTTGAAGCATTATTAACTCCTAAGGTATATAAAGCCTGGTAAGCATAGTTGCTAATTCCAGCGTCATTACCTACCGAGCCATAAGAAGATCTAATTTTCAACATATTGATTTTATCTTTATTGATAAAATCTTCCTCACCGATGTTATAAGCACCACCAACAGACCAGAATGTTGCCCATCTAAAATCTTTATGGAATCTAGAGTTACCATCTCTTCTCAAAGTACCAGTAAAGATGTATTTCCCTTTGTAGTCGTAGGATAATCTAGAGAAGTAACTTTCAATGGCTCTATTATCTTCATAAGAAGTAGTTCCAAGAACAGTCGCGAAGTTTGGAAGTTCGGTGATACCATCAACGATCATTTCAGAGCGGCTACCAGACAGGTAATTATATTTATAGGAATAATTTTCATGACCGACCATTACGCCTACTGTATGATTTTCATTGAATGTTTGGTTATATTCAAGGAGTTGGTTCCAAGTATAACTTGTTGTTCTGTATAAATAATGATAAGCACGTCCAGCCGGAGAACCATCCCCTAGGATTGGGTTATCATAAAATCTTTCGTGCGTATCTTGAACATCCAAACCGATATTTGTACTTGCCTTTAATTGCGGTAAGATCTGAACTTCCAAGAAGGTTCTACCGCCTAAGGTTGAGCGGATATTTTTTTGCTCATCCAAGGTATTTTCATACAGAGCATGACGACCTGGAGAGAAAGGTCTTTTATCACCAAAATCGAATTTCTTTTGGCCAAATTCATCAAGGATGTATTCACCAGTATTCAAATCATGCAAATGTACAGGATAGATTGGTCCAACATTTCTAGAATAGAAGAAAGGGTTGATAAAAGAAGTTCCACCGTCACCAGCGTTGTCAAAAAGGTTAACATTGTAGTTTCCATTCAGGTTTAAACCAGTTCTCAACCATTTCGTTGCTTGAGTTGTAATATTTGCACGCGCATTAATTCTTTTCAAGCTAGATTTCAACAAATAACCATTATCATTTGTATATCCTAGATTTGCGAAATAGGTTGTTTTATCAGAACCACCATCATAGGTAATTCCGTAAGCTTGGCGTCTTTTACCACCAGAAAGGATTTGATTTTCCCAGTCAAGATCTTCTCCCCATTTAAGTTGGGCATTAGGATTAATTTTTCCATCCAAACCTACGATTTCATCATTTGCAACATGAAAAGGGTTATAACCAAGTACCGTAGAAATATCGCTATAGTTATTTCCATTATAGCTTGTTAATTTTCCAGATGCGAGTTCTCTAGCCTTATCATCTGGGATACCACTGGAAACTAAGCTATTTTTCAATGCTTGCCACATTACAGGGTAATATTGATGCGCATCTAAACGGTCGTATTCAGGGAGGCCACGACGGATAATACCTGCTGAAGCATTTACAGTAAAGTTTCCAGAATTGACTTTACCTTTTTTAGTAGTAATCATAATTACACCGTTTGCACCTCTAGAACCGTATAATGCAGTAGTTGCCGCGTCCTTTAAGATGGAGATTGATTCTACATCATCCGGATTAATGTTAGATACCGTTCCATCGTATGGGATTCCATCCACTACATACAGCGGGCTATTAGAAGCGTTAATAGAGCCAAATCCACGGATACGAATATTAGCGGAAGCACCTGGGGCACCACCAGAAAGAGTACCTTGTACGCCAGGAGCAGAGCCCACCAATGCACTAGAAACGTTAGTTAAAGGTCTATTTTCTATTTCTTTGGCTGATACCTGAGCAGAAGAACCCACGTGACTTTTTTTACTTACCGTTCCATAAGCCACGACTACTACCTCATCAAGGGCGTCCGAAATGGATACTAAAGAAACATTAAGGGATGATTTTCCTGCTACTGGCAGAGTTTGAGTTTCGTAACCGATATTTGAAAAAGTCAGTCGATCATTTTCATTTACGGCTAAGGAATAATTTCCTTGTTCGTCAGTTTGTGTCGCATTGGAAGAACCCGATGCCTTTACAGTAACGCTCGCTAGGGGAGATCCTGTTGCGGCATCTGTAACTTTACCACTTAGCTGACGATTTTGTGCATTTACCAATCCAATGGAAAGAATAAACAGCACAAGAAAGCTGAGTAATCTGTGTTTCATAATAATTTGTTTGTTGTTTGTTAAATAATTGCGTTTGTACTTAGAATGATGGTTTGGTCATTCTTTGTTCGTTAACATAATTTTGGCAATTATATAACATTAACTTAACATAATACAAAATGATTTAACACTTAATAACACAGTACAGCTACAAAACCGTCTAAAACCGTAATAATCAAAGAAATATTACTTGTATAATTTTAATCAATCGTTTGATTTTTGTAACAAAATGAAGCTAAAACTGATTTAATTGACAATATTTTATCAGAAGGATGATTTTTTACCTCACTTTTTAATATTTTCTACAACATTATTGTCAAAAAAGCAAAATTACGCTTAAGTTATTGCACTTTTCATATTATTTTAGACACATTATTGAAGTTATACTATTTATTTTGTTTAAAAATCAGACAAAAGCGAAATGCAAATAAACGGTATAAAACAAGAAAACCGGGCTTCGCCCGGTTTTAATTAAAGTATTAAAGTATTAGTTATAACCTTCATTTTGTTGAATCAAAGGATTCGCCAATCTTTCTTCATTTGGAATTGGGAGAACAAACCTAAAATCATTTGCTGGGAGAGTCTTTCCAGCAGCACTAGGCGCATCATCCCCTACTCTTTCTACAGGAAGACCTCTTCTTTTCAAATCCCAGAATCTATGCCCTTCAAAAGGCAATTCTTTGAATCTTTCAGCCATTATTGCATCAATAACAGCATTTTTAGTAGCAAAAGAAGCATTGGAATATCCGACAATTCGAGCTGATCTCAATTCATTTAAGTCAGCTTCCGCACTATTTGCTCCATTTACAGCTCCCGTTTCAGCTCTAGCTTCGGCACGAATTAAATACATTTCCCCCGTTCTAAAGATTTTATGATCATTCACATTCTCATTCGGAGTTGCATATCCTGAGCCTGCATATTTATTTACAATTTTGGATGGCTTTCCAGTTACTTTTTGCAAGATGGGTTCATCTATTAAATAAGCATCAAAACGGACATCATTCGTCTGATCATACATATTCCAAAGCTTATCAGACGGTACCCAAAGAATACTAGCAGGAGCAACTAACGCATTAGCAGCATTCTTTGTAAATACACCTCTATAAATCCCACCAATTCGAGTGGAGCTGGCCGCGGTTCTAGATATTTTAAATGCCAATTCCGCATTGCTTTTATCCTTCCAAATTTCTGGGAAATCAGTTTTAGATGCTAAAGGTTTTTTGGAAATATATTCGGTAGCATTTGTAATAGCCTCATTCCAATTACGCATATATAGCGCAACACGTGCATTCAGGGCGACTACTGCTAAGCGATTGGCCCTATAGATGTCATTATAATCATCTTTTAGAAGGGTTTTCGCTTCATTAATATCTGCTAAAATTTTCTGAAAATAAGTATCCATATTTTCCCTAGCTTGAGGTTCCAGGGAAACAGTTGTCATATAGATCATTCCCAGTTCTGCGGGGTCATAGTTTTTACAATAATATCTGAATAATTCAAAATGGGCGTAGGCTCTTAAGAAAAGTGCTTCCCCCCTAATTTTCTTTTTTAACTCTTCATCTGCTGTTCCATTAGCAGGTGCATCCGGCAAAGCCGCGAAAATACGGTTTGTGCGATCTATTACCCGATAATAAGGATCAACAGCGGTATAATTATCTCTGATACCAATATCATCCGGGGCATAACGCCATTCATGCGTCGTTTGAGACACATAGAAATCCCCAGGTTTCAATTCATCCGAAAATACACCATTCAACTGAATTCCCATTTCATTATTGAAAACTGAATAAGTTCCAATTAATAGAGATTCATTATTTGCGATTGTTCTTAGGGCATCATTTCCTCCCAAGAAATCTGTTTCTTTAACATCCAACAAGTTAGAACACGAACTTGAGGAGAAGGAGATCACTGCAGCAGCGACTAATATTTTGATATAATTGAGTTTCATAATTATTAAGGATTAAAATTTGAAGTTGATTCCAAAAACAAAAGATTTCGGATTTGGATATTCATTAAGACTGATATTGTTATCATCTTCAGGATCTACACCAGTCCAAGGGCTCCACACGGCTAAATTATAAGCTGTGAAATAAAGGTTGGCGCCTTTTACATAAGAGACACCGCCGACATTAATTTCAGGCAGATTATAGTTTAATGTCAAGTTTCTTAATCTTAAGAATTTGGCATTTTGTAAATCAGAGTTTGTAAATCCTTTGGAATATACTGGAGAGGCGAAGAATTTTTGGTCGCCCGGTTTTTCCCATTGATTATCCAAAAGTTCTCTAGATTGGTTTACAGAACCGATATAACCTCTGGTTCCATCAGTGATCCAGTTTCTTATATTGTTACTTCTAACCACATCAAATTGATACGAGAACAAAGTACTTAAAGTAAAGGCCTTATATCTGAAGTCGAAAGTAAAACCACCGACATGTTTCGGTTTATAGGTTCCAAAAGTTGCGAAACGACCGGCATTTGCCAATTCGTAAACCACTGTAGTACCATCTTGGGCATAATACATTGGTCTACCAGTTTCAGGGTCAGCTCCTAAATAATTATAAGTATAGTGAGATCCAAAAGGCAGGCCTTCTTTTATTAAGTAAGTTCCCAATTCATACTGGGTAACAGCGCCAAGGTCTTCAATTTTATTGACGTTAATAGCGTGGTTTAATCCCACATTAATATCAATATCATTGGTTCTAAACACATCCACACTAATCATACCCTCAAGACCTTTATTAGACATTTTACCAGCATTAATAGCCATACTATTAAATCCAGTAGTATTACTAAGCGGTTGATCTACGAAAAGGTCATTGGTAATTTCACTATATACGTCGAAAGAGAATCTAGCTCTGTTAGTCCACATATTAAAGTCAAGGCCGATATTCGCTTTGTTCACTGTTTCAATTTTTAAGTTCGGGTTTCCTGGCGTTGTTGGAGCAATACCAGGCAGAGTAGAACCTGGATAAGCTGCCGTTCCATAGCCTGGTACTTGAGACGAAGTATAATTAGGAATCGTCCAGGCTTCCAAACCACCGAACCCTAAACCATATGAATTCAAGGCAATACTACCAATATTAGGCGCTTGCCCATAACTAGCTCTTAATCTCAGATCCGTAAAAAGGGTTTGATCTTTCATGAAATTTTCTTGAATAATATTCCAGGTTGCACCAGCCGACCATGTTGTAATTTCACGGTTGTCGATATTGACGATTCTGGAAGTACCATCGCGTCTTAAGTTTGCAGTAATGGAATATTTACCAGCATAATCGTAGGCTGCAGTAGCAAAATAAGAGCGAATTCCATAACCAGACCTAGCACTAGTTGCATACTGAGGCATTGTTTCTGCACCATTGGTTGGCAAAGGATTTGCACCTTGACCTGTCCATGGTAGAGAAGGGTTCAAGTTATACAACATCATTCCCAAACCTTTATTATAGACTCTGATACCTTCGAAATAAGCACCTACATCAATTTTATGAAGTTCATTAAAGGTTTTATTATAGTTAATACTAGATGTATTAATAATTTGAGCATTAATTCTATTAGCTTCCCTCGCTAAACCATGTTGGAATGTTTGCAAGGAACCTCTATAGGAATTAGGGTTAATATAGAATTCGTACAAACCATTATCAGCATCAATACCTGTTGTATTTCGGATAGTAATATCATCAGTAATTTTAAAGCCCAAGATTAACCCAGAGTTAATCTTCCAAGATTTTTCAGTCCAACGGGTATTTTCATTTGCTTCTACCAAGTTTGCCAAGGTTTTCATATTTAAGTTGGTACCACCCCCACCAAAATTCAGGGTACCATCGGCTAAATAAGGATTATCATAGGGTTTAGCACGATAGATCATTTGAAAAGGATTCAAGGGGCTATTTCCGAACCCATCTCCACTTGCTCTTCGCATAAGGGAATAACCCAAGCTATTGTTAAATTGAACGCTGAATTTTCCTTTGTTGTAGCCTAAATTGAATCGGGTTGTGAATCTTTCGAAATCGGAAGTTTTATCCACACCGTCCTGATTCATATAACCTAAACTAGTGAAGTAAGTTAGGTTTTCAGATCCTCCTCTTAGGTTAAGTTCATAAGTTTGGGAGATACCATTTCTAAACAGGAGGTCTTTAATATCCGTATTGATATTTCTGGTACTGTCTAATTTTCTATCATACTCTGCTAATTGAGCAGCCGAAAGGTTAGCATTTGCTGGGTTTTTACGGCTGTAATACCATCCAGGCACATTGGAGAATGCAGCATTTTGGGATCCTGTAATTGCGCCTACGCGTTCTTCATAAGCCAATAATTCGGAGGTATTCATCAAATTAAGTCTTGAGAAATCAGGAGGGGCAGTTACCCCGAATTGAGTTCTCAGACTGATTTCCGAAGTTCCTTTTTTACCTTGTTTTGTTGTGATTACAATTACCCCTACACCACCACGGGCACCATATAATGCTGCAGCACTCGCGTCTTTTAGAACGGTCATGCTTTCAAAGTCATTGGGGTTGATATTCTGAACAGTGCTAGCAGATGCAGGCACTCCATCAATAATATAGAGTGGCTGTGCGCCAGACCCTTGGATAGATTTGGTACCACGAATTTGCACATTTGCACTGGCTCCAGGTTGGCCAGATCCAGAATTTGCCAATAATCCGGGAACACGACCTTGAAGGTTTTGCGTCAGATTGACTACCGGTTTATCTTCAATTTCTTTCATGGAGATAACCGATGCAGCACCTGAGAATTCTGTCTTTTTAATATTAGCGTATCCAGTTACCACGACTTCATCCAACGCCGCTTGATCAGCAACCAAATTTACATTGATCAGGGCATTATTGTTAATACTAACCGTTTGACTAACAAAACCTATGTTAGAAAATCTTAAAGAACCATTCGCTGGAGCCGAGATTGTATAACTTCCACTTTCATCGGTTTGGGTAGAAGTATTCGTTCCGATAACTGTAATGGTAGTTCCGTTGATTGGGGAACCATCTTCTTGCGAGGTGACTTTTCCACTCACTTGAAGGTTCTGCGCATTTACGATACCTATGGATACCATAAACAGCAAAAGAAAGCTGAGTAATTGTTGTTTCATAATTATTTATTTGTGTTTGCTAAAAAATATTGCTTTACACAACTATTGGTTAGTGTGTTATGTAATTATTACTTTATTATTATCAATTATATAACAAAAAGTTAGAATTAACCAATATCAATAGTAAAAAATTAAACGAATAAAGGTTAGATAGGTTAAATTTGGTGTAATAACAAATAAATATTGTTATTAAACTAGTTAGAATCTTCCAAATTGTAACAAAATATACGAAGTGGGCATAATATTTAATTAATACTCAACCAATCAAGAAAGGCCCATTACAAGAAAGGCAATATTATTGGGATAATATTGCCATTTAAACAAATTTTATTGTTTCTTGAGAATATTTTTCTACAGATTACGATCTATCTTTGAGAGATAATCAAAATCTTCGAAGGAGTAGGCGCCAGTTTTCTTCATATTCCATTCGAAGATAAACTTAGCATTTTGGAGTAGATCTTTGTTTTGGTTTATTAGCCCATCATACATGATCAATTGCGCTAAAGGCCTAACCTGCTCAGGCTCTAATGAGCTAATAAAATTTTCGATATCGGATTGATTTCCCTCAAGGAGGAACTTACGCTCTATTTTAAAGAAATCGGTATAACCTTGATTCAAATCCATTGTTTCATTTTCCTTATCAAAGGCCTCATACTTATCGACTACCAGTCTTAAATACTTACCCATTTCATTTATCCAGTTCAGGATGGTATCTTTTTCGAATCTAATTCCCATATTATCTAATTTGACCTTCGCCAGTTACGAACCATTTTTCTGTCACTAACTTTTCCAAAGCAAATGGTCCCCGGGCATGAAGTTTTTGTGTTGAAATTCCAATTTCTGCGCCTAAGCCAAACTCAGCACCATCCGTAAATCGTGTTGAGGCATTAGAATAGACAGCTGCCGCATCTACAGCGTTCATAAAAGTGAGAATATTTTTTGGATCTGAGGAAATAATACATTCAGAATGTTTAGAAGAATAGTTCGCGATATGGTCTAGAGCTTCATCTAAA
This sequence comes from Sphingobacterium cellulitidis, assembly GCA_002245855.1. Taxonomy (GTDB): domain Bacteria; phylum Bacteroidota; class Bacteroidia; order Sphingobacteriales; family Sphingobacteriaceae; genus Sphingobacterium; species Sphingobacterium cellulitidis. The sequence goes on along the minus strand of NOUX01000006.1, from coordinate 280,739 downwards.
TTATTAACAACCTTCATTGAACAAATGAGGTCTAAGAATTCTCTTCCAAAATCTTCTGCTTTGGCTGGTTCTAAATTTGGATACTCAAGATTTTTTAAATCAGAATAGCTTTTTTCATCAGCTAGAATTTTCACATTTGCTTCAGCGAGCAAAGGGGCCAATTTATTTACGAAAGCTTCTGTAACGTCCATATCCACGAGTATACAATCCAAGGCGTTGCAAACAGAGGGTCTAGAAATCTTGGCATTAGCTACTATTTTTGCGGCTTGTGATAAATCAGCCGTTTTATCGATATAGGTATGACATACTCCTGCTCCAGTCTCAATCACAGGAACTTTTGCATTTTCTCGCACAAAATCAATTAAGCCTTGAGATCCCCGCGGGATCAAGATATCCACATATTTCACGGCAGTCAGAAGCTCTGTCACTAGCTCGCGATCGGTTGGTAAAAGTTGAACGATACAAGGGTCGGTATTAAACTTTAGCAGAACATCCTGAATCAAGTTAACCAGGAAAGTATTACTAAACCAAGCGTCTGATCCTCCCCTCAGCAGGCAGACATTTCCGGATTGAATACATAAAACCGCAACATCTATAGTTACATTCGGCCTAGATTCATAGATTACACCTACCACTCCCAAGGCAACTGATCTTTTTTCTACTAACAATCCATTTTCCAGGGTTTTGCTACTTAGCAGCTTCCCTGTCGGATCATCCAATTTAGCGACTGCCCGGACACTATCCGCTAAATCTTCAATTCTTGCTTTAGTTAATTTAAGGCGATCATATTTGGAATCCTGCGGATCCATTCGATCGAGATCTTTTTGATTTTCGAGGATAATTTGATCCGTATTTAGGAGCAATTCGTCAGCAATTGCATTGAGGATTTTCATTTTCTGTTCAATAGTCAATACTGAAATTGCTCTTTTGGCTTTTCTGGTATTTTCTAATTGAAGTTGTATTGATTTTTCCATAGGTTCACTTTTATAAGAGCACAATATCGTCAGCATGTGCAATTTCAATATTCTTTTTTTCAGATTTAGATTTCAAGGAAATGGAATCGATTTTTGATTTTGCTACGGCATGAATGACGTGGTCTTCATCGGCAATTTGAAACACTTCACCTGCTTCAAAATCTTGGATTATTTTATTAACGCCTACTGCCAACAAGCTTTTTCGTTTATTTAAGGCGTCAATGGCGCCTTTATCAACTTGGACTAAACCAGTTATTAAACTTCCGCTTGCGAGCCATTTATTTCTAGAGGATACTTTTTTAGCTTGAGGATGGCACAGGGTTCCAGTTTTTCCGTTCACAGCTTTTAGGATGCCATCTTCAGTTTTCATGGAAAAAATAACGGCTTTTATTCCCATTTGATTTGCTAGTCGGGCAAAATTAAGTTTAGAAATCATGCCTCCCAAGCCGACCGTAGATTTTTCATCTTTTGCCAAAGCCAGCGCAGCTTTATCAATAACCTTAATTTCATGGATTACATTCCCTTGTGCATCGAGGACCCCAGGAACGGAAGTGCTAAAAAGAACTTGTTCGGCACCAAACCCAACAGCGATCAAGGTAGCGAGTTCATCATTATCTGAGAACTTCAATTCTTTATTACTCACCACGTCATTTTCATTTGCAATAGGGATAACATTATTTTTCCATAGAGTTTCATAGGTACTTTTTAATTGGAGAAATTGATTTCTATTGGCAAAATGATGTCTTTCACAGAGGCTTTGAGCCAAAGCTATTTTAAAAGGTTTAAAATAGGTTCCATAAGTTCGGACCAACATTGGATTTCCAATTGCAGCGGCGGCTTTTTTTTGCGCCAATGTTCCAGTATATTTTGGGATATACTTTTTCCCAGCAGCAACTGCGCCGGAAGATACTATCACAATATTATATAGGGGTTGCAGCTGCGCACATTGTCTAGCGATTTCTAAAACAATTCTTTCATCAATCTCACCGTCTGTGGTAATAGCTGCAGAACCAAATTTGATGACGAGTATAGGCTTTTTCATTTTACGAATTATTCAGATTAAATAATATATTATTAATATTTAATCAACAATACATCATGTTTGATGCTAAATTAGAAATAAATAAAGGAAATCCATTACTGGAATTCAAACAGAGATATTATTGAGAGGGGGATTAATTATTTAATCTTCATGGGTCGAAGAGCGTTTTTCAAGAATAATAACGCAGAAATAATCAATGATAAGGAGGTTAAGAAAATTGGATAAGATAATGCAGATCTTTGGAATTGCATAATAATTTCAAACGCACAGATCCCCAGTAAAAGGAGGGTAATCATAAAAAATATCCATGCGATTTTCTTGCTCATGAAATAAATATAAGCAATAAATAAAAAAAGTAGACCTAATGAGTCTACTTTTTTTATCTAATCAAGAATTAATTCCACTGGGCAATGGTCAGAGTGAATTGCTTGAGGTATAATTCGGGAAGATTTAATACTATCTTTCAAACCATTAGAGACCATATTATAGTCGATACGCCAGCCTAAGTTCTTTCCTCTGGCGCCAGCACGATAAGACCACCAAGTATAGTGATGTGGATCAGAATTTAAATGCCTAAATGAATCGATGTATCCTGAATTAATAAAGTTTTCCATCCATTCTCTTTCAGCGGGTAAAAAGCCAGAGCTATTCGCATTGGATTTTGGATTATGGATATCAATTGCTCGGTGACAGATATTGAAATCACCACATACGACCAGATTAGGTTTCTCTTTTAGCAAATCATTGCTGTAGGACTGGAAGTCATCCAGAAACTGATATTTAAAATCCTGGCGAACATCACCCGTGGTACCAGAAGGAAAATAAACACTCATTACGGAAGCTTTATCAAAGTCAGCACGGATAATACGTCCTTCAAAATCATAGTCTTCATGACCACAACCGTATTCAATATGGTTTGGTGTGATTCGAGTAAATATTGCGGTTCCACTATAGCCTTTTTTCTGAGCTGGATACCAATAATGCTCATAGCCCATGTCTTCCAATAGGGCGATCTCAGGCACTTGATCAGGAGTTGCTTTAATTTCTTGAATACAGATTACATCAGGATTTTCGCCTTTTAACCACTCCAACCAACCTTTTTTCAAGGCTGCCCGGATTCCATTGACATTATAAGTTAGGATCTTCATGTTATGGGAGCTTGTAATTTTTAGACTTCATTGAATCAAAGAGTTTGGTAAAAATACCTTTTTTAGGAGGCAACCCTTGTAATTTACGTTCTAAATCAAGTGCTTGTCTTCTATCTAATAGTTTCATAGCAAATCGCTCATCATTATATGGGCGATCATTATCATCGGTTTTAACCTCAGCAATGCTATCTACTACGCCTAATCCTTCGATCAATTCACCGAAGACGGTGTATTCACCATCCAAGTGGGGAGTACCCCCAATAGAGGAATAAGTTTCACGTTGAAGAGGGGTTAGTTTTTTACCTTTTAGGCGAAATTTCTCCAAAGAATCCAAAGCAGCTTCAGTGAACACTCTACCTTGCACGAGGTAAAATTGGGAGGCAGAAGATTCTTTTGCTGGATTGTTATCTCTCGCTGCACCTAGAGCGCCTTTTTTATGAATGATTCCGGCTTGAATTTCAGCAGGCACCTTATAATCTGGTCCTCCTTCGCCTAATTTTTGTCTACTTGCAGCATATCTAGAATCAGGGTCACCACCTTGAATCATAAAATTATGAATAACCCGGTGGAACATTAAGGAGTCGAAATAACCTTCTTTAACCAATTTCACGAAGTTATCGCGGTGTTTTCTGGTTTCGTTATAGAGTTTGATAATACCGTTACCTTTACCGGTTTTAACTTCAACATAGTAGTTTTTTGGGGTTTGCGCATTGGCAAAGCTCATGCCTAATACAAGAGCAAACAATAATAAAATTCTTCTCATATATTAAATGAAATTTACTTCTTCAAAATAGTCAATTATCAGCGATTTGATAATCATTTCTTGTTCCAAAAGGGTGTAATTAGGGATAGGCTTGATTAAGTTCCAATGAGGCCAACCTTGTTCATCCTGTCCTTCCAGCTCATAAAAGCCGAGGCTACTGAAGAGTCTGCATGTTGCGATATGCATCAATTCTTCTTTTTCTCTTTTTGAGAATTCCTGAGGGCCTTTTCCTAATTCCTGTACACCGATTAGGAAGAGCATCACTTTGATATCAGGGATATCCATATCAAAGTTTTTAGCGATAGCTTCCTGTAGAGCTTTCCACTTTTTATTTATTTCTGCGGCTTGCATTGTTTTTTATTTAAGACCAGTTTTTGATTAGTTCTTTGCATCTAGATTCAATCAGTTCAAAAACTGGAACGAACATATTTGAATCATAATAAGGATCCGGAACTATATCATCAGTCAGGAAAAGGGATACTTTATTTAAATCTTCCTGAGAGGTTGCCATTGAAGTGACATCGGCATAATTCTGTTTATCCATTACCAGAATACGGTCGTATTTAGAGAAGAAATTAGGTTCAAACAATTGCGCTCTTTGATTTGAGATATCGATTCCCCTATCTTTAGCGACTTGGATGGATCTTTTATCAGGAGCATGCCCGACATGCCAATCCCCAGTACCAGCAGAATCAATTTCCCAACTTAATCCATTTTCAGCAACCATGTGTTCCATGATTCCATGAGCCAATGGAGATCTGCAAATATTCCCTAAACACACCATTAATATTTTCATGGTTTCAAATATAACATTATCTAGTTAGTATTGAGATATGAGACCTGAGATATGAGATAAATGACAATCCCTAAATAGAGTTGACCGTTTTACTAATCACCTTTTCCTCAGAGAAAAAGCAAAAGGGGCCACAATCACTTGGGCCCCTTTTGTTATTTTCTTTTGATTAGTATTTCAATGGAACATTGAACTGAACGGTACTACCTTTTTCAGGTACGCCAGTAATACGGACAATATCACGACGAGTGCTACCTAGAGCAGACTCCACATCATCCACATTATTTACAGGTTTACCATTTACTTCAGTAATAACCAATCCTCTTTCAACGCCGAAGTATTCAAAAACACCACCTCTGTGAACTTGTGATACCACAACACCTGATTTAATTCCTAGTTCTTGTTTGCGAGCATTGCTTGCAGGAACAAAGCTAGCACCTAATTTATTGAAGATCTCAGTTGCAGAAGCACTAGATTCAGAATCTTCAGATTTCGGCTTAGTCTCTTCACCTTTAAGGGTTAAATTGACATCTTTTTCTTTGCCATCACGTTTGTAAGTAATTTTCACTTTATCACCTGGGCGTAATCTAGCAACGTACTCTTGTAAGTCAGGGGTACCATAAATTACACGACCTTCTACTTTCGTTAAGATATCACCAGGTTTAATTCCTGCGGCTTCAGCTGCTCCACCTTTCAATACATCACGAACATATAATCCATTTACATCTTCAATACCTTTTTCAGCACGTAATTGATCATTAATTTCAGTGAAAGTAACCCCTACGTATCCACGTTTCACACTTCCAAACTCCTTAAAGTCATCAACAATTTTTTTGGCAAGGTTAATTGGGATTGCGAATCCATAACCAGCATAAGTTCCAGTTGGGGAAGCGATTGCTGAGTTGATACCGATTAGTTCACCACGCGCATTAACCAATGCACCGCCACTATTACCACGATTGATTACGGCATCAGTTTGCAAGAAGGATTCCACAGCGTTACTGATCATTTGTTCTTGTTGTCCCATTCCACCATATCCACGACCTTGGGTCGGTTCATCAAGGATACCGATACGACGTCCTTTAGCACTGATGATACCAGCTGTTACGGTCGATTGTAAACCTAGCGGATACCCCACTGCTAATACCCACTCACCAATTTGCACATTATCGGAGTTACCTAATTTTACGATTGGGAGGCCATTTGCATTTACCTTAATCAATGCCAAGTCGAAGTTTGGATCTCTACCGATTACTTTAGCTTCATACTTACGTTTATCAGTAAGAACGACTTCGATTTTATCAGCTTCTTCCACGACGTGGTTATTCGTTACGATATACCCGTCTGGGGAGATGATTACTCCGGATCCGGAGGCTGTTGCTGGTCGAGCTTGACCACGTTGTTGTGGTACTCCAAAAAATTCTTCGAACATATCGAATGGGGATCCCCCACCGCCACGGTTACCGCGGCTAGCCATTGTTACTTGAATGTGTACCACACCCGGAGAGACTGCTGCTGCAGCTTGGGTAAAATCCGGATTTCCCGTAGAGGATAAAATTTCTTCCGCAGGGTTGTTGGCATAATAAACTTTTTGACGTTCTTCGAACGTCATGTTGTCCATCTTTTTATTTTCGAAGAGTTTAAACCCACCCACGGCTATGGCTCCTCCTATGATGGCTGCTAATAAAGTTGCACCTATCTTTTTCATATATAATTAATCTAACTTTTTTATTTCATGATTTCTAATTCAAATGTAATACCATTCGAAAGGTCGGAACGAGTTTTGTCAGTTAAAAAATGTTAACAGGCAGAACCTTTGTCAAGCATTTAACAAGATTTAACAAAAGTTCGGTTTATTGTAACAAGAATATTAAATTTACAGCAGAAACTCAACAAAATGTCAAAAGAAATCCAGTTCTACAAATATCAAGGTGCGGGGAATGACTTTATCTTAATTGATAACAGAAACGGCTCGTTTGATGCGGGGAATCAACAATTGATTCAAAAGCTTTGTGATCGGAGGTTTGGAATTGGAGGAGACGGATTGATGCTACTTCAAGATACAAATAATTATGATTTCCAAATGCTATACTTCAATTCAGATGGCAAAGAGGGGACAATGTGCGGGAATGGGGGTCGTTGTTTGGTTGCATTTGCGAGAGACTTGGGGATCATCCAGACTGATACTGTCTTTTTGGCAGTCGACGGTAAACATGATGCTCAAATTGAGCAAAATACGGTAAATCTTGGCATGATTGACGTTGATGAGTTTCATAAGGATGGGGAGGCATTTGTATTAAATACAGGGTCACCACACTATGTTCAATTTGTGGAGGACCTAAGCGAGAAAGATGTTTTCCAAGCAGGTTATGCCATTCGAAATAATAGCACTTATGGTGAAAAAGGTATTAATGTAAACTTTATCGAGGAAGAGGGTAATGGTTATTTTGTTCGGACCTTTGAGCGCGGCGTTGAGGATGAAACCTATGCATGTGGCACTGGGGCGGTTGCTTCAGCGATGAGTGTAGCGATTAAATCAGGCAATGACGGTTACTTTGAAATCCCGATTCGAGTACTTGGTGGTCAACTACTTATTTCATTTCATAAAAAAGGGCATCAATTCAAGAATGTCTATCTATCTGGACCTGCAAATTTAGTATTTGAGGGAAAAATCGATATTTCATAATAATTTAACCTCCTTAATTTTGGAGAAAAAGCCTTAATACACGTATATTAGTAGCTTTTTCTAGCAGAATCAATAGGATGCAACAGGTCGACACAATAACTTCATATCGTTTGGTTTACTCATTAGGGAAACATCCCTACTTAGGGTATCTCATTGAACCTCATATTGTGCAACTTAACCAAAATGGATCCTATTCACTTTCTTATAAAAGAGTTTTCAGCAATACGGTTGATGAATTTTCAGACGCCTTGGACGAGGTCGATTATGAATTAATTCGACTTTGTGATGAGATTGAACAGACACAGCTCATCAAAAGGTTTCACAAAAAGGCCATTCGTCCGGCGGATTATTTTTCCAAAATATTCGACCATAAGATTTACGAGCATATTCGCCCAAAAATAGAGAGCCGACTACTACATATTTTAAACAATATTGGTGACAAGCCTTTGTTTTTGATGAGTAAGGATGGGTATCCAGCTGAACAGGAATTAAAAATTACCCCTAAGCCCACGAGCATTTTATTTCATTTCCGAAGGAATGAAATCGAGACGCGATACTTTCCAACATTAAAATACGATGGGCTTCGAATGGAGTTTATGTATAAAAATGCAGATGTCATTGTCAATCAACAAGCTTGGTTACTTTTAGAAAATGTTTTATATCATTTTGATGAGGAGTTGGAGGGGAAGAAATTAACGCCATTCCTTAATAAGCGTTTCATTTCAATTCCGCGGAATACAGAGAAGAAGTATTTTGAAACCTTTGTGACCTCGTTAATTGAAAAGCATCATGTGTATGCTGAGGGTTTGGAAATCATCAATTATAAGGAACAGGCAGTACCCCAATTAAGGATTGTTTATAGTCCGGAGCAGGAAGCCCAATTGCAGTTATATTTCCAATATGGGGATTTTAGTTTCCCTTCAGGAGCCCAGCATCCGGTTACTGTGCGTTATGTATATAATCAAGAGGAAGATGCCCATCAGTTTTTAAGAATAAAACGGTCTCTTCAATGGGAGGAGAAAAAGGCTAAAACACTTGAGGATTACGGGTTAGAACGAGCAGATGCTTTATTTGGTTCCTATCTTCCAAAAATAGGTCTCAATGGATATCGCATTTCGAGCATTGAGTGGGTCAATGAACACCTTACAGAACTACATGATGCAGGCTTTGATATAATTCAAAACCATAATGACAAGAAATTTCTGATTGGCAAGACCAGCATTAGCATCGAGATTAGCGAAAAGAACGACTGGTTTGACATTGCGGCAACTGTAAGGTTTGGATCTTATGAGATTCCTTTTATCAACCTTAGACAACATATATTAAACCGGATTCAAGAGTTTGAATTACCCAATGGCGAGATTGCTATAATTCCACAGGAATGGTTCTCACAGTATGAGCATTTATTTCAGTTTTCTTCGCAGAAAGAGGGCATTCGATTAAATCGCGCGCATATAGGCTTGCTCAATGATATAACCGAGCATAACCAGGTGAGTATGCAACGGAAGTTGAATAAACTTGGAGAGTTTGATGAGATATCTGATATAGAGACGCCAAAAAATTTCAAGGGTTCTTTACGCCCTTATCAGAAAGCAGGATATAATTGGTTTCATTTTCTTCAGGAGTACCGATTTGGCGGTCTGCTGGCGGACGATATGGGATTGGGGAAAACAGTACAAACCTTGGCCTTGTTGCAACATCAGAAGGAGAGTTTGGAATCCTCAGATCAACCAAAGACCTCCTTACTCATAGTGCCGACATCCTTAATATTCAATTGGCAGAAGGAAGCTGAAAAATTCACCCCCAAGCTTAGGGTCCTGTTACATACAGGTACTTACCGCAGCAAGGATAATTTTGCATTCAGTCATTTTGATTTGGTTATTACCACTTATGGGGTAGCAAGGATAGACGAGGAATTGCTTTCGGGATTTTATTTCAATTATATTATTTTGGATGAAAGCCAGAATATCAAGAATCCGAGGTCAAAATCATTCTCTGCTATCAAGCATATCAAAGGAAAGAACAAATTAGCTTTAAGTGGTACACCGATTGAGAATTCGGTTGCCGATATCTGGTCACAGATGTCCTTTGTAAATCCGGGGCTTTTAGGTAACTACACTTATTTTCAAAAGGAATTTGTACAGGCTATTGAGAAGAAGAAAGATGAGGAGAAAGCCAAAAGATTACAAGCAATCATCAAACCTTTTGTTTTGAGGCGGACGAAGTCGCAGGTAGCAACAGAACTCCCACCGAAGTCCGAACAGATTTTTTATTGCAGTATGACTGAGGAGCAATCGGAATACTATGAAACTGTTAAGTCTGAGTATAGAAATGCCTTGTTGGATGGGGCCTTTACGGGAAAGGCATCACAAATTGCACTTTTACAGGGTTTAACTAAATTACGGCAGTTAGCAAATCATCCGTTAATGATCGACAGTCAGTATAAAGATGGCTCAGGGAAATTCGATGCTGCGATAGAAACCATGGAATCCATACTGAAGGAAGGCAATAAGGTATTAATCTTTTCACAATTTGTGAGGCATCTTCAAATCTTCAGGGATTATTTTGAAAAGAATAAGATTCGTTACGCTTATTTAGATGGGGCTACAACTGATCGAAACCAAGCTGTTAAGGACTTTAAGGAGAATGAGGATACCCAGGTTTTCTTGATTTCCATCAAAGCTGGTGGTGTAGGGTTAAATTTAACTGAGGCGGAATATGTCTTTATCCTGGATCCTTGGTGGAATCCTGCTGTTGAGCAACAAGCGATTGATCGTAGTCATAGGATAGGGCAAACGAAAAATGTTTTTATCTATAAATTCATTGCAAAAGACAGCATTGAAGAGAAAATATTAGCCTTACAAGGGATGAAGAAATCATTGGCTAGTTCACTAATTACTACGGAAGAAAGCTTTGTTAAATCATTAAGCAAAGAAGATATTAACGAATTATTTAGCTAAAAACCTACATTAACATCTGAAATCAACCTTTCCTGATTTTGTCTAATTTATCATTATAGTAATTTTTTAAAATTATTTATTATTTATTTTAATGATAAATTGTTATAACTGTTCAAACAATTATCTTTTATTCCAATAAATAAATGATATAAACTGAAATATCTTTATTTTAGTATATATTACCTTTACAACCGACATGAAATATAACCTGGACTTTTTCACTCAGTATAGTCAATTCTATATCGTCAATGATTCGATGAGTAGTGAAACAGGTGATTTTGATTTTTGGAGTGAACAAGCGTTGAAAGATCGATTAGCAATTGACGAAAACACCTTAGGGATTACTGTTGAAAATGATTTTTCAATGGTCAAGGGAGAACTTGAAGTTTTAGAAAGTGAAAATGTACAATTGGATTTCAAAGCAGATCATATTGTTGAAGGCAGTCTAAAAATCACGAATGGTACGATAGAAATTCAAGATTGTCCCATGAGTGGCACTATTTTATTGATCCCTGTGGACAATACAACCTATAGGATTCGCATTTATTCTTACAATTTAAACAACCCTATTGGAGTCGATATGATGAATCCAAATGATCGATATCGGATAGAAATTTGGCCCGCCGCTATTGCGGGGCGAAAAGTAATAAAACGCTGGAATCCGAAATACTAGAATTGAACAACCTTACCCATACCATTTCTTTTTTATTTTAAGTTTCCTGCGGTAAAATTGTTTTTTTTCTCATCACTATACAGTAAGAACCGGTCAGAAAACAATTGTTTCTGATCCAAATTAAAATAGCTATAGTCCCTTACTTTATCATCTAATTTAATTCCTTCCGTAAATTCATAGATATGTGCATTTTTTAATGCTTCTTTTTGATTATTGTCAATCATTAAAAAATCTACTTGATAATATTTTTTATTTGGGCTAAAGGAGTAGGCACTCAACTCTTGAGCATTAAAGGATACGATTTGAATAGTTCTATCATTTAGAGTCCATTCATGGGCTTTAATACCGATTGTTGCATTCACTATGGACTCATCTGTTGGTGTTCCAAGATCTTTAAATAATTCTTTTAAGACACTATCTCTTTTATTTTCATCGGAATAAAAGGCAAGCGCTTGGTATGCTACAGGTTTCTTATTAAGGTCAGTTACTGTTGAAACGGTATTGAAATAAAGCGGTCCATAACTAGCCAAACTATCAATAAATGGACTTTCGAAGAGGTATCCAAATTCTTTTTTAGGGACTGTAATATGGATTACATTGATTACAGGGTCTTTGATTCTATATTTTAATTTTTCATCACTTAACTCATATAACTTAAGAGTATCCAGACTCGTTCCAGTATCTTCTTCCAACCAATGTCCAAATATTTCAAAAACATTATCATTAAACTTGGAGTTCAGTAAGTCCAAATGCGCTATTTCAGTCTCGGTTCCAGGTTCATTGTTGCATGCTACCAAAGTGGTAATACAAACAAGAATCCATAAATACTTTCTCATAGACTATATATTGAATAATTCACTTACTAAATATAATTAAATCAAGCGGTATTTACTAATAATCAATTATTTACATTCAAAACAAAAAACATTAGGATTACTAAATATATATATTGAAAAAGAGGCTTTGGAATATTTTCAATAAAAGAAAAAGGGCAATAAGAAGATCTTATTGCCCTTTTATTAACCTTACTAAATCTTATAAAGCAGCTCTGAAGTTTACTACACTTTCAGTAACTTCTGGCAAGCTATTTTCCCAGTTATATTCATATTCAGCAGATAGCATTCCTTTAAAATTTTGGCGTTTTAATTCTGCTTGAACTTCTTTCATTCCTAATTTTCCAGTTCCCCAGATCACATCATGAGCTTTTTTATCTCCGAATGCATTTAGATCTTTGAAGTGAACATGGTATACTCTGCCTTCAAGTTTTTTAAGGCATTCGATTGGGTTCAAACCAGAGCGCATCCAGTGGCCCACATCTGCTGCGGCTCCCATTCTTTTACTTCTACCTTCCAAAGCTTTCAAAACCACATCCGGATTCCAATAGTGTGAAGGTTCAGGATGGTTGTGAATTGCCAACTTGATATCGTATTTATCACAAAGTTTAGAAAGGTAATCCAATTGGTCTTGACTTGGTTCTGCATTAATTACTTTAATTCCGAAATCTTTAGCAAACTGGAAGATTTTTTCCCATTCAGCTTCATCTTTAGCACCGACTACCCCATAAGCATGTACGGTAATTCCTCTTTCCTTCAATAATTTTTTAACGAGATTACGACCTTCAGGAGACAGTTCGTAGGTCATTTTCTCCGAACTACCAGCGCCTACTGGTTGACCAGGGAACGCTTCGACATAGCGTAGATTTGCTGCGGCGATTTTATCCAATGCTTCAGCAAATGTAAAAAGCCTAAAGGTATATGCTTGGGAGCCTAATTCCCATCCTAATTTCTCTTCAGGGAAAGGACCTTTTGCTTTAGTAGAACTTTTTGCTGCGGGAGCATTGCTTGAGCAAGATGCAAAGATAAGCAGAGTTAATGCTAGACATCCTGCAAACCATTTAGAAATAGATTTCATATAATTTGATTTAAGTTGATTTCTTAATTCTGAAATTGAGGAACAGCGGTTTTAATTCTATCGATGACTTCCTCTTTACCAAGAACCTCAGTAATTTTGAACACATCAGGTCCAAACTTACCACCAACCAACATAATACGGAAAGGCATCATTAATTCGCCCATTTTCATTCCGGATTCAGCGATTTTATTTTTAAAAAGAGGTTCAAGAGAGGCAGATTCCCAAGTTGATTGATCAGCAAATAAATCTGCTACTTCATTGAAGAAGGTAGATTTTTCATCGGTCCACTTAGGTTTTACGGCATCAACGTCATATTTTTCTGGTTTTTGAAAGAAAAATGATGCTTGTTCCCAAAAATCTTCAATGTAAGTTAATCTTTCTTTAACTAAATCAAGAATAGATTCAATAAAAACATCAGTATATTCCGCTGTATTCAGGCCATGTTTTTCTAAAACGGCTTTAACTTCAGGCAGCAATTCTGCATTTGGCGCACGTTTTATCCATTCCTGGTTATACCATTTTGCTTTTTCAAAATCAAACTTTGCACCGGCTTTACTGATACGATCAACAGAGAATTTCTGAACAAGTTCGTTCATATCAAAGATTTCCTGTTCAGTACCATCATTCCAGCCTAGCAAAGCAAGCATATTGACGAATGCTTCAGGCAAGAAGCCTCTTTCACGGAATCCTGTAGTAAGATCACCTGTTTTAGGGTCATTCCAGTTCATTGCGTATACTGGGAATCCCAATCGGTCACCATCTCTTTTGCTCAATTTCCCATTTCCATCTGGTTTTAGAATCAACGGCAGGTGCGCCCAATTAGGCATTTCCTCTTTCCAGCCCAAGTAATCCCATAAAAGGATGTGAACTGGAGCAGAAGGCAACCATTCTTCCCCTCTGAAGATATGAGAAATCTCCATTGCCCTATCATCAACAACTACTGCAAGATGATAGGTCGGCATACCATCGGCTTTCAACAACACCTTATCATCCACCAAACTAGTTTCAAAACTAACACGGCCACGAATCATATCATCAAATGCTACAATTTCGTTTTCTGGCATTTTAATACGAATGGTATGAGGAGCACCTTCAGCTAGGAGGCGATTGGTTTCTTCTTGTCCTAGGGACAGGGAGTTTCTCAAGTTCATTCGGTTATCATGCGCATATCGGAAATTAGGATGAATTTTACGTTGTTCATCTAATTCTTCAGCGGTATCAAATGCATAATATGCATGTCCGTCATTAACTAATTGTTCTGCGAATTTTCTATAGGAAGGTTTTCTTTCGCTCTGACGGTAAGGTCCAAAACTTCCGGGGTTAATAGGGCTTTCATCTGGATTCAAGCCACACCATGCCAAACATTCCATAATATATTCTTCGGCACCTGGCACAAAACGAGTTTGGTCAGTATCCTCAATACGCAAGATAAACTCGCCATTATGGTGTTTTGCGAAAAGATAATTGAATAATGCGGTACGGACTCCGCCTAAATGTAATCCGCCTGTAGGACTAGGTGCAAAACGGACCCTTACTTTTTTGTCTGAACTCATAACCACAAAATTAAGCAATTATTACTTTTCTTTCTCGTAGCAATCTTAAAATGATTAATTTGGTTGACTAAATTCAATATGAAGCAACATCCCTATCGATATAATAAACAACAATGGAAGTTTTTCCTGTTTTTATTTGCGGCCTTAATTGCGGCTGCGTCGTTGCTTTACACGAACTATTTGGTTAAAAACCTTTCAAAATCAGAGCGGACAAAAGCGGAGGTATGGGCAATGAGTACTCAAAGCATTGTATCCATGCCAGATGTAGATGATCAGTTTATAAGTTTTATATATGCTGTTCGGGACAGCTTATCCCTTCCTGCAATCATCACCAAAGAAAATGGGGATATTATTTTCTGGCGTGATTTAGATAGTACGAAGACCAACATCCATCCTTCCAGCCAAGCGGTAGACACGAATCTGGTATATGACCCACCCTATTTTGAAAAGCAATTGGAAAAGATGAAAAAATCTCATCCAGCAATTCATATTTCGTTAGATACGGGAGAAAAGTGGTTGGTTTATTATCATGATTCAAAGGCTTTGAGCCAACTGAGGATTTTCCCTTACATCCAATTATCGTTAATTGCTGTATTTCTAATCGTAGCCTATACAGTTTTTAATTCGATTCGGGATTCGGAGCAAAATTTAGTTTGGGTTGGTATGGCCAAGGAGGCCGCTCATCAACTAGGCACACCGATATCCTCGATGATGGGCTGGTTAGAGCTGGCTCGGATTACGTATCAAGGGCGGGATAATGCATTGTTGGATGAAATGGAGCGGGATGTCCAGCGGCTTGAAATTGTTGCTGATCGGTTTTCAAAAATAGGATCTACCCCATCCTTATCCAATCATGTCATATTTAAAGTAGTTGAAGATTATGTGAATTACTTTAAGGTCAGAACGAGTAAAAGAATATCCTTTGAGCTTACTGGAGACCAGCAAGTCGAGGCTAAGTTAAATGTTCAGGTATTTGATTGGATTGTTGAGAATTTACTAAAAAATGCGGTAAATGCTATTGAAGGCGAAGGAAAGATAACGGTTAACATTTCCGAAAACATTGCAAAAGAAGAAATTTTTATAGACATTAGTGATACTGGAAAAGGGATTCCGAGGTCAAATTGGGAGACTATTTTCCAACCAGGATATACTACAAGGCAGCGTGGCTGGGGCTTAGGGCTTAGTTTGACAAAGCGTATGGTATATTATCACCGAGGACAAATTTTTGTTAAAGAATCTGAATTAGGAAAAGGTACAACATTTAGAATTGTATTAAAAAGTAATTTACGCTATGAACCCACTCAAATCTGACGAATATCCGGCGATTTTCAACGATTACATCGAAACCATCACAGGTGACGTTATGGAAGAATTAAATGAACAAATTGACTCATTTCCAGAATTTATTTCAAGCATTCCAGAAGAATTGGGGACTTTCAGTTATGCTGAGGGGAAATGGACGATTAAGGAAGTACTTTGTCATATCCTGGATGCTGAGCGCATCATGACCTATCGAGCATTGCGATTTGGAAGAAACGACATGACCGCCTTATCCTCATTTGAACAGGATGAGTTTGTTGCAAATGGCAGACATAATGAGCGCAAAATGGAGGATATTAAGGAGGAGTTTATCCACTTGAGAAAGGCCAATATGTATTTATTCAATTCATTTGATGATACTGAACTGAGTAGAAAAGGGATGGCTTCAGACCGTTTAATTAGCGTACGGGCATTTTTATATATCATAGCAGGGCATTTAAATCATCATGTTATGCTACTAAAATCCAGATATCTAAAAGATCAAAATTTGAATGGTGATGTGGTATAGAGCGTATAGTTTAGAAGAGATCAATAGTCTATTTGCCATCAATATGACTGGTTTTTTAGACATTAAAGCTGTTTCCATTAGTCCTGATGCATTGGTTGCGGAAATGCCGGTGAATGAAAAAGTGAAACAACCCTATGGGTTGTTACATGGCGGTGCGTCCTGTGTATTAGCGGAATCCGTTGGGAGTATTGCCTCCAATATGGTCATAGATTCAGAGGAATGGGCAGGAGTAGGATTAGAAATCAATGCTAACCATATTCGTCCAGTGACCAAGGGTATTGTTCGAGCAACATGTAAGGCGCTTCATATAGGCAAGACCACTCATGTATGGGATATTCAAATTCATAATGAACGGAATCAATTGGTTTGTATTTCTAGGCTGACGATTGCCGTTATAAAAAAACCGAAAATCTAGAAAACAATTTGTTTTAACATCTGTTTAGCCTGTATCATATCTATATGGTTTTATGATACGGTTTAGGTTTTGAGGAGACATTACGTTGTAATGTCTCTTTTTTTTAAAATAATCTTTCCGTATGCCCCTTCCCGTTAATGCTTGATTTTTAGTAAGGCTCAAACTTTTTACAGAAAATGCAATCGTTTGCTTTAGAAATTCTGTTTTAAAATATCATTTTATTTTATTAGCCTTGTGGCTACCTTATTATTAATTTGTAAATCAATTTTATGAGTACACAAAATAATCAATCTACCGTTGGGCCAATGATCATCATAGGTTCCCTGTTTTTCATCTTTGGTTTCGCGACCTGGTTAAACTCGCTTTTGATACCATATTTAAGGATAGCCTGTGAACTTACAGAGGTACAATCGTACTTTGTAACCTTCGCTTTTTACATTGCATACTTGGTTATGGCTCCTGTTTCTACATGGGTTTTAAACCGTTTTGGATTTAAAAACGGGATGGCTGTATCTTTAGGTATTATGGCAGTTGGAGCGTTGTTGTTTATTCCTGCAGCCTATTCAAGAACCTATATATTATTTTTATTAGGCTTGTTCATCATGGGTGGAGGTCTTGCGATTTTGCAAACAGCATCCAATCCATACATCACGATTCTCGGTCCTGTTGAAACGGCGGCACGAAGGATTAGTATTATGGGTATCTGTAATAAATTTGCTGGAGCATTAGCGCCAATTATTTTAGGATACTTCTTAAAACTTGATGAAGCGGATAAGGTAAAGAATCAGTTGGCTTCTATGAGTCCTGAGGAATCGAGCATAGCTTTGGATAAGATTGCTCTTCAAGTAGTTAATCCTTATATCGGGATTGTAGTGGTATTAGTAATATTAGCATTCTGGATTTCAAAATCAAATCTTCCTGAGGTTAAAGGCGACGAGGAGGAAGATTCAGAACATCACAAAGCGACTGAAAATAAGCACTCTATCTTTGATTTTCCGCATGTATTATTAGGCTTCATTGCATTGTTTGCTTATGTAGGTGTTGAGGTTTTAGCTGGAGATACTATTATTGCTTACGGTACATTCTTAGGAATTCCATTGAATACAGCTAAATTCTTTACGGCCTTTACGATGGGATCCATGGTCGTAGGTTATATTATCGGTATTATTTGTATTCCAAAATATTTATCACAAGAGACAGCATTAAAGGCATGTGCTATATTAGGTATTATCCTAACTGTAGGAATTATATTTACAGACGGCATGGTTTCATTGACCATGGTTGGATTGTTAGGTTTAGCAAACTCACTTGTTTGGCCAGCGATATGGCCACTAGCGTTAAAAGGAGTTGGTAAATTTACCAGTGCTGCTTCAGGAATTTTGGTTATGGGTATTGCGGGTGGTGCTGTAATTCCATTATTATATGGTGCTTTAGCGCATAATGTTGGAGCGCACCAAGCATATTGGATTGCTTTACCATGTTATCTATATATCCTGTATTATGCTATTGCAGGACATAAGGTTAGAAAAAAGACTAGTGCTTAAATTAAGCAAAACAATGGAGTTAGATTACTAACTCCATTGTTTTTTTGGCACAGTTTCTTATCTTCGAATATTCTATTAAAATGATTATGAAAAAATTAGCGTTAAGTATCCTTGTTGCGGCAGGGCTTATTTTCACTTCTACTCAGGCAGAAGCACAATTAAAGTTGCCACAAGCAAGTAGTACCCAATTTATCCTTCAGGATTTGGGAATAGAACAAATCAGTGTGGTTTATCAGCGTCCTAGTGCTAGAGGTCGTGTTATTTTTGGTGATTTAGTTCCGTACAATGAAATTTGGCGTACTGGTGCAAATAATGCGACGAACATTACCTTCCAATCTGAGGTAATGATTGAAGGGCAAAAACTTGAAGCAGGAACCTATGCGCTATTCACTATTCCTGGAGAGGATGAGTGGACGATTATTTTCAACAATAATGCAAAGCAATGGGGAGCTTATACCTACGATAAAGCTGATGATGTATTGCGCGTAAAAGTAAAACCAAAAGCTTTAGACACTCCAGTAGAAACATTCACAATTGAATTCGACGATATTCATGAGCAATCTTTAGATCTATCCTTAAGTTGGGAAAAGACCAAGGTATCGTTCAATATTGCTGTAGATCAAAAAGAGGAAATCTTAGCGAGTATTGACGAGGCGATGAAAGGTGAGAAAAAGCCATATTTCCAAGCGGCTATGTATTACTTCAGCAATGGATTGGACATGGCAAAAACTGTGGAATGGGTGAAAGAAGCGGATAAAGGAAATAAAAATGCTCCACATATCAAATATTGGAAATCAATGATATTAGCAAAAGCAGGAGATAAAGCTGGAGCTATCAAAGCTGCTGAGGAAGGATTAAAGATGGCGAAAGATTCCAATAATCAAGAGTACGTAAAATTGAATATGCATGCTTTAGAAGCAGCAAAAAAATAATTCAATTGATATAAATAAGAAAGCGGAGGTTGATGGTTCAATCTCCGCTTTCTTATTTATTTTAATGCCTTATATAAGATTTCAACAGGATGTTTGGATTGGACTCCCGTTCCATCCATGATTTGATGTCTACAACTTGAACCAGGAGCGGCAATCAACGTTGCTTCAGACTTGCCCCTCACGGCTGGAAATAAGACCAACTCCCCTACCTTCATCGATAATTCATAATGTTCTTTTTCATATCCAAAAGAACCAGCCATTCCACAACAACCTGAAGGAATGTCTTTCACTTTGTAATTTACTGGAATCGTCAAAATCTTGGAGACAGTTGATAGTAAACCCCAAGCTTTTTGTTGGCAATGTCCATGCAGCAAAATGTTTTCTTCTTTGGTAGTAAACTGAGTCGATGAGATATTTCCTGCCAAGTATTCCTCCCAAATAAATTCCTCAATTGTAACTGCCAAGGGAGCTATTCGTTCAGCATCACTGATTAAATGTTCATCCACCAAATCGACATATTCATCCCTAAAGGTTAGGATTGTCGATGGCTCCACGGAAACCAATTTAGTATTCGCATTTAACCTTCCTTTGAAAGTTTCCACATTTTTATTCGCTAGTTTCTTTGCTTCCCTTAATAAGCCTTTGGACAATAAAGCCCTACCAGAAAAGGCATGAGGCACCATCAGCACTTCATAACCAAGTTTTTCCAATAACAATATCGCTTGTTTACCGATTTCAACATCATTAAAATTAGTAAACTCATCACAAAAGAAATAGACTGATTTAACTGGATCTTTATGTCCGGAAAAAGGTTTATCCTTTTCTTGAAACCATTTTCTTAAGGTCTTGGAGGCAATCTTAGGGATATGTCTTTCTGGGGCAAATCCTAAAACATTTTTGACCAAGCTACTTGTCAGTTTTGAACTGACCACCCAATTATATAATCCTGCAATAGGTTGCATCATTTGGGTCAGAGTGTCCACATGGCCAATCATCCTGGATCGGAAAGGTACGCCATGGCTATCATAATAACCTTGCAGGAATTCGGCTTTCAACTTGGCCATATCTACGCTTGAAGGACATTCAGATTTACAGGCCTTACAGCTCAAACATAAATCCATAACCTCCTTAATTTCCTCATGATCAAATGGATTTGCCTTATCCGAGTGCGTTAGCATCTCCCTTAAGATATTCGCACGAGCCCGCGTTGTATCCTTTTCATCTTTTGTTGCCATATAGGAAGGACACATTGTTCCTCCGGATAAATGGGTTTTCCTACAATCTCCAGAGCCATTACATTGCTCGGCATGTTGTAAAATCGTTTGTCCATTAAATCGGAAAACGGTTTTAATAGGTTTTTCAACCTGGCCCGGGGTATACCTGAGGGAGTTATTCATTGCAGGAGTATCTACAATTTTACCTGGGTTAAAAATTCCTTCAGGGTCCCAGGAATGTTTGATATCTTTTAATAATTGGTAGTTATGATCCCCAATCATCAACGGGATGAACTCACCCCGCAAACGGCCATCGCCATGTTCACCACTTAATGATCCCTTATATTTCTTTACTAAATGTGCAATTTCTAATGCAATATCTCGAAAGAGTTGATTTCCAGCTTCAGTTTTTAAGTTGATAATAGGCCTTAAATGCAATTCGCCGGTAGCTGCATGGGCATAGTGAACCGCGTAAAGGTTATATTTTTTTAGAATCTCATTAAAATCATGAATATAGGCCGGTAAGTCTTCAACATCCACCGCCGTATCTTCGATTACAGCGACTGGTTTCTCATCACCTGGAACATTGCTTAGCAAGCCTAAACCAGCCTTACGAAGGTTCCAGACTTTCTTTTTGTCATCACCCAAAACCAATGGGAAATGATATCCTAATCCATGAGCCAATAAATCCGCTTCGACTGCTTTTACCTTATTTAGGATTGCCTCTTGGTCTTCAGCATCATATTCCGCAATCAAAATCGCCTCAGGATCACCTTCCACGAAAAAACGATTTTTGGATTGCTCAAGATTGCTTTTAGTACACTCCAAGATATATTTATCCATCAGTTCACTTACTAATGGATGATGTTTTAATACAATGAGATTCCCTTTTAATGCATCTTCCAAGGTATGGAAATGAACACATAACAATCCACTAGGATTAACCGGCAAAGGATTTACATGCACTTTTATCTCAGTGATAAAAGCTAAAGTTCCTTCCGAACCGCAGATTAACTTACAAAAATTAAAAGGTTCTTTGCCTGCTGTAAAAGGATCTGTTTCCAACAACATATCCAAGGCATAACCTGTATTCCGTCTATGGATAGATGGTTTGGGGAAATTTTCTCGAATCTGTACTTGGTTTTGGTAATTGCTTAAAATGCCCCTAACCTGTTTATAGATTTTTCCTTCTAAATTTTCTTGGGCACATTTTTGGTCAAATTCATCAAAACTTAATGCATGGAAGCTAACCTCAGAGCCATCACTCAATAGTGCTTGAATTTCCAGCGTATGCTCTCGGGCACTTCCATAAATTAAGGAGTTAGAGCCACAGGAGTTATTTCCCACCATACCACCAATCATTGCCCGATTCGCTGTGGAAGTTTCAGGACCAAAGTATAACTTGTATGGTTTTAAAAACTGGTTCAACTCATCACGAATAACCCCCGGTTGAACGCGAACCCAGGATTCTTCTGGATTTACTTCTAGTATTTTCGTGAAATATTTTGACACATCGACCACAATCCCGGCACCAACCACCTGACCAGCAAGTGAAGTTCCTGCTGTCCGAGGAATTAGTGAAGTTTTGTTGTTTCTAGCGAAATCAATAAGCAATAAGAGATCTTGCTTATCTTTTGGATAAGCGACAGCCAGTGGCATTTCGCGATAAGCGGATGCGTCAGTTGCATATAACAAACGCATCTTCTCGTCCCAAAATAACTCACCACTTAGTTGTTGTGAAAGCAGGTTTAACTGCTCTTCCATAATCTATGATCCTTTAATTTGTGATGTGTAGGTACTTTCAAATATCTTATCAGCATTGTTGGTTTCAAAACCATCACGACGATGTTCTCTTTTGATCTCTGATTTTGATAAGTCCTTGAATTGAGGCAGAACACTGCGTTCAGCGAATTCTACATAACTACCAGCAATTTCCAATGTTTTACCATCAGCAAATGTAGCATGATATAAAGCTGAAACAGTACTGCTCTGTCTTAGAAGATTATCCTCACTGGTTTTTATCTTTCCACCAGAAGTATTCAGTTTAATTCCAATACTCTCCAAAAAAGCATTGAACTCTTCAAGGGTATTAAATCCATCTTTTAATTCATGGATAGAAATGGTATAATGATTCAAATAATATCGGTTAAAGATAACCCAAGCCGCATATTCACTTTCAGCCAGCAATGTTTCATACTCCTGGGATGTTGGTAAATCCCAAAGAGGTTTTTGCAGGAAATCTGCGACTTCTTGGCCATTGTTTAGATCTAAAGAATCAACAGGGTCTGAAGTAATTGGGGAAGTATATTTTAGAATAATTTCCTGAGCTGCCGGACTTAGCTCCGAAACCCGCAATTGAGACACAAAAATCCTTGGATAATGATCTGCAGGAGGGGCATACCAATGGGCATCTAATTTTTTCCCTTCGAAATAATAATAATCCATCTTTTTATAACCGAAAGAGAGAAAGATTTTTTCGAAAGAGGCGATTCCTAAATTTGGAACTCCTAAGGTACGGAATGCTATATGGTCATTTACAATATCAGACTGTGACTGCACTACGTCACGCTCCAATAGGGCTTTAGTAATTTTATCTACATCAGAAACGTTTGCACGGTAATGTTCAAACAAATCGTTTAACACTATATCGATAGGTTTTTTGTCGTCGAAATGCATAACAATGAATTTAGTCTTATAATTTGAATAAAGTTATCTAAAATTTGTCAAACAAAAACAATTGTTCAGTAAAAAAGAGATAACTAAAAATATTATTCAGAAAAACTACAATTCTTCCGCAAGAATCTTCTCTAACTCATCGGCAGTTAGGTTCATATTAATATTTCCATCCTTAGCGAAAGAGATTTCACCGGTCTCCTCAGATACAATTACAGCCACAGCTTCGGAAACTTCAGTCACCCCAATTGCAGCACGATGTCTCAATCCAAATTGAGGTGGTAAGTCTTCGCTATCGGAGAGCGGGAGTACAGAGCTTGCAGTCATAATTCTATTGTCTACAATAATTACTGCGCCATCATGTAGGGGTGAATTTTTAAAGAAAATACTTTCCAACAATCGTTTAGAGATTGGGGCATCAATCATGGTCCCACTGGTTTGATAATACTCTTCATCAAAGTATCGTGAGAAAACCAAAAGTGCTCCTGTTCGAGATTTGGACATATTCTGGCAAGCTTCAACGATGGGCTTTATAAATTCAGCATTATCCCGGTGGGTAGATTTCTTACCTCCAAATATGGACCAAAAGAATTTTTTACGTCTTAAGGATATATTTTTTCCGATATGCAGGAGGAATCTTCGTATTTCCTGTTGGAAAACGACAATCAATGCAATTGATCCCACGGAAATAAAACCACCGAAAATTTCGGTTAAAAGGCGCATCTCCATCTGCTTTACGACAAGGTAAATTCCGTAAAACAAACCGACACCAATTAGGATATTTACTGCTATTGTCCCTTTGATTAGGCTATAGACATAGTAAATAATAATTGCTACCAGCAATATATCTATAAAATCCAGCAGCCTGAAGCCACTTAAAAGATTGAAGTCCAAACCATCCATACTTCCTGCAATTTAAAAAATATTATCCATTGATGGACTGATTTAAAATCATAAAATGATAGGAATGTGGCTTGTTAAATGAGTAAATTTGTAAAAAGGAGCTAAACTATGACTAAACTTTCAGTAAATATCAATAAAATCGCCACATTGAGGAACTCACGTGGAGGGAATGTACCGAATGTGCTTTCTGCAGCATTGGCTTGTGAAAAATTTGGTGCAGAGGGGATTACTGTTCATCCAAGACCCGATGAGCGCCATATTCGTTATCAAGATGTTTTCGATTTAAAAGCTAAAATTTCAACAGAATTCAATATTGAAGGGAATTGCCGAGAACAGAAGTTTATTGATTTAGTTTTGGCCAATAGCCCAGCTCAGGTAACATTAGTACCAGATGAAGAAGGACAGCTGACGTCGAATCATGGTTGGGATACCATTAAGCATCGTGAGTATCTTTCAGAGATGGTTAGTCTGTTCCAAAGTGAAGGGATTAGGGTTTCGATATTTGTTGATCCTGATGAGAAAATGGTTGAAGCAGCAGCTGAGACCGGTACTGACAGAGTTGAACTATATACAGAGGCTTATGCAACTGATTTTCATTCAAACAGAGAAAAAGCTATAGAACCTTATGTAAAAGCCGCTTTGGCAGCTCAGAAAGTGGGATTGGGATTAAATGCTGGTCATGACCTAGATTTACATAACCTACAATACTTTAAACAAAACATTCCTGGTTTATTAGAGGTTAGTATTGGACATGCACTAATCGCGGATGCTCTATATCTTGGACTCGAGGAAACAATAAAAAGATATTTAGCCTGCTTAAAATAAAGTCGGCAAGCAACAAAAAAAGGGTGTCAAATTGATTTGACACCCTTTTTTTATGTATTTGAGACCTTAATGAATTGGTCTAAAAATTCTATTCCATCTGATTTTAGATAAGAATGATCCATCCTCATCCCAACTTAACCAAGTAAATAAGGCTTTACCAACGATATGGTCTTCGGGAACAAATCCCCAGCCTCTTGAATCCAATGAATTGTGGCGATTATCCCCCATCATCCAGTAGTAATCCATTTTGAATGTATAACTATCAGTTTTTTGTCCATTCACATAATAACCATCAGATTTACTTTCAAAAGTATTACCCTCATACACGGTAATCGCTCTTTCATATAATGGAACAGTCAATGAATCAAGTTTAACAGTCCAGTCTTTTTTAGGTACTTGGATTGGTCCGAAATTATCATAGTTCCATACGATACCATTTTTATAAAATGGGAAAGCTTGGAAATTGGGATTGGCATCACCAGGTTCGTAGATAATTTCTTTAAATTCTTTGATATTAGCCCATTTTTTAATTATTTCAGCTTCAGACTTGGTCATATGCATTGCATATTGCCCCATGTTTGGATCGGTATATAATAGATCCATTTCAATACGCATATCCAACAACTTTTGTAAGTTTAAACCATTTGGCTCAGTAAACACCAAATAATTCGTTTGGAAATCATCATCCATAAAAGCAGGCTCCCCATTTACAAAAAGCTTTGTGCGCTCCATGGAAACAACATCACCAGGCATACCGACACAACGCTTGATATAATTCTCACGTTTATCAATAGGTCTATTGAAGGGAGCATCAGCCTCCATAGGATAATTGAATACTACGACATCATTACGTTTGATATCTTGAAATCCAGGAAGTCTTTTATAAGGGATTTTAATTGCTTCGGAATAAGCTTTGCCACCAGTTATTGGCATGGTGTGATGCGCAAAAGGAAATGCCAATGGAGTCATTGGAATTCTGGGGCCATAGTTCAATTTACTTACAAATAGAAAATCACCAACCAATAAACTTCTTTCCATTGATCCCGTAGGAATCATATAAGCTTCAATTAGGAATCCGCGAATCAAAGTAGCTGCTACTGTAGCAAAAATAATTGCATCAGCCCATTCTCTTGCTACTGATTTCTTATATGCATATTGTTTTTTGAATTCCTCGGTGGTGGATTGCCCCAAATATTTCACATTTGGATCTCTTCCCCACATTGGAAGCACAATAAACGGAACTAATACTGCTGCAGCATTCTCCCAAAACCTATGTTTTCCAAAAGATTTGATCAAGTTTAATAAAAGATCATATCCAATAAAGATATTTACAATCGGAACAAATAGCCACACTATCCACCAGGTTGGTCTTCCAACCAATTGTGCCATGACATACTGTGCATAAACTGGAACAAAAGCTTCCCAGCCTTGTTTACCAGCTTTTCTATACAATAGGTAAAGTCCATAAGCGGACCCAATGATGTATATGGCTAAAATGATATACCACATATATTATTTATTAAAATCAAACATTTCAGTTACTTGGTAAAATCCTTTTTTACCTAAGAGCCATTCTGCTGCAATTACCGCACCTAATGCAAATCCTTCTCTGCTATGTGCTGTATGCTTTAATTCAATTTGGTCGACCTCGGAGCTATACAATACTGTATGAGTCCCAGGAACCTCTTCAATTCTAAGACTTTCAATCAACAGTTCATTGGCTTTAGGGATAACTTCTTCCCCAGAACCTTCCACAGAGTTGACCCAAGTTTTCTTTTCGTCGTTATTTTCTAAAATTCCTTCAGCAATCGTAATAGCTGTTCCACTAGGAGCATCCAATTTATGAATATGGTGGATTTCTTCTACTTGAACATCGTATTGCTTATAGGGATTGATGGCTTTAGCCAACATTTTATTGATATGGAAAAAGATATTTACACCAATGCTAAAATTCGAGCCATACAAAAATGACTGATCAGCTTCTAAACAGGTATCTTTCACTTCGTCCAGGTGCTCATACCATCCTGTTGTACCAACAACCAATGGTAAGTTGGATTCAAAACATAGACTTATATTTTCTAAGGCTGCATGTGGAGTACTGAAATCAATAGCCATATCAGCATCTTCCAAATCTTCAGGAGTAATGCTGTTTCTATTTCTTTCGTCAATAATCAAAACGACTTCATGCCCTCTTTTCATGGCGAAGCGTTCGATTAATTGCCCCATTTTTCCGTAACCTAATAAAACGATCTTCATATAGTTAATTGGTTTTTTTATTTAAGGGTAAAGGTCATTTTTAATCCTGGAGAAACAAAACCAGATCCAGCAAAAGATCCCACTCCAGGTGTGTAAGCGTAATTTGGCAGTAAAGTCGGTGAAACTTTAAAGCTTAGGTCATTGCTGATATTCCATCGATTTTTTAAAATTGAATCAACGTAGGCTTCAACAACATTCAACCCATACCATCCTAAAGTTACTAATACCGTCAAATCTCTATTTCTTCGACCATAATCTTTTTGCTGCACTAAACCTTGTACTGTCCAGCTTGATCCTAATCCAAGAGATTCATGATTTGAAGGCTGACCATAATTTTCTCGATATTGTAATTCAGTCAAGAACTCCTTATAGTACCACTGCCAATAATTGAAGGTTAATCCTCCGGCAACAAAACCACCATAAATAATTGGCACTTTAACCCACCATAGACCTCCATTTGTATATTGTCCCCAACCGGGTAAAATCAAAGAGCGTTTCCACGCAATTCTAGATAAACGTTCAATTGCTAACCTAGCTGAATCCTTTCGAATATCCTTATAGTAAAACTTCTCACGTTCTTTTTCAGCTTTAATTCTAGCCTTCCTTTCTGCGCGAGTTTCTTTTTTAACGGTATCTTGTTCAGCTTTCTTTTTTAATGAATCTTGAACTTGAATTACCTTTGTAGAGTCTGGAATAGTATCCTTTACTTGACTTTTTAGGCAAGTAAAAGATAAGATCATTCCAAAGAGCAGTAAAAATTTATACATTACCAGTCTAACAACTCTAAAATTCGGCTTAAATCATCCTCAGAATTGAAAGGAATTTCAATTGCTCCTTTACCTTTGGTTGATTTTACGTTTAGTTTAACCCGAGTGGCAAATTTTGATGCCAAATCATCTTCAATCTTTTGGTATTGAAAATTCAAAGGAGCTTCTTTTTTACCTTTTTGTTTTTTCTCTTTAGCTTGCTGAACCTCACGAACCAGTTGTTCTGCTTTACGCACAGACAATCCTTTTTCAACAATTTCTTTGAAAATAAACAATTGTTTATCGATTTCACCAACATTGATTAATGCACGAGCATGTCCCATGGAAAGATCTCCATCACGGATTGCGGCTTGAATCACAGGTGGAAGCTTCAATAATCTAAGGTAGTTAGTGACTGTAGAGCGGTTTTTACTTACGCGATCACCTAATTCTTCTTGTTTAAGGCTGCATTCTTCAATCATACGTTGGAAACTTAATGCAATTTCAATAGCATTTAAGTTTTCACGCTGAATATTCTCAATCAAAGCCATTTCTAGCATTTGTTGATCATTTGCAGTTCTAACATAAGCTGGAATTTCAGTGATACCGGCTAATTTGGAAGCCCTTAACCTTCTTTCACCAGAAATTAATTGGTATTCATTTTTGCCAATCTGACGAACCGTAATCGGTTGGATCAACCCTTGTACCTCAATAGACTCTGACAATTCCCTCAGGGCATTTTCATCAAAATCCGTCCTTGGTTGGAAAGGGTTAATGGCAATTTGTTCGACTTTAATAAAGTTTATACTACCGGCAGGAGAGCTCGGTGTCTTACTCGCAGGAGTTTCAGCAGGCTGTTCCTTAGGAGTACTGATTACCTCTTGTTGAAGTAACGCTCCTAAACCTTTCCCTAATCCTGTTTTCCGCTGTTGTGCTGCCATACTATACTGTTACAGTTTGCTTATTCTCTTTTAATAATCCATTCTTCTCCAAAATTTCGCGTGCGAGATTCAAGTAGTTAATTGCTCCTTTGCAGGATGCATCGTGCATAATTACTGAAATTCCGAAACTTGGAGCTTCACTTAAACGTGTATTCCGCTGAATAATTGTGTCAAATACTAAATCATGGAAGTGAGTCCTAACCTCTTCTACCACTTGATTAGACAATCTCAAACGAACATCATACATGGTTAATAATATCCCTTCGATCTCCAATTCTGTATTTAATCTTGTTTGAACGATTTTAATCGTGTTCAACAATTTACCTAGTCCTTCTAATGCAAAATATTCACATTGAACGGGGATAATTACTGAATTTGAGGCTGTTAAAGCATTGATGGTAATCAAGCCCAAAGATGGTGAGCAGTCAATAATGATAAAATCATAATTATCCTTTACTTCATCCAACAGGCGTTTCATTTTATATTCACGCTCTTCCAAATTGATCATTTCAATTTCCGCACCTACTAGGTCAATATGCGCAGGTAATAGATCTAAATTTGGCGTATCGGTTGCTTGAATGGCTTCTTTTGCTGTCACATCATTAACCAAACATTCGTAAATGCTTGTTTTGATGGCGCGAGGATCAAAACCAATTCCAGAAGTGGAGTTTGCTTGTGGATCTGCATCCACCAACAAAGTCTTATATTCTAACACAGCTAAACTCGCAGCAAGATTTATGGAGGTGGTTGTTTTACCAACTCCTCCTTTTTGATTGGCTATGGCAATAATCTTTCCCATTGTGATTCCTCAATTTTTGAAAATAATGTTGATCGGCATAAATTTACTTCGTTATGCAAATTAACATACCTTAATGATATTCGACACTTAAATGATGTTAAATTTGCTAATTTTGAAGCGAATCTTATTCTACCAACTCAGGATGCTAAGATACGAAAAATAGAATTAGGTATTGATACCGAACGCTATTGCTTTTTACAAGTAACATCAAACAATGAATTTAATTATCTCAGGTACAAATAGAAAACATTCTAACTCTTTAAAAGTTGCAAAATTTTACTTAAAGGAATTAGAAAAAAGAGGGGAAGACTTTGATATTCTTTCTCTTGAGGATCTTCCTGCAAACATCATTGAAACTGATATGTACGGAAAGAGAAGCGAAGCATTTGCAAAAATTCAAGAAAAAGTATCCCAAGCGAAGAAATTTGTCTTTATCATCCCTGAATATAATGGTAGCTACCCAGGAATTCTAAAATTATTTATGGATTGCTGTGCATTCCCAGCTTCATTTTATCACAAAAAGGCCGCACTAGTAGGAGTTTCAACTGGAAAATATGGAAATATTCGCGGTGTTGATCACTTTACAGGTGTCTGCAATTATATGCGAATGCATGTATTACCTTTAAAAATCCATATCCCCCTCATTCAAAATGAATTAAATTCTGAAGAAGAATTTCATGACCCAATTTCTTTGAAGTTTATCATCGAACAGATTGATGAAATCGAAAGATTTTAAGCAAAAAAATCACTTAAAATTCTCTTTGTCAAAATCTTTATACACTTGCCTCGGTCGAGTTGATCATATTTTTTCTGCTATTAATTGTTTACATTTAATTCTGTTTTCAATTAAATAAATCAACAACTATGTCAACCAACTACTTCAAGACTTTTGTAATTATTCTTTCTCTAGGATTAGCTTCATGCAATCAATCTAATAACTCCTCATCCAATAATACAAACCCCGACTCTACATCCTTTTTTAACAACAAGGACTTAACAGGCTGGCATGTTTATAATCGTGGCAATATGGAATCAAAATGGAAGGTTGACCAAGGCGAATTAATTTGCGATCCTAAGGGAAATGGTGAATTTGGCGATTTGGTGAGCGATGGAGAATATGAAAATTTTGAGCTTGATTTTGAATGGAAAGTAAAAAAAGGTGGGAATAGTGGAGTATTTATCAATGTAAAAGAAGATAGCAGCTATGCGGCAACCTTTGCTACTGGATTAGAAATGCAACTTTTAGACAATGCTAATGCAGAACCGAGACATCAGGTAGACTCAACACACTGGGCTGGATGTTTATACTCTGTTGAATGCATAGGTAGCAACTCCAAACCGAATGCCTTTGGAGAATGGAATAAAGGGAAGATAAAACAAAAAGATGGCCAGGTTACTTTCTGGTTAAATGACAAAATCACATTTCAAGATAGTATCAATACACCAGAATTCAAACAAAAGGTTGCAAATAGCAACATGAAGAACTATCCTGCTTTCGCAACCTTTCCAAGAGGAAAGATAGCTTTTCAAAACCACACTGATTCAGTTAGCTTTAGAAACATCAATATTAAAGAACTTTAACTCTAACGACAAAATATAATAGAAATGTCATATTGGGAAGTTTATTTATAATCATTCTAAATAATATCTACTTTTACTCCTGCAAAGAAAACAGTTTCAATTATACAAAAGTCCTGTTTACCCGCATGAATGATAGGCATGCGGGTAAGGCAGGCACAAAAAACGGCTCCGACACATATGGATAACTGTCGACTAAAAATACTCTCCAAACACGACCAAGGGTTCATTAGCATGCCTGAGGATCAAAATATCATTCATCTTTGTTTCAATAATCTCCTAATTAATTTTAGTAAAGAGGATTTTATCACCTTTAGAAGAATAGTAAAAGACATTTATTTAGAAAATAGTCCAGTTTCATTTCCTGATGGTCGACAAAGGATATTATTGAATAGTCCATATTTAGGGATAAACTTCTCTTTCGATCATTTTGAAATGACAGAACTTGTGAGATCGTTAGATGAAGCCTATTACATGGAAAGAATCTACTCGTTCCTGCAGTAGAAGGTAATATCTCAAATAAAATCATCATTAATTTTCCGAGTGTAGAAGGAACTTTTAGATCGAATTTCAAATTAATTATTTGGATTTGAATTATTTGTCGAAATTCACATAAAAAATATCTACAAAATATTTTGTAAATCAGATTTTACCCCTATATTTGCACACCGCAACAGGGAAAAGGAGAATTAGCTCAGCTGGTTCAGAGCATCTGCCTTACAAGCAGAGGGTCACTGGTTCGAATCCAGTATTCTCCACCAACAAAAGGAGGCTTAGCTCAGCTGGTTCAGAGCATCTGCCTTACAAGCAGAGGGTCACTGGTTCGAATCCAGTAGCCTCCACCAACAAAAAAAAGCAACTCAATTGAGTTGCTTTTTCATTTTACTAACTTTCTACCTTTCGAGAGCAGACCTTACTAAATTCAATTATTAAAAATTAATGTTAAAACATAACCTTAATTAATGAAAAGAGAGATTCCATAGATTAAATCTTATCATTTAGAAATTCCCAATTCTTGTTCTTAGAATTTATTAATTCTTCTTTCATTTTTCTCGACATGCTATCAATTTCCTTTTCTCGCTTAATAGCATCCACCACTTCTGCAAAAGCTTCAAAATATATAAGGTAAAATACCTTATATTTCTTGGTGTAAGCATTTTGAGATAAAGTCATCGACTGATGAAAGAGAAGCCTGCTCTTCAGGTTGTTAGTAACGTCAGAATAGAGAATCGTTCTATTCGCGTTTGTTAGGATGTAGACGAAATAAACTAAAGACATATTTTACTTTTTCCACAAGTAAGCATTTTACTATTAAAAAAACATTCCTTAAAAGTAAAGTTTTTGTTTATTAAGCAATAGTCATTGAGTATCAGTATACATATATTGATATTATCTAATGGATAAATTTTAATTATTGGAAAATATCGAATAAACTTAACCCCAATTCCCATAAAGAAACTAGGAAATGAGCATTCTCAACATTCAGTTTTTTTTATTCTTGAATAAATCTTTGAATATTTTCTCTTACACTGTTCGACCAAGGTTGAGATTTTAATTGATCTTGAGATAGACCAACATGTACAAGTGTGCATTCGCCTTGCAACACTATCCGATCTTCAAACGCGAATTTAAAATTATAGGTTAATGAAGAATTACCTAGTTTGGAAACTGTTAAACTTTTGACAAAAACATCCCCTAGTCTAGCCGGAGAGACAAAGGCTACTTTTAAATCCGCTGTCGGTATCCCTTCGCCATGATGTAATTCCTTAAATGGAAATCCTAATTCTTCCTCAAACCAATCCTCCACTAATTCATTCAACATCTCCATAAATCTTGGATAAAAAACAATACCAGCAGCATCACAATGCTGAAATTTTACTTTTTGCGTCTTAGTAAATACTTGTCCCATACTCACGTTTGATAATTATTTTATTTTTTGAGAAACTAAAAATCCAGAACCGCCACTTAGCCCGGGGCCAGGATGAGTCGAAGCTCCGATATGAAATAAATTTTTTATAGGTGTTTCATGATTCTTTACAGATGACATAGGTCGCCATAGCAGGTATTGATCTAGATTACATTGACCTGAATATGGATCTCCATGTACTAAATTGACATTAGTTTCCGAAAGCTCCTTAGGAGACATGATTCTTTTATAAATTATTGCATCTTTTAAATTCGGGATATAGGTAGATATTCGATCAATGATTCGATCAGCATAGGCTTCAGATAATTCCGTACTCCATACACCCTGACAAAGTCCATCCAATTCTCCACCAGCATCAGATTCAGGATAATTTGGACATTCAGGCAATTGAATCCATAAAACATGTTTTCCATCGCTTGCCCGCGAGGGATCTACAGCTGTAGGCTGTGCTATACAGATTGTTCCTTTTGATGGAAGCTGCTGTCTAACTGCTTCATTAACTGCTTTTGAAACATCATTAATTCCATCCGTCAGGTGCACATAGGTCACATCTTGTAAGGCCTCTTGAACCCAAATTGGCTTTTCTTTCAATATCAGATGAATTTGCATATTTCCTTTTCCATACTTGTATTGTTTGGCTTGTTTTACCACTTTTTGAGCAATCTGAGACTGATCTTTCAACAAGCTACCATATAGCTGTGTCGGGGTTACATTTGCCACAACATGTTGGGCCATATATTGTTCCTTATTTGCTAACTCCACCCCTTCTACATTCCCTTTATGATCACAAAGAATTCGCTCTACATGACAATCGGTGTAACAACCACCACCGTTATTTTCAATTATCTTTTTAAAAGCATCTACAATTTTATAACTACCACCTTTCACCAGTGGCAATCCAACCATCTCAATACTCATTGCCGTAACCTTAGCCATGGTCGAAGAAAGAGGACTCTCTGGCGACAAACCAGAGTGTAGAATCCATGGAGCGAGATTCGCTAAGAGTGCTTTTGACGAGAAATAATCTGGTAAATCGTCACGCACACTTTTTAAAAACTCCTGTGCATTTTCAGACGATTTCGAAATCCCTTGTTTCCAAAGGTACTTTGCCAAGAATTTCCCCATTTTTAGGGTCATGATTTCACCACCTAAAAACGTGAATAAAATCTCAGCATGCTGATTCACCCAATCCATCTGTTCATTAAATCGATCTCCATCGCCAGGACTTAATTTGTTAAAGGATTCAATATTCTTTTTTCTATCCGTTCCTAATATTGACCATTCTAAATCAGAGGTCAATGCCCCTGTAGGGACATCATTTGAAACAAAAAATACACCTTCATTTTCCAAATCCTCTTTTAAAATAGGATAGGCCGCAGAAGTAACGAATAAAGGATATGCAGTTGAGAACGTATCAATCACACAGCCTTCCACTCTTTCACTTTGAATACATCCCCCTAACTTGGATGACCTCTCAAATACAGTGACTCTCTTTCCTCTTTTCGCCAATAAAGCAGCACATACCAAGCTGTTTATTCCACTACCTATTACTATTACGTCCTGACTCATATAATTTTTTCTATTTTAATGATTCATTGAACTTTCTGATCTACTTTCTAATTCTGCTTCTACCAATGCGATTTGACCTTGCAACTGTTCTGCCTCATGGTTTTTCAAACCATACTCGATCAATTGCGCCAATTGACTTTCAATTCCAGACACCCCTTTATGTTTGACCGCCAACTCATTCAACATCTTGAATTTTGAATGCCCACGAGCATAAGTATCACCATAACCTTTTTTCAATCGATAGGTTCTTGCTAATTGAACTGCCAGATCATAGTTCACCTCTACAACTTCAAATAACCTGTTAAACCAACCCTCTATATTTTGCATTTCTTCAAAATGTCTTAAAGTTTTTTTACGGTATTTTTTCATACCTCCCAATGTATATAACATGGTAAACCAAAAAACATTATGTGTATTCATTCGACGATCTTTATCCAAATATTTTGTAAAAAATCGTTGTGCCGACTCACTATTTTCCATTTTCTTACCAAGTTTTACAGGCATAAACCCAAAAACTTCTTCGAAACGAGGATGGAAATAATCTGTAGTTTTTACGATTTCACCCTTTTTAGCTCCAACTTGACCAAATACCGTCTCCCAACGTTCTGCTCTAGTCTTGACATCTGCAACATTTACCAAATCATCATAGGCCATTGCAAGTGATAAATACCTTGCCACAGACTGTAGCAACTGATTATTCTTTTCTGGATGCTTCTTTTCAAGGTCAGCAAACTTCTTTAACCTTCCAACGTATTCTTTAGCCCATGCCACATCACCCCATTCTATTAGATGTTTTACCCCAGCAAAAACAATGGAATGAGAATTTTCAGGCAATGTGGTTCTGATTTCTGATAAAACTTCATTTAATTTCTTTGAGCTTGTCGTCTCTGGCATCTGATCAAAAACCGCTGGTTTTAATTCAGGCACAAATGGAGTGGCTTCCTTAGCAGATAAGCCTAAACCTACTAAGCCGAATGCTGCCTTAAATGCTGCCAAGCTGGTTGAAACTGCGACCCCACCGTCTTTGATGGTATTTTCAAATTGCTCCACACTAAAGGGCAGAGAATTTGACGCAGCTAAAGCTCCAAACAATGTTGCTGAGATAACACTTTTATTATTATCTGCTAACTCCTTTAAGTTCGCATAAACACTGGATTTAGCATATTTTCTAGAGAGTTCAAAAATGGAGGTACCATCAAGGATACCATCCCCAGGTTTTTCTTTTTCCTGTATGGCAAGATTCCGATGCGTAGAAAAGATTAATGTTGTTTTCTTACTGACGAATCCTCGTTGGATGGCCCGTCCGGCTTCAATTAATTCAGTTGCCATGACAACATCCACATCCTCCGGTGCTGGCATTTGAGCAAGGACTGGTGAAACTTTTTTACCATCCTGCATTGGAATTGCAGCTTCAGGAAATAATTCCAAATAATACACAGTAGATCCAGTACGTTGGGCCACTCCTGCAATAGTTGTGGATTGCGCCCAATATCCATTTTTTGAAGCTAACTGAACAATCCACTGCGTCAATACTCCTCCGCCATCTCCTCCAACAGCAATTATTGCAACTTTAATAGGTTCTATTATGTTTTTACCTTCTTCCATCATACTGTAATTTGTTTTGACGCCCTACGCTTCTGTAAAAAATTAATAATGCTATACTGAAATTTATAAACTAATTTCTCCATAAAACCAGCATTGCGAATCACCTTTGCGCTATAAAACGCCGGACATAAAGCCACAGCTTCCGCCACTTCACCACAATTCCCACAAGCAACACAAGACTGCTCGATATGTGCAACTGGATCTTCACGCAATGGATTATCCGTATATTTTAGAGTCAAAGACGGACAACCAGACAAACGCATGCAGGCATGATCCCCTGTACAAACTTTTGCATCCACTCCAAATTTCTCACTCTCAACTCGCTTACCTTCTTCTACTCGTTTCTTAAATATTCGTTTCTTACGTCGCTCCTTATTTAAACTACATTCAGATTGAGCAATAATAACCTTGGGACCCTTTTCTTTGGTTGTAAGTGCCTTGGTCAGTTCTTTGACCATCCTCTCCACATCATAAGTCCGATCTACAATCTTTACATACTTTACTCCGACCCCTTTTACAGCATTTTCAATGGGATTGTTTGTGGTTCTAAGGAAATTAAATGCTCGTGAAGATGGAATATCCTGACCACCGGTAGCTGCCGCATAATAATTATCAATGATGATAATCAATCCATCAAACTTATTATAAACAGCATTCCCAATTCCTGAGGTCAATCCATTATGCCAAAAACCGCCATCACCCATAATGGCGATTGGCCGCTTTTGTCCTTCTTGAGTGGGGGTATTGAACAAATTGAATGCTGCTGCGGAGGAAGCACCTAACCCATATCCCATTGTAGTAGCACCAATATTAAATGGTGGTAAAATGGAAAATAGATGACAACCAATGTCGCCAGCAACATGATGCTGTCCAAGTTTTTCTTGTACTATTTTTAAAGCCGCAAATATCGGGCGCTCAGGACAGCCTGTACAAAATCCTGCCGGCCTTACAGGAACCTGCTCCAACAACTGTTTATTGTCTTCTTCCGTAATTTTCTTGGTGAATATCTCTTTCTGTTCCGAACTTAAATTCTCTCCAATGGCTTCAAAGAATTTTACTAATCCTTCTTTGACAACCCCAATTGTATAATCTCCAACCTCTGGCAAAACATTCTTACCATAAAGCTTACAGTCAATTCCATTTTTATGGAGTAGATAGCCAATATTTTGTTCGACATAGTTTGGTTGAGCCTCCTCAATCATCAATACCGATTTTTTACCTTTACAAAATTCTAGAACCTCATCAGGAATAACCGGATATGCCACATTCATAACATAAATAGGAACTTTCACATTCCCTAAATTATCTGACAAACCCAATGCTACCAAAGAGCGATTTAGGTTATTGAACAAGCCTCCCTGAACAATAAAGCCTATATCCTCCCTTTCTCCTGAGAGGAATTCATTTATTTTATGATCTTTAATAAATTGGATTGCCTTCGGCAGACGAGACTCCACTTTTTCTTTTTCATGAAGGAAAGTAGCTGGTGGTAAAACAATTCTACTTAGGTCTCTCTTAGGTTCATTTAAACAATCACTAATCTTTACCTTGGGCTTTTGATTATCCTTGGCAATAAATTGTCCATGTAAATGACAACTTCGAACTCTTAATTGTAATATCACAGGAGTATTACTTGCCTCAGAAAGTTCAAATCCTAATTCTACCGATCTGACAATACTTTCTAAATTCGGTCTGGGATCAAGCATCCAGATTTGAGATTTCATTGCAAATGCATGTGTTCTCTCTTGCATAATGGATGATCCTTCACCATAGTCTTCACCAACAATCACCAATGTCCCACCTGTAACACCTCCTGAAGCTAAATTGGAAAGTGCATCTGAAGCGACATTCGTTCCTACAGTTGATTTCCATGTGACAGCACCCCTAACAGGGTAATAAACCGATGCAGAAAGCATCGCTGCTGCTGCAGCTTCGGAAGCTGAATTTTCAAAATAGACCCCAAGTTCTTCTAAAAGAGGTTCAGCATCTGCAAACACATCCATCAAATGTGAAATTGGCGAACCCTGATATCCACCCACATATCCTACTCCACACTGCAACAGAGCTTTAGTTACGGCCAGTATTCCTTCTCCATGGAATACCTCACCTGCTCCCTTGCGAAGAGTTTCGACTTCTTTCTTAAATGATTTTTCAGCCATAATCTTCTTTATTAATTTGATTGTAGAGGTATATTTTACCCCTCAACTATAGCAAATACGCGCAGTGGACTGCCCGAGCCGTCTTCTATTTTCAATGGTGCTGCTACTACGACTGCACCTCGAGCAGGCAATTGATCTAAATTGCGTAGGCATTGTAACCCATATTTCCCAGCTCCATGCATCAAAGTATGACATGGCAATGGAAAATCCCACACAAAAGACATCCCTGCATCCGTATTTAATGTTTCTACTCCAAAACCTAATACATCCTTACTGATAAGATATTCCACAGCCTCTTTACTTGGACCAGGAGTATGATTCAACCCATCTTCTCCTTGGTTTAAAAACTCTGGACCTATAGCTCTTTTGTGCCAATCGGTACGAAACAAAACCCATTCCTTTGCCCGCAATTCTCCATGTTTTGCTTCCCACTCTTGAATAAATTCCGGAGTCAGCACAAAATCTGGATTAGCGGCTACTTCCTTTGAAGCATCAATAACCTGAGCGGCTGCCATAAAATGTTCCGTTGGGATAGTATCTACGGTATTATTTTTATAATCTTTGCCCGTAACCCAATGCACAGGTGCATCAAAGTGGGTCCCAAAATGCTCTCCTAAAGAAATATTATTCCAATACCATCCTGGACCAAGTTCATTATATCGAGATATTTCTGTTTTCTTGAAGGTGGCAACCTGCCCAAACTCTGCAGGCAATGGCAATCCTGGAAATGATTCATTCAATGTATGGGTCATATCCACAAACCGGGTGGAACCCGAGCTAATAATATCTTGTAATGATTGCATAAGTTTATATTTTGGTTAACGAATTCCTCTCTCTACTAGGATGGGTAAAACATTATCCCTAAAATACGGGAACTCCTCCGCATAATCGAAGAATGATAATGTAGTACCTTTAAATCCCGCTTCATGTAATGCGATGAGACCATCTGCAACTTGTTGAGGTGTACCAATTAATGGAAAACCTCCATGTCCCAAGGCCATACCTTCACGGATACTGTTTAATAAATCATGCGGAAAACTATGCGCATGTGCAAACTGTAAATTGATCAGATTATCGGTTGCAGCCCAATCTGCATTATCCAAAATCCGCTGACGCTCCGCTAAAGCTTCCTCCTCCGTTGGGCGACAGATTACATGTGAAAAGGTCAGAACATTCACATCTCTTTGCGCATCAACACCTTTCTGTTTTAATTCTGCAATTTCTGCTTTTGAGCGCTCTAAATCAATAGCTGGAGTAAATAGAAAATCTGCATTTGCTATGGCAAATTCACGACCTTGACCCGAACCTGCCGCATTAAAAATTGGAGGCATGCTTGAAGGTCTCGGATTGCCATAACTTCTGGTCGTATGGAAATATTTTCCGTCAAAATTGAACGGATCTTCCTCTGTCCATAATCTTTTAATAAAATTAAACCACTCTTGAGCATAGCCATAACGGGTTTCATGATCCTTTGGCAAGGGAATCCCTAAGGCATCGTACTCAGGTTTATTCCAACCAGCAACAATATTCAAACCAACACGGTCTGAACTAATCTGTGCTATAGTAGCTATTTGTTTAGCAACAACTACCGGGTGGTTGGCTACTGTATGAATAGTTGCGAAAACAGTGATCTGCTTCGTTCTTGCCAATAATGCAGTTGCCCAAGTAACGGTCTCCATTACCTCGCCGTGAAAATCCGTTTCACCAGCATAGCCAACCCATCTTGCAATAGGAAGCATAAAATCAATACCTGCCTCATCAAGCATTAATCCCAATTTTAAATTGTTCTCCCAGTTCGCCCTCCAGCGATCAGGAAGCTTCGAAACAGTCATTCCTCCACCACAATTCGTGGAGAATGTCCCCAATAAAAACTTGTCTTTTTTAAGAAAGTTATGTTTCTGTATCATAGTTATATAATTTGGTTAGTCTTTTAATTGAATCAAATGCTACTTATGACTTTGCGGTTTTAAGGCGACTTTCATCTTCTCAAACTCACGACGCATCCATTGCTGGCTCTTATATAATTGCGAAACTCCAACCTGATATGGGCCTGGAATCATTCCGTTTAAGGACTCCTGCTCATAAGCTGCACTTTGCAACACAAAACCCGGATTGACCAACATTGCTTTCCCCAAGGCAACTAGGTCTGCGCGATCCGCAAGTAAAGTTGTATTAATTTGATCTATTGTAGTAAATTGTCCTATGGCCATAACTGGAATATCAACATCATGCTTTATAGCATCTGCCAATGGAACCTGCCACATCGGACCTTCTTTGGTAACTTGATCTGGAACCGTTCCGCCAGAAGTCACCGATATTAAATCTACCCCCGCATCTTTAAACGCTTGGGCAATCTTTATTCCTTCTTCAATCGTATTTCCACCCTCTTTCCAATCCTCAACAGAAATTTTTACAGATATTGGTTTTCTAGAATCTACAACGGAACGAATGCTTCTGAACACTTCCAACGGAAATTTTAATCGATTATCCAAACTACCTCCATACTCGTCTGTACGCAGATTAGTTAATGGTGATAAAAATGACCCTAATAACATCCCATGACATGCACTCAATTCAATCATATCAAAACCTACTTGGTCAGCTCTTTTGGCAGCTTCAGTAAATTGCTGAAGGACATAATCCAGATCCGCTTTTTCCATAGCTTTTGGTATTTGATAACCTATTCCAAATGCTTTATCTGATGCTGAAATCACTTGCCACCTATCTTTTGACTCAAGAGGTTGAAATCCTCCCTCCCAAGTTCTCGAAACTGAACCTTTACGACCTGAATGGCCTAATTGAATCCCAATTTTAGTTTCTGAATTTTGATGAATAAAATCTACAATGCGCTTCCAAGCATCTGCTTGCTCTTCAGTATAAATCCCTGCGCATTTTGGACTAATTCTCCCATCCACATCAACAGCCGTCATTTCTGACATAATCAATCCTAACCCCGCTGTTGCTCGTGAGCCATAATGCATCAAATGCCAATCATTTACCACCCCGGCATCTGCCGCATACTGGCCCATGGCACTCATCACAACCCGGTTATTCAAATGCAATTCGCGTAAGTTAAAAGGGCAAAACGCAGGTGATTTTCCCGATTCTGTTTGCTGCCTACGATTAAAGGCCTCCAATACTTTCCTCGTAAAACTACCATCCCGAATGGCTTGGTTTTCATAAGTCACTTTCCTTGACCGAGACATCACATCAAATGCAAAAGCCATAAAATCAGGCTGCTTAATATGTCTGTCCATCGATTCAAACCATGCCATTGAAATATTCGCCGCATTCTGGATCGACTCAACCCGAGGTCTAAAGGTATCTTCATAATGAGCGAATATCTTTTGAACATCGCCTTCATTTTCTATAACTGAATTGGATAAGGCAATAGCTTCTTCCATCGCCAACTTAGTCCCGGACCCAATTGAAAAATGGGCAGATGCAACCGCATCCCCTAATAAAATGACATTATCTTTATGCCACTTTTTATTCGTAATTAATGGAAAACTCCGCCAATGAGATTTATTTGTTAATAATGGATGACCATCTAATTCCTTTGAAAATATATCCTCCAACTTTTTCTTAGTGCCAATTTCATCATCGACTACGAATCCTGCATTTTGAAACGCCTCCTCGGTAGTTTCAATAACCCAAGTACTCATTCCTTCCTCATATTGATAACTATGGGCTACAAATGGTCCAAACTCGGTGTTTTTGAAAAAATAGGTAAATGCATCCAAGGGTTTCGTAGAACCCATCCAAACAAATCTGTTTTTCTTTGGAATTACAGTGGTTTCAAAATCTGATTGTAATTTTGAGCGAATTAAACTATTGATACCATCTGCTGCAATGATCATATCGCTATCTGAAAGTTCCGATAAATCCTCAATCCGATGACGAGAATGTATATTCACCCCTTCTTCAAGACAACGTTGGGCAAGCAATTCTAATAATGTTTTTCTAGAACAACCACAAAAGCCATTACCTGTTATTCGAACCACCTCCCCATCACGATAAACATCCAGGTTATCCCAGTAAGCAAACTTACTGCGAATTAAATCATAAGATCGAGCATCCTTGGTTAAAAACTCACTCAAGGTTTCATCTGAAAAAACAACCCCAAACCCAAAAGAATCAGTTATGTTGTTCTGCTCATAAATATTGATTTCAACATGAGGCAATGCTTTCTTAACAAGAATTGAAAAATACATCCCTGCCGGCCCACCACCAACTACAGATATCTTCATGTCTTTTTTAATTAATTGATTTTTGTATATGATCCTTTCCAATATAAAATAGGATCCTGTTCATTGCATTCAAAGTGATTTACACGACCTACAAATAAAGTATGATCACCTTCCAAATGTTGCGAAACAACAGAGGTCTCAAAATAGGCAACCGCGTCTGGAATAACCTTTGCTCCATGAAAATCCTTGAATTCAACTATGAAATCATCTTGTGGAGAGCCAGAAAAATGTCTGCTCCATTTCTCCTGATGATGCGCTAGGATGCTAATTGCATATTTATTACTCTCCTTTAATAAGGAATGCATCCTTTTATTATTATCAATGGATATCAATATTAGATTTGGATCCAATGATACAGACATGAAACCATTAGCAGTCATTCCATGCACCACACCTTCATGTTCTGTCGTAATCACAACAATCCCAGTTGCAAATTTCCCGCAGGCATTTCTAAACTCTCTCATAATCCTTTATTTTTTGTGCTAACTCATAACTTTTGAAACATGCGTCGCAATTACCTCCTCTGTTAATCCTGCATCAAACCACCATGGGGTAAACTTCGAAGGATCACTGAAATTATTTGCAATTAAATCCGCTAAAGACTGCGCCTGTGAAGCAGCTCCCATTAGATTTAAAATATGTGGAGGGGGAGGAGTCAACATGGAATTTGTCCAATTCGTAACCGTTTGAGCGTAATCGTAATATTTCTCAAAAGTCGCATTCATCCATTCCTCAGTATAAGCTTCATCACCCCGAGCAATGATTTCATCTAAATAAACCTTGCTACACTTGGACGCATTATTAGACCCTTGACCCGTTATAGGATCATTAACAACCA
Source organism: Sphingobacterium cellulitidis (assembly GCA_002245855.1). GTDB lineage: Bacteria > Bacteroidota > Bacteroidia > Sphingobacteriales > Sphingobacteriaceae > Sphingobacterium > Sphingobacterium cellulitidis. The sequence goes on along the minus strand of NOUX01000006.1, from coordinate 237,234 downwards.
CGACATCTGCAACACCAAAAACTTTACCTCCATTTGGTAATGTAGCAACAGGCTTACGAACCGTTGGAGCAAAACGCCCAGCTAGGATTCCATTATCATCAGTTAAGGTTACATTCAAACAACGCTCATATTCCCAAGGCAAGAAGGTCTTCAAAATCCATAAACTTTTTTCCAAATGTTCCTCTGGCGTTTTCACATCAGCCCAACAATCCATCGGACCACCCGGTATACCTTCAAATACCATAATTTCGCAATAGCCATTAATGGTTTCGGAAGGAAAGACAAAATATTCTCCTACTCCCGGAATTAAATTAAAAGAAACCTTAGAAAATGGAGTGCTTGGAACCATTCCTTTTACATAGGTCAATGCTAAAGCACGTTGTGGAGCATCAAAAGGGCTTCTTGAGGCATCGCGCTCAAAGGTCTTAACAATATCCCCCTTACCCGCAGCAACCAATACTAAGTCATATTCCAAAGTCATCTGTTCCATCTCTGGAACTCCAACATCTTCAATCACAAATTTTCCACCCAACTTTTCAACCTCTTCAATTAACCTAGGCATCTTTATACGTTGGTCAACAGCCAGAGCCTCATGCGTTAATCGGCCAGCCCAAGTAAATAGTTTCTCTCCAGGAACCTCAGGATTAGGAACAGTTACCCCTAATCCTTGAACCGGAGGACAGGAATCATCCCAATAATTTATTCCTATTTCACGTTCATTTTGTAACGCCATATCAAACATACATTGACTCGACATTACTTTTCCTGTTCTTATTTGTTCGGGAGTCCGGTTACTAAAAACAGTAACCTCATAACCACCGTTTTTTAATAGACCAATTGCTGTTTGTAAACCCGCTTGGCCAGCTCCTACGATTGCAATTCTTCTCATAATCTTATCTTTTGTTTATTTTGGATTCTTTTTATTTCGCCAATTTTGGAAACAAGGGATCATGTTGCTCCGGCCCTTGCGCACTATAGCCACCATCTACCACCGTCTCACTCCCTGTCATATAGGAAGCTTCACCCGAAGCCACAAAAGCAACCACATTCGCAACCTCCTCAGCATTCGCAACACGATCCATTAAATTAAATGGACTAGTCACCCGGTTAGCATGCTCACGATCGTTCTTTGTCAACCCTTCAAAAGGCAATGACCAGATATGACCCAATCGGATCATATTAACACGAATCTTGTCAGCCGCATATTCTAATGCCTGAGTTTTTGTCAAATGAAGTAGTGCTGCTTTTGAAACCGGATAGGACCACCGTTGGATATGAGGAAAAACACCAGAAACTGAACCAATATTGATGATATTGCCACCAGACTGTTTTAAATAAGGACGCACCATTTCTCCAAATATGGCAGCTGATACAACATTGGTATTTAAGGTATTCAACCAAGTTTCCCGGCTGGTAGAGGCACCATCATCGCCGTAGGCGGCAGCACAATTTACCAACACATCAACCCGACCATATTTATCAACACAAAAGTTTAATAGATTAGATAATGCTGAATCGCTAGTGATATTTGTGCTCACAAAATCAAATTGATCCCCATACTGACTCTTAAAATCCCTCTCAGAACCTAAATCCAAAGCACCAACCACAACATGGGCACCTAATTGAATAAATTTTTCAGCAATCGCAAGACCAATCGTTGCGGCACCTGTAATAAGACATACCTTTTGCTCGAAGCTTCTCATAATAATCGTGTTTATAAACCAAGGCGTAAATTGGATAACCTCAGTTGGCTGTTAGAACAAATATAAATATAATTTTAGAATTGCAAAATTAATTTCATAATAGCTGAATTTAATGTGTTATATATACACTATAATTCAATATTGTCATTTTTTATTTGTTATTGTTGAATTTAATTTCGTAGTTTTGAATTACAGATTATTATAAACTTAATTAACTTTAAACGACATCATGAAATTTCCTAAGTTCAAAGCGGCTGCCGTTCAGACCTCTCCAGTTTACTTTAATGTAGACGCTACTGTGGCTAAGGTTTGTTCAATCATTAAAGAAGCAGCAGACAATGGCGCCAAGCTAATTGCCTTCCCTGAAGTTTTTATTTCGGCTTACCCTTATTGGAATTGGATCATGAGTCCAGTCGAAGGCAGTAAATGGTTTAAAAAACTGTACTTGAATTCTATTACAGCTGACGGACCTGAAATTGATAAAATAGCACAAACAGCAAAAGACTACGATATCAATGTTGTAATTGGTTTAAATGAACGCGTAAAAGAAAAAGTTGGAACACTTTATAATACTATAATTACCATCAATAATGAAGGTAAGGTCTTAGGTAAACATAGAAAACTAGTTCCTACATGGGCTGAAAAACTTACCTGGAGTGGTGGTGATGGTTCTTCATTAAAAGTTCATGAAACTAGTGTGGGTCCTTTAGGCGCTTTAGCTTGTGGCGAGAATACCAATACCTTAGCCAGATTTGCCCTATTGGCTCAAGGTGAATTGATCCACATCGCCAATTATATCGCCCTACCTGTTGCCCCAACGGATTACAATATGGCTGAAGCAATTAAAATTAGAGCCGCAGCCCATTCTTTCGAAGGAAAGGTATATACGATTACTTCTTGCTCAACTATTTCAGAAGAAATTATTCAAATGTTTGAAAAAGAAGTTCCGAATGCAAGAGAACTCTTGACCAGAAAAAACAGCTCTTATTCTGGCTTTATAGACCCTAATGGACAACAAATTGGAGAATCTATAATAGATGATGAAGGAATTGTATATGCAGAAATTGACCTCGAAAAATGTATTCAACCAAAACAAATGCATGATTTACTCGGTCATTACAATAGATTTGATATCTTCAACCTGAAGGTAAATATGACTGCTAATAATGCAATCAATTTTGCCGACCCCAACAACTCCTTGAATCTACAATCTGAGGAAACCGATTTAAATCAATGGGTGGATATGACCAATTTGAATTCATATAAATCATAAATTATAAACTATAAAACCAGCTCATCATGGAAACAAACATTTATAAAGGTAAAGATGATGTTTACGGCAGAGCACGTGTACAAGATAATGAAGAATTAAAAGCTTATTATGGTAAGCTTGCAGAATTGGATACCGGTGCTTTATGGACCGTAGCCAATGAAATTGAACCTTGGGAACCTATTTCCAACTCAGTGCCAATGCTCTGGAAATACGACGAACTCCGAGATCTTGTATTAGAATCTGCAAGATTAGTAACCCCCGGACAAGCCGGAAGAAGAGTCGTCTACCTCATCAATAAAAAAAGAGCGAATGTAAAAGCTGCCTGCGGATGGTTATATGCAGGAATTCAGGTAACTCAACCAGGAGAATCAACTCCCGCACATCGACATAAAGCCGCAGCATTGCGCTTCATCATGGAAGGCGATAAAGGCTATACCATAGTCAATGGAAATAAAATATCCCTCGGTGTCAATGATTTTGTCATTACCCCAAATAGCACCTGGCATGAACATGGTGTAGACCCAGATGGAAAAACTTGTGTCTGGATGGATGGCTTGGATATTCCTTTGGTGAATGCATTAGAAGCGAATGATTATGCGGTATATGATGATGAAGATGGTCAAGAAGAAGTGGTGCCAATGAATTATTCCCCAATGAGCTATTCCGGAAGCGGATTGATACCTGTCGATAGAGAATGGAATAACCCATATTCTCCATTATTTAAATATTCTTGGGAAAGTACTTATAATGCACTGGTTAATGCTGGAAAAGTATCAGATGGTACTCCTTTCGACGGTGTAATCATGCAATACTCAAACCCACTTACAGGTGGCCACGTAATGCAAACCATGGGTGCAGCAATGCAAATGTTAAAACCAGGCCAAAGAACTAAAGCTCATAAACATACTGGTAGTTTTATCTACCAATGTGCAAAAGGTAAAGGTTATACTATTATCGACGGAAAGAGATATGACTGGAAGGAAAGAGATACCTTCTGTGTCCCTGCTTGGGCTTGGCATGAACATGTCAACTTATCCGACAGTGAAGAAGCATTTTTATTTAATTTCAATGACCTTCCAACCATTAGCAAACTTGGCCTATATCAAGAAAAAGCCTATACTGAAAATAATGGTCATCAAAATATAGTGGAATAAAATTTATAAACCGAATTCATGAAACTAGTAACATATAGAGCTAACACTGAAGCCGAAGGCCGATTAGGCGTCATTATATCTGATTTTGATATCATCGTTGATGTCGAAAGTCTAGGAATTAATTTTGGAATTGATCTTCCTAAAACGATGCTTGAATTTATTGACCTCGGAAACATAGGCGTAAAAGCTTTGGATAAAATAATAAAAGAATCTGCGGTTACAGACTTGGTAACCTGCAGTATTCCTTTTGAAAATGCTATTCTTTTGGCTCCAATTCCTAGGCCTAGAAAAAATATCTTCGGTATCGGATTAAATTATACCGAACATGTTGCCGAATCAGCTCGTACTTTAGATACTTCTAAGGAACTCCCTCAAAAATGTGTCATCTTTAGTAAACCACCTACCACGGTTATCGCTAATGGTGACCCTATTAAGCATAATGAGGAAATTACTCAGCAAATGGATTGGGAAGGAGAATTAGCTGTAATTATTGGAAAAAAGGCAACGAAAGTATCCAAAGAGAAGGCCCTAGATCATGTTTTTGGATATACAATCATTAACGATATCAGCGCAAGGGACTGTAGAAGATCCGGTCAATGGATCGTGTCTAAAGGTCAGGATACCTACGCTCCAATGGGACCCATGATTATTACAGCAGATGAACTAACTGACCCACACAACTTAGATATTATCACAAAAGTGAATGGTATTGAAAAGCAAAATGGAAACACCAAATTCATGCTGTTCAATGTTAATGCTATTATTGAAGATATATCTGAATGTATCAGTTTGGAACCAGGCGACATCATAGCAACTGGAACACCGGCTGGGGTAGGTGCTGGTAGAGACCCGCAAGAATTTATGTTCCCTGGAGACGTTGTAGAAATTACAATTGAACCTATTGGAACCCTTAAGAATCCTATTGTAAAGGCGTAATCCTATTTCATATGTCCAAACTAAAATATAAAATCGGCCAGATCGTCCCTAGCTCTAATGTAACCATGGAAACTGAAATCCCTGCCTTATTCAGAGCCAGAGAAAGCATTTATCCAGAACGCTTTACATTCCATTCCTCCAGAATGCGAATGAAACATGTTACAAAGGAAGAGCTTGAAAAAATGGATGCCCAATCCGACCAATGTGCTATTGAACTATCAGATGCTCATGTAGATGTTATGGGCTATGCTTGCCTGGTTGCAATAATGTCAATGGGCAAAGGGTATCACTGCGTTTCGCAAAGTAGACTACATCAAAAAACAGTCGAAAATGAATTCCCAACTCCTATTGTAACAAGTGCTGGAGCATTGGTGGAAGGACTAAAAGCATTGGGTGTAAAAAATATCGCTGTAGTAGCTCCTTATATGAAACCCTTAACTCAAATGGTCGTTGACTATATTGAGGATCAAGGTTTTATAGTAAAGGATTGGGTAGCTCTGGAAGTCGCAGACAACCTAGAGGTAGCCGCTTTAGACCCTGAAAATCTAAAATCTATTTATAAGCAATTGGACTTGACTGATGTTGAAGCTCTAGTCTTATCAGCTTGTGTTCAAATGCCATCATTACCTGCTGTTGATTTTATTGAAAATGAAATAAAAATCCCTGTGACAACTGCTGCAATCTGTACTACTTATCGTATGTTAAAAGAGTTAGGATTGAAAGCTCATGTCCCAATGGGTGGAGCACTTCTTTCAGGCAATTACTAATTTTTAGCATTCGGCGAATCAATTTGTTTTTTCCATAAGGGAAAAACATTTAGATTCGCCTTTTGTTACCCTTTAAAATTCATGGAGAAAAAAAAGAACGGTATTCAATCTATTGACGTAGGATTTTCAATCCTTTCGGTCTTGGTTCATTCAGCAGCACCTCTGCCTCTGAAAACAATTTCTGCACAAAGCGGATTGTCACCTAGTAAAATACACTCATACCTGACTAGCTTTATTAATCTTGGCGTGGTGGAACAAAATCTAACAACTGGATTTTATAGCCTCGGTCCTACTTGCTTGAAGCTAGGTCTTGGCTACCTTGACCAAGTAAATATCCTCACTTCCTCACAGCCCGTTATGCTAGAATTAGCCCAAGAAATTGGTCAAACTGTATTTCTTGGTGTTTGGGGAAACCGTGGACCAACCATTGTAAACCGAGTTGATGGCCCTTATTCTCAAACGATATTTGATCTTCGAATCGGTAGTGTCCTGCCTTTATTGACCTCCGCTTTGGGGAAAAATTTTGCGGCGCATTTACCATTATCATTTATCGAACCTTTTATCGTCGAAGAAATCGAAAAACAAGGCAGCCTCAATGGTAAACCTGTCGCACTTTCTGAAGTATATAATATGCTCGATAACATCCGAGCAAATGGAATAAGCACCTCTAGAGGTCAGCTTTTGTCTGATTTCACCTCTCTATCCGTTCCTATCTTCGACTTCTCAAGCACTATTTATGCTGGAATTACAATCATGGGGAAAATTGATGTTTTTGATGATAGATTAGACTCAAAGCCTGCTAAATTATTAAAAGAAGCTGGTAGAAAATTATCTGAATTGGGTGGTTGGACCGCAAAAAGTAAATAACCTATATCCTAGTCATAGAACTTCCAAGAAACTCCAAAACGTAAAAATGCTGGGTTCATTGGATATCGCCTTACAGTATAATATCCTTTTGGATATACATGTTGGTTGACAAAATTATAACTCAAAAACAAGTTCACACGATCAATATTTCCTGTAAACCAAACGTCGGCAATAGGATACGTGGAGAATTCTATACCAACATTATCGTTGTAAAACTGTCCTGAGTTAATCGAATAGGAAGGTGTACGGAATGGGGTATTAAAACGAACATCCATACCAATCCTAAAATCCATGACATTATACAGGATATTTGCATAATACAGACTATGCCAGGTATATAGCTCAGGTGTAGCCAAAACCGCCATCGCATCCGACTTCTGATAAACAACACGATTGTCTAAATGAAAACGACGAAATTTAAAATTCTGCCCAACCGTAAGCTTTAACAAATTAAGATTCCCCTCCTGCTCTGGGGCTATATGTCTTGCTCCCAAAACATTATTACCTGGATTCGGAAGCTCCTTGAAATAGGTATAATTGTTAATCAGAAAATATTCTAATTTACCATTGAAACCTATTTTATTATTCACATACTGAAAGGATAGGTTTTGTGTTTTGATTTTATTTAAATTCAAATCCTCCTCTTTCCAAGAGTGGTAAGATAGATTCGCATTCTGAAAAATCATCTCTGGTGATTTATTCTGTGAATAAGCCCCGATTCTTAACTTTCCAAAAACATCACTCAAGTGAACATCAGCATAGGCCTCATATAAAAAGTCTCCAAAATTCCGACCAACGACAATTTGATTGGCCGTAAAATTAACATCGACCTTATCTGAAAACTTATATCCTATGGCTCCCTTGACCATACTATTCTGGTAAAACTTATTCAACACACTATCCGCATACCAGATCAAATCATTTTGAAAACCTAATTCTACTTTGGCCTCATTCTTCAGATTCTTCCCTCGCAAATAAAAACTATACGTAAAATCATTGGATATCGTAGTAATCTTAGTCGTATCATCCACCCTAACCAAATTGTTATAAGGAAAGGCATTATATAAATCGGATTGATTCTTGAAAAAGATATATTTCTGTTGTCGAATACTTGAATTATGAGCAATAACATTGGTAGGATGGATTTCAGCATCTGGACCATTTCCACTCACCGTGTCAATCCTTCCCATAAAATAAGACTGTCTCAAGAAAAACCCTAGATCCTTCCACTTATTAAATGGACGGTTACCCTGGATTCCATCCAATCGAACAGGGTATCGGGAGGGTGAGGTATTGCTTGAAGTGTCTCTGAATAATGTATCGTTCCGAACAGAACCGTTTTCCGTCGCATCAAGCGTATTAAATGTAAAGTTCGATAATAGATTGTACCGCTTACTCGGAGATTCATACCATGCGAAAACTGCCCCTTTACGATCACTATACTGCTGGTTATTATAGTATCCATCCGTATTCGTAGCATGATACTCCGCTCCGACATTTAAATGTGGATTAATATTCTGTGCTAACTTGGCTTTAAAAACCTGATCATCAAAAAAGAACCCTACCGCATACAACTCCGAATATCTTGCTCTTGCACGATAATACTGTACAGAATCCGACGTCAATAAATATCTTTCTAATGCATGATAACCTGATTGGAATCCAATGGTTTTATTCGGATTGAACAAAAGATCTCGTGTAGCAAGTCCATATGAACCTAAATTGATGGAAGGATCCCAGGGAAGATTTTGCTTATTGTAATATTGAAAGTTAACATGGGAGGTATCGATCTGGAAAGTCTTCGTCCCCTGTTTCATCGTCCTTAAATTCGTAAACCGAACATACTTCGCCGTAAAAATGACTGAATCTTTCTTATTGTCCTCCGCATTACGCGCAGAATCCAATGCAGAACTGAACTCATCTTCAGTCTGAGCGTAAAGTTTAGGAACTAGACTAAACAATATCAATACAAACAGCAACCTTCTAAGCATACTCAATCAGGATCGGTACAAAATTTATGCCCCCAAAAATAACGCAAAAAACCAAAATTATTGCAAAGCAATCAATTCTTTTAAAATACTTGTCATTTTAGGTTCTGCCTGGGCCGCAACTTCCACAATGTCCTTTAAAGAAACCGGTCTTAAGTTGGGATGAAAACCCTCATCCGTAATTACAGAAATAGCAAAGACTGGCAAACCCATATGATTGGCAACAATGACCTCAGGAACAGTACTCATCCCGACAATATCTCCTCCAATAATCCGCATATAACGATATTCCGCCCTCGTTTCTAAATTCGGACCCGGTGCAGATACATATACCACCTTATGCGTCCTAATACCTAATCGAGAAGCAATTTCCATCCCTTCTTCAATCATCTTAAAGTTATATGGCTGGCTCATATCCGGGAATCGAGGTCCTAAATCCTCATCATTACTCCCACGTAATGGATTATCCGGCAATAAATTGATATGATCTTCAATAATTCCGATATCACCCTTTTTAATATCTGGATTTAATGACCCTGATGCATTCGAAACAAAAAGCTTCTGAATACCTAAACCCTTCATAACCCGAATCGGAAAGGTGATTTCTTGCATGCTATAACCCTCATAATAATGAAGTCGACCTTGCATCGCAACAACTTTACGCCCATTCAAGGTGCCAAAAATTAATTTGCCAGAATGAAATTCAACAGTGGAAATGGGAAAATTCGGAATATTGGAATACATCATCTGAAACTCAACCTGAATTTCTTCAACAAGCTTCCCAAGGCCAGTGCCTAAAATAATACCGAATTCTGGAGTGAAATCGCCGATTTTACGACGGATAGATTGGATAGATTCTTCAATCATTTGATACATGTGTGCAAAAAAAACTAGTTAATCAAACTTACTGTTATTTTTTTGCACACACAAATCAAGGATTAGCCTTACTTAACCGCTGTCATGGTCTTATTAACATTCCCCGGAGAAGTTAACCACAATAATAGAAAAGTAATTAAGCCATTATAAACAATCAGCTCAAAGCCAATTTTATAGGCTGTAAGTGGTAAAACATACATCGTCAACAAATAAATGATAACAGGTGATACCACACAGATAAATGGAACTAAATTGTCATTGACACGCTTCTTGGTTAATATCCCAAAGGAGAATAAACCTAATAATGGACCATACGTATAACCAGCAATCTTGAAAATAGCCGATACAACGGATTCATCATTGATGATATGGAAAAGCAAAATAACCAATAACATCACAACTGAAAACGCCAAATGAACATAATTACGTTGCTTAACCAACTTAGGGTCATTCGGATTCTCCTTCTTGTTGAAGTTTAAGAAATCCACACAATAAGAAGTTGTCAATGCTGTCAATGCGGAGTCCGTGGTTGCAAAGGTAGCAGCCGTTAATCCCATCATAAAAATAATCCCAGGAACAATAGATAAATGACGTAAGGCAATCTCTGGATATAAATAATCAGATTTACCTAAGTCAGCAATACTAATTCCGTTTGCATCTGCATAGAAATATAATAATGCGCCTACCGCAAGGAAAAATATATTAATCACGACAAAGATCCCCGTAAAGGTCATCATATTCGTCTGAGCCTCTTTGATGGTCTTCATACTAAGGTTTTTCTGCATTAAATCCTGATCTAAACCAGTCATTGCAATCGTTACGAAAATACCTCCAATAATATGTTTCCAAATATTTCTAGGATCCCCTAAGAGGTTCTCCCAAATAAATATTTTTGAATAACTGCTCTCTTTTACTTTTTCAAAAGCCTCAAATACTGTTAGCCCTAATCCATCTGCCATAAAATAAATGGAAAGTACGACGGCCAACAACAAGAATGTCGTTTGAAGGGTATCTGTAATGATAATGGTTTTTAGTCCACCCTTATTGGTGTACAACCAGATAAGAATCAAACAAACCGCAACGGTCAGAATGAATGGAACATTCCAGGCATCAAATATATATCGCTGTAAAACTATGGCAACTAAATACAATCGAAACGCAGAACCAATTGTTCTGGAAATCAAGAATATCATTGCTCCTGATTTATAACTCTTATGGCCTAATCGCTCCTCTAAATAGGTATAAATAGAAGTTAGATTCATCCGATAATATAGTGGCAATAGGACATAGGCAATAATGATAAAGCCTATTGCATTTCCGAGTACAAATTGGAAGTAACTGAAATTATTGGCATCAGTAAGTCCTGCAGGTGTATTCCCAACATCGCCGGGAACGGAAATAAACGTAACACCAGACAATGCGGTACCAATCATACCAAAGGCAACCATGTACCATTTAGCATTCCGGTTCGCAACAAAAAACGTAGAGTTATCCGAAGAATTTTTGGATGTAAAATGTGCTACAGCCAATAAAATCCCAAAATAAACCACTATAAAGGTTAGAAGAATAATTGGAGACATAGGTAGACGAAATTTGTTTTATTTGTTAAGGTTATAGTTATCAATGGCTTTTCGAACGTTACCAAATTCTTCGATCAATGCTGTCGCTGTCTCTTCATCGGTACCTGTTTCTGCCATCACCATCCGCACTCCGCGACCTACCAACTTATGATTCGAAAGCTGCATATCAACCATCTTATTCCCTTTCACTCTTCCTAATTGAATCATCACTGCTGTGCTGATCATATTTAAAACCAATTTCTGTGCTGTCCCTGCTTTCATACGGGTCGAACCTGTAACAAATTCAGGACCTACAATCACCTCAATTGGATATTTAGCCCTAGCCGCAATTGGAGAATTCCCATTACAAACTAAACAACCTGTCGCAATCCCTTTCTCATTTGCCTTATCCAACCCCCCAATTACATAAGGGGTGGTTCCTGAAGCTGCAATCCCTAATACAAAATCGTTCTCATTGATGGCAAACTCTTCTAAATCTTTCCATGCTTGCTCGACATCATCCTCCGCAAATTCAACTGCCTTGCGGATAGCTGTATCTCCTCCTGCTATTAATCCAATTACCCAATCAAATGGAACCCCATAAGTCGGTGGACACTCCGAAGCATCTAAAATCCCTAAACGACCTGATGTTCCTGCTCCAATGTAGAATAATCGCCCACCTGCCTTCATTCGGTCGGATACAACCTGAACTAGCGATTCAATCTGTGGAATCACCTTCTCAACTGCCAACGGCACTGTTTTATCCTCATTATTAATATTTGTCAGAATCTCTTGAACCGACATCTTGTCCAGGTCTTGATAGTTGGAGTCCTTCTCCGTGGTGTTGATCATAGCATTCAGCATTTGCAATTCTTTCTATAACTTTTCCGTAAATATGCGACTTTTTGTTAAAAAACGCAAAAACACGCATTATAATTTTATATCTCGTCGAGTGGCACGAATTTATAACTTTTATTCTTCAATAATTCAATCAACCTTTCTAATTGATTAAATAATTTATCTTTTCTTTTAGGATCAGCCCCCAAATGAATTATTATTACAAATCCATTTAACCCTTCCTTCAGCTCATACTCAAATAACTGCCCTAAAATAGCTTCTGAAGACATATACCGCTTCCCCATTTCCGGATAGGTATAATCAGCCGCAGTCCTTAAGCCAGGAGTAAAATTGTATAACGTTAATCCAATTTCAGAACTCCAAGCCGTAATTTCTTTGTTGTACCATTCATAGGGCGCAACAAATTTATTCACCCCACCAACCCCTAAAGCCTTAATTTTATTGATGTTAGCACTTAAATCATCAATAAACTCTGTCTTACTCAGCAACAAACTATCTCTATTTTCCCATGGAGCATAAAGTAAGTGCTGGTCGGAATGTGGTCCTATATAATGTCCCTTATCATATAGCTTCTTTATTAATTCTGCAGACTTTTGATCCTCCAAGAATCTACCCGTAATAAAAAAACTCCCCGGAACCTTTTCCTTTTCTAATGTTCTCGCAACAACCGGCAACCCTTCCCTGAACTCATCGCCCGTAAAAATCAAGCTTACTTGCTTCTTACTGCTATCGCCACGGATGATTGCGCCGTGCGCATCAATTAATCTTTTTTTTTTGACTCATCTTCCTTCGCCGAAAGCAAGTAAATCAATGATGCTGTCCCATCCATTGTGGGCTCATTCGTGCTATAATCCCCAAAATCATCGTGATAAACTACTAAATCACTTTGAAACGATGCATAGTCATCTGGTTTATACAATTGAATCCCAATCAGATTCTTATAAATAGACGAATAAACCGGCCCATCTACTAATCCTCCATCAATTGGGTAATTATGTAAATATGTAAACGATGAATGTGGGCTTGTTGGTGTGTCACCATGTGAAGGTAATCCATAAACCATACTTGTACCCCATGGATTCACCCCAAATAACCAGTCTATATTCGCCTGTTCTAATTCCTGAAACTTGTGGTCTCCTGAAGCTTCTCTGTACCATAAACATTGTATTGCAAATGAAGTGGTAAGATTATTACTGCACCATATAAATGGAACCCCACGATAAAACATATTTTCTTTAGCCCTTGCATTAACAGCTTCAATACCTTCTTTATAATAACTCAAGGCTTCCTTTTTAGCTTTTCCCTCAGCTGACTTCGCAAGTTCAAAATGACCTAGGTTGATAAATGGATAATACTGATAATGGTTCGCTGTATCCTTTATCATCCATGGAGTCACTTTCTCTTGTCTGGCAAAATCAAGCGCTTTTTGAAGATGTTCTTGGTTATTGTTCAAATTAAACATGGTGGCTTCTGCCAACTCCATATCATCCACCCAATTATCCTCAGCATAAATATAAGGCGACTTAACAGAAACTGTCTGAGTTACTCCAGGTTTTATGTAAGCATATTGTAAGGCTGTTTCTGCTTTTTCCTTCAATAAATTAGCATATTCAGAATTTTGACCCTTTAAAAGCTGATGACCTAAGCCAAAGGCACTCACAAACTTCGCTGCAGTCGAACTTGTTCCAGTTGTATTGTTCATGAACTTACCCCGTTGTTGTGGATTTCCATCAATAAAATAAACTGGTCGCTCATGCCCGCGTCCATAAACAGAATCCTGACCTGGCAAACGCATCGCCGTATGATCCCTGTCGTCTGCAATTTGATTAAACATGATATTCGGCTTGGGATGCATCTTTACCAACCAGTCTAATCCCCAAATAGCCTCATCTAGAACATCCGCAATTCCATTCTTTCCATCTAATCCGTTCGCTTGTTTCTCATCCGTGAAAACAGATGGAAAATCACGATATGCAGCCAACAAATGATATGTGGCATTCGCTGAAGTAGTAGCGTATTGTAAATAATCAGAAGCATCGTGCCATCCGCCCGCAACTTCTACTCTGGTACTATCTGGCATCCCAACGGAACTTGCATACATCGTAAATCCATCATGCGTATGGCAACTGTCTTGTAAAAAAGGATTAAATAATGTCCTTTGCTGACGCATATACCTCAATGTAAAATCTGCCGTCCCTTTATAAACATCTGGATTGATCTTAAAAGATGGCGACTTCGTTCCATCATCCGACTGGAGATAGAATTCCCCATGACCATTGTATCTACTAAAATCTAACCTATAACCTCTATTGAATGGACCATATTGCCCAAATTCCTTCCCTGCTTTCCCCGTAAATACCGTTTTATTACTGCTCTTATCAATCAAACTAAATTTCTTAATCCCTTGATCCCCCTTACTGACCCATACGGCGACCTTCTTGTTGTCAGGAAGGTATCCCAATTGATTAATACGTATCCAACTGTTCTCTTGCGAAAAAACATGCAAACAACTGAACATCAACAGAAATAAGAAAACTAATCTATTCATTATTATTTATTATGGTTTACTTTTAAGCATTACAATTTTTCCATCCATGCTGCTCACTACAACACGATCCTTAAAAACCAATGGAGGATTGATCATCGCATTGGAAATTTTATATTGCCAAACGGTTTTGCCGGTTTTAGGTTCTACAGCAGACAATAAACCTTTGTCGCTAGGAACAAATATATATTTTGAATTACTATAAATCGCTGTTGGAGCTAATTCATAAGGTAATTTTAACTCTGCCTTCCATGAAACATCCATCTTCTCAGCATCAACAGGAACCCCAATTAATTCCCCATCCATGGTCTTCGCTAAAACCAGCTTCCTATCCTTCGAGATCCCCATAGATTCCCTAACACGGTATTCATCCTTCTTTTCTCTCCAAAGGGTTTTTCCAGTTTGTAAATCTATAGCTGTCATAAAACGGTCTGGAGCAACAATAAAAACCTTATTCTTCTCAACGACAGGATAACATGCTGCAGCCGAAAACATTCTATTCGTATGACCATTATCCCACTTCCAAACCAATTCACCTGTTTTTTGATCTAATGCATAGAATCCATTTTTCCAACTGCCAAAGATTACCTTATTATCTGCTAACGTAGGCAAGGTTGAAACATAGCCTTCAACCCCATCAAATGTCCAAAGCAATTTCCCCGATTTTACATCAATGCTTCTAAACACGCCATCCGAGGCTCCAATAAATGCTTTTCCATCCTTAACAGCCGGCGAGCCCAAAACTGCCTTGTGAGCCTCTAGCTTCCATAATTCTTTGCCCGATTTTGAATCTAAACCATAAATATAATGGTCTGAAGATCCAACAACTACCACACCTTTATGAACTGCCGGCGTCGAATAAACCTTACCCCCAGTTTTGAAACTCCATAGCTTTTTACCTGTCTTAAGGTCTAATGCATAAACTTCACCAACGGTATTGGCTGTAAACATTCTTTTATTATCTGAACTAATCCCAGCTCCAATATCACCATGGTCCTCAAATTCCCAGATAACTTTTGCCGAACTACTCGAATTCATCGCATAATTAGGACGCTTTACACCTTGACTAGAACTTTCTGAAACCCTTTGCAAGGGTAACTTCAACCAATAGTCCTCCGTAATAAATAGTGGCTTGCGAACCTGAAAAAACACAGAATCAGGGGTAATACTAACAATATTATACCCCCCAACTTCATCCTTCGCACGTAAATTGGATCGAGCCATTACTCCTGGAATTCCCTCCCAATCATACAATTTATTGATATGACCATGCCCACATAGAGCTAGCTGAACATTCTTGGTCTTAAGACGATTAATATTCTCATACCAATTATTTAATGAAGAATCTAAAGGATAATGGTTTATGGCAATTAATGGTTTCTGTTGATCGGGATGAGCCTTAAAAATCGAATCCATCCAAACTAAGTTTTCGCGAGGTATTTGCCCCGGACTCATCCGCATATTAGGCCCTGAGGTCGTTCCAATAAATTCAACCCCCTTATGTTCAAAAAAGAAAGTCTCCGACCCGAAAACCTTACGGAATGAATTCGCCCCACTTTCAGACCAATTACTATCATGGTTCCCCGGAATAACATATAAAGGCAGATTTAAACTGTCCAAAATCTGCTTGGCTAATGCCAACTCCTCATCCGAACCAAATTCCGTAACATCCCCCGATAAAATCACAAAGTCAATGCCTTGCTGCTGATTTAAGTCCAGAACAGTTCTGCGTAAATCATCAGCCCCAGTAGCACCGCCAACATGTGTATCTGTAACCTGAGCAAATTTGAAAGTTTGGGAAAATAGGTTTAATGGTATTAGGAACAGTAAAAATAAAAGTCTTTTCATAGCAACTTAATAATAGAGCAAAAGGTCAATGAATTGACCTTTTGCTTATGTTTAAATCAAACTACCAACCTGGTGTTTGAGTTAATTTATAACCTTTGTCTTGATATGCTTGGATCAAAGCTACACTCACTGGTGCAAGGTAGTTTTTATCCAATACAGGAAGACGATTGGTAAAGTTTCTAACAACATAGAAACCTTCCATTTCAGCATCATTGGTCCCATCATAAGTAACAATGGTTCCATCTGCCTTTTTAACTTGTAATCTGTTTTTGTAAGAAGCTAAAATCTTCCCAGGATTATTTTTATCACGGAAATCTTTCAAACCTATTACCCAAGAACCCAACTTATAACTATCTTTCTCAAAATTCAAATAAGTTAGTTTCTTCCAACGACGGATATCTTGGATACGAGCATATTCAAATACAAACTCCATACGACGCTCACGACGAATTTCCCACATTAAAGGCGAAACATCTGAATCGCGCTCTGGATCCGAAGGCAAAGCTGAAAGCATTAATGCTGCCGTTTGTTTAACCCCTTTTCCTTCTGCTTCTTTATCCAATGGCCTTTTACGAATCGCGTTGATGGATTTATCCAAGTCTCCTTGGGTAACTGCTGCTCCACCATGATTCTCCGCTAAGATTTGCTTAGCCTCAATCCAATTTAGAACAACCTCTGCCAATCTCGCAACCGGCGCATCATTCGTATTCGTATTTGAACCCCATTTCGCAGGATATGGTTTTCCAGAATTTAGGAAGGTTAATGCTTCTCTGCCCGCAAATTTATACGCATAAACCAATGTTCCTACAGCAGGCGTGTTAACTGTATCCATGAAGGTCGCCTCAAAACGTGGATCACGAGTTTTAATCAACTCTTTTAATCTAAAGTTCTTCGCATCTTCAACAGCTGAATTCTGATATATCTTTCCATCATTACAGATAAATGATTGAATTAAATTCAAATTCGCTGAACGAACCTGATTCTCTGTACCGTTACTATATGATGCCACAGAGTGACGAATAGTTAAAGCGTCATCATAGGTTCTTGAAAAAATTACTTCTGGATTTGCAGCCAGATTCTCTGAAGCAAACAATGACTTGAAATCGGAACCAAAATTATACTTCCCAGAATCCATTACATATTGTGCTGCATCTCTAGCTAGCTCAAGATATTTCTTAGCCCTTGCTTTATCCAAATTATGGTATTGTTGCCATGAACCCTCAAATAACATCATGTTTGAAATCATCGCAGCAGCAGCGTAACGATGTACATATCCTGCACCATCAGATTCACGCATGTTGGACATCACATATTTGAAATCCTCGTAAACCTTATCCATAACTTCACCTCGTGGAGTACGATCTTTGTATTGAGTTTCAAAATCATCTGGACGAACTTCCTTGTCGAAATATGGAACATCTCCAAAGTTACTTACCAAACGGCTATACTCAAATCCGCGGAAAAACCTTCCAACTGCCGACCAATGTTTATACTCATCTTCAGTAAGTTTTGTCTTTGAAAAGGTCTCAATCCTATCAATCATCAAATTCGCCTTCCTAACCCAATAAAAGTTCCAGTTCGGACCTGGATGCTCTAATCGTAGGGTAGCAGGAGCTGCTGATGTAGAACCTCCACCATCTGTTGGAATACTTCCTAATAAAGCTAATTGCTGATTCTCGGATGTTAAATCATCCGAAAAGTTATATCCAATAACTGGAGCATAAGCAGTACCCCATGCTGAATTATATCCTACAAAATAGTTTGGATAAAAATCATTGGCAAATAAACGTAAGTCATTTTCATTTCTCCAATAGGTCGCCTCTGAGTCAACCATGGTATTAAGATCTGGCCTATCTAAAAACTTTTGACAGCTTGTGAATAGCAATGCTGAACCTAATATGATATATGATAATTTTTTCATTGTTTTAAAAATTAAAAGTTCAACTGGATACCAAATGATGCACTCTTAAATGTTGGAGTACCAACACCTGTTCTACCACCATTATAATTGGACTCATTGAACATTGAGAAACCATTTTCTACCTCCGGATCAATCGGTAATCCATTCAATTTATCCCATGTGAAGAAGTTTTCCAAGGCTACATAAACACGTAAGTTGTTTAACTTCGCAGGTGCGATAAAACTCTTTGGAAACATATATCCAAAAGTGATATTCTTGATCCTTGTATATGATAAATCCAATAAATATCTAGATTGTACTTGGAAGTTGTTGGCAGTGTTACTTCCTGCATTATTAAACGCAGCTGGGTAAAAGGCTCCTGTGTTTTCTGGAGTCCAGTAATTATCCACAATAGCAGAAGGCATAGCTCCATCACCAGTATTAAAACCAGCAATTGCTAATCCTCCATTACCCCACAACGCTCTTTGACCAACTCCTTGGAAGAAAATTGAAAAATCAAACCCTTTGTAATCCGCACCTAATCGCAAACCGTAGTTGTAACGAGGTGTAAAGTTTCCAATAATTTTTCTGTCCCCTGGATTATCAATTGTACCATCTCCATTATCAATCTCTCCATCACCATTCAAATCCTTAAATTTAACATCACCTGGTCCAAAGTTGAACGTCGCAGTGTTCTCTAAGAATGACTGATAAACAGGTTTACCATTATTATCTTTCAATTGATAAGTTTCTCCTTGACCATTAGTAAAATACTTAGTCATATCTGAAGTCAACTTAATAAGTTGTGGCTTACCATCGCTATTTAACACGAAGTCATCCAGCTGATATAATCTATCAGTCTCATAACCCCAAATATCTCCATAAACTGCACCATCATAATTAGCTGATGTCAATCTCGATGAAGTATAATTATAGAATCTAGAAATAGCATCATCAAAATTAGCACGAACATTAAATCCTAGTCCGTTTTCAAATCTGTGATTATAATCTAATGCAATCTCATAACCTCTAGTTCTCAATTCTCCATAGTTTCCTTGTGGCGCTGCACCTCCAATTGTCCAAGTTGTACCCTCTAATGGAGCAAACATGTTAATCGTATTTCTGTGATAATAATCAAATACTAATCCTAACCTATTATTAAGAAATCTTAAATCAACACCTAAATCCTTAGTCTCAAGATATTCCCATGTTACATCACTTACTGAGAATTTCGGAGATCCAACTGCATAAAACTTGTTGGCTCCTCCTATCCACGCAGTTTCATAAGCTTCCATGGTAGGATTGTACAAACTTGGTGAAACCGCCTGGTTACCAATACGTCCGTATGATGCTCTAATTTTGAAATGTGATAACGCTGGTTTTGCCCATTCCATGAAGTTCTCTTCTGAAACAACCCATCCCGCTGATCCTGAGGTAAACCATCTCCAAATCAAACGATCAATGAATTTGGATGATCCATCACGACGAGCATTCGCTTCAAATAAATACTTGTTCTTGTAAGCGTAGTTTACACGGCCAAAGAAACCAACCTGGCTATCCCAATATGTTCCACCTGATCCAGTAACAATACCAGAAGCCAAATCAAATTGAGGATTCGTAATATCTAATAAATTAGTTTTTTGAGTCCAGTTATACTTTCCAAATGATGATACTAGGTTAGAACCTAAAATAAATTTAAATTCATGACCCTCATCAAGATTTAAATTATAAGTAGTAAAGGCATTTAATGTATGCTTGTAATCAAATGCAGATCTTGCATAAACGTGGTCAGGATTTGCTCCACCCGCCGTATATTGATACGTATTAAAGTCATATGCTTGAATAGCTCCTGTTGTATTCGACGCAACAACATTACCATTTGCATCAACAAATACAGGATTCCCAGCTGCATCTAAACGCTGAACTGGCGCAATCCAACTATCTGCTGCCGTAAATCTTGTTCCTGGTCTAAACCAGTTGTAATCCTCATTCGTGAAGTTATAGTCAACATCAAATTTCCAGTTCTTCATCATATTAACTGTAGCACCTGCATTTAAGTTGATGTAATTACGCTTCATCGAAGCCTCATTTGCCGCGGAATACTCCGACCATGGACTACGAATTGGACTACCATGCTCATCATTACCCATTGGATAAATTGAACTCCAACGATACATATAGTACCATGGGTCAGCTGTCGTTGAATTCGTCGCGTATGGGTATAACTTTTTGCGTTGTGCGAAAATAGCACCTGCACGCAACGTTAAATAATCATTTACATCTGTTGAAACACGCACCGCAGCATTTCCACGCTTGAATTTATCCGAATCCCCAGCCTTTAACATACCACTTTGTGAAATATGACCAAAAGTCGCTGAATATCTCGTTTTTCCAACCGTTCCGTTTAAAGACGCATTGTTCGTGATGGTTGGTGCCCACTCCCTTACCATATATTCATAAGGGTCATAGGTACGAAGACCTAGCTTTCTTGAGGTATTAGTCGGATCCACAATCCAGTCACGACCAAAAACGGTCGGATCATTTGCCCCTAATGTACTGCCGTATTTTGCATCCCATTCCTTCGCTAATTCATAACTCTCTGGTGTTACATAAAAGAATGCTCCAGAAATATTTGAACCAACTCGCTCCATAGCGTCTTTCGTATATTTCAACGCATTCAGCCTACCCATTTCATATTTCTTGAACGGATTCTGAAATGAAAAGTTATTCGAATACGAAATATCTAATTTCTCACCTTTCGCCCCAGTTTTGGTCGTAATTAAAATTACACCAAATGCCGCCTTTGCACCATAAATCGATGAAGATGCCGCATCTTTTAAAACCGTAATTGACTCAATATCATCTGGATTCACATACTGAATACTAGGAATCTCTACGTTATCCAATAAAATTAATGGCTCACTACCTGATGCAACTGAAGCAATAGCACCACGAATTTTAATCTTCGGATCCGAACCAACCTCACCGCTTGGAATAGTAACTGTCAATCCTGGAGTCGTACCTTGAATACCACGCCCAATATCTGCAATCGGACGTCCCTCTAAATTGTCCTTAACAGAAATTGAGGATACAGCACCGGTCAAGTTGCCTTTCCTTTGTGTACCATATCCAACCACAACTACCTCATCCAACAAATCGCTAGAAGATGATAATGTGACATTCATTGTATTCCCAGCAACAGTAACCTCCTTGGATTCATAACCCACAAAAGAGAACCTTAAGACCGAACCAACATTGGCCGAAATTGAGAATTTACCTGATTCATCTGTAGATGTCTTCACAGACGATCCTACAACCGAAACAGTAACACCTGCCAACGGACCATCAGGACCACTTACCGTACCTGATACGGTATTCTGCAGTACCGATGTGGCTTTTGTCCAGCCAGCATGGTTTCCAAGTGCAACAACACCCTTGTTTGCGTTAAATGACGCATAAGTCGGCATTGTCAGACCCAGAGCGAGTGAAAAGAGTAGAAGTCTTCGCATTGCTTTAAGATTAATAATTTATAATTTTTGTTATCATAATTCGGCCTATCTCTTTTGTATCGAAACAACCGAGTTTGTTTGTTTACTTCCCTCTACAGAATACAAATGTGCTTTTAAGCGAATAGGCCCAATAATATTGAGCCCTCACATGCTTGTTTTTCATTTGAATTCTGGGTAGATCAAATATTTTGACCTCATCTTCTTATACGAATCTAATTCTGGTTTCCAACTTGCCCGGATTTCTTCTTCCGTCTTCCCAGCAATAATTTGTTTCCTTAATTCATCCGTCCCGGCTAACTTATCAAAGAATTCTGCCCGTGCAAAAAACTTCGACTTGTCCGGCATTTTATTATAGAAGTCGAGTATATATTTTAATGTGAATTTTTGCTTATCCGCATCTAGACCTCTTAAGTCTAGACCATAATTTATTGCGCCTTTCCCCTCAACATGCTTAGACATGCCTGCTTTCTCACCCGGAGTAAAGGTAAAATCACCATAAACAGGATCCGTAAAACCTACAACCTGAAATGGCCAGTCTGTACCACGTCCAACTGAAATATCCGTTCCTTCGAACAAACACAAGGATGAATATAAACGAACTGATAAATGATTTGGTAAACTTGGAGAAGGAATAACAGGTAGGTCATACATGCTATCGTGCGTATAATTTTGAACTGGAACTACCGTTAACTTGCATTGACGACCATTTTCCAACCATTTCTCACCATTGATCATTTTGGCTAATTCTCCAACAGTAAGCCCATGTACCATCGCAATCTTATGATAGGAAACATTGGATTTGAATTTATCGTCCTTACGAACTGGTCCATCAACTTGATCGCCACATGGATTTGGTCTATCCAATACTATCAACTCCTTGTTGTGCTTGGCACAAAGCTCCATCACACGATGTAAGGAAGTGATATAAGTATAAAACCTTGCTCCTACATCTTGTAAGTCAAAGATCATCACATCAACCGACTGAACGATCGAATCCTGCTTTTCATTTCCCCCGTATAAGGTAAATAAGGGAAGACCAGTTTTCGAATCTACATCATTGCTAACCTTTTCTCCACGTTCTATATCTCCACGAAATCCGTGTTCCGGCGCAAATCCAAACTTTAAATCTACCTTCTCTCTTAATAGTACATCTACTAAATGCTCATTCTGCGGACCAACTACTGAAGTTTGGTTACCCATTAACCCAACTTTCTTCCCTTTCAATAAAGGTAGATAAGCCGTTAATTGATCAGCAGCAGGAATAATAGTTTCTTGTTTTACGGATTCAACATCAGGCGCCGAGGATGGAGCAGACGCATTTTTCTTCGTCGATCCACAAGCACTAGTCAATAATAACCCAACTACAGCAGAATATAAGAGTATGTTTCCCATTAATTAAGATTTGGTAAAGCAAGTTTAGCAATAAAACCACGCTAAAATTAATACAAATACCGCATAATAAAGCAAGACTAACAGCAAATTCTGTCACATTTCGCAAAAAAACAGGTAAAACACGCATAAATCGGAAAGTAAAAACACAGAGTCTTGCACGATTAGACTTAGAGAATCATTGTATTTTAGCATTTTAAAGCATTTGAGTCCGCAACCGATTGCATTGTTAAGTGTAAATAATACACATTTAAGTAACATTTGCGTTACGACAACCCACACACAATCATTTGTAAAATAAAACAGCAGAAAAGATCCCTCTTTTCTGCTGCACATATTTCCGTGAAAACTTATTTACTCAATTGCTTCCCCTGCATAATCCCCTTCATTGCCTAATCTATCAATCGGCTTGACAGCAACAGCATTTAACTTTTTACCATCCTTGCTCTTTGGTAAACTAAGTTCAGATTGTGGTCCATCTAAGATTTGAAAATCCCAGTGATCCCCATATCGTGCATAAGCAACCCATTTAAAAACTTGCTCCGGCTGCTTATGTAACCATTTTACAAATACACTACTCGGTTGATTGGTCAATAATAAAGTTGGTTTCAAAATCGGATTTGAGGATAACCATGGTGATGCTGGAACTAAGGCCTTCTGCGAATATGGCCCATCATGTAGAGCCTTCAACAACATCGGATTCTTAGTTAAACCTGCAATACTCCAGTGAACAGCTCCAACACTATTCGGAATTACCTCGCGTGTAACCGCAATTTGACGCTTGATCTCATCAGCACGGTTCGCCGCCCGTACTTCTACCGTATTTAATCCCGGCCATAAGTGACGGTTATGCTTGTTCTCAGATTGCCACCATTTCAATAAACTCGTAAAACTTTGTTTCGGAGGATCAATCGGCCAGTATAATTGTGGCGTAAAATAATCAATCCAGCCTTCGTTCAACCAAAGTTTAGCATCTGCATAGAGCTCATCATATTGTGAAGATCCCGTTACGCCTGATGGATATCCTGGTTTCCAAATACCAAATGGACTTAAACCAAATTTTACCGATGGCTTCTCAGCCTTGATTTCTGTATATACTCGCTTGATAAACTTGTTTACATTATCTCTCCTCCAATCTGGACGACTCAATGTTCCACCAGATTTCTTATAGGCAGACCAAGTCTTGTCATCCGGAAAGTCAGAACCTCCATTATAAGTCGCGTATGGATAAAAGTAATCATCAAAGTGAACCCCGTCAATATCATAACGCTTCACAATATCCATTACTACCGCAGCAGAATGATTCTGTGTTTCCTGACTTGCTGGATCAAACCAATACATCCCATTCCGCAATCGAACAACATTCTCTGAGGATTTTCGAACAAGGGATTCACTGGTCACTTGGCCACCATTACTATGGTGCGCACGATAGGGGTTTAACCAAACGTGCAATTCCAAACCTCTTTTATGTGCTTCTGCAACCCAAAATTCCAATGGATCATAATAGGGACTCGGTGCCTTTCCTGTAGTACCTGTTAAAAAATACGACCAAGGCTCTAAACTCGATTTATATAATGCATCTGCTGATGGACGAACCTGAAAAATAACCGCATTGAAGTTGTTATCCTTCAACATGTCCAATAAGCGAATCGCTTCTTGTTTTTGTTGATCTGTGCTTAAATTATTCTTGCTTGGCCAGTTGATATTCGCAACGGTAGCTACCCATGCCGCTCTAAATTCTCTTGGTACTTGTGGTAGGTTTGCTTTGAAAACCGGCTTCTCAACTGGTTTCTTCGTTACTACTTTCTCTGAAACTGGTTTTGTCTCTACTTTTCCCTTTACAGGTTTCTCCTCCACTACTGGCTTATCCACTTTTACTTGCTGCTCAATTGCTGCTTGCTCCTTCGCCAGCTTTTTTGCCTGTCTTTTTTTAGATCCACATGATAACACAACCAAAGTCATCATGGCAAAAAGACATAGCGTCATTATTCTTCTCATCATAAATTCGTTCTTAACCCACAAAATTAAGCTTTTTATTACCTATCCTGCTAATTGTAACCTATTCTTTATAATTTATTCTACCGGTTCCCCTTGAAAAAGAACCTGTTGCACTTTAAAATCCTCCGTAAAAACTAACACATTGGCAATTGATCCACTGTTTAAATTCCCTAAATCATGCCGACCAAATAAACGCGCTGGATATAAGGTCGCCATCCTTAAACTCTCATCTAAACTAATACCAACCTTCTTTACACAATTTTCAACTGCCTTTAACATACTTAGCGCAGAACCTGATAAGGTTCCATCAGGCATCGTATAGTGATCCTTGTTAAATACATGTTGATAAATGCCCTTATCACACTTCGCAACAGCATCTGTAATTAGAAACAAGCGTTCTCCCATCAATTCCTTGGACAACTTAACTGCTTCAAAATCAACATGAATACCATCAACAATAATGGAAGCACAAACTTCATCATGGTTAAATGCCGCACCTGGCAAGCCTACATCCCGATGGTGAAGTGGCGACATCGCATTCCATAAATGTGTAACTGCAGGAACCCCATGATTAAAGGCATGAGTAGCCTCTTGATAAGTCGCCGCACTATGTCCCGCTGTTATCAAAACCCCTTTTTCATTCAAATAATCAATGCAATCCTGCTCCGTTAGTTCAGGAGCAATAGTCATCATTTTAACAACCTCTTCCTTACCTTCTATAACCGAAGCCAGTAAATCCACCGTTGCTCTTTGAATTAATTCCGCAGGATGCGCTCCTCGCTTTGCTGCATTTAAAAACGGCCCCTCCAAATGAAGACCCAAGGCAACACGTGGATTCGCACGCTCAAAAACCCCAATAGCTTCCTGAAACAACTCCAAAGTATTGGTCGCTAAGGTTAATACAAATGATGTACAGCCCTGCTTCAATAAGTTATGCTCTATTCGATGAATGGATTCTGCTGTTAATTCCGCCGAAAACAAATCTTCACCCGTTCCATAAATCTGCAAATCAATAAGCCCCGGACAAATATTCGCCCCCTTGACATCCAACAACTCAAACATTTCTGGAATATCATCCTGTGCTACAATACCCGCAATTCTATCGGAATCTATTAATAAAGCATGTTGATCGTATATTTGATATTCAGTAAAAATCTTACCATTTATAAGGGCTAGTTTATGTTTCATGCTGCAAGTTACTTATTTTCCCTATTATTGAAAATCCATCGGCTTATCGTATATTAGACCTGAGAATTAAT
Organism: Sphingobacterium cellulitidis; assembly: GCA_002245855.1. Lineage (GTDB taxonomy): Bacteria > Bacteroidota > Bacteroidia > Sphingobacteriales > Sphingobacteriaceae > Sphingobacterium > Sphingobacterium cellulitidis. The sequence goes on along the minus strand of NOUX01000006.1, from coordinate 210,805 downwards.
GCTCTCACATCAGTAAAGAACTCTATTTTTATAATATTATTATTCAACAATAAAATCATGGCGCAAAAAGAAATTTTAAATACTGACAAAGCTCCAGCAGCAATTGGCCCTTACAATCAAGCAATCAAAGCCGATAAAACATTATATGTTTCTGGCCAAATCCCTTTGATCCCGGAATCAATGGAATTGATTACAACTGGAGTAGCTGACGAAGCTCACCAAGTCCTAAAAAATGTAGGTGCCATCCTTAAAAATGCCGGCTATGATTTCTCCGATGTCGTAAAAACTTCAATCTTCTTAAGTAGCATGGACTACTTTGCAACAGTAAACGAAGTGTATTCCGAATATTTTAAAGAAAACCAGCCCGCAAGAGAATGCGTAGCAGTCAAAACTTTGCCTAAAGAAGTCAATGTGGAAATTTCCGTAATCGCTTGGAAAGCTTAACCAACATCGACTCAAAATAGAATGCCAGCAATAAGGATTGCTGGCATTTTTACTTAAAAAAAACCTAATCCTAAAACAGTATCCCACCATTAACTGTTACCCATCATAATATATCTTAACGGAAATAAATCACATTAATTAATAGAAGGTAATATCGATCACTTTTTATCTGAACGAAGCTTAAGATATTTACTCAAACAAAATTTACATGAGGTTAAAAGGAAAAGTAGCCATTATTACCGGTGCAGCATCGGGAATGGGAGAAGCAATGACTTTTTTGTTCGCCAATGAAGGTGCAAAAGTTATTGCTACAGATATTCAAATTGACAAACTCAATGCTATTGTAGAAAAAATACAAAGTCAAGGATTTGATGCTGTGGCAGTAAAACATGACGTTTCAAATAGAGAAACATGGTTTAATGACGTAATCCCTGCTGCAATTAACAATTTTGGGAAAATTGATATCCTAATAAATAATGCCGGAATTTCTGTTCCTACACCTTTCGAAGAACAAGACGAAGCGCTTTGGAAAAAAACCTATGACATTAATGTCAATAGCGTAATGCTAGGTATGCAAGCTGTTTTGCCTCATATGAAAGAAAACGGTGGTAGCATTGTCAACATATCATCAATTGCCGCATTAACCGGAATGTCTGGACCTGGTTCTTATACCGCATCCAAAGGTGGGGTCTCTGCTATCACTCGCGCAGCTGCAGTGGATTTTGGAAAAATGAAAATTCGAGTTAATGCTATTAACCCCGGATATATCATGACCCCAATGGCGGAAGCTCACCTCAATAACCCTCAATACAGACCCCATTTTATGTCCATTATCCCAATGAAAGATTATGGAACCGCCGAAGATATCGCCTTGGCAGCATTATTCTTAGCATCTGATGACTCAAGATATATCAGCGGTATTAACCTTGCAGTTGATGGTGGTACAACGATAATTTAAAACCCTAAATCTATCTATATTAAACATGAATGCCCCGCCAAAATAGGGGCATTTTTTATTAAAACCATCCTTTTTCAGCTCCTTATTTTACTCTAATTCCCCAACAGCCTGCCTATATAAAAGGAAACCTGAAAGTTTTTATTATTTTAGTGGGATTATCTATCCCATGGCTGGTTTATCATTTATTACTCCCATAGAATATCTCAAAGGTGTAGGTCCGCAAAAAGCGGATGTACTCAAAAAAGAACTCCAAATCTTTACTATCGGAGATCTTTTGCAAGATTACCCTTTTCGATATATCGATCGAACCAAATTCCATAAAATACGTGAACTTCATTCGGAAATGATCGGTGCTCAAGTACTGGGAAGACTTATGAGCCTCCAGGAAATTGGTGAAAAACGTAGTAAAAGACTCGTCGCACAATTCAAGGATGATACCGGAATGATGGAACTGGTTTGGTTCCAAAGTATTCCCTGGCTCAAAAAAGGCCTTAAAGTAGGAGCCGCTTATATTATCTATGGCAAACCTTCTGAGTTTAATGGAGCCATCTCCATGACTCACCCCGAAATGGAATTGTATCAGCAACAGGGAAAAAAGGTTGGTAATATGACTATGCAACCTGTTTACTCCTCAACTGAAAAACTTAAAAAATTCAATTTAGACAGCAAAGGCATTCAAAAATTACAAGAAACTGCCTTAGAAACTACTTTGCGAACCATTGAGGAAACCCTGCCTGCATACATCCTTGAAAAATACAACCTCATGCCACTTCAACAGGCCTTTCTTAGTATTCATTTCCCACAAAATGAACAACTTATGAAAGCCGCAATTACCAGGCTGAAATTCGAAGAGTTGTTTTTTATTCAACTCCGCTTACTCAAAAATAAACAATTAAATACCCAAAGATATAAAGGACACCAGTTCAACCAAGTAGGTGAAAAATTCAATACCTTCTTCAATGAGAGATTACCATTCCCATTGACAAATGCCCAAAAACGAGTGGTTCGCGAGATCCGTTTGGACTGCAATACTGGAGCCCAAATGAATAGACTGGTACAAGGGGATGTGGGCTCCGGAAAAACAGTCGTAGCATTAATGAGTATGCTCCTCGCAATCGACAATGGCTATCAGGCTTGTATGATGGCACCAACTGAAATCCTCGCCACCCAGCATTACAACGGCTTAAAAGAACTCTTAGGTGAAGATATTTGCAATGTCAAACTTCTAACAGGTTCAACCCCTGCTAAAGCGAGAAGAATTATCCATCAAGAACTCGAAGACGGAACCCTGGATATCCTTATTGGAACTCATGCCTTGATTGAGGATAAAGTTAAATTCAAGAATATTGGATTTGTTGTTATTGATGAGCAACATCGTTTTGGAGTGGAACAAAGAGCGAAGTTATGGCGCAAAAACCTGATCCCTCCGCACATGTTGGTTATGACTGCTACCCCAATTCCAAGAACCTTGGCCATGACAATGTATGGTGACTTGGATATTTCAATTATCGATGAGTTACCTGCCGGTAGGAAGCCAATCAAAACAGTACATTTCTTCGAAAACCAACGCCTACGTGTATTTGGTTTTATGCGGGAAGAAATTGCAAAAGGTAGACAAGTCTATATTGTTTACCCTTTGATTAAGGAAAGTGAAAAAATGGATTTACTCTATTTGGAAGCTGGCCTGGAAAGTTTAATGCGTGAATTCCCCCTGCCGGATTTTAGGATTAGCATCGTGCATGGCAAGATGCCTGTCAAAGACAAAGACTTTGAAATGAAACGCTTTATTAAGGGTGAAACTCAAATCATGGTCGCAACAACTGTTATTGAGGTTGGTGTCAATGTGCCGAATGCATCCGTAATGATCATTGAAAATTCAGAAAGATTCGGATTATCTCAGCTCCATCAGCTCCGTGGAAGAGTAGGAAGGGGTGCAGAACAATCATTCTGTATTCTAATGTCCAGTAATAAACTCAGTAAGGAAGGTAGAACCCGGTTGGAAACAATGGTTAGAACAAATGACGGTTTTGAAATCGCTGAAGTCGACCTGCAACTTCGTGGCCCTGGTGATCTTTCCGGTACGCAACAATCGGGTGTGCTCGAAATGAAAATCGCCGATCTCGCTAAAGATCAAGCCATACTCGCAGAGGCTAGACAATTAGTCATTCAGATTTTTAAGGAAGACCCAAACCTCCATGAAAATCGCCATCAGCTATTGGCTCAATACATTAACAAAAGCTCCCCAGCTATTTCATGGGACAAAATCTCCTAAATTCCGTAACTTTGTAAACTTGTTTCCAAAGAAACATCCTTAAAACAAGCTGAAACCAATATGCACTTCAACTTGTTCACTACTTAAAAACAATTAATGGCAAGATTTAAGATACATGATACCGCAGTAAAACCAGAAACAGCAGTCTTAGTGAGTGTCATCACTCCTGACGTTTCGGAAGAAACTGCCAAAGAATATTTAGAAGAATTAGAATTTTTGGTAACCACTGCAGGCGGAGTTACTAAGGGAATTTTTACCCAAAAACTAGCCTTCCCTGACCGTGCTACCTTTGTAGGTTCCGGAAAACTCGACGAAATCAAAGAGTATATCCAGGCCGAAGAAATCGATATGGTTGTCTTTGATGATGAATTATCACCATCTCAGTTAAGAAATATTGAAAAGTATTTCAATATCAAAGTCCTGGACCGATCAAACTTGATTCTGGACATCTTTGCAAAACACGCTAAAACAGCACAGGCTAAAACTCAAGTGGAATTAGCCCAGTTGCAATACCTGTTACCACGATTAACTCGAATGTGGACCCACCTTGAAAGACAACGTGGGGGTATTGGTATGCGTGGACCCGGAGAGAGCCAGATCGAAAGTGATAGACGGATGATCTTAAATAAGATCTCCCTATTAAAAGATCGCCTGAAAACAATCGACAAACAAAACGAAACGCAACGTAAAAATAGAGGCGAAATGATCCGCGTCGCATTGGTAGGTTATACAAATGTTGGAAAATCAACAATCATGAATATGATTTCCAAATCCGATGTATTAATCGAAAACAAACTCTTTGCAACATTGGATACTACAGTGAGAAAAGTCGTTATTGATAACCTCCCTTTTCTTTTATCTGATACCGTCGGATTTATTAGAAAACTACCACACCACTTGGTGGAATGTTTTAAATCAACCTTGGATGAAGTCCGAGAAGCAGATGTATTAATCCATGTGGTCGATATCTCTCACCCCTATTTCGAAGACCATATCCGTGCAGTCAATGAAACGCTAAAAGATATTGGTGCGGTGGATAAACCTATAATAACGGTATTTAACAAAATCGATGCTTATAAACCTCCGGTGGAGTTTGATGAAGATGGTGAAGAAATTAAAGTAACTCTTGATGATTTTAGAAATTCATGGATGGCCAAAAATGCCGACCCTGCAATTTTTATCTCCGCAACAAACAAAACTAACGTGGAAGAATTCAAGGAAAAAATATATGATATCGTCGTGAAAATGCACAACGCCAGATATCCATATAACAACCTACTGTATTAATTGAAATGCAAAATAAAAAAGTAACCTTTATTGATTGGGGATTGCTGGATTATCAGGAAGCATGGGATAAACAAGAAGAGATTTTTGCTAAGGTTCTTGCTGAAAAACACGATAACCGAATCAATAACACAAATAACCCAACAGACAACTTCCTGATTTTCACGGAACACCCCCATGTTTATACACTTGGGAAAAGTGGACACTTGGAATATCTGTTATTGGATGAAAATGGACTAAAAGAAAAAGAAGCGACCTTCTATAAAATTAATAGAGGTGGAGACATTACCTATCATGGACCTGGGCAAATCGTCGGTTATCCCATCCTCGATTTGGACAACTTCTTTACCGATATTCATTTATACCTCAGGACTCTTGAAGAGGCCATTATTTTGACCTTAGCAGATTATGGAATTCAAGCCGGCAGATATCCTGGATATACCGGAGTATGGTTGGATCCTGATAATGACAAAGCAAGGAAAATCTGTGCAATGGGCGTACGGGCATCCCGTTGGGTGACCATGCATGGATTCGCTTTTAATGTAAATGCCGATTTAGCCTATTTCGGAAATATTGTGCCTTGCGGAATTGATGATAAAGATGTTACTTCCATGGAACGTGAGCTTGGGCATAAAGTAGATGTGGAAGAAGTAAAAATAAAACTCAAAAATCATCTTGCCGAATTATTCAAAATGGAACTGAATTAATAAAAATTCATAAAAAAGACGAGGCTGTAAATTAATTTACAGCCTCGTCTTTTTTTATAGAATTTATTTTTATCCTGTTATGATTTGAATGGATTGATAGGAATATTCTTCCACATAAATCTCTGTTTGAACCTTCTTAGTAATTTCAAAGAGTGGGCTAGGTTCCGTCCGCTTTGCAACTGACATCTTAAAATCTTGACAGTAGGGCTCAAAAATACTTTCAACCAATTGGACTGTATTATTCTCACCCGACAAATGCCCTAAAATAACATGTTTCAACCGATCCGTTTTGTTCTCAATAAAGGCCTCCAAGGATAGTTTATTGGATAAATGGCCCCATCCGCCTTTAATTCTATTCTTTAAATGATAAGGGTAGCGACCCGTCATCAACATCTCCTCATCATAGTTCGCTTCCAAGAACAGAATATCCGCCATTCGAATGGCCTTTTTCACATTATCACAAATCCGACCTAAGTCTGTCAGCACCGAAATATTCAATTCTCCATCAGAGATCAAAAAACTACAGGGCTCTTGCGCATCATGATATTTCGGAATCCCATAAACTGAAAAATCACTTAGGTTAATCACCGAATTAGGCTTAATGAAATTGACTAAATAGCTAGGCAATTGCAAACGTGAAGATTCATAGGTTCCCACTGTCAAATAAACCGGAATCTGATACCGCTTTAAGAAAACAGATAGCCCCGAAATATGATCCGTATGCTCGTGGGTAATGAATATCGCACTAATACTAGCCGGATTTATTCCTAAGGAAGCCATCCGCAAATGAAGATGCTTGCTATTGATTCCGGCATCTATTAAAATCGCCGTATCACCCTTAGCAATATAATAGCTATTCCCATTACTCCCAGAAGCTAATGCCGCATATCGAATCATTTTACAAAGATAGAAATTTGATCAAAAACAAAGGTCATTACCTCTTGATAATGACCTCTTCTTATTAAATATTCTAAAATATTTTTATTAACATTCTGGTAAACTCAATGGTACCTTGATGGCTAATCCGCCATCAGCAGTTTCCTTATATTTTACGTTCATATCCTGAGCCGTATCCCACATCGTACTAACTACTGCATCTAAACTTACTTTTGCCTTATCTGGGTTGGATTGCAAGGCAAGCTGAGCAGCTGTAATCGCTTTGATAGCTCCCATAGTGTTTCTTTCAATACATGGAATCTGTACCAAACCGCCAATAGGATCACAGGTTAACCCTAAGTGATGTTCCATTGCTATCTCTGCCGCCATTAATACTTGTCTTTGTGATCCACCTAAACATTCGGTGAGTGCTCCAGCAGCCATCGCCGAGGAAACTCCAATTTCTGCCTGACAGCCACCCATCGCTGCAGAGATCGTCGCCCCTTTCTTAAAAATCGAACCAATCTCCGATGCCGTAGCGATAAATTGAATAATCTTATCCTCCTTATAACAATCATGAAAAACGATATAATATTGCAATACCGCTGGTATTACCCCTGCAGCGCCATTGGTAGGTGCAGTAACCACCCGACCAAAAGATGCATTTTCCTCATTTACGGCTAAAGCAAAACAACTTACACAGTCCAGAATATAACCAAAATCCCGACCTCCAGCACGAATCGCCTCTACCCAGCTGTCAAAATCAGAATAGCTACGACCCTTCAACATCTTCTTATTCAATTTTGAAGCTCTGCGCTCAACATGTAATCCTCCTGGTAATACACCATCAGTATGACAGCCCTTATAAATACATTCCTTAATCGTTTGGAAAATCTTTAAAACTCCACTTCTAGTCTCTTGCTCAGACCTCCATGAACATTCATTCTCCAAAACCAACTCCGAAATCTTTAACCCCGTCCGCATACATGCAACCATCAACTCCTGAGCCGTATCTATTGGAAAGGGTAAATCAATTTCCGATAAAACACTCTCCGTATCATTCTCTTGAACAACAAATCCGCCACCAATTGAATAATATGTCTCCGAGACAGCATTGCCATTGGATAGAAAAGCCTGAAAGGTAACCGCATTGGGATGAAATGGCAAGCTTTGATCATATAGGAAAAGTAGGTCATCCTGATAAGTGAAATCGATTTCTCGCTTCCCGCCAAGGGACATCTTCCGGCTAGCCTTGATACGATCCACCTTAGGAACGACATCGTTCACATCAAAAGTAACTGGATCATCTCCACTCAAGCCTAATAATACCGCAATATCCGTCCCGTGACCAACTCCCGTCTTTGCCAAGGAACCATATAATAAAATCTTTACTTCTTCTACCAAGTCTAAAACAGCCCGGTTCACTAACACCTCAACAAACCGCTGGGCTGCCCGCCATGGACCTAAAGTATGCGAACTCGAGGGTCCAATCCCTATTTTAAACATGTCAAATATAGAAATCTGCTCTTTTGCCATAATTCTCAATCTACCTAGCAAAATTAGTCTTTCTTTTGAATAAAAAAAGCCAGTATCTTCTACTGGCTATTTTAATTTTATGTTAACAGTTTTGAATTAAATCCCCGAACCGTTCTTCAAATCTTTTGAAATTGTAACTGGCAATTTTCCTTCTGGTTTAATCTGCTTTAATAAAGCCTTTAATACTGCCTTCTGCATGAAAAAGTCATTCTGATAACCCAATAAAACTGATGAACTGCGCATCACATCAACGGAATTTAATGCATATGGATTAGTAAACATCACAGAAATAGTTCTTCTACCTGCGATCTTATCTATAAAAGCTTTCGTTGCATCATTCAAAACTAACTCACTGCGAGGTCTACTACGATTATCATGGATTACCAAGATAATCTGACGATTATCTTTTGCATCTTTCATTAAATCTTTTAATTGCTCCTCAGTCTCATCGCCTTTAATAAAGTATTGATCATGATCCATCAGCTGAATAGCCAAACCCTTCTCAAAATCTTGAGCCTGATCAATTCCTACACTAACAATCGATGTTGCTTTTTTCGGGTCAAATCTTTTTATGCCTCGATCCGATTTTAATAATGTTACAGCTGCATCTGAAATACGTTGTACTAAACTTTGTGCCGCAGGCGTATTTAAGTCTGAATATAAATTATTCGTATTTACGGGCTTGATCTTATTTAATCCCAACCATAATTTACTAGCTAACACTTTCTTTACTCGCGCATCTACATCCGCTTGAGATAAGCGACCCGATTTGATAGCTTTCTCAATCAAATCAATAGCACGTGCACTATTCTCTGAAACTTCTAATAAATCATGTCCTGCCTCAATTGCCATGACATCTGCTTCTCCATTCGGGAAATATTTCTTAACCCCGCTCATATCCATGGCATCCGTAACGGTCAATCCTCTAAACCCTAATTCCTTGCGAAGTAGGTCTGTGACGATTTTCTTTGAAATTGAGGATGGAATATTAGGAGTATTATCCAAAGCTGGAATATTCATGTGCGCAACCATAACCGCAGGAGCGCCAGCATTGATCAGCTGTTTGAATGGATAAATCTCTAAACTATCCAATCTCGCCTTATCAAATTTCAATTGCGGAAGGTCATGATGCGAATCAACATCAGTGTCACCATGTCCTGGGAAATGCTTTAATGAAGCCAAAATACCCCCTTGAACCATTCCGTCCATATAGGCTTTGCCTTTCTCTGTAACCTTGAACTTATTATCTCCAAATGAACGGAAATTAATAACTGGATTATTGGGGTTATTATTGATATCTACATCCGGCGCAAAATTAAAGTGCATCCCAATCCGATGAAAATCACGAGCAACTTGTCTTCCCATTTCGTACAACAAATTGTTATTCTGAATTGCACCTAAAGTCATTTGATAAGGATAGGAAATCGTTGAATCCGGCATCCGCATGCCTAGACCCCACTCGCCATCAAACGTAATCAACAAAGGAACCTTACTCACTTTTTGATATTCATTGAACATATTCGCATGACGAACTGGACCGCCTTGAAAGACAACCAATCCACCCAATTGCTCCTTCTCAATGACTTGTTTTACCGAATCAATATATCTTTGACCCAAATTCGTATGTGCTCTTACCAAAAATAATTGGGCAATACGTTGTTTCGGAGTCAATGTATTGAATACCGAATCAACCCATGCATGTTTCTGATTGATAAAATCAACAAAATTGGGCTTGTTCTGAGCAAATGCCGCAGAAATAAGCATCATGGATAGCAATCCAAAACTGAATAGTTTCTTAATCATCACAATATAGTTTATACGAAATAAGGAATTTTTAGTTGTTTTTTAAAATGTTTTGCACATTTAAAAAACATCACGCATAAACACGCAGACTTACAGGTTGTATTTTTCCTCCATCAAACCGGCTAATTCAGCCGCATTCTCTATGTCACCACATGCTTCTTTTTTCCAAAGCATGTCAATCACCAATAATAAATATTGAGTCTCTAAATCCGGGTCCTTATATCCTAATTCTTGAAAAGCTTTATGAACAATCGGCTGTACTGGCTTAATAAATAATTCATGCTGGGATTTGGAAAAGCTATGATGCGAGAGACGCTCCTGCAATTTCCAAAATAATGGATCATCAGCAACCAGTTTACTCGGAAATTGAACCATATTCTTCAAAAAATCCTTCGCACCCTTATACGTCATCATCCCCTTGTGATGAAGAAGTACCTTACGGTAACCAGATTTCACAATATGCGCCAATAAAGCATCCTTGTTTCCGAAATGCTTAAAGATAAGTGCTTCTGAAACTCCAGCTTTTGCAGCAATTTCCTTGGTAGATGTATCAAGGTAGCCCTTACTCGCAAATAATTGTAAGGCTGTTTGCAATATTTTCTCTTTCCTACTAAGTGTTGTTTCTTTCATCGATTGTTAATAAGCAAATATATCCAATTTTATTGAATTGTGATTTTCATTGCCTCCCTCGAAACCCGCCCTTATAATAAACGCAATTTTTTATCCTATAAAACCAACCGCTTTAGATGTTAACCAAGTTTAAATAAGCCGAAAAACCAACCCCCAACAGCACCTTTTGCCGTGTATCTTTTTTGTGATTATCAACCTGTTATCAGTAAAATAAATTATAATTGAAAAAAATCCTTAAACCAATACCATGAATTACCTTTTGTCAATGTGTTTCGTCTTGATCTTGAGTCTAGGTACTACCTTTGCTCAGGTTAATATTTCTGGAAATATCCAGGACAAAACCAAAGGCAATACTTTGCAAGATGCCAGTATTCAAATACTTAACCTCAAAGACTCGACCATCCGAACCGCAAAATCAAATGACAAAGGTGTATTCGCAATTCAAAAAGTCACAATTGGTCGATATAAAATAACAGGAACTTTACTTGGCTTTAAAAAAGTTGAAAAAACCATCGAAGTAAAATCTTCCATGCCTCCCATACTTTTGGAAATGGAACCCGGAGAAATCGTTTTGGAAGAAATTACAATCGCCCCTTCTCCCAATGTTGCCGTGAAAGGTGATACATTAGAATTTAATGCCAGAAATTTTGCCACTCGTGAATATGCTGATGCCGACGAAATGGTCGCTCAGGTTCCTGGAGTTACCATCGATGAGGATGGAAAAGTATCGGCTCATGGCGAAGAGGTGACAAAAATAATGGTCGATGGGAAAGAGTTTTTTAGTACTGACCCGAAGGTCGCCCTTAAAACACTCCCAGCAGATATTATTGATAAACTCCAAATCATCGATGAGAAAAGTGAACAAACCAAATTCTCAGGATTTGACGACGGTAAAAGATCCAAAATTATCAATATCGTCACCAAACCTGATAAAAGAAAAGGTGTGTTCGGCAAATTCAATGCTGGAAAAGGCGATTCCGATAAATTCACAATCAATTCTGGTGTTAATGCCTTCCGTGGCGATGAGAAAATCTCCATCAACCTCATGGCCAACAATATTAATGAAACCGAATTCTCTGAACAAGGGCGCGGTGGATTCCGCCGTGGAAATAATAATACAGATCGCGGTCTTTCTGATACTTACGCTGCTGCTGCCAATTATACAAACACCTTCTTGGACAAAAAATTGGAGGTCAATGGAAATTATAGATTCCGAAATAACAGTACATTCACCAACTCCCTCTCTGATGTAGAATATACCACCGGAAGCAGAGCAAATCAATTTCAGAATCAACAGCAAACTGGTGATGTCGGTAATATTGAACATAATTTAAGAGGTAGATTAAAATGGGATATTGATAGCATGAACCGCATTGATATTAATCCCAACCTTTCCTATACGAAATCTGATGCGAATCGTAGTTCAGTAAGCAGTATGTCCAAAGATCGAACAGAACCCCTCAATAATTCAGATAGAAACTTCCAAAACAACAACACAAATTTCAATTTTGGCGGGGGAATGACCTATATGCATCGATTTAAAAAAGCTGGACAAACCATATCCCTCAGCTTTGACGGAAATAAAAGTACAAATGATGCCTTGGGAAAAACTCTGGCTTTCAATCAGTATTATAAGGATGCTGTCCTTGATCGGATTGACACCAACAATAGAGAAAGTGTAACCTATGGCTATGGAAATGGCTATAACGGAAGATTGTCTTATACCTACAATGTCACAAAGATTTCTAGGTTACAAGCAAATGTTGGATTAAGAAATACAAGTAACTATTCTGATCGTAAAACCATGGATTTCTTGGCTGAAACCGGGCAATTTGAAGAACTGAACGAAAGACTTTCCAATGAATTCAGAAATGATTTCACCCATCAAAGTGCTGGTTTTTCATACGCTTACAACAAGCAAGACACCTTCAGATTTCAAGTTGGTATAAATTACGAACATGGTTATCGCGTAAATAATAGAACCGTCCCTATCAACCTAAGGACCACGGCCAATTTCGGAGCTTTTATCCCAGAAATGACCGTCGCTTATTACTTTACCAAGGAAAGAAATATTGAATTTAATTATAACGCTGGCACAAACACGCCATCCATCGATCAATTGCAAGATTATATTGATAATTCGAATGAACTCTTTGTCCGAAATGGTAATCCTAATCTAAGCCAAGAGTACACCCATCGTTTTCGATTGCAATACCGGGATATTAATCGTGATAATGGCCGTAGCTTCAATAGCAGCTTCAATTTTGATTATACCAATAACAAAATTATTAATTCAACCATGACGACTGATAGTACCATCACCCTCTTTGATGACATTATCCTTGGCGCTGGTGGTCAATATGTTGTCCCGGAAAATATTAATGGCGTTTTCCAACTTAGGGCGAATAACAATTATGGTCTACCTTTAAAAAAATTGGGCTTCAACCTGAATTTAAATAACAACCTATATTATAACCGTAATTATGCCATCCTCAACGATGTCTTGATGCCGAATCATAGTTATGGTTTCAGCCAACATGTAGGAATATTCACAAATTTCAGCAAGAAAATTATAGTTGGATTCAACTATAACCTGAATATGAATTTCACCAATAACCCGATGAGTGAAGTCACTCATTATCAGATTACAAATCACAGAATTAGTAATTCGTTAAACCTGGAATTCTTTAAAAACATGACCTTGGGCTATAATTATTCCTTTTTCCATAATGGCGGAATTTTGGGAGCTGAAGCAATTTCCACGAACTTGCTAAATGCCTCTATCGGCTATAAAATCTTGAAGAAAAGAAATGCTGAAATCTCGCTAAAGGCTTTCGATTTATTCAATAATGCAAGAAACATTAATCGAAGGGTATCTGAAATATCCATATCTAATATTACCTCGAATACCTTGACTCGATATTTTCTGCTGAGCTTAAATTACAATCTGAGAAGCTTCGGAGGTAGACCTCAAAGGGATTAATCTCTCGTATCATACTTGGAGACCATATCTTGCAATTCAACCCAGGTTTTGCTGTCAATAGGATTTTTAAAATCATTCGAATCAACATCCAAACGATCGATTTTTTGGTTCAGGTATTTCTTACGATCAGCAGGAATTGGATGCGATGAAACCCAACTGACATCATCTGCTGAACTCAAATAAACATCAAATAATTCCATTACCTTAACTATACTATGCGGATCAATTTTAGCTTCAACTAAATAATCAATTGCCAATTCATCCGCTTCTTTTTCCAATTTCCTGGAAAAGGCCTGTCCAGTAATAAAATTCGTGATTTCTCCAGTTCCTGAACCCGACAGTAATAAATCTAATCCAAAATTTGTAATCAATGACCGCATCACATGATTCTTCTCACAATGCGCTATCTCATGAGCCAATACTGCAGATAAATAATTTGAACTATCTAAAAAGTTGATTAATCCAGTCGTCACAATGATTTTATCATCTGGAAGAGCAAAGGCATTGACCTCCGTACTCTTCACCAATAATAAATCATAATTCTTACTGGAAATATAGTTTTCCTTTAGCAAGGGAATAAATAGAGAATCTAAACTACTATCAATCCTTTCATCCTCAATAACCTCATACAGGTCCTTAACCTGATTTAAGACGAGCTTTCCTATTTTTACCTCCAAGCGATCTTGATTCTTCTTTAACTCAAAAACATTCGTCCATTCTACCAAATTCAATAGAAAAAATAAACCCACGATGGATGCAGCTAATAAGAGAAATTTGCCTACGATTTTCATTTCTTTAATAAGTTATCAGTGATATCAGAAAATAAAAACCAACGAACATGGATGCCTTTCCTTGTTTGTATTGAGGTATAGATTGTGGAAATTACCTCTATCCCGTTCAGGATAAAGATTAATATTAAATACGATATATAGGAGTCACTAACCTCCTTTTTGTGCAAGATAATCGCAATGGTCCACCAAAAAGCAGCGGTATTAAAAAAGAAAATTGAAAACTGCGAGATTAATGCTTGCGTACAATGCCATCTGACAAAACTTGTGGATTTTCGCTTTCCTAAATAAAAGATTACGGTCGCCAATAAGTTAAAAATCGGCAAAGGAAGTCCTATAAATAATGCGAATAATGACATTAAATAGCTATTTGATGCGTATTCGCGCTCATCTTCGGTAATTTCTCTCGGATTAAAATCTATAGCCCCTTCGATATGTTCCATAACCAATTTGCAATAACTAAAATGATAAGAAAGACACTAAGTACTTTATGCTGTTGCAGGTATCGCTCTGTACGATGATAGATCTCATAATAATAACTCTTCTTCCCAACCAAGTCTATTAGAACCAAAACCACAACAACCAAGATGATAACCAAAGAGATCAACCCTAATGGATTGATCAGAATCGCCTCCCAGAGATGACCATGCAATAGTGCTGAAATAGATCTTGTCGTCCCACATGAAGGACAAGGATAACCGGTCACTAATTTAACTGGACATAGAGTTAATTGAGCTCCAGCGTAATAATCAAGGAACAACCAGATAATACCAATGAAACAGACTATTACCGTAGTGATATAAAGCCTGTTCCTTGAATTGATCATTCCATTAATAACTTAATGAAGTTACCAGCTTCTCAAAGTTCTTCGTTTTAGTCGCCCCCATGATCATAAACCAATCGATAATGGTCCAAATACCCAAACCTCCACAGGTCAATAATTTAGCAATACCTAAGCCGGTATCTCCAATCATAAAACGATCTATTCCAAACGAACCTGCTAATATGGAAACAATTAATACGGTAGTAGGATCTTTATACTGTTGAATCTGAACATTCGTGAATTTACTGTCATCCGCTCTGCTCAGTAAATCCTTAATCTCCATTAATTGATATGATTCAAAAAACTTATTGTTCGACATTAAAAACATGTCTACTTTCTGACTATCCATTTTCTTTTATAATTAGGGTTTAAACAAAAAATCCATTTACCTATTGAAAGATAAATGGATTTTTCCAATATTTTTAATAAACTTTTAATTTTTAACCAATTTCTTGTGTTTTCGCTTAGAGATTTTTTCCTCATTAACTGGCTGCGGAACCTTAACATAATAACCTGTACCATCATATTCACGCTTCCGTGGATGTGTCTGACATGCTGATGAACAACAACCTTCTAATTCCCACCCACATTCATCACACTGCGTGAAATGCTCATTACAAACAGGGTTTGCACAGTTTATCATCTTCGAAGTAATCTTACCACAGTTTTTACAGGTCGAAACAACAGATGGATTAACCGAATTGACAGGAACGGTTACTCGATTATCAAAGACATAACATTCGCCTTCAAAATCCTCCCCTCCAGCTTCCTTGCCGTATTTAATAATTCCGCCATGTAATTGGTAAACATCCTCAAATCCTTCCTTCAACAATAAAGCGGAGGCTTTCTCACATTTAATACCACCGGTACAATAGGTTAATATCTTCTTGCCTTTTAAATGCTCAAGCTCCTTAACTTTTTCAGGAAACTCCCTGAAGTTTTCAATATCTAAGGTAATTGCATTCTTAAAACGACCTACATTATGTTCATAATTCGAACGAACATCCAAAACAACCACATCTTCCTGATCCTTCATCGCCAAGAAATCTTTTGGCTCCAAATGAATTCCAGTCTGTTTATTAGGATTGATCTCCGCAGGATTACGTAACCCTGAATGTACAATCTCCTCCTTATAACGACAATGCATCTTGATAAATGAAACTTCTTCCACATCGTCAATCTTAAATTCGGTCTTCGAAAATCTCGGATCTGAATGAATATGCTCCATATAGGCCGCACAGGACTCTGGAGTCCCCGAAACAGTGCCATTAAGACCCTCGTCCGCAACGATAATCCGACCTAATAACCCAAGTGATTTACAAAATTCTAAATGATCTTCTGCGAATTTTTCCGCATTCTCGATAGGGCTGTAACAATAGTACAGCAATGTTTGATATTGTGCCATATATTCATTGATACCGCTGCAAACGGCGTTTAATGTTTTAAATAATGATGCAAAGATAAAAAAATTGAATGATCAAAAATTGATATTCATCACTTTTTGATTAATGGAGTCAATAAATACTCCAACCCATTCAGCTTTATTTCATATAATGTCTCCAGTAAAACCCCTATTTTCCCAGGAGGAAACCCCTTTTGCTTGAACCAAGCCAAATAGGGCTCCGGCAAGTACATCAATAAATAGCCTTGATATTTCCCAAATGGCATCCGACTATTGGCCAATTCAACCAATAAATTGGGATTCAAAAAATTAGTCTCTTGTTTTGCCATGCTTCAATCGATGAACTAATAATCGCATCGCGATAACACCATGGTTGATAAGGTTGGGAACAAAACCATAATATTTCTTAAAAATAGCATATCGCTCCTTCAAACTCTGCTTATGTCGCTGTTGTGACATCCCCCCAACCAAATACTTTGCGACATAATCCTTGACATTGACTACCTTATTCGCCTTTTGAGCAGCCCGAATAACCCAATCTATGTCTGAACTCAATTTATACTGCAAATCATAGGGAGTAGTTAAGCTACGCTTGATATAAATCGCTTGATGACAAACATTCATACCATACTTAAACGATTGCCAATCAAAATTCTCAGGGGTCTTATGCCGTCTATCCCCAATCACCTCCCGATCCTCATTGATGAGTTTCGTCTCACCATAATAAATATCCGCATAATCCTCATTCCCAAAAACCTTCTCTAAGGTATTTGCAGCATAAAGCTCGTCTCCAGAATTTAAAAATAGGACGTAATCCCCCGTAGCCAAGGATAGTCCCTTGTTCATCGCATCGTAAATCCCATTATCCTTCTCCGAAACCAACACATTGATTGTATCCCGGTATTCTGAAAGAACATCCAACGTACCATCAGTAGATTTCCCATCAATCACGATATATTCAATGTTCGGATAGGTCTGCTTGTCAACCGAAGCCAACGTAAAACCAATATCGCGGACATTATTGAAAACTATGGTGATAATTGAAACCTTTGGATAAGCCATGCTAATGGGAAATGATTATTATGAATGAACACTGCAAAAATAGGTAATTGAAAAACAAATACGCAGGTCAAATTTTTCTTAATCCATCCCAGAACTTCAATCATCCCTAAATCAAAATGTTAAAAGCTCCTAAATTTTTTCCCGATCCTAATTACCTAAAAAAATAATTGTACTTTAATTGAATATATTAACGATTGAAAAATCTATAGACCAAATGTCAAAACTTAAAAAAACTATCTTAACTTATTTTCCGATCCATAAGTTCTTTCATGCCCGTTCTTTCTCCCAGGAAGGGGAGGACATGGTCCTCCGTGGTTTCTATGAAGGCAGAAAAAACTATAAAGGTTTTTATATCGACGTTGGTGCCCATCATCCCTATCGTTTCTCAAATACCATGTATTTCTATAAAAAAGGTTGGCGTGGAATTAATATCGAACCTTCCCCTGAAGCCATGAAATGGTTCAAATGGTTCCGTAAAAAGGATGTCAATCTTAATATTGGAATCAGCGAAAGCCCCCAAGAATTGACCTATTACTGCTTCAATGAACCTGCACTTAATGGTTTCTCCAAAGAAATCTCCGAAAAAAGAGATGGCTTAAATGCAAAATATCATCTATTAAAAACAATTCCCGTACCTACATTACCTCTAAAAGAGGTCTTACAGAAATATGTTCCGAAAGGAAAAAAAATAGACTTCTTATCCGTAGATGCCGAAGGGTTCGACCTGATAGTTTTGAACAGTAATGATTGGCAACAATTTAGACCAACATTCGTTCTCGTCGAAGAAGAATTGGCGATTGCTGACCTTAACCAATCTGAGGTATTTCAGCTTATGCTACAAAAAGGTTATGCCTTGGTGGCAAAAACCAAAAGAACACTATTTTTTAAAAATCAGGAAGAAAATTAGATTTTACGCATTTTCCGCTGCAACATCTTTTTCTCAAGATACTTGGCTAGCCTTTCGAAAAAAGTCCCCTTACGGTTCTTATAGAAATGCTTTATAGCCTCAAAGGCTAGCGGATCCTCCTCAATGATAACTGGAAACTTGCGTACTGGTTTTTTTGATAGTTCCACTCTATATACCTGATCCACATCAGAATGTGTTCCCGAACCATCTGTCCCTGTATTTTGAATAAAGGAATATCGTGGGTACAAGGCCAACCCGCCTTGATTAAATACCGATAGATACCATCGAATAGCCCAAGAATTAATCTTGCCGGCTTTGAACTGCTGCACCTGTTTCCAAAAATTCTCCGACCCATCCACAGAAAATGCCTTCCGCTGCTTACCTGTGAAATCTTTCGTTAACTCCTCAATGTCTGGATTAAAATGCTTCCACGCCCGCGCCCAGGTTGCCCATCCCCAACTGTTCGCAACCCTAAAGAAAAATGATTGTGGCAATTTCTTCGGCTTTTCAACCGGATACATATATCCTGAAATCTCCATGACCTTTTCTTGATCCTCGTACTGAATCAAGGCATCATTGAAATATTGAAGCGCATAGGTGGAAGTCTCTAAATCATCCTCCAATACTATGATCTTCCCATGTTTCTGCACAACCTGACTCACACCTTCTATGATGCTATTGGCTAAACCCTTGTTTTGAGAACGCTCAATAATATATATATGCTTAAACTTCCAGGGTTCCCGGATAATCGAGCGTACCTGATTCACCGACTCAATGTCCTGCGCGGTCTTGGCACCATCGGAAAAAATATAAATATCAGATTCTTCCGCCAAGGTATTGGCCTCAAGAGCTGCTAATGTCTTACGGGTATGTTGGGGCCTATTGTAAACAAATAATGCGATGGGTGCTAGCATGTGAAACAGAAAATCAAAATATTCTAAATCAAATATATGAGTAAATCTCGTAATGCATTAAGTATAATGCTTTTTTCTTATGCTGTACAATAATCTTTCCTAAATTTGTTGATTATTCGGATAAATGAGCGAAAACACTAAGAATATCACAATTCAAGGCCTTTTCTGGAATGCCTTAGATCGATTTGGCAACCAAGCAATTGTTACCATTGTCGGTATCATTACTGCCAGGATCTTAACTACTGAGGATTTCGGTGTAGTCGCAGTCCTGATGATTTTCTCAGTAATCGCAACTTCATTTGTCGATAGCGGTCTTGCCACATCCTTAATCCGAACAAAAGTGGTCGAGGAAAAAGATTATTCAACCATGTTTACCTTTAACTTAATGGTAAGTGTGATTATTTATCTCATCTTATTCTTTTCCGCCCCTTATATCGAACAATACAACAATGTCCCCGGTTTAGCATTATATGCCAGAGTACTATTCCTGCAAATTATCGTCCATTCTTTTGGAATCGTCCAGTATGTTAAAATATTAAAACAATTTAAGTTCAAACTGACAACTAGAATCAATGTGTTGGCAATTCTATTTGCTGGAATTCTCGTCATTTTAATAGCTTTATTGGGATTTGGCGTATGGGCATTGATTTTACAACCTCTGTTGTACACCTTTTTCAGAACCCTCATGTTATGGATATGGGGAAATTGGAAAGTGAATTTCTTCTTTAGCCCAGCATCTTTAAAGAACCATTTTGCTTTTTCTATTTCCTTTATGTTTTCCAATATGTTAGGAAAAATCTTGTCTCCTTTTTATTCATTTTTTTTAGGACGACATTACAGTTCAGATGATGTCGGCATCTATTTTCAAGGTAATAAATGGGGCGAAACTCCCGGAACGACTATAACTGCGATTATTCAAGGAACTACCCTTTCTACACTTACACCTATACAGGATGATGCCCCGAGATTTTTGAATGCAACTCGGAAAACCATGTCTACATTAGCATTCACGTTAATTCCTATTAGTTTTTTGGCGATATGTGTAGCAAAACCAGGCTTCATTTATTTCCTAACAGATAAATGGATACCTTCAATCCCCATATTTCAAATTTTGTGTTTAGCAAGTATTTTCACCTCCTTGACCGACCTCAATGTCAACTTCTTAAATATAAAAGGCAGTTCAAAATTCTTTTTAAGACTTGAGATTATCAAGGTATCCCTGGCAATTCTATTTTTGTTTTTGACCTATCAAAATGGATTGCTAATGATTGCGGTAGGATTACTGACTGTACGGGTTATCTGCTTTATCATTGCAGCAATCATGAGTGGAAAGGTCTATGGATACCAAATTTGGATGCAGGCTAAAGACCTTTTGCCAACAGTTCTCGTATCAATTGTAGCAGCATTTTTCGCTTACCTACCCTTATACCTAAACCTAATCACGCACGATTTGGCGCTCATCATCGTACAAACCCTTATATTCGTAATTATTTATTTAGGAGCTAGCCATGTCTTAAAAAATGATATCTGGCTCGAAATATTAGGAATGTTAAAGAAAAAATTAGCTAAATAATCTTAATGGAAGTTGCAAAAGGAAATTGGGTCGGTTATCAAACTGTATTCTATAATTTAATTACTGGAAAATACAGCCAAGATATTAATGAGGTCATTGATTACAACAACCTGGAAATTGATCCAGAAGGCTTAGCAGCATACTTAGATTTTGGATATAGCGTCTTTGGACATACTCCAGTAAAAAATGTCCAATATTTGCTCCCCAACCAGTCTTTATCCCTTGAAAACAATCAGTTAGTTGTAAAGAACCACGAAGACAAAACCCTGCAATTACTTGGCAAAAAGTCAAATGAGGATGATGTTATTGAAAAACTGCGTAAATCAGTAAATGACTGGGCTGATGGATTCCAAGATGATATTTTAATCCCTACAAGTGGCGGTTTTGACTCCCGATTAATGAATGTATTAATCAATGATAAAAGCCGAATCCATGCCTATACCTATGGAACATCCTTAAATCAGGATGAATCAAGGGAAGCTGTCTATGCAGGTTTATTATCTCAAAGACTAAATACCTATTGGAAAAGAATCTCCTTAGGAAAATTCAATGTCTATATGGATCAATGGTATGAACAGTTTGGCCCCGCAGTCGCAGCCTCTGGAACTTACCATATGGAGTTTTACCATAAAATAAAACACCTGGAACAAGGAAATCCCATGCATCTTTTAAGTGGAATTATAGGCGATGCTTGGGCTGGTGCAGTCAAAGTACCTATGATCGACAGTGCCGCTTCTTACCGCACCTTGGGATATACGCATGGAATGAGCGCTGACTCTAAATTAGCAATGAACGTGGATTATAGCGGAATTGTCGAACCAATTTACGACCGACAAAAAGAATATTTATCCTCTCCCGAATACCGGATTATCACCGCTATGAGAACTAAAATGATGATGCTTCAATATCTCATCTCAGTTCCAGCAAAAATTGCCTACCCTGGATATTCCCCATTCGTGGATGAAGACCTCGCTATTTCCATGTTGAATCTACCTGCAGATAGACGTGAAAACCGTACTTGGCAAAGAGATTTCTTCAGAAAAAATAACCTCCTATTTGAAGAGGAAAAACATAAATACACCTATCAAAACTCCTTAAACTATTACGCTTTATTAAATGAAAGCTTGATTCCATTGAATGTGGAAACCTTAAAGGAATGTTTCAATACTGATTATCTCAATTGGATCAATCAAAAGATAATGCATATTGGCAGGAAAGAAAAAATCTTTCAAACCCTAATGCATACTCCAAAAGTGAAAGGTGTTTTGAAATTATTTGGCGCAAAAAACGATTTATTGGAAGCATATTTTGCTTATATTACAATCAAACCGATTGAAACTTTATTATTAAAGAGAAATGCAAGCAGCCTCCAAGCATAAGTTTATCTTCGTTGGGGATGTGGTCTGTGAAAAACAACCTCAATTTTCCCCAGCTTTGCAGGAATTATTCGACTCCGCAATTCTTAAATCATGCAATTTCGAAGCACCAATTAAAGGGATCGGAAGTCCAATCCATAAAACTGGCCCCCATCTCGCGCAAAATCAATCTGCAGCTCAATGGGTGCAGGACCTTGGATTCAATTGCTTTGCAATGGCCAATAATCATATTAATGATTATGGTGAAGAAGCGCTCCTTAAAACAATGCAACTATTCCCAGTTCAAGAAACCCTGGGTGTCGGAAGCGAACAACAAGCATATCAACTTAAAACCAGAATCTTTGATGATGTCAAATATGGATTTTTGGCTTATGGTGAGAATGGTTATGGCGCATTGAATGGGGATCGTAAAGTGGGGCATGCTTGGGTAAACGCCAAACGGGTCAATCAGGATATTCAAAAATACAAAAGCCAAGTTGATGTCCTTATTGTTCAGATCCATGCGGGTGTAGAACTCCTCGATGTGCCAATCCCCGAATGGAAAGACCGCTATAAAGAATTGATTGATCTCGGCGCTGATGTAATCATTGCCCACCATCCGCATATTGTACAAGGGATTGAAGAATATAACCAGAAATTAATTGTTTACAGTCTGGGAAATTTCTATTTCGACTATCATGCTAATCATCCGCAATGGAATATTGGCGCTGTCCTTGAACTTGAATTCGAAAACAAAAATCTAAATCAGCACTTCCTCCATATTGTTGAAAAGAAAAAACAAACAGTAGAATTAAAGGACAAAAAATTATCCCTTGATTTCATAAGACCATTATCAGCAAAACTGAATAATCATGATTATGAAGAATATGTCAATAAAAAAGCTGTGGAAGAATGGAAAAAGCATCATGCCAATTACTATGCAAAACCTTTTAATGGACTAGCAGGCTACAGCATCAGCAAATTATTAAAGCATGCTAAAAGAACTTTTTTCAATCGTAGAATAAATTATAACCTGATTTGGCATAACCTATTTATTGAAAGCAACAAATGGCTCGTTGAAAGAGCCATCCGTATAAAAACTTTTAATAAGAAAATCTGATTAAATAATATTTATTTGCTTACTAAACTCCTCCAAACTAGGATGTTTAGGGTTTAAATCTGTAATAAGGTAGGTAATGTCCTTTAATGGGCACACCCTTAGCTTCTGGTTGGAGTTCAATTTCTCCACTATACTCAAAACCCCTAATTTCTGAGAGCATTTGATCATGGCTTTTTTGATCTGAACAACTTCCCAATCTGAATCCGTAACTCCTTCTTCCACCGATAAACTGTTCGTCCCCAACAAACATAAATCCACCTTGATATCTGATAACTCATTGATAACTTGTGAACCCGATACCACATTGGTGTTTCTGGATAGTTTCCCTCCTAAAAGAAAGACCTCTAAATTTTCTTTCTCAGCCAATTCCAAGGCAACCAATGGGCTAATTGTAAAGAAAGTACATTGAACATCCTTCGGAACCAATCGTGCCAATTCAATCATACTCGTCCCACCGCCCACTAAAATGGTCATCCCACTCTGGATTAATGAAATAGCCTTCGAAGCAATCTCTTTCTTCGCCTCCTTGGCATAAACATTTCCTTCCTGAAAGGGATATTGAAAAGACTTCGATAATGCCCCACCATATACCTTCAATACTTTTCCACTCTCTGCCAACTCATTTAAATCCCGACGAATGGTATCCTCAGAAACATTTAACTGAACACTTAAATCCGAAGATAAAACTTTGTTGTGTATATTAATTTGATGTATGATATAGGCTTGTCTTTCTTCTTTTAACATAATTTATTATCAATTTTGAATCTAAAAATATAAAATAAATCAGATTTTATACGAAATCTTTCTAATCCTCTTTATTCTTTTGATCGGTAGACTTCTTCACCGCAAAGCGGGGCTTGAATCCAATAGGTTTTGATGTTTGTTGAGGTTCAGCTTCTTCAGATGGACCTTTTGGGTTTTCAGGTTCCTTTTCCTCTTGATTAGTATCTGTCTTGGTAACACCTGCTTTAAATCTAGGTTTAAAGCCTGTCGGTTTAGATTTTGGCTCCTTATTACCTTCGGGAACCTTCGATTCCCCTGCTAGTTCTTGATTGGCCTTTGAAGCATCTTCCTCCCTTGAAGATTCCGCTTCAACTTTCTTTGGAAGATTTCCCGCCTTAAATCTCGGTGTAAATCCCTTTGGCTTTGAAGCTGTCTCCTCGGATTTAACTTCCTCGGTTTTCGATTCTGTATTTGAAGTTTTTATTTCCTCTTCTTTTTTCTCAGGTTCTACTTTCTTAGGTAGATTAGCAGCCTTAAACCTCGGCGTAAAACCCTTAGGTTTTGCTGGAGTTTCCTTTTCCTCCATTGCCTCTCCCTTTACTTCTACGGCCTTGGTTGAATCTTCTGTGGTATTCGTTGCATCTTTCGACACAGGAGGCGCACTGGCCTTAAAACGCGGCTTAAATCCAGTCACCGGCTTAGACTCTGTCTTCTCTGTTTGCTCTTTCGCTTCTTCAACTGGTTTCTCCTCAGCAGGTTTTACGGTTGCTGATTTGAACTTAGGCCGGAATCCCATTGGCTTCTTCACAGTTGATTCTTCAATAACACTGCCTGTACTGTTCGCCGCAACCTTGACCTCCACTTTCTTAGGTTCCGAAATCTCAATCTCTTGAAGTAAGTATTCCTTCCTTAATCTATTAAACCAAAATTTCTTGCTATGATCAAAACTCTTTTCACCCATTAAAGCATAATCCCTATCAAATTCATGATACAGATCAGGCTTTGCTTGTTGCAAAGCTTTGATATCAATTTTCTTTTTCGTAAAAAATTCCGTGAATGATAGCATATACAAATGTATACATTTAGACCTAAAAAAGCCGTAGCAACAATTTTTTAAGGACAGTATGAATCCAAAACAAAAAAGAGGGCATGCCCTCTTTTAAATTCTTAATATAATCTTATGGATTAATCCATATTATGATAAACTGCCTGAACATCATCATCCTCTTCAATCCTATCAATTAATTTCAGGACATCTGCAGCTTGTTCTTCTGTAAGATTAGTATGTGAAAGGGCAATACGTTCCGTTTTGGCAGATGATACTTCTATCCCCTTTTCCTCCAATAAACGTTGCATATTTCCGAAATCTTCAAAAGAAGTCTGTACAACGACAATATCGTTTCCTTCTTCATCAGCCTCTACATATAGTTCTTCTAATCCGCCATCAATTAACTCCAATTCCAGTTCTTCAACATCCAATTCCTCGGCTGCCGGAAAACGAAATACAGATTTCCTTTGGAAAATAAAATCCAAGGAACCTGTTTTTCCTAATGAACCACCTGCTTTTGTAAAATAACTTCTTACGTTGGCAACGGTTCTATTGGTATTATCTGTAGCTGTTTCTATTAATACAGGTACTCCATGAGGACCATATCCTTCATAGACAAACTCTTCGTAACCTTTTGAATCCTTCTCAGAGGCTCTTTTAATCGCCGCTTCAACCCGATCTTTTGGCATATTTACGGCCTTCGCATTTTGAATTGCAGTCCGTAAGCGGGAATTATTCTCCGGGTGAGGACCGCCTTCTTTTACTGCGATTGCAATTTCCTTTCCAAGACGCGTAAATTGAACGGCCATCTTGGCCCAGCGTTTAAATTTTCTTTCTTTTCTGAATTCGAAAGCTCTACCCATTTTATTTTAGTTTTGTTTTAAGATTCTCCAGCATGTCTTGTGCCATCCCTGCCAGATCAAATGTTGGTTTCCAACCCCAATCTGCCCTTGCTTGATCATCATTGATGCTCTTTGGCCATGAATCAGCAATTGCTTGACGCGGATCATTGTCTGAATAGGAGATCTCAAAATTAGGGAGAATTTTTTTAATTTCTTCAGCTATTTCTGTTGGAGTGAAACTAACTCCCGAAAGATTATAGCTCGAACGAATACTTAAACCCTCTGATTCTGCATCCATTAGCTCAATCGTCCCACGAACCGCATCATCCATATATAACATCGGTAACTCGGTCGTCGAACTTAAAAACGACTCATACTTCCCTTGACGAATTGCCTCAAAAAAGATATGAACCGCATAGTCTGTTGTACCACCTCCTGGTTCTGTACGCCATGATATAATGCCCGGATAACGGATACTACGGATATCCAACCCATATTTGTTATGGTAATACTCACATAAACGCTCACCAGCTAATTTACTGATTCCATAAATACTATTCGGATCCATCACACAGTATTGTGGGGTATCTACCTTCGGTGAATGCGGACCAAAGACAGCAATCGAGCTTGGCCAAAAGATTTTCTTAACACCTAATTCAACTGCTAAATCCAAAACATTCAATAACCCATTCATATTCAAATCCCAGGCCTTCTGTGGGTATTGCTCCCCAGTAGCCGATAACATCGCTGCTAATAAATAAATTTGAGTAGGTTTATATTTTATTATCAAAGCTTTTATAGCTTCTTTATCCAGAACATTTAGTGTCTCAAAAATCTCACCTTCGGCAATTTCCTTAGGCGCTCTGATATCTGAGGTAATAACATTTTCGTTTCCGAACTTAATTCGCAATGCTGCGGCTAACTCTGAACCAATTTGACCATTGGCTCCGATCATCAAAATGACTTCTTTCATTATGGAAATGATAGTTTTATAAATTTAGTTATTTCAATAACTCTAAAATAATATGGCGAAATTACCAATTAAATGCCTGAATATGATGTTTCCCAACATTTTGCGCAAACGTATGATTTAAATTTTTACATTCAAAAGGTATTCCCATTTTTTAAGTCGCCAAAACCAATTTTTCAATGAAACATTGTCAATAAAAACCTCGATTAACTGAACGATTCACATAAAAACTAGATTCTCGTTGAACTTTATTCCATCATAGTGATAATCAATTATTAAAAGCGAAAATATATCAAAATTGTTCAGGTTTATTTAGTATGTTTGTTACCTTAATAAAATCAATAATAATTAAAATTTTAAGCAAATATTATTTATGAAAGTTGCAGTAGTAGGCGCGACTGGTCTAGTCGGGTCAGAAATGTTGACAGTTTTAGCGGAACGTAATTTCCCAGTATCAGAATTGATTCCAGTAGCTTCTGAAAGAAGTAAGGGTAAGGAAATCGAATTCAAGGGAAAGAAGTATAAGGTTGTAACTGCATCAGAAGCTATTGCTCTTAAACCGGATGTAGCCCTTTTCTCTGCTGGCGGAAGTACCTCAACCGAATTTGCACCGCTATTCGCCGAAGCTGGAATTACGGTAATCGATAACTCCTCGGCTTGGCGTATGGACCCAACTAAAAAATTGATAGTCCCTGAAGTAAATGGAGATGTATTGACTGCAGACGATAAAATTATCGCTAACCCGAATTGTTCAACCATTCAGATGGTAGTCGTAATGAAACCTCTGCATGAAAAATATAAAATCAAACGTGTTGTAGTTTCTACCTATCAGTCTGTAACAGGTACTGGCGTGAAAGCGGTTGATCAGCTTATGAACGAACGTAAAGGTATCGAAGGTGAAAAAGCTTATCCTTATCAAATCGACTTAAATGTAATCCCGCATATCGATGTTTTCCAAGATAACGGATACACAAAAGAAGAAATGAAAATGATTCAAGAAACCAATAAGATTATGGGTGATGACTCAATCAAGGTCACAGCGACTACCGTTCGTATCCCAGTAATCGGCGGTCACTCGGAATCAGTAAATATCGAATTCGAAAACGAATTTGACTTGGCAGATGTTCGTGCTGCTTTAGCGGCTCAAGAAGGTGTCGTTGTTGTGGATAACCCTGCAAACCTGGAATATCCTATGCCTAAAGATGCACACGGAAGAGATGAAGTTTTTGTTGGTCGTATCCGTAGAGATGAAACCCAAGATAAAACCTTAAACTTATGGGTAGTAGCAGATAACCTGCGTAAAGGTGCTGCAACGAATGCTGTTCAGGTAGCAGAATTATTAACTGCTAAAGGTCTTATCTAAGATAGATTAAATAATATACAGAAAAAGGTGTAATCAATAGATTACGCCTTTTTTATGCGCCTTCTTTTCTATGAAGAACCTACTGATCAATCCGATAGAATATCCATAAATAAAAAAGGGATGTTTATCCAACATCCCTTTTTGATCAGTAAATAATATTTTATCTTACTGGAGTGAATACGTAAGTATCATCCAAGAAAGTTGATCCTGTACTACCTGTAGTGATATAGCCTTTACCTTTGATTGCAAATGCTGCAGCTTTTTCACGTGGTGATCCAATTGCTTGGCTATTGTTTGACCAAGCGTTTTCTGAAGGATTGTATTTCCAAACTGTTGATACAATACCTGCTGAAGAACGACCTGAAACTACATATCCATTACTTCCAACTGCAAATGCACCAGCTGCATATCTTTTAACATCTTTGTTATCTGCATCTAAAGCTTTCTTCTGAACCCAATCCTTACCGTCAAATGAATAGAAATCAGTAACTAAAGTAGCTCCTTTAATTCCACCACCTACATATGCTACATTGTTAATCACAAATGCAAACGCATAGTTTGTTTTCGATGGGAATGATTTTTCAACTTTTGACCATTTATCAGTTGCAGGATCGTATTTGTACAAATCATTAAATGATTCGTCCAAATCATCTCTTCCTAATCCAACGTACGCTGCATTACCGATGGTAAAAGCAACTGCTCCAATACGACCACTAGCCGTTTCTGGAAAATCAGCAACTTTCTTCCAAGTATTTGCTGCTGGATCATATTGATAAAAATCCTTAAACAACTCTTCTCCATCATATCCCAATCCTACATATCCTTTGCCTGCTACAGAAAATCCAACCGCTCCATGGCGTTTATCTCCTGTAAACTCTGCTTTTTGTGACCATGATGTTCCATCAAATGAATAAGAATCACTTAATAAATCAAAATTCTTTAATTGTCCACCAACAACGTATGCAACATCATTAATGGTAAACGTTGCAGCTCCATTTCTAGGTTTACCTGAAAAATCACTTGATTTTTCCCATTCCGTAGGGCCCGAATCCGTTTCTGTGGTCTCCTCTTTCTTACATGAGTTAAAAGTTGTAATTGCGAAGGCTCCAATTAAAAGCAGGATAAGCCAATTTCTCTTATTCATAGACTATTTAAATTTTGTATATACGATATATAATTTAACTTTCGGTTTATTCTTCTCAGTCGCTAAGACTGTTGTGAATCCCGAACTCTGTAATAGAGCCGGTGGCAAAGATAAGAATAATGATTGCTCATTAGTCTCGGAATTCAATACGGTTTTTACATGCTCAATCAAATTAAACCTGTATCTACCCTTTTTACCCGTATTGTCCCCTAAAATGTAAATACCTGTTTGAGGCTGATTAGAAAACGGGGTCATCACATATGACCTTGGAATACCAGAATTACTAATCATCAATATAGGATTTGGAGCCGCAGGAAATGCACCTACATGTTTGCTCTCTAATTCAATTTCTAATTCTGCCTGATTGACAGCGAGACCTTCTTGCTGTAAGAATTCACGCAATCCAGGGAATTTTATCTCCGTCGCAACACCTGATCCACCTTGAATATAGGCGATACCGTTCGTGTTTTTGCTAGATATTGGCTTCGTAGCACTTAACCCATCAAAAATAGTTCCCGATACATTGTTCACTATATTATTGAATTGAAGCGATTTCTCACTCAAACTAAGAACTTTGATGCCTTTTTTCTTAAATCCATCTGTTCCTTTATAACTATAGTTAACTCGAACCTGCAAAGTGTCAGAAAAAGCTAACATAGCTGTGTTCGTTGCACCCGGAACCAAGCTTATCCCTTTAAAGTATTCTTCGAAATTACTGGCTGAAGTAAATGAAAAATGATTCGTTTTTATTCTTGTAAAGAATTCATTTCCTAATGCATTATCTAATTTAATAGATAGCGAGTCCATTCTATTCTTTTTAGGAACAAAACTAACCGACCCTAATGCAGCAGTTGAATAATTGAACTTTTGATTTCCAAAGATTGCTGCTCCAGTAATATAAAATGGTAATGGTCTTCCTGTAATTGAGTTATCAATGGTTTTACGCTCTAATGATTGAGTCAATCGGTGAGCAGTAATCGTTTGAACTTTTGAGGTATCACCATAATTCAACATTTTGCTACTTTGACGAATCACAAGATTCAAGGAGTCAAACGTTGCATCACTCGGGATATCATTGCTGATGCCGGCAGGATTTAAACGGAAATAAGAACTCGATTCTAAGGTACCAACTGGTGCCTGAGTAAACTTCCCAACTAACACTACACCTGAACCGGAAGTAGGAATGTTTGGCATCTGAACGATGCTAACCTCTGCAGCTATAGAATCCTCGGAAGTTACTATAAGATTATCAAGGTTATCGTTATCCAAGGAAATCGACATATCCTTATCACAACTTACTGTAAAAAATGCAGCACTTACACCAAGAGTAGCAAAAAGAATAATTCGTAAATATTTAATCATAAATTCATTAGTCAAGCAAAAGTATAAATTGATGGAGGTTATTCAATGTTATTAAATGTTAAAACGTCAATAACATACCTTCCTCAGACCTCAATTTCGCTCTTGCCATGGAAAATCTTCGTATGCAGCATAAACCTATTGAGCAAATAACGTATTATTTACCAAAAATGCGACAATTTATTAGCACTTTGTTAATCAGTGTTATAATTTGTTAAAAGCACACTAATATTTATGCGGAGCAAATCTACTAATTTAAATTTGTTTTAATTATGTTAAAAAAGTATAAAATATTGC
This sequence comes from Sphingobacterium cellulitidis, assembly GCA_002245855.1. Classification (GTDB taxonomy): domain Bacteria; phylum Bacteroidota; class Bacteroidia; order Sphingobacteriales; family Sphingobacteriaceae; genus Sphingobacterium; species Sphingobacterium cellulitidis. The sequence continues at coordinate 179,622 of NOUX01000006.1, read as the reverse complement.
TCGCTTCCATTGTCCTCACCATCGCCGGTATTATCGTCGTATTGGGCTTTTGGCTATTGGGAAGTTATTATGGGCATAAACAGTTCTATCTCGGAATGACCGAACATGAACTATTTGATGTTGTTCAGGATTTTTATAACGAAAATGAAGAACAAATCCAGAAAGAAAACCAAATCCAAAGAAAAGACCGCATTGAACGATTGTCTTCCGCAATAAAGGATAAATATCCTCAAATCAATGTTGATACCGTCAAAAATATCTTTGATAGCCAAAATTTTGGTCGCAGAAACGAAAAACAGAATAATAACGACTCCACAAATACTAAAAATAAAATGACCCGCCATTTTATTTCATCCTATGTGGTGCGTACCATCAATTGGAATCAGGCAACATTAGATTCCCTCCAGGTTAGATTGGAAAAATCCTTGCGAGAAAAAGAGATGTATTCTCCGTTTGAATTGAAATTGGTAAACCTTCCTAATGAAGATAATAGAGACAAAGAGTTCTATCATCAACGATTTAATGATAATAAATCAAGACCTATCGTTATTGACCAGGGTGATAACCTCTATCTGGAAGCCGATTATTTTAACCCAACCATTCACTTACTGAAACAAATTGGATGGCAATTACTATTCTCCTTAATTCTAATCGTCGCACTAATCGGAACTTTCTGGACCTTGTTGGTGACCATTCGGAAACAAAATCAGCTCGCCAAAATGCGAAAAGCCTTTGTCAACAATATGACTCACGAACTAAAAACTCCTGTATCCACCGTCATGGCTGCCGTAGAATCGATTCAGCGATTTGGCGCTAAGGATGATAAGGAACGTATGAATAGGTATCTCGCAATCTCCAGACAGGAATTGGAACACCTCTCGAATATGATTGAAAGAGTACTGCAGGTTGATGTCGCTGAAACAAATGGCGTCTTGCTTGAGAAGGCCTGGTTTGATTTAAATCTATTGGTAGATGAGTGCACCGAAAACGCAAAACTGTTCGCCAAGAAGTCTGTTGAAATCCATAAAACCACCTCTGGAAACTCTTTCCAGATCTTAGCGGATCAAGCCCATATCAAAAATGTAATCAGCAACCTCTTGGATAATGCCATTAAATATGCCGGTGAAGAGGTGAAAATCCAAATAAATCTTTCAGAATTGGGAAATTCTTATAAATTGTCCGTTCAAGATAATGGTATTGGAATCCCTAAAGCATATCAAAAAGGGATATTTGACCTTTTCTTCCGAGTTCCCTCTGGGAATATTCATAATGTCAAAGGTTTCGGTTTGGGACTCGCTTATGTCAAGCAAATTGTCCTGCAACACCAAGGAACCATTGAACTAAACAGCGAAGAAGCAGTTGGCAGTACTTTTGTTATAGAATTACCAAAAGAGGGGAAATGACAAACATACTTTATGTAGAAGATGAGGAAAGCCTGGCAATGATTGTTTCCGACAGCTTGGAAGCACACGGCTTTGAAGTAAGACATGTGCTTAACGGTCAACAAGCATTGGTTTTTCATAACAAATACAAACCTGATATTATAATATTGGATGTCATGATGCCCATTATGGATGGATTTACTACTGCTAAAGAAATCCGTAAAACGGATCTATTGACTCCTATTATCTTTCTTACGGCAATGACTCAAACCGAAGATGTGGTCAAAGGATTTAAATTAGGGGCTAATGATTATATCCGTAAACCTTTTAAAATCGAAGAACTTATTGTCCGGATAGAAGCTGCAACCAAGAAAATGGGACAAAGCATGTCTGCCAGTAAATTCATCCTTGGCAATTACAGCCTCGACACCGCTAAAAACACCTTGAGCATTGATGATAATATCGAAAAATTATCCTACCGCGAATCCGAACTCCTAAAAAGGTTGATCGAAAACAAAGACAAGGTCGTTCCCCGAGATGAAATTATCCGTACCTATTGGAGTAATGACACTTATTTTACGGGCCGTAGCCTGGATGTATTCATCAGCAGGATCAGAAAATACCTGTCGCAAGACGAACGAATTAAGATTACCAATATCCGTGGTGTAGGCTATATGCTCACTGTCGATTAAAAATTACTTACATTAGAACTATGAAGGCATTAATAATTGTAGATGTTCAATATGACTTTTTACCGGGGGGATCTTTGGAGGTTCCTAAAGGCGATGAGATTATCCCTATCATTAACAATATCCAAAAGGATTATGACCTCGTAGTGGCTAGTCAAGATTGGCACCCGCAAGGACACTTGAGTTTTGCTAGTCAACATGAAAATAAATTACCCTTTGAAATTATCGATCTGGATGGATTGGAGCAGGTCCTTTGGCCTGACCATTGTATTCAGGAATCTTATGGTTCTCAAATTTCCGAAGAACTCCAAACCAATCGGGTAGAAGCCATATTCCGAAAAGGGATGGATCCGAAAATCGATAGTTATAGCGCTTTTTATGATAATGGCAAAAGAAAAGACACCGGATTGGCAGGGTACTTAAAAGCCAGGAACATCGATGAGGTTCATGTTTGTGGCCTGGCTGCAGATTTCTGTGTGTTCTTTACGGCTATGGATGCAATTACTGAAGGCTTTAAAACCAGTATTATCTCCAAGGCTACGAAAGCAATAGATAAAGGTGCCTTTATGGAAAAGAAAAACACCTTTATCCAGGCTGGAGGTTCATTGTTATAATTATTTCCCCCAACGCCATTCTCCTGAAATCATCAGTGGCTCTTTAAGTCCTTTTGCTTCCAGGAATTTTACAATTTCATCGTCCGAAAAACGCTGAGCAGGAATTTCTTTGGCATTTGCCAAGGCATATAAATAAGCTGCCCCAACCCGAACAGTTTGTTCCAAACCCTTTTTATCAACCAAATTGAAAACATCATTATCCGAATGATAATATAAGCCTGCATTATTTGGAAGTTTACCCCCCGAACCCGATCCGGTAGGGATTCCTTGCATCATAAAAGGCTGATGATCACTATGCAATCCAGCGCCAGAACTGTTGTTGTTTTTAAAATCTTGATCAACCTCCGCATAAATAGCTCCTAAAGAGTCTAACAATGGAACCATCTCTTCTCTACTCGTCGAAAACCCTGTCGGAGCATTGGTCATATCAAAGTTCAACATATATTTTACCTGACCCAAGGTTCCATTTTGAATCGCATCTGCTACATAGGCTTTTGAACCTAGCAACCCTTGCTCTTCACCCATAAATAACACGAAATCAATGGAACGCTTTGGCTTCAAATCTAGCTGCTTGAATACTCTAGCCATGTCTATAATCGCATAGGAGCCCAAACCATTATCTATTGCACCTGTTGCTAAATCCCAGCTATCCAAATGCCCTCCAATTACGATCTTTTCTTCTGGAATCTCTGAACCTTTAATGGAAACAATTATATTCCTTGCAGTGGCTTCTTCTGCTTTATTTCGCATTTTAATATCTGCCAGCACTTTCTTCTTCGCCAAGGTTTCTTTCCATTTCATCCCATCTTCGAAACCTATACAAATGGCAGGAATTTCAATTAATTTACCAGTGATGGAAGCCGTACCAGTTAAAAGAACATTTCCCTTTACACTATTGATAAATACAATACCTTTCGCGCCGTATTTCTCCGCTAAGGCCGTTTTTTCTGAACGATGTAGATTTTTTAGATTCTCCCCAGAATTGGGAAGAATATGTAGATATACGAGAGCAATCTTACACTTTATTTTATTGCCGATTTTTTGGTAATCGGTCTCCAAGCCATTTCCCAAATCCAGCAGTTCAGCCTTCAGGTCTACTTTTACTGGGGAATGTGCCAACGAAACCGTTGGAACATTGGAATCATTCAAAGTCAGGCTCAATGATTCCCTCTCCCAACTTTGTGCAGAAAATGGCTGATATTTTACCTCGTAGCCATAGGACTTCAAAAGATTATAAACATGTTCTTCCGCTTTCTTTCCATTCTCGGAACCGGTAAGCCGATGCCCCAAATTCTCCGTACTAAATTTCAAACGCACATAAGCTTCCGAATTTGTGTTTACATCCGTATAGATCTTTTGGAAGTCGGATTTTAAATTATCCTGTGCTGAGGCAAATTGATAACTTAATAATAGGCAGATTAGGTAAATTCTTTTCATAATAAATGAATTTACGAAATCCTTCTTAATTCGCTATTATTTTGCGAATTTCCACTGAACATAATTAATATTCTTATCCTCTGCTAAGTACTTCTTCTCATAATAGGTTTTGATAGACAGTACTTCGTCAACTAAATCTGAATGATAAAGATCTTTGGTCTCTTTTAAGACAGGCAGCGATTGCAATTCAATTTGCTCCAGGGTATAGGCAAAAAATCCATCATTATCTGTTTTCAGATGCATAATCCCCTGAGGCACTAAAATCTCCTTATATCTTTCCAAAAACACCGGATTGGTCAGGCGTTTTTTCTCACGGCTATCTTGAGGTTGTGGATCCGGAAAAGTAATCCAGATTTCTGAAACTTCGCCCTTCTCAAAATGCTCCAAAATGGTCTCAATCTGAATCCTCAAAAATCCAACATTATCAATCCCTTCTTCCAAGGCCGTCTTCGCTCCACGCCAAATTCTATTGCCCTTATAGTCTATTCCAATAAAATTCTTCTCCGGAAATAACTTCGCTAAATTGACAGTGTATTCCCCTTTTCCACAGGCTAGTTCCAAGATCAATGGTTTATCATTCTTAAAGAATTCCTGACCCCATTTACCTTTATATTCTTTCCCTGCATCTAACTGAACAACGTTTTTAAAAGTCGATACTTCCGCGAATTTTCTTAGTTTATCCTTACCCATAGCTGATAATTAAGTCGCAAAATTAACCTTATATTTGTATAAATAATACAATCAGGTGGAAAAACAAGCGAAAATTTACGTTGCAGGACATAGAGGCATGGTCGGATCGGCTATTTACCGCAAATTAAAAGAACAAGGATTCGAAAATATTGTGGTGAGAACCTCAAAAGAGTTGGACTTACGTGACCAACAAGCTGTTAAAGAATTTTTTGAAGCTGAGAAACCTGAGTATGTTTTTCTTGCGGCTGCTAAAGTCGGAGGAATAATGGCAAATAACGTCTACCGTGCAGATTTTATTTATGAAAACCTCGCCATACAAAATAATGTTATCCACTATGCTCATGAAAATGATGCTAAGAAACTTATGTTCTTGGGATCAAGTTGTATCTACCCCAAAATGGCACCACAGCCATTGAAGGAAGATTACCTTTTAACAGGTACCCTTGAACCAACAAATGAACCTTATGCAATCGCAAAAATTGCAGGTATAAAAATGGTCGAATCTTATAGGCTACAATATGACGATAATTATATTTCCGTCATGCCAACCAACCTTTACGGAATTAATGACAACTACCATCCCGAAAATTCACATGTGCTACCTGCATTAATTCGAAAATTCCACGAAGCAAAAATTAATAATAGCCCAACAGTGAATATTTGGGGCTCTGGAAATCCCTTGAGAGAATTTATGTATGCAGATGATTTAGCAGATGCCTGTGTCTTCTTAATGGAAAATTACAATGACCTCCAATTTGTCAACATTGGTGTAGGGGAAGATATTAGTATCCGTGATTTGGCCGAATTGATCAAAGAGGTCGTAGGTTTCCAGGGCGAATTAGAATTCGATAGCAGCAAACCTGATGGCACGCCAAGAAAATTAATGGATGTAAGCAAATTACATAGCTTGGGCTGGAAAGCAAAAACCTCCCTTAAAGATGGGATAAAACTTGCTTATGAAGATTTCTTGAGCAAAAATCAAGAATAATAACCCATAGCTTGGAAATGAGTCCTAATAGGCCTCGCTGTCTTTTGGAATACCGTACATATTATCCTGAACACTTTCCTCTGCCGTGATCATCGGTGGATGATTCGGTGGAATCGGAGTGCCTTCTACAACGGCTTCTACTTCAGCGACCTTTTTCTTTTTCTTCTTTTTAGGCTTAATAAAAGAAGTCAACTTGTCAATTACGGCCGTAACCTTACTTTGATTAACCTGACTCGCAACTGTTTCGGATCCAAAAAGAACTAATCCTTTCTTCAACCAACCCGCATTTTTCAACAAAGTACGGTTTAAAACCAATGGAAGTCCCAATTGAAGGGCTTTTGTCAACCAATCAGCCTTATTATTCTTATTCGTAACCTGACCGATACCCGAAACCAATCCTTTTATAGTGGATACGCCGGGAACACGGTTAAAAATCATATTGGCAATACGCGCAGGGGCTTCAACCTTATGTTTCAGTAAATCATATTGATTCAACAGAAATGCTTCTTGCTCTTTCTTTTGGATTTTAAGGCGAGCAATCTCCGCTGTCAATTCATCAAAATTTGTAACCTTTGTTCTCATATCCTGATTAAACTCGTTCTTTTTCTTCTTTTAACTCTTCCTCAACTCTTTCTTCCGCATCACGGACTTCCTCTTTGATTTCCTCAACCTCAATATCATGATCGTCAGCGTCCCATTTTGACATAATTCGCTTTATCGTCATGTTCATGAATTTCGCCTCCAAACGAGGTTCAAATACTCTAATCAAGAGCAGTATCACAAAAAAGATCCCCCCAGTAGCCAAAAATCCTAAAGAATAACTCCCTAATAACTCCCCTAAATAAAAGCCTAAGGCCAGAGATATAAAAAACACAATCAGTAAGGATAATAAAACCTTACTACCATCCACAATCAATGACCCGGCAATCCTTGAAGATCGTGATAACGCCTTCAACTTTGCCAATTCTATTTGTGTCTCTATGTATTCTTTAGATTTATCGAATACTTCAGAAAATGAAAATTTTTGTTCTTCCATGCACGTAATTCCATATCATAGATCCCAAGACTACCTAGCGATAGTCTTGGAACTATTATTTAAAAATTTTTAATAATCTAAGGTTTGGCTAATGCACTATGCATGCTCCTCGATTTCCTCATCGATCGCATCTTCTGCTCTGCCTATTTTAGACTTTACCGCCGCAACGATTTTATCTTTAAAATCACTCAACTGATCGAATTGCTCCTCAGCACGCTCCTTGATCGCATCCGTCAAATCAGCTAATGATTCATTCAACTTCTCTCTCGTCTCGCTCCCTTTCTCTGGCGCGAAAATAATTCCCAAAACTGCACCTGCGGCTAGTCCAGCCAACAGCGCTGTTACAATTTTACCGTTATCCTTCATATTTATTTTGCAATTATGTTGTTAAACCAATTTCTAATATTACTATTATAACAAAAAATAGACCGAATCGTTTTATTTATTAAAAAATTACCCAATACCGTCAACTTCAATCTACAAACATCTTATTGTAATTCAGTAAAAGTTAAGAATTTCGAAGGATATTCCACAATTTCTTTCATTAATAATCTGCATTATTAACCCATAAACGAAGTTTTATCCTACAAATTTAAACCAATTATCGCTTAGATGACATCCTCCATTTCCTGATCTGTTCTTCCTAAACTTTTTCAATTTCACAAACCAAGAAAATATTGTCATGTCAAGTATGTCAAGTTTTCTATTTATAGCAGGGTTAATGTTTTTAACCATCACAGATAATAAACAGTCATAGCGCTCATTTCTAAATAAATTTATTTATTTTTAAAGAAACAATTTTTAGCATAAATGTTGGTAAAAACATATTGCAGTGCCGTATTTGGTATTAACGCAACTAGCATCACGGTAGAAGTTAATGTAACTGGAGGATTGCATTATTTTATAGTTGGACTTCCCGATAATGCCGTCAAAGAAAGTCTGCAACGAATCGAAAGCGCCATTTTGTCCAACGGCTATTCCATGCCGCGCCAGAAAATAATCATCAACTTAGCCCCCGCTGATATTCGAAAAGAAGGCTCATCTTATGATCTAGCCATCGCAATAGGAATTTTGGCAGCATCTCACCAAATTCCAACGGTATCCTTAAATAAATATATCATATTAGGGGAGCTGTCCCTAGATGGCAAAGTCCAACCCATCAAAGGAGTCCTACCCATTGCCCTGCAAGCCAAAAAAGACGGATTTAAAGGAATAATTCTTCCTACGGAAAATGCGGAGGAGGCTGCCATTGTTGCCGGAATCGAGGTAATTGGAATAACTACCATGAGTGATGCTCTGCAATTCATCAATGGCAGCAAGGAAATTCAATCCAGCAAGGTCAACATCAACGAACGATTTGAACAGCTGCTGAATAGTTACGATTTAGATTTTGCAGACGTAAAGGGTCAGGAAAATATTAAAAGAGCCTTGGAAATAGCTGCCGCGGGAGGACATAATTTAATCCTTATTGGCCCACCAGGTTCCGGAAAAACAATGCTCGCCAAAAGATTGCCAACCATCCTCCCCCCATTGACCATTGATGAGTCTTTGGAAACTACAAAAATACACTCAGTATCCGGGAAACTCCCCAACTCAACTTCGCTATTAACCATCCGACCCTTCCGATCTCCACACCATACTATTTCTGATGTAGCCCTCGTAGGCGGTGGAAATTATCCTCAACCAGGAGAAATATCGCTCGCTCATAATGGTGTGCTTTTCCTGGATGAACTCCCGGAGTTTAAAAGGTCAGTATTGGAAGTGATGCGCCAACCCTTAGAATCACGGTCTATTACGATTTCAAGATCCCGATTTACCGTAGACTATCCTGCAAGCTTTATGTTGATTGCCGCAATGAATCCTTGTCCCTGTGGTTTTTACAATCACCCCATGCGAACCTGTTTCTGCGGAACCCATAACGTTCAAAAATATATCAGTAAAATTTCAGGCCCGCTGTTGGATAGAATCGATATCCATATTGAGGTTACCCCTGTAGAGTTTAATGAATTGACCGAAAAGAAATCTTCTGAGAGAAGCGAAGCGGTCAGAAACCGAGTGATCCAAGCCCGAAAAATCCAGGAACAACGTTTCAAAAAATATCCAAATATCCACAATAACGCACAAATGAGAGCTCGAAACATCCAGGAAATCTGCATTATTGATGAAACTGGAAGAAAGTTGCTTAAAAGAGCAATGGAAAGATTAAATCTTTCCGCCCGAGCTTACGACCGGATTCTGAAAGTCGCCCGAACAATCGCCGACTTAGCCGATTGCCTTGAAATCAGCAATGAACACCTCGCTGAAGCCATACAACTCCGAAGTTTAGACCGAGAAAATTGGACCGGCTAAAGCTATTATTAAATTCCTGCTCAGATTAAACAATAACATGGAAAATACATCCAAGAATCCAGAACCTCCTCAAGAAGATAGTTATTATAGACATTCCAATTGGTATACAAACCTATTCCCTGAAAAAGAGCAAAAATTGGCCCTGTTGAATGGAATAAAAGCTTACAAAGGATCAATAAACCACTGGTTACAAAATCATTTTTTTGATTGCGTCAAACCCATTACAAAATATAAAGATGCAACCTGGCTTACTATAGGAGATGCCTATGGTCATGATGCAAACTATTTATTGGAGAGAGGCGTTCAAAATGTCATTGCTTCCGATATTAGTAATGAATTTCTTGCCGTATCTAAAGAAGTTGGGATTATTGAGAAATATTCAGCCGAAAATGCAGAAGAACTCTCTTTCGAGAATAATAGCATTGATTATATTCTATGTAAAGAGTCCTACCATCATTTCCCAAGACCATATGCAGCACTATATGAAATGATCCGAGTATCTAAAAAAGCTATTGTTATCATTGAACCACAGGATCCAATTTTGAAAATGCCATGCTTATTGTTAATCAATAATATCCTAGAAAAAATTAAATATGGTTTAATAAATAAAATTTGGAAGAATAGATTTTCATATGAACCAGTAGGCAATTTTGTTTACAAAGTATCAGAAAGAGAAATGGAAAAATTTGCAGCCGGACTAAACCTGCCAATGGTAGCAATCAAAAGTTTTAATCCAAACTATTGGTTCCCGGGAAGTGAAAAAATCCCCGCAGACAAATCTGAAAAAAGATTTAGAAAGATTCTCCTTAAGAAGGGATTACGAGATTTTCTATCAAAATGGGGAATTGTCCCTAGCCAAACTTTGAGTATTATTATATTCAAGACCGAACCTGACTCCGAGTTACAAAAGTCTTTAAAAACCGAAGGATATAAGCTTATTTCAATACCAAAAAACCCATATTTACATTAAAAAATTCAACATTTCTTAGTTCAATTATTAAATAAAAGACCATGAATAAAATAGGTTTATGTTTTGTATGTCTTATTTGTCTATCTTCTTGTGTTGTCCAGAAGCTCAATCAGGATTTAAATAATCGATTTTATTCAACAGGCCACATGGGGATGCCTGGAGAATAGCCTACGAAATTGAACCGGTTAAAACCCTAAGTTTATCTTGAGCCAACAACTACTTTTCTAATTGATAGACTGAATCATCGATAATATATGTTTTTAGGATATAAGATCCTTGATCCGTCATTACCTGACTTGCAGGACCCATGGGGCCGCGTTGATGTCGCTTAAGATTAACATAATAATCATTTCTCCTAAATAACTGCTCTTTCCCATCTTCAAAGAGAATTTTAACTGAATCCAAACGGAGATGTTTAAAATGAGTATACTCATCCGTTTGTTCATCGAATCGAATAGATTCATTCTTGTTTAATCTATAGCTATATTCAACTACTTCCTTTTCATTAATAGCATAACTTGACAAATATCTTTTCACCTCTAAATTATAACTACTATAATTTTGGTATTCATATTTGTAATCTGGTTTGTCAGGATATGGTCCACAAGAAGCCACAACAAGGGAAACTAGGATATATTTTAAAAAATTTCTCATAAAAATGATCAGATAAACAAATCAAAATAGAATTATAAACTCTACCTCAAGATAAAATTAGTTAATTTTATTTCTTTTATAGAAATTTTATTTTATTCTTTACCGACCCCTTGAAACAAAAAAATATTGTAGTTTTATACTTAAGCTCTGGACTAATTATCCGAACTGACCAACTATAAAATAACCACAAACAGGATCTAATTTTATTTTTTCTGCGCTTAAAAATCATTACTACATATAGATGAAATTAAAAACAATAGACGCATCATCCTTAACATCATCGGAAATGCAAAGTTATTTGCACAGTATCATAGCCCCACGACCTATTTGTTTTGCCTCCACGATCGATAAAAATGGAAATGTAAATTTGAGCCCATTTAGTTTTTTTAATGTTGTTAGTATCGATCCTCCAATTTGCATTTTTTCTGTCACCACAAGGGCACATGATAATAGCAAGAAACATACGCTCAAGAACATTCTTGAAGTACCAGAATGCGTGATAAATATTGTGAATTATAATATGGTTCAACAGACTTACCTCACTAGCAAGGAATATCCAAAGGACATAAACGAGTTCTTAAAATCTGGGTTGACAGAAATACCATCGGAAATTGTAAAACCACCAAGGGTGGCAGAATCATCGGTACAAATGGAATGCCTTATAAAGGATGTTATTACTTTAGGAAATAGTGCTGGTTCTGGTAATTTGATTCTTGCTGAGGTAAAGAGACTCCATATCAAAGAAGACATCATTAACGAAAATGGCAAAATAGAACCTCAAAAATTAGATCTTGTCGCGCGACTGGGTGGAGATTGGTATTGTAGGGTTGTTCCCGAAAATTTATTTAAAATTGATAAACCAAAAAACAGTACTGGATTAGGTATTGGGTTTGATGCTATTCCCGCAGAGATAAAAAACTCTTCCGTATTAACAGGGAATAATTTAGGCTTACTGGCACTTGTAAATAATCTACCTTCAGATAAGGAGCTTAAAGAATTTAGCCAAACCGATGAAATGAGAGATCTCCTTGACAACTCGATAGATATTTATACACGCACCTTAATAAAACATACCAAAGCAAAATCCTTATTAGAAACTGGCAATGTTGAAGATGCTTGGAAAGTACTCTTAGTTTAGAAAAAATCCTTACCTGCTTAACCCCTGAAATAGATACCAACTTCTCTAATCATATTTTATCAACAGAACCTAAAATTGATAATTTTATACTATTTTTGCGCCTTATTAAATTATTAGGAAATATTTAGTGATTCCAAAGATTTAAATATTCGAATAGTTTTACCAAAAAAATTTAAAATAAGGAGCAATTCCCTATTGAATTCTAATAAAATTATTCAGTAAGCAAGCTCTTTAGATGCATCCTGCATCAAATCGTCTTTTAAAAGGTGATTTACATTTTATAGTAAGCATGAAATTATACTTATTGACGCTTTTGACGCCATTAATGGCAAATATTAATCCCCAACCGAAAACTGATAAAAACAGCATTGCAGTTTTTATCGAGATCAATCTTGAGGAGCAAAGTTCCACTGAAAATCCATTGCTTAATGAAATTGAATATTATTATGGATTGCAGTATGGCAGAAAGCTCACAAAACATCAGCTATTTCAATCCTACATAGGATATTCGAATATTAAAAGTGCTTATATAGGTGCAGATTACTTATATCAGCTCCCTAGTTTTATGAATCATTTATCTTGCCTATTGGGAACTGGAATTGTGCTTGAGTATACCGCTGAATCTCCAAATAATATTAGGGAAAGATATTTTTTGATTCGCCCTCAAGCATCCTTAAACTATCACTTTAATAAATCTCCAGTCGCTGTTTTTGCAGCCTACAAGCCTAAGTTTGACATGCAGAACTTCGGTCCCTATGACCTCTCAACACTTCAATTAGGAATAAATTTTCAAATAAAATAAAAGAAGGAAAACCGCTTTACAGTCTATTTCAGGTTATTTTCTACACAGGCTTTAAACTTATTCAATACAGCTTGGCAAAAGTCTTTTTGTAAAGTTAGCTCAGTATGCTCTTCGGGTTCAAATTGCTCGATGACTTCCACAGAATCTCCCTTTTTCTTAAATAGAATTACAGACCTTCTATGATCGTCTTGTAAAATCTCTATCCTTTCAAAAGGAACCACTAAAGTATATTTCCCTTTATAATTAAACCCTTCAGAACCATCTTTCTTTTCCATTCGAAAATCAAAGACACCTGAAGTCTTTACTTCATTAACAACTGTTGGACAATGCCAACCTGGAAAAGGAACATTCCATATTTTAATATATGCTGCCTTGGTCCAAACTTCACAAACCTGCTCTATACTCGCTTCCACTATTATTCGTGCTTCTAATTGATTTTTCATAACGTTCTATTTACATCAAAAATAAAAGTTGTGGAAAGTTTTCGACTTGCCCTAAGACAAGAAAAATAAAAAATTGGAAACGAAATCCTCTACAATTTGTTCCTTAACAAATTAAAAATCAACTTTATGAATCCAAAACTAATATGGGCGAATTACAGCGTTCAATCCGCGCAACGGACAGATGAATTCTATAGTAAACTAGGTTTTAGATCCAATACTCCTCCACATAGCGACAAACTTCAATTGGCAAGTTTCTTTTTTGGGGAAAATAATTTTGTAATACACTTCTTTGAAAAAGGAACAGGTCAAATTGACAAATACTTACCCAATGGATCTAAAACGGATGGTATTATTTTTACGCTATCCGCAGATACAGAAGAAGAAGTTCAGGAATTTGAAAACAGAGTTCGAGCAGCGGGCGGTACTATAACCCAACCCATTGGGAAAGACGAAAACAATTATTATGGCTTTGCTTTCTCAGACCCCGATGGACATCAATTCAATGTCCTGTTAATGAATAATATGTAAAATGTCTTTGTTAAAACTGGTCTATAAAATGCTTTATGACCCAAGGATAGGCAATTATGGTAAAAAGCAATCCTGACAGAGCTCCAAATAAATGGGCATCGTGGTTAATTCCATCATTCGAATTTTTAGAAGCCCAGATACAGTATCCCAAATAAACAAAAGCAAAAATATAAGCTGGCATAGGAATAATCATAAAGATGCCCAACATCATTTTTGGATTAAAAAGAATATAACTGAAAAGCACGGCACTGATTGCTCCCGAAGCTCCTAAACTGTGGTAGTTATAATTATTTTTCTGTTGCAATACGGTAGGGATATCGCTCAAAATCAAAGCAACAATGTACAATAATGCAAATAGAAGATGCCCTGATGGGCCACTGATTTCTACAAAAATCTGCTCTAAACCAAATCCAAAATAATAGAAGGTAATCATATTAAAGATCAGGTGCATCCAATCTTTATGAATCAAACCACTACTCAACATAAGATACCATTTACTTTTATCACGATAAACGGAATATGGATGCAGCATTAGTTTACCGAACCATTGTGGGTTTGAAAAAACATAAATACTTAATCCGATGGTTAGTGCAAAAATAATACTGGCAACAGGGGTAGCAGTAAGATAGTATTGTATCATTAAAAACGGTCTTCTAGTAAAAACAAATAAAGTTCTTTTGGTCCATGTGCTCCCAATACCAATCTTTTTTCAATGTCAGCCGTACGGCTTGGGCCAGTAATGGTCGTAATCATGGTTGGCAGATCATCGCCATAACGTTCTTTGAACTGGGCCATGGCATGCTTCACATCCATCACTAATTGGGAAGCTCGGGCAATAACAATATGAACAGGAGGATACACACTTAATCGACGCCCTGATTCGGAAGCATTCGAAATCATAATACTTCCATTCCTCGCAATCAGGGATTCACAAGTGGTAATACTTGCTTCAATTTCTTCTAAAGCTTGTTGGGATTGGCGAAAGGGAAAACCATATTGATCCAACATCTGTTGCAATGGTTTCTCCCAAACATAGATTTTACTGATGTTGATTTTCTCAATTAGAATAATCAGGTTCTCAATAAGGTTAATTTCCCCGTCGCAGTAAATAAACTTACCGGACATCTGGGTAAATTCCCTCGCAAAAGTAACATCTAATGAATCCTCTTCATCCTTATATAAAGCGCTTTCCTCAAACATAGGATGTGGATTCTCCCTCTTTTGAAGGAGTGCCTGCCGAATTTTCTTCAGCATCTTTTCTTTCGCTGTCGTATTCCTGATATTCATATTATAAAAACAGACAGGACCAAAGGTCCTGCCTGCTATTTTTATCTTAAAATTATTCTGAATCTAATTTTTTCTGTGCCTCTGAATTGGATTGCACATCTTCGCGATCAGTTGCAGGAATTGGAAGATCAGTTTGTGGTACTCCACCTCCATCTGCGCCACCATTCACAAACTCATCGTAGGTTGTCTTATTGGTAAATGGTCTTTTCCCTAAGATCTCTTCCAAATCAGTTTGGAATAAGATCTCTTTCTCCAATAATTTCTCAGCAATTTTAATTAAACCATCCTGTTTGTCTAACAACAATTGTTTGGTTCTATCATAAACTTCTGAAATCAATACCCTTACTTCATCATCAATTAATTCAGCTGTTTGATCAGAATAAGGTTTTTGGAATTGACTATCACCAGAGCTATCTCTAAAGGATACATTACCAACTTTATGGTTCATACCATATACCGCAGTCATGGCATAAGCCAATTTGGTAATACGTTCCAGGTCATTTTGTGCACCTGTACTGATTCTACCAAAAGTGATATCCTCAGCAACACGTCCACCCATGGTCATACACATACTGTCAATAAGTTGCTCAGTAGTGTACAAGAATTGCTCTTTAGGAAGATATTGCGCATAACCTAATGCCGCTACACCACGAGGTACAATCGATACCTTAACCAATGGATCCGCATGCTCCAAGAACCAACCTGCGATAGCATGTCCGGCTTCGTGGTATGCCACAATTTTCTTCTCTTCCGGAGAGATAATCTTATTCTTTTTCTCAAGTCCTCCAATGACGCGGTCAATAGCGTCTTGGAAATCTTGCATTTCAATAGCTTTTTTATTCTTACGCGCTGCAATTAATGCGGCTTCGTTACATACGTTTGCAATCTCAGCACCGGCAAATCCTGGTGTTTGGGCTGATAACTTCTTAGCATCTACCTCTTCAGCTAATTTTAACGGTTTCAAGTGCACATTAAAAATTTGCTCACGACCGATTAAATCTGGCTTATCGATAGAAATCTGTCTATCAAAACGTCCTGGGCGCAACAATGCTGAATCCAATACATCCAGACGGTTGGTTGCTGCCAGGATAATAACCCCAACGTTTGTACCGAAACCATCCATTTCAACCAATAATTGGTTCAATGTATTTTCACGCTCGTCATTTCCACCCATGATAGAATTTTTACCACGTGCACGTCCGATGGCATCAATCTCATCAATAAAGATGATACATGGCGCCTTTTCTTTTGCCTGTTTAAACAAGTCACGTACACGAGATGCACCTACTCCCACAAACATTTCGACAAAGTCTGAACCTGATAGGGAGAAGAATGGAACTTGCGCTTCCCCTGCCACAGCTTTCGCCAACAAGGTCTTACCAGTTCCCGGAGGGCCTACTAATAAGGCACCTTTTGGAATCTTACCACCTAGGTCTGTATATTTTTTCGGGTTTTTCAAGAAGTCTACAATCTCCATCACTTCCTCTTTTGCCTCTTCTAATCCGGCAACATCATTAAAAGTGATATTAATTTGGGACTCTTTATCAAACAATTGCGCTTTGGATTTACCAATATTGAAAATGGCACCACCCCCTGCACCTGCTCCGCCGTTCATACGACGCATCAAGAAAATCCAAATCACCACAATAATCAACAATGGCAGCATAAAAGAAATAAACCATCCAGCCCATGGATTCGTTCTATCTTCATATGTTACGCCAATTCTTGGTTGACTTACTGCCAAACTGTCTTGAGATGCCTTTAATTTTTGTTCTAGGATCTCCGCTGATGGCTCCGTAAATCGGAATTGTGGACCAGTCGAATTGGAAAAAGAAAGACTATTCGGACTTGTGGAAATACCTTTGTATTTCTCTTGGTCCAATCGATCACTCTTAATATATACTTCGACGTCGATTAAATCATTGCTTTTGTAGGCAACTAATTTCTCAACATCCCCAGGGATAAGCATTGTTTGTTCAAACTCCTTGTAGGTAATTTTCTTGGATGACTCGCCACTAAATAAGTACTGAAGCCCAAAAAACCCTACGATCATCGCAATCCAAAGCCAGATCATATTAAATTTTGGTGGCATTGGCGTAATCTTCTTACTCGGAACTTTCTTCATTTATAAACTTAATCTACGTTTCACAACAATTATTATGCGCTTTGGTATTTGCTCATATGGGCATCTCCCCAAAGGTCTTCTATTCTATAATGCTCCCGCTTATCGGTTTTAAAAATATGGACTACCACATCAATAAAATCCAATAATATCCATTCGCCATTTCCCTGGCCTTCTTTATGCCATGGGTCCTGACCAAATGCTTTATATACTTCGTCCTCAACACTCTTTGCTATAGCGTTCACTTGAACCGTAGAATCAGCATGGCAGATCACAAAATAGTCAGACAAGGTTCCATTTACCTCTCGCATATCCATCCTCACAATTTCGTTGCCTTTTTTCTCCTGCATACCTAGTATGACCACATCGGCTAGCTTCTCGGACAACGAACTTTTTTTATTTTTACTCATTCAGATTTATTATACTTTTGACTAATAAATTGTTTCAAAAATTATTTTAACACAATATCTTTTGCAAAATAACACATTTTCGGGAGAATCACTACGTCAAAAGCTAATTGTTTTAGACGAAATAGGCTCTACCAATGATTATTTAAAATCTCAATTGTCAAATTTCAAGCCACTCCCTGAGTGGTCTGCCATTATGGCAAAAAATCAAACCCATGGTCGCGGCCAAAGGGAAAACGTATGGTGCTCTGAACCCAATAGTAACATCACCTTTAGTTTTGTCCTCTATCCCACTCATCTGCCCCTAACGGACCACTTCAGCCTTAATATGTTGATTAGCCTCGGAATAATAGACTGGTTGGAGTCCATCCAAGTGAAAGCAACCATCAAATGGCCCAATGATATCCTTATCGGGAATAAAAAAATTGCAGGGATTTTAATTGAGAATAAAAGCGCCGGACAAAGCATAAAACAATCCGTCATTGGCATCGGGATAAATGTCAACCAAAAGCAATTTTTTGAAGACATCGCAAATACGGCAAGTTCGATTCTCAATGAAACCGGAAAATTTATTCATGACCTACCTGAAGCTTGCCTAAACCTCCTTACTCACCTCCATCACAGATTTCAAGACCATAAGTGCAAAAAGCTGAATGACAGCAGATTACTACAGGAATACAATGATAATCTTTTCAGAAAAAGCATAATTTCTAGTTATTCTACAGGAAATAGAAGCTTTGAAGCCTACTTGTTGAGAGTTGATAAAACCGGAGAATTGGTATTACTTGAAAACAATAGCGAGAAAAAATATTATTTCAAAGAAGTTGTTTTTAATTTGCAATAAATTTAGTACTTCTGCATTATATTATTCAAGATAATCCTAACTTTGATTTTAAACTATATGAACAATAAGTAGTCATAAGTTAGAATAAAACGGTTTTTATGAAAAAAATAAATCTATTAATTGCATTTCTAATCTTCGCTGTATCCGGTGTTTTTGCGCAAGTAGAGACTCCTGTGAAATGGTCTGTAGGATTTAAGAAAGTTTCAGACACAGAAGCGGTAATTCTATTAAAAGCTAATGTTGATCAAGGTTGGCATATTTACGGGTTAAATGTACCTTCCGGTGGTCCTATTTCTACATCCTTCGCTTTCACTCCTGCAAACGGAGCTAAAGTTGTTGGTAAACCAGCTGCTAAAGAACCAAAGTCAAAATTTGAAGATGTCTTCAAGATGAATGTTCCTTATTACAATGGTGAAGTAGTTTTTCAACAAAAAGTAAAATTGGCAAACAATAAGCCAACTACGGTTAAAGGAGTAGCTACCTTTATGGCATGCGACAAAGAGCGTTGTTTACCACCAGATGAGTACGAATTTGCCGTTACTATCAAGTAACCTCAATAAAATATAGAAAGAACCAAAAGGCAGGAACACCCTGCCTTTTTCTTAATTTTCCATATTCTCTTAAAATATGTTTAGCTTAAAAAACGTTTTGATAGCCTTTACGTGGCTATTTCTTATTACTGTAACTCCTTTAAAAGGATTTTCCCAAGACACTCTTATTAATTTTGATGACGTAGAATTCAGCTCTGGTCAGGAAGAAGCAAAAACCTCCGATACGCTGATTACAGATTTCGGGGATGTTGAATTCTCTGATGGAGCAGTTACTGCAACATCAGATAGCACCGCAACGGTGAGTCCAACAGTAGTTTCATCCGATAACCAAAAAGATAACTCCCTTTGGGGAATATTTATTCAAGGTCTAATAGGCGGATTTGTTGCCTTTTTAATGCCTTGTATTTTCCCAATGGTACCTCTGACCGTTAGCTTTTTTACTAAAAAATCCGCTAGCAAAGTTCAGGCTGTAACACAAGCATTAACTTATGGTTTGTTTATCGTGGTGATTTATGTAGCCTTAGGAATGTTGATTACCATGATATTTGGCCCACAAGCCATGCATGCTCTGTCAACAAATGGTATTTTCAACTTCTTCTTTTTCTTGATGCTGGTATTTTTTGCAGCATCGTTCTTTGGAGCATTTGAAATTACCTTACCAAGTTCCTTCGTAAATAAAATTGATGCAAAATCCGATAAAGGAGGCTTACTTGGTTACTTCTTTATGGCAGCGAGTTTAGCTGTGGTATCATTCTCTTGTACCGGACCTATTATCGGTACAGTATTGGTAAATGCAGCGGTTAAAGGTGACCGTTTGGCTCCTGCCATTGCCATGCTAGGCTTCTCCATTGCTTTGGCGATTCCATTTGTCCTATTCGCTATGTTCCCGGCACTATTAAAATCAATGCCAAAATCTGGTGGATGGTTAAATAGTGTGAAGGTCGTTCTAGGTTTCTTAGAACTTGCTTTGGCTTTGAAATTCTTATCAAATGTGGATTTGGCTTACAACTGGCAATTCCTCGACCGTGAAGTATTTCTTGCCCTATGGATTGCCATCTTCGGATTGATGGGACTTTACCTCATTGGAAAACTCAAGTTCGCCCATGACAGCGACCTGAAGTTTATGTCTGTCCCTCGAACGATTATTGCAGTTCTGGTATTCTCCTTTGTGGTCTATTTGGTCCCAGGAATGTGGGGAGCACCACTGAAAGCTGTATCCGCTTTCCTTCCTCCAATTGGAACACAAGATTTTGATATCTCTGCAGGGGTGCAAGCTGGGCATGCCACTTCTCCTGACGCAAATAACCGTAAATACTTTAAGCACTTCCATGATCGCACGACCATCAAAGGAATGGATCCGTATTATGATTACGATGAGGCTTTGGCAGCAGCAAGAGCGCAAGACAAACCCCTGTTGGTGGACTTTACGGGTTGGAACTGTGTAAACTGTCGTGAAATGGAATCCAAAGTATGGTCAGATCCTGTAATCAAACAAATGATTAACGAGCAATTTATCCTTGCTGAACTGTATGTGGATGATTATGATTTGGAATTACCAGAAGCAGAGCAATTTGTATCGAAAACAACAGGTAAAAAAATCAAAAACGTGGGTCGAAAAAATACCGATTTCCAAATTTCAAGATTCAATAGTAATTCACAGCCTTTATATGCCCTTTTGGACAACGATGAACAGCTTCTGGTTCCGACCAGCGGATCAAACACCAATATCGAAAGTTATAAAGCCTACTTGCAATCTGCTATTGATGCTTATAAAGCAAAGAAATAAGCTTTCTTAACATTTTATCCTCAAAAAATAAGTATTTCGGTATATTTGAACTATGAGCAACATTAATAACATCGCAGTATTGACGTCAGGAGGAGACTCTCCTGGCATGAATGCAGGCATTCGGGCAGTTATCAGAACAGGAATCTATCATGGCAAAAATATGTTTGGTATACGTAGGGGATATGACGGTATGGTTCAAGGGGATATTACCCCAATGGACGCTAAATCCGTAGCCAATATTATCCAACGTGGTGGTACTATTCTTAAAACTGCAAGAAGCGATGAATTCCGTACTGTTGAAGGTCGGAAGCAAGCTTATGAGAATCTAAAAAAACACAATATCGATGCATTGGTCGTAATTGGTGGTGATGGTACATTTACCGGAGCATCCAAATTTATCGAGGAGTTCGACATGCCAATTATCGGTATGCCGGGAACCATTGATAATGACCTGAACGGAACTGACTTTACGATTGGATATGACACAGCCATCAACACGGTTGTTGAAGCAGTTGATAAAATCAGGGACACCGCAGAATCTCACGACCGTCTATTCGTTGTGGAAGTGATGGGTAGAGACTCTGGGTTAATTGCTTTACGCTCCGGAATCAGTACAGGTGCTGAAGCGGTATTAATTCCCGAACTAGAAGTAGATTATGATGCGATCATGAAAAGACTGGATAAAACCAGAAAAAACAAATCATCTCGTATTATTATCGTTGCTGAAGGGGATAAAGAAGGTGGAATGGTAGTAGCGGAGAAAATTCAAGCGAATTTCCCTGCTTACGATGTTCGTCTTTCAATTTTAGGCCATATCCAACGTGGTGGATCACCTACCTGTATGGACCGTGTACTGGCAAGTCGTTTAGGAGTTGCTGCAGTAGAAGGTCTTCTGGAAGGTCGTAAAGCTGAAATGGCAGGTCTAATCTGTGGAAATGTACAGTTTACTCCATTCAACAAAGCAATCAAGCATATCGATAAAGTAAACGAAAACCTGACTAGAATCGTTGAGATTCTGTCTTTATAAGAATTTACAATACCATAAACAGGGGCAATTGCTTTGATGCAATTGCCCCTGTTTTATTTTTACCTCACCTAAACTCTTTTCTTAAGAGCTAGAACTTCCAGCTCCTTCCATTATTTTTTATTGGCTTTCCCTTTCCTAGTGTTTTTCTACCCATCAAGGAGAAAAGCTTAGGAATAATTAGCTGTTTTAGCGCACTTTCTTCGGACTTTCTCCGGACCTCCTTCGGATCTTCTTCGAAAAAATCCGAAGGAGGTCCGGAGGAGATCAGACGGAGATCCGGCAGTGATCCCCAGGAACATTGAATTAGATTCGAATTGCGCTTGGATTAAAATAGAATGCTTTGCAATAATTTTAATCAGCTTGCTTACCTTTGTTTAAATTTAAATACGATGCTAATAGATCAACTTTACCAGATTTATAAGGAATTCCCTAAAGTATGTACCGATACCCGTCAAATCAGCAAGGATTGTTTATTTTTTGCTTTAAAGGGTGATAACTTCAACGGTAATAGTTTTGCTGATCAGGCTTTGGAGGCTGGGGCAAAATATGTTGTCATTGATGACCCGGAATTTTACAAGGAAGATCCAGCATATATTCTGTTAGAGGATGTGTTAAGCAGCTTGCAGGATTTGGCAAGGTTCCACAGGAAACATTTAAAAATGCCTTTCATTGGGGTCACAGGAACCAATGGAAAAACCACCAGCAAGGAGTTGTTAAACTCTGTGCTATCTCAGAAGTATCATACCTATGCCACCAAGGGCAACCTGAATAACCATATTGGGGTTCCTTTGACCATCTTATCCTTGACGGAAGACATCGAAATTGCTATTGTAGAAATGGGAGCCAATCATGTCCATGAAATTGAATTCTTATGTGGTATTTCCAATCCAACACATGGCTTTATTACCAATGTCGGGAAAGCCCATTTGGAAGGTTTTGGATCCTTTGAAGGTGTCATGCAAGCAAAAGGCGAACTTTATGACTATCTAAATGCCAACCAAGGCCAAATATATATTCAAGGTGATAATGAATATCTGCTACAGATGGCAGCAAATAGAAATTTAAAGGATGTGATCTACTATGGTTTTACAGAGAAAAACCAAATCCAAGGCGGTTTAGTCGTTGCAGATCCATTCCTGACTATTTTCTGGAAAAATAAAGATGATGCAGCGCGACAAGAAGTAAAAACTAATCTGACGGGTGCTTATAACATTGAGAATATGTTAGCGGCAGTTGCATTGGGAAAAACTTTTGGATTAAGTACAGAACAGATCAATGCTGGATTGGGTAATTATGTCCCTCAGAACAACCGTTCACAGATCAGTAAAACGGATAAGAATACCATCATAGCAGATTACTACAATGCGAATGCCAGCAGTATGGCCGCTGCATTAGGAAACTTAGATGTCATTCAAGCGGATCGCAAGGTAGCAATTCTTGGGGATATGTTTGAAATGGGAGATCAAAGTGAGGTAGAGCATAGAAAAGTCATTGAAAAGGCAAAGAGTTTAAACTTAGACCGCTTGATCTTCGTTGGAAAGGCCTTTTATGCGCAACGTGATGATCAGGCAAGTTATTTTGAGAGTACAGATGCGCTCAAGGAGAATCTCGTAGAAAATCCATTAGATGATTATTTGATTCTATTGAAAGCCTCACGCGGGATGGCATTTGAAAAATTAATGGAAGTCTTGTAATGTTAAAGCTCAAGGGCATACATCATATTGCTATAATCTGCAGTGATTATGCAGTTTCAAAGGCCTTTTATGTGGAGAAATTAGGGTTTCAAATCATCAGGGAAACCTATCGTACCGAGCGGGATTCATACAAGCTTGATCTCGGCTTAAACGACCGGTATATTATTGAATTATTTTCATTTCCCGATCCGGCAGTTCGACCAAGTTATCCTGAGGCGAGAGGATTAAGACATCTAGCTTTTGAGGTTGAAAATATCCAGGAGCAAGTAGAAGTATTGCATGGGATGGGGATAAAAACAGAGCCCATCCGTATTGATGAAACAAGCAATAAGAAATTTACTTTTTTCAACGATCCAGATGGGCTTCCTTTGGAGCTTTATGAAATTTAATCTTTACCTACTTCGAGGTTCAATTCTTTTTCTTTATTAATTAAGTTGGAGATACTTGTATCATTCAAGATTTGCAACATGGCATTTCTTACTTCAATAAAAGTATCCCGAATACCACAGGCATGTTCTTCTACACATTCTTCACAAGAACGATAGAAATTCAAGCTGACACAAGGTAACAAGGCAATAGGTCCATCAATTAAGCGCATTACCTGAGATAAATAAATATCTTCAGGTGCTTTATTCAGGCTATAGCCGCCACCAGCTCCTTTTTTAGAATATAGCATCCCAGCATTTCGCATTTCGAGAAGGATTTGTTCCAAGAATTTCTTTGGAATGCGTTCTTCCTCGGCAATTTTTCCGATTTGCATAGGTTCTTTACCATAATTTCGGCCCAATACCATAAGGGCTTTTATCGCATATTTCGTTTTCTTCGATAGCATATCAAACCAGTCTGGTCTATTATCAAAAGTATAAAAAATAAAGTTATTTCTGCAAAACCTCAACAATCGGCTGTCCGATAGAACCATTTGGTTCCATTACATGGAGCAGTGACGATATTGTAGGTGCAATATCCGTGATATTGACCACCTTGTTGGTTTTGCCTGGTTTAATTCCCCAGCCCATAAAAACCAATGGGATATGGGAATCGTATGGTGTCCAGGTACCATGTGTTGTACCGGTAGAACGAGGTGTACCATCATACCATTGCGGTTCTGTAATGATCTGAATTGCACCGCTACGTTTACGGTTATAACCATTGATAATCTTTTCTCTGATTTCAGCAGGAACCATCATATTCTCGCCGCCTTCCATATCAACAACATAAGCCACTCCATCTTCATGTCTTAACATCTTGATGATAGATTTCTTGATTTTTTCTTCATCAAGTTTCGATTTTTCAATTTCAGCATAATTCAAATGAACCTGATAGTTCATTAAACTGATAATCAAATTTTCAGAACCAAACTCTTCCTTTAATTCGTCATTCATGGTTCTTTGGAGTTGTCTAGCGAAGAAGTATCCGCCATTTCCACGCATATCCATAAAATAACGCGAGTTATAAGAAGCAGCATGGTCAGCAGTCAGGAAGAAGGTATAATTACCTTTACCTACGGTTTCATCCAGATACTTGAAGAAGTTTGCCAATTCCTGATCCAAACGAAGGTAGATATCTTCGATTTCCACGGAAGACAACGAATAACGGTGTCCTACATAATCGGTTGCAGAAAGGCTAACACATAGGAAGTCGGTTGCTTTCGTAGGGTTATGTCCTAATTTTTCATTTTTGATGGCATCTTTGGCAAAATCCAGGGTAATGGAATTACCATAAGGAGTGGTTTTGATCAACTCGTAACCTGCATCTTTCATCAACAAAGATGTTTTCCTTGGGAATCCGGTTGTTTCTTCACCAGCCCATTTACCTTCATATACGTTATCATCATCGATGCTATTCGTTTTATAGGTTTCGATAGGATAAAGCGTATTCCAGTCTTGTTTCAGGTATTTATCAGCCAGTTTTTGACCATTAAATTTTGTTACCCATTCAGGAAGTTTTTCCATGTAATAGGTACTACTGATCCAATCACCGGATTTTGCTTCAAACCAATAAGCTGCATTAGCAAAGTGACCAGCAGGTAGGATTCCGCCCCTATCTTTGATCGCAATACCGATAACTTTTGAGTTAAAATTTGTTGCCAGTTTCAATTGGTCAGTCACTGTGGACGCCAAAAGGTTTCTTGGAGACTGTTTACCTTCTTTTTCAGCGGTTCCAACGCCTTCAACGGCATCATCTTGCGTACAATACATGGAAGTTCCGGATTGTTGTTCAATCCAATCATTTCCAGCAATTCCATGAATTGAAGGAACACTTCCCGTATAGACCGAGCTATGACCGATAGCTGTAAAAGTAGGCACATAGTTGATCATTGCATTTTCGCAGGAGAAACCATCACGCAATAGACGTTTAAATCCATCATTGCCATAACGATCGGCAAAACGGTATAGATAATCCCAACGCATTTGATCGACCATCAATCCTACTACTAATTTAGGCCGCTCTACCTGTGCCGAAAGCAAGGTACAGAAGCATAAGAACAACATAGAAATACTTAACTTTCTATACATTATTAATAAAATTTAGGGTTTAAAATTTAGGTGACGCACTAAGAAATCACCAGTATAAGAGTCTTTACATTTCACTAAATCTTCCGGTGTTCCAGCGAATACAATATTTCCGCCTTTATCACCACCTTCTGGACCAATATCAATTACCCAGTCAGCAGATTTAATCATATCTAAGTTATGTTCGATTACCAAAACAGTATTTCCTTGAGCGATTAGTGCATTAAAAGCTTTCAATAACTTACTAATATCATGAAAATGAAGGCCTGTTGTCGGTTCATCAAAGATGAACATGGTTTTCTTTTGGTTGTTACCTTTAATCAGGAAGGATGCCAATTTTATCCTTTGAGCTTCTCCTCCAGATAAAGTACTTGACGATTGTCCTAGCTTCACATAGCCCAATCCTACTTCCTGTAATGGCATCAGTTTATTAAGAATCTTAGGTTGATCCGCAAAAAACGCAATGGCCTCATCCACACTGAGATCAAGGATATCGGAAACAGATTTCTCTTTGTATTGTACATCGAGAACATGTTGTTTAAAGCGTTTTCCATCACAAGCTTCACATGGAAGGATGATATCTGCCATGAATTGCATTTCAATTTTCACGACCCCTTCACCTTGACAAACCTCACAACGTCCACCTTCCACATTAAAGGAGAAAGCTGAAGGTTTTAATCCATTTGCTTTCGCAGCAGGAAGCGAAGAATACAAAGCCCTGATTTCATCCCAGGCCTTTACATAGGTCACAGGATTAGACCTGGTGGAACGACCTATTGGGTTTTGATCGACCATTTCAACTTGTTCGATCTGATCAATTGCTCCTTCCAGACCATCATAGAGGCCGGTTTGTTCACCAGAATAAGAACCAATCGCCTTTTGCAATGCTGGATATAGGATTCTTTTTACCAATGAAGTTTTTCCCGATCCAGATACTCCTGATACCACGGTAAATACATTCAATGGGAAATCGACTGTAATTCCTTTTAAATTATTTTCACGTGCTCCATTGACACGAATGCTTTCATTCCATTTTTTACGTTTCTCCGGAACCTGAATAGATAAATCTCCATTTAAATATTCCCCGGTTAAACTTTTGTTATCCTTTAGGATTTCCTGATAAGTTCCAGCAAAAACTAATTCCCCACCATTAATACCTGCTTCAGGGCCGATATCGATTAGATAATCAGCGGCTTCCATCATTTCTTGCTCATGCTCGACTACGATAACGGTATTTCCAGCATCACGTAATGATTTCAAAACACCGATCAACCTTTGAGTATCTCTTGGATGCAAACCTATACTTGGTTCATCCAATACATAAATGGAACCCACCAGGGAAGATCCCAATGAAGTTGCCAAATTGATACGTTGCGATTCACCACCTGAGAGGCTATTACTCAAGCGATTCAAGGTTAAATAACTCAAGCCGACATCACATAAAAATTGAAGTCTGTTTACAATTTCTGCCAACAAACGTTTTGCGATGATCGCCTCATTCTCGGTAAGTTCTAGGTTTTGGAATAACTCCAAAGCTTGGCTCAAGGGTAATAAAACTACGTCGGTTATAGAGTGCCCATTTATTTTAACATAAGAAGCATCTTTCCTTAACCTTGTTCCCTTACATTCTGGGCAATCGGTTTTCCCTCTATAACGGGATAGCATCACCCTATATTGAATTTTATAGGTTTGTTCTTCGAGTTCAGCAAAGAAATCGTTCAGTCCACGGAAATATTTATTCCCAGTCCAAAGCAATTCTTGTTGTTGCTTAGTAAGATCACTGTAAGCACGATGAATCGGGAAATCGAATTTGATAGCCGTTCTAACGAGTTTATCCAACCATGCACCCATTTTTTCACCACGCCAAGGTGCGATAGCACCATCGAATACAGACCGGCTTTTATCTGGAATAACTAAATCAGGGTCGATACCTATAATTTTCCCATAACCTTCACAACGTTTACAAGCGCCATATGGATTATTGAAGCTAAAAAAATTAGGGGTTGGTTCTTCAAAACTAATACCATCAAGTTCAAATTTGTCTGAGAAGTGAAATAACTCTTCATCTATTTGCAATTCACATTCTCCTTTACCTTCAAAAAATGCAGTTTGAACAGAATCGGCAATCCGATTGATGGTATCATCTTCATGATCTAAACGAACCCGGTCAATCACGATAAAGATATCACCTTCTTTAAACGTTGCATTCGAAATGGACTTATCCTCAATAATACTCTCGATTTTTTGAATGGTATCATTAAACTTAACCCGTACAAAACCCTTTTGCAAAAGCAAGGATAGCTCTTCTTTCAGTTTTCTATTATTGCTAGGAATAAGAGGGCTATAAATAGTGATGGTTGTATCATCGGGATAGCTCACTACTTTATCGACGATGGAGCTTACTGAGTCTTTGCTAACTACTTGTCCCGAAACCGGCGAAATTGTTTTACCGATACGTGCATAAAGTAATTTTAAGTAGTCGTAAATTTCAGTGGAAGTACCTACGGTTGACCTTGGGTTACTGGAAATAACTTTTTGTTCAATGGCAATTGCAGGAGCAATTCCTTTGATATAGTCAACATCAGGTTTATTCATACGTCCCATAAACTGTCTGGCATAGGAGGATAAGCTTTCGACATATCTTCTTTGGCCTTCAGCATATAAGGTATCAAATGCCAGGGAGGATTTTCCGGATCCGGACATCCCAGTAATAACAACAAGCTGATTTTTAGGAATATCGACATCGATATTCTTCAGATTGTTGACACGTGCACCTTTAATTTGAATGTGGGTTTTGGGGGTATGAATAGCAGTCTTTTGCATAACCTTCAAAGTTAGGCAAAACTCATGAGAACCTATTCTTTAATCCAAAGAAAAACGTTTAGTTGACAACATAGTTACAAATTACCGCGGCAGGTTTTCTGGCCTCGGCATGCGGTATTTTGTCGCTGTAATTGCATCCAAAAAGGCGGCAACTTGTCTGATTTCTTCTCGGGTCAGGTCCAGTTTTTTCATCAAGGGATCAATACGTGGGTGCATTGGATCAGCTTCTTGTTCTGCATTTCTCGGATTATTCATCTGCATCCCGGAATTATACATATTGATAACCCCAATTATATTATCAAATAGCCCATTATGCATCCAAGGATTGGTATTCATTACATCCCGTAAGGAAGGAGTTCTAAATTTTCCAACATCTTTAGGATCCTTGGTCACCTTATAGCGACCCAGGTCTTCATATTTTCTTTTGTAATAGGTCAATCCGATATTATGGAAATCCTCATCGGTAAAGTATTGACCATTATGGCAATTCATACAGCGAGCCTTGGTACGGAAAAGATGCAGACCTGCGATTTCATCATCATTCAAGGCCTCATACTTACCATCGATGAATTCATCGAATCGACTTCTTCTGCTTGTCAAGGTGCGTTGAAAAGTCGCTAAAGCACTCATAATTTCCGGCATGGAGAAATCATCATCGCCAAAAGCTTCTTTGAAAAGTTTTGTATAGCCAGGAATAGCTTTAAGCTTAGGAACCAATTTGGTGATATCCATTGCCATTTCATTATGGGCTTCAATAGGACTTAGAGCTTGTTCTTCCAAGGAATGTGCTCTTCCATCCCAGAACATACTTTTACGAGCAGCAACATTCAATAAAGAAATAGTGTTGCGATCCCCGACAAGATGGTCATGACCTACCGGTACTGTGGAATGGTCGCCAAAGGAAGTTTGTGGATTATGGCATGAACTACAGGATATCTGATTGGAGCCAGATAGGATAGGATCAAAAAAGAGCATTTTACCTAATTTCACCTTCGGCTGTTCCATCAAGGAAAAATAACTGGTATCAATCTTTGGAAGGGATTTAAATTCTTCATAGACTACTCCAGAGTCGATGTTAGGTTTTGGCCAATCCTGAATAGGTTTACTATAAAGACTACGTAAATCCTGTAAGTCTTTATCGCTTAGAAATGCGGTACTCAATACTGTTATTCCTAAAATAAACCCTATAATTAATACTTTTTTCATTTCATTCGTTAAAACATCAACCCAAGGGTCAATGAATAATACTTTTGTTTTATCTCAGTTGCTGAACTCGCATTGGCGATGACAAATGGTTTAATCTGTTTAGAAACCGCAAAGTCATACCGCAGATTACCTTCAATCAAGAAAGGTTCAGCAGTCAGGTAGTTGTAATTCTGTTGTAGCATTTCCGCAATGCCTGAACTTTGCCTTAAGCCATTAAACTTATAACGGCTATTCAGCAGCATTCGCTTCTGCAAATTTAAACTAATTCCAAATAATCCGTCCTTGAAATCCCATAAATACTGCCCTTTAAGTCCAATATCTAGATTATCAGCCAATTGCTCCCGAAAGGGACTGATATATTGCTCCTTAAATTGGGCATAACTGGCATGAGGACTTATGGTCCAGTTCTTTTTTCCGACAAAAGCATCCAGCTTATATCTGAAGTTATAGTACCTGTAGGAAGAGATTTCTGCAATTTTGGTATATCCCAAATTAGAGCCATCGTTATTGAACAGACTTTCTGTTCCTTTTCTGGTTTGAAGGTCTATTTTGGCCAATGCCCCATATCTCCAGTTGAGTTTATTTTTAAAATAGCCTATTTTTCCAGACCATATTTGATCAGTCCATTCATTCGCCGTACTTATGGAGTGAGGTACGGTTCTGAAGCCCATATTTTGGTTAATTCCAACTTCAACAAAAAGGCCGTTTTTATCTATCGGGGCCACACTAAATTGAGCTTGAACTCCAGAGGCTTCATAGAGCATTGCTCCTTTATTCTCTGAGGATCCAGAAATCAGACTATTATAGGCTGCTAGTCCATTGAAAAGATAAATGGAAGGTCTTCCCAGTCCAGAGACGAAAGCCAAATCATTTCTTTGCTTGTAATAGCGGACCCCAAGACCTGCAGCAATCGCATATCGGTTAGAAAGCAAATAAGCAGTAGCAATTTTTGCATCAATATTTGAGGAGTTATTCTTGGGTCTAGGATCTACTTGTCGATGCGCTAAATTAGCCTTGTACCCTGCCTGTCCAGCAATGGTCCATGCACCAATAGTCTTGGCAAGACCACCTGCAAAATAATAGGTTTCAGAATTGAGATCTCCACCAATGGAATCAGCAGTTACGTATGGAAAAACAATATCAAAATCAGAGGTTTCATTGAATCTTAGATTTTTCTGCTTATAATTCTCATAGGTAGCTTTACCCCACAGCGTGATATCGGGGTAAATGTTTTTCTGATAAGATTCCGTGTTGAATCGAAACCCCTGATTACCACTACCTTTCTGATAATTATATAGTTCTTTCGATTCAGAAAAATAAGAGATGTCCACAGGAGTTAGGGATTGTTGATATTGAAAGGGTTTCAAAGAAGGATTTGCATACAAATCATTGATGATACCCTGTGAAAGTTCAATACGCTCCCTGATTCCCTTGAAATCTACTTTCAAGGAATCCTGTGCCTGCAACGATAAATTGGAGAGGCAAAACAGAACTATTATGGACAAATTTCTAAACATTCTATTTCAATAAAGAAGCTTTAGTTGCCGGTTCAAAATCCTCGGTAGAGTTATTAGAATCTTTAAGGAAAGGTTTTCCGTTGTCTAATGCCCCTAGGGTTTTACGAGTTACCGACTTGCCATATCTTTCTTTGTCTGCTTTTACTAATCCTGCATAGGTCCAACCCATGTCCAATGCATCTGCAGTTACCAGCCATTCAAATCCAGTTTTTACAGAAATATTTACCGCATCGATGACATATGAATTTGGAATTTTAAAAGAATTAAAGTTCATTATAGTACCATTTGCAGAAGTATAGCTGAACTTATAAGCGGTCTCTGCTTTAAATTTCGCAGCATCTACTCCTTCAGGTAATCTTCCCATCACATAGCCCGTATAGCCTTGATTGTGCATCAACATATTTCCATTGATATTAATGGCATTTGGAACATTAGGATTGTCAATATTAATTGTTCCGATAAGTTCGATTTCAAAATCAGCATGGCTCAGGTCAAAGGAATTAGAATTATTTTCAGTGTGATTGATGGCATTGTTGGCAATAATAAAATCATCACCAGGGGCAACTGGGTATTGACGACCTGTGCCAGGAATCATAAAAATCTGATCGGAGGTAAAAGCTTCTTTCATCACATCTGGAGTATAATCCCTTTTCGTAATCGTTAAGAAATCTGATTGTGCAAAGAATAATCCATCCGCGTATAAGGTGTCCGAAGAGTTATTGTGGATTAGGAAATATTTATCTCCATTATATTGTTTTCCTTCAGGCGTCAGGGTACCGGCAAAGAATATTTCTTTAAAAACGAAATTTGCTGTAGGATCGGAAATAAAGGTTTGCAAGGCAAGTTTTGTTGTTTCAGAATTTACAACGATTCCAGATTTCCTTGCATTGATCTGCATGGACTTATCTTGACCATTGATTTTCATCAGAATTTCTCCGGTTAAAGTTGCGGTGTAAGTCCCATAAGTCAAATTTGTTACGGCGGTATCCGCACCGTTCGCAAGGTTAACTGCGGTTTTTACCTGAGAGTTTACTTCTTCTAAAGTAATTAGGACGTTTTTAATCGTGTATTCACCTTGTAAAGAAGATTTATCCACTTCAATTACGACATTGGATCTTGATTCAATAAAATCATCCTTCATGCATGAGGTTAAAGTAAAGACCATTAGGCAATAAAGAAACCAGTTTAGAATTGTTGATCTGTTCATTATGAGTATATTTTAATTAAATTTTTATATTTATTTCCATTCCAAAATAAGGACTATCCTCCGGTTGATTTTTTCGGATATAAAGGTTTCCATATTCTGTATAATTCGGCTTGTAAATCAGTAACCTATTGACAAACATGGCCACACGGATTTTTTCCTTAATCAGTTTTGTTGCTTTCAGGTTGACAGCAAGGTCAATAGGTCTTGTAAACTTATAATACGTATAAGGGTCTCGATCACGATCAAAGTTTCTTAAGACAGGATCATTTCGGTCCGCTTCGGTATAAGGGAAATAATTCTGCTGGATATCGTAATATCCAATTGGTAAATTATCTCTAAATAAGGTTTGAGAAGAGGTAAACCAAAAGCTCTGCAAAGTCATAGAAAGGTTCATCCCCAATTTTGGCAAGTAAGAATCTGCAGTCAGGTTCGTATTGAAGCTTTCATAATCGCCGCCAGTACTTCCGTTTTGATATGCGGCGATGTATTGCCTAACCTTTCCGTCAGCAACAATATTGGGGCTTATCACTTCCAATTCAGGTTGGATATTTCTATTGGAGGTCATGTACCAAGCACCGTTTATAGTGAACCTGGTATTAATGCCAGGCAATCTTTTCGAGCTAAAATTATATTCCAACCCTGATTTTTCAGTTAGACTACCATTTTGAGTTTGAGAATAAGCATGATATTCAGCCTGATCCAGGTATTCAAAATCAGTGATCTGAGGTCTTTCCGTTAAAGTATTAGGATCGACAGAGGATACATTATATTTTCGGAGCGCAATGGTATTGAATAGTCGGACATCCCGAAAACCATTATTCATTTTTTCCTGAAAATAATTCAGGGAGAAGGAATTCCCTTCTAAATCCATCTGCAGGCCGACTTCCCATTTTTTATTTTTTGCTGGCTGAAGGTTAAAATTTACGGGGTCTGTGATATGGGTATTCGCCCATGCCAAACGGTATTGTGGATTATTATGGTAATAGACTAATTCTGATAGATCATTATAATAAAGTGCTGGGTAAAGTAAGTTTTGCGTAGGCGTTAAGGTTTGGATGCCATAACCAGCAAATACATTGGATTTAAATCTCTTGCCAAATACCGTTCCTTGTGGGAGGTGCAATCTTCCGTTATAACGAGGTTCCACAAAAACTTTACCATTCAGGTCATATTTTTTATCCAAATTGCTAAGTGTAAAGGTACGGAGTCCAAGGCTGTTTTCAAATAGGAAATTTCCAAGATTAATAAAGAATCGGTCCTCAGCAAATAGAGCAAGGTTACTCATTGCGGGGATTTCACGAAAAGATCGCGGTCGAGCACTGATACTAGCAGATATAGGTTGGTCAAGGTCATATTGCTGACCTAGTCCAATATTTTTGCTGTAATTATATTCTGCTCCAGCTTTCAACTGATGAGTGAATAAGGCTTTAATATGCCAATTCCCGATTAATTTAATACCTAAATCAACAG
This sequence comes from Sphingobacterium cellulitidis, assembly GCA_002245855.1. Classification (GTDB taxonomy): domain Bacteria; phylum Bacteroidota; class Bacteroidia; order Sphingobacteriales; family Sphingobacteriaceae; genus Sphingobacterium; species Sphingobacterium cellulitidis. Next base: position 145,448 of record NOUX01000006.1, on the reverse strand, counting down.
GTCTGCTATCGGATTTAAAATGGGCAACATAGCTTGGTTTAAGAAATTGAGCTTCATGGCTTCCTGCAACCAAGGAATTCATTAAAATGGATGTAGTTTGAGCTTGGACTAACTTTTCCATATCAATTTGATTAGAGGATAATCTTGCTGCAATAGCTAAACTAGCATTTCTAAAAATGGATTTAGGGTTGGATGAGAAAACCTTTAGGGTATTATTTACGCCGAAAAATTGGACATTATTCTTGTATCGATCCGTCAATGCATAATCATTGTCAGGATCCAGTCTTTCATTGTCAATAGTAGTATTAAAATCAACACTATGGTTCCATGATAATCGATATCTTGAAAGAGCCCAGGCCTTTTCACCACGGAAAGAAGTATTCACTCGTTTGAAAGAATTATAAATATCGGTGATATTATTTCTAGAATTCAGATAGCCTGCATCGATATTCAAAAGATAGCCATCCAGGTCAAAGCCTTTTCCGAGCCCGATTAATTTACTAAATCCATCTGCTTTTATCCTTGCAGACCAAGGTTCTTGGCCTTTAATCCTGTCAATGAGGACAGCCCCTGAGGTTAAATTCCCGTATTCTACTGAGGGAATCCCCCTAATGATTTCGACTTTTTCAATATTATCAGTTGCAATGGTTCGCATATCGACACCGATGTTCGAACTTATTCTACCATCGTTCATTGTTCCCTGTCCCAGACCGAATCCTGCAGTTGGGTTGATCATGGATTGAGAGTTTAGGAGCATGCCATCGACGGAAAACATGGTACCCAAGGAACCTGTAGAGTAAGCCGACATGGGTGCAGAATTTGCTGTTCTCAGGTTGATCCCATTGACAGTATTCAAATGGGGGTTTGTTGTTTTCCCCCCGGGCAATAATTCCAATATATCTGTGAAACTAGATGGTTGAAGATGTTGCATCGCCTCCCTACTGATGATCGAGCTAGTTCCAATGTTCTTGGACTCCTTAGCTGTTACATATACCTCATCAATATTTACCTCGTCTTGATTGAAGACAATATTAGTTTCGCGATTATTATCGAGTTTTATAGTTCTGAATATGGGTTTAAAGCCAATGTGAGAAAATTTCAGCTGATAGGTTCCTTGTGGGAGGCCTTGAATAATGAATAAGCCTTGCTCATCGCTCAATGTATTGAAAGCTGGCTTCTCCTTAATTTCAATATTGACATTAGGCAATGACTGTCCTTTGCCATCTTTTATTGAGCCTGAAATAGAGAATTTCTGGGCAATTGAAAGAAAGGGCAACATGACACACAAGAGAATTATGTATATGTTTTTCACTAAAGATGATTAAGACTAATTCTAAACAGTGCAAAATAACGCAAAAATATCTAGTTAAGGAAATCGTCTTAACAAAATTCAGATGTAGGATAAAATATTAATAAAAAGAAGCGTATAGATATTGGGTAAGATTAATTAATCATTTTGATCTGGGTTGATGCTATTTTCATTTTCCAATTTTTGCAAGAGTTTTTCAACCTCCGCTTCAGAAGCCGTTAATTTAGCTTTGCATATTGAGAGTAATTCAGATGCGCGGTTAATCTTTGCAGTAAGTTCATCTACGGCAATATCTCCTGATTCGATATCAGAAACGATAGCTTGAAGTTCTTCAAAAGCGTCCTTATAAGTGTACTTATTTGTCATGATTTGATTCTTTATTGATAACTTGAGAGATGATTTTTCCGTCTTCTAGTTGGATTTCTAATTTGGATCCAATTTCAACCTGATCTAATTTGTGAACCGATTTTCCATTTAGCCTAACAATCGAGAAACCTCTTTTGATTAAATGTATGGGGTTGACAATACCCAAGAGCCGTTCTAGATGTACGAGTTGAGCATTATTTTCTTTAATATTTTGTCGACTAAACCTAATCAGATGGATTTGAAGACTATCTATTTCAGCTTTATTTTTAAGCAATAAGGTTTTACTATTCCATGAAACGGAAGATACCAAATGTTTTAATTTCAGATTTTCCTCTTCGAAATTTCTTCGAATTGCACGGACCATTCTTTCCAGAGCGGCATCAACCGGGATAGCGAAATTATGGAACTTCTGAAGCAGGAAGTCTGCCAGTTCACTTGGGGTAATAGCATTTTTATAGGCCACCATTTCACTGACTGTTTCATTGGTAGAGTGTCCAATTCCAGTTAACACAGGAATTGGGAAAATAGCGATTGCCTTGGCGAGGAAGAAATTGTTGTAAGAGCTTAAGCCAACCTCAGCACCACCACCACGGATAATAGCAACAGCATCGAATTCCTCCAATTTATTGGCGATTACTTCTAATTGATTGATGATGGAAGAGATGGATTTATCCCCTTGCAAGAGTGCAGGGAACAAGGTGCATTCCATTTTATAGCCCCAAGGATTTCCATTTATAATCTTAAAAAAATCAGAAAGTCCTTTACTCGTTTCTACGGAAATGATAGCCAGTCGTTTCGGAATAAGGGGAAAATCTAATCGTTTGTTGGCATCGAAGATCCCTTCATCGGTTAGCTTTTTGATACTCTCCCGTTTTTCTTTTTCCAGTTCACCGAGAACAAAAGTGGGGTCGATATCGACTATTTTGAGGCTGAAACCATAGAGTGGGTCATAGGAAATTCCGGCTTGAAAGAGCATTGTAATTCCTTCACGAAGGGGTTCACCGAGCACTTCCATGAACTGCCTGTTTATGCGTTGGTAATCCATTTTCCATAAGATGGACCGCATTTCTGCGACGACCTTACCTTCTTTTTTCTCGAGTAATTCAGGGTAGCAATGTCCGGAATGGGAATAATGATTAAGCTTATTCATTTCAGCTTTAATCCAATAAAGGCTTTTATACCGCTCAGCAATGGTCTTTTGGATGCTCCGAGAGACCTCCAGCAGAGTAAAAACCGTTTTATTGTCCATCAATTCAGGCATTTTCAAATATACATAATTATTACAGGGACATCATGCGTGTTTGTGCGTTTTATTAGTACATTTACATTAATAAATCCAAAAAACAATTATGATTCGTTTTTTAAACCTAGTCTCTATTTTGCTATTATTGGGAGTAAGTACAGCTCAAGCACAATACAAGCAAGTTATCAATAACCAAACCGTTCTTTTGAACAATCAAAAGCATACTATTCCCTTTACCCGATTAGATGAACGCCGGATTGCTGTCATCAGTTCTGACAGTGTCAAATACGCCCCTTTTATCCAGCAATTACAACGCTATGGGGATGTGAAAAGTTTTGGTTTTGATCAATATGATGAACATACTAAATATTACAACACGATTATTGTTGCGGGAACTGAGGAAGAATTTAGGCCAGATCATCTTGCCATGGTACTACAATCAGCCGTAAACCGCAAGGATGTTATCTTATGTAAGTTTGGTCAGGATATTAACTATATTAATATTGGTTTAAATTCAGCAAACCTAGGTCGATTTGCCAGTATATTAACGGCACCATCTTTAGAGGAAGAATCACAAGTGAATGCTGCGATGTCCATATTTGGCGGACTGGGGATTACCTCAGGCAGTAATAAGACCGTTCAAACTAGATTACAATATTCCAAAGGCAAACAATCAGGATTTGATCTTGCCAAGATGACCAACCAGATTGACGCCATTGCCAAAGATGCAATTGAGCAACATGCAGCACCGGGAATGATGGTGATGGCGATTAAAGATGGGCAAGTCATTTTCGAAAAAGCATATGGCTACCATACTTATGAGAAGAAACAGGCAAATAGGATTGATGATATTTACGATTTAGCTTCCATCAGTAAAATAGCAGGCACTACCCCTGTGGTGATGCACTTACAAGAAACCAACATTATCAACTTGGACAGTACGATGGGCCACTATCTGTGGCAGGCGAAACAAAGTAATAAAGCAAATATTACATTGAGGACAGTTCTATTACATGAGGCCGGTTTCACTCCTTTTATTCCATTCTACCGAAATCTAAAACCTGGGGATCTACAAACAACGAAAGATGATGCTCACCAAGTTAAGGTTGCTGATAATGCTTATCTAAAAAACAATTATTACCGCGATGTTATGTGGCCGGAAATGTTGAATTCAGCGGTAAAACCTATAGGTAACTATGTGTATTCAGACATCAGTATGTATGTCATGAAGGAAGTTTCGGAGCATGAGACTTCTACCCCCATGCAGGACTATGTTCAGAAAATTCTTTATAAGCCGATTGGGATGAAGACGGCAGGTTATTTACCACGAGATAGATTTAAAAAAGAGCAGATTGTTCCAACCCAACAAGACACAGCATTTAGAAAGGTCTTGCTTCAGGGATATGTGCATGATGAAGGTGCAGCTATGGCTGGTGGGGTTGCTGGACATGCTGGCTTATTTGCCTCGGCTAATGATCTTGCAATTTATGGTCAAATGCTATTGAATCGTGGTGAGTATGGTGGTGTTCAATATTACAGGCCTCAAACCATTGATTTATTTACTTCCAAACAGTCAAAAACAAGTCGACGAGGATTAGGATTTGACCGGTATGACCCTAAGAAAGGTGCTGATTACCCTTCTAAATTGGCAAACCCATCGGTTTATGGACATACGGGGTATACAGGAACTTGTATATGGATAGACCCGACTAATCAGTTGATTTACATATTTTTATCAAATAGGGTTCACCCGCAGGTATCTACAAAAATCTACGACCTAAATGTTCGTAGCCGGATCCAAGACATTATCTATGAGACCATCTTTAACGCTAAATAATGAAAAAGCACTTATTATTAACCATGTTATTTGGGGGTTCTATTATCGCCAGCATGGGTCAAGATTATAAAAAAATTCACGAAGACCTCCTTGTAGTGGATGGCCATAATGATGTGATCGTTGAGAGCATCCTACCTGGAAAAGATATCGGGAAGCGGATGAAAACTGGACATACTGACCTGCCAAGATTGAAAGAAGGCGGCGTTGATGTACAGGTTTTTGCAGTTTGGTCTGATGATAAGAAATGGAGCAAGAATGCATATAAGCATGCGAATGACCAAATTGATGCTTTAGAGAAATTGATTTCACAAAATAAGGACAAAATTGAATTAGCTAAAAGCTCTGCTGATATAGAGCGAATCAATAAGGAAGGGAAAATCGTTGCATTGATAGGGATTGAGGGTGGAAATATGATTGAACAACGTTTGGATTATCTTGAGAACCTCTATAACCGTGGGGCCAGATATCTTACTCTTACTTGGAATTACAATCTTCCTTGGGTAACAGCAGCGGCCATGGAGGTGAAAACAAAAGATAAGAAGGGCAAAGGCTTAACGGAACATGGCAAGGATATTATCCGTAAAATGAATGAATTGGGGATGATGGTCGACTTGTCGCATGCCGGAGAACAAACATTTTATGATGTTTTGGCAACCAGCAGCAAACCAATTCTCGTTTCCCATAGCAATGCTGCTGCTTTGACTCCCCATTACCGGAATCTTAAAGATGCTCAACTTGAAGCCTTAAAGAAAAATGGTGGTGTTGTCGGGGTTAATTTCTATTCTGAATTTTTAGATTCTGACTACCCAAAACGGGTTAGAAAACTATATAATAAAACTCATAAAAAGGACAGTACGACGAAAGAATTGTCAATTGGAAAAATGTATGCTGCATTATCAGCAAAGCAAAAGCATTTGGCCAATGCTCCGTTTGAATCTGTTTTGAAACATATTGATTATTTGGTGAGCAAAGTAGGTGTAGACCATGTTGCAATCGGTTCGGATTTTGACGGGATTGAATCACCTCCGCAAGAACTGGAAGATGTTTCAAAATTCCCGGTTCTAACCAAAGCGCTAATCGAAAGGGGATACAGCCAGGAAGATGTTGCCAAAATAATGGGGAAAAACTTTTTGAGGTTGTTGAAGGAGAATGAGAGATAGATATGAGATGTGAGATGTGAGTATTGAGATAGTGGAAAAGGTAAGTGAAAGAGAAATATAAGGTGTAAGATGTGAGTATTGAGAGAGTGGAAGTGTTATTGAAAGATAGATTTGAGATATAAAAACAAGAGCGGGTGGATTTTGAAGATCCACCCGCTCTTGTTTTTATATTTTTTATCTGGAGTAACGGAATTGTTGTTTATCCATTAGGCCCATTTGCGATTTCATCATTTTGATTTGTTCTTCAAGCAGTTTGTTTTTGTCTGCTTTTTTGGCTTCTGCCAGTAATTTTTCGGCTTCGCGTTTATTGCGTTTTGCCATGGCGATTCCTGCAAGGCTCAATTTAGCCAATGCAACATTGTGATCCATGTGCAAGCCCATTGATAAGGCTTTTTTGAAATATTTTTCTGATTGTAATGGTGCGCGTTGTGATTCGATCAATCCCAACAGCATATGATAATAACCGTGTTGTGCAGAGATTAATTCTTTTTCATAGTTTTTGATTTTACTCAACCATACTTCTGCCTTATCCATACGTTCTTTACGTAAGAACCATTGTGCAATAAGCATTTTCTCATTGAAGAAAACGGTTACCCAAGCTAAAATCGTAATTAGGATTGCTAAAATCCCCCAGCCCCATTGACCAATCCAGAACAATGCAACCGTTCCGACTACCAATAAACTACAAATTATAATGCGAACTATATTTGACATAATTATGCTTAATACTGTAAGTTTGCAAATATCCGTTAAATTGCTGTAGTATACAACTTGTTTACGGCAAAATAATGTAAAATTTTATTAAAGCATATGTCAGATCGTTTTGATACCTCATGGGACCCCATCATTAAGCCTTTATTTCAAACTCCTGAAATTCAGAAATTATCAGATTTTGTAATCCAAGAGCGGAGTTTGTATCAGGTATTTCCGGAGAAAGATTTAGTTTTCAATGCTTTTCGGTTGACCTCATTTCCGAAACTGAAGGTTGTTATCTTGGGTCAAGACCCTTACCACAATGACGGTCAAGCACATGGACTATCCTTTTCTGTTCCACAGGGCATTGCTATTCCACCTAGTCTAAGAAATATATATACGGAATTAGTGACGGATATTCCGGGGTTCCGCTATCCTACTCATGGTGATTTAACAAAATGGGCAGAGCAAGGGGTATTATTATTGAATGCCACGTTGACTGTTCGTGCACATGAGGCTGGTTCACATCAGAAAAAGGGTTGGGAATATTTCACGGATGAGGTCATAAAATCCATTTCCGACCAAAGCGAACATGTTGTTTTTATGCTTTGGGGAAGTTATGCCATTAAAAAATCAGGATTAATTGACCAATCCAAACATCTTATCCTCACTGCAGTGCATCCATCGCCATTATCGGTATATAGAGGTTTTTTTGGGAGTGCGCATTTTTCGCAGGCCAATTCCTATTTATCGGCACATGGTAAATCAGCCATAGATTGGCAGGTTTAGCCGATAAGATTAAGCATATTTTTCAATCAGGTTTTTATATTTATAATCCTCCACTGGGAGCACTTCAATATGACTGATTTTAATTTTCTGGTTATTCTGAATAATATGGGTGAACATCAGGTGACTGTCATAGGTAATTTCCCAATTTTCATGTAAATCTACAGGTTGATCAGCTTCGCCTAAGACGACATATTCCAAATTTCCTTGGGAAGAGTATCTACTGATTTCAATATGCGCATCAGGTCTTTCATTTAGGTAGTACCAGGCTCCATCACCTACTCCACCGAGATATTTAGCGAGTTTGGGAACCGAAATAGGCTTGGATCCGAAGTTGACCGCACCAATTATCAAGTCATTCGGCAAGAGATTGGCTTTGTTTTTAAAGACATTGTCGCCCAATTGTTTGACCAGGAAGAAGAAAGACTTCCATCGGTTCATTTTAAAGGATTTGAAACCATCTTCGGGGCTATAGCTATTGACGACTCGGCTATTGCAAACATTGACGATATTGCTAATTGGGCTTGCCTTGATTGTTTCAGGGAGGTTTATTCCATGCCAGAAATGGTATTTCTGGGAGGCTTTCATGAGCATTCTGGTAATAAATCGGGAGCAGTTATTATTATTTTTGGCGACTGCACCGTAGGGGTAAGTCCCCTCTTCCACACATTTGTCGCCATAGACTTTGGCAGTAGCAAAGTTTATATCCCTCGCCACGCTAAAGAAGAGCCTACCTTCGCCGTACATTACCCCTTTTAGGGATTCTATATCGGCAATAATTTCCTGAAGATTCAGGATCTCTCCATTCTTGATCTGTGCTTTGACCTTGATTTCCAGAAGTGGGTCAGAGTTTTTGGACCGAGCTCGGCCATACCCTCTAGGGGTGATATAGCGTCCAAAATCATAGAAAAGCAGTTCCCCGGACTGATGATTGACCAATACGACACCGGTATGTCCGACCTTGAAGTTCAGGTTTTTGACCACACCAATTTTCTTGAAAAACATCATCCATTTTTCATCTCCCCGAATGGTGGCATCTGGCCAAGTCAATATGATTGCAGAATCTTGATAAGCCATCCTAATAGATTAATATTCTAGGGGTACAATTGGTTCCTTTTTACTGGTGGACATGATCATCATGGTCTGGAAAGTTTTCACAAAGGGGATTTTGGAAATTTTCTCCATGATAACAGCTTCATAAGCTTTAATATCTTTGACATAGACTTTCAACATAAAGTCACAATTACCCGTTACGTGGTGGCATTCGGTCACTTCAGGGATTGCACGCACGGCTTCCACAAATTCGGGGATGGCATTATGGGTATGAAAGTCCAGTGAAATTTGGATAAAAGATTTGATGCCCAGTCCTAATTTTTCTTCATCGACGAATGCGTGATAGCTTTTAATAAAACCAGAGTTTTCGAGTTTACGGACTCTTTCCAAGGTTGGAGCGGGAGAAAGGCCGATATTGGTTGCTAATTGCAAATTAGTAATCCGACCGTTCTCTTGGAGCAGTTTCAAGATTTTCAAGTCCGTTTTATCTGGTTGGTAAGACATAGGCTTTTCAATAAAATTAAAGAAAGATAAATATACAAAATAAAATTTGGTTTAGCACAAAATGTATTTCCAATTTATTGGCGCGGGGTAATATAGTTATCCTTGATTACTCATCGCTTTTCCTATAAATTTTAATTATATCAATCATTCTATTGTCATAATATAATGATTCTAAATAGCCTATAATGGGTAATAAATGACTTTTGTCATTTTTTTTATGATGCTAGGTGTATGATAAACACAAAACAAGCTATTTTCTGCATTATAAGTCGTAACTTTGCAATTCAAAACCAATGGGCGAGAACCCATAATAAAAGTGAAAGAGACATGAGCACGAAAGACGACGATTTACTTAAAGAGTTAGAGCTCGAAGAATATAAGTACGGTTTTACGACCGACATTGAGATGGAGATTGCTCCGAAAGGTCTTAATGAGGACACTATCCGTATGATTTCCAAGAAGAAGAACGAGCCGGAGTGGTTATTGGAATGGAGATTAAAAGCGTTTCAGCATTTCTTAAAGATGAGCATGCCGACGTGGCAAAATTTCAAGAATCCGGAGGTTGATTTTCAGGATATTTCATACTATGCAGCTCCTAAGCCGAAGAAGCAATTAGACAGTTTAGACGAGGTTGATCCGGAGTTACTAGCTACGTTTGCGAAGTTAGGGATTCCATTGGATGAGCAGAAGGTATTGGCTGGTGTTGTAGCTGTTGATGCAGTATTTGATTCGGTATCCGTAAAAACTACTTTCCGTGAGAAATTAAAGGAGCAAGGGGTCATCTTTTGTTCATTTGGTGAGGCGGTTCAAGAGCATCCAGAATTAGTTAAACAATATTTGGGAACTGTTGTTCCACAGACAGATAATATTTATGCGGCCTTAAATTCGGCTGTATTTTCGGACGGTTCATTTGTTTACATTCCGAAGGGCGTTCGTTGTCCGATGGAGTTATCCACTTATTTCCGTATCAACGCAGAAAACACGGGTCAATTTGAGCGTACATTGATCGTTGCGGATGATGATTCATACGTATCGTATCTTGAAGGATGTACAGCACCGATGCGTGATGAAAACCAATTGCACGCTGCAGTTGTTGAACTAGTAGCGATGCGCAATGCGGAGATTAAATATTCTACGGTTCAGAATTGGTATCCAGGTGATAAAGACGGAAAAGGTGGTATTTACAATTTCGTAACGAAACGCGGAATCTGTAAAGGTGATCATTCAAAAATATCATGGACTCAGGTTGAGACCGGATCGGCAATTACCTGGAAATATCCGGGGGTGATCTTGAAAGGAGATCATTCAGTTGGCGAATTTTACTCTGTAGCGATGACTCGTAATATGCAGTTAGCTGATACAGGTACCAAGATGATTCATTTGGGCAAGAATACACGTTCAAAAATCATTTCAAAGGGTATTTCAGCGGGCAAGAGTCATAACAGCTACCGTGGATTGGTAAAGATTGGTCCTAATGCGGACAATTCGAGAAACTTTACACAATGTGATAGTTTATTGATTGGGGATCGTTGTGGGGCACATACTTTCCCATATATCGAGAGCAAGAATAAGACAGCGACTTTGGAGCACGAAGCTACTACGTCGAAGATTGGTGAGGACCAAGTTTTCTACTTAAACCAACGCGGAATTGACTCTGAGAAGGCGGTAGGATTAATTGTGAACGGGTATGCGAAAGAAGTATTGAATCAATTACCAATGGAATTTGCTGTTGAGGCACAGAAATTATTAGCGATCTCGTTAGAAGGATCGGTAGGATAGAAATATAGAATAGAATATGTTAAGCATTAAGAATTTGCATGCGTCGATTGACGACAAACAAATATTAAAGGGACTGAATTTAGAGGTTAAAGCTGGAGAAGTTCATGCGATTATGGGTCCTAACGGAGCTGGAAAGAGCACATTAGGCAATGTATTGGCGGGACGTGATGCATATGAAGTTACTGAGGGTGAAGCTTTCTTGGATGGCATCGATTTATTGGAGTTATCTCCGGAGGATCGTGCTCGTGAGGGTTTATTCTTGGCTTTTCAATATCCTGTTGAAATCCCGGGAGTATCGAACATTAACTTTTTAAAGACGGCTGTTAATGACATCCGTGAATACAAAGGATTGCCAGCGATGGAGGCGAAAGACTTCTTGAAGATGGTAAAAGAGAAACAACAATTGGTAGAGTTTTCGGCGAATTTGGCGAACCGTTCATTGAACGAAGGTTTTTCGGGTGGTGAGAAAAAACGTAATGAGATTTTCCAATTGGCGATGTTGAACCCTAAGCTTTCCATCTTGGATGAGACGGATTCAGGGTTAGACATTGATGCATTGAGAATTGTTGCAAATGGGGTTAACCAATTGCGTTCCAAAGACAATGCATTTATCGTGATTACACACTACCAACGTTTGTTGGATTATATTGTGCCGGATTTTGTGCATGTATTGCACAATGGTCGTATTGTAAAATCAGGACCAAAAGAATTGGCATTAGAATTAGAAGAAAAAGGTTACGACTGGTTAAAAGAATTAGATACGCAAAATGCCTAATCAGTTGTATTAAGAAACGAGGTAATGAGCGGATTGACAACAAATAACATGAGTACATTAGTAGCAAACTCCTTATTCCAACAGTTGACTTCAACATTTCAGGAATTGGAAACAAGCAATGATACGTCGGCGGTAAAAGCACTTCGCGAGGAGGCTTTCACGCGTTTTCATGATCTTGGTTTTCCTACTGTAAAGAATGAGGACTGGAAATATACAAATATCCATTCATTGGTAAATAGAAACTATCTATTGAACGAGGATGTGGATGTTTCGAATTTAGATCTGAGCGCTGCGGACATTCCAGGGTTGGATGCACATCGTATTGTTTTAATTAACGGACAATATGTATTGGCATTTTCATCTTTGGAAGATGAGATTGGATTGATTGTAAAGCCAATTGAGGAAGCGCAAAATGAGCCTAAGTTTCAGCAGCATTTTGGAAAACATGCTGACAAAACAGAAAGCACGACGGTTGCGTTGAACACTGCTTTTCACACTTCTGGGATTTTCTTACAAGTAAACCGTAATAAGGTTGTTTCAAAGCCGATTCAGATTGTACATGTGGCGGCAGGAAATCAAGATTTCTTTGCGCAGACCCGTAATTTGTATATTCTTGAGCAAAATGCGGAGGTTGAGATCATTGAATCCTTTATTACATTGGATGGTTCAGCTTTCAACCTGAACAACAAGGTTACGGAGATTGTGGTTGAGGAGAACGCGAAAATGCAGCATTATTATTTGCAACAAGCTTCAAATAACAGCCATTATATCAACCATACAGAGGTTTACCAAACGAAACACAGTTTGTATAACAATTACAACTGTAATTTCCCAGGTGTAGCTTTTGTTCGTAATGATTTAAATGTAAGATTGGATGCGGAAGAAGTTGAATCGCATTTATATGGAATCAACCTATTAGCTGACAATCAATTTGTAGATAACCACACTATCGTAGACCACATGAAACCACATTGTGAGTCCTACGAATGGTATAAAAATATTCCTCAAGACGAATCTACTGCTGTGTTCAATGGTAAGATTTTCGTTCGTGAGGATGCTCAAAAGACCAATGCTTTTCAACAGAACAACAATATGTTGATTGGTGATAAAGCGAGTATCTATACTAAACCGCAGCTTGAGATTTTTGCTGATGATGTTAAGTGTTCACATGGATGTACCATGGGACAATTTGACGATGAAGCATTATTCTATTTAAGGTCACGTGGTATTCGCGAAGAGAGTGCCCGTATTTTATTAGTACATGCCTTTGCATTTGATGTAACTTCAAGATTTTCGGACGAGAATGTTCGTAATCATGTTGAAGCCTTAGTTGCCAAAGGATTAGAAAGATAATAATAGTAGTGTAGTTTTAGTATAAAGGCGTTTTAGCGAAAGTTAGAACGCTTTTTTTATGGGATATTGTTTACAATGGCTTCATAGAAAAATAATTTTAGAAACATTTGTATTTCAATGCCTTTGAATTATATTTGTGCTATGAGCACTTGCCAATTTGCATCTTTTATCAAAAGCCCTTGGATATACTGAGTTAGCGAAAGCTACTCCGACTCAAAGGAATCAGTTGTAGGCACAACTGGCAGTATATTATTCAATTCAATTTTATTTCATGGAAAAGAAACATTGGTTTAAAACCTATATCTATATATGGGTGGGGCAATTTGTCTCCTTGATAAGTAGCTCTGCTGTAAATTTTGCGATTATCATTTGGCTGAGTCTAGAATTCAAATCTGCGGAGGTTTTGGCATTGGCCGCCATCGCGGGTTTATTGCCCCAAGCTTTGGTTGGTCCATTTGCGGGCGTCTATATTGATCGCTGGGACCGGAAGAAGGTTATGATTTTTGCGGATGCCTTCATTGCCTGCTGTACCTTATTGATGACTTTTGCATTAAAAGATGATCATGTGAATCTGAATTTAATGTATCTCTTGATGGTTTGTCGATCTGTAGGTTCAGCATTTCACCAACCGGCGATGCAGGCGATTGCTCCCATGATCGTTCCGGAGGACCAGTTATTAAGGGTTTCAGGAGTCAATCAGATATTACATTCCATAAGTTCGATTGCAGGTCCAGCATTGGGCGCATTGGCTATTGCTAACCTTCCGATTAACAAGGTGCTATATTTGGATGTGTTTGGAGCTGCCTTTGCCATTAGCAGCTTATTATTTATTAGCATCCCCTATCTAAAAGTAGAGAGCAAAGCTTCATTAGGGCAAGTTTGGCGAGATCTAAAATTAGGCTTCCTAGCCATACATCAAAATAAAGGGCTAAATAGGATGTTTATGTATTCTATTTTAGCGACGATGGGCATTCTACCGGTTGCTATCATGTTTCCATTATTAACGATCGATCATTTTAAGGGAGATAAATTTGAGATGAGTGTCATCGAGGTGGTTTGGGGAGTAGGGATGTTGGTAGGTGGTTCCGCGTTAAGCGCATTCAAGGTATCTTATCGAAAGGTATTGATGGTTAACTGCATGCATATTCTTTTAGGATTAACCTTTGTATTTTCTGGGATTTTACCGGCCAATATGTTTATCATATTTGTGATATTAACAGGTTTTGGGGGAGCAGCGATGTCTATCTTCAATGCGGCCTTTATGACGATAATTCAGGAAGAAATAGCACCAGATATGTTAGGGCGAGTATTCTCCTTGTATTTTAGTTTTGCTATCATCCCAAGTTTAATTGGGTTATTGTTTGCGGGAAATATTGCAGATAACATTGGGGTTGCCAATGCTTTTATTATCGCTGGTTCGTTATGTATATTATTGGGAATTATTTCATTTTTGACACCTAGTTTAATGCGATTAGGATTAAAAGAGGAGTAAGTACTTAGCAAGTAACAGCCATATCTTAAAATAACAAAAGCTTCCAATATTTGGAAGCTTTTTATTTGGAGCGAAAGACGAGATTCGAACTCGCGACCCCAACCTTGGCAAGGTTGTGCTCTACCAACTGAGCTACTTTCGCTTAAAGTGTTACAAAAATACAATAATACTTGATTCTTGTCAACCTTAGAGGCCATATTTTTGCAAATAAACTGATTTACAGGGTCAATTTTATTGCATCTACACAATTCATTCCGTCAATAGCAGCTGACACAATTCCACCGGCATATCCAGCACCTTCAGCACATGGGTATAAACCAGCGATTTGGGGGTGTTGCAAGCTATCTTTATCTCTAGGAATACGAATTGGCGAAGAAGTTCGAGATTCCACCCCTACCAGGATTGCTTCATTGCTATAATAACCTCTCATCTTCCTTCCAAAGATTGGCAATGCCCCTTGTAAGGCGGAATAAACGAATTTCGGCAATACTTCGCGGAGATCGACCGAACGAGTTCCGGGTTTATAAGAATTTTCGGGTAAATCTAGGGATACTTTATTTTGAACGAAATCAACCATTCGTTGAGCAGGAGCAACTAAATTGCCGCCGCCTAATTGAAAGGCCTTTTGTTCGATCTGTCTCTGAAATTCCAATAATGCGAATGGATCTTGGTCCGAACCCACTACATCTTCGAGATTAATTTGAATTACTGTTCCAGAGTTTGCGTGGGGATTGTTTCTTTTCGAAGGCGACCATCCATTGACCACGATTTCATTTTCGTCGGTTGCACATGGAGCAATAATACCACCGGGGCACATACAGAATGAGAAGACCCCACGACCATCGACTTGCTCAACCAGACTATAATAAGCCGGGGGAAGATTTTCAGGACGTATAGAACAGTGATATTGTGCAGAGTCGATTACATTTTGCGGATGCTCAATTCGAACCCCCAATGCAAATGGCTTTGCTTCCAACAACCAGTTTTTAGATCTAAATAATTCAAATATATCCCTGGCAGAATGTCCCGTTGCAACAATGACATGTTCAGCCAGAATGGTTCCTGCACTTTCCGTTTTAACCCCTTGTACTTTTCCGAATTGTTCCAAGATGTCTATGACCTTACAATCAAAATGCACTTCACCCCCCATTTCAATTATCCGTTCGCGGATGCTTTCAATGATATGAGGCAATTTATTTGTACCGATATGGGGTCTAGCATCCACTAAGATATCTTCAGTGGCACCATGTTCCACAAAAATGGAAAGGACCTGCTGTACATCTCCCCTTTTATTCGAGCGCGTATATAATTTTCCATCGGAATAAGTTCCGGCTCCCCCTTCACCGAAGCAGTAATTTGATTCAGGATTCACAAAACCTTCCCTATTGATCTTTGCGAGATCTCTTCTTCGATCCTGAACTTTCTTTCCACGCTCCAGAACAATAGGTTTCAATCCCAGCTCCAGACATCTATAGGCAGCAAACAATCCTGCAGGTCCAGCCCCTATTATTATGACAGGTTTTGCGTCATGAACAGTTTTTAATTTAGTATGATAGTCAGGAAGTTGAACGGGTTCATCGATAAAAAATACGACACGCATCCGGAAAAGGACCTGTTTACCACGAGCATCGATGGATCGTTTTCGGATATGGAAACCATTAATTTTATGGGTTGGAACGCGTAATTTCTTAGCTCCTTCGTTGAGGATACGGTTTTCGTCCTGTACAAATTCAGGACTGATGGCTATTTCAATTTCTTTTTGCATAGTGTTGTTGGGGTTTTATCCCAAAAATCAAGGCAAAGGTACCAAAAACTGACAGAATTTCGTGAATATAAAGGATTGGTATGTCATTTGATATTGCTTTTTTGTGAAAACAAATTATTACTTTTAACTATTACTTGTAAAAACATTACACATGAAAAGATTATTAATCGTATTTGTAGGTTTATTAACTGCTCTATCTTTTAGTTCATGTGGGTACAACACGATGGTATCCAAGGACGAAAATGTAAAAGGGAAATGGGCGCAAGTTGAAAACGCCTACCAACGTAGAGCGGACTTGATCCCTAACTTAGTAAACACTGTAAAAGGAGCTGCACAGCATGAAGAAGGTACATTAACTGCTGTAACTGAAGCACGTGCTAAAGCGACTTCTATACAAGTAGATCCAAACAATTTGAGCGAGGAAGCGATTGCTAATTTCCAACAGAACCAAGATGGACTTTCACAAGCCATTGGCCGTTTATTGGTTAGCGTAGAGTCTTATCCTGACCTAAAGGCAAATGCGAATTTTCAAGAGTTACAGGCACAGTTGGAGGGGACAGAGAACCGCATTTCAGTAGAGCGCAGAGCCTACAACGAGGCGGTTCAGGACTACAACACTACTGTACGTAGCTTCCCGAATAACATTATGGCAGGAATCTTCGGATTCAAGGCAAAAGGTACATTTAAAGCTACTGAAGGTTCTGATAAAGCGCCTACAGTTCAGTTTTAATGAATTTTTATTGTTGTTGACATAACGTAAAGATGAATGTTGGGGGCTTTCACTTCTGCATTCATCTTTTCTATTTTGATACCTCATGGAAATATTCAATCAAGAAGAACAAGAAAAAGTAGAACATGCGATCAGTCTCGCGGAGAATTTAACTTCCGGTGAGATCCGATTGGTGGTTGAGCGTAGGGTTCATGACATGGCGGCATTGGAGCAGGCAAAATATTATTTTGAAAAGCTTAACATGCATAAGACAGCTTTGCGGAATGGGGTATTAATTTATCTAGCTACGGATGACCATCAATTCGCGATTATCGGCGATGCGGGGATTGACAAAAAGGTTCCTGAGGATTTTTGGGAATCCACGAAGGATTTGATGCTCAGCTATTTTAAGAAGGAAGATTATGTAGGCGGGTTGATTGCTGGCATTGAGAAAGCTGGCGAGCAATTAGGCACCTATTTTCCACGGAGAGCTGACGATGTGAATGAACTTCCGAATGATATTTATTTCGGTAAATCTTAATTTTATGCAGAAAACATCACGAATTGTGAAATTTTCAACCCGAATAGTATTAAGCGTATTTATAGGCTTAGTTTTTCATTTACAATCATTTGGACAGGATTTTCCGCCTGTTTCAAATACGTTGGTCACAGATTATACCAACACCTTAAGTGCAAGTCAAAAGCAGGAGTTGGAACGGAAGCTTTTATCCTATGAAGATACGACCAGTATTCAGATTGCGGTCGTGATCATGAACAGTACTGGCGACTATGATATTGCGGATTATGGGGACCGATTAGCTCAGAAATGGGGTGTCGGGAACAAGAAATACAATAATGGTATTTTATTTTTGGTAGCCCTTGGAGACCGTGCTATGACGATTCGTACAGGATATGGTCTAGAGGGAGCTGTTCCAGATGTCATCGCCTACAGGATCATTGAGAATGAGGTAAAGCCTGCCTTTCGTCAGGGGGATTATTACAAAGGAATCGATGATGGCACGAGTGCCATAATTTCTTATAACAAGGGCGAATACACAGCAGATCCTAAGGAAGGTTATTCTACTCAAGGTGGCGGCGGTATTCCGATTATTTTTATTGTCATAGTCATTATCGTTATTATCTCAATAATTTCGAAATCTGGTGGTGGCGGCAAAAATGGCGGTGGAAAAGTGATGGGCGGACGTGGTTCTTCAGATTTATTCTGGTGGACATTACTGAATTCCTTGGGTCGCGGTGGGGGTGATAATGATGGCGGTGGATTTGGAGGCGGCTTCGGTGGTGGCGGAGGCGGTGGCTTCGGCGGATTTGGCGGAGGAAGCTTCGGTGGTGGTGGAGCCAGCGGAAGATGGTAATTGGAACGATATATGTATTAGTTAGTAAATAATAAAAAACGAGATATGAAAAAAACAATGTTAGCTGTACTGGCAGCAGTCCCAACGTTGCTATTTGCACAAGAAGATTTCTCTATTAAGGGAAATTTAAAGAATGTGAATGCGCCAGCGAAAGTGTATTTGATGTATGTAGAGGGCGGTCAGCGTCATATTGATTCTGCTAATGTTGATAAAGGACAATTCAGTTATAATGGTATTGTTGCAGAACCGACTCAAGCTCAATTGATATTATCCGCTGAAGGAAAACCATTAAATGAATTGAGAAATGTAGACATGACTACCTTATATCTTGCAAAAGGTGTAATCAATGTCAATGGAGAGACTTTAGAAGCTGCGGAGATTTCAGGAAATGAAATCAACAAAGATTATTCAAAGTATAAAGATGCCATCAAAGAAAGTTCACTTCAATTTGCGGCATTAAACAAGGAGTTTGAAGCTGCTACACCAGAGCAACAACAAGATGAAGAGTTTCTAAATGGTCTAAGATCAAAGGCTGAGGCTATTTTTTCTGAGCAAGCGAAGATCAATGAGGACTATGTAAAATCGAATTCAAACTATGTTACTTTAGGTCTTTTAGAAGAGATGCTAAGTGCGCAGACTGTAAATGGCACTGTTGCTCCTGCTTATGAAAAACTTCCTGCTGCCCTAAAAAACACGAGCAAAGGAAAAGCATTAGCGGCGAAAATCGATAAATTAAAGAAAGTAGCCATCGGTTCAGTAGCTCCTGAGATTGCATTGCCTGATACATCTGGTAATGTGGTAAAATTATCTTCATTACGTGGTAAATACGTATTGATTGATTTCTGGGCAAGCTGGTGTGGACCATGTCGTCATGAGAACCCGAATGTAGTTGCTGCCTTCAATAAATTCAAGGACAAGAACTTTACCGTATTTGGGGTTTCTTTAGACCGTGAAAATGGAAAAGAGGATTGGATGAAAGCAATCAAAGATGATAACCTATCTGCTTGGCCACAGGTATCAGACCTTAAATTCTGGCATTCACCAGTGGTAGAACTTTACGGAATCGAAGGTATTCCTCAGAACTTCCTATTGGATCCAGAAGGCAAAATCATTGCAGTAAATTTACGCGGTGAGGCTTTAGAAGCTAAATTAGCCGAGGTAATCAAGTAAAGAAAATTCATACAGTAAAGCTCCATGAGGTAATCATGGAGCTTTTTTATTATCCGAATAGGATCCGAAAGACATCTTCCAGGGTTGCAACTGGTCTTACCAATATCTGGTATCTTTTAACATCGAGTCCTTTGGTATTATATTTAGAGATAAAGATCTGTTCAAAGCCTAGTTTCTCGGCTTCTTGAATTCGTTGTTCAATTCGATTTACAGCACGTATCTCACCTGAAAGGCCTACTTCGCCTGCAAAAGTAATATTAGAAGGGAGGGCGATATCTTGTTGGGAGGAGATCAGGGCTGCAATGACCGCGAGGTCAATGGCAGGATCTTCCACTCTCAATCCACCAGCGATATTCAAGAATACATCCTGAGCACTTAAGCGGAATCCAAAGCGTTTCTCTAGCACTGCTAGGAGCATATTTAATCTTTTGGTATCGAAACCTGTAGAGCTCCGTTGTGGGGTTCCGTAAGCAGAATTGGACACCAATGCCTGAACTTCAATCATCAGCGGCCTCAGACCTTCTAACATAGCTGCAACGGCAATTCCACTTACCTGTTCTTCCCTTTGGGAAAGCATGATCTCCGAAGGGTTGGAAACCTCTCGTAAACCTGAGCCTTGCATTTCATATATCCCTAATTCAGAAGAAGAGCCGAACCTGTTTTTCACAGAACGTAAGATTCTATAAACATGGTTTCGATCGCCTTCAAATTGCAATACCGTATCCACCATATGTTCCAATACTTTTGGTCCTGCAATAGAACCATCCTTTGTGATATGGCCTACAATAAATACCGGAGTGTTGGTTTCCTTAGCAAATCGTAATAATTCAGCAGTACACTCCCTAACTTGAGATACGGATCCGGGTGCAGATTCAATTTGTGCGGAATGAAGGGTTTGAATGGAGTCAATCACCACCACATTTGGTTCCACCTGATCAATCTGTTTGAAAATATTCTGCATGGAGGTTTCGGTCAGGATATAGCAATTTGCATTGGAGTTCTGTTGCAAACGTTCAGCACGCATTTTAATCTGCTGTTCACTTTCCTCACCTGAAATATAGAGTGTTTTAACTTTTGGAATCGACAGGGCTAATTGCAGCATCAAGGTTGATTTTCCGATACCAGGTTCACCCCCGATAAGCACCAGAGATCCCGGCACTATCCCGCCTCCAAGGACTCTATTGAATTCCTTATCCGGAGATAACATGCGTTGTTCTTCGGAATAGACAATTTCGTGGATGACGGCTGCTTTATTGGTTCTTTTTTGTACTCCAGGGCTCGTATTTGTGCTACGCCATTCAGGTACTCTGCTGGAAGCTTTTTCCACCACCTCTTCGACAAAGGTATTCCATTGTTTACAGGAAGGACATTGTCCTAACCATTTAGGAGATTCATATCCACAGGATTGACAGAAATATGCTGATTTTGATTTTGCCATTGAGCGAATTTAAAAAAATGTATCAAGATGTTGTAACAATACCTTACTATTGTCGACAAATACCAATAAATGACCCAGAATCTTGAGCATGAGTTTGTAACCCTTTTGGAGGATAATCAGAATATCCTGCACAAGATCTGTAAGCTCTATTCTTCGGATCTGGCCTCTCATCAGGACTTATTTCAGGAGATGGTCATTCAATTATGGAAATCCTATCCCAAATTCAAGGGTGATTCTAAGTTTTCTACTTGGGCGTATAGAGTTTCCTTAAACACAGCAATATCACTTTACAGAGGTAAGAAGACAAAAATCACGACAGTCGACTGGGATCAATCCTTATCCAATATACGGTATGAGGAATATAATTCAGACACAGAGGATCAACTCAAATACTTATACGATGCTGTGCGACAATTGAATGATATTGATAAGGCCCTGGTCTATATGTATCTAGAAGAAAAGGACTATGCAGAAATTGCAGAAACCTTGGGGATTAGTGAAGTGAATGCACGGGTAAAAATGAACAGAATTAAAGGTAGGTTAAAAGAAATGTTAACTAAGAAAGGAGTAGTTTAATGGATGAATTAGATTTCCTGAAACAACATTGGAAGAAGGACCAGGATTTCCCCAAGGTAAATCAGGAGGAAATCAGGAGTATGTTGCATAAAAGTTCATCCTCACTTGTGAAATGGATTTTTATCATCAGTCTCATTGAATTATTCTTAGGAATATTGGTCAATGTTGCTGTATTTATTTACGATAAGAATGCACCGGAGCTTCCATTAGGTATGGATATATTGTCCGGCATTATCGATGTAGGTTCTTACATTGTTATCCTCTATTTTATTTATGCCTTTTTCAACTCCTATCGGAAGATAAAGAACACGAACAATACCAAGGAGCTGTTATCAAATATTTTAGTGACGCGGAAAACTGTAGGCTACTATATCAAATTCAATATTTACTTGATCATTGTGGGTATAGGATTATCTGCTATGAGCCTAATTTGGGAAGAAGATGTACTCAATAAGACAGTTGGCCATAATATCATGTTTATTACCATGTTGGTCATTGTTTTATTTCTATTTGGTTGGTTATCCATTGCCATTGTCAAAATGGTCTATAAATTTATTTACATCCGATTAGTCAAGAAACTAGAAAAGAATTATGAGGAATTGGAGCGATTAGAAAATGAAATGAATTAACCCAATAACGAAAAAGAGGAGCTTTAAAGCTCCTCTTTTTCGTTAAGATCTATAAATGCTTCCAGGAACTGACCTTCGTCATCCAGGGCATTAAAAACAATTTTGACCATTTTAGCATTTTTGACCTCCTCCGTCATAGGAGACAATTTCAATTTGATGTTTACTGGTTTATCCTGATGAAGTAAATAGTTCAGGTAATTCTCTCGATCGGAAAGCTGTACTATTACTCTATCAATCTGCACGGATGTCAACATATGAGATTGTTCCTCTGCATCAATCAAAGCAGTTGCAAAAACATTTAACCTAAATTCTCTAGGTTTAATATCATATGATATAGCAAAAAGATCAACGACCAAAGTATCACCAGAAGCCGTAATTGATTTAAGGTCAAATTGAATATCATCTACGACATTTAAGGTTGTATCTTCTTGGGCCTGACTATACTTTGGAAAAGCCAAAGCACAGATGAATCCAAGAAGGATTAATAGTTGTTTCATATTATTAAATTAACGAAGCCTATCGGCAGATTTAATTAATTTATTATCATTTCTGATTCCACGGATGGCGAATGATAAACATAGAATAGATACTGGTAGCAGGAAGAATCCTATTCCAATATTATTTGCACCAATATGTTGATTGATCAAATCCAAGATATTATTTGCGGTAATAAACATCCAAACGGCGAACAAACAGATTAAGATGACCTGAACCAGGATCATATTCAATTGGAGTTTACGGTTCTTATACAGGAATATGATAAAGATTGGGATCAATGCAAGAATGACCGTTGCAATGGTCATCAGTAAAAATCCTGTTTCTTTCGTTGCTACATTGTTTGCTGAGGAATAAACGCCAGTAACATAAATATTTTTTCCTAAGCCAACCAAATCGATGTATCCTACAAAGGGGAACATAAATAGTGCGAACAAAACTAGGCTGGAAAGCAGTAACCAAACGGTTTGAATACGTTGTATCATATTTATAGATATTTATATCGCAAATATAATACAAACAACTTAAATAGGATTTGGTTTCTGACCGGTATAATTGACCAAAAGTGGAATAATTCAATGAATTTTATACAAAAAGTTCAATTTCCACGCTGGTCCCTTTTCCTACTTCCGAATTGATATCCAATTTACCATGCAGGTAATTTACGCGGAGATTGACATTTTTCAATCCAACGCCTGCCTTTGAATTCGCCTTTAAAAGATTAGTTTGAAATCCAACCCCATCGTCTTCTACAGTAATAAAAACAACTTTATCCTCCATGCTGCATTGTACCAAGATATGTTTGGCCTCTGAATGTTTAATGGAATTATACAATAGTTCCTGGATAATCCTATAGATATGGGTTTGATTTTCAAGTGAAAGGGATTCGAATGTACCGTAAAGCTGAAGTTCTATTTTGGTATGGAGGTTTTGAAGGCTTTTACAAAGATCACTCAACGATACTTCAAGACCAAATCGGCGTAAGGATTCAGGCATCAGGTTATGGGAAATCCTACGCATTTCCGTGATTGCGTAATCCATATCATGAAGCACTGAGTCAACTTTATGGTTGGGGTTTGAAAGTTGCAAGTCCAATACTTTGTATTTAATAGATGCCAGTATACTTCCTAGTCCATCGTGGAGATCCCTTGAAAGCCGATTTCTTTCCTTCTCTTCACCTTGCAACATGGCATCCAGGGACATTAATTTCTGTTTATGCTTTTCCTCCAGGAGTTTTTGATTGTTGTTAATCTCCTGTTGTTGTAACAATCGTTTATTCTTTTGATGGTTTTTAAACAGGAAATGCCCTAATAAAATCAATAACAACGCGATTAAGGCTGATATTATTCGAGCATTTTTGATATCACTTTCTGCTTTTTCACGTTCGGCTTTAAGATGATGGATTTCAGATTCCTTTTCCAAACTTTGATATTTGACCTCATAATCCATAATTGACTCCCGAATTCTTCGGCTATACATGGTATCCTGAAGAGTTTCCTTTTTCCGCACCCATTCCATCGCTTTTTTATAATCTTTCAGACCTTCATAAATCTTTACATAGGCTATCGCAACATTTAAACTGTCTTGAAAAAAAGCATTTTTTAAACTCAGTTGTTTTTCAACTTTACTCTGCAAATCCACAAAAGCGGATTTGTAATCCCCTTTAGCAATATTAATGAGGACCTTTTGATAAAGAATGGAACTAATTACACGTAAATTGGTGACATTTTCAATTTTTAAATACTCAAGGGCCTTATCTAAATGGATTAATGCGATATCGTATTTCTTTAAAAAGCGGAAGTTTATAGCATGAACCAAATGGTAATCACTCATAGGGAGCATTCCATGATGTTTCTTAAAGAATCTTTCGAAATCCGCAATCAGTTCCTTTGCTTTTTCATGCTCATCCATGGCATGAAGTGAAAGAATCAGGAGTTTATAATCCTCCAAAAGCATAAAAGGATCATATTTTCCTTTTTTCAGAAGACTAATGGATTCAATCAAATATCGATTTGCCTCCACATACTGCACATTATTCCAAAAATTCAGGCCTATTTTATAGAGGATATTCCCGGTAACCACATTGTCATCAGTTTGGCGGGCCGTAGGTAGAGCGCGATTAATTAGGATATCCAACATTTTGACATGTTTATCCTCCCATTGGTAGGCTGATGCTAGATTATTTAGGGTTCGTGCTTGTAAAATCTTTGCTTGAGGGGTATCAAATTTCTCAAATTCTGAATCGGCCTCTTCAAATAATTTGATTGCTTTGGGAATGTCATAATCCATAAAGAACATTCCAGCATACATTTTTCCCATTCCTAAGAAAATTGGGTTATCAATTTTTATGGAGAGAGCTTGGTTAAGGTATTGATGGGCCTTGGTAGAATCTGAAAATGAACAATAAAAGGACAGTTCATAAATGGAAATAATCTTTTGTTCTAGCCCAATATTAGTTTTTATTAATGATTCAAGGCTATCAATATCATGTTGATAGGGAATTTTAGGAATTACCTTGGCCGAGGCAGTGGCATAGCCAACACACAAAAGCATAAGCAATTGAAATACTTTTCCCCAAGCATTCATAGGTAAAACAATCTACAGGTTTCATTAAATAGAAATAGGCAGTGAAAATCACTGCCTATGCATGATACGTATAAAGATAAACTATTTTTCTATTTTAATTGCTATTCCATCATCTTCAATTGCTTGAACAGTTTCATCTGTAATTTTGGGGGTAGTTTTCTTTAAAGCTTCGAAAAGGTCTTCTGAGTCACCATTGAACATTACTGTTAAAGAAGATCCTGCAGCATTGTACTTCATTTTCACCTCACTAACTTTTTTGTTGGTCTCCAAACCAGTTGAAATCTTCTTCAAATCTGCCAGATTCACGCCTTCAATCAATACCGTGAATACAGCGGCATCTCCGGCTTTTTCGCCTTTCTTGCCTAGGAGATTTCCTAATTTCCCGCCAATTCTACCTGCTTTTTCAGAGGTATTATCCACCTTATTGGAGGTGTTCTCTACTTTATTTAATGCTCTATCAATTTTATCCAAAAACCCTTGAGCAGAAACGGCATAGTTACCGCCTAGAAATAGTGCTAGTATAATTAATATCTTTTTCATAACCAATGAATTAAGTGTATATCAAAGTTAGAGGATCAGGGCTTCGGAATATATACCTAGATCGGTGGTTTCTTTTGTACAAATTTTCAAGTACAGGGGAATCATTTAAAACAGGTAATTCTGTAGCAGTGATATTTTTTACCTGTTCCTTACTAAATACAATAGGAGCTAAAATGATATTATTTACCTTTGCAAAGTGGAAGAACAAATACCGAAATACTTTTTGGAAATAGCCTATAATGGAACTGCCTACCATGGTTGGCAGATTCAGGACAATGCCGTTTCTGTTCAGGAGAAATTAAATGATGCATTAGCAATTTTGCTTCGTGAGCCTGTGGAAACTGTTGGGGCCGGACGTACCGATACCGGAGTGCATGCGAAAAAGTTATTTGTGCATTTTTCAAGTTCTGCCAAGGTTTTGGAGAATTCGGATCGCTTTGTTCATTCCTTGAATGCCCTGATGCCTTTTGATATTTCGGCGAAAAGGTTAATTCCTGTCGGTCCGGAGGCACACGCCCGATTTGATGCTACGGATCGGAGTTATGAGTACCATGTCCACTTCCATAAAGATCCATTCTTACATAATTTTTCATGGCTATTACGTGATAAACCAGATGTGGAAAAAATGAACATTGCGGCTTTAGAATTGTTAGGTAGGCAAGATTTTTCTTGTTTCAGCAAATCTAACACGCAAGTATTCAGCAATTTTTGCGATATTAAACGGGCAGAATGGATTTGGGAAGGTGATAAGTTGGTTTTCCATATTTCAGCAGATCGTTTTCTTCGGAATATGGTTCGCGCAATTGTTGGGACCTTGATGGAAATTGGCCTAGGCAAGAAACCTATAGAACATATAAAAGGGGTAATTCAAAGTATGGACCGCTCAAAAGCTGGAACCTCAGTTCCTGCCTGTGGGCTTTACCTAACGGAGGTTATTTATCCATATATTGATTAATAATTAGATTTTGGAAAAAGATAAGATTTCTGGGAATGCATATGACAGTAAATTATTAGGGCGATTAGCAAAATATATCCGTCCTTATAAAACTGTTTTTTGGATTTCTGTCATACTCACTATTTTATTAGCTGCCGTTGCGCCAGCGCTTCCCTTATTGGTAGAATATACCTTGGACCATTATATACTTTCTGGAAATGGCGAAGGACTTACAGGGATGCTGTTTTTGATGTTTGCCCTTCTGATCGGACAAACCATTATCCGTTATTTTCATACCCTGATGACCAATACTCTGGGACAATCAGTAATCCGCGATATCCGGATTCAGGTTTTCAACCATATCACCAATCTTCGGTTGAAATACTTTGATAATACCCCAATCGGCCGATTGATTACTCGGACCATCTCCGACTTGGAAACTATTGCCAACATCTTTTCGGAAGGTTTAATTCAGATTATTGGAGACCTATTGCAACTGGTGGTGATTTTAGGGGTTATGTTCTATACCGATTGGAAATTGACTCTGGTGGTCTTGGTGCCCATGCCATTGATGATTGCAGCGACCTATATCTTTAAGGAAGCCATGAAATCAGCCTTTCAAAGTGTGCGGCTTTGGGTTTCCAATTTAAACACCTTCCTACAGGAGCATATTTCAGGCATGAATGTGATCCAATATTTTGCCCGAGAGGACCAAGAGATGCGGAAGTTTAAAGCTATCAATGCGGAACACCGGAATGCGCATATCCGTGCGAACTGGTATTTCTCCATATTCTTTCCTGTCTTAGAAATTATCGTTGCCATAGCGACCGGTTTATTGGTTTGGTATGGATCTAAACAAATCCTAGCAGATGTGATTTCTCCCGGTGTGGTCGTGGCATTTATCATGTATATCAACATGATTTTTAGACCTATCCGAGAATTGATTGATAAGTTCAATACCCTTCAAATGGGGATGGTATCGGCAGAGCGTATTTTTGATGTTTTGGATACTGATGAATTCACGCCAAATGAAGGAAAGTATAAACCAGAAAATGTTAAAGGGGAAATTACTTTTAAGAATGTATGGTTTGCCTATAATGATGAAAAGTGGGTTTTAAAAGATGTGAGCTTCCATGTTGAACAAGGGGAAACATTAGCTCTTGTAGGCGCAACTGGAGCAGGAAAATCATCCATCATCAATATATTAAGCCGCTTTTACGAGATTCAGAAGGGAGAAATCCTACTTGATGGAGTAAATATCAAGGAATATGATCTAACCTTTCTGCGTCAGACGATTGCTACTGTATTACAAGATGTATTCTTGTTTTCGGATAGTGTATTGCACAATATCAATCTTCATAATCCGAATATTAGTTTTGAATCCATTGAGGATGCTGCTAAAAAGGTTGGAGCTTATGACTTTATCATGCGTCTTCCAGGTAATTTCAATTATCAGGTTCAGGAGCGTGGCTCTACCTTATCAGCAGGACAAGCCCAATTGATCTCCTTTATTCGCGCTTTGGTGCATGATCCTAAGATTTTGATTCTGGATGAGGCCACATCATCGATAGATACTGAAACAGAAGAGTTGATTCAAAATGCCATCGAAAACCTGATGGATGGAAGAACATCCATTGTGATTGCCCACAGACTATCAACCATTCAGAAGGCAGATAAAATTATCGTATTAGACAAGGGTGAAATCAAAGAAATTGGAACTCACCATGAATTACTTGAACTGGAAGGTTATTACAGGAAGTTATATGATCTACAGTTTAATTCTGCAGGAATTTAAATAGACTTCAAGTTGAAAGTCCTTATAAACAAAAAAGCTCGCAAGTTATTGCGAGCTTTTTTGTTGTATTAGTTCAATCCTCTTTTCTTCATCAAATGGATTGGATCTGGATCTGTTCCGCGGAATTTGCGGTACATTTCAGCAGGGTTTCCGGTTCCACCTTTTTCAAGGATGTTATTACGGAATGACGCCGCTGTATTTTGATCGTAAAGACCTTTTTCTTTAAATGCTGCGAAAGCATCCGAATCCAATACTTCTGACCAGATATAGCTATAATATCCAGCAGAGTATCCACCACTGAAAATATGTTGGAAATACGTACTTCTATAACGAGGGATAATCGCGTCGATTAATCCGATTTTACCCATTGCTGCTTTCTCAAAATCATTCGCTTTCACTTTGATAGGAGAAGTAGCGCTGTGGTAGTTCATGTCTAACATAGATGCTGCCAAGTATTCCACTGTAGCAAAACCTTGATCGAAGGTACCTGCTTTTTGCATTTTTTCGATTAATGCATCAGGGATAGCTTCTTTAGTTTGATAATGTTTTGCATAAGTTTTCAATACCTCAGGATCTGCTGCCCAGTTCTCCATAATTTGAGAAGGAAGTTCAACGAAGTCACGAGGAACAGATGTTCCAGCTAAGCTTCTATATTTAACATTTGAGAACAAGCCATGTAAAGCATGTCCGAATTCATGGAATAAGGTAGTAGCCTCATCAAAAGTTAATAATGCTGGGTTATCACCTACTGGTTTTGTGAAATTACAAACAATAGAGATTACTGGAGCAATACGTTTACCGTTTTGACGGCTTTGAGAGCGGTATGAAGTCATCCAAGCACCTGAACGTTTCGATTCACGTGGGAAGAAATCTGCGTATAAGAGACCTAAATGAGAACCATCCTTATCGCGTACTTCATATACTTCCACTTCTGGATGATAAACAGGAACGTTATTTAAAGCCACAAATGAAATACCCCATAATTTATTGGCAGTAGCAAATGCACCTTCGCGAACATCTGTTAGGCTGAAATAAGGTTTAATTTCCTCCTCATTCAATGCAAAACGTTTTTGACGAATTTTCTCCTGGTAGTATCTCCAGTCGTAAGGAGCTACCGTGAATGTATCTTTTGCTGCATCAATTTCTTTTTGGATATCCGCTGCTTCGATTTTAGCTTTTGCTAAAGCTGGTGTCCAGATCTTGTTCAACAATGCATTTACATTTGCAGGATTTTCAGCCATAGACTCCTCTAACACATAAGCTGCATGTGAAGAATAGCCTAATAATTTAGCTTTTTCCAAACGTAGGTTAGCGATTTTTACTAAGATTTCCTTGGTGTCACTATCATTGTCGTTATTCCCTTTCAATTGATAGGCTTCCCAAATTTTCTTACGCAATTCACGGTTATCCGCATATTGAAGGAATGGCATCACCGATGGATTCTGAAGCGTAAATAACCATTTACCTTCTTTGCCTTTTTCTTTCGCTGCTGCAGCCGCTGCCGCTTTTAATTCTTTTGGCAATCCTGCTAGGTCTTCTTCTTTGTCAACAACCAATTCAAATGCATTGGTTTCTGCCAATAGATTTTGACCAAACTGAGTGGATAAAACCGAAAGCTCAGAATTGATTTTCTTCAATTTCTCTTTATCCACGTCTTTCAGATTTGCTCCTGAACGAACAAATCCTTTGTATGTTTCTTCTAATAATTTTTGATCTTCAGCATCCAATCCTGCATTTGCTCTTGCATCATAAACGGTTTTCACACGTTTGAAAAGCTCAGGGTTCATATTGATCTCATCTCTATGAGCGGACAATACTGGCGCCAGTTCCTTTGCAATTGCTTGGATGGAATCGTTGGTATTTGCACTGTTCAAGTTGTTGAAAACAGTAGCAACACGAGTTAACAGTTGTCCTGCATTTTCTAATGCAAGGATTGTGTTTGCGAAATTTGCAGGTTCATCGATTTTTAAAATAGAATCAATCTCCGCATTGTGTACTTTTAATGCTTCTTTATAAGCAGGTCTGAAGTGTTCATCTTTGATAAGATCAAATGGTGGAACTTCAAAGTTAGTTTCGTACTTGGCTAATAATGGATTTTTCAAATCTACAGCTTCCTCTTTTTTAGTTTCGTTGTTACACCCTACTAACAAGCTGGCAATCACCAAGCAGTAAGGTAAAAACCCTTTTTTATTCATTCTCTTCTAGTTTGTTTCAATTTTTGTGCAAAGGTACTAATCTTTTGATTAAGTATACCATTGTTTATATCTCACAAACTACTAAGAATTTATATTTTTTTCCTTATTTAGATGTAACAAAACTAAATCCTTTGCGTCTAATAACTAAAGCATTAACATATGAAAGAATTCTTTTTCTGGTGCGCTGGGGTTCATAAGGAAACCTTAAACCGTTTCCCTGAGGAGCAGAATAAATATATAAGCATTGGTGCAACCATTTTTTTCACTGGCCTATTTGCTGCCTTGGCGGGTGGATATGCCTTATATTTTGTATTTAGTGGTAGCTCATTTGCCCTATTCTTTGCATTAATATTTGGTATCATCTGGGGATTGGCGATTTTTAATTTGGACCGCTATATTGTATTGAGTATTGACAAAAGCCGTAGTGGCTGGATGCAACTCCTACAGGCTTTGCCGCGGATTCTACTAGCCATCCTAATAGGTTTGATTATTTCAAGACCCTTGGAGTTAAAAATCTTCGATAAGGAAATTAGAGAACACCTTCGGGCTGAATATCTTGTCCAACAAAAGGCTAAGATTGACACGCTAAACAAGACCTTTGAGAACAAATATCGCGTTGAATACAGCCAATTGAAGGCCTTGACTATACATGCGGATTCTTTGGAATCTAGTATCAAAACCTCAAGACAACAATTAAATCATGAAATCTTTGGGACAAAAACCGATGAGACTTCCGGAGTGATGGGGTATGGTCCATATGCAAAGATGAAGGAGGAAAACCTCAATAAACAACAAACTTATTTAGATAGTTTAAGGGGAAGATTGCAGGCCAAAGAGTCGGAACTATTACAGCGAAAAACCGCCGAAGGGTTAATGGATCAACGAATATTATCCGATAAATCCTTGGATAGCGCAGTCAATGTTGCTGGATTTGCTGACCGTAATGCCGCCTTGAGCAATTTGCACAAGAAGCCAGACGGTACAATCAATAAATCAACAGAAAATGCGGTTATTTTTATCGCCTTGTTATTTATCTTCTTTGAGTGCCTTCCAGTATTTGTCAAGTTGATGAGTGGCCGAGATGCTTATGATAATGCCATCAAAAATCAAAAGCAAATCCATAATTATGAATCCGATACGGGGGTCAATGTAGAAAAAACAGCCATTGATAAAATCGATGATTATCGGGTGGAGGCTTCTATCAAAAGACGAATGGATAATCTCCAAAAAGAATTTGCGGAAGAATAAAGCGCCTATCTAAAGATTTCAGTATACTTGCCATTCAATAATCTTCACCTGCTTCTACAAGCGTGGAGACATTTATTGACCTATGAATTAGTACAAAAAAATCTAAATCAACATGAGCAAGCGTTATATGTTATTAGCCCTAGGGTTAATTTCGATTATTCAACTAAGCCAAGCACAAGAAAAAAGAGGTCGTATTCGGGACTTCGGAATTCAAATCGGTATTCTTCCAACGGGAAATAACAATGCAATTACAGATGTTGACGGTGTCACCGTAGGGCAAAAAACAATTATTAAAGGTGACTCTGTTCGTACTGGAGTTACAGCCATCATACCCCACCAAGGAAATATCTTTCAACAAAAAGTCCCTGCGGCAGTTTTTGTAGGGAATGGATTTGGCAAGATGATGGGTATCTCTCAAATTGAGGAACTCGGAAATATTGAAACCCCAATTTTACTGACCAATACCCTGAATGCTCCAAAGGTTGCCAATGGTTTAATTGACTATATGCTTTCCTTGCCTGGCAATGAAAATGTTAGATCAGTAAACTCGGTCGTTGGTGAAACCAACGATGGTGGGTTGAATGATATTCGTGGGCGTCATGTGGAGGCTGCTGATGTTTTGGAAGCAATCAAAAATGCTCATTCAGGAAAAGTCGAGGAAGGAAATGTGGGTGCAGGTACCGGGACAGAATGTTTAGGATTTAAAGGTGGAATAGGCACCGCATCGAGAAAAATTCCTGCTTCTCGTGGTGGTTATACAGTCGGCGTATTGGTGCAAACCAATTTCGGCGGAGTCCTAAATATCAATGGAGCACCTGTTGGTCGTGAACTGCACAATTATTACATGCAGGAGCCAAAAGAAGCTCATAAGGTGGATGGATCTTGTATGATTGTTATTGCCACGGATGCCCCTCTTTCTGCTCGTAATCTCGAAAGACTCGCAAAACGATCCTATATAGCTTTTGGAAATGTTGGTTCTTTCTCCTCAAATGGTAGTGGTGATTATTCTATAGCATTCTCCACCAACCCTGCTAATTTAATTCCGCATGAAAGCAAAGACATCGAATTAGCAACTAACGAAGTGGGTAATGATTATATGTCACCTCTTTTCATGGCTGTTTGGGAAGCAACCGAAGAAGCTATTCTAAACTCCATGTTTATGGCTGAGGATATGAAAGGCATTAAAGGCCGGACCGTAAAGGCAATTCCAATCAAAGAAACTCTAAATATATTAAAGAAATACAAGGCTCTAGATTATGATAAACTTCCGAAAGCTGTTAAAAACTAAAATTAAAACTGCTTTTGTTGTTTGTTTCTTCTTGATCCCTTTGACTCACTTGAGTGCACAGGACAAGAAAATAGCCATTCAACAAATAGCAAAGAAAAATGAAATTCCTGCAATTCAGTTGAACTACCAAAAGAAAAGGAAGGACCAATTATATTCTTACGGATTAAAAAAGGTTGACCAACAGGATTCAATCGATAAAAACACGGTTTTCCAAGCAGCTTCCTTGACCAAGGTTGTTGCGGCTTATACTTTTCTAAGATTAATGGATCAAGGCTTAATTGAATTGGATAAACCCCTATGGGACTATTATCAGTACGACCGATTAGCGAATCACCCATTCAAGGAAAAGATAACAGCTCGAATGGTATTGACCCATCGCACTGGACTATTAAACTGGGAAGGCGATGTTCCTTCTGAAGAATGGCGAAAGACCGCTCTTACCTCGCAATTTGAACCCGGAACTGATTACATGTATTCTGGTGAAGGCTTTTACTTCCTCCAAGAGACTATGGAGGATATCAGTGGAAAGTCTTTTCAGCAATTGGTAGAGGAGGAGGTTTTAACTCCTTTTAAAATGAGCAATTCCGCAATAGTTTGGCATGATGATTTAGCTGCAAACGCTGCATTCGGACATTTGGAAAACGGAAATGCTCGAAAATTAGGTATGTATCGAAAAAGCAATGCTGCCTATACGCTCTATACAACAGCTGAAGATTACAGCAAGTTTATCAGTAAATACATCTTTGATGGCTTCGGCTTAAAGAAAAAAACACATAAACTCGCCCTGAGCAAACTATCTGAAGCCAAAAAATCTGATGGAATTAGCCCGGATGATCAGTACGTACCATGTGCTTTGGGCATGCGGCTGCAAATCAACGAAGTCGGTTCTGCTTATTGGCATACCGGTTCCAACCCCGGCTTCCGATGTTTCTTTTTAGCCTATCCGAAATCGAAAGAATTATTAGTCGCATTTACCAATTCCGACAATGGTTTTAAGACCATTCCTGATTTATTGGCGTTATTTTTGAATAATAAACAGACATTCTGGATGTATAAATGGCGCCAGGGTGAGTTAGACTAAAAGGAAATAGATATGATTGGAATTGTCGGCGGCGTAGGCCCTTTAGCAGGGGTAGACGTCCTTAAAAAAATAATTGAAGAAACGAATGCACGCAGAGATCAAGATCACTTACCGGTATTATTGTCTTCGCAATCACATAGAATTCCCGATCGAACTGAATACCTGTTAGGGAAAGAACCGGTAAACCCTGGGATTGCTATTTCTGAAATTGCGTTGGAACTTGAAAAAGCAGGAGCAACTGTAGTGGGAATCCCCTGCAACACAGCTCATTCACCAAGGATATTTGAGGTGATCCAAGAAGAATTAGAAAAACATAATTCAAATATACAATTACTGCATATGGTGGCTGAAACTGCTAAGTTCATTCAAGAACATTCTCCTAATGCGGCCGTTGGAGTATTGTCTACCATTGGAACACGGAATACAGGCCTATATAAGCAGGTTATCGAAGCCCATAATTTAAAATGTATCGAGCCTAACGATGAATTGCAGAATAAGGTGCATGCGTCCATTTATGATGAAACTTATGGAATCAAAGCATTTTCATCACCCGTAACAAACCGTGCGCATGATCAATTGGTAGCCGCAATCCAGGAATTGAAAGGCCAAGGTGCTCAAGTGATTATTCTAGGATGCACGGAATTACCCCTTGCATTAAGGGAAAAGTCATATTATGGACTACCGGTTTTTGACCCTAATCGCATACTAGCTAGAGCTTTAATAAATGCAATAAATCCCTCAAAACTTAACCCTGTAGCGGATTAGGCGCATGCTTCGTATTATGTAGACATAATAAAAATGAAAAACATGAAACAAAGCAAACTATCTGCTCTTTTAATTTTAATGCTAGGATTATTTTTAATGCCACAAGCATCAAAAGCACAAGAAATGCTAATGAAAGTCAATACCGACATTTTCCCGAAACCTGAAAAAGGGTTTAAGAAAATGGTAATCGAAGTACCTTACTCTGATTCGGACAAAAATAAAAAGATTGAATTTACAGTAGGAAAAATGATGGAGGTTGATGGTTGTAACCATTATGGTCTTCAAGGAACAATTGAGACTAAAGATCTTGAAGGTTGGGGATATAATTATTATGTCTTCAATTCAAATGGTGAAGTCATTTCAACTCAAATGGCATGTCCTGATGCGCCGAAGAGAAATCTTTTTGTATCAGCACAACCGAATCTAGTACCATACAATGGTAAAATGCCAATTGTAATCTATATTCCTGAGGAATTTGATGTACAATTCAAGATATATACTAGTAATGATGAAGTTTTCCGCGCACTAGAAGACAAGTCTAGTAAGTAGAAATTTCACATTCCTTAAAACAGTTAAAAACCCAGACATGAATATGACCTGGGTTTTTATTTTATTACTTATTTTTATTGTTTAGGCAATTTCTATGGCATACACGACTATTTCAGAAATAGATAAAATTTATCAGGCACAACTCAAAAATAAATCTGCAATAAAACACAGTACCGCAGACAAAAGGGTCGCTTGGATAAAAAGTCTTTTAGCAGCGATCAATAAAGAAGAGAAATCTATTGAACAAGCGCTATATCAGGATTTCCATAAATCTGGAATAGAAACTGCCATTACTGAAGTCCTTGCCGTTCAATTGGAATTGAAACATATTTCCAAAAATCTAAGAAGCTGGATGAAGGACAGATCAGTCGGTAGGTCTATGATGATGCCTAATGTCAATGCCTATCTTCATTATGAGCCCAAGGGCAATGTCATGATCATTACCCCATGGAATTACCCCTTTCAACTCCCATTGGTTCATTTGGCCGCTTGTATTGCAGCTGGAAATACTGCCATCCTCAAACTCTCCGAATTCTCCCCGCACAGCAACAAGGTAATTAAGAAAATCATCAAGGATTTATTCCCAACTGACCATATTGCAGTTGTTGAAGGCGCTGTAGAAGAAACGACGCATTTATTGAATTTAAGGTTTGACCATATTCATTTTACTGGATCTCCTAAAGTTGGAAAGATCGTTATGGAGGCCGCCAGTAAAAACCTAACGGATATTACACTTGAGTTAGGAGGTAAATCTCCCGCAGTAATTGATAAAAATGTCAACCTCAAACAGGTTGTAAAGAATCTCATTTGGGCGAAATTTATCAATGCCGGACAGACTTGTATCGCGCCAGATTATATCCTTGCACATCGACATCAAAAGCAACAAATTGAGGAATTATTTAGAAGAGAATTGGAAGAGGCTTTTGGAACAGACGCATTGAATTCGCCAGATTACGCAAGGATTATCAATGATAAACAGTTTGAGCGATTGAATGATAGCCTGGAATCTGCAAAACAATTAGGCGCAACAATCATCGCCGGAGGAAAGACTGACGCTAAACTTAGGTTTATAGCCCCTACAGTCGTTACTAACATCGCTTTGAACAATTCCCTCATGACTGATGAAATCTTCGGCCCTATCCTTCCTATTGTCTATTACGGACAAATACAGGAGGCCATTGACTTTATCAATGCGAAGGAAAAGCCATTAGCCTTATATGTGTTCAGTAAAGACTCAAACTTCAATAAACATGTTATCCGTCATACGAGTGCGGGATCGACATGTATCAATGATGCTGTCATCCAAATTATGCAACCCAACTTGCCATTTGGTGGAGTTAATAATTCCGGAATAGGGCAATCCACAGGGAGATATGGTTTTAAGGCTTTTTCTCATGAAAGAGCAGTGGCCGATGTCAAACTATTCCCGGTATCTTCCATGTTCTGGTATCCTTATACGGAGAAGACCAATAAGATGTTGCAGTGGATTAGGCGATTATTTTAACCGAAAATCTTGTTCCAGAGGCTTTTCTTAATCCCCACATAAAATTCACCATTTTCCTTTTTCAAAGGATAAATCCGAATAAAGTTATGCTGTGGTTCATCTCCTTTTCCATTTTCAATATTGAACTTATGGCGATGAAAGGGGCAAACTAACTTTCCGCCCTCACACCATCCATTTGTTAAATCCGCGCCTGCATGCGGACAACGACTTGAGGTAACCGATAGAACATCCCCCTCCCTGATCAAACAGAGCTTTTTCCCAGCTACATGCAAAGCCTTGACATAATTCCGGCTCACATCTATTTTTGTTGGCACTTTATGCCATTCTAAATCGTCATTTTCAAAATTATCCATCCCTATGAACATTGATTTATAAAGGCAAGTTAACAAATGAAC
Source organism: Sphingobacterium cellulitidis (assembly GCA_002245855.1). GTDB lineage: Bacteria > Bacteroidota > Bacteroidia > Sphingobacteriales > Sphingobacteriaceae > Sphingobacterium > Sphingobacterium cellulitidis. The sequence goes on along the minus strand of NOUX01000006.1, from coordinate 108,063 downwards.
ACAACAAAAAAGAGGCGAACCTGTTGGTTCGCCTCTGATATTTTATGTAATTGCTAAATTCTAAACGAATCTCTTAGCATTTACTTTACGCTCATTTTCTGTTAGGTAAATCTTACGCAAACGGATACTTTGTGGAGTAACCTCGATGTATTCGTCAGCTTGGATATATTCCATACATTCTTCCAAAGAGAATTTAATTGCTGGAGCAATACGTGTATTATCATCAGAACCTGATGCACGCATGTTTGTCAATTGCTTTCCTTTAGTTACGTTGATAGTTAAATCATTATCACGGATGTGCTCTCCAAGAACCTGTCCTTCATAAATCTCAACTCCTGGATCAACGAAGAAACGACCACGATCTTGTAATTTATCAATTGAATAAGCTGTTGTAGAACCTGTATCTAAAGAAATCAATACACCTGCCATACGTCCAGGGATTGTACCTTTCCAAGGCTCATAACCTTTCAAACGGTGCGCCATTACAGCTTCACCAGCTGTAGCTGTCAATACGTTATTACGTAATCCGATAATACCACGTGAAGGAATTGAGAACTCTAGGTGTTGCATTTCACCTTTAGTTTCCATAATCAATAACTCACCTTTACGTTGAGTAACTAATTCAATTACTTTACCAGATACTTCTGCAGGAACATCAACTACCAATTCCTCGATAGGCTCATGTTTCTGACCATTGATTTCTTTAACGATTACTTGCGGTTGTCCTACTTGTAACTCATAACCTTCACGACGCATCGTTTCGATCAATACTGACAAGTGAAGAATACCACGACCATATACTAACCATGCATCAGGTGAATCCGTAGGAACAACGCGTAATGCTAAGTTCTTTTCTAATTCTTTCTGAAGACGGTCATAAATGTGACGAGAAGTCACGAATTTACCTTCTTTACCAAAGAATGGAGAGTTATTGATGGTAAACAACATGTTCATTGTTGGCTCATCAATGTGCATAACTTCCAATTGCTCTGGGTTTTCAAAATCAGCAATGGTATCACCAATTTCAAATCCATCGATTCCCACAACCGCAACAATATCACCTGCGTGAACTTCTGAAACTTTCACACGGCCTAGTCCTTCAAATAATTGAAGTTCTTTAACACGTGATTTTACAATTTTACCATCACGTTTTACCAATGATACTGGTTGGTTTTCTTTAATAGTTCCTCTTACAACACGACCAATCGCGATACGACCAACGAATGTAGAGTAATCTAATGAAGTAACCTGCATCTGTAAAGTACCTTCCGATACTTTCGGCTCAGGGATATGTTTGATGATTGCTTCTAATAACTCAGTGAAGTCAGTAGTTGGTTTAGTCCAATCTGTTGACATCCATCCTTGTTTTGAAGAACCATATAATACTGGGAAGTCTAATTGTTCTTCTGTAGCACCTAAGCTGAAGAATAAGTCGAATACATTCTCGTATACTTCTTCTGGGCGACAGTTTTCTTTGTCAACTTTATTTACAACAACAATAGGTTTGATACCTAATGCCAAAGCCTTACCTGTAACAAATCTTGTTTGAGGCATAGGCCCTTCAAATGCATCTACTAATAGAACAACACCGTCAGCCATTTTCAATACACGCTCAACCTCACCACCGAAATCGGCGTGACCTGGAGTATCAATAATGTTGATCTTGGTGTCCTTATATTTTACAGATACGTTTTTCGATACGATTGTAATACCACGCTCACGCTCCAAGTCATTGTTATCCAGAATTAATTCTCCTGAATTCTCATTGTCCCTGAATTGATTGGTGAAGTGTAAAATCTTGTCAACTAGGGTAGTTTTACCGTGGTCAACGTGCGCGATAATCGCTATGTTTCTGATATTCTGCATTGAGCAATAATGTGTTATAAAAATAAAGAGGTGCAAAGATATATAATTTGCACCTCATTTCTTACTAATTCCTATTAATATTTTATTAGCATGTCGTTTATTTATGATTAATTCTCAAAGACTTGACTCTAAATCTCGCAATAAATTAGCCCCACAAAGGATTCCTTCAAACCAAATTTTACCCTAATTCAATCCCCATACTCCAATATTTTGACCTAATCAAACCTCATTTATTGACAACGTAACGACAAAAAGAGAAAAAGTAAAGCCTTATCAATCAAATATTTTTTCCGTATTACGGTTTTTTGTGGGCTAAAACCTATTATTTATCGATAAATAAGAATTATTTTTGCTCCACTATTAAGCCATATTAACATGAAATTTTTAAATTTATCTATCGCAGGCATAGCTATGCTTATGCTCTTCAGTTGCTCAAAAAGCGACTCCAACGTTGAACCAAACCCTTCAGACAAATTGCACACCGTGAAATTTACTGTGGATGGTTTCACCCAATCGTACAAACCCATTGATACAAAATCTGCAACAACAACAACAAGCACCGCATCAAGCCCAATTAATGAAATCCTATATATCCTGTTGGATAAGGATCAATTACCAATTGACACTTTAATTAGACCTGTTTCAGGAAATTCGAGCAGTATCAATTTAAAACTTCTAAATGGTAATTATACCCTGAGAGCAATTGGTTATAATAAATCGAATTTAGGAAACCTTTATACGAAATACGAAAGGGTAGCTACGGTTTTTCAACCAAAAGAAATTTTTAAAATTAAGGATTATGATATAAGCGATATCTTTATCTTGAATACTGAATTTCAGGTTTCTAAGGACTCTACCTATAAAAGTCAAACTCTAAAAAGAATTTCTTCAAAATTAGAATTGAACATATTAGATAAAATTCCTGCACAAGCAGCTTATATCGAAATCTCAACAATTTCAAGTAATCATTTTTACGGTGCTTCGAAAGATTTAAAGAATAATATTACCTTAACATATAATACAAGTTATGTAAGCAATGTAATTGACATTACCTCCCTAACATCCTTAACAAACCAAACAATTTCAACGAATGTCCTAACAGACAACCAAACTTACACAGCCCCGGCTGAAAGAACCACACCTGTAAAAATCAATGTATTGAACAGCACGGGTGCTGTTATCATTAGTAAAGAGATTTTGAATGTAAAATTGATGCCAAATACGATTACCAGGCTATCAGGTAAGCTTTTTGAAGATTTGAATAGCGAAAAGAAAGGAAACTTTGCTGTAACTATCAATCAAAACTTCAATACGAATATTATTACTCAAACTTTTTAAGTCAATAATTTAGCTTAAAAAAGCTAAACACAAAAGAAGGTGCTATTCGTTTGAATAGCACCTTCTTACTAATATTATGAGGCTTATTTTATTACCCCTAGCTCCTTACCAACTTTCGTAAAAGCAGCAATAGCTTTATCTAAATGATCTTTTTCATGTCCTGCTGAGATCTGAACACGGATACGCGCCTTTCCTTGAGGAACAACTGGATAATAGAATCCAATGACATAAATACCTTCATCCAACATCTTCGAAGCAAACTCTTGTGCTAATTTAGCATCATAAAGCATTACAGGAACAATTGGATGAAATCCTGGTTTAATATCAAATCCTGCTTCAGTCATTTTATCACGGAAGTATTTTGTATTATCTTCCAATTTATCACGAAGCTCAGTAGTTTCGCTCAACATATCCAACACTGCAACCGAAGCACCTGCAATCGCCGGAGCTAAAGTATTGGAGAATAAATATGGACGAGAACGTTGGCGAAGCATATCGATAATTTCTTTACGCCCTGAAGTAAAACCTCCTGATGCACCACCTAATGCCTTACCCAAGGTACCAGTTATAATATCCACACGGTCGATTACATTGAACAATTCATGAGTACCACGACCTGTTTTACCAATAAAACCAGAACAGTGCGACTCATCAATCATCACCAATGCTTCGTATTTATCCGCTAAATCACAGATTTTATCCAATGGAGCAACTGATCCATCCATTGAAAATGCGCCATCAGTAACAATAATTCTATGACGAGCACCTGAAGCTGCTTTCAACTGCGCTTCTAAGTCTTCCATATCACAGTTTTTATAACGGAAACGTTGTGCCTTACACAAACGAACCCCGTCGATAATCGAAGCGTGGTTTAGCTCATCAGAGATAATCGCATCCTCAGCACCTAACAATGGCTCAAATACACCGCCATTCGCATCAAATGCCGCAGCATATAAAATAGTATCTTCTGTACCTAAGAATTTCGAAATCTTAGCTTCCAATTCTTTGTGGACATCTTGAGTACCACAAATAAAACGAACTGAGGACATCCCATAGCCATGGCTATCAATAGCCGCTTTCGCCGCTGCAACAACTTTCGGATGTGAAGACAATCCTAAATAGTTGTTTGCACAGAAGTTAATAACTTCCTGTCCAGTACTAATTTTAATATCTGCTCCTTGCGGAGTTACAATAATGCGTTCTTCTTTGTATAATCCTGCATCCTTAATTTCTGCAAGTTCCTTTTCAAGAGCCGGTTTTAAAGTTTTATACATAGTATTTCAATTAATCCGCATAAAGATAACCTTTTTTTATCTCTCCTAATTACGAAAACGATTGTTCAAAATATATGAACTCATGAAACCCAACACAATAGCCCTAAAAAAGAAGAAGGAATCATTTCTGATTCCTTCCTTTTTCTCTATTTAATCCTTTTCCAAGACTCTGTACGGCCGATTAAACTTATTCCGATGTAGCCCCGAATATCTAGCTGATCATTCCCTTTCAAGGTCATTTTACAGCTGTAGGTCTTTCCGGACTTAGGGTCATAAATCTCGCCATCAACATAAGTCTTGCTGTCCTTACGGAAATTGGTCAGGATTTCTAATCCTTGAATATTCCGAGACCGCAACTTTGGATCTGGATTTTTGACATCTTTTTTCGCGGCATCCTTAATCCAATAAAGCTTGCCGTAAAACTTATCATTCTTTTTGTAAATTTCAATTCTGCCCTCTCCGCTCGGGTTTTCCCATTTCCCTAAAATCGGATCATTATTTTGAGCAAATAATGTTATTGTAAATAATAAGGCACAGAATGTTGCAACTAGTTGTCTCATAACCTTCATGTTTAAAATTGTTGGTTGAATATACATATATTTTTCTATGTTAGCATAATAATATTTTTGTTACCCCTAAAATTAACGTCCTTTAAACCGCTTTATTGGCATTAATTTTGAACCATTTTAGTACACACAAATAATTTAAGTTATGAGGTTCATTATTAGTCTCTTAGTCACAGGTTTAGTCGTTGCAATCGCGTCCTGGATCATTCCTGGTGTAACTGTAGCTGGTTTCGGATGGGCTATCCTAACGGGTTTGGTTATTGGCTTGGTAAATGCAATTGTAGGTGGAATTCTACGTTTATTTACTTTCCCATTAAATTGGTTAACATTTGGTCTTGTATCATTTATCATCACCGTGTTGATGATTATGTTATCCGATAAAATCATGGGATCAAAATTTGATGTAGCAGGATTTTGGCCAGCTTTCTTCTTTGCAATTATTGTTGCTGTTATTGAAATGATAATCGGCCGTATGGGAAGCGATAACAAATAAAAACTCAAAAAACCACTATTTTAAAACAAACAGAACGCCTAGCTTATTTGCTGGGCATTCTTGTTTTATCCAAATCATAGGTCAATTTCCATTAAAAAAGGGCTTGACCATCACAGCCAAACCCCATAGTATAAAGAGAAATTTTAATCCTATTTTGATTTTTTCTTCATTTTATTGATCCAAATCATTACTCCTGTAACAGGCAATGATGTCGCAATTAAACAAGAAATGAAGTATAGCAGTTTCGTAAATGGTCCATAGATATCACCAATATGCAAAGCCTTGATCGAAGCTGAAGCTCTTTCATTAAATGGCTTCTCACGAAACACATCTCTTTCCAACACTTCACCACTATATTGATCTAATACTAATTTATCCCCAGCAGATGGTGCAAAAAATCCCACTCTATTCTTACTGATCGATACTGTTCCGACACTATCTTTCGCAAAATTGATCGTAACATCCCCATCATAAGGAAGGATTTTATTCACCGCCAAGATCGTTTCCTCAATATTCAAAGCTTTCTTCCCATCAGCAGGAATATTGGATAATACCGGAGCCTTTTCCTCTTTTGGTGCATCTGGAGACTTGTAGGTTCCCCAGGTCTTTTGCCAACCGGCACGGTACCAGTCAAATGACCAGAAAGGACCAGTTACCGCCATAAAGAACAAAATAATACAGCTGTAAAAACCTAGCGTATTATGTAAATCATGGTTCACGCGTTTCCAATTCGCATTCCAACGAATATTTAAACCATTCTTCCATGATCTCAACTTATTCGGAAACCAGATTACAATCCCGGTTATTACACCTAACAAAAACAATAAGGTCGCCGTCCCTGTAATCCAAGATCCCAATTTCCTGTTTTCAACCCCTTCAAAAATGGGTTCTTCAATTTCATTTAATAACAACCAACGGTGCAAGCTAAACATCTTACCCATAAACTCAGCTGTCTTAGTCTTCACATCACTTGGATCACCAATGATTTGTCCAGTATATGGATTCACGGCCAATTGATTTGCTCTTGGTCCACGACCTCCTCCAGGTCCTCCAGGCCCCGCTTTTGCAGCTACTGGAGCAGCAGGTTTTCCTCCTGACACTTCTTTATTCTCGGATTTCCCTTTCTCACCTTGAACTGGCGCAACTTTCTCAGGCTTCGCACTCTCAGCCTCTTTTCCTTCCCCTTCTTTTTCTTTCTTATTGTACATGAACATGGTCGTTGCATTCTCTGCAAACGGAACCTTAACACCTACAATCTTGCCATTTACCTCCGGCTCTACTATTGACAAAAGCTCATCAGCATTTTTCTTAGTTCCTTCAACTTTCACCTTATTGAACTCTGGCATTGCCATCGCCCTAATCTCAGTGTTGTAGGTATAGATTGTCCCTGTGATACAAACAATAAAGACCACAATTCCTGAAATCAACCCGCCCCATAAATGGATGTCGTTGAACAGCTTCCGCACCTTCATCCAGGTTGTTGATTTTCTTACTTTTTTACTCATTTTTCTCTTTGTACTATTTAATGAAAAAATCAGGTGAGCAATTGAATGCACACCTGAATTGATAAATTATTGATGTATTAATAAATACCTATGTATTGATTTCCAGTTTTGTTGACAAGCTTCGCTCCTACAGTCATCGCTCCTGTTTTTCTATTGAAAACATAAATGTTTCCATCTTTACCTACCGCTGCAACAGCAATAAATACATCATCCCCTTCTAAAGCAATGTTTTGAATCTGACGGAATTTTAAATCTGCCTCACCTGGTATATCATATTTCTTAGCCGTATTATTTTTCAAGTCGACTCTAGCGATATAACCACCATTTCCAGCAACATTATAAACTACATAGCCAATACCATCACCAACATATTTCCAAGTCTCAATGTAAGAGTCCTTAACTCCTAAAGCTTGATCCAAGCTAAATACATAAGAAGCATCATAATCATTGGTAGAACTGTTAATTCTTAAGATTTTTGAACCACCTGTACCAGCAGCCTCACCAGATGTTGCCTGATAAACATGACCATCCGTACCAACATATTGCATTGTACTACGGTAGCCATTTGTATTACCTCTAGTTTTATTTGAAGTGATAACTTTTGGATTCGATAAGGATGGGTAATCCAATACCAATGTTTTAGCCCAGCTTTTTTCTCCAGTTCTGTCTGTTGCCCAAGTTGGTTTACCATCTGTTCCTAGCGTGAATTGCTTGGTATTGTCTTTAGAAACTGCAGCCCCAATAAATACTTTATTACCCGCTTTATTGATTACTGGAACATCAATACGGCTAAAATAATAACCAGCAGCAATCTCTTCTGCAGTCATTTTTAATTCAAACTTATTGGTCTCTGTGATTCTAGGATTGTTCAAATCCAATGAAATTACATCAATAGCCGAAGACCTTTCCTTATAAACAAAATTCGGAGCTGAACCTGTGTAAACAACATCATTACCTGCCGCTTTAACAGCAACTCCAATGCCTTCTGCTGCTTTTAACCAACGTGGTGAAGTACTTACATAAGTCGCCGTTTCAACTTCAGGACCATCTGGCGTTAAATTCTTTCCGCCACGAACTCTATATTTGTTGAAAATACCACCATCATCACCCGTATACTGGATGTTATACAAATATTTCCCGTCAGCAGATCCTTGTAAACGCGCTGTTCTTGATGACTTAACATGCAAGCCTTGGTCAAATACATTTACTGAAAAACTTGGATTCTTCGCATCTTCCGGTTTCATACTGAAAACCATGGTCCCAGCATTACCATCACCTGGCTCGGCATCCATCAATGCCCCAGAAACTGTAATCCAACGAATATTATCTTCTACCTCAACTTCAGGTCCTGAACTATCTTTAGAACAACTTGAAAAAGTTATGTTTGATGCAATTGCCGCAAGTACAGCAAACTTTAAGAGATTCGATTTCATATGATTATTTTTAGAGAGTAATTATATTTTGTTAATTGAGTAATTCAGCTTTAAATAAAACCCACGCCCTGGCTTTTGAACCGCAAAATTGTCGTAGATCTCCGCGTTAAAAATATTCTTGACATCCAATGCCACAATTATCTTCTTGCTCGGAAAAACATAACTCATACCCAGATTCTGTGCGTATTGTGAAGGAGTAATGAAATTATCCGACTCTGGCCAAACCGTGCTAAATGGCGCCACATAGCCAATATTATAGAAGAGGTTTAATTGAGATGATTTTTGAATCAAATTATCCAGACGATAATGGATATTTCCATTCATGGTGTAAAAAGGTTCGTTTGGAATTTGCTTGTTGTAATAGGTCATCTTTTGACCTGTTGTCGCATCAAACTCCTGCTTGAACAATGAATTGAATTTTGAAAAGTTAAACATCAAACTCAACTTATCTTTATAGCCATAACTGAATTCTCCTTCAAATCCCAAGGATTGTGATTTACCTAAGTTTACAAACTGGGTCAACTCTATTTCTTGGCTGTTTATCAATTCATTCGCCCTTGGCATAATTCTATCTTTGGTGTTTCGCCAAAACACATTGGTCCCCAGCACAAATTTGTTATCGCCAAATTCAAACGTTCCTAAACGAAATCCAGCATTATAATTATCACTGACTTCAGGAAGTAGAACAGAGTTTGACAAAACATTATCTTCAGGGCTACCAAAAATCTCATTGTCTGAGGGCATGCGAACAGCCTTTTCAGCTGAAGTCAATAGAATAAACTGGTTAAATAATTTATAAGATACCGCCAAGCCATATCCTGAGTTAAACCTGTTATCACGAATTTCGTCTTTCACGATTACTGTCTGCCCATTTTCTATTACACCCTTATATTTGATGTCTCCCAACGATTGCTGGTAAAGCTTGTAGAATAGATTCGTCGTTAATTTATTATTGAAAGTCTGGGCCTCATAATTAAAGGAAAATACGCTCTTAGATAAATCATTTGAACTATTTACCCCCGAATTACCATCCTTGATCAATAAGTTTTTATCCTTACGATCAACCGTATAAAATACATGGTTTACGGATAATCTATGCCCCGAGAAAATATCATAACTAAGATTCGAACGGATATTCGTCACCTGACGATTAATATCTGTCAACGAGGGTTTCCCTTGTTGTGCCCCATCGCTGCGTTTAACAGGATTCCCCTTAAAATCTATGCGGATCTGGCCATCCCAGTTATATGCCCATGGAATGGTATCCACGATGTTGGTATTACGGAAACTATGAACTGCATTTAAATTTAACCTCAAACCCGGTACAAATAAATCCTTCTTATTATAGGTCAAGCTTAATACATTCGCCGTAGCATCTGAGGTCCTGCCCATATAAGGAGTACCCATCGTCTGACCGTGTTGAATTTCTTTATGTGAATCTGAAATATTATATCCTAGGAAAAAGACATCCGCCCATTTTACATCCGTAAAACCAAATTCAAAACGACCTGAAATCGCTTTATAACCATCAAAGAAACGCTTTGTCCGGTAGTTACGTTGCACTACTCCATCTGGCATGATGTATTTTGAAAACTTCCCCCAAATCTCATAGTCATTATCCGAGTTTAAGAAACTACCTGAAACCCGAGCAGTAAATCCATTTTTGGAATTTCTATATAATCCACTCACATCCGATTGGGTTGTATTGAAAGAACCGTATGAAACAGACGCCGATAAATTATTGGTAGAGGTTCCTTTTTTAAGAACAATATTGATAGCTCCACCCAATAAATCCCCACTTAAATGCGCTGGAAGAACACCTTTATAAACCTCAACCCGCTCAATCATAGCTGGAGGAATATTATTTAGATTAAAGGAAGAACCATAGGTGGAAATCTCAATCCCATCAATAAAAATCCCTACAGAACGACCTGTCATCCCATTTAGGTTATATTGAACTTCTGATCCTAATCCGCCACTCTGACGAACCCGAACTCCAACCGTACGATCTAATAACTCATTGGTTTGGATATTACGAGTGGATGCTTCCTTTGTCTCAATCACATTAACCGCAAAACCTTTGGTCTCTATCTCGCGTTTGACTGAGTTCCCTTGTACTCGAACCTCGTCCAAACTGATGTCTCCACGTGGATCAATATGAATATGTAAATCATAACTCTCCTTTTTCACATCCAGGGGAAGTCTTTTGGGTTTGATTTCAATAGATGTTACTAAAATCGTTTGCTTCCCGTAGGGTACAGCCTCTAACTTATAGAAGCCATTATGGTCTGAAACACTCGCAATTGGTGTCCCTTCAATTCGAACAGTCGCCTGTGCAACTGCAGTGCCATCTAATAAATGAACCTTACCTGTAATAGTAGATGTCTGTCCATAAACGATGATACAGAGGATAAAAAATAAATTGGTAAGGTAAAATTGTTTCATTATTCCAGAATAATATACTAACTTCGACTTTCTTTAGAACAAGTCTAAATAAATACTGCTGCAAATGTAGAATTATTCTAAATAGCAAAATGACGCAATCGGAAAAAAAAGCTACGCAATCGGAAAAATTATCGGAATCCAATAACAGTTTATCAGCTAATATGCTGGAACTGGGGACTCTTATGTATTTTACGGTCTTGAAAGGTCGCCAAAGATTCAACTTTATTTCCCCAATTGAAGGCTATTTAAATCTATTGGTCCTTGATGACTCAGCAAACTGTACCATTCAAATTCAACAAGAAAGCTATCTCCTCAATGCGGGTGACAACTTGTTAATCCATTTGAATAAGGCTGACCTGTTCGATCTCAAAAGCATCTGTCTTGACAATCGAATTCTTTTGATGTTGATCCCTAGCGATAAACTTCTCGCATTTCACGATAAGTACATCACCGACAAAAACCGGTTTCAACATGGTCTTTTGACCAAAGCAGACGCAAGAATTGGACTTTCTCTTCAACAAATCTTTGATCTTTATGAAGCTGATTCTTATATCAATCAGTTGAAAATTCAATCCCTACTCCTGGAAATCATTATTCATCAGGTGGAAAGTCTGTATGTAGAAAATGAAAACAAAGAAATCATCGTCAATAAAAACCATTATGATAAAATTCAGATGGCCAAGAAATTAATCGATGAGGATCTTTCAAAAAACCATACTATTTCAGACTTAGCGAAGTCGGTAGGAACCAACGAACAGTATTTAAAGAAACATTTCAAGCAATTCTATGGTAAAACCATCATGAATTACATCACTGAAATGAAAATGGAGCATGCTAAAAAGCTTATTTTAATGGGAAAATACCGCATCTCTGATGTGGCCCGAATGACAGGTTATAAACATTCAACCCATTTTACAACCGCTTTTAAAAAGTATTTCGGAATCATCCCAAATTCCTTGCGCTATACCTTCTTGATCGCTCATGAAGGTGTCCAAGCCTTGCCGGATATCCTGAATAATATTCATTTATTTTAAAACTCTTTATCCTTAATAATTACAAAAAAAAACCGGATTGTTTAGACAATCCGGTTTTTCTTTGCTTCTGATTTATTAAAACTTATAACTCAATGTTCCTGTAAAACTTCTTGGCGGAATAGGGTTCACACTATAATTCTCATGAACATAGTAATTAAAGGCATCTCCAATATTGCTAACTTTTCCCAAGATACTCCAGTTTTTATAACTATAACCCGCAGAAAAATCAAATGTGGTGAATGGATCCACGGCAATCAATCGGTCTAAACCATCCTTGATATTTGCTTTAGTATTATTCCATCCCGCGTTTCTTTTACCAGTGTAAAATGCTGATAAACCAAGTTTCAATCCTTTCAGATTACCATTTTGGAAAGAATAAAATGCTGTTCCATTGGCTGTATGCGCTGTAGTTCCGACCAAACGAACTCCTTCAACATTACCTAAATCATTGGTCTCTAGATATCGCATAAAGTTATAGCTATAACCTGCCATAATATTTAAACCCTCTGTAATTTTACCTGTTAAATCCAACTCAACTCCATCTGAAGCTGTTTTACCAGTAAATTCCTTCATATTTACATCAAATTTGGTGGGATCGGTTGGGATAATAGACTGTGCAAACCTATTATTTACAATTCTATACCAAGTCAGATTCGCTGATAATCTACCATTAAAGAAATCATTTTTTACCCCTGCCTCGTATTGATCAATTACAGACGGTCCCATAGGTTGATAATTGATATCATATCCTGAATTAGGAGTGAAATTATTCGCATAACTTACAAAAATACTTGTAGTCGGAATAGGTTGATAAATCAAGGCAAACTTAGGAGACCATGCTTTATCTACCTTATTGCCCATGTCAACATCATCTTTTCCTTTATTTGGAGTAACTGTCGTCTCGCCTTTTGCATAGTCGTAAACCTCCGCATTTTGAGTGGTTTGATGGGTATAACGAATACCTGCCAACACTTTAAATTGTTCCGTTAAGGAGATCAAATCCTGAACAAATACCCCATAACGGTAGATATCTGTGCTGGTTCTGGTTTTTAATCCAACTCCAGGCATATCCGTACGCTTAATGGAATTATACGGATCAAAGATATTTATGGTGTCATAAACCGCGTTTGGCGCTACATTGAGCCCATTCGCGAAAATATTGAAGGCATAATTCTTCGTGTTCGATTGATCCGCATCCGCTCCAATCACAAGCTGATGTTTCAGACCTCCTGTTTTTAGGCTTCCACGCAAATTAACTTGTTGATTGAATGTAAGCTCATCCTGTTCTGTTCGATTTAAATTCCGAGGAAACATGGAAGACTTCGCTTGAATTCTTTCTGAACCATAATAATCCCGGCCATATTGCTGGTAACTCGCTATAGCTTGCAAATTCCAATTCTCCGAGAAAACATGCTCAAAATTTAATTGACCATTCTTAGAATTAGTTTTATTGAAAGCCCAACCTGTATTCAAGAACGTATTTCGACCAACATCTTTATTGATTTTTCCATCAACTGAGCCTATTCCGAAATCCGGAGTATAATCAGATTTCAAATAATCGAACATCAGGTTAATACTGGTCTTATCTGAGATTTGATAGAGTAGGGAGGGGTTAATATAAAACCGTTTACTTTCAACATAATCGCGGTAGCTTTCTGCATATTCTCCAGTTCCTACAACTCTGAATGCTAATTTCTTTGAAATAGGACCATAAACGTCTACAATGGGTTTATACTGATTATAACTTCCTACACGCATTGAAACTTCACCACCATATTCAAACTTTGGCTTTTTCGTCACCAAATTGATAACCGCACCGCCAGTTACACCTCCATATAAAATCGCGGCACTCCCTTTTAATATTTCAACAGATTCCAAGGTGCTGGCCTCAATCGATCCACCATTATTTGTACGGGCGCCGTTCTTAAAGATATTATTGGCACCTAAGCTATATCCACGAGCATAAAAATTCTCATTGACACCTCCACGATTTGCCCCCATAGCAACACCATTCGCATTCTTCAAAGCATCACTCAATCTATTTACCTGTTGGTCGGCAATGACTTGCTTGTTAATAATTTGAACCGCTTGTGGCAAGTCCCGATCAATAATCCCTGCCTTGCCTACATTCAGTACTTTATCATTGATCGAGTTGTATCCTGTAACTTCTACTTCCTGGATTTTTTGATTCGATTGCCTTACTACTATGGTTCCTAATTGCGTAGTGGATTCCTTTGGATTTACATATACGGATTCCTTGTCATATCCAACCCCTGTGATCTCAACATTGAAAGAACCAGAAAAGGGAATATACAATTCGAAGTACCCATTGGCATCCGACATCGTTACTTGATCCTTAACCTTTACATTTAATCCCGAGATGGATTCATTGTTATTGCTGCTGACTTTACCCTTTAAGGTGGTTTGTGCATTCGCTGCAGTAAAAATAGTAGTTGCTCCTAACAGAGCTAATATATATTTTGTCTTCATTACCTTTATTTGTACTAATTCTAAATAGTATGCAAAAGTAACCTTGACTTAAATAGCAAAAAATAAACAATCCGACAAAAACTTTAATAATCCGAAATTTTTAATAAAGATTTCATTTATACAGCTTTCTCCCCATCAAATCAGCCCGCTGAAAACAAGGACATTAAAAAAGCAGCTGTCCGATGTGGACAGCTGCTTTCCTTAATTAATATATACTTTATTAAAATTTCCAACGAACGAAAGCCTCTATTGCTTCGTAGTTCGCAAGGCCTAATTGATGATATAGACCTGCTGTTTCACTAGTACGGTCTTCCGCACGAACCCAAAATTCTCTTGGATCATCTCCTGGGAATACAGGAAGATCTTTTTGAGATTGGTGTTTGAAAATCGCCAAACGCTTGCGTTTTACTTCCTGTGGTGAAAGTGGAACAGCCATTTCGATATCATGAATAGGATACTCATGCCATGCTCCTCTGTATAACCATAACCAACAATCCTTAGTCCATTCATCTGTCTCTCTTAAACGCAATAATGCTTCTAAGATAATGTCGAAACAAACTTTGTGGGTTCCATGTGGATCTGCGAAATCACCAGCAGCAAAAACCTGTTGTGGTTTTACCTGACGTAATAATTCCATGGTTTGTTGAATATCATCCTCAAAATCAATCTCTTTGGAGAATTTACCACGATCGTAGAATGGAAGATCCATAAAGTGAATATTCTCATCTGGAAGACCAACAAAACGTGCTCCAGCAATTGCTTCACCCTTACGGATTAATCCCTTAATAGTTCTGATAATTTCAGGATCTACTTGATTTGGTTGTTTTACTTTGAAAAACTCACGTGCATCGTCATAGATCTTACGAGTTACCCCATTGTCATCTTCAACAACAACGGCATAGTCTTGTACAAACTCTAAATAACGCAATACATCATCATCCCATACGGCAGTGTTACCTGAAGTTTGGTATGCCACATGCACATTATGGCCTTGATCTGCCAAACGAATGAAAGTACCACCCATGGAGATCACATCATCATCTGGATGTGGTGAGAATAATATTACATTTTTATGTGCTGGTTCAGCTCTTTCAGGGCGATTAGAATCATCAACCCCTGGTTTACCACCTGGCCAACCTGTAATAGTACGTTGTAAATCATTGAAAATACGGATGTTAATACTATAAGCAGTACCTTGCTCAGTAATCAATTGAGCCATACCATTATTGTTATAGTCATCATCTGTAAGTTTCAGAATTGCTTTATCCAAATGTAAGGAAAGCCATACCACAGCCTTTTTAACTAAATTATCAGTCCAAACAACATCATGCGCTAACCAAGGCAAGTTGAACCTCGTCAATGCTGAGGCTGCATCCTCGTCTAGAATAAACTCTACATGGTCAGACATCTGTAGATAAGTCGCTGGAATATCCGAAGAAATTTCACCTTCAACTGCTTTTTTAACAATTTCCGCTTTCTTCTCATTCCACGCCATCAAAACAATTTCCTTGGCTTTAAAAATTGTTCCAACACCCATCGTAATCGCTTTTGTAGGTACATTTTCCTTACCACCGAAATCGCGGGATGCATCTCTTCTTGTAAGGTCATCTAAGGTTACTAAGCGAGTACCTGAGTTTGGCGCTGAACCTGGCTCGTTAAAACCAATGTGTCCGGTACGTCCTATACCCAATAATTGAATATCCAAACCCCCTAAACTGGAGATCTTCTGCTCATATGCTTCACAAAATTTTTGGACATCTTCCGGCGCTAATGTACCGTCCGGAATGTTGATGTTCTCTCTAGGAATATCAACTAGATTGAACAAATGCTTGTTCATGAATGCTACATAACTTTGCTCCGCAGTAGGTAACATCGGATAATACTCATCCAAATTGAATGTTACTACATTTTGGAAGCTTAAACCTTCTTCTTTATGAAGACGAACAAGTTCTTTGTAGACTTTAATAGGCGTTGCTCCTGTGGCTAATCCAAGAACAGCCTTTTCCCCTTTCGCATCCTTGTCTTTGATAATCGAAGCAATGCGCTCAGCAACTTTAACAGATGCCTCGTCTTGAGAGGGATAAACCGTTACCGGAACTTTCTCAAACCGGGTTTCCTCTAATAAATTTAATCTTGCCATTTAAATTGAAAAATACCTTAGTGAGCCTCAAATTTAACAATTTATAAGGCTGTCAAAGCAAAAAATACAAATCTTTTTATTTTTATCGCCATTTTTGGCAAAAATCACAGTCAATGCAATTATTTTAATCATTAATTATCACAACCACACTACTATTATTTATTAATTTATTTTTTTCTACTACAGAACATCAAGAAAATTTTACAAAAAATAATCTACCAATCCAGTAGTTTATTTATAATTTTGTCGAACAGAAATCAACATATGAAGAATTTAATATTATTTATAGCATTCATCCCCAGTTTATTATTCGCTCAAACGAAGGAAGAACTCATTGCTCAAGTCAAAGCAAATCCTAAAGAAATCAGCTCCATTCGTCTAATTCAGAAGGTCGGTGGTTATTACCCTGATTACAATGAATTAGCCGCATTATTTAAAAAACTAGATAAAAAAGTTAGAAAATCTAATGAAGGAAAGCTTTTTGACCGCTATTTAGATGCATTAAAAAACACATTGCCCGGAAAAACTTCACCAAGCATTACTCAATTGGACTTGACTGGTGAACCTTATTCCTTATCAGATCTGAAAGGTAAATATGTTCTGATTGACTTTTGGGCATCATGGTGTCCTCCTTGTCGAGAAGAAAACCCTAAATTGGTAAAAACCTACGCCGAATTTAAAGACAAGAATTTTGAAATCCTTGGTGTTTCTTTCGACAGAGAGTTTGATGCATGGGCTAAAGCGGTAAAAGATGATAACCTGACTTGGAAACATGTATCCGATCTTCAAGGCTGGGATAATTCGGCAAGTATAGCCTATGGTATTAAAGCCATTCCTCAAAATATCCTTGTCGACCCACAAGGTAAAGTGATAGCTAGAAACCTTCATGGGGATGACCTGAACAATAAATTAAGAGAAATACTCAAATAAAGATATTCCAAAACGCAAAAAGGATTCAAGTTAAACTTGAATCCTTTTTCTATATCTTTTATTGGCTATTAATCCAGTCTATAAGCTACAACGCTATTATTCAAAAAGGTAGGAACATATAAGATTCTTTCCTTTTGATTATAACCTAGATCTGCTGTTTTCATTTTACCTTGAACATCAAGAAGCTCAGTTACGGTTCCATTGGCAGCGATATGATAAATCAACCCACCCCAACAAGTAACCAAAAAGCTGCCATCACCTACGGGTTCTAATCCATCTCCTCCAAGCTTCAATCCTTTAGCAAGTACCGTATATCCTTTGTTAGGCTCAATCTTGCAAAGCTCCGGACCTACCATCGCATATAAAACCCCGTCAATAACTCTCAATCCATTGACATCCTTCAAATCTTTCATGTATAAAGAGGGTTTATTATTATGAATTAAATAGATTTCTCCTCTTCTGGTATCAGATACATAGACCTTACCATTTTTATCAACTGTAACATCATTCAGGAATTGAGCATCAGGAATCTTGATTTCATTGATAACATTGCCAGTAATCATATCAATTACGACCACTTGATCAATATCAGCTACATAAAGTAAATCCTTATGCATCGCCAGACCTTTCGGAGCATTTAATCCTTGTACCCAAGTAGCATCTTTTAAACTACCATCCATATTCAAGATTGCAACACCGCCTTTACCATCTTTGGCAACGCCATCGCCATCAATCAATGAAACATATAAAACTGATTTATCAGCATCGTATAAGACCGATTCAGGAGTCGGCAATTGTTCTTTAGATTCCCATAATTGGGTCAATTTCGTCTGACCAAAGCCTAGTTGTGAACATAAGACCAAAAGTGAAATAAATAATGTCGTTTTCATATATAGTTGTTTTTGACGCGATTAAATATAAATATAAGATTTTTTTAAAGGTTTTTGATAGCTTTTAAGCGATTATTACTTATTTTCAACCACACTCAATTCTAAACTTAAAAAATAATAACAAGAGAATATGAAACCATTCTTGGACGAAAATTTTTTGTTGCAAAGCCAAGTAGCAGTAGAACTGTACCATGATTACGCCAAAGATCTCCCAATAATAGATTATCACAATCATTTACCCCCAAATGAAGTAGCTTCGAATAAGCAATTTTCAAATATCACTGAAATTTGGTTACAGGGAGACCATTATAAATGGCGAGCCATGCGTGCAAATGGAATTGATGAAAAATATATTACAGGAAATTCCTCGGATCTCGACAAATTCAAGAAATGGGCTGAAACTGTTCCTTACACCTTGAGAAATCCACTTTATCACTGGACCCACCTAGAACTTCAACGTTATTTTGGTATCCATGATTTACTTTCTGCAGATAATGCAAATCAAGTTTTCGAGAAAGCCAATCAGAACCTTTCCAAACCTAATATGTCAGTCCATGGTTTGTTGGAACAGATGAAAGTAGAAACTATTTGTACCACAGACGACCCCATTGATTCTTTGGAATTCCATCAGGCATACCTTAAAAATCCAGGTAAGTTCAATATGTTCCCTGCTTTCCGTCCTGATAAAGCCATGGCCCCGGAAAATAAAGAAGCCTTCAATCAATATGTGAATAAGCTTGCTGAGGTTGCAAATACAGAAATAAACAGCCTCCAAGACTATTTGGACGCTCTAAAATCAAGACATGATTACTTTGCTGAAAATGGCTGCTGTGTATCAGATCATGGCCTAAGCCATCTTTATGCCGAAGATTATACCGAATCAGAAATCAATGCGATCTTTAAAAAGCTGAGATCTGGAAACAACCTCAACCTTGAAGAAGTCAATAAATTCAAATCAGCCCTATTGATTCAATTCGCAGAATGGGATCATGAAAAAAATTGGGTGCAACAGTTTCATGTTGGCGCATTTAGAAACACGAACTCTGGTTCCTTACAAAAATTAGGACCGGATACGGGCTTTGATAGTATCGGTGATTACTCTCAGGGATTAAGTTTAGTGAAATTCTTGGATCGTTTATCAGCAAATGACAAACTCGGAAAAACAATCCTTTATAATTTAAACGCTTCCGATAACGACCTGTTCGCCGCAATGTGTGGAAACTTCAATGATGGAAGTATTGCTGGAAAAATTCAATTTGGTTCAGCTTGGTGGTATCATGACCAAAAGGATGGAATGACCAAACAGATCAATAGTCTCTCAAACATTGGCTTGATCAGCCGTTTTGTGGGGATGTTGACCGACTCCAGAAGCTTCTTATCTTTCCCAAGACATGAGTACTTCAGAAGGTTGTTATGTAATATCTTCGCTGAAGACATCGTAAATGGGGAACTTCCGCATGATATCAAATGGATTGGCAAAATAATTCAGGATATCTGTTATTATAATGCCAAAGCCTATTTTCCTTTCAACAATCAAAAATAAATCAGGATTTTTCCAGATTTAACCATTTTGGAACAGGTGGAGCCTCATACGCCTCCATTTGTTCCAATAAATTCTCAATATTATCAGCATATAAAATCATCCTTTGATTTTCCTCCTTCAACAACCCTGTATCCACCATATGCTGGATAAATGCAATCAGATGATCATAAAATCCATTAATATTTAATATCCCTATTGGCTTTTTATGTAAGCCCAATTGACCCCAAGTGGTCATTTCAAATAACTCCTCCATGGTTCCAAAACCTCCCGGCAAGGCAATCACCCCATCACACAGAGCATTCATTTTGGCCTTACGTTCATGCATCGTATCAACTTCGATCAAAGTTGTAATTCCGTTATGACCAATTTCCTTGCTATTCAAAAACTGTGGTATAACCCCAATTACCTGACCTTGATTCTCCATAACAGCATCCGCAACAGCACCCATCAAGCCCACTCGGCCTCCCCCATAAACTAAAGTAATCCCACGCTCAACAAATACACGACCAACCTCACGAGCTGCATTCACAAAAGTCCCCTCATGTCCAGGACTTGAAGCACAAAAAACAACTATCTGATTTAATTTCATTGAATAAAGTTATACAATCCACCCGAAAAGTCTATACCCGAATCATAAAATCAACCCCCAATTTTAACAATAACTAGCCCCCCAAGGTCTAAATACTCTATACTAAATACTAAATACTAAAAATAAAAGGCCCCAGTTTGGGAGACTGAGACCTTTATTAACTAAACATTGAAACAAAGTTCTTTATTAGTTCACTGACACCCGATCTTTTTCCTCATTTTTCGAGTCACTTTTACGGATTTGTTGTTTTAAGTTTCCGAACTTATATGTGAAAGTCAAGCGGACTGTTTGATTATCATTGTATTGACGAATTCTTGAACGAAATTCGTTGAAATCTGTATCTAAATTATTTCTACTGCTCCTGAACACATCGGTCATCGCCAATTTTAAGGAGCTTTTCTGATCTTTAAAGTTGTAGTTTACACCCAAGTCAGTATTAATTCTACCCTGGATTTTAAACAGGTTGTATATAAAAGGCGTGTTTCCATTGACTGAGGCCTCGAATGACCATTGTGGATTTACCCTGAAATTATGAAAGCTATTTGCTTGGATAAAAAAGGATCCACGGTCAACAACCGAACCAGCAATAGGACCTTTAAAATGCATATAGATTCCCGTAATATTATTATTCATCGTCCAGAACTTACCAACTTTGAACGGTATATTCATGTTTAAATAGGAGGTTACAGAACGACCTAAGTTCTCTCTGGTCACCCATGTTTCATTCTTGATAGAGTCCTGGCCCATACTTTCAACAATCGCATCATTCGTGATATCAGTTCCTAAGGTGAAATTGAACATCTGCATCAGCGTATAGTTCAATGTGAAACCATGCGTATACTGAGGCTTAACATCTGGATTACCTAATTGATACGTTTTCTCATCAATATAATATCTGAACGGATTCAAGAACCTATAGTTAGGACGAGTTATTTTCTTTGCATAGCCCAAGGAGAAAATATGATTCTCACTTAAGTTATAACCTAGGTTCGCCGATGGGAACCAATCCAAGTAATCCCTTTCAAAATTCTCACCTGTGGATACAAATTCTGAATTCGATTTCGTGTATTCTGCACGGATACCAACTTTGGTAGTCCATTTACCGAAGGCTCTGCTGTAATCCATATATCCCGCAGCAATTTGCTCATCATAAATAAAATGATTTGATCGATTAGCAATATTTTCCCAAACATCCCCATTTAACCGATCATAAATCATGTTGTTATCAGACTGAACTTTACTGTATTTCAATCCAGCTTCTAAGTTTCCTTTCTTGAAAGGTTTTACATAATCCAATTTCCCAACATAAATATCAATATCGGTTGGCATGATACTACGATCAAATGTTTCCGGCTTTACCAAGGATCCATTTGGAAATTCCATACGATTATGGTAATTCATGTTTGCATCATTATTGAAAATACTCCAGTCCAAGTCCAAGGTCAATTTCTGACCCAAAGTATCCATCTTATATTCATTATTGAAGTTCAGGGAAACACGACTTAAACTCATATCATTCAATGCTGGTGACCTCAAAATGGAATCAATCACTGAAACCGATTTCCCAATCGTTGTCGCACTTGTATTTTCTGAATCTTCAGAGTATTTGTTGCCTGAAACCTGAAACATCATCGTATTATTTTCAGATGTTTTCTGCTCAATCCCGGCACGGAAGTTATGGCTGTTATTTTTCTCTAGAATCTGTGCTTTTTGATCGAAATAAGTAATATTGCCCGCATTCCTAATCTCGCGGTATATATTCAACGTATTCTCTTCCTTATTATTGGTATATGCGTACGAACCAAACAAGGTTGTATTGTTCTTTTTATAATTGATATTTAAAGAAGTATTCCCTCTTGGATGTTTACCATGTGCCGCACTAGCAATAAATGATCCATTAAAACCTTCTGTTTTGCTTTTCTTCAACACAATATTGATAGTCCCTACAGCACCTTCAGCATCATCTTTTGCCGAACGTGTAGTCGTTACCTCAACACTCTTGATCTGACTCGCATCGGTAGATTTTAAAAATGTCGCCAATTGCTCTCCTGTCATATAGGTCTGACGCCCGTCAATAGTAACCGTAACACCTTGCTGACCCATCAATTGAAGGTTATCATCCTTATCAACACTTACACCTGGTGCTCGCTTTACCACCTCTAATGCATTATTGCCAGCAGCTAAAGTCGAATTCTCAACGTTTAACACAAGCTTTCCATTCACATTTTGAACCAGAGGTGCTCTACCTTCAACAGTAACGGCCTCAATAGCTTGACTGCTTGGTGAGATCTTAATATCCTCAACCTCGTAAGCCTTATCCCCGAGTTCGAAAACTGCAGATTTACTCTTGCCATACCCCACTGAACTTACCTCTATATAATATGAGCCTTTAGGCGCTTTGATGATTGTATAAACCCCATTCTCGTCTGTAACAGCACTTTTTATTAATACATTTGCTGTACTTGACATTAAATATACCGAGGCCGAAACCACCGGTTGATTATCCTGATTGACGACCTTCCCCTTGATATCAGTATCCTGTACCCTTGGATTTGCAAGGGCTTTCCCGACGACCGATGCAAGAAAAAGGATCATGATTGTAATTATTCTTCCCATTATAGTTTTTCGCTAGTTAGTTTTTTGTAAAATGTTTAATTGTTTTTTTGCCCTTATGCGTTATTCTCTTCTGAAGACGCTTTTGCGCCTTCCGTGGTTGCTTCTTTATTTTCTTTTTTTAATTTTTCTTTCGCTTCCTCTTCAGCTTCCTTCGCTTTCTCCTCTGCTTCTTTCACTTTTTCTTCAGCTTCCTTTGCCTTCTCTTCCTCTAGCTTAAGAATACATTTCAATCCATTCTTGGTCATTATCCACTCTGAAAATTTCGATTCCTCTTTACCATGACATTCATGTGCCCAGATATCACGAACTTTCCATTCCATATTTCGATTTAATAATACCTTCGTGCCCACAGGAAGGTATACATTCATCCTAACATGTTGATCGCGAATTAATTGCTTATCCTGTAATGCAAAATGACTATCAAACATTAAGTTATCCGCATTCTGATTCACTTGATAAGAGATTTTCGATGCCCGAGCTGATGCTGCTGCATAGGAGGCCCCCTTAGCTATATAATTGTACTGTATATACGGTGCTTTCAAGGAATCAACTGGTTCTATATAGACTGAAATATCATTCCTTA
This sequence comes from Sphingobacterium cellulitidis, assembly GCA_002245855.1. GTDB lineage: Bacteria > Bacteroidota > Bacteroidia > Sphingobacteriales > Sphingobacteriaceae > Sphingobacterium > Sphingobacterium cellulitidis. The sequence continues at coordinate 84,328 of NOUX01000006.1, read as the reverse complement.
AGTAATTACCAATCAATAATCCATCTTTCCCTTGGTTGATTCTTTTCTTGATAAAGTCCTCATCTGTTGCCTTGATAACACGAACATCATTCTCTGAAATAATATAGGTATCCTTTTTATCCAGTGTTTTCTCAACAGAAATTGTGCTTTCTTCTACAAAATCCTGATTAGTAACAACTACGAAATACAGAATCATGACGATAGAAACTATCCAAGTAGCCAACAAAGTCATACTTGCATAATTATTCATCGGTCTTGTTTTAAACACGACCCGTAACATCACAAAAAACAAGGCTAGAAGTGGAATAATGATCGCTACAGTTCCCGAAAGAATAGCAAAAAATGCCGATGTTGGATCTAGTACCTCCAATGGTGGGAAGAATATAGGATTTTGATATCCCATGATGTTCAATACGTTGAACACAAAGAAGATAAACATACCTATGATACTCAACCCTGCCCAGATTAATACCAATACCGCTAAAATTTTTCCGATGATCGAGAAAAAAGATCCTAAAGAGTCTCCAACCGAACGTGCTCCTCGACTAATATGCTCGCCGGCCCCGGTAAAATTTTCACGAATACCTTTCATTTCTTCATCAAATGACTTCTTGAAATTATGAAGGTTCGCCTGCTCCCCACGCATCGCTAATTTATCCGCACGCGTTACTGCTTTTGGCATGACAGCCCATAACACGAAATACAATAACACGCCTGATCCACCAAACAAAAAGAATAAGATGAAAATTACACGAACCCATTTGGTCTCAATGTTGAAGTAATGGGCTAGACCACTACAAACACCACTTAAAACCTTATCATCCATGTCGCGCATCAACTTCTTAGAAGTTAAATACTCCGTAAAGTTAGGCTCAGGGCTAGGTTCTTGAGCCGGCGCCTCTTGTGTCTGTCTAGCTTCATCGCCTTCTGCATAATCTGCAAAAGCCGCTTTTGGCTCGGTCTCCATTCTTGGCTCATCGCCATTCTCCAACTCAAAATCGCTAACACGACCCATTTGAGATATCACTTGCTCAACATCCTCACGATTGATAACTTCCTTGCGTCCTGTTTGAATACGCTCCGAAAACATCTCTGCAATACGATTCTCTATATCCTCTAAGATCTCACGGCTATCTTCTGATTTTCCAAAATGTCTCTTAATCTCGATCATGTAGGACCGAAGGGTTTCATAGGCATCCTCCTCAATGTGAAAGACGATACTATTTATATTGATTATTATTGTTTTGTTCATGACTTTATTTAGTTAATGGTGTAGTTAAGGTATAAGTTAAATTTCTCTGTTTTGTAGGGACGTCTCAACCGCAAAAAGTAATTCCTTCCATGTAACATCTAAACGTTTTAAGACCTCCATCCCCTCTAAAGTGATTTCATAATATTTTCGTGGCGGACCTGAAGTAGACTCCTTCCAGTTATAACTTAATAGACCATTGTTCTTTAATCTAGTAAGCAATGGATATAGTGTCCCCTCAACCACCAACAATTCAGCTTTCTTTAATTCGCTGATAATGTCTGAGGCATATATTTCTCCCCGAGAAATAATTGAAAGAATACAGTATTCCAGTATTCCTTTCCTCATTTGGGTTTGTGTATTTTCAGCTATCATAACAATACAAAGATATATCCTTTGGATGGTACTTTGCAATACATAGTACTATATTTTTTCAATATTTAATCACAACACACTGATTTACAGGAGAATAATTTTTTATCCATCTTTCAAACATTCTTTTCAAAACCAAAAAAATTGTTATAAAAGCTTTTATATCTGACTTTTAAATACGATTTTTATCATCAATGAATTGGATAATTAATTACGCATGGGCAATCTTATGGGCCATTATTATGATGCTCCTAATGTTATTGCCAGCAAATGACTTCCCAACGGGAGGTTTTTTTGAAGGTTTTGATAAATTAGTTCACACAGGAAGTTTCTACCTACTAACTACTTTAATTCTATTCGGAAGAATTGTTGATACCAAAAGAAGAGCAACGAAATTAAAGACGATTATCGTTGTATTTTGCGTTTCTTCCCTGTTTGCTTTCTTTACTGAAGCAGCTCAAATGTATTTCACATCAAGCCGTCAAGCTGATTGGTGGGATATCTTTGCTGATTATGTGGGAATTGGAATGGCGCTATTCAGCTATTTACTTTTGTATAATCGGAAATTCCAATATAATTAATCCGATCTTTTCCTGAAATATTTTATGCTCGGGCTATACTAGCGATGTATAGCTTGCAGTCGGGCATGGTCGCTAATAATTCCTCGGCTGCAGAAGTTATGGTCGACCCCGTGGTTAATACATCATCGACCAATAAAATACGTTTGTCTTTCCATTCTTCAGAGAATTTACAGATAAATATATCCTCAACATTAGTGATTCGCTCTTCTGTGGTCATCTTTGTCTGACTTTTTTGATATTTCCTACGCTTCAAGACAGTGCAATCCACTGAAACACCCAAGCTTCTTGATAATCCGCGAGCAAATACCTCACTTTGATTATATCCTCTTTTTAGAAATCGCTTTGGGTGCAATGGAATCGGAATAATAACATCTATCCCCTTAAAATAGGGCGATTCCATTAATTGGAATCCATACCGTTGCCCCAAGAAGTATCCTACCTGCGGATGATTATTATATTTTAAATTATAAATTAATTCCTCCACAATGGAACCTGGCTTCAAAATCAACATGGAACTCGCAAATTCAAACCTGAACTTTCCCTTCAGCAATTGAATAGCTTCATTATTGCTATCAAAATGAAAATCTGTCCCTGGCAAATGAAACAAGCAACTCGTGCAGAGCATATTTTCTTGACTAACAAGAACTTCCTTACAACCCATACATACCTGAGGATAAAATAAGTCCCACACCGCTCGCCAAACTTTAATCATTGGTTTTTATTTTTATTTATAAATATAATTTATTTAACCATTTTAAAGCCACTTTTCACAGATTTATTTTAAAAAAAATCACTTCTTAACATATATCAATTTTCAAGAACAATATTGACCGTACTTTTGTAGCATAAGAAAGAAAGAATAAAGATGATGGAATTAGGAATAGGTATGTTTGGGGATTTACAAATCGATACTCAAACAGGTAAAATACAAGCACCCCAACAAAGACTACAGGAAATAATCGAAGAGATTAAGTTGATGGACGAAGTTGGTGTTGATTTCTTCGGAATGGGAGAACATCATAGGGCTGATTATGCCGTTGCAGCTCCCGAAATTGTCTTAGCAGCAGCTGCAACCGTAACAAAACGCATTAAATTGGGCTCGGCAGTATCCGTATTAAGCTCCGCCGACCCCGTAAAACTATATCAGGATTTTGCAACCGTAGATTTAATCTCGAATGGAAGGGCCGAAATTATGGCCGGAAGAGGTTCTTTTATCGAATCATTCCCCCTTTTTGGATTCGACCTGAAAGATTATAGCTCCCTGTTTGAAGAGAAATTAGATCTTTTGCTTCGAATCAATAATTCTCAAACGGTAAACTGGACCGGAAAACATCGCTCCAGCTTAATCAACCAAAGCATATATCCAAGAGCCGTAAACGATAAATTACCAATCTGGATTGCTGTAGGTGGAACCACAGAATCTGTAATCCGTGCAGGTAGATTGGGCCTACCAGTTATGTTTGCCATCATTGGAGGCTCTCCAATAAATTTCAAACCTTTGTTTGAAATCTACGAACAAGCCTATAAAGACAATGGTCATGACATGAGCAAATATCAGGTCGGGGTACATATGCACTCTTTCTTCGGAGAAAATTCTAAAGAAATCGCAGATTGGTACTATCCGTATTATTCAGCTCAGATGAATAGAATTGGAGCTTCTAGAGGATGGCCTCCATACCAAAAAACGCAATACGATTACGGCCGTTCAAGCCATGGACATCTTATCGTCGCTGATGTTAATGAATCCGTTGATAAGATCCTCCAAATTCAGGAAACTTTTGGTCTAACTAGATTTTCCGCACATACGGATGTTGGTAGCCCAGACCATAGTAAAATGATGAAGGCTATTGAACTCTATGGAAATCAAATCATTCCAAAAGTAAAAGACGCATTGAAATAAATACAAGAACTATTAATAAATAAAAGAAGAGCCTCGGTTCTTCTTTTTTTATGGAATTTGATACCTTCCTGCATCCCCCAATAAAATTAAGCTATGAAAAGAATCTTTATTTGGCCAATGCTCTTGTTATTATCAATGGCATCATGCAGAAATAACCATCAGGAAGATGTGGCCTCAGCCGATCAAATGGAAGCGGCTAGCAACGTAGATAATGTTATGCTAGAACCATCAGCGTTGAAAGGCAACAATGTTGATAGGAATGATGCATCGACAAATGAACCTATTCAAAATCAACAAAATAATAACAGCAAAATAATCCGTTCAGGCAATATTTCCCTGGAGTCCAAAAAAATAGAACAAAGCAAGGCAAATTTAGATGCACTATTAAAAAAATTCAATGCCTATTATGAACAAGAAAATACGAGTAATAACAACGATTTCACTTCTTATAACCTGACAATCCGCATCCCAGCAAGCGCATTTGATAATTTCTTGAGTGCCCTGGAGAAAGGTGAAGATAAGCTTACGGATAAAAACATCAGTGCTCAGGATGTTTCTATCCAATACTATGATTTGGAGTCCAGGTTAAAAAGCAAAAGAGCTTTTCTTGAACGCTATCAAAATATGGTGAGTAGTGCAAAGAATGTTAAGGATCTACTTGAAATCCAAGAACAGATCAGACAATTGCAGGAGGATATCGACAGTAGCGAGGCAACTATGCGAAACCTTAGCAACCAGGTAAATTATTGCACATTAACAGTTAATCTATTCGAATACCAAGCAAACCTTCCAATGGGTAGCAACTCATTTTGGGTAAAAATGAAAGATTCATTGGTCTTCGGCTGGAATATGATCCAAACACTGGTTCTAGGAGTAATTGGAATATGGCCAATCTGGATTATTGCTGCAGTAATTATCCTGACCATCCAAAAAATCAGAAAAAACAAGAGGGCAAAAAAGATTAATTCTTAAAAGTCAAAGCATCACATTTCTGTCGATCTAAAATCAGATAACTTGAGGAATATGCATTAGCTTGAATATAGGAACTTAGGTTCAATTGATCCTTCTTAATCCGAATGATCTTTTGAACCTGATTCCTTTGTAGGAAAACCAGATATCCTACTTCAGGATTGTTGGTAGATAGATTTTCCGGAAGTACCACTCCCGTTTCCTCCAGTATTTGACCACAATAATGGTAAGATGCCAATAACATGAGTGAATCCCATGGAAAGCAATCCATGCGCTGAAAATCTATTTTTGATTCGGGTTGAACTTGGCTGATAGTAGATTGAAAATCCCCAATACAAGCATTCCTTTTTAGTTGTGTACAAGAACACAACAAAATCATAAACAATACAAATAAAAGACTGATTTTCATTTTATTAATCCGGTCTGGTACAAAAACCCATGTAATTATAATAATAGTTAGAAATAGAAATTGTAGCTCATCAAAGAGATAACAAATTGATAACGAAAATTTATCATGTAAGTCTATTATTCGACCTAACAGAATTTTATTACTTCTAGCTTATATTTTTTGATGTATCTTTGTACCGTGGAAAAAGCAGTAAAAACGGTAGATATCAGGAGTTTGAGTTTAACTCAGTTAAAAGACTCACTTGTTGAAATGGGTGAGCAGGGATTTCGCGCTAAGCAGATTTATGAATGGCTTTGGCAAAAATCCTGCACTGATTTTGACGAAATGAGCAACTTGAGCAAGTCTCTTCGGGAGACCTTAAAAACCAATTTTACCATCAATGCCGTAAAAGTAAAACAATCCCAGATCAGTTCGGATAAAACCATCAAAAGTACGTTCAGTTTATATGACAACAATGTCATTGAAGGGGTACTTATCCCTGCTGATGACCGTATGACAGCATGTGTGAGCTCTCAGGTTGGATGTAGTTTAACCTGCAAATTCTGCGCTACGGGTTATATGGATAGAAAAAGAAATCTGAATGCCGATGAGATTTATGATCAGGTAGTTTTGATTGCCAAACAAGCCGAAGAAAAATACGGACATCCCCTAACAAACATTGTTTATATGGGAATGGGTGAACCCTTGTTGAACTACAGCAACATGATGAAATCCGTAGACCGTATTACCTCTCCGGATGGCTTAAACATGGCTGCAAAAAGAATTACGGTATCCACTGCCGGAATTGCCAAAATGATCAAAAAACTGGGAGATGATGAGGTTCGTTTTAACCTAGCTCTTTCCCTGCATGCAGCAAATGATGATAAAAGAAATGAAATCATGCCTATTAATGAGCAAAACTCATTAGCAGCATTAGCAGAAGCATTGAAGTATTTCTACGCCAAGACTAAAAGCCCAATCACATTCGAATATATCGTCTTCAACAATTTCAATGATGAAATCCAAGACGCCAAAGAATTAGCAAAATTCTGCAAGAATGTTCCCTGCAAAGTCAATATCATCGAATATAACCCAATTGCATTAGCAGATTTCGTCAATGCAGAAGCCGACAAAATCGACCAATTTGCAAATTACCTACGCAGCCAAGGTGTAATCACCAATGTCCGTCGTAGCCGTGGAAAGGATATCGACGCCGCATGTGGCCAATTAGCCATCAAAGATAAAACCGAAAGCGCTTCGTAGGAGCTTATGCAATAAGCCCCTACCTGATTATCCGTGGATATGTTCCTTTGTTCCGTAGGATTGGATTAATTCCCCTTCAAAGTCCAACCACTCTTTCCAGCGTTTATCGACATCTACGTCTTTGGTATATTTTTTCGCAAAATTCAAAAAGGTCGTATAATGATTGGCTTCTGAGACCATCAGATCATAATAAAACTTGGCTAGTTCCTGATCTTTTATATTTTTGGAAAGGACTCTGAATCGTTCACAGCTTCGGGCTTCAATCATCGCCGCAAATAATAGACGATCAATAAAAGCTTGATTTCTCGAACCATCCTTCTTGGCAAATTTCATTAACTGCCCTACATAATCATCCTTGCGTTCGCGGCCTAATTCATAACCTCGCTCTTTGATAATTTCAATCACCATCTTGAAATGTTCCATTTCTTCAATGGCAATGGCAGTCAATTCATGAACCAAATCCTCAAGCTCGGAGTTTTGGGTAATTAAGGAAATAGCATTGGAAGCTGCTTTCTGCTCACACCAAGCGTGATCCGTCAAGATTTCCTCCAAATTAGATTCCGCAATATTTGCCCAACGTGGGTCCGTCAAAAGTTTAAGTCCTAACATAGTAATCAAAATTTCAACAAAGGTAATGAAAACAAAATCATCCCCCTAAATACATGAAATAATGCTAATTTGCAGCATGAGAAAAACAATACTTTTCATCGGTTTAGTATGGCCAGAACCTACCTCCTCTGCTGCAGGATGGCGAATGCTTCAACTCGTGGACCTATTTCTTTCTCATGGTTATAAAATAACCTTCGCTTCTGCGGCAAGTAAGTCAGAGTTTAGTTTCCCTCTACAGGAAAAAGATGTGCAGGAAATCGAAATCAAATTAAACGACTCTTCTTTTGATGAAATCATAAAGGAGCTAAATCTTGAAATAGTGCTATTCGACCGATTTATGGTTGAGGAACAATACAGCTGGAGAGTTGCTCAAAATTGTCCGGATGCCATCCGAATTCTGGATACCGAAGACTTACATTTCGTAAGACAAGGGCGTCAAAATGCATACAAAAAAGGAATCGAACTCGATGACTCACTTTTATATTCTGACCTTGCTAAAAGAGAACTAGCAGCAATTTATCGCTCAGATTTAAGCCTGATTATTTCTGCTTTTGAAATGAACCTCCTTCAAGAAGAATTTAATGTCCCTAAGTCCTTATTATGTTATCTGCCTTTTCAGGTTTTACATAATCAGGAACAATCAAATTATGGTTTCGAGGATCGGGAACATTTTACCTTTATTGGTAATTTTCTACATGAACCCAATTGGAAAACCGTTCAGGTCATTAAAGAATTATGGCCTTCCATTCGAAAAAGATTGCCGGAAGCAGAAATGCATATCTATGGTGCCTATCCCACTGAAAAGGTATGGCAACTAAATCAACCTAAACAAGGATTTAGGATAATGGGCCGTGCAGATCATGCCATTGAAACCCTAAAAAAGTATAGGGTTCTTTTCGCGCCAATCCCATTTGGAGCTGGATTAAAAGGAAAATTTATTGACGCTCTTTATGCTGGCATCCCATCGGTCAGCTCAAAGGTTGGGGCGGAGGCCATGTTTCTAAATCAAGAATGGCCAGGTACAATCGCGAACACAACGGAAGAATTAATTGATGCAGCAACAGCACTGTATCAAGATTCGGCAGCATGGAATACCGCATCCAAGACCGCTGAAAAAATCCTGAAATCCTTAATAGATCCCAATTGGGGAATGGAGTTTTTAACGCAGATTGAAAATTTAGAAACTGATTTAAATAGATTGCGAAGGAAGAATATGGTAGGTCAAATTTTATGGTCCAATCAATTTCTCGCCTCCAAATATCTATCGCAATGGATTGAGGAAAAGAATAAAAAATAAAAAAGGCATACACGTAATACGCATATGCCAGTTCTCAAAATTAAGTTTAATTTCTACTTTCTTTTAAACTCTATCTTCGTATTTGCTGCATTATCCTGTCCGGAAATAGTAAATCTAATCGTAGACTGAATAATACTTTCGTTTATCTTGTATTGAACATTATCAAAATACATGGTTTTTGAATTTTCAATTCTGTATGCAAAAGACTTAGAACCACCTTTACCATCATAAACATAGGCATAGCCGTCTTTATCAAAATCTAAATAGGTTCCTCTGCTCGTTGACGCAATGGTATCCGTAATCTCTTTTCCATCTACAGTGGTAGTTTTCACTACATTCTTCCATTCCCCAGTACGAATTGCATTCAGAGCAATATCATTCTCCGCACTATTCAGGGTTTCCTTACTACATGAAGCAAATCCAATTGCCACTAAACCCAAAATCATTAACTTTTTCATAATGCTATTATCTAATTTCTTTAAAACTCATTTACTCCTCGGGCATACTTCCAATCATTATGCCAAGAAATGTTAAGAAAAAGATTTCTATCCTTAGACAAAGCGCTAAAAATCTAGTTTTTTATCCATTTAGATAGACAGAAACAACATTTTTAGTCAAAAAAAACACCTTTGAAAAAATTTTCAATGGTGCGCCTTTCATAGGTACTTTACGAACTAATTCGCTATCAACCAAAATAGGAGGCAATCACAGCTAAAGCAAATACCTTCCTGCAAACCACCGGAAAAAGACCCACTGATTTTGCAAATGATTTGTTACCAACTTAGATTTTAGTGTTTCAAATACACTATTTAACAGATTGATTTCCTATATTTAGTAAAACTATTATTTTATGAAAACATTAAAAGGCCCGGGTATATTTCTTGCCCAGTTTATAGCAGATGAAGCTCCATATAATAATCTAGAAACTATTAGTGAATGGGCGAGCTCCCTTGGTTTTAAAGGTGTGCAAATCCCTACGAACGACCCTAACTTCTTTGATATGCAAAAAGTTGCGGAAAGCAAGACTTATGCAGATGAGATCAAAGGAAAGCTTAAAGAAAAAGGTGTTGAGATCACAGAATTATCCACCCACCTTCAAGGTCAGTTAGTAGCTGTTCATCCTGCTTATGATAAACTTTTTGATGGCTTTGCTCCAGAAAAATATAGAAATAACCCTAAAGCCAGAACGGAATGGGCGATTGACCAATTAAAATTGGCGGCAAAAGCTTCCGCGAATTTAGGTTTGAATGCACATGCGACTTTCAGTGGCGCATTATTATGGCATATGGTTTACCCATGGCCTCAACGCCCAGCAGGAGCTGTGGAAACCGGCTTTAAGGAATTGGCGAAAAGATGGTTGCCTATCTTGGATGAATTTGATAAAAACGGAGTAGATGTTTGTTATGAAATTCACCCTGGTGAAGACTTACATGATGGCGTGAGTTACGAGCGTTTCCTAGAAGCCGCAAATAATCACCCAAGAGCTTGTTTACTATATGATCCGTCCCACCTATTATTGCAAGGAATGGATTACCTGAGTTATATAGATCATTACCATGATCGCATAAAAATGTTCCATGTGAAGGATGCTGAATTCAACCCAACAGGAAAACAAGGTGTTTATGGTGGTTACTCCGGATGGGTAGAACGTGCTGGTCGATTCCGTTCATTAGGAGATGGCCAAGTCGATTTCAAAGGCATATTCAGCAAATTAGCTGCTTATGATTTTGATGGCTGGGCAGTTATGGAATGGGAGTGTGCATTGAAAAACTCTGTCGATGGAGCAACCGAAGGTGCACAGTTTATCAAAAACAATATTATCAAAGTAACCGATAAAGCATTCGATGATTTCGCAGCAACTGGCGCTGATGAAAACTTCAATAAAGAAATTTTAGGTATTTAATTCTTAAATAAAATTCTCTTAAGAGCCGCTCGAATCGAGCGGCTCTTTTTTTGTCCCAAATTATGGAATAGCTTGACTCAAACTCCCACTTTCTGGGGACTTTCTCCGGACCTTCTTCGGAGGTCTGTCGGAGCTTGTTCGAATTTTTGCGGACAAGGTCCGAAGGATATCCGGGACAACTCCGCCCCTAGGTAAAATTTGACTAAAGCTATTCCATAACAGGAATGAAAGTTGAAGGATTAGGGGGTAATTATCTCAAACAATAGCGAAGAATCATCCAAAAATTCATGGCTTTATTTTTAGCCATTTCTCATTAAATGCTAATTAGTTAGAATTCCACTTTCGTCAATAAATTGTTGTTATTTTATTTATTTCAGGATTTTTTATAACAAAATAGGTTTGGTTTCGTTTAAGTAATACACATTACTGTAACAAACTTGATATAAAGTTTGAGGGTTTAATCCCATTTCTTCCAGGAAATAGGCTATTTAAATCACCATTTGAACGGAATTTTTATTTAAAAAGTACTCTGATAAACAATTAATATATGACGCAAATCCTTTACCGTTCGCTATTCATAGCATGTACGTTCATGCTTTTTTGCCATCAAGGTCGGGCAAGCACTAACGAGAGAAATCACAAATTAGAATTAAAAACCAAGTTACCTTCCGCAAACATCGATTCCTTAGATATCATTGGAAAGATTACTGATTCCACTGGTACAGCTGTTGAAGGTGTGGTAATCACTGAGCAGGGGACCACAAATTCTGTCCTTTCCAATGAGAATGGGGAGTATAAAATTGCGGCCAATCCCAATGGGGTATTGGTTTTCCTAAAATCAGGCTTTGCAACCCAAGAAATTCATGTCAATAATCAAAAACAATTGGACGTGAAAATGTTGGTTGCTACGCCAGAATCGGAAGCTGAAGAAACTGATTCAGCCAATGTGGACAGCAGCCAAGTCGATAGCACGATAACTGAAACTGACAGCAGCATGGTTCAAGTGGATAGCTCCCAAAATGCTGTTGCTACAGATAGCACAGCTCAAGAAGCCACAGGTACAGCTCCATCTGGACAAAATACAATCACTGGAACCGTGACTGGACCTTCAGGTCCATTGCCGGGAATTACAGTGAAGGTTGTGGGCTCAAATGCCACTGCCAGTACCGACGAAAACGGGAAGTTTCAAATCGCCGCGGATGCGAAAAATAAAATCCGATTTTCATCCATTGGTTATAAAACCATAACCCAAACCGTTGGAAATCGAAAAGACATTCAAGTTGTCATGGCAACAGAAACCAATACCATCGAATCCGTTCAAGTGGTTGCGGTTGGATATGGTACCATGAAAAGAGCTACCCTTCCGACAGCCGTTTCGAGTATTGGAGCCAATGAAATCGAAGATGAGGTTCTACCAAGTGTTACTCAGGCCATCCAAGGTAAGGCTGGGGGTGTGCAAGTGACTCAAAAGTCAGGTTCACCAGGTGGTGGTATCAGCATTCGGGTACGTGGTACAACCTCCATCAACGCCAGTTCAGACCCACTTTACGTGGTTGACGGAATCCCCGTAAACAGTACTACAAATTTCACCGGAGGTTCTACTTTTGACTTTGGTGGTGGTACTCAAGGGATCAATGTCCTTTCTTCAATCAATCCTTCGGATGTTCAATCCATCGAAGTATTGAAAGATGCGGCATCTTCTTCGATCTATGGGTCCAGAGCGGCTAATGGGGTCGTATTGATTACAACAAAAAAAGGTCTTGCAGGACAAAGCCAATTCAACTTCAATATGTATGAAGGGTTTTCGCAGGTACCGAAAGAAAGGTATTATGATTTCATGAATACCGCCCAATACCAGGACTACATGAAGGATTACTACAGAATCTTACAAGAGGAAGATCCTAGTAAAACTATTCCTGATCAGATCTTCTCCAACCCTGGAATCAATACTGATTGGCAAGAAGCTATTTTTAGAACTTCCCCAACCAGAAATTATGAACTTTCTGCAAGTGGAGGTAGTGATAAAACCCAATATTATACTTCAGTAGGCTACATGAAACAAGGTGGGGTATTATTATCCTCAGATTTCGACAGATTAAGTGGTCGATTAAACCTGAATCACCAACATAGTGATAAACTAAGATTTTCAACTTCCATGAACTTGACTAGAGCAACGAATCATAGAGTTCAGGAAGAAAATTCAAAAGAAGGTTCGACAAAGTCTGGTATTTTCTCGCCACCTAATATTCCGGTTTATGATGACAATGGAAACTATTACTATGATCAAGTTAGGTTAACCAGAGAGAACCCTGTTGCTATGTTGGAATTACCAACCAACAAGGCTCAAACTTATCGTATCCTAGCGAATGCAAGTGCGGAATATAATATTATTCCAGAGTTATTATTGAAGACAAGCTTCGGGACAGACTTAAGTTTTATTGATGAGACCTTTTTTATGCCTCCGACGGGATTACGCTCATACACAAGTCAAGGTGGTATTGGTGCTAGCAGAAGTACCCGTGATCAATTGTGGATCAACGAGACTACGTTAACCTTTGACAAAACGTTTGGTGACCATTACATCAATGCTTTAGGTGGTTTCTCGGTTCAAGGATCGCGTTTGGAATTCACACATGCACAACGCTCAGGCTTTCCAAACAACGATATTCCTTATGTAACTGGTGGTGGTGTGATAACAGGTGCCAATGCTTATCCTGAAGAATGGGCTATCGCATCTGGATTTGCCAGAGCATCCTACGTATATAAGGACCGATATATTATCAATGCGAATGTAAGAATGGATGGATCCTCTCGATTTGGTGCTGATAACCGTTGGGCAGTATTCCCATCGATGGCTGCAGCATGGAGAATCTCTGAAGAAGACTTCTTAAAAGATAATGCGACTTTCAGTGATTTGAAATTAAGAGCATCTTGGGGGATCACAGGTAATCAAAATATTGGAAACTATGCGAGTCGTTCATTATACTCCAGTGGTAACAATTATATGGGACAGGCGGGATTTATTCCAAATGTGCTTGGTGACAAAGGTTTGAAATGGGAAACTACCAGACAATGGAACGTTGGGGTAGATGCCGGTTTCTTCAATGATCGAATCTCCTTATTGGCAGATTACTATTACAAGAAAACATCCGATTTATTGATTGGTCTTCCGATACTAACAAGTTCAGGATTTATTAATCGCTTCACGAACTCAGGAGACATTGAAAACAAAGGATTTGAGTTTGAACTAAGCAGCAAAAACCTAGTGGGAGAATTCAAATGGAACACTTCCCTTAACATGACTTTTAATAGAAATAAAGTTTTGGCTTTACCAGAAGGATTATCCGAAATGCGTGGAGGTGTTGGCGATTTGAACCGTGCGATTCCAGGTATGCCATTGGGAGTTTTCTATGGTTGGAAGGCATTAGGTGTTAATCCAGAGACTGGGATGATTGATTATTTAGGTAGGAATGGCGAGGCTGTTACACCAACAGACTATGAAGATCACGTGATGATTGGGGATCCCAACCCTCAATTCTTCGGTGGTATTACCAACAATTTTGAATACAAAAATTTCGACCTGAGCATCTTGGGACAATTCTCCTATGGGAATGATATTTTCAATTACAACTTGGCTTCAGGTCTAGAAGGATTTAATCCAAGTTCCAATCAATTTATAGATTTTGTAGACAGATGGCGTGAGCCGGGAGATATTACCGATGTACCGCGTCCTGCTCCGGGAAGCTTGGATAATGGTGCTGTTTCTTCAAGGTTTGTTGAAGATGGTTCATTCTTTAGAATCAGAAATATCACCTTGGGCTACTCATTACCAACAGAAGTCGCAGAGCGTATCAAGATGAAGAGATTACGCTTTTATGTGACAGTACAAAATGCATATGTATTCACCAAATACAGAGGTTATGACCCCGAGGTTAGCTCGAGTCATGGTGGTGCAAATACAGGATTAATTTACGGTTATGACTATGGAAGTTATCCACAACCAAGGATTTTCACTACAGGTATTAACTTAACTTTCTAACGGTCGCAAATATGAAAATGAAAAACAGAATATTATCCATATGTTTCGTTGCATTGACAGCGATTTCCATGAGTTCATGCAACAAATTTCTAGATAAAGACCCTTTAGGTCAGATTACCGAAGATGAATATTTCAACTCCGAGACGAATGCTAATGCGGCAGTTATTGGAGCATACCGGTCCATGATGAATTCCTATTCATGGGGCCAATCCACCTTGATTGTTCCAGAATTTTCGGCCGTGCATGTTCGACATTCAGCTGTGTATCCAGAATATGAAACCATAGCCGCGCATGAAATTCAAGCAATCAATCCATGGACAGCTAATATGTGGCAGGCATTATATGCAACAATCAATGCTGCAAACAATGTTATTGAAGAAGTTCCGAATATGGATGCATCCATGATCTCAGATGAAAAGAAAAAGGTCCTGGTTGGTGAAGCTAAGTTTATACGGGCATTAAATTATTTCTTTCTGGTTCGGGCATTTGAAAGAATTCCATTAAAATTAACAGCCACCAAAGAAGGAGATGATCTCAATACGCCACAGGCGAAAAAGGAAGACACCTATACACAAATCGTAAAGGACCTTACCGATGCCATTGCTGCATTGCCTAAAGAAAACCCCTATTCAGGCGATGAATCCCGCGGAAGAGCTTCCCATTGGGGAGCGAAGGCCTTGTTAGCCAAGGTTTATCTCTACCAGGCATCCTTTACGAATGATTATAAAAAAGCTGCGGATTTATCCAATGAGGTCATTAACTCAGGAGGTTTCAGTTTGGTCTCGGATTATAGCACAATATGGACTACTCAAAACACTAATGAAGCAATTTTCGAATTGCAATTCGACGATCAAGCGACCAATCCTTTAGCTTCAGTAGCTAATGATAATGCATCAGTCTTATTCTTTGCAAAGGACTCCACCGTTTTAGACCTGTATGAAGAAGCAGATAAAAGGAAAGATTTCACCATCAAGAAAGGAAGCAATAATAATTACTTCATGGGCAAGTTTCCTAATTTCTCGCCAGCAAGTCAGAATGTAACTGTAATTCGATTAGCAGAACTTTACCTGATTCATGCGGAGGCAAAAGCTAGAGTTGATAATAGCGTCAGTCAAGCGGCATATAACTCATTGAAAATGGTGCAAGACCGAGCTGGAGTGACGAAGCCTATTGGATCGTTTGGCAACTTAGCGAACTTTATCACCGCTGTACAGGAGGAAAAAGAACGCGAACTGATGTTTGAAGGTGAGACTTGGTTTGATTTTGTGAGAACGAAATTGGCCTTGAAGAAATACAAAAGCCTTAGCAAAGCAGAGTATATGATATACCCAATTCCAACGGCTCAAATTTCCTTGGGCGGTGGATTAACTCAGAACCCTGGTTACTAAGTACAATAAACAATTTATGTTCTAAGGAGGCTGAATAGCCTCCTTTTTTTTCTTAGGTCTTAATTCTTATCCTTGACCCGATATAGCTTATCGCGATCCATGATGAAAATATTCTCTTTATCTAAAGCATAAATCGCGTGTGAATCTCCAATGAAAGCAGCCGTATCTGAAAGTAAGATTGGTTTCAATAATTCACTTGCTCTATCAAATTTATAAGCAAATGCATATCGACCATCGTCAATGTAATCAGCAGTACTGGTTAAATAAATATCATCATCAATCCCACTGATATCAGTAAAGACTAAATAATCACCTTCGTTATAATCTTCGATTGGATTGAAAGGTTTAGAGATATCTAAGCGCATCCAATTCTTTCCAAAATCTGTTGATCTCCAAAATGAGCGAGATCCAACACCGTACAATTCCTTGGGGTTGACCATCCATAAGGACCTCAATGTTGCATCTACATTGGTCTGTAATGGTGAAGTATAATCTGACCAGGTTTTTCCTGCATCAGCAGTATAAAATGGAGAACCAATGGCAGCATCCAAGACCAACCAGTTTAGCGTATCCAATATTGTAATATCAATCCAAGATTTATTATTCAGGAGACTATCATTCAAGCTTACAGATTCCCAGGATTTACCAGCATTCTTGGTCAACATCATTAAGGGCTCAAGCTTATCTTTTCTTTCTCCAACTGCTATCCCAAAGTTATCATTGAGAAAACGCAGCTTATACCAGGTAATACTTTCTGCGTCTGGATAGAGATCCTTGCAATCAAAGACTTCCCAGTTTTCAAACTGCTTGTTGCTCCTAAAAACATACTTACTTTCACCCAGTACATAAACATGATCTTTGGTCTGGGCGGTGCTATGGAAGGCATTGGCAAATCTAGAAAAATCATAAGCCCTCCAGTTTTTGCCGCCATTTAGCGTAGTACGAATAGCTAACCTCGTTCCTCCAACAATCAAGCCTTGTTGCGGATTGGTAAAGAGGACATCATTGAAAAAGCCAAAAGAAAGTTCATCATTTTGAAATAGAATTTCTGCCTCAGTATCGTTTGCCAGGTTTTTGATTTTTGTAGGTTGAAAGGCAATATCATATCCATTCGGTTCGCCCTCCGTCAATTCAGGAACCTCCAGAACAGGAACATAGTGGTTCTTCTCTTGTGCTTGACAAGCATGAAGAACAGGGACAAATAGGCTTGTGACAAGCACTGTTCTAAAATTACTTTTGATTTTATGCCAATTCATAAGCTTTAGTTTAGGATCCCACTTCCTGCAAGAAAGACTCCAGGTCACTTTCCTTGGAAAGTCCAAACTTTTGTTTGAGTCTATACTTGAACATCCGTACAGATTGTGCTTCTACATGCAATACCTGAGCGATCTGTTTGGTCGACATCTGTAAATAAATATAAGCGCAATACCTAAGATCCAATGGAGTAAGTTTTTGATTGGCCTTTTCTATCAATTGCGAGAAGAATGTCGGGTGCAATTGTTGAATTTGCCATTTAATATCTTCAAAATCAGCATTCAGTAGAGTCTCTTCACGCAATAACTTTTGAATATCACGTGGGTCACCATCTTGAAGTTTGGATTGGATCTGCTTCAGCATGTCATTCTTATGCTCAATAATCAATGAGTTTGCAAGAGCTTCCTTTTGTAGTTGTTGATGTTTCAGTTCCAGTAGGTCCTGTTCGGCTTTCAAACGAGCTTGTTCCTCCCTTTCTAGGCGAACTTGCATCTCAGCGTTCTGTTCTGCATCTTCTTTTTCCAAGGCTAATTTCTTTTCGCGTTCGATGGAATATCGTAGCTTAAAATGGTAAGACCTAAACATAAAGGCTAGACCTAATGTGGCCAAGATTGCCAAACCGCCATATAGATAATTTTGTCTCTGCCTCAAATCAGCTGTTTCTCCCAATAGTTTAAGTTGCTGATCTTTCTTTTCGGTTTCGTATTGAATTTCTAGCTTCTGGGTATTGGTAATTTGTTGCTGATCGAAATTTTGTTTGAGAACACTTTCTGATTTTTTCTGATAATTCAAGGCCGATTTGATGTCGCCTTTCTTTTCGGAAAGGTCTGCTAGATGTTTAAAGAGTAGATATTCCAACCTGAACAGGGAATTATCTCTTCTGGAATCCAGCTTACTTACCCCCTCAATAAGGTATTGTTCAGCTAGTGCGATATTTCCTTCCTTGACCGCAAAGTCACTCTTGATTCCATAAATATTGATCCATCTACTGAACCTGGCGCGTTCATTCTTCAATTCCACTTCCGCCTCATCAAGATATTTATATGCCAATTCCTTGCGCTTAGCGATTGGCCCATTGTCATATTCCAAATAGTAATTAGCAAGGTTGATAGCGGCAACAACCAAGGTATTGCTACTCACCTTAGAAGGAAACTCCTCAAATAACTGATAAGCTCTTTGCAAATAGAAGAAATTACTGTCTATATCCTTTTTATCTTTCGACTTTCTATACTTGTTTAAGTACACACTCGCATATCCGAGTTGCACATTCGCGATGTAATTTTTATTATCTGTCTTTTGGGCGTATTTATCACACTCTCGGATATAATGCTCCATTTTATTATTTTCATCCCAACCCGTATAGGATGCATAGATGAGATAATTGAAATAATATTTGAGATGGTCTACATTCTTTTCGTTTTCTAAGAGCTTCAGAGCTTCTTGTGAATCCTTTACCACTTGATCGGTTAAATTCAGATAACTATTCATGAATGCCCTTGCCCGCAAAGCCATTGCTTTTGTGACAGGATTATTGGTATTATCAATCTGATCAATAACCAGGTCAACGGTTGCACTTCCTAATTTCAAACTGTCTCTTTCTAAGAATATTCCACTTTTATAGGTATTCAGGTAGATAATATCATCAGGACCATTTGCAGGGTTCTTTAAGGCTTGATTAAGGAGGTCCAAGGATTTGTCATCCTGATTTTTCAGGTTCAAAGCCTCGACCTGATTAATTACTTCCTGTGTGCCATTAAGCAAGCTTTGACCAAAGCCAGAAAAGGTAATTAGCAAAAGTACAATGATCAGAATGTTTCTCATATGGATAAATTACTCGAAAATTGGTATTGGCAATCTATTACTTTTTTTTGAAAGAATAGTCCGATTTGGAAAGAATCAAAAACCTAGCCAAGGATATATTAACCTAACTTCCAGATACTTATGTTTCTTGTATATACTTTGTATATACAAGTTTTAAGGCATGTATACGAATTGTGTTGATTAGATAGTTATCCTTTTGATGAAAGTTTAGCAAATTTAAATTGAGATAAAATCGGCGGATAATTCAGCAGGAATTAGGTCGGTATTTTTACATATCAAATATAAACGCGGATATCATGAGTTCTAAAGGTCAAGCAGTACTAAGCTATTTAGGTATATTATGGTTACTAGCATATTTTGCTGGGAAAGATCATCGCGATCAATTCAGTAGCTATCATTTAAAACAAGGTTTAGGTTTGATTATTTGCTCCTTCATTTTTGTTCTGATTTTGGCTATCCTGATGGCAGTGGCCCCATCGGTTGCCTTTATTTTCAATTTATGTAGTTTATTAATCTTCATTTTAATGATAGTTGGCATTCTTCATGCTATTAACAATGTGGAGAAACCGCTCCCATTCATTGGAGAATACTTCATGAATAAATTTGATTTTATTGATAACCCTAGAAAAAAGTAATTATGTCAGCAGCAATCCATTGGACCCTACTTATTTTAGGGCTAGTATTATTAGGGTTTTCCATTGCTCAGTATATGAAGACCAAAAAGATGATGGCAACGGCAATCTATGGCGATGCTACAGTTATTGAAAATAGATTAGTAACTTCGAGAGACGATAGAGGCAGTTCGATTTTATATCAACCGCTGATGGAGATAAAATATAAGGATAAGACCTTCTCTTATAGCCCAAACTTTCGTTCCAATCCAGCAACATATAAAATTGGAGAACAGGTTCCAGTTGTATTTGAGGCTTCTGACCCACAGTCTGCCCGTATTGTTTCCTATTGGGGTATACACCTTGCAACGCTTATATTAATGATATTTGCACTACCCATGATAACAATTGGAGGCGGTTACGTGTTATTCAAATATGGTTTGATTTAAATTTAAAGATATGTCAGAACAATGTTCATTGTATATTAAAGTCAGGATTTCGAAAGAGAATTTGGATGGATTCCTAAAGGCTAGACCAATTGCTAGTACGTTAAATTCTAACTGGTTGGATTGGTGGGATTCTAGAGAAATGTATTCAAAAACAGAACTCAAGAATATCCCAGCTTATCATGTTCCCAGCAATGGGGACATCCTGCAAGATATCTTAGAAGATAATCATATTGGTGCTAAACAGGTTTATCAAGATGGTCATTGGTATTTATTAGGGCTTCAGTTTTCGGAGAATTATTCAGAAATCCTCCCCATGTTAGCTTGGATAAAGGATTTGGCAGCACATACGGATAATAATGACACGGGAAAGGCATTTATCTTTGATTATTTATGGGGCGATAAAACAGTAATGGCCTACATTCAAATTTCCGACAAACAAGGTCGCTTAACCCGATTTAATCGTACAACTGAAATTGACTCAGACACATTAGCGGAAGCCAATGCGATGTTCGAAAATTTGTCAAATAGTTTACAATAGATATATCTTAATAGATTCCTACGAGAAATGAATGAAGTAAAAATATTCTTTATTATTATCGGTACGTTCTTCATGCGCGAACAACCTACCCTTGTTGCAGAAAAAGCAATAATTTCTATTGACCCACAAAAAAAAGAGGTTGTCATTACTCAACATAATTTAATTTCTACGAGTGAAGAACAGGATGTTTCTAAAACAGAAGAACTTTTAAAACTAAAGAACAAGGAAATAAATTGGGTTGAAGAGCTAACGCCTTTCAAGAATAAATCCTTACAAGTTCAAGAAAATGGAAATTCAGTTTCATTGACTTTGTCTTTCCAATATGATAATCCCAAAGATCTGGAAGCAATCAATATAGGATATAATGATTCGGAGTATTCGGTTTTCTTGGAAGAGAAGCTTGTTGCTAAATCCGGAAATTCTCAAATTTCGGAACCTTACTTGCTTTTTAAGGAGAATGCCCCTTTTTCATTCGAGGTAGGCATTTTTGACGAATGGTTAGATCCTAACTCTACGACTCCAAAATTCAACCCCGAATTCATTGGTCAACCATTAGTAATGAAGAAATCCGATGCCATCAAAGGAAAATCCTTAAGTCAGATTAGCCAAGCTGCAAAATATGGTACACCGCCTTCTTATGTTAAGAATGGATTGAACCTATTTTTCGCAGAAGACCAGGATTTTTTGCTATTGAATGAAGAGGTAGAATTGGAGGTAAGCTATCTGGATAACAATACGGTTTTAATTCCTATAACAGATGCTGGAAATAATGTAGCAGGACTAAATAAAGGGGATAACTATTTTGTTTACCAAGTAGATGAAATGAACGGAAACCTTACATTACTCCCTTCTGATAAAAGCGGGAATATTCTAAAGGACAAACAGCCACTATATTTCAGTACAATACCAAAAGAGGGATAGGGTTAAAGAATTAGGATAGGAAAAGCCTAAATATATATTAAATAAGAAAAGTAAAAGAGGTTTCTGATTTTATGATCTGAAGTATTGCATTCTGGTTTTAAGAAGTGCATTGATTTTGATCAATTTTAAGACACTAGGGATGATAGCCATAATGGTTGCCACAACTAGTACAGATAGCATCAGACTTTTATCTTGCTTAACAAAAAGTCCAACGGTAGCAATTAACATAGACATTGCCAAGAGTCCACCGAATATAATGGCAACAGAAACTTTACGTTGAATCGTTAAGTCTTTTAATGTATCTCCTATGTTTCTATTACTTTCCATGATGCTTAAATTTTAAGTAATTGATTCGTCTCTGTAAACTATTTATTAAATCTAAGAATTAGTTCTCATTTTGTAGCTACAAATTTACAAAAAGTTACAATTACCCAAAAGCAAAATATGAAAAAATGTTTGAACAACAATTAATTAGATAAAATAAATGAAAGCGATAGCTAATAATAACAAGAACACAAATTAGTATTTCAGAAGTTAAGGATTAGGGGTAAAATATCCCCTGAGGAAGCTGTAAGCGAGGAAAGACCAAAATAATATCGCCAGAACATGAATAACTGTTTCGAATTTTTTCCCTTTCCAGAGCAAAGAAGGGTAAATAAAGAGTTGAAAGATTAATCTGATGAACCAAAAAACTCCTAATCCAAGACAAATTTTTCTTCCCAATTCCGTTTGTAACAAATCCTCAGTTTCAACTACACAAAGTAAACCCATCATCCCCACTGTCAATGCAATAAAGAAGGTATGAACCTTCATCATAGACCTGTTTATTAGTTGAAGAGGCGCTAGGTCTATTTCCCAATTAAAGTACCTGGGAAAGATGACATGTATACAACTAAGCAAGATTAACAGATACCCGATTATTTTAATTTGGAAGACCATAGGGTTTTAATTTAAAGGTAGAAACAAACTTGTTTGATTTTACTTCATTCAGAAGGCTCAATTTAGAGGCTTCAAAACAATCTTTCCAATTGTTTTTAGAATAAAAATGCAAAAAACCAATATTATAGGCAATGAAATTAGGTATGTCTCTCAAATGTTCCATAATCAAGATTTCTCCCGCAGGTTTGGTAACTCTGGATACTTCGCGTAAAAAAGCAATTCGTTCCTCTTGATTACGAATTTCATGTGCTGAGAATATACAAATGACTTTATCAAACTCTTTTTCATGGAAAGGCAAGGAAACTGAATCGACAACTATAGTATCTTCTCCATTAGGATACGCTTTTCTTGCTCGTTTAATAGATACTTCGGTATGTTGCTTTGGATTAAAGAAATCAGCTTTTAGAAGGTTTATTTCTGGGAATTTGCTTTCAAATATCGCACTGGTTTCATCAAAACCAGCATTGATATTCAGTACCTTCATCCCGTTCAAATCCCCAACCTGTTTTAGCTCATATAGATCAGAATGGTCGTACACGTAATAAGAAACAACCAAAGATAGGAGCACTTGAAGGAAGGAAATGCCCAACAGCAACAAAAGGATAAACCTTAAGCTTGTGGAAGAAAAGGCAGCTCCCAGCAACAGTACTACTGCGACAATGAAGTACAAAACATATTGATGCCAATTGAAACGCACAATATTCCAGACTCCTTGAAATTTATGCCGCTTTACCATGAATCAAATACTCCTTTCTTCCAGGAATATGGAACATTTCGAATCTCAAAAGCATTGGATAAATGAATATGATCGAAGGCGAAGCTATCTATAAATTCAAAATTCGCAGATTGGACCTGAATAGGGTTTGCAATCCAATTCTCTCGTACCCCCTCAATAATCAATACTTGATTGTTCTTGTGATCTATCTCAAAGGTGAAAGGAAGAGGTCCAACGAACCTCCTAGCTTCTTTCCATGAAGGAAAAACAGAGGATTCAGGCAATTGAACTTGGTTTTCGGAAAGCCTGGAGAACTTGAAATTAAACTTCGATTTCATAGACTTAATTTCCATTGTATTTCCTTCTACCATTTGTTCTATATCAGTGGTAGTATAAGCATATCGAGTAAATAAGTTCCCCAATAGCTCCATGCTCAATTTGTTGGTTTCAGATTTGAGGATGTAGAGACCTCTTAAGTTTTTTCCTGCAGAGGTTTGATACCTAACAAAAATTCTATAACCGATCAGAAAGAAATCCTGACCAAGGAATTTGAAAAACCCTTTGGGCCGAAGGTTCTTCGTATTGACCATAGCAATGGTTAAGAAAGCCCATTTATCTTCAAATAAATCGAGTTTGAGCGGTTTTGGTACATATTTCTCCAGCTCAGCCTTTGCAACTGCAAAAGTTAAGATTGTAGAGCTCTCAAAGAAAGCCTCTACTGCAAAAGGATGATTTCTTAAACTAAAGGGCATTACTCCTCCTCTCGACAAGAGGTTGAAGAATAAAGGCTTGATAATAGATCAATGCCGCAAAGGAAAAAGCAAAAACGATATTTAGCTTGCCCCATAGCAACAAATGCGGGGCAAAAATAAATTCAATGATATTCATACAAACAATCAGCAAGATCTGAGTTATTGCACTGAAGTAACTATATTTCCTTGAAACAATCCAAATAGCCATAAATACCTCTCCAATACCTATTGCAAGTGTCAATGGTCTTGAGGAAGATTCTCCTAGGATTTCAGATACAATTTGTTGATGTCTAGGAACTAGGTTTAAAATCTTACAAAAAAGACCGTTGACTAGCCAAACCAGGGAAAAGCAAGTTATTAGGAGATTGTTCCAAAGCTTTATTCGATCCATTTTTACTATTAATAAGTCCTTCATACACAAAAGAAAATTGACCCTTGCATATCTATTAAAAATAGCAATATTTCTCCTTATTTAGCTTTATTCGTATATCTATTACAGTTTTAAATACCATAATTACTGAATAATCAACCGCGATGAACCAAATCAGTTTAGGATTGTTATTTTCGAAGGAAAAACATTAGGGTTATGCAAGATATATTAATCTTTGACCACATTAGCGAATACAATGCGTTCAACAAGAATCAAACCTTACATCCATTGGTAAGTGTGGTTGATTTGGATAAAGCAGACGTCCGTACTTTACGGAAAATGCGCTATGATTTTTATTTGGTATTCTTAAAGAAGGTTAAGTGTGGTGATTTACGGTATGGCTTGGAGAATTATGATTATGAGGAAGGGACCTTGATTTTTGTTTCACCCGGACAGGTAATTGGTGAAAATGGAACTGAGGCCTATAAACCGCAAGGCTATGCCTTGGCATTTCACCCTGATCTATTGAATGGTACAAGCCTAGCGAAAAGAATGAAAGACCTCCATTTCTTTTCCTATGCGGTGAATGAGGCATTACACCTTTCCGAGAAAGAAAGAAACATAATCCTCGACTGCTTTGCGAAAATTGAATATGAATTGGAGCAGAACATGGATAAACACAGTAAACAATTAATCGTTTCGAATATTGAATTATTTTTAAATTATTGTGAGCGATTCTATGATCGTCAATTTATTACAAGGGAACATGTAAATAAGGGGATTCTATTTCGATTTGAAGAACTCTTAGATAAATATTTCCATTCTGAAATGCCGAAAACCCTGGGTATCCCAAGCGTGGCATATTGTGCTGATCAATTGTATCTATCAGCAAATTATTTCGGGGATCTTATCAAAAAGGAAACAGGGAAGTCGCCTCAAGAATATATTCATCAAAAGTTGATAAAAGAAGCAAAAGACTTATTGTTTGATCGAGAAAAGAGCATTAATGAGATTGCTTATGACCTTGGGTTCAAGTATCCACAACATTTCTCCAGGTTTTTCAAGAATGCTGTGGGGAACAGTCCAAATGAGTACAGGACCATAGGAGCGAACTAATAGGAAATAAAAAAGATGCCCGAAAAATCGGGCATCTTTTGTTTATGTTAATTAGCAGTTAGAGCAACTGCGTTTAATTGTCTAGGAGTACCATCTGGTCCTACGGCGATAATATTATCAAATATTACACGTGAACCTGGCGTGATTCCATTCAATGCGGACTGCATTGCTGAGCTTAGTCTTCCTCCAGAAGTAGAAAGAACGATCGCGTCTGCACGAGGCTTAGCAATGATAAGCGAGAATTTAGTAACCTTAAACGAGGCATCAAAATCAAAATTATCCAATTTTGCGAAGATGGCATTTTGAGCTTTAATTGCTACAGTTGCCATCGAGCCACCGGTTTTACCAGCAAATTGAGCAATAGGATCCGGAATTCTTTTTACACGGAATTCTGTTGTGCTCAAGGTTTGTGTTTTACCAGGGGCTACCTCTGCTGAAACAGAGATTCTTGCTGTACCAGGAGAACTAACCTTGACATTGTACTTACCGCCAGAACCACTGATGCTACCGCCACTCATACTAACCTTGATTTTATCCGTTGGAGTACCTGGTGCCGATACAGAAATTGGGTTATTCACACCAATATAAAGTACATTCATCTTATCCGGAGATACTACAGCCGATGGTCTAGCTACTTGGTAAGTTTGTTGCGGAGTACGGTATTCCTTAATTGAACCATCTGTTTGCTTCACCTTGATCACTCCTGACCAGGTAAAGATTCCTTCTTGGTTAGTAGGAACTCGGTAAACCCCTTTCCCATCTACTACCTCAAGGTTATTTCCATTCACCGATATAGAAGGTTGGGATTTAGAATCTGAAGCTGTTAAAAATACTTCCGCAGCATAAGGTTGTCCTTGTACCAAGTAAGAGGTTGGAGCAACCGCAACGGCAGCAAATTTATCCAGGTTCACGACTGCTTGGTCCATTTTGCCTAAGATTAATTTCACCATATCTGATTCCGCATTCTGGGCATCCGTTTGGATCTTTGTCAGAATGGTCATGGCAGCTGTTAAAGGCGTACCACTACCGAAGTTAATCTCTTCCCATTTACGTTTTCCATTTACGGGCTTTTGCGGGTCATTGGCTTCCAGAGAAAATGAAACAGATTTTTGCTCTTCCGGAGTTAACAAGGCTAACAACTTAGAACGAGTACTGTTAATCTTCTCTTTTAATTCAACACCTTTCTTCTGGTTGATCATTAAACTAGGTGCGATGTCTTCGTTTTCACGCATCTTCAGGTCACCGGTTTTTTCATCATATCCGCCTCCTTGTTTTACGAATTCTTCCTTAATACCGTTGATGTACTGGTTTAGGTCCTCAATGATAGCTTGAGCATTCTTAGCTTTATCGTATATGGGTTTTGCCCTTCCGGGTTCATCCTTTAACTTAGTGCTCTCAAATGCCGCAAACAATTGTTGGACGGAATTATTTACGTTGGATTTTGAAGTCTCCAAACTGTTGTTGATATTTTTAAAGGCATCCAATATTGAATCGGGTACATTTAATGCGAGCAAGGCAAGTAACACGAGATAAAGAATGTTTATCATCCGTTGCCTTGGCGTCTCTCTTCCTAATGCCATATTTCTTTTTTAAAATTTTACTTGGATGAATTACACTCGAGGTTGATTCATGGCACTCAACATATTGCCATATACGGCATTTAATGCGTTGAGGTTCTTTGCCAACTTATTTACCTCGTCTTTGAAAGCTTTGGAATCATCCAAAGATTCATTGAAGTTTTTCATTGTAAAACTTAAATTCTCATAGAAATGGTTCATGGACTGCAAGTGAGTAGAAGAGTCGCGAAGCTCTTTTTCATACATAGTATTTAACTGACGCAAATTAGAAGTCAGGTTCTGAACTTGCTCATGGTAGCCAGTTGTATCCGTATTGGTATTTGCCATTGCCACCAAATTCGCTGATGCTTTTTCAAATGCAACACTTAGGTTATCAAATTTCGAAGTTGCAGATCTTAATTTCTGAGTAAACTCATCTGTAGCTAGAGATACATCGCTGATTCGGTTGATAGCAGATACTTTTTCACCGAAATCACGTAATCCTCTTCCCAAGTTTTCAATGGTAGCTGGTTCGATGTTTGCATCAGCAAACATTTTATCCAATGCTGCAGTTGCAGAAGGTCCTTGCGGATTATTTACTACTTGAGCAGATCTTACTGGTAATTCACCTTGGAATTTCTCATCCAATTCAGGGTAAACCCTTGACCAATCAGGCTCCTGAGGCGGAGGATTGAAACCCATCAAGAAGAATAGAATCGCCTCCACGGTTAATCCTAATCCAATCATGTAGTTCGCCCATGAGCCTCCAAGATGGAGAATTTTAAATAACACACCGATAATTACGATACTTGCTCCCCAAGAAATGGCAACATGTAGCCATCTTGAATTGTCTTTCTTTCTACTCATAATATAAATTTTGCTTGCCCGATATTTTGGGATTTTTATAGATTTTAAAATTGATTCTGTTCGTTATAACCTTCCGTTTCATTTGAAGAGCCTTCTTCTGTCCCACCTTCTTCCGTCGTGCTTTCAGTTTCTTGATTGCTCTGCTCACTTTGTTTCAACAACTCTTCCAACTGCTGTTCGCTTTGTTGCTGTTGTTGATTTTGACGTTCCTGGTGTTGCTGCTCCATCAATTCCTTTTGTCTCTTTTGCTCTTCTTCGATTTTCAGATCTTGCTCATGACCTTCCAATTTCTCGGCTTTCACCCCTTTTGGTGTAGTCCAAAGTTTTTTCTTATAAGCATCTAATTTATCCTCCAGAACTTGTGAATTATCTGTTTGAAGACTATCTGTTCCGGCGAAGGTTGCTTGTTGTAACATACCTGGTGAAGATTCACGAACGATTTTACTAGCAAACTTCCTTTGGACGAATAAGTCGTCCATGGTCATATCATAAAGTCCTCGGTCAGGGTCAGAAATATCCACTTTAACCAGGCTATATCTTAATTGCGGGAAGTACAACCAGAACGCAGGAGTTGAGCCTACAGAGGTCGCCAATTCAGAAGATGTTGTAATATCCATTAAAGGAGCAACCCCGATGATACGGGTTTCAAGTCTTCCTCTTTGTTTATCAAAGAAGATATCTTCCTTAATTCTGAATTTGGTTACACGTTCAGGGTTAAATTCGTTTAAGGTCATTCTGGAGTCGATCTGGTTTCCTTCATCATCGAAAATGGGAACCAATACCGAGTCAGCAAACCTTGCAATCCCTTCACTCGCAGAAAGCTTTCCTTTAAAAGAATCATCTTCAGGGTTGTAAGGAGTAAGTTTACCGGTTTCAATTCCTTTCATGATTACTTCCATTAGGGAATTTCCCGGAACGGCATAAATGAAGTTACGTTCATCTTTCAAATCGATATCACGCCAAACACGCTTGTAAAACCTGATATTTTTAAGATTTACCTCAGGATAAGCAAACGGAACGGCGTCTTCTAAGTTGTTGACTTGATAAAATCCATCTGTAGTCGGTATAGTGTCAGACAAAACCTCTCCCTGCACTGTATCGTTCTGCACTTGGATTACTGTCTGGTTAATTACGGTGCTATCAGGTATCGTATCGATACTTTGTGCCATAATTGGAGAAATTCCAATTGCCATGGCCACTACCATCATCCAATTTTTCATTTTAATAATCTTTAATTCGTTAACAGATTGATGTTAATATTTTCGAGTTTTACTTTGTACAGTTGGCAACTCAAATGCCGACATGACACATCTAAAACCTATATATGAATGTGGTTCATAATCCACTGAATAGTTTCTGGTTTCGCTGTTTAATTGTTCACCATTATCTTTCCATGATCCACCACGTACTACTTTTCTTTTCAATGCATCCGCATCTTTCTCATCAGCATCATACAATAACACCGGGTTAAGGTCATTTACAAATGCAATTGCTGAAGGAGAATAAGCATCTAACGTCCATTCTGAGACATTCCCTGCCATATTATAAACTCCGAATTTATTCGGGGTATATGATTTAACCGGAAGGGTAAATGTTGCACCATCACGCGCATAAGTACCTTCACCTTGTTTATAGTTTACAGCAAGCTTTTCTTTACCTTCATTACCTTCAATGGTCAATTTAGTTCCCGCTATGGTATCCCTTGGGTCGATTTTACCCTCAGCAGCATATTGCCATTGGGCTTCGGTTGGAAGGCTGAAAGTCAGTTGGTAACCACTTAGGTAAGAGTTCTTCATTAGGTTTGCCATCATCTCTTTACCTCTCCAATCGGAATAGGCACGTGCTTGACGCCATGACACCCCTACAACAGGATAGAAATCAAAAGACTGATGAGTAAAATAGTTCGCATCAAGAGAAGTTAACTGAGCATTCGGGAAGTCCCTTGACCAAATATCTTCCGCTGGAACTACCGAAACGGTATCTGTTACATATTCTTTTTTCAAGTTACCTTTCGTTTTCAGGTATGAAAATCTGTATTTGATAACTTCAGGGTTTAAAGCGCGTGTTGAGCCTTTCATTTCCAACATGGGAGCAATCTGTTCCGCTATTGAAGGGTCGGAGCTCATCCAGATCGGGGATACACTTTTTACTTTTTTCCAGTCTATCCTTTTTCCTTCGCCATCTTCACTTGCGATATCCAGGAAATACTGATCATCTTGTAAATAGTCCGTCACGGCAATGGAATCTGCCACCCAATTCACGAATTGGCGATATTGTTTGTTGGTCACTTCAGTTTCGTCAATAAAGAATGCACTTAAGCTGACGTTTTTTCCAACATTTCCACTGTCCAGGGAACCCTTAAATAAGATGGTTCCTGAAGGGATATAAACCATTCCCGGAGGAGCTGGTAATTTTCCGCCCCTAAATGCAGATACCTTAGGTGCTTTGTAAAAATTATTTGAAGAGTTACAACCTGCTATTGCTAATACAAGCAATAAACAAGCGGTAGTATATATTCGATTGAGGAATACTCTTTTCATACTTTCCATTGTTTTATATTATTGTCCAGTTTTGTTAATGATTGAATTGGATTTTACCTTTGAAACAAAGCGTATTTTACACCCAGGGAGATATAGCTATAGTGGTCATTTTTCTTATTGATGACACCGTCAAGATTATCTTTTGTCGTTAGTGTATGTTGATAATTCAAGTTGATAGCCCATTGCGGACCATAGAGGCCACGTCCAATTGGAAAATCTACACCTACATTCAATGGCACTACAAAGTGGAGTCCATCCAGGTCTTCTGAGAGTTCACCCCCTTGATTGATTACAGCGTCATGATAATTTGCAGCAATACTATTGGTGATATTGTTTTTGATCATCCCGGCACCTGCACCGACGTAGATATTGGCAAGAATTTTATGTAAGGGATCAGCTTGGAGATTAAAATAGCTGTAATTATCAGGTAGGTTCATAAATTGACCAATACGGACTTTTGCATTTGCATTAAAAGCATAATAATCATTTTTAAAAGTACTGGCATAACCATTACCACTTAATGCACCTTTTTCAGCATGAATACCTGCCGAGATAAACGGAGTAATTAAACCATCCACATCAATATGACCTGCTAAGTTGGTTTCGACATTGGCCAAATCGGTCAAGTTAATGGTAGGTCCTGCACCTATTCCTACGCTAAGCGGACGCGAAAATTGTGCTTGCGCTGAGTTAAAACCAAAAACTGCAAATAATAGTAAGGAAAAAATAGTTTTTTTCATGTTTAGAATACTTGTTAGCAATACAACACATTATTATTTAGACGAATTTTGGCCCCTTTTATTATAACTTCTACAAAATTGAGGGCACAAAATTATCAAGTCGAAAAATTTCGACCGTATTTTTGGTCACAAGAATCTTACCAAAAGATGACTTAGCTGGATTTATTAGGAGGTTTGGATTGAAATTCCCTAAACAGAAGTGGTAGGCAAAAATGTACTCAATGGCTAATAACATAACATTTCACCCGAAAAACAAGAGAAAAATTTACTATAAAAAATAATTTTTAAATTTTTGTTAAGAAGTGCTTTTGGTCACGAATAATATGTAGTAATGAATAATATGTTCAAACACATACATAATAATTTTGTGTTAATCGATAAAACTCTACTTGCGCATGTATATTTTCTACCTTTGCTACATGATTTGAAATATCAGGGAAAATATCAGTAAAAGATTGAGGATACATTTACCTATTTTCCCTTTTTCGACCAATCAATTCATAGAATAAGAGAAATAAAAGATAGTATTATTGCTTCTTTTGAAAAATTAGTTCATTCATGGAGTTCTCATTTTTGAATTTTTCATCGACAGATACTGGCTTCAATTTAAACTGTGTAGGCGAAATAATCTGTACATTTCCCTTCAATATTCCATTACCCTTAAAGAAGATCTCCATAGAGCCTGAATTCGAGGATTGCCCACTATATTTCCATGACCCAAGGGTCTTAATGAGCTCTCCATCGACAGGCCTCCATTGAGCTGTTGCTCCACCTCCACCTAAATAGGTCATCGGATAAAAGTTCATGGAGCCATTCCCATTTAATTCATATACCTGGGTAACCAATTTAAAATTTCCATCTTGAGCTACCTTCGCTTCCCATTTTCCTACTAATGGTTTATATACATCTTGGGGTTTTTGCATATTCGAATACTTTCTTCCGCGGTCAAAACC
Source organism: Sphingobacterium cellulitidis (assembly GCA_002245855.1). Taxonomy (GTDB): domain Bacteria; phylum Bacteroidota; class Bacteroidia; order Sphingobacteriales; family Sphingobacteriaceae; genus Sphingobacterium; species Sphingobacterium cellulitidis. The sequence goes on along the minus strand of NOUX01000006.1, from coordinate 52,228 downwards.
AAATTGATCTTTTATACTTCCATTTGGGTTAAACACCGTAAAATCCCCATCTAATTCGCCAATCGAATAAGCCCCTTGCGCTAAAGGTTTATCATTAGCGGCCCACAATGCTTTCCCATGGAACATATAGGTTGTAGTTCCCTCTAGTTCAGAGACATTGACCGCAAAGTGTAGTTGATTATTATCAACACGATAATACTCATAAAAGAATAACAATACTGGTGTACCCTTGAAATACTTACGGTCTTCCCAGTAATTTCCAGTTTCATCATCATTAGGAACGATATCACGCCCTAATAATTCTCTTTTTAAATAATAAACAGCTTTATTTTTATCTACTTGTCGAAGATTTTTATCGACATAGACCTTATCATCATTTTTTTGGTAATCACCAAAAGTTGCGAAACTAGTATCAAAACCTAACTTTAAATCAGGTTGAATTTGATCTTCAGGGTTGGCATTGGAATCTTTGGAACAAGATATTAATTGGATCATCAAGAGTGGCAAAAACCAGATGGACAACCATTTTCTTTGGATTACGATTGATTTCATATTCGTGTGATTTTCTGGAATCTCTATTGATTCCAATGTGAAATTAGTAGATAATTCCCACGAACAGACTGTTTTACCTTTAGGTAATCTTATTCATTTATATAATTCAGTTAGCTGAATTTGATATTTAAGCGATGGAAAAGAAGCAAAAAAAAGCGACCATACTGCTATGGTCGCTTACAATTTTATTATAACTATTTATTTTTTGGGTACTCTTTTTACCATTGGAACTATAACATCAATTTGATAAGTTCCAGGTGCGAAAGTTCTGAAATTGAACCTTGCATTACAGGAATAAGTATTGTAAGGAAGTTCAAGGCTATCATCAAACTGCACATAAGGAGCAGGAATACGGTAATAATAATTAAATCCGTTTCCTAATGAGTTTAAAGGAAATGGAACAACGCCATAAGTAAACTCCATACGGTCATCAAATAACTGAGTTTCGATGGAATAATCCTGCATTGTTTGTAAGAAACCACCTTGAGTACCTGAATTTGGTCTTCTAGCAATTTCTCCTGCCTTAGGATTAAATGGCGTGCCATTTTTATCTACGATTCTCACGATTACCTTATTGCCTTCTTCAGAGATTCTCTTTGTCACCTGATGCTCGCTAGTGCTCGGGATTAATTTCGTAGTAGTTTCAGCACCTACCTTCATAGCGACCGTTGAACGAACCGCATCAATAATAAAGAATGGAGCTTCAACCAAATCAAATTCACCAATTCCCTTATATACACGGGTTTCTACAGCATTTCCGATTTCAAGGTCAAATTTATATTTACCAATAGGAAGATTAACGGAGGTATAGTTTGCTTCCAGTTGACCTGATACAGGATTGATATTAATTGGACGAATCATGGTGTCGATTCTTTTCGCTTCAATCATCGCAATTGTCGTGTCTACCTTCGGATCATAAAGAGCCTTCCAAACCTTATGTTTATACGTTTTAGTAAAGAGATCCGTTACATCTTTTCCGGTTTCTCTATCATAAACATTCAACATTTTAATCTTCAAGGGCTTAGTAGAACCTTCAGGATTTATGGCCGTAGAGACATAATCTCTACCTTGTGGCACTTCGATTGGCAACTCTTCATAACGAATGATATTACTCAAGTTACCATCAGGAATTTTTTTACAGGCTGAAAAGCCAAGGCCCAATAATAAGCCCAAACTATATATAATTGATCTTTTCATAACTATCTGTGATAAAATAAGGTATGTGAATTGGACAATACATGAACTGTTCCAGTGGTTGTGCGAACATTTGAAGTTTGAACCAAAGTTCTGGTCCCCACAGGATATTCGATTTTGCTCACATCGAAATTAGGATCTAACTTCTGATATAAATACGTAAAATAAACCAATTTTGGCTTTGTCGAAGAATTTGAGTTATACCCTAATGCCTCATCATCTGTCTCCTCATAGGAAACTACAACCTCATTATTCTTCAAGTTTTTATAAATTTTACCTTGAGCATTTAAATCATCATTCACGATCGGCTGATTGACAAAATAAATATTTAATGAATCAGCAAAACGAGCCATTTCATATTTCATTATTGAGTCTACAGTCCATTTCTTAAATGGGTCGATTTTTTGAATCTCCAATGTTCTTGCAAGCACATATTTATTGATTGCATAATCAGAAGGAACGAAGAAAGTTTTATTGGATTGATTTAATTTTTCCTTTAATCCGGCTTTATCTACAAGCATTAATAGGGTATCAAACATACCGTACCTATTACTTTTCAAAAAATCGTAGGTGCTCATGTTTACGTTTGGATCATGAAGATCTCCACCGATTTTATAATCGTCATTTTTGCATGAAAAGATACTCAGAGATAACACTAAACCAAGTAATCCGATTAATATATTTTGAATTTTCATAATCTTAATTGTTTTTCCACCAAGGGTTTTGGGTTAATAATTCATCTTGTGGCAATAATGCGCGCATATCTAATGGCCAATAATAACCTTGGGCATTGATACGGGATTCAGAGTAATAATCTTCAAACTCCAATTTATTTAGGAATCCCATTCTGATCACATCAAATTGAGCAGAACCTTCACCAATTAATTCTCTTCTTCTTTCCTTAAAGATTTCAGTAAATAAGTCAGAACCCGCTGAAGCAAGTTTCTCCAAACCAGCACGCTCACGGATACGATTTAAATCATCCAATGCCAATTGTGTTTTACCATTTTTGAAATATGATTCCGCTCTTAAAAGATAGATATCTGCTAAACGGTAAATAACCAAGTTATTACTTACCGCATAGATATCCGTTCTTCCTGGCTCGAAATATTTAACATTATCATATTTACGAAGATAAAATTCAGTACTACCGTCACCTTTTCTAAATACCGAATCAAATCTCGCTTCCGCATCTTCAAAATAACTTTCTTTAAAATCTACATCCAAAGTCCAAGCACTACCTTTTCCTTTTCCTTTAACTACAGGGTCCGTTAGGAAGATATTGAAGAAATTTCTATCATTTTCACCACCTGACTCAGAGTAAAGCATGTTAAGCTCGAAGATGGATTCCTTTGAACCACCAGCCCAGATATTGCGTATATCTTCTGAGGACTCTAAGGAATATCCTCCATTAATAACATCTGTACTCAGTTTTTCTGCATTCACATAATCGTGTTGCCATGCATAAACATGCGCCAGCAATGCTTGTGCAGCACCTTTAGAGGCTTTGGTTTTTGTATTGTTATCCAAGTTATCAATCGCGAATTTTAGGTCTGCAATACAGAATTCCATCGTTTCTTTCTGCGAGGATCTAGCCACCGGAGGGATGTTTTGAGGATCTTTATAACTTTCCTTGATTAATAGAACATCTCCCCATACACGTTGCATATAAAAGTTGACATACGCACGAATAAAATGTGCCTCAGCAATCAAAGCATTCTTTTCCTTGGCACCAGCAGAGAAATTCTCATCCGGAATCAAAGGTGTATTTTCAATAATTCTATTGGCTTGATTTATAATCTCATAAAATCTCGTCCAGTTCCAAAGCGCACTTTCTAAATAAGGTGCATAGTGGAAATTAAAATTACCGGATTTACTGAAAGATGTCATGTTCCAGTGATCACTACCAACTTTAAAGTTGCCGGCAGCAATATCACCGAAGATAAAATAAGAACGTTCCATTCTTAAAGCATTTCTTAGGAGGAAGTATGCTCCGTTGGTTGCCTTTGAAATGTTCTCCGCATCTTTCCAAAACACTTCATCATAAGTGCTATTTTCTGGTTCTAAATCAATATATTTTTGACATGAACTTAAGCTAGCCGCTACAAGCAGATAACAACAAGCCTTTTTTATATAACTTAATTTCATTGTGTTCTCTTTAAAAGTTAATTTCTACACCCAATGTATATTTCTTAGGCAAAGGATATGCTCCACCACTATATTCTCCTTGTGGAGTTACAAGTTCCGCATCTGGCACTCTTGCTTTTTGGATGGTCAACATATTATCTAACATTGCATAGAATCTCACATTACTTAAACCAATTCTGAAGCTTTTAATCATGTCTTGAGGTAGTAAATATCCCAAGGTGATGGTTTTAACTTTGAAGTAGCTTCCGTTTTCATTCCACATGGTGCTGAACGGGAAAAACTGATAAAAGTAACCTTGATAAGGGCTAATTGAAGGGAAGTTGGCTTCATAATTAGGGTCTTGTGCCTTTTCAGGAGTCCAATAATCAACCCCATCCAGATCAGGAAGTCTTCTGTTGGTAAAATTGAATACATTCCCACCAAAGCCATTATATTGGTTACTTTTTAGAGTATTGATAATATCTCTTCCAATAGTGAATGTCCCTAAGATACCAACCGAAAAGTTTTTATAGTTGATCTCATTGTAAAGACCACCTGTTAACCTAGGGTTTGGATTTCCAGTTGGAACCAAGTCACCATCAGCAGCTCCTTTATCAGAATCACTCCATACATCATAATCCCCGTTTACATCTGCCCAATGAGGATATCCTGGTTTAACCGGATAGTTATTTTTAAAGTAGGTCAATAATTTACCAGTAATCGGGTTAACAGGGATTTGATCCGCTTGGTTGTAAACGCCTTGGTAAAGCATCTGAGCCCATTGATAAATTGGACTACCCACACGATAGAATAAAGATTGGTTATAGCCATAAGAATCAGCATAGAACCCTTTATCACCAAATGGCAATGATCCAATTGTATTTTTATTGAAGGTTAAGTTCAAGTTGGTATTCCATTGTACTGGACTTGTACTTGCCATATTACGCGTTGCAATGGTCACATCAAAACCTTCGTTATAGATAGTCATTGGAACGTTATATGATAATTTGGTGTAGCCTGTATAAAACTGGAATGGGAAAGAAAGAATAGGATCTTTTGTAATCTTTCTATAAGCATCCATGGTTACGGTCAAACGATCATTAAATAATCTTAAATCAAAACCAAGGTTCACTTGCTCAGACTTATTCCAAGTCAAGTTTGGCAATGTCAATGGTTTTTGGAATGAAGGTGTCGCAACACTACCACCATCATATGTAGAAGTATTTAGGTCCCACACATTGAATGGAGCGTAGAAATCCTGAGGAAGAGATCCTGAAAGACCCCAGCTACCTCTGAATTTCAAGAAGTTTAACCATGAAATATCCTTAAGGAATTCTTCTTCAGAAGCAACCCAAGCAAGGGATCCCGAAGGGAAATATCCCCATTTTGTGTTTTTACCAAAACGAGAAGAAGCATCTGCTCTCCAAGAAGCGTTAAAGATATATTTGCTCTTATAATCGTAAGCAAACTGACCCATAAAGGATACTAACCCTGATTTTCTGATATTAGAATTTGCGGCTAAGTTCTTTTGTGCCACCCCTTGAACAACATGGATATCATCCGTTGGAAGGTTTTCACCATAGATATAACTTGATCTGTAATCATCATATTGGAATGATTGAATTCCAGTTAAGGTGAAGGTATGGTCGTTATTTAAAACCTTAGAGTAGTTCAAGACATTCGCCAAGTTGTAAACGAATGCATTGTTTTTATTTGCAGAAGCGAAGTTCACTCCTTGATTCAATTCACGAGGTTGGAATTGATCTCGGCTATCAAAATTCGCTTGCAAGGATGCTTCAAATGAATATTGTAATCCTGGGACGATATCAACATATGTTTTTGAGAATATATTCAAGATATCAGTTTTATTGTCATCCAATAGCTTATCGTACTGACCCATGTAGAATGCATAGTCCAAGTCTGATAGTTGTACGAAAGATGAAGGCATACTACCTTGGTCTATAGGTACAACCTGATTGATTCCACGTCCTAAACCTCTTTTTCTATCCATGCGAGAAGTAGAGAAAGTCAGGTCTGAACGCAAGAAAGGCGCTAATTTAAACCCGAAGTTACCGCGTAATGAATATCTTTTGAATCCAGTTTGACGAACAATACCTTCTTCGTTATAATAACCAAGGGATAAGCGATAATTCACGATTTCCGATCCACCAGCAATACTACCATCCACGTTATCAATATTTCCGGATTGGTAGAATAGGCTTTGCCAGTCAGTAGCATTATTAAAACTACTGTTTAAACTGTCTGTCAAAGGTTGAGTAAGGCCTCCAAGTTGGTTATGGTTCGCATACTGGTTTAAGATATCCAGTTTTGTTCTTCTTTCAGTTGCTCCCAACAAAGTTTTTTGTAGCTCAGGTCTTTGTGTCAATCCTTTGTAGTAGGAAAGTCTGATTTGCGGTTTTCCTGAACGACCGGTTTTTGTTTTAATAAGGATTACCCCATTTGCACCGCGAGAACCCCAAACGGCAGTTGCAGCAGCATCTTTTTGCACCACAATACTTTCGATATCATTGATATTGATTCCGGCAATGTAGTTTGTTCCAGTTGCTGAGGAGGTTGCTAAATCCGTTACAGACATCGGCATTCCATCGATGATGTATAACGGTGAACTCATTGTATTCGCCAAATCGATTTCAGAGTTCAAATCTGGAGACAAGGTTGAGTTACCACGTACGGTAAATGTATTTCTTGCCCCTGGTTCACCCGTAAAGCTTTGGATGTTTACTCCGGAAACACGTCCTTGAAGTAAACTCTCGAAACTCGGTGCAGCCATGTTCTCAATATCTTTACCAGAAATAATTTGAACCGAACTGGTTGTTTTTCGGGTCGATTGTTGCTGATAACCAACAACAATAACCTCATCCACGACAGCTCCATCTTCTTGAAGACTGATGCTGACTGGGTTTAAATTTGTTATTGAAATTTCGCTATTCTTATAGCCAATTCCTGTCGCGACTATCGTTGCTGGAAAATTTCTCAATGTAATTGAAAACTTTCCTTGTGAATCCGTCGAGGTTCTATTGCTGGTCCCTTTCTCAGTAATGGTAATACTTTGAATAGGTGCTCCATCTGCATTTACCACGCTACCATTAATCACATTTGATTGTGCAAAGAGGGTAGAATGGAAAATTAAGAACCCAATAATGGTCAGTAGATTTCTCATCATAGTATAGGGGTATTATGGTTTCCGATAGTGGCAAATATATTCACAACTTTAACATATTTTAACTTTCGTATTCCGCCCAAAATGCCTAAAACCTGCATTTATTGGTTTTAAGTGTCTCTCAAACGTTTGCGTAATTTTAACACAATCGATTGCACAATTTTCACATTTTAGAAAGGATTCTAGCCGTTTTGTAATGATGGCTTTAAGAATTATCCACAATCATTGCTATTGACGAAAATTAGGATAAAATACTTTTAAGATTTTCGTAATAAATAAACCACTAAACGAAAAAACAATTCTTTAATCAAGAACAAAAAAGAAAGCGAGCATAAAGCTCGCTTTCAAACCATCTATATAACAACTAACAAATTACTTTCTTACTTTACGGTCGCACAGGACGTTGTGAGGTATATCCTGTTCCTCCTTTTATCCATTTAGAAGCTTCTCCAGTAAGCCACAGGTAATGGTCCGTAGGCAAATCATTTTCAATGCCCACAAACTTCATACGATCCCCATTCAACGGAGTATCTTTTTCGCGAGCACATTTGAAAATAGCCGTCCCCTCATCAATCTCATCAAACATGGCAACATAAAGTGACATCGCACCAGCATTGATTGCATTAGACATTTGCTTCCAGATAAAATCTCCCTTCAACCGAGGAATAGAATGATAGATTTCAGGATCTTTTTGCAGATTTCCCCAACTAAATCCTGGAAATACCAATGGCACATAGTCTACTTTATTCTGTGATGCCCATTGCATATCTTCACGCACTACATTAGGATTAAAATCATTGCTATTATAGCGCCCAACAGCCCAAGGCATGATAATATCTACCTTTTTTATCAGAGCATGCAATGCTGGATCATTTTCGGTATCCCGATCCAAGGTTCGCCAATAGTAAGGGATTCCCAACATGATCGAAACCTTCTTTTCGCCATTTTTCAACTTGTCCACAAGCTTATCAACATCCTGGATTTTATACTTTCTTTTATCATTGAAGCCGACTCCCCAAATGGTCATAAGCGGTTTTCCATTATGCCATAAGTAGGTTGGATTTGCCTCTTTATCATATAACTTGTGGGTAGCGACCAATTCTTTCCAGTCTTGCTCCAATGCTGCGAAATCTTCGGGAGAGGAACCACTCAAGTCGTACATGATACTTATCGCCCGCCCATATTTCTTGGCAGCCTTTAATGCGCTGGTCAATACTTTATTGAAATGCGCTTTTCCAGAAGGATTACTCGGTTTTACTTCTCCCAAGAAGCGTTGCATATGGACTCCGTCAATTCCGTAATCTTTCATCCATTTAAAATGCAAATCAACCGTTTCTTCGTCATTTGAGCTGAATAGATAGGCGTCAGAACCATCGGCAAACTTGAATGGTGATTTATATTTCTTGGTATATTCGGTCATATCGGGCCAGAAGTCAACCTTGGTAATCCCGGGTTCAAACTGATTATTATCTCCCTGATAATGGTACCAGCCGCGATTTGCGCCATCTTCAGGCGCATTAAACCAGCCTTGGTATCCCGCCATAACGAGTCCTTCATACTTTGGATAAACTAATCCGGAGGTATCATAACCTTCGGTAGAATCAATCGGATTTGGTGGTTCTTTATCCGGGGTTTCCTGTGTGCCTGATGTTTTTGAGCAGGCCGAGCATAGGCTAAAAAACAGGGTCAAAAAGATCAAATTAATTGTTTTATGGAATAATATCATAGCGTTTTTCATTTATGTATTAGCATTTATAAACAGTGGATTCTTAAGGAACCTTAATTACTACGACCTCTGAATAGTTAAATTTCTCAAAAGTATCGCGAACTTTAGCACCCATTCGGAAATAATAGGTATATCCTGATTTCAAAGGAATGTCCTTGATGGTATAGGTCTCATTCCCAATTCCTGAGCTCATACTTCCAATCTCATCCCAATTCTTATTGATTAGTATCCTGAATTCATCTTTGTAATAGGCATCAATCCGGCTTCCTGCACCACAATATGGCGTTAAACTTAAGAATGGACGTACTTCAATAACTTGTGGAAGGCCTTGTGGAATTGGAGCTTCCAAAGTACAAGAGACATCAATTTTATTACCTTCTTTCAATGTCCATTTCGCATTTTTGATTTTGAGATAAGGCGTAACTTTAAAGTCTTGAGTGCCAGCACCACTTAATTTATAATCAGTGACTACTTCCGCAGGCCAAAAAGCACCCGCATAAGGCTGCATGGAATAGGTCGCAGAAAATAACTTGTTATTATTAAACGAACCGTCCTGCTTAACCAATAAATCCTGTGGTGCAGGATTTTCTCCATAGCTAGTTTCTAATAGGCGGATAGCAAATTCTCCAGGACCTGTTAAAAATGGGGTATCACTGGTCTTATCCAATACTTGTCCTGAAATCGTTGCATTTGGAGCTTCAAAATTATCTATATCGGCACAGGAACTCAGCCATAAGACCGGTAGCACTGTGAATAATAGGAATATCTTTTTCATGTTCTTTCTCATTAGATTAATAAATTGGGTTTTGCGGATATAGATTTGGATTCTTATTCAGTTCTCCGCCCGGAAGTGGCTCATAGTACCATTTCTTTTCAAAATTGAACGTTTTGTTCCATGGCTCTCTTTCGCGGATAAAAATGTAAGAATTTATTCTTTCACCATTAGGTTTATACTTCATTTCATCCAGAACCAAATACGGCATCAAGGAATTCGGAACAAAGTTATTAAGCTCTACATCGGCTGTTCTCCATCTTCTGATGTCCCACCAATGATGATTTTCAAAGCAAAGTTCTCTTTCTCTTTCTTCACGGATAAATTGAAGGTTTCCATCTAATGGATATCCATACTTTGTAATATTCGATGGCGAAGCGTTATACGCATAGGCTTTTGCACCAGCACGTTCACGGATTTTAGCGATATAAGTGAAAGCCTCCGTCTTCAAGGTTTCATTGGATTTCAACAAACCTAATTCATAAGCTGCTTCGGCCTTGTTTAACATGATTTCAGCAAGGCGGATGATTTTCCAAGGTTGCGTACTGTTATACAGTTTAACCTCTTTCGTGGAAAGCTTATAGTCTATATATTTTCGGATGTAAAAGCCTGTACGCGTATTATTTGCGTGGCCATCCTTCCACATGCCATGTTCGCCGGTAATTCCAATTTTTGTTCCTTTATAGGTGTATTGGGTATTCTTCGGTCCGGCAAGGATTCTATTCGCTTCGCTATTGATAGGAGCCGAGGTGGAGCCCATCTGAGCATCACTCGCTTTGCCTGGGTATGAAAGATATAATCCTCTCAACATATCAAAGCTTCTTTTCTCCGCACCATCTCTCAAATCCATTCCTGAGAAATATACTGTTGCCCTAAGTCTTGGTTCTGCATCAGCATATAGGTCTTTACGGTCCGTATAACGGATTGGCGTTCCTGTTGCATCATTCAAAGGCAGTTCTCCAAACAACTCTACGATATTGTAAACTGGATAAGCCATAGACTCAGCATCACTGGAAAACGTTGGGTTAGGCAGCAAAGTGGCGTCATAACTATGTTTCAAGCGCGTTCCATAAGGAGCTGTAATATTATATTGCTTAATAAAGATGTCCTCAGGGCTATTATCATCGATAAATAGATCCACATAATTCATTTCTTTATCTTCTGGCTTTTTGTTGTACAAGGAATATGGACCATTCAACACAACCGTTGCAGCATCATAAGCTTTTTGATAAAACCATTCCGCTTCCTGTCTCGGAATACCCACGAACCCTTTGGTCGCAGCATCTCCCTGTAAGTTGGAATAAAAGCCATATTTGGCGATACTTCCAGCATAAAGCATGGCTCTTGACAATAAAGCTGCAGCCACAAACTTATTCGCTCTGCCTTTTTCAGAAGTGTTTGACATATTGTCCACTGCGAATTGAAGGTCTTCCTGGATGAATTTATATACATCGACCTCCTTGTCACGACCCACAAGTAGGGTTTCCTTTTCGGCTTGAGGATCCTGAACTTCTTTTATGATTGGAATTCCACCGTAACGCTTTACAAGAGCGAAATAAAAGAAGGCTCTTAAGAAGTGGGCTTCCCCTAGAATCTTATTGTAACCATCTTCAGTGAAGTTTTCTTTGTAATTCGGTAATCCAGCAATAAAGCCGTTGATATTTCTAATTCTGTCATAAGGCCAATAACCAAAGCCTTGAGCTCCGACTACGCCCCAGAATTGTCCTGTCATTTCTCCGGACATAGCTGCCATATTTTCGGCATTTACCCAATAGTTGTCCCATCGGAAACCTCGCTCGGGATGATAGACAAAGTCTTCAACCGGAAGATGGCTATATATTCCGGCAACAAATTTCCTTGCCCCATCTTCATTTCCGTATAATGCTTTTTCGTCAAGTACTCCTAGGGGTTCAAGGTCCATTTTCCGACATGAACCAACTAAAACCAGTAGCAGGACAGCCAATATTTTTGATAATGTAGTTTTCATAATGTCAATTAAACTTAGAATTTAATAGATGCCCCAATATTGTAGGTTTTGTTCAACGGATACTTATAGGTATCCACCATATGGGTTGATGATCCTCCTTCTGATCCCGGATGCTCAGGGTCAGAATACTTCATGCCCGTCCAAGTCAGCAAATTATATGCACTCACATATAACCTAAAGTTTTTAACCTTTATGGATTCCAGCCAATTGCTAGGGAAGGTATAGCCCAGCTCTAGGGTCTTCAACCTTAAGTATGAAGCATCTTGGATTGCTCTGGTACCTTCAGCCATTGCTGAACCCGTGGAAGGATAATAACCAGATACCCACTCGGTATTAGGATTGAACAAATCAGCATTCGGATCAACAGGTCTCCATCTATCCAAAAACTGCGTCAATGCACCTCCTTGGAATTGAAGGGGGGCTGCCAACACTTCAATATATCGCGTGTAAACTTTATTGGCGCCTTGGAAATTCATCGCTAGATCTACTCCTCGCCATGATGCCCCGATATTGAAACCGTAGTTAATCAAAGGCATATTGAAGGTTGCGATCGGGTGGTCATCATTTCCATTGATAAAACCATCTCCATTCCAATCTTTATAGTAATAGTCGCCAGGTAAGGTCCCGCTTCCAACTTGAGTTGGATGACCATAGATTTGATCATAAGAGGTAAATTGACCATCATACTCTTTACCCCACCAGATATCCTTGTACCGATCAGCATAGCGATTTCTCCAATGGTCATAGGAGTTTCCTGCCGGTGATTCTATTCGGTTTTGAAATTGACTTTTAGTCGTTGAAACCTGAGCATTGATGAAGTAATTAAGATCATTGATACGATTGCGGTGGCTAACAGAGATTTCATAACCAAAAGTGCGATCACTTTCCAAGTTTTCCTGAGGAAGGTTTGCACCCACCGTTCCAGGGATAAGATCCAATCGAGTCGCTAATAATCCATCTCGATAACGGTTAAAATAATCGAATGTCATCCCGAAAAGACCATTCCATAGGTCCACATCAAGTCCGATATCTGCCGTTTTAGAGGTATACCAGGTCAGGTTAGGGTTTGGAATCGCGGTTGGCAATGCTCCACTCACTAAATCTTCTCCAAAGATCCAGCCCAGGTTATTAGGATCCAGTGCAAACCCAACAAAGGTTGAAGGGTAATTTCCCGCAGAACGGTCATCTCCCAACACCCCATAAGAACCTCGGATTTTTAAGTTATCTACAAAACTCAAGTTATCCTTGATGAAGTTCTCTTCAGAAATCCGCCATCCAACTGATGCTCCTGGGAAGAATCCCCAACGTTCATTTTTAGGGAATTTAGACGACCCATCATAACGGAAACTGAATTCTGCTAAGTATTTGCCCTTGAAATCATAGTTGAACTTACCCACAAATCCTCTTGCTGTTCTTTCTCCGATTCCTTCCATATCAGCCAACTGATTTTTAGCTTCCCCAGCAAATAGATATTCAGAGTTTACTTTTATTTCGCGTTGAGCATAAAAGCTATCCCATTTATTGTACTCCTCAACGAACAATAGTAATCCTGATACATTATGCCCAATGCCAAAGGATTTATTGTAGTTTAAGGAGAACTGCATCAGGTTATGCGAATCAGGATATGCTGCACGACGAACAGATGATGGCGCATTTTTCTCATGTGCATTATATTTTTCTGGAGTAATGATTTCACCATTTGGCCCCAGAACTGCTGGTGTATAACTATAAAGTGGATATGATTTTTTGAAATCAGTATTGTCAGAGTATTTAAAATCATAGTTATAAGTTCCCTTGGCAGTTAAACCATCCACATAAGGGATTTTATATTCCAGGGATAGTATTCCATTGAATTGTTTTCTCAAGAACTTCCGATATCCCGTTTGTGCTGCATCCGTAACTGAGACAGGATGTTCATTATCAATCATATCAAAGTTTGGATATAATGGATTGTTGTTCAAGTAAATAGGAATATCAGGTCTTTGTCTCCAAGCTTGCTTATAAACTGCCCAGATATCTGTCCTTGGCTGATTGGTTTCATCCGCATAGCCTCCAAGATCCAAGGATGCCTTTAAACGATCTGTGATTTTCACATCGACATTCGATCTCAAATTATAACGGTTATAGTTTAAGCTTTTGCTTTTATAAGATCCCATTTGATCCATATAGCCCAGATTGAAAAAGTAATTTACCTTTTCAGAACCGCCATTGACGGTCAGGTTATGTTGTTGCTGAGGTGATGTTTTATCAAATGCGGCATCCAGGTAATTGGACGATTGCTTCGTACCATCTTCATATTCTAGAATACTCGCCTCATCCCAAGTTGCCGGAAGACGATTAGGGTAGTTATTATTGAAATTTCTCCATAGCTCCTCATTTCTCAATCTTCTAAAATCTGCTGCACCAACGGTATTTGGAACATACAGAAATTGTTGAAATCCCCTGTTGTAAGAATATCCGATCTCAAAGCCTTGATCCGAACTGGAACCTCTACGTGTTGTCACCAAGAGAACCCCATTTGCTGAACGAACCCCGTAGACTGCTGCCGAGGCATCCTTTAAAACCGAAACACTCTCGATTTCATTGGCATCCATTCTGGAAAAATAATCCTTATCACGAGGGATACCATCCACCACGATCAAGGGTTCGCCCATACCACGGATATCGATATTCGATTCGAAAGCTCCAGGCTGACCAGTCTGTTGGGTAATTCGTACTCCTGGTAATTTACCAGTCAGCATATTGACCACGTTTTCGTTTTTGGTAATAGTAATTTCTTTATTGGTTACAGATGATACTGCTCCGGTAAGGGTAGATTTTTTCTGAGTACCATATCCTACGACTACGACATCTTCTAAGGTTGTATTATCGTTGGGTAATTCGACTTGGATAGTTGGATTATTTTCGAGGATGACCTCTTGGCCTAAGTAGCCAACATAGGAAATCTGTAAGCGATCTCCTGGAGACGCTGCAATGGAGAAAAGACCTTGCGAGTCAGAAGTCGTACTGATTCCTGTTTTTGTGTTCTTAATGGTTGCCCCAGCAAGTGGTTTAGCATCCGCAGATTTAACCGTCCCGCTGATGTTTCGTTGTTGTCCAAATACGGTCCCCAAAGAAAGCGAGAGCACTGGTATTATTGCCAAACGCCAGGATAGTTGTTTGAATCGCCTGCCCCAGAATAATGAGCAGGAATTAATGATTTTTAATCCCATAATTTAATTTGTTGAAATTGGTTGATTCGTCTGATATCAGCATCAGACAGTTAAAATAGGTGTGATACGCCCTCTGGTTTCTAAAACCAAAAGTTCCTTGTGAGGATTATGTATCAGGCAGGATAAAGGTTTCTTGCTTTCGTGTCATCGTTTATAAATTGATTATGAAGCAAGATTAATTTGGGGACTATAATAAAGCATTAACAAAACATTAATACGCGTAAATAAAAAAATAATGCACTGAATATCAGTGCATTATTTTTTTATTAATATTTTCATTCTATACAATCTCCCTGTAATTTTTACTGTAGGATTCATCGTATAAATGTTGGTAAACTTGGGAAAAGTTCTCAAAACATTGATGCGCAAGACTATGATATCCGAGTTGTACCAATGCCCTACATTTATAGACCATTGCCTCCTCATGGACAGAATCGAAATGAAATATTCGATTTGCGACTTCAATTATTATTTCAGCATCTTTTTCAAGATCTAATTTTTTTAACAAACCGGATAGAAGACCGGTCGCATGTATGGAGACCTCGTCCTTAATACCATCCAACCATTCATAATCTGTATCAAACATAAATCCACCTTTTTCCAGGATACGAAGCAATGAATCAATTTCATTTTTATCCAATTCCTCAGATTGATTGAAAAGCGACATAAATTGTGAAAAGTCAATATCAATGGTATCTATATTCTCAAGACTCCAATAGCCACTTTTCTTGGAGATCTTGACCTCACCCAATTGCTCCAATAAACCATTTATCTTCGCAATATTTACAGATCTGTTGTTTGTAGCACTTGATGTTGATTTATCCGACCAAAACAGTTCCATTAATTTTTCAGAACTCACGCCACGCCCTCTATGAATGGTGTAGACCACAAACATGGTTAATAGTTCTTTTAATAAGGGTGAGAATTGCTTGGTAATTTCTTCTCCTTTTTGATCAAAAATCTGGATATCTCCTCTAAACAAATTGATAGAGGCTCCTTGTATTCGATTGCTGGTCTTTTGGAAGCTTTCTTTTTGAAGAACTACCGGCTCAGGATGTACTCCAATCTCCTGATTCGGACTTACAGGCTGCATATTGTGACTTACATTCTTTCTTTTCCGCTTTAACAGCCATAATAAAATACTTCCGCTGGTAAGAAAAGCGAGAACAGATATCCAAATCCACTTACTTGATGTAGGATTTTGTTTTCCTTCTGTGATTTGATAAGGCAGTGCTGGTGCCAACAGACTATAAATTCGTACGCGGCTTTGACTTAAGGCACTATCATAGAACAGAGTAACCGCAACAAATCGGTTTGAAGCTTTGGAATAATAAAAGTCCGCAAAGGATTTAATATCATGAAAATCAAATGGTATGGTACTTCCTAATTCTTTGAAATTGGTCCCATCTTTTGATATTGAAACCAACTGAAGGAAAGATTTAAATTTATTCCGTGGGAACATTAGGCCAAAAATGGTTTTTGATTCTTCATCTATGTATAATGAATTTGCCCAAACAGCCTCAGGAATAGGGAAATTAATCTCATATAAGGTTTTAAAGCTGTTGGAATTAATATCCATCTTAACCAAATCATTGGAGATTTTCGGATTCAACATTTGGTCACCTGTGGAACTCCCATAACCACCCAACAAATATATACCATCCTTATCCACACCCATCCCACCTAAGTAATGAGGAAATAAAGTGTCTCCTGAAAAAGCTAAGCTATCCCATGATTCCGTAGGGATGTGGTATTTATGAATTGAGTTTTTATACCTAAAATGCCCATACCCAGCTACCATATAGATACTGCTATCCTTTGGAGAGAAGAACTTGTTAAAAGAAAGGTAATGGGTTCCATGTGCTGGGTGTTGAAAACCCTTGGACCAGGTCCTGGAAAGGGTATCAAATGAAGAAACTACTTTTTGATCGATTGAAATATTTAAAACTTTACCTGTTAAGGGATCAAATATGGATTGGCTTCCATTCACCATATAAAGCGGTGGTTTAAGATATTCCCAAGAAGTGCTGACGGTTGCCCCAAGATTAGTACGAACTAATGAGTCCTCCGAAATTATATAAACACTCTCGTTCTTATGATCAAAAGCGACACTTGCCTGCCCAGAAACGTAAAACTCATTTTCCAAGGTCCACTCTTGCCTCTGTCTTTTGATCCAAAATGGATTATTACTGGTCGCCATCAATGAACCTTCATCATCTTTCGCCTTATTCCCTGTAGTTTCATCCAATTTCCAATGATTACAAATTTTCCCCGTACAATGGATCATAACATCTTTAATCCGCATGGGCGGGAGATCTGAACTTTGGAAGGATTTATAATCATTGAATCCAAAAAACAGTTTATAGGATTTATTATCTGCCAGATTCAATTGATGTCTATAGGTGGAATTTGCACTTTTTAATACAATTGTACCTGCCTCCTGATCGAGCAAGATTTTCAGGTTATTCCATTTATAAAACAAGTTGGATTTAGGAATGTCAAAATTAATATCCGTGAATTTATCCCCTACAATCAATTTAAAGTGCTTGCCATTATCTTGCCTTCGATCATAAATCAGGTCTATATTTAAATTATCATCCAAGATTAATCGAAATATATAGCCAAAATAATCTTGCTGATAAGGCTTAAACTGAAGATCAAAAGATAATTCTGTTTTCTTGGCTAGTACTAAAGGTTTATCGGTTCCAATTGATAGACTTGTTCGTTTATCCATCTCTTTTTCATGGCTTGAAAACTCCAATCCATATTGCCCATAAGCCTGCTGGCAAAGGAAAAAGCAAAGAATGGCGTAACAAGCAATAACAAGATTTATAAACGATCGTCTCACATTAAAAATTGGCTAGCTATTTAATAAAAAGATTTAGCAAAATGTAATTTACTTCATATTCGTGGAATAGCAAAAGAGTTTTTAAGCAAATTTTAAACAAAGGCTTTTTTTTATACCTCATTAGTAAATTATTTTAATCCACTAAGCAGAATTAACTTTGATTCTTTTGAAGCATTAACCTTATCTTTCTGTATTTTCCCAAGCTTATATTACAAAATATAACATTTTATTTTATTGTATTTCAATGCTTTACAATAATAATCAATAAAGTCTACTAATTTAGTAGTCTTTATTGTAAAATACTTCCTATTTTTGGTTTATAAATTAAACAAGACACAATGAAAAGAATCAATACCAGTATCCTTTACAACTATTGCAATTACTTCAGCTATAGCTATGATACTGAACGAATGTGTTACGAAACTATCTTCCCCAAATAGGATAAAGCGGGAATTGCAAAATATTCCCGCATATCCAAATTAATTCAAGCTCCAAGAAAGGAGCATTACCATCAACCAAAAACTATCCCATGATTTTAAAGAAAACATTTCGCTTTCTAGGGCTATCTATTGCCTTATTTTTCATCATTGACCACTTAAAAGCACAAGAAAATCCGCAGGCCATTATCAATGCAACCCTAAAAGGTACTGTCCTGGACTCCATCACTAAAGAGCCAATTGCCGATGTAACATTACAATTAGAAGGTGTTACCCATCAGGTCAAAACAGACAAGAATGGTGAATTTCATTTTATTACCGGACAAAAACTGCCTTTTCAACTTATTATTTCGCAGATAGGTTATGAAAAACGAACCATTACCATCAAGGATTCTCCGGCAACCATTTTCTTAATACCATCTTTGGAAAGATTGGACCAGATAGTAGTAAGCTCGAGACGTAGAAAGGAAGAAATCCAGGATGTTCCGATTCCTATCACGACAATAAATACAGCTACCATAGATGATGCCGGTGCCTTCAATGTCAATCGAATCAAGGAATTGGCTCCTACAGTTCAATTATACGCGTCCAATGCGCGAAATACCACCCTCAACATTCTCGGTTTAGGTTCCACCTATGGTTTAACCAATGATGGGATTGATCCAGGTGTCGGATTTTATTTAGATGGAGTATATCTCGCAAGGCCTGCTGCCACCTGGTTAGATTTTATTGACATCGAACAAGTGGAGGTATTAAGAGGTCCACAAGGGACGCTTTTTGGAATGAATACCACTTCTGGCGCTTTTAATGTCACCTCCAAGCCTGCTGAATTTAAACCATCAGCTAATTTTGAACTGAGCTATGGAAACTATGGGTTTATTCAGGGTAAAGCATCCTTAACAGGTCCAATATCCAATAAAATTGCTGCAAGAGTATCCTTTTCAGGGACCCACAGGAATGGTACTCTATTTAATACCTATACGAATAGAGCCATAAATAACATGAACAATCTGGGACTGAGAGGACAAATCCTGTATCGAGCAAATGACAAGGTTAATATTAGTTTGGCTGCTGATAAAAGCATTCAAAAACCCGATGGATATGGCTGGGGAGTTGCTGGTGTGGTTGAAACAAAACGGGCCGAGTACAGGCAATTCAATAATATTATTAATGATTTAGGCTATACCCAACCCTATCAGGAAGCATTCGAGCGTAAGGTGGATTTAAATACGCAGTCCAAGGCTGATAACGAATTGGGAGGGGCATCCTTGAACGCCGAGATTAAACTTGGCTCCGGACAATTGACCTCAACGACAGCATGGCGTTATTGGAAATGGGTACCATTAAATGATAGAGATTATATTGGTCTACCTGTTTTTACAATTTCTGCAGGAAACTCCAAGCATGATCAATACTCACAGGAATTTAGATATACAGGGAAAATTCGAGAAAACGTAGAATTGGTCGCAGGCTTATTTGGTTTATATCAAGATTTGAGAACGGATCCGGTGCATACCGAAGAAGCAGGATCATCCCTATGGCGATTTGCTCAAAACACAACAAGTGATTTATGGAAGACGGAAGGCTTGTTTGATAATTTTGGAATAAAAACCAAATATGGCATCAAAACGACAAGCTTAGCAGCATATACACAAGTGGATTGGGCTATTACGAATCAAATCCATGTTCTTCCTGGTCTGAGGTATAACTATGATAAAAAGCAGGCCAATTACAATCGCCAGACCTATGGCGGACTGGCAACAAATGACCCTGACTTATTAGCGCTGAAAAACTCGGTTTATACCAATCAATCTTTTGACACAGAAGCCGAGGCTGGCAATTTCTCGGGACAACTTTCGCTTCAATACAAATTAAACCCTAATTTCAATGCTTTTGCCACGTATAGCTTAAGCTATAAGCCGGTCGGTATTAATGTAGGTGGACTACCAACTGCCAAAGGTGAAGTCCTCTTGGAACTAGCTCGGGTGAAGCCTGAGTCAGTAAATCATAAGGAAATAGGTTTTAAAACCAGCCCAAGTAGAAATTCCATCCTAAATCTTACCCTCTTTCAAACAGATATTAAGGACTACCAGACCTTGGTGCAAACTCCTGAACCCGGTGTAAATCGTGGCTATTTAGCGAATGCAGAACAAGTAAGAGTAAAGGGAATTGAGTTTGATGGAAGTGTAAGAGTTAGGAGGTTTTTAAGGCTGAATGCTGCAGCTGCCTATACCGATGGCAAATACATCAAATTCACAAATGCACCTGTACCCCTGGAAGAAGTTGGTGGCCCAGAAGCATTCAAGGATATTTCTGGCGGTCGATTACCCGGAATTTCAAAATGGTCCTCTTCCATAACAGCAGAATTTACCCAAAATGGAAAACTACTAGGCCTTGAAGGACAATTCATATTGGGTGCTGACCTGTTTTATAGATCAGAATTTTCATCAAGTCCATCACCTTCAAAATATTTAAACATCGATGGTTATTCCGTCTTAAATGGTCGACTAGGATTTAAATCGGATAATGGAATCAGTATTTTGATATGGAGCCGAAACCTAACCAATAAGAATTACTACGAACAACTTTTGGCAGCTCCAGGAAGCTATGGTCAATATGCTGGCGTTATTGCAGATCCAAGAACATATGGAGTAACCTTGAGATATAACCTCAATAAATTTTAAAATGGATTAGGACTTAGCCGATTTAATATCAGCTGGGTCCTTTTTTATTGTCCTTTGAACTTCAGAATATAATCCCCATCAAAAGGGTCTCCCTGCATCAAGCTCTCTCCAATAATGAGTTTATAGTCTCCCTTTTTATCCAATTTATATTGAATATCCTTCCCAAAAGGACCATCAGCATTTGTATCAGGCATAATTATTTGATTGAACCGAATATTGCCTACCTTCTCACTGATTAATTCAGCATTTATCTGTTTAAAATCCTTGCTATTAAAGGAAATCGTATCCGACTCTTTGGAAATTTTATGAAGATTAATGGAATCCCATTCTGCCTTCAGATCAATAACCTTCTGCTGGATACTTTGAACGGAATCTATTTTTACAGCAGAGGAAGCTGTATCGATGCTATCATGTACAGGATTGCTGTTTTTTGTACTGGTATTGCAGCTGAATAGGATTGAAATAATGGGAATTAAGAATAAAGCTTTCATATGAAATTTATATTTATGAAAATTCAATAACATAAGATTAAACACATAAATTATTCCAAGGTTCAAAAAAAATAAGATTGTCTCCTAAAATCTGGAGACAATCTCGCTTATCAATTACTACTATACTAACTAACAATTTATTACATCCACCTTTTCAATAGTTTAAACAACTTCTCCTTCCCCTCATAGGGCGGATAAATCATTTTTGAAAGGGCGAATGGGGTTTGTTTCATAAATGCTCGTTCATGGGAAAAAGCTTTAAAGCCATAAAACCCATGGCAATGACCCAGTCCACTATAATTTACTCCTCCAAATGGTAGATTTGGATTGGAAACTTGGATCAAAACATCATTGATACAGACACTTCCCGAGCTACAACTTTTGGACAATAAAGCTATTGAATCTTGATTCTTGGAAAAGATGTACATGGACAATGGCTTTGGTTTGGAATTAATATAATCAATGACCTCCTTTATGCTTCCGTATGGAATAATTGGCAATACTGGTCCGAAGATTTCTTCCTCCATGATTCGGCAATCCTTGGAAACATCCGTTAACAACATCGGTGATAATGATTGCCCATCAATTTCCTTGCTTACATAATTCACCTTGGATCCTTGTTTCACCGCATCTTCCAGCAGGCCTTCAATCCTACTTTTATGTTTTTGATTGATTATCTTGGCATATCGATTTGGATCAATGGCATCCCCCACATAAAACATCCGCTTACAGGCATCTTCAAAAGCAACTATAAAGTCATTGATTTTGCCCTGCGGAATAAATAAGTAATCTGGAGCAATACAAGTCTGGCCTGCATTTATCAATTTTCCCCAAGCTATTTTATTAGCTGCATCCAGAAGATCACAACTTTCATCAATAATCACTGGTGATTTCCCCCCTAATTCAAGGGTAATACTGGATAGATGCTCTGATGCAGCCTTCATTACAATCTTTCCAACCTCAGGACTTCCTGTAAAGAATATTTTATGAAATGGCAAGGCCAATAGACCTGTCGCCAACTCCCTTTCTCCAATCAAACATGCTACTTCTTCTCTTGGGAAGGCCTCCTCAATAATTTTCTGAAGAACTTCCGAAGTTTTAGGGCTATACTCCGATGGTTTTAAGATCACAGAACATCCTGCAGCAATGGCTGAAACCAATGGACTCATACTTAATTGAAAAGGATAATTCCAGGGCGATATGATCAAGGAAGTTCCCAATGCTTCATATTGAATCCAATTTTTGGATAAGAAACTAGTTAATGTAAAAGGCTTCTTATGCTTTTTCATCCAATTGGGCAGATGTTTGATCGCATAATCTATCTCACTATAAATAAAATACACTTCAGTCAAAGCAGACTCATATGGATTCTTCCGCAAATCACTTTGCAGAGCATCAAAAATTAGTGTTTCATATTTTGAAATAACCTCTTTGAGCCGCTTTAATTTCAGGACACGGTCCTTCAAAGAACTCATACGAAGTGCTCGTTGATGCTCCATTTGAACATCAAACAATTGCTTTATTGAAGTATCCATGATCCTTTTTGTTAAATGGATATTATTAATAGTCTAATTTTATAATTGCTTAATCCAGTCTTTAATAAGTTCAACGCCTTCCCTATGGACAATTGATCTAGCAAGCTCTGGCATGGCCGTTCCAGGTTCAGCGCTATTCATCCGATAATAGAGAATAGATTGTTCTGGTACGCCCGGTACAAGGTCATAATTTAAACCGCCTGCTCCCGCTCCAGCCGATACGGGGCCTTTATGATAGCCCAATCGAACCGTATCGGATTCATTGTACTCAAGAAACAATCCTGTATTAAAGGCATCTCCGCCGCGACGATGACAATGACTACAGTTGATATCCAAATAAGCCCGAGCACGTTGATTGATGTTAAAGTTTGCTTTGTCCAACCAATTAGGTAATACCTCCACTTGTTTTAAATCTGGTAAATTCTCCAAATGTCCGTTATTTGCCAACCAAGTAAGTTGATTTTCCGAATGACCTGCTCGAGTGTAATTCATATTGCGGGCTTTTGGCCCAATAGGAATCAATTTAGAATCTTTGATATGACATCTTTTACAATCATTGGTATTGGGAACCATATAATTGGTTTTGTGCATTTGTCCATGGTCATCCTTTAAACTTATCGGAAGAACTACCCCTCGAATAAATTTAACCGCATCTTTTTGCTCATCATCCCATAAATAATTCATCACTTTCCAGTTATGGTCCAACGGGTCTTTTACAAGAAGTCTTGTTTCAATATGAACCTTCTCATCCTTTTCATTTCTGTAAGCGAAGTTTTTGATAATAATGGTAGAATCAGGAAAATCCAATTCTTCATTATTCACAAACTTCATTTTGTGTCCTTCCGGCAGCACAATGAATCTATCCTTGATCGCATAATCTGAAAATAGGGCACTACTTAGATCATAGGAAATCAATTCAGGACTCGGATTCAATTCCGACAGTTTTCCAGTGAAGAAGCCATAATCAGATAGCTTCTCCTTAAACTGAAAACTCTTATCAACTTGTTGTTGTTTCTTGCTTTGATTTTGACAGCTTTGAATCAAGAAAATCAAAAGCAAGAAACAACAAGATATCTTTAGCAGGTTACTCATTATTACTTACATTCAAAAGGTTGAACATTTGTATTGGGTTTCCATTTTGTTTGGTCTTTTACATTCCCGAAATCTGCATTTACAAACATATTCTCGCCAGGCTGATCGATACAAACCTTATCAGGATTTGCTTCGGTACCTTGGGTCATGATATTGCTCGTTACACCATCATAAAGGATTGCAGGAATTCTCTTACCCTTTCTTTCGGGGTCAAGTCCATTTAATTGTTGCTCAGTCGCAATGATCAACTGCCCAACCCTATGTTCAAATGCTGGTTTCGGAAATTCTTTCCCCATTGTGATGGTATTCCCATGGATTTTTATGTTTGTAGGAATTGGAGAATACTTATCATTAATTTTTTCAGCAGCTTTTTCGTCGACGGTAAATCCGGAGGCAATTGTAACAGCAGAACTATTATTATTGGTTATCTTATTGTTGTAGATCTCAACATCAGATGTGGCTAAAATAATGACTCCACTCCCTGGAGACGCATTCCCTACTCCCCAAGAGGTTCCAAAACTTCCCGCCTTGGCAAAATTCCTGAAGTTATTATCACGGATAATATTATTATAGGCCTTAATTTTTCCACCACGTTGCGATAGGTCTGGTAGATCAAATACCAAGAAGCCAGCAGTATTGTCATAAAACTCATTATCATACACTTCTGCATCCGTAGAGTTTTCAATTTCACAGCCCGCAACATTCTTTGCCGCCTTACTGTTTCTTACAATAGCCCCATTGGTCTGCCCAACATAAATACCAGCATCTGAAGCGCCTTCGGCATAGCAATTTTCAATCAAGACATTGCTACAAAGGACAGGATAAATGCCATAACCTCCGCTGGTAGAATCTGCAGTACTCCAAATCGCATGTAACTCCGCCACCACAATGTCCTTACCATTATTAATTTTTAACAGATCGCCTTTGGAGTCTCTAATCTCCATACCTTGAATCTTAAAATTCTTCACATCGGTTACCCGTATCCCTTCACCTCCTTGTTTCTGATCTTTAAAATCCAAAACGGTCTTGGTCGGACCTGCACCTCGAATCAAAATATGATTCACCTGAGCAATGCTCAAGTTTTGGAATTTATACTTCCCTTCTTTTAGAAAGATCTCGGTACTATCCTTTAAAGAAAGAAACGCTTCTTCAATTTTCTCTTCTTCCCCTGGACCAAAGGTCAATTGGGTTGCATAGCCACTTGAATTATCAGGAGTATTCTTACACCCAAACAACAGGCTAATACAAATAATTGCAGCAATTGAAATTCTTTTCATCATTATTTATTTTTTTGGTTAATCTTAAAAAATATTATAAGCATAGCTCACATAATACATTGCTCCTATTCTAGGATTGGCAATACCGGTAGAATAGTATTTATTGGTAATATTTGTTCCGCCAATCCTTATTCCTGAACGAGCTTTAAGGATCTTATAGCTTATTTGTGCATCAATAACAGCTGATGATGGCACCTCACCTTCACCTAAGCCCCCTGCAACTGCATAATGATACCCTGGTTTATACCTCAAGGTAGTGTTAAATGACCAAACTTGTTTTTTTCCAAATCCTGAATTTCCAAATTCCATGTTTACATGGTAGTTCGGTGTATTGAAATTATTGATTTGGCTATTGTTTTTGTTTTTTAAGAAATCTGAATAATAATTCACCTTAGTCATGAAGTTCTTGCCAAGATCTACACTTACCGAAGCTGCATAACCATAGGTATTTACTGTTTCGCCTCCGTTGAAGGCAATGTTATAGACCATATATTTACTTTGATCCTTAAATGCATTAGGATCATCGGTGCCTGGACTGTTCGCAACATTAGCATAGCCGATAAAGTTTTCCCAAGTTGAATAATAACCCAACACATCAAACATTACTCTTTTCGCAATTAATGCTGCATAACCTAATTCAAATGAATTTACGGTTTGCGGTTTGATATCATCGTATTCAAATTTTTTCAAATCCGATGGATCATTGCTCTGCTGAAACTCCTGAACACTCGCTAAAGTGTATGGTGGATATTCATTGAAATGATAATGTTCGTTTAACAAAAGATTTGAACCTCCTGAAGAGAAACTATTATAGCCATTCATCGTATTCTGCAAGGCTTGAATATTGGAAGGGAAGCTATATGCATTCTGATAGGAGAACCTTAAGTAGTTCTGATTTGCTGTACGAAATACGGCCGATGCTCTCGATGTTAACTTAGGCTTTCCAAATAGGGTGTTTTTATCCAAGCGGAAGGAGGTATTCAGATTCAACCTTTCTTCCAGCAAGCGTTTTCCTAATGAAAGATAGCCACTGTATTCATTTACATTGATTGGTTTATCCTTATCTGGGAATAAGGTGTTTTTAGAGTCCAGGTTATAAATTCTCCAGTTAACCCCCGCTATTACATCCATGAATGTAATCAGTTTTCTGAAGTTGTATTGAAACTCTGTATTATATAGCTTGGAACGATCTAAGAATAGGGTTCCGCCTTCTGAAATAGGAGTTTGAGAAATTTTCTTTTTCAACTCATTAAATTCTGGCGTACCTTCCAGCAATCGGCCTTGATCTGCAAATTGTCGTGCTGCAATATGCGCTTCTTGTTGTGAAGATCCTGTTGCTAATGCCGTAATAAAGGCTTCGGTATATTCCGGATACCAACCTCCAACATTACCATCATAACTTACTTTCCAAGCTTCATTTATTAACTGTGCAGTAGGTCCAGCAATAAGTGTATTTCCTGAATTTTCTCTTGTGGTATATGTTCTTAAGAACCAATCATCACTTTTTAATTCCAAACGATATTGACCTACTTTAAAGTCGTTAATTTGATACCTGGTATCATTTGTATAAACAATATTTCCTGTTCCGAACGTTCCGGATGCAATAGCCTCCAAATTTGGGTTGATCCGATATCTCAACTCAGCATTTACCTTAAAAACATTGGCATTATTGTCCAAATAGCGGTATTCTGGATATCCTGTTCTGGCAACATAATTCGGGTTTGCCAGCATAGGCTCAATTAAGGGGGCCAACTCTGGATTTCCCATCATCGCTGCATACATAAATGGATTAATGTCCGTCGATGTTGCTCCCCCGTACATATTGATTCCATTATAATTTGGATCTACATCCGGACCACCGGGTCCATTCTTGTTTTGCATATTATTCGCAACCCAATCATTGGCTTTCGAATACTGTGCATTAATCTTATAGGCCAGTTTATCATTTACGGAGTTTGCATAACGGATTACCCAATCATACACCGGCGATGGAGAGATTGGATCATTATTGTTTTCATTATTAATATGGTTAACACCTTGGGTAACCAAGACGCTCAAACCTTTGTATTTGAAAGGATCTTTTCCAGTCATCACCATGGTACCATTCAAGCCCCTGGAACCATATAGTGCGGAAGATGCTCCTGAAAGAAGCTCTATATTATCAACATCCAATTGTGTAAGACCGATCACGGAACCCAAAGGAAAGTTTAATCCAGGAGCCTGGTTATCCATTCCATCCACGATCTGAGTAAAGTTCGTATTACCACTCGTATTAAAACCTCTTGTTGTTACTGAGGTAAACCCAATACTTGACACTGTTACATCGACACCTCTCAGACCTTGGACCATATCCATATAGTTGATTTGTGGTGAATTCTGTACGTCTTTGGTACTGATTTGCTCAATAGTTACGGGAGAGGATAATTTCGTCTGAACGGACCTGCTGGCAGAGATAACAATCTCTTGCGCCAATGTAGAGGTAGGATTCAGCTCTATCTGAATGGCTTTTTGATTATTTTCTACGACTATTTCTTGTTGTTCATAGCCAATAGAAGAGATGATTAAGGTAGCTGGAAATCCCTTATTCAATCGTAATTGAAAATTTCCTTTATCATCGGTAAATGTCCCGGCACGGTCGTCCTTTACACGAATGGAAATCGCCGCGGCGGGCTCTTGGGTAATTTTGTTCTTCACATTTCCTTGTATCACCTGTTGGGACAGCGCGGTAAAAGGCGTAAGAAAGCAAATCACCAAAATCAAATAGGCAATGTTTCTCATGGTTATTTGGTTAGTTTATAATCAGTTACAATTACAAACAAGCAGCATTTTACTCAATTGCCTCGGGGATCTGCTAGGTTTACTTTATTCCTTCAAATATTAAAGTCACGAGTGTTTTAATGTCTTTAAGGCTTTGAGTATAGTCTATATTGGTTTCTCTTTTGAGAATAGCTTGTTGCTCAACATTATGTTTCAATGCATCCGTGAAATTGATTAGAACTGAAGCCACCTCCTTGGGATCTTTCATTCTAATTTTCTTCTCTTGAATAGCTTTCTCTAATAAAGCTGTCAAGAATTCTTTCTCACGATGCATCAATGCATCATATAATTCAAAAAATCTCGGAAGAAGTTTATGTAAGGTTTCTACAGAAACCCGATTCATATTTAAAACCTGTGTGTAATAATTAAATCTGGATTCCAGATAAAACGCAACACATTCTTCGATTTCACTTTTCTCAGATGTAGCTTCTTGTAGGGTCTGAATATATTTCTCTCCCTCCCGTAAGGCAACCTCTATAAAAATGTCTTCCTTCTTTTTATAATAATAGTATAACGATGTTTTATTAAGGCCCACTGCCTTAGCTATATCTTCTAAAGTGGTTTTATCCAAACCATATCGTTCAAAACAATCCATCGCGGCTTGCTCGATCCGACTCTTTACCTGTTCTCTTTTGTTCATCGCTTGATTAAAGTTAGATAATAGTTTTTCATTTTTCAAACATTTTGTTAAAATATTTGAAAAACATTGATTACGGCTGTATCCTTTAAACGAAATTCAGTTTAAAGTTTTCAAAAATGCTCAAAAATACCCTGATTATCAAGGACTAGCCTTGAGAAATAGAAATAATTATTATGCAAATAAGTTCTGGTCTGGAAATTATTTCTGCTTAGAAATATATCGACCGACTGTCATTCCTGTAAAAATACATCCTCCTAAAAATGTACCTTCAAGGGAATTATAGCCATGCATTCCGCCGCCACCAAATCCTGCAGCTTCCCCAACAGCAAATAAATTAGGAATTAACTTGCCATCTTGATTGAAAGCCTGTCCATTCAGATTCGTTTCAATTCCGCCAAGGGTTTTCCGGGTAAGAATATTCAACCGAACTGCAATCAAAGGATAATGCCCCTGGTCTAGGATTTTATGTGGCTTTGCCGTACGCGCTATCTTGTCACCAAAATACCTCCTAGTATTTTGAATATAGCTGATCTGGAAGTCCTTTGTAAACTTATTGTCTAACTCTCGATCTCGACTTTCCAATATTTCCCGAATATTGTCAAAATCCAATAAATGCTCATTGCTCAACTCATTCATCCCGCGAATAAGGTCTTCCAAGGAGTTTGCAATAACAAAGTCCTTCCCATGCTCTTTGAACGCTTCCACCGGCCCTGTTGCTTTTTTTCCAAAAAGTCTTTTCACAATGAGTTTATAGTCTTTGTTGGTGAGGTCTGGATTCTGCTCCGACCCAGAAAGTGCAAATTCCTTTTTGATGATACTTTGATTCAATATAAACCAGGAATACGACTTACCAGTACTTTGTATATATTTTAAAGTCCCAAGTGTATCAAATCCAGGATACAAAGGTGCTGGCAATCTTTTTCCAAAGGCATCTAACCAAATAGACGAAGGTCCAGGAAGTATTCGAATCCCATGATTCGGCCAGATTGGGTTCCAATTTTCAAGCCCTTCAGTATAATGCCACATCCGATCCTTATTTATCAAACGTACATTTGCCTCCTCAGCAGCTTGTAGCATTTTCCCATCGACATAAGCCGGAACACCACAAACCATCCTTTCAGGTGGATTCCCTAAACGCGTTGGCCACTGTTTCCGAACCATTTCAATATTGGCTCCAATCCCACCACTAGCTATAATCACCCGTTCTACTGAAATTTCAAAGTTATCTATAATGTCCCTATTACTTTCTACACCGCGATCAGCATGATCCTCTTTCAGGATATTCCCGTAAACCCGAATCAAATTCTCCGATTCTATGTGAATTTTATGCACTTGATGCCGAAATTTAAATTCAAGCAAACCTTCTTTTTCCATTTGTAGAGCGTGCTCAACAAAGGGCTTGATGACTCCTGGTCCGGTACCCCAGGTGATATGAAAACGAGGAACCGAATTTCCATGACCAGTTGCAAGCCCATTTCCGCGCTCTGCCCATCCTACAATCGGAAAGAAACTCAAGCCTAATTCTTTGACATATTTGTACTTCTCCTCATGTGCAAATTTCAAATAAGCATCAGCCCATTGTTTCGGCCAATAATCTTCTTCTCTATCAAATGAGGCACTCCCAAACCAATCTTGTTTTGCCAATTCAAAGGAATCTTTAACCGATAATCGCCTTTGCTCCGGTGAATTTATAAAGAAAAGTCCCCCAAACGACCAAAAGGCCTGTCCGCCTAGGTTGTTCCGGTTTTCCTGATCCAACATAATGACTTTTTTTCCAGTCTTGCTGATTTCATAGGCAGCTACTAAACCCGAAAGACCAGCTCCAATGATTAGTGTAGTGGATTGGCTCATAATTGATTTTTTTAAGAAAGATAGGAAAAATAAAAGTCAACCTGATTAATCCTATTTGGATAAATTATTATAATTCAATAAGAACATCGAATACTCTACAGCCGAAACAATTGATTTGTTGGATCAGAAGGTTTTATTTATTTTAGTAGTGATAAACATAGTTTATTACCTCTAACCGCAATAAAACCCATGAAACTTAAACTATCCTTATTCCTTTTCCTTATTTTATCGACTTTGGGCTCAAGTGTTTTGGGACAAAAGAAAGCTAAACATGTTATTGTACTTGGCTTTGATGGCCTTGGCGCTTATGCAATAGAAAAGGCGGATATGCCAAATCTGAAGCATATCATGGAAGATGGGGCTTACAGCCTTCATGTACGGACTGTTTTACCATCTTCGAGCGCCGTAAATTGGGCTTCCATGCTGATGGGCACAGGACCAACCATGCATGGTTATACCGATTGGGGAAGCCAAACTACGGAAATACCTTCCGCAATCACAACTTCAAATGACCGTTTCCCGTCCATTTTTACAGCTATTAAAAAGCAGAAACCAAAAGCTAAGATTGGCTCAGTTTACAGTTGGGGCGGAATCAGCTATCTTTTGGAGAAACCCATACTGAACTACGATTTCGGAATGGAAGGGAATGAGTTAGAAACTCAAAATAAGGCGATTGAACTCATAAAAAATGAAAAACCGGAGTTTTTGTTTGTTCATTTTGATCAACCTGATGGAGCCGGACATAATGCTGGCCATGATAGCCCCGGCTATTATGAAGAACTCAAAAACGTGGATAAAAGAATTGGCGAGATCCAAAACGCTATAAAGGAGGCTGGAATTGAAAATGAGACCCTCTTGATGATTGTCTCCGATCATGGTGGAATCGAAAAAGGTCATGGTGGAAAGTCTTTGATGGAAATAGAGGTTCCTTGGATATTAAAAGGCCCCGGAATCGCAAAAGGAAAGGTCATAACTGAACCCCTAATTGTTTATGATTTAGCGCCTACTGTTGCCTTCGCACTTGGAATTAAACCCGAGGAAGTTTGGCGTGGAAAAGCAGCAAAATCATTCTTTAACAAATAAACAAAAGGCCCAGCTATTACTAGCACTGAGCCTTTCCACGAGCATTAGTAAAACTAAATTTTGTATTATAAATTATATTTAAAGACGGCAACCCAGTCTAAAATAAGGTTCCAAGAAAGAAGTCTGCTTTGGGATTCAATACATTGATCTTCTCTCCAGAATTACATGAATTAATTAAAACCCTCATTGTTAATAAACAAAATAGCTTTATGCTTAGGTTGATTATTATTTTCATCATTATTAAAAAAATGGTTCCAAGTTTTAGGTTTCTTTTCAACTACCCAAATTGAATCATTTTCTCAAAAATGCATTTGCTGATATCGGTTTTCTTTTTGCTTGAATTCGTATTTTTATAAAATTTAAACCCCTTCCTTAAAGATTAACAGGGAAGATAATATTACCCTAACTACTGCTTCAACAAAATTCTCAATAATCTTTGATTATTTATTATTACAAATATTTTATTATAAAATAATATTAGTTTTATTTGTTGTAATATTTTAACCTATTCCTGTATTCACAATGTTCAAATACTATTTAAGTATTTTCATATGGTCTATTTGCTGTTTCCCTTTTTTATTATGCTCTGCACAGACAAAGCCCAGCATAAATTTCAAAAATCTAAACACCGAAGACGGCCTATCTAGCAACACCATTGAATCCATAATTCAGGATAAAAATGGCTTCATTTGGCTTGGAACAGAGAATGGCCTAAACCGATACGATGCCTATCAATTTAGAACCTATAAAAACCTATCACAAGAACCTCATAGTCTAAGTAATAATTATATTAACTCCCTATTTGTAGATAGTCAAAAACAACTTTGGATTTTAACGGCTAATGGCTTAAACCTTTATAAAGAGGAAACGGACTCATTCGAACAGCACTTTATAAAAAACACTATTGGAGTCAACAACTTCCTTTGCATGACCGAAGATTCAAAAGGACAACTGTGGTTATCCAGTAATAAAGGAATTTATAGCTTCAATAAACAGACTAAACTTTTTCAGAGATTTATACCTACAGATGAGTTATCAAAAAACTGGAACCAAATAACTTTTACAAAGTTATTAGTCGATAAAAAAGGGAATCTATGGATTGGCAGCCGTCAATCTGGGTTATTTATCAAAAATCCCGATGGCCACGTAAAAAGTGCAGAAAAGCTATTTCCAGAATTAAGAGCAATCAAAAGTATCAATGATATAAAAGAAGATCAGGATGGATCAATCTGGGTGGGAACAAATGGTCAAGGTCTTGTGAGAATAAATCCAACAAGCAAGCAGTTTAATCATTATGAGTACAGGAAAAATGAACAGTCAAGCTTGTCAAGCGGAGTGGTAAAAAGCATTCTTATTGACCAAATAAATAGAGTTTGGGTTGGTATGGAAAATAGCGGCTTAAGCCTTTTCAACCAAAAATTTAATTCATTCCATCACTACCAAAATAATCCTTCGAACCCACAAAGCCTATCCCAAAAGACAATATCAGCACTTTTTGAAGACCAACAAGGTAATATTTGGCTAGGAACCCATCGGGGTGGGGTAAATTTCTTCAACCCCAAATTAGATAAGTTTGAATTCTATACTTCCGGATCAGGTAATACTGGCTTGAGCTATAAAGATGTAAAATCCTTTTTTGAAGATCAGGACGGCACTATTTATATTGGTACTGATGGCGGAGGATTAAATACCTGGGACAGAAAAAACAATATTTTCCACCATTACAAACATGACCCTTTAAACCCTCATAGCATTTCTTCAGATGCTGTGCTCCATATAGTCAAGGATGGTAAAGGAAATATATGGGTAAGTACTTGGGGTGCTGGGCTTAATCTTTTTGACAATAAAAGCGGAACCTTTAAACGATTTACCCATGATCCAGACAATCCCCTATCTATAAGCTCTAATTACATCTGGGGAACATTTGAAGACAGCAAAGGGAATTTATGGATTGCAACTTCTTCCGGCGGAATCAATAAATTCAACAGTCAGAATCAAACTTTTGAACAACTAAAATGGAAAAATAAAAGTTATCAAAACTCCACAAATTACTACTGCATAGCGGAGGATAAAGATGGAGATATATGGTTTGGCTCAGATAATGGAATCCTCTTAAGGTATAACAATGTAAAGGAACAACTATCCAGTTATAAAATCCCAAATTTCGACAATAAAAACCCGCCCAACATTGCTGTCCGAGTAATTTTTAAGGATTCAAATAACAAACTATGGTTTGGGCAGAAGGGACTATTTTATTTTGATAAACTGCAAAACAAAATATTACCTGCAAAGAGCAACTTATACTTACATGAAGAAAGTATTCAGGGAATATTAGAGGATAATTATGGGAATCTATGGCTCAGTACCAAGAACGGTCTTTTCCAATATCATATTAAAACACAGCAAATCACACACTTTACAATGCCAGATGGGCTGCAAGGTCTTGAATTTGGTCCAAATGCTTGTTTAAAAACTAAAAAAGCTGAACTATTATTTGGCGGAAGTAATGGATTTAATCTCTTCAAACCAGAAAAATTGCAGTATAATCGAATTGCTCCGGAAATTTTCTGGACCGATTTTCAACTATTTCCTAAAAGCCAAGCAGAAAAACCAAATCATTATTCATTAAAAGAAGACATTTCCGTTAACAAAAAAATCGTCCTTAAACACAATCAATCAACCTTTAGTATCCAGTTTACCGCTTTAAATTTTGTCTCAAGCAAAAAAAATCAATTCGCCTATAAGCTCGGAGGACTAGATAAAAACTGGAATTATGTAAATGAATCCCGAACCGCAACCTATGCGAATTTAAAACCTGGAACCTATCTCTTTAGCGCAAAAGCTGCCAACAATGATGGGGTTTGGAATGTGAAAACGAAAAGCATAAAAATCATCGTCATACCACCTTTCTGGAAACTATGGTGGTTTAAATCATTGCTCTCCATTTTTATAGTTTGCTTGATAACTTCTTTTGTACAGCTCTATAGAGATCTAGAATTAAGAAAAACTAATGAAAATAAACAAAAGGACCTTCCAATGCTCGCATTGCAGAGAAGCAATCTCTCAAGGCTACTCCAAAAACGGGATGAAGAATTTCTGCATAATTTACAGATAATCCTAAATAAGCATTTGGATGATCCTAATTTAAAGGTCGGATTCCTGAGTCAAGAAATGGGAATGAGCCAATCCAAGTTCTTCAAAAAAATAAAGGAAATAACTGGTTTAAGTATCTCCGAATATGTTCGGAAAATACGCTTAGAAAGGGCTCGACAAATATTGCTCACTGAGGATATTGCCATAACACAGGTCATGCACCAAGTCGGCATTTCCTCTTCCTCTTATTTCACGAATGCCTTTAAAAAGGAATTTGGAAAAACCCCAACTGAATACTTGAAACAAGTAAGAAAAAAGAGTTAGCAGAATTTTTGCTCTTTCCTACTCCTATTTTTGGAACAACAATTCAGTATTTTAATTTTTAATACGACTGTGATTTTTTATGTTCTGAGACTCTTTTTTGGTGTCAGATATAGTTTTGGAGACTTAAATTACTATCTTAAAAAATGCTCTAATTCCTCCGGAATAATTTTCCCATTTTCTTTTGCTTTTTCTAAATAAAATTTGGCACTTGGAATATCATTTAATGAAACATAATTGTGGGATAAATGGAAGTATAATTCCGCTAAACTAGTTTTTGAAAGAATTTTTCTGATAGCAAAACGTTCTTTTTTTTGTTGAGAATCTATTACCTTGATATTATCTTCCAAGGTTTCTTCCATTAATGATATTGCCTGATTTGATAGATTGTTTTTTAGCAAAAACTGGGCATAGGCTAATCTGACAGAAAATACTTGATCAAGTGTATATAATTTATGTGTCTCTCCTCTTTTAGACTTTAGCTGTTCTTGAGAAAAAATGTTAAGAACCCTTTCAAAGGTCCATTGGGCCTTTTTAAGGTTGTTTTGTTGAGCATATATTTTTGCTTCTTCAAAACGAGGAGCAGTATTAGTTGAATCGGTGGAGTTGGCTAAACTATTAAATGTAATTGCAGCGCTATCTAATTCTTTAAATCGTTCGAAAATTAAACCCTTATTAAATTTAGTTTGATAATTGTTAGGCAGATTTAAGTTCATTTCAGACCAATAATCCCAAGCGGCTTTTTTATCATTTTTTGTCAATGCAATAAAAATTAGATTGCTATTTGCGGATACATTTTCCTTATCCAATTCTAAGGCCTTTTTATTTTGAACAATAGCTGCTTCGATATTACCCTCCATTGCTAATTTATCAGCCTCAAAGCTGATTTGATTAGATTTTTTTCTTATTTTCTTGTTTTTCAAGACTTCTCTTTCTGAAGCTAATAGCTGAGGGTCATTGATATAAGAGAATTTCCCCCAATATAGATCTTGTTTCAATGGAACCGAATCCAACCCTACACGATAAGGATGAGTAAACTCATTATCTTTTTTAAAACGTACAATTCCCCAAGTTTTTTGGATTTCATTAAATACTTGTTGTTTCTCATTGATAGGGTAATAATAATATATCCTAATTTTGGCTAGATCAAATTTAATCAGGTTTACCTGCATTACAGCATAGTTAACAATAGTATCATTAAGCTTGTAAAAATATTTTGGCTCATAAATAAGAACAGTATCTGCGTTTATTAACTGGTTATTATTTTTCCCTGGATTAGCAACAATAGGAAAAGATTCTGTTCCCAATTCTGCTGGATAAGCTACCAATCCATGGTTAACTTTATTGCGTTGCTCTTCCTCTGATAAATCATCATTATTAAATTGAAAATATGAGGACATAAGAGTCCAACTATACCCAACTTTTATATAGATATTCCCTTTTTTTAATAATGGCTCTAATCCAAACACCCAATAAGGATTAATTAAATTCCTCTTTTTAATAATACTATTAATTTCTTCCCTAGTTTTATTCGCAAAACTTAAAGAATCTGGGAGTTGTGGAGCATCTAGGGTTATGTATCCCTCGGGTAAATACATTAATGCGTTGACCTGATCTAGCTTTCTGTAAACGCTATCTGTAAATTTTCCTATTGTAATCGGTTCTTTAAATTGTTGCCCATAGAGATATGTACAAAGGAATGCTCCTATAAATGCAAAAAACACTTTCATAATTAATGGCCAAAATGGTAAATTGAAATTCAATTTAACAATTAATACTTGGAATTTTGACTCATTGAAAAATAGTTTATCGAAGGAATAATTTCTTATTAATGGATAGGTTCAATAGTTAATTTTAAATAGAACAACAGGAAAGGATTTTTTATTAAAAAAGATGAAGCCAAAAATAATATTATTAATTATTTCTTTTTTTATTGTATCCATTTCAAGGAGTCAAGTTGTTCTTTTGGACTCAATTACTAACAGTCCAATTGCTGCTGTAAGTGTGTTTGATTCAAATGGTCATTTAATATCTATTAGTGATAAGAATGGAACAATCTACCTGAATGAAGAAAAATTATCTGACCTTGATTATTTTTCTTTTCAGCATCTTTCCTATCGTTCAAAAGAAATAAGCTTAAAAAATATTTTAGCGACGGAAAGACTGGTTAAACTTTCGCCTTCTACTTTCGTGATTGATGAGATCGAAATAAATAATAAGCCAAAGGAGTGGTTGATTTTAAAAGGTTACTTCCGGGCTTTAGAAACGTTTGATGGCAAAAATAAATACTTCTCTGATGGCATTGTAAAATTCTATATTCCGTTAACCCAAAAAAAGGCAAAGATAAAACATAGCATAGAAGCCTATCGGGTTTTGGGTAATAAGGAGGCTATAAAAGCTTACAAGGAAGCGATGGGGCCATTCATAGAACCTCCAAGGATCCCAAATATTTCATCGACTCCTATTCACCTTGGTTTGTCAAAAGAGTACGAAATTAAAAGCCAAGAAACCTCAGCCAACATTTATAAACAACAGGTGAAAGTAGGTGAAATAAAAATTGACCCTAATGGAAAAGCACAAACCTATATTGATTTTGTACTGCCCGATTCTATGATAAAAAAGAAACTATTTCGTATTGAGGGAATACGGACTAGTCAGGTTCGGATTGAAACCTACGATGTGAGCAGACTTTCTGATATTACTCTACAAAATCTTCAAAGCTGGTATAGCCATACCATCGGTAGTATCAAACGCAAAAATAATTTGGGTTATTTTCATTATGAAATATTATCTGAATTCTACGTAATGGAGCGTAGCTTTTTAACTAACCAAGAAGTTGAAACTAAGAAAAGCATATTTAATAAGAACGCCTATTTAGATGAAAAAAGTAATTATACTCAGGAGTTTTGGAAAGATTTAGAACGTTATGGCATTCCTTCTATCGCTCCTGCTGTTGTTAAGCAGTTTGATAAAGAGTTAATTGAGTTTTGAGAAGTTAAAGAGCTCAGCTTATTGAACAAAATCAGAAATAGTTAAATTTAACTACCTAAGTATAAAAACAAATCATATGATGAATAAAACAATAGAAAAAGTGGCTTTAATTCATATAAATAATAATTGTGTTCTTAGCACTCTTTCCAAATCAAAAAACAAACTATACTTCCCAGGAGGAAAAAGAGAAAACGACGAATCTGACATAGAATGTTTAAAAAGGGAGGTTTTTGAGGAACTTAATGTTCATATTCTGGAAAATACTGTGGAATTTTTTGGAACATTTGAAGCCCAGGCTGATGGTCATGCTCCAGGAGTTTTAGTAAAAATGTTATGTTATTTCTCTGATTTCGAAGGAACATTAATGGCTTCCAGTGAAATAGAGTCTTTTGAGTGGATAAAATACGAAGATAAAAATAGGACCTCAGCGGTTGATGTTCTTATACTAGAAAAGTTAAAGAAGCAGGGGTTAATCGAATAGAAAAATTCGTTTATCAATTTGTTGGATCTGAATACTCAGCCATAGGTCAAACTACTAAAAACGCATTACAATAAACTAAAAAAGCGACTTGAATAAGTCGCTTTTTTTTGTAGCCCGTAGGGGAATCTAACCCTATCTGCATTAATCTATTTATCAGTAACTTACAAACCTGGACTTTCCCAACTCACCGAATCGCTCACTAGTTTGACATACGTTTTAGCTGCAATTTGCTATTGAATAAATTTAGTAATTTTTGTTAATATTATTTAATTGTAAAATTAATTTTTTTATTAAATTCAGTGATTCGAATGCTGTCGTTTTGATAAAAACTACTGATAATCAGCTGGTTTTTTCTTTTTTGGATAGAATCCCTAAAGCTTTTAAAGTTGGCGAAAGTCGGGACTTGTTACATTATTTTTTATATTTCCCAGTATGACACGGTTTTAATTTTCACCTTAGCTTGTCTTTCTCAGTGAAGGATTTCTTCCAAGAATGCCTTCCAGAGAATAAAACCTCTATCCGGATCGCTATAATCATGTAAAATGCGGCTAAAGTTTGCAGGGAGATTATTTTCCAAGAATCTTTGTCTACCTTTTTCACGAATAATCTGCAGATCTTTATCTATTGTCACAATGGCTTCTTTCAGAGTAGTCCTATCCTTTTCTATGTGCCAGATATAAGTTGCCTCCTCCGTATCTAGGGTTTCAAGAATTGCATGGTACTTCTGATCACCCGACAGAAGAAATACAAACGCGAATGGACTGAGAACAAACCTAATCTTCATTATATTACTTTGGTGGTGATCTGCTAAAAATTGAACTTGCCTAGAGTGTTTGTATTTTCGTAGTTTAAGGATTTCAGATAATAATTCCTCTGCGTTTACATATACAGTCTCGCCATCCTGTAACTGGACCGAAGTCAAAATATTTTGCTTTTGAAAAGGCAGCTTGCTTAATACCCCCTTGTTCAGAAACTGAAATTTTACTCCTTCCACAATTTCTTTATTTATTCGTTCAATATCTTCTGATGTGGCAATCTGTGCAACCAGTTTTCCATACTCAAATTCTGCGTTTAACTGAACTTTGATGTTTTTAGTTTTCAGTATCTTGATAAAGTAAGGTTTTAATACCTCAAACTCAGGCCTAATCTCCAAATTTTCGATATGAAATTCTAAGACTGTATGCATTTCCTCGACGTTGTAGGTAAAAGCCACATGGCCATAGTGGAATGATAAAGCCTCGATAGCTATCTTGATATTTTTTTCTAAAGTAAATAGGTGACTGGTTTGAGGTTGATAATCCATTGTAGGTTCGTCAAAAAGCGTTGCCTGTTTGGTTATTTTACGGTAATAAATATTTCGTTTGAGAAACATTTTGTCGAGGTAATCAATTTGGATATCCCGATAGTCGTATATTGTCGGATTGATCTCGGATCGCTGCACCCGACCGATGTATTGAATCAATTTTCCATGGAACGCAAAGGGATAGGCCAAAAGTAGTGTGCTGATATGCTGAATATCCGAACCTTCGCCAAAATACTGACCTGTCGTAATCAGTACTTGAAAATTCCCTTCTGACAATGCTTTCCATTTCACTTTCTTACCGTTGTCTGAATCATCTCCGCTGAGCGTTATGGTTTCATAATTTGATTTTAGCAATAGATTAAGCGTCTCGATATGTTCTTTTCTTTCGGTAATTATCACTGCCTTTTTTCCTTGATCTAGCTCTGCGGATACATCGTCTACTATTAATCTGTTTCTTGCTGTATCATGAATTAGAATTTGTGAAAGTGTTTCGAAACTGTCGGTTTTAGAATTATAGGGAACATGGAGTTTGGTATTCCGCACGATGATATTTGCCCTTTTGTAATCTTCAATTTCCTCTGGTCGGATTTCAGTAATGATATCACCGAGATAAGTAAAGATCAATTTATCATCATTATATTTCCGAAAAGGAGTCGCTGTGAGACCGTAGCAATAAACACTGTTCAGTTTTCCGACGGCAGTACGGTAAGATTCCGCCGGAATATGATGGCATTCGTCGATTAGAATTGTGCCAAATTTGTCCTGAATAATTTCGATATGTTTTGGAAGACTTTGTATCGTTGCAACGGTTATTTTACCAGTACCCAATTTTACTTTTCCCTGCCCTATAATTCCGATATCTGCTTTTGGTATCCCCAAGAATGATTCTATACGTTCTAACCATTGATCTAACAACTGTTTACGGTGCACGACAATAAGTGCAGGTTGTTGTTTGACTGAAATAATCTTCAAGCCAATAACAGTTTTTCCCGTTCCTGGTGGTGCGACGATTACCCCGAAATCTTTTTTTCGTACTGCGCCTACAGCAGTGGTTTGATGTTTTCGCAACGCGGCATTAAAAGAGAATTGGGTTGTCGGGAGTTCACGCCTATTATCAACAAAGTCATGTGCTACCTTTGCTTCTCTACAGAATCGTAGCAATTTCCCAATAAATCCTCTTGGGATGAGGATTTCATTTTCCGTTTCTTCAATTAATTTAAAAAATCTTGGCGTTTCGAAAGTGCTTCCCCCTGACTTTTTCTTGATAATAAAGGCTGAAATGGCAAAATTAAGTTGCTCCTTCAAAAAATTGATGAGTACAAAAGGTATAGCGTAACTATTTAGACGGATCGTATTGCTTAGGGTAATCTTAAGTTTTTCGTCAATAGCTGGGATATAGCTATCTGCACTAGTAGCCCCAGTATCGTTATATAATTCCTCAAGTAAATTTAAGCTTACTCTTTTTACTTCTTTTAGATATGCGATTTGATCAGGAAATGGATCCATTGTTTTAGGATCGACAAAGGAACTATTGCCCTTCTGTACAGCCGGCAAATATAAGGGCAGCGCAATTAGGTTTCCTAAACCTTTCCCTGATAGGCGATCTTGATTTGGAAACAGACGGTCAAAGCTGGAACTCTTATCAAATGGCGAGAATGCACCGCATTGTTCCAAAATAAGTGTAAATAGCTTACGGCTTTTGTTTGCTGGATAAGGGCTCTCAAAGAAAATCCAGACATGTGCGCCATTGCCGGAACGGGACCGTTCAAGATAAGCAGGAACGTTTTTAGCAGTACACGCCTCTAAAAATTTCAATGCCTGTTCTTTCCAGTCGGATTTATCGAAATCAGCTACTAAAAACCAAGAGGTATTGTCTTGCAATAGCGGATAAATTCCGACCTGTTGAAGGCCATTAAGATGTTTAGCAACTTCCATTTCTGACAATGGCAGGTAAGTTTTGTGTGCATAGCTTTGAAAAGTACCACCATTAGCTTTATGTAGGCGATAATGGTATGGATCATAGCTATAGGCCGGCATGTACCCGCTTTTATTTCCCTTCTCCCAGCGTAAAGCAAATACGTCTTCGCGACCTTTAAAAAGGTTGAGAAGATAGCTTATGTCGTCGTTAGTGAACTCCACTTGTTTTTATTTTGGTATTAAGATAACGAATTGGAATATACATCTTAAAAATATTAATAAACTGGTACGCTTTAGTTTCTTTCAGAGATCTGTTGAGATTTGGTATTAAACGTTGCTTTTTGAAGAATTGTTACTTATCTTTACCAATCGTGGAACGATAAGACCCAATTTTTAGGTCTTATCGTTCCACAAAAGGTAATATGGCAGACAGCGTTTATATATCAGAAAACCTCACTAAAACCCAACTCGAGTTCTTGAAGTTGCTGGATGACTATGAAATTCAGCTATTCAAATTTACCGAAATCGAACAGTTATTGGGGCAAAAGTTTGACAACTTAAGTGAAATCTTAGAAAATCTGGTAGACAAGGAACTGCTTGTACGGATTGAGAAGGGCAAATTTTGCAAACAAGGTTTTAGGGATGAATATGTCATAGGGACTTTCATCGCAGACAACAGTGCTATTGGGTATTGGTCTGCACTCAATTTACATGGGTTGACGGAACAGTTTTCTAATACTGTCTTTATTCAAACTACACATAAAAAATATGACAAATCAATTCTAGGTACTTCTTATAAATTCGTCAAGATTGCGCCCAATAAAAAACTGGGTATCATACACAATGGTTATGGTAATCTTCAGTACCCGATCACTGATATAGAAAAAACAATAGTAGATTGCTTTGATTTACCTCAACATTCCGGGGGCTACGCGGAACTGATCAGAGCCGTCGGACAAGCGAAATTGCAATCAAATAAATTAGTCGAATATTGCCAGGCTATTAATAATATAGCGGTTACCAAACGAATTGGCTACTTGGTCGAACTTCTCCAAATCACAGGTATGGAACCTTTTATAGATTTTGCCAAGAAACAGGTAAATAATAGATACAACTTGTTTGATCCCCAGGGATTGGAAGAAGGTGAATTTGTTTCGGAATGGCGATTAAGGTTAAATATCAGCCGGGAAGAATTGTTAGACATATCCAATAAACAATACTAAATGATACTGAAAAAGGAAATAGAAAAAAAAGCGTTGGAACACGAAGTGTCCAGAAGTACCATTGACAAGGATTGGGTATTGGGTCATTTTGTCGATGCTATATTTTCGATAGATTCCTGTAGAGAAGCGTTAATATTCAAAGGAGGAACATGTTTACGAAAATGTTATATCCCGGATTATCGTTTTTCAGAAGACTTAGATTTCACATCCATCAATCCTGATTTTCAATTGGATGAAGATTTATTGCGACAAATCATATCAATAGTACAAGAACGTACTGGTATGCAATTACATTTAGAAAAGCTCACCGATCTTCGACATAACGATATGCCAACTGGCTACGCTGCGATTGTAAAGTTTTGGGGAGCCGATCATTCGAAGGACCAGATTCCGCCAGATCCTTCCCGTTGGACGACTTCGATTAAGATTGAAATTATTCTGTATGAGAAGATGCTGTTTGAACCTAGTATGAAAACAGTTTACCATGACTATTCTGATAAGCTGAGTTCTGCAGTCAATGAAATTGTCTGTTACGATATAAGAGAAGTGTTATCTGAAAAGTTAAGAGCTCTTATTCAACGCTCCTATACAGCACCTCGAGACTATTATGATATTTGGTATTTGTCGAAATATGTTGACAATCTGCCTTGGTCAGAAATTAAACAGGCTTTTTTAGAGAAAATGGCATTTAAAGGACTCGAGTTTACAGGTGTAGATCAGCTTCTGAATGCTAAAATTGAAAACACGGTGAAACGAGCATGGAAAAATAGTTTAGGGCATCAGATCGCAAG
This sequence comes from Sphingobacterium cellulitidis, assembly GCA_002245855.1. GTDB lineage: Bacteria > Bacteroidota > Bacteroidia > Sphingobacteriales > Sphingobacteriaceae > Sphingobacterium > Sphingobacterium cellulitidis. Next base: position 8,602 of record NOUX01000006.1, on the reverse strand, counting down.
TAGAAAGCTACCGGCTTTTGATGAAGTTAAAAAGGAATTGAAATTATTGTTTAATGAAATCTTCGAAACGATATAATGGTATTTAATGAAAACTCACGAGTAAAGATTCCTGCCCTCCTCCACTTAATGAAGCTGGGTTACACCTATATTCCCTTAAGAGAACAAGCACGAAGAGAAGATACCAATATTCTCGAGTCGATATTTTTAGAAAGCCTGCAGAAAATCAACCCGAACGCTCAACTAGATGAGTTAAAGAGAGTGTTGGATGAAGTTAGCTTGGAACTCGATTATGAAGATATTGGTGAGAAATTTTATCAACGATTAACGGCTACTTCCGGCATTAAGATGATTGATTTTAAAAATTTCAATAACAATAATTTTCACGTCACCACTGAATTGATCTACAAGAATGGAGATGAAGAATTTAGACCAGACCTCACCTTGCTCATCAACGGAATGCCACTCGCATTTGTAGAGGTAAAGAAACCACATAATAAAGAAGGCGTCTTGGCAGAACGACGCCGTATCAACACGCGTTTCAAACAGAAGCATTTTAGAAAGTTTGGCAATGCGACACAATTGATGTGTGTTTTCCAATAATATGGAATATGCAGATGGTATTGTTGAGCCAGTTTTTGGAGCTTTCTATGCTACTTCAGAAGGTTGTAAATCTTGTAGACACTGAAAAACAAAAAAGCTTGCAATCATTTGATTTGCAAGCTTTTGTATGTTTTGATCTGAAAATCTGTAGCCCCTAACGAACAAATGTTGAACTTTTTTCTACAAGATTTGGCTCGTTTAGAGAAGTTGGTAGCATAAATCAAAGGCCCTTAATGTGATAATTGTCAGTAAATAATATTTTGCAAAAAACATAAATGGATAGAGAGTTCCCCAATATCTATTATTTGACATTTAGGAATTAGGTTTGCTTTTCATATATAGAATAAATATCCTCTAATTCTCCCTTATTCTGTTAAAACGTATTCTGAAATCCACCCATATTTAGAATAGCTTATAACACAAGCTTTTGCTACTGCTGAAAATTCGGAAGATGGGTGAATTGCCGGTTTTATATCATTCTCAATAAAATCGATGAATTCATCGAAATAGCGTTTAAACGAATTCATATTACCTTCATCTGCTGCTAACTCTAGTTCAGTATACTTTTCAGTTGCCCGTTTAATAGCTTTGTAACATTCATTCCATTTCGATTCTCTGTGCTTGACCAATGGTTCAATTGCGTTTAAACCATAGATATCAATTGAAGCATGGGCGCGTATAAATTCAAGAGAAATACCGTCAGTAAGTGTAGGTCTGGCTTTTCCATCTGGATCAAAAGTCAACAAGTCAGGATCGCCTTCTTTAGTCGGGTCAAGCAAGAGACACTTCTCATCAAGGTAGTTTTCACTTTCTTCATAAGCAATCAAACTTAAAGATTGAAGGGGGAACCGTATCCCCTTTATATTGTTTATTCTTTTTCCACAGTTTCTGTAATTTTTATAATTGAATGCCAACCACCAATAACCTCCCCCTCTGAATTTGGTTTCCTTTATCCAATCCTTTCTTATTTCTTCTTTAAAAGTCTTTAGCGATTTTAAAACCGATTTCGATCGGATTGTCGCTTTAGTTGGTCTAAAATGCTCAATTTCATATACAGAAACAGATTCTTTTGATTCTGAATACCAGCATTTGTCGTTATAGGGAAGTTGATTTTTTATTCTACCCCAAAAAGCTCTATTTTCATCAATAAACTGATTTTTTTCCTCTTTTGAGATTTTGGCTTTAAGTTCTGCATTCAAGAGCCAGGCCTCATAAAGCCAGTCATCATCCGGAATAAAATTTTCAATGTCAATATAAATCATTAGGAAGTCCGCTTTTGTTTAAGTTTAGAAAAAAGTTCTTCTGCCATCTTACTGCGAGTGGCTTTTTCTTCGTCACTTAGATTGACTTCTCTATACGAAGCTAATCCCCCAGCTTTGTCTAATTCATGTATAAACTCATAGAACAAACCATCAGCATAATTTTCAGAATAATCGCTTAGTTTATTAGTAAGCACAATCAATCGTTCTTTTTCTTCAGTAGTAAGATTTTCAGCTTCAAACATATTTTTAGCAACTAACCTTCTTCTTTCAAGCATCTCATCATACGTATCCTCGTCATAGGTATATGCCATCTCAAAAATCTGCGTTAGAATTCCGTCGGAGCTCAAGCCTTTTGGTGATATTTCGCTGACTACAGCTGTAACTTTTTCGTCATTATCTGTCTTTTCAAATAATATAATTTGATCCCCACAAAGTCCGCTGATAGTCGTAGGCTTATGAGTTGACAAAAACATTTGGCTTTTGTTGTATTCTCCAGAAATATGTTTCAAAACTTTTAAATATTCATGACCCCAGATCGGGCTTAAATGAGTATCTGGCTCGTCTAGTAGGAATAATGATTCCGAATGGTTCGTGAACTTTAATAAACCCAAGACCGTTAACAGTTGCTGTTCTCCCTCACTTAATTCTTTAAAAGTTATCGCACCGTCTAATGGATTCTTTTTTTGAACCCGAATCCTGGTCTCATGAATTAAATCAGAGATATAGGTACTTTCTAGGGCTTTAAAAAACTCTACATTACTACCATATTCATTTGCTAACTCTTTGAGTTTTTCTTTGCTTTCTAAAAATAAATACCAACATTCCTTTTTCTTTGAATGCCTGAAGTCAGTACGAACCTCAACTTCGTCTTTAATTGGCATTAGAGACTTGGCAAATAGTTTATCAAGAAATTCTGCAACGATACCTTTTGCATTCCAAAACCTAATGTCGCCATCCTTGCTATTCCAGTCAGGTTTAGGTACTACGAAAAGAGAGGAATGAAATCCAGTAATTTGCAAATACTCTTCTAAAAATTCTCGAATCTTTTCATCTTCAAAAGCGTAGAAAGCCAGCAATACAAAATTGCTATGTATGGGTCTAGCATAGAACAAGGGTCTGAATGCTCTGTTAACTCCTTTTTTTAAGTCGTTATAAAACTTCTTTTGCGAGCTATCAAAGTGCTCTTCAAGTCTATTACTTATACCTGAGTAGTACGCAAATACATACTCGGGAAGGTGAACATATGCTTCATTCTCTTTTTTCCAAAAAGAGTCCTTTTTTTTCAATTTAATCCCGTTGACAGAAAATAGATATTTAGTTTTTCCTTCTGGATTGGCCACAATTTCTACATCCTTTCCATGACATTTGTAGTGGAGTACATATGAAAATGGAGGGTTATTCTCTCGCATAATTAGATCCCGAAATATTAATACAAGAGCCTCTAAAAGGTTTGATTTTCCGGTTCCATTCTTTCCAATGGTAACTAAAATATCATTTGTATTCTCTTTAAGATCAAGTTGAAAATCTTTTAAATTTTTAAACTTTCCAATTTGTAGGTAGTTTATTTTCATGATTTACTTTTTAGAGAAATTATACTTTCAGGAACCTCTTCATCTCGTTTCGTAATATCCCAAATTATTGTCTCAGCAACTTTATGCTTAACTGCTTCATAAAAAGAATCAATATCCTTACTGTATTTAGAAGCCTTCCAAACTTCCTTAGCAGATATTGGTTTTGATGTTTGAGCTAAAACATCTTCTACGTCAAGTTTTGATGTCTCTGTAAGCGCTTTTTTCATAATATTCTTCGTTTTTGCTCTCTCTTTATTTTCTAAGTTCCTATTAGATTCTAATTGGATTTTTTTGTCATAAATATCTTGCATAACCTTTTTTATATCCAGATTATTTTGATATCTGTATAGACTATTTGGTTCAAAAACATTTTGCAATATTGACTTTTCAAGTTCCTCGAAAGTTTCCATTGCCGAATTATATTGATTTTGTATCCTACTAACAGTATTTAGCAATATACCAGCTTGTTTTATGATTTCCTTCTGCTCTCTTAAATCGGGGATTTTTAAAATGATACTTCTCAATTCTGCTTGGGTTATATTCTTCATTGATTCCTGTGATCCTGTTGCGTAGTTCTCAATTTGTTCTCTTCCTTGAATGCTTTGCAGGAATAATAAAACGAACTGATCCAAAATCTTAGTTCTGTCAAATGAAATACGAAGAATTTTGTCACTTAGCATTATTCTTTTTGTCACCTTACCCACTATTGCGCAAGATCCAACCAACTCTTTTGTATTAGCTCTGGTTATTAAAAAGTCACCGGCTTTTATAAATAGTTCAGGATTAATCTTGTCTTTATCTATACAAGTCTTGCTCTCGTTCTCTTTATATCCGTCAAATGAAACAGAACTAATTTTTGAAACGCCAACTTCATCTTCAACAGGCGGTCTTTCCAAGCAACGAAAACTTTTTCCTGATTTAATTTCAATTATCACCGTACCTAATGATACCGATTCTTCAGGGTACGATAGATTATGTAATGCTCTCCAATTTGATGTAAGATCACCTGAAACAGCTCTTTCAAGAATGGATTTTTTGAAGTTCTTTATACTATCGACAATAGTTTGGTTGTCTTGAAGTTGAACATCGTTGTCAATAAATGTAGATTGAATCGCTTTTTTTTGACTGTTCAAAAGTGATGCATTTTCATTTATTTTGATTTTAAGATCTTTAACAATACTACGCTGATCTGGAAAAGGAACGTAAGGAATTTCCAGTCCAAAAAATAACTCAGAGTTTACGTGTGGTATTCCACCGCCGGTTACATTGGCATTTATGAAGTCATATCTCGATTTTACAAAATAATATAAATATTCTGTATCAATACCCACAGGAGTCAATTTCATCAATGTTGATCCAATCACTCCATATCTACCTTTTAATGCTAATCCACTCCTCGATCCATCCCATACTACGAGTAGGTCATTTTCGTTAGCAAGGTTGCCCAATTCTTTAAACGTATATTCATTATTGTTTCCTGTGGTCAGGCTGTTTATATCCAGATATGGTACGCTCCCATCAAAAGCTTTGCTTGTGAGAACTGTCGGCTTAACTCCTTTTTGACTAAGAACAACATTGCGAAGAGGTATAGTAAGAAATGTTTTGCTCATAGCGATTTCTTATTTGAATTAATGATTCTCTTTAATTTCTGAAGATCGGCCAATTGTTGCTTGAAGTTTTCTATTAAATTCTCTACATAAACAGCAGGTTCTTCTAGTTTTTTAGGTTGATTTAATTTGCTAAACGATAAATCAAAATTTCTTTTCTTTATCTCATCTAATGAATAAGACTCAAATTTTGAATTCCTTTTTCTCTTGCTAGATCCGTTAGGATCATTTCCATAGCATTTTACAAAATCTTCAAAATGCTTCTCATATGTTAACGGTCTTGTAGATTTAGTCACATCTGGGAAGTCTGTTCTTGCGTCATAAATCCATGTTTGAGTTGTTATTGCTCCTTTTTGCAAGAAGACAACGCTAGCTTTCACTCCTGTAGCATAGGGAGCAAAAGTTCCCTTTGGTAGTCTTAAAATTGTATGTATGTTGCAATTGCCCTCTTCTATTAAAAATTGCCAGACCTCTCTAGCTTTAGCATCCACTAATGCACCATCGGGAAGAACAATGGCAGCTCGTCCATTTGGACGTAAAACTTCGTAAATATGTTGAATGAAATTTAATTGAATATTAGTTGTTTCTACTGCAAAATTTCTCTTTTTCGGTGGTCCTGAAACTCCTCGTGTACCAAAAGGTGGATTTGTTAAAATACAATTAATTGCTTCTTTTTTTATCTCAGTGTTATAGATAGAATCTCCTAATGTTAGATTTGCTTGTACCCCATGCAAAAAAAGGTTCATCAGGGCTAATCTATAGGGTCTTACGACAAGTTCTTGACCATAATATGATACATTGCGTAGTTTATTCCAATTAGTGGTAGATAAGTTATTTTTAGCCCAATCTATAGCAACCGTTAGAAACCCGCCAGTACCACATGCTGTATCCCCGATGCGGAAATCTTTTTCTTCGGAAGGATCTGGTTTCATAACATCTACAATAGCCTGTATTAATGGTCGAGGCGTAAAAAATTGCCCCGCACCTTTTTTTCCTTCATTAGCAGTTTTTTCAAGTAGGCCTTCAAAGGCTTCACCCTGCACATCTTTATTTAGCTTAGTCCAACCTATGCTTTCAATACCTTCAATAATCTTTTTAAGACTATCAGGGTTTTTTATTTTGGAAATTGGTTCTTGGAATATTTCACCGAGTATTCCCTTTTCTTTTTTTAATCGCTGAAGTACAAACTCATAATGATCTTTTAGCTCAGCTCCGCTCTTAGCTAGTAGAGTTTGCCAATGACAGGTTTGAGGTACGGTGATACCATTTTCATCAGCCATTTTTAAAAATAAAAGGTACGTAAGTTGCTCAATATAGTCTACGTAATCAACACCATCATGCCTTAATATGTGACAATACGACCAAAGCTTAGCTGTAATATCCATGTATATTATTTTATATCCCGTTTAAATATTTTCTAGTAATTCGCTTTTTACAAATTCGTAAGCTGCGTAAATTTTATATGGTTGATCTGGCCTTAATAACCCCTCCATATCTCCAATGAAATCCTTGTCAGCTATTTTCTTTTCCATATTTTCTATGAAGCTTTTTTGTGAAATACTATTTCCTTCCTTCGTTAGATAGAATTTCCATGCTTCAATAATTTCATTGGGTTCGACATTGTGTTTTGTCATAGCAAGCCACATGTCAAATAAATCTCTTCCTTTTCTTCGCTGGTACAACGCCCGCATTTTGGTTCCTAGTAGCTCAGGTAATGTGTAAGTTGGAATTGAAACCTCAGCAGCATACCATTCAGATTGCATGGCATATTTTACATTATGAATCCCAAAAATTGTATGATGCTCTCGGCAATTAACTTCGACTTTTAATCTTAATGGAATTCCTCCCTCAGAGGTAACGCGATAAATCAACGTATTGTTATGCTGCTTTTGCTTACGAATTGGCTTATCACCTAAAAACAGAAGTGCCTCACGAAGCCTGTCCATGATCGGTCCGAAGGGTTCGCCGGTAATCTGAACTAGATCTATGTCTTCCGAGTACCTAGCAGCCGGGGATAGGAATAATTTATGCAATGCGGTTCCTCCTCTAAATGCTAACCTCTCTTTCAAATATTCATCACTGTATATAGCCATCAATGTTCGTTCAATCACCAGGTCTTGTTCTACCTGAAAGTCTTCCTGCCAAGGAGCTTTTTTTCTCCACGCTGTTATATATGCTTGTGGAATCATAAATCTGTTTCTATTTCAATGTTCTGTACAACTTTCCAATCGTTACCAGTAATCATTTCTGGCCTTTCTTTTTGCGGTCTTAACAAAACCGGAAAATAATTCACGGTCTTTAAATAGTCCTTTATTGGATCACTTAAATCACGCATGGTTAAAACCTCCTCAAGCAAAAAGCCTAAACGTTGAACCGCTGTGATAGGTGCATATCGTTTTGCCAGGTCAAGCAGCTTATGAGCATCTATAGTTTCACATAGCTCTTCCAGTACAGTTGCAACCCGATTTAAACCACCTGCCTGATCAATATAGTATACGAGGTCTAGGGCAGTTAACTCTGGAGATGCTACGTTTATGTACCCTGTATCCACCTTCTGCTGAACAATGTCAACTTTGTCCCATTCCTTTTTTATGTAAAAATTTATCTTAAGATTGTCCGTGTGAATGTTTCTTAAACTCGGTTTTACAGTAATCACAGAAAAAGACTGCGGCTGCTGGTGTGCTGCTCCATAGTATGTTGCCGCATTTAAAAGACCTACATAATATTCTTTACCTAAAAACTTCATTAAGTCCGCAATGAAAAAAGAGGGCGGCAGAGTTCCCTTACTCCGGTATTCGGGAGTAAGTACAACGTAAAATTCATTTCTTACTAAAGCGATCTCTTTCTTTTTCTTCAATCGCTGCAATGCTTTTTTAATTGCTTCATCAGACTGTTCAAATTGATTTCGTACCTCTGGCAATGAAAAAGCATATCTGCCATTGGAACGCAGGTCATTAATATAGTCCTCTAAATAACCGTATTGCACTAACATGTAAGTTTTTGTTTGATATAAGGGACGCTTTCCATCCCTTATTGCAGATGTAAACTTATATATTATTTCATTGAGAACCAATTTTTATTCAATTATTTTATGTTCCTCACTAACTATTTGTTTCAATTGTGCGGACTACACTATCGCCTAAACTGAATAATCTCCATACTTATCCGGTATTGTCCGGCAAATGATTAAAAGGAATTAATTCAGTAAACGCCTTATTACAGGCATTAATCATACTAACATCAATGTCTATCCGGCAAGATTCGGCAATGTGTTGTTATTTGCCTATCCAGTTTTGTAGTTCAACTAATAGTGTATCAATCTAATGTTTCCTAAGTTTTTGTGCGCAAATAGGGATGATGTTTGTCCCTTTTCGCAGATGAGAACATTAATAGCCATGCAACAAATTATCCCTTCCTCACCACCAAATGCGCTAACCCCGGATCGTTCAGCATCCGTTCCATTTCCGATTGGATGATGTCCTGGATATCCTGTTTTATCTGGAGGTAATTGCGTTGTACCATTCCCTGGTCGATCTTGCGAATGGTTTCAATTTCCTTGTAG
>NOUX01000005.1 GCA_002245855.1 Sphingobacterium cellulitidis | reverse complement strand
AAAGCTCGTTGTCAGATGACAACGGGCTTTTTGTGTTTTCAGGACCTGGGGAAATGCAACGGATGGCCCGGTCGGTAGGTGCGTATCGCATACGCCCTTTTGTGGTTGTATGGGTCATGGTTTGATAAATATGTCGCCCCGCTGGGGCTGTACCTTGTTAAATGTCCCTTCCTACAAATATTTCGCCCCCTGGGGCTTTACAACCTTGCTACCTCTCTTATAATTTTAATAATATAGTCTAACAAATGGTTAACATTGATTTAGTACCATTTATTTAATATTTGCATTTTTAGTAATTGTATAATTTCTATCCTTAAATTGCTGTTTAGAATAGTTTTTGATATTTTTATACATACTAAGGCTTTGGTCCTTAGTTTTTTTTAAACTTAAACCTGGGTAATAATTCCTGATGATATCAAGAATCTAAATCAAAAGCCATTATTTTCCCTTTATTTTTTAATAGTAATTTTTAGAATGAAAAGAACATTTAATCTATTGGTTCTCCTACCTCTTATGCTAGGTTTTACCAATAATTTTGGTAAACCTGACCCCCCTATTTTAGCAACCAATTATTCGTATTTCAAATCAGTCTTTAATAGACAAGATAGTTTAAAGTTAGTTCCAGGTGCCCCTGAGGATCTAATCATGACGGAATATACACGTCCTGATTTAACTCCTAGTCCTGCATGTTTGGCTGTAGCGCCAACCGGAGAACTGTTTGTGGGAGTAGATATGATAGGTTCCCTAGGTAAGGATATGGGAAAAGGATTTATCCGTCGCTTCGTTGACTCGGATAATGATGGGGCTATGGATAGACATACTGATTTCGCACGTGTGGATAACCCTCGTGGAATATTTGTGCTAGGTGATCAAGTCTTTGTTTTGCATACAACTTTCGACACAAATACTGGTATCGCTACTGGAATGGACCTTGTTGTTTTCGATGATAAAGACCAGGATGGTGTGGCTGATGCTGACCCGAAAGTGTTGATTAAAGGATTGAGTAATGCTAAATATATTCAGGAACGCGGTACTGACCATGCTACGAATGGAATTAGAATGGGAATCGATGGCTGGATCTACATTGCTGTAGGGGATTTCGGTTTTCATAACGCCACTGGCGCTGATGGTAAAAAATTAACGAACCTAGGTGGTGGAGTTCTGAGAGTTCGACCTGATGGAACGGAAATGGAATTGTATACCCATGGCCTACGTAATATTTATGATGTGGCTATAGATCCATATATGAATATCTTCACCAGAGATAATACGAATGATGGTGGAGGATGGGATATCCGTTTTTCGCATCAAATTCAATCTGGGGAATATGGCTACCCATTATTATTTCAAAATTTTACAGAAGAAATCATTCCAGCTTTAGCCATGTTAGGGGGAGGATCTGGAACGGGTTCATTATATATGGATGAGGATACTTGGCCTGATAAATATAATAAAGTACCTATGATGGCGGATTGGGGACGCAATTTCCTATATATGCATCATGTGACTCCTGATGGACCTAGTTTTAAACAAAAGGAAGAGGAGTTTATTAAACTTCCTCAGGTTACGGATGTTGATGTGGATGGATCGGGTAGACTTTATTTGTCGGCTTGGGATGGTGCTGGTTACTCAGGGAATCCTGATAAAGGTTATGTAGTTCGCGTAGTGCCTAAAGGCTGGACTTACAAAGCATTTCCTGAGGTTAAAAATGCATCTATTGATGACTTGAAGAACTTATTGAAATCTGGAAGCTCTACAACTAGGCTATATGCTTCTCAAGAATTAGTTGCAAGAGCTAATGAGGAAGCTTCAACCGCTGCATTGGGAATTGCTGAGGATAAAAGTTTAGCATTAAGTACACGAGTAGCCGGAATTTATACTTTTGCCCAAATCGCAAAAGATAAAGGTATTTCAGAATTAGTTCAGTTGGCTAAGGAGCCTGAGGTTCGGGAATTTGCTTTACGAGCATTAACAGATCGTTTGGGAAGTTTAGATCAGGTGCCTACTGATCCATTTATCGCAGGGTTAAAAGACCCTTCAGTTCGTGTTCAGGCAGTTTCAGCAGTTTCATTAGGTCGCTTAGGTCGTCCGGAAGTAGCGAATTCCTTATTACAGGTTGCTGTTCCGGCTTCATTTATTGCTCCTCCAAAAGGAAAAGAGGGGCCACATGATGTACCTAATTCAGCTATTATTTTTCCTCACTTAGCAGTAAAGGCATTGGTGAGATTGAACGCTGTTAATCCAAGCATCGGATTCCTGGGAACTGAAAATCCTGACCTAGCTTTATGGGCCTTACGTTATATGCATGATCCTAGAGCTGTTGAAGGGTTAATTGCTGCTTACGGAAAGACGAAAGATCAAAAATTGAAAGATAAAATTCTAGTAACGTTGGCTCGCTTGTATAAAAAAGAGGCTGATTATGATGCTTCTTGGTGGTGGGGTACACGTCCGGATTCGCATGGCCCTTATTACAAAGCCATTGATTGGGAATCCTCACCTGTGATTGAAAAGTTCTTATTAGCTGAGAATGCAAAATCTGGAGCTTCTAAGAAAGCATATTATACAGACCTGAATGAGAAATTCCGTATGGAAATTGCTGCATTTAATGCGCCAGAGCCTAAGGCTGTTGCAAGTAAGGAGCCTACAGAGAAAAAAGTTGACTTAGATAAAATCAAAAATCAAAAAGGACAGGTTGGTAAAACATCAATCGAAGATGTGATGATTGCTTTACGTAAGGTCAAAGGTGATCCTGCAAAGGGAAAAGCATTGTTTACCAAACAAGGTTGTCATGCTTGTCATAGCGTAAATAAAGGTGAGGCCATGAAAGGTCCATTTATGGGACAAATTGGAGGTATTATGAATAGAGAGCAAATTGCAGAATCTATCCTTAAACCAAATGCTTCCATTTCCCAAGGATTTTCAACGGTATTGGTAAGTACTAAAGATAAAAAGAATTATATGGGCTTCGTGACTCAAGAAACTGCAAGTAAAGTGGTTTTAAGAGATATTGCAGGTAATGTGACTACCATCAATAAAACGAATATTGCCAGTAGAAAAGAAATGCCAAATTCAATGATGCCAGCAGGATTGGCAAATTCATTGACCATTGAGGAGTTCGCTTCTCTAGTTTCCTTTCTCGAAAAACAAAAATAAAATCTTAACCGTATTTTTTAAAAGCCATGTTTTGAACATGGCTTTTTCTTTTTCCATCAATGCTACCAAAAAGTAGGGAAACTGAAGTCAAAACCTGTAAATAGGGTGCTCCTTTTTGTTAATTTCTTAATATTCTTATAAAAATCAGCTTTTTTAATTGTTTAACTTGAATTAATCTTCATTTTCTAGAGTGTTTAATATGTTTTAGGTCTAAATCCATCTGTTAATGTTGGATATTTTTGTTTTCTATGTAAATATTGGGAATAAAAATTTAAAATATTCAAATAAATATCGAGTATCCCTGCTTAGTTGTTATATAATACTCCTTTATTTTATAAAAAAACACATAAATAATTGTGTAAAATAAATTATTTTACAAATTAATTTGTAACATTGGATTATAATTTAGTAAAAAATATAATTTCCGATATTTTTTTACAAAGTTTTTGTTTTCAATTTTTATTTCTGTCTGTTATTTGGTTGTAAAAAATGTCTTTTTATTGATTTTTACTGGTTAGGTCACCTGAATTTTAAATATTAACCACTAAAAAACGTATCATGACAAGATTTTTTCTCTCATTTGTACTATTATTTCAATTTTTCACATGTATTTCTCAAGAAGTCGATACATTTCGAATCAGTGCTTATGCTGATGTGTATTGGAAATATGATTTTTCTGGTAAAGAGAATATCAAAACTTATTTTGCTAATGATCATAATTCCATTTCTTTGGGAATGATAGGGGTCGGTCTCTTAAAATCATTAGGAAAAGCTTCTTTTGTTGGGGAATTAGGTTTTGGTCCAAGAGGCCAATATTTAAGCATTCCTAACGGCGATGCCATTGAAAATGATTTGAACAATTCTTTTCATATTCAAAATTTATTCATCAAATATGCCTTCACTGATAAGTTTAGTATGACAGCTGGTTATATGGGGACTTTCGTAGGTTATGAAGTCATTTGCCCAGCCACAAACTTTCATTATTCCACTTCTTATCTTTTTGCGGCCGGTCCTTTTCAAAATGCTGGAATTAAAGCCAATTACGTCTTTTCAAAACATATTTCCGCCATGCTGGGACTATTTAATGATTGGAATGTCTATAGGGATTTAAATGGCGTATCCCATATCGGTGCGCAAATAGCGGTTACTCCAACAGAAGATTGGAATGCTACACTTAACTTCTTGACGGGTAGTTCGGATAGAGGTCCAAATAATTATAGTTCGGGTACTTTAATTGATTTGGTAAGCAGCTACCATATTTCAGATAAATTGAATCTTGTTGTGAATGCTGCGAATTATAACTTTAAAGAAGGTGGTGGCTATGCTGGAGTAGCTGTCTATCCAAAGTATGATCTTAATGAAGCCATTGCAGTGGGGCTTCGGGCAGAATTGTTTCATACGAAGGATCATGCTGATTTTAAGGGTAGTACTATTAACTCATTTACTTTGTCAAGCCAGTTTAAACATAAAGGATTGATTTTGATTCCTGAGCTGAGGCTGGATCATGATGATCAGCCAACATTTTTGGAAAAGGATGGATTGAGTCCAAGTAATCAAGCAGCTCAGGCTTCTATAGCTTTGGTTTACTCTTTTTAAAACAATAAATCCGTCGCTTATTTGAGCGACGGATTTGTTTTTTATTCTGTTGATTTAATCCTCTTCTTCATCGTAAAATTCCATTAATGATGAAATATAAGGATCATCCCAGCCATCTAGAATGTCATCAAATGCTTCATCTGGAATATTGGTCTGTCTAACCTCTAATGATGTGCCTTTTTTATGCTCATGTAATTTGAGGGTTACGATGGAAGGTTCGTCCTGTTCACCAAAGTACCACTCTTGGACAATTTTTGAAAAAGGTTCTAATTCAAGAAATTTTCCCTCAATAGCTCCATCCCACATCGAAAACTCTCCTCCTGGCACTGGATCGATCTCCACGAGGTCCCCAGTCCATAATCTGATGGTAATTTCAGTAGTTAATGCTCTGTATAATTCCTCAGGTGTAGCCGGGATTATGTAATATTTTTTAAAATCTTTCATTCTAATTATTAACTGAAAAAGATAATTCCTGTAAATTTACATAGATTTATTAGTAATATATGAGTAATATTCTTCCGAATTCCTTAATTAAAAAACTTGGAACCAATCCATTCTTTGATCAAGAAGCTTTCAAAGCAGCACATGAAAGTGGAGAAAAACTTACCTCAATCCGGCTAAATCCCCAAAAACCTACCACACTTGATTTTGAATTAACAAAACCTGTTCAATGGTGTAACTTGGGGTTTTATCTGAAGGAAAGGCCCAAGTTTACTTTAGACCCATTGTTTCATGCTGGCTGTTATTATGTGCAAGAAGCATCTTCCATGTTTATTGCTCATATATTAAGGCAATTGAAACTGAATCAAAATGAGATTAAAGCTCTTGATCTTTGCGCTGCTCCAGGAGGAAAATCGACTCTGTTAAATGCAACGATTAATTCTGATAGTCTGCTTGTTGCTAATGAGATCATTAAAAGTAGGTCTGTTGTGCTTCAAGAAAACCTAATGCGTTGGGGATATCCCAATGTTGTTGTAACCAACAATGATCCTACAGCATTTCGAAGACTGCCAGGATTTTTTGATTTAGTGCTTGTTGATGCTCCTTGTTCTGGCTCTGGTATGTTCAGAAAAGATGAAGATAGCATTGATGAATGGTCAGAAGCTAACGTTAAATTATGTAGTGAACGCCAGCAAAGGATTCTTTCCCAAGTAATGGGGGCAATTGCTACTAATGGGTATTTACTTTATTCTACTTGTTCTTATTCTTCGGAGGAAAATGAGGATATTTTGGAATGGTTGATTGATGAATATGAGTTGGAATCCATAAAAATCCCTTTGGAAACGGATTGGGGAATAGAAGAAACTCTTTCTAAGTCTCATAAAGCCGCTGGCTATAGATTTTATCCGCATAAAACTAAAGGAGAAGGATTTTTTATTGCTGTTTTAAAAATGAAACGTATTCAGCCTAGTTTTTCTTTAAAGAAGATAAAACTTGAAAAATCTCCAATTCCAAAAGATGGTCTGAAAGGATGGGTTGAAAATGATCAAGAGTTCTCCACATTGCTACATAACGAAAATGTTCACATTTTTCCGAAAGATATGGAAGCGAGTGTGAAGGCGTTGCAACAGGTTCTGTACCTTAAAAATGCAGGAACGATGGTTGGGAAATGGTTGGGAAAGGAATTAGTTCCTTCCCATGACTTAGCTTTGAGTATTTATAAGGATAAAAACTTAGCTTCAGTTGAGTTGTCTTTGGAAGATGCACAGAACTTTTTGAGAAAGGAACAATTGGATATTGCCTTATTTGAAGGGGTGAAAAAAGGTTGGTGCTTAGTGAATTATAAGAATGTTTCTTTGGGATGGGTGAAGGTCTTGGGAAATAGAATCAATAATTACTACCCTAGGGAAGTGAGAATAGCAAATATGTAGGGTCTATTTGCTTAATTGGGCAATAATTAAATCGCAGATATCTTTTGCGACTTCTTCTTTTGATTTAAGATCAAATGATAAAATCTCTTCTTGTTTATTAATGACCGTAATTTTATTGGTGTCATGAGCAAATCCAGCTCCTTTGTCCTGCATGGAATTCAAGACTATGAAATCAAGATTTTTCCTTTTTAGCTTATCCTTTGCATTTTCCAATTCATTATTGGTTTCCAATGCAAAACCTACTAATATTTGCCCTGATTTCTTTATTGCGCCTAAACTGGCTAAAATATCTGTCGTTTTCTTTAAAGAAATGCTGAAATCTTCTGCTTTTTTCTTAATCTTTTGATCAGCTACTTCAATTGGAGTATAATCCGCAACTGCAGCACTCATTACCGTAATGTCGGCCTCCTGAAATGAATTACTACAGGCAGCATACATTTCCGCTGCCGATTGGACATTCACTCTTTGTACTCCTTCTGGACTCTCAAGTGCGGTTGGTCCGCTGACCAAAGTAACTTCTGCTCCTAATTTTCTCAGTTGGTTGGCTATGGCATAACCCATTTTGCCACTGGAATGATTTCCAATAAAACGAACTGGATCAATTGCCTCGTAGGTAGGTCCGGCAGAAACTAATGCTTTCTTACCCTTTAGAGGTTGATTAGCTTGTAAATGATCTTCAATAAATTGGAAAATCTCCTCTGGTTCTGCTAATCTGCCTTCTCCCACTAATCCACTCGCCAACTCTCCTTTTCCCGGAGGAATAATCAAGTCGCCGTATGATTTTAATAGTTGTATGTTGTTCTTAACAGATGGATGAATCCACATGTCTAAATCCATTGCCGGAGCGATACAAACATCACTTTTTGCCGATAAATAAACGGCTTGTAATAGATTGTCGCAAATGCCTTGGGCGCATTTGGCCAAGGTATTAGCTGTAGCAGGTGCAATTAGAATTAAATCTGCCGACTCGGCAATATGGACATGGTTATTCCATTCCCCAGATTTTTGATCATAATAATCAACATACACGGGGTTATTTGAAAGGGTAGAGAGAGTAAGGGGAGTAATAAATTGAGTGGCTTCCTGGGTCATGATAACCTGAACAGAAGCTTCTGCCTTTCTCAGTAATCTTACCAATGTTGCAATCTTATAAGCGGCGATGCTGCCGCTTATACCAATTACAATATGTTTGTCTCTTAAAGACATGGTAAATATCTTACTCTTGTTCTTTTGAAGGGTTTCTGAAGTATACTTTCTCGTGTAAGAATTCATCAATCGCTACTAATGTAGGTTTTGGCAACCTTTCGTAGTGCTTAGAGATTTCAATTTGTTCACGATTTTCAAACACTTCTTCTAAGTTATCATTGCTGCTAGCAAATTCTGATAACTTTTGATTTAATTCCTCTTTCATATCTACAGCGATTTGATTAGCACGCTTGCTGATTACCACGATTGATTCGTAAAGGTTATCAGTTGTTTGGTCTAACTCTCTTAAATCGCGAGTTACTGTTGAATTTGGAACGGTATTTTTATTCTGATTCATATATAAATAAAAATGGATGTACTAAAGATTATTGTTGATTGTTATTGTTGTTCTCAATTGGAACACCGTTAGATGTTGAAATTCCCAAATCTTCTTCACGTTGCTTTCTAGCTTTCTCATCATTAGCCATGATTTTTAAAGCTGCTGCAATCTTGCGATCTGCACTGCCGCGAAGTCCATTTAGCTCAGAGCTATATTTACTTTCCGGAAAGTGCTCAGTGAAGCTGTCATAATAGTCAATCATTTGATTGAAACGTTCTTCCTGACGATGTGGGTAAGAGTTATCTGCAAATAAATATTGTGATTTTACTAAAAGATATTCAATATCTTCAGCGTGTTTCGTATCCGGATAAACCCGCAATACATTCTCTAATGCAATTACAGCTGCACGATAATCATCTGGTAATCCCATGTTATAGTACAACTTCGCATTGTCAAATGCTTTTTTCTCCAGCTTATCACGTAGATTTTGAATTAAATCACCTGCTTCTTTCGCTCTTTCTGACTCTGGGTACAAGTTTACAAACAATTGCAATTGATCAATTGCTTTACGTGTGTTATCTTGATCCAGATTAGAACGTGGAGAATCTAAATAATAACAATATGCCGACATAAATCTACACTCTTCAGCTCTCTGGCTGTTAGGGTAATTGTCCGCAAAGGTTTTAAAGTGGAAACGAGCAGAGATATAGTCCTTTAATCTATACGCTGAATAGGCAGTATAATAACTAAGATCCTCAGCATCTGCTGTGCCTCGGTATTTCGCTAATAATTCTTGAAATAAAGTTAGAGCCTTGGAGTACTTCTCTTTTTCGTAGTACTTTACAGCCTCCTGATACTTCATTTGTACATTATTGCTTGCACGTAGTTTTTCGAATTTACTCTTGCAACTACCCAAGCCTAATAAAAGAAACAAGCCAACAATTAGGCTAAATACATGATTCTTTAAAAACATCCCACAAAGATACGTGAATTAATACTAATTTTCAATTATTTAATAATACGCGAAAATACTTGATTTCAATAAGGGAATCTTTGAAAACATTAGCTTTTAACAATCTTTAACTTAAAGGCGCTAATTTCATTGTCCATGAAAGGTTTGCTGGAACAAAAACGTTGTTTTCTTAAGTCAAATGAATGTTGAATTAGTTTTGCAGATGTCACAAATAAATAATTATTGACTATATTTACGTTTAAATAATTTATCAGAATTTATAATGACCTTATTTGAGAGAGTAGAGCAAGCATTGGATTCTATCAGACCGTATTTACAGACTGATGGTGGTAACGTTTCTATTGAAGAAATCACTGCAGATAATGTTGTGAAGCTTAAATTGTTGGGGACCTGCGCAAACTGTTCTATGAGTATCATGACTTTTAAAGCTGGTTTAGAACAAGCTATTAAAAAGGCCGTTCCGGAAATTGTTGCCGTCGAAGCAATCAATATTACGGATATGAATGACCCCAATGCAATAACCCCCAACCAATTGTAATAAAATTATTAGATGTAGTTAACACTATTTAACAGCATCTTACGTTTGTTTTTCCCTAGTTTTGTTGGTAGATGAAACTTTTACACCAATTTATCATATTAGCTGTGCTTTTGACAGTCAGCTTGAGCACTTTCGCCCAAGACAAGAAAATCGTACAAGTTTCTGGGTATATCTTGGCGGAAGGTACTGAAATCGCCGTTCCTTATGTTACTATCCGAAATGAAAGTTATGGAAATGATGGATTTGTAGCTAACCATGAAGGATATTTTTCCTTTGTAGCTTACGCTGGTGATGAAATAGCATTTTCTTCAATCGGTTATCGGACTGTCCGAATTACTATTCCTGATGTCAGTGGCGATAAATACACTGCAAGAATAGAATTGACTCCGACTGTTGAAGAACTTCCAATGGTTACAGTAGGACCACCTCTTCCTTGGGCTAGTATTGAGGAGTTTAATATGGAATTCCTAGCATTAAATATTGGCAATGATGATGTGCTGACAGCGAAAAGGAATTTATCGCCTCAAGCTTTAGCATCCCTATCTAAGATTGTTCCTAGAAGTGCCGAAGAAATTCAAGCTTATAATAGTTTCCAGAGACATATCAATATGTCGAATAGAGCGATCAACCAAAACATGGCAAATCCTTTATTGAATCCTTTCGCTTGGGGACAGTTGATTAATCAAATAAAAAGAGGAGATTATAGTAGACAACGTCTGAAATACTAATTAGACTCTAATGCTCCACGTTTGTTAATACCCCTGATATTTAAACGTGATGCCATATACGAAACCAAAGTGGATACAACCATTACGGTAACAAAAATCAACACCAAGTCCATATATCGGATATCTACCGGATAAGCATCAAATAATGATCCCTCACTAGTGGTTACAAAACCAAAATGCTCTTGTAGTAAACAGAAAAATAATCCTATCAACGCTCCAACTAAACTTCCTATCAAAGCAATTAGTATTCCTTGATAAAAGAAGATATTCTGTATTAAATTATTATTAGCTCCTAAGCTGTTTAGAACAACCATATCTTGTTTTTTATCTATTACAAGCATGGTTAATGAGCCGATAATATTGAAAATTGCAATTATTCCTATAATAGTTACGATGAAGAATACAATCCATTTTTCCGATCGCACCGTTTTATATAAGGTAGGGTTTTGTTGCTCTCGGTTTTTTACTAAGTATTCTTCTCCAACAATTGATTGTATTTCTTTCTGAAGGGCTCTGGAATTGTCGTTTTTACCATATAGCTCAATTGCTGAAATTCCATCATGTTCGTTTAATAGATCCTTCGCAAAATCAATTGGTACTATGATCAGGTCTTCAAAACCGGGTTGGTAACCTAAAATAGCATTCGGCGTGATTACCCTGGTACGAATATCTTCTAATGGGTTGATGTTATTGGGAGAAGCATTTTTATCTGGAATATTTAAGAAAATCTGGTTATCAGTTCCTTGCAGTGGAACTTGAAGATTCGCTTGTACTGTTGTGCCTAAAATAGCATAATTAGTGCTGTCAGTTTTAATTTCCAGATTACCCTCTAATAGAATGTTTTCTTTTTCTAAATGATGCAAACTATTAGGTTCAACCCCTTTTAATCTCCCTATAAATTGTTGTTGGTTGAATTCAGCTAATACCTTATCCTCAAGAACTTCGCTGTAAGACGAAATATCATGAAGAGTCCTTAGCTTGGTAAAGGATTCACTTTTGGTGGAGAATACTTTACCCGATGCTGGTTCTATGCGATATTCCGGAGAGAATGTGCTGTATTGAGAAAGGATGAAACGTTCTAATCCATTGTAGAACGACAATACGATTACTAAAGCAGCTGTACTCACCAAAACACCAATCATACTAATTGAGGAAATGATGTTGATAGCATTTACTGATTTTTTAGAAAACAGATATCGTTTTGCAAAGAATATTGGGAGCTTCATCTTTTATGCTCTAATAAATGGATTCGTTTTTTTCTCTTCTCCAACTGTCGTACTTGGTCCATGCCCAGGATAAACTACTGTTTCCTCAGGGAGTGTATAGATCTTTGTAGCTATGCTATCCAATAATTGCTGATGATTACCGCCTGGAAGGTCGGTTCTACCAATACTATTCTTGAATAATACATCACCACCAATTAGAAAGTTTTGTTTCTTGCTATATAGACATAAGTGAGCTGGAGAATGACCTGGAGCCAATATTAAAGATAGTTTTTCATCTCCGATTTCAATAATATCCTCTTCCTTTAAAAAGGTTTCAGGGATAGGAGAAGGCTCATAACGGATTCCCATTTGGGGAGCATAATTCTGCACTTGGATAACAAGAGGGAGTTCTCCTTCATGAAACTGCGGAATCAAATTATAGGTGTCAGCAACAAATTTATTTCCTAGAACATGGTCAATATGCCCATGGGTGTTTATAAGATAGATGGGTTTTAAACCATTGGACTCAATATATTCTTTAAGATGATTTTCTTCTTGATAATTATGCATCCCGGGATCAACGATAATGCAGTTCTTTTGATCATCATAAATTAAATAAGTGTTTTCCTGATATGGATTAAAAACAAAAGTCTTAATATGTAGCATGTTCAAAAATAGGAAATATTTCTAAGCAAATGGGTATTGCTATTGATTCCAGATTTCCCAGTTTTTTTCTGCTTGAAGAATCAACATTTCGTAACCATTCTTAATCTTAGCACCTTTTTCTTTTCCTTTTTTTAAGAATAATGTTTCTTCTGGGTTGTATATCAGATCATATAATAAATGCTTTTCCGTAATCGCTTCATAAGGAAGGTTGGGGCATTCTTCAGTTTTTGGAAAAGTTCCTAAAGGAGTGCAATTTACCAACAAGGTTGATTCTTGTATTAATTCTGGGCTTAGGTCTTCGTAGGTAATATTCTCAGCAGACTTTGTCCTGCTTACCACTTGATAATCAATCCCAAGTTTCTTTAATGCATAAGCAACAGCCTTTGTGGCTCCGCCATTTCCAAATATTAAAGCTTTTTTGTGTTGAGGTGTAAGTAAAGGTTCCAATGATTTTTGGAAACCGAATGCATCAGTATTAAACCCCTTCAAATGGGTCGTTCCATCAACGTTTCTTATCTGAATACAATTGACAGCTTCAATTTCTTTCGCCTCCTCAGACAGCTCTGTTATATACTGCATAACATCCTGTTTATATGGAATAGTCACATTGACTCCATAGAATTCTGGATGGTTTTCATAAAGATTTGGAAAATCTTGAATTGAAGGAAGAGGGTATAAGTCATAATCAATGTTCTTAATACCCTCTTTCTCAAATTTTTCTAGATAATATTTTTTGGAAAATGAGTGTCCTAGAGGATAACCAATTAACCCTAATTTTTTCATCTTCCTTCTGAATACTTTTTAATGATATCGACTATTATTTGGTTTCCTTGAAGTTGAGGCAAGTATTCAAATAAAATGTAATGCTTTTCAGGATCAACATTCAATGCTAATTCTAAGAAGCTCAGCGCATCAGTATATTTACCAGCTGCAAACATATAAGCTACCATTCTATAGTATAGGGTTGCCTCATCCGGATTACATTTTATCGCTTCAGAAATTACTTCAATAGCTTCAGTTACTCTCGTTTGTTCGAAAAGTAAAGAAGAATAATCTAACCAAGCTTCAGCATCAGTTGGATTCAGTTCAACCACCTTGGCATATGCTTCGATGGATTGGTTGAATTGCTTTAATTTATATCTTGCATCTGCAATGGCAAACCAATAATCTGGATTTTCGTCGTCGATTTCCAGAGCTTTTTTATAGAAATGTAAAGATTCAAAGTAGCGTTCTTCAAAATCAAGTGTTACTCCAATTCCAAACCATGCGTCACTTTGATTGCTGTCAAGTTTTACAGCTTTTTTATAATACTGTCTTGCTTCATCCATGAGTTCCAATTTCTCATAACATTCACCGATTGCACAGTAAGTGTCAGCGTTTGGCGTTTCATGTTCAAAAGTCTGTTTATAAACTTCGATAGCTTCCGAATAGCGATCAAGATTTACCAAAGCATTTCCTTTGTTGAAATAAGCAGAGGAAAAGTTTTCATTGATCAAGATTGCATAATCATAAGCATCTATTGCTGCTGGGAAATCCCCCAGTTTATGGTATGCATTTCCTAGATTATACCAAGCTGCGTATGAATATGGATCAGTGTCAATATATTGCAGGTAGAATTGAATACTTTCTTCCTGTTGTTCCATGACATCATAGCAGAATGCAATTTCGTATAGCGCATCTTGGTTATCTTTATTTGCTTTAAGACTTTTTTTCAAGAATGCGATTGCCTTTTCGTAGGATCCTTGCATTTGATATAAACCTGCAATTTGATAATAGACTTCATCTTTTGCATCGCTTAATTCAAGCGCCTTAAAGAAATTTTCTTCAGCAAGGGTATGTTCTTGCAATGAAGATAGGATAGTTCCTTTGATTAGGTAAATGTCGCCTTCCGAAGGTTCCAAAAGTTCGGCCTTGCTAAGAGCTTCTAAAGCAGGTTCATATTGAAGTGTACTTGCTAATAGTTGCGCTTTTTTAATTAAGAACAAAGTTTCGAATGGATGTTGGGCGGACGCGAATTCAATTACTTGTAAAGCTTTGACTGGATCGTTTTTAGTAATATAATAGTCTATGATACTCTCGAAAGCTTTTGTGTCAAAAAAGTACTGGTCTTCGTTTCGAAGCATTTCCTCGTAGCGATCCACTGAGAATTTTTGTTCCTCAGGGGTTCCAAATTCAAAATCTTCTTCCATTATACTCCTCTTTTAAATTTTATCGTACTCTCCAATTCCTAAATGAAAATACTATTTTTTGAACATCTGAATATGTAATTGTTTTCAACATATTCACAATTTTAGACTACCTAATTATCCAAAGGTAAAGTTTAATAAGTAATTACATTGTAAATACTTGATTAAAACAGCAAAAAGCCAGCTTATTCAGCTGGCTTTCTTTATTTTAAATTGTTATTAACTAACAATTATTTTTTGATTTCAACACGACGGTTTTGAACACGACCTTCTTCAGTATCGTTAGAAGCAACTGGGTTAGCTTCTCCGTATCCTGTAGCGTTGATGCTTGATGCAGATACACCAGCGTTAACTAGGTATTGTTTAACTGCATTAGCACGGTCTTTAGATAAGTTCATGTTGTAAGCTTCAGTACCTTCAGCAGATGCATAACCATCTAAAGTAACTGATGCATTGTTATCTTTCAATTCTTTAGCTAATTTATCTAAAGTAGAGTAAGATTCAGTTTTCAATACTGAGCTATCAAATTCAAATTGAATAGGAGCGTAGTATCCTGAAGTAGTACCTTCAGTAAGTTGTTGCTCTGGGAATTTGATAGGACATCCTGAACCATCAACTACTGTACCAGCAGGAGTTCCTGGACATTTATCAAATTTATCAGATACACCGTCACCGTCTGAATCTTTGCTTAATTGATCAACTGTACCTTCTAATGCTGATACTCGTTGTTTCAATGCTTCAACTTCGTTACGTAATGAAGGGTCTTTCAACTCATCATATAATGTAGCAACTGGGTTTGTGAATGTTAAGCTTTCTTTATCACGAGAACCTAAAGTGAACTCTAAACCACCGTATACGTTAGAGAATTTTTGTTTTCCGTCGTAACGAACTGGTCCGTATAATAAGTTATCATCAGTGAAGTTCATTGTGTAACCTAAGTTCAAGGCAACAACTTCAGATAATTTAAATTTAACACCAACACCAACTGGTACGAATCCAGTTAAACGGTTGTCACGGTCACCAACTTTTTCACGGTCACCGAAGATTTCTTCACCCCATTGACCTTTGTTGTTGTAAACTTCGTTACCAGTGAAATCGTTGTTAGCGAATTGAACAGGGTTATGAGCCATAACACCTAAACCTACTTTAGCGTAGAAGTTAACAGCGTTTTCTCTTCTCATGAAGTCGATAGTACCTAATTGGAATACACCATTTAAGCTAGCTGCCCAGTTAACTGAAGTTTCAGCAGATCTTGCACCTAAACTGTTCTCAGGGTTAGTAACTAAGTCATGGTTGTAAGTTTTGATACGACCACGGTTACCTTCTAATTCTAAACCGAAAAGGTGAGAGAATTGTTTACGGATAGTTAATCCATAATATTCACCAACTTTGTTTTGGAAATA
Source organism: Sphingobacterium cellulitidis (assembly GCA_002245855.1). Taxonomy (GTDB): domain Bacteria; phylum Bacteroidota; class Bacteroidia; order Sphingobacteriales; family Sphingobacteriaceae; genus Sphingobacterium; species Sphingobacterium cellulitidis. Next base: position 360,986 of record NOUX01000005.1, on the reverse strand, counting down.
TCCAACTTTTTGTCCGAAACCGTTTTGGCCACCTAAGATAGTGTTAGGAGTAGTGATACCACCTTGAACACCAATTGACCAAGTTCTGTATTGTGATCTACCACCAAATACAGTTGGGGTTTGTGCTTGAGCAGTTTCTGCGAAACCTAAAGCGGCTACTAAAGAAGCTGCAACAGCTGTTTTTTTAATTGTAGAATAGTTCATACTCTTTTTTTTAAGGTTATTAAAATTTTTAATTGTTTCTAGTTGTCAATCAATTTAACATAACTTAACAATAACGATGCCAAAAAATGTTAAATTGGAAAATGTACGTTGGAGATGTTTATCTTTGGTACTTTTGCCGCGTAAAAATACTTATTAACATTAAATAACACAAATATTTTATTAAAACTTTATTATTTGTCAATAAATAAGTGCATTATAGCCATGCTCTGTATGATTTTTACTACAAAATATAATGAATAATAGCTAAAGTTAATCCTCCTAACAATGCACTAACTGGGATTGTTAATATCCAAGCCCATAATAAACTAATGGTCACTCCCCAACGAACCGCTGAAACCCTTTTTACAATTCCTACCCCGATAATCGATCCAGTGATGGTATGAGTAGTTGAAACTGGAATACCAAAATGTTCTGTAATCCCTAAGGTAATGGCACCTGCCGTTTCGGCACTTACACCTTCCAATGGGGTTACCTTAGTGATTTTGGTTCCCATCGTTTTGACGATTTTCCAACCTCCACTCATCGTACCTGCGGCAATAGCAAAGTAACAAGCTAATGGAACCCATTCTGGCATCTCTTCAAAACTACCAATTACTCCTTGTGCGATTAAAGCTGTGGCAATAATACCCATAACCTTCTGCGCGTCGTTACCTCCGTGAGCAAAACTTAATCCTGCTGATGAAACTAATTGTAGAATCTTAAACCATTTCTCTGCAACTGCAGGTCTTGCCTTTTTACAGATGTTAATAATGATCAACGTGATGATAATTGATATTGTCATACCTACTAATGGAGCCAGAACGATAAAAGAAACAATCTTTAAAGTCGCGCTTAAGTTGATTGCTTCCATAGGATTTGCCCCTAAAAAAAGAGCGTATGCCATTCCTGATCCTGCAAAGCCACCAATTAAGGTATGGCTGGAGCTGGATGGAATACCATAATACCAGGTAAATAAGTTCCAGGCGATAGCTGCAACTAAACCTGCAAAAATGACCTCGAGGGTGATATATTCTTCTATGACCGTTTTTGCGATAGTATTAGCAACCTTATGGTCAGTGAAAACAAAATAAGCAACGAAGTTAAACAAGGCTGCCCATAGCACTGCCATAAAGGGGGTCAATACTTTGGTCGAAACGATGGTCGCAATGGAATTGGCTGCATCATGGAATCCATTGATATAATCAAATGCAATAGCCAGTACGATTACGACAATTAATAATGTGGTTATACCCATAATATAATATTGTTGTGAATCTTATTAAAAAATTAAGCGTTCTTCACAAGAATACTCTCTAATACATTGGCAACATCCTCACATTTATCCGTTGCGTCTTCCATTGCAGATAAAACTTCTTTGTTCTTGATTAGGTTGATGGCATCCTTTTCATATTCAAACAATTCCGCAACGGCTTTGTCAAATATATAATCTGCTTTGTTTTCAACACTATTGATGCGTACACAAGAATCAGTAATGTTTCTGATGTTTTTTAAATCTTTAAGCTCGAACAATGCTTTTGCAACATGTTCAGTAGCCTCTAAGATTAAACTTGAAATCTCTTTCATCGCTTCACTAGGCTCTGTAACCTTGTAAAGTTCCATTCTGTTGGATGCGCCATGAATAAAATCAGCCACATCATCCAAAGAACTCGCCAAGGCGTGGATATCCTCTCTATCAAATGGGGTGATGAAGTTTTTTCCTAATTCTAAATGGATTTGGTGGGTAAGATTATCTCCTTTGTGTTCCAGGTCTTCCAATAATTTGGAATTATCCTTTCTAAGTTGAAGATCAGTAGTATGAACGCTTTCTTTTAGAAGCTTAGCCATATCAATTAAGTTTGATCCAGCTTGTTCAAATAATGGGAAAAATTTCTTGTCCTTTGGGACAAAGTATTGAAAAATGCTATTTAAAGACATGACTCTTATTTTAAGTAGCGCAAAAATATGCACTTAATGTTAAGTTAATGTTAAGTTTTAATAAATCACTGAAATTAAGCTTTCTCCAATGTAAAAGAAAAGGTCGTCCCTATCCCCTCTGTACTACGAACATGTACATTTTGCTGATGCGCTTCAATAATATGTTTTACAATAGCAAGACCTAAGCCTGAACCTCCAATTTCCCTTGATCTACTCTTATCCGTCCTGAAAAAACGTTCAAATACACGTGGAAGATTCTTTTCCTCAATTCCTTGTCCATTGTCAGTGATTTCAATAAGTATTTGATCTATTAATAAGTGAACCTTGATAATTGTTTTACCGCCTTTCTGCCCATACTTAATAGAGTTATCAATTAGATTCACTAAAACCTGTTGAATTTTCTTTCGGTCAGCAATGACTTGGATAGGATTATTCCCTTTCGTATTGAAAATTAAATTGATATTATTTTCATTGGCCTTATATTCCAAATCATCAATTGCTTCACGAATGAGCGCAACAATATCAAATTTCTCTTTCAGAATGGGAACTTCCCCTGATTCCAATTTTGCAATCTCATCAAGGTCATGGATTAAATAGCTTAATCGGTCTAGGTTTCTGGCTGCTTTATTTAAAAACTTTTCCGCCATCTCCGGATTATCTTCAATCATACCATCCTGTAGGGTTTCAATATAACCTTGGATGGCAAATAACGGAGTCTTAAATTCGTGGGAAATATTGGAAAGAAATTCTTTGCGGAACTTTTCTTGTGCTTTAAGTTGATTGATTTCTATTGTTTTTTGTTTCGCCCAGTCACGAACCTCTTTTTCAGCATCGCCAATAGGATCTTCAGATTTGTGATCCCCCAAGGCATCTTTAAGCTCTTTTCCAAGTTTAAGATTGTGGATTAATTTGTATACAGATTTTATTCTTTCGTATACAAATTTTTGAAAAACATAGTTTAGGAGACTAAACGAAAGGACAAAACTTAGGATTAGGATAAATGAAAAGGTAGGGATGTCACGCTCGTAATAGTAGTTCATCCCTGATAACGTCAGTGAGAAAACGAAACTTATTACGAGGATTAGTGTACGAAAGTTCATGGCATACCTTGTATAAGTTGAAATGTTTCTAAAGGTTTAAAAACGTGCAATAATAGTTTTTCCACCTGTAACCTTATCACCTATATTCACATTGATTTTTGCATCAAGTGGTAAGAATAAATCCACCCTTGATCCAAATTTAATAAATCCAAACTCTTCACCTTGTTGCACATCCTGGCCTTCTTTCACATACCAAACAATTCTTCTGGCCATTGCACCAGCGATTTGACGAAATAAAACTTCAACGCCAGATTTGTTCTTTACAACAACAGTTGTTCTTTCATTATCTGTCGAAGATTTTGGATGCCAGGCAACTAAAAATTTTCCAGGATGATATTTGAAAAATGTAACAATGCCAGAAATAGGATTTCTATTCACATGCACATTGACCGGTGACATAAAAATTGAAACCTGAATCCTACGGTCTTTCAAATATTCAGTTTCTTCGGTTTCTTCAATAACAACCACTTTTCCATCAGCAGGACATAAGATTACCCCTTCATCCAATTGTATGGTTTTCTTAGGGCTTCTGAAAAATTGAATAATCGTAATTAATAAAAATGCCGAAGCGATATAGATAATCCATTTTACTATTGGTCCAGCATTATAATAATGCGCAATCGCATTTATGATAAAAATAAATAAGACTACTATCGCTAAACTGGTATAACCTTCTTTGTGAAATTTCATAATGGAATATTTGTGCAAATATAATTATTCTTACTAAATGTCCTATTGTTCGTTTTTCCGACTTATTTTCAAGCTATGGAAGATTAATTTTCCTTCTGCATTACTATTGACCTTTCCATTTACAGTAACCTCATCCTGAATGTATTCAGCATTTACAAAGGATGGAATATAGCGTTCCACCCCTTTTAATACCAAGCCAAAGGTTCTGCTCAATTCATAGGGAAGATCCTGGGTAACATGCAATTTCGAAGGATTTCCATCTTTGCTTACCTGCACCGTATATTCAAATTCCTGTTCAAAAGGAGCAACCGTCTCAAATGATTCGAATGAATTTGTTAAATAATCCGATAAATAAGCATTGTAACCAGCTATTTCATCATAATTACATCCTTTTGAGATGAATTTTTCCGCCCTGAAGAAGTTTTCTATTGGTAAAATGCTAAAAACTGGAGATTGATATTCATAATCATTGATCAAATCATAACCAGACTTAAATATGCCTCTATAATAAACCTCTTCCGCCACTAAATCCCTTACCTTATCAGCCTCATAGTAAATTTGCCAAACCCCATCAGGTACACCATCCTTTAACTGGCCCTTTTGTTTTACAAATGGAAATCCATAGGGGTTGTAACCTTGGAATGGAACTTTAAAATCAAACCTTCCATTGCCATTTTCAACCAACTTTCGCCCCCTGGTATCAATAAATTCCATTACTTTAATATAATCTGTACCAAAATCCACTAACATCATCAGTTGGCCATCAGGATAATAATATCTCCATTCTCCCTGCGGTTTATTATCAACAAAAGTTGATTCCCATTTTAATGAACCGTTTGGATGATAAGCCTTGAAAATCCCTGATTTCTTCCCGTCAATATAATTACCTTCCAAAATTGGATGTCCATTCAAATCAAAATCGGTAAATGAACCAATAAATTTACTGCTAGAAGCATCAAAACTAGCTACTCGCTCGATACTCTTGTATTCACAATTTTTATCAACCAAGTAATAATTGCTGTCAAAATAGAATCTGACCAAGTCATTTCCAGTATTTTCAAAATAAACAGGCTTTGATTCTTGAGCCGATCCATTCAAAAATGTAATACAAATAATTATTATACTGAAAACTAATCTCATCGCTTATTAATGGGCTTCTAACCAATTTTTACCTTCTCCAATTTCTATTTCAATTGGAACTTGAAGTTCAATCGCATTTTTCATCCTGTTTTCAATGATCGATTTGAATATATCGATTTCATGATTTGGAACATCGAAAACAAGTTCATCATGCACCTGCATGATCATTTTGCCTTCCAATCCCTTTTCATCGATATCCTTTTGGATCTTGATCATCGCAATTTTTATTAAATCCGCCGCTGAACCTTGAATCGGAGCATTGATGGCATTTCGCTCTGCGAATCCTCTAACCGTCATATTTGCCGAGTTAATATCTCGCAAATAACGTCTACGTTTTAAGATTGTCTCCACATAGCCGTGTTCTTTCGCAAACTCAATCACCTCGCCCATGTATTTCCGAATTCCGGTATACTGACTAAAATATTGGTCAATAATCTCTGCAGCTTCTTTTCTACTGATTCCAAGGTTTTGAGATAGTCCAAATGCCGATTGACCATAAATAATCCCGAAGTTTACCGCTTTGGCATTTCTCCTCATGTCCGAATTAACCTCATCCAAAGATACTCCATAAACACGAGCTGCTGTAGCACGGTGAATATCCAAGCCTTGTTTGAAAGCCTCCAACATATTTACGTCTTGACTCAATTCAGCCATTATTCTTAACTCAATCTGTGAATAATCGGCAGATAACAAGGTCCAGTTTTCATTTCTACTGATGAATGCTTTTCTCACCCCTCGACCTCTTTCAGTACGGATAGGAATATTTTGAAGATTCGGATTGGTAGAGCTTAAACGCCCTGTAGCAGCCACAGCCTGATTATAAGAGGTATGGATTAATCCTGTATTCGGATTAATCAAAATTGGAAGTGAATCCACATAAGTGGACTTTAATTTCTGCAACTGCCTAAAATCCAAAATATCTTGAACGATATCCGATTTGTTGGCCAATGCCAATAACACATCCTCGCCAGTCTTGTACTGACCGGTTTTTGTCTTTTTAGCTTTCGGATCCAGTTGAAGCTTATCGAATAATACTTCCCCAAGTTGTTTGGGAGAGGCAATATTAAAGGTAACTCCTGCCTTCTCATATATCTGCTGCTCTAATTTTTTGACATCCTTTTCAATTTCTATCGAATATTGCTTTAAGGTATCAACATCTATCTTAACTCCATTTCTTTCCACTTCCGCCAAAACCTTTAACAAAGGAAACTCAACGGTTTGAGCCAATTGAAGAGTAGATGTCTCTTCCAGTAGTGGAGCAAATTTATTTTTTAATTGAAGGGTAATGTCCGCATCTTCAGAAGCATATTCTTTCACCAACTCAACATCAACATAGCGCATGTTGCCTTGGTTTTTACCTTTAGCACCAATTAACTCGGTGATAGAAACTGGAGTGTAATTTAAATAGGTCTCCGAAAGGTAATCCATATTATGGCGAGTGTCCGGGTCTATCAGGTAATGTGCTAGCATGGTGTCGAAAAACTCACCCTTCACATCAACATTATACCTGGATAAAAGTAAAATATCGTATTTTAAATTCTGACCAATTTTAGAAATGCTTTCATTTTCTAAAATTCCCTTGAAAATATCTACTGTCTTTTGTGCTTCAGTTGGATCCGCACTAACTGGGATATAATAGGCCTCATAATCTTTTATTGCAAAGGATAAACCAACTAATTCCGCTTGCAGCGCATCCAAACCTGTGGTCTCCGTATCAAAACAGAAAGATTTTTCCTTCTCAAGAATTTTGACGAAATCTCTTTGCTTTTCTTCTGTATCCAGTAAAATATACTGGTGAGTAGTGTTCTGAATATTAGTAAAAGACTGTGGTTCTATGCTTTCAGCATTTCCATTGTTTCTAGAAGCATCTATATTTGCATCATTGTGTATAGAAAACAAATCCATTTGAGCAGATTTTGGATTTCCGGTATCTGCCATGCTGAATTCATCCCCAAATACTCGCTTTCCCAAGGTTCTGAATTCAAGCTCCACAAACAAAGGCTCCAAGGCATCTTTGTTAGGTTTTTCTAATTCCAATGATTTCTCATCAAATTCAACTGGTACATCCAATAAGATTGTTGCCAATTTTTTGGAGATTAACCCTTGCTCAGCATGATTTTCAACATTTTCCTTAAGTTTTCCTTTTAGCTTATCCGTATTCTGAATCAGGTTTTCAATTGATCCAAACTCTTGAATCAATTTTTTAGCTGTTTTCTCACCAATCCCTGGTATTCCAGGAATGTTATCTACAGCATCGCCCCATAGACCAAGAATATCGATTACCTCATGTACATTATTGATTTCCCATTTTTCCAAAATCTCAGGAACGCCCAATGTTTCAGCGCCATTTCCCATTCTGGCAGGTTTATAAATAAAGATATTTTCGGAAACCAGCTGTCCAAAATCTTTATCCGGGGTCATACAATATACCGTATAATCCATCTTTTCACCTTTTTTAGCTAGGGTACCAATGATATCATCTGCCTCATAGCCATCCATGGTAATAATAGGAATATTAAAACCTTCGATTAATCTATATATATAAGGTATGGAAGCGGCTAGATCCTCCGGCATTTTCTCGCGTTGAGCTTTATAGGCTTCAAATTCCAAATGTCGGTTGGTCGGGGCAGCAGTGTCAAATACTACAGCGATATGTGTGGGCTTTTGATTGTTTAATACCTCTAGCAGGGTATTGGTAAAACCCATAATTGCTCCTGTATTCAGTCCATATGAAGTAATTCGTGGCGTTTTACTCAATGCAAAGTATGCACGATATATCAAGGCCATCCCGTCTAAAAGAAATAACTTTTTCAAATTCTTTGTTTTTTTATAGCTGTAAAACAAAGTTAACAAAATCAAATAGACCTAAAGATTAATTATTTTTTTCCATTTTTGCGGGTATTGCTTGTATTTTTAAAAAATATGAAAAACTGATATGCGCGGACTTGTAACGAAATCTACTGGTAGTTGGTACCAAGTTTTGGCCGAAAGTGGTGAAAGATTGGAATGTAGGATAAAAGGTAAATTCAGAACTCAAGGTATTAAAACAACTAACCCTATTGCCGTAGGAGATTGGGTGGAATTCGAAATTGAACAAGGCCTACAAAGCGCTGTCATTACAAAGCTGGAACCTAGAAAAAATTATATCATTCGACGTTCCGTCAACCTTTCTAAACAGACCCAGATTATTGGGGCTAACCTGGACCTCGCCATGCTGGTGGTGACATTGGCATCCCCACCGACTTCAACTGGTTTTATTGATCGGTTTTTGGTTACTGCCGAAGCATATGGTATACCGGCAGCACTGGTTTTCAATAAACTCGATTTATTCTCTGAAGAAGGCTTGGAAATATTAGCTGAGTACATTGCCATCTACAAAGATCTGGGATACCCTTGTTACACAGTGTCTGCATTGGAAAAAGAAAATATTGATGACTTGAATGAGGTATTGAAAGATAAGATAACTTTAATTTCAGGACATTCAGGGGTCGGTAAATCCACCCTAATCAATGCTATTATTCCGGGTTCCGATCTAAAAACCGGAAATATCTCGGATTGGTCGGATAAAGGAAAGCATACCACCACCTTTGCGGAAATGATTGATTTGCCCTTTGGAGGAAAATTGATAGATACACCAGGAATTCGGGAATTGGGGATTGTGGATATTGAACCGCAAGAACTTTCCCACTATTTTCCAGAAATGAGAAACCTCCTCAATCAATGTAGGTTTCACAACTGTAGACATATCAATGAGCCGGGATGTGCGGTGCTCGAAGCATTGGAAAACGGTGAAATTGAACCCTCTCGTTACGATAGTTATTTGAGTATCTATAATAATGAAAATAACAGGAATTAATAATTCAAGTTTCTTGTACTAAATTCAAGAGAATATTTTCCTTTATTTTACCTAATTTAATTTCAATAAAATTTTCTTGGACAAATAAACATATTGGCTGAATTGTTGTTAGACAATAACACAAGCTAAGATAAACCGCTTTATTGATATTTATGAAACCTATTTGGAAATGGATTATTGGAATTGTAGTCGTCATCATTGTGGCTATAATCGGAGTAGGGTGGTACTATAGCCGAAATTGGAAACCAATTGTCGAGACTAAACTCAAGGAAACTGTTACAAATGCCACCAATGGACTATATTCTTTAAAGTATGATGACCTGGACCTGAATGTTGCTCTAGGAAATGTAACCTTAAAGAATGCAGAGCTAATTCCTGATTCTGCCGTCTATAAGAGGATGGTGCTCTCCAAAGAAGCTCCAAATAGCCGATATCATATTAAACTATCGGCCTTGAAAGTCCGTCGCTTTAATATTTGGGATGTAATCAAGAATCGAAAACTATATATTAAAGAAATCAATTTCGACTCCCCGGATATCCACATGATATCCGAAAGACATGCTTATAATGATACCATTCAACCTAAGCAATCCAAAACGCTATATGATAATATTAAAGATGTTTTTAGCTCCATCAATGTTAGGGATATCCACATCGATAATATAAAGTTTAAGTTTTCAAAGATCGAAGAAGGGAAATCCAGTGATATTGAACTGGATAGCATTGGGATCAAGGTGCATGATATCTTAGTCGATCAAGCTTCCATCCATGATACCACCCGTTTGTTCTATACAAAAATGGTAGAAGTAGATGTTCCAAAGTTTGAATACGAGCTATCCAATGGAATTTATAAAGCAAAATTCGACCGACTGTTAATGAATACCAGGGACCAAAATGTCTTGTTAACAAAGGTTGAATATGCACCTAAGATGAATAAAGCAACCTATTTCAAAGCCAGAAATCAAAATATAACCATGGCTGTTATGAAATTCGATACCCTTCGCTTTGAGAAATTAGACTTTAAGGAGCTTATTGATAATCAACAGACCATTGCCCAACATATGCAAATTAAAAACGGATCAGTTTCATTGTATAATGATAAACGATATCCTAAAAAAAGTGCGTCCAAAATAGGTAAATCTCCTCATCAACAATTGATGAAAGTCAAACAGCTAATCCGTATTGATACAGTTTATGTTGATAATATTGATGTTTTATATGGTGAGTATTCCGCAAAATTCCATAAAGAAGGGGTAATTACGTTTAATAAGGCACGCGGAACATTAACAAATGTCACCAATGACAGCACCCTCTTGGCAAAGAATAAATTCATGCGGGCAGATTTGCAGGCTAAAATCATGAATTCAGGACTATTGAAAATTCAATTTGGCTTTGATATGTTGAGTAAAGATGGATATCATACCTATAAGGGAAATCTAGGAAGAATGCAGGCCACTTCGTTCAATAAAATCCTGACTCCTTTGTTGAATGCTGAAATATCTTCAGGTAACATCCGGAGCATCAGTTTTAATTTTCAAGCCAATGATTACAGAAACTGGGGTGATTTCAGATTTGATTATGACCATCTGAAACTGAATTTAATGAATGCCGTAGACCCAGGAATGAGCAAGACGAAAAAAGGCGTTTTATCCTTTGTGGTCAATAATATCCTGATTAACGATAGTAATCCAGATGCTAATGAGAAATATCATATAGGGAAGGTGAATTATAAAAGGGTGCCGGAGCATACTTTTTTCAAAACCATGTGGCAGAGTTTACTGGACGGTATAAAACAATGTGCTGGAATCAGTAAAGAACGTGAAGCCAAATTAATGGGAGCTGCCGAAAAAGGAAAAGAAGTGATGGAAGAAACAAAAGGAGTAATCAAGAAAACAGGTAAATTCTTCAAAGGATTATTCAAGAAAAAAGATAAAAAAGAGGAAGAAAATAAAAATTAGTTTCACGTGAAAGATTTTTAAAACTTAGGGCTTCAGTATGATATTGCTATGTTTGTAGATAGATGGATTCAGTTTATAGCTTCCTAAAATATATTTTCCGGTATAAAAAGAAAACCGTTGATCAGATTGTTTTTTATGTCAGTTTGATCAGCGCCGTTACGATGGTCGTGCATGTTGGTTATATTACTGATCCAATCATCGCTAAAACCACAGACAAAGCTGTTGTTATTTTATACTACGGTCTTTTTCTTTTTGAAATCATTCGAACCTCTTCCTCCATTTTAGTTGCCAGACGAATCAATGTCTCGCATTATACAGGAGTAATGGTCAGTGCCTATTTTTTATTGATCACTATCTCTAGAATGACTGGCGGATTCCTCTCGACATTCGCCAAGGATGAATGGCTTTATCTCGGTATTGCCATTATTTTCCTCTCAGAACTTTCTAAGAATAGTCTTTTCTTCGACAATTTTTATTTTAATCCAACCATACTATTTGTCATCAGTTTCTTGGGCTTAATTATTCTTGGAGCATTTCTACTTATGCTTCCCCGAACCACTATAGAAGCCCCCTTGAGCTTTGTGGATGCATTTTTTATGGCAACCAGTGCAGTATGTATTACCGGACTCTCAACAACGGATATTTCGACTAATTTCTCCGTATTCGGTCAATCCGTAATCATGGCACTCATCCAGGTGGGTGGATTGGGAATTATGACCTTTACAGGCTTCTTCGGATATTTCTTCTCCGGAGGTTTCTCCTTTAAGAATCAATTGATGTTCGGTGAGATATTGGGGGAAAATAAACTGAATTCCGTTATTTCAACCTTATTGACCATCATCTTTATAACACTACTTTTTGAGTTTATTGGAGCCATCTTAATTTTTAGTTCCTTGGATGCGAAACATTTCGATTCCCTCGGTGAAATGGTGTTTTTCTCCTGCTTCCATGCAATCTCAGGATTCTGTAATGCTGGATTTACAATTATTAAAGATGGTGTCATGAATGATTCCTACCGTTTTAATTATAACTTTCAGTTAGCAGTGGCCTCCATGTTTATTTTAGGGGGCTTTGGATTCGGTACTATCTTCAATTTCTACACCTGGGTTCAGGAAAAAGTAAAGTCTATCATACAGCGATTGATCCAGAAAAAAAGCTACCGCTATAAACCTCAGGTATTCTCTTTTAATTCGCGTTTTATCGTAGTCTGTAATGTGACTGTTATTCTCTTAGCTACAATCTCGTTCTTTGTTTTGGAACAAGATCATAGTTTGATGGCTGATAAATCCTCCTTTGGAAAGTGGGCCACTTCCATTTTTATGGCAAATTCCACCCGATCGGCAGGATTCAATAGTGTAGATTTAAATTTTATCAATATCCCAACATTAATCATGTTTGTGACGTTAATGTGGATAGGGGTTTCACCTGGTTCAACAGGTGGCGGAGTAAAGGTCACCACGATTGCAATCGCGTTAATGAATATTGTCGCACTAGCTAAAGGCAAGGAATCTATTGAAATCTATAAACGGAAAATCGCTTCTGAATCGGTAAACAAGGCTTTCGCCATTATCTTACTGTCAGTATTAACGATTACGCTGAGTTTTATCTTATTGAATTTCTCAGATCCGAATCAACAAATGATACCCTTATTGTTTGAATCGGTTTCTGCATATACAACTTGTGGGCTATCCATGGGAATTACATCCTCATTGACGGCAACAAGTAAAATCATTTTAATGTTTACCATGTTTGTAGGTAGGGTAGGGATGTTGACTCTCCTGGTGGCATTCATTAAAAACACAAAGAACAAAAGTTATATTTATCCAACTGAAAAAGTACTGTTTTAACATATGAAGTATATTGTATTAGGCTTAGGACATTTTGGACGGTCATTGGCGATTCACTTGACGGAGCTAGGCCATGAAGTTATTGCTGCAGACAAGAATATGAGTATTGTGGAGCAAACAAAAGATCGTATTACGCATACGGTTTGTCTTGATAGTACTGACCGAGATGCGGTAAGTTCCTTGCCACTACGAGAAAGTAATGCGGTAATTGTCGCAATTGGTGAGGAAGAGGGCGCCAGTTTAATGACAGTAGCACTGTTAAAACAGCTAAAAGTCAAAAGGATCATTGGTCGTGTTGTTTCTGAGCTTCAAAAAACGGTGCTTGAAGCCATGAATATCGATGAATATATCATGCCTGAGGAAGAAGCAGCTGAACGTTTAGCCATGCGCTTGGATAATATCGATATCGTTGACTCCTTTAAAATTTCTGAGAAATACAGTATTATTGAAACGAAGGTCCCAACTAAATATATTGGGATGACCCTTAAAGAGGCTGATTTGACCAATAAATATAAAGTAATTGTATTGACCACTGTTCATGTGGAAAATCAAACCACCAGAGAAGGAACGACAAGATTAAGCAAGGAAGCATCGGGTATTGCTAAATCTGATACAGTCCTTATGGAAAATGATTTATTAGTCTTGTTTGGAGAGCTGGCAAACATTAAAGATCTGATACAAAAGGGTTAAGATACTGATTTTTCTTACTATATCGTGGAAAGATTAACTTCTGCAAACAATGTGTTCGGATATTAACGGCATTGCTGCTCTTAATTTTCAACTTTCTCATCCAATATAACCCAAATCTCACATCAATTCTATATTTTTGGGGCTATATCATTAATAATCCTATTCATTACTAGATGAAAACTTGGTTTAAGGAAAATCAGAATCACTTAATCATTATAGGCATCTTCTTGCTTTTAGTGGTGTTTTATTTTACGCCAGTTTGGCAAGGAAAAACTTTGTTGCAAAGCGATGTGATGCAAGCACGTGGTAGTCAAAAAGAAATTTTTGAGTACATGGAAAAAGATGGAACTACTCCGTTATGGACCAATTCCATGTTTGGGGGTATGCCAACTTATCAAATTTGGTATGATCATGCCAGTAACATCACAACACATATTGGACCAGCTATCAGAGCCGTATTTCCTCCTCCTTCCGATGTATTATTATTATTCTTATTAGGCGGATATTTCCTGTTCTCGGTCTTACGATTACGACCTTGGGTAGCGGCAATCGGTGCTGTTGCACTCGCCTTCTCCTCCTACAATATGATATATGTCGAAGCAGGGCACATCAATAAAGCCTATGCAATCGCCTATTTCGCTCCAATTATTGGTTCTGTAATCCTCTGTTACCGCGGAAGTAAATTCTGGGGACCAAGCCTCTTGGCATTGTTCCTAGCGCTCGAACTCAGAGCTAACCACATTCAAATGACTTATTACCTGTTCATTGCCTTAATGGTTTTGGTGGGTTTTGAGTTGTATTATGCAATCCGCGATAAAAAACTGAATAAATTCCTACAAGCCACAGGGCTTCAATTAATAGGTGTTGTTATAGCAGTATTAGTCAATGCATCGGTTTTATTTCCAACCTATGAATATAGTAAGGAAACAATCCGTGGTAAAGCTAATCTTACGAAAACAGATGCTTCTGGAAAATCAAACGCTGGATTAGATAAGGAATATGCTTATGAATGGAGCCAAGGAATCGGTGAAAATATTACCTTCTTGATTCCTAATGCATATGGTGGTCGCTCTGGTGGTACAATGACCGAAAAGTCAAATTCCGTAAAAGTAATTGAGAAAATAGGAGCTTCAAAAGCTGAAGCTTTGCAATATGCTAATAGAGCTTTATCAACTTACTGGGGCGATAAGCGTTTCACTTCCGGACCTTGGTATTTTGGTGCTGGAATCATCTTTTTATTCGTCCTTGCTTTATTCGTTGTGAAGGATCGCTTAAAATGGTGGATTCTTGCAGCAACCGTACTGACTATTTTCCTTTCTTTCGGACGTCATCTTCCTTTTATTTCTGATTTGTTCTTTGACTACTTGCCAATGTACAACAAGTTCAGAGCGGTTGAATCGATATTGGTGATTCCATCTGTATTGATTCCATTACTTGCAATAATGGGATTGAATGAAATCATAACCAGAGGAAATGAAATTAAGGGTTTAGATAAAAAAGTATTGTATTCTGGGGGAGCAGTAGCCATTATTTGTTTAATGATTGCTTTAATGCCAAGTATTCTTGCATTACGCACTGCTAATCACCAAGAATTTGTTGCGGCATTGCAACAACAAGTTCAAGACCCAACTTTAGGTGCTGAATTGGCGAATGCCTTATTAAAA
This sequence comes from Sphingobacterium cellulitidis, assembly GCA_002245855.1. Classification (GTDB taxonomy): domain Bacteria; phylum Bacteroidota; class Bacteroidia; order Sphingobacteriales; family Sphingobacteriaceae; genus Sphingobacterium; species Sphingobacterium cellulitidis. Next base: position 345,902 of record NOUX01000005.1, on the reverse strand, counting down.
GACCGTGCCGATCTAGCTTCTTCTGATGCTTGGCGCTCATTCTTTATTGTCGTTTTAACAGCAGGATTTGTATGGTTCTATGTTAAGAAGAAACTTACAGTGGCTGTTCTTACTGCTGCAATTGCGGTGATCACTATTGTGGATCTATGGGCAGTTGATAAAAGATATTTAAATTCAGAGTCCTTCGTTGATAAAAGTATTTATGAAAAACCTATTCCTGAACGGGAGGTTGATCAGTTGATTCATTTGGATAAAGACTTGTCATACCGTGTATTTGACCTGACTACAAGTCCATTCAACGATGCAAGCACATCCTTTTTCCACAAAAGCATTGGTGGATATCATGCCGCAAAATTGATGCGTTTCCAAGAGTTATTGGAGAATCAATTTAATGGTGATTTTAATGAGGATGTATTGGATATGTTAAATGTTCGCTATATCATCAGCAAAGATCAAAGCAATAATTCAGAAAGAATCCACCGTAGAAGCTCAGCTTTAGGAAATGCTTGGTTTGTAAACAACATTAGGTTTGTAAATAGCAACCAAGCAGAGATGGACGCCTTGAATACCTTCGATCCGAAAAAGGAAGCAATCATCAATGAAGGATTAAAAGGGCAGATAGGCAATGCAAGCATTGGTCAACCAACCAACGCAGAAATCAAATTGACTTCGTACCATCCAGATACCTTGAAATATGAATATTCAGCAGGAAACAATGTGTTCGCCGTATTCTCTGAGATTTTCTATGATAAAGGCTGGAAAGCTTATGTAGATGGCGAAGAAGTGCCGATTATCCGTACAGACTATCTATTAAGAGGACTTTCATTACCAGGCGGTAACCATAAAGTAGAATTTATTTTTGCCCCTGACTCCATGCGCATCAGTAATATCATATCCTTGGTAGCATCCATTATCCTAGTATTAGGATTAGGATTCGCCATTTGGTTATCACTAAAACATAGAAAAGAGAAAATTTAGAAATACATATTCCAATAAAAAAGGGATTCTGAAAAGAATCCCTTTTTTATTGGCTTTACATCCCGTTTAATCAATCAGTTGGCTGATTAATTCAAACGATTCATAAATAGGAAGCGGAGTCAAGAACCCCAGAGGGGTTCAATATTAGTAACAGATAGCCTAAAAAATAATAGCCCGTCTCCAAAAAACCCAATCGCTTTAGCGATTGGGTTTTTTGGAGACGGGCTTATCTCATTGATAATATCTACTACTAACATTAAACTCCTCTGGAGTTTTCCCTTTCACCCGCCAATTCCTAATATAAAAAAACAATTAAAATCAAAAACCATGAATGCTTTTCCACCTCCACTTTCTAAAACAGCTTCAGCTGCGGTTCGCTAACCCTAAATGTCTTTCTATGATGTGGCGTTAATCCCAACTTCAACACTGCTTCCCGGTGTCTTATGGTAGGATAACCTTTGTTCTTCAACCAATCATATTCCGGAAAATCAACCGCAATATTGTCCATATATTCATCCCTATAGGTTTTTGCTAGGATAGAGGCTGCAGCAATGGATAGGTATTTCCCATCACCCTTTACAATACAGGCGTGTGGAACACTGCCATATGGGATAAATTTATTGCCATCAATAATTAGATATTCAGGTTTTACCCCCAGAATATCCAAAGCCTTATGCATCGCTAAATAGGACGCCTTATGAATATTTATTTTATCAATTTCCTCCGCAGACACGCTGGCAACAGCGTATGCTAATGCCTCCTTCTCAATAATAGGACGCAGTTCCATCCTTTTTTTTTCCGACAATTTCTTGGAATCGTTCAATACCGGATTCGAATATCCCGCCGGAAAAATCACCGCCGCCGCAAATACCGGACCCGCCAAACACCCACGCCCCGCCTCATCACAACCCGCCTCTAAATATTCCTCCTGAAATGTAGATAGTAAAGTAGAAATCATCCCTAAAGATAGTATTTAGTAATTAGATTGATCGAACTTCCAAAAATAACCCCGCTCCAATTTAAATTATCCTCATAAAAGATCAACTTGAAAGGCAAGTCTTAATACTAAATACTTAATACTTACTACTATAAAAATCTGTAACATCTCCGTGATTAATTTCCTTTTACACTAATTTACACTTCTTGTGTTTTTCTTTGTGAGGTATTCGGGAATATAATTTTTTTTCTTATACTGCTGATAGAAAGAAGAATACTTAAAAAGTATGAAAAGGAATATCATTATTGCCATTTTAATCTTTGCTAGTTCAAATTTGTTGGCGCAGAAGAAAAAAGATCGATACGCGATTTTACCCAGTTTAGAGGTTGCAGTGGATGGGGATATTAAGGAATGGGGAAATCAGTTATCTATAATAGGTCAAGATTCCAGCTGGAGTTTCGCTGTTACAAACGACGCTAACTATTTGTATACAGCAGTTCAAATTAAGGACCTTGCATTACAGCAGGAAGCAACCCGAAATGGTATCATCGTGAATATCAACCCTGAAGGTAAAAAGAAAGATGGGGCATTATTAATCTTTCCTATTCCGGACAGTGAGTCTATCAGGGCTATGCGTAACGATGAAAACCTCCCGAATATGAATGTTCGCGAAGAGTTAATCAAGCGAAGCAGGGGTTATGGGGTGAAGGGGTTTGCAAGAATTGTAGATGGAAGGCTGTCATTTGAAAATACTTATGGCGTGCATGCAGTAGCAAAACTGATGGATAATGATGTTTTGGTCTATGAATCAAAAATTCCGATTCAGGCAATTGGTATCAAGGATTTGAAAAATCCAATCGCCATTCAAATCATGATTAACAACAGATTTTCCATATTACAAAAAACAATTAAAAGCAGACCGGACCCTCGAGGATCAATGTATGGGCAATATACCCCTACAGTAAAAAGTCCTTATAAATTCAAGCTCGATGCTTGGATTTTGGGGACTCTGAACTAGAATTAGTTTAATTGATATATGGATAAATTATTGAAAGCCTTGACTTGCTTTTGCTTCTTGGCCATGGGAATTACTGCTTACGGTCAATCGGGCCGTGAAGTTTCTGGAATGCTGAGGGATACTGAATCCCGACCGATATCTGGTGCTTCTGTACGTTTAATTACAGATACTGATACCGTCGCAACCAGTTCCAGCAATGCTGGTTTCTACACTTTTACCAACGTTAAAGCCACAAAATTTAAAATCAGAGTCAGTAGCCTTGGCTTCTCACCTTACGAAAAGGAATTCGATTTCCCTCAAGGGCAAAAGGAATTACAAATCCCTAGTTTTGAGTTAGATGTTAATGAAAATCAAATTGAAGAAGTTGTAATTGAAGGTGTACCAACGGTACAAGTGAAAAGTGATACTGTCGAATACAGCACCAGGGACCTGAAACTTAGAGAAGGTTCAGTGGCTGAAGATGCCTTGAAGAAATTGCAAGGGGTGGAAGTGGATAAAGATGGAAATGTCACTGCCCAAGGGGAAAGCGTTACTAAAGTGAGAATCAATGGTAAGGACTTCTTTGGGGGGGATGTGAAAACGGCAACCCAAAACTTGCCGGCAAATATTATTGAGAAAATCCAAGTTGTAGATGATTACGGTGATATGGCCAATATTACCGGAAATAAATCAGGTAACTCTGAAAAGATCATCAACATTCAAATTGACCCGAAATACAATAAGGGTTTTATGACCACCCTGCGTGCTGGATATGGTACAGAAGATCGGTATCAAGCAACCGGTATGTGGATGGGGATGACGGATAAAACTCAAGTCTCCGTTCTTGGTAACCTAAACAACGTGAATGCAAACCTGTTTGACTTCCGTACTATCGGTGGTGGAGCTAGAATGCGTCAAGGTGGCGGTGGAAGACCTGGTGGTGGCGGCGGAATGTTCGGCGGTGCTTCAGGAATTACTGATGTCGGTTCAATTGGGGTCAATATCCGTCATGATTTTTCTGATAAACTGAAAGTCTATGGTAGTTACTCCTTCGGTAGAGACGACAATACTACCTTGACCAACAGCTTAACCACCAACTTTATGGAAGGTGGAAATCTAGAACAAAGTTCTGACTCTACTTCCAATAATATTGTTTCCAGCCATCGTTTGGAAGCAAATTTAGAATGGAATATTTCAGACAATGATTATATCAAGCTAACCCCACAATTCGGATTCACAGGCAATAAAGCGAAATCGAACTCCGAAGGAAATTGGTTTGACTTTAGTGATGCTACGGAAACCTTTGATACCCGTGTGGAAAACAGTGTTTCTGATGTCCCAAGATTTGGTATTAGTGGACTTTATAATAGAAAATTGAGTGATAAAGGAAGAAACTTGTTCATGAATTTCAACTATGATAATGCTGCCACAACAGAAGATTATCAAGGAGTACTGGATCGTTTGGTGACAGATCCAAATAATTCCAATTCTTCGATGGCTGAGATCTATGAGCAGACCATTCGTGAGGTCAATAATAAAAGTTGGAATGCTGGGGGAAGTCTTTCCTATTTGGAGCCCGTTTCTGAGCATGGAAAAATTGAGATCTCTTATGATTTCAATAAAAACAACTATGTCAACAAACAATATCAAGATGCCTTTGATGAGGATGGTGCTGCCCTACCTAATCTTGATAATCGTATCCTTAATTATCATTATGATCAGGATTATTCCTTTACGACTCATCGTATCGGAGCAAACTATGCCTTCGAAAATGATAAAGTGAAATATTCCATCGGTGCAGCAGTTCAACCATCTCAATTAAAAGGGGATGTATCCAGTGATGATAACAGTGCGGTCATTGATCGTTCTAACTTAAATTGGATGCCAATCGCTCGCTTTGAATATAAGTTTTCCAGACAGAAGAATTTGAGCTTGAATTATTCAGGTTCCTCAACTGAACCTAGTATCAATCAGGTGCTGCCTTATGCCGTAGGTAATACTTCTACAAACCTCGTATTTGGTAACCCTGATTTGAATCCTGAATTCAGACATCGCATGATGATGAGGTTCCGTGCTGGCGATTTTCAAAAAGGAAATACTTTCTTTGCCATGTTGAACGGTAATGTAACAACTGATAAAATTGTGTCTTTTGTAAAACGCGAGAATGTTCAAGGTGCAGGTATGGTTTCTGAAACAAGGTATTTGAACGAATCAGATCCAGTTTATAATCTAAGTTCATTCTATCACTTTGGTAAGTCTCTGAAACAAAAGACCTACAACCTGATGTTAATGGGTGGTGTCAGCTACAACAAGAATATTTCTTACACGGCAAGAGAGCTGAGTGCAGTTGAAGGAATTCAGAATATTTCCAATAACTGGGTATTCATGCAAGGTTTAATGTTCAGATACAATCCATCTGAAAACTTTGAATTGAATCCTGGAGTAAGGTATTCTTATAATTATACCAGAAACTCATTGGGAGACTTTAATAACAATGTGTCTTCATGGACTCCAACCTTGATTGGTTCCGTAAATATTACTCCAACGACTATTTTTGGAGCAGATTTATCAAAATCCTTTAATTCGGGTTACGGACCTTTGACAAGTGTAAATCCTTTTATTATCAATACATATATTGAGCAAAAATTGTTAAAGGATCAACGTGGTACACTTCGTTTTCAAGCATTCGATTTGTTGAACGAACAAACCAACCTTTCTAGAACGGTACAAGAAAACATGACCATCGATAGGCAAACCAATCGTCTAGGTCGTTATTTTATGCTAACCTTTACATTTAAACTTCAGAAATTCTCTGGAATCGCACCGACCGAAGATACCGGTATGCCTCCGGGAATGAGAAGACCGAGAATGTAAGTGTAGTATTTAGTATTTAGTATAGAGTATTTAGATTTTGATGGGTAAAAAAAGATTTGAGTATTTAAATAGATAATAATGAATGGCCTAAATTTTAGGCCATTTTTTTTTGATAGAATGTGGTCTAATTACTAAATACTTAATAATAAATACTATTCCTTACCTTTGTCATTCAATTTTTCAATATGGATCATAAGATATTCCAACTTGATAACGGGTTGCGAGTTTTGTTTCAGCCACATTCTTCTTCTATTACGCATATATGCCTTATTGTGGATGCCGGGTCCAGGCATGAGGAGTCAGGTAAATTTGGGACGGCACATTTTATTGAACATCTATTGTTCAAAAGAACGGAACGCCGTAGCACAAACCAGATTCTGAATAGATTGGAGGCCGTGGGTGGCGATTTAAATGCTTACACCACAAAGGAATATACTTGTATACATGCCTCTTTCTTGAATCCTTATCTGGAACGTGCATTGGACTTGTTCGAAGATATTCTGTTGCACTCGACCTTTCCGGAAGATGAAATGGACAAGGAAAAGGAAGTAATCCTAGATGAAATGGCCTCCTACCTCGATAGTCCTGAGGAATCGATTATGGATGAGTTTGAAGATCAGATTTTTAAAGGTTCAGGCTTAGGACATAATATTCTAGGATTAGAAGAGGATTTAAAAGCTATCCAGCAATCTGATATCAAAAGATTTATAGACCAACATTACGATGCCTCCAAGATCGTGATTGCTATTTCAGGAAATTATACCGACAAAAAAGTCCTAAAGATTGCTGAAAAGGTTTTTGGCAAGCCTAATAACCATCAATGGTCACATGCAGCAGAAGATATTATGCTTCAGCCCGTGGAATTTGTGGAACGTGCCAGACCAATCAATCAGGCGCACGTAGTTCTGGGTGGACCTGCCTATGGAATTCATGATTCTCGTAAAACCGGACTGTTATTATTGAATAATCTATTAGGTGGCTACGGCATGTCTAATATCTTGAATTTGAATATTAGAGAGAAATATGGAATTGCTTATACCATTGAATCTAATTATAGTCTTTATTCGGATACTGGCTTATTTAGTATTTACTTCGGGACGGATGATGAAAAGGTTGATAAAACCATCAAATTGATCCATAAGGAATTGAATAAGCTAAAAGAGCAGGCATTAAGCCCGCAGGCATTAGAAAAAGCTAAGAATAAGTTCAAGGGTCAAATTGCTTTGGCTGAGGAGAATAGAATGAGTTTGATCATAGCGGAGGCGAAGAATATTTTAGATTACGATCGGGTTGTAGGTCTGCAAGAGGTTTTTGAGAAAATAGATTTAGTAAGTTCAAAAGAACTGTTAGAGATATCAAATGATATTTTTAGTGAAGAAAATCTTTCCTCACTTTCTTTTCTACCCGAAGATTAAGTATATTTTTGTTTAATTAAACTATTGGATATGAAAACAGCATATATTTTTCCTGGTCAGGGTGCTCAATTTGTGGGCATGGGCAAGGACTTATACGACTCAAATGAAGAGTGCAAAGCCTTATTTGAAAAAGCAAATGAGATCTTAGGTTTCCGTATTACGGATATTATGTTCAATGGAACAGAAGAAGACCTAAAACAAACCAAGGTTACTCAGCCGGTGATATTTTTACATTCCGTTATTCTTGCAAAGGCCTTGGGTGATACATTTCAACCAGCAATGGTTGCAGGTCATTCCCTAGGTGAATTCTCAGCTTTGGTTGCTGCAGGTGCTTTATCTTTTGAGGATGGATTAAAGTTGGTTGCCAAGCGTGCAAATGCGATGCAAAAAGCTACAGAGCTGGAACCAGGTACCATGGCTGCAATCTTAGGATTGGATGATGTCATTGTTGAGGAAGTATGTGAGCAGGTTGATGATATTGTTGTTGCTGCGAATTATAACTGCCCGGGACAATTGGTGATCTCAGGTTTAGTATCTGGTGTAGACAAAGCTTGTGAGAAATTATTGGAAGCAGGCGCAAAGCGTGCCTTGAAATTAAATGTTGGTGGAGCCTTCCACTCTCCGTTGATGGAAGCTGCCAAGCAAGAATTGCAAGCCGCAATTTTGGATGTTGAAATCCAGATTCCTGTATGTCCGATTTATCAAAACTATGATGCATTGCCTTATCAGGATCCTACAGCGATTAAAGATAATTTGATTGCTCAACTTACAGGTGCTGTTCGATGGACGCAATCTGTGGAAACCATGTTGGCAGATGGGGCTGAAAGTTTTGTTGAAGTAGGTCCAGGAACTGTTTTACAGGGTTTGGTTAAGAAAGTCAATCGTCAAATTCCTACTTCTTCAGCCTCTATCGCTGAGTAGTAGAAACAATGATTACAAATATTCTAAGGAGCAATGAACATTGCTCCTTTTTTATTGAATCAATATCTCCTTTTTTTATTTTAAGTGGGGATTACCCTGAATTCGACTCTATATCAATAGCAATTCAAGAATTATTATAGTTTTCGCCAGATTTTCTTCGGAATTGGGCCGGACCTTGTTCGAAAAAATTCGAACGAAATCCGACGATTGTCCGAGGAAGGTCCGGAAGAGGTCCGGTAAAACAGTTAATTTGTTCATAGAAAATCCTGAATAAAGATAGGATTCAGTGGCTACAAGAATTCTTTGGAAAATAGCTGTTGAAAATAAAAAAAGAAACGCGCTTGAAAGCTATTTCAAGCGCGTTTCTAAATATTTAAGAAGTCCCTTAGCGGTTTAAAAGCTAAAAGAACTTATTACATCTTTGAAGATTAAATTCCGAATGCTTTTTTTACCTCATCAACGAAGTCTAATTTTTCCCAAGTGAATAAATCTACATCAAGGGTCTTAGTTTCGCCATTGGAGTTTTCAAAAGTTTTGGTAACCGTTTTTGGGGTTCTACCCATGTGTCCATAAGCTGCGGTTTCAGCGTAGATTGGGTTGCGAAGGCCTAAGCGTGTTTCGATACCGTAAGGAGTCATGTCGAAAAGCTGACCTATAATAGTAGCGATTTCACCATCAGTTTTGTTAACCTTGCTGGTACCATAAGTGTTTACATAGATTCCCATAGGATCTTTCACACCGATAGCATATGAAATCTGAACTAAGATTTCATCAGCAACACCTGCTGCTACTAGGTTTTTCGCGATATGACGGGTTGCATAGGCTGCAGAACGGTCAACCTTTGAAGGGTCTTTTCCTGAAAAAGCACCACCACCATGAGCACCCTTACCACCATAAGTATCCACGATGATTTTTCTACCTGTCAATCCTGTATCTCCATGAGGACCTCCGATTACGAATTTTCCTGTTGGGTTGATATGGTATTTGATTTCATCCGTAAATAAAGCCTGTAACTCAGGTTTCAATTGGGCTTTAACCCGAGGGATTAAAATATTGATGATATCGGCTTGGATTTTCTCCTGCATTTCCTTTTCAGAAGCAAAATCATCATGCTGGGTAGAAATTACGATTGTATCGATACGAACGGGTTTATGGTTGTCGTCGTATTCCAAAGTCACCTGCGACTTAGCGTCTGGGCGAAGGTATTTAATTTCGCTATTTTCGCGTCTTAAGTCCGCAAGTTCATACAATAAACGATGTGAAATATCCAATGCCAAAGGCATATAGTTTTCCGTTTCGTTATTTGCATAGCCGAACATAATTCCTTGGTCACCAGCGCCTTGTTCTTGTTTAGTGACGCGGTCAACACCTTGATTGATATCAGCAGATTGTTCGTGGATAGCAGATAATACTCCACAGGAGTTCGCTTCGAACATATACTCGGATTTGGTGTATCCGATTTTCTCAATAACCTGGCGAGTGATTTTTTGCACGTCCAAATAGATTTTGGACTTCACTTCACCTGCTAAAACCACCTGTCCAGTAGTAACTAAGGTTTCAATAGCTACGCGGGCATCTTCATCCCATGCGAGGAAGTTGTCGATTAAAGCGTCCGAAATCTGGTCTGCGACTTTGTCAGGATGTCCTTCAGATACCGATTCGGAGGTAAATAAATATGCCATAAAAATAATAAACGTTTGAAGGGAAAAGCAGGCAGTATGTGAAAAATCATTTGTCCCGAATGGTTTTAGCACTTTTTTACTGTGGTTGCAATCTCCCATTTACATTATGATAATGCTAAATGCAAATCAGTCCACATTTTGTGTGGCACAAAGCTACGATACTTTGCAATATTTAAAAAGTATTTCATTCAAATTATTATCTTTAGCGGAATTAAATGACGTAAATGAGAAAGAAGCGCATACTGTTTGTAATCAATCCAGTATCTGGCGGGAAGAAGAAGACAACGTTTAATAAACAGGTACTCGAAGTACTGGATTTAAACAGGTTTGAACCGACCTTTAAGGTCACTAATCACGCTAACCATGCCTTTGAACTTGCTCAATCTGCGATTGAGGAGCAATACGATGCTGTAATTGCGGTAGGGGGAGATGGTACTATCAATGAAATTGGAACCGCGTTAGTAGGGTCGGGTATTCCCTTGGGGATTGTGCCGGAAGGCTCAGGAAATGGATTGGCTTATTATTTAGGGATCCCGATGAATGAATCTGCAGCCTTGCGTAGGATCAATCGATTTGAATCCGTCGAGATCGACTGCGGTAAAATCGCTGATCGCTGTTTTTTCAATATCGCCGGAATTGGTTTTGATGCCTCAGTGAGTGATCGCTTTGCCTCTGAAACCATCCGAGGTCCGGTGGGATATTTAAGGACGGTCATCAATGTGATCAGTAATTATAAGCCGAAGAAGTATACCTTAAAGATTGATGGGAAGACTTACGAAAGGGAAGCTTTCATGATTTCCGTAGCGAATTCACCACAATATGGCAATAATGCCTATATCGCACCCAATGCTTCGATAAATGATGGGCTATTGGATGTATGTGTTGTGCATAAATTTCCGTTATATACTTTACCGATGATGATTTTTCATCTATTTAATAAGACTGCGGACCAATCTGAATACGTTGAGATTATTCCTGGTAAAGAAATTTGCATTGAGCAGGAGGGTAAAGCTCCGGTTCATTTAGATGGTGAACCGATGGATTTAGGGAATAAAATTGATATTAAGGTACAAGGGAACGCATTAAAAATAATTTGTTAGAAATGGCTAAGCAGAAGAAACAAAGGTTTGAGGGGATCGTTTATTCCACTTCCGATGATTTTGAATATAATGATACTGATGCTCAGGAGGAGGTAGAAACGCTTCCGAATGAAAAGCAGAAATTACGCGTAGGGATTGACAAGAAACAGCGTAAGGGGAAGGTTGTGACGTTTGTGTCGGGTTTTGTGGGTTCGGACTCTGATTTAGAGGATTTAGGTCGGGTTTTGAAGCAGCGTTGTGGTGTTGGAGGGAGTGTAAAGGATGGAGAAATCTTGATACAAGGTGATTTCAAGGAAAAAATTATCCAATATTTAAGTTTGGAAAAGTACGGGGTAAAATCTGTGACGGGCTAAGCTTCGGATTGCTATGTAAACGTTTATAAAACAAAGAAATAATGGGTATTTATTTGGATTTGGGTTTTGGAAAGGCGGGCGAGATTGTAAGTAAATGCTCACTTATTTTTAACATTTAACGATTTGATAATTTGCAATTCAAAAAAAAAATGGTTTTCATTGTAAAAAATATGGAATATTCAACCGTTATGTGATACGACAAATGAAGCATTGATTTGAGAGCTGCTGAAGAACGTCAATGAGTAGGTAACACGACCTAAAAATTAAATAATCAGATATCTTCAAATTAATTTTGTTTTTAACAGAAAATGCTATATTTGTTTTGAATTAATGTAAAATAACGGCAATTAGCTTGCATTAAATTGAATTTAACTTAATAATTAAACAACAGTAAAAAATCTAAAAATTAGTAAAAAATGGCAAACGCACCAAAAACTACAACAGCCCCAGCTAAACAAGAGAGTGGCAATGCGGGTAATCTATTTGCAAGTTTAGCAATTATCATTTGTCTAGTAATTGGTTTCTTGGTTTACAAATATGTAATGGGTGATCCTAGTAACTTCGTTGACGGAAATGTTGAGAACAGACCTTTACCTGGAAACTATTTAGGAATGGTATACCATGCAGGATATGTGGTACCAGTATTACTTGGTTTATTCTTAATGGTATGGGTTTTTTCAATCGAGCGTCTTATTGTTATCAGTAAAGCGTCTGGAACTGGAAACGTAGGTAACTTTGTAAGAAAAGTACAAGGTTTATTAAGATCAGGTAATATTGACAATGCTATCCAAGAGTGTGACAAACAAAAAGGTTCTGTAGCGAACGTAATCAAAGCTGGTCTTTTAAAATATAAAGATGTTGAAGCTCATCCAGGATTAGATACAGAAAAATCAGTATTAGCAATCCAAAAAGAAATTGAAGAGGCTACTACTTTAGAGATGCCAATGTTAGAGAAAAACTTAACAGTTATCGCTACATTAGTATCAATTGGTACATTAACAGGTCTATTAGGTACAGTAACAGGTATGATTAAAGCGTTCTCGGCTTTAGCAACAGGTGGTACTCCAGATTCAGCACAATTAGCAAACGGTATTTCTGAGGCCTTGATTAACACGGCTACAGGTATCGGTACATCTACTATCGCGATTATTTTCTACAACATCTTAACTTCTAAGATCGATACATTAACATATTCTATTGACGAAGCTGGTTTCTCAATCGTTCAAACGTACGCAGCAAACCACAAATAAGAAGATTCGAAAAAAAGTTGAATTTATTTTATGCAATGTTCAACGGTTTCGCATCATTATTAAAACGAAATAGAGTGTTTACATTAAAGAAGTAAAGAAATGGGAAAAGCAAAAGTAAAAAGAGCCAGCACAGCGATCGACATGACCGCAATGTGTGATGTGTCTTTCTTGCTTCTTACCTTCTTCGTATTGACGGCGACAGCACGTCAGCCTGAGACACTTATGGTAGATACCCCAGCGTCTACTACTTTAGATAAATTGCCGGATGATAACTTGGCGATTATTACAGTAGGAGAACAGGGTAAGGTTTTCTTCACGATCAAAAACCCGAATGTAAGGGAAAGAACGTTGAAAAACATGTCTGCTAAATATAGTGTTCCATTTTCGGATGAAGATTATAAGAAGTTTAAAGGACTAGAGGACTTTGGTGTGCCTTTCAAACAGTTGAGACCTTTGCTAGCACAAGAGCCAGCGAAGCGTACGGTAGAGATCCAATCAGGTATCCCAGTGGATAGTACTGAGGCTTTATCGAACGAATTGTATCACTGGGTTCAGCAAGCACGTTTAGCAACGGTTGAATTTAACCGTGACCGAGAAGCAGAGGAGAAGAATTTCACGAATCCAGGGCCATTGGTTGTAGCGATCAAAGCAGATGCTGAAGAAAAGTACGCAGTAATGAATTTGATTATCGAAACCCTGAGAAACCAAAAACAAAACAAATTTAGTTTTGTGACTGGATTACGTCAGGAAAAATAAGAAGATAAAAAATGGCAGAATTAAATCAAGACTCCGGCGGCGGCAAAAAAGGCGGCAAAGTAAGGTCGAAGAAAAACGGTGGACGTGTGGATTTAACCGCGATGGTGGATCTAGCATTCCTTCTGATTACCTTCTTCATGCTTACAACGTCCTTGAATAAGCCTCAAGCGATGGATGTTAACATGCCTGATAAGAATAAGGACATGAATGAGAAAAATCCCGAGATTGAAATCGCGGATAACCGTTCTATCACCTTATTGTTAGGTTCGGATAATAAGATTGCTTGGTATTACGGACAATTAGCAAACCCAATCTCGGCACCAGCTGTCGTAGATTATAGCAAAGAAGGAATTAGAAAAATCGTTTTAGAGAAAAAAGCGCAAGTTCCTCAAGTGTCAGGTGGTAAAGATCTAATTGTTGTAATTCGTCCAAGTGACAGGTCTATTCAACGTAATCTCGTTGATATATTAGATGAAATGAAAATCACTGATGTTAAACGTTTTATGATTTCCAAAATTAAACCTGAAGAGGTTGAGGTTTTAAAGACCAATGGAATCTACAACGAATAATATCAGCTAAATCGAAAGAAAATGATTGGTTCAAAATTAGATTTATTTAAGAAAGAATGGCTAGATGTCGTTTTTGAAAATAGAAATAAAGAGTATGGTGCGTATGAACTACGTAAGTTTGCTCCAAAGGCAACAAACATCGCTTTATTTTCAGTTTCGGCGGTAGTCCTTGCTTTCGTGGCTATAAAAGCCTTTGATATAAAGCTTTTTCCTGAGAAACCAGTTGAAGAAGTGGAGGTTGTTACTCCAGTAACTTTGGAAGACTTAGAACTTCCTGAGCCACCTGAAGAAGAAGAACCACTTCCTCAAGAGGAAACCCCGCCTCAACGTATTGCTGAAGAGCCACCTGCGGAAGACTTAATACGTTTCCCAGAGCCTAAGGTTGTTGATGCAAGACAAGTAAAAGAAGAGGTTGTTTCTCAAGAAGAAATTAAGGAAAAAAATGCGACTCCAGCGCGTATTACCTTGAAAGGTACCCCAGGTGCCTCAGGTGTTCCGACAGGAGAGTTTGGTCCTAAGAAAGTAGAAGGTGCTATTACTGGTAGTACAAAAGGTGTAGAAGGTGGTGACCCGAATAAGGTTTACGATTTCGAAGCCGTTGAAGTACCAGCTTCGTACCCAGGAGGTATCAATGCCTTCCGTCAGTTCGTGTCTACGACACTTGTTTATCCAGCTGCTGCTAGTGAAGCAGGAGTAAAAGGTACAATCGAATTGTCATTCGTAATTGACAAAACAGGTTCTTTGACAGATATCAAAGTGGTAAAAGATCTTTCTTATGGAACAGGTCAAGCAGCAATCACTGCATTGAAGAAATCCAAGAAATGGCAACCAGCTATCCAGAATGGTCGTCCGGTTCCAGTTCGTTATTCATTGCCGATTCGCTTAGACTTGTCGCAAATGTAATTCGATATGTCGAATCCTTCAACAAGAAATAATTTTAGACAGAAATCGCCCACACAGCGATTTCTGTCCATTTTAGGACTATTCATGTTCTTCTTTTATTTCGTGGTGGGATTATTAATTATCTTTTGGAAAGGTTTTCCGATCGAAATTGATCCTACTTACAAGAACATATTTGGAGTCCTTCTAATCGTATATTCATTTATGCGTTTTGCCCGACTTTGGCAAAATAATTTTAGAAATAATTAATCCTTAGCGAACTATTTCATTCTAATAATCATGAAGCGAATATTAATCTATGCATTCATTGGCTTTTTAATGTTGTCTATTGGCGCATGTTCCAATAGTAAAAAGAAAGGTCAGGATGTAACAGATAGTACTCAGAAGAAGCAGGGCGTAGGAACTGGCAAGATTTTAGCAGGAGAACTGGCAGTAATCGTAGATGAGTCGATTTTGCCGATCATGCTAGAACAAGCTGATGTTTTTAAAACATCCTATGAGAATGCAAATATCAGGCTGATTCCATTGCCTGAAAAGGAAGCAATCAATGCGTTGATTACTGGAGAAGCAGATATTGCAGTCCTAGCGAGGTCTCTAAGTACTGAGGAGAGTGCAGGTTTTGTAAAACGACAATTGAAACCTCGTACCTTCCCAATTTTCTATGATGGCGTTCTTTTTTTTAATAATCTTTCGGCAGCAGATACTTCAATCGATATTAATACGTTAAAATCATTGTTGAAAGGAGAATCTAATTCAGGAAAGCGTTTGGTATTTGATAATATCAATTCCACAAATTTTAGAAAAGTTAAGGAATTAACGAACTTGGAAAAGGTTTCTGGCCAATCTGTGAAAGGGATGACGACTTCCAAAGAAGTTATCGATGAAGTTTTGGCGGATCCAAACAGTATAGGTGTGATCTCTTACGGGCAGTATTTAGATTGCATAAAGCAGTTTGGAGAAGAAAATAAAATTCGTATCTTAAGCCTTCAAAGTATAAAAGATGGTAAAAGTCTCGGTTTCTTTAAGCCTTCTCAGACCACATTTGCTACCGATGAATACGCTCTGAAATCAGAATTTCAAGTGTTAAATTATCAGCCAAAGATGGGATTGGGGATAGGTTTTTCTGCGTTCATGACAGGAGATCGTGGACAAAGAATCGTATTAAAATATGGCTTACTGCCTTATACGATGCCAGGTCGAGAAATCATTATTAGAGAAGACAACATAAATTAGTTTATAACAAAGAGTAAATAACAGATTATGACAAACAGCAAATTATTTTTAAGCCTTTTAGTTGCGGGGGCTGTTGCTACAGGTACAGCACAAGCTCAAAGTATCAAAGATGCAAAGGCTGCAATTCAAGCTGAACAATATGACAAAGCTAAAGCAATGTTGCAAAATTTGGTTCAGAAGAAGGCAAAAGATGGTGAAAACTATTTTTACTTAGGACAAATTCACTTGATTAACGATAAAGTTGACTCAGCTCAAATCGTTTTCCAAGAAGGTGTAACAAATGCTCCTAAAGAAAAATTGAATACTGTAGGTTTAGGTATAGTAGACCTTGAAAAAGGTAATGTGAGTGCAGCAGAAACGAAGTTTGCTACAGCCTCACAAGGTATAGGTAAAAAGGAGTATGAAATCCCTTACTTTATTGGTAGAGCATATATTGATTCGCCAAAACCGGATTATAAAAAAGCGGTAGAATATTTAACTAAGGCTAAAGAAATGAATGCAAAGGATGCTTTAATTCCTAATGCATTAGGTGATGCTTATGCTGGTCTACGTGAAAGTAGCCCTGCATACGTAGCTTACCGTGATGCCTTGACAATTGACCCTAAACTTTTAGCGCCTAAAATTGGTCAAGCAATCATCTCTAGAAGAGCACAAGCTTATGATGTAGTATTAGAGCAATTGACTACATTGGCAGGTGAGAACCCTGAATATGGTCCGATCTACCGTGAATTGGCAGAAACTTATTACTTATCATCTATCAAGGCACCAGAAGATCAGTATCGTGAAATCAACCAAAAGGCAGTAGAGAACTACAAAAAATACTTGTCATTGACAGGTGATGCTTCAACAGATGCTAAGGTTCGTTACGCTGACTTCTTGGTTTATTCTGGTAACTATGATGAATTGAAAACTGTAGCACAACAATTATCAACTATTGAAGGTGTTGATGCTAAAGTTTATCGATACTTAGGATATATCGCTTTTCTACAAGATAAAGATTATCCAAAATCATTAGAGTATATGACTACTTTATTCAGCAAAGTTGATACAGCTCGTTTAATCGGACGTGATTACTTATATGCTGGTTTAGCAAACTTAGTTGCTGGTGATGCTGCAAAAGGTGCTGAATTATTAAAAGTAGCTGAAACTAAACAAACTGAAGACGAGAATTATGATGAGGAAATCTCAGAAACTGCTTTTGAATACTTCAAAAATGGTGAACAAGAAATTGCTTCTAAAATCTTCGCGATTCCTGCTAACAATGATAGCTCTGACTACTTCTTCGACTCGAACTTCTACTTAGGGCAAATCGAGTATGGTATCGGTTCTAAATTAGTAACTGTTCCAGAAGGTACTGAGTTGACTCCTGAACAAGTAGCTGAAAAAATGACTGAAGCTAAACCACACTTGGAAGCAGCAGTGAAATCATTGGGTCTTGTAGCAAATTCAACTAAAAAAGAAGTTGTTGCCAAATACAAAATTCCAGCGTTATACTACAAAGGATTAACTGAACTAGCTTTGGATAACGTAATGTACGATCCTGAAAATGCTAAAGGTATTTTTGTTGACTCATTCACTAAATTATTGGAAGCGATCAATGCTTCTGGTAAAGCTGAAGAAGAAGCTAACAAAACTTATGCAGCTGATGCACATAACTATATCGGCTATTTCGCGTACCTAAAAGGTGATACTGCAAAAGCAAAACAACACTTCAGTGAAACATTGAAATTGAAAGCAGATGATGCATTTGCTACTCAAATGATGGGAGCTTTGTAAGCGACCAGCATATACAACAAAAAAAGCCCGCAATTTGCGGGTTTTTTTTGTTGTATATGCTAGATGTGAGATGTGAGATGTGAAATGTGAGATGTGAGAATTGAGAGAGTGGAAAGAAGGGAGGGGGCTGGTTGTGTATTAATGCATTTTTTTTCTACAAATATTCCGCCCCGCTGGGGCTTGATAGGATTCATTTTTTCAGCGCCATAATTATGCCCTCGAACTTGCTCAAGCAGGGATGTAGACTTTTCTACCAATTGTACGGATTTGGAGCCCATGATATATTTCTTTTTGACTCGGCCCGATTTCTTATCCATACAATTCTCATGACCTATTGGCTTTTGTTATTTGTCAGGAAATCAATTAGATGTTTAGATAAAATTAATCATACATGGACTTTATATTCTTTGGTAAAACATCTCTAATTTATAATGATTCAAAATAACAAAAAGCAATGCCTCAGGCTGGGTCTATCCTTTTTTTATTGACATATTTTGTTATTTTTGCTATACTACTAATAGCAATAAACTAAAGATATGGATGGACTAGCAGGGCAAAGTGCGCCTATAGATTATATTCCTATATTAATTCAATTGGCGGTGGCCGTAGGTTTTGGTGTTACAACAATTATTGGGACACATCTTATTGGGCCAAAAGTACGTACCGAGAACAAGTTAGGTGCTTTTGAGTCTGGTGTTGAGGTCGTTGGTAATGCGCGTCAACCTTTTTCAATCAAGTATTTTTTGGTAGCCATCTTATTTGTCATTTTCGACATCGAGGTGATTTTTATGTATCCATGGGCTGTTAATTTCCGCGAATTTGGGGTGCAGGGATTGATTGAGATGTTTGTATTCATGGGCTTATTGCTTTTAGGGTTTATTTATATCATTAAGAAGAAGGCATTGGACTGGGACTAACCGCAGGTTGATTCAAGGCCAATCATTTAATAGACAATAAGATGAGTAATATTACCTTATCAGATGCGCCTCCAGGTGTAGAAGGAGCAGGATTCTTTGCAACGACATTGGATAAGGCCATTGGGTTGGCACGAGCGAACTCATTGTGGCCATTACCATTTGCAACCTCCTGTTGTGGGATCGAGTTTATGGCGACTATGGGTTCCACATATGATTTAGCAAGGTTTGGTGCGGAGCGTCCTAGTTTCTCGCCAAGACAAGCGGATATGTTGCTAGTAATGGGGACAATTGCCAAAAAGATGGCGCCGGTTTTAAAACAGGTGTATGTTCAGATGGCAGAACCCCGCTGGGTAATCGCCGTTGGTGCTTGTGCATCAAGTGGTGGGATTTTCGATACTTACTCCGTATTACAAGGTATTGATGAGATTATTCCAGTCGACGTCTATGTTCCAGGCTGTCCGCCCCGTCCTGAAGCAATTCTGGATGGAGTATTAAGACTTCAGGATATTGTAAAGAACGAATCTTTGAACCGAAGAAATACGCCGGAGTATAAAGCCTTATTAGAAAAGTACGGAATTGCAACAGATAATGGATAAGTTGACTAATCAAACGGTTATTGATAAGCTGAAGTCACAATTTGGCGATCATCTAACCCATATATCAGAACCTAAAGGACTTTTAACAGTCGAAACCGATACGGAACATATCATTGACTTGCTATCCAGCATTAAGAATGATGAATTCATGCAGTTTATTTATTTGACTGATATTACTGCTGTTCATTATCCGGAGAAAGAAAAACCTTTCGCTGTTGTATATCATGTGCATAGCCTGGTTCATAATGTTCGTATTCGGGTTAAGGTTTTCTTAACAAAGGAGAATCCAAGTATTCCTAGCGCCACGGTATTGTGGAATGGGGCAAATTGGATGGAGCGTGAAACTTATGATTTCTTTGGGATACATTTTGAAGGCCATCCAGATTTAAGAAGGATTTTAAATATGGATGATCTAGGTGTTTTCCCGATGCGTAAGGAATATCCACTAGAAGATCCAAATCGTGTGGATAAGAAGGATTTTTATTTTGGACGATAAGAGCGGATATCATGAGTAAATCAATTTCAAGAATATCACATAATGCACCAGTCTTTGATGATAATGATCCTCAAGATGAATTGGTGACCTTAAATATTGGCCCTACTCACCCGGCAACACATGGTGTATTCCAGAATGTTGTACAGATTGATGGGGAGCGGATAGTCAATGCTGTTTCCACCATTGGCTATATCCACCGTGCTTTTGAGAAAATCGCAGAGCATAGACCTTTCTATCAAATTACCCCATTGACAGACCGATTGAATTATTGTTCCTCACCGATCAATAATATGGGTTGGCATATGACAGTGGAAAAGCTGTTGGATATTGAGATTCCAAAGCGGGTTCAATATATGCGCGTCATCGTCATGGAGCTTGCCAGAATTGCCGACCATATTATCTGTAATGGTATTTTGGGAGTAGATACCGGGGCGTTTTCAGGCTTTTTGTATGTGATGCAGGAGCGTGAATTCATCTATGAGATCTATGAGGAGATCTGTGGAGCACGATTAACGACTAATATTGGTCGTATTGGTGGTTTTGAACGTGATTTCAATGATGTAGCTTTTGAAAAGATCAGAGAATTCTTAAAGAGATTTCCTCCAGTATTGAAGGAGTTTCAAGAATTATTTGACAGAAATAGAATTTTTATCGAGCGTACCTCCAATGTTGCGGCAGTTACACCTGAGGAAGCTTTAAGTTATAGCTGGTCCGGACCGATTCTACGCGCCACTGGAGTGGATTATGACGTTAGGGCGCATTCACCATACTGTTCATACGAGGAATTTGATTTTGATATTCCAGTAGGGACAAATGGGGATGTTTATGACCGTTTTATGGTCAGAAATGAGGAGATGTGGCAATCCCTTCGCATCATTGAACAAGCGCTGGAGAAGATTGACAAGGAGCCAAAAGGCATTTTCCATGCAGATGTTCCTGATTTTTATCTTCCGCCAAAAGAACAAGTATATACAAGTATGGAGGCCTTAATCTATCATTTTAAAATTGTGATGGGAGAATGGGATGCTCCAAAAGCTGAGATTTATCATTCTGTTGAGGGGGCAAATGGGGAGTTAGGATTTTATTTGGTTCATGATGGAGGTAGAACTCCATATCGTCTACACTTCAGACGACCATCTTTCATCAACTACCAGATGTTTGCACCAATGACCAGTGGGATGTTAATTTCAGATGCGATTATCAATATGAGTAGTTTAAACGTAATAGCTGGTGAATTAGATGCTTAGTGTTAAAGAAAATATGATTGTCGAGTTTTCGATAGAGCTTTTGGGGAAATTCTCCGAAGTTGTAAGTCGTTATCCTGAAGGAAAGCAAAAATCAGCATTATTGCCCATCCTTCACTTGGTACAAGAGGAATATGGCTGGCTAAGTGTGGATGCTATGGAGAAAGTAGCAACCTTCCTGAGCATTGAGCCTATCGAAGTATTTGAGGTTGCAACTTTCTATTCCATGTATTTTTTACAGCCACAAGGAAAATATGTTCTTGAGGTATGCCGAACGGGGCCATGTTGCTTGGTTGGTGCAGAGAAGATCATGGCTCATATTGAAGAGAAATTAGGCGTAAAAGAAGGAGAAGTGACTGATGATGGGATGTTCTCTTGGCGGGGCGTGGAGTGTTTGGCGGCATGTGGATTTGGTCCCGTGCTTCAGATCGGTCCAAGCTATACCTTCTATGAGAATCTTACACCGGAGAGTGTCGATCAATTAATCGGCGATTTAAAAAATAAAACAAAAAGCGAGGCTTAGTAATATGGGACGTAAGTTATTATTAGAACATATCAATGTGCCGGGTATCAATACCTTCGCTGTATATCGTGAGAAGGGTGGCTATCGTGCTGTAGAGAAGGCATTGAAGAGCATGTCACCTGAGGATGTTGTGGAAGAAGTGAAGAAATCAGGACTTCGAGGTCGTGGTGGAGCAGGATTTCCTACAGGAATGAAATGGAGTTTTCTGGCAAAGCCGGAAGGTGTTCCACGCTATTTAGTATGTAATGGTGACGAATCAGAGCCTGGGACGTTCAAGGATCGTTACTTGATGACTTATCTTCCGCATGCTTTGATTGAAGGTATGATCGTTTCCAGCTATGCTTTGGGAGCAAATACATCTTATATCTACATCCGTGGAGAGATGATGCCACAAATCCGAATCATGGAGAAGGCGATCGAAGAAGCAAAAGCAGCTGGCTTTTTGGGTAAGAATATTCTAGGGACAGGATATGATCTAGAGATCTATGTGCAACCAGGTGGTGGTGCATATATCTGTGGTGAAGAGACTGCCTTATTGGAATCCCTGGAAGGAAAAAGAGGGAATCCAAGAATAAAACCTCCATTTCCTGCAGTGTCAGGGTTATATGGCTGCCCTACGGTAGTTAATAACGTGGAGTCCATTGCTGCAACAGTTCCTATTGTCAATGATGGTGGTGAGGAATATGCTAAAATTGGAATTGAAAGAAGTACAGGTACCAAATTGATTTCAGCGTCAGGGAATATTGCAAAACCTGGAGTATATGAAATTGAGATGGGTGTCCCAGTGGAAGAGTTTATCTTTTCTGATGAATATTGTGGCGGAATGGCGAATGGAAAACGATTGAAGGCTGTTGTAGCTGGAGGTTCTTCTGTTCCTATATTACCAGCGAACCTGATTGTGAAGACCATTAAAGGAGATCCACGATTGATGGCCTATGAGTCATTGGCAGACGGAGGCTTTGTGAGTGGTACGGCGATGGGTTCAGGTGGTTTCATTGTATTTGATGAAGATCAGTGTATTGTTCGCAATACCTATAATTATACCCGTTTCTATAGACATGAAAGTTGTGGACAATGTTCGCCATGTCGTGAAGGTACGGGCTGGATGGAGAAGATCTTGAATAAGATCGAAACAGGACATGGAGATATGTCGGATATTGAATTGTTGTGGCAGGTACAGCAAAAGATTGAAGGAAATACGATCTGTCCATTGGGAGATGCTGCAGCATGGCCTGTTGCCGCTGCGATTCGTCATTTTAGGGATGAATTTGAATGGCATATCCTACATCCCGAAGAAGCACAGAAGAGAAACTACGGTTTAGCACATTATGCAGATCCATTGGTTCCAGTAACCGAATAAGGGTCATATTAATTAAGAGCAACGATGGCAGAAGAAGTTCAAAATTTTAAAGTAATGATAGACGGAATAACAATTGAAGTTGCTCCGGGTACTACGATATTAAATGCTGCTCGGCAGATTGGCGGAGAGATTGTTCCTCCAGCAATGTGCTATTATTCTAAGCTAGAAGGTACTGGTGGAAAATGCCGGACCTGTTTGGTGAAAGTAAGTAAGGGTTCTGAAAAAGACCCGAGACCAATGCCGAAGTTAGTAGCATCTTGTCGTACAACTGTAATGGACGGAATGGAGGTGTTAAATATCACCTCTCCGGAAGTAGTTGATGCAAGAAAGGCAGTGGTGGAGATGTTGTTGATCAATCATCCATTGGATTGTCCGGTTTGTGATCAGGCAGGGGAGTGTAAGCTTCAGGATTTAAGCTATGAGCATGGAGCGGAGAAGACCAGATATGAATTTGACAGAAGAACATTTGAGAGAATTGATATAGGAGAGAAGATTCAATTGCATATGAATCGCTGTATACTATGCTATCGTTGTGTATACGTTGCGAATCAATTGACAAACAAGCGTGAACATGGAATATTATTCCGTGGAGATCATGCTGAGATTTCAACCTATATCCATGAGGCATTAGATCATGATTTCATAGGGAATGTCATTGATGTTTGTCCGGTTGGAGCATTGACAGACAAAACCTTTAGGTTTAAAAATAGGGTTTGGTTTACCAAGCCAGTAGATGCGCATCGGGATTGTCCAAAATGCTCAGGAAAGGTTACATTATGGTATAAAGGGCCAGATGTCATCCGTGTAACAGGCAGGAAAGATGAGTATAATGAGGTTGAAGAATTTATCTGTGATACCTGTAGATTCGAGACCAAGCGTACGGATGATTGGGTTTTAGAGGAGCCAACGAAGATCAGCGATCAATCGGTAATTGCTTCGAACCATTATCATCAATTTGATCCACCGAGTGTAATCCAAGATAATCCGGTATTACAGGAGGCGAATGTGGAGCAATTGGCAAGATCTGAAAAATTAAAATAGGAAAAGGAAGATGGAAACGGCCTTTATTTTAGAGAAATTAATCTTAGTTGTCATCATATTTGTGGTTACATTAGTTATTGCCATGTATTCTACTTTAGCAGAACGTAAGATTGCAGGATTCATGCAGGACCGACATGGCCCTGATCGAGCTGGATTATTTGGGATATTACAACCCTTATGTGATGGTGGAAAATTCTTTTTCAAGGAAGAGATTATTCCTGCAGGAGCTCACAAAACCTTATTTATTCTAGGACCTACCATAGCAATTATTACTGCCTGTATTAGTTCTGCGGTAATTCCGTGGGGGCAAACCTTAACGATTGGTGATAAAGCCATTAGTTTACAAGTTGCAGATGTGAATATCGGGGTTTTGTATATCTTCGGCGTTATTGCCTTGGGAGTTTATGGAATTATGTTAGGAGGCTGGGCTTCCAACAACAAGTTCTCCCTGATGGGGGCAATTCGTGCTGCTTCACAAAGTATCAGTTACGAAATTGCAATGGGTTTGTCGTTGATCGCTTTATTGATGGTTACTGGCACACTATCCATTGGTGAAATCGTGGCTCAACAGTCAGGCTTTGTAAACTGGAATATCTGGGTTCAACCTCTGGGATTCCTGATTTTTATGACCTGTGCATTTGCAGAATGTAATCGGGTTCCATTTGACTTACCAGAATGTGAAACCGAGTTAGTGGGTGGATATCATACAGAGTATTCTTCCATGAAATTAGGTTTATATATGTTCTCTGAGTATATCAATATGTTTGTTTCATCATCCTTGATGGCAGCATTATATTTCGGAGGATACAACTTCCCGTTCATGTATGACTTAGGTCTATCTGAGAATTGGATTACAATAATAGGGGTATTGGTGTTTTTCCTTAAAATATTTGGGTTTATCTTTTTCTTTATGTGGGTAAGATGGACATTGCCACGATTCCGATATGACCAACTTATGAATTTAGGTTGGAAAATGTTGATTCCATTGGCGATTGCAAATATTGTACTGACGGGAATTATTACCATTGTTAAAGACACTTACTTTTAATCGGGAGAGGCCATGCAGTCGTTATCAAATAGAAAAAAAGTATTAGAACAAAAGCCGATGAACTTTTGGGAGCGCATTTACTTGCCTGCCATAGCAAAGGGTTTATCGATTACCATAAGACACTTCTTCAAGAAGATTCCAACGGTAAAATATCCAGAGGAAATTAGACCTTATTCGAAGAATTTTAGGGGTCAACATTCCTTAAAGCGTGATGAACAAGGTCGAGAGCGTTGTACTGCTTGTGGTCTATGTGCATTATCATGTCCAGCGGAAGCCATTACGATGACCGCAGGGGAGCGTAAAAAAGGAGAAGAGAACCTTTATAGAGAGGAAAAATATGCAGTAGTGTATGAGATCAATATGTTACGTTGTATATTTTGTGGTCTTTGTGAAGAGGCATGTCCGAAAGAAGCAATTTATTTGGATGGTACGCATGTTACCGCAGATTATTTACGTAAAGATTTCATATATGGGAAAGACAAATTGTTGGAACCAAAATTTGATATCACCAAATTATCTCAAAATCAGCAAGCATAACCTATGAGCATTTTTTATTTTGTAGCGTTTCTATCTATCTTTTTTGCGTTGATGACCATCTTCACGAAGAATCCAGTACATAGTGTACTCTACTTAGTCATTACTTTTTTCACCTTTACGGTTCATTATATTCTTTTGAATGCACAGTTCTTGGCGGTTGTGAATTTCATTGTATATATGGGTGCGATTATGGTTCTATTCTTATTTGTATTGATGTTATTGAACCTCAATAAAGAGACGGAGCCGATGAAGTCCCATTTAGTGAAGTTTATGGGCGTTATTGCGGGAATGTGTTTGTTGGTGACCTTTTTAGGGGCATTCCGAATTTTGGAAACAAACAATGAATTTGTAAAGAGTCAAGAGGAGATTGGTTTAGTGAAAAACTTAGGAAAAGTATTGTTCCGTGATTTTTTACTTCCATTTGAGTTATCATCCATTTTATTGTTAACAGCCATGGTAGGAGCAGTCTTATTGGCAAAGAAAGAAACACGAGCTAAACAACATGGGTAGTTTAATGGAAAATATGCAGGGTATTCCCCTGAATCATTATTTGATCTTCTGTAGCATTATTTTTTCAATCGGTGTTATTGGAGTATTGATCCGTCGGAATGTCATTATTATTATGATGTCCATCGAGCTGATGCTTAATTCAGTGAATTTATTGTTGGCTGCATTTTCATCATACCGAGGCGATGCCAGCGGACAGGTTTTTGTATTTTTTATTATGGCTTTGGCCGCGGCAGAAGTTGCCGTTGGGTTGGCCATTATAATTATGGTTTATAGGAATACCAAATCAGTGGATATTGATTCCCTGAATAAGCTGAGGTGGTAAAAATTAATAAGAATTTAAGAGAGAATTGGATATGAAAGAATTCATTTGGATGCTCCCATTAATTCCGTTATTAGGATTTCTAATGATTGGATTGCTTAGAAAAAGCACACCAAAGCCATTGGTATCAATAATAGGTTGTGGAACGATCCTCATTTCATTTTTACTTAGCTGTGGTATTTTCAAGGAAGTTTATGATGCAAGACAAGCAGGGGGTGATGGCATAATATTCCAAGAAGTTTACAATTGGTTTTCAGTAGGAAACTTTAGTTTCAATATTAGTTTTTTGGTCGATCCATTGAGTTCGATTATGCTATTAATCATTACCGGAGTAGGATTTCTGATCCATTTATATTCGGCTGGTTATATGTCCAATGATGAAGGGTTCGCGAAATACTTTTCATATTTGAACCTGTTTATCTTCTTTATGTTATTGTTGGTATTAGGTTCAAACTACTTAGTGATGTTCATCGGCTGGGAAGGTGTCGGATTATGTTCATACCTGTTGATTGGATTCTGGTTTAAGAATAGCAATTATGCAAAAGCTGCGAAAAAAGCTTTTGTAATGAACCGTATCGGGGATTTAGGATTTTTGATTGCGATGTTCTTTATCCTAGCAAACTTTGGCTCATTAGAGTTTCAAACTGTATTCCCTGCAGCAGGTAAATTAGCTATGGGTGATACGAGTTTGTTGATTATAACTTTATTACTCTTTGTTGCTGCTACTGGTAAATCGGCTCAAATTCCATTATTTACCTGGTTGCCAGATGCAATGGCAGGTCCAACACCTGTTTCAGCATTAATTCACGCTGCAACGATGGTTACAGCTGGTATTTATATGATTGCTCGTTCGAACATCATGTTTACCCTATCGCCAATTACGATGGAGATTATTGCAATTATAGGAATAGCTACTGCTTTGATAGCTGCCTTTATTGCAATTACGCAAAACGATATTAAGAAAGTTCTGGCATATTCTACTGTATCTCAATTGGGCTATATGTTTTTGGGATTAGGGGTTGGTGCATTTACTGGAGCATTTTTCCATGTATTAACACATGCATTTTTCAAAGCCTTATTATTCCTAGGAGCAGGTTCGGTGATTCACGCTATGAGTGAGGAACAGGATATGCGACAAATGGGAGGCTTGAAGAAATATCTTCCAATTACCTATGCAACAATGTTGATTGGTACCATTGCTATTTCGGGCATTCCGCCATTGTCAGGGTTTTTCTCAAAAGATGAAATATTAGCTCATGCCTTTGTTTCAAGTCCAGTATTTTGGGTTTTAGGCTTTTTTGGCGCATTATGTACAGCCTTCTATATGTTTAGATTGCTATATATGACGTTTTTCGGAGAATTCAGAGGAACAGAAAGTCAAAAGCATCAATTACATGAATCGCCAACATCCATGACGATTCCATTAATTGTCCTGGCTGTTCTATCTGTAATTGGTGGTGCTATTAATATTCCTGAAGCTCTACATGGAGGAGCATGGTTAGCGAACTTCCTGAGCCCAGTATTTGCTCAGACCAACCAAGTGGTTGAACCATTTCATTTATCACACAGCACAGAGTTTATCCTGATGGGAGCTTCTGCCTTAGGTGCGATTATCATGGCATTTGTTGCTTACAATAAATACGTTAAGAAATCTGATATTCCACAAGCTGATGGTGCTACAAACCAAGGCGGATTATATAATTTTTCCTACCATAAAATGTATATTGATGAATTATATGATACAATAATCATACGTCCATTAAATGGATTATCGAAATTTTTGCATCGTGTAGTTGATAAGTCAGGAATTGATGGTTTGGTCACTGGAATTGGGGAATTGTTTGTTTCTTCTGGAAAGGGCATTCGTCAGATCCAGAGTGGAAACGTTGGGTTTTATATTTTTATGATGGTGATCGGAGTTATTGCTTTCATGCTTTATGGGTTATTTACAATCTAGATCAGAATTTAGGAATCAATGGACAACCTTTTTATACTGCTAATTTTACCTGTAATAAGTGCTATCATTTTAGCCTTTATCAAGAACAGCTCTGCGAAATGGGCTGCATTGGTCTTGTCACTTATTCAATTAGGCTTAACAATTCCTTTCATCTGTAATTTTGTGCCTGATGCAAGTGTTCAATTTTCACAAAGTTGGAATTGGATTTCTGCGTTAAGTATTCAATTTCATATTGGTTTAGATGGAATCAGCCTTCCTCTGTTAATTTTAACCAATGGATTGATTCCTTTGATTATCTTGGCCAGTTTTGGTCATGATCAAAAGGGAGGATTCTATGGTCTGGTTTCGTTTATGCAAGCCGGATTAGTTTTGGTTTTTATATCCCTAGATGCATTTTCATTTTATGTAGGTTGGGAAGCTACTTTAATCCCTATTTATTTTATCTGTGCCCTATGGGGAGATGGAAACCGCATCAAGATAAATTTGAAATTCTTTGTTTACACCTTCTTTGGTAGTTTGTTGATGTTGATTGCTATCATTTACTTATACCAACAAACAGGAGGACGAGATATGTCCTGGACAGCATTAACGAATTTAGATTTAACGGATGCTGCTCAAAATTGGATTTTCTGGGCTTTCTTTATTGCTTTTGCCATTAAGATTCCATTGTTTCCATTTCATTCTTGGCAGCCCGATACCTATACACATGCGGCGCCAGCTGGTACGATGTTATTATCCGGAATTATGTTGAAAATGGGTCTTTTTGGTTTGCTGAGATGGTTATTGCCATTAGCACCAGAGGCGGTTTCAAGATATGGGAATATCGCATTGATCATGGGTATTATCGGAGTTGTTTATGGTTCGATAATCGCATTTAAGATGAAAGATGCAAAACGTTTGGTCGCTTATTCGTCTATTGCCCACGTAGGTTTGATTGCAGCAGGTATATTCTCATTAACGCAAGAAGGCTTACAAGGAGCAATCCTTCAAATGATCAACCATGGTATTTCTGTAGTAGGTCTATTTTTTGTGATTGATATTATTCAAAAAAGAACAGGGAGCAGGGATTTATCCGAATTAGGAGGTCTTGCTCAAAATATGCCGATTCTAGCCATTACGTTTTTGGTTATTATTATGGGAGCAATAGGTCTTCCGTTGACAAATGGTTTTATTGGCGAGTTCTTGTTATTGAAAGGAATCTTTGCAAGTCCTGAGAATGGCGTTTTATATGCTGTTCTGGGAGGTACAACTTTGATTTTCGGGGCAGTTTATATGCTGAGATTTTATCAAAAAACCATGTTGGGTCAAATCAATGACAACCAAGTTCAAGTAAAAGATATTTCCGGATATGAGGTAATCTTATTATCGATTATCGTTATCCTTGTTATATTGATAGGTGTTCTTCCAAATGGATTGTTACATCTTTCAGAAGCTTCAGTTTCACAGTTATTACAACAAATTAAATAGTACAAGTTTAAGGATATATTATGGGTGCGATTATTACGCTTTCTTTGTTAGGTATTTTGATTTTGTACATAGGCTTGTACAAAGCGAAAAATGCATTATTACCTGTTAGTATATTAGGCTTGTTGATTGCCTTGGGTCTGGAAGCTTATTATTGGAATGTGGAGGCTTTGCCTCTATATAAGGGGATGGTTATTTTCGATCATTTTTCCCTATCCTTTTCCATGATATGTATTGCTCTGACCATATTGATTTTGTTATTGTCGAAAGAGTATTTCAAGGCCATTTCAGATAATATTGCTGAGTATTATACGCTTATTTTATTCTCACTGACCGGAGCCTTAATTGTTTGTGCTTATCATAATTTCGCCATGTTATTTATTGGTTTGGAGATTATGTCTGTTGCACTCTATATTTTGGCCGGTATTAGAAGAACGGATAAGGTTTCCAATGAAGCCTCGTTGAAATACTTTTTAATGGGAGCATTCTCCACAGGGTTCCTATTATTTGGTATTACCTTGTTATATGGTTCCACAGGTTCTTTTGACCTTGAAGTAATTAAGCAATATATCATTGACAATCCAACTGGAGTATCCTCTATTTTTTATGGTGGTATTCTACTTTTATTAGTTGGACTATGTTTCAAAGTCGGAGCTGCCCCATTTCATTTTTGGACACCAGATGTTTATGACGGATCTCCAATTTTGATCACAACTTTTATGAGTACCGTGGTTAAGATCGCTTCATTTGCAGGATTCTTAAAATTGTTCAGTACAGTTTTGGTGCCATTAAATGAGTTCTGGACACCTGTATTGTTAACTGTTGTTATCATCACCTTATTTGTCGGAAATGTGACTGCCTTGATGCAGACCAGCTATAAAAGAATGCTTGCTTATTCGAGTATTTCACATGCTGGGTATATGCTTTTTGCGATTTTATCGATTGGTCCTAATTCGGCTTCAGGTATTTTAATGTATTCAGCGGCTTATGGACTTGCATCAATTATTTCATTTGGAGCATTAATCCTTGTCAAACGTCAGGCAGGTTCGGATAGTTTTGAATCATTCAATGGACTAGGGAAGAAAAATCCTTGGCTAGCATTCACTATCACCATATCAATGCTTTCATTGGCGGGAATTCCATTGACAGCAGGTTTTATTGGTAAGTTTATGATGTTCTCAAATGTCATGAATGATTACCATACGGTCCTTTTGATTCTTGCG
Organism: Sphingobacterium cellulitidis; assembly: GCA_002245855.1. GTDB lineage: Bacteria > Bacteroidota > Bacteroidia > Sphingobacteriales > Sphingobacteriaceae > Sphingobacterium > Sphingobacterium cellulitidis. The sequence goes on along the minus strand of NOUX01000005.1, from coordinate 314,926 downwards.
GGCATTAATGCTGCGGTTGGTATCTATTATTATCTACGTGTGGTAGTTCATATGTATTTCATGAAGGCAAATGATGAGGAAAAAGTAGCCATGCCAATCAACTTCCAGATTGTATTTGGTTTAGCAGTTATTTTGACCTTTGTTATTGGGGTATATCCAGATGTTTTATTGCTATTCGGAATGTAATAAGGCAAATAAATTATAGAAGATATTTAAGTCAGGTTTCTTACCTGACTTTTTTATTTTTTTGTTCTAGGATTTACTGACCCAAAATTCGTCCTCCCAAGGAAGTTCATGGATGGGATGGTTATGTTTTACATTGATGATTTCCATCTGTGAATCCGTTGCTACGCTTTGAATTAAAGGGAAAAGCTGTCGTTCCTCCATTCTAATATGGGATTCTAGTTTTTCCTCGATGCGATTCAATGATTTGATATTGTGATTTTCAGTGAAGATCAAGCGTTTTAAAGTCTTATGATCAGCGATAGCATCCAGTATTAATTTGTTGCTGGAAGAAAGGACAGGGAATACATAATCTTCTTCAATTTGGAAATGTTTGGAGAGATGATTTTCCCAGGAATAAATAAGATATTTTGCTATTCGTGAAGGGTCGATATTGAGTTCCAATCCGCGCCTAATTTTCCAACATATCAATAATGAAAAGTGGTGTTCCTTGCTTAGAGGTCTTAAGGCTGGATGTCTTTTCAGTGGTTTTGTTTCCATAATTATTTGTATGTTATGAGGTTAATACAGCAGGAAAGTAAATATAAAAATAATAAAAGACAAATTTGTCGTTTAATGGATTTATGACTGTGAGATGGCGGAAAGGGGGAAGTTGTTTCATTATGTCCTTCACTCCAGAGGAGTGAAATATTATTAGAAAAATCAGTTGGAATTCAATATCAAATATTATATCTACTTTTGGTTCATGGGGATGTTTTCAAAATCAGCGGAGTATGCAATTCGGGCGGTGTTTTATATAGCGAAGTCGACTCAGTTGGGGCGAAAAGTAGGTATTAAAGAGATTGCGGGTAATATTCAATCTCCGGAGCCATTTTTGGGGAAGATCTTGCAGGAGTTGAGTAAAGGAGGCATTGTTAAGTCAATTAAAGGGCCTAATGGTGGATTTTATTTAACGGAAGTAGAAATGAATAAACGGCTTTCTGAAGTAGTAAAAGCCATAGATGGAGATGATATCTTTATAGGATGTGGGATGGGATTGCCGCAATGTTCGGAGGAATTTCCCTGTCCCTTACATAATGAATTTAAAGCGATTAGATCCGAACTTAATCGTGTTCTTAATAGTATTACCCTTGGTCAGTTCAATGATGAATTGATTTTAGGGAGTTTAAAATTAAATAGAATTGAAAAAAAATAACATAAAAATCATTATTAAGCAATATAATGGACTGACTTTTTTCGTTAAATAATTTGAACTTTCACAACAAATTGTATCTTTATAAAGTTCTGGTTTAATTATGAGAAGTGTCTCTTTCTTCTATTCGTGCTGTGCATTTATTTTAGTTTTTAGCTTAACGGTTAACTTTTCGTTGGCCCAATCTGTTATTTCCGGTAAAGTCCTTGATAAGGAGAATAAACAGGGTATTGCAGGTGCTACGGTTGTGGATTTGAGTACCAAGAAAGCAACCTCAGCCGATCGCAATGGAGTCTTTAGCTTTCAGCTGGACAGTTCCTCAAAAAGATTGGAAATTAGAGCATTTGGGTTTAAAACCCTGGTTACTGATATTCCGCAAGAAACCAAGAATTTTGTATTTGAACTTCTCCATGAATCCAATAGAATAGAAGCCGTTTCCATTAGCCATAAAGGCAAGTATACCAATCGGAATAATAAAGCTGTAGAGCTTATTGATTTGGTTATCAGGAATAAGCATAAAAATAGATTGTCGGGTAAGGATAGCTTGGAGTTTGATCAATATGATAAGCTGAAATTTGGAATGTTGGATCCCAAAGTCTCCAATAAGCAAGGGATGCTAGGTTTGAATTTTCTATTTAGGAATATTGATTCGGTTAGTTATCCTGGCAAAAAGTTATTATCCCTATATCTGGAAGAAAGCAACTCCAAGGTTTACGGCAAAAAAGACCCCTCAAAATTCAAGAAAATCATTACTTCGCAGAAGAAGACCGAGTTTGATAAGCGATATATCAATAACCCAAATATTCAGGAATTCTTAAATTATATGTTTCAGCAGGTAGATGTTTATGATGAAAGCATTTATATCCTGAATAAGCAGTTTTTAAGTCCTATCGCGGATAATGGAAAATTATTTTATAAATATTATATCACCGATACGATCTTCAATTCAGAAGGTTATTTTATCCAATTGAAATTTGAACCTCGGAATAATACAGATTTATTATTTACGGGTGTCCTGCAAGTCAGCATGGATGGAACTTATGCGGTCAAGAAAGCAGATCTAAAAATCAACAAAGAAACCAATTTGAATTGGGTCAAGGAAGGAAGTATCAATTTCCATTATAGCAAGGATGAAAGTGGAGTGATGTTGATGGATAGTACCCATACCTTTTTAACTTTTGGTATTCGGAAAGGGGAATCTATTTTCGCGGATAGGGTCAGTGTCAATAGCAATTATGAATTAGGGACTAAGTTCCCTGGGGATATTTTTGTTGGACCACCCACAGAGGTATTACCACAGGCAGGGATAACTATTCCAAATCGTCCGATTGCCTTAAATGAGGCCGAACAAAATACCTATATCAATATTGAGACGCTCAATAATAAGAAGAGCTTTAAAACGATGTTGGCTGTTGGATATCTTCTCTCGCAAGGATTTTATAATATCGGGAAGTTTGAAATTGGACCGCTAGAATATTTATATAGTCAGAATAATATAGAAGGGAATAGATTTAGAATTGGTGGCCGGAGTACCCAGGCATTGACTGATAAGGCCTTTTTTGAGGGATATATGGCTTATGGGATGGATGATTCGCAGCTGAAGTATTATTTGAAATCAGCGATCACGCTAAACAGGAAATCCGTTGTTACATTTCCGGCTCACTATATAGAAGGATCCGTGCAGAGTGATATTATGGAACCAGGTCAGCAAATTGGCTTTCTAAAAGGAGATAGTTTCTTTCGTTCTATTCGAAGAAATCGGCCCACGAAATGGTTCGATACGCAGGCCTATCAATTGCACCATGTTATCGAATTTGGTAACCATTTAAGTGTAACCACCGGATTTACCCATAGGAATCAGAATACGGTGGGTGACCTTCGATTAATAAACTCGGGTGACCCGAATCAATTACTAACCCATATTCAAAGTAATGAGGCACATGTAGACTTCCGATGGGCACCATTTGAGAAGTTTTACTATAGAAATCTGACCCGAAAAACCATAATTGAGAAGTATCCGATCTTTAATGTTACGTATACCCATAGTCTTGATGGTTTTTGGAATACGACATACGCCTATGATAAATTAACTGCAGCAGCATCCAAGCGTTTTTTCTTAAATCAATTGGGCTTTGCTGATGTGAGGGTGATAGGTGGAAAGATATGGGGAACTTTGCCTTATACGATGTTGGAACTGCCAAACGTAAAGCAAAAGGAAGATCGTCATAAAATCGATTTCGATATGATGAATCCAATGGAATTTGCAGCGGATCAATATGTAAAAGTTGGGTTTTATCACCAAATGCAAGGATTCTTATTCAATAAGATTCCATTGATCAATAAGTTGAATCTGCGTGAAGTTTGGGGTGCTCAAATGTTTTATGGCCACTTAAGTGATCAAAATAACCCGTATATTAGTAATAATGTGGTTGAATTTGACAGAAATACGGAAGGCGAAATCCTAACGTATGTTCCGAATAGGGAGCCATATTGGGAAGGAACAGTAGGGATAGACAATATCCTCAATGTGTTGAAAGTTGAATATGTAAAAAGACTTTCTTACAAAAACCTCCCAAATGTTAGAGATGACCGTTTTCGATTTACCATAAACATTAATTTTTAATATGAGCTACCAGAATATAATCCTTGAAATCAAGAATCAAACTGCTTGGATAACTATTAATAGGGAGAGCAAACTGAATGCCTTGAACAAAGAAACCATTGGAGAATTAAAAGATGCAGTTAGTTCTATTGAATCTGATGATTCTGTTCGTGGAGTTATTCTTACCGGTGCTGGTCAAAAGGCATTTGTTGCTGGAGCGGATATTCAAGAGTTTTTAGGGAAAAGCAAGGAAGAGGCGATGGATATATCCAAATTTGGACATGAACTGATGGATAAATTGGCTAATTTTCCTAAGCCTGTCATTGCTGCCATCAATGGTTTTGCATTAGGAGGAGGTCTTGAACTTGCATTAGCTTGTCATCTTCGAATTGCTGCCACTTCTGCAAAAATGGGATTGCCTGAAGTTTCCTTAGGCTTGATTCCGGGATTCGGTGGAACCCAAAGATTAACAGATCTGGTTGGTAAAGGCAAGGCGCTGGAAATGATTCTTACTGGGGACATGGTTGATGCAGAAGATGCTTACCAATGGGGTTTGCTGAATAAGGTTGTTGAGCTTTACGAGCTTGAAGAAACCGCTCAATATATATTGGATAAAATTTATACTAGGTCTCGTTCGGCCGTTGCTGCTGCGATTGAAACCGTAAATAGTAGTTTTGATAGTAATACCAATGGCTATCAAATAGAGATTGAGAATTTTGGGGAATGCTTTGGATCAGACGATTTTGAAGAAGGTGTAATGGCTTTTATTGAAAAAAGGAAACCAAAATATTAATTTCAATCTTATTGATATAGATGATAAATTCATTATTTTTTTATTAATAATTCTATTATAAAAATTTCACCAGTTCTTGAATTAAGTTAAAATTGAAGAAGAAATCTTATGGTCAGCCAGTTTAAGGATTTAGAAGCTTATGCTTTTTGTATGCATGAATTAAACCGCGGAATCTCGGTCAGATCGTCCCTTTAAGTCAGATGTTGAATTTTTTGAAAAGAAAGATAATTAAAGAGCTTGCGAAGAACAAATCAATTTGGATGGCACAAAGGACATAAACTTTCCGTTTTACTTGATCAACGTGAATGTTAGAAATGGAATACGATTGGATTCAAAAAGTGAATCAACTATTCGGGATGAGAAGAAATAGTAAAACCAAGAGATTATCCCCAATCCATTTTCAATATTAGTTTACGATGTTATAATATCCGTTTAAAGCAAGTTTTGAGTGTCATCTGAACAATATTCTGGCCATGGAGTAAGATTCCAAGTATTTCTGAATATCAACGATTACCTTTACCTTAGCTAGTAGTCTGTCGCCAATTAAAATTTTAAAATGGATATTTTGTAGAAGCAGATTTTATAAACTTTTCATATGGACAAAATTAATAATGCTCTGCGGGTATTATCAGAAAATTCTTTTTTGATGGTTTTCACTTTCGATCCTAAATCAGGAATTCTCGGGTATATGAATCATTCATTCAGATTTTTTTCGAAATTTCTTAAAAATTCGATTAATTTTTGGGAAATTTTAAAATATGCTGACACAGAAGAAAGCAATCTTCTGAGGCGGGATATTTTAAATATTTCGGAAAGCCCCATTGAGAAGCGGGTAATAAAGATTTCATTTGAAGAAAATATTAAATATTTAAAAATGTCTATTTATCAATATAATATTTCTAAAAATCAAATGAATATTGGATATGCAGAAGATATTACAGATGAGATTGAATTTCAGCAAAATATTCTCTTACATAATGCCAAGAAAAATGCCATTTTAAATATTCTAAGTCATGATATTTCAGGTTCTCTTGCAACAGTTAAAAATCTAACGAAGCTTGCATCAGAGAAGGTCCAAAAAAATGACTTTAAATCAATTGAATTAGCTTTGGCTAGCATTAATGATATATGTTCAAGTAATATGTCACTAATTAGCAGTTTTCTTAAAAAGGAGTTTATTACATCTCTGTCCATCCCTCTTAATTTGGTCAGAACTGATCTGGTAGTTTGTTTGAAAAACTTAATAAAGCAGTATTCTGCAATGGAATCTTCTACTGGCATTAATTTTATCCTTCAATGTGAAAGCTCATCTCTTTTTTTATATGTGGACGAGGATAAATTTATTCAAATTATGAATAATTTGATTTCCAATTCTTTAAAGTTTACACATAAGGGCGGATATGTAATAATTTCAGTAAGAGATTTAGGAGAGACGATAAATATTTCTGTAAAAGATACGGGAATTGGTATTCCACAAGAAATGAAATCCCAAATATTCAATAAATTCAGTAATTCCAAAAGACCTGGAATAAATGGGGAGTCTACCAATGGTATTGGGTTATGGGTTGTAAAAACAGTTGTAGAGTGGATGGGAGGAGGAATTAAGTGCGAGAGTGTTGAAAATCAAGGTTGTGAATTTATTATTGATCTTCCTAAAAGGGGAGGCATTAGTTAAATCTTGAAGTTGAATAAATTTCAAATATAGATAATTCAAATTAGGAATAATTTTAGCTGTTAAATATGCTTTTTTTATTAATATTGATGAATAAATAATCCCCCAAATCGCTTAGATATTGTTTTTTGATTCTTTCAAAATGACCACTTACTAAGTCTTGCATCAACTTTATCAAACCACTTTTTATTTCATTCAGGTTAGATAATGTAGAAAAGGATGATATACCATTGCGAATTGTTTTATCAAAATATATTTCAGGATTATTTTTTCCAATATAAAGAATAGCAATCTTTTAAATCCTCTTTAAAGAAATATTTTATAGTTTCTTTGATTTGATGATTTGTTCCTTTTAAGCTTTCTTTGATTTCAGTAATTGAAGGCATTTGAGAAATTGAATTATTCATCATAATGGGAAAATAGTTATTTAACCATTAACCTTTCATTTGATCCGGAGTCGATGTAAATAAAATCAGCCTTCCATTGTTACGGAGTACACGGTTGATTTCAGCAAAAGATTTTTTTAAGTTTGTCCAATGGTGAATTGTCAGTGTGCCAATTATTCCATCAATAGAACCATCTTCTGCAGGAATAGCCTGCACACCTTTGTCGCCAATTAAAATTACTCTTTATTAATTTTGCTTCCATAAGCATTTTTTGAGATGGGTCCATTCCTACAAAATTGTACCCTCTTTTTGCCAATGAAATAGTGTAATTACCTGTTCTGCAGCAAATGTCAAGATAAAATCCATCTTTTTTTGATGCCAAAAAATTAAAAAGCACTTCCATTAAGTATGGATCCGATTTTCGCGTGGCATTAAATCCAACCTTAATTTTGTCATATTTGTATTTCCCCATTTTCCTTGATTAATTGTTTTTTTCCTACTAAAATGGAATAGAATTTAAGCTATTTGTGTGTATGTGCTAGATAACATATACAATTATATAAAGCCCAATATGACTTTCAGAACCTAATTTATGAATTACGTAATTATACGGATAGACTTTCTAACTGTAAACCCTCTATTAAGGATTTGTCTTTCAGGTATTCTTTTAATTTTTCAGTGATATAGATAGTGTTATATTCTTAGGCAAGGTAATTTTTCTCTATATATTTTACGATATAAAAGTTTTTAGACCCCTTCTAATATATTGTTAAACCGGCATTTTGATAGATTTACAATTAACTTAGATAATTCTAATTTTAACTTAATTGTTTGACAAATTACAGAACTACTGATTCCTAAAAAGTAAAGTTTAAAAACCCAACTTAAAACTTTGGTCGTAGAACAGGATTTACTTGCTGCAATTTTATAATAGTTTATTTTAGCGTATTTTAGCTTGGTTAAAAGCATATGGTTATATCATGCCTATTTACTTCGAGATATAAGTGGGATTTGAATAAATTCATCCAAAAACATTGTTTTTATAGCATTTTTTAATTTCCATTTTTAAAAAGAAAGCTTTAATTTTTATTTTTAATGAGAGTAAATTTAGATGGTCAGATTAGACTTAGGATCGGATAAATAATTTATGGATTTTATTTCAATCCTTATTTTTAATTATGAAAAATATTTCTCCAAATACTAAACAGGAAATAGTTGAAAAAATACAAGCATGGAAAAAAAAGAAATCTTATTTAAGATCGGATTACTCTTTGAATGCTTTTTGTGGTGAAATCGGTTATAATTATAAGTATTTATCTTTTATAATAAATCAAGAATTCAACTGTGATTTTCCTACATTTATTAATAATTTAAGATTCTTGAATATGATTGAAATAGTGGATGCTCTGGAAGAAAATCAGTTTTATAAACTCGAGGCTGTAGCAAAAGCATCTGGCTTCTCAACTTATGCGAAATTCGCACATTTTATTCGTACCAATATGGGATTAAGTCCTAAAGATTACTTTTTAATTCGGCAAAAAAAGACTAAATTTCTAATAAGTCTTGGTTCTTTACCTTAAAATATTTTCCAAATTTTTTGACGCCTCCAAGCTATTTTAATTCTATTTCATAGGGAATAAAAATTGGGCCATTCTTTGGATAATGGCCCATGCTAACTATTAATTAAAACCCAATGATTTGGGTTTCTGAATGGTCATTTTAAACTTTAATTTTACAAGAGTCCCTTTTTTTAATCTTTTCTAGAAATAATCTGCCTTGAATATTCAAGAAAAGTTTTTAATGAGAATGATATTTATGTAAGCTGTTAATATTAGATTGCATTCCATTTAACTTTTAATGTGTATAAGAATTGAATTTAAGAGATTCTATAGAAATTCGCAAATTTTATAGATTTCTCTCATTCTTGCTTTATTTGATATACAAATAGAAAATATTCAATAATTTTAATTTCCATACACGTTATTTACCGGTGATTATTGTTTGAAAAAGTGGAATTTTAGATGCTAATGTTTGCAAACATGCTCTATCTAATATCTTAAAAAATATTGATCCTTCATGATTTGAGGCTGTAAAATCAATTGATTTTACAGCCTCGTTTAATTTTTAGTAACCTTGATTTTGTATAAGATTTGGTTCAACCTTTAAGCTGCTTTCGTGGAAAGGCCATAAATATTGATTTTTAGTAAACCTACGATCTTCAATTTTCAGGGATTGAAGGCTGTTGTTTAATTTTCTGGTATGACCCATTGCTGGTTGGTTCAAAACCTGGTCAGCAATTTTCCAACGGATAATATCATCATATCTCAGACCTTCCCCTGCAAACTCTACTCTTCTTTCGTTACGAATCAGGTCAGTCCATTGTTGTTTAGTCTTTGTAACTAAGTTAACATCTGCAACAGTCATATCTAATCCAGCTCTTTTGCGAATATTGTTGATACAGTCTTTCGCTAGTTGATCAGGTTCTCCTGACATAATTTTGGCTTCAGCATAAGTTAACAATACTTCAGCATAACGAATTAACGGGAAGGTCATGTTTCCTCCAGATCTAAAGGCATCGGCTTCATCTACAAATTTTTTGAACCAATATCCAGATTTGCTTCCTCTTAACTGTTGATAGTACATGGGACTATTTACATTGTAGATATCAATTACCTCGCCCGAGAAGGTGTCCCCATGTCCAAAAATACTTTGAGCATAACGTGGGTCCCTATTTAGTTTAGGGTTCAATTCGTATTCTTCTTTAGTATGAAGCGGACAATTGTCAATACTTCTACCTTGTAAGGTCCAATAACTATCTACCAACGATTTGGTAGGAACCATGTAGGATTGACCTTTGCCTGTTCTATAATGTGGTCCCAAGTGTTCAAAAGAAGCGGTTGCAGAGTTGTCATGGCTTTCCATGTCAAATTTTATTATAAATTCTTTGTTGGTTTTATCCGCTTTGTAACCAAACATATCACCATATTTGGCATGTAATTGAAACCTTCCAGAGTCCATAATTTCCTTGGCTAATTTTGCTGCTAGATCATAGCGTTCATAATAAAGGGCATAACGCATTATTATGGCCTTAAAGGAATATTTGTTGAACATGTAAGCATTTGTAGTGCCCTCATTTTCAGGTAGCCTATTTGCAATTTCCTCTGCCATCGGGAATAATTTTTCTAAGATCTCCTTTTTAGGAGTTGAAGGTTGCTTTGCTGTTTCCAAATTTGCAGGTTCCAGCACGAAAGGGACATCCCCCCAATGGCCAACAATTCTGAAATAATGCCAAACCCGTAAGGCTTCCAGAACCCCTTTGTATTTTTGACGAACTGCTTCGTCCTCAACATATGGGATGTCGACATTTGCGATAAAAGTATTTAGACGACCAACATGTTTATTGAACAAGGTCCAATAATATTCAGCGGCTCTGGAATTACTATTATAATTTCCATTGGCCATAATGCCATGATGGTCAGTTTCAATTCGGGCATAACCATTATCCGATCTTCCATCCATCATGTAGAAAACCAATCGTCTCTCAGTGGGATGTGTAAATACATCACGATAGGAACTATAAACTACTCTTCTTAAATCTTCCTCGGTATTGAAGAATTCTTGAAAGTTAGTTGCTGTAGGATCTCTTTTGTCAAGGAACTTTTCACAGCTGGTAGTTCCTAGAGAGGTTATCAATGCTAATGCAAATATTGTTTTTTTCATTTCGGTAAAATCAAAGATTAATAGATGGTTGCTCTAATACCAAAGCTGTATGTTGCCATTCTAGGATATACACCATTTCCTTGGTTTTCAGTTTTGGATTTGTCCAAACCTCTTTCCGGCTCTAAACCTTCCCATTTTGTGAAAGTAAATGCGTCTTGAGCATTTACATAAAGTCTAATATTTTTAATGCTTTTTCCGATTCCTGGGAATGTATATCCTAATTGGATCATTTTAATCCGGAAGTAGGAAGCATCACTTAACCATACATCACTCAGGTAAGCATTGGAACTGTTTCCACTCCAAATTCTAGGAAAACGAGCATTAGCGTTCGATTCAGTCCAGCGGTTGTCTGCGTATTCCTGACGTGGAGTACCCAGTGAATTGCTGCCACCATCCACATATACAGGATATCCTTCCATTCCAACCAATCGACCATTCCTTTTACCAACACCTTGTCCCATAACTGAGAAATCCCATTTTTTATAGTTTAATCCTAGGTTAATGGAATAGTTCATATGCGGGAAAGGATCGCCTAAATAGATTCTGTCCTGATCATTGATGATACCATCAGCATTTTGATCTTTGTATTTAATATCACCTGGAAGGGTATTAGGTAGTTTTGCTGAAGTATTCTCAACTTCATCTGCGTTTTGGAAATAGCCATTACTTTCGAAGCCATAATAGTTGTCGATTGAAGAGCCGTTGTACCAAATTTTGTCACTGTCACCCTTAAAGATTAGGGTATCGTTCTTGCTATATCCAGCTTTTAATACCTTATTGACATTGTCGAAAAGCATCGCCCCAACATTGTAGGAAACATTTCCAATTTTGTCTGACCATTTCGCAGAAAGCTCCCAACCTTTGTTTTGTACTTCACCGATATTTACAGCAGATTCCAAATTGTTTGACCCCGTTAATGGAGGGACAGGAAAGTTGTTGTAAATCAAATCATAGGAGAATTTGTCATAGACTTCTGCTGTTAATGAAAGTCTATTTTTCAATGCTGTTACATCGACACCAATATTCCATTGTTTTTGTTTTTCCCATGAGAAATCCGGATTTGGAACCCTAATAGTCCATCCCCAGTTATTGACAATTTCCTGCCATAAGTATGGGTCAACATTCTCATTTCCAATTAAACCATAAGAAGCACGGACTTTTAAGTTGGTTATTGCTCCACTTTCGCGAATAGAACTGAAGAAAGATTCATTGTGCAAATTCCAAGCTAGTGCGGCAGAAGGGAAGAATCCCCATTTATTACCTGGCGCAAATTTACTGCTACCGTCCGAACGTCCAGTTAACTCAATCAGATATCTGTTGTCAAAAGAGTAGTTTAATTTTCCAAAGAAAGAGGCTTTATTTTCTTCTCTATAGTCAGTGTATGTATAGCTCATCATCTCTGTACCTAAGGTCAAATAAAGTTTGTCTTTATTTGATCGTAAGTCTTTCGTGTAATTGGCTAATGCTCTGGCAGTCAATTGACTTGAGCTTACCCCTTGCTCTGCAGTTACGGAATTTTTCCAGATCGTCACGGGAGCTCCATCACCATCAAAGAATTTAAAAGTACTTCTTTGCTCTTTATTTGCTGATTTGTTGATCATATATGAGACATTACCTTCAATATTCAAGTTTTTATTGATGTTATATCTTGGTCTCAAGTTGATCGTACTTCTATCATACAAATAGTTTTTTGTTCCGCCTTTAGCAATTGAGGCCAATGGGTTCATATTATTATGCAAGATATAATGATCAGGAATATCCATATTATCATAGAAGATTTGTTGGGTAGGGTTCATTCTCCAAGCGATCTGATAAAGACCATGACCATTATCATTTGCCATAAGACGATCTACCTGAAGGCGATGTGCATAAAAATCTGCCAATAGCACAAATTTATCGGCAATATTGATGTTCGTATTGAAACGGGCTGAGAACTTTTCGGTTCCTTCAATATCATTTAGTCCTTTTTCTCCAATATGTCCAAGCATCAAATTGAATGTTCCGACACCCCCACCACCGGAGATGCTGGCCGTAGTGTTATTAGCGAATGGTTTGCGAGTCATGATTTCATCCAGCCAATTTACACTTGGGGTTTCACCAGTTTCAGCTTTTCTAATATCCTCATCAGAGAATAAAAGGGTTTGATTTTGATGGGTTCTGGTTTCATTGTTCAACTTCATGTATTGCGCTGCATCCACCCAATTAGGAAGGTCAATAGGATTACTATAAGCACCCCATGCATTCAGATCTACCTTGAATTTTCCAGTGTAACCACGTTCAGTTTCGACAATGATTACCCCGTTTGCACCTCTAGAGCCATACATGGAAGTTGAAGCTGCGTCTTTAAGAACGGTAATGCTTTTTATTTGATTGGGGTCTAAGTCCGTAATTGATTGCTCCATTCCATCGACGATAACCAATGCATCAGCATTTTGAAGGGTACTTATTCCGCGAATCGAAATAGTCCCAGGAACGGCGCCTGGAATATTGGATCCTTGAAGCATAGTTACACCTGGAATAGTTCCAGAGAATGCCTCTTGCATTTTGAAAATAGGTCTAGTCTTGGTAGACTCCATATCCATACTTGCAACGGAAGAAGCAACGTGTTGTTTTTCTACTTGGGAATATCCCATTACAACTACTTCATCGATGGCTTTATCATCGGCTTCCAAGATAATATTGATATAGTTTTTCCCTTTTATTTCAGTTTCCTGAGTTAAATAGCCGATACTTGAGAAAATCAAAATTCCATCATTTGGAACATTAATTTGAAATTGACCATCATTGTTGGTTTGGGATCCGATGTTAGTTCCTTTTAGTAGGACAGAAACATTGGAGAGTGGAACATTGTCTGCGGTTCTTACTTTTCCACTAATTGTTCGTTGTTGACTAAAAGCTGAGATTGTCCAGAATACGCCGAAGAGCAATAAAAGGAAAGACCTCGCTGTAGTTTTCGAAGTTAAGTTCATGAATAATTAAGGTGTTTTTAGATTATAAAATGTGTTAGATAAGAATTTTAACAAAGCTATATTTCATAAGGTTGAATTTTAGATTTCGCCACAAAGGTTTGTATTTAAGATTAAAAAAAGGTTAACAAATAGTTACTAAGTTATTAATAAATATTAAAATAGCTTTTGTTTTTGTTTGGAAAATAGTGGTAATAATTTTGTTATGTTATTTTTTGTTGTTTATTGCTCAAAAAATAGATTTTTTATTATTCGAGAAAATTTTATTTAAATAATGGTATTTAGTTGGGTTTCATCAAAATAGAGGTGTTAATAAAAGGGAATAAACTGATTTGAGTTCTGGTTAATTAAAAATATTATTAAAGTTTTTAAACCAATTCGGGAAAATGTTGTTATTTTATTTTAAAATCAATTATGAGCAACAACGATGTTTTTTCGCAGAAGGAACGGAATATCATTATCCTAATTATTGTCATCATATTAGGGGGTATCATTATTTATGCTACCTCTGGGATATTTGGGGCGTTTCTAGGAACAATGGTTATGTATACCTTGTTCCGGAACTTGAATATTTTTCTGATTGAAAAATGGCATTGGCCTAAACCGGTATCTTCGGTTTTTATTATTATCCTCTCCATATTTATTATCGTATTACCATTTGTAGGAATTGGTAAGATGTTGTTCGATAAAGCCATAGAACTTCAACAAAATCCGCATTGGGTTAAGAAAATCATGGATGCAATCAACCATTTTGTCGGAGATAAGCTCGGTCAACCGGACCTCATAGAAAAACAATTGGAAGCAAGTTCGACCTATCTGGGTGGACTGTTAACATCGGCGTTGAGTGGTGCAGCAAATGTTTTTCTGGAAATTACGGTCATGTACTTTTTACTATATTTCCTTTTTGTGAATTATAAGGGGTTTGAAGGTGGGTTGGTTCATTATCTGCCTTTTGATGATGAAAATGCAGTAACTTTTGGAGAGGAATTAAAGAATATTACCTATTCAAATATAATCGGGCAGACTATTATCGCCATTATTCAAGGTGCTTGTTTAGCACTGGGATTTTGGATGTTTGGAGCGAAAGATCCTTTGTTTTGGGGGGTAATATGTGCCATATTATCATTTATACCATTATTAGGGCCACCATTGATATTTGTTCCTGCAGCTGTTATTTTATTAGCAGATGGACACAATTGGCAAGGGATTGGAATGCTAATTTGGGGCTTTGGACTGGTCATCAATATAGACAATGTTCTAAGACTGATCATTGCCAAAAAGTTAGGGGATATTCACCCTATTATTACAGTTGTTGGAGTGATAATAGGAATACCTTTATTCGGATTAATAGGTTTGGTCTATGGTCCTTTGTTATTGGCCTATTTTCTAATTGCAGTAAGGATCTATAAGTCTAATAAACGCTTGGCGCTGAAGGAAGATACCAGGGTAATAGTCGATGAATAGGGATTAATGGAATTAATTCTACCTAAATATTTACATAACCCAACATATATTCATTGAACCTTTCGTAAAATACATTGAAGGAATGGATTTGGTTGTCCTTGATCAAATCAACCTTCATCACACCTTGAGGGCTATATTGGAAAGGATGAATCGTCATGTTCTCATAAAAGGACACCCCTTTGTTGCCTTGTAATTTATAGACAGCCTCCTTGGCACACCAACATGCATAAAGTTGATCTACCATATTTTCATCCTGCATGAATTCTAGTTCATTAGGCTTCAAAAACTTGTTCTTAATTCTCACGACCTTATCTTTTACAATCTCCAAGTCAATTCCGCAAAGGCCTGAGGAACTCAACATCACGCCAGCATAGTCATACGAATGGGTCAAAGAAATTTCATAAGGGAAGTCAGGCAGATAAGGCTTACCATTGGAATCAGAAGGACAGCTTATAAACTCGGGCGTTTGCAATAAATAACGCAATAATACACGCGTTGCCAGCCAATGTAAAGTTCTTTTTCCCTTAGCTAAACTTCCAAGCTTCGCTAATTCAGCTTCATCAAGCTGTAACATTGAAACCAATTGTTCCTCAGTTTCTTCGATTTTCCATAGCGCAATGCGACTCTGCGCATCCAATTCTTTGAGATAAGCTAATGACATAGTCAAATATAGTATTAATCTAGTATTTAGTAATTAGTATTTAGTATAGAGACGCCTGCAAAGCGGCTGTAGAAGGTTGATTTTTTTATATGGAGTATGTCCGATAAGATTAGAAGATGTCAAAATTGTGCTGTTTGAAACACAAAAGCGGACATCTATAGTCCGCTTTTGTGTTTTAGCATATTATTAATTATTCCCAAAAAGGGTTTTGTCTTAGATTCGGGTTTTTATCAATTTCAGATTGAGGTACAGGGAACCAGTAGTTCTTCTGGTTGAATACTCTTCTTTGATAAGTTGATCTTTTGAAAAAAGCTTTAGGATTACTTTCAGTATCATCTTTTTCAGTTCCAGAGAAGTTCATTCCCGTAAAATTTCCATTAAGAGTTTGTTCTCCAATTTTCCATCTTCTGATATCTCTATAACGGATTCCTTCATTATTTAATTCTACCCTTCTTTCGCGATGAATAGCATCTCTCATTGCTTGTTGAGAAGCAGGAGCAGGAAGGGGGTTGGTTCCTTTTCCAAATTGGGGGATTCCCGCTCTTTCACGGATAAGGTTTAAATACTTAAGAATATCTGGATTATTTGGACTTGATTCATTCAAGGCTTCTGCGTAATTCAGATATGCTTCACCTAAGCGATAAAGAATACCAGGGCGATATGGATTGGTTCCATTTCTTGGATCATGGTCAGGGTGCACTTTTTTTCTCATTAGATACCCATTTTGGGGAGCATCATGCGTTGGACCACCGTCCCAGTTTCCATAATAGAATTCTGTAGTTCTGTTTTCGCGTTTAAACCAAGCCCCATTATACAAAACAGAAATATAGAATCTAGGCTCTCTATGTGTGTACATGTTATAAGTTCCGGCAAGAGTGACTTTCCCTCCACCTTTTGAGTCTACCCATTTTGTATTTCTTACTTCATCAGAAGTAGAGAAACCTTTTTCAACATAACCGGAGTTCGGGTCAGTGATTGGTAATCCATTTTCCATCATGAAGGCATCCACTAAAGATTGAGTCAGGCCTAGACCACCGTTTCCTCCAGTTCCTCTAGGTTGCGAATGTTTATCATACTCCCAAATATTACAATCCGGACGAGCGAATAGTATTTCATTGTTTCCATCTTGCGGTCTTCTAAACATCATGTATTGATAAGATAAGAAAGGATCTATGCTACCATCAGTATTATATTCATAATATAATTTATGGCCAGCTGCTTCTGCTCTATCAATTAATAACTTAGAAGCATCTGCCGCTTTTTTCCATTTATTCGCATCAAAATTCGAATTGAATATTTTTTGATCTTTGTCATTTACAAAATTAGCATAGGCAGGATTCCCATTCACCAAAGGACTTGCAGCAAATAAGAGTAATCTTGCTCGTACTGCTAAGCACATAATAGATGTTGCACGACCATATTTTTGGGCGGCAGCATATTTATCGGGGAGCAATGTTGATACCTCCATTAGTTCTTTGTCTATCCAATCAACGATTTCATCAAATGGGGTTTGCCCAATCATCAACTCTTTTGTCGTGGCGTTTGGATCCGTCAAACCCAGATTGAAAGGGATTGCTCCATATGTATCTAAAAGCAAAGAGTAATAATACGCGATCATAAACCTTGCTTCAGCCTTCATTAGATTTACTTCTTCATCCGTTACAAGTTGGGATGCGTTTGGTTTAACATTATCAATGAAGATGTATGCTGATCTGATTCGTTTTGGGAGTTCCACCCAGTAATTAGGTCCCCAGCCTGTACTTGGGTTCCAATTTCCAGTTTGTTTGCCGATTACATCCCAGCCAAATTGTTCCCATCCAGTTGAAGGAGCCATATCGTCTGATAGCGCATCAAGACCTACATCTTTGGCAAAGCCAAAATAAGGGTCAGGAATATTGCTGTAAATTCCCGCTAGCCAATCCTCAGTTCTTGTTTTGTCTTCGAAGACCATTTCTAAGGTAAGTTGGTCATCAGGCATTTTATCTAAGAACTTGGAACAAGAACTTAATGATAAGATACCTATTAAGGAGGTTAAAAATATCTTGTTATATTTCGTTTTCATATTGGTCAATTTTATTTGAAGTTTAACTCTAAGCCCATCGATACTGATTTCATAATCGGGTATCTCATTCCATTATTTACTCCTAATTCAGGATCCCACAAATCGAATTTTGAAAATGTTAGAAGGTTATTGCCTCTTAAGAAAATTCTAACATTTTTTAATTGCATAGGGTCAATCCATTTCGATGGCATACTAAATCCTAGTTCAACATTTCTTAAGCGGATGAAGCTCATGTCTCTGAGCCACCATGTTGAGGCTAAATTATTATTGGAACTTTGGTAATCTGACAATCTAGGATAGAAGACGTCTTGGCTAGGGTTATCTACTGTCCATCTATCTGTGACATTGCTGAAAATATTTCCCATAGATCCATTTGCACTGCCTGGGATGAAATTAGATCCTCCAATAATTCGATAAGTATTCGTTAGACCTTGGAAGAAAAACCCGAAATCGATAGCTTTATATCTCATATTTGTTCCGAATCCAAAAACGACGGTTGGATCCTCGGTACCACCAATGGCCGTAACATCTAATGCATCCACAACGCCATCTTGGTTTAAATCCTGATACTTTATGTCACCTGGTCTGATTACTCCAAATGTATGTGTTGGGATGTCATCGATTAGAATTCCGTTTTCAACATCTTTAAAATCAGATTCTTTAAATAAACCATCCGCTATTAGTCCAAATTGTTGGCCTATTGGTTTACCTGTTGAAGACCTTGAGGTTCCAATAATAGCACTAGGTTCGTCTTGTTCCATGATTTGGTTTTTAGCATAGGTAAAAGTTCCCCGAAGTGATAAGAAGAAGTCTTGAGATAAGTTTTTGTTAAATTCTAAGGACATATCTATACCTTTATTCTTGACAGCACCATAGTTAGCCCAAGGAGCATTGGTGAAACCACTAGAGCCAGGGATTGATCTGCGTTGCATGAAAATATTTTTTCTATCTTCATGAAAGAAATCGATTTGGAAATCTAGCGCATTCCACACCCCTAATTCAAGTCCTATGTTTGATTTTGCTACGGTTTCCCAAGTAAGGTTGGAATTACCTTGGTCACCTTCGAAACGTCCGGCTCTATAGAAGTCATTGTTTAATCCCCATCTATAACCTCCAGTTTCATTGATAGTGGTGATATATGCAAACCTTCGTCCATCTAAGCGATCATTTCCAACAAGACCATAAGAACCTCTCAGTTTTAATTTAGATAAAGTTTCTTTGTAGTTTTCCATGAATTTTTCTTCCGAGATATACCATCCGAGAGCGAAAGAAGGGAAGAAGCCATATCTTTTACCTGGAGCAAAGTTCTCTGACCCATTATATCCAAAGTTGAATTCGGCGATATAGCGGTTATTGTAATTGTAAGAGAATCTAGCTGCCATACCTTGATTCCTGTAGGGAAGAAGATCACCATTATCATAATTTCGTTGATTATACAGCACCATTCCTTCCACATTGTGCATGCCAAAGAATTTACTATAATTTAAAGCACCTTCTAGGTAGACGCTTTTATCACCCCAGTCAGACCCTTTAGAATATCCCAAGAAATCTTGACCGTATTTATCAATAACCAAAAGTAGATTACCTTGATCATCCCGTCCGATTGCAGGGTTAAAATAGTCAGGATCTTTACTTCTAACTACAGAGGTATTAGAATAACGGTCGAATGAAAATAAGCCTCTGGCTTTCAGTCCTGGCAGGAAAAATTTTAAATCTTGTTCCAGGGAAAATAAAGATTCAAGTTTACTGGCACTAATTCTTTCGTAGCCCCTTTGAGTTGCCAATGCCCAAGGGTTTGTTCTTTCAGGAGTTCTTGGAATTTCGCCAGAAGAATAAATGGTTGGGTGGACATAAGGAGGTATTGTAAAAGCTTGTTGGAATAAGTCGTCCACACTTTGAGGAGCACGACTACGATCCTGTAAATATCCACCAATATTTAATCTGAATAGAGTTGTAGGACTAATATTGATATCAACATTTGATCTTACGTTATATCTATTCAGTTTTGAGGAAGAATCCCAAGCTTGATTTTTATCTCTTTCGATAATTCCGCTTTCACCATAATATGAAGTCACCAATGAATATCTTAAAATATCCGTTCCTCCATTAACGCTAAGGTTTGCTCTGGAATTTCCGGCTTGATTTTTTAGGATAGCATCCAACCAATTTACATCAGGGTATAAATCAGGGTCAACATTGTTTCGGATGTTATCAATTCTTTCTTGAGAATATAGAGGAGCATCTCCACGTTCTTCTCTAATGCTATTCATTACTTCCAAATAATCGGCGGCACCTATGAAATCAGGTAATTGGATTGGGGAAGTAAACCCTTGTTCATATCTTGCAGATACGGTTGGTTTTCCGACTTTTCCTCTTTTGGTGTTAATTAGAATCACTCCATTCGCTCCTCTTACCCCATATACAGCACTCGCCGCTGCATCTTTTAAAATGGAAAAAGACTCAATCTCCTCAGGGTCCATATTATCAAGTGATCTTTCAACACCATCAACTAGAATCAATGGATTTCTATTTCCACCGAATGTACTGATACCACGAATCCAAAAGTTGGAGTTATCATATCCGGGTTCTCCAGATCTTTGTACAGCAATTACTCCGGCTAGTTGTCCAGCCAAATTATTACTCATTGATCTTGTCGTACCACTTTTTAATCTTTCCGGTTCGATACTGGAGATTGCCCCGACCACTGAAGCCTTTCTTTGTGTTCCAAAACCTACCACTACGACCTCGTCTAATGCATCAGTGCTATCTTTTAGGATAATTCTATAATCATTAGCCGATTTAATTTCAATTTGACGAGATACATAACCAATGGAGGTTACTGTAATATAAGTGTCTTGTGATTGAACATTAATTTCAAAATTTCCATTTTGATTAGTTGAAGTTGAACGATTCGAAAAGCTAGTTTGAATAGTGGAATTTGGAATAGGAGCATTACTTTCATTTAAGACCTGTCCTTTAATGGTTCGTTCCTGATTTAGCCTTCTTTCATTGGTCTTTTTGACAATAATTGTGTTGTCCTTAATTTCAAAAGAGACATTTATTGTCGAGAAAATCTCAGTAACAACAGTTTTAATGGGGCTGTTTATCAGTTTTAGTGTGATCCTTTTAGTTTCATCCAAATCTTGATTGGAATAGATGAATTGAATTCCTGCTTCTTCATTTAAATTTTTGAAGACTTGCTTAAGGGGTGTGTTCTGATAATTAACAGTAATTGTTTTTTGAGGATCGATCAAGGATCCAAAAACTGATTGACAAGTGAACAAAATTCCGAGGATAGACCAGTAAACAGGTCTATTTAGATGGACTTTGAGCGATTTAAAAAATAATTTAAGCATCATAAGTTTAGTTAGTTATTAAAATTGTTTTCAATGCAATTTTGGTTAATTGATTATTAGTACTTTTTGTTTATATAGATTTTTCCATTCATAGTGTTTGATTTGACATTGTTAGTTAATTCTATTAATTCCAAGACTTTTTCTATTTTTTCAGAGCGTTTGATCATTGCTGTTATTTTCAAGGACTTTATTTCTGGAGAAATAATTACAGGTATTTCATACCATAAGGAGAGTTCCTTACCAATAGCTTGAAGGCTTTCTGAGTCAAAGTAAAAAAGACCTTTACGCCATGCTTTAGCCTTTTCTTCAGAATTTGAATTGGTTATTAATATTTTATTTGAGTTGTCTTTAAGAAATGCCTTTTGACCAGGAATAAGTAGCGTTTTAATCTTTGAGACATTATGAGAAAGTCGAATACTTCCTTCTAATAATTCAACATTCTCTTCGTCAGGAGAAGTTGTATTAACATTAAATTTAGTACCGAGAACTTCAATGGTTTGTAATCGGGTTTTTACTTCGAATGGGACACTAGCATCATTATTCGTTATTTTTTTAACATCGAAAAAAACTTCACCAATGATTTTAGCCAGCCTGTGATTTTTTTGAATATCATATTCGAATTCAAGGCTGGAGTTAAAATTCAACCAAACTTGGGATCCATCATTTAATAAAATTGATATTGGTTCCTTACAGGGGTTAATAATTTTTATGCTTTTGGAGGTTTCATTTGAGGTTAATGCGGTTAAATCCAGAACTTTTTCATCATCAATGACTTGATATTTTGTTCCAGGAGGTGTTGTAATTTTAAGATTATAAAAGTTTTTATCATTTAATGAAATAGTTGGACTCTTAAGGGTAGTTTCGAGGTGATGTACAGTGGGATTGTCAAGGATGTTTGTATTTTCCTTAGAAGTTCGAAAAATATAGTATCCAAAAGCTAAGCATATAAGTATTGCAGCAGCTGAAGGATAGTACAATTTACGGAAAACACTGGAAGATTTTTTCCTTGAAATTTTATGGTCAATTGAAAACTTAATTTCATTTTTTATTCTTTCAAGGTCCTGATTGGCGTCAGTTTGTCCCAGATCGATAGAATCATATATTTTTTCTACCAATTCCCTTTCATTCTTGCCTGAAATTCCTTTGGAATACCGGGTAAAGAGAATTTTTATCAACTGTTGTATTTTATTTTTTCTATTAGACATTTTTAGGTTAATAGCTTTGGCTATCTATATAGTCGTAGAAAACACTCTTATGTCCTAAAGAAAAAAACAAAAAGAATAAAAAGAATTTTTTGAAGGACTCCTTTTAAAGATGATTTGCTGGTAATTAGTTGATTTTGAACGGTCTTGATTGAGAGTTGCAGGGTTTCACTGATTTCCTTTGTGGATTTATTTTCGAAGTAATGGAGTTCAAAAATCTTCCTTCTTTTTAAAGGAAGGCTCTTCATCCAATAATTAAGAATTATGTTAAGCTCGCGTTCAATTAAATATTTATCAGAGCTTGTTGATTCGATTAGAATATTTTCAATATCATCCAGAGTTTCAAAATCAAGTTTTTTTGATCTATAGATATCAATAATTTTAAATCGAAGAGTTTGATTGAGGTAGGCTTTAACATCCTTAATTTCTCTAATATGTTTTTTGTCCCAAAAATCAATAAAGATATCCTGGATTAATTCCTTAGCTAGACCTTCATTATTCGTTTTTGCTCTAGCCGTAAGATATAGTTTTTGCCAAGTACGATCATATAATTCATTGAAAGCAGTTTCATCTGAATTTTTCATGAGAATAAAAAGTTCTTCTAAGCTATATGAACTATAACAGAGCATTTTTGAGAATTAGGTGTTGGTTAGTTTACAATTGTAAATGCAATATAAAAAATCTTGAATGAATATTCTAAGTTTACCCATGAATCCTCTGAATAAACTTAAATAGCTTGTAGTAGCGCAAAAAATATGTATTTTTGAATCCTGCTAATCAGCAGCATATTAGGTCCATACTATGATATTATCAGACAAGAGAATTTTAGAGGAAATCGATAAAGGAATGATCGTTATTGAGCCATTCGACCGTAAGTGTTTAGGGACGAATTCCTACGATGTACATTTAGGAAAGTACTTAGCACGTTATAAGGATGAGGTTTTAGATGCGAAGAAACATAATGAAATTGAGCATTTTGAAATTCCTGCCGAAGGGTATGTTCTTGAACCTGGGACTTTGTATTTAGGTGTAACTCTTGAATATACGGAGAGTCATGGTCATGTTCCGTTTTTGGAAGGGAAATCGAGTACAGGCCGTTTGGGTATCGATATCCATGCAACTGCCGGTAAAGGTGATGTTGGCTTTTGTAACACCTGGACTTTGGAAATTTCAGTAGCACAACCTGTGCGTGTATATGCAGGAATGCCTATTGGACAGTTGATTTACTTTGTGGTGGAAGGTGATATTGAAACCATGTACAATAGTAAAGGCAATGCGAAATATAATAATAAAACCATCAGACCTGTGGAGAGTATGATGTGGAAAAATGCATTCTAGATAGAAAACTTGGATATTTGAAATTTCAAGTTTCAAAAGGATTGACAAATAAAAATAGTAAGGGCAGCTAATAATTAGATGCCCTTTACTTTTATGGTGTGTCTATTACTTCTTGGATTGTTTTAACCACCAAATTCCATGAGATAAGTTTTCAAGAATTCATCGAGGTCACCATCCAATACAGCTTGTGTATTTGAAGTTTCCGTATTCGTTCTTAGGTCCTTGATCAGTTTATATGGATGTAGGACATAATTTCGAATTTGAGAACCCCATTCGATTTTTTTCTTGGAGCCCTCAATCGCTGCTGTTGCTTCCTGACGTTTTCTCATTTCAATTTCATACAATTGAGATTTTAAAAGGCGTAAAGCATTTTCTTTATTCTGTAATTGGGACCTAGACTCCTGGTTCTTAATAATAATGCCGGTTGGTTTGTGGTGTAAACGAACTGCGGTTTCGACCTTATTTACGTTTTGTCCACCAGCACCGCCAGAGCGGAAGGTATCCCATTCGATTTCCGAGTCCTTAACTTCGATTTCAATATTGTCATCCACCAAAGGGTAAACATATACAGAAGCGAAGGAAGTATGCCTTTTGGCGTTTGAGTCAAATGGTGATATGCGTACTAAGCGATGAACTCCATTTTCACCCTTGAGATAACCATAGGAGAAATTTCCTGAGAATTGGAGGGTTACAGTTTTTATACCAGCAACATCGCCTTCTTGATAATCCTGTTCAGTTACTTTGCAGCCATGTTTTTCTCCCCACATGATATACATTCGCATAAGCATTGCTGCCCAATCGCAAGATTCGGTACCACCTGCACCCGCAGTGATTTGAAGGATAGCGTCCAGCTGATCCTCTTCGGCACTCAGCATATTTTTGAATTCCAGTTCTTCAACAACATTCAAGGCGATTTGGTATTGCTCTTCAAGTTCTTTTTCAGAAGCATCCCCTGATTGGAAAAATTCATATAATACACCGGTATCTTCGACTGATGAATAGACTTCGTCGAATTGGTCGGTCCAGATTTTATGGTTTTTTATGGAGTGCAGGATTTTTTCTGCGGCTTTGGGGTCATCCCAAAAATCAGGTTGCAGTGTTATTTGGGTTTCACGTTCGATTTCAGCTTTTTTGACATCAATGTCAAAGATGCCTCCTCAGGGAAGTAATTCTGTCCCTCAAGTCTTGAATTTGTTCTTTGGTCATAAGAACAAAGATAATATAAAATTAAGGATTGATTTAGCTGTAATCCTTATATTTGAACAAAAGTAAAAAATATATGTTACCGAAAATTGATTTTACAACAACCCAAGCCTTCAAATATTTAGCCGATCATTTTATAACGATAAACGAATCCAGCATCAAGGATTTATTTGCAAAGGATGCGGAACGTTTCGATAAGTTTTCCATTTATTTGGGCGATATCCTATTAGATTATTCAAAAAATAGGATTAACGAAGAGACTATTGCATTATTAATTCAATTGGCTCGCGAATGTCAATTAAAAGATGCCATTGATGCGATGTTCAATGGAGAAAAGATTAATGAGACAGAGGATCGTGCGGTTCTACATACTGCTTTAAGAAATAGATCTGGGAAACCTGTACTTACCGATGGCAAGGATGTTATGCCAGAGATTCAGGCTGTATTAGACAGAATGAAAGACTTCTCGAATCGTGTTATTTCTGGGGAGTGGAAAGGATTTACGGACAAGGAGATTACTGATGTTGTGAATATTGGTATCGGAGGTTCTGACCTAGGTCCAGTTATGGTAACTGAAGGGTTAAAGGCCTATAAGACTCGGTTGAATATGCATTTTGTCTCCAATGTTGATGCGACTCAAATTGCGGAGACCTTGAAGACCTTAGATCCGGAGACTACCTTGTTCTTAATTGCTTCGAAGACCTTTACTACACAAGAGACCATGGCAAATGCCAATAGTGCGAAGGAATGGTTTTTAAAATCGGGAGCAAAGGAAAGCGATGTAGCGAAGCATTTTGCTGCCTTGAGTACCAATGAATCCGGCGTATCCGCATTTGGGATTGACACAAAGAATATGTTTGAGTTCTGGGATTGGGTAGGTGGTCGATATTCATTATGGTCTGCAATTGGATTGTCGATATGTTTATCGGTCGGTTATGATCATTTTGAGGAGCTATTGACTGGCGCATATGAAGCAGATGAGCATTTTAGAAATGCAGAGTTTGAGGAGAATATTCCTGTTATCATGGCCTTATTAGGAATTTGGTATAACAATTTCTTCGAGGCAGAGAGTAGCGCGATATTACCGTATGATCAATATTTACATCGATTTGCGGCATATTTCCAACAAGGGGATATGGAGAGTAATGGAAAGTATATTGACAGAAATGGAAATAGGGTCGATTATGAAACAGGACCGATTATTTGGGGTGAACCTGGAACCAATGGTCAGCATGCATTTTACCAGTTGATTCACCAGGGGACTAAATTGATTCCGTGTGATTTTATTGCTCCAGCGATTTCACATAATCCACTTGGAAAACATCATCAGATGTTACTTTCAAACTTTTTTGCACAAACTGAAGCATTGATGAATGGTAAGTCGGAATCTGAAGTTGTTGCAGAATTGAAGAAAGCAGGAAAATCAGAATCTGAGATCAATGAGTTGACACCATTTAAAGTGTTTGAAGGGAATAGACCCACCAATTCATTTCTGATCAAAGAAATTACTCCAAAGACCTTAGGTACCTTAATAGCCTTATATGAGCACAAGATTTTTGTTCAAGGGATCATTTGGAATATTTTCAGTTTTGATCAATGGGGTGTTGAGCTTGGCAAGCAGTTGGCTAATAAGATTCTTCCGGAATTAGAAGGTAATAATTTGGTTGAGTCTCATGATTCATCAACAAATGGATTAATCAATCAGTATAAAAGCTGGAGAAGTTAGAGTTCGAAATATTTCATTTAAGGAATTAATGTTCTATGACTAATTGAAAGTTTTTAAAAAGTTTTAATAGCCTAGGTGTTGCCTAGGCTATTTTTTTGTTTACAAATTGATACTAAAATTGAGTCTCCGATAGTTGAAGAAAGCTGATTTGGATTAGGTCTGGATTTGAGGTATTAGGCTAAAAAGCCGAGGTAATTGACAAATTTTGCCGACCTTTGAGTTTACCTAAATAATAAAATATACTACTATGAAACTCAATGGAAACAGAATTTGTCAATTCAAGAAGATTGCTTTTTTGGTATTGGCAACGGGGATTTCTTATTCAACGGTTTATGCGCAGCGTATGGGAGAATCGGGGTCAAAGTCTTTAGATCCTGTTGTTGAGCAGATTGTCAATGAGGCAAAGAATAATTCAGAGTTAGAGTTATTGGCGTTTGAATTGTTAGATGTTGTGGGACCACGTTTAGTTGGTACACCTCAGATGACCCATGCGAATGAATGGGCATTAAAGACCTTTCAACGTTGGGGAATTTCTGCAAAGAATCAACAATTTGGAGAATGGCATGGCTGGGAACGCGGGATTTCTCATATTGATATGACCTATCCACGGCAGAAGACACTTGCCGGAACACAATTAGCATGGAGTCCGACTACCAAAGGAAAAGCAATTGAGGCAGAAGTTATTGCCTTGCCAGATATTAAGGATTCAGTATCGTTCCGTGCATGGTTGCCAAAAGTAAAAGGGAAATACGTCATGGTTTCTATGCCACAATTAACAGGACGCCCAGATGCCAATTGGAAAGAATATGGAACTCCGGAATCCTTTGCGAAGATGCAAAGACAGCGAGATTCCTTAGGAGCGGTATGGAATGAAAGAATCAAAGCAACTGGGTTAGCTCCGAATTCTATTCCTTCCGTTCTAGAGGATGCAGGTGCAGTAGGTATTTTGAGTAGTTATTGGTCGGGAGAATTTGGTGCCAACAAAATTTTTGGTGCAAGGACCCATAAAGCACCATCAGTGGATATTTCCTTAGAAGATTACGGGATTCTGTACAGACTAGCCGAGAAGGGTTATGCGCCAAAAATTAAAGTTGAGACTTCTTCCAAACATTTGGGCAGTGTCCCATCGTTCAACACGATTGCAGAAATTAAAGGTTCACAATTCCCTGATGAGTATGTGATATTATCAGCGCATTTGGATTCATGGGAAGGTGGTTCTGGAGCAACAGATAATGGTACTGGTACGATTGCCATGATGGAGGTTGCGCGAGTTCTAAAGAAAGTTCTACCGAATCCCAAGAGGACAATTTTAGTGGGTTTGTGGGGAAGTGAGGAACAAGGCTTAAATGGTTCACGTTCCTTTGTATTGGATAATCCAGAAGTTATTGAAAAGACACAGGCGGTATTCAATTTGGACAATGGAACCGGTCGTGTTGCAAATATCAAAGGTTCCGGATTTGTTCATGCCTATGATTTTATGGGACGTTGGTTAGAAGCTGTTCCAAGTGAGATAACCAAGGATATCAAGACACAATTTCCAGGTTCACCTGGTGGCGGCGGATCAGACCATGCTTCATTTGTGGCTGCTGGCGTACCAGGGTTTATGTTGAGTTCCTTGTCTTGGGGTTATTTCAGCAATACGTGGCATACCAACTTAGATACCTATGATAAAATAGTATTTGATGATTTGATGTCGAATGTAATATTAACAGCGATATTAACGTATAAGGCATCCGAGGAGCCAGGGTTAGTAAATCGTGAGAAGCGTTTTTTACCAACGGATGCAAGTGGTAAGCCAGGAACTTGGCCAGCAATTCGTCAGCCGCGGAGAACTGGTGTAGGATATTAAGAGGGGTAGGAACAAAAAAAGGGGAATAATTGATTATTCCCCTTTTTTGTTATTTTTTCAAACGGATATAATCCGTTAGGACGTTAGCACTTTCGTCGAGGACAAAATCGTAATCCAATTTTGGTTGCGGTTGTCCTTCTTTCCATAGGGGTTCTCCTAGGAAAGCTAGTTGTTTATTGATGCGATCGCGTTGTTTTTGTCTGATTTTTTCGCGTTCAGCTTTCAATTTGGTTTCATTTAGTGAGATAGCAGGCATGGTTTCATTTTTATTGAAATCAGCGATGTCTTCTAAAAGGAATTGATAAGCTGGTGATTTTTGCATCCTTTTTTTGTGAATTTCCTCCAATTGAGCATTGATATCTTTCAAAGAAGAAACTGTAGCAAATTTCGTTGGTTTAATTTGATCCCAAGGAAGCGCAGAAGGTTCTGAACTTTCGCCAAATTTCTCCGCTGAATATTGGGTTGGGAATACTACATCAGGAGTTACACCCTTATGTTGTGTACTGCTACCAGTAACACGATAGAATTTACCCATAGTAATATTGATCTGTCCGAATTCAGGAGCTCCATTAGGAGTGTCAGGATCAGTTTCGCCTGATGCTTTGATTAACAATTTGTTAGTTGCACTTATAAAGCGAGACATATCTACAGCATTCTGAACTGTTCCTTTACCATAACTAGTAGATCCCAGAATAATTCCACGACCGTAATCTTGGATTGCGCCAGCAAAGATTTCAGATGCCGAAGCTGAGAAACGGTTTATCATGACACCAAATGGGCCATCCCATGCTAATCCAGTTTCCTCATCACTATCAACCTGAACACGGTTTCTAGCGTCTCTAACTTGAACTACCGGACCTTGGTCGATAAATAAACCTGTCAATTCGATGGCCTCTTGAAGAGAGCCACCACCATTATTTCTCAAGTCCATAAGTACAGCATCAACACCATCTTGTTTTAAACTATCCAATAAAAGCCTAACATCTCTGGTTGTACTTTTGTAATCTTTATCACCACGGCGTACGGCATCGAAGTCAATATAGAATTTAGGAAGATTGATAACACCTATTTTATAGATTTTTCCATCTTCACCCTTGACGATCTTGGTTTCGCGTTTCGCTGACTCTTCCGCCAATACAATTTTTTCGCGGGTTAATTTTACGATTTTAGGAGCTGCTGAAAGTTCAGCACCAGCAGGAAGGATTTTCAATTTTACAACTGTTCCTTTTTTACCTTTAATTTTGGCCACTGCTGCATCTAATCTCCAACCGATAATATCTTCAAAATCACCGTTATCACCTTGAGCAACCGCTACGATACGGTCATTGATATGCAAAGATTTATCTTTGAAAGCAGGTCCCCCAGCAATGATCTGCTTGATGGTTACCATTTCATTTTCCATTTGAAGCTGGGCACCAATACCTTCTAATGTATTTGACATACTTTCATTGAAAGCTTGTGCAAATGAAGGATTGTAATAGGTTGTATGCGGATCAACAGCATCAGTTAATGATGTCATTATCATTTGGAAAGCATCGTTCGCATTGGTTTTTTTAGCTTGAGAAATAAGGTTGTTGTATCTATTTCTCAGGGTTTCCTTATTTTTCTCTTCATCAACTTTAGAAGAATCAGAAGCCGTTAAGCGAAGGTTAAGTAGGTCGTACTTAACACGTTTTCTCCATTGATCTTTAAGTTCAGCTTCGGAAGTGAACCAATTTTCCTTTTCACGGAAGCTGGTATAAGATTCATCTTTTGTGAAATCATGTTTCGCGTCTATTTGTTCCAATGCAAAATTCATGCACTGCAAGTATCTATTCGTGTATTTATTGAAGATATAGAATGCGCTAGAAAGATCACCTTGTTTAAAGTCTTGACTAATCGTGTTTTTGAATTGTTGGAAATCGTCGACATCCGATTTCAACATGTAATTTTTTCCTTGGTCAACTCCTTCCAATAAATTATTAAAGACAATATTAGATAGGGAATCACCCATAGGGACTTTCTTATAGCTGAAGTTTTCCAAAAGATTGGCTACTTCCTTAGCTATGATTTCATGTTGCGTAGTAGGTTTTAATTCAAGACCTTCTTGGTCTAGGTTGATGCGTGGTTTGGCACCACATGCTACAACAGAAACTACTGCCAGACAGAAAATGAGATATTTAAACATATATGTATAGTTCTTGAATTTGTTCATTAATTATTCTACGGCGAATTAGATTTTGTTATTAAGTTAGCGCGCTTTATAATTAGCGCTAAATTTAGTTAAAAATTAAATCACTATATGATTGTGAACGTAAAATATTCATTTCAATAATGATTTAGTTGTTTATTAGCAGTTTCAAATATTCATTTATAGAAACCCTGGTATTAGTTTATGGAAGAAAACAGTTCGTTTCTAAGCCTCCAATAGTCAGATAATTCCTGTTCAGCCTCTTTAAAATTTCCCATCATCAAATAAATATCACCAAGTTTATCATGAATGGCTAATTGCAAAACTTTGTTGTTTTCAGAATCCGCCAATGTTCTCGCATTTTCAAATTCCAATTGAGCAATTTTATAATTTTGTTGAACATATTTAGAGAAGGCCAACATGTATTCAATTTCAGGGAGTTGATTTTGGACTCTATTGGCAGTAGCCAGATCTTTAGCCTGAATCAGGAACCATTGGGCCTCTGTATGTTTGTTTTGCAGTTGATATATTTTTGCAAGGGAAATCAAAGCATTAACCTTGCCATAATGGTTCTTTGTTTTATTAAATAATGGGAAAGCACGTCTGATAATTGTGTTTTCAGCGGCTTTAAAGTTTTTTTCATGGGCTTGCACCAGGGCAATCCTTACCAAAGTATTTGCCTGATCGACGGTTTCCTTATTATTGATTGCCGATTGTAGGAAAGTTTCCTGCATGGCAAAGGCATCTGAGAAGTTACCATTATATAGGTATGCATTTGCCAGATTGTATTCCAGGATAAATTTTTCACCAGATCCAGAATTTCTAGCGGCATTTAATCCGCGGATAAGCAGGGCTATGGATTTATTTATATCCCCTTGTTTCAAAAGTTGGAAAGCATATTCATTAGATAGACCGGCTGCAAGCGGGAAATTTTTGTTGACTTCCAGTTTAGAAATAAGGGTATTCCAATCCTGATCGTTTGCTGGTAGGGGATTAAAATTTTGTTTTAGGTAAGCCGCATTGGAAGAAGGTTTAAAATCTTCGATCAAGATTTGATAGTCCAATTGTCTAGAAATGGAGTCAAAGAATCCACTTTTCTCTTTATAGGAGTCCACC
Organism: Sphingobacterium cellulitidis; assembly: GCA_002245855.1. Classification (GTDB taxonomy): domain Bacteria; phylum Bacteroidota; class Bacteroidia; order Sphingobacteriales; family Sphingobacteriaceae; genus Sphingobacterium; species Sphingobacterium cellulitidis. The sequence continues at coordinate 283,265 of NOUX01000005.1, read as the reverse complement.
AGTTCCTCCTCTTTAGTTCTAGGAGCAGGTAAAACGTATACCTTCGGTCCAATTCCAGCGAAGGAACTGTCGTATTTTGTAACAAACCCAGCTGGGTCTAGTAATTTATCATTGTTCTGCGCTTTTAAGCTTGATAATGGAAAAATTAAGCTTAAAGCGAATATAACACGCACCTTATCAATCATTCGCAAGTTCATTTTTTCAAAAGTATTAAATAATTTGAAATATAAGATAAATGAAAGGCTTTATAAAACAGAATAAAATATTAAATAATGTTAAAATAAATTTTGTTGTAATTTTTTTTTATTGAAAGAAGGGTTAATATATAGCGGAAATGCCACATTAGTATTACTAAACAATATTTACATTGGCTTTGCTATGAAAAATCGATAGCTTTGTGAATTATGGCAACACGAGTACCATTGGCAGAGCGCATGCGACCCAAAAGTCTAACGGAATATGTTGGTCAAAAGCATATTATTGGGGAAGGTGCAGTTTTATGGAATGCCATAGTTCAAAAGTCAATCCCCTCGATGATCTTTTGGGGTCCTCCGGGAGTTGGCAAAACCACATTAGCTTTATTAATTGCAAAATCTTTAGATCGTCCATTTTATAGTTTAAGTGCTATTCAATCTGGGGTTAAGGATGTTCGTGAAGTAATCGATAAAGCTGAGCAAATGCGTCAATTTAATCAGGAACAGCCGATCTTATTTATTGATGAGATCCATCGATTTTCAAAGTCACAGCAAGATTCGTTGTTGGGTGCCGTTGAAAGGGGAACTGTTACATTAATAGGTGCAACTACGGAGAATCCATCTTTTGAGGTGATATCAGCTTTATTATCTCGATGTCAAGTTTATGTTCTAGAGGGGCTAAGTAAGTACGAGTTGGTTTCAATAGTTGATCAAGCCTTACAAGAAGATGAGTTTTTGAAGTCTGAGAATATTGTCATCAAGGAATATGAGGCTTTATTACAACTTTCTGGTGGAGATGCTCGGAAGCTATTAAATATATTGGAATTAGTTAGTCAGGCTGCGGTCCATAGTGGTCAGGTGATTACGAATGAATTTGTTGCGAAGCATGTTCAACAGAGTCGGGTTCGTTATGACAAGTCAGGAGAGCAGCACTATGATATTATTTCAGCCTTTATCAAGTCCATTCGGGGGAGTGACCCCAATGCGGCAGTATATTGGTTGGCGAGGATGATTGAAGGGGGTGAGGATCCAAAATTTATAGCAAGGCGATTATTGATTTTGGCTTCAGAGGATGTCGGAAATGCAAATCCAAATGCATTATTGTTGGCTAACAACTGTTTTCAAGCAGTGAATGTGATAGGCTGGCCGGAGTCGAGGATTATTTTGTCGCAAACAGTTGTCTATCTGGCTTGTTCTGCAAAGAGTAATGCTTCGTATGAGGCTATTAATAAGGCTCAGGCAATTGTCCGCCGGACAGGGGACTTATCGGTTCCTCTGCATTTGAGGAATGCACCGACGAAATTAATGAAGGAGTTGAACTACGGGACGGAATATATGTATGCGCATGCATACAGTGGGAATTTTGTGGAGCAGGAATATATGCCTTCAGAGTTGCAGTCAGAAAAAATTTATGAACCGGGAAAAAACTCGGCGGAGGAGAAGATGAGAGCTGCGCTTCGAGAAAAGTGGCGAGGTAAATACGGATATTAAGTTTAAAATAAGACGATTATAGAAAATGTCGAAAACATTTACAACTATAGACTTTGAACTTGCAACCGCCAAATACAGCAGTGTTTGTGCAGTTGGAATAGTAGACGTTGTTAATGGACAAATTGTGGATGAATTTTACAGTTTGGTTCAGCCACCGCAGAATAAATATATGTGGCAAACGTCGAGAGTTCATGGGATCAAGGCGAAACACACTGCAGATGCTCCTACCTTTATCGACATTTTTCCGAAGATAAAAGAGTTAATACATTCCAAGCATATGGTTGCACATGATGAGTTATTGGATCGTTCAGTATTAAGGGAAACGATGCAATTTTATAAGTTGCCGTTTGAAGAATTGGAATTAGCGCCTATGTGGGAATGTACAAGTAAGATCTATCGATCTTTAGGTTTTGAGCGCACAAAGTTGAGCATTTGTTGTGACTTAATGGGTGTAGAGTTAAAGCATCATGATGCGTTATCCGATGCCCGTGCGACAGCGGAATTGTATTTAAAAGTAGACGATGCAATTGAAATGAAGAAATTAGGATAGATCATGGGGAAAATAATAAATGTGATATTATCAGGTGGTGTTGGTTCAAGGTTATGGCCATTATCGCGTAAGTCCAAGCCGAAGCAGTATCTTCCTATCTTTGAGGGAAAAACCTTATTTGAGTGGACTATTGCAAGGAATCAGGAGATTTCATCAAAAGTTATTTTGGTTGGATCTTCACAGAATAAAACGATTGCAGAGCCATATTTAAAAGGCCTGAATTATGATATCATTGCCGAGGCGGCACCAAGAAATACGGCGGCGGCAATTGCTTTTGCTGCTTTTCATGCTGAACCGGATGATATATTGATTGTAACTCCTTCAGACCACTTTATAGAAGGTCTTAGTAATTATAGAGAAGCTATAAATCAAGGTGTAATGTATGCCCAGGAGGGGTTTATTGCCACATTTGGAATAATTCCTACTAGGCCGGAAACAGGTTATGGATATATTGAGCATGAAGGGAATGCAGTTCTTTCATTTCGCGAGAAGCCCAATGAAGATACGGCGAAGGATTTTCTAAAAAAGGGTAACTTTTTATGGAATTCGGGCATCTTCTGTTTTAAAGCAGGGGTGTATCTTGAGGAGTTAATGCGATTTGAGCCTAAATTATACAATTCTGCAGAGGTCGCCTTTGAATATGCAGAAGATTTGGTACTGGATGAAGAGCATTCAAAATTAATTCCTTCAAAAAGTATTGATTACGCGGTCATGGAACGTAGTGACCTCATTAAGGTTGTTCCGGCACGATTTGAATGGTCTGATATGGGGGCATTTGATTCATTATTTGAATATTTTAAGAGTAAGGGACACCCAGTTGATGAGAATGGCAATATTGTTGTAGGTACCAATAAACATACTGTATTTGTAGGATTAACTAACTGTATGCTAGTTAGTACTGAGGATGCGGTACTTGTATTGGACCGTAGTAGAGCGCAGGATGTGAAGCAGGTTTATGAACAATTGGAGAAGGATAATTCGGCTTTAATTTAAATTATTTGTAGCAAATAGGGATAATCACACGTATACATTAAACCTTATTGCGAAATAGGTTGTCTAATGAAATAGCTAACAACCTACTTAATAAAATTAAGAAATATGGGATTTTGGAGTAACTTATTTGGAGGGAAAAAAGAAGAGCAAGCGGCTTATATTAATCGATTGGATTGGGTGGGTTGGGATATTCATAATCATATTCTTCCGGGAATTGATGACGGTAGTCCCGACCTAGAAGAATCACTAAACTTGATCAATGGATTAAAGTCATTAGGTATTCATAATAGTGTTTCCACCCCGCATGTAATGGCAGGCGTTCATAATAATACCCCAGAAACAATTAAAGAGGCATATAATAAATTAAGTGATTATTTAAAATCCAATTCTGTTGATTTTAAATTGAACTATAGTGCAGAGTATATGATTGATGATCAGATAGAGCAGTGGATCCAAGCTGATAAACTATGCCTGATTGCTGATAAATATATGCTGATTGAAATGTCGTATCTTTCGGAATCCAGAGCATTGTTTAAAACAATCAAGGATATCCAAGATAGAGGTTATCAACCCATTTTAGCCCACCCAGAACGTTATAACTACTACCACAATAATTTTAAAATTTTCGAAGAGATTAAACAAGCTGGTTGTTATTTGCAGTTGAATCTACTATCAATAAGCAAATATTATGGTGAAAATGTAAAGACTTGCGCCTTGACTCTAATACGTGCTGGAATGTATGATTTTGTTGGGACAGATATGCATCACACACGTCACTTGGAGGCTTTAAAATCTGTTGTTTCAAAATATGATGTTAAAGAACTTTTGAAAGACAATCCCATTAAGAACTCAAAAATATTTGATGCACAAAAGGATAAGAAAATAGCATAATTATTTTTGTGTGGATTATCACAAATGCCTCCCGGGCAACATTCTTCAGATTGATGTTGCCAGATTTTAGTAAGATCGTAACCGGTTTCCTAGTTCTTCATAGCGATTAGTTGAAATTTATGCCTTCAGAGTTCCCTTAACTCAAGGATTTGTTGTGGAGATAATTGGCACTCTTTTATTTTAACGCAAAGGGTGCTTGGTTAACCATTCGTTGATCTTGATATTGCTTGATTGACCTGAAAATCTTTTTATTTGACTGGCCTTTCCCAATAAAATTTCAAATTAACCTGTCGAATATTTATGTAAAATGGTAGCTATTAGCTACTTGTGTGTCAATTGCACCTTTGTAATTGAATAGGCATTAAAGTCTACTATTAAATAAATGAATTAATTGTTTTTTGTTTTCATTACTTGTTAAAATAGAGAAATCTTTTAACTTTCTTAATTGATGAATATGGGGTTGTTCTTTCAGAAGATTAATTCTTTACAACAAATTTAAACGTAATGGATTTCTTTTATCTAAATTACGCTTATCACGCTTTACTATTTTAGAACTAATGATTGTGAGATAAAAAATGCGGATTAAATTAATTTAACCCGCTTTAATTAAATATGGAATTTTTTTAATGGCTATTTTTTATCGTACTACACGTACATTGGTCGCATTGAGACCTTTTTTTCCATTTTCAACATCAAATGTTACTGAATCATTTTCACGGATGTTGCTCATAAGTCCAGTTGAGTGGACAAATATATCTGCACCGCCATTTGTGGGTGTGATAAATCCGAAACCTTTAGTTTCATTAAAGAATTTTACTGTACCTTCTTGCATTTTATTATTGTTTTATTAAAATTTATTTGATTTAATGAGCTATGGGTACTGAAAACCCTAAGAGTTTTTGGATTTTCAGTAGTATTGGTTTTTCCTCTTGGCTACAGAAAGAAACTGCTTTGCCTTCATTCCCAGCACGGCCTGTGCGCCCTATTCTATGTACATAGGTTTCAGAATCTGCAGGTAAATCGTAATTGATGACCTGGGGAAGTTCCTTAATATCTATACCGCGAGCTGCGATATCTGTTGCAATAAGAACATTAATCTGCCCGTTTTTAAAAGATAAGAGAGCCTTTTCTCGGGCATTTTGAGATTTATTTCCGTGGATACAAGCCGTTGGAACACCGCTTTTTCCTAGCGATTTTACTAATCGGTCGGCACCATGCTTTGTGCGTATAAATACCAGTGTCTGGGTGTTTTTTTCATTTAGTAATATGCTAGTCAATCGTTTTGCCTTTTGACCTTTTTCTACGAAGAAAACTGATTGTCTTATTTTTTTTGAGGTGGAAGAAACTGGTGTCACATAGAGTTCAACAGGTTGTTTCAAGATTTCTCCTGCAAATTTCCGTATAGGAATGGGCATTGTTGCAGAAAACAATAATGTTTGCCTTAAGTTGGATATAGATTTAAGAATTTTTTTTATATCGTTGACAAATCCCATATCAAGCATATTATCTGCTTCGTCCAATACTAACCGACGAACCAAACTTAGATCTAGAAGATTCTGATTTAAAAGGTCTAATAATCTTCCTGGAGTTGCGATAATTATATCCACACCTTTACGTAACCTTTCTACTTGTTTTACCTGGGAAACCCCTCCATATATAACTGCGTGAGTTATGGTGAGGTATTTACTATAACCCTCAATATTTTGTGCAATCTGTAATGCTAATTCCCGAGTAGGAACCATTATTAGTGCCCGAGGCTTTTTCTGGGAATACCGTTCTGAAGTTAGTAATTGTAAAAGCGGAATCGCAAATGCCCCTGTTTTGCCTGTCCCAGTTTGTGCGCAAGCAATAATATCTTTTCCTTCAAGGATGAAAGGAATGGATTGTTTTTGTACTTCGGTAGGAGCCGTGTGTCCTAATTCCTCTATAGCTTTTAAAATTGGCGCTATAAGCCCGATGTTATTAAAATTCATTTTTTCTGATTAACTATCATCTTGCTCTTTCATTTTTGAAAGCCAACAAGATTATTATTTACAAGGCATTTCTTGCCCTTTAGCAAGACAATTGTCTTTTTGTTAACAGAAATATAATGGAGACTTAAAATCGGAACTTCAATGTCGCTCAGCACGTATGCTGTATACCGTTGATAACTTAAATTGGCGCATAATTAACTGATCTGAAAATATTGTTTGACCAAACTGGTCAGAAAAAATATCCTTGCAACGCCTTGTTTATCAGCGAAGATACTATTAATTTTTTAAAAATAGTCTTTTATTTTTAACCTTTATCTGAATTATAACATGTTAATATTATGTCTGATTATTTAGACATGGCATGAATCACTCTTACGTGAGACTTGAATGCGTTCCAAAATGACGTATATTCATTATATTGTATATTAAACTCTATACAAGTTTCTCGAACAATAAGATTTAGTGCAGGATAATGGACATGACTAACTTTGGGGAAAATATGGTGCTCCACTTGATAATTTAGTCCTCCAAGTAACCAGGTCAGAATTTTATTTTGAGTTGCGAAATTGGCAGTCGACTGTATCTGGTGGATCATCCATTCTTCTTCAATTCGAAACTCTTTTAAAGTTTTGAATTTAGTCCCATCCACCACGTGAGCAAGTTGAAAAACAGTAGCCAAACTCATTCCACAGACTATTCCGGAGATTGCTATACCTACAAGTGTCGGTATCAAACCGACAGTCCATACTGGTATGATTATAAAAAATAAAAAATGAAGGATTTTGGAAATCCAGAATATAAATTTTTCTTTTAAAGGAAAATGGAAAAGATCTGATGTTTGTCCCATTCTCTTTCTAAAGTACTTTTCATAATCCTGGTAAAATATCCAAGCTAAATAGGAAATTCCATATAATATAGGGAAGTAAAATCGCTGGAAGTGATGATGCTTCTTTATTTTTTGGTCATGATGTATACGCATGAACTTGATCTCGATGTCATGATCTTCACCATCGATATTCGTATATGTGTGGTGTGCGATGTTATGTTTTAGTTTCCAGAAGTATATATTGCCTCCTAGCAGATTTAGAGAATAGGAAAGTACATTGTTAAGTTGTTTATTATCGGAAAATGAGTTGTGTCCTGCATCATGCATGATGTTAAAGCCGATGGCTGCAAGATTTGCTCCGAATAATATACATAGGAATATTCCAACAGACCAGTGAATAGGCACAAATACTAAAATATAATATAATATAAAAAAGGTACTTAATAAGAGAACGGCTTTTAAAAAAAGTTTTCTATTGCCTGTTTTTTTCTGCGAGGTGTTTTTGAAGTAGTCTGAAGTTCTTTGTTTAAGTGATTTAGAAAACAATGTGTTTACATTGTTGAATTTGATAGAAGGATTCATTAATTAAAAATTAAAAGGAGGGGGTGTTATTGTAAAAGTATTAAAATATTATTTTTTTCTAACCAGAATTTTAAACTCTAAGATAAGAATTATTTTATTTTTAAGGGAAAATATTTTGTTAAATTATTGTTAATTGGATTCATGGGATAATAATTTAATATTAAAACTAATGATTTCGTTTTGTTCCACCTGTAGGTGCTACCTTTCATTGTTAATACTGCACCCATTGAAGAAAGTTTGAAGAAATCTACTTCAGCTGATAAAAATGACACCAGCTTTCCGATCAAGGCCTGATTTAGCAGCGTAAGAATTGTGACGACTTAACTGATGACCAATGTGGTTATAATGACCTTCAATATTTTTTTAAGTTTCTGTTCTATGTAATGGAGTTCCTAGGATCTTTTGATTATTGCTTTGGTCATCTTATAATTGGCTGCTGTTTCAATAATATTTTTAATTGTTATCTTCTGTAGTGCTGCCAGTACAGTTTTTATTGTTTTGGGGAAATGCCTGAGTCCATACTTGTAAAATTAGCACCCATTCTTAAAAAACCATGTTTTTTTCACAGTCTCTTATTAGATGCTACTGATTAAATGTAATTCAGTCCATGGGATAAATAGAACCTTACAGTTTTATAAATTATTCGGATTATTCTCATGTCAAATCTCTATTAAAGAAATTTTCCAGGGTAGTGAATTGAAGACTCATAATATTTCCGAATTTAATAACTATTTCTATGTTTAAAAATTGGGTTAATAGGTGCATATTTTGGAATATTTTTTTATCAATCCAAATATTAATAAAGTTAAAACCAGAATACTTAGATTTTCTACTACAAATTGGCTGAAAATAATCAGTTGATTTATTGGGTAAGGTTTAAATTGTTTATTTTGTGATATGAATAAAACAATTGTAATCACAGGAGGGGCAGGTTTTATAGGGTCACATGTTGTGAGACATTTCGTGTTGAAATATCCTGAATACCATATTTTGAATTTGGATGCATTGACTTATGCTGGAAATTTAGAGAATCTCACAGATATTGAAGCTTTACCGAATTATACTTTTGTGAAGGCAGATATTTGTGATTTACAATCCATAGGAGCTATTTTTTCAGATTTTCGTCCGGATGCTGTAGTGCATTTAGCTGCTGAATCACATGTGGATAGGTCCATTAAGGATCCCCTCGCTTTTGTGAATACGAATGTAATTGGAACAGTGAATCTATTAAATGCTGCAAAGGATTTATGGGGATCTGATTTTGAGGGGAAGCGGTTTCACCATATCTCTACCGACGAGGTTTTTGGCGCATTGGGGGATACTGGGCTTTTTACAGAAGAGACGAGTTATGATCCGCATTCACCTTATTCGGCCTCAAAAGCGGCCTCAGATCATTTTGTTCGTGCATATCATGATACCTATGGTCTACCTGTGGTAATTACAAATTGTTCAAATAATTATGGTCCAAACCATTTTCCTGAGAAATTAATTCCACTTTGTATCTTAAATATTATCAACAATAAATCGCTTCCTATATATGGAGATGGTAAATATACCCGAGATTGGTTGTATGTTATTGATCATGCAAGAGCAATAGATACAGTATTTCATGAGGGAAAAAATGGTCAATCCTATAATATTGGTGGATTTAATGAATGGAAAAATATAGATCTAGTTCGAGAGCTGTGTAAGCAAATGGATGAAAAGCTTGGTCGTGATCCAGGAACTTCAGAAAAATTAATCACCTTTGTAAAAGATAGACCTGGTCATGATCTAAGGTATGCCATTGATGCTAATAAAATAAAGAATGAATTAGGATGGACACCAAGTGTTACTTTTGAGCAAGGCCTTTCGCAAACTATTGATTGGTTTTTAGATAACCAAGATTGGTTAGAAAAAGTTGCTTCTGGGAACTATAGGAATTATTATGAAAAACATTATAATAATATTTAGGAGGTAGGTTTTAAAGATTTATGGAAGCCTTTTTTACAGGTCTAAAAGACTGTTTTATTTTGGAACCCCGGGTGTTTGGAGACAATCGCGGTTATTTTTTTGAGAGTTACAATGAATCTATTTTTAAGGATAAAACCGGGTTAGATGTGTCCTTTGTTCAGGACAATCAATCATTTTCATCAAAAGGCGTTTTACGAGGTTTACATGCGCAAGCTGGAGAATTTGCTCAGGCTAAATTGGTAAGAGTGATTCGAGGAGAGGTTTTGGATGTTGCAGTAGATGCCAGGGCAGGTTCTGAGACCTTTGGTCAACATGTTGCGGTTTTGTTATCCGCTGAAAACAAAAGGCAATTATTTGTTCCAAGGGGATTTTTACATGGTTTTATCGTTTTGTCAGATACAGCAGAGTTTTTTTATAAGTGCGATAACCTTTATAAAAAAGAAGCTGAGTGGGGGGTTATATTTAATGATCAAGATCTGAATATAGATTGGAAATTGCCATATAATGAGCTCACAGTCTCTGAGAAAGATCAATCTCTTCCAACATTTAAGGAAGCCATAACTGCACTGAAATAAAGGAGATCCCATTTTGAAAACCACTCGGATATTAATAACAGGTAGTTCAGGACAATTAGGATCGGAACTTAAAGCGATATGGAAATCAGATTCCAGATTTGAATTGCTCTTTTTAGATCGTCAGGATTTAGATCTTTCCATAACCACTTTAATACAAAGTAAACTTGAGAGTTTACATCCAGATATCATCATTCATTCTGGGGCATATACGTCGGTAGATCTTGCTGAGACGGAAATAGAACTAGCAGATAAAGTCAATCATTTGGCTACATTGGAGATTGCTAAATACTCGAGGTCCAATTCTGTAAAGTTAATCTATATTTCAACTGATTATGTGTTTCAGGGGAATATTGATAAAGCATTAGATGAGAATTGCCCCACTGACCCGATCAATGTATACGGCGCAACCAAGCGAAAAGGAGAATTGGCCGTCCTAGAGTATTGTCAGGATGCTATTATCATTCGTACAGCGTGGGTCTATTCAACTTTTGGGAAGAACTTTGTAAAGACAATGCTTTATTTGATGAGCAGTAGAGAGGAAATTAATGTTGTTTCAGATCAAATAGGTTCACCAACTTACGCACGTGATTTAGCTGACTTAATTAAAGAAATTATTACAGAAAGAAAATGGGTGCCTGGCATCTATCATTATTCCAATGAGGGAAGGATAAGTTGGTTTGATTTTGCTGTTGCGATACGTGATATATCGAAATTAGAATGTAAAATAAATCCGATCCCAACCTCGAGTTTTCCAACAACTGCTAGGCGACCGTCATATTCATTGCTAAATAAGAATAAGGTAAAAAACACATTTGGAGCACATGTTTCCAATTGGCGGGATAGCCTTGAAATTATGTTGGGGAAACTTTCTAGAAATTAAATAGAACAATCAATAAGAACAAAATATTATGAAAGGAATAATTTTAGCTGGAGGATCAGGCACTAGGCTTCATCCACTGACACAGGTCGTTTCCAAACAATTGCTTCCGGTGTATGACAAGCCGATGATATATTATCCTTTATCGGTATTAATGTTATCTGGAATACGTGATGTATTAATTATTTCTACACCTCAAGATCTTCCAAACTTCCAAAGGTTATTTGGTAATGGCGAACAATTGGGCATATCGATAATTTATGCAGAGCAACCCTCACCAGATGGATTAGCTCAAGCATTTATTATTGGTGAAGATTTTATTGGGGATGATGATGTTTGTTTGATTCTAGGGGATAATATTTTTTACGGTGCTGGTTTACAACAGCAACTTCTTGATGCCAGAAGGAAAGTTGAAGAGGATAAACAAGCAGTTGTTTTCGGTTATTATGTGGATGATCCTGAGCGGTATGGGGTTGCAGCGTTTGATGAGTCAGGTAAAGTCTATGATATAGAGGAGAAGCCAAAAGATCCGAAATCTAATTATGCCATTGTAGGGTTGTATTATTATCCAAATTCGGTAATAGAAATTGCTAAAAATGTCCAACCCTCAGATCGTGGAGAATTAGAAATAACTACAGTGAATCAGGAGTATTTAAATAAAGATATTCTTCAGTTACAATTGTTGGGAAGGGGCTTTGCCTGGTTGGATACAGGGACACATGAGTCTTTATCTGAAGCCACTGAATTTATTAAGACGATTGAGAAAAGAACTTCTTTAAAGGTTGCTTGTCTGGAGGAAATTGCATTATCGAAAGGATATATTCAAAAAGTCGATTTATACGATCGGGTTAAAGATTTGAAGGGGGTATACTTTGAGTATTTGAAGAAAATAAGTAGATAATGAATAACTAAATAAATATTTACAAGTGACTTCCGGAAGTGAGGAATAAAGTGTTTCTGAACTGGATTTTTTGAATGTTTGAATGCTTCGACAACCACTGAAGCGATTGTATATTTAAATAATTATGTTTTTACTAGTTACGCCAACCATTTATTAATACTAAACGAGTTAACCTAATTCTAGTCTATGGGATATGATTAATAAATTGGGTTAATCCATCAGCTTTTTGGAAGTATATCCTAATTGAAAATTTTTAAAATTTATAGGTTATTAGTTGAAGGGTTTTATTAGATTGAATATTTCTAAACTTATTTAATAAATGCGAAGCTTGGGAATTGAATTATCGTTCCATAAACAAACCCCTATATTTAATTTCCATGTTCAACTTAATTCACCAAAGACTTTGTAAATTTCTGGTAATAATTTTGATTCATGTTTGTCTTTGAGGGCATTTATGGAGAGGTTCTTTAATTATGTCAATTTTTCCTGTAATTTAGGAACATATTATCATGCCAAACAATTTGACCTTAACCGCAATATCGATCCTTTTGGTTCTAAGCTCTTTGTTCAATCAATTAATGGGTCAAAATCAAAAGGAAAATTCTCTCTTAGAATTAGAGAGGATATTAAAAATTGATGTAAATTTTCAAAGGGATACCTTAGCATTAATTCGAAGGTTAGATTCTGTAAAAAAAATTGCTGATGAACGCCGTAGCATCCCCTTAAAATGGGCATATTATATGCTAATGGCAGATGGTTTCTCTATTGCCTTTGACAATGTCAATATTCGGAGCAATTTTTATTTCCAACAGGCTCATAATTTGGTTTCCATGGGCCATGATCAAGATTTATTTCAGGTTGGATTGATTAGACAAGGTTATTATTACTTTGTTTATCGCAAAATTCGTGAAGCGTTTCCATATTTTCTTCAAGCAGATGATTTAAGACCATCAATCAATCTTAATAAAATCCCAAGACTGACTTTGCATTATGGTTTTATAGCGAGATTTTACAGTTATATTGGGGATCAAAAAAAAGCAATCGAGTTTTTAGAGCTTGTTTTGCCTTTTACTGAACCCTTGAGCCGCAATCGAATAGATATGGTTAATGCATTGGGTGTTTATTCTAAAAAAGATTCCTCATACTCAAAGGCTACTGATTATTTTAATAAAGCTCTACATATTGCAGGATTGGCCAGGGATTCTGTATGGATAGGCATTATCTCGGGGAATTTGGCTGATCTTTATTGGAAAGAAGGTAGAAGATCACATGCCATTGATTTAGTAAAGAAAAATATTGAGTATTCACTAAAATTTAATGAATCATTAGATGCTATGCGGGCCAATTTAGCGCTAGCAAGGATGTATATAGAAGAAGATGACTTAATAGAAGCAGAAAACTATGTCAATGAGGCTATTAAATTAATGGAAAATAAACCTTATTTCCTTGAATATCAAGTTGAGGCATGTTTAATGTTGGCTAAGGTTGCTAAAGGCAAAGGAGACTTCAATAAAGAACTAGATTACCTTCGTACTCACTTAGTTTTGAAGGATAGTTTGGATAAGAATGATGATTATGAGAAGTTACATCGAGCATCGTGGAAATGGGAAACAGAGAAATATCATAAGAACCTTGAAAATTATGAGCTTAAAAGAAAGCAAACAAACCAATCTTATATTTATTTTGTAATCTTCTTTGTTTTATTTTTTCTCATTATTATTTTATTAGTAAACCGTTCGAAGAACAAGATACTGTTTAAGAATGCCGAATTAGAGAAGGATCAATTGGAACTCTCATATGAAAAACAAATGTTGGATAGAGAACTGCTCATTCTAAATAATTCATTAGAGGATTTCACCGCTACTATTAAACAAAATGATTTGACCATCCAGCGATTACGTAATGAAGTGATGTATAATCTGGATCACTTTCCAGACCGTCAAGAGGAGGTTAATGATCGTTTGAATAAAATGCTCGAAAATCATGTAATGACCGAAGAGCGTTGGGTAAAATTTAGCAATATATTTGAGCGAGTCTATCCAGGCTATGTAGACACCCAAAAAGAATTGTACCCTAGGTTAACAGAAAATGATTGTCGCCTACTGTCTTTAATGAAGTTGGGATTAAATAATAGAAGTATAGCTGAGCTAATGGGCATTTCCCTTGAAGGTGTGAAAAAAGCTAAACAAAGGTTAAAGAAGAAATTAGAGTAAACAGACAACTTATTTATGGGAATTTGTTTTAGGTTGATAAGAATGAGGTAAGAATAAGGTAATCGAAAATCATTAACTCAAATGGCAGCTAATAACTCATAAAACTTTTAATAATAAGGAGTTTTATTAAATTAAAGCATGGTTAATAATTTGTTAACGAAGTTTCTTTGTTAATAATAAAAATGTTGAGTACTTTTGTTGCTCACTTTTGTTATTATGTTGGATTCATTGATTACATCCAAAACCCGGTTAAAGTTGTTGATCAAGTTTTTTGTAAACTCGAACAACAAGGGATATTTGAGAGGTATCGCTGAAGAGTTCAATGAATCTACTAATTCTATCCGTAAAGAATTGAACCAGTTGTCTGAAGCTGGTTACTTAATAAAATTTCAAAATAACAACAAAATTTATTATAGCGCTAACGTAAATCATCCGCTTTTTCAAAGTTTACAAACCTTAGTCCGTACTTTTTTGGGAATCGATCAAGCTGTTGATCATGTTCTTTCCCGAACTGGAGATGTGGATCAAGTTGTTTTATTGGGAGATTATGCTAAGGGCATAGATTCTGGAGTTATTGAGGTCTTAATAATTGGCAATACTATTGATTCGGCATATTTATTGCAACTAAGCGGAAAAACCGAGAAGTTGCTTGGAAAAAGGATTAAGATATACCTTGAAAAGCCTAATGAAGTGAATGGGCAGATTATTTTATATCAAAAAGAAAATTGAAAATTGTAAATTGGTGTTAAGCCAATTATTACTCGGTAAATCAAAATGGATATCACAAAGATTGCATGTATTGGAGCAGGATATGTTGGAGGGCCGACCATGTCTGTTATTGCTCAGAAAAATCCACATATTCAAGTTACTGTCGTAGATTTAAATGCTTCAAGGATAGAGGCTTGGAATTCAGATAATCTGGAGGAATTACCAGTTTATGAGCCAGGCTTAGATGCGGTTGTTGCTGAAGCGAGAGGGAGGAACTTGTTTTTTTCTACCGAAATTGAAAAGGCCATATCTGAGGCAGATATGATCTTTATCTCCGTGAATACACCGACCAAAACGTACGGAAAAGGCAAAGGGCAAGCTGCAGATTTGAAGTTTATTGAGTTATGTGCCCGACAAATTGCGGATGTCGCGACCTCCTCGAAGATCATTGTTGAGAAATCTACCATTCCCGTAAGAACTGCCGCTACGATTAAAAGTATATTGGATCACACTGGTAAAGGGGTTCAATTCCATGTTTTATCCAATCCAGAGTTTCTAGCGGAAGGAACAGCAATTCCTGATTTACATAATCCAGATCGGATATTAATTGGAGGTGAAGATCCAGAAGCCATAAATGCGCTGAAGTCTATTTATGAGGCATGGGTTCCTTCGGAGCGTATCATAAGTACAAATTTATGGTCTTCGGAACTTTCCAAACTAGTTGCCAATGCATTTTTAGCACAGCGTGTTTCCTCGATAAATTCGATTTCTGAATTGTGTGAGGTAACAGGCGCAAATGTAGATGAAGTGGCACATGCGATTGGACAGGATTCAAGAATAGGTTCCAAGTTTCTAAAAGCTTCTGTAGGATTCGGGGGGTCATGTTTTCAAAAGGATTTACTAAATCTTGTATATATAGCCCGTTCTTATAATTTGAATGAGGTTGCGGATTATTGGCAGCAGGTAATTTTAATTAATGATCATCAGAAGACTCGATTTGCTGAAAAGATCATCCGATCGATGTACAATACTGTTAATGGCAAGAAAATTGCTTTCATGGGATGGGCATTTAAGAAAAATACAAATGACACCAGAGAATCAGCCGCCATATACGTCGCAGACCATTTGCTTGATGAACAAGCACATGTTGTAGTTTATGATCCAAAAGTGCAAGAGGATCAAATCTTTAAGGATTTGGATTACCTTGCTACAAGAACTGCAGATGAAAACAAGGAGCTACTAAGTGTTGTTGATAATCCATATAAAGCCGCAAAAGATGCGCATGGACTAGCCATACTAACTGAATGGGATGAGTTCCAAGATTTAGATTGGAAAAGGATTAAAGACTCAATGAAAAAACCATCATTTGTGTTTGATGGTAGGAAGCTTTTGGATAGGAAAAAGATTGAGGAGCTTGGTTTTATATATTATGCAATAGGGGAATAAGATTTAACTATTAACCATATATGAAAGAGAAAAATAAAGAGGTAAAAGAATTTAAACGTCAGGATTATAATCCTGGCCCTCGCGTTGGTATAACATTTTCAACCTTTGACCTACTACATGCCGGACATATCATGATGTTGGCGGAAGCTAAGCGTCAATGTGACTATTTAATCTGTGGACTTCAGATGGATCCTACTTTGGACCGTCCTGAAAAAAATGCGCCAACTCAAACGGTGGTTGAAAGATATATACAGTTGAGGGGTTGTGTTTCTGTAGATGAGATCGTCCCTTATTCAACAGAACAAGACCTGGAAGATATTTTAAGATCCTTTAAGCTTGATGTAAGAATTGTAGGCGATGAGTATAAGGATAGGGATTTTACTGGTAGAAAATATTGTGAAGAGAAAGGGATTGAGCTATATTTTAATAGTAGAGATCATCGCTTTTCAAGCTCTGGCTTGAGAAAGATTGTGGCAGATAAAGAGAATCAAAAGAATAGTAAGTAATAGAAAAAAGTGAGTAAGAAGGTGGAAAACAATGAAAATTCATTGGATCAAGTGATGATAGCCATAATAGGATTAGGTTATGTCGGCTTGCCTCTTGCTGTAGAATTTGCTAAAAAATATAAAGTTATTGGTTTTGATATCAATCCAATACGAATAGAAGAATTAAAAAAAGCTAAAGATCGAACCCAAGAGGTAAATGAACAGGATTTAGTTGAAGTTATGGGGGCTGAACTTTCCAAAAATAGTGGCTTAAAGTTTTCCTCACAATTGGAAGATATTAGAGTATGTAATACATATATAATTACAGTTCCTACACCTATTGATTCTTCTAAATTTCCTGATCTTAGTTTTCTTAAGAAAGCTTCTGAAATGATAGGTTCAATTCTAAAATCAGGGGATTTGGTTATTTATGAATCAACGGTATATCCTGGATGTACAGAAGAAGATTGTGTGCCTATTTTAGAACAATTTTCTCAATTAAAATATAATCAAGATTTTTTTGTTGGATATTCCCCTGAACGAATTAATCCCGGAGATAAAATAAGGACATTACCTCAGATTAAGAAGGTAACTTCAGGTTCAACCCCTGAAATTTCCAATCGGGTTGATGACCTATATAGGTCTATCATCAAGGCAGGTACACATAAAGCTCCTTCAATTAAGGTTGCAGAGGCCTCTAAGGCGATTGAAAATGCCCAAAGGGATGTGAATATATCCTTTGTAAATGAATTGGCTTTAATTTTTGATCGATTAGGGATCGATACCAATGATGTAATTGAAGCTGCTGGTACCAAATGGAATTTTTTAAAATACAAACCTGGTCTTGTAGGAGGACATTGTATAGGTGTTGATCCTTATTATTTGACTTATAAGGCACAGTCTGTTGGATATCATCCACAAGTTATTTTAAGTGGTAGGCGAGTGAATGATAATATGGGATCATTTATTGCAAGTAAGGTTGTGAAGATGATGATTCAAAAAGACATCGCTGTTAAAAATTCAAGGGCATTAATTCTAGGTATTACCTTTAAAGAGAACTGTCCTGATATTCGAAACACCAGGGTAGTTGATATTTACAAGGAGTTAAGTTCTTATGGCGTTATTGTAGACGTTTATGATCCTTGGGTCGATATTGAAGAAGTTGAACGCGATTATAACATAAGTTGTATTGAGGAGTTGAAGGGAGGGGAATATGCGGCAATTATTTTAGCAGTTGCTCATAATGAATTTCTCAAATTAAATTTGAATTTGCTCAAAGCGGATAAAGGCTTAATATTTGACAGTAAATCTTGTTTAGATCGAGATTTAGTTGATGCTAGATTGTAATTACGGTATAAAAAAAATATGAAAAGAAATCTTATTGTGTTTGGAACACGTCCAGAAGCCATAAAGATGGCTCCATTGGTTAAGGCCTTTCAAAATCAGTCTGATTTTGAGACTAAAGTTTGTGTGACTGCTCAACATCGTGAAATGTTGGATCAAGTATTAGAATTTTTTGCAATCAAACCAGATTATGATTTGAATTTAATGAAGCCAAATCAAAACTTATATACCCTGACTGCAGATATTATTACTGAATTAAAGCCGGTCTTAGAGGATTTTAAACCGAATTATGTTTATGTACATGGAGATACAACCACTACAATGGCAAGTAGTATTGCAGCTTTTTATTCAGGAGCGCAAGTTTGTCATGTTGAGGCGGGATTAAGAACTCATAATAAACGTTCTCCATTTCCGGAGGAAATTAATAGACAAGTTGCTGGAAGAATATGTGACTTTCATTTTGCACCCACAGAAGCTTCCAAGGAAAACCTACTTAGAGAAAATATAAAGGAGAGGGATATTTTGGTTACAGGTAATACCGTAATTGATGCTCTTTTCGATAGCTCGGAACGTGTAAAAGATTTGGATAATCAAGAAATTGAAAAATTAAAAGGGATTGTTGAATCTAACAAGAAGTTAATTTTGGTCACCGGTCATCGTAGAGAGAACCATGGACAAGGTTTTATCAATATTTGTGAAGCTTTGAAAGAAATTGCAATTTCAAATCCTGATGTTCAGATTATCTACCCGGTCCACCTAAATCCTAATGTAAAAAAACCAGTATATGAAATCCTTTCGGGTGTGGATAATATTCAATTAATTGATCCTTTAGCCTATCCAGCTTTTGTTTGGTTAATGAATCAGGCATATTTGATTATCACAGACTCCGGAGGTGTACAAGAGGAGGCGCCAAGTTTAGGAAAACCCGTTTTAGTTATGCGAGACACTACTGAAAGACCCGAGGCTGTAGATGCAGGTACTGTTATTTTAGTAGGGACAGATAAACAAAAAATTGTAAATGAAGCGCAAATTTTGTTGTCTGACACAACTAGATATCAAGCAATGTCTGCTTTACATAATCCATATGGTGATGGTAAGGCTTGTGAAAGAATTGTTAATTTTATTAGAAACTTAAAATAAGTAAAGGAAATGCAAGCAAAAGTTGTAACAGTAGGTTTAGGATATATTGGACTACCTACATCCGCATTAATTGCAAATAGTGGAATTCCAGTACATGGTGTTGATATCTCACAACATGTTGTAGATACCATTAATGCTGGTAAGATACATATTGTAGAACCAGAATTAGATAAAGCTGTTGCTAAGGCAGTGCAAGATGGATTATTAAAAGCAGGAACTACACCAGTACCAGCTGATACATATCTGATAGTTGTTCCGACTCCTTTTAAAGGAGATCATGAGCCAGATATTTCCTATGTTCAGGCAGCGACAGAAGCGGTATTGCCTTTGTTGAAAGAAGGAGATTTATATATAATAGAATCAACTTCACCTGTTGGAACAACTGAAAAAATGATGTCCTTGATTTTTTCTAAAAGACCTGAATTGGAAGGGAAAATTTTTTTAGCTTATTGTCCGGAACGCGTTCTTCCAGGGAATGTAATGTATGAGTTAGTTCATAATGATCGTGTTATTGGTGGAGTAAATGAGGAGTCTACTCAAAAGGCTATTGAGTTTTATAGTCAGTTTGTAAAAGGAGAATTACACCCAACAAATGCAAGGACTGCAGAAATGTGTAAGTTAACTGAAAACTCATCCAGAGATGTACAGATTGCATTTGCGAATGAGCTTTCCTTAATTTGTGATAAAGCAGGAATCAATGTCTGGGAATTAATTAGCTTAGCTAATAAGCATCCTAGGGTTAATATTTTACAACCTGGATGTGGAGTAGGTGGTCATTGTATTGCAGTAGATCCTTACTTTATTGTTTCCGAATTTCCATTAGAATCTAGAATTATTGGAAAAGCAAGAGAAATTAATAATCATAAAGCTTTTTGGGTTGCTGAAAAAATTAAAGAAGCTAGAAAAGAGTTTCAACTAAAGAACAATAAAGAACCAAAAATTGCATTAATGGGAATGGCTTTTAAGCCAAATATTGATGATTTAAGAGAGTCACCAGCAAAATATATTGTTCAAAGAGTATTGCAAGATGCGAATGAAGAAGAGTATTTTATTGTAGAGCCAAATATTCATGAGCATAAAATCTTTAAGTTAACTGATTATCAAGAAGCAGTAGCAAAAGCAGATGTTATTGCATTTTTAGTAGCTCATAATGAATTCAAAGGGTTAACCTTAAACAAGGAGAAAATTGTTTTAGATTTTTGTGGAGTACTGAATTAATGTTCTAATAAAAGTTTAATATTTATTCAGATGTCCTTTGTTAAGCAAGCTAAACAGAGTGTAGGATGGACGTTTATTAAGCAAATAAGCGTCCAAGGGGTTAATTTTATCGTTCAGCTAATTTTGGCAAGATTGTTAGCCCCCTCTGACTTCGGTATTATTGCAATGATATTGGTATTTATTGCAATTGGTCAAAGTTTAATGGACAGTGGAATGACAAGTTCATTAATTCGTGAAAAAGATGTGGGAGATGAAGATTTTTCAACTGTATTTTTGTCTAATGTTGGAATTAGTATTATTATTTACATTGTTATTTTTATTATTGCTCCATATATTTCTATCTTTTATCAACAGCCAATCTTAACTAACTTGTTACGTGCCTTTTCTCTGTCCTTCGTTATTGGATCTTTTAATGCCGTGCAATTAGCTAAGTTGACTAGAGAATTGAACTTTAAAAGCCAATTCTTTTATCAACTTCCATCTGTTTTAATATCTGCTGTAATTGGGATTCTATGTGCTTATCATGGTTATGGAGTTTGGAGTTTAGTTTATTTGAATTTAACCCAAGCTTTTGCTTTTGCAGTATTTACGTGGGTGTTTTCAGACTGGAAGCCTAAATTAGTATTTGATAAACAATTATTTAAAAAACATTTTAATTTTGGATATAAATTAACATTGTCTGGTTTGATTGATACACTATATCAAAATCTATATAAAATCATAATAGGGAAATATTTTAATCCAACAGCGGTTGGATTTTTTTCTCAGGCGGATAATTTAAGGTTATTCCCAATTAATCAAATATCGCTTGTTCTTGACAAAGTAACATATCCTCTATTTAGTAAAATTGGAAATGATAAAAAACTAAAGGAAGTATTTATATCCTTACAACAATTAGTTCTTTCATTTAGTTCTGTAATTATGATTGTGCTTGTGTTGATTGCGAAACCCTTGTTCTATTTATTATTGGGAGAAAAATGGATGCCTGCTGTTCATTTTTTTCAGATACTTTGTGTTGCTTCTGTTTTTCGGCCAATTGGGACTTATAATTTAAATATTTTAAAGATTAAGGGGAGGAGTGATTTATTTTTAAAACTTGAGATTATAAAAAAAATAATTGGTGTAAGCGTTTTAATTTTTTCCATTTCAAAAGGAATAGATGGACTAGTATGGGGTCTATGTTTAACAAATATATTTTTTGCATATTTTAACGGTTATTATAGTGGGAAACTAATAGGATATAAAATGCTAAGTCAATTTAAAGATACTGGATACACTCTTCTTTTGTCGTTATTGCCGATTATTCCTTGTCTTTACCTTCAGACCTTTTTATCAGAGAATTATCAGATAATATTATTTATCCCCTTTTTTTATTTTTTACAGTATGTAATAGTTACATATTTATTTAACAAAACACTTTTAATTCAAATCAGAAAAATTTTGAAATAATGTTTAAATCAGATTTATTATTTAATGGATATTACGGATATTTCAATACAGGAGATGATGCTTTTGTTGAAATTGCGAATTGGGGCGCTACGAAGTTTTGGGAGAAGAATGATATAAGGTTTTTAATTAAAGGAAATAATAAACCCACAACGATATCTCCTGTAAAGGCTTTTCCGCTTAATTTGCCATATAGTTATGAAATACAGCAAAATCTGCTAATAAAAGGGACCAAAGCTTTTGTCTCCGCTGGTGGGTCCACATTGAATTCGCGAATTGAAACTCAACGTCCGAAATTTTTAGCACTTAATAGAAAATTGAAAGATAAAAGATTCGTAATTGGGGCAATAGGCGTTTCTGTCGGTCCATTTAAAACGAAAGAAGATGAAATTAGTATTGTTAAATATTTAAAGAATTTAAACTTTCTTGCCCTTAGGGATGTTGCATCTTTTGATTATGTAGATTCATTGAACTTAGATTATAAACCTGTGCTTGCTTTTGATTTAGCTGGTTTATTGCCTGAAATCTATAGAGAATTTCCTAATACTGATTTCGCCTTAAAATCGAGTTCAAAGAAAATTATTTGTATTAGTGTGTGTAATTATGAGTCTTATTTTGTTGGAGGAAATTTAGAAAATCAAAAGAGAAGAAATAGATTGATGAGGGAATTGTTAATTAACTTGGACAATTGCCGTAATGATTGTCATTTTAAATTTATTATTATTAACGGAAATCCATCTACGGGGGATGTTAATTTAACTTTTGAATTGATTAACAAAGTGGGATTTAAAAATAATACCTTTGAAGTTGTTCCATATGATTCCAGTCCGAAAAATGTGTTTCACTTGATTAGTAATTGTGATCTTGTACTCACAATTAGATTACATGCAGGTATTTTTGCTTGTTTTGCGGACGTCCCATTTTTGATGGTTGAATATCATAAAAAATGTAGCGATTTTCTTTCCGACATTGGGTATGACGATTCATTTAGAATGTATGATTTTTCAATTGAGTTAGCTCTAGCCCTCGGAAAAATAAATAATATTTTGGATAATAAATCAAATTATATTTTCCCAAAACATTTAGATTTAATGCGGTTGCGCTCAATGAAAAATTTCACTTCTATATTATTCTAAGTATGTTTTCGGTAATAATTCCTCTATATAACAAAGAGTTGAGTATTCGTAATACGCTTCTATCTGTGCTTGAACAAAATTTTGAGGATTTCGAAGTAATAGTGGTAGATGATGGTTCCACAGACAGAAGTTTAAATGAAGCTCAATCAATTCATGATAAAAGAATAAATATTTATAGTAAAGAAAACGGAGGGGTTTCATCAGCTAGAAATTATGGAATAAAAAAAGCAAAATTTGAATGGATATGTTTTTTAGATGGTGATGATTTATGGCATACAAATCATTTGTCAGTTGTGAATGAAATGATTCAAATTTTTCCATCTAATAAATTATTTGCAACTAGTTTTGAATATTCCGATGGGCGAAATCGGGCTTTTAATAAAAATCGTGACAGATTTTCATTAATTGAGAATTATTTCCTTGACAGCTATACTGAGCATTTGATTTGGACAAGTGTTTTCATAGCAAATATCGAATGTTTTAATGAAGCTTGTTTTCCAGAAGGTATTTCTGTCGGTGAAGACTTATTATTGTTTTCTAAATTAGTTAAGGTTTATCCATTAGTGAAAGCTAATGATATTACTGCCGTTTATCGTCTAGA
The DNA here is from genome assembly GCA_002245855.1 of Sphingobacterium cellulitidis. Classification (GTDB taxonomy): domain Bacteria; phylum Bacteroidota; class Bacteroidia; order Sphingobacteriales; family Sphingobacteriaceae; genus Sphingobacterium; species Sphingobacterium cellulitidis. The sequence goes on along the minus strand of NOUX01000005.1, from coordinate 259,722 downwards.
CGCGGAAAATAGGAGTGTTTCTTCAAATTATAATATGCAACGTTCATTTCTAAGTATTTTGAATTTTGACGAGATGTCTTCAAAATCAGAGAAGTTATATTTTAAAAAATTTGTTATCCAGAAAATTAAAGACTCTATAGTTAATAAAAATTTTAAGAATCTATTCTTTTTACTTAAGAAATATATTTTGGTTTTAATAAACGTTTATCGCTAATGTTAAGCTATTATTTTCTACAACAGTATATTCTAATTTATGTACTTGTATTTTTAGTTCAAGGAGGATTTTTTTTAAATTTTCTTTCTAAAGGTTCATATTTATCGCAAATTGATAACTTGTTTTTTCTTTTATTCATCTTCCTTTTAATTTTTCTTACGGGATTTAGAAATTTTGAAATAGGAACTGATACCTTACATTATGTTTCTGATTACGAGTATTTGCGAAGTTTTGATACTTGGAATATTGATTTTGCTCTAGAACGCTCTCGACTAGGAAGGGACCCTCTCTTTGCACTGTTTTCTTTTTTTCTAGGAAAAGTTTTTAACGCTACAACTTACATTTTTATTTTATCGGTTATTTTTTATTTTTCTTTTTATTTTTTTGTAAAAAAAATAACTAACCACCTATACATAACAGTTTTATTTTCCTTTCTTTGTTTCTTTTTCTTTCTGTCGTTTGGTATTAACATTTTGAGAGCGGGTATATCTGTCATGTTTGTACTCCTAGGTTTTAGTTATTTTGTTAAGCAATTCGAACTTGTGAAGTTCAGGGATTTAAAATCCAAACAGAAAACAATGATAATTATATGTATTACTATAGGAGTACTTTTCCATTCAGCATCTTGGATACTTGTATTAGCATTAATAATATCGCGTCTTATTAAACTGAAAACTTTCTTCTACATTGCAATACTGATTGTTTGTCTCATATTAGCAATATTCAAATTTACTATTACTGATTTGCCAATTGTAGGTCCTTTATTTATGATGAATGAAAGAACGGATGCTTATTTGAGTGGTGATGGAAGTCAATTGCCTTCAGGAGTGAATGTATATATTTTATTTTTTCAGGGTCTAATTATTTTATATTACTTGGCTAACAAGAAAATCTTTGAAGAGAACTCAATTGGAATAATCTTTATTCGTTCATATCTTATTTTATGTAGTTTTTATATGTTGTGTTTAAATATTTCATTTTCCGATCGCTTTGGAATCTATAGCTGGGTTTTAATGCCATTGATACTTAGCTTCCCGATATTGTTTAATAAATCCCCTAAAAGAAAGAATTTGATGTATTTTTCAATATTTTCCTTGGTGTATTTTTTGCTGATGTTATATCGTATAGATTTGGCTTAAATTCGTTTAATGAGGAATGAAACTATAATTAATAATTATGAGTGATAAAACGTTAATATGTTATACAGCATCCTTTCCTTATGGATTAAAGGAGACATATTTTGAAACAGAGTTATATTTTCTCTCAAAACACTTTTCAAAAGTAATTTTAGTACCAATTTATAATCCTTATTCTAGTTTTAAATTGCGAAACGTTCCGAAAAATGTAGAAGTTGAAAGTCCGCTTTTAGGAAGTGGTAAAGATAGGGTTTTTTCGATTTTTTTTAATTTAAAGCTAAGAAAGAGCTACCTAGATGATTTTTTTAATAACTCTATTTATTTTTCTATATCAAAATTAAAAAGATGGATTAATAGCAATTTATTGTTTTCAGCAGGCGTTGTCAGAACAAACAAAATAGTCCGTAAATATAATTTAACAAGTAGAGATGTAGTCTTATATTCCTATTGGGCTAATTGTCCATTCTTTTTATCAGAGGATTTGTTTATTTTCAAGAGAGTTGTTAGGATGCATGGCGGAGATTTTTATTTGGAAAGAAATAATAACTATATCCCTGTCCATAAAAATGTATTTGATTCGGTTGATTTATTATTGCCAATTTCAAAAAATATTATGAGTAGATTAATTTCTGATTTTAATCAACCTACTACTAAAATTCGATTATCTTATTTAGGTAGTATAAATTCTAGTTTGTCTTCTAAATTATACGATAAGAATCCCTCTGCCATCAAAATAATTAGTTGCAGTAATGTAGTTAGCCTGAAACGAATCGATAAAATAATACAGATTTTAAAAAATGCTGATTTTAAAGTGAATTGGATGCATATTGGAGATGGTAATTTAATGTCTGATGTTATTAATAAAGCTAAGATGAATTTAGATTTGAATAAGAATGTCAACTTTCTCTTTGTCGGTCAAAAGACGCAAACAGAGATATCTGAAATATATACGAATAATTATTTTGATTGGTTTGTTAATGTTTCTGAATATGAAGGGCTTCCAGTCTCTATAATGGAAGCATATTCTTATGGAATTCCTGCAATTGCAACAAATGTGGGAGGAACTTCCGAAATAGTTAACGATTCAAATGGTTTCTTAATCAAAAAGGAGTTCAACGAAAATGAGGTTTTAAAAATAATAACATTCAATTATAGAACAGAACGATATTTTAAATTAAGGAGAGGGGCATTTGAATCTTGGAAATTAAATTTTGATGCCAATAAGAATTTCGAAGATCTTGGGCAATATATTGAACGTTTATAAGGAGCAATTGAAATTTTATATGAAATGAGAGTACTACATGTTATTAAAACCACGTCTTTAGAATCAGATGGTAGATTGCTAAAATGGTTAAAGTTTTTAAAAACCTCAAATATTGAGTCAGATGTTTGTATTGTGCAAGATAATAATTCAAATAGTTGTTTTTTAGCTCCTAATGCACAAATTATTTCTGTTTCTCTGAAAACACGTCGTTTTTTCAAGAAACATGCTGGTTATTTGTTGAAAATTCCGGAATATACCTTTCATTTTGCACTATTCTTTTCTAGAAACCGAAATAAATACAATTTCCTGGTTTTTCATGATATGCAACAATATCTAAATATATTGGTTACTCGTATGTTATTTAGAAATTGGAAAGGGAAAGTGATATGGGATATGCATGAGTTACCTCATCCAATTTTTTTTAAACATTGGATATTTCGTGCTTTTATGAATAAAGTCCTTAGAAGCGTAGATATACTTGTTTACACAAATTCTGAAAGAAGAAAATTGACTTTAGAGAAATTTTGTTATGAAGAACATCTTTCTTTTATTTTAAATAACTATCCAGATAAAGAATTTAATTTTAGTCAACATCAGAAATTACCTTTTGAGGTTAATAGTTGGCTTGATGGGGAAAAATATATTTTATGGTTAGGGGGTGGAAGTGAAGCCAGAAATTTTGGGAACTTTTTAGATGTTTATAACTCAGAATTCAAAGCCATGTTTAAATTGATTATTTTAGGAAGGGTTGAAAGTGATTTTGTTCATATTTGTAATAAGTTAGTTTTAGAAAATCGAGTAAAAATTTCGTTTGTGAAACAAAGTGAATTGATCAATTATATTGATAATTCATTTTTCTCAGTAGTTCTTTATAAAGATAATGCTATGAATAATCTTTATTGTGAACCTAATCGGCTCTATCAATTGTTGAATCGTGGAATTCCTGTAATAGTGGGGAATAATCCGACTTTAGCAGATGTTTTAGAAGGGAGAAATTTCGGCATAGTTCTTAGTGATGATGGTTCACAACGAGAGGTTTTGAACGATGCTTTTAAAAAGATGATTGAAAATAGAGAAATATTTTACGAGACTTTGAAATTTAATAATGAAAAACAGATGTTAAACATTGATGATCAATTTAAGTCTATAATTGATTCGTTAAAAAAATTATAAGTTATGAGAGTATTAATTATTTTATTTGTTGTTTTATTTCAGGCTTTTTCTGGAAATGCAAAAAACATATTTGTAACAAATAAAAGTCAGCTATTGGCTGCGTTTCAAAATGCAAAATCAGGAGATGTGATTTTAATTTCCAATAGTTCAAAAATTGATTTATCAGGGGAGAAGAATATTGTTGTAAATAGTGGTATAACAATTAAGGCGCAAAACTCAACTGGACTGAAGCCTTTGATTCACACGGAGTTGAATGGGACTAAGCCTTTGTTTAAAATAGTTGGAAGCAATGTGTGTTTTTCTGGACTTAGAATTCAGGGGCCAGATGGATCAGTATATAGTGGAGAAGACGCATTTAAAAATAAATCTAAGTCACAAATTGAGAAGAATAGAAATGTGTATTATAAACAGAATATGTATAAAGTGCCTGTCTCAAATGCTTTTTCTATTGGGTCGTCATCAGTGATAATTGAAAATTGTGAATTGTTTAATTGGCCATTTGCTGCAATTTATGTTGGCAATAATTCTAATAACGTCAAAATAATAAATAATTTTATTCATCATAATCAACGATTTGGATTAGGGTATGGTGTGCAAGTGGACGGTGGAGAAGCTTTAATTGAAGGTAATAAATTTAGCACCAATGGTCATTCTGTTGCGTGCACGGGAAAGGTTGGCTCTAAATATATTGTTAAAAACAACGAGTTTAGAAATGATCGTAATAATTCTTGGAGTGTGGATGTACATGGAGGAGTTGATAGAAAAGATAACTCAAATTGGGCAGGAACAAGATTCTTAGTTACAAATAATGACTTTTATATTTCTGGTACTACAAGGGCTTTTGCAATTAGAGGAGAACCTGTTGAGTACGCTAAAGTAGAAAATAATAGGGTTTTCGTATGCAAAAATAATGCAAAATCCCTGCCTTATTATTTTGTTCAATGGAATTCTAAACGAAAGTTCTCAACTTCAAATAATAAATTAATATTTTCAAACGAACTTTGTAATTAATAATGAAAATACTTTTACTACACCAATATTTTCTTGAAGAAGATGATCCTGGAGGTTCACGTTGGAATGAGATTACAAAAACGTGGACTGATCAAGGATATGAAGTTTCTGTAATCGCGGGTATGATGCATTATAATGGAAATAAAAAGAAAGATGAATATAGAGGTAAATTTTTCATCAAGAAAAAACAAGGAAGAGTTGATGTATATAGAAGCCATGTTTCGGAATCTTATAATTCTGGATTTTTAGGTAGGCTTTGGGGTTATTTTTCTTTTATGTTTTCATCTTTATGGAACGGAGTATTCAATGTTAAAGGGAATTATGATGTGGTCATTGTAACTTCACCACCATTATTTGTTGGCATATCTGGTTTTTTACTTTCAAAGGTAAAAGGAATTCCTATGGTTTTTGAAATTCGTGATTTGTGGCCTGAATCAGCCATAGATACAGGAGTATTAACAAATAAATTAATTATCAAATTAGCATATACTGTAGAAAAATTTATTTATAGTAAATCCAAGTTAATCAATGTTTTAACACCTGCATTTTATAATACATTAAGAGATAAAAAAGGAATCAATGAGAATAAGCTAATTATGATTCCTAATGCAGCTGATTTTTCATTGTCAGAAGAAATTTTGAATAATTTTAATCGTGATCAATTTAGAAAAGAAAATTCTCTAGAAGGGAAGTTTGTAATAACCTATGTTGGCGCGCATGGAGTAGCCAACCATTTGGAACAGATTCTTGATGTTGGGAAATTGCTTGAAGATACCAACGTTTTATTTTTATTAATAGGACAAGGTATGGAGAAAGCAAAATTAATGGAGAAAGCAAAACAAATGGAGGTAATAAACGTAAGATTTCATGACCCAGTTCCTAAAAAAGAGGTTTTCAAGTTTATTATTGCTTCTGATATGGGAGCTTCCGTTTTAAAAAATGTAGATACATTTAAAACAGTTTATTCCAACAAAACCTTTGATTATTTTTCTTGTAAAAAACCAGTATTAATGGGGATTGATGGAGTTTCTAGAGAATTAGTTGAAAAAGCTAAAGCTGGAAGTTATGTTGAGCCAGAAAATGCGGAAGACTATAATAGAATTATACGGATGTATATGAATGATTTGGAAAGGATAGAGAAGGAGGGAGAAAATGGATATAAATTTGCTAAAGAAAATTTCGACAGAAAAGTCTTGGCGGAAAGATATTTGAATTCAATATCTAATATTATAAGAGAATGATATATACGGGTTATTTCAAAAGATTAATTGACATTATTGCTTCTTTTTGTGGTTTATTGATATTTTTACCAATTCTTATTGTTGTATCAATTTGCTTGTTTTTTTCAAATAATGGGAAACCATTTTTCTTTCAAGCTAGACCGGGTAAGAATGGGAAAGTTTTTAAAATCATAAAATTTAAAACCATGAATGACCGGAAAGATAAATTTGGTAATCTACTCTCTGATGCTGAACGGTTGACAAGGTTAGGTTCCTTTGTGAGGAAGACATCATTGGATGAAATTCCCCAACTTTTTAATGTACTCATTGGGGATATGTCATTAATTGGCCCAAGACCATTGCTTGTTCAATATTTGGAACTGTATAATGAATTTCAGAAACGAAGACATGAAGTACGACCTGGAATAACTGGATGGGCACAAGTTAATGGACGAAATGCTATATCCTGGAAACAGAAGTTTGATTTTGATGTTTGGTATGTTGATCATATTTCTTTTGGTTTAGATTTTAAAATACTTTTATTAACAATCAAAAAAGTATTTGTTAGGGAGGGGATTTCTGCTGAGGGTCAAGCTACAATGGAAGTCTATAAAGGAACGGATAATGAATGAGGTCTCAATAATTGGCGCTAGTGGTCATGCCAAGGTTATAATTGATCTTGCGGAGGATTTAGGATATTTTATTAAAACAGTTTTTGATCAAAATATATTAATTGAAAATTTGTTAAAATATTCAGTATTACATGATTTTAATTCAATTCCAAGAAATTCAATAATTGCAATTGGCAATAATAACATTAGAAGAAAATTAGCCAATGAAATAAGTTTATTAATGCCTGCTCTTGTTCATCCATCTAGCTTTATTTCTAAATATTCAAAAATAGGAAATGGTACAGTAGTGATGTCAGGTGTTTCAATAAATGTTGATGTGGAAATTGGAGAACATTGTATAATAAATACAAATAGTTCCATTGATCATGATTGCAAAATTCATGATTATGTGCATATTTCTCCTAATGCGAGTTTAGCAGGAAATGTTGAAGTGGGAGAATGCACACATATAGGGATTGGGGCATGTATTATCCAAGGAATTAAGATAGGCAAGAACTGTATTATTGGTGCAGGAAGTGTAATCATTAAAGATGTTTTGGATGGAACTGTTATTGTAGGTAATCCAGGGAAAGAATTAAAGAAGATTTAAAAATAGTAATTATGTCTGATAAGATTTGGTTATCCTCCCCACACATGGGGGGAAATGAATTAAAATATATTCATGATGCATTTGAAGAAAATTGGGTTGCACCTTTAGGTCCTAATGTGAATGAATTTGAGAAGAATTTAGAGGAATTTTTGAATGCGGATGTTAAGGTTGCTGCATTATCAGCTGGAACAGCAGTTCTGCACTTAGCCTTAATTGAATGTGGTGTTGAACATGGAGATGAAGTAATATGTCAGTCGATGACATTTTCTGCTTCAGCAAATCCTATTGCATATCAAGGAGCACTTCCTGTATTTGTTGATTCCGAACCTGAAACCTGGAATATTTGTCCTCAAGCCTTGGAAGAAGCTATTGAGGATCGGATAAAACATGGTAAAAAGCCAAAAGCAATAATTGCAGTCCATTTATATGGTATGCCATTTAAGGTAGATGAGGTAATGACAGTATCAAATAAGTATGACATTCCAGTGATTGAGGATGCTGCAGAGGCTTTAGGTTCAACTTTTAAAGGTAAAGCTTGTGGAACTTTTGGAAGATTTGGTGTTTTGAGTTTCAATGGAAATAAAATTATTACAACTTCAGGAGGAGGAGCATTGGTTTGCCATAATGATGAAGATAAAAATAAAGCGGTTTTTTTAGCAACACAAGCAAGAGATAATGCACCCCATTACCAACATTCTCATATTGGTTATAATTACAGAATGTCAAATATTTGTGCAGGGATTGGTAGAGGACAGGTTGAAGTATTGCCGGAAAGAATTGAGGCAAGAAGAGCAATGAGTTCATTTTATGCTGAATTATTTAAAGATGTAAAAGGTGTCAAAGTTTTCACAGAACCTAATGGAGATTATTTCTCAAATCATTGGTTATCTGCTATTTTGGTTAATCCCGAAGAAGCAGGTTTTACTAGGGATGATTTAAGATTAGGTTTATTAGAACACAATATAGAATCTAGGCCTTTATGGAAACCCATGCATTTACAGCCTATATTTTCAAACTCCCCCTATTATGGAGGGACGGTTTGTGAGGAGTTATTTGAAAATGGCTTATGCTTACCTTCCGGTTCAAATTTGACCGATTCGGAGAGAGAAAAAATAAGAATGGAGATTTTGAATATTATTAATCGAAAGTTAACTGATTCTAATTAGTAAAAGTCTTCTAATTTATTTTTTGGTTTAAAACACTACATTTGTAGATTAAAAAATAATTGGTTCAATTTTTGACCATAGAAATCATTGTAATTTTAAGTATATGAGAATAATTTTGAGTTTAGTAATTCTTCTGAGCTTATTTAGCTCCTGTGCATCCAGGAAAGATTTGGTTTATTTTCAACCGGATTCGACTGAATTGCACACCACTTTTGAATTAAATGCTCCTAAATTACAAACAGGGGATATTTTAGCAATTTCTGTGACTGCAGATGATGTTCGAGCAACTATACCTTTTAACCAAGTCTCTCCTTACAATAATTCAGGGACCCTTCAGAATACTAATCCATTCATTCCAACATATGCAATTGATGTAAATGGTGAGATTGATTTTCCAAAAATTGGCAAAATAAAACTATCTGGTCTAACTAGGACCCAAGCATTAGATAAGCTGAGATCTGAAGTAGGTAGATTTATTGTTGATCCGGGGGTGAGTATGGAAATAAAGAACTTTAAAATTACAGTTTTAGGTGAGGTAAAAACACCAGGTTCGTTCCCAATTAATAATGATCGAATTACCATATTAGAAGCATTAGGTTTAGCAGGTGATTTAACCATTAATGGTGTACGAAATAATGTATTAGTTATTCGAGAGCAAAGTGGAAAAAAGGAAGAATTTAGAATAGATCTTACTAAAAAGGATGCATTAAACTCCCCCGTTTATTATTTAGCTCAGAATGATGTTATTTATGTAGAGCCAAATGGTGCTAGAATTCAATCCTCAAAATATACACAAAACACGTCAATTTTTGTCTCAATTGCGAGTTTAATAATTACTATCGTTGCAGTAGTTGTACGTTAATTTAATAAATAACATTATTTATGAGTAATATTCAACCATCTATTTCTGAAGAATCCAAAGAGCAGGAAATTAATATTAAACAGCTGTTCGAACAATATTCTTATTATTGGAAATGGTTTTTAGTTTCAGTAGTTATTTGTTTAATTGCTGCATTTGTGTATTTACGATATGCGGACAAGATATATAATGTGACTGCAAAAATTCTCTTACAGGATGAAAACAAAGCATCAGGAGAATTAGCTGGGTTAACAGAATTGGCAAATCTTACAGGCGGGAGTTCTGCTACTGCTTTTGTCCTTGACCAAATTGATGTAATGAAATCAAGGAGGATTTTTCAAAAGGTTGTGGATCAAAACAAATTAAACGTTAACTATTTTACAAAAGGGAATGTTAAAATCTCAGAGTTGGTGGAATCTCAATCCCCAGTTCGATTGATTATTTTAGAACCTAATCATGCCCGATTGGATTCAATAAATTATAAACTTAGTATTAATAAAAGCGGGCAAGGATATGTTTTAGAAGATAAAGAATTTGGGAGTAGAAATTATACTTTAGGTCAAAAAATAGCTAGTCCAATTGGTCCTATTATGATTTTGCCTCAAGGTAATAAGGGGTTTGATTCTGAGATGGTTATTTCTTATATCCCTAATAATCAAGCTGTTGATCAACTATTGAGCGATGTTCAAATTTCGCCAAACAAAGAAAAGCAATCTTATGTTGTAAATTATTCTATGAATTCCGGAAGTATTGGTAAAGCGGAGTTAATATTAAATTCTATTATTGAACAATACAATAAGGATGTAACAGATGACAAAACCAGGATAAGTAAAGCGACTACTCAATTTATTGATTCCAGATTAGATTTAATTTCAAAGAATTTAGCTGAGGCAGATTCAAAAGTTGCTGATTATAAAGATAGGAATAATTTGGTAGATATGAGCTCCGAAGTTCAGCTTTATATGCAAAATGCATCTGAAAATGAGCGGAAATTAGTGGAGTATCAAACACAATTAAAGGTTGCAGAAATGATGGGGTCTGCAATTAACTCTAATTCAGGAGGTTTAATGCCTTCTAATTTAGGTGTTGATGATGCATCTATTCAAAATACCGTAAAGAGTTATAATGATTTGGTTTTAGAACGAGATGATTTATTGAAATCTGCGACTCCAGACAACCCAATCGTTCAAAATTTAAATAAAAATATTAACGAATTAGGTTCGACTCTGAAAATTTCTTTGAATAATTATAAGCAAGGTTTACAAAGTAACGTTAACTCTTTGCAAGGTCAGAAAAATAAATTTGAAGGAAAATTAAATCAACTACCTAATCAAGAAAGAGGATTTAAAGATATTAGTAGAGAACAACAAATTGTAGAATCTTTATATTTATTTTTACTTCAAAAGAGGGAAGAAACAGAAATTCAAGCAGCAGCTACACCTGCAATATTAAAAGTTATTGATGAAGCTTATGGTTCCAACAAGCCAGTTTCGCCAAAAAAACCAATAATTTTGCTAGGCTCTATTATCGCGGGATTACTAATTCCTTTTGGAATTTTATATTTAAAATTTTTAATGGACAATAAAGTTCATTCTAGAAAAGATATTGAAGAGAAATTTAATGCTCCAATTTTGGGTGAAATTCCTGCTTCCCAAGATCCTATTGTTAAGGACAATGATCGATCATCTTTAGCAGAAGCATTCCGAATTTTGAGAACAAATATAGCCTTTATGTTGGGTGCAAAGAAAGATTCTGCTGTAATCTTTGTAACCTCAACGACTTCTGGTGAGGGTAAATCCTTTGTGTCTACAAATTTATCTAGGATTTTGGCGATGTCAGGAAAGCGGGTATTATTAATAGGAGCGGATATTCGTTCTCCAAAAGTATTAGATTATTTAGGTCTGTCTCATTTGCAACATACAAATATTGGTATTACTCAATATTTAATCAATCCTGAGATGCCGGTTGATAATATTATTATTAGAAAACCAGCACCATATGATTTTGATATCATTTATTCAGGTTATATCGCGCCAAATCCAGCAGAACTACTAATGAATGGTCATTTTAAGGAGGTAGTTGAATATGGTCGTGAATATTATGATTTTGTTATTGTGGATACTGCTCCTGTGAGTTTGGTTACAGATACTTTATTAATTTCAGAATTTGCGGATCTAACGATGTATGTTACTCGGGCGAATTATCTTGATAAGCGATTATTAAATGTTCCTAAGGAATTATATGAACAAAGGAAGTTACGTAATATGGCAGTAGTATTAAACGATGTAGATTTTGCCAGAGGTTATGGTTATGGCTATGGTTATGGTTATGGGTATGTTGATGCGAGTTCTGTTTCACTAAGGGCTAAGTTGAAAAAACAATTTCGAAAAATGTTTAATAGTAAAAAGAAATAGGTAAAAGGAGAGCGGACGCTCTCCCTTTTTGTTTTTGGGATCGTTTGTTTTTACTTTTAATTTGTATTAAACAGAGGTTAGTGAGTAAATAATTTCGGACATGCCGGTTATTCCCACACTTTTGGTTGTCACTTTGGATATTTCGGATCGATTTGTGCCAGTCATTTAAGTCTGTTAGGGCCAGTTATTACGGTTCAAAATGTGCCATATAACCAGTAATGATTTAGTATATTACGGATCGATTTGTGCCAAGATTAGTTTTTAAGAAAATTTTGGTTTCATATTCTCTCCTTAATTTGTTATTACGGTTCGATTTGTGCCACCGTCCGTCAATCATCATCTATGTCACTACTCTTTAAACAGCAGTGGTTTACGGTTTGATTTGTGCCACTTTCTGAGATCAATAAATTACCTTGTCGCCAAAAAAAATCAGCGACATGGCCAATATACTTGATCCAATGGACTTAAAACAGATCCTTACGTTACATATTGATGGTTTGAGCAATCGTAGAATAGCCGTCATTTTGGGTATTTCACGCAATACCGTAAATACCTATATCAAACTGTTCTCTGCTAGTGATTACCCTTTCACGTCTCTTCTGGAGTTGGACAATGCCGCTTTAGCTGAATTATTTTCTTCCTATACTACGATCGATACCGACCGTCACAATGAACTGATGCTGTTTTTCGAGGGTGTAAACAGGGCGCGTAACCATCCCGGCTTTACCTTTCTGTACCACTATCAGCAATATGTCGAACAGAGCAAAGATCCATATAGCTATACCCAGTTTCTGGAGCATTACCGCCGTAAATATCCTATAGAAAAAGGCTCCATGAAGCTCGACCATGTTGCCGGGCAGGAAATGTTCATAGACTTTGCTGGAAAGAAGCTCCAGATCGTCGACCGTGATACTGGCGAAGTAACGAACGTTGAAGTATTTGTCGCTATTCTTCCCTATAGCCAATACACTTATGTTCAGGCATGTATGACACAAAGTGTATATTCCGGAGATATGCACCCAGGTTTTCCAGCGATATCCACCCAATTTTCGTGACTGTGATTCTTGTTTAGCATGACAAAGTTACTTTTTTTACGTAAGCTTTCTCCTTTAATAGTAAACCTATGTGCCGTATGCACAATTCTGTCGAGTATGGCATCGGCGATTGTTTGCTCGGGAAATACATCGAACCATGCTGCCGCAGGTAACTGACTCACAAAAATTGTGGATCTACGTGCATGCCGGTCCTCGATTATTTCCATCATATCATTCTGTTGTTGCCCATCTAAGGTTGTTAAGCCGAAGTCATCAAGGATGAGCAGATCAGTTTTTGCGAGTTTTTCCAGCCTTTTTATCAGAGCTCCCTCCAATCTGGCAATTTTTAGCGCGGGCAGTAACTTTTGCGTATTGTAATACATCACGGAGTATCCCTGCCTGCAAGCCTGGTGGCCCAATGCTGTTGCCAGCATGTACTTGCCCACGTAATGTAAAATTTTACATTAAACTGGAAATGTAAACTATATGATAATGTAAAGCAGAAAGTTTTTTTTATTCTTAATATCCTTGTGCTAAGCTTTTAACAATCAATCCGCTTTACATTATCCTAGCCTTATCTAAAGGTCTTCAGCCACTCCAAAAGGTCATTGTTTTCAACCCACTCAGGTATTTCCTTGGTAATCACATCTACATACGCTTTTTCTATAGCTTCTCTTTTTTGTTGTGAATCGGCTCGGGCATATATTTCGGTAGTTTGAACGGATTCATGTCCCAGGAAGTCCCTAATATAGACAAGATGTACCCCAGCCTGCAAAAGATGCATCGCTTTAGAATGTCTTAATGAATGGCAACTTATCTTTTCTGGTATAAGTTCTGGATTTTTCTTTCTGGCCATACAGACATACTTTTTCAATATACTGTTGATTCCTGCTCTAGTTAGTTTTTCTCTGCGGCTGTTACAGAATAAGGGCGATGTGCGCAGGTGAGTCGCGAATAAATGGTTTTCACCCATATATCTTTTTATATGGACAATTGCCTCTTCCATCAAAGGAACTATCCGAGCCTTATTACCCTTACCAATAATTTTCATTGTACAGGGATTATCTAAGCGGATAAAGGATGGCTCCGCATCAATTATCTCCTGTACCCGGGCAGCGCAATCATACATTAAGGTCAGCATGGAAAGGTCTCTTCTTCCTTTACGATTGGAGGTGTCAGGCTGTTCCAATAGGAGCTTAAGCCCCTCAATAGAAAGATAACTGACTGCATTTTTTGTTGTTTTCTTAACTTTTATGGAGAGGATACGTTGCCATTCTGCCATGTGATCTGGCTGCTGGTATTGCATGAAAGTGAAGAAGGAATGTAATGCGGCCAACCGCACATTTCGCGTAGCCGTGGAGGATTTTCTTTCTGACTGCAACCAGTCAAGGAACTCTACAACAATTTCTTTAGTAATATCGCTCAAAACCAGTTTGGAAACACGTATTTTGTTTGCCTGCTCAATAAAAGAGATGAACAGAATAAAGCTAAACCTGTAGGATGATATTGTATGGTTGCTCATCCCACGCTCTCCCGGAAGATAGCGTGAAAGAAAGTTAGTCAGATGTCTGGAAAAGTCAGTCGGCTTCATGGTCATCTTGGTTTAGGTGAAGTAAAGGGAATACACTGGCGGAAAAGCCAGCAGATTTTTTGATAATATCTGGATACATTTCAGCAGTTAAACGCACGTAGCCATCTGTCGCTTCAAGAGACTGGTGTCCAAGATAGGTCGACAATAGAGGCATGGAGTGATACAGATCAAGCCCCTTTCTTGCCATTGTTGCCAGGGAGTGAACGCTGAAAGTATGACGCAGATCATGGAGCCTCGGGCCTTTTCCTCGGCCCCCGTGAGATATGCCTGCCCGCCAGATAATCTTTCTGAACCATTTGTAAGCTGTATATAGAGTCAAAGGAGTCCCATCAGGCAGCATGAATATTCTCTCTGTTTTATCAGCTCCAGTAAATAAGGCACGGTAGGTTAGGTAGTCTTTGCATACTTCATTTAGTGAGTCTGATATTGGTACCATCCTGTCTTTTCCATTTTTGGTTTTCCTTAGTACAAGGTATTTCTCAGCAAGGTTTATATCATTGTATGACAATTAAAGAGCTTCGTTTATCCTTATCCCTGTACCATAAAGTAGTCTTATCAAAAATGGGATCTGGAATACTCCGGAATTACGGTTACGGCAGGATGGTGAAAGCCCGTCGCAAACGACAAAGATCGTTTGAATTTCATCCTTTGAAAAAATGTAGGGTATGAAAGTATGCCTTAGTTTTGGAAGCTTGGGGATATAAGACCTCAGCCCTAGATCGCATAGGTATTGGGCAAACTGTCTTAATATCTGTATCCTGTTATACCTAGTTTTCTCTGATTCATTAGGTCTTATTTTAGTATATTTATCAGCAAGTTCTTTTGTAATGGCAACTTCAACGATATCCTCTTTCAATGCCAAGTTATCCATCAGTTTGAGCGCATTTCCTCCGTCTTTATATTTGTAGCTAAGGCTGTTTTTTAAAGCTATAAATTTTACAATGTAGGGCCCGTACGGGCTGTAATAGATTCTGTTCATAGCTCACCTCACTTTCTGCTCATAAAACGACACTGGAACCGGGGGAACTTCAATTGCACATTTTTTTAGGGAGTCCTTGTCAATACGCAAATACAGCATAGTTGATTCCATAGAGCTGTGCCCTAGGGCTTCTGATATGATTGGCAACGGCACTTTTTCTCTCAGAAGGGCGCTTGCGAAGCTATGACGCAGGGAATGAGGGCCTTGCCTCCGGTTGGAATAGTTTATCTTAGACAGGGTCATATATTTTCTGACCATATTGCCCATGTCTTCAGAATGTATTCTTTCATAAGGAGCCTGTACGTGAAGAAAACAATGATTGTCATCGGCTACCGGACGCCCATATTTCAGATAATCTACGATAGCATTGCCAACCTCAGGCAAGAGCGGAAGCTCTAATGACTTTCCTGTTTTGTACTGAATAATTCGGATGATGTTTTGTTCCCAAATGAGATTATCAAAAGTCAGTTCACATATATCTGAAGCTCTAAGACCTAACCTAATTGCTTGTAGTAACATGGCATAATTCCGTTTCCCACTTGGATTGCCCATATCTACTGATTTTAACATGGCCGCTATTTCCTGATCTGTAAATGTGGATGGCAACTTAGGCTGATGCTTATAATTGTCCTTGGGAATAATCCGGGAGTAATCCACGGACAATGTATTATTCTCATACAGATGTTTGAAATAGTTCCGCAGGATATTCAGTGACACATACCTGTTTGCCGGTTTATCGATATTCATCTGCTGTACATAAAGCAGGACTTCTGAAGCTTTTATCGCCTTAAGATTGATCTTATTTCCTTGTATATAATTGAAAAAGGCATAAAGATGAAAAATATAGGATCCAATAGTGTTTTCTGATAAGCCCAACACAACCTGCTTATAATCAATGAAAGTTCTGATGCTTGCTGCAGCTGATCCACGAAACTCTTTAGGGTGATGTTTTCTTGCCCCCATAAATAACCGACCCGTTTTCTGAAACTCTCCAAGAGCCTCAGTTATATTTATCAGCTCTCTTTTTTTCCTATCAAGCTGATAATAATCGTAATCTCCAAGTTCATGTTTTAAGTATGCCTGCTCTACTGCTTGATTGTAGTATTTAAGCTTTTGAGCAGTCATGAAATCTTTTATTCTTTGCCAGATACGCTTATAACGCTTTAGGCTTCCTTCTGCGCGATAAATGCTTCTCATGTAATCAAAGAAGTCATTCATCAAATCATCGATTGTTTGTTTTTTTGTATTCATGATATATTTGTTTACATACAATAACATCATGATGATGAGAAATATAATGTAAAATAAAATATAGACGATACAATACCTTGGGAAGGTTATAGCTATACTTAATCAAATTACTTTACATTATCATATAGTTTACATTTCCCACGTAATGTAAAATTTTACATTAAACTGGTAAAAGCTATATTGCACAGGCACTGGGAAATCAGGCGTGCCTTTATGGAAAGAAAACCTTTTATGGGATAACATCCAGGATCTTCAAGAGGCTAAAGCTGTGTAAAGTGGACGGGACATACCTAAAAGAACTGGATAAACTAAATAAAATGGAATTATTGATACTAGATGACTTTGGCTTGCAAGCCCTTGATGTTCAGGACAGGGAATCGCTAATGGATATAATAGATGACAGACATGGAAAGAGATCGACGATCATATCTTCCCAGATACCTGTGGCAGCATGGTACGAAATTATTGGTGGAGAGGGAACCGTAGCAGACGCCATACTCGATAGAATTGTGAACTCTTCTCATAGGATAAATCTAGAAGGAGACTCTTTACGTAAAGGAAAAATATGATGGATATAAAATAACTTTTTCATATAATTGTACGGTCTCAAAAGTGGCACGGTTTGACCCAAATCGATGGCCCAATCCCTCCGAAATACCCAGTCACTTTGGGTATTTTAAGCAAAACTGAAAATACCTATATCAAACTGTGCACTGGGTGTATTTATATGGGTTCGGAAATATATGCAGGTACTTGGTGGAAATTTCGAATCGGTTTTTGGCAGTTAATGGAATTAGTTAGTTATTACGGTTGAAAAAGTTTAAAAAGTATGGTCAGTTTATTTTTTATTTTCAGAGTGGATCTTCTGGGAAAAAATCACGAGGACTGCAATTAAAGAATTTCGCTAATTCGTTAATTTGATTATATGAATACATGCTGGGTGAATTTTTCATTTCAATTTGACCAATATAGCCAGCAGTTACACCTAAGAATTTTGCTAATTTTGCCTGGCTATAATTCTCTAATATCCGTTTTTGACGGATTCTCTCTATAATTTTAAGTTCTATTGGAGATTTTGACATTTTATTTTAATAAATATTTGCATAGCAAATACTAAGTGTTTATATTTGTGCATCAATCTAGGATTGAAAATATTTTTTGACTAATTCATCTATTTAGTATAGATAGTGAGTTGAACGAGCCTCGAAATCCAAAGTCTAGGAAACTTTATTAATCAACGCGAGGCAACAGGTTTAACCCACGTCTAAAGATTTTGTGTATTTTAGCACATTCTTTAGGCAGGGCCTGTTGAATACTGCGTTGATAGGGTTTTCCTAGTCCCTGGATTGTAAGTATGAAGCAGTGTTCCTGCCTTCTTATATTTAGGGCATGTTCTAATAACCAATTAGTGATTATGAAAAGAACATTTTTAACTAAAATCCCAACGGCACTGTTCCAGGAGCAGAGTTCATGGTTTTCTGAAACATTTCTTTACATGAACATTTTTTGTTCACCGGAATAATGTTCTGTCATATCAGCGGGAGACAAATGGGCCCTTCGAATCGTAGTTTCAGGACAAATCCCATTAGTTAACCTGTTTCCCCAGTCATCCATTTTTACAAAGAACAAAGGTTCACTTCCACATTGTTAGGATTAGTAACAAGGTTTATTTCTAGACAATCTAAATCTAGGCTAATTTTTCTAAAGTGTCAAGAAACTCTTGTGAATTTACGGAAGTAAAAATCCGTGAGGGTGGCTGGTATTTTTTATTAAATCCTGAAAATCAATTAGTGTGAACCAATTATAAATCCTTTATAAACCAAATTGATTTTTAAGAAATTTTTCACCTCAGGGATTCTCAAAACCTTTTTATAGAATTCTTGCATTTATCTTAACCAATGAAATCAAATTATCAAAACAAAATCTCATCTCCGTTTAGCCCAAATCCTATTTTTCTAAGTAAAACGGATATTCATGGACATTTAATAGAGTTAACCAAGAAATTCATAATCCTATTGTTTTTATGTTGTTTCAGTTTGTTTAATAATCAGTTAGAAGCCCAAGAGCCCCACAAAAGTGGGGCGAAAGGGTCAAACCCTATCGTACCAATTGATCCAGGTCAGACCTTGCCTGAATCCATGTGGGAAGTTCCCTTAAAGGTTACAAGACATCCCAAAGGGAAAGAACAGGTATCACTCAACGATTTTCGCGACAAGAAGCTTATTATTCTAGATTTTTGGGCTACTTGGTGTTCTCCATGCGTCGCCATGATTCCTAAAAACGAAGCATTAAAGAAAAAATACGAAAAAGATCTAGAGATAATTATGATCACTGATCAGGCGGAAGATATCGTAAAACCATTTTTAGGCAGAGTGGAGCAACAAGATAAATTACAGCATATATGGACCCTTTACGGTAAACACGATTTTCATCAAATTTTCAAATATAGAACCATGCCACATGCAGCAATTATTTACGATGGCGTATATAAAGGAGCTGTTTATGGCAATGAAATAACTGAAGAAAAAATTGAAATGATGTTGAATGATAAATGGGACCAAATTGTTTTTAAAAAGCCGGAACTTACCCCCAAGAATAAATATGATAAAGATAAATTCTTGTATATAGATGGTAATGGTGGGGGTAGGGAATTTATCACCTATAGATCCGTTCTTGGAGGATATAACCCTTCTCTGGGTAATGGAAGCGGTTATGTCGCAAATACAGAAGGCGGAGGTAAACGAATGGCTTTCTTGAATTTCAGCCTTGCCAACATTTTTCAATACGCTTATTCTGAGGGCCGGATAGAATTCAATCCCATGAATCGAAAATTACTGGAGGTGAAAGATAGGTTGAAATTAACCACAAGCGCCGCAGGTGATGAAGCTCTAGCCTGGATGCAGTCGGGAAATGTATTCTGTTATGAACTGGTGGTTCCTAAACCCCTTAAGAATAAATTCTTTGAAATAATGCGCGATGACCTAACACGAATTTTCCCGCAATATCAGGCGAGTATTGAATATCGGGATGTAGAGTGTTATGTGTTAAAAGTCACTGACAGGAGCAAACTTGAAAAGCATAGGTCACTTTCGGGCACTATGGAAGTAAAGCAGGACGTTTATGGGCTATCGATGAAACATGCACCTCTTGACCAAATGGTAGCGCGTTTCAGTGTTTTGTTCATGCAGAACAGTCCTTATCCCATCATCAACGGTTCTGAGTATAATGAGCCTATTAATATGGAACTTCATACCAATGTGACCAATATGGAAGAAACCAATAAGGCTCTAGCTAAGTATGGGTTACATTTTTTCAAGGAATTAAAAAATATTGAGATGTTGGTAATTAAAGACAATCAAGATGAAACAGGTCAATAAAATTTTTCAGATGCTGTGCATATTGTTGTTAGTCTTTTTGGGATCCATTGCAGCCGCTCAGCAAAATGATGAAAAAATTATTTCCGGAATAGTTCAAGATTCCGAGAAAAGGGAACCGATATCCTTCGTGGTAATAAAGAAGGGCAGTGTGCAAACTTCTACAGATACAAGAGGCCTTTTTAGTATTTCTGCAAGAATAGGGGATACCATTACCTTTTCAAGAATGGGTTATCACAATGAAAATATACTGATTTCTGGAAATATTCAGAATCAATATGTCATTATTCTTCATCCCCAGGTCAATCAAATAGAAGATGTGGTTATTCATTCAGGTTACCAGACTATCAGGCAAAAAGACTTGACAGGATCCGTCTCGGTCATCAGCCAAAAAGATTTGGAACGCAGTCCCAGTAGGAATCTGCTGGATAGGATGCGTGACATGGTTCCCGGACTGGTGTTTAATAAGCATACAAGTTTAAAGGAGCAGAACAAAAGCATTTCTATACGCGGGCAAAGTACCCTGTTTGCTAATGCCGAGCCACTGATTGTCGTAGATAATTTTCCTTATGAAGGGGACATCGAGCAGATTAATCCAGCAGATGTGGAGTCTATTTCCATTTTGAAAGATGCTGCAGCCGCAGCTATCTGGGGAGCAAGAGCAGGCAACGGTGTTATTGTCATTACAACAAAAAAAGGTACTAGAGACGGAAAGTCTATAGTGGATTTTAGTGTCAATAATAGCTGGACCAACGCCCCAGACTTGAACTACCAACCCCAGTTGAGTAGCAAGGATTATCTTCTGATCGAAAAAATGCTTTTTGAGAAGGGATTCTATAAAAGTGCTGAATCTTCCATAAACCATGCTCCTATTTCTCCAGGGGTTGAGTTGTTGATAGCACATCGTGATGGAAAGATATCTTCAGAAAAACTTCAGCAAGAACTCTCGATCCTAGAAGGTCAAGATATCTACGCGGATTTGAGCAGGCTCGTTTACCGCCCATCCTGGAATCAACAATATCATGGTTCCTTAAGGACAGGTACAAAGTTAACATCTACACTAATTTCAATGGGATATGATTGGCAGGATGAAAATTTGATTAAGAACAATAACGACCGTTTAACCCTTTCTTTAAATCAAAATATTTCTTTATTGAAGGATCGCTTGCAGCTGAAACCATCTATAAGCTTTTCAGCAACCTCCAGGTCATCACCAAATCAAATCCTGAGTGAGATGAAATTTGGAAGCTCAAATATATACCCTTATGCTAGATTATTAGAATACGATGGGTCACCTTCTAGTATAATTAAGAATTATCGCGAAGCCTTTACGAGTAACGCCCAAGAGAAAGGTTTGTTGGACTGGAAATACAGACCACTGGATGAAATAAACTCCGTTGATGATTTACGCAGGAGTCAGCAAATCAGGCTGGGAATTCAAACAAATTTCCAACTTGATAAACATTTAAGTTTTGAACTTAGCTATCGCTACAAAAAGGATAATATAAAGGGGCAAACACACTATGGTGAGAACAGTTATTTCGCAAGAAATTTAATAAACCAATATAGTAGTATAAAAGATGGAAAGATAGAAAATCCAATTCCTAAGGGTGGAATAATGGATCGAAGTTATGAGGAAGGTAGGTTGCACAATGGCCGCCTTCAAATAAAGTATGACCGTAATTGGAGTCTGAGTGAGTTTAAGGTTCTTGCGGGGACGGAAGTTTCTGATTCACATTTTTTGAGAACTCAAAACAGACTATATGGTTATGATGGTGAACATGAGAATAGTCTTCCTGTTAACTATGTAGTTTCCTACCCAGTCCAGAGCAATCCGAATTCCTACCAAAAGATTCCGTATCAAAACTTTGGCCGCGACTTGACAGATCGATATTTATCATATTATACAGCACTTAATTATCAGTATTCCGACCGATACATCTTTAATGGAAGTATGCGTTGGGACCGAAGCAATCTTTTTGGAGTCCAGAGTAACCAAAAAGGGGTTCCCTTATTTTCTGTGTCTGCAGGGTGGCAATTACATAATGAAAAATTTATGCAATCCTTACTTGGAATCATTCCGCTACTGAAGGTCAGAATAAGTTATGGATTGACAGGAAATGTCGATAACAGCCTTTCAGCTTTCACCACCTCAAGATTATACCCAAGCACAAGCTTTTCTTCTGGGTTGCGCTATGCCTATATTGTTAATCCAGCTAACCCCGAGCTTCGATGGGAAAGGGTTAAAGTAACAAATCTCGGTCTAGATCTCGGTTTGTTGAAAAACAAGTTGCTTTTCAATCTTGACCTCTATCACAAAGAAGGTACAGATCTTATTGGCAATGCTCCGTTTACAGGATCCTCGGGAGTTACAAAATTTTACGGTAATACCGGCAGTACAAGAACCTCGGGGGGTGATTTGTCGGTAACTGGTGATTTCCGGTTGGCTCCAGTGGAATTGCGGTCTTTTTTCTTATTTTCCTATGTAAGGGATAAGGTTACCTCTTACAAGGTTAAACCAACAATATTGAACCTTCTATCTGGTGGATATGCAGGGGTGCATCCACTTGAAGGCAAACCTTTAACGGGTATGTACGCGCTACCATGGCGAGGGTTAGATCCCAAGGATGGCAGACCAATAGGATACCTAAACGGAGAGGAAACTAAAGATTATGCTGCTATCGTTCAGACCTCCACCCAGGAAGATTTGGTTTTTTTAGGAACCTCTAGACCCAAGTTTTCAGGATCCTTCCGACAGGAAATAGGTTTTAAAAATCTAAATCTCTCCCTAGGGATTGCCTATCGCTTAGGATTTTGGTTTCGCCGTTCATCAGTAAATTACAATACCATCCTGGGGGGTATAGGAGGGCATGGTGATTTTGCTAGAAGATGGCAGAAACCAGGAGATGAAAAAACGACTCAGGTTCCCTCTTTGCCAGAAGCTGTAAATTATAATGAGGTTAGTTTTTATCAATATGCACAGGTATTAATGGAGCCAGGTGACCATATTCGATTTCAGGACATCTCTCTTCAATATAACTGGAAACCTTCATCTGTCTTTCATCAGGTAGTTTTCAATTTATATGTAGATAATGTAGGTATGATTTGGAAAAAAACAACCAGCAATCTGGATCCTGATTACACCCTGGCCCAACCGCCAAGAACATATTCTTTTGGAGTTAAATTAAACTTTTAAATTATGATCATGAAGAAAACAAATAAAATAATAATTGTCTCTTTTCTTGTATTATCGTATACCTTATTGGTGAGTTCCTGCGCCGATGAATTCCTAGATAAAAGAAAAGATAAATCACAAATAGTTCCAGAAACTTTGGATGATGTACAGTTATTACTGGATAATAACGTTCAAAACTTTGGTTCCACACCTGGGCTGCCGACCATTGCAGCGGATGAATTTTTTACAGATCAAGCCGTTCTCTCAAGCTTGGAGATATATGAGCGGAATAGTTATACTTGGGCAAAGGACTTTTATGAAGGAACTATTTTTAATTTGGATTGGACCAATCCATTTCAGCAGATATTTTATGCCAATACAGTTTTGGATATCTTATCAGAAATCAAGGAGTCCAATAAAGAGTCCAGCACTAGAGGGTTGAACCTGCAGGGAGCAGCTCTTTTTCACCGGAGTTATGCTTTTTATAATTTGGCCCAATTATTCGCGGAAAACTATTTGCCTTCATTCAATGACCAGGCACCAGGTATCCCGCTTAAACTAACAGGCAATATTCATGAACCTTTAACTAGGGCAAGTCTAAAGGACACTTATGCACTGATCATTTCGGATTTGAAGCTAGCTGATAATCTTTTGCCCAGTGAGGTGGAGAATTTTACAAGACCTTCCAAGGTTTCAGCAAAGGCACTCCTGGCAAGGATTTATTTGAGCATTAGTGATTATCACAATGCACTTAAGTACGCCCAGCAGGCCATGCCCACACTATCTTTACTGGATTATTCGGAAATTGATACCACCAGCCCTATTAAAAACTTATTTCCAGCGGCCTTACCTAAAGAAAACCCAGAGATAGCGTTTTATTCAGTGTCTAGAGGTTATTATTTTCCGGTATATAATAGCAGAGTAATGGTCGATTCCATGTTTTATGAAGATTATGAAAAGGGAGACCTTCGAAAAATAATTTTTTTCAGGAAACTAGCTAATAGCAAAAATGTAGTATTTCGAGGGAGTTACTCCAGTATTCACACTAGCGAATATTTTAGTGGGCTTGCCCTGGATGAGTTGTTATTAATCCAGGCAGAATGTTTGGCTAGAACAGGCAAAGGGAAACAAGCCATCCAGGTGCTAAATTCACTCAGAAGGGCAAGGTTTAGTAAAGGTGAATATGAAGATCTGCAGTGGCAGAGTGACCAGGAAACTCTCTCACTTGTGCTTCAGGAAAGACGTAAGGAATTATTTGCTAGAGGATTGCGACTTGGTGATCTAAAGCGATTAAATCGCGAAGATCAATTTAAAAAGACCCTAATCAGGAATCTGGATGGTAAAGAGTTGGTTTTAGAGCCTGATGATCCAAGGTATATTTTCCCAATTCCATCCGATGAGATCCAGAGGCACGGATTTGTTCAGAATAATAGGTAATAAATGGGTAATAAAATGGACGCCCACAATATTGGGCGTCCAAAAAAAATATTGACTGTTGAATGCTTATTTCAACTCATAACTTCCATTATCAATAAGTGGCATACCGCTATTATTTTCAGGGGTTTCACCTGGGGAAGGAGCAGTATTAAACTCGAACTTACAGGTAGTTTCTGGCCGAGGTTTACATTCATGGGTTTCATCATTCTCAGCAATCCATTCATTGGTGCTGTAATTATACCCGTACACATTTGAGGGTTTATTGGAAAATGCACTTGTAGCTAATGCTGAGCCAATTAACGCGAGTCCTAAGACTATTTTTTGAGGAGTTTTCATTTTTATTGATTTAAGTGTTTATGATTCTTAAGTTTTTTAGACCGACCATTCCAATGATCAGGCAAAAAATATTGAAAATTAGATGTTCGCTCCAATCCAATGAACTGATCACGCCACCACAACTGCAAAAATTTTCTTCCATTTTAAATAAAAGTACTAGCCCCAGATAAATGGTGAAAATGCACATTAAAACTACAGATGCCATCAAAATACCTCGCAAAAAATTGCCCTTTGAAAATAAGAGGGAGATCCCCAGTAAAAGTTCGATTATCGGGATGCCCCAGCCAATCATTGATGCAAAATTGTTCAGTCTAGGTATTTTTTGGATTACGTCGATAAATTTATTGATATGCTGTAATTTGTCGGATCCTGTATAGATAAGCAAAAAAGCATAACCATAAATTACAGTTAAGGTAAAATGATATAAAATGAATGAATATTTAGTACCTGTCAATACTGACTTAATGCGGGTATTGGTGGATGGAGTTCTCATGTTTTTGGAATGGATATGGTGATCAGAAATATTTATAGTTAAACGGACCTTGTCTGTTTAGCCTGATTTTTCATTATTATTTCCCCTTTATGGGGGAAGACCGCAAACTTTCGATTATGACATTTCATATTTGTATATATTAAGATTCAATACAAATATCTTATCTCTATATCTCGCTATTGGGTCTATCTGGACAGGCTATTTTTTAAAGAAATAGGAAAAAAGAAGTTCTTTTTTTGATTTTTGAACTGTATCTCGTGAAATACCCAAGAGTTGGGATTGCTCTTTTTGAGTGGTTTGATTAAGAACTTCAGTCAAGAGGTGGGCAAATTGTCTGAATCGATCCCTTGGTGAACCATGGCTTGTCGCCAATCGTATGTTATGAAGAAAGCGTTGCTGTTTATTACTTAGGATCGAGATCAAAGTGTCAATGCAGGGATCCATATGCATCATTTTATGTAATTGGGAATATGAAATTCGCAGCACACTTCCTGATCGCAGGGCTATAATCTCACCTGAAACCTTTGATTTACTGAATAGGTGAGTGGTAGTGGTTAGAGCCATATTTGCCATAGCAATATTTAAAATTGTTCTTTTATTTTTCATTTGGATAATATTAGCTATCATTCCTCTGCAGACTAAGAACATGTTTTTTTGTGGATAAGAGTCTTCATAGAGAATCTGGTGCCTCTTTACCTCTATAAATTCAAAGTTTGAAGAAGCCCAATACACGTGCTCCTTTTCTAATGGGCAATAGTTCCTCCAGAATTCTATGAAGGATTTAAAAGATTTATTGTTGGGATGAATACATTTCATAGATTATTATTACTCTCTGGTTCCTGTTAAGAGGAGAGCTACATGAAAATCTTTCCTCTTTTCTAATAAATAAAACTCCATAATCCCAGCCCTAATTTTACTTCGTTTCGTTCCAAATTGCTTTTGCCTTGTATAAAACAAGGTTTTGTCAGTAAAATTAAGCTAAATGGTAACTCATTCATGTCAAATAGCCTCTTCATACATGGATTTTGGAACTAACATATCTTAATGTAAACTTTGTTGAGATCGATCATAAAGCCTTCATGGCATGAAGCCGCCTGTCTGATGCGAGATCAGATTATGGTAAAACATTTGATGACCTGATTATGGAAATGATTTCACTCATGGACTTCACCACAGTTCTTTCTGATTCTCCAATCTCAATGGAGGAAATGTTGGAATTTTTGGGAGATAATCCTGATGACGATCGGAAATGTAATATTGTCTTTCCGTTCTAATCTTTTGGCTATGCGTGCATCAATTATGCACGCAGCCATTTTTCCACACAGTAAATCAAGGGAACTTAGAAATTGTACAACCTATTAAAGCCTTAAAGTTCTCCATAATGATAGTATTATGAAATATTCATTTCGATCATTGTATGAAGCTCTCGGAAAGGAACAGTGGAGAGAATTCGTATATTTTACAGCAAACGCTCAACATATGCTGGGAGATTCAGATCTAGCGAGTAGTGTAAAGGACTTCTGCAAATTGTTGCGTTACACTAAAATGCAATCTCAACATAACCATACAGAAGGATTGCAGTGTTTGCCTGAGGATAGTGAAGTTTTTAATCGTATTATATCTTCTCCATCAATGATTGTTTCTTTTCATTATGGCGCTTACCGAACCATACCCCTTCGCTTAATTTCTTCAGGGATATCTTTGTGCGTGGTAATATCAAAAAATGTTCTCCATGATTACCAAGCATATTACCATAAGCTTATTCGTGGGGGAGGCTCCGGAGGGAAATTATTTCTTCTTGAAGCCGAGGATCCTACTTTATTCTTTAAACTACGAGCAATGGTGGAAAAGAATGTTAGTGTTTTTGTATATGCTGATGGAGCAAGAGGCACCTTTGATGTCTCCTCCGATAAGTCTGTTCACAGGGTTGAACTTCAAAATGCCAGTATAAAGGTCAGGAGTGGATTTCTTGATATGGCTTACCTTCTGGCTCTTCCGATTTATCTGGTTACAGATACTTCTGAAAATCCAATCAGTTTCCAGGCGTTGAGTTTACTGGAGTTTTATAATTGTAATTTGGAAATGGAAAGAAAAAAGTTTGTCAAGCAAACGATAGGCGATATATATAAACGATTCTTTGAACAATTAAAAATAGAGCCCTTTATTTGGGAAGGTTGGTTCTACCTGCACCGCTATTTTTTGCCTATTTCAAATGTTAGCAAATGGAAATCCTCAGACAGAATTATCCCTTTTACTAGAGCAGGATGTTATTTTATGCTTGATAAATATTCCTATAGGGTAATTCAAATAAGCGAGTTTCAATTTAATGAAATGCTTGATTGAAATTTTAATTCTTATGCAAATTTTTATATATTGTAATTTCTGTTTGGGTAAAAATCTCAAACAATGACCTCCATTTACCTATTATGTTTATTACTATTAATCCAATTATTAAGCAACATTTATTGTTTTGGGTAGCTTATTCGATATACTTTTACCTTATCAATTTAATGGGTAATTCTGGACTTTCATTTCTCACTGTTCTATATTCACTCCCTTTCTTTGTATTTATATTTTATTCTGTTTCCTTTTCCCTAAATAGGTTTGTTCCAAACCAGAAATGGCTTGTACTAATATTTTGGCTAACCTTAGTTTATGGTTTTAGTGGTTATTTGCTTTATGAATTGACATATGGAAGTTTTGCTCAAAGTTTAATATATGGAAAGTATCTGGTGGAAGGACGTGTCTTTAATTTAATGCAATTTCTTCAAATTTATTTAATTATGATTGGGCACTTTACCTTTTTGGCGATTTTGGATTTTCAGTATAGTAGTAAATTAAGAGCTAGTAAAGAAAGGATTTATGAAATGAACCTCAGGATTTCTGAAGAATCCAAAAGGAAACAATTTGAATATTTTACATTGTCTCAGCAGGTACCACCCCATTTCCTTGTCAATGTATTTCAGGCTTGGGAACAGCAACTTATGAAAACGGAATTGCCCATGAGGAATCAAGTTGGGGAGATGTATAAATTAATGCACTATTTCATGGTCTCCTGTATTCCGGAAGGGCCACGATTAATTTCACTTTATTCAGAAATCGATGCATGTCGCCGATATATTTCAATCCAAGAAGAATTTTCAAGAAAAGCTTCGTATATAGAATGGAATATTATGGGCAATACCAGGGGAGCACTAATTCCACCTACCGGATTATTAACACTCATAATGAATGTTTTCAAACATGGTCAGTTTAATAACATCGGAGAACCCGCCCGACTTGAGATAAGGGTAGATAATCAAGGATACCAAATAATATTAGAAAATAAGATTATGCGATCCAAAGATAAACTTTTAAGTCATGGATTGGGGCTGGGAAACCTTCGCAAAAGGTTGGAATTAGTATTTAAAGATCAGTATACTTTTAGTTCTGAACAAACAAAGGAATGGTTTACCACCAAGCTAATTGTTAAATTTTAAATATAGAAATATGAAACAATGGTCAGTTATTATTGTGGATGATCAGCAAGCATGTATTGATCACCTCTTGAAATGGTTAAAAATGATTCCTAATGTAAAAATCCTTGAAACATTCACCGAACCTATCAGAGCATTAACATTTTTAAGATTTAATAAGGTGGATCTAGTTATTTTAGATGTTCAAATGGAAGAGATGAATGGCCTTGATTTTATCTCCGCTCTACCAAAAATGAAAACTAAAATTATCCTTTATACGGCCTTTGCTGAATTTGAGGACAAGGGATACCAACGCCATGTTGTAGATGTACTATTAAAACCAGTTTCTTACACCAGATTGCTAGTTGCATTAGGAAGGTTTGATACAGAGATGCAGATTACTTCCCCGGAGCTTAATGATAGAGATTCGTTAGATCATTACGATGCCTATTTTAATATTAAAGGTCCTATTAGATACATGCGTAAATTAGTTAGGTTCAAAGATATTTTTTACATTTCTGCTTCCAATAGATATGTTCTTATTTACACCAATCTTACAAATGATCCTTTGGTAAGTAATAGTTCATTTCAGGAAATTAAAAATATGCTTCCCAGAAATTGGTTTATTCAGTGTGCTAAAGGATTTATATTTAATTCCATATACTTTAATTCTTATAAAAAACACATGATTAAGCTTAATCATGTAAAAAATGAAATTCCTGTAGGGGACTTAAATGTTTTCACTGACTTTAGAGACTTTATTCAACATAATGTGGTATAGTTTTCATAAGATTAAGTAGTAATAACATAATTCTATTGACCTCCAATTATATCAACAGTTCCTCTGATCAATAAATTAGAAATGGAAAATCATAAAAATTATCAATTTTCTTTCTTTGATTCTTTGATTGAAATTATCGAATCGAGTAATTTCCCCAAAGAAGATTTCATGTTTCACCAATGGGTACTTGAAACTAAGGAACAAATCTCATCTGAGATGCAATCTTTTCAAGAAATTATCAAGGAAAAAGCCGTATGTAGTATTTCCTCTCAAACACATCTTGTATTTATCCAGCAGCATTATGAAGAATCTGTTTACCTATTGGAACAAATTCAAAAGATGCAGATACCAGATAATAGTTTTAGATCCGAAATTAGGACCATACTCGAACTACTTTCAAAATCATTATTAAACATTAATAATTTATTGGAAAATAGATTCGGCAGATTAATGAGCCAAAATAGAAGATTAGCTCCAGCAATTCTTCAAAATGTCTTAAATGATTTAAGAAGCAGGTTGTTGGGTTTAAAAGAATCAATTCCTCCATGTTGCTTGTCTTCTCTGGTCGTGGGAAGGACTTTGGCATTTGTAAATCTAGAAGGTTTGTCTTTCAAAATCGATAAAAGGGCATTGGAATACAAAATATTCCTTCTTAAAACTTTAGAGGGATGGAATTGGCAAGAGAATGATTCATTATTTGGATCTGCGGATCGATTGGTTATTTATTTGAACTTTAATAGTAAAAGGGCGATGAATTTGATGCTAGATAAAATCAAACGACAGATTTCTGGAAAAGAAAGAATTTCAGACCAATTACTTGCCTTAATGAACTATCAAAGGGAATTTAAGCAGTTACATCGTAAACCTGAGGTAATTCTTAATCCAAAGTATATTACAGTAGATAACTTCGTGAACAATTATTTTGATGTTGAGATAGAATACTTGCAAAATCAAATGCATTCTGGTAATGATTTTAACCCTTCTGTAAATGGGAGTCCTCCTGAAAACAAAAAACGCAAGCCTTATAGCTTTGCAAAAATTAAATGTCTTTTATCAGTTGATCAAATGGCCTTGATTTTAAGATCGGTAGATGAGGCTGGCTTGGTACAGGCAAGATCCTTGTCACAAGTTTATAATGAAATAGTCCCTTTCTTATCATCCCAATATCGGACTGACCTTTCACCTGCTGGAATGCGAACCAAATCCTACCATCCCGAAGAAAGAGATAAAGCAATAGTAATTGAAAAATTGAAGATAATGATTGAAAAGGTAAAAAGCTGTTGAAAATTAATTTAATCCGAAAATTAAAATCTATTGGTTTTTGGTTCTGAATAATTGATTAAAAGGTTAATATTGGATTCAAAGAAATAAATTTTAACCTTGATAAATATTAGTTATTTAATTTTTTTGTTAAGGATAATTATAGCTAATGAATAATGAAGGGTTCTTATAAAAAATGTTACATTAAGAAATCATTTTTAAAGAGATTTAAGTTCCTATTTACCAGGTTATTATATTGCTTCGGTTGCACGTAGAAAACCAATCTGTAGTTCTTTAGCTATTTTTATTACGTTAAATAATTGTTATTCTTTTCACATCGCTATATTTGTTCATCATTTTCCTTAGAGGATTATGAACACTTGGTTAACAGGCCTTATCATTCGTGATAAGGCCTTATTTTTTTAATGGATTATTTCCTATCTGGGATTGTCATAAATAAAGAAGTATTAATTTTTTTAGTCCTTCATCCTTGTTAATTGTTATCAGATATTCATGCAAAACCCCTAATTTTTAATGTGGTTAACTTTTTTTATTTAGGTCTAACTACATAATTCAGTTTACTGGAATGAGAAGGGGGACTTTTCAATAAATATTTGTTTTTTAGCATAAGTTTCCAATTACATTGATGCCTGCCAGGAAATTTACCTTCATGTAACATCAGTAAAACATTTACTTCTTTTTTTAACCAGATAAGGCTACAATTTTAAATTTTAAATACTATTATTGTGCTTAGATTAAGATATTACCAAGTGTCATTAACTCTAGTATGGATAATTTTTCTAGCCCTAACAACAAGGATGCTACTGCAACCCTTATGAGACAGCAAATAGAGCTGTACCTCAATTATTGGAAATTTTTCTTGTTTTTTCTTATTTTATCTTTACTCTGTGGTGCTGTGTACCTTCGTTATGCTAAGAAGATATACTATACCCAGGCAATGATATTACTGCAGGATGAAAAACAAGCTTCTGGGGAAATGGCAGGACTTGCTGAATTGGCTAATCTTGCCGGTAGAACCTCATCCTCTGCTGCATATGTAAATGACCAAACTCAGATCTTACGTTCTAGGAGGATTCTCAGGAAAGTGGTCGATGCCAATGATCTTCATATAAGCTATTTTATTAAAGGTAA
Source organism: Sphingobacterium cellulitidis (assembly GCA_002245855.1). Taxonomy (GTDB): domain Bacteria; phylum Bacteroidota; class Bacteroidia; order Sphingobacteriales; family Sphingobacteriaceae; genus Sphingobacterium; species Sphingobacterium cellulitidis. The sequence goes on along the minus strand of NOUX01000005.1, from coordinate 227,726 downwards.
AATAACTGAAAAAGAAATATTAATAAAAGATAGCCCAATTCAGTTGTTTATTCACGAGCCTTCGAATTCAAGAATGGACAGTGTAATTTATGAAATAATGGTTCTTAAGAACTCCGAAGGGTATCAGGTTTGGGACGAATATTCGGATAAAAGGAAATATAAATTGGGGCAAAAATTCGACTCTCCCTTAGGGCCAATCAGTATATTATCAACGGGATTGTATCCAGATTGGAACGGGGAAATTCGAATCCAGGTTTTACCCAAGGATTTTTCCGTCAATGTTCTGCAGGGCTTAGTAAATATTGAATCCAATTCCAAGGAACAATCATTTGCAATAAGAATGTCTATAGAGACATCCTCGCCCGCTAAAGGTGAAATGATATTAAACTCCTTGATTCAGCATTATGATCAGGACCGCAGTTTTGATAAAGAGAGCATCTTTAGGAATACTTCAATCTTTATCAATTCAAGGCTTGAACTGATAAATAAAGATTTAAAAGCAGCAGACTCTCGAATCGCAAACTTTAAGGGAGATAACGAACTGGCAGACATCCAGGCCCAAACTCAGCTGTTGATGAAAGATGCCTCCGAACAGGAACGTAAATTAGTAGAATACCAAACTCAACTTTATCTGTCGGGAATTATTCGTGAATCTTCACTTAAATCTGAATTTTCTCTCTTGCCATCTAATATAGGATTAACAGATCAAACCGTTCAAAGCATTGTCAAGACTTATAACGATTTGATCCTTGAAAGATCTGATCTCTTGCGTTCTAGCACTGATGAAAGTCCTATTGTTGTTAATTTAGATAAAAACTTATCAATCCTTAGAGACAATTTGAAGGTGTCACTTGATAACATGGAAAATGTTATAAAAGTCAATATTAACAGCTTGCAGAACCAAAAAAAAATGTTGGCAGGAAAGATGTCAAATTTTCCTAATCAGGAACTTCATTTCAGAGATCTTACAAGGCAACAAAAGGTTGTGGAGTCCATTTATTTATTTTTGCTCCAAAAACGAGAAGAAAACGAGATAAATGCCTCAGCCACTCCTGCAAATTTGAAAGTGGTGGATTACGCATATGGATATACGCGCCCAGTATCACCAAGAAAACTTTATGTATTTGGCGGGGCTTTGATAGTTGGGTTTTTAATTCCATTTTCATTTCTGTATCTAAAATTTTTGACGGATAATAAGATTCACTCCAAAAAAGAACTGGAAGATCTGATTGGTGCACCAATTCTAGGGCAGGTTCCAAAAGTTGCCGAAAAGATTGTCCAGACTAACTCCAGAACTCCACTTGCTGAAGCATTGAGAATTATTAGGACGAATATCTCCTTTATGCTTGGAGCCGAAAGTATCAAGGGCGGTAAGGTTCTATATGTCACTAGCACTATATCAGGCGAGGGCAAATCATTTCTAGCAACTAATCTAGCTAGCATATTCTCTCAATCAGGGAAAAAGGTGATTTTGATCGGTGCTGATATACGATCACCTAAAGTCCTTGAATATTTAGGAGTATCACACTTGAAACACAATAATATTGGTATTACCCAATATTTAGTTGATCCTACTACACCAATAAATAACCTGATTTTAAAATGTCCTGAAAAATACGATTTTGACTTTGTCTATTCAGGTTATATAGCTCCTAATCCGGCCGAGCTATTAATGAATGGTAATTTTAAGGGAATAATCGATTATGCACGCCAGGAATATGATTATGTAATTGTTGATACAGCTCCTGTAAGCCTTGTGACAGACACTTTGTTGATTGCAGATTCAGCAGATATAACAATATATGTAAGTCGTGCAGATTATCTAGATAGAAGATTGACTGAAATACCAAAAGAATTATATGCAGAGGGCAAACTAAAGAATATGGCCTTGGTCCTCAATGATGTAGATTTTAAGAGTGGGTATGGATATGGATATGGATATGGTTACGGATATGGTGATACTGATCAGGCAAACAAAATGGGATTGAGGTGGCTTTACACCTGGATTCGAAAAGTCACGGGCCTACCCAAGAACTAATTGGTCCTAGAAGAATTAGAAATCTATTTAAATTCAGACCCCAAAGTTAAAAGGAAATACGTATATTTTAAATTAAATGGAACTCTAAAAAAAATGTTAAATTTTGCTTTTGAAAAAACTTTTATCTAATATTGTTGTAGTTTAACAGGAATAAACTAATATTTTTTATTATCCAAATCAATAATAATTAATCAAGTAACCAAAAATTTCGATTATATTCTAATAGAGGCGAATTTGATCTTGCGAAAAGAATTGACTCACTTGGAATCCAATAAAATGTTCAATAAAATAAATTACTATGAATTAATATAATTTCAACTAAAAATTTAACCAAAAACAAGTGTTCATATGAAAAAAAAGGAAAATCAAGTGTACGAAGCGCCTGAAATGAAGGTGCTCATCGTAGAATTAGAACATGGGATCGCGGCAGCATCTGGTTCTGCATCCCCTGATCCTTCAGTTAATGACTGGAATGGTGGTGAGGGCGGTACATCAAACTCAGATTTTTAACGAATTTTTAAATCAAATACAACAATTATGAAATTCGTAACAAAAAGAATTGCCGTTAGAGTGGCAGGTGCCCTTCTTTTGGCCGCAGTTGGTCAAACCATGTTCAGTTGCAGTAAGCAACAAGATTCAGATCAATTAAATACTTCCCCGACCAAATTATCCATTAAAGTAAGTGGTATTAATGAACTAAAATCGAACTCTGAGAAAAAATCTTCAGCACGAAAATCTTCACTGCAGAATTCAAAAGAAGCAAATCTTCTATCCTTTGATGAATTCGATGTTCAAGCTGTAGTCGATGACAAAGTTGAAACCAGAGCCAAAAGGGAAACAATCAGCAACAAAACAAATAAAGCTTCTTCATCTAGTGCAAAAGCAGCTGTTCTGGAAACAGGGGTGAAATACCGTCTGTTCCTTTATAAAGGTAGTACGTTAATAAGTTCGAATGAGCTTGAGGTGGATCCTAGCATTGTAAGCACAATTGATGTTGTTCCGGGAGAGACTTATAATTGGTATGCATTATCTTATAATAGCCAGGTTAACGTTCCAGATGTTGATCCAGCTGATCCCAAAATTGATTTGGCCGGTGGAAACGATGTGTTATATGCTACTGGTTCTATAGAAATTCCTACAACAGGAGCTTCCGCACCATTAGCAATTGTTTTTGATCATAAGGTTTCACAAATCGCAGTGGAACTTAACTCTATGGGAATGTTCGGCAAGTTTGCAGCAACAGGAAATGTAACTGTAACTGGATTGAATGTTCAGACAGGATCTTTCAATGTATTAACTGGCGAATGGTCAAATTTAGCGCCTTATTCACAGAGCATTGGGTGGTCAAACTTTCAAAATATCGACGCAAATGGAGACCGAAAAGTATTTGTGACCTATACAGCATCTCCTGCAACCCTTACTGGTGTGAATGTAGGAATTTCTAATTTCAGCATTGATCACGTGGATGGGGTTTCTCGTAACTTCACAACCGGGGGAACATTTAATTTTGATGTTACACCGGTGATTGGTGAAAGCCATCGCTTATTAGCCAATTTGGTAGAATCCCCATTAACAGTTACAAAAGGGTCAACTACTGCTCGATGGGCTAGATCCAATTTATATTATGAGAATGCTCATAATCCATACCGTTTTTATGCTATAAATGAAGCTACTGGAGCCTCTGATGGAAGAGGATACTTCTCATTTGGAGGTATTATTCCCCGTAAGTTTGCAACTGATGGTAAAAAAGATCCATGTGCGTTAGTCTATCCTGAAGGTGTTTGGAGACAACCTACTAATGTAGAATTTGGGACCTTAACCACATCAGATGGACTCCTGACGAATGTTTTAGGAAATGTTTTACAGCTATTAGTATCTGCGCCAGCTAAAAATTATGATAATTCCAATGCAACGGGTGATGGAACTTATATTGAATATAAGGTTAACGCTGGTTCTGGGAATACTGCTTTTGGAACTACATCCAATGCTCTGCGCTTTTATTATAATGGACAAGTAACCAATGTTAGTGTAATCTCTGATATTGGGGCTGATGGATTAGTTCTACTTAACCTAGGAGGTTCTCGAGGTGTTGAAACTGCTCTATGGACGAATGATGGGGGATTAGATGTTCCTATTCTTGGACTTAGCGCCGGTGCCTGGGGATATCATGCAAGAAATAAGCGTACTTTGGCAGGTGTTAACTTTATAGGTGCTCAAGGTACAGCAGAGTTATTGTCAAATGTTGATCTACTTGGACTTAATGCCATTAGTTCAACCTTTAAAAATGTTCGCTGCGTAAGAAAATAACCCAAGTGTACATATCCGGGAAAAACCCGAAATCAGAGCGGTCCGGTCAAAAATGGGCCGCTTTATTAATTCTATTTAAATAATACAATTGCAAAATTTAGTATTATTTAAAGTTTCTCAATTGAATTTGTCTTAATTTTTTTTGATAAAATGCAAGTAGTTAACAGGCTATTTATTGGCTTTAAGGATGTAATTTAAGAATTTACTATTGAGACATTATTGATTATTCTGATTTCAAACAGTTTTCTCCTATTTATTTAATTCATTGAGAAGTAAAAAACGTAAAAAATATGAGATTAAGAAGCGATTTAATACTAAGGAAAATTGGGGACGAATATATGATAGTAGATCCAGGCAAAGAAATGATAGATTTATCAAAAGTATATTCACTAAATAGAACAGCGGCTTATTTATGGGATGAAATGAAAGGCCGTGATTTCTCAGAAGATGATGTTGCTACTTTTTTGGTGGAACGTTATGGCTTAAGTCCCCGACAAGCATATATGGACGGTTCAAAGTTGATTTATCAATTTAAATCAGAAAAGTTAATCACATAACCCAAAGATTATGGAAGACCAAAGAAGAGAAGGTTCTATTCGAGCCTTTCTTGAAGCTCTAAAATCATCCTTATGGGGACTTCCTATACAACAAAGTTATTTTGAAAACTTGGATAGGAAAATGTGGATTGATATTTTTTTGATGTCATTCCATCAGACAGTTGAAGGACATTTGGCCGATGCAATTCAACAACTCCCACAACCTTTGTTGCCCCCTCAAGATTTACTTCTTAAATGGATCGTCCGTCTGCAACATATTGAAGAGAAAAATGAAAAAATGGCCAAAGTCATTTCCAATCTAGGGAGGCTTTTTCAAGAATATGAGATTAGAGCATTTCTACAAAAAGGTCATGGTGTCTCTCTGTATTACAATAAACCTGAGGTTCGCGTTAGTGGAGACATTGACTGGTATTTTCCTTCCAGGGAGGATTATAATAGAGCAAATGAATTAATTAAAAGTAAGGTAGAGGGATTTCATGTTCAGCCAGCTTATAGCAGTGGTTACAACTTTGAAGGGGTGGAAATAGAACATCACCTTAAATTGATTCAACTTCGAAATCCTTTTGTGTTAAAATATCTCAGGACACTCATTATAGAATTAAGTAAGGATAATATTATTAAAGATTTCGAAAACTCTAAGGTCGAGATTCCATCACCAATGCTAAATATTATCCAAGTAAATGCTCATATTTTGAAGCATCAGGTCACCTACGGAATTGGATTGAGGCAACTTTGCGATGCGGCTGTTCTTTATCATAAATTTTCCGATCAAATCGATGGTCAGGAACTAAAATTTATTTATAAGAAATTAGGAATGCTGGATTGGTCGCATGTATTCCATCAGGTATTAGTCGATGTTCTAGGACTAAATAAAGACAAACTACCTTTCAAAGTCGAAAAAAAGGAAGGAGTAACTTGGATGAAGGACTATATATTACGTACAGGAAATTTCGGATTTTATGACCCTGAAAATCCAGATATTAATAACCCCGGGGGAAGGGTCAAAAGAAGTAAAAGATTATTCAGCAATTTTAAAAAATTGTACCCTTTAGCACCAATAGAGGTTCTCTGTTTTCCATTTGTTCATTTATTTAGTAAGGTTCATCACTAATATTTTGGATCATTCTGTAAAATCACACATTAGATGGAGTCTGGGGTTTATCAAACATTATTGGCTTCAATTGGGGATATATCTAATAACAGAAGTATTTTCTCTGGCTTCCACTTTGTTTTTTATTTGGATGTCAAAACAAGCTATAGATTCAGCGCAACATGGAAATGCTCAAGATGTGACTACAAGTCTTTATTGGGTGGTTATTTCACTAATTACCTCTTTTATTACGAGCTTATTAGGAAATAGACTCAATGAACGTACCAAGGCTGCTATGCTAATTAACCTTCAGAATCAAATAACCTCACATCAGATGAATGCAAAGTGGAAACAAACATCAGATTGGCATACTGGAGATATTTTGGTTCGTATGAATGTCGATAGTCAAGAAACAATTCAATTATTAGGGAATGTTTGGATATCGGTAATTATTACAATTATAAAAATAATAGCTTCTCTTTCCTTACTATATTGGATGGATCCACTGCTAGCACTTCTATTAGTTGGTATTTGTCCTTTGATAATTCTTTCCAAATCATTCTTCAAAAGATTGCGGAAATTAACCAAGACACTAAAAGAACAAGAAGGAGAATTAGGAAAAGTCTTACAGGAAAATTTTCGAAACCGTTTGTTTATACGTTCTGTGAATTGGGAGTCCCTGCGATGGGATAAAGTTCAGAAAAATCAGGAATCAATATATTTGAAGAAGTTAAAACTTCTTGATTTCTCAACTTTTTCAAAGGGGACCTTAGGTATAGTAATGCAATTAAGTTACCTGGTGACATTTATATGGGGGGTGAATAAGTTGCATTCAGCGGAAATAACGTTTGGTACCATGTCAGCTTTTCTTCAACTGGTAGGAAGAATCCAAGGTCCTTTAATCACCTTAATGAACTATGTTCCTATACTGGTTCGTTCACGCACATCATTAGATCGTGTAATGGACGTTCTCCAAGTAGATATTGAAGAAACAACTCAAGAGGATAAATTGGATTTTATTGATAGGATTTCATTGAAGAATATAACCTTCAGATATAATAATGAGACATTATTAAATGATGTTAATATGGAATTTCACAAGGGACAGCCAGTCGCTGTTTTTGGTCCTAGTGGAAAAGGAAAATCTACCCTATTGCGGATAATAATGGGGCTTTTCCCTCCAGAGGAGGGGTGTGTGAAATTACATAAAGGCAACCTAGAACTGTTTATGAAAGAAAGTTATAGATGTAACTTTGCGTACGTTCCGCAAGGAGATAAATTATTAAGCGGTACCATTCGAGAAAACCTGGTTCTTTCTCACAAATTTCATAAAGCGAATGATATTCGTGAAGCATTAATCCTGGCTTGTGCCGATTTTGTATTTGAATTGCCAAATGGGATAGATACAATTGTGGGAGAAGGGGGCTACGGGCTTTCAGAGGGACAGGCACAACGTATTGGAATCGCTCGAGCTATTTTGCAAGGTTCTAATGTCTGGTTATTTGATGAAATCACCTCCTCGTTGGATGAGCCTACCTCTTTGCGATTAGTGACAAACCTGATTGAAAAGGGTAGGGACAAAATTGTTGTTTTTGTAACACATGATAAAATATTAAGTAGATTCTGTAATTCCATTTACAAAATGGGTTAAAAACTATTAGTATGAAAGAATTTCAAATTCGCCCAAGGATTAGTTTTAATTATTATAAAATTGCTGAGCATTCAATATGTATAATTGATCGTATAGGAATTGATTTGGATAAAGCTCTTCCTAGTTTTATTCCATTTAAAACTCAAGAACCAAAACTTGGACCGAATCTTCTAAGTATTGATATAACAGATTCCCAATGTAACTTGAAAGGCCTGAAATTATCATTGTTAAGTGATATTTCTGTAGTATGGCAACAAAGATTCCGATTCGAAGAGAGTACGGATTCTTATTTTACCAGCATACAGGCAGAAAAATCGGAAAATATGTGGATAATGAAGAGTTCAAAGGATTTTGCTTATTCAAGCATTCATCTGAATTTGGATGAAATTTATATGACCACTAAATTAAGCTGGTTAATAATGGTGAGTTTTAGTCAAGCTTGTTTGAACAGTAGGACCGTCATCATTCATGCATCCGTTGTCATTAAGGGGGATATGGGCTTTGCCTTCTTAGGAAAAAGCGGAACCGGGAAAAGTACTCATAGTAATTTATGGCTTTCTCATATTGAAGGAACAGAACTTTTAAATGATGACAGTCCTGCCGTAAGAGTGTTTCAAAATGGGGAAATTTATATTTATGGCACCCCCTGGAGTGGTAAAACGATTTGTTACAATAATCGAAAGGTTAAATTATTTAGCATTACCCGGTTAGAACAATCTCCAAACCTTCGGTTTAATTGGCTAAAGGGTGCTCAAGCACTACTTTCTATTTTTCCAAGTGCAAATGCACTTAGATGGGATAATATTTTATATCCTCAAATGTTAAACATCATGGAATATATAGTAAAAAATATTCCTATTGCTCATTTTAAATGCACCCCTAAGGGCGATTCCGCTATATTGCACAATTTGAAATTGTTAGATGGAAAGGTAGATTAATAAAATATGTGCTTTATATAAATCAATGATCTAAATACATCTTTTATATTCACCTTCAGAGGTTACAAGTTTTCTCTTTCCAATAAGACCTAATAACACTGATCCAGTTACCAATATTCTTATTTAATAACTATCTATTTGGCCAAGACAGGCTATAGGGAATCTCATTGGGTAGATATTAATAGATCCTAATAAATTGATCGATATTAAATTTTACATATATAGAAATTTGTGGGGAAAAGAATGTCGTTCACGTGTGTTTAATACTCAACATTGATTTTTTAATGAAGCATATTATGAAATGGATTTTACAGGGAGAACAAAATAAAATAATGATTGCGAAACATTCGAATTAACCCTTTTTAGGTGTTTGGGAATATGGGGTGAATTTGATTTTAGAAATATTTTAAAAACTCACTTTGTGGAATATTTTATATTATATAGGAGAATTATTGAATCATATTTAATTTTGACATTATTCTTTTCTCAGCACTGCAATAACTTGTCAATACTTCCAAATTATATCTATCTAGAAGTATACCTTTTTCTTAATAAAATGGAATAATCTCCTGTAGGCTATTTCGGATGATTTCATTTTTCAATTTTTAAGATAGATCTGTTTTTTTTGGGGGTTATTCTTTTTTTTAACCTTGAAAAGGAAATGCGCAAATTCTGGTATTTAATTTTAACCTGTAAAGGTGATTTTATGAAACTAGAAAAATAATGTTATGAACCTGACCTGTAATGCTAGCAACAATTTCTACGATTTTTTAAACTCAAAATTAATTTATGTAGACCAGGAAGTGTAATTTAAAACATAGCAGAAAACAAATTAGAATCCCTAGTCCTTTCAAAGAAGTCACACCTTAAATTTGACTAGGGATTCGATATTTGGTGACTGTTTATTTAATTTTAAACTAACTGCTTAAATATAAATTTTTTATATAAAAAAATAAATAGTGCTGAAATCACAACACAATTGCACCAAATATCTGTACCTATGAAGCACCTAAAATAAGAATTTTAATTAATTTCTCAATATTCTTTTTAAAAAGGTGTTGGAATTGTTCTTAATTCGATAAACATTGAATTATCACATCATTATTATTTCTTAAAGGAAAAGTAATTTGATAATATTAATATCATCTATATTGTACGCTTATTAATAGAATGTTAATTCAAATACTTCTCAAAATAGTGATATATTTGAGTAGAAAGGATCATTTTTTCTTTATCTAAAGATAAATTCAGGATTGATAAATAAAAATTATCCATAAACATTTGTTCATTAATTTCTTATAATAGATGGATATGAAATAATGATTTACATTGATACTGGGAAAAGTGAGGTTTTAATAATTAATAAATTAAAAGTGATTTCATGAAATGCGTGTTTAGTTATATTTTATTTCAATATGTTTTTAGTGAATAATTTGCAGAAATTAAAAAAACTTACTCAAAGGGTAAGTGGGTACATCTTGTCTGTCGGGTATTTTCTTGAAGGAGAAAGTAAAATAATTAGGCTTTTACTATATGGGTATATATTTTTTACTTTTTTAATTGCTTTATCTTTGTTGCTGCTTGTTATAGTATAATAATTTCTTGAAATGGAGGGGTATCAAATTTTTAAAAACTTGACAAATAGGATTGGTTTTTAAAATTGATCGAAATGAATCGATTGCCTGTAAAAAGATTGGAGTATCCTATATAAGGTTGAAGAAAGAAGCAACATCTATCATTTCTCCAGAAGTCAAAGTCAACAAGAAACATACTTGATTTGAAAAGTTGTTTTGAATTTTCCAATATACTGATGATAACCTGCTGAAAGACTTGAAAAGATTGTCGAGTTGAGACCAGATTATGAAGTTTTTAAATTAACCTTACAAATAATATCGGTAAAGCATAATCTTCAAATTTAATGTAGATCAAGGCGGAGTCATATAAATTTCCTAGATGTTAAAGGAACTTTAAAAATCCCAATATTGTTAATCCAACGAGAGTGTCGAAAACTTCATAATAGAGGTTATTGTTGGAATTTCTACCCAGCTTCTAGACTCTTTTTTATTGTTTGAAATATTTGTATTTGTGCGGAGCTAGAAACAGATTTGATGGTGTCCTTCTCTTATTAGCCATTGGTAATAAATGATTATAAAATTAAGGTTTTCAAAATTTTGACCTGATGTCATCTTCGAAAAATCTCTGTTAGAAACTTTCTTTAAATTCAAAATTTTGCTTGCTTGCTCTTTTTTTAAAGACACATTTTTTTGGAATTGAAAGAATATTATTAAATTTTTAATTAGGTTTTATTAACGTATTAACTTTGTGTAAATGGATTGTGACATGAGCTTATTAATTATATATTTGCAATTGGAATCAATCTAACAGAAAAATTAGTAAGTACCCTGGGACTAATCAAAGGAATCCTATTCTCCAAATTTTAGGTCAAGTTATGGCATTAACTTTGTAGTTGGTGGTCATCATAGAGGCATTCCTAAATCTAACCAATAGTTTGGTTAATTATTTTAGAAAATATTATAGTAAATGAATATTCTGTTATTAAGGAAGTATTTTAAGAAAGATAGCCCAAGATGGGTAATCTTATTGATAGATATGTTTATAGTGTTGTTTTGTTATTATTTATCAAACTTCGTTATTAACAGTTTTAAGGGGAGATTTGCTGTAGATTTAATGGTTAAGAAGTCCATTATTGTTTCCCTGGTATATTATGCATCTTTCTTATATTATAATACCTATAGAGGAATTGTAAGGCAAACAGGATTTCGGGATGCTTGGGCTATATTTAAAGCAGTTTTTGCTGCTTGGGCTTGTTTGATGTTTATTTCTACCATCGTCAGGTTGAATTTTGAGCAAGGAGCATTAGTTAGTGATTATCTTAGACCATCCTATGCTGTATTATTTACCCATGCATTCTTTACGACAGTTTGTTTGGTTGCCGCTCGGGTTTCATATCGCACCGTTTATGAGAATTTCTTTTTTGGGGGACGGGAAGTTGAGAATGTATTAATATTTGGCGCTGGAAATATGGGTAATATCACATTAAACCTTTTAAGAAATGATACCCGCAGGAAAGTAAAGATTGTGGCTTTTGCTGATGATAATCCCAACCGAATTGGAAAGTTAATTAATGGATATCAAATCATTAATTTGAACCAACTTAATTCTCAGTTTGTTGAAAAACTTAAGATTGATAGTATAATAATCGCATTAGATGATAACAATAAAGATCGCCTATCTAGGATATCCTCTATAATAGAACCATTACCTGTTAAATTGAAAATAATGCCCACCTCAGCAAAATTATTGAATGGAAAAGTCGCAACCAGACAATTGAGGACTTTGCAAATAGATGATTTATTGGGAAGAGAGGCAATAAAGCTGGAGAACCCAGTAATTCATGAGATGATGAGAGAAAAGGTAATTCTAATTACTGGAGGGGCTGGATCTATTGGTTCGGAATTAGTTCGTCAGATTAGTTTTACGGATTTTGATAAGTTAATTGTAATAGATCAAGCAGAATCTGCACTATATGATATCCAACAGGAATTAAAAGGTAATTGCCATAAAGATACAATGTTTATTGTAGGAAATGTTCGGGACAGGCAATTCATGGAATCTATTTTTGAGTATTATAAACCTCAGATAGTATTCCATGCAGCAGCATATAAACATGTACCTTTGATGGAACAGAATCCTTATGAATCTATTTTAACCAATGTTTGGGGGTCGAAGAATCTTGCGGATATGTCCGATAAATATGGCGTTGAAAAATTCGTCATGGTTTCAACGGATAAGGCAGTGAATCCCACCAATGTGATGGGGGCAACCAAAAGAGTTTCAGAAATATATGTATCTGCCTTAAATAAAATCAGTAATACAAATTTTATAGTTACACGTTTTGGAAATGTTCTTGGATCCAATGGTTCAGTGATTCCATTATTTGAAAAGCAATTGAAAAGAGGCGGCCCTTTAACGGTTACTCATCCAGATATTACACGTTATTTTATGACGATACCTGAGGCCTGTCAATTGGTTCAAGAGGCAGCTGTAATGGGGCAAGGTGGAGAAATTTATGTCTTTGACATGGGGAAACCAGTGAAGATAATGGATCTTGCAATACGTATGATTAGGTTGAAGGGTTATAATTACCCTGATGATATAGGAATTGATGTGACTGGATTAAGGCCTGGGGAGAAGATATATGAAGAGTTATTGGCTGATAATGAAAACACTACTAAGACTCACCATGAAAAAATAATGATTGCAAGGGTTAGGACTGAAGATCTGGAACTGAATAAAAACAGGATCGATAACCTTTGCTCACAGGTTGCATCACAAAATTCTAATCACAGCCCTATGGCTCTTGTAGAATTGATCAAAGAGATTGTACCAGAGTACATTTCAAAAAATTCCGTATTTGAACAACTCGATGAAAAAAAATATCAATTAATAGTTAATAGTTTAAAATTTAAATAAATTTAAGCAACTCCTTTATACAAAAATATTTCATAGCTCATTTTAGCAAATTAACCTGAAAGCAGATGCTGTCCTTGATGTTCTGGAAGGACGGTCTCAGGAAGTCCGAGAGTAAGAATAATATTAACATTCATTTTTTGACACTATTCGCCAGTTTAATTTCTTTAATGTCTAAGATTCTTTTAATAAATGAATTAAAGCTATTCATTGGATATTCCTTCAACTAGAACATAGCCTTGAACCATGAGAGAGGTGTTCCTTGGGGGCACCTCAAGACCTTGCTAGTAATTGTTTGCCTCAGGATCTTAAGCCCATGGTTATCCGGTATAATAGACCTGAAATCGCTCGTAGGCACTAAAATTTAAATCTTACTAGTTAACCCCAATCTTTTTGCACTCAATGTTCACTCATGCGTATGATCTGGATCTTTTAGGTAGCTTGTTCTTAAAGCATAAAAGCATCATTTTATTAGCAGCTCTGGCAACCTGATGAAAAAACAGGTCTTAATTAGGGTATAATAAAATAAGCATCCAATAAATGAAGCAGGCTGGGGGAAAGAGAAAAACACTAGGAGCTTGAGCTTTTAGTCAGATCAGATCACGATATCTCCTTAATGGATCCAAATGTGGCTGTTCTTTGCATTTGAGCTAGAATTTCTTGAGGATTAGGAATGTTTTTTTTATTTTTCATTCCCATATTAGTGATAGGTTATAGGATTGAGGTCTTTCCATCAGATTGCCTACATATATGTTTGCTAATTTTTACCTATAAGGGTGTTGACCCACCTATTTTGATTCATTATCGAAAAATAGCAAAGACTTTTTAGGAACGCAGCAGCTCTTCTTTTTTTGTTGGTGTCATAATTTTGGATTGAGGATTAAGCCCGAGTATTAGTATATTTGTTGCTGGGATGATTAAAAATGAGACTATAGAGAAAGTACTGGATGCTGCTCGTATCGAGGAGGTGGTCGGCGACTTTGTGGATCTCAAAAAAAGAGGAACATCACTTATAGGAAACTGTCCTTTTCACAACGAGAAAACTCCTTCTTTCCATGTTTCGATATCTAAAGGAATCTATAAATGCTTCGGATGCGGAGCAGGGGGAGATTCCCTAAAATTCGTGATGGAGCATGAGAAGTATGCCTATCCTGAAGCCATCCGTTATCTTGCAGGAAAATATAATATTCCCATAGAGGAAGTAGAGCGAAGTCCCGCGCAGCTGGCAGCACAAGATAAAAGAGAAAGTCTATATGTGCTGAGTCAGTGGGCAGCAAGGTATTTCAAGAGCCAACTCTGGGAAACCGAGATGGGCAAGAGCATTGGCCTGAGCTATTTTCGGGAACGCGGATATCGGGAGGAAACCATCCAGAAGTTTGACCTAGGCTATTCCCCAGAAGCTTGGACAGGGCTGGTGGATGCAGCTTTGACCGAAGGATTTAGCAAAGAATACCTTACAGAGGTAGGTCTTGCAGTAGGAAGAGATGATGGCTCACTTTATGATCGATTCAGAGGGAGGGTCATTTTTCCAATTCACAACCTGACTGGGCGAGTGATCGGTTTTGGTGGGAGGACCCTAAAAACCGATAAAAACGTCCCCAAGTATGTGAACTCCCCAGAATCTGAGATATACCATAAATCAAATGTTCTTTACGGCCTTCATCAAGCGAAGAAAGCAATTTCTGAGAATGACTTATGTTATTTGGTAGAAGGTTATGCCGATGTACTATCTTGTCATCAAGCGGGCGTTGAAAACGTAGTATCTTCCTCAGGAACATCCCTTACAACTGGGCAGATTAAGCTGATATCACGTTATACCAAAAATGTCGTCATTCTTTACGATGGTGATGAGGCAGGCATAAAGGCTTCATTGCGTGGAACCGATATGTTATTGGAAGATGGACTGAACGTGAAGGTCCTTCTGTTTCCAGATGGTAATGACCCTGATTCTTATGTTCAGAAATATGGAGCCTCTGCTTTTAAGGATCACATAGCTAAACACCAAGAGGATTTTGTCTTTTACAAAACCAACATTCTATTGCGTGAGGCCAAAGAAGATCCCATCAAACGTGCAGAGGTAATTCGTGAAGTGGTAAACAGCATCGCTCTTATCCCTGATGAAATAAAAGTATCAGTTTACCTTCGGCAATGTAGCGGACTATTGGATATAGAGGAACGTGTCCTGCTAACCGAACTGAACAAGATCCGAATGGAGCGGGCTAAGGCCAAAGACCGGAAGGTTACTAGTGCTAATCCGGTTTCTAGCCAAGATTTTGCAACTGATGATTTTATCCCAGCGGAGATGCTGGCGGCTATGGCGGCCGAAGGAATAGCAATTCCGGAACCCCAAGAACAGCAGATGACATCCGAAATCCTGATGGAAAGAGAACTCGTGCGCGTTCTGTTAAACTATGGGCGTGAGCTAGTGGTTTGGGAAGGGGATGGCGATATCCCAGTAGCCCCGTACCTTTTGGCGAGTATGGATGATGTCAAATTTGAGGACAAAGCCAGCCTCAAGATAATTGAAGAGTTCAAAAAGCAGGCTGAGAATTTTGTAGTTCCTGAAGCAAAATCCTTTTTCTCCCATGAGGATGAAGAAGTTTCTAGGTTAGCTGTCGACAGTATCGCAACAAAATACGAGATCAGCCCTAATTGGAACGACGATAAGCGCAAGATTTTCGTTCCAGAAGAAAAAGATCAATTGAAAGACTTGGTCAATCAGTTGATTTTTAGGGTGAAGAAGAATAAGATTGAACAAGAAATGCATCGGATCCGGGAAGAACTTAAAACATGTAAGGACTCTGATGATATGTTAGTTCTGATCACTAAATACCAGAAGCTCAAAGAAGGTGAGAAGCTGTTGGGAGATTTTTTAGGAAATACTATTGTTAAATAGTAATAATGGACTTCAAGGCAACTTTTGGAGGAGGTTAAGAGTAGACCTTTAAGCATACATAACTGGTCTGCCACAATTTATTATAGGATTATATTGATGTTTTTTAGAATCAGCAGTCTACCTTATCTATTTAGTAGAGTAAGGTCTGGTTTTTGTAGTAGTAAAAAATAGGTCAACTACAACATTTATCCATAAAGTGACAGTACGCAAAGAAGAACTTGCCTAAGCCTTGTCTGGTCAAGTACATCAATATCGATAAAATATTTCTGTAGTTATTTACATTTATCAATTTAAAATCAATTTTTAAAAAATCATTTTGGAATTATACATATGAACAAAAAAATAAAGCTTAGCATTCAGGCATTAACAATATTTACCATTTCTATGGTCATAGGTTGTAAGACCCAACAGAATAAAGTAGAATTTGTAAATCCAACCAATAATAGCAAGGTCCTCAAGGGGGAGAAAGTTCAAGTTAAGTTGAATTTTCCGGATGCCGGAATAGACTCCGTTGTCTACTCCGTTGATGGCAATGTATTTGGACGTATGACCGACACTACCGCTGTAATATTTGACACCGATTCTTATAACTATGGCAATAAGAGATTAAGTGCCAAGGTGTATTATCAAGGCAAAGAGGAGTTCGCATATAGCGAAGTTTTGGTAGTTCCTCCAGCTCCAAAACAATACGCTTTTGATGTAATAGGAACATATCCACACGATCAGGGAGCTTTTACCCAAGGGCTATATTATGAAAACGGAACTTTATTCGAAACCACCGGCCAATTGGGTGAGTCCACATTAAGGAAAGTGGAACTGGCATCGGGAAAGGTCCTGCAAAAAGCTGATCTCGCCGCTGATGAGTTTGGTGAAGGGATGACGGTAGTTGGAAATAATATGTACGTGTTGACCTGGCAGAACAATAAAGGCCATGTTTATGACAAGAACAGCTTTAAATTATTGAAGTCATTTAATTACCAAAACAGCCAAGAAGGTTGGGGTCTTACTTATGATGGTAAACAGTTCATTAAATCCGATGGTACCAATAATTTGTATTTCTTAGATCCGAAAACATTAGCTGAAACAGGCGTTATGCCCGTTTTTGACGATAACGGGCCTGTAGAAAAATTAAATGAGCTGGAATATATCGATGGTAAAATCTATGCAAATCTTTATTATGGAGACAGGGATGAAATGGTAATCATCGATCCTAATACAGGAATTGTTGAAGGTAGAATCAATTTTGTAGGTCTTTATAGCGATAAACGCGCTCCTTATGATAATGAGATGAATGGTATTGCTTATAAAGCTGATTCTAAAACCTTATTGGTTACGGGAAAACATTGGACCAAATTATTTGAAGTCCGAATAAAAGAACGCTAGATTAATTTGTTCTCGGTCGTTATTTTAATCAACGACATCATATTTTTTGTTTTAAACTTACTCATCATCCTTTTCCTATGGGTTTCGATGGTGAGCGGTGATAGGAACAATTCCTCTGCAATCTGTATTGAAGTCTTACCTATAGCTATCAGCTTCAGGATCTCGATCTCTCTTTTGGTCAGTTTTGGTAACAATGGAAGATCTGTACTGATGGGATTCGCAATTATTTCCTGTACAGCCGAGCTGAATACCAACTGCTTGTTAACAGCCTGATCCAGGCATTTTTCCAACTCAAAGATATCTATGTTCTTGAGAAGATATCCTGATGCCCCATTCTGCATAAGCTGTAAGATAACACTTCGCTCCGTATGGTTGCTCAGGCCAAGGATGATAACATTGGGTGCAATACGCTTTATCTCCAGGCAAAGATCTATTCCGTTGATATCTGGAAGTGAAATATCCAAAAGAACAATGTCCACTTGATCCGTTTTAAGATATTTCAGTAATTCAGACCCCTTGGTGAAAGTTGCGGTAACCTCATAGGATTTTATGCGGTCCAAAAGGCTCACCAGCCCTTGTATGATTAATGAATGATCATCAACAATAGCTATGCTATAGGCTGAATTGTACATGGTTTTAAGGATAGTTGTCGAATAATAATAAAGATAACCAAGTTTTTAGAAAAAAAATGGTCAATGTGAAATATCCCTGTTTACAGGTACAGTGATCAGGCATCAATTTAAGGCCTAATACTATCTTTCTGAATAAAGAAATCTAATTCACCTTTCACAGGTATATACTCTTTCTTGTTTGCTTCCTCAATTCGATCAGGAAATAATATTCCGTAAAGATGGTCAACTTCATGTTGGAAAATAACAGCTGTAAAACCTTCTATCAACTCCTCCTTTACATTCCCTTTGCGATCGATGTGTTGTAATTTAATCGCATAACTACGTTTTACATTTTCTTTTAGATCTGGAATTGACAAACAACCCTCTGTCCCTTGGCGAGTTAGCTGTGAGCGCCAAATGATCTTGGGATTCAAATAGAATTCAAAAGGTTTATCATTCTTATCCAAACGCTGCACCCAAATAACATTTTTGTTGATGCCTACCTGTGGACCAGCTATTCCTACTCCTGGATGGTCAGGATCCCTGACCGTTTGCAACATCCTAGAGACTAGTCTATCCAACAAAGGGTCATCAAATTTGATGTCCTCAGATGGTTTTTTCAGGACAGCCAGCTCCTTCTTATCTGTAATTTGGTATACATGCATCAATTTGTTTTCATCTCCGTCATTGATTAATGATCTCTCATGATCATTGAAATTCTTTGCTGTTTTCATATTAACCTTCCTCTGGTTTTTAGGGCCAATATATTTTTTCTCCCCAGCTTCTATGGCAGCACTCATTATATTGTTCTTCGGTGGTTGTGGGCACCGATATCCATTGCTGTAAGCACAATAAGGATTATAAGCCCTGTTGAAATCTATCCTGATTTTTCCATCTTTTATATCCGTAATGCTTAGATCCAGGTACCTCCCCCCTTCATAGGTCGTTTCTCCAGTCGTACTGTCCATAAAAGGCACAAAAAGATGGTTTTTATAGATCGCATTCTGAAATAGTGATACACTTTGGTAGGCATTTAAACTATATATTTTTCCATCCAATTCAAATGTTAGTAATCCATACCTCTTGTATTCGTTAGAAGTTCCATCATAAGTGGGCATCCTGAAGGTCGGTTCATTGAAAACCAGCTCTATTGATGCTGTCACCACATAATCTTGCTTTGCAGGGTAGAAGGTCACATATTTGACCTGATCTTCTCGAAGTGGACCAAATTCATCCTTTACCATTTCCTGGATCTGATTATCCCGATAGGATTGAATTTCCTGTTCCAAAGATTGGCCCATTATAATTAACGGTGCAAAGAAGCTGATTAAATAGATAAATGCCTTCATTTTTAAAATTAATATCTATCAAATGTATAGATATTTTGCGATTTTCGGATAGGGCTAATCTAAAGTTTAATTGTAATTTTGTAAAAAATGCAGTGACATGAGATTAATGGCTTTTGATTATGGGACCAAGAGGATTGGAATAGCTGTTTCCGACAGCATGCAGATAATTGCAAGCCCATTGACTAACATCCATCCAGAAGAGATCTGGAAATTTCTTTCCGAATACCTTGTTGAAGAACAGGTAGAAACCTTCATCATTGGCAAACCAAAGAAATTAGATGGGACGGCTTCTGAATCCGATCAGCATGTGGTTGGTTTCAGCAGGAAGCTACGTAAAACTTATCCCCATATTCCAATAGAAGAGGTGGATGAAAGATTCACCTCCAAGATCGCCTCGCAGGCCATTTCAGTATCTGGAATGAAAAAGAGTAAAAAACAGGATAAGGGATTGATTGATAAAGTTTCAGCAGTATTGATTCTGCAGAGTTATATGGATAGCAAATCTTTTTAATATGGCATTGAAGGATATACAGTTTTTTTCCCAGGACATCGATTTTACACTCAAGGAAAAACAAAAGGTAAGGCAGTGGATTGGAAAAACCATCAAAGAAGAAGGTTACAGTCGCGTTGGAGAAATGAGTTTCGTTTTTTGTTCAGATGCCTACCTTCTTGATATTAACAAGCAATATCTTAACCATGATACATTCACGGATATCGTGACCTTTGATTCATCTGAAAAGGAGGACCTCATTGCTGGAGATATCTTTATTTCCGTAGAAAGAACCATGGAAAATGCTCAAAAATTCAATGTTTCCAATCGTGATGAGTTGCATCGAGTTATCATCCATGGTGTACTCCACCTTTGTGGCTATTATGACAAGACAAAAGAGGAAAAAACCTTAATGACACAAAAAGAGGATTACTATCTCGCTAAACGGGATTTCTAAAAATTCCTTTTTCTGCTTATGCTCATAAACTCTTGGTAAATTTTTGAAAGACGGCAATAGGATGACCTTCACGTAATTTTTCTCCAGAGTGGGAATGACTCATCAACAGGCAAGTGAAGGCTCTAATATCAACAGTAACCAATTATGACTCTCTCCAGAAGGGACCAGTCTGGAAGACCGGGATCCATGCGAGAGTAGTTTGTTATTGGATCGGAAAACAGATCCCAGAACTATTGATGAATTGGAGACTATGGGTTATTCCATTCAATTAGGAGGTAATACCAGTGATCTTATCAATGCAATATACTTTGATCCCAGGCAGGTTAGCCCCTGGAGAGGGAGTAGAAACAATTGGGAAGACGAAGGTATTGGTTGGAAGTTATACATTAATTGAGAAAATGTTTAATATTGTAGTGATATAAAAAGTTAGGAGTGGTTTTCCTAAAAAATAAATTACGAAAATTATTATATCAATGATAAATAAAATAATTACATCTGTACTTCTTTCAACAGGTTTTGTGGTTTGCTCTGCTGATCTTACTGCTCAAACGTTGCCGGTCATTAAAGAAGGCGAAGCCCAGATAGTTGAGGGGTTCAATACCCCTGATAAATGGATACGGGAGGACCTTTGGGTGGAAACTGATTTTGATACTGACGGTGATGGAAAACCTGATAGGATGCATGTCGATGTAACTCGCCCTTTCCAAACAGAAACCGAAAACCTTAAACTTCCAGTAATTTACGAGACTAGCCCATACTATGCTGGAACTGCTCAGATGGTCGATGGGATCATGTGGAACGTGAAACATGAAATTGGTGAAAAGGCCCCAAACCCAAGGGTTCATCCAGAGGTTCAGAGAACAGGAAAAAGACCTGTTATTTCCAATAGCCTTATTCATGAATGGATAAAACGTGGATTCATAGTTGTTCACTCTTCTTCACCAGGTACTGGTCTTTCGGATGGTTCCCCAAGTATAGGTGGCCTTAATGAATCTCTTGCTCCTAAAGCAGTCATTGAATGGCTGTCTGGTAAGGACAATGGATATACCAGTCGGGAAGGGAATCAAAAGGTTAAAGCCTATTGGTCCACAGGAAAGGTAGGGATGACCGGAACATCTTTTAACGGTACCCTACCATTGGCCGCTGCAACAACTGGAGTTGAAGGCCTGAAAGCCATTATTCCCATTGCTCCCAATACTTCATACTATCATTATTATAGATCCAACGGTTTGGTTCGCAGTCCCGGTGGTTATTTGGGGGAGGATATCGATGTACTTTATGATTTTGTCCATAGTGGGGATGAAGCTAAACGTGCATACGGAAATAAGTTAATTCGCGATACCGAAATGGCAAAAGGGTTGGATCGTGAATCTGGTGATTATAATGATTTCTGGAAAGGTCGAGATTATCTAAACCAAATGTCAGGGATGAAAGCTGCCCTTTTGATGTCCCATGGGTTCAATGATTGGAATGTAATGCCTGAACATAGCTACAGAATTTATAAAGCTGCTAAAGAATTAGGTATTCCAACCCAGCTCTATTATCATCAAGATGGACACGGAGGTCCTCCTCCCATGAAAATGATGAACCGCTGGTTTACACGGTATTTATTTGGTGTCCAAAATGGAGTTGAAAATGAACCCAAAGCTTGGATCGTGCGTGAAAATGAAAGACAAATGAATCCTACTCCCTATGCAGATTACCCAAATCCGTCGGCACTGAATGTGAAACTTTTTTTAGTTGCAGGTGCCCCTACACATGGTGCTCTATCAACTAAACAGAAATCAGTAAAGGCCCTTGAAACCTTGGTTGATGACGTATCCATCAGTGGAGATTCATTGGCCCAATTGGAAACGTCCAATCATAGGTTGCTTTATCTAAGTCCAAAACTGACAAAAGATCTTCATATATCCGGATTGCCCCGTATTAATCTGCGTTTGGCGAGCAGTAAACCTGCAGCAAACCTATCTTTTTGGTTAGTTGCATTGCCTTGGGAAAAGGGTAAAGATGTAAGAATCACTGATAATATCATTACCCGTGGATGGGCTGATCCCCAAAACCATGAATCTTTGACCAAAAGCAATCCACTGAAACCAGGGAAGTTCTATGATTTAGCATTCGACCTTCAACCAGATGACCAAATTATTCCTGCAGGACAACAAATCGGACTGATGATATTCTCCTCTGATCAAG
The DNA here is from genome assembly GCA_002245855.1 of Sphingobacterium cellulitidis. Taxonomy (GTDB): domain Bacteria; phylum Bacteroidota; class Bacteroidia; order Sphingobacteriales; family Sphingobacteriaceae; genus Sphingobacterium; species Sphingobacterium cellulitidis. Next base: position 205,275 of record NOUX01000005.1, on the reverse strand, counting down.
ATTTTACCCTATGGCCAGAGCCCGGTACTGAACTGACGATTGATCTTGATGGATCTCATTTGACCTTACCGGTGGTTGGTGGACTTCAGGCATTTGATTCATCTTTAAAATAGATAAATCCCTAAAAATTTCACATAGTGCCTACTTGTGCAAGATCGGCAGTTTTGTATGTCTGGACAATTTCACTTGATTCTTACCAAAACTATTTGCGATATTGGGACATTGAATACCTGCCTAGGAATGATAATTTTGATCATATATCTTCCTTGTGCTGGATAAAGTGGAACTCCTAAAGATACTGGCCTGATATACTAGGCAGGCCATTTTTAATTTTTCCTTCGTGGAATTCTCTTCCATTCCCTTAAAGTTGTAATTGAAAGTCCTTGTCATTTCTAGGAGTAATTCCTCATTTTACTGGCATTCTAGCATGAGGGGATATGAATAATACAATTGATTTTCATCTATCTCTAAAGCTCGAAGAGTTGCTCATGAACGTTAAACCTGTTTTGGCCAACATAAGTAAATATGAAGTTGAAAATAACGAAATGTTCTTAGCAATAGCCCTAATTGGGCAGAGCAGTAAGACGACCTTCACGAGCAGCTTTGTAGTTTATGGTCCTTTGATTTAGCGTGTTCTGACTAAGAGATTAATAACTTGGAAAGCCTTTCTGATATTGCCCTGCAATTAGGAGTTTGTTTGATATGAATGTCCACAAAGGAGGCCTATGGAATAAAAGGCAGCAGATCCGGTTAGAGCATCATTTTTTGGGGATGACTAGGTGCCGGGTAGATGGATCCGATATCAACTTGTCCATTTCAGAATAGGTGATGTCCTGGATGTCTCGCTTGATCTGTTGATAATTTCTGACTACCATCCCTTGTTGGGGTTGGGTGACCTCTTTGGGCTGCTGGTAACTGGACTGCTCCTTTGCGATCGCCCGATGGTTGTTTATCACCTTGCCATGGAATCCTTTCAGAGAGATAGGTAATTGAGGGTCATCAGCTACCATCCCCACGAATTCACCGGAGGATAGGCTTGAGATCACCGAGGGGGGAATTGCTGCGTCCAGTTGGCTCGATAAGCCAATGGAAGTGTCGCTGGAATTGATCGATAGGCTCTGCCTGTCTTGCATGATCTTCCCAAATCTCTCAGAAAGTTGTTTTGCTGTCTCTCCGGAAACCTGCCCGCTGATTACGTTTCCTACTATGTTCAGTATGACATCTGCCTGGTCTCTGCCATAATCCTTACGGAGTTGGGAAATGTCTTGCACGCAGAGGGTGGTGGCAACTTTGTTGCTTCTGGCAGTAGCAATCAGGCTATCAATGTTGTTTAAGTAGATCGTTGGAAACTCATCGAAGATCAGGCTGCATTTAAGCATATCCTTTTTGTTGACCTGTTTAATCAATCTGTTCACGAAAAGTGAGATCACGGCCCCATAGATCTGGATCTTCTGAGGATTATTGCCCATGCAAACAATCTTGGGTGATTTTGGGTTGTTGATGTCAAGTGTGAAATCATTTCCCGAAAGAACGTAGTAGAGTTGGGGTGAGGACAGGCGGGCCAGCGCTATCTTTGCCGATGCTACCTGACCTTCGAGCTGTTCCATTACATTGTTCAAATAGGCATTGACAAATGGATTGATCAAGACCTGTATTTCTTCCTGACTTCTAAGCAATGTGAAAAGTCGGTCATAATCCTGCTGCATAAGCTCAATCACGTGAGGTAAGGTACAGAATTCTCCGTCCTGGTAGCACCTTAGATACCAGATCACTGCAGTTAGGAGGTTAATTGCCGATTCCACGAAGAAGTCCCCCTGTCGCTTAACCCACTCCCTGTTTAGGCCCAATAGAATGGTCCTGGCTGATTCTGCAGCATCAGTGATGTCATCCATTGCCGAAGGCTCCAGGGGATTGCACCTGTGGGTCCTGGAAAGGTTGTCAAAATCTATCCTATAGAAATTCATTTTCCTTTCCCCCATCATCCAGTGATGGTATGCTATCTTTGAGAGATCATCGTACTTAAAGTCGTATACTAACATGGAGAAGCCTTTTTTTATGTGTTGGGAAATAATATGACGTATCACGTAATAAGATTTACCCGAGCCAGGGTTACCCAAGACCAGGGTTGCTCTAAATGGGTTGATGATGTTGATCCAACCAAATCGCTTTCGGTTTCTTAAACGGTACTCGAATGGAAGGTTTATCGAAAAATCGTTTTCCAGTAGGTCTTCCTGCTGTGGAAAGGTCTGGTTCTGAAGGTTGAATATGTCTTGGTCTGCCAGTTGGGTCCAAAGGATTCTGGATATAATCGTGGTTCCCTTGATGACAGCAAGCATGCCCCATGTACTCAGCGTATAATATACCAATAGTACCGAAGGTGAAGCTGGTAGCACATTAAAAATGAGCCCACTGGAAAAAAAGAGACCGAACCCCAGTAAAAACCAGACTAATGCTCTGTTCATATTGAATTTTCTTTCCTTTTTACCATTTATTCCAATCATGGAAATCAGCAGGAAAAGTAGACAAAACCACTTGCAGCGGTTAAAGGTGTTCAGGAGCCCAGTTCCTGAAATGGATTGGAGAATCCTATCGGTTAGTTGCCATGTCATACCCAGCTTAATGAACCAATGGTAGCCCACATGGTAATAATGCAAGGCCAATAGGAACACCGCTATAAGCCGTCCCATGTCGGATATTTTTTTCAGAGCTTGAGCATTTTCAGTATTGTTCATTTTCGTTCTGGTTTATGTTATCATAATTTAATGGTCCTATGTTCGGCTATCTGAAGGTCCTTTCCCATTTTGCATTCGGCGCTATGGCCAAGCTTGAATGAATTGATATCAAAGCCTAGACCTAGCTTTCTTTCGTGTATTGCGCAATACAGCATGTGATCGATCACAACGGTTTCACTTGAAGCTTTTCCTTTTCCAGGCAATTGAATGAGTTCAATGCCCTGGAACAATAGTTGTTTGGCATCCCACCCCTGGTTTGAGGAACTCATTTTTTCTTGCTGAATGACGGTCCGGAGACGAGTGATGGAAGTCTTTTCCCTTTGTGCTACATGAAAAAAAGAGAGTGGAAATTGGCCTAAATCTGGGGAAAGATTGGCTTGAGGAATCCCTTTGGAAACGGTTCTGTAGGACTTGTCTGTCAAGTAATAGATCAGTCCTTTTTTTTGATCATTTGTATGGGCCTTTGGCCTTAGGGCCAATATATTGAAAGGTTTGAGCAGCGCATTCCATTCCTGTAAATCCGAAAATGAGTATGTACGCTGAAGGTAGAGTAGGATGTCACGGAGGCTTTTATTGAGAGGCTGAGCAGCCTGGATAAGTTCCCTTATAGGGGTTGGCCTTTCGTTTTCTCCAAGTAAATTTTCCTGTGCAGGAACCAGGTCAAAATCAGCCTCTAGTTTTTTTGCTGCAGGAATGGAAAGTCGCTGTCCCAGCCTGTGCGTGTAGATTTGGCTTCCATCACTCCGGATATTCGTTGATACGATGTGCATGTGCGGGTGGTAGGTATCTGAATGCCGGTAAACTAGAAATGGCTGTAGACCAAAACCGATCAGCTCCATGTAACATTCGGCGATCAAGCGGAATTGAGAATTGGACAGTCTTCCATCAAGAGGGTGGAAGCCCAAAATGGAATGCAGACAGGGGAGCTTGATGTTTGCGTTTAGGGTACAGCGGTTGACCATGTATGAGGTCTTTTGTTGTATGCTAAGATCCTTAGATGATAGTGGCATGTTTCCCGCAATGAGACATTCCGCGATTCCAGAGGCAACCTTTTTCTCATGGTAGGCAATTATCCTAGAAACACTCGCCACGTCGTAAGTTAGTGCAACCATTCCTTGAGAAGCTTTTTTATTAATGAAGTCTGTATGTACATTTCCTGCTCGATACGCTTGAAGATCCCTAATAAGTCAGAACTCTCGCTTATGTCCCCTAATGCTTCAACCATATGGACCTTGGATCTCTCCATGCATTTTCTAGAACGGGAAAGTTCCTCTAGGACATCATCCTGTGAGCGATTCCTTATTGTTGTTACGATTTTTCGGGAAAACAATCTTTTTCTGAGATAAAGGGCCATGTTTGGGCATGTACTGTTTTCTTTTTCTGTCTTTAGCTGGGAATATTCCTTTTCCGTAAAATTAAGAGTGACGGCCTTATTTCTTAGTTTGTTGTTTTTCATGTTGAATTTTTTGAGTGATTATTTGGATATCCTGCGGGCAGGAAGAGGTATTTTCAATTTACCTATATTCATTGCCCAATCATTTAAATCTTTATGATTCTGGTACAATGCGCTCTGGTCTCGGTATCTATTGTCCAATGATAAGGCGTATCTGGTTAATTCTGTGCCGGCCCTGTCACGGTCAAGGTATAGGGAAATCTGCTGGTGAGACTCCATTTTTTCTCGTGCCCTTTCAAAGAAGGATACGGAGTTAAGGACCATGAAATCCACCTTTGATTCGTCTAAATTAGGATGGAGGGTTCTGAAGGTCAGGAAATCCATAAAGCCTTCAAAAACAAGGATTTCGTTGTGGCCTATTCCAACACTGGAGATGTCTTTTGGAGAATTACTCAACTTATAATGGGGTGTTCGGATTTCAAAACCTCCTCCGTCATTGGGAAAGCCAATTCCAAGATAGCTATTCCCAGAAATTTCATATTTGAGCTCTCTACAATATTGATCTGCCAAGTGCACAGAGATGCGACGTTCTTGAATGTATTTGATAAGATGGTCTGACCTCAGGGAGCTGTTCTGGATTAAGGTGATTTTGTTTTCATGCTGGTGTGATTTCTTGGGGAATGCCATTTTGGAGGATACCGTGACCGGTAATTCCATTCTAAATCCTTCAATGAATTCGGAAATGCTGCAACCTTGATAAAGAATTGCAAAATCGATGAGGTTGCCTCCCTTGCCTATGCCGTGGTCATACCAGCGGTTGATCCTGCGGTTTACCTTAAAGGAAGGTACGGTTTCTTTTCGAAATGGGGAAAGGTACCAAAAATCATTATTCCTGATTTTGGAGGGTTCATGGCCAAGATTCGCCAGGTAGCTTACCAGGTCCATTTCACGGATTTCCTGTAGGGAAATATTTCTATTGTTATTTTCCATATCCATGCTTTGAGTTATTAAAAAATTATCCTTCGATCCAAATTTAAAGAGGTGTGCTCCATTAAAACGAGCCTAAAAAAAATCGTATGTACCTCAAATCCTTAATGTTACTCCAGGATCGCTCTAGGGCAATAAGGTGAAAAGAGTCAAGTAACGTCCCATTGAGGGTACAACTTATTTACAGGTAATTGTTGTACTTGTAGTAAGAAAACCTTCCCTGTTTCTTTGTAAAACAATTGAACGGGTGACCATGCTGCTTTCCATAAGTATTCACCTGATTGTAGTCAAAAGTAAAAAAAGGAGAAAATAATGTTGCAAAATTTAACCTGGATGCAAATCTTACTACTACTAACCAGTGCCTTAGCGGTTTACTACGTATGGGCCCTATGGAGACTATATGGGAGGAAATTCCTGGATAACTTCAAAAACGTTGATTCCAATTCTGGTTTCGAATGGGAGAAAGGAAATAAGTCGTTCTTCGGCCCGCCTAGTGGGGCCCAGGAACATCCTACTCCCGTTTATGGGGGTGGACAGGAATTCCTTGATCAGTTGCGCCTATATCTTGTTCCCTACAGAAATGCCGGAGATAATCCGGTAATACAATGGGATACCCTCAAGGAATTATTGCAGAAGTACAATCCTTCAAATGACAGAAAACTCCAGAAAATCATGGTGGAAACCTTGGTAGTAGAGCTGGAAGATTTTGGAATTGATATTTCTTTTTCCACTATAAAGGAGAAAATTGGTTGCTCGTAGAATTGGTTGAAAGTTGGCCGGCGCTCCCGGATCCTACCTGGTGAGAGCACCTTGATAATACCTTTTTTCAGGTATCGCGGGACCGCAAGCCATCTGTCCTTAAAAAATAAAATCCATTTGTTTTATGATAAATAATATAGATAAAGATCATCAGGCGACAGCTAGGTTGAAACTGCGCTCTGGAACGGTGATTTTAACGGTTTACTTTCTACTGCCTTTAATCTGCAATGGACAGGATGGAAATGCAGGAATAGAAGCGGCAAATACCCAGATAAGGAGTTATTTCAGTGCAGGGACACAGCTCATGTATGGAGTGGGAGCCCTATTGGGGCTCATTGGGGCTGTAAAGGTCTTCCAGAAATGGAACAATGGAGACCCCGACACCGGAAAGGTTGCCGCCGCTTGGTTCGGCAGCTGTGTTTTCTTAGTCGTGGTAACTACTGTAATTGAATCGTTCTTTGGAATACGTTGAATATGGCAAATTCAATTTATCGTATCCAACGTGACATCAACAGGCCTATTGAATTCTTTGGGCTCCAATCACAGTACATTTGGATGCTTGTTCTCGGGTTTGTTCTCTTGATGACGATTTTCCTGACACTATATTATTCAGGGATTTCAAGAATCTTTAGTCTTTCGGTTATGGTCGTTTCAGGAATTCTGTGGACAGTTGTAGTTCATGGATGGAATAGGCGATATGGTAAATATGGCTTTTTAAAGTCATATGCACGGAGAAAGCTGCCTAGTTCCCTTCGAATCAGGGACAGAAGACAATTTATTTACTTCAAGGATAGGGAGGTGAAAAAATGGATGTAGAATTCAATAAGATATTCCCTTTGTTGGACGTTGAACAAGATTGCATCCTTAGTAAAAGCGGTGATGTAACCCTTGTCTTTCGAGCCGATATACCCGAGATATTCAGTTTGTCGGATGCAGAGTTCGAAGCATTCCACCAGGGCTGGATCAGTGCCATAAAGGCCCTGCCACATGGGAGTATTATTCATAAACAGGACTGGTTCGAGAAGAAAAGATATCGTGCGGAGCTTTCCGACTTAGAAGTCGGTTTCCTTGAAAGGGCAAGCGAACTTCATTTTAACGAAAGGAGTTACCTTGAACATCATTGTTATGTGATGTTGACCAAATCTCCTAATTCCAGAAAAGGAGCAAGTAGCCTTTTCTCTACCTTGATACGAGGACAGCTGGTTCCCCACGAGACCATTGATCATGAAGGCTTCAAGGAGTTCTTTGTAGCCTGCGGACAGTTCCAGAGGATACTTGAGGACTCTGGTTTAATCCAACTCGTAAGATTAACCGACGATGAGTTAAAGAGCACAAGTGGCCGTCAGGGACTCATTGAACGCTATTTTAGGCTAGGAGGGTCAGAAGAATGTCCATTGATAAGGGATATAGATTTTTCCAAGGGGATACAAGTTGGTAGCCGGCACTGCCAGTTGTTTACACTTAGCGATGCCAATGATCTCCCCAATCTTTGTGGTAGTAGGATTGATTACGAAAGATATTGTACTGAAAGAACACGCTTCAGTGTTGGATTCAGTTCCCCATTGGGACAACTTCTTAATTGTGACCACATCTATAACCAGTACATTTTGATCTCTGACCATCAGGAGGTGATTAAGCGGTTGGAACGTAAACGCCTGAGGTTACAATCGCTTTCTGCCTATAGTCGAGCAAACAAAATTTCCAGGGATGCCACGGAAAGTTTTCTGAATGAAGCCCTTGTCAATCAACGTTTGCCTGTAAGGGCTCATTTCAACGTGCTAACTTGGACGTGCGATCAAAAGGAAATAAATTCTATCAGGAATATGGTTTCCTCGGCCTTGTCCAAGATCGATGCACTTTGCAAGGAGGAAACCGTTGGTGCTCCCCAAATTTTCTGGGCAGGAGTCCCCGGAAATTCTGCAGACCTCCCACTAAATGAGACCTTTGAGACTTTTGCTGAACAAGCAAGCTGTTTTCTCAACCTAGAGAGCAATAGTGAAACTTCTGTGAGCCCAACAGGCATTCGCCTTGGGGATCGTCTTTCGGGAAGACCCCTCCATGTCGATATTTCCGATGAGCCAATCCTGAAAGGGATATGTACCAACCGTAACAAGTTTATTCTTGGCCCGACCGGTAGCGGCAAATCCTTCTTTACTAACCATATGCTCCGGAGCTACCATCAACAGGGTAGTCATGTTGTACTTGTGGATGTGGGGCATAGCTATAGAGGTTTGTGCCAATTGATTGGAGGGAAGTATTTTACCTATAGTGAAGAGGAACCGGTCAGTTTCAATCCATTTTTCATTAGTAAAGGGGATAGCCTTGATACCGAGAAAAAGGAAAGCATCAAGACCTTGCTACTTGCCCTGTGGAAAAGGGACGATGAGGTTTTCAGACGATCTGAATATGTTGGACTCTCCAATGCCATCTCCGGCTATTTTGCATTTCTCGGTTCACGGCCCCTGATATGGCCATGCTTTGATAGTTTTTATGAGTTTTTAAGGGAATTGTATGTTCCATCTCTTCAGAGGGATGGAGTCAGGCAGAGCGATTTTGATATTGAGAACTTCCTGTATGTGTTAAGGCCATTTTATAAAGGGGGCGAATTTGATTATCTGCTCAATTCTACTCAGGCGCTGGGCCTGCTGGAAGAGAGGTTTATAGTTTTTGAGCTGGACAGCATCAAGGAACATCCAATCCTGTTTCCGGTGGTTACCATAATTATCATGGAAGTCTTCATTGGAAAGATGAGAAAGCTTAAAGGAGTTCGTAAGATCATCTTGATAGAGGAGGCCTGGAAAGCCCTGATGAAGGAAGGTTTCGCCCAGTACATAAAGTATCTGTTCAAGACAGTGCGCAAATTTTTCGGAGAGGCAATTGTAGTTACTCAGGATATTGAGGACATCATTTCTTCGCCCGTAGTCAAACAGACAATTGTCAATAACAGCGATTGCAAGATCCTATTAGACCAGCGTAAATTCATGAATAAATTTGACGAGATACAGGCAATGTTAGGATTGACAGACAAGGAAAAGGCCATGGTGCTCTCGGTTAACCGAAACAACGATCCTACCCAGAAATACAAGGAGGTTTTCATTTCCCTAGGTGGGGTTCACTCTAGGGTCTACCGTACGCAGGTATCCCTGGAAGAATATCTATGCTATACCACAGAGGAATCAGAACGGGTTAAGTTATTGGAATATACCCGCAGCCACGGAGGAAACTTTTCAAGAGCAATTGTTGCGATGGCAAGGGACATCAAAAATGGATTGCTAAAAATATAAATAGTATGAAAAGAGATTTTAAGAGAAGGATCGCCCTTGTGGGACTTGTCCTTACATTGGGCAGCTGCCAGCTAGCACATGCACAAATCGGCATAGCAGAGGTAATTAAAGCAGGGATAAAAAGGGTGGTAAGAGCCGTAGACCTAAAAGTCCAGAGGTTACAAAACCGGACCATCTGGCTTCAAAACGCACAAAAAGTACTGGAGAATTCTCTCAGCAAGTTAAGGCTCCAAGAAATCTCTGAATGGACAAACAAGCATACGGAGCAATATAGAGAACATTATCAGCAATTTAGCCAGGTAAGGTCGGCGATCACAGGTTTCAGGAAAGTCCGCCAAGTTGTCCAAATCCAGCTGGATTTGGTCCAGGAATACAGCAAGGTTTGGGACCTATTGAAAGGTGATCCGGTATTTAGTCATGATGAGAGCGTCCACATGGAAAAGGTCTATGCATTGATCCTTGATAGAAGCCTTAAAAATCTTGAACAAGTTCAATCTATAGTAAGATCGTTCCACCTTGCGATGAGCGATCTGCAACGAATCCAACTGATAAATGAAACAATCAATGATCTATATGGGAATTATAGGGACCTTAAGGCCTTCAACCGGCAAAACTTAATCTTGAGGTTCCAACGGTTATCCCAGAAAGAACAGGTTGGAAAAGTAAGAGAACTTTATAATCTATCCAAGACACCATGAAAGCAAAACTGATTTCCCAATTCATCTTTTGTTTCGTTTTCCAACTGCCACAAGCCGGTCAATGCCAGATAGTGAAAGAATGGATCCGTCAAAAAAAGACCCAAAAAGAGTACCAAATCCAGCAAATTGCGGCTCAGAGTGTCTATTTAAATCTGGTGGATGAAGGAAAAGATCTTTTGCAGTCCGGACTGGGTTCAATTCAGGAAGCAAAGAAAGATGTATTTTCCTTACACCAACTTTTCTTCAAGTCCATGGGCATTGTCAACCCGCATCTGAAAGGAGACCCGATAGTGTCTATGATATTGGACATGCAGGCCAACGTTGTTAAGCATTGTATTTATGCCAAGGAACTACTAAAGTCGACTGATAAACTACCTGACAAAGAAGGGCAGTACATTAAGGATATCTCCTCAAACATCCTAGTGGTGAGTGTCGAACTGCTTGAAGGGCTTACATACATAATGAAGAACGATGAGGTACAGCTGGACGATGGTCAGCGATTGCAACGCCTTTTGGTGCTCCATAAAGAGATGGTTGAACTTTTGGCCGTCTCCAAGAGATTGATAGAGGATTCTTTCCAAATCTCCATTTTCAGGAAACGCGATCAAAGGGATCTGTGGGTACTTTTTGAAAAATCGGGAACAAAAAAAAGAATTAAATGAAGATATGCAGATTGTTGTTACTTACCGCCCTTTGGTTAGTGTTGCCTGGACAAAGGCTCTTGGGACAAAGCACTGAGATTTCCCAATTGATCTTAAACGTCGAGAAATTGGCACAAATGAAGAAAATCCTTTCTCAGATGAAGCAAACCTATTCCGTACTCAATAAAGGTTACGGTATAATCAGGGATCTTAGTAAAGGTAATTTTGACCTGCACAGGGTTTTTTTACATGGGTTGTTTGAGGCCAGTCCATCGGTTCGAAGGTACCACAAGGTAAAACTGGTTATTGACCTTCAATTACAGGTGGTTTCTCTGACCAAAAGGTCCATTCAGAGGTTTCGGAATTCAGGTCTCTTTTCATTAGAGGAACTTCAATATCTGTCCTTGTTCCAGGAAAAAGCCCTGGAGGAAAGCTTAATGATCCTACAGGAGTTGATCGTCTTGGTGGTGGACGGACAGTTAAAAATGAATGATGGGGAACGCCTGTTGGCCATTGACCTGCTTTACAGAAAAATGGAACGGTCAGTTGAATCCCTCCGCGCTATGGTGAACTCTACAGATATCCTCCGGTACCAACGGATGCGTGAGAGCAGGGACATCGACAGGGTGGAAGAGCTGATCCAGAAGGGACCAGATTAATGTTGATAAATATACAAGAACATGAAAACAATTATAAAATATGGATTAGCCTTGTTGTCCCTAATCGGACCAATACGAGCCTCCGCTCAGGATCTATCCGAGAACTTTAGCAATTTCCAACTTGTCTTAGAGCAACTCTATGATGAAATGATGCCGTTATGCTCCAACCTTATGGGGGTAGGCCAGGGTCTTGCAGGATTTGCAGCCCTGTGGTTCATTTCTTCAAGGGTATGGAAACATATTGCAGCGGCAGAACCCATAGACATTTTCCCACTCTTGCGCCCTTTTGCCATTGGTTTTTGCATTTCTATCTTCCCATCCGTAATGGGGCTTGTGAACGGAGTACTTTCTCCAACTGTCCGGGCTACCTCGGCAATGGTGGGTGATTCTAACCAGGCCATTTCGGAACTCCTCATGCAAAAGCGCAAAGCATTGGAGGGGACTGAACTCTTTCAGATGTACGTAGGTCTTAACGGGCAAGGTGACCGAGACAGGTGGTACCGATATACCAATCAGGGTGAAGATCCGCAATCAGAGGGGTTTTGGGAAGGCCTTGGCAATGATTACAAGTTCGCGATGGCCAAGGCGGCCTATAATTTTAGGAATTCCATTAAGGAATGGATGAGCGAAGTGTTGTCGCTATTGTTCCAGGCGGCGGCACTTTGCATCGACTGCTTGAGAACCTTCCAGTTGGTAGTCCTCTCTGTTTTGGGTCCGATTGTATTTGGTTTATCGGTCTTTGACGGATTTCAGCATAGCCTTGTCATTTGGTTGGCTAGGTACATAAATATATACCTATGGTTGCCAGTGGCCAATATTTTCGGAAGTCTAATCGGAAAAATCCAACAAAATATGCTCAGGTTGGATATATCCCAGATTGAGGAAAGTGGATATACCATGTTCTCTCCTTCAGACGGTGCTTATCTGATATTCCTGATCATAGGAATCGTTGGCTATTTTGCAGTCCCTACAATCGCCAATTACATTGTAAACGCCTCGGAAAGCGGTGCATTTGTAAGGAACGTTACCAACATTTTCCTCGGAACCACTACTAGTCTGCCAACCCGTATGATGCAAAATGTATCAATGTCAGGTGATGCAATGGGAGATTCAGCAGCAAGGAACTCTAGCAACATGGTCCAAAGATCCCAGAGTGAACCTTATTTCAAGGATTCAGCTCCCAATGACAACTATATGCAAGAGAAATTGAAGGGAAACCCATAAAGATAGAAAACAAAGAATATGTTCAGGAAAATGAAAAATATTGATTCGGCCTTTCGCCTTATTAGGGGGTTTACGGCGCTTGTTGTTGTTTTTAGCGGAGTGACCTGTTGTCTGTGCATTTACTGGAGCTTGGGGACAATCAGCCGACATCAGCAACAAATTTATGTACTGGCAAATGGACAGGCTTTCCTCGCCCGATCGTCTTCCAGACAAGACAACCTTTCGGCCGAAGCCAAGGAACATGTCAGGCGTTTCCACGAGCTATTCTTCACGCTTGACCCTGATGAGTCTTCCATCCGTGAGAAAACCACCATTGCACTTTACCTGGCGGATCAGAGCGCCAAGAAAGTTTATGACAATCTTCGAGAGAGGGATTTCTATTCACAGCTGGTCGCAGCCAATGTGAACCAACGCCTGATTGTGGATAGTATCCGTGTGGACCTGTCAGAATATCCCTACAGTTTCCACTTCTATGGTACTCAACTGATTACTAGGCCTACCACTCAGACCACGCGGAACTTAGTATGTCGTGGGATGCTTAGAGAGGTTTCCCGAAGCGAGAATAATTCCCATGGTTTGTTAATCGAAAGGTGGGAGATACTTGAAAATCGGGACATAAGGACTAGGAATCGTAAATAAATTACAATGGAAAAGAAAATAACAAATAAGCTACTGGAACACCACAAGATATGGAGATTCAAAGTAAAGGTTAGAAGAAGACGCTCTTCTAGGAGGATCCGGATAATCTGGCTCTCAATCTTTATAATATTGGCCGGATGTTGTTGCATTTTCCAGGTCTACAGTTCGATTTGGGGAGTCTCAGGATTAACCATATCAATGCCAACATCCATTAAATTACCTACTATTCAGCCTCCAGGCACTCATGAAGATCAGGAGCCTGGTCAACCTCACCCAGATTTCCAAGGAGAATTAAATCAACAGAAACTTGAAGAAAAAAATCCCGGGATAGGGAAAGAAAAAAAACATTCATCGTGCAGAAAAAAATAATGGATCAATGAAAGATAATTGTCATGAAAACAAGTAAAATAATAAATAGGAAAAAATTTAGCCATAGGTTCCTTCTATTAGCTCCAGTGGTTGCCATACCCTTTTTAATTCTGATGTTCTGGAAAATGGGTGTAGGAAGTGGAACTCCACCCTACCTTAAGAATGTTGAACAATCTGGTTTTCCAGCCGAACTTCCACAGTTGGGTGAAACATTAGGGGAAAAGCTCAATAAGCTTCAGCTTTATGAAAAGGCGGATCGTGATTCTTTAAAGCTTAGAGAGCTCATCAGGAACGACCCTTATTACTTGGACCCACAGGAACCTGAGGGATTTTCTTGGAAGGATCTAAGGCAAGCAGAAGGAGAAGACGGCAATGATTTTGAGCCCGAGGAAAGTGAATCTGCAGAGGATCTTTCCAAAGAGATCCTTAGTAGACTCTCCGTGCTTCGAAAGGAGCTTGATGATACTGAGATCAATGATACTCCCCAGACCAACTCTCAGTATAGGAATTCAGTGGCAGAGGTCATGCCTATTATAGAAGGTAAAAAAAAGGGTAAGATTGAAACAGATTTCCTGGATGTATACAGATCACGCTTGGATTCGCTGACCCATGATCCAGAACAGGACCTAGAAATCTCTCAACTCAATGACATGCTCGACAAAGTTCTAGACATCCAGCACCCCGAGAGGTTAAGGTCCAGGATAGATAAGGATAAAAGCAAGGCAAGTGATAACGTGTTACACGTAGAACCCTCATTGGAGCATGGAGACATCTCAATTTTAGAAAACCATGGACAAAAGTTGGATTCCTTTAAACGAGCGGTCAGGTTCTATTCAACCATGGTGCAAGACGAACTTCCTATTGAGAAAGGATCTATCCTTGCCGCTGTGCATGATAGGCAAGAGGTTACGAACGGTTCGTCCATTAAACTTCACCTGCTACAAAACGTAACCATTGCTGGCAATGAGATCCCAAAGGGAACTTTGGTATTTGCAAGGGTAAACCTTACCTCCCAGAGGATGGACATCAATGTCAGCAACATTCGAGTAGGGAATGTGATTTTACCTGTCGATCTGCAGGTGCATGATCTTGATGGAATGCAAGGTGTCAATGTCCCCGGAAACGTTGTACAGCAAGGAATTCAGGAATCATCCAATAGGTCCATCCAAGAGTTAGGTTTTACTGCACTGGATCCCTCATGGGAAACCAAGGCTGCCACTATGGGGATACAGGCAGCAAAGAGTTTGATTTCTAAAAGGATAAAAGTGAAAAAAGTAATTATGCCCGCAGATTATCGCGTGCTCTTATTGGATAAAAAAGGATCAAAATTTACTCAACCTTAGATAAAAATTTATGATGGATAATCAAATACAAAGCTTTTTATTTTCGCTCTTTCTCCTTCTGGCTTGGACTGGTGCTCAAGGGCAGGCTGAAAACATGCCACAGCGATTAAATGTCAGTGAACAAATGACGACTAATCTTATATTTCCAAGCCCAATCCTTAGCGTAGACCTGGGAAGCTTGGAACTTCTTGCCCAGAAGGCTAACGGAGTACAGAACATCCTTCAGGTCAAAGCCGCAAAAAGAGAGCTAGAAAAAACAAACCTTACAGTAATAACTCAAGATGGAAAGTTATATACTTTCTTGGTTAGTTATGCGGAATTTGCAGATCCAATAAATCTTATGGTCAAAGATTTATTGGGGCCTCCTACAGTTCGCGCGATCGTGAATGGAAAGAATGTCCCTCCGCACAAGGTAAGAAAAGGAATGGATTGGGCATGTAGAACCGACCTTGTTCCCTTTCTTATAAGAAAGCATTCGTACGGGATCTCCTTTAGCCTCGATGGTGTCTTTATACAGGATGGTAGGATGTACTTTCGATTCAGATTCTACAACAATTCTAACGTACCATTTCAACCTGACCAACTCAGGTTCTTCATTAAAGATAACAAAACGACAAAAAGAACCCCTTCACAAGACCTTGAGGTCACCCCCGAGTTTGTGGTAGGAGAGCATGGTAAGCTCATTGAATATGTTATGCATACATTGGTTTTCAGCCTCCCAAGTTTTACCCTCCCTAAGGGTAAACATCTAAGAGTGGAACTTATGGAACTTTCTGGTGGTAGGAACCTCGTACTGAAGGTACGAAATAGGCATATCCTAAAGACCCTTCCAGTTCCAAATCTTTAATAAATATTACGATTATGAATATAAAAAACTATGAATACCTCAAAGAACAGCTGTTTTATTCTGGATTTGGTCACCATCTAGAAGATTCACTGAAATCAAAGATTGCAAAGGGTACACAAGAATTCCAATTGCAGTTCAATACACAAATCGAATCTGAGCCGGTAAAGGCAGAACTTCAGTTCTCCAAAAGCAAACAGACAGAAATGTATTTCTTCAATTCCTTTCGAATCGATCTTCCGCAAAATGGTGCACGGTTAGCAGACTCAAGAAGATTCAATATCAATGGAAACTTCAAGTTTACGTTAAAGGAAGCTTATAACTTGCTCAATGGCAGGTCAGTGTTAAAAAAAGTGTCCACCCCACAAGGTGACCTCTATCGTGCATGGTTTCAGCTCGATTCTAAAACCCTAGACATAAATGGCAATCATAAGATGCTCCAGTTCCACGAGAACTATGGATATGACCTAGAAAAACAGTTAATGCGCTATCCTATTATGGAACTTAGGGATGAGCAAAACAAAAAGATACTGCTGGATTCACTAGGAAGAGGCAACCGCCACCTTGTCACCTTTGAGCTAGGTTCAGGTCCAGAGAAACTTTACCTGGAGGCTTTGCCAAGATTCAAAGCTGTTTGCATTTACAATGAGATGGGGATTCGGCAGGAATTTATAGATGATCGTTCAAAACTTCACCAGAAACCAAGCGCTAAAAAACAGGAACAACAGCGGCAAATTCAGATAATGAGCAGTCGAGGGGGTAATGGAGGACACAATCTATGAGACCTGAAACCTTCTATGCCTTAGCAAAGGTGTTGCCCAACTTCTTTGAGGCCATGGACCGAGACCCCAGGCTTTCAAGTACACATGTTTCGCTCTATTTCTCCCTGATTAGGCAGTGGGCAAGCTCAGAATTTAGTGATTGTATAAGAATTTATGCCAGACAGGGCGCCTTGAAGGCCAAGATCTCGACAGTGAGCTATACCAGATGCCTTAAGGACCTACATGCATTTGGCTATCTACATTATGTACCTTCTTATAACAGTGCAATAGCAAGTTCTATTTATCTTTGCTTTGAAGGAAATTTTAGAACAAGTGGTTTGAAGGAAATACCTGCGGATGGATTAACCCTTGACTAAATTGAAACCTAACTGTTACACAGTGTAATATTGGGATTGGTCGTTGTATTTTTTAGTGAATATATTATTTAGATTGGCACCATTGAGTTTAACGCAAACATATTGTATGGATAGCGATTTTTTATCAATTCATAGTCTCATGGGTTGGCTATGAGGAATAACCCCTTATTGGAAGCGCAAACTCTGGTGCAATCTTTATAGATAGCATAAACGCTGTTACCATTTGAATAATTCCGATAGAGGGTAGGGGCAGAGTTCTCCTGGTGAAAAAGAACCAATATAAAGGCTCTTACATATTCTTTGTATAAATAGTTGGGTTAATTGGAATAATTAATTGATTTTCTCAATTACCTTTCATTTTCTATGCAGACCTTCTTTGATAATTTTTGAAGAGTCTATGATAATTGCTCCAATTGAATATTGCCCAAACCCATACCAGGAGAATTACCTTTGCCGGATTTTTTTAGATTTCATCACTACTTCTTGATTCTTATTAGGTCTTAACAAACGAATTAGTAATGTTAGATAAAAGAGGATGGCTCTATATTATTAAACAAAATCCTTGTCACTTTGCTCGCAACAAGGATTCGATGGAACTAATTGAGGAAATGCTATTTCCTAAAGCCAATTGAAGAATTTAATATCGCTCAAATTGAGAGAAGAAAAAGCTGCCCTCAATCTCCGCGTTTTCGTTAGAGTCAGAACCGTGGATAGCGTTAGCATCGATAGATTTAGCGTATTTGTTACGTATTGTTCCTTCAGCAGCTTTTGAAGGATCGGTAGCACCGATTAACGTACGGAAATCTTCAACAGCATTATCTTTTTCTAAGATAGCTGCGACGATTGGTCCTGATGTCATAAAATTAACCAAGTCTCCATAAAAAGGACGTTCTTTATGAACCTCGTAAAACTTGCCCGCATTTACTTCGCTTAGCTGAATGTATTTCATTGCAACGATCTTGAAGCCGCCATTTATGATGTCATTCAAGATGGCGCCAGTGTGACCATTTGCAACTGCATCTGGCTTGATCATTGTAAAAGTTCTGTTTGTTGCCATTATACTCTAAAATTTTTTGCAAAGTTAATAAAATTAAAACAACTTGAAAAAGTTTTGGACAGAGGTTACTTTTCTAAGATTAGCAATATAATTCTCTAATTTAATATTTATATCAGACACCTGTAAGAAAGTCGGGGTTTATGGAGGTCAGAAATAATTGTCTTTTATTGCCTACATCAAAACGTTTAGATCTGCATTCGAAATTGTTTTTATTCCTTTTAAAGTGTGCCAAAGTCTACTTTTTCTTGAGATTGGAATTTTTTAAGAATGTTTGATTCCTCTCCTTTTGAAAGAATAGAGGTAAGGTTTCTGAGTCCTTCCTTTCATCAGTTATTTTCCTTTTCTTATTAGCTCCCTTATCCCCTTAGAGCATTCTGTTTTTTTGTTATCCAATTTCTTATTTATAGAATTTGTTGTTTTCCCCTAAACAAACATATTTAAATAAGGCCCTTCATTATTATTTATAATAACAGTATATAAAATATATTAAACATGATATTCCAAATATCACTTGGGACTTAATTTCAATGGACGGAGTAGGTATACTTTCTGAGGTATAACTTTTGATGCTGGGATTTCATGTAGCCTTGGATGAAAAGAACTTTGCCACTAGCTAAACAGGATGTTAATCCATTTATTATTTGGGGATAGATGGGGGTAATTTAATAGGTTTATCTGTTCATATGGAAAGGAGAAAGGAATATTTTTATAGCGATATCACAGGCCTTTTTCAACAAAAAGTTTTATGGATTGTTCTAGGATTACAGCTATTTTAAAGAATCCTTATGAAAATAAATGAAAAGAAATTAAATCGAATTGGGGAACAGATAAAGCTAAAGGGGTATAAAATGTCGTTGGCAGAAAGCATGCCAGCAGGTTTTTTTACGAGTATATGGAGCTTGCAGACTGAATCTGGAAATTATTTGCATGGTTCAATAGTATGTTATGCTGAAAAAATTAAAAAAGAAGTCTTAAAGGTTCCAGGATCCTTGATTGACCAGTACTCTGCAGAGTCCAAGCAGGTGACCGAGGCAATGTTGGTAGGTTTGGCAAAAGTAATACCAGCTGATATTCATATAGCTGTGACGGGTAAGGCTTTTAGTGATTCAGAGGAGAATTCTAATTCCATTAGAGGTGACGTATTTCTCTGTATTTCTTGTAAGAATAAAGTGATATCGCAGAAGTTTCAATATTCCTCTCGTAATGCCGCACACATATTTATATCAGCATTTAACACGAGCCTCGATATCTTAGAGTCCCTTCTTTTCAAATAAACAGGGGTTACCATAATCTTAGGTCTCTCTACATTGATTAACCGAAGGTCTTGTCTTATAAATTCAAAAAACACCTAATTTTTTGATTACTTCCTATTTTTTTATAGAAAATAGAAACCTTCAATTTGATCCATTTTAATTTTGCTTATTACCCATAATTCATTTTTGATCTCCTATGTTTCTAATTTATTTTTTGAATTAAAGTTTCTACAACCAAACCTATTTTTCATTGAACCCTTTTCCGTCAATGATTTTCTGATAATGTTTTTGAATTCTAGCTTCTCTAGTTATGGATCGCTTAGCTTGATTAAAATAAAATAAATATCCATTTTGGCGTCCAGGTGTCAAGGAATAAAAAGCTTTTGTTAGCACTGGGTCTTCATTTAATACTTTGTAAAATTCCTCAGGTATGGGATAGTCGCATGGTTTCCTCAACTCTACCTCTTTTCCTGAATTTTCAATTGCCTCTTCTATAAAATGCTTAATACTAACATGGAGCTCCTTGATCTGTTCAATATTCTTAAATCGAATCTGCCTTGCTGATTGTACGTTTTTAGTTTGCTGAATTAGAATGTTTTTCGGATCCTTAAGAAAGGAACCTTTGTGAAAAAGTAAGGCACAATAATCTTTGAATCCGTGGATTAGTAAAATATTCTTCCCTTGAAAAGTATAACATGGGTGATTCCATTTGTAAGATTCTTCAAGTGAGTTGTTTTCACGAACAATCTCTCGAAGTAATTGAATTTCGGCTTTCCATCTAACAGCATTGGCAAAATAATCCTCTATTCTTTGTTTCATGGGAGTTTCTTTAGTTTTAATTGAGAACAATTTTTCTTTCGGGTGGCATGAGGTACCATGACAAAACCTTTGAAAAAATCAATATCAATGAAGGTACGTTTTCTGCGAATGAATGTCCAACTGCCAAATGTGAAATAAAAGCCCCGGACATCGCAAAGAAGAATCCTACATAAGCCCATTCTTTCAATATCAGAAATTTCGGAATTAGTAATACCAAAACACCCAATAATTTCCAGGTTTCAAGGATGTTCAATAGATAAAAGGGATATCCCAAAGAGCTTACGATTTATAGCCACCGATCTGTAACAATTGTTGAATACCTCCTGCAGTCATCCCAATTGACAAGAATATAGTCGCTGTCCAATAAATAATCCTGTAATGCATTTTCAACAATTTTACTTCCTTAAGTAATTCTTGGAGTCTGTTATGCACGCAATTAAGGCCATTTGCAAACGGCATATGTATTAATTGGTTTCTGAATTCAACTTTCCTTAATATTATTTGCATGTTCAGCTTGCTAGTTTCGTGGGTAAGTTTTTTATTATCCAAAAATTCAAGTTGAATGGGAAATTTTGGTTTTCCCATTTCAAATGTTCGTGTGATTCTCTAGATGGGAATACACTCATGAATAGTTCCGTTGGTACGAAACACCACATTTCCGTTATACGAAGTTTCTAATGCATAAAATCCATGCTTCTTGATGTCCATTTTCAGAACTTAGGTACTCATCCAATGTTCAAAAAGATTTGGGTCTTCATATGCTTTAAAAAGCAGTTGCCAGAGGCAAATCAAAAATCTTTGAGGTGAAAAATGAATGAGAGCCCAGGTAGGCAGTTGCTTTGGTATTTTGTATCATTTTTATTGATTTTGTCCCACATTTGCCGGAATGGTTCTATAAAATATTCGACCTCCTTCATCTTGTCTGCACTAGCCAGATAATAAATCTCCCTCCCACGATGTTCTTGTGTAAACAATTTACATTCGACCAGGATTTGTAGATGTTTGGAAACTGGTGGTCTTGACGTGCCAAAGTTTGAAGCGATTGCACCTGCAGTCATTGCTTGTGTAGCTACCAACATTAAAATTGCTCACCTGGTTGGATCAGAAATGACTTGAAAAACGTCCCGCCTTAAATTCATTATGAGTAATTTAACTCAATATTTCTGCTTTTTTATTAAATAATCAAAATTAATACATTGTTTTTCAAAGCATTAACTTTTCGAAATAATAATAAAATTACTGGCCCTCACATTGATGACCTAAGGTTTAAAATAGTATCTCGATTAAGTGGTTTGGTCAGGTATGATTTAACGAGTTCATCTTTTGAGGACTTCTCTATGTCCCGAGAGTCAATTGAAGAGGTTAGGATGTGGATGGAAAGGTCGAACTTTTCCTTTTGGGACCTTATGGCATCCAAGAATTCCCACCCGTTCATAACGGGCATATTTATGTCTAGGAAGATTAGGTAAGAAGTATTAGGATTATTCCTAATGTGTTCTATTGCCAACTCCCCGTTCTCCACAGCTATGATCTTGTTGTGAGAGAAAACACTTGAAATGATTGTTCTATGAATGAAGTTGATGACTGGATCGTCATCGACCAGAAGTATCGTTTTTTGTTCCATGTTGTGTTGAGTTTGACTTTTCTGTCATTGACCTAATAATTATGTCCAATTCCTCAGCTGATTCCTTGATGAGTTCCATGATCCGTACCTGAGATAGACCACCACCTCCATATTGTAGCGATACTTCCGCAAGTCCTAAAAGTCTTGTTAGAGGAGCCCTGAGTTCATGAGACTGAGCCCATGCAATCTCCCTTAGTAGCCGGTTCTGCTCCTCAATCATCTCCAGGTGCATACGGGATGTGGTCACGTCAAGCGCTGCACCGACTAATTGAATTGCATTTCCCTCGTCGTCTCGCAGTACTTGACACCTGTCCTCATAATGATGGAGGCAACCATCTGCTGAAACTCTTCGGTAATCGGCAGACCATGAACTCTTATATTTGTCGTCAATCACCTTCCAGAGAGAGTCCCATACCTTTTGTCTATCGTTAGGTAAAATGGTGGAAAACCATGAATTTGCTATGGTAAACTCTTCGGAATTCTCTGGCTCTAGTGGTTGCTGCCCCCCCTTTCCCATAGTGAAAGTATTGACTGAGAGGTCGACGTGCCAGATCATCTCATTGCTCGCTAGCATGGCGAGCCTAAAAATTTCATAACTTATATTTAACCTTTCCTCATAAGTTTTCCGTTCCGTAATGTCCTGGATAGTCCCCTCGACCTTCACAGGCGTTCCGTCATCTTTGGTGACCAACAGTACTTCCTGTCTTACCCATTTAATTCTTCCTGAAGGGGTAATGATTCTATGCTCAAATCCCCTAGCGACATTTGGTGAGAGTAGTAATTCAGGTTTTTTTTCGATCAGGTAACGGTCATCGGGCAAAAATGTTTGTTTTAGGTTTTCCATGGTGGGAAGGAAGTTGCTGGAGGAGCGTTCATAGATATTGTAAGTCTCTTCGCTCCATACAGAAATTTGAGAGTCGATTGGCCTATACCAATACCCCAATTTAGCGATCCTCTGGGCATTTTGGAGCCTGTGGAGCGCGCCATGGAGCTCTTGCTCTGCTTTGTCCTGTTCGGTAACATCTTTTCCCACAACGATGATTCGCATAGATTCCCGAGATACGGCTGCTGACCAGAGCAGCGTTCGCAAATTGCCCTCTACATTTGCTATCCTGCTGCGGAATGGACCAATGTTCCATCCGTTGACCATGGAAATAAAATCCCGAATTGCACGACTGATGTCCTCAGGGTGTACAAATTGGAGAATGGAAGTGTTTGGTGAAATTATACCATTTCTCGATACGAGTGCGGCAAATGCCCTATTGTATCTATCGATTTGACCGTCCCTGCCGAGGATACAGTGTGGGTCAGGAGAAATGTCGAAAAGCATGAGATATTCACTCTCTTTCATTTTGTGAGCAATCGGTGTTGCGATTTTTAAAGATACTCTCTCCAGAAATGAGGTAGTTGTATCCAGTTTGTCCAACGACTTTATTGAATAGCAAATGAAGCATCCTAGGAATTTTTCTGCGGCAATGATAGGGATTCCAAAGGCGAATCCAAGTTCTGGAGAATCCATTCTTGTAACGACAATGCCCCTTTCCATCCATACCTTTCCTGGAAGACCTTCACCCTTATTGCAAGTGAAGCGTGGTGAAAATCCCTTTAGCAGATTTTGACCATCCCGCTTGCTAGCCCTACCGCTAAGGCTAAGAGATGTAGAATCCATTGATGCAAGCCAGATCTCTGACGTTCTTATATCTTCGAGCCCCAGGATAACCTGGATTGCCTTTTCCACGAGTATCTCTAGTGATGGAGATTCAGCAATCACTTTCTCGATTTGCTGGAGGGCTTGGTCACAAAGATCCCTTTCGGTCATTTCAGTAACGTCACAAAGCCCAAGCCTGACTGCCTTTCCTTTTCCTTCGAGGGTCACAACTGAAAGATTAAAATCTAACCATCGTTTTTCACCGTTTTTACGGATGATGGCAAATAACCCCTCAGAGATGGTTTGCTCCCTCAGGGTCCTTTTTAGTAGCCTAGTGATTAGTTCCTTGTCCTTCCCTTGAACAAAATCGAAAATATTACCCTCGGATAGCTCCTCTGGCTCGCAACCTAATAAACTGCTGAGGAGCTGAGAAACGAAAATGAATTTGCCTTCCTCATCGAGCACCGAATAGTGGGCAAAGTCCATGTTTTGCCCTGTTTCTTGGATACTATCCTGTTCGAGCTCCACTGCGTTTAGTAATAACGCTTTCCTCCCAGAATATGTGATTGGGGTTATGAATAGTTTCACCAAAAAGCTACCTCCTCCAGCGTTCCGGTGCCTCTGGATTACTTTGTCGGCTATATCGACCATATGTTCTTCTATCCTATGTTTTGGATCAGCAAGAACATCCTCTAGGGTCATACCCATGAGCTGGGTTAATGAAAATCCGTAGATCCTTTGAGCACACTTGTTGATGGCAAGGAAAGAGTGGTCGGAACTATCTAGTACCATCATGGGGATGGGGGAAAGGTTAAAGATATCGTCATGTTCCATCTTTTATCGAAATAAGTGTCTGGCTTTTATTTTGCCCAATAGAACAATGACGCCTAAAGGGAACCGAATTTACGTTTTTTTTCTAAGTCCCATGACACCGAACTGGGATTTTGTGGTTTTAACAGAATGGAAATTTTAAGTGATGCGTCCCAAATAAATTTGCTTTATATTCTAAAATGTTAAAAAAGTTGAAGATTCTCATTCCTCCTATCTTAGCTACCCCGAGTGGGTTAGTAAGGTTATGGGTTGGGTTCTGAGTAAATAATCAGCAAAAGCTAATTTGCCCTTAGTAGGTGTTTTTGTACCAAATCAATCCATAAATGATTTCAAGTTATAGTTGCAGGGGCCGCTCAAAGCATTGCGCCAGAAGGAGTGCATTCAAACGGTATGGAAGAGGGAAGTATTATGGAAGATCTTTGGTAAGTAAAGAAATTTTGACCAGAAGCCAATAATTATTGTTCTCTTTCACTATTGGAGTATTGAGTGAGGTTTCTCTTGCTCTCCCTTTTTATTATGACAGTTATCCATTTGTTCTTTCCATGGCTTGTAGAGTTACTTCATAGTAAGCTATCGGTGTAACAAACCCATGATACAAATCTCTAAAGAACCATTAGTATTCCCATTTTGCTCGGGGAGAGTCCTTGTTGGGACTATGTAAAAACTGGCATTTAAAACAAACAGGGTTTAACAAAATTACCTAACTTTGTACTATGTCAAAGAACCTGCAAGTAACAATAGATAAGGACTCGGGCTTCTGCTTTGGGGTCGTTTATGCGATCGATATGGCAGAAGAAATCCTGGACAGGGATGGCTATCTGTATTGTCTTGGTGACATTGTGCACAATGATGAAGAGGTCGCCAGACTTAAAGCCAAGGGTTTACGCATTATTTCTCATGAAGAATTGCACGACCTCAAGGACGAAAAGGTGCTGATACGTGCTCATGGCGAAGCTCCTGAGACTTATAGGACGGCATTAGAAAATAGTATTACGTTGATCGATGCTTCTTGTCCTGTTGTGTTGAAGTTACAGAACCGCATTAAAACTTCGCATGATGAAAATGAGAAGATATTGATATTCGGAAAGCATGGGCATGCTGAGGTCGTTGGTTTACAGGGACAGACCAACAATGAAGCCCTCGTGTTTCAAGATCTCCAAGAACTCGATGGAGCTGACTTGCCAGCGAAATTTACCCTTTACAGTCAGACCACAAAAAGTGTAGATCGTTTTTATGCGATCAAGGAAGAGCTTATTAATAGAGGTTATGAGGTAAAAGCTAATGATACCATTTGTAGGCAAGTATCAAACAGGTACGAGGATTTAGGGTTATTTGCACAGCAATATGATAAGATCATATTTGTTTCGGGAAAGAAGTCTTCAAATGGGAAGGTTTTATTTGAAGTTTGTAAGCAGGTAAATCCTAATACCTATTTTATTTCCGATCCAGCAGAATTAGAGTCTGACATCTTTTCAAACAATGAAACTATTGGAATTTGCGGAGCTACCTCCACTCCGATGTGGTTAATGAAGAAAGTAAAGGAAACTATCGAATCCTATTAATCGTCATTTTAATTTAAAATTCATTGATTCAGGCCGTTGAAATAAGCCATTGCGCCTGTTTTGCTATAAATATTGCCTAATTTTGTGTTTAGTATGAGTAAAAAAGCTAAAAAGGGTGTGTTATTGGTTCAGTTGGGTACCCCTAATTCACCTACTACAGGTGAGGTGAAGAAATATCTAACGGAGTTTTTAATGGATCCAAGGGTAATGGACATTCCTTATGTATCTCGGACTTTGTTGGTAAAAGGGATTATTGTGCCAAAAAGAGCTTCAAAATCAGCTCATACCTATTCCACTATCTGGAGTTCAGAGACCGGATCTCCATTAATGTATTATAGCGTTCAACAGCAAAAAATGCTTCAGGAAGAACTTGGAGAAGAATATCATGTTGAATTAGCAATGCGGTATCAAGAGCCTTCTATTCCGAATGCATTAAAAAATTTGGAAAGAATGTTTTTGGATTCGTTAATTGTCATTCCTTTATTTCCTCAATATGCATCTGCTACCACAGGTTCAATTATCGACCGTGTAATGGAATTGATGCGTGGATGGCAATACTTTCCTAAGGTAAGTTTCGTTAGTAGTTATTGCGATAATCCTTTAATGGTTGATGTAATTGCGGAGCATGCTCAAAAACATGATTTGAATGATTATGATCATTTTCTGTTCAGTTATCATGGCCTACCTGTTCGTCAATTAGGTAAAGTCGATCCTACGGGGGAATTAAAGTGTCCAGATTTTGGGTGCGATTCTTGTAAGAAAGAAATTAATTCTTTTTGTTATTTATCACAGTGTTATGCAACCACACGGGCTATTGTTGAAAAATTAAATATTCCAGAGGAGAAGTATACCGTTTGTTTTCAGTCAAGGTTAGGAAAAACCCCTTGGATTCAGCCATATACTTCTGATACACTTCATGAATTGGCAAAGTCCGGTAAAAAGAAATTATTGGTATTCAGTCCTGCTTTTGTTGCTGATTGTATTGAAACGTTAGATGAGATACAAGTAGAATACGCAGACGAGTTTAAAGCGTTAGGAGGGGAAGAAGTTCATATGGTTGAAAGCTTGAATGAAAACCCGAAGTGGATTGAAGCATTGAAAAGAATGGTGCTGGAAAACGGAAATTAAGATGTTAAAATTAAATGCAGTAATATTATTTCTATTAGATTTTTATATATTCTTTGCCTTACGAGCAACTAATATAAAGTTTATTAAGACAAAATGGTTTAGCATCCTTTGGTGGGGTTATTCCTTGTCATTGCTAATAGGTTTATTTATTTCATTTCAATATAGCATTCCATTATCTGTTCGTTCTATTATTTTAGTTGCATTCTTTTTGACAGCAGTCAGCAAATTTGTATATGCAATTGTTTTAATCATCGATGATGTTCGTCGTGGCGGGATCTGGATTGGTCGATTATTTTCAAGGAAGAAAGGTGAGGATCTTGAAGATCGACTAGAAAGACTTGAAGAACCATTGCCAGAAGTACCTAAAAAAGGAATATCTCGATCTGACTTTTTATTAAAATCTGGGATTATTGTAGCTGCCTTGCCAATGGTCCCATTAGCTTGGGGGGTAATTTCCACTGCATATGATTATCGAGTAAGACGTCAAAAATTAATTTTGCCAAATTTACCCAAAGAATTTCATGGGATGACCATTGGTCAAATTTCTGATGTTCATTCAGGTTCGTTTTATAATAAAAAGGCCGTTATGGGCGGGGTTCAAATGTTATTGAACGAAAAGCCAGATGCAATTTTTTTCACAGGAGATTTAGTGAACAACGTGGCTTCTGAGATGAGAGATTACCAGGATATCTTTGCACACGTTAAAGCGGATCTAGGAGTTTATTCAACTTTAGGTAACCATGATTACGGAGATTATTATTTTGGTCCTGGTGATTCTCCAGCGAAAAGAAAAAATCTTCAAGACTTGATTGATACCCATAAAATCATGGGTTGGGATCTCTTAATGGATGAGAATCGCGTCTTAAAAATGGGTAATGAGGAAATCTCAATAGTGGGTGTACAGAACTGGGGAACTGGCAGATTTCCGAAGAAAGGAAATTTAGAGAAGGCTTTGTTAGGTACTGAAGATAAAGCCGTAAAATTATTGTTATCGCATGATCCATCACATTGGCGAGCACAAGTGCTAGATACTGATGTTGATGTTATGTTTGCTGGACACACCCATGGAATGCAATTTGGTGTAAGAGGAGAGAATTTTCAGTGGAGTCCAGCAAAATATATTTATAAAGAATGGGCTGGTTTATACAAAGCAGGTCCTTCTCAATTGTATGTAAATACTGGATATGGGTTTTTAGGTTATCCTGGTAGGGTTGGTATTGCTCCTGAAATTACCATTTTTGAATTAGTAAAAGGATAATAAACCTCTTCTAACCAATTATTCTTGCAAAATGATTGTTTAAATGCTTCCTGATTGCAGCTCTATATGCTTCTGGATCTCTTAGTTTCAAAACTTGCACCAGTTCTTTATGCGAAATAAAATCCCCTTTGATTATATCCTTTTCCAATAATCCGCTTTGATGAACATATTGAAATATTGGGAATAGCATCTCTTGTAATTCTAAAAGTATTCTGTTTTTGGATATTTTATATAATTTTCCATGAAACCTAATTTCATCTTCTACATGCCAAGGATTAGCAGTATCCCCCGAAACAATCTCATTTGCAATTTTTTCCAATTCTGCTATATCTTCATCAGTAATATTATTGACAATGAAATCAGCCATTCCAACTTCCAAGGCTAACCTCATTTCAAACATATCTTTCAAAGTTTCATTATCTAGAATTGAGGGGTGAAATACCTTCCTGAGAGAACCAAGAACATCTGGATTTCTTAATACAGCTCCTTTATGCTTTATGGATTCAATTAATCCAATTGTTTTCAATCGAAGTAGTGCTTCTCTAACAACAGTCCTACTAACCCCAAGGCTTTCAGCTAAATCCAATTCTTTAGGCAATACATCGCCAACATTCAATTTATTTTCTTGAATAAATTGAATAATTCTTTCTTCTGCTTTATCTACAAGGCTGGAAGTATCAATACTGCCCAATTTCTCCATTGAAGGGGTATTCTGGTCCATAGGTTTTCTATGAAGATTTAATTTAATGTTACAATAATATTAAAAAAATGTTTGGATGTAAAATATTATGTATTACATTTGAATAATTATTATGTATAACATAATCCAATTTAATTATTCATTTATTATGAAAAACCTTTATTATCATTCTTTGCGAAAGGTCCTATTAATGGCCTTTATATGCTGCCTGAGCCTAGCAGCGTTTTCGCAAACCGCATTAAAAGGAACTGTTACTGACCCACAGGGAAGTCCACTTGTGGGAGTAACTGTAACTAATCAAACACAGGGTCAGGTTACAAAAACCGATGAACAAGGGGAGTTTAGCATTCAAGCTAAAGTGTCGGATGTAATTGCATTTTCTTCTTTGGGATACCAACCCCACAAACAAACCTTAGAAAATTTGGGTTCATTAAGAATTTCATTAAATCCAACAGGAGAAGATTTAGAGGAGGTGGTTGTTTTAGGTTATGGTAGCATTAAGAAATCTAACTTAACAGGTTCAGTTTCCCGATTGGATAAAAGAGTACTAGAAACTGGGGTTCGATCAAATCCAGCATCAGCATTGGCAGGAACCATTCCTGGGTTGAGAGTACAACAAACTTCAGGTCGTCCAGGTTCAGTGCCTAATATTGTTCTTCGTGGAGGAACAACCTATGGCGGAGGAGGTTCGCCATTGGTCATTGTCGATGGACTGATTCGCTCAGGTTTCTCAGATATTAATCAAGATGATATTGAATCGATTGATGTATTAAAAGACGCTTCTGCAACAGCAATTTATGGAGCTAGAGCTTCTAATGGTGTTGTATTAATTACCACGAAACGTGGTAAAGATGGAGTGTCCAATATCTCATTGAAGTCCAAAATAGGGGTTAATTCATTGAATATCCCTTTTGAGTTTTTGGATGCCAAGGACTATTTATATTGGTCAAGAAAGGGGGTGGAGACTTCAGGGATGTATCAACCCAACCAATTGAATCAATTGACTTCTGTTGGTCCATTCGGTACAGGGAATAAATATAAGGATGCTGACGGCAATATCTTGGATGGTAACAAAGTTAGCAATGCTGTTTGGAGTACCATGTTCTTAGATGATTCCAACAGAGAATTATTAAATCAAGGCTATCAAATTATGATAGATCCTGTAACAGGAAAAGAGTTAATCTATAAAGATTTTGATTATACAGACTATGCTTTGCGTAAGAATGCCATGACTCAAGACTATAACTTGGCTGTTCAAGGAGGAAATGAGAAAAGTAAGTATTATGCAAGTTTAGGGAAATACTATGAGCAAGGAGTTCCAATTGGAACCAACTATGACCGGATAACCTTTATTCTTAATGGAGATTACAAGATTAAGCCATGGATTACATCTAATTCAGGGTTGAATTTCGCTAATACGAAATGGAGAGATGCCATTAATGGTGAAGGAAATTATATGACGCGTGCTTTGGGCGCTCCTCCAACCATGCGAGGATTTAATGCAAATGGGGATTTATTGGTAGGTCGTGATTGGCAGGATGGGAACCCAGCGGTTAACAATGACCGTTTTATCCGCAATAACCAGAATCAGAAATTCACAATGTCCCAAGCATTTGTCATTGATTTATACAAGGGATTGAGTTTAAGGACAAGTGGTAACTGGTTTATCAACCAAACGAATAATGAATCATTCAACCGTGACTATTTGGCGAGTCCAGGCAACTGGGTTCGGACTCGTAATTCATCAGCTAGCTATGATAAGATATTAAATCAAACCTATAATGCCGTTTTAAACTATAAAACTACCATTGCTGAAAAGCATAATGTTGATGCTATGGCGGGTTGGGAATTTTTTGATTCTTATAACACAGGGTTTTCTGCATCTGGATCAGGTGCCCCATCGGATGACTTCATGGATTTGGGCTTGACTAGTACAGAAGCAAACCGTCGTGGTATAGATTCTTATCATGTTCGTAACAGGATTACTTCCTTTTTCGGACGTCTTAACTATGATTATGACCAACGCTATTTAATGACTTTGACTTTGCGTCGTGATGGTTACTCCAATCTATTGAATAATCGTTGGGGAACATTTCCAGGAGTTTCATTAGGTTGGAATTTGCATAATGAGGAATTCTTTGCAAGCAGCATTGGAGCAGACAATTTTATCAATACTTTAAAATTGAGAGCTAGTTATGGTGCGAACGGAAATATTGGAGGTATAGGAGCATATACCTTGCAAGGAACATATGGTACTTCAAAGTATGATGGAAATGTTGGCTATGCTATGACTAGTTTAAGTATCCCTAATCTGAAATGGGAAAGTTTGATTACCAAGGAAGTAGGTTTAGAAACTAGGTTGTTTAACAGACTAGATCTATCCGTTGCATATTATCATAGAACGACTTCGGATAAAATTGCAACCTTATTATTGCCAGCCTCAGCAGGGTTTACTTCAATTACCACCAATAATGGTGATATGCAAAACCAAGGGGTTGAGATAGACTTAAATTATCAAGCAATCCGAGCTAATGACTTCACATTGAGTTTCAACTGGAATACTGCCTACAACAAGAACAAGATTTTAAAGCTGCCATATAACGGTGTTGAAAATAACCGTCAGAATGGTTTCCAAGTATATAATCCAAGTACAATGGAATTAGAATGGGTTGGAGGTTTACAAGAAGGGCAAGATCCTAATGTGGCTTATGCATATGAGGCATTAGGAATCATTCGCACTCAACAAGATTTGGATAATTATGCTCTTCAATTAAAGGATTTGATTGGGTTTAGAACATTAGTGCATCCAGATGTATTCAATGCAATGACCGCTTCAGAGAAAGCCTTGCATTATCCATTAGCCTTAGGAGATGTTATGTGGAGAGATGTCAATAATGATGGAATCATCAATTCCTACGATAGGGTTTATATGGGAAATACTGTTCCGCGTTGGACCGGAGGATTTGGATTATATTCAACCTATAAGGATTTTTCTTTAAGTGCAAGGTTTGACTATGCACTTGGATATGTTGCCTATGATGGACCAAGAGCATGGTTTTTGGGAATGATGCAAGGAACATTCAATACCACTACTGAAGTATTTGATACCTATACCCCTGAAAACACGAATGCGAAATACCCAACCTATTACTGGGCAGATCAATTGTTTAAGAACAATACAAGTCGTGAAAGCAGTATGTTCTACAATAAAGGTAATTATTTGGCATTCAGAGAAATTTCTTTGGCCTATCGTTTACCAAGATCTTTGGCTAATAAGATGAAAATGGAAGATTTAAGTGTTTCAGTAACAGGGCAAAACCTTCATTATTGGACTGCCAATACCTTATTTTCTGCAGAAAGCGGATCGATAGGACAAGGTGGTGGTGGATACCCATTGCCAAGAACGGTCATTTTTGGTCTTCAAATAACCTTTTAAAACTTAAGTCATGAAAAAGATATTAATAGCCTTAGCAATAGCGGCAACTAGCATAACCTTTTCCTCTTGCAGCAAGATGGAATTAGATTTAACCCCAGAAGATTATTTTGCAAGCGGCTCTTTCTGGAAAACTCCGGACCAGGTGAAAGGAGCAATGGTTGGTATACATAGCCAATTAAGAAATGCACAGCAAACATTATGGAGTTTTGGGGAATTAAGAGGAGGAACGTTGAGGGACGGGACCAGTTTTACAGGTACAGCCTCTTTAAATTCAAGCTCAATTATTATTCAGGATATTCGGGAGAGTAGTCCCGGCTTTAGTAGTTGGGCGAATCTTTATGGACAGATTTTTCAGATCAACAACTTTATATTTCAGGTTGAATCTGCTACTTACCTTTCAGATTCTGAAAAAGGATATTATTTAGGTCAGGCTTATGGTTTGAGAGCATTTTACTACTTTAATCTTTTCAAAACTTGGGGGAGGGTTCCATTAGTAGCTGAAGCCAAGGTAGCGAATCAAGCGCCTAGTTCAGCAGAAGAGCTATATACAGCCCGCAGCAAAACGGAAAAAGAGACCTTAGACTTTATTAAAGCAGACGTAGAAAAATCAGTTTCTAGTTTCAACAATGACTATAATATCCTAAATCAAAAAGCGCAATGGTCATTAGCTGCTACACAGATGTTGAAAACCGAGGTTTACCTATGGTCAGCAAAGGTGAAGATCGATGGTGCTGCTTCTGCAAGTACAGCGCAAGATTTACAGACTGCCAAGGCGGCTGTGGAGAGCATTATTCCAAAATTCTCTTTGGTCAGTGATTTTGCTAATGTATTTGCCACAGCAAGTTCTGCCTCCAATAAAGGGAATTCTGAAACTATTTTTACCCTGAGGTATCAATATGGAGAGGCAACCAACTTCTTCAATAATTTTCTTTATGCGCAGAGTGATGATATTTCAGGCTATGTTGATGATAAAGGAAATGCAATTCCTGCTGATCCATTGAAGATTTCAAATACCGGAATTATTCGTTATGAATATAAGTATAACCTTTATCAATTATTTGATGCCGCGGATACAAGGGCAAATGCAACTTTTTTAAACTTTAATAAGGGCGATGTACATGCAGTGGTTTTCCGTAAATTCTTGGGATCCATCGTCGAAGGAGTGAGGAGTTATTCCGATGACTATCCGATTTATCGCTTAGCTGATGCTTATCTTTTATTGGCAGAAATAAAAAATAAATTAGGTCAAGATCCTACCAATGAAATTATGTTGGTGAGAAACCGTGCCTACAAAGGGTCAGCCCCACAATTTGTAAACGGTAGCTTTGAATCCAATGAGCTTGCTATTTTCTACGAAAGAACAAAAGAGTTTGTATCTGAAGGAAAACGTTGGTTTGACCTTCGACGTATGCAAGATGCCTCAGGAAATCCATTAGTTTTTCGAAAAGACTTGAATTTGGTTGGTGTATTGGATAACAACGATTCCCAAAAACATAAAATTCTTTGGCCTATTGATCTTGGAACCCTATCGGCGGATCCAAAGTTAAATGGAGACCAAAATCCTGGATATTCAGGAACTTAATGCTAAATTTAATATTAACCTATCCTGAACCACAGGATAGGTTATCTAGTTTTTAATAATTTGTATATGCTAAACAACAAAATAGAAGGATTAATTGCTGCTCCATTTACAGCTTTTGATCAGAATGGTGAACTGAACCTAGACCTTATTCCAACTTATTATCAGTCCCTAAAGAAAAATAATGTAAAAGGAGCTTTCATCTGTGGATCTACAGGAGAAGGTGTGTCCTTGACTTTTGACGAAAAAGTTCAAGTCTTGAAGGCTTGGACAGCATTGACCAAAGCAGATCCGGATTTCGCCTTGATTATGTTTTTAGGCGGTACGAATGTTAAGGAATGTAAGCAATTGGCGGTAATCTCGGAGCAGGAAGGAGCGGATGCTATTTCCTTTACTTCCCCATATTATTTTAAACCTGCAAATGTTCAGCAATTGGCTAAATGCTGTCAAGAAATAGCTGCCTCTGCACCAAATACTGCATTTTATTATTACCATATCCCGGTTTTAACAGGCGGGAACTACAATATGATTGACCTGTTGGAAGCAGTGGATGATTTGGTTCCGACCTTTAAAGGCATCAAATATACGCATGAAGATTTTATGGATTTCTTGTCTTGTTTGAATTATAAAAACAGGAAGTACGATATGCTTTGGGGACGTGATGAAAACATGTTGTCCTCCTTGGTATTAGGGACTAAAGGCGCTGTAGGAAGTACCTACAATTATGCTGCTCCATTATACAATGATTTAATGGCAGCCTATGAGCAGGGTAATTTTGAGGAAGCCAATAAATTGCAACAGAAATCCATTGATATGATCCGTTTGTTAGGCAAATATGGAGGTATTGCGACTGGAAAAGCTTATATGAAATTGGTGAACTTGGATTGTGGAGAATTCCGTTTGCCAATAGCCAATATGTCAAAAGAGAATTTTGAGTTGTTCAAGGCTGATGTTGCGGCATTGGGTTTTGAATCCTTTAAATCAATCAATTAATGCGGATTAAGGCAATATTATCTATGGCGGTTTTAGTGGTTGGTTGTTCTGGTTCGCAGAGCAAGTCTGGATTAGTATGGGAAGAAGCAAGTCAATTGCCTGCGATTTCTGGGTCAAAAAATATAGGTGTCGCAGGACCGATAGCCGGTATCATTCAGGATAAACTGATTGTGGCAGGAGGAGCTAATTTTCCGAATGGATTGCCTTGGGACGGAGGGAAAAAGTTTTATCAATCTCAAGGATTTATCTATTCCATTTCAGGGTCAAGCATAAAACTGGATACGATATTTAACCTTCAAGACAGGATTGCCTATCCAGCCAATTTGAGCTATCTAAATTCGATTTTTATTGCAGGTGGTGAAAATGAAAATGGGCCATTGAAACAAGTTTCAAAATTTGAAATAGCGGAGAATGGTGATATAATAAAAAAGAATTTTCAGCCTTTGCCGATAGCATTAACCAATGCTGGTTTAGCAGTAGGAAATAACGAATTGTTCTTCGTAGGTGGTGAAAATGCTGAATCTGTTTCTGACAAGGTTTATTCCCTGAAATTGGATGACTCGACCTCAAATTGGATTGAATATATTCAGTTGCCTTATCCAATTAGCAACGCAATTGTAGTTGGAAACCAAAAGGATAAAATCTACATAGTTGGTGGTAGGAAGAAGAACCTGAATAGCATTAGTGAAATCTATGATGGAGTTCTAGAATTGGATATCCCATCAAAAAGCGTAAAAGAAATTTCTAATTTACCTAAACCTTTAGCTGCTGGGACTGGACTTTATAAAGATGGAAAGATTTATGTTTTCGGTGGCGATGATGGCGGGACATTTTCAAAGGTAGAGCAAGCAATTGCTGAAATTACACAAGAAAAAGACCCAAATCTCAAAGAACAGCTCATTTTAGCCAAGAATAAACTTCAAGAAAATCATCCAGGATTTTCTAAGGAGAACTGGGTTTATGACTTGAAGTCTGATTCATGGTCAAAATTGGAACCTATGCAAACTGAAAGTCCGGTAACAACAACAGCATTAATTAAAGAGAATCAATTTTTTATTCCATCAGGAGAGGTTCGAGCGGGGGTTCGTACTGATCAAATTCTTGTTGGACAGATAAAATAAACCTATGAAAAACAGTAATAAATATCCTTGGATCGTTGTAGGCTTGTTATGGTTTGTGGCACTCCTAAATTATATGGATCGCCAGATTTTATCAACCATGCGACCTGCAATGGCCATCGATATTTTGGAATTGGAAAGTGCTGCGGTATTTGGTAATCTGATGGCTGTATTCCTGTGGATATATGGCTTTATGAGTCCAGTAGCCGGAATTGTGGCCGATAAATGGAACCGAAAATGGTTGATTGTAGGGAGTTTGTTTGTATGGTCTGCAGTTACTATGGCTATGGGTTATGCCAATACTTATGAACAGTTATACGCTCTAAGAGCAATTATGGGCGTAAGTGAAGCCTTGTATATTCCTGCAGGTCTTTCCTTGATTGCGGATTACCATTCGGATAAATCAAGGTCTTTAGCCGTTGGGGTACATATGACCGGGTTTTATTTTGGGCAGGCATTAGGTGGCTTTGGGGCTACTGTGGCTGCTTCTTACTCCTGGCATTATACCTTTATCTTGTTTGGATTGATCGGAATCATCTATTCCATTGTCCTTATTCTGTTTTTACATGAAACTGATCATCGATCTGATGCCAAGAAGTTGGTGGAAAACAAGGTTCCCTTATTAAAAGGGCTTTCCATCTTGTTCTCCAATATTGCATTCTGGGTCATCTTATTATATTTTGCTGTTCCTAGTTTGCCAGGCTGGGCAACCAAGAACTGGCTACCTACCTTATTCTCTGAAAACCTGCATATTCCTATGGAAAAAGCAGGTCCATTGGCGACTATTACCATTGCCCTTTCTTCATTCTTTGGAGTAATCCTAGGAGGAATTATTTCGGATAAATGGATACAAAAGAATGTCCGCGGAAGAATCTATACCAGTGCTATTGGCTTGGCATTAACCATTCCGGCGGTAATATTGATTGGATATGGGCACAGCGTCTTTGCGATCGTTGCTGCAGGCTTGATGTTTGGATTCGGTTTTGGGATGTTTGATGCCAATAATATGCCGATCCTGTGTCAGTTTGTGTCTTCAAAATACAGGGCTACAGCCTACGGGATCATGAATATGGTCGGTGTATTTGCGGGAGCATATATCACCAAGATCCTTGGCGCCTCTGCTGATGAAGGTCAATTGGGAAGTGATTTTGCTTTATTGGCGGGAATTGTGTTGATCGTTTTGATCATTCAATTGGCCGTTTTAAAACCGAAGGGGAATGAGGCTATCGATTAAAATACTTTTCTTATTTCTTCTATCTATTAACTTTCTTTTTGCCCAACAAAAGAAGAAGGTGGCCTGTATTGGTGATTCAGTGACTAAAGGCTCTAATTTAGCCAAAGGGAAAACCTATCCTGAGCAATTGCAGCAATTGCTTGGCGATGGTTATGAAGTACGAAATTTTGGGAGAA
This sequence comes from Sphingobacterium cellulitidis, assembly GCA_002245855.1. Lineage (GTDB taxonomy): Bacteria > Bacteroidota > Bacteroidia > Sphingobacteriales > Sphingobacteriaceae > Sphingobacterium > Sphingobacterium cellulitidis. Next base: position 168,149 of record NOUX01000005.1, on the reverse strand, counting down.
ATGGTGCAACGCTACTGGAAAAAGGTCATAACCCTTATCTGAAATCAGAAGAACTAAAGGCTGCGTTAGCCTTTAAACCTGATATGATTGTCATTTCCTTGGGCTTGAATGATACAGATCCAAGAAATTGGCCTAACTACCAAATTGACTTTCAAAGGGACTACAATAAACTGATTTCACTTTTTGAAAACGAAAATCCGAAAGTGGAGGTGTTTGTCTGTGAGATAAGCCCAATCTTTAGTGGTCATCCTCGGTTTCTATCCGGAACTCGGGATTGGTACTGGGATATCAAAAAGGAAATAGAGGCAGTAGCGGTAAAGAATCTTCATAATCTTATCGACCTCACTGCACCTTTAGCTTTTCGTATCGATCTATTTGATGATTATTTACACCCTTCTGAACAAGGCGCCGAAATTATTGCAAAGACCATTTTTGATAGAATTGTTCCTGTAAGGCAGAAGCTTTCCATACATGAAAGTATAGGTTCGCATATGGTATTGCAACGGGATCAAACCAATCTAATAAAAGGGAAGGCGAATGCTGGACAGACTGTATTTATTGAAATGAATGGTGGAACTACCTTATCCAATGCTGATCAAGTAGGGGAATGGGCAATGGATGTGGATGCCATGCCTGCTGGTGGACCATATAGGATGAAAATCAGGACCGATGAGGATTCGATAATCTTAGAAGATATATTGTTCGGAGATGTGTTTTTAGCATCAGGACAGTCCAATATGGCTTTTCCATTAAAGGAGGCCAATGGATCTAAAGAATTGATTAAAGAGGCATCTAAACACAATAATATTCGAATTTTTAAGAACAAGGTCCTTAAGGAAACAAATAATGAAGAGTGGGATGAAGTTACTTTAAAGAAAGTAAATGATTTGGAATACTTCTCTGGAAACTGGGAAAAGTTAACAGCAGAAAATGCTGCCAACTTTTCCGCCATTGCTTTCAGTTTTGCAGAAGCATTGGAACAGGAAATGAAGGTTCCGATCGGTATCATTGAACTAGCCGTAGGTGGTTCGAATACTGAGTCTTGGATTCCGAGAAGAAGCTTGGAGGAAGACCCTCTTTTGGCGACCTATATCCACGGGTGGCGAAAATCTGATTTCATCCAGGATTTCTGCAGGAACAGAGCTGAGGTTAATCTGAAGAAATCTAAGGTCAAGAACCAAAGACATTCCTATGAACCGGCCTATAATTTTGAAGCTGGCTACAATAAGTGGAAGGATACTTCATTAAAAGGGGTACTGTGGTATCAGGGAGAAAGTAATGCACATAACGTTGAATTACACGAGCACTTATTCAAGACTTTAATAGATTCTTGGAGGGCGAATTATAAGCCTTTTTTGGGTAAACGGGAAAGGTTGCCATTCTATACGGTTCAGCTTTCCAGTATAGATAGGCCATCTTGGCCAAAATTCAGGGATAGCCAAAGAAAGCTTAGCAATGAATTGAAGGATGTCTATATGGCAATCAGTTCTGATGTAGGTGATTGCTTGGATGTACATCCAAGGGAGAAGTTAATTATAGGAAATCGACTGGCAAATCTGGTCTTGAAGCATGAATTTGGGAAAGATAATAATGCGGACAGCCCGCAACCCATATATTCTTATCGCAAAGAAAGACAACATGAAATAAGGTTCAGTCATGCCAAGCAATTAAGGGCAGTGGGATCAAAAGAAGTTATAGGTTTTCAGGCTAAGGATGAAAACGGAAACTTGGTAGATCTCAGGGTGGTCGAAATAAAAGGGAATTCGGTTATCCTTGAAAATCCTAAAGGTTTAACAGAAATATATTATGGATATAAGCCTTTTTCAAGGGCTAATTTGGTGAATGAGGAGGGAGTTCCTGTTTCCACATTTTCGATTAAAAGATAAAAAAGAATGTACAATAACGAAGAGCTTACTGCATTAGCAGATTTTTATAAAGATCAATTGGTCAATGATACGGTTCCTTTTTGGTTTCCGAGATCATTTGATCATGAGTATGGCGGGTACCTATTAATGCGAGACCAAGATGGTTCGTTGATTGATACGGATAAGGCCGTTTGGATTCAAGGTCGTGCATGTTGGTTGCTTTCTACCCTTTATAACACGGTGGAGCCACGCGAAGAATGGTTGGCAGGTGCGCGTTTGGGCTATGAATTCTTAAAAAATAAATGCTTTAATGCAGAAGGGAAAATGTATTTCCATGTGGATCAGGAAGGCAATCCCATCCGTATGCGCCGTTATTTTTTCTCGGAAACCTTTGCTGTCATTGCCAGTGCTGCTTATGCAAAGGCTTCGGGTGATGAGGAAGCTGCACAGCTAGCCCGTGATTTGTTTGGGATTTGTTTGGAGTATGCCAGTGGCGAACGGAAAATGGAACCAAAATTTGAGAAAACTCGACCAAGCCGTGGAATAGGTATTCCAATGATTATGTGCAATACAGCCCAACAACTTCGGGAGACTATTGGGGACCCTCGATGTGATGAGGCAATTGCAAATTGGATTCAAGAGATAGAGCAGTATTTTGTGAAGGATGATATCCGCTGTGTGATGGAGCAAGTAGCTCCTGATGGCAGTATCATCGATCATATTGATGGACGGACGCTCAATCCTGGTCATGCTATTGAAGGAGCTTGGTTTATTCTCCATGAAGCTGTTCATAGAAATATGGATGAGAAATTGATCAACCTAGGATTACGGATGTTAGATTATATGTGGGAAAGAGGTTGGGACAAGGAATTTGGGGGTATTCTGTATTTTAGGGATGTTTATAATAAACCTGTTCAAGAGTATTGGCAAGATATGAAATTTTGGTGGCCGCAGAATGAAGCAATTATTGCAACCTTATTGGCTTATTTGATAACTAAGGATGAGAAATATGCTACAATGCATAAGTTGATCCATAAATATGCCTATTCTCATTTCCATGATAAAGAACATGGAGAATGGTTTGGTTATTTACATAGGGACGGGGGAAGAGCCCAGTCTGCTAAAGGGAATCTATTTAAAGGGCCTTTCCACTTACCTAGACAAGAATGGTACTGTTGGTCTATTATCAACCAATTTAAGAACAAGGATAACCATGAATAGAATAGCTCAATATATTTTATTGTGTATCAGCCTTTTTGCTGTGAATAACCTGAGCGCTCAGGATGCTTTGATTCCAATGCCTCAAAATATACAGTGGTCGAAAGATAAACTGGACTTGTCTAAGGGGGTGCGTCTTGAAATTGGCAAAACAATTGAAAAGAATGAGGTTAATCTTTTAAAAAGCATTCTAGAGGAGCATTCTATAAGCACTAAAAAGAGGGGCAAAGTTCCCACCATTTCTTTGGGTATTGTTTCAAATCTAGGAGGACTTGATTCAGATGAAGGATATGAATTGAATATCGATTCTAAAGGTATCCATATTCAAGCCTTAGCTAGTAAAGGGATTTTCTATGCCCTTCAGACTTTAAGGCAAATGGACTATCATGATAAGCAAGTAGCCTTAGTGAACATAAAAGATCAACCTTCTTATTCCTTTAGAGGATTTTTGCTGGATGTGGGAAGGAATTACCAACCTATGTCCATGTTGAAGGAGCAGATCGATGTGATGGCAATGTATAAGCTCAATGTTCTGCATTTCCATTTTACCGAGGATATTGCCTGGCGTTTGGAAAGTAAAAAATATCCAGGGCTTACTGCTGCAGAGAACATGACCCGTTGGGCTGGAAAACATTATACGGTTGCTGAGTTTCAGGAGTTAATCGATTATTGTAGAGATAGGCATATCTTATTCTTGCCTGAGATTGACATGCCGGGGCATTCTGCTGCTTTTGAACGGTTCTTTAAAGTCAATATGCAGAGTGAAGAAGGCATTGTTTACATCAAGGAACTGCTTAAGGAATTTGCTGATACCTTCCCTTCACTGAAGCACTTGCATATTGGAGGTGATGAGGTAAAGATTAGTAATAAGCAGTTTATGCCTGAAATCACAAAATATGTAGAATCCTTAGGCTTCAAAACATATGGTTGGGATCCAGGAAGTAATCTTGAGTCTTCTACTGTTCGTCAATTGTGGATGGGCGGTCCAAAAGCAATTGATCCAAATGCCAAACTTCAGTATTTGGATTCCAAGCATCTTTATATCAACCATATGGATCCTTTAGAGACGGTGACAACCTTGTTTTTCAGGAGGTTTGCAGAACAAGAAAAGGAAAGTTCACAATTGCCAGGGGCTATACTTTGTTCATGGCCAGACCGGGCTGTTGAAAAACCAGAAGACATGTTTCTTCAAAGTGCAATCTATCCAGGGATGATAACTTTTGCTGAAAGAATATGGCGCGGTGGAGGTGAATTAGGATGGAAAGCCTTTTTACCAGATAGAAAATCAGAATCTTTTAGGCAGTTTGCTGCTTTTGAGAAGAGGCTTCTATCACATAAATCTAAATATTTTGCTAATCTGCCATTTCCATATCAGCAACAAACTGAAATGTTTTGGGATATGATTGGTCCATATGATAATGCAGGAGATTTAACGAAGGGTTTTGCTATTGAAAAAGATCCTTTTGGAGAGCATTACCCCGTTTATAAGAACCAAGTAGGGGGGACCATTGTCTTAAGGCATTGGTGGGCAGACATTATTCCGGGAGTTATTGATGCTCCTAAACCCAACAGTACATTTTATGCGAGATCTAGGATCTGGACAGATAAAGCGGAGGAGAAGGCTTTTTGGATAGGTTTTGCAAACCTTTCCCGATCTTATGGCAGTGATTCACCAGCAGAAGGAGCTTGGGATGATCTGCACAGCCAGGTATTTGTAAATGGGGAGAAGATTCCTACTCCTAAATGGAAACATGCAGGACAGAAAGGTGGTCTGGAATTGCCATTGACCGATGAAGGTTATTCTTTTAGGGAGCCAACCAAGATCCAGTTGAAAGAAGGTTGGAACGATATATTAATCAAATTGCCAGTCGGAGATTTTAAGGGTAAAGATTGGCAGAATCCGGTGAAATGGATGTTTACATTTATCCCTTATCAATAGAAATCAATACACACTATATATGAAAAAACTATTTTTATCAGTATTTGCCGCATGCTTATTGTCAGCAGTTTCAGCTCAGGAAACAGTTGTTTTTCGCTCCGGGGAGGATGGTTATGCTAGCTATCGTATTCCTGCACTTATTAAAAATAAAAATGGCGACTTAATCGCATTCTCTGAGGGTCGAGTAGATCATGCCGGTGATTATGGGAACGTAGATATTGTTTATAAGATCAGTAAAGACCAAGGCAAAACTTGGGGGAAGTTGAATGTTGCAGCCGATTATGATAAGCTGCAGGCAGGAAATGTTGCACCAGTAGTAGATTTAATGGATCCTGCTTATCCGGCCGGAAGGATATTTCTTTTCTATAATACCGGAAATAATCACGAAGGAGAAGTAAGGAAAGGCAAAGGATTACGTGAAGTATGGTACATAACTTCAACTGATGGCGCAAAGACCTGGTCTGAACCAGTGAATATCACGACCCAGACTCATAGGCCAAACCAGCCGGAGGTTAATTCTGCTTATACCTTTACAGAAGATTGGAGAACTTATGCCAATACTCCTGGACATGGATTTCAATTTGTTTCAGGACCTAAGAAGGGTAGGATTTATATTGCAGCGAACCATAGTGCCGGGGATCCTAATTCTCAAGGAAAGGATTGGAATGCACATGCTTTCTATTCAGATGACCATGGTAAAACATTTCAGTTGAGCCAAAATGTCCCTTATCCAGGAACTAATGAGTCTACAGCTGCTCAGGTTGGGGAAAATGAGGTGTATATGAGCTCTCGAAATCAGCAATTAAATCCTAAACAACGTGTTATTTCGATATCTAATGATGGCGGAGAAACTTGGCAGAGTTCAGCTCCAGACTCAAATTTGCCCGATCCTATAAACCAAGGTGCAGTTTTATCATGGAAGAAAGGAAAGAATTTCATTCTAGCGCATATTAATGCTGCTGATGAAAAAAATAGAGATAACCTAACACTAAAACTTTCAAAAGATAAAGGCAAGACTTGGTATTTTACAAAACTGATTGCTAAGTCGCCTGAAGGTTATAAAGGGGCATATTCGGCCTATTCGGATATTGTCTTGATGAAACCTAAGCTGGTAGGTATCCTGTATGAAAAGGATAATTATAAAGACATCGTTTTTCTAACAGAAAAAATTAAATAGAGGTAAACCCTAAGTCTAATAAGCTTAGGGTTTTCTTTTTTAATCCCTTAATTCTCAGAAAATTCCTGTAAATTTAACTTTATCTACTTGTTTAACCTGTTTAAACTCAATCAAATTATGTTTCTGAAAAGTGTGGTCTATATAAAAACATTGATCTGTGTGCCTGCAGTTCGCAATTCAATGCTCATGTCTATTTTATTGCTGTCGGCTTCAGTTCTTGATTCCTGTGCAAGGAAAAATTCGGTGCTAACTACTTCATCTAGTCATATTTATCAGAACCCGGTTTTTGAACCAGTCCTCGCAGACCCTACGGTTATCCAAGATCCAAAAACGAAACTGTTCTATGCGTATGGCACTCAGGATAATTGGGATGATGGAAAAGGATCTCGCCTTGTGCCCATCCTTGAATCAAAGGATATGGTAAATTGGTCCTATGTTGGGCCAGCATTTCAAACGAAACCAAGTTGGAAGGAAGCCGGAGGAATATGGGCTCCCGATATTAATTTAGTTGATGGCAAATATTACCTTTATTATTCTTTTTCTACCTGGGGTGATAAAAATCCCGGATTAGGTCTGGCGATCTCTGATTCGCCCAAAGGACCATTTATTGATCAAGGAAAATTATTGGATTCCAAATCTGCTAATGTTCCAAATTCTATTGATCCGTTTTATATTGAAGAGAAAGGTAAAAAATATATTTTTTGGGGTAGTTTCTCAGATTCTCCCGAACAAGGAACATTTGCTTTGGAATTAACAGCAAATGGAAAAAATGTGCTAAATGGTCAAAAACATAAAATTGCCGCCGGTGATTTTGAAGCCGTTACTATCTTTAAAAAGAATGGATATTTTTATTTTCTAGGTTCAAAGGGGAGTTGTTGTGAAGGAGCTAATAGTAAATACCATGTATTAACAGCTCGCTCAAAAAACCTTTTGGGTCCCTATCTAGATAAAGAAGGGCGTGATATTAAAGAAAGAAATTACGGCACTCTGGTTTTGGAGGGTTCAGATTCTATTGTTGGACCTGGTCATACCTCTGGAGTTATTACAGATAAAAAAGGGAAAGACTGGATATTATATCATGCAATTGATAAAAATAATGGTAAACTCAAAAATGGGACTAGTAGAAGGATGTTGATGTTGGATCCAATAAATTGGAAAGAGGGTTGGCCGTTGATTGGTTCGGGGAAACCGGAAAAAAATAACCTTCAAAAACCTATTATTTAATTTTTAGAAATGAACATACGATTTTTACTATTAGGTTTACTTTTCTTGTTCGGCATAGAAAGCATGGCACAAGAATTACCAGGAAACCCATTGTCAGTTGCATTGGGGGATCCATACATCATTTATGATGATGAGAGTGACCTCTATTACTTATATGGCACAGGTGGAACCAAGAATGGTTTTGTTGTTTATTCTTCAAAGGATTTGAAGGATTGGAAAAATGAAGGTGTAATCTATAATAACCAACAAGAAAAGTCATGGGGGACCAAAGATTTTTGGGCTCCAGAGGTTTATAAATGGGATAATAAGTTCTATTTATTTTACAGCGCCCATTGGAAAGAAAACCCAAATAATGAATTAGAAAACTATAAGATTGGGGTCGCTGTTGCAGATCAACCAACAGGACCATTTATGGATATAGATTCAGTGCCTTTATTTGATCCCGGCTACCCAATTATAGATGCGAATGTATATGTTGCTGATAATGGTAAGAAATTTCTCTATTACTCTAGGTGTTGTTACAAACATCCTGTAAAGTCAGAAATTGCAACTTGGGCAAAAAAGAATGGAATTTATGATGAGATAGAAGAAAGCTGGGTCTATGGAATTGAACTGAAATCTGATTTAAGTGGGGTTATTGGAAAGCCAAAATTATTGCTAAGGCCTCCTGTGAAAATGAATGACAAACAAGCAGAATGGGAAAGTAGGTCTGTCAACAATAAGGAGATTAATCGTCGCTGGACTGAAGGATCATATTTATTTAAACATAATGACCTCTACTACATGATGTATTCAGCGAATCATTATGCTGGCCCATTTTATGCTGTAGGATATGCCACTTCTAAGAGCCCATTGGGTCCTTTTGTAAAATCCGAATTTAATCCCGTTTTGCAAAAAAATACGGAGACTGGAGGAGATGTAACAGGAACTGGCCATAACTCAATTTTTGTTGGTAAAGATGGTAAAATGTATTGTGTCTATCATGGTAGGACGACCAAAACAGGAAATGATAGAGTTGTTTTCATCGATCCTATTGAAATTGATTCTAAGGGTGTGTTAAAAGTACACGGACCCACTACAATTAATTGATGGAATTTGTATATTAGGTGAACTAATATAAACGCAACCTATGCCTAATTTTGCAATTAACGACGTGCCACACAGGCGTTTGAACCTCTTAACAGGCGAAAGTATTCTAGTTTCACCGCATAGGAGCAAGCGTCCATGGCAAGGTCAAGTAGAAGATTTGCCAGCAGATAATCGACCTCAATATGATCCTACCTGTTATTTATGCCCTGGAAATTCAAGAGCCGATGGAAGCATAAATCCTGATTATAAGGATAGTTTTGTTTTTGTAAATGATTTTTCAGCTTTATTGAAAGATTCAGAAGAAGGGGAAATAAATGAGGAAGGTTTGTTACTTGCTGAAACTGAACGAGGGATTTGTAAAGTAATAGCCTTTACACCTAGACATGATATAACATTGCCCGAAATGGATATTCCTTCAATCAAAAATCTAGTTGATGTATGGCAAAATGAATTTATTTCCCTTTCTCAAAATGATTGGATAAAATACATCCAGATCTTTGAGAATAAAGGAGCAATTATGGGATGTAGTAACCCACATCCACATGGACAGATTTGGGCTGAAAGTAAAATCCCAATGGAAATCCAAAAAGAAGAAAAGCAACAAAAGGAATATTTTGAAAAAAATAAAAGATCCCTTCTTACTGATTACATAGCCCTTGAATTGAAGAAAAATGAAAGGATTATTGTTGATAATGAATATTTTGTTGCCCTAGTTCCTTTCTGGGCAGCATGGCCTTTCGAAACGTTAGTCATCAGTAAAAGACAAGTAAAGGACATCAGAGAATTTACCGAAGATGAAAAATTAGACCTAGCCAAAACTCTTCAAGAATTAACAATCCGTTACGATAATATTTTTTCCACTTCATTTCCATATTCTGCAGGAATGCATCAAGCGCCTGTAAACTCCAATGATCAAGATTTTTGGCATTGGCATATGCATTTTTATCCGCCATTATTGCGGTCGTCAACCGTGAAAAAGTTTATGGTTGGTTATGAAATGCTAGCCAATCCCCAAAGGGATATTACAGCAGAAAAAGCTGCGGAAATAATTAGAAATCAACCTACAACACATTATAAAGGAAATATCAAATGATTGATAAACATCAGATTAGTATTCGGTTTAAAGAATTGTATGGATCTGATCCTACATTAATTTCGAAATCCCCGGGGCGAATTAATATTATCGGAGAACATACTGATTATAACGAGGGATTTGTTCTCCCTACTGCCATAGACAAGGCAGTTTATGTAGCCCTTTCTAAACGTGATGATTTTGAAATTCATCTTTTTGCTGAAGATTTTAATGAAAGCTTTAGCATTGACTTGAAAGATATAAAACCTACTGAAAAAGGTTGGCCGAACTATATTTTAGGCGTTGTTAACCAGATATTATCAAGAGGATTGAAGATTTCAGGTTTTAACCTGTATATAGATGGAGATATTCCCGTAGGTGCCGGACTTTCCTCCTCTGCTGCGGTAGAATGTGCAACTGGCTTTGGATTGAATGCCTTGTTCGACTTAGGGTTAGACAAAGTAAGCATAGCCAAAATAGGACAATTGGCAGAACATACTTATGCAGGAGTGAAATGTGGAATTATGGATCAATTCGCTTCAGTTTTAAGTAAAGAAAATCATGTGGTTCGCTTAGATTGTCGTGATCTGAGTTATACCTATGTCCCCTTGGAATTAGGAGACTACGAAATTGTATTACTTAATACCAATGTTAAGCATTCTCTTGCTTCATCGGCTTATAATGATAGAAGGCATTCTTGTGAAAGAGCAGTTTCATTGGTTCAGGAAAAATATAAAGATGTCAATAGTTTAAGAGATGTAACCTTGGATATGCTTGTAGAATTGGTTAAACCTGTTGATGAAGACAGTTTTGTTAAGGCAAAATTCGTTGTTGAAGAAAATAAGAGACTTGAAAAAGCATGTTCAGCAATGGAAAGTGGCGATATAGCAGAAATGGGAAAGCAAATGTTTCAAGCACATAAAGGATTAAGTCAAGAATACGAAGTTAGCTGTAAAGAACTAGACTTCCTTGTCGATAAGGCAAAAGCCTTTCCTGAAGTTTTAGGTGCGAGGATGATGGGAGGTGGCTTCGGTGGTTGTACCATTAATATTGTGAAAAAGGGCTTTGGTCATGAATTAGTTGAGGCATTGGCACCAGCTTATAAAAATGAATTTAATCTCGAATTAACGCCAATATTTGTAAAAACTGATAATGGCTCAGAATTAGTAAATTAGAATCAATTATAAACAGAAAATGAAAAGATCAATTTTTAAACTAATGCTTGCCTTAGGCTTGTTGGCTGTTGTTGGCTGTCAGCAAAATTCTAAGCAGGAAAGCAGTCAAACCGCAGATTCTAGCATAAATAATACGCTTACTTTGGATTCAAATACTTTTACAAGTGATATTGATGGAAAAGTAGCAAAATTATATATGTTGAAGAATTCTTCGGGATCCAAAGCATACTTCACCAATTTCGGTGCCCGAATAGTTTCACTTCAGGTTCCTGATAAAAATGGTACTTTGACTGATGTAGTTTTAGGCTTCAATAAAGCTTCTGACTATAATAACCCTAAAGAACCCTTCTTCGGGCCTATTGTTGGTCCATTTGGAAACCGAATTGCCAAAGGAAAATTTAGTTTAGATGGAGAGACTTTCACTTTACCAACTAATAATGGCCCTAATACCTTACATGGTGGCTTAAAAGGTGTGCATTTTGCAAATTGGGAGGTTAAATCTGCAAATGATAAGGCAATTACATTTGCTTATACTCTACCTGATAAGCAAGAAGGATTCCCAGGTCCAATCCATATGGAGGTAACCTATAGTTTGTCTGATAATAATGAACTTGGAATTTCGTATAAAGCGACTGCAGATAAAGCGACTGTAATTAATTTAACCAATCACGCATATTTCAATTTAAATGGGGAGGGAAGTGGTACTATCACTGATCATAGTTTACAACTGTATGCAGATAAGTTTACGCCAGTGGATAGCACTTTAATTCCAACGGGAGAATTAAAAGATGTAAAAGGGACTCCATTTGATTTCACTGTTCCTAAGGCTATTGGAAAGGAAATTGAAAACGATGATGAACAATTGAAATTTGGTAAAGGATATGACCACAATTGGGTGCTGAATGGAACTAAAGTTGATGGATTAAATCATGCTGCTACTTTAACGGGTGATAAATCAGGAATTGTAATGGATGTATATACCGAAGAGCCTGGTATCCAGTTTTATAGTGGTAATTTTATGGCTGAGAATGTAACGCTTAAGGGTGGAGTGAAAGATAGCTTCCGTACGGGTTTATGTTTAGAAACCCAACATTTCCCAGATTCCCCTAATCAACCGAGCTTCCCTACAACGACGTTGAAACCTGGAGATACCTATACAAGCAAATCAATTTATAAGTTTACCGCTAAATAAAACCAATGGAAATCAAAGACTATATTGTATTCCTGTGTTACTTCGTCATTGTTGCAGGATATGGACTTTACATTTATTACAAAAAGAAATCTGCTTCCGGAGATTCTAAAGATTACTTCTTAGCGGAGGGGTCTTTAACTTGGTGGGCAATTGGAGCCTCTTTAATTGCCTCCAATATTTCTGCTGAGCAATTCATCGGAATGAGCGGATCTGGCTTTAAGATAGGTCTGGCAATTGCTACCTATGAATGGATGGCGGCAGTGACCTTAGTTGTCGTCGCGATATTCTTCCTTCCGGTATATCTTAAGAACAAGATATTTACCATGCCACAGTTTTTAAGTCAACGATATAATGGTACTGTAGCCATGATTATGGCTGTATTCTGGTTGTTATTATATATCGTTGTTAACTTGACCTCAATCTTATTCTTAGGAGCATTGGCAGTATCTAGTATTTCGGGATTGGACTTTCAGGCCTGTATGATTGGATTAGCCGTGTTTGCCATCTTTATCACCCTTGGTGGTATGAAAGTAATTGGTTACACCGATGTTATTCAAGTATTCTTCTTAATCTTAGGAGGTTTGGCTACAACCTATCTGGCTTTGAATTTAGTATCAGACCATTTCGGCGGAACTGGTGTACTGGACGGATTTGGAATCGTACATAATAAGGCTCAAGACCATTTCCATATGATTTTGAAACCTGATAATCCTAATTATATTGACCTTCCAGGCCTTTCAGTATTGATTGGTGGTATGTGGGTTATTAACTTAAATTATTGGGGTTGTAATCAATACATCACACAACGAGCATTAGGAGCAGATCTTCCAACAGCTAGAAATGGATTATTGTTCGCTGCTGGATTAAAATTATTAATGCCTCTAATTGTTGTATTGCCAGGTATTGCTGCCTTTGTACTCTATAATGATGGATTGTTTCAACAAGAGATGTTAGCTGGAGGGGAATTGAATCCGGATAGAGCCTATCCTGTATTATTGAACCTTTTACCAACTGGATTAAAAGGCTTATCCTTTGCAGCATTAACCGCTGCCGTAGTGGCTTCCTTAGCTGGAAAAGCAAACTCGGTTGCCACAATTTTCACCTTGGATATTTATAAAAAAATCTTTGATAAGGATGCTACTGAAAAGAAATTAGTAAATGTGGGTAAAATCACCATTATTGTTTCCATGATCTTAGCCATTATAATAGCACCTTACCTTGGAATTGATAAAAAAGGAGGATTCCAATATATCCAAGAATATACTGGATTTGTATCTCCTGGGGTATTTGCTATGTTTTTACTAGGTTTCTTCTGGAAGAAAACAACTTCCAATGCAGCCTTATTTGCAACAATAGGTGGATTTATCCTTTCCATTCTGTTGAAAGCCTTACCTAATTACATGGATCTTTCTTTCTTGGCTTCAACTGGTTTTTCAATACCTGTTGATGGCGTATATGAAATTCCATTTATTGACCGTATTGGCTTTGTCTTTATCTTCTGTGTTATTGGTATGTATATTATCAGTATGTATGAACATAAAAAAGGAGTTGTTACCAAAGGACTTGAAATTGATGCTACAATGTTCAAGACTAAAACAGGCTTTGCAGTTGGTGCCTTATTAATAACAGGTATTACTGCCGCATTATATACCATTTTCTGGTAAATAGAAAAGCTAGAAGGGTTAATTTACCCTTCTAGCTTTATTTTTTTCTCATCCTGAATCCCCAAATTATGAAAGGTTTATTTATCTGTTCCTTAGGGCTGTTGTTCTCTACACATCTCTTAGGACAATCTCCTTCTCAAAAGATTTTCCCGATTAATTTTTCTAAAGTTGCTATTGGAGATAATTTTTGGTCTCCTCAACTGGAAAAAGTTGCTACCTCTACTATTGATGCTTGTGTAAGTTATACTGAGGAAAAAACTGGTCGCATTAGAAATTTTGAAAAGGTTGCTAAAGGATCTGGTCAACATGAAGGGATTTATTATGATGATTCCGATGTTTATAAAGCTATCGAAGCAATAGCCTATTCCCTAAAGAATTATCCAAATCAGGAATTGGAAGCCAATACCGATCAATGGATTGATAAAATAGCCGCAGCTCAACAGCCTGATGGTTATTTGAACACCTATTATACTTTAAATGGACTCGAGAATCGTTGGAAAGATATGGAGCGGCATGAGGATTATTGTGCAGGTCATTTGATTGAAGCAGGCATTGCCTATTACAATACAACGGGTAAGGATAAACTTTTGAAAGTTGCAATTAAGTTTGCTGATCATATTGATAACTATTTTCGAATCCCCAATAAGCCTTGGGTAACTGGACATGAAGGAATTGAATTGGCTTTGATGAAATTATATCATCAAACAAATGAAAAACGATATTTACAGCTGGCAGATTGGTTTGTAGAGCAACGTGGTAAAGGTCATGGTGTTGGAAAGATTTGGGATGAATGGAAAGCTCCTGAATATGCTCAGGATGATATTCCAGTTCGTGATCAAAGAAAAATAACAGGACACGCCGTCCGTGCGATGTATTTATATACGGGAGTGGCGGATATTGCTTCTGAGACAAAAGATGTTGGATATGTAAAAACAATGGATGCAATTTGGGACGATGTGGTCAATAAACATTATTATATCACTGGTGGCATTGGTGCTCAAGGCTCCAATGAAGGCTTCGGAAAACCCTATGACCTCCCAAATGAATCTGCCTATTGCGAAACTTGTGCCTCGGTGGGTATGGTATTCTGGAACCAAAGAATGAATATGCTTTCCGCTCAATCGAAATATATCGATGTATTGGAAAGAACTTTGTACAATGCTGCAATAGATGGCATCAGTTTAACTGGAAACCGATTCTTCTATGGAAATCCTTTAGCTTCTGACGGGAATTATGAACGTAGTGAATGGTTTGGAACAGCTTGTTGTCCCTCTAATATTGCTAGACTAGTTTCTTCCTTAGGATCATATATTTACAGTCGCTCTGCAACAGATCTATATGTCAATTTATTTGTAGGTAGTGAAACTACAGTGGACCTGAATAAAAATGAAGTTTTTGTAAAACAAACAGGGAATTACCCTTGGAATGGAAATGTGTCTATTGAGATTAACCCTAAAAAAGCAAAAGCATTTGCTGTATTTCTTAGAATTCCAGGATGGTTAAAAGAACCAGTTCCAGGTTCATTGTACCACTATAAAAATAATAAGACCAATAATTATACAGTTACTGTAAATGGAAAACCAATCAAAGCTGCCCTTATTGATGGCTATTTAAAAATCAATAGAAAGTGGAAAAAAGGAGATAAAATCGATTTGAATATGGATATGGAAGTCCAAAGGATTGTATCCTCGGATGCTATGAAGGCGAATAAAAATCGTGTTGCACTGCAATATGGTCCTATAGTTTACGCCGTTGAAGATATTGATAACCCTAATGCTAAAGATGGTTTAATTATCCCTGAAAACACGGAATTCAAGGTGAGTTATAAACCAGATTTATTGGGAGGAACAAATGTGATTCAATTTAGAGCTCCAATCATTTCTAATAACCTTCAGGAAGATAAAGAAATCACTGCGATTCCTTATTTTCTTTGGAATAATAGGGGTAAAAGTAAAATGCAGGTCTGGATACCAGAAGAAATCACAGATATAGGTAGGAACAAATAATATTCATAAACAAACATGCTTCGAGATTTTCGAAGCATGTTTGTTTTAAGAGATTCTTCACTCAGTATGTTGTAATCCTTTTAGCGCATTGTCAAAATCTGCGATCAAATCGTCAATATGTTCAATTCCAACCGATATTCTTAGCATTCCTGTCGTAATTCCAGAAGTTGATTTTTGTGATTTATCATGGTGGCTCCCCCACATACTTGCAGGATGAACAACCAAGGATTCAACCCCACCTAAACTTGCTGCATTTGCAAAAATCTTTAATTTATTTAGAACAGATTGTGCATTCTTGTATGCTATATCTTCATTGTCACCAATAACCTCTATACATAACATCCCTGTTCCACCTCGCATCTGTTTTTGGACAAGATCATATTGTGGATGTGATTTTAAACCAACATAAGCAACATGTTTGATGGCTGGATGATTCTCAAAAAACTCAGCTAATGTCAAAGCGTTTTGGTTAATTTGATTCACCCGCATTGATAAAGTTTTTAATCCTCTCAGCAATAACCACGAATCAAATGGACTAAGTGAACCTCCCAGCATCAAGGATCTTTTCCAAACTTTCTCAATATAATCTTTTGTCCCACAAACAACTCCGGCAGTAAGATCACTATGGCCGCCTAGATATTTTGTGGCTGAATGTACAATGACATCAATTCCAAAATCCTTAGGGTTTTGGTTCATCGGTGAAGCAAAAGTATTATCAGCCATGGTCGTCAAATTATATTTCTTACCAAGGCTTCCAATAAATTGTAAGTCGGTTACATCAAGATTTGGATTAGAGGGTGTCTCTACATAAATAAGTCTTGTGTTCTCTTTAATTGCATTCTCAAATGCCGCATTATCCTTTTGATCAACATGGGTTACTTCTACAGCATACTCCGTTAAAAAGTTCTTGAAGAAGAGCATTGCTCCTGAGTATAAAGAATTTTGCGTGATAATATGATCACCAGCTTTAACCACTGATAATATCGCTGTACTGATCGCAGCCATTCCAGTTGCAAATACCAAAGCATCCTCAGTTTTTTCTAAGCTTGCAACAATTGCCGCAACCTGAGAATTTGTTGGATTACCATGTCGATGATAGAAATTCGGGTTCTTCGTTTCCGTGGCAGCAATAATATATTCATGCAAATCCGCATCTGCAAAGTAGGTGGATGTTTGATAAATAGGGGTCACAACAGCTTTGCTGTTGTTGAATTCATGGCCTTTATGGATCAGGTCGGTTTCTAAATGAGACATATCAGGTTGTTTTAATAAAATAAAGGACTGAAAATTAAAAAAATAAGTTGTAAATCCTTAATTTCAGCATCGAAATAATTAAATGTAATAAACCCTAATTAACCTCATATACTATGAAAAAAATGCTTGCCATCTTGGCTTGTTTTATTTCTACACTTTCCTTTGGACAAATTAAATCACCAGCTGAATTCCTGGGATATCAGGTCGGTTCAAAGGTGACACCTCATTGGAAAGTATTGGAGTACTATCAATATCTGGCCAATCAGGTGCCTAATCAAATAAAAATGGAATCCTATGGTGAAACAACCGAAGGAAGGCCTCTTCGAGTTTTTTACATTTCCTCAGCCCAAAACATCGGAAATCTAGAAAATATCCGGACGAATAATTTAAAATTAGCTCATGCCCTGGAAGGTGAAGGAAATAGTAGCAGCCCTGCTATCGTGTGGATAAGTAATAATATCCATGGTAACGAGACTTCTTCCATTGAAGCATCCATGATGACATTATTCGAATTAGTTAATCCCAACAACTCTAAAAGTAAAACCTGGCTAGAAAATACCTTGGTAATTATTGATCCATGTTTAAATCCGGATGGAACAGAACGTTATAATAATTGGTATAATTCTGTAGTTGGAGTAAAATATAACCCTGAATTGTATGCTAGAGAACATCGTGAACCATGGCCGGGAGGACGATATAATCATTACTACTTCGATATGAATAGAGATTGGGCTTGGCAAACCCAACGTGAGAGCACTTTAAGAGCCGTAATTTATAATAAATGGTTGCCACATATTCATGTTGACTTCCATGAACAAGGAATTAATTCTCCTTATTATTTCCCCCCAGCTGCCGAGCCTCTACATGAAGTGATAACTCCATGGCAACGTGAGTTTCAAACCACAATTGGAAAGCATAATGCTAAATATTTTGATTCAAAAGGCTGGTTATATTTTACTAAAGAACGCTTCGATTTGTTCTACCCTTCATATGGAGATACCTATCCAATTTACTCGGGTGCCATTGGTATGACCTTTGAAAAAGCAGGAAATGGATCAGCTGGTTTAGGGGTTTATACAGATGATAAAGATACTTTAACCTTAGTAGATCGTGCTATTCAACATCATGCATCAGGATTGAATGTCATTGAAATAGTTTCTCAAAATGCCGCAAAAGTGGTCTCAGAGTTTAAAAAATTTGGAGATGAAGCCGCTTCAGGTAAACTGTCATCTTTCCAAAGCTATATCATTAAATATGATAATTCACGAGATAAAAGTATTCGCGCCTTATTAGAACTATTGGATAAGAATAAAATCAACTATTATTCTTCTTCTGGATCAGTGAAAGGCATGGATTATTTCTCCAAAAAAGAACAAAATCATTCACTTACAGATAAAGACGTTGTCATTCCTGGGAATCAATCGAAAGCAGCATTGATTAGAGTGTTATTTGAGCCTGAAGCAAAACTTACAGATTCAGTTACTTACGATATAACAGCTTGGTCTTTGCCTTATGTATATGGATTGCCAGCAATTGCTAGTCAATCTAAAATCTCAAATCTAAATCCTTATCAATTAGAAAAAATTAATAATACAACAGGCTCTAATTTTGGATATGCTATAAAATGCGATGGCTTTACATCCGCAAAATTATTAGCTGCCCTACTCCGCAATAAAATCACAGTAAAGGTATCGGATCAAAGTTTTAAGATAGGTTCTGAAGATTTTCCGAAAGGATCTATTCTGGTGATGAAGAACGGCAATAAGCAGATTAATACTGAAAAAATATTGAAAGAGGAAGCTGATAGGCTTCAAGTAAAGACCTATGCTATAGCATCTGGAATTGTAGAAGGCGGCAAGGATTTAGGTAGTTCTGATGTTAAGACCATCAAAGCTCCTAAGGTAATGATGATGGCGGGAGAAGGAATTCGTGCAACTAATGTAGGTGAGGTATGGCATTATTTTGATCAGCAATTAGAATATCCTATTGTATTAATTAATCCTACTGACTTTTCAAGGGTAGAGTGGGATGAAATTGATGTGTTTATTATGCCTAATGGTAGTTATTCCTTTTTGAAAGATAAGACACAAAGTGATGAATTTTTTAATTGGATAAAAAAAGGAGGAAAGGTAATTGCTTTGGAAAGTGCTGTTAGTCAATTGGCTGGTCAAACTTGGTCAGGCTTAAAAACTGTGAAGCAAGATAGCTCCTCTAAAACCAAACCTAGTCCGTTGAAAAAATATGGAGACAGAGAACGTGGAGCATTGGAAAATTATACTGCCGGCGCTATTTTTAGGGTAACATTTGATGCTTCCCACCCGTTGATGTTTGGGGTACAAGATTATTTTACCTTAAAGCAAGATGAAAACTTATTTCAATACTTCGAACCTGGCAAAGGTTGGAATGTTGGATATATTACAGAAAACTCAAAAATGAGCGGTTTTGTCGGTCATAGCTTGGCAAAAAAATTAAAGAATGGATTGGTCTTTGGAACCGAAAATATTGGAAGAGGATCAGTTATTTACCTGACAGATAATGTGCTTTTCAGAAACTTCTGGGAAAGTGGTAAATTGATTATGGCCAATGCAACCTTCTTTGGAATAGAATAAATACCCAATTCTGGGGATTGATTTCAGTCCTAATGCTTATTAATTTTGATAATAAGTATTAGGACTTTTTTTTATGCAGAGAAATATATCAGTAAATAAAAAGAAATCGAGGCGAATACGTCATTATATAAAGTTTTTCTTAGGTTATTTTGTGTTTTTATACAATACAGCCATTAGACCCCAATATTAGATTAACGCATTTGTTTCAATAACTCAATAGCATATTCTATACTATTGACATTATTGATAGCAATTCTTAATTGACCTTTTACCTCTTTCATATTTGAATTGCTCGAATGCTGTTGGACAAAGGTTAATACCTTCCCAAAACTATCTGACTGATAATAACTGGACTTCGGATTATTAACAAAATAGCCCTTTAAAACATGTTTCTTGTAGGATATCTTCTCCAAGCCAATTTCTTTCCCAAGCCATTGTAGTCTAAGGGTATTAAACAATTCAAATACTTGTTCAGGAATGGGACCAAATCTATCAATTAATTCCTTTTCGAATTTTTGTAGTTGTCCCTCATCCTTTAACTTCGAAATATCGTTATATAGGTTATATCGCTCCGAAACATTGGTCACATATTCATCGGGAATCATGACCTCAAGGTCAGTGTCAATCTGTGTGAAGGTCACATATTTTCTGTTTTCCTCATCAGCGAATAACTCTCCAAATTCATCATCTTTTAACTCCTGAACCGCTTCATCGAGGATTTTATTATACATTTCAAAACCTATCTCAGCGATGAAACCGGATTGTTCTGCTCCTAATAAATTTCCAGATCCACGAATATCTAAATCACGCATGGCTACATTGAATCCAGATCCTAATTCAGAGAATTCCTCAATAGCAGAGAGACGTTTATAGGCCTCACTCGTCAGGGTAGATAATGGCGGACTTAGTAAATAACAGAAGGCCTTCTTGTTGGATCGACCAACACGTCCACGCATTTGGTGCAAATCACTTAATCCAAACATATGTGCCTGATTAATAATGATCGTATTTGCATTTGGAATGTCTAACCCTGCTTCAATAATAGTAGTAGCAATTAACACATCATATTCATGGTTAATAAACTTTAACATTACATCTTCTAGGTCATCACCTTCCAATTGACCATGCGCAATCCCAACTCTAACTCCAGGAACCAATTTTCGAATTAACATCCCTAATTGTGAAAGGTCAGCGACCCGATTGTGGATAAAGAAAACTTGACCCCCACGATCAACCTCAAAGCTAACTGCTTCTTTGATCAGGTTCTCATTGAAAACATGAAGTTCCGTTTGAACAGGTTGTCTGTTGGGTGGCGGAGTTGAAATAATACTCAAATCTCTCGCGCCCATTAGGGAAAAGTGTAATGTTCTTGGAATAGGTGTGGCTGTTAATGTTAAGGAGTCTACATTTGCTCGCATTACTTTTAATTTCTCCTTAACAGAAACCCCAAACTTTTGCTCCTCATCAATGATCATCAAGCCTAAGTCCTTAAACTTAACATCTTTACTTACCAACCGATGAGTTCCGATAATAATGTCGATTTTCCCCTCTTGGAGCCTTTTAAGGGTGTCCTTAATTTGTTTGGAAGTCTTGAAACGATTGATGTAGTCAATATTTACTGGCATCCCTTTTAAACGTTCAGAAAAGGTTCTGAAATGTTGAAGGGCTAAGATCGTCGTAGGAACTAATACCGCAACTTGCTTGCTGTCCGCCACGGCCTTAAAAGCAGCTCGAATCGCAACTTCTGTCTTGCCAAATCCCACATCTCCACAGACTAATCGATCCATTGGATGCGGTGACTCCATGTCTTTCTTAAAGTCTGCAGTAGCTTTTTCTTGATCAGGGGTGTCTTCATAAATAAATGAAGCCTCTAATTCTCGCTGTAAATATGTGTCAGGACTAAAAGCATTACCTGTCTGAGCCTTACGTTTCGCATAAAGCATAATCAAATCACGGGCAATATCCTTTACTTTTTTCTTTGTGGTTTTCTTTAGTTTTTCCCAAGCATCTGTTCCTAGTTTATTCATTTTAGGAACTGTACCCTCTTTTCCAGAGTATTTGGAAATTCTATTCAAGGAGTTGATATTGACATACAATAAATCATTGTCGGCATAAACCAACCTGATCATCTCCTGACTTTTTCCATTGACATCAACTTTCTCCAATCCCGCATACTTTCCAACTCCATGGTCAATATGGGTGATATAATCTCCCGGTTTAAGCTCACTTAACTCCTTTAAGGTAATCGCCTGTGAGCGTTCATAACCCTTTCGACGCTTATATTTATAATATCGATCAAAGATTTGATGGTCAGTATAACAAGCCACTTTAATCTTATCATCCCTAAAACCTTCTCGTAAAGCCTTGTAAATAGGAGTAAAGGTGACAGTGTTGTCCAAATCCTCTAGAATAGCATAAATCCTTTCAATTTGCTTGGTAGAATCCGAAAATATGTAATTATGTATCGCATGTTTTTCGTTTTCATTGAAATTGTGGATTAGCAAATTGAAATCCTTATTGAATGAGGGTTGAGGATGAGTATCAAAACTAAGTTCCAGATCCGGCTTATAGAAAAATTGTTTTCCAAATTCTACAAGCGGATACTCAAAAAGCATGGCGCTGAAGTTTTTGTCATCCGTAAAAGTAAATCTGGGATCTACCCAATCAGGATTATCCTTAATATCTTTCTCAGTTAAGGCTTTCCAATATTTGGATGCCTTTTTATACCCCTCGCTAATAATGTCTAATGTGAATTGCACATCCTTGATCCATATAACAGAATCTTTATCGATGTATTCTAAAAGAGAGATATGATTGTTGGTCAAAAATTTCGCTTGAACATTCGGTACAATAGTAACCGAATTTATCTTATTCACAGAAAGCTGTGATTCAATATCAAAGGTTCGGATACTCTCAATTTCATCCCCAAAAAACTCAATCCTATACGGTAAATCATTCGAGAATGAAAAAATGTCCACAATACCACCACGGATGGCAAATTGTCCCGGTTCATAAACAAAATCTACTCGCTCAAAATCATATTCATAGAGAAACTCATTTATGAAATCAATGCTTAATTTTATGCCAACCCGAATTTCTAACGTGTTTTTCTCAAGATCTTGTTTATTGATTACTTTCTCTGCTATAGCCTCTGGATAGGTTACCACAATTTTTGGTAATTCTGAATTCCGATTTAAGGAACTCAACGTTTCAGCACGCTGTAGTACATTCGCACTATCCAATATCGTGAAATCAAATGCTTTTCGATAAGAGGAAGGGAAAAACAATATTTGAGTATCAAATAAACTCTCTAAATCGCTCAAGAAATACGATGCATCCTCATGAGTAGGCAAAATAAATACGTTTAATTTTTTCTCCTCTGCATAACAAGCAGCAGCAAACATAGCATCTGATGAACCTACTAATCCTTTTAAATGAATTTTTGGTTTCCCATCTTGAATACTGTTGCTAAAGCGCTTGACTTGTTCGGATTGGATGTATTTATTTAATATTTCTTGGATATTCACGTTAGTATATTTTTGCAAATTTACAAAAAATGCTTGGGGATTTTATTTAGTCTATAGACCTATAAACCTTGATCTAATTTGTGATTGTGAGCAAATTCTAAAACATAATCCATTTGATCTTTAAGGTCAAACTGAAAATCCTCATGTAAGGCATCAAAGATTTTAACAACGTTCTTTATTCGTGCACTGATATACTTATGTAATTTGAATGCAGGGGATAGAGCTGAGGGGCCAAAAAGAGAAGGGTATCGATCAAATGCCTCCTGAAGTATTAATAATCGACATTCTACAACTGAGAACTTATCTTTTGTGATTTTTTCATGTTCATTAATCATTCCACTGGCCTGCCTAAATGTACTATTCAAACTCTTATAGTTTGAATATTGAGGCAGATTTTTTGTCTTATTATTGTTTATCTCAAACAAGGACTCCAGATTCTTCTTTAAATCAAAAATTCGATCTTCAAGGTCAGTTTCGTCTTCAAGTAATTCATAATGCAATTGTTTCAATAGCATTTTATCCTTATTTATTAACCTTACGAGGAGTTTATCTTTTTCTTTTGAAGGTAGATTGAGGACAGCTTCCTTGAGTTCTTGATCTTTGTGTAATGACATGAATAAAGATAAGTATACATCTATAATAATACAATAAATACCATATACGTTCCTGGCAATGGTACTATTTCAATCAAAATTAAGTTGATTTAATTTGTTATAAGTAAAAAACACCATTGATAATGGGTATTATACCATTCCTGATGGTAGTTATTGTTTACCTTTGTATTGTATGCACAAGATACCTGTTTTAGAGCAATGTACAGTATCCTATAAAGAGGATAAACACCTTCTGGCGGATCGTCTTGAGGTTTATTTGGGAAAGAATAATAACCTAGTATTCCCTCATCGACACAATTTCTACCAAATGTTGTTATTCCTTTCAGGGGCGGGAATGCATGAAATAGATTTTAAGCAATATAAGATCGTGCCTGGTCAGGTTTATTTTACGGGACCTGGACAAGTTCATTCTTGGATGTTTGAAGGTGAAATGAAAGGCTATATAGTCAACTTTGATATTGATTATTTTAAATCTTTATTAATTCAACCTGATTACGTCGAAAATCTGGATCTATTTTCATCTTTGAATGATGGGGTATTTGTTTTAGAAGAGTATCAAGTGAAGGAAATTTCACAATTGTTTGATCAATTAATAGAAATTAACAGTCGAACCGTATCGATCGACTTAAAACGATCTCTATTATTATATATCTTGTTGAGATTTGATCAAGCATATATTCCGAATTTTCCGGCAAAATCAATTGATTATCACTTGGTTTTAATCAAGAACTTTATTTCATTGGTAGATCAGAGATATAAGGAATTGCATTTGCCAAAGGAATATGCAGAATTATTATTCGTAACTCC
This sequence comes from Sphingobacterium cellulitidis, assembly GCA_002245855.1. GTDB lineage: Bacteria > Bacteroidota > Bacteroidia > Sphingobacteriales > Sphingobacteriaceae > Sphingobacterium > Sphingobacterium cellulitidis. The sequence goes on along the minus strand of NOUX01000005.1, from coordinate 143,717 downwards.
CAATCATTTAAATTCCGTATGTAAGGAATATTTGGGCTTACAAGCAGGGGAGGTAATTAGGAATAGAATCATGTTGGAAGCTAAGCGCTTATTGATATTGCCTGATTGGACAATATCTCAAGTAGCTTATGAGTTGAGCTTTAATGATAACTCCTATTTTACTAAGTTTTTTAAAAAAGTAGAGGGTAAAACACCCGAAGAATTCAGAAAATCACAATGGACGTAAATATTAATATGGAAACAAAATATACCATTCCTTCCGAATTGAAAAGCGCGATCGAAGGGAAATGCCCGAGGTGTAGAACAGGAAATATGTTCGCTGCTCCGCTATTAAGTTTTAAATCAAAAAAAATGTTGGAAAGATGTCCAGCATGTGATTTGAAATTTGAAAAGGAACCCGGTTATTTTTATGTCGCTATGTACGTTAGCTATGCATTAAGTGTGGCTGAGTTAGTTACAGCTTGTGTGGCTACCTATTTATTGTCAGGAAATCTAGAAAGTCCCTGGTTATACGTAATAGTGGCATTGGCCGTAACTTTGATTATGGCACCTTTTAATAATCGTTATTCTAGAATCATCCTATTGTATTTGATGACTCCTTCATTTAAGTTCAATCCGAAAATATTTGAAAGAGTAAAAGAAGAAGGAAAATAGAATCTGCAATCAAATAAAGAAGGCTCTTGAAATTATCAAGAGCCTTCTTTGTATTTAAAATGAGATATTAAAATTGACAGTCTTTCTATCTCTTTATTGATATCTAAAAATTACTGAATAGGATTTTCCTTCAAATATTTTTCCCATTCCCAAGCAGAGGACATCATTTCATCAATTCCTAATTCTGCTTTCCATCCTAGTTCCTTCGTAGATTTTGTAACATCTCCCCAAACCTTGATGATGTCTCCTTCACGACGTGGTCCAACCTCATAATTTAACTTTTGACCTGATGCTGATTCAAATGCTTTGATAGCTTCTAATACAGAATATCCATTGCCAGTACCAATGTTGAATACATCATAATTACCGTTTGGATTTCCTTTTTCTAACAATTTAATCGCAGCCACGTGCGCTTTTGCTAAATCTACAACATGGATATAATCCCTAACTGCTGATCCATCTTCTGTCTCATAATCATCCCCAAATACAGTTAATTTTTCGCGCTTCCCAATGGCCGTTTGAGTGATGAATGGTAATAGATTCTGAGGAATTCCAATAGGCAATTCTCCAATAAGTGCAGAACTATGAGCACCAACTGGATTGAAATAACGTAAGGCTACAAATTGATAGTTTTGATTTGCCTTGGCTGTTTCTTCAAGAATTTCTTCAGCAATCTGCTTCGTGTTGCCATATGGTGAGGTCGCCTTTTTTACTGGAGCACTTTCCGTTACAGGAAGCGCATCTGGCTCCCCATAAACCGTACAACTTGAGGAAAATACAAAGTTGATTGGTTTATCGCGATATGCCTCTAATAAATTGATTAATGAGAAGAAATTGTTATGATAGTATTTCAAAGGGTTCTGAACTGATTCTCCTACTGCCTTTGAAGCAGCAAAATGGATAATACCTGAAATATCTGGATTTGACTTTACAAATTCATTTACTTTCTCAGTGTCGCATAGGTCAAATTGATGAAATTCTGGCTTCACACCAATGATTTTTTCAATTTGATCCAAGATTTTAATATTTGAATTTGAAAGATTATCAACTAGAACAGGAGTATAGCCTGCATTGTGAAGTTCTACAACTGTATGTGATCCAATAAATCCGGTACCACCGGTAACTAGTATTTTACTCATTTTATTTCGATTTTATCGTTGCTTGTTCTTTAAATAATGTTTTATAGTATTTAATTGTTTTTTCAAGTCCTTCTAGCCTTGAAATCTTCGGCTCCCAATTTAGAATTTCCCTGGCCTTCGAAATATCAGGACGCCTTTTTTTAGGATCATCTACTGGAAGGGCCTCAAAAATAATATTTGAACTACTTTCCGTTAATTCAATGATCTCTTTTGCCATATCTATTAAAGTCATCTCATCAGGATTTCCTATGTTGATTGGAAATTGATAATCACTGAATAATAGCTTACAAATCCCTTCCACTTGGTCAGAGACATATATAAATGATCGGGTTTGTTGGCCATCTCCAAAAACAGTTACATCTTGGTTCTGTAAAGCTTGGGAAATAAAAGTCGGTAATGCTCGACCATCCTCAAGGCGCATCCGCGGGCCAAAGGTGTTGAAAATCCTGGCTATTCTAGTCTCAAGTCCATGAAAATTATGATAGGCCATGGTCATCGCTTCTTGGAACCGCTTCGCCTCATCATAAACCCCTCTTGGTCCTACAGGATTTACATTCCCCCAATATTCTTCATTTTGTGGTGAAACCAAAGGATCTCCATAAACTTCAGAGGTTGAGGCAACAAGGATTCTAGCGTTTTTACTTTTGGCTAACCCTAATAAATTATGTGTTCCCAATGAACCTACCTTTAAGGTTTGAATCGGAATCTTCAGATAATCAATGGGGCTTGCCGGTGAAGCAAAGTGTAGAATATAATGGAGTTCCCCCGGGACATGTACAAATTTGGAAACATCATGATGGTAAAACTCGAAATTCGGTAGATGGAAGAGATGTTCGATATTTCTAAGGTCTCCCGTCACTAAATTATCCATCCCTATGACATGAAATCCTAATTCAATAAAATGGTCACATAGATGGGATCCTAAAAATCCAGCCGCTCCAGTGATTAATATTCGTTTGCGCTTGTTTTCTTGCACAATAGTGAATTTGAAAAGGTTTAAATATCTTTGACGAATATAAGTAATATTTTAACATGATGCGTTTTCTTTACGACTTGGGGATTTTAATTTACGGCTTGTTGCTACGGGTCTTTGCTCTCTTTAATGCCAAAGCAAAGCTCCTCCTAAACGGTCGTAAGGATCTGCTCCAACGTATTGAACAAACGGTTGAAAAAGATCAAGAATACATTTGGTTCCACTTCGCATCCTTAGGAGAATTTGAACAGGGTAGAGCCGTAATGGAGCAAATCAAAATACGTTATCCTAACGAAAAAATAATTGTAACATTTTTCTCGCCCTCAGGTTATGAAATCAGAAAAAACACAGCCTTGGCAGATTATGTCTTCTATTTACCAGCAGATACTCCTAGGAATTCACGTAGATTTTTAGATTTGATAAACCCAAAATTTGCCGTGTTCACAAAATATGAATACTGGTACCATTACTTTAAGGAATTAAATAAGAGAAAAATTAGATTATTAATGATATCAGCGATCTTTAGAGAAAACCAGGTGTTCTTTAAGCAATACGGTGGTTTCTTTAGGTCTATTCTCAAAAATGTGTCCTTCTTTTTTACCCAGAATAACGAAAGTGTTCATATGTTAAAATGGATAGGAATAACGAATGCCGGATTAGCCGGTGATACTCGATTTGACCGTGTTGTCGAATTGCCAAAACAACATAAAGATATTCCAGAAGTTCAAAGATTTGTAGGTAAGGATTCTGTTCTAGTCGCTGGAAGTACATGGCAACCTGATGAAATCCTGCTAAAAGATTTATTGGAAAAAAATAAAGATTTGAAAGCAATTATTGCTCCTCATGAAATTCATCAAGAGCATATTGACCAAATCTTAAAGCTATTCCCGCATGCCTTATTGTTTTCAAAATTCAATACCTATACCGACCAACAAATTGCTGTATCCAGACAATTGATTATTGATAATATTGGCATGTTATCCTCCTTGTATTATTTTGGAAGAATTGCTTATATCGGCGGTGGATTTGGGGTAGGGATCCATAATACCTTGGAAGCGGCTACTTATGGAATGCCCGTCATATTTGGTCCTAAATATGAAAAGTTTCAGGAAGCCATAGATTTATTGGAATTAGGTGCTGGATTCTCGATCGCAAATGAAAAAGAGCTTAATGAAGTCTACCAAGCTCTGTCAAATTCCGAGAAACTATTGAAAGCCAGTTTGGCTGCAAAAAACTATGTTCAACAACGTTCCGGTGCAACCCAAATTATTATGAAATATCTGGAAACCGAAAAATTGTTGAACAGAGTATAATTCTTATTGATAATCCTTAGGATATTTTCCCTTTTTATGAGTCCCAAAGCCAAACATAATTGGTTGGTAATCTCCAATTGGGTCAACATTGGAATCAGCTTTAATTTCGTTTTCTAATCCTACTGCCCAATAACTCGCATTCACAATTAATCTTCTTAAGTTTTGATCCAAAAGATCAATTGAAGATCCCATTGTGGTTGTAAAAACCTTTCCTTTTTTTCCTCCTGGAATTTGATAATCTTTAGTCCAGGCAACTGGCATAATGGATTTCTTTCTATTTACAGGGCTTTCTGCAGTCATACCCAAAGTTGGTTGACCAAAGACAAGGATTTTTGCCTGTTGAAGATCATCCTTGATTCCATATACATCTGATGGAACCCAAATATCTTCAACCCCAATTAAAATAGGGTTTTTTGCATTTACTTGAAGACCATTAGTCAAACCTAATGAACCTTCTGTACCATGGTCTCCATGATGGTTAATCCATGTTTCACCAAGTACAAAGCCTCCAAAACCACCTTTCCATTCACCCTCCTGATTGCTGAACCCATAATGCTTATAGGCACTTTTGGACTCCTTAGGGAAATTAAAGGCATGGGTCGCAGTGCGAAGCCCAATGACTGGTTTGCCCGCTTTTAGAAAATTGTCGACAAATTTCATTTGGTAATCAGGCAATTCCCTAAATCGACTTGCAATAATCATTAAATCCGCATTTTGTAGATTCTCCAACCCTGGAATGTTTTTCTGATATTCTGGGTCAATCTGCTTAGTGTCTGGATTTATGGCAAATAAAACAATAGTTTCAAAACCATGTTTTTGTGTCAAAATTTTCGCCAACATGGGTAAACTCTCCTCAGACCGATATTCTTCATCCCCTGAAATAAGTACCACTTTTTTACCTTTGGAAACAGATTTTTCAGGGCTGTAGTGTAGCCAGTTTGACTGTTGAGCAATACAATTATGAAACCCAAAACTGATCGATAGAAAAGCTACCAATAAGATTTTTCGGCTCCAAAATGAAAGAATTCGGTTAGGTTTGAGTTGATTTTTCATTTTTGTGTTGGAAATTTTTGATATTAATTCAATAGAACTTTCATGGACTTTGGAGATTCCAAGATTTCATGAAAGTTCTATTACGATTTTAATTTTTATTAAACGGTTTCTACTTGTGCGTCAGATGCACCTTCCGTTGTTTCTTGATGACCTTTGTATGTTCTTTTTTGCCAGAAATAGAAAAATAAGAATAGAACAATTAATATCCCTGGAAAAATAGCCAATTTAGCTAAGGTAATTTGTCCTACAACTAAATCTAAATTTTCTATGACCTCTCCAGATTGTTGTACAGCCGCTTTAGATTGATCTATCCATCGCCCTATGATAGGTTGGAAAATTGAAGTCGAGAACATTCCTACACCTCCAATTACTGACATCCCTATTGCACCGCTCAAAGGTACTCGCTGAGCCGTAGTTGAAATCATTGTTGGCCAGAAATAACATACTCCAATTGCAAATAATATTGCCGCAACGTAGACCATGCCTCCTGTTGCAATCGAGAATAAATATACTCCAATGGTAGCAAAAATCGCTCCTCCGAGTAAAACCCCGGTTTGACCCAATGCCTTCACTACTGGTCCGGCAAAAAACCTTCCTACAGCCATTAATCCAGTGACTAATGCTAACACTAACATCGGACTGGCACCGCTATTTGCCATAATAATCCCTACCCATTGTTGTGGGCCAAATTCTGAAATAGCTGTTAATGCCATACAACAGAATAAGAAGATAAAAATAGGGGAGAACATTGCCTTTACATTATTTGAAAGCGAAGTGGCACTTTCTTCCTTTGGCTTCGGAAATGCTTTGCCGTAAAATAGAATAGCATATAAAATGGTTGGAATCATAATTACCCACATCTGTGTTTGCCAAGATGCTCCCCATTTGGTCAATACCAAGGAAATCAAACTACCCAATACAATTCCTCCCGGAAACCACATATGGAATCTGTTTAGCATTTTGTCCATCTTCTTGCCGGAATATAAATCCGCAATAAGTGGATTACAGGCTGCCTCAGTACATCCATTGCCTAAACCAATAAATAAAGTGGAAATTAATAAAGTTGAATACCCGTTCGCAAAAATCGTCAACAAAATCCCAAGGGTATGGGAGATAAATGCAAAACGCATAATGTTGCTAGGCCCAATTTTGTAATAAAATATTCCTCCCAGAATCATCGAAATAGGGAATCCCAGAAACCACATGGAATTGATAAATCCCAATTGTTCTGCTGATAAATTAAAACTTTCACCTAGCTGAGGTAAAATCCCAGCACGAATGGAAAAGGTAAGACCTGTTGTAATTAGGGCTAAACAGCTTCCTAAAAACAAGGCACTAGGGTTAACTTGTTTACTCATAATGTGGTTTATTTGTGGTTAAATTATTATGTGTTGATTACAATTCAATCAACAAGATAACTTATTTTTTTTCAAATTTCGTTAGATTATTTTTGATAAAATGATAACCTTCTTCCGCAATCTCCCATGGATCAGAATATTCGCGCCAAACATTTATTGCATTTGCAAAGTCTGGATCCGCTCTAGAAAAGGATTCAATAGTATACCAACCTGAATAATCAATGTCACTCAATGTCTGAAAAACTTCGTCCCAATGCACTAAACCTTTCCCAGGTGTACCACGATCATTTTCACTGATGTGAACATGTGCTAATACTGGTGCCATCTTTTGAATTGAACCTTTTACACTTTTTTCTTCTATATGGGAATGATGGGTATCATACATCCCCCGAACATTCGGATGGTTCGTTAGCTCGATTAAATGCGAAAGATGGTCTATACAACTTGCTAAATAGTTCTCAAAACGATTTACAGCCTCTGGCGTAAGAATTATACCCGCTTGCTGCGCATGGTCACCAGCAATTCTCAATGCCTCAGCAGCCCACTCATATTCCTGTTCCGTAGGAGCTGCTCTTGAAAAATAACCATGTGCCGAATGAAAAGGCCCGCAAAGGATCTCTGAACCCATATCATGTGCCCTATCTATAACCCATTTAATACGGTCTATCCCTCGATTCCTAATCGATTTATCTGTTGAAATAGGACTTTCATTCTCTGCAAGAACAGTTACGGCATTTACCTCTAAACCCAAATCATGAGCATGTTTGGCTAAGGCTTTGTATTCTCCCTCATCTGGAGAACCTATAAAAACCTCAACACCATCATAGCCAATCTCTTTCAATCTATCTAGTAAAGGAAATGCCTTCGCCGAAACTCCGGCAGTCCATGGTAAAATATTAAATCCTATTTTATTCATTCTATTTTCGTTATGTATTCTTTCTTTTTTATTTCTCCAATGGATGTGCTTTCAAAAGTTCCTCTGGCGAATAGAAGCCTTTCTTATCCTTAATGGATTCTCTAATTTCTTTCACTTTAGAAGCAGAAATCGGGCTGGCTTCATTCCCAAAGGTATTTCTTACATAAGTTAATACATCAGCTATTTCCTGATCATTTAACATCATGCCAAATGGTGTCATCGGTACTTGTCCTGGATATTTTTTACCATTAACCTCAATGGGTCCTAATAATCCATTTAATGTTAATTTAATTAATCTATCCTCATTCCCAGTTACCCATTTGCTAGCATGTAATGGTGGGAAGCCTGAAGCATCTAATCCTTTACCATTTGGTTGATGACAGGTAATACAAAATCCCTCTTTGGAGTAGATAACAGAGCCTCGCTTAAACTGATCTAATGCAGGTCCTGATAATTTACTAATCGTTTTACTTGTTTCCCTATTCTCTTTAACTGATTTATTTTTTAAGTGAGCTAAAGAAGTTAAATATGCTGGTTTATTCCACTTGTCAAGACTACTTGTATCTATGGCATTCATCAAATCCAATCCTTCAGCTGGTTTCATCCATGATGCCGCAGCAATCAGTTCTAATTTTACTCGACCACTTTCATCCTTCGTCGCTTTGGTCATCATCTCCTTGTAGTTTTTTATCTTGTCAGTATTATAACGCAGGGCATGTATAGCAGCTGCTCTTGCATGATAGTCATTAGATTCCAAGAGCTTTTGTACTAAGTCCGCATTGATTTTATCTGCACCCCAAGTTACCCACATTGCCTCTACTAAATTGTGCAAATATTTAGGGTCTTTTTGATCTAGATTATTAGCCCACTCTGTTGCTTTTTTAGCAACTTCATTGTTGTCACGCATTCTTAATTCAGTACGTGTTCTATAGCGAGTTCTAATTTCATGCAATTTTAAATTCTCAAGCAATTCCTCAATTGATGCTCCATCTATCTTGGCAGGTTTTACCAATGGCCTTGAAGGATAGGTTACTCGATAAATACGACCATGAACATGGTCACGAAGTGGATCCCTAGCGTTATGCTGCATGTGGCCAATCAACATATTATGCCAATCAACAATATACAATGAACCATCGGGTGCAATTTCTGCATCTACGGGACGGAAGTTTTTGTCATCCGACCAAAATAAATCCTGACGATGTTTTGATTTATAACCAGTTCCATCATCTTCAAATGTATGTTGCTTACCTCCTAAAAATCCAATCGTATTATTTAATAAATAATCGCCTTGAACAGAGTCAGGGAAATGACTAGACGATATAAATTCCAGTCCTGAAGTAGGACGAACTCGGTGGTTTTCATCAACTAAACTGAAAGATTTATCATTTGATTCCCCATATCTAGGTTTTACACTTCCTGGCAACATCCACCTTACATCTGGTCCTGATGTCTCTAAGTAAATAGTTTGTCCCCAGTCATCTGTTGCAATTCCCCATGGATTTGGAATAGAAACTTGTGCTACGCGCTCTAACTTTTTAGTTTGAGGTGCATATCTGTAAAATCCACCATTAACTCCTCTAACAGGGCCATATGAAGTCTCTACATTGGTATGAAGGAAAACTCCTTCTGCCATTAAAATAGCTCCCGACGGATCCATGCTGTAAGCACTATGTGCATGATGGGTATCATGATCATCAAATCCGCTGAGTATTACCTCTTTTTTATCTGCTTTGCCATCATTATCCGTGTCCTTTAATAGCACAAGATTCTTTCCTTGGGATAAATAAACCCCCTCAGGTGCAAATTCAAAACCAATTGGCAAGTGTAGATGATCGGCAAATATTGATTGTTTATCCGCCTTGCCATCACCATCAGTATCCTCAAGAATAATAATTTTATCATTTGGCTTACCATCTCCAGCTTTATAATGCGGATAACTAGGCATCGTTGCTACCCAAAGTCTTCCTTTTGAGTCAAAGGATATTTGAACAGGGTTGGCTAGGTCTGGAAACTCTTTCTCCGAGGCAAATAAATCAATTTTATATCCCGGAGCAGTATGAAATTTCGCAAGCGCTTCTTCCCCATATAAATACCTGGAATTAGGGTCTTGACCAAAATCAACATTGGTTTTTACTTCAGGAAGTGTCAATGTGTTCTTATCCATTGCCGCTAAATCGTAAGATTCCCCTTTCGCAGCCTTCCAAATTGCTGTATCCCGAATATAACCCATCTCACGAAGCTTTTTGATCTCAAATGGATAGTTCTCCGGACCGAATGGATTAAACCTACGACCGTAAGCATGTACGCCATTTGGAATTTTAAAATCCTGCGTCCAAATCCAGTCTTTCTCTAAAACTGCCTTTTTTATCTCTTCTTTATGACTCGAAGCTGCTCCCTCACCTTTACCAAAAATGCTAGTTACTAAGTAGTCAGCAAATTTCTCGTATGATTTTTCTGATAATTGAGAACCATCTATGGTGAGATAATCTGAGTTTTGATCATACCACTTCTTCGTAATATCAAAGACATCCAAAAATGTTGTGTTTTTCTCTTTCGCAACTTGCTCCATAGCATCAGCATATAATTGAATGTTCTTGTTGAATTCCTTGCCATCTGGCAGATCAAACTTGTCCGTAAGATCCTCAAAAGCAATAGGAGAGATCAAAACCAATTTGGTGCCTTTACCTCCATTATAGTCTGTGCTATTGGTATGATCGATGAATGCTGCGATTTCACCCTTGAAATCCTCAAGGCCCTCTTCTCCACGAAAGGATTCGTTGTAACCGAAAAACCCTAAGATAACATCAGGTTTTAATTCTGTTAACCATTCATCCTCGGTAGGAAAATGACCTTCACTACCCGTATTTATATCAAATTCCGGATTGAATTTCTCAGCACCCGGAAATGCCCATGGCGAATTCCTCGATGGGTGAGGCCTGAATCCAGCAGTGTTTCCCGGATTACAGATATTACGGATAAAAAGATTGTAATCTGGAAACCGAGTTTGGAGTTCAGTGTCAAAATCCCCATATTCCATCATTCTGGAACCCAGGTTATTCCCTATTAATACTATTCGTGAATCCTTTTGGATTTTTATTGGCTCCATGCTTGGTTTATGTGTACAACCAAATAGGAGTAGAACCAATGAAATTATAAAAAATTGCCTTAAGCGGTTCATAATTATTGTTGTAGGCTTAGATTAGATTTACGGAAACCGTGCGCATTGGTAATACGGCCCCATTAAACCAAATATAGGCTTATATTTTAGTTGAGGTATCCTGTACTGTCCTGAATAATAAAATTTTTACATTCAAGCTCTTACTATACTAATTCAATTACCAGATTTAACACTGATTGTCAACGATATTATTACAATATGTCCATTTAATCCGATAATTTTATCCCATCATAAACAAACAAGTATGCCAATCCAACAAACTTGTTTGCTCTGCCAGTAAAACATTATTAACCAACCAATCTTTATGAAAAATATAGCTGAAATTATTTTTTGGTAGCTCCTATCTGATATTAATAATTAGTATGGGAGTTGCAATGATAATAAAATCAAGAAATCGAAAATTAGTCCTCTTGTTTGGAATTATGGCATTAGTTCTAGGAATTGGTGATTCATTTCATTTGATTCCTAGAATTTATGCCTTAAGTACAGATGGTCTTCAAAACCATAAACAACTACTGAGTATAGGTACATTCGTTGCCTCGATCTCAATGACGGTTTTTTATGTAATTCTATTTCATATTGCAAAAATCAGGTACTCATTCCAAGGAAAACAATTAGCCTTCTGGATTTATATCTTGGCAGCACTAAGGATTCTTCTTTGTTTATGCCCAGAAAATGGATGGCTGGATGAAAACCCGTCATATGAATGGGAGATTTATCGAAATATTCCTTTTTGAATACTAGGAATATTGATGATAATATTATTTGGTCAAGAAGCTAAAAGGTCTAACGATGTGGAATTTCGTTGGATGTGGCTAGCAATTACTTTAAGCTTTGCATTTTATTTGCCGGTCGTAATATGGTCGCGCTTCTATCCACAAATCGGATTTTTGATGATACCTAAAACTCTTGCTTATGTTTGGATTGTTTGGATGGGATTTAGATTGATTAAATCTGAAAAAGAAGTATAAATAAAAAGGGATTCGTTATTGAATCCCTTCTCATCTTATTAATAATAGGTATATCTCCTAACACCGGCGATATGTCTCGCTAATCGCATGACTTGGTGGGAATACCCGTATTCATTATCATACCATACATAAATAATTGCGGTTTTACCATCATCGGAAACAATATTGGCTGGTGAATCAATAACCGAGGCTGCCGAAGTTCCGATAATATCCGAAGATACCAATTCGGAGTTATTTGTATAAGCTATCTGTTCAACCAGATCCCCATTTAATGCTGCGGTCTTCAAGATATTATTTAAATCATTCAATGTAGTCTTTTTCTTTAATTCTACATTCAATATTGCTAAAGAACCATTTGGAACTGGCACGCGAATGGCATTGGAGGTCAGCTTTCCAGCTAATGATGGCAATACTTTGGCAACAGCAGAACCAGCTCCCGTTTCAGTTATTACCATATTCAAAGCCGCTGCACGTCCTCTTCTGGATTTCTTATGCATATTGTCTACCAAATTCTGATCATTCGTATAGGAGTGGATAGTTTCTATATGTCCTTTCTCAATTCCCAATTCTTTTTCCAATATGGCTAAAACTGGTGATATTGCATTGGTGGTACAGGAGGCCGCTGAAAAAATATTGTCCTTTTTAGGGTCAGCATCTAATTCATTTACTCCATAAACTATATTAGGAACTCCCTTTCCTGGAGCTGTTAATAATACCATCGTTGCTCCCTTTGAACTCAAATGTCTTGAAAGCTCCTTGTCATCTCTAAAAGCACCAGTATTATCAATAACTAATGCATCTTCAATACCATACTTGCTGTAATCAATTTCCTCAGGGCCTTTCGCAGAAATTACATAAACAGGAATTCCATTGATAATTAATGCATCATGCTCGGTATCTACTAAGACTTCACCATCAAAATTTCCATGTATCGAATCTTGTCTCAATAAACTTGCTCTTTTCTTCAATGATTTTTCATCAACCAAGTCACGGGTGACAATCGCTCTTAATCTCAGCTGTTTCCCCGCACCAACCTTGCTGACAAGTTCTCGAGCTAATAACCTTCCAATCCTACCAAAACCATATAGAACAACATCTTTCGGTAAGAACGTTAAATGCTCCTTTCCAGGCTCTAATTCTTTCTGAACAAATTCTTGAATGTTTACAGCCTTAATTCCTTCATTACGGATATTCAAAGCTAATTTACCAATGTCAAGCCTAGATGGTTTCAAATCTAATGCATGAATGGCCTCTGCAACAAGCAAGGTCTCCTGAATGGTTAATTCAATACCCGCATATTCCTTCGACTGCTGATGTAAATTTAAAATAAAACTAACTCTGCGATCAATTAATTGATTCCTAAATAGCACAAGCTCAATCGATTGGTTGAACCATAAATCGCTAATCAGCTGGATAAGCTTAACGCAAGCATTTTGGTTTGATTTGTAACTTTTGATTTGGTCCTCAAAAGTAGAAGTGTGTATCATAATTATTGATTGTAGAAATTTGATGCAAACTTAGAGCTTTTGTATTGCTAAAAAAATAAAAATTGAAAATTTGATAAAACACGCTGCTAATTTTGGGACTGAATTTTTATAATAATAATTCTTTAGCTGTATTGTTGATAATTTATCAAACGTTTAAAGAGTGCTAAACGCTTTTTGCTGATTTTTATCCCAATTTCTTATTCTACAATAAATAAATCGGCAGCAATCTGATCTGCCAATAATTTCCCTGAGGGGCTCAAAGTAATTATGCCTTCGTCTGAAATTAGGACCTCTTTGTTATAAACATATTGTTCAATTGTTTTTAGGATGCTGTTTAAGTAATCATCCCCAAACTCTTGTAGAACATATTTCTTGTCAACTCCCCATTTGGTTCTTAAGGAAGTCATGACATATTCATTAAATCGATCGTTTTTACTTAGAAGCTCTGTTTTTAATGCTAACTCCTTTAAAAGTATACCCTTTATATACAAGGCATTATTTGCAATATTCCACGATCTCGAAGCTCCATTGAATGAATGTGCAGATGGTCCAATGCCTAAGTAGGATTTACCTTTCCAATAATTGCTATTATGCCTCGCATATCTGCCTGGTTTAGCAAAATTTGAAATTTCATAATGTTCATATCCTGATGATGTAAGAGTATCTATCAGCATGAGCATTTGTTCAGCACTTTGATCCTCATTAAGGGCTGCGGTTTTTCCTGTATTGATGAGATGAGCTAATGCTGTTTTCTTTTCAACTGTCATCGAATAAGATGAGATATGCGGAACCTCCAAATTGATCAATTCCTGCATATTTGATCTCCATTTATTATTGGTCAATAAAGGGTAGCCATAAATTAAATCACATGTAATGTTTTCAAAACCCGCATCTTGAACTCGCATAATAGAAGATTTAGCCTCCTCCGAATTATGTGCTCGATTCATCCATTTCAAATCCTCTTCGTAAAAAGATTGAATACCAATACTAAATCTGTTAATCTCAGTACCCCTTAATTCCTGAACCTTTTTTCTATCTAAATCATCTGGGTTAGCCTCTAAGGTAATTTCCGCATCTGAACTTATTTCAAAGTATTTGGCAACTTGCCCAATCAAAGAGTCTATTTCCTTCGCCTGAAGAATGGATGGAGTTCCACCACCAAAGTAAAGTGATTCTACCTTCTTGTTTTCAAGGTAAGATGCCCGAAGTTCAATCTCCGAAAGCATAGCCTGGAGCAACTCCTCCTTGTACTTTAAGGAAGTACTAAAGTGAAAGTCGCAATAGTGACATGCTTGTTTGCAAAATGGAATATGAAAGTAGAACATGGGTGCCCGTTCAGTTTGTTAAGAGGCAAAGATATAGATTTCTGTTTAATGCTTGTTGTATTCTTCATCGGTAACAGGTTTTAACCACACGGCACCACCAATATTTGTGTTAGTTCCGATAGCGATGTGTGTCATCGTATCGGTTGGAGTTGCACCATGCCAATGTTCAATATTTGGTGGACATTTTACAACTTCGCCTGTTTCAATAAATTCTACTGGCTTTCCTTTCTCTTGATACAAACCACGACCAGCTGTAACCAATAATATTTGTCCACCTTTGTGATAATGCCAGTTTGTTCGAGCATCTGGAGCAAATGTCACAGAACCAATATTTACGTTATGAACACTATCCGTCTCTGCTAAGTAATTCAACCAAACTGTCCCTGTGAAATTGCTATTAGTAACCAAATCTCCTTTTTCAAAGGGTGCTTTTTGTACTGTTTGTGAATCCATCTTTTGATTACATGACAGCACTAACCCACACAAACCCAGCATTATTGTTTTTATCTTCGAATTCATCATCTAAGTTCTATTTATTTAATACTTCTGTTAATACTTTTGCAGCATCCGTTGCTCGCTCTACACCTTGGGCGTCTTTAATTATTTGCAAAAATTGCTGTAATTGCTCGGAACTACAGCCCAAATTAACACAAATGCTCAGATGCGATTTTAGCATGGGTTCTACTTTGCCTATACTAGCTAATACCGAAATAGTCACCAATTCACGCTCCGAATAATTCAATAAATCACGTTCGAATAGATCCGCAAATAGATGTTCTTTCAGAAAAATTTCTATAGTTGGCGCAAATGCAGCATAACCTGTTTTCACGTCATTCTCTTTCACGCCAGTAAGTTGTTGTAAAATAGCTTTTCCGCGATCGTATTTGGTCTTTTCTGTCGAAATAGATGAAGCATCGCTCCCTACTTCATCCTTTATCCCATTTTTTTGACGTTCATCCACAACAGTTATTAACGTTTGCAAGCCGCGAATACTTCGCGGAAAACCCGCATAAGCATGTAAATGGATCAAACTTTCCTTCACCTTATTAATCGTCAATCCAGCATCCAAACCTCTGTGTAGTTCATCACGTAATTTATCCAGCTCACCAACCGCGGCTTGTGATGAAATCCGAATAAGCGCTTCATGTTCCTTGGTTAAAGCTGTATGATTCTCTTTAGATTGTGCATTAGTGGTTTGTATTGTGAGACAAAAACAAAGAACTAAAACCGATAGCAAGTTATTTACCATATCTATTTAATTTGGCGTCATTGTCTTGGTGAATGAAAGCGAAAGAAGTTCCCATTTATCATTCTCATTCACATAAACTTCGGTTACGATGAAGGGGTTTGTTACTTCATTCCCGCCTACAACTGCAAGTAAATCTATCCTATTTAATAATACGGCTGTATTGTTTACGATCTCCACGGATACATCATGTACAATCGCTTTTTTATACCAGATACCACCGCTTTTAATCACCGCCAATTCTCTTTCTTTGCCCCAAGATCCACCCATATGTACATAAACAGATTTCTCATGAAATAAACTATCCAAAACATCTACATTTTTATCGGCCATCCATTGCCATTTATTTTTTGACAAGGTGATAATTTCCTGTTCAACAGCTTTTTCTTGAGCAAACGTGCATGAAATATTCCACGTAAGAAACAATCCGACCACAAAACATTTAACAAAAATCTTCATATCTAATTATTTTAAAGTATCACCATAAAAACTAACCAACTTATCCACCGCTTGCTTGACATAGACTTCTTTCCAATAGGTCTCTATATGTGAAGCACCTTCTAACACAAAAAACTCTTTATGCAGCATACTGATAGCATTAGAATATACTTCGTCGCTCATGTATTTGGTATCTGCTTTGCTTCCCACAATCATTAGCAAAGGTCGAGTTATTAAATCCATATTCGTATTAGCATCAAAGGTCATTAAATCTATCAAACTACTTTCGGTGTATTTAAACGTAGAATTGGGATGTGCATGTGTACGGTAATAATAAGCATAACCTTCACGATACAAATCGGTAGAAATTTTTTCGATTTCCTCATCCGTAGGATTTGCAGTTCCCAAATAGGAAACTTCGCCAGTTAAAATTTCCTGCTGACGCGCTTGAGACGCCTTAACCAAACGCTCTTGAACAGTCTTTACATCCCTATCCAAAAAACCATTGCGACGAACGCGCCCCGAATTAAACATACTCAACGTAGCTATGGATTGAAAACGCTTATCACCTTGCGCAGCCTTGAGGGCATAGCCACCTCCACCACATATTCCTAACAAACCAATTTTATCAGTATCGACACCTGGGAATTTGGAAATAAAATCTGCCATTCCATGAATATCTTCAATACGATTTGATGGCTTATCTACATTTCGTGGCAATCCACCTGAAGCGCCCTGATACGCTGCATCTGCCACAATCGTAATATAGCCCTGCTCCGCTAAACGTTGTGCGTACATCCCCGAAACTTGCTCTTTTACACCTCCGTTAGGATGAGCAATGACGATAGCGGCATGCTTTTTTGAATTATTATATCCTGCGGGCGTGTACACATTTGCAGCGATATTAATTCCATTCAACGAATAATTAACAGAATGAATTTGAACTGTACCATCCATATTTTTTGTAATAGCTCCTTTGTAGACTAAGCCGAAAGGATTTTCTGGTTTTTTTTGACCAAAACTTAGTAAGCTAATAGTCAATCCAACACCTGCCATAACTATTTTCAGTGAAATTATCATATTCATCTTACTTGTCTAAACCTTTACTTTTTAACCAATCTGAAAGCGCTTCTGCGACCTCCACGTTATTCAAATCTGAAAATGGAAAATGCGTATTTCCTTTTATTCCAATTTCTGGAAGATGTACCACGGTCGCATCGCCACCATACTTGTTAATCACTTCTGCCCACTTTAGAGCCATTTCTAATCCTGATCGCCAATGATCTTTATTCCAAATATCAGTTGGTGCATCAGCGATGTTATCTCCGTAATAAATGACAATAGGAATTTTAGTGAGCTTAAGAAAATCTTCCAAAGGAATAGCTTGCCCTTTTAAAGCGCCGAATAATCCAGTAGAAGAAATGGGCGTAGGCACTTCACCTTCTGGAAATAAAAAACTACTATACGGTTCGTAAGCCACAATCGCTTTCACATTGGTATTTAGGATGGCTGTCATCCAGCCTGGTCCGCCGCCTTGTGAATGGGTAACCAAAATACCACTCCCTATTCTGTCAAATAAACCTGAAATCGCATCAGAAATGACCTTCGCATCAAATGCACCTGTATTCGGAGTCATCTGTCTATAAAACTGTGCTAAGGATTGTTCATCACGCGGAAATTGAACATTCTCAAAATAGTTAGGATAGTTACCAATCCTAAATTGTGTGAACCAAAATTGTTCGTCGGCTGTAGTCGAAATAGCCGATGCTACTGTTGTCCGTCCTGCGGCAGCTCTTCGAGGCTGGTCAAGCAAGTAGACTGGATATTTTTTTCGCAAGAATATATTTTGAAATCCTTCACGTCCATCCGGTGTGGATTCCCACGTTTTTTTGGACTGCCCTGCACCATGTAAAAAAACGAGAGGCAATTTCTTGCTTTTATCTGGAACTTGATAAAAGACATAAGCATGATCTCCATGCAAAGTTTGCCCTTCGGGTTTCAGCGCATCTTGCACATTAAAAGTTCCTGGATTTGTGATCTTAATCCCACCAACAGCAAAACTTCCTTGCTCAACAATGACCAATGGCTTTATCTTCTTCTGCTGCGCAATAGTATTTTCAGTTGTCATCATTCCTAATAAAATGGTACTCAGACAAATTATCATTCCATTTCTCATATTCCTTTGTATTACGTCATTATCCTTACTAGAATAAACAACAATTCATTTCATCTTTGTGTTCATCAAATATCTGAAATCATAATTCCTCATACGTATATGTATTACAGAATATGCTACCATAATCACTTATTTATATATTTTTTAAAAAGGAGGACTTCTAATTACTTATTTTTGAGTAGATAACAGCAGAAACTATGAGCAATAAATTTATCTTCAACACAGTACATGAATATAATGTTTTCAATAATCATGAAACGTTACACCCTCTTGTTTCAGTAATAGATTTTTCTAAAGCTCATAAACGGACAGGTTCCAAAATGACATTTGGACTTTATTGTATTTTCCTTAAAAACGTGCATTGTGGTGATTTAAAATATGGGTGTAATACCTATGATTATGAAGACGGAACACTTGTTTTTATTTCACCAGGACAAGTTATCGACGTTGAAAACAAAGTTGATATTTATCAGCCTAAGGGACACGGGCTTATTTTTCATCCTAATCTTATCAAAGGCACTTCGCTCAACAATATGATCGAAGATTATCACTTTTTTCGATACAATACAAATGAAGCATTGCACTTATCAAGGGATGAACGGAATATCATAATGGACTGTTTCAAAAAGATTCAATACGAATTGAACCATGCTATTGATAAACATAGTAAGAAGTTAATTGCTTCCAACATTGAACTTTTTTTAAATTATTGTGAACGCTTCTATGATAGACAATTTATTACCAGAGAGTCTGCTAATAAAGGAGTTTTGGAAAAATTTGAACAGGTGTTGAATGCCTATTTCTCCTCAGAAAAACCAACTACGCTAGGATTGCCGACAGTTTCCAACATGGCAGAATCACTCAATTTATCGGCAAACTATTTTGGAGACTTGATAAAAAAAGAAACTGGTAAAACAGCACAGGAATACATTCAATTAAAAACAATTGATATCGCGAAGTCTAAAATCTTTGAAACCGACAAAACCATTAATGAAATCGCTTATGAATTAGGATTCAAATATCCGCAGCATTTTAGTCGATTATTTAAAAATAAAGAGGGAATCACGCCATTACAATTTAGAACATTGAATTCTAATTAAGTAGTTCTAAATATATAAATTGGATTATAAATTTTCAGGAATTTATAATCCAATTGTCAAAAACCAACTAGAAATCAATGTTTTTCATTTGTTAGTTTTGGTTTGTAACTTACTGATTTTTAAAGCAATTAAACATACTGGGTGCCCGTTCAGTTTTGAAAAAGTAAAGTTAAGGAATTAAGTATAAAAAGATATTTATATAGAATTATTAAAACCTTTATGTATATCTTTTAACGTGTCTACAACACTTTCAATAGTTGAATCATCATTTGATGGATTAACCATTAATCGTACAAATGCACTATTTTCACCCTCTTGTATATGCTTTTCTAAAATGTTATTAAGTCTTATTACTAAACCCACGTTGCTATTTCCAATTTTTCTCATTTCTCTCCCTAATACAATAGGCCCAATACTTTCGAAAACGATACCTTTTGTTTCATCAAATAAATCGTTATGATGTTCATATATCATTTCATCATTTAATGTAAAAAAATGGACAACCAGATTCGAGATATCAGTAGCATCTTTTTGACGCTGTTCTGGTCTATCATCGTAAGCAATGAACTTGAGTAAGGCTATTGCAGGTAATGTTGCTACTTTGAATGAATGTCCAGTCTCAAAATCTACATCTTCTATCCCATTATTATATACATCTATTAATCCATCTACACGAATACTGGTCATGCCTTGTCCTTTAACAGTGACACTTCCATCATCTTCAATTTCACCAAATGGTAATATGTCCACTTGCGTACCATCTGGGGCAATTAGAACAAATGCATTACCTCTAAATATATGGTGTGAATTTTTCTGTATCTATTAGATACTCTCTGATCCGCTGGTATTCATCTTGATTACTCACCAATACAGCATAATCAACATCTTTTGTTGTTCTAAAACTTAAGTTACCTTTTTCGTACCATATCTGTCTAGCTAATGCACCTATTAAGTAAAAGTCTATATTTAATTGATTAAAGCTGCGCTCCAATACATCAAATATATGTTTAAGTTCTCCGTGTCTCATATTAGTAAAAATCAGTTTTTAAATAACTGTTAAAAATAAAATCTGCAACCTCTATATTTCTTGGATCTTGACTAAGGATTAAATCAGCATAAATTAATATTGGCGGAGCACAGTTTTTCTCTAAACTATCCGCTTCTTGCCAAAAATGCTGTATGATTTCAATATCTCCTTTAGAGTCCGGTACAAGCATCATTTTTGTCATAAGCTCCATCTTCGATAAATTGGTGTAAAGTATTTTTATTTCGGGTTCAATATAATTTGATATTATGTTCGCACCAGCTTCTCCTCCCCAAACATCACCAGGCGCAAGTTGTTGCTCTTTCCAATACTTGTTACTTTTTAAAAATCGATATCGCCCTACCTTTAGTTTTGGTTTTAAGGTCTCACCATAGCCTGTGATCCAGCGGTCTAGTAGCTCTCGTTTACGAGTTATTATATATTTATTTCTATTTTTGGCGATTAGATAACCGGCTTCTTGTAAGTTATTTATAACTAAAGGAACGTTGCCTAATGCTACATTTGCTCGATGAGCAATTTCCCTATAAGACAAATTTAAAGCATTCTTTTCAGTAAGCA
This sequence comes from Sphingobacterium cellulitidis, assembly GCA_002245855.1. Lineage (GTDB taxonomy): Bacteria > Bacteroidota > Bacteroidia > Sphingobacteriales > Sphingobacteriaceae > Sphingobacterium > Sphingobacterium cellulitidis. The sequence continues at coordinate 122,784 of NOUX01000005.1, read as the reverse complement.
ATAAAAACACTATTTTCAGTCCTGTAGGAGTAAATGCTCTGTTAGGTTTTTCTTTTTCCACTGTTGGTATTTTGTTTCCCTCAATAAAAATATAGTAGTTCTCATTGCGGAAATAGAAATTTCCAGCTATATCTAAATACGCTATATTCTCATTTCTTAGCATTTCCTTAGCTTTAGGGAAAATATTTTTCGCCAAAAGCAAAAACATATCATTTACGTAAGCTCGAGTTCTAATTCGCTCTAAATGTGTATGGCGGATTTCGTTCTTAACGTCCGTTTTAAATTTAATTCGATTTTCGCCTAAAGTAATTGTCAATATTCCATTTATCTCTGTATTATCAGTATGTTCCCACTCTCCATGTATACCCGCTACATTTTCGAGATTGTTCAATGCTTTATTTACCGTCGTGATTTCCTGTTGAGTCACCATTTGTTCATTTTTTTTAAACTGTTCACGTTACGTGAACAAACGAATTTAGTGAACATTGTTTAATAATCAAAGAGATATTATAATAATTAATAAAAAAATTGAATTAAATATATAAAAGTGTACCTAGTACATTGTAAAACAAATAATGGTTCTATTCTCCGGATATTATCTAGCGTTATATAATCCAAATGTCAAAAAACACAGATAAATCTATGTTTTCCATTTGTTACTTTAAAAATGCAACTATCTGATTTTTAAAGCAATTAAACATTCTGGGAACCGTTTTGAAAAGGCAAAGTTAAGGAATTAAGCATAAACGGTAATTAAAAAAAGAATTGATTCCTTTGATGTGATATTCCTAACTTCTTTAGACGATGTAATAATTTTAGGTGAGGCGTCCCGAAAAAAAATTGGACGACACTTTTAAAAAATCATCTTTGAGCATCTTGCGGAATCCAACAACCAGTTCGTTGGTTATTCTTTTAGCTACTTTCCTGCTTTCTATGCCTAAATTATATAATTCAGCCATTCCTAAGTTTTGTTCACTTTTCTATATTATGTTATTTCGGATATTCATTTAATTAAAAAATTATGAACAAGCGATTTAATATTACTATCCTATTCTTCCTTGCAGCATTGTTTGCCAGTCTTTTATCTTGTAAAAAAGAATCAAAGAACCCCGATTCAGAAACAGAATCAGGCTTTGAAGAATATGCTGGAACTGAAGTCTATGTTGCGGGGGATTTGAAGACTGATTCACCGGTGTTATGGAAAAATGGTATACCGAAATATATTTTAGATAACGGCAAACTTGGAATGGCTAACCATATTATTGGTTATGGAAATGATATCTATATCGCCGGAATGACCCAGGAATTTACCGATGCTAACCCTTCCAATTTTAGGTCTGCAATGTATTGGAAAAATGAGGAGAAAATCCTCGTCGATAAATCAAATGATACCGAGTTGGAACAGATCCATAGAGCCGAAAGTGGAGATATATACCTATATGGATATAGTTATGGCGTTGACCCAACATGGGATAGTATCTGGAAAAATGGAAAACCATATAAATTGGAACCCGTGGGGTCTCGATGGGGGATGGGTAATATGCTGACCATTGGAAATGATTTTTATGTGGCAGGAAGTGCTTTGGCAAATAATAAATGGAATGGAATTGTATGGAAAAATGGTAAGCTCTTTAAACGTTTTTCTTATAATTCATCGGTAGATATTGCAACTAATGGAACCGACTTGTTTTATTATGTCTATGCTACAGAAGATCCTCAAACAAAAAAGAAAAGTTTTAAAGTTTATAAAAATTCAAGCCTATTTTACAGTATTAATTTTGCGGAAAATGAATGGAGCTTTGCTGGAAATAGAAAAATATTTCATGAAGGGAATAATAGCTATGTCGCATGGATAACCAGTACAAATAATAATACGGAATTAAATAATGTCAAAGTTTGGAAAAACGGAAACCAAATGAATATCAATATCAGAAATGTTTACACTGCAACAGCTTTGTTTGTGAAAGGAAATGATGTCTATTTGGCTACTCTAAAGGAAGATCCTGACTTTGATCTTAAACCTGAACTCTATAAAAATAATAAACTTATGCCAATGGACTACGAAAATAATAATAGAGCGAGATTCAATTCTATCTATGTGAAATAATTTAATTAACTCTAACCTAAGCAGTAAAACTATACGAGTTATTGCTGAAATATTCTTGTTCTTTTATTCCTATTTCTGGCCCTCGTTGTAGAAAATATATAATCCATCTTTTCCAGCGACAATAACATCCTTCCTTCCGGTATTCCGAAGGTCGGTTACAGAAAAATATATCCCTGCCCCTTTACCTTCATCCAAGGGGCCATAGCTTATTATATTTTTCGTAAAAGACTCTCCGTTCCATTTGAAATAATACAAACCCACTGGGTCATTCGCCCCAGGATCCTTTCCGTTATGAGCTCTATATCGCTTGCCCGTAACTAGCTCTTGTTCTCCATCAGCATCGATATCAACCCATTCCATAGTATGATATTGAGAATTGTTCAAATCTATGGGATGTTCTATCCACTCCCGTTTGCCTTGTGATGAAACCTTCTGTTCATACCAATGCAGCCCATAGGAATGCCCTTGCCCAACAATAAGATCGTTTTTCCCATCCTTATTGATATCGAAAACCAAAACTGGAATACTTGCATCTCCAAAATCAAATTCCTGATGTAAAATCCACTTCCCTTTTGCGTCTGAGGGAGCTTCCAACCAACCGTTGTTGACAATGATATCCATTCTTTTATCACCATTCACATCTCCAAAACCCATTCCATGACCTTGAGTTGCTGCTACATCTACCTTATCAAACTTCCCTGTTCCTTTGCCATTGCCATCCAAGACCAATTTATAGTACTTTAGGGGATGGCCTGGATTGTTTGGAATAATTTCTAGATGACCATCGCCATCCAAGTCAAATGCTCTGGCAGTTTCAATATTGCCCGTTGAATCAATACTATGTTTCTTCCAAGCACCATTGTCCCCAGGATTTTCCATCCAAAATAGCGTTCCAGCAAACCATCCGCCTGTTATATAATCCATCTTTCCGTCTCCATTGACATCCATCGGTATATGCATGAACTCGTCCCAGTATTCATCAACTCGCTTTACTTCTGCAATAAAATGTCTTTGAACATAGTCGGGACCTTCATACCAAAAAGCTCCAGAAACCAAGTCAGGCTTTCCATCCCCATTTACATCAAATACCCCTACAGATTCATAGGTCTCCGATGAAACTTTTACCTTCTTAAAGTGAACTGGACCAATGAATTTAGCTTGTTTCTGGTCCTGGCCAGAAGCGGAATAGGTTATCCCTAAGCTAATTAAAAGCAAAATGGTTAGACGCATAGTTCAAGTTAATAAACTCCTTTAGTTTATCCATCATGTGGTGTCATGTGCCCAAAAATTGATAAGTTCTGGATTCAATAGAATGCCCACAATGTTCTTTTGGTATAAAAATTGAGTATTCTTTCCTGAGACCAACTATAAATTTTATTTAAAAAAAACTACTATGAAACACAAATTAATTATTTCCTTTGGTATGGGTCTGGTATTAGCAACTTCTTGCTCTAATTCCAATAAGGAAAATACCAGCCAAAATGATACCGATACAATTGTAGAAGTTGTACCCGAAACTAAATTAATTGTAGAAGAAGTCGAAAAAACTGATTCTGCCAAACCTGAAACCCACGTTATTGCTACTAAACAAGTAAATGATGGTACTTTGAACGTAACTAAAGTAAGTGTCGTTGGCAGTATTTTGAATGTGGAATTAATCTTAGATAATTCCGAGAAAAACGCCATAAATATTAATTTCCCTCCCTCAACAATTTATTATATAGATGATGCAACAGCAAAGAAAAACAGCCTTCTGAAAGATGATGCCGGTCAATTTATGATTACTCCAACTAAAGCAGACGGTCAAAAATTATGGTATCTCGGATCGGATAAAATCGTTTTGATAAGTTTAAAATTTGCTGTCCCTGCTCCCGATTCAAAAACTATTAGCTTAACGCTAGGAGATTACGGAAGTTTTGACGCATTACCAATTACCAGATAGTATGAGGAAAATAGGTTTATGGAATGGACTCGCTCTAGTAATTCTGCTCGGAGCCTGTAATAATGATGGGAATAAAAAAAATGTTCAGCAGACTTCTGAAACTTTATCAACCAGTGACTCTGTCCAAATAACAGAAAAGTCGCCGGATTCTTTGTCTCAAGAACACAAAACCGTCAGCGTTGAAAGTAACACATTAACTACTACTGGTAGTAATTTATCTGCTGACCAAAGTAACCTTAATGTGGATGTGCAACTGGGAGCTGACCAATTGTTCGATTTCAATAAATCAACATTAAAACCTGAAGCCGAGCAAGTGTTAGGTAAATTAGCCGCAAATCTGGAAGCAATGGGAGGGGAGCCCGTGAAAATTACTGGACATACCGATTCTAAAGGGGAGGATAGCTACAATAAAAAACTATCCTTAGAACGGGCAAATTCCGTAAAAGACTGGCTGCTTAAACACGGTTTGGAAAATAAGTTTATTACGGAAGGTAAGGGTGAAGATGAACCGATTGCTGAGAATACCACAGCTGATGGTAAAGATTCTGAAGAAGGTAGAGCAAAAAATCGAAGAGTGGAAGTCAAATATCTTGGTACCCAAAGTATCAGTAAATAGAAATTATTATAAAATTAAAAGGTCGGAAAATCAATTTCCGACCTTACTCTAGATAATTTATTTGGTAATATTTTAACCACCAAGGTTTAGCCGTAATTACATCAGACCCAGAGTATTGACTTTGAATCGCTGCAGCAACATTGGTAGGATTTGTTAAATATTCCGATTGTGGATACATCCATCGGTATGCAACATGATTGGGATTGGTCTTTGCAAAACTTGGATATCCTGTTCTTAAATGACCATAATATGCTGACCATGCACCCTGATGAAAGGAACGAAGGTATTTCTGCATCAAGATTCTCTCAATCTTTTGATCCTTTGAACTTACAGTGGATAGTTTATTATTTTATTAGTTTATTTATGTTAAATAAATATAAAGTAAAAGTCGGTTTGTTTAATATTGTTTGTAAACTAAAAATCAGCTTTAATTATTTGTTTAAACAGGTTTTCTTGTGAGTGAAGAAGATTTTCTTTCTATTGAAATCATGGAACGGCTTTTGAAATATTTGTTAAAAATCAATCACATAAAACTATTTCACATGAAAAAATTATTATTTGCTGGAGCCATGCTACTATTTGGCTTAGGTGCCAATGCACAAATCGCTGGACAATTTAAAATTGGAGCCAATGTGGGTCTTCCGCTAGGAGATATTAAAGATGCAACTTCTTTCTCAGCAGGGGTAGATGCTGCTTATCTATGGAATATTAGCGATAAATTCCAAGCTGGTGCAACCGTAGGCTTTCAAAATTTCTTCCTGAAAAAAGAATGGAAAGATGAAGGCTTTTCTGATTTTAACTATATCCCTGTCGCAGCTTCTGGACAATATTCTATCGTACCTGAATTCTTTATCGGTGCCGACTTAGGATATGCCATTACTACCTCTGGTGGTGAAGATGGCGGTGGCTTTAAATACTTGCCAAAAGTAGGTTATCAACAATCAAAATGGGAAGTCTTCGCTGGTTATCGTGGAGTTTCTAATGATGCAAATTTTGGCGCTGCTAACTTAGGTTTTAACTTCAAATTCTAAATACTAAGATTAATTTAAGACAGCAATTTTATTGCTGGCTTTTTTTGTCTCCTAATCCTCTGATTATTTCTTTTTTACAGAATATTTTTCGCCTAATTCACTCAACTCTTTTAATAATTAGCTTGTTATATTATTGTTAAGTTATTGCCATTCCTGAAAATATTAATAAATTTAGTCTATATTTTATCCAAACTTATTAACATAAATACTATGAGTAATATCAAAGAAAGGGTGCTCCTAATTGCTGAATCTAAAGGAATCCATAAAGTGGAATTTTTTAAAGGGTTGGGTCTTTCCTATGCCAATTTCAAAGGAGTACAAAAGAACTCCGCCTTGGGTTCTGATGCAATAGCCACAATTTTATCTAGCTATGCCGATATATCGCCAGAATGGTTGATCTCTGGTGCTGGTGAAATGCGCCGTGAAGATAATCAACAACTCCACGAAGTCGCAATAACACTCCCCTCTAAAATAGATAAACCCGTTGATAATGGCTCCCTAGCTGCAGCCCTCGAAAAAGTAATTAATGCTCAACAAGCAACAATACAATCTCAAGAAATAACTATTGCTGCTTTGACCGCCCGAATAGATCAACTTGAAAAGAAAAAGAAAAGTAAGAAAAAACGTTAATGCATTTTTAATAAAGTCCCTGTCATATAAAGCTGACTTTTTGCTAATCTTTAATGTATGAAACTACTATTAATTTTATGTGCTTTCTTGCTTCCTAACGTCCTTTTCTCGCAAACCAGTAGAAACCTAAAAGCATTCTATAATGCCGATTCGACTCAGGTCGGCTATCATGACCAACAAGGAAAAGTTATTATTCCTCTCTCCCTAAAACCAGTCTCCGGTATCCCCAGTTCTTTTGAGAATATCATTTCAGTAATAGAGCAAAACGATCAGGAAGATTTTGATTATTATTTCCTGACCAAGACCGGGAGAAAGCTTGGGTATGACAGCCTCTATTTTTTCGACAATGTTCCTGATTGCGAAAATGAAGGCTTTATCAGATTCTATGATCGTGAAAACGATATGGTAGGCATGCTAAACGCCAAAGGCGAAATCCAAATTCCAGCAATCTATAATGATCTCGGACATGTCAAAAATGGATTTATTAATGCACTAAAGGGAGCCCAAAGGAAAAGAGATACCCCAGATGATGAACACTCCTATTTTGTTGGTGGGAAAAGCATGTTGATCGATACAAATAATCAAATAATTATTGAGGATTTCCCTTACAATGATGACCTGAATTTTTACCAAGTGAGTATTAATGGTTCCATTCCTGAAGATAGCACATGGATAAAATTTAATGGAATAGATGGGAATACATATGCATTTATGGACTATAATAAAGAGTTTGAACAGCTCTTCCCCAAACTTTTCCCCTTAGAAATAACAGCTGAACAGTTGATCGCCAATTCCTATGACAGCATCGCCTTTTGGGATGACTACCAAAGTAAATGGGGATTTGAGGAAAGCCCTAGATTTATCAACCGACACATTGATAAATTAAAGGAACTGTTCGAATCTGTTATAAACGGGTCGAAAAAATTCTGCATTTATAAATCCAGCTTAAATTATTTCATATTTGAGGGCGAGTCCTATAGAAGGTTCCTGGATCAATGTGGTGATTCATTAGATGCAAAGTATCCGGTCATTACCTTGTCTTTTTACGATGAATTTCCTTTTGCAGCGGAATCATTTGAATTCCTTCGGACTGATGACGGGTATAAACTCATCCTCGTCAATTTTTAGATTAATCTTTATCTTAGGGCAAAAAATTTATAACAATGATTATTAGAAGAGGATTAAAGGAGGATTCAGAACAGATCGCAGAATATTTACTATTGGCAATGGAAGAAATTGCTTACCGTTTTATCGGAAAGCAGGATAAACAACTTGCATTGGAATTTTTAACTGATCTGGTGAAGGAGGAAGGAAATCAATATTCTTATAACCATAATTGGGTGATTGAAGAAAATGGAACCGTGATAGCAACTGCCCTTGTTTATGATGGCGCAAACCTTTACGAACTTAGAAAACCTGTGGCAGACTTAGTGGAAAACAAATATCAAAGGAGTTTTAACCCCGAAGATGAAACTCAAGCTGGTGAATTTTATATTGATTGCATTGCAGTAAATCCTAATCAACAAGGAAAGGGCTTGGGATCGATTATTATTAAATATTTAATTGATGAATATATCTTGAAACAAAAGGCTGTCCTAGGTTTGTTGGTCGATGAAGATAATCCAAAAGCGAAAAAATTGTATGAAAGATTAGGTTTCAAAGTTGTTGGAATGAAAAGCCTAATGGGTAAAAACCTTGAACATATGCAATTGAAATAATTTAATATTTATATATACATCAAAATCCCATTTTTCTAATGGGATTTTTTTATGTGAAAATGTTACTTAAAATTATAGCTAAAACCTTTTTATCATGACTATTATTAATAATTTTTTTTATTAAATTTGAGTGTTGCCCTATTGTAAACCGATAAGAATTCCCTTTCTATAAAAGTTTTTATAACGGTAATGCTAAATCTAAAATTTAAATCAAGATCAAATGCTGAAAATTAAGATCCCTCAGTTTACTAGGATTTGGAACAAAGGAAGAAACTTTGCAACCGTTGCTATGATTTTTATTTCTGTCGCTCAAGTTCAAGCACAAAAAACAGAAGTAGACTATGTAAACCCCTATATGGGAAATATCTCCCACCTATTGGTACCAACTTATCCAACAGTTCACTTGCCAAACTCATTATTGCGAGTTTATCCCGAAAGGTCAGATTATACTTCCGATAGATTGCGTGGTTTACCTTTGATTGTTACCAGTCATCGCGGAAGCTCTGCCTTCAATCTTAGCCCTTTAACTGCCGGTACTCGAGATTTAAAGCCGATCTTGAACTATAGCTATGACCAGGAAATCATAAATCCTTACAGCTATTCTGTTTATTTGGATGAGGATAACATTGATGTCAAATTTGCCGTATCGCATCAAGCAGCCATATATGAATTGGATTTTGAAAAATCAGGACAAAATCAATTAATCTTTAACAGCCGTCGGGGAGAGGTTAAATGGGATAACACTGGGATTTCAGGTAGCCAAGATATCGGCAATAATACTAAAGTGTATATCTATGCTGAAATTGATCAAAAACCTACTTCTGTTGAAAGTATCGTCAATGGCCAACTTAATAAAGCCTCTGATGCTACTGGTGAACAGGCTAACCTGATTTTGACTTTCCCTAATTCTGCACAGAAATTAAAGGTCCGCTATGGAATATCTTTTATTGATGCCGCACAAGCTAAGGCAAATCTTAATCGCGAAATTAAAAACTTTGACCTGGAAAAAGTTAAAGAAAATGGAAAAGCAATTTGGAATAAAGCTTTAGGAAAACTTAAAGTGGAAGGAAATAATGAAAATGATAAGAATATCTTTTATACCTCTCTTTATAGAACTTTTGAAAGACCTGTAAACATCTCTGAAGATGGCCGCTATTATAGCGCATTCGATGGGAAAATTCATACAGACGAAGGTGTCCCCTTCTTTACTGATGATTGGATCTGGGATTCTTATCGTGCTCATCACCCTTTGAATGTCCTTATTGATACCAAAAAGGAAGGAAATATTCTGCAGTCATTTGTCCGGATGTCTGAGCAAATGGATAATTTCTGGCTTCCCACTTTCCCTGAAATTACTGGTGACAGCCGTAGAATGAATTCTAATCATGGTGTAGCTGCAATCTTGGATGCATATGAAAAAGGAATCTGTTCCTTTAACATCGAAGAAGCTTACCGTGCTGCAAAAGGTGCTATAACAGAAAAAACATTAGCCCCATGGTCAGGAAAACCTGCCGGAAAACTAGATCAATTCTTCTATGAAAAGGGATACATTCCTGCCTTACATCCAGGTGAAAAAGAAACTATCCCCGAAGTAAATGATTTTGAAAAACGTCAGCCTGTAGCAGTTACACTAGGAACTTCCTATGATCTATGGTGTCTTGCGCAATTAGCAAAACAGCTTGGAAAAACTGAAGATTATGAGAAGTTTATCAAGCTTTCTCAGAACTATAGAAACCTGTTCAATCAGGAAACTAAGTTTTTCCACCCTAAGGATGAAAAAGGTAAGTTTATTGAACCTTTTGATTATGTTTTTTCCGGAGGTCAGGGTGCTAGAGAATATTATGGGGAAAACAATGCCTGGATTTATCGCTGGGATGTACAGCACAATATTCCGGATTTAATCCAGTTAATGGGTGGAAATGAACAGTTCGTCAATTACTTGGATGAAATGTTTATTCAACCTTTGGGAAGATCGAAATTTGATTTTTATCAACAGTTGCCTGACCATACTGGTAATGTCGGCCAATTTTCAATGGCAAATGAACCTTCCTTACATATTCCTTATTTGTATAATTATGCAGGACAACCGTGGAAAACGCAAAAAAGAATCAAAACCCTCATAAAACAGTGGTTCAGAAATGATTTAATGGGGGTGCCAGGTGATGAAGATGGTGGAGGCCTTTCTTCTTTCGTCGTGTTCTCCCAACTTGGTTTTTACCCTGTTACCCCTGGCTCTGCACTTTATAGCATTGGTTCCCCTTTCTTTGATAAAGCAGTCATTCAATTGGAAAATGGTAAAACATTTACGGTAATCGCCAAAAATGCTTCTGATAGAAATAAATATATTCAATCCGCAAAATTAAATGGCAAACCTCTAAATAAAGCTGAAATATCACACAAGGATATATTAAATGGCGGAACCCTCGAATTTGAAATGGTCGATAAAGCCAATAAAAACTGGGGAATATCGTTCAAATAATCATTGGAATTTTCGAGAGCTATCAATTTGATAGCTCTCGTTTTTTATCCTTGATTTACTCTTTCAATAATTTCAGTATCTTCGAATAAAATCTAAACCCATTCAATTCTATGAAGATCAATTATTTTATGCTGAAGGATGCTTTATTATTTCTGTTTTTGTTGCCTTTGATATCATTCGCACAAAAGAAACCTAATGTAGTCATGATATATGCCGATGATTTAGGATATGGTGATTTAAGTGCTTATGGCGCAGATAAAATAAAAACTCCAAATATTGATGAACTTGCTAGTGCTGGAATTCGTTTCACCAATGGACACTCCTCAGCCGCAACTTGTACCCCTTCCCGTTATTCCTTGATGACCGGGAAATATCCCTTCAGAAAAACCGGAACAGGTGTTCTTCCTGGTGATGCTGCATTAATTATTGATACTGCCCAAATGACCTTGCCAAAACTTTTTAAACAACAGGGTTATCAAACAGCAATTATTGGAAAATGGCACCTTGGATTAGGAAGTCAGGTAGAAAAAAACTGGAATCAGGAGGTCAAACCAGGACCTATAGAAGTGGGCTATGATTACTCCTATATTTTCCCGGCAACTGCTGATCGCGTTCCAACAGTATTTCTAGAAGGACACAAAGTAGTAGGAGTAGACCCAAATGACCCTATTCAAGTTTCATATAAACAAAAGATTGGTACTGAACCTACAGGACTTGAAAACCCTGAATTGTTGAAAATGAAAGCTAGTCCCAACCATGGACATAATCAAACCATTATTAATGGAATCGGTAGAATAGGATGGATGACGGGAGGATTACAAGCAAGATGGGTAGACGAAGAAGTCACCATGACTTTTGCGGATAAGGTTATCCAGTACATTCGCGAAAATAAAAATAAACCATTCTTCTTGAGCTATCATGCTACCGAACCCCATGTCCCGAGAATGCCTTCCACAATGTTTAAAGGTAAAAGTGGATTGGGATATCGTGGCGATGCAATCTTACAGCTGGACCATACCGTTGGTGAAATTATTCAGACCTTGAAGGATAATGGTCTCTTCGAAAATACTATAATAATTTTTACCAGTGATAATGGGGCCGTTTTGGATGATGGTTATGTCGATGGAGCAGTTACCCAGCTTAATGGTCACAACCCTTTCGGAATTTACCGGGGCGGGAAATACTCTGCATTTGAAGGTGGAACTAGAGTACCATTTATTATGAGCTGGCCTAAAGGAATTAAAAAGAATCAAGTTTCCGACGCATTGCTGTGCCAAATGGATTTGCTCTCTAGTTTTGCAAGTTTCTTCGGAAAACCTTTGCCAGCACAATTGGAATTAGATGGCGAAAATATTTGGCCGGCATTCATTGGAAAAGATAAAAAAGGAAGAGAGTACTTAGTTCAATCAGCTGGTACATTTTCAATTACCAGAGGTAATTATAAATACATCAAACCAAGTAAGGGGCAAGCCATGAGTAAGCTGACAAATACTGAACTCGGAAATAACCCTGAAGATCAACTTTACAACTTAGCATCAGACCCGTCTGAAAAAACAAATATCGCCAAACAAAACCCTGAATTGGTTGCCGAATTGAAAACTTTATTGGAAAGCATCATGTAACTATACATTGCAATTGGAGTTAACTTTAATTGCAGGACGACTCCTGAACAAGATATCAAAGAAAAAGGCTATTCTCAACCGAGAATAGCCTTTTTCTTAAATCCTTACAATTCTATAATCCATATGAATTATCATCGTAATTAATATCTGCTAAACGCTGTGTTGGATCAATCCAAGCTTTTTTGACTTTCTTGCTCACAGGAACAGAGTAATTAGGTTTTGTCCAAAACCAATCCGTTAATATCGTTCTTTTTACCCCATTGTAAATCTCAAAATTCTCAACAGGTTTTTCTCCACGCATTTCACGTAATGGAATATAAAACAATTCCTTGCTTCCATCTTCATATTCTACCAATAAGTCAATTGGCATCGCAAAGTTGGACTTATTCAGAATTTCTATATTTTGATCAGTAACATTGCTGATTGCATAATCAATAGTTCTGGTCGTATTGATAAATAAATTAAAATACCATTTTAAATTCAACCCTGATGTTTCTTCCGCTACGCGTTTAAAATCATTAGGAGTTGGATGTTTAAATTTCCAAATATCATAGAAGTTCAAAAAGGTCTTTTGTAAATTCTGCTTTCCAATTATATAGCCCATTTGTTCTGCTAATACGCCTCCTTTGCTATAAGCTTCTATGCTGTAGGCAAAGTTTGTGTTATAGTAATCCGCCAATAAGCTCATAGGTTCTTCTTTGCCTGATTTCGCTAGGCGATAATAGGAATTATATGCTGAACCAATTGGATTAAGGGCTCTGACATTTGGCTTCTCGAATAACTCCGTATAGGCTAATTCCTCAATATAACTTGTAAACCCTTCATCCATCCACTCATCAACGGTTTCATTGATGCCGAATAATTGTTGATACCAGGAATGCGCTGCCTCATGGAAAATAACCCCAACAAGTCCTTTTAAATTTCTTCCGCCTGTAATAAGTGTTGCTGTACCATATTCCATTCCACCATCACCTCCTTGAACAATGGAATAGGTTTTCCAAGGATAGGCTCCGAAATTTTCACTGGTGAAATCAAAAAACTCAGTAGCTAGACCTAAGGCTGTTTTCCAGTTATCTGTAACCTCTTTGTCCGTAGGTAAGAAAATCGTATAAATACTGGTTCCATTTTTTGTTTTTGCTGAATCTACAACAAACTTAGGGTCTGCTGCCCATGCAAAATCATGGATGTTCTCAGCTTTATAATGCCATGAGGCCTTGTTGTTTTTGGTCTTTATCTTCGCATTCTTTACATATCCTTTTACCTCAGAAGGGTTTTGTAATTTACCAGAAGAACCTATGACATAATCTTTGTTGATATGGATCGTAACATCAAAATTTCCAAATGGAGCAATAAATTCTCGACCAATATACTCATCTAAGTGCCATCCGAACTCATCAAATTGAGCCATCTTTGGATACCATTGCGTCATTGAAAAGGCTACACCCTCCTTAGAATTACGTCCGCTACGACGGATTTGCTCAGGAACCTGTGCCTGCCAAGTTAAATCAAATTCAACCGTACTTGCATCTTTAATTGGAGTGGGTAAAATAACTTCCAAAACTGTCCCATCTTCCTTAAATGTTACCTCGCTGCCGTTGTACTTCACAGATTTGATCTTCTGAAATCCAATTTGATCGGGACTTAAAGCCGAAATCCGACTCTGACGAACGGGCTTTTCTTTTGTCCCAATATTGCTAACCATTCTCGCATCTGGGTCTGGAATATTCTTTAGACGTTCGTCCATCATACTTCCCGGTTGGAAAGCATTGAAATATAAATGAAAGTATACTTTGTTCAATTCCTGACCAGAATTATTGCTGTATTTAACTTTCATTTTGCCATCATATTGAAATGTCTTCTCGTTGACATCAATATCCATGGTATAATCGACTTTCTGATCCCAATAAGACTTGCGTTGTGCAAAGCTCGTCAAGGAACAAAATGCCAAGACTAATAAGCCAAGGGTGTTTTTTAGATTCATAATGCCAAATATATAAAATTTAACACTCGAAAATCATAGCCTTAGCCAATCACAATGTCGATGCCTAGTTCTTTTATGACTTGAATTAGATCATCAAATTGATCATTACTGGCAAATATCTTGTTCCGCCATACTCGAACTGTACCCGATTTTCCCTTTGTATGAAAAGCTAAAAGGTTTCCTCCTGAACGAATGTGATTTTTTAAATAAGAAATATCTGCTATGGGAATAGTCGTTGCCTTTCCAAATTTGGTAATGCTAATGTTACTATTGTCAACTTCCCAGGTGGAGATTTGTTTACTGAATTTAACCGCTGACCACATGATCGCCGGTATACAAAATAATAATATCAGAATTTTATAAATCTCCTGAAAATTGCTCATAGAAAGTAAATACCCTACAAAAAATAATGAACCTAATAGGATCCAGATGAACCTACCTCGGTGTAAGGTATTAATTTGAAATGTCATGTCTGCCTTTATTTTTTTAGATCTATATGTATTGTCTTTACGTCCGTTTCTCCTGTTTTAACAACCGAAACTTGTCCATCCCCTGAAACATCAATTAATTCATATTCGAATGGCAAGATAATCTTTCCTGTTGGATTAATAAGTCCATAGGTTTCACCATCCGAAGATGCTAAAAACACATCGTCCATTTCAGTGGTAAATAAAAACTTGTAAGCATCTGTAACCAATTTATTTCCTATTATTTCATAGATGACAGATTTGTTATTTTCCTCTACTACAAAATATTTACTATTGTTGGAACTAATACTACTGTAGGTCAACGGAACGATGATCTTTCCGGTTTTATCAACCAAACCATATTTATCACCATTGCTCACAATAGTATATTGCGATGAAAATGGATTTATATTATCAAATTCAGTGAACCAGATGGTTTTTCCATGTTCATCCATCACAGTCATTTTATCTTCTTTTGAATAGATATAAGCGTTCAATTCTGAATCATATGTGATAAAATCGTAGATATATTCCGTTATGTTTTTCCCTTTTTTATTGATCAAGGCAGAGGTATTACTTTCATCTATCGCAATAGAAACTCCATCGTTAAAGGCTGTTAAGCTCAAAAAATTTGGTTCAGTAATGATATCTCCAGAAATAGTCTTCAAGCCATATAAAAAACTGGTGGAATCGTAATAAGCGACCATGTCTTCCCCTAATTCAATGTTCTCAGGTTTGTAATCAATAATAGGATCTAGGTCTGCTACGATACTGTAGTTTTTTGGAACTTGAAAATAATCATTTGAAACCTTCAACTTCTCAATATTCTTGGCATAAAATGCAACCCCTTGCGTCGAAATCTTTAATGCAGCCCCAGGAATTTGATTCAGATATTGATAATTCCCCCAAAAAATTTGTGGTATCTTTTCAGTGTACCATATTTCTACCTTTCCAGATTCATCAGAAGAATCCTCTGAAAAAATTTCTATAACGGCCAATTTACATGGAAAGCCTAAGATAGTCGCACTCTCCTCAGATTTGAAGTTAATTGGATATTCCTCAATATTCTCTGGTAAATAGTCTATCTCAGAATAGCGTTCGGTAGTGGTATCTATTCGGAATAAGGTTTTTGCCTCTGTATCGCGCAGATAAACCCAATCTTGAAATAAATTTGACTTAATTTTATTAGCGCTTTTTCCAATCCATGCTTCTAATACAATTTCACCCTCCATGTCTTCAAGGATTGTCCTGAATAAATCTGAAGGATCTGTCTCGTTAGCCTCTAATTCTTTTAATTTTTCCTTGAAGGATTCTTCGATTGAGATGCTGTAATCGATCTTATTAACCTCTTGTTGTGCAAATGAAATCTGGAATAAACAAGCTGTAAAAATGAAGGTGAAAATCTTTTTCATGTAATGAAATTATTACGCAAAAGTCCTCATTTTTATTGATTCCTCAAATATCAAGGGCTAATATTTTATGCTAATTTCCAATATTTTTTACCTACAAGTTTTAAGGATGGATTTTGTATATTTATTTATGATTAAATACTTGACCTACTTCTTGTTATTCTGCATCGGGATTTCATCAGCACTGGGACAAAAATCCCCAAATATCATAATTATTGTTTCGGATGACCATTCTTTCCAAAGTATTTCTTCTTATGGATCTAAATATGGCCATACCCCAAATATCGATCGCATTGCGAATGAAGGACTGCTTTTCAACCGCTCCTACGTGAATAATTCCCTATGCGGGCCGAGCCGAGCAAGTTTATTGACTGGAAAGTATAGCCATAAAAATGGGTATAAGGAAAATGAAAACTCCCACTTCGACCATAGCCAAAATTCATTTATTAAAGAGTTGCATAAAGCCGGATATACTACATCCTGGATTGGAAAACAACATTTAGGGGATACCTTAGAAGGCTTTGATTACTACGATATTTTGATCAATCAAGGCCATTACTTCAACCCTGATTTCAAAAATCAAAATGGAACTATGATCCGTGAAAATGGCTATGTATCCGATATTGTAACCAATAAAGCCCTTAATTGGATGAATACCTTAAATAAGGAAAAACCTTTTTGTCTGATTCTTGGCCATAAAGCTACCCACCGAGAATGGGATCCTGACCCTCAGGATTTTGGTAAAAATGACCATAAAAAATTTAAAATACCTAAAAATTTCTATGATAATTACGCCGGAAGAGAAGCCGCAAAAATTCAAGAAATGCAGGTCAGTAAGGATATGTTGCTAACCTACGACCTTAAAATGTTTAAGAACGATGAAGAATGGATGAAAGAATCCAATTTCTTTAGAATGGATGAATCTGATCGTGAGAAATATAGAAATTACTACGCGAAAGTAAAGGAGGATTTTAATAGCAGAGACCTTTCTGATCCTAAAAAATTGGCAGAATGGAAATTTCAACGCTATATGACCGATTACCTCAATACCGCAGAGTCAATGGACCGAAACATTGGGAAAGTTCTGGACTATTTGGACCAAAACAACTTGACAGAAAATACCATCGTGATTTATATGTCTGATCAAGGGTTCTATATGGGAGAACATGGTTGGTTTGATAAACGATTTATGTATGAAGAATCCTTTAGAACACCAATGATGATGAGGTTCCCAAAAGAAATTAAGAAATCAAGAAAAGTCAATGATCTATTGATGACTATAGATATTGCTCCAACTTTATTGGAGTTGGCAGGGGTATCTGTGCCTGAGGATATTCAAGGTCAATCCTTTACTCCAATTATACATGGTCAGAAAGGTGTTCGAAAAGACCTTTATTACCATTATTATGAAGATGGGGTGCATAATGTATCTCCACATTTTGGAGTCAGCGACGGTCGTTATAAACTGATCCGTTTCTATAATAAAGTGAACTCTTGGGAACTTTATGACCTGAGTAAAGATCCTCAAGAAATGAAAAACGTCTTCGACAATCCTAAATACGCCGAGAAACAAAAGGAAATGATGAAAATGTTGAAAGATGAAATTGTAAAACAAGATGATTCCGAAGCATTGCGTATATTTGAGGCTTCCTAAACTTAAATATTATCATGCGCATACTAACAATTATTTGTTTTTGCTTAATTAGCTTAATTTCTCAGGCTCAAAAGAAGCCAAACATTGTAGTCATTATTTCCGATGACCATTCCTATCAAACAATAGGTGCCTATGGTTCCAAAATTGCACATACTCCAAATCTGGACCGAATAGCCAAGGAAGGAGCCCTGTTTACCAAAGGTTATGTCACGAATTCTATTTGTGGACCAAGTCGGGCTAGTTTATTGACTGGAAAATACAGTAATAAGAATGGCTTTAAGGATAATGAAACCTCTAACTTTAACCATGGACAAAATTCATTTGTTAAAGAATTGCACAACAATGGATACCAAACGGCTTGGATCGGAAAAATTCATTTGGGAAGACAGTTGCAAGGTTTTGACTACTATAGCATCCTAACTGGTCAAGGACATTATTTTAATCCTGATTTTATTTCCAGTAAAGAAGGTGAAAAAGAAGTGGTAGAAAGAGAACAAGGTTATGTGGCAGATTTAGTTACTGATAAAGCTCTGAATTGGTTAAAGGATCAAAATAAAGAAGAACCTTTCTGTTTAATCATTGGCCATAAAAATACCCATAGAACCTGGATGCCTGCTATTGAAGATTTTGGTAAGAATGATAGTAAAACAATCCCACTGCCAGAAACATTCTTTGATGATTATGCCACGAGAAAAGCAGCAGCTCTGCAAGAAATGAGTATTGACAAGGATATGCAAATGGGCTATGATTTGAAGATGTTCGAAAATATCGAAAAAATGCGCGTTGATGGAAACTTCTCAAGAATGACCGACCAGCAATTTCAAGCATACGTTGATTATTATAAACCAATTTATGAAGAATTAAAAAAATCTAACCTTTCTGGAAAAGCTTTAGCTGAATGGAAATACCACCGCTATATGGTTGATTACCTAAATACTGCTGAGTCAATGGATAGAAATATTGGAAAGGTATTGGATTATTTGAAAGAAAATAATTTAGAAGAAAATACTCTGGTCCTTTACTTATCCGATCAAGGTTTCTATATGGGTGAACATGGATGGTTTGATAAAAGATTTATGTATGAAGAATCTTTCCGAACACCGATGTTGATGAAAATGCCAGGCTTGATCAAACCTAATTCTAAAATTAATGGAATGGTTTCCAACGTGGATATTGGACCGACATTTTTAGAACTTAGTGGAATTAAAGTGCCACAAGATATGCAAGGTAAATCTTTCTTGAGCTTATTGAATGGAAAGAAAAAAGATATTCAAGACCAAATCTATTACCATTATTATGAAAACGGTGAACATGCCGTATCTCCACATTTTGGAGTAAGTGATGGTCGATATAAATTGATTCGTTTCTATAAAAGAGTAGATGGATGGGAGTTATTCGATATGAAAAAAGATCCTAGAGAATTAAAGAATATTTATGGAGAGCCCAAATACAAGAAAATTCAACAAAGATTAGAAAATACTCTAAAACAAGAAATAGACCGTTTAGAAGATGAAGATGCAAAAGCAATCTTAGCAAATCAGTAGACATAAAAAAACCTTTCTGTTTTCAGAAAGGTTTTTTTATTCTCTTTAGTTAAAGATCAATGTTTTTTCAGGATTGATCTTTCTACCATAGCTCAGTAATTCATAGTGCAAATGCGGGCCTGTAGATCTTCCGGTACTCCCTAGCTTTCCAACTAATTGTCCAGCTTCTACCTTCTGACCCTTTTTTACTTTTGTGCTCGAAAGGTGAGCATATCTCGTTTCCCATCCATTGGTATGTTCTACAATCACAACTTTCCCGTACTGACCCTTATAACCTGAAAATACTACTTTTCCAGCTGCGGTTGCAGTAATAGGCTCGCCAGTTCTTCCGCTGATATCAATTCCTGAATGCATCTCAATACCTCTATTGGTAAATGGATTTCTGCGGTATCCAAATCTCGATGTGATCTTTCCACTATGCGGAGTGCCCAATGGAACACCTTCTAATTTTTTATCTAATCTCTTTACGGTTGCCTCATAGTATTTAATTAATTCAGGTAAATTAACCTCTTCCTCTACAGGTCCACCAGCATTTTTTAGCTTCGGTGCAAATTCTTTTAAACCTCTTTTGCGCATTTTGGCATTAATTTGGTTTACTGCACTATCAATAGCATCAAATGATTTTTGTATTTGAACAGTACTTAATTGGTTGGACGCCTCTTCTAAAGCTAGATTTTGTCTCGCTTCTTCCAATGCCTCAATCTTTTTTGTTAACTGTTCCTCGTAATGATCGCTTGTTGTTTTTGTAGCAACATAGACAATAGTTGCACATATTAAACAAATACAGAAGATCCCTCCAGCTAGGATATATTTCCAGTTCTTTAAAACAATAGTTGGAATTTGAATCTTCAAATTCGAATCGCCGTTTGAGTCTAGAATTTCAACGGCAGTCTTCTTTTTTGTCATAGTATTTTACTCTCCCACTTTATGTTAGACGGGCGTAAAAATAGAAGATGTTAAAATAATTGCAAGAAAATTTAACATTTTATAACTATTTGAGAGTTGGAAAGCTACAAAATTATCATCTTTGTATTATGTCATTTTCGGAACGTATACTCAACTGGTATGCTGAGCATAAAAGAGCACTACCATGGCGTGAGACTAAGAATCCCTATGTAATTTGGTTATCAGAAATTATCCTTCAACAGACAAGAGTTGAACAAGGAATGCCTTATTTTTTTCGGTTTTTAGAAACTTACCCGAATGTAACAAAATTTGCAAATGCAGAAGAAGCTGAGATCTTGAGACTTTGGCAAGGACTGGGTTATTATTCCAGAGCCAGAAATATGCATAAGGCTAGTAAGCAAGTGTTAGAGCTGCATAATGCTGAGTTTCCTACTGATTATCAGTCGCTATTAAAGCTGCCGGGAGTAGGAGAGTATACTGCTGCTGCAATTTCATCCTTCTCCAGTAACCATGCCCATGCTGTTTTAGATGGTAATGTCTTCCGCGTTTTAGCCCGATATTTTGGCATTGAAGAACCTATTAATAGTTCCTCAGGTAAAAAGATCTTCTCCAAATTAGCGGAGGAAATGCTCGATCGGAATCAGCCCGCAGAATATAATCAGGCGATCATGGATTTTGGTTCTCTTCAATGTAAACCAAAAAATCCTAACTGCGCTGAATGTGTATTAAGGATAGACTGTAGAGCTTATGAAAGTGGTTTAGTCAATGTGCTCCCAGCAAAAATAAAAGGTAAAAAGAGTAAAGACCGATTCTTTCATTATTTTATAATTGAACATGATGGAGCCGTACTGATGTCCCAGCGTTCTGAAGGTGATGTGTGGGCAAATTTGTTCGAATTCCCAATGATCGAAAGTGATGCTGATTTGAATGTAGCGGAATTGGTACAAATGGAAGAATTTCAGAAAGACTTCGGATTATCTGTTCCAACGCAGATTAAAGGACAAATAAAGCATATTCTAAGCCATCAGAACATATATGCAAGGTTTTATAAGCTGGAAATCAACGCCTCTAAATTGCCCAAAAAATCCCATTGGAATTATTTTATATTAGAAAAATTAGATACATTAGCTAAACATAAACTGATTAGTTCCTTTGTGGAACATTATTTTTAGTGCTCACTAAATCCTAAATTATTGTATGTCAGGAGTAAATAAAGTTATTTTAGTTGGTCATCTTGGTAAGGATCCAGAAATCCGCTATTTAGAAGGAAATGTAAGTGTTGCCAGTTTTCCATTAGCAACATCGGAGACTTTCAACAAGGATGGACGTCGTGTAGAGCAAACTGAATGGCACAATATCGTGTTGTGGCGTGGTTTGGCAGATGTTGCTGTAAAATACCTCAGCAAAGGTAAATTGGTCTACATCGAAGGGAAATTGAGAACCCGTTCCTATGAAGATAAAGAGGGAATCCGTCGATATACCACCGAAATCGTAGCGGAAAGTTTTAATTTATTAGGGCGACGCTCGGATTTTGAGCCGCAAAATCCTCAACCAACGAATACTGCCGCAGGTCCTGTTAACCCGGATTCAAAAGAACAAACCGTCGACTTTACAGAAAACGATGACGATAATGATGGTCTACCTTTTTAATCTACCTAATTAAATACTGTACCATTTCATTTATTTTTTAAAATTGCTGTATCTTTGACACATGTTGCAAGATAAGATAACGCAGTATACTGAAGAGATTAAGGCATTTGCCCCAAGTTCAGCTCAAGAAGTTGAAGCATTTAGGTTGAAGTTTCTAGTGTCGAAAGGCATCGTGAAAAACCTTTTTGAAGAATTTAAAACCGTATCCTCTGATGAAAAGAGAATACTAGGAAAAGTATTAAATGAATTTAAGCAGTTAGCTGAAAATACATTTAAAGATGCTTCTGAGAAATTCTCAAATCAAAATGAAGGTCAAACTGCTAATGCTGAAGGTGATTTAACATTGCCTGGACAAGGATTTTCCTTAGGCTCTAGACACCCTCTTTCGCTAGTTAGAAAAGAAATCGTTGAGATTTTTAAGAAATTAGGGTTTGTCGTGGCTGAAGGAAACGAAATCGAAGACGATTGGCATAACTTTTCAGCATTGAACTTTGCGCCTGAACATCCTGCAAGAGATATGCAAGATACCTTCTTTATCAAAAAACAAGATGGTAATGATATGGTATTACGGACGCATACTTCTTCCGTACAAGTAAGATTAATGGAAGCCGGAAAACCGCCCTTCCGTGCGATTATGCCTGGAAGAGTATATCGTAACGAAGCTATTTCGGCTAGAGCCCATTGCTTCTTCCATCAGATCGAAGGTTTGTATGTGGATGAAAATGTTTCATTCGCTGACTTAAAACAAACCCTTTATCACTTCGTGAAAGAATTATATGGTGAAGATACTAAGGTAAGATTCCGCCCATCGTATTTCCCGTTTACTGAACCTTCCGCAGAAATGGATATTTCTTGTACAATCTGTAAAGGTGCAGGCTGTCAAATGTGTAAATACTCTGGATGGGTTGAAATTCTAGGTTGTGGTATGGTCGATCCTAACGTATTGGATAACTGTGGTATTGTTAGTAAAAAATACTCCGGTTTTGCATTCGGAATGGGAATCGAAAGAATCACAAACCTTAAATATGAAATCCGTGACCTTCGTTTGTTCTCAGAAAACGATGTCCGATTCTTATCTCAGTTTGAAACAGAAATTATTTAAACCAATTGGTTAATATTCCACCCGAATACCAGATTATTTGGGTGGAATCTATAAATTACTAGTTGAATCCCAAATTCAAAACTTGCCTTGCATGGAAGATAAAATTGTCATAGCTATAAAGAAATCCGCAAGAGATCTATTTAGAAAATATGGCTATAATAAAACTAGCGTAAATGAGCTAGCAAAAAACGCTTCCATCGCCAAAGCTACCTTCTATAAACATTTTGCCAGTAAAGAATTAATATTACACGAAGTCCTGATGGATTATATCCAGGATAATGTATATGATATTCTGAATAAAAATGTTAAAGAAAAAGACCTGGCATTATTTCTCGCTAATACCATTCTTAGGGTCAGCCGCGTAACTTATACCGTCTGTAATGAATTTGTTGGCTGGGAATTTATCCGTGAATCTGTCAATGCGCAGGAATACTTAAAACTCCTTTCCGATGACCTGGAATTTCTTTTATTGCGCTCCTTTATGCAAAATGAAACCATTGCCAGCATGATTCCTGAAGAAAGATTAACCTTCCTTATTAAAACTTCCAAAAATATCGTTTTCTCATTCGCTTTCACCGCTGTCTCTGAGGCTGATGTCCGTAAAAATTTTATTTCCTTCCAAAAAGAAATGCTCCCTTATCTTGTGGAAGCAACTTTATTGGAGAGTAGATAGCATCTAGCTACCTTCTATTAATTTTTTCCGTATTTTTGCGCCAATATGGGAAGAAGAATACCTCAGGATAAGAAGTTTATTTCCGATGTCGAAGTGATTGACATCGCGGAAGAGGGCAAGGGAGTTGCCAAACATGATAACTTAGTGTTGTTTATCGAACGTGCTGTACCCGGCGATATCGTCGATGTCGAACTGATGCGTAAGAAGAAGAATTTTGCAGAAGGTAAAATTGCCGAAGTAAAAGTTGCTTCTGAATATCGCATCGGTCCGTTCTGTGCTCACTTTGGAGTATGTGGAGGTTGTAAATGGCAACATATGACCTATGATTCCCAATTAAAATTTAAAGAACAGTATGTAGGTAATGCCTTGTCCCGTATTGGGAAAGTGGATGTATCTTCCATGGAACCAATTCTAGGTTCAGCTCAAACTGAATATTATAGAAATAAATTAGAATATACCTTCTCTAATAAACGTTGGTTAACAAGTTTGGATGAAGTTGAACCCGGTGATTCCATGGATGCATTAGGCTTCCATGTTCCAGGTCGCTTTGATAAAATCCTGACGATTGACCATTGTTTCCTACAGCAAGACCCATCAAACGATATTAGAAACAGTATTTTCGATTACGCTAAGGAAAACTTCATGTCCTTTTATGATTTGCGTGATCACGAAGGTGCCCTTCGTAATCTAATCATCAGAACCTCTTCAACAGGCGAATTGATGGTAATTGTTGTTTTTGCTTATCCTGAAGAAGGGCAAGTCGATTTGTTGATGTCCTATATTAAAGACAAATTCCCTGAAATTACATCCCTATTATATATTATCAATCAAAAAAGAAATGATACCATCTTTGATCAGGATATCCATGTTTATGCTGGTCGTGATTTTATCTATGAAGAGATGGAAGGCTTGAAGTTTAAAGTAGGTCCGAAGTCTTTCTATCAAACAAATTCAAAACAAGCTTATGAACTGTATAAGATTACTCGTGAATTTGCCGATCTGAAAGGGGATGAATTAGTATATGACTTATACACTGGGGCTGGTACAATTGCAAATTTCGTGGCTCGATCAGCTCGTGAAGTAATCGGAGTGGAGTATGTACCGACAGCAATTGAGGATGCCAAAATAAACTCCCAGACCAATAACATCCATAACACTAAATTTTATGCCGGTGATATGAAGGATGTATTAACAAAAGATTTTATCCAAGAACATGGAAAACCTGATGTGGTTATCACTGACCCTCCAAGAGCAGGTATGCACCCAGATGTTGTTCAGCGTATCTTGGAAATGGAAAGTGATAAAGTAGTCTATGTAAGTTGTAATGCTGCAACTCAGGCACGCGATTTGGAAAGTTTAACCACGAAGTATGAGGTAGTGAGGATTAAACCGGTAGACATGTTCCCGCATACTCAACACGTTGAAAATGTAGTACTATTAAAATTAAAGAAATAAATGGATTTACAAGATCTCTTAAATAAAGGACCCGAAGAAGAAGGAAAACAAGGTAAAGGACAAAGTCCATTAGTGAGTTTAAAAAAGGATCTAGATTTCTATAAGGAGTCCATTCAAGAAGTATCTTCAGAAATGATGGCTGAAGGTTACACCTTCTATCCAATTTTTGTCGCTCACCAATTAAAAGTGGATTTGGGTGAAATGATCTTGGATAGAGATGAATTAAACACCCAATGGAGCATTCAAGCAAGTTCTCTCGAAGAATTTGTGGAAAGAGGTATCATAAAAGAGGATAAAAAGGAGTTTTTTGAGAAAAGTTTTAAACCCGCAAATGACTTCATGTGTCTATTTGTGGTCGTTCCGGAAGGAGCTAACTTCGTTTTTTATCCTTATAACAACTAGTGATTTAAAACTTTTTAACATTTCCTAGTCAAAAGTATTATTACCTTTAAAATTGGATGTATAATAAATTAAAATATATTGCCCTACTATGTTCTTTCTTTTTCCTGGCGCTTGCTGCACATGCTCAGGACCAAGATAATATAGTCTCTGGATTAGTTCTTGAGAAAGGGACAAGCACTAGGATTAGTGATGCGAATGTAGTCAACCAAAGGACTAAACAAACGGTAAGAACCAATTCTTATGGTGTATTTAATATCGAGGTAAATGTTGGTGATACCCTTTCTGTAAGTAAGGTCGGTTACGGACCAATCAAAACAAGAATCAATACTTTAGAAGATATTTTATTAGATCTTCAAGCTGGTAATAGGATTGAAACCGTCGTGGTAACCAGAAGTACCAAAGAAATGGAGATGAAGGAAATGTTGGAAGACTACGAAAGTAAAGGCGTATATAATGGGGGACAAAATAAGTTTGGAACCTATATCTCCAGCCCTGCAACAGCCCTTTATAATCTCTTTGGTAAGGAAGCAAAGAACGCAAAGCGCTTTGAGAAATTCATGAATCAGGAGCTTGAAGAAACCAAGGTGGATCGAATTTTTAATAAAACCATTGTTTCTAAGATCACCAAACTCGAAGGTGAAGAATTGCAATCTTTTATGGATATCTACAGACCTTCTTATGCTACCGCAGAAAGATGGGGACAATATGATTTGATGAATTATATTAATTCATCCTATAAAACATGGAATGCCCAAGGACGCCCAAAATCACAACGTTTGCCGAAACTAGAAATTCCTCCGCAAGAAAAATAAACTGCTGATAATTAATTTGTTATAACTTGTATCGTAGCGGAAAAAGCTTTTGGCATTGGCTTTGCAAATAACAGTTCTATTAGTTAGACAATTAGTTAATATAAGTGTAAAAGATAAACAATTTGATTATGAAAATGAATAAAAGACTTGCGGTTTATGGATTGACAGTAGCAACATCAGCTATGTTATTTGCTAGCTGTTCAACCATTCAAAATACTAGTAACACAACAAAAGGTGCCGTAGTAGGTACTGCAGCTGGTGGTGCAATTGGTGCATTAATCGGTGGTAAAGCAGGTAATACTGCAGTAGGTGCTATCGCAGGTGCCGTAATTGGTGGTGCTGCAGGTACATTGATCGGAAAAAAAATGGATAAACAAGCCAAAGAAATTGAAAATACTGTAGCCGGTGCTGAAGTAGAGCAAGTAGGTGAAGGTATCTTGGTGAAATTCGATTCAGGAATTTTATTCGACTTCAATAGTACTGCTTTAAAACCTTCTGCGAAAGAAAATATCGCAAAATTGGTAGAAACTTTAAATAAAGAACCAAATACTGATATCCTTGTATTGGGTCACACTGATAATATTGGTACTTTACAAGCTAACCAAAAAGTATCAGATGGTCGTGCAGCATCAGTAAAATCCTTCGCAGTTTCTAAAGGATTAGCAGGTAGCCGTATTAAAACCGAAGGTAAAAACTATTCTGAACCTATCGCATCTAATGATACTGACGCAGGTAGAGCAGAAAACCGTCGTGTAGAAATCGTTATTGTTGCTAACAAAAAAATGCAAGAAGAAGCGAAACAAGAAGCAGGTCAATAAGACTTCTAGAAATATTCGAATAGGGGTTCCAAATTTTTGGAACCCCTATTCTTTTTTCAAAAGTTTTGTTAAATTTTATACAACTGCTGACAAACTGTCATTTGTTTAATAGATAATTACTAACTTTGTAGTCTTTGAAAATTGACTATGTTAGAGTTATCGCATACAACAAAAACACACGATGAATCCCGTCAGGGTGAGGCACTGGATATGATTCCGACTGGACAATCTACCGGTCGTAAACTATATATTGAAAGTTACGGATGTCAGATGAACTTCTCCGATAGCGAGATTGTTGCTTCTATTCTGATTGAGAAAGGCTTTGAAACAACAAAGGATTATAAAGAAGCCGATGTGGTTTTTATTAATACTTGTTCCATCCGTGAAAATGCCGAACAGCGTGTTAGAAATAGATTGAAAGAATTTGAATCCGCAAAAGCCAAAAATCCAGGAATGGTCGTAGGCGTTTTAGGATGTATGGCAGAACGATTGAAAGCTAAGTTCTTGGAAGAAGAGAAGTTGGTAGATGTTGTTGTCGGACCAGATGCATACCGTGACCTTCCTAATCTGATTGATAAAGTAGATGAAGGTGGTCGTGCTGTGAATGTATTGCTATCCCGT
The DNA here is from genome assembly GCA_002245855.1 of Sphingobacterium cellulitidis. Classification (GTDB taxonomy): domain Bacteria; phylum Bacteroidota; class Bacteroidia; order Sphingobacteriales; family Sphingobacteriaceae; genus Sphingobacterium; species Sphingobacterium cellulitidis. The sequence goes on along the minus strand of NOUX01000005.1, from coordinate 95,145 downwards.
GAAGAAACTTATGCAGATATTAGCCCTGTTAGATTAAATTCAAACGGTATCTCTGCATTTATTTCTATTATGCGCGGATGTGATAACATGTGTTCTTTCTGTGTTGTTCCTTTCACGCGTGGTAGAGAGAGAAGCCGTGATGCTGAATCCATCGTAAAAGAAGCGCAAGACTTATTTAATGCTGGCTATAAGGAAGTAACCTTGTTAGGGCAAAATGTCGATTCATATAAATATTCAGCTCCCGTAGCTGAAGGAGAAGAACCTAAGCCTTCCATTAATTTTGCGCAATTACTAGCCTTAGTGGCTGAGGTGAGTCCTGAATTGAGAATTAGATTCTCTACTTCTCATCCGAAAGATATCACTGATGAAGTCCTTCATACTATGGCGAAATATGAAAATATCTGTAAATATATTCACCTACCGGTGCAATCGGGTAACTCCAGAGTATTGGAATTGATGAATAGAACTTACGATAGGGAATGGTATAAAGATCGCGTTGATGCAATTCGTCGTATTATTCCTGAATGTGGTATTTCTACAGATGTTATAACTGGATTCTGTACCGAAACAGAAGAAGAACATCAGGAAACATTATCCATGATGGATTATGTGAAATACGACTTCGCTTATATGTTCGCTTATTCAGAACGTCCAGGTACCCTTGCTGCCAAACGGTATGAAGATGATATTCCTGAAGAAGTAAAAAAACGTAGACTTACGGAAGTGGTAGATTTACAAAGAGAACATAGTCTATATAGAATTGAAAATTTTGTTGGTAAAGTTCATAAAGTATTAATTGAAGGAACTTCTAAACGTTCAGATAAGGACTTCTGTGGAAGAAATGACCAAAATACAATGGTTGTTTTCCCGGTAGACGAACGCTATAAAGTTGGAGATTATGTAAATGTACTTGGTGAAACTTGTACATCTGCAACATTAATCGGAAAGATAGTTGATTAATATTAATCATAACACTAAATATTAATAATGGATCATCAAGATATTAAGAGCAGGTTTGGGATTATTGGGAATTCTCCATTACTAAACCGTGCAATCGATATTGCACGTCAGGTAGCACCTACCGATATATCGGTTTTGATTCAAGGGGAAAGTGGTTCTGGAAAAGAGGTCTTCTCGCATATTATCCACCAACTCAGTGGACGTAAGCACGGACCTTTTATCGCTGTTAACTGCGGTGCCATTCCAGAAGGTACAATTGATTCTGAATTGTTCGGACATGAAAAAGGATCCTTTACGGGAGCTCACGAAGCTCGGAAAGGATATTTTGAAGTAGTGGATGGTGGAACCATTTTCTTGGATGAAGTGGGGGAGTTACCTCTGGGTACTCAAGCTCGCCTGTTGCGTGTCTTGGAATCCGGAGAATATATTCGAGTAGGATCATCCAAAGTGCAAAAAACAAATGTTCGCGTAGTTGCTGCAACCAATGTGGATGTGTATGAGGCCGTTAAAAAAGGAAAATTCAGAGAAGATCTTTACTATAGGTTGAATACTGTTCCTTTGAGAATTCCGCCGCTTCGTGAAAGAAAAGAAGATATCGTTCTTTTATTTAGAAAATTTGTCGTTGACTTCTCTGATAAATATCGTTCTCCAGGCATACAACTTACTGAAGATGCACAAGAACTGCTCAAGAATTACTCTTGGCCAGGAAATGTTCGTCAACTGAAAAATATTGCCGAACAAATAGCCGTTCTAGAAAAGGAAAGGCTGGTGAATGCCCAAATCTTAAGTCATTACCTTCCTGTGGAAACGCAAAGTACATTGCCGATGCCACTAAAAGAGCAAGCAAAGGATAATTTCTCGGAAAGAGATCTTTTGTATAAGGTACTCTTCGATATGAAAAAGGATATGGTAGATTTAAAGAAATTGGTCGTGGAATTGATGCAAAAGGGTTTCAATCAAGGAACAATGGAGCAAAACTCCCCATATATCAATCAATTGTACCAAGAGATCAGACCTAGTTCTGCTGCAATTGGTACAGAGGAATACCCTGTAAATACCAATCCAACCATTACAATTCATAATCCGAATCAGCCGAATGGAAATGCAAATGATTATTTGTATGACACCCAAGACGTAGAAGAGGTGGAAGAATCATTATCTTTACTCGACAAAGAGTCAGATTTGATTAAAAAAGCGTTGAAAAAGCATAAAGGAAAACGTAAAGCTGCTGCGCAGGAACTTGGAATTTCAGAACGTACTCTTTATAGAAAGATTAAAGATTTGAACTTAGATTAATATGTCCAATTTTAAAAATAAAAGCAATTTTATTACCTATATTATTGCGGCTTTGCTGCTTTTTACCTTCCACGGTTGTGGAGTAAAATACAGTTTAGGAGGTGGTACAATCCCAGAGAATATGAAAACTTATTCAGTGGAAATCTTTGAAAATATATCACCATTTGTATCAGCAACTTTAAGCCAAACTTTTACAGAAGGATTAAAAGAACGCATCCGTACGCAATCAAAATTAAGTCAAGTCAATCAAGATGGTGATGCCATGTTCTCTGGTGTAATTACCAATTACGCCATTACTCCCGCAGCCGTTGAAGCAGGGACAGACATGGCTGCTTTAAACCGTTTGTCCATTACTGTTAAAGTGAAATATGTTAATAGAAAGGATGATACCGGAGAAAGCGATTTTGAAGACTCTTTTACTCAATTTAAGGAATTCAGAGGGCAAATTAGTGCGAACGAATCTCAATTAAATTCTGAAATTGTAAAGATGTTGACAGAAGATGTTTTTAACCGTGCATTTAATAACTGGTAAAATATAAGAGCCTTTGAATAACATGGATCAAGTATATATTTTTAGAAAAGCGTTAGAGAACCCTGTCGAAGTAAGTACAGCTGAATTTGATCAGCTCTTATCGAAATATCCCTATTCTCAGCCAATAATATATGCTTTTGAACGAAAGAAGTTTCTCGAAGGTCAGAATATTGATAAACAACGTGCCTTAATTTACGCGAATAACCCTTTTTGGCTGCGTGATTATTTACAGAAACCTATTGAAATTATTCCTGAATTGGAAGTGGATTCTGATGATTATATCTCCTATGAGGAAGTTGATGAACAAGTAGTAGCTGAAGATACTGAAGTGGAAGCAGTGGATGTGGAATCCATTCTTGACCTGGAAGAAATCATACAGGAACCTGCAAATGACTTGGATGAAATCGTTGAAGAAACTGAAGATTTAGAATCAGAACCCATTGAGGAGGAACCTGCATTTGATTTTCCTAGTGGGTATAATATTGAAAAGGAATTCGCAGAAGAATCCAACGAAGAAACAATACAAGACACTCCCGAGGTTGAGGTAAATGTTCCTGAAGAAGAAAGTCAGCGTAGTTCAGAAGAGGATATTAGTTTATATAATGATGAACTAATGCCTTATAGTTTTAGATGGTGGTTGTACAAAACCAGATTGGAACATGCAGAAACTTACCAACCTTTTTCTTCTCCAGTATTACCAAGACAACAAAAAGGTCAGTTTGATCCTAAAAAATTAGACGAAGCTATCTTGGATCAGCAAATCCGGGAAAACATCTTTCACTTGCAAGACCCATCGGATAAACTTAGTGATAAACATAAAAAAGAAACAGTGGAGTTTAAATCTACTGAAAAAATGGATGAGGTAATTGAGAAATTTATCCGCGAAGAGCCGCAGATTCAACCTCCAAGTGCCGAAGCCATCAATACAGAAAACAAGGCTAGAAGTAGCTCTGAAGACCAATTACAAGTGGTTACAGAGACCTTAGCCAATATTTATGTGTCCCAAGGAATGTATGAAAAAGCGATATCTGTATTTAGAAAATTAATTTCGGATAATCCAGAAAAAAAATCGTACTTTGCGACCCGAATTAAAGAGATTGAACAAAAGTTATAATTGAAAATATAGAAATGGAAATTTTATTTATTATCCTAATTATTCTAGTAAGCTTATTATTAGCGTTTTTTGTATTGATTCAGAACCCTAAAGGAGGTGGTTTATCTTCTGGATTTTCTGGCGGTGCAAATTTAATTGGTGTGCAACGTACAGGGGATATCCTGGAAAAAGGAACTTGGATTTTTGCAATCGCCCTAATGGTATTTTGTATTGCAATAAATATTATTGGCCCATCAGCTTCGAATAGAGGTGGTCTAGGTGATCAAATTGAAGCACCTATTTCTGCTCCTAATTTGAATCTAAACCCGTCTGCAACTCCTGCACAAGGAAATCCTGCTGGAACAAATCAAACTCCTGCTACGCAAACTCCTGCAGCTACGGATTCTACAAAATAAGTAAGCTCAACAATCAAAAAATATAACCCTGTCTGAACAAGACAGGGTTTTTTGTTTTACAGCAATGCTGGTGTCATCATGACATTAAGATGATGGCCAACTGACATGAAAAATGACAGTTAATGCAAAAATGGCAAAAAAAAATGCTTAATTTCAATTGGCATAGTTCGTGATGCCTTTGAGGTACGTAATCGAAAAAAAATAAAATTCTTATACAATTATGGCATTAAGTATTAAACCTATCGGAGACAGAATAGTAGTTGAACCTGCTCCAGCAGAAGAAAAGACAGCATCAGGTATCTATATCCCTGATACAGCAAAAGAAAAACCATCCCAAGGAACAGTGGTAGCTGTGGGTGCTGGTAAACCAGATGAACCATTAACTGTAAAAGTAGGTGATAAAGTATTGTATGGTAAATACGCTGGAACTGAAATTACCTACGAAGGTAAAGAGTATTTAATTATGCGCGAAGCTGATATTTACGCAGTCCTGTAATTTATAATCAACAATAAAATTTAAAAAATACAGTAGGTTTTTGCTGTCCAATTATCTATTGAACAACCAAAACCGAAGATCCAATTTCATAATAAAATGGCAAAACAAGTAAAATATAATGTAGAAGCACGTGACGCCTTGAAAAAAGGTGTTGACACACTTGCAAACGCAGTAAAAGTAACTTTAGGTCCTAAAGGTCGTAATGTAATTATTGAGAAAAAATTTGGCTCCCCAGCGATTACTAAAGATGGTGTATCGGTGGCTAAAGAAATCGAATTGAAAGATGCTTTAGAAAATATGGGTGCACAAATGGTAAAAGAAGTAGCATCTAAAACTGCTGACCAAGCAGGTGATGGTACAACTACCGCTACTGTATTAGCGCAAGCAATAGTTGCTCCTGGTATTAAATCTGTAGCCGCTGGTGCTAATCCAATGGATTTAAAACGTGGTATTGATAAAGCTGTTGCTGCTGTGGTTGAGAACCTAAGATCTCAGTCTCAAGTTGTAGGTGCTGACAATAATAAAATTAAACAAGTTGCTTCTATCTCTGCTAACAATGACGAAATTATCGGTTCATTGATCGCTGAAGCAATGGAAAAAGTAGGAAATGACGGTGTAATCACTGTTGAAGAAGCAAAAGGTACTGAAACTGAAGTGAAAACAGTAGAAGGTATGCAATTTGACAGAGGATACCTTTCTCCTTATTTCGTAACTAACTCTGATAAAATGGAAGCGGAACTTGAAAGCCCTTACATTTTAATCTATGATAAGAAAATCAGTAACATGAAAGAATTGTTGCCGATTTTAGAAAAACAAGTACAAACTGGTAAGCCTTTATTGATCATTGCTGAGGATTTAGACGGTGAAGCATTAGCTACGCTTGTTGTAAACAAAATCCGTGGATCATTGAAAGTGGCTGCAGTTAAAGCTCCAGGATTTGGTGACCGCCGTAAAGCGATGTTAGAAGATATCGCTATCCTAACTGGTGGTACTGTAATCTCTGAAGAAAGAGGTTTCAAATTGGAAAATGCAGAATTGTCTTACTTAGGACAAGCTGAAAAAGTAGTTGTTGATAAAGATAACACAACTATTATCAATGGTGCTGGTAATGGAGATGATATTAAAGCTCGCGTTGCTCAAATCCGTTCTCAAATTGAAACAACAACTTCTGACTACGATCGTGAAAAATTACAAGAGCGCCTAGCTAAATTATCAGGCGGTGTTGCTGTTCTTTACGTTGGTGCTGCTTCTGAAGTTGAAATGAAAGAGAAAAAAGACCGCGTAGATGATGCACTTCACGCAACTCGTGCTGCGGTAGAAGAAGGTATCGTTGCTGGTGGTGGTGTTGCTTTCATCCGTTCTACTGAGGCTTTAGTAAACCTGAAAGGTGAAAACGAAGACGAGCAAATCGGTATCGATATTATCAAACGTGCTATCGAAGAACCTCTTCGTCAAATCTGTGCTAACGCAGGTATTGAAGGTGCAGTAATCGTTCAAAAAGTGAAAGAAGGAACTGCTGATTATGGTTACAACGCTCGTACTGATAAGTTCGAAAACCTTATCTCTGCTGGTGTTATTGACCCTACTAAAGTTTCTCGTGTTGCATTAGAAAATGCTGCATCTGTAGCTTCAATGTTATTAACTACAGAATGTGTTCTTGCTGATGAACCAGAAGATAATCCTGTAGGTGCTGGTGGCCCTCCAATGGGTGGCGGCATGGGCGGAATGATGTAAAATTTCCCCTCAAAATATTAAAAGAGCTATTCATGAGAATAGCTCTTTTTTTGTGTCTATTTTTTCTGAAATCCCTTTCGATTTCCTCTGATTTTACAAACATGCTCACATAATTTGTATCTTAGTTTAAGAGCTAATCTATTCTGTGTATATGGACACTTACAACATTATCGTACTCCTCATTATCTTTGTGCTAGGGATTATTTTAAGTATTTATATCTGGAAAAAGGTGGGCAACAAAAAGATTGTCAACAAAGTAATTCCTGATCCTCCTGAATTCAAAAATGTCCTTCTGGAAAAGGTGAATTTTTTCAAGCAATTGGACCCCGCTCAACAAGAAAAATTTATCAACCGTGTATCTTATTTTTTGTCGACCACTAAAATTTCTCCTGAAAAAGGTGCTGTCATAAACGATGAACATAGAATATTAATTGCCGCCAGTGCTACCATCCCTTTATTTCATTTCGAAAACTGGTCCTATGAGAATTTAGATGAGGTGCTGGTCTACCCCGGGACTTTCAATGAAAAGTATAATACGGAAGATGAAAAAAGAAATATTTTGGGAATGGTAGGAGATGGGGCTATGCATCGAAAGATGATTTTATCTTTATCAGCACTTATGGCTGGCTTCAATCAAAATGGTGAAAGCAATACAGCAATTCATGAATTTGTCCATTTAATAGATAAAGCGGATGGGGATGTGGATGGTGTTCCAGAATATCTAATTCCTAAAAATTTAATCCAGCCTTGGCTAGAAGAAATGCACGAAACCATTTCTGCTATCCGAAGGGATAAATCGGATATCCGTGATTATGCAGCCACAAATCCAGCTGAATTTCTAGCCGTTGTGTCCGAATATTTTTTTCAAAAACCTAAGCTTTTAGCTGAAGACCACCCAGAATTATATGCCATGCTCAATGAAATTTATAGTGGCAATAAAAATGAATAATCTTAAACTTTTTTAGTTAATACACTGTTATTTAGAGTAATAAACATTTGAAAAAACAACCTTATAGGTTTCAATAAAATTTATTTATCATGGAATATAGATATTTAGGAGATAGTGAAATTAATGCTTCCGTCATAACTTTTGGTGCTTGGGCTGCAGGCGGTTGGATGTGGGGTTCTACAGATCGTAAAGATGCAGTCGAAGCGATTATTGCTGCTTATGAAGTTGGAGTAACTTCAATTGATACTGCCCCAATTTATGGTCAAGGAACCAGTGAAGAGATTGTAGGAGAGGCTCTAAAAGACATACCTCGTGATAAAACCCAAATCCTGACAAAATTCGGAATGCGGTGGGATCTTGCTCAAGGTGATTTCGCCTTCCATAGTAAAATGAACAATGGTGAGGATATTGAAATCTTCAAATTCGCCGGTAAAGAAAGCATTATTCATGAATGTGAGCAAAGTTTAAAAAGATTAGGTACTGATTATATTGATTTATACCAAATTCACTGGCCAGATTCTACAACTCCTCTGGATGAAACTTTTGAAGCCGTAGCCCAACTTATTGAACAAGGAAAAATAAGATATGCAGGGGTATGTAATTATAATGCTCAACTGATGGCAGAAGCTGAAAAAACCTTGCCATTGGTTTCAAATCAAATTCCATTTAGCATGGTTAATCGAGACGTGGAAGAAGAAACCATTCCTTACTGTATAAAACATAATAAAGCAGTCTTAGCCTATAGCCCTTTAGAAAGAGGACTCTTAACAGGAAAAATCCATGTTGGCCATCAATTTCAAGAAGGGGACCATCGAGCAAAACATCCCCATTTTCAACCGGACTTTATTGAACGTACGAATGTTCTTCTTGAAAGAATTAAACCTTTGGCAGATGATAAAGGGGTTACTCTCGCTCAATTAGTATTACGTTGGACCGTTGAAAGACCTGGTATTACCATTGCCCTTGCTGGTGCAAGAAATGCCGAGCAATCCGTGCAAAATGCCAAAGCAATGGATATTCTTCTAACTGAACAGGAAATCGAATTCATAAATGCTGTAGTAGATGCATTTTAAAGCATGGTTAAGATTGAAAGTTATTTCCAGAAAGTGGAAATAACTTTCAATTTAACTGAAATCTTTAATCACTGTTATTTTATTTTCAGGATTAAATTCAAAGATTGAATGTCCCTTCATCCTAATCTTGTCTCCAATTTTTAATTCTTCTGAAAACTCGATGGCTAAGGTTGCCTCATAATCTATATTTACCTCCGAATAGTTTTCAAAATGTTCCATGGAGGTGATAGTTTGCTCTCGCTCCGAGAAAAAAGATTTTGCTTGCTCTGCCTGTTCTGAAAATGCATCCTTACCCTCAAGGGAGTCCGTAATCTTCCCGTTTGATATATTCTCAAAAATTAAATTATCATCCAAATCTGCAATCATCTGCTCAACATTAAACCGATTGTAACCTTCAATATAATTTTTAATTATTTCAGCTCTATCTTTCATTTTTTTGCAATAAATCTTATAAGACCTAATTTAATAAAATCCTGTTGGATATGAATGAGTTGTAAAACTAATGTTGTTTATAAACTCTTCTTAACAAGAAAATTGATATTATTAAAATGTTAAGGTTATTACAAATGAACATTAACTTTTGTATTTTGCTGTAAGAATCAATTATAAATTAAATTAAGTGCTGATAGCTTAAACTTATACTCGATGAAATACGAAGAATTAGAGCAATTATTTTATGCAGGTGAATTGGATTTATGTATTAGTCAAGGCGAAGAATATCTGTTAGATCATCCTACCGACACAGATGTTTTATTTCTCATGGCTATTGCATATCATGACCGAGCTATTGAAGAAGGTCATGAATCTGCATATATTGCAATTCAAGAGTATGTCATCCCATATCTGAAGAGAGTATTAAAATATGAACCCAATAATCCTCGGGTTATGTACAATCTGTTGAATTATCAACTCGGTAATCAATATGTATTGGAAGAGATAGCAAAGCCCAAGAAACATCTCCGGGAAGATAATAAAGACGAATTCTTAGATTATGCCAATAGACTAAAAAACGATAACCTGAATAAGGTGTATGGTTTGGAGTTTGAAATTAAGATTTATGAAATCTTAAAGAATGATGAATCTTTATTAAGAAGTCTGGATGAAGCAATAGCTTTCTTTGAAGAGGAGTTTAAAGATAGTCGCGAGTTAAGGGATCGAAATGTCTCCATTTGTTGGGTAAAGAAGGTCTATTTGTTGGACAGAACGAATCAGGTGAGTAAGGCGGATCTAATCGAATTGATCGACAAGGGCATCTATAGATTTGTCAGTCCTTTGGATATTGATTACTTGAATTTGGCTGAAATTGCCTTCGATGGGGCTGCCCTTGATGTTTCCCTCAAGGTTCTCTTAAAGCTGATAAAAGGTGATAATCATGAACCTGAAATACTAGAAGGATTTATTAAATGGCATCATCGCTTTAGGGAACAAATTGATATGGGCTATCAAAATGCCAGTGTCTTCTATTTTCAATTGATAATTGAACGGAATTATTTTGAAGCCTTAGGCCTTCCTGAAGATTATTATTATAAGCATGGTCTTGAAATCAAGGATAAGTATCCAAATAATTTTGCGGCACATCATTTTGCAGGTACTTACTTGTATGAAATGGGCGATTTTGATGAAGCATATTTGCTATTGAAACAAGCCGTGGCAATAAATCCAGATGTTACCTCTTGGAGACGTATGGTGGAATCCCAATTCCTATCAACAGGTCTCGTGGAACAAGATATCCCAGTTTTTAATAGCTTGCCTCGAGACATATACAATGAAGGAGTGAATCTAGATGATTTTCTGAGAAATATGGCCGAAGATGCTATCAAAGATTCCTTGCGTAGTCTTGATGTTCGCTTGTACCAATATTCCTTCGATGCATTCCGAAGATATTTTGAAGATTTTGAATTTGAAAGTGATTTTTATGGGGATGAGCATTGTTGGGCAATGTGCTGTAATAATTTAGCAATTGTGTACTCAACTCTTGGGAATTATCCGATGGCCATCACTGTATGTGAAGAAGGTTTGCTTCATTCTGAGTTTCCGGAATTGCATCATACCCTAATTGATGCTTTGATAAAAAATGAAGACTTCTCGGCTGCGCAAAAAGAATTGGAAATCTACTTCGGAATCTACGACGAGTTTACGGCGTCATTCTATAGGCATTTACAGCATAAAGCAGATTTAGTCGTTGTAAATCATAAATTAGAACTCTCCGAGGATATCAAATCTGAAGCGCAGGAATTGTTGTTTGAAATCTATGAACATTATCAAGAGAACCCTGATATTTCGGATTATGATTTTAGGGACTTTGAAGCCGCCAAAAATACTGTTGAAGGAGTACTGTATCATGAGTATGAACATAAATCCCCATATGAACGCCGAGATTATTATTTAAGTCTTGCTTCAAAATATCCTGATGAGGCTAATCCTCAATATAACCTAATGCAGGCCTATAATGAATTGGAAGATTATGAACATGTGAATTCTGCTGCCCGATTGTACCTCGAAAATAAACAGTCCTTCCTCCTGAATGATTTTGATAAGGCCAAGACCATCTATCTGATTGTGAAAAGCCATTATTTGACAACCCAATTCCGCGAAGGTGCTGCCATGTTTACGGAGTATAACCAATTCTGTTTTGAAGCGATGGAAGCCAGCGAATATGTGCTCTGGTTAAGCTATGGGGTTAAACTGTATGATAAATTAAATGACCTGCCACAAGTAAATGGGTTGGTAGCGCGTTTTCAAGAAATTTATGAACAGGAAGAATGGGCTTACGATAGTTTATCTGAAGAGGTTTTATTGGCAAAAGCCCATGTTAATTATCAACAAGGTTATCTCAAAGAAGCCCATAAGATTTTAGACTACATCCTTTCTTATGATGATCATAATCCTATTGCTGAGCATTTTAAACAAACCTGGAAGAAGCCTAGCATATTTTCTAAACTCGGATTTTAATTTTTGTATGATTTAATCGACAAATTCAACTTTATAATAAAAAGCCTAATTTATTATTCTAAAGAATTTTTTAATATTGACTCACTATTAGCGAAAGGCTTAGTAACGTAGGTGTTGTAAGTGATATCAAACCAATTTCTGCTATTATAGTATTTTTTATTTCACACAATTATTAGCAATTCTAATAAATGAATAATGAGAGGTTGTCGAAAGTAATCGACACAATGCGATTGCCATTAATCTTCTTGGTGGTTATTGCTCACATCGCCCCATTCTCATACCCACTGATTAAGTTTTCTTTTTCGGCGAATCACGTCTTTGTGTTGGTCTCTGAGATGTTTTCACACCATATTGCAAAATTTTCTGTACGATGTTATTTTCTGGTTTCTGGATTTTATTTCTTTAATAAGTATGCTGGAAGTTTGATGGAATTCTTTAGAAAACAATTCAAAAGCCGTTTAAAAACAATCGTCCAGCCTTATATTATCTGGAATGTATTGGCGATTCTAGCCGTTCTCTCCAAAAATTACCTTTTCCAAAAATTAGGTGGCAGTACCGATGAGGATTATGCCAATTTATTTAATGGAAATTTCATCAAACACTTTTGGTTAGTACCTATTAACTTCCCATTATGGTATTTAAGAGACTTAATCTGTATGATTCTTATCTCACCTTTAATTTTTTATGCCATCCGGTATTTGAAAATTTATAGTTTAATTGCCTTTGGGATTTTTTACTTCTCTTGTCTTGATGATCCATTGCCTGGATTCAGTAGTACAGCACTTTTCTTTTTTAGTTTTGGAGCATATTTCTCCCTGGAAAAGAAAGACCTCCTACAGTTTTTTAATAAAATAAAAATTCCAGCATTACTCATTACTTTGATTTTCTTGGCTCTTTCCCTCAAAGCCAGTGGCTCCGATATCCACGAATATTACCTTCGCGTTTTTATTATGTCTGGTGTCATTTCTGTATTTAATTTATTTGCCTTTCTGAACGATAGATTCAAGTCTATGAATCGACTTACTGGATTTAGTTCCCTGACCTTTTTTATCTATGTCGTCCATGAAATTTATATAATTGAATGGATAAAAGGGTTCTTTTATAATCAGCACTTATTTCAAACTGGTTGGGAACGCTTCTATGCCTATTTGATTATTCCTTTTCTATGTGTTTTGGTTTGCTGTGCACTCTATTATGCTTTAATGAAAGTGATCCCAAAGATATTTGTATTCTCATTAGGTGGAAGAACCCCAAAATTTAATAAAATTAATCAACCTCATGTAGTGGAAACCTTACATATTAAAACAGATTAATTCTCAATTTTCTCCTCTTTATTTGAATTGAATCAGCTATCATCTTGATTCTCAAGGGCTTGTGTTGCTATTTTAACTTCACAATATAATTTAATAAATAAAAAATAGTTTAATAATAAAATTTATATTGTTAACATTGTTTATAATAAATTTTGTAATTATTATACTAAATGTTGCTCTTAAGGCTTTATAACCAATAATTACAGATCGGAATTTGATTTAAGGCTTATCCTTGAATTAATTCATAATTAAAGTTAACAGTTTGTGAATCAAGATGCTAGGTTGTCGAAAGTAATCGACACAATGAGACTACCATTAATTTATTTGGTAGTGATTGCGCATTTAGTGCCATTTACCCTAGAAAAAGTTAATTTCAGCTTTATTGGGGATGATTTTTTTGTGTTGGGCTCTGAGATGTTCTCACATCATGTCGCCAAACTCTCTGTAAGATGCTACTTTTTAGTGTCCGGCTATTATTTTTTCAAACACTATGCTGGGGATATGCGCTCCTTCTTGAAAAGGCAGTATAAAAGTCGTTTCAGAACATTGTTGAAACCTTATTTGATTTGGAATTCCATTGCATTCCTGGCCTTTATATTCAAAAATAAAATTTTTATTTCGATGGGTTTATCTGCTGAACCAGAATTTGCCACATTGAAAGAAAGCTCCCTTCTCTATATGTTTTGGTCAGGACCCTGGAACTTCCCCTTGTGGTTTGTCAGAGACCTGATTTGCATGATTCTTATTTCACCCTTGATATTGTATTTTATCAAATACTTGAAGCATTATGGCGTTATTTTGCTGGCAATTCTATATTTAACACAGATTGGTAAAGATATTCCTGGTTTCAGCTTGACCGCAATTTTCTTCTTTAGTTTAGGGGCATATTTCTCCCTGGAGAAAAAAAATATGCTACAGTTATTTTATCAACTCAAAATTCCAGCTTTCATCCTTGCAATTGTTTTCCTTTTTACGGCACTAAAATATAATCCTGAACCTTCCCATGAGTACTTTGTCAGGATATTTATCTTATTTGGAGTAATTACAACATTTAACCTATTCGTATATTTGAATGATAATTATTCTTTTATGAATAAATTGACGGGGTTTAGTTCCTTATCATTTTTCATATATGTTATCCATGAGGTATTTATCATTAATTGGTTGAAAGGCTTTTTCTATAATCTTTCATTCTATGATAATTTGTGGATGAAACATTTGGCTTATTGGGCTATTCCTTTGATTTGTATTGCGATTATTGCGGCGATCTATTATTCCATGATGAAACTCACTCCAAGATTGTTTGTAAGCTCTTTGGGAGACCGTATACCTGAATACAATAAGGTAGAAGAAGTTGGTAAGAATGAAAAAAATAGCGTATTGGAAAGTACAGCTTTGAAGGAACCTCGAATGGAAAAAAGCAGGGTTTAAGTCTTTTTGCCTGTCTGAAATTATTTGTCCAGATCTTGCGCCGACCAACTTGGTAAATACCTCAAAAAGGACATGATTTGATCCTTATAGATTTCTTTGTTTAATATGTAGTAAAAAGCTCCCTTTTTCGAGTTTTCCTTATCCTTTTCATTGAGTTTAATCAACAGGTTTGATGATAATAGTTTACGACTGAAATTTCTTTTATCAATCACTATATCATAGACTGCTTCATATAAACTTGAAATTTGTGGTAAGATGAATTTTTCAGGTAATAATTCAAATAGGATGGGGTATAGGGCTGCTTTACTTCTTAATTGCCTTTTGGCAGTATTGATCATTTCAACGTGATCAAAGATTAATTTCGGATAATCTGTGATCGGAAACCAATTTGCCTGATACTTATCTGAGAGAATTTGTTGGTATTTTTTGCTGTCAATCAAGGCAAAATAGGTAATACAAACTACCCATCCATGTTTTTCCCTATTAGGTTTTCCAAAAACTGCTGATTGTTCCATATAGACATTCGCTAAACCAGTTATGTTATTTAATATCCGGGCTGCTGCTTCATCAGGACTTTCCGATGGTTGAATAAAACCACCCATTAAGCTCCAGTTATTAATTTCTGGTTCAAAACCACGCTTAATTAGTAGGATCTGCAAAGAATCCCCATCAAACCCGAAAATTATACAATCTACGGCTAAAAGTAAGCTTGGTTCATCTTTATAATATTCCATTTTATGTCTTCTAAGTACCTTGTTAAGGTTATTTTTAATAATATGTTAAATTGATATTGGTACAAAATACAAAATTTAATTAAAAATATTAAAATTCAATTGGAGAGGTATTTTCTTGCCTACTGTAAAAATTATTTTGTATGACTTTAAGCTTTATTTAACTGCGGTTTACTTTAAATATCTTTTAAGGATTAAATTAGCATAAAGATGGCTTATTTGTGTTTTAAATTCTATTTAACGATATTTTTTTGTGGAATAAACCTTAAATTGGTTAACCAAATAAGCTAAACTGTATCCTTTGGGGATCCATTAATTTTTTCTCAAATCATTTCGATGCAAAAATTATCAGCGTATATTTTATTCTTGATCCCTGTAATATCATGCCTCATTGGCTGTAATAACAGAAATCCTAATACTGCTCAAAACCTTCCTGATATTGCCGATAACTCCAAGGAAAGCTACATCCGTGCAATCCCAGGTGAGGATGAAGATGTTGATTCCGCTTTGATTGAAAAAGGTAAAGTGTTGCTTTCTTATTCTGATTGTTATACCTGTCATCGCCCCGATAAAAAAGTCCTTGGACCATCTTTTCAAGATATTAACCGTAGGTATCCCCGCAAAGAAGTATTTATTAAGATCTTGGCCCAAAGGGTTATTCTTGGCGGTAGTGGAGCCTGGGGTACTGTAATTATGAAACCACATCCTAAATTATCTACAGCCGATACCGAAGCCATGCTTACCTATATCCTTTCCCTATCTCCAGATCATCCGTTCTAAGACCTCCAGATTTCAAGAAAAATGTAACGGAATAATTACCCCGAAATTCTACTCATTTTACTTTAATCTTCAATTTGTAAAAAAAATATACTAACTTAATTCTTTAACCAGTTGATTTTGAGTTATTAGTTTGAACACTGAAAATTCAAAAGATACTTAAACCTTATACTACACCCTCAAAAAACTTATTTCCAAGGACGACTATTGTCAAGTTCTGGATATGGAGCATAATCAATACAGTTGAACAGTGATTCAAGTTTTGGATTTGTGCCTAGTTTATTAAAATAAATTTGACCTAACATAATTTAAGATGTGTAGAAATAATTCGAAACGGATTTTAAGCATAATCGCTGTTTTTTCAACGCTCTGCCTGTTGATGGCCTTTTTTACGATGTGCAAATCTGGAAATGATTCTTCAGGTTCTGAGGAGGGAAATTTCGTTTTGCCGAAATACGTAGATTATAATTATGATATAAAACCCATTTTATCGGATAAATGCTTTGCCTGTCATGGCCCTGATAATAATGCCAGAGAAGCTGGTCTAAGATTGGATACCGAAGAGGGAGCTTACAAAGCATTGGCTGAAAGCCCGGGTAAGCATGCAGTCGTACCAGGAAAACCACATATTAGTGAAGCTTTTCTTCGAATTAAATCCGAGGATGAATCCATTCGGATGCCTCCGATTGCTTCAAATTTGCCACTAAGCAATTATGAAATCGACCTTATCGAACGCTGGATAGAACAAGGAGCCGTTTATAAACCTCACTGGGCTTTTACAGCACCTGTAAAACCAGAAGTTCCACAACCAAAAGATAAAAGTTGGGGTAAAAATGATATTGACAAATTTGTCCTCGATAAAATGACCAAAGCGGGATTTAAACCAAATCCTGAAGCAGATAAAAATAGATTGTTACGACGGGTAAGTTTAGATCTAACAGGATTGCCTCCTGATGAAAAGCTGATGGAGAAGTTTCTGAAAGATACCTCTGCTCAAGCTTATGATCGACTAATTGATGAGCTCATGGCTTCCCCAGCTTATGGAGAACAAATGGCACTGCATTGGATGGATGTAGCCCGGTATGCTGATTCATATGGTTATCAAGATGATGATATCAGAACGCAATGGCCATGGAGAGATTGGGTAATACATGCCTTCAATGAAAATATGCCCTACGACCAATTTGTTACTTGGCAACTCGCAGGTGACTTACTGCCAAATCCCAATAAAGAACAGTTATTGGCAACTGCCTTTAATAGAAATCATAAGATTACTGAAGAAGGTGGTGTAGTGGAAGAAGAATATCGGGTAGCCTATGGATTGGATAAAACCAACACCTATGCAAAGGGTATTTTGGGGATTACCATGGAATGTGCACAATGTCATGACCATAAATATGACCCCTTTACCCAAAAGAATTATTATGGGATGTATGCATTTTTTAATAACTCCTTGGAAAAGGGACTTGAAGGATTAGTAAATTCTGGACCTTCCAAGACCCCGCGACTGACCATTACTGCCGAAGATCGTCAAGGCATCTTGAACTTTATAAATAATACGGCTGATAATGCTGATGTCAGCGTTTCAGTAATGGGCGAAAGGGATAGTATTCGACCAACCTTTATTTTGGATCGTGGTGTCTATGATGCTCCGACAGTGCGGGTATATCCGCAAACGCCTGAGTCTGTATTACCTTTCGATAGTACCAAATATGCATCCAATCGACTGGGACTCGCTCAATGGACTTTTAGCAATAAGAACCCATTGACCGCAAGGGTATTTGTGAATCAAATGTGGGCCATGGTATTTGGTCGTGGGTTGGTGGCTTCGGTTGCAGATTTTGGAAATCAAGGAGATTTACCAAGCCACCCTGAATTGTTGGATTGGTTGGCAGTTGATTTTCAGCAAAATGGCTGGAATATCAAACGCCTAATGAAACAACTGGTTAGTACTGCTACCTACAGACAATCCTCGGAAATTAATACTAAACACCTCGAAAAGGACCCAGAGAATATTTATCTGGCAAGAGCAAAACGCCTTAGATTACCAGCACAAATGATACGTGACCAGGTCCTGGCAACCAGTGGTTTGTTGAACCGGGACATTGGTGGACCAAGCATTAAACCTTATCAACCCGATGGTATTTGGGAGGTAAGTAGTTCTGGGCGTGGAACACTCGCGCAATATGTACAAGACCATGGCGATGATCTCTATAGAAGAGGTTTATATGTCTTCTTTAAGCTGACTCTACCACCTCCAAATATGTTGATTTTTGATTCCAGCAATCGAGATGCTTGTGAAGTGCAACGACAAAGAACAAATACGCCTTTGCAAGCCTTGGTCATGTTGAATGATCCCGCGATATTGGAAGCATCCCGGATTTACTCAACAAAACTTTTGCAGGAAGCTCCAAATCTAAAACAAACTGATTATATCAATAAAGTATTTAAAAGGGTGCTATGTAGAGATGCCTCAGAAAAAGAATTAAAGTTATTGGCAGATTATTACCAAGATGAACTAACCCGTTTTACGAAGAAAAAAGAAGATGCAACCGCCTTTTTAAAAGTCGGTGAAGCACCGTTGGATAAATCCATTCCTCAAGAAAAACTGGCGGCATTGATGTCAGTGGTACATGCCATCTACAATCTGGAGGAAACCCTCAATAAAGGATAAGAATAGACTTTTAAGAATAATTTTTTGCTGATTAACATGAAAAAGAAGGTAGATAACAACTTGGATAAAGAAGTTAAAGAAGCGCAGTTGTTTCAGAATAGGAGACAATTTTTATCAAGTTTGAGTATTGGAATTGGTAGTATCGCTTTGGGTTCCTTATTGATTCCTGATTTGTTTTCTGGTAAACCAGGAAGTCAGGAGGCCTTTGAAAGGGCTTTGCCTCATTTCGCACCAAAAGCGAAACGGGTGATTTATCTATTTCAATCTGGAGGTGTATCCCAACTGGAGTCCTTTGACCATAAACCTAAATTAAGAGAAATGTTGGGTCAGGATCTACCGGAATCTATCCGCGGCGGACAACGTCTGACCGGAATGACTGCAGGTCAAGCTAATTTCCCTTTGGTGGGTTCTTATTTTGATTTTGCCCAATATGGACAAAGTAGAGCATGGGTAAGTAGTTTATTCCCACATATGGCAAAGGTTGTAGACGACCTTTGCATTATCAAATCCATGCATACGGATGCTATTAATCATGACCCTGCCATCACTTTTTTTCAAACCGGATCCCAACAAGGAAGCCGTGCGAGCATGGGTGCTTGGTTGAGCTATGGACTTGGTAGTGAAAATCAAAACCTCCCTGGATTCTGTGTTTTGGTGTCCAAAGGCAGAGGAAATGGTCAAGGGGTATATTCTAAGTTATGGACCAATGGCTTTTTGGATTCAGTGCATCAAGGAGTTCAATTTATGGGTGGACCTGATCCAGTCCTCTATTTGAATAATCCAGACGGAACTGATAAAGTCAGCCGCCGGAAATTACTTGATAAGCTTGCCGAATTAAATAGCATGCAATTCGAAACCTTCAAAGATCCTGAAATTACAGCCAAGGTTCAACAATATGAAATGGCCTATCGCATGCAAACTTCGGTTCCTGAAGTTACTGACCTGTCCAAGGAACCTGATCATATCATCAAAATGTATGGCCCAGAATGTCTTGTCCCAGGTACCTATGCCGCAAATTGTTTGTTGGCACGGAAGCTTTCTGAAAATGGAGTTCGCTTTGTGCAACTGTACCATCAAGGATGGGATCAGCATGGCGGATTACCTAATGAAATGGCTTTACAAGCTAAAGATGTGGATCAAGCCTCCGCAGCTCTGATCTCCGATCTTAAACAAAGGGGATTGCTCGATGAAACGCTGGTAATCTGGGGCGGTGAATTCGGAAGAACTAATTATTGTCAAGGTGGATTGACCGTCGATAATTATGGTCGTGATCATCACCCTCGTTGTTTTAGCATCTGGATGGCTGGTGGTGGTATTAAGCCCGGAATGGTATATGGTGAAACCGATGAATTGGGCTATAATATTGTTAAAAACCCAGTCCATGTCCATGACTTTCATGCAACCATTCTTCATACCCTTGGCTTAGATCATGAAAAGCTAACCTTTAAACACCTGGGTAGAAGATATCGCTTAACAGATGTGGCGGGAAATGTTGTTAAAGATATATTAGCATAAAGAGGATCGCTAAATGACCATCAAGAATTTTCATTTCAATATATTGATCGGGCTAAATAGCTTTATCATATTCTTCCTCTTATTTGAAGATAGTATACAGATCCCAGCTTATCTGCAAGTAGTCGGTAGAATGCACCCATTATTATTGCATTTTCCAATTGTTCTGCTGATTATTTCTTGGATCTTATTCCTATTTAGGAATAGATTGGAAAAGGATGTTCCTACATTACAATCCGTTATTAATTCCCTATTATTTATTAGTTCCCTGCTTACTTCAATAACGGTCATAATGGGGCTCCTACTTTCAAAGGAAGGAGGATTCGAAGGTACTACCTACGAACTGCATAAGTATACTGGAGTGGGATTATCGTTGTTGACACTAGGATTAATGGCTTATATCCGGTTTAATCCTGCCAAAAAATTTAAGAATCTGTTTGCTATAGGACTTAATATTTCAATTATTCTGCTTCTTCTGGTTGGGCATTTTGGGGCTTCATTAACCCATGGTGAGGATTTTATTATGGCTCCTGTCATGCAGAAGGAATCCAAGGAGTTGGATCCTGAAAACACTTTGGTTTTCGAAGATGCGGTTTTACCTATTCTAAAGGCTAAGTGTGCAAGTTGTCATAATTCCGATAAAGCTAAGGGTGGTTTGATCTTAACGGATAGTTCTTCCATTTTAAAAGGTGGTGAAAACGGAAAGGTATTTACTACTGGAAATGCCTTGACCAGTTTAATGATTGAACGTATTATGCTGGATATTGAACATGAGCATAAAATGCCTCCTAAAGGTAAACCTCAATTGAGTATTGATGAAGTGGCCTTACTGAAATCTTGGATTCAGAGTGGTGGTAAGTTTGATGTACCATTGTCCTCATTTGCTGTTCAGGATACATTATATCAATCGGTGAAGTCCATTTATGGTTTTATTGGCGCCGAAACTTATGAATTCGCTAGCGCAGATGAAACGGAAATTAAAAAATTAAACACGGCATATCGTATTATTACTCCTCTGGATGCAGGCTCACCAGCATTGGACGTTAATTTTTACGGTAAAGACTTCTTTACTTATAAATCCATGGAAGAACTTCAACCTATTGCAGAGCAGATTGTATCAGTCAATTTAAGTTCCATGCCAATTAGAAAAGAAGATATTCAAACCCTTAAAAAATTTAAAAACCTTAGAATTCTGAATTTAAATAATAGTAAGATCACGAATGAGGAATTAGCGCAGTTGAATGATCTCCCGAATCTAAAAAGTATTAGTTTGATTGGTACTCAAATCACTAAGGATGGTTTGGCGAAATTGCTGAAGATGACTAAGGTTCGAAAGGTTTTTGTTTGGAATACTGCATTAAAGCCTGCTGAAATTGAGGCTCTTCAAAAGGAATTTCCAAGCATTAAAATTGATCCCGGCTTCAAGACCGATGACTCACAAATGTTGGCACTGACCCCTCCAAAAATAGACCCTAGTAGAAGCTTTTTCCAAAAGGAAATTGATGTAGCAATTACCCATCCTATCAAGGGGGTACAATTCCGCTACACCTTGGACGGTACGAATCCGGATACTTCAACCGCTTTGACCTATAAATCACCATTTAAAGTTAATAAGAATGCTATCCTACGGGTAAAAGCAAGCAAAGAAGGCTGGTTGCCAAGTAATGAAGTTCGGCAGAATTATTTCGCTACCATCTATACCCCGAAGAAAGTCACTTTGGACTATCAACCCAATCCGCAATATAAAGGAAGAAAGGAACAAAGCTTCTTTGATCTGGAAAGTGGCGGTTCGAATAATGCTGATGGAAAATGGTTGGGCTTTCAAGGGAATGATCTCTCTACAAACATGTTTTTTGATCAACCTGTACAATTGGATACGCTTGCTTTAAGTATCAAACAATCATACCATGAACATATCTATCCCCCTGAATTTATTGAAATCTGGGCAGGAACAGATTCCCTCAATATGAAACTAATCAATAAGGTAAAACTGGATCTAGATGAAGTCGGTAAAGCAACGTATAAACGAATTATTGCCTGCCATGTCCCGAGTCAAAAAATTAGCTTTATTCGATTGAAAACAAAGCATTATTCTAAAATCCCGCAAGGGTTCCCTGGTGAAGGCAATCCACCTTGGCTCTTTGTCGACGAGATTATTTTAAAATAAATTTTCAGTAAAAATACATCTAAGATTAAAAACAGGTAAAACGGTTGTAAATAAAGACTTTACAGCCGTTTTGTGATTCTTTGGTAATGAGGTAAAAAGCAGTAATAAGCGAGGTTTGGCAAAAGCAGGGTTACTAAAACGTTAATTTTAAAAACAGAAGATAACACCATTAAATACTGTATTTCAGCTTTCTGCATAGTTTTTCATATTGTTCCGTAGCTCACATAGGTTTAATTTTATCATTAAGAATTGTGAGTATGGAAACGACAAAAAAATCAACGTTTAAGGTACTGTTCTACCTTAAAAAGAATGCCCCGAAGAAAAACGGAAAGGTAACGGTTATGTGCAGAATTACCCGTAAACGGTAAGCAGTCTGCATTCAGCACCAAGTTGGATATTTCCGCAACAAATTGGGATTTGAAGTACGGCAGGGTTTTAGGAAAGAGCCGAGAAGCCCAAGAGGTAAACGGCAAGCTTGATAAAATCCGTTTGGGTATCGAGGAATGTTATTCAAAAATCCTAAAGAATGAGGGAGCGGTAAACAGTGTCAAACTTAAAAATGCCTTTCTCGGTATGGAAAGCGGAGAACTGACCTTTTTCAAATTCTATGAACAGTTCCTTTCTGACTATGAGAAAAAGGTCAATAATGGACTTCGTGTAAATGGCACACGTAGTAAGTACAAAATACTTTTAAAACACCTGCGAAATTTTGTACTGACAAAATACGGTTACTCTGACTTATCATTCAATGACCTTACATCTGATTTTGTGCAGGATTTTGATTATTATCTGCGTGACGACCAAAGCTTAACACACAACACTATTTGGCTTTATATGATTGGATTTACCACGCTTTGCCGATTGGCAATGAGCAGAAAGCATCTTGCTTTTAATCCGTTCAGCGAATACAAGAATACCAAAAAGGGCAAAGACAGAGGTTATCTGCTACGAAATGAGTTAGAACATCTTGTAACGTTTAACTGCGAGAAAAAGAAAGACGAATTGGTTAAAGATTTATTTGTTTTCAGTTGCTTTACGGGGTTGTCTTATTCGGATATGAAAGGGCTTAGAAACAGTAATATTCAAGATTTCTTTGACGGCAACCAATGGATTATTGTACGCAGAAAGAAAACGGCAACATCATCAAACGTGATGCTCTTGGATATACCGAAAATGATTATCGAAAAGTATGCAGGATTTGCAAAGGACGGAAAGGTATTTCCTGTACCCTCAAATACAGTTTGCAATGACATCCTAAACCGAATATCTCAACAAATTGATTGCCTTAAAGAAAAGAAAGTAACCTTTCATGTGGCTCGTCATACGTTTGCCACATTGTTTTTAAGTGAGGGCGTTCCCTTGGAAAGCTTAAACAAAATGTTAGGGCATAAGAATAATTGCCACCACGCAGATTTATGCCAAAATACTCAATGAGAAAGTAGGTAAGGATATGCAAAAGGTATCGCATAAGTTTAAAGGTATGGAGCAGTCTTTTGTGACTCAACTCTGAAACCAATCAAGTAAGGTCAGCGCTAATTGCGTTGGCTTTTTCTTGTATTTTACCGATTGTTTCATAGACAAAAACGGATAGCTTTTACCAATCCGAGAATTATTAGCAAGTTTACAGAAATCCTTGTCCCAAAAGAAAAACCGAAAAGTTCACCATATTAAGTTTTTCAAAAAATTGCATCTTTGTGTTATTTTTCGATTTAAGGCAGATGGAACAATCCGAACAAGAAATATTAAAAAGAAGCAAAGAAATTACTGAAAACTACTTTCAGTTTTTGGATAAACATATTGCAGATGTGGTTGTGGGAACTGTTGACCAATTTATGGAAATCAACCAAATTGCAAGTGAATTATTTCTGTCGCACAAGCATTTGACAGACACTATCCAAAAAGAAACCGGAAATCACCCTTGCCATTTTTACGACCTCAAAATTCTCGAAGAAGCAAAAAAAATGCTCTTACAAACAGATAGATCCATTGCAGAAATCGCAAAAACACTCACTTACGACCCTTCCAATTTTTCAAAATTCTTCAAGAAATTTGTAGGACAACCACCTGGACAATTCAGAAAGGAAAACAAAAAATAAAAGTTCCGAAAAGTTCACCACAAAATAAACACAAAGTCTTGCCACCTTTACAATATCAATTTGTAAAATATTTAAAATCAAATAAAATGGCAAGAAACGATTTAAAAGGAAAAGTAGTTTTAATTGCAGGTGGTGCAAAAAACTTAGGCGGTTTATTGAGCCGTGATTTTGCAAACAAAGGAGCAAAAGTAGCTATTCATTACAATAGTGACAGTACAAAAGCAGACGCCGAAAAAACTTTGGCAGACATTACAAACGCAGGTGGAGAAGCATTTTTATATCAAGCAGATTTAATAGATGTAAAAAACATTGCCAAACTTTTTGATGCTACTATCGAAAAATTTGGAGGTGTTGATATTGCAATTAATACAGTAGGTAAAGTGCTTAAAAAACCATTTGTTGATACAACCGAAGAAGAGTACGACAGTATGAGCGACATCAATACAAAAGTGGCATATTTCTTCATTCAGGAAGCAGGAAAAAAACTGAACGAAAACGGTAAAATCAATACGATTGTAACTTCATTATTGGCAGCATTTACAGGTTATTATTCTACTTATGCAGGAGCAAAAGCTCCAGTAGAACATTTTACCAGAGCCGCTTCCAAAGAATTTGGTTCACGAGGAATATCCGTAACAGCAGTTGCTCCAGGACCGATGGATACACCATTTTTCTACGGACAAGAAAGTGATGACGCAGTAGCTTACCACAAACAGGCTTCTGATTTAGGTGGATTGACCGATATCAAAGACATTGCTCCATTGGTTGAGTTTTTAGTAACTGACGGTTGGTGGATTACTGGACAAACCATTTTTGCAAACGGTGGTTATACAACGAGATAATAAAGCAAGTATTTTATATTTTTATAAGGCGAATAACTTTGTTGTTTGCCTTTTTCTTTAAAACCAAAGACGATGATATTAAAAATAATCAACTCTGTTTTAATACTTTTTGCCGTGTTTATGGGAACAAAGCACGGTTGGAATATGCTGACTGCAAAACCTGAAATGCTAGAAATGTTCGACAAATGGAATTTTAGTAAAAATGCTGTTGTCATCAATGGAGCAGTAACATTACTGGCTTCGATTTTGATATTGTTTCCCAAAACATTCGTGTGGGGAAATTTCTTAATGGCAGCAGGAATATTGATGATTATTTGTCTGCAATTATTGAGCAAAGATCTGAAAGGTGTAGCAATAGAAATACCTTTTTTGTTGCTTAATCTCGTTATTATTTATTTGCAATACCCTTTAAAAAACAATTAAAATACCTTATTACAAATTATTTTTAACCTCACTGTTTATTTCTTCTGCACTTACTGCGTGTGGGCAGGTAAACAGTAGCAAAATAAATGAAAACAACATTTTAAATTCAAAACAAATGCAAGATGAGACTTTATTAAAACCTGTAAAAGCTTTGATTGAAGCTATGGAAGCGGAAAATGCCGAACTTATCAGAGCACAGTTTTCAGAAAAGGTAACCCAAGCATATGGTGCTGACGGAAAAATGAAAACACCCGAAGAAACCAAAAAGTGGATAGAAAGCGACATCATCAGTCGTCAAGGCAAAGTTGCAAATCCCCAGTGCAGTATAATCAATGAAAATGAAGTTGTTGTAAAAGGTCAATATTCAAGTCAGGGCTATACAAACGCAGCTAATTTTTTGTTTACTGTTGAAAACGGATTAATAACAAGTTGGAGAATGCGATATTAAAAAGATTGCTGATAACACTGCAAAATCTTAGGACATAAGAATATTGCTATCACGCAGATTTAAATGTTTGGAACAATCTTTTGTAGCAAGCCTGTATAACAACACAGCCCACCAAAACGGTGGGCTATTTCTTAAATTGATAAATACGGTTACAGTTTCAAAGCATTCTTTTTTTAACAGCTAACGCTGATAGTTATCTTCCAACCCCTTGCGAATATCACTTTCACGGAAAAGGATTTTCCGTTCGAGTTTGATAAACGGTATCAGTCCGTCATCTCTGTACGGTTGCAATGTCCGTTTGCTGATATGTAACATCTCGCAAACCTGTTCGCCTGACAGGTAGATTTCCCCTTTCAATAAAGGGTGGAAATATTCCCTGATATACAGCAGTTCATTTTTGATACCTACCACAGCTTCGAGCAGGGCAAGCATATCCTCGTTTGAATTTCCAATCTGTTTCATCTGTTTTTTTTGTTTTTTAATGGTCAGATGGAGCCTTTCAGGGTTCATTTCTTTTGCTTTTTTAATGGTCGCTCTCCGTGCATCAGTAATTCCACTTCGGACAATCTGAAATACGTTTTCCGATTGATTTGCGTTGCCCCAAGAATACCCTTTGCCCTGTACGTTTGTAACGTCCGTTTGCTAATGTTCAGCAGGTGGCAGGTTTCCTGTTGGTCGAGCCATTTCGTTGCCTGTTGCAATGCTTTGTAGGGTGCAGTCATTTCCGCAATCAAATTGGAAACTTCCCTTACTTCCCTGTGCAATGCTTTCAAAATCTGAATGTTTAAAACCGTTATTTCCATATCTGCATCATTTAAACTTCGAAAATAAAAGCTATTCACATAGGTTATTGTAATGTTGCGTTCAGTGGCGGTATTTGGCGTTCAGTTGCCAAATACTCGGCTATAATCCTAACTTTGGTTTGCTGTTTTTCATGCGAGTCTGTTGCGTTTTGATTGTATTGCCCATTCTCAAAGCAGGCTTTTTATTGACTTGTACGGCTTTACTCTTGTCAGCGTTTTTGTAATCCGTACGGATAACCGTTTTTGATGCACCTATCACGCTTTCGGGTTCGGTAGGTTGTTTTGGCGGTTCAGTACGTTTGCTCCCGAACAGCTTGCCCCAATTTAGTAAGCCTTTTGCTTCCCTGAACTGGCGTTTGAAATTGGCGATAAAATTGGAAATCTGGTCGCCCTGCTTATCAACCTGTATCAGGGGGCTAGTCTCTTTTTTCCTGATTTGTTCTTTCTCTTTCTGTTCCTTGTCGGTTATTACTTTTTGTGCCATAGGTTCAAAATTTTTCCCAATATAGAACACAGGTAAATGTGTTGGTTTCCTTTAGCATTTGGTGGGAGTATTTGGCTTGTATTGGCACAATGGGAATGGAAAGCAATCCTCAAAACACT
Source organism: Sphingobacterium cellulitidis (assembly GCA_002245855.1). GTDB lineage: Bacteria > Bacteroidota > Bacteroidia > Sphingobacteriales > Sphingobacteriaceae > Sphingobacterium > Sphingobacterium cellulitidis. The sequence continues at coordinate 67,824 of NOUX01000005.1, read as the reverse complement.
TTAAATTTTCCCTGCATAACCCCCCTCACATTTAAAAAGTTTTGTACGGATATGGGAAAGCATACAAAAAACACCCCACCCTTAGCCCATACGTGTTTTTAGTACCCTTTCATTGATTGGAATGGATTAAAAAAAGAACAAAAAGGTAGCAAAGATAAGGCGGACAGCCACCGCACCGCACCGCCAAAAGCTTACGGCATAATGGCAGGGCAAATAAGGTGGCTTCGCCTGATTGATATGTTGCCCTGCCCCCCTTCGGGACTTATTCCGTTTCCTTTTGGTCTTTCCGCCTGTCCGCCTTGTTAGAATGGCTTTCTTTTTTTCTGTTTTTTTGTTTTGGAAAATAATTTTAAAAGGGAGCAACACACCACAGCCGACACCGAACCACTATCAAAACAACGGTTTGTGCTTATCGTTGTAGATTTCGCTAATCAATTCCCTGAACTCCTGAAAATGGTATTCGATAATGTTATCTAAATACGCATAAATCGTCAGTTTATCAATTCTTTTAGTGCGATTTCCAATCCAAGATTTTTTAGTGTTTCGGGCATTAAATTTCTGGAAATACGACGCATTTCTACAATCGATTTGTCTATTTATTGCAACAATTCACTCGAGTTTTGAGTATTTTCTTGAGAGATAGACATTCGGATATTGGCAAGCATTCCGCCCATACTATCATGTAAATCTTGAACAATACGCTGACGTTCTTGTTCGTCGCTTTCTAATATTGCATTTTTTACTGCCAATTTTGCTTCGGTGCTTTTTTCTTTAATTTTTTGCTGATGAATAATTTCATTTTGAAGTAATCGACGTTTATTATTCCGGTAATAATTAAGAGTAATGAGTGTAATTAACAATAAAATAACGATTCCAGCAAGTGCTAAAGCTGTAATTAATTTGCTGTTTTTTAAGTTAAACTGCGCTTCTTCTTCGCTACTTTTAGCAAGCAGTAATTCTTTTTCTTTGCGTGCTACATCGTATTTTAGTTCTAAATCATTAATCTGTTTCTTAAAATCCTGTTAATGTATTTAAATATTAAGATCGCTGTACTTTTTTAAATATTCATACGCGTTTTCTGTTTTTCCTAAACCTTTATAAGCATCCGAAATATGTTTGTAAACCGAAGCTTTGTTTGCACCAACTTCATTCGTATATGGATCTTTTTCTAATAATAAGCCTAATTGTAAAGCTTCGTTAAAACGTTTCATTTTTAATAATAAAGCCACCTTGTACATATTTATTTCATGAATATGATAGGTTTTATTTGGTCCAGCTGTAAACTTTAAGGCTTTGTTGTAGGAATTTAATGCAGAATTGAATTGATTGTTTTTTTGGAAGTATAAACCTTCTATTAAATAAAAAATACTTTTTTGATCAGAATCAGGATTGTTTTTGAGAATTTCTCCTGCTTTATCAATATAACCTTTTGCTTTATCTGTTTGGTTAATTATAACATAACATTCGGCTATGCGATTACACATATTTATTAATCTGTGATTTTGATTTTCTTGAGATAGAAGAAGTTTTTCTGCATTTAAAAGGTAAACAATTGCTTTTTCATATTGTTCTAAATTCATAAAACCTATTCCTAAACTAATATTAAGCGTAGCAAGTCGGCTATTATCTTTAGCTTTTTCGACAAACGGAATGGCTTTATTCAAAGTTATTTCTACGAATTTCTCATCTTCATCCTCAATTTGATGAATCACCGCAATATTATTCCAAATATCAGATTGTGTTTTGTAGCTTTCTTGGTTATTCGAAATTTTATTCAGTAACGAATCTGCTGTTAAATAGTGTTTTTTACTTTCTTCAAGATTTCCTTTTGAGTAATAATAATATCCTTTTTTTGCATGATACATACCTTTTAAAAACAAGTTGTTATGAGCCATTTTATGCCCTTTTTCTAAATATTCAAAAGTTTTTAACGAGTCTTTAGATGTCCAATACGTAACTAAATTAAAGTAAATCGTTGCATGTAAACTATCGTTAGAAGCTGTCTCTAACGATTTGTATAAACCTTTAGCATATTGTTCCATATCTAACGGAAGTTGTGCGTAGTTTTTTTAGGAAATTAACCCAAATAAAATAAGAAAAAACAAAGAGAATTTGCGCATCTTGATCTAAAGTTTAATGCAAATATCCAAATAAAAAGTGTTGCTTTTTTGCCCTTGCGAAAAAACCATGGTAAACCATTAGAAATAAAATCACGGTTTTCGATGATTACGAACAACCAGCACAAGGATCTATCGATGCTGCTGTGGGAACGTACAAAGGGAAGTTATATACAAGTGATACAAATGGTGTATATGAATGGTTCGATGCTATTGTTATCGTTACAAAAGAAGGAAGTAATAAATTAAAAATTACGGCAAAATCAGGTGAAGAATATTCTTATGTTACTCCTAAAACTTTCACTGTTGAAACAGGTGCTTTTTTTGGTGAAAACACACAAGATATTGTTTCCTTAACAGGTAGTTTAGAAGGTATTTTTCATTATTATGGTTTTAATCAAAACATTAATGTTATTACAACTGAGCAATCCGCAACAGATGTTTATTTTGATTTTGAAGGCGTAAAACAATAGATTAAGCACTATTTTTAACGAGTAGAACGTTTTATCTTTGTCTTTCAAAAAAATATATCAAAATGAAAAAAACAGCCCTTATTTTTGGATTATCAGCTTTGATAGTTTCCTGTAATCAATCTGCAAAACAGCAGGAAGGTACACCAGATTCCACAGAAGTTACCGTTGAAGCAAACGAAGTTAAAACAGAAAATGCTTCTACTGAATTGAATATAGAAAACATTCCATTTTCTACTGCCGATATTGGTGTTTTTCCTTTTTTCAATCTTCCAGAAGGATTAGAAGCCCACAAAGGAGCCATAGAAAGTAAATTTGATGTTTGCTTCTTCCCGATCAATGGTGTCATGACTCCTTTTGAAGGTAAATTATATAAAGCCAATGTTGGTGCAGTTCGTGGTGAAGAATATTCGCAACGATATTTTGAAAAAAGTATGGAAGATTATTTGCTATCTGTTGGAGCGGTTAAAGTTTTTGATGGTGAAATCACCAAAGAAGAATACGAACGTTATAACAAACAAGACCCTAATAAAGGTGGTTCTGGAGACATGGGCTATTGGAATCAAAACATCAAGTTTTTTATTATTCGAAGTAAAGACAAAGGAAATATTTATATCCAATTCACATCTAATAATGCAGGAGGAAAATTAAATATTGTACAGGAAGAAGCCTTTAAACAAACCATTACCAAAGTTACTGCAGATGATATTGCGAAGGATTTGACTGAAAAAGGGAAGTCGATTTTATACATCAATTTCGATGTGGATAAGTCTAATATTACGGCTGAAGGAAAAGAAGTGGTCACACAAATTACAGAAGCACTTCAAAAAGATAAAAACTTAAACATTTCGATCGAAGGGCATACTGATAATACAGGAAATGCTGTTCATAACAAAAAATTATCGAATGATCGTGCAAATTCGGTGATGAATGCTTTAATCACAGGCGGAATTGATAAAGCTCGCTTATCAGCTATAGGTTTTGGTTCTGAAAAGCCTTTAGTTGCCAACGACTCAGACGAAAATAAAGCGAAAAACCGCAGAGTGGAATTAGTAAAAGTTAATTAATAACAAAAAGCTGTTTCTCTTTTTTCAAGAAACAGCTTTTTTAATAAAGCAAGAAGGAAAAAAAAAATTATAAGCAGTTTATTGTCCGTATTTATTTTGTTTAGTTGTAATTCTTCAGACGAAAATAAATTGCCAGATAGCAACAGTGAAATTATTAACACACGTTTACAGAAGGTTCTGTTGAAATGGGAATTTTCAGTAACGATATTGATTTAGGAAAACTTATAGGTAAGATAGATTTTTCTAAAACTAATACAAAACAACAATATGAAAATTAGTAGGCAATGATGCCGATGCAAAAGCAATTATTGATTTGATTGCTACTATTGGAAATCAAAATCCGTTAGCAGCTTGGGCTATGACTTTAAATATTGCTGAATGTGCCTATAATAATAAAAATGATGAAGTATTAGGCAAAGTTCGCGGTTTTGGATGGACAATGGATAATTATTATAATAAATCACAAGACAAGGCAAGTATTTATTTAGAAGCTTTGGCACAAACCGATAAAATTACCGAACAAGACAAAAAAATATATTCCTCTTATAAACCTTCTGAAAACAAAGGTTCTGGAGCAATGAACGATGTGGATTTTAGTCAGTTTAATCGTGAATCAAAAAGCACAAAACAAAATATTTTAGGATATGAATGTGATGTAGTTGTTTATACCCCCAAAATAAAAGATGAAAATGCACCAATGCAATTACAAAAATTAGTTGTTTATACTTCGCCATTGTTTAATAACGTTATTAGTTTTACACATCCGTTTTATTTAGAAGAAGATCAGGGAATTTTACGTTTAGATGTTTATTATTTGAATAATGAAACCCCAACGTTGGTAATGAAGCCAAGGGAAATTAAAGAAATTAAACTTACAGTACACGATTTAACCAACAGAACCACTATTCCGGTTTATACACAAGATGATATCAATTGGGGGTTTAAGGCATTGGCTATTATGATGAGTGGATTGGGAATGTTAGAGAACTAAAATTGATATGACCCGATAACTATTATTTTTCATTTTGATGATTTTGAGCCATGCAAATGTTCAGGAAATTCCTTATAAATTCTCAAAGACATCATTGCTCAAATAGATGAAAAACAAAACGCTATATTATATTTATTAAATTTTGTATATTGACTACGAGCTAACGGAAATATATTGAAAAGCAAAGCAATAAGCACCGTTACCAAATCGTTACCTGACTTTTTTGATAATCTTTATAAAAGCTTAGTATTCAGCCGATACAGCTTTTTCCTGAAAACATTAAAATAAAATTACCCTACAACCATCAGACTATGAATAGAAAATCATTTATACAAAAATCAACGCTATTAACAGGGAGCTTATTGATTATGAAGGATCTATTTGCCAAACCCAATCAAACGGTTTATGGACATAACAACATGAAATATAGTTTGGATACCTTCTGGGCTACGAAGCATTCCCCAAGTCTAACGGTAAATGATTGCCATGAGATGGTCCAAGATAAAAAGGGAAGATTGATATTGCTGACCAATGATGTGAAAAACAATATTATTATTTTAAATAAAGATGGTAAGATTTTGGATAGCTGGGGCCATGATTTCCCGGGTGGACATGGTCTTACTTTGCATAATGAAAATGGAACTGAATTCCTATATATCACCGATACGGATAAACATCAGGTCTATAAAACGACATTGTCAGGTGAGGTACTATTGACTATTGACGCTCCTTTAGGCCTCGGACTCTACAATAAAAAAGAAGAATTCGTTCCAACGGAAACCGCCATTGATGAAAATGGTGATATCTATATTGCTGATGGCTATGGTGCGCAGCATATCCTGAAGTATGATCAACAAGGTAAACTCATTGGACATTTTGGTGGGAGAGGTGAAGGAGATGCCCATTTAGATAATGCCCATGGCATAACCTTCGATACTCGCGACAAGAAAAAGACCTTACTGGTTACAGACAGGACCAGAAATTGCTTTAAGCGATTCGATACCTCAGGTAAACTGCTCGATATTATTCAACTTCCTGGAGCTTGTGTATGTAGACCTGTTATCCATGGAAAACATATCTATGCAGCCGTCCTCCGATCTCCAAATATGGATCTTGCCGGCTCAGGATTTGTTACCATTCTCGATAAAAAGAATAAGGTAATAAGTAATGTAGGAGGAACCGAACCTATCTATACCCACGGCACTCTAGGAACAATGCAACAATTGGATAAAATCTTTGTCCACCCTCATGATGTATGCGTTGATGATGATGAAAATCTATATGTGGCTCAATGGGCTTCTGGAAAAGTTTTCCCTTATAAATTGAATAGAGTGTAAGAAAAATCAATCCTTCTTATACATCTTTCTAAACTTGATTTTTTCAGCTTCTCTTTCTAACAATAACCTAGCAAGAGTATTTCCGGCTGATCTAATTCCAGCCTCTTCTGCCAATGACCTTCGCGCCTTATCTTCGGAAACATCAATTCTATAGAGGATACTAATCAACTTATTGAAATCATGAGATACCAAATAGTCTAGGTAATTCGCTAGCTTTTCGAATTGCTCCTTTTCGGATTGCTCTTTTAACACTTCCTCCAATTGAAGTTTATCTGCAATTATTCGAATGGGATAGTTCTTTTCCTCCATGTCTAGCTGTTAAGATTCCTGAAGTAAATGTACTTCTTATTGTCTATAATAATAGTATTCCAAGATTTTAAATCCATTGACATTCAAAAGTTATTATTCGAGTTTCAACTTTATTTTGAATAGCCTTGCAATACTATAGCCATTCGCAATTACTTTTGCCCAAATTTTACCCAACACCTTATCTCGGCCTGATTTCCGCCGGACCTTGTCCGAAAATTTTCGAACAAAATTCGACTGATGTCCGAAGAAGGTCCGGCGAAAGTCCGGTAAAATTGGGAACTTGAGTAGGGTTTTTATTGGTTTAAAATAAAATTAGTTCTCTAAAGGTAAATTGCTGGCTTCTTCTAAGTTTTGAGAAAAAAGTATAAAATTAATTGGTAGATAATATAAAAGTTTTATATTTGTCTTTATGTAGTACATAAATACTAATCAATATAAACTCAATTATTATGAAAACCATGTTAATCAGTTGCTTAAGCTGCCTCCTTTTGCTTCTTACTGGTTATCCATCTTATTCTCAATCAAAAATAACTGGGAAAATTTTGGATGATAAGGATCAAGCATTGATGGGAGTGACGATTGGGATAAAAGGTAGCCAAACACAAGTTACCTCCAATGATTTAGGGCTGTTTGAAATTGAAATTAATTCATTTCCGAGCACATTAATTTTTAGCAGTGTAGGATATGAAACTCTTGAGCAGCAAGTTTCCGCTGGTCAAAATAATTTAACGATTCAATTAAAGCCTTCAGATACTAATATAGATGAGATTGTAGTTGTTGGATATGGAACCCAAAGCAGGAGAACACTAACAACAGCTATATCCAAAGTAGATGGGAAAGTCCTAGAGAATATACCAATCAGCACAATTGGAGAAGGTCTTCGAGGTAAAGTTGCTGGAGCTCGAATTTATCAATCTAATAATACTCCTGGAGCAGATGCGGTTTTTAGAATCCGTGGAGGGTCGTCTATCAATAAAACTAATGATCCATTAGTGTTAGTAGACGGTGTTGAACGTGCATTTTCTGGAATTAATCCAAATGATGTTGAATCAATTGAAGTATTAAAAGATGCTGCTTCAACAGCAATTTATGGATCCAGAGCTTCCAATGGGGTTGTATTAATTACCACAAAGAAGGGAAAAGATTCCGGTTCAGCTAGAATTACTTTTGATGCGAATTATGCATATCAGACACCAGAGTCATTGATAGATTTCATGAATTCAAGAGATTATATATCAACGGTAAGACCTGCTGTTGCATTAAGCCCAAATAAAAATTATAATTTTAATTCAGGTTATTCAGCAAGTTCTGGAAATGATCTTACTTCCATTTATTCAACACGATATTTAAAAGATGGAGAAAGTATTCCTGCAGGTTATCAGAGTATGGCTGATCCATTGGACCCCAGTAAAACCATAATTTTTCAAGATAATGATTTTCAATCCTTATTGTTTAGAAATACCAATTGGCAAAACTATTACATTGGTTTAGATGGCGGAAATCAGACTGTCCGATATGCAGGAAGTACAGGTTATACCAAAGATGATGGTGTTGCATTAGGAACAAATTTTGACCGTTTTACAGCACGAGGGAAAGTCGATGTCAGTATCAATAAAAAATTGACTTTTAACACCATGTTTGATTACTCAAATACTCTGTCATCGGCATTTGAAAATCAAATGAATGTTATCGCGAGAGGCTTAGCAACACCACCAACACAAAAAATATATTATGATAATGGAAAGCCTACTCCGGGATATAATGCTAGCTCGCCAAATCCAGTGTGGTGGGATGCTACAAGAGATATTGGTAATAAAGATAAAAGGTTTTCCCTGTCTGGGGGGCTAGATTATCAGGTATTGGAATCGTTAAAAGCCCAAGTTGTGGTTTCTAACTTTTCACATACCAACAACTATAGTTATTTTGAAAAAGCCCATGAATTTAGTGGTTTAAGAACAACAAGACAAAGCAATGGGCAATTAGATCGGTTGAAGTTTGATGGATTATTAAATTACTCCAAAAACTTTGCTCAAAATCATGATTTGTCAGCTATGGTTGGTTATTCCTACCAACAAACGGATAATTCCAATTTTTCGGCTGCAGTAAATGGAGCTAGTTCAGATAAAGTACCTTCATTATCTGCAGGTCCGAATAAAACTGATGCGGATAGTGATAAATGGAGACAGGTTCTGATAGGTTATTTTGGCCGTGCAAACTACAGTTATAAGCAGCGGTATTTATTGATGGGTACATTTCGTTATGATGGTTCGTCTTTATTTGCTAAACAAAATAGATGGGGTTTTTTTCCGGGTGTATCAGCTGGATGGATTGTGTCTGAGGAGGATTTTTTCAAGAACCAAAATGCCATAAATTACATGAAATTAAGAAGTAGTTTTGGTCAAACAGGGAATAATTCCATTGGTCTGTATGATGCCTTAGGAAGGTATGTCGCTGATAATCGTTATGATGGTAATGCTGGAATAATGCCTTCCATTATGCCAAACCGAGATTTAACATGGGAAACCTCTACCCAATTCGATGCAGGAATTGATTTTAATGTATGGAATAACAGGTTAAGTTTCCAAGTTGATTACTTTAATAAAATAACAGATAACTTATTGTTCAGTATGGATTTACCCAATACATCTGGGTATTCTACAGTGCAAACGAATGTAGGCAAGGTGAAGTTTCATGGTTTTGATTTTGAGATTGGTTCCCAAAATATTAAAAGAGAGAATTTTAGTTGGGACTCTAAATTAACTTGGAGTTTTGTTAAAAATAAAGTTCTTAAGTTACCAACCAATGGTCGTGAAAATAACAGAATTGGAGGAATTCAATTGGCAGATGGATCGGCATTTGGTGGGACGGCTGAAGGAGAATCTCTATACAGATATTATGGTTATCAAGTTGATCATATCATTCAAACGAAAGAAGAGGCAGCCAATGCGCGATATGATGAATCAGCTAGAGGGTGGGATCCAGAAGATGGTAAAAGTATAAAAGGTAGAAAAATGCCCGGAGATTATGAATGGGTAGATCGAGATGGCGATGGAGTAATAACCAGTAAGGATCAATTTGAACTTGGGGTGACTGTTCCACATAGTACGGGAGGGCTTCAGAATACCTTTACTTATAAATCTTTTAGTTTAAACGTATTCGTTGATTGGGCACTTGGTCATAGTATAAACCACAATGCCTATATGCGCTATTTCATGAACACATTTGCAGATAATTATACTTTGGTTAATGATGTGAAAAACACATGGAAACAGCCGGGAGATAATGCTCAGTATGCTAGATTCTTTGCAAATGATCCTGATGTTGGAAATTCAAACTTTTCAAGGACTTCATCAGCATTTAACTATAAGGGAGATTACTTAGCAATAAGAGAGGTCACATTCCTTTATAACCTACCAGATAATTTGATTAAGAAAATTGGGGCATCAAATCTCCAAATAGCTTTGTCGGGTCAAAACTTAATGTATTTCTGGGAAGGTGCTGGTAAAGGAATTTCGCCAGAGGTGGGTACAAATTCAACTTATAGCGGTTCCTATTTTAACTACCCAGCGATTCGCAGATATTCTCTTGGGATTAAACTAACCCTTTAATTGATTGATTATGAAAACAAGATTTTTTTACAGCATATTATTTCTAACAACAAGTTTATTAATGCCTAGTTGTTCAGATAAATTAGAAGTGGATTTGGAAAGTGCTATTACAGCAAATTCAATGTGGAAAGACGAAAGTGATGCAAAAGCAGCAATTTATGGTGCTTATGTTAGGATGCGTTCTACCTTTTCAACAGCTTATATATTTTGGGGAGAATACCGAACTGGTCTATGGGGTAAAGGTTTAGAGACCAGTGCTGGATATAGCAATGCTTTCTCAAATCAAATTAACAGTACACATGCTCAAGCAAACTGGAAGGATTTATATACAACGATTAATGATTGTAATCTAATATTAAAATATGTTCCTGAAATTGCATTTACCTCTGATGAAGAAAAAAACAATGTCCTTGGACAAGCTCATTATATCCGAGCATTTTGTTATTATTGGATTGCTCGAATTTGGGGAGACGCACCTATTGTGTTGAGTGGATTTGAATCAAGTACTCAAGAAGATTTATATCCAACAAGAAGTCCGAAGCTAGAAGTATTTAGTCAAGTGGAGAAAGATTTAATTCTTGCAGAAGAATTGATTCCAGAAGGAAATAATAAAGCCCAAATAGCAACAAAATCAGCAGTACAAATTCTGAAGGCAGACTATTATCTATGGATAGCTAAAGTAAACAACGCTGGGCAGGACGCTTTGAACAAAGCGAAAGTTGCGGTAGATAAGGTTATCAGTAGTGGTAAATTTTCATTGTTGCCCAATTTTGCAAATGTTTTCAAAACAGAATTAAATCCTGAAATTATCTTTTGTTGGAGAATGGTAATGGATGAAGCAACGGGTGGATATCCAAGTGATTATTTGGTTCCACTTCAATATGTTTCAGCATCCGTTATAGAAAATCCGATTAAGGTTGGATCACATCAGCAATGGGTTTTCCTTACCAATGAATACAAAGAATTTCTAGCTGTAGAACCTACTGATCAACGGACGAAAGTTAGTTATGAAACGTATTTTGATGTTGGAAAACAGTCAACATTTCAATGGATTAATAAGTATTCTGGAACATGGGAAAATGGAACAAGGATTTTTGATTCTGATTTAGTTGTTTACCGTTACGCTGACGCATTATTATTGAGTGCAGAAATAGAAAATGCATTAAATAATCCTACATTGGCACTGCAAAACCTGAATCTAATAGCAAGAAGAGCGTATGGTATTGAAAATAAATACGTTGGATTAGGTAAATTACAAATTGATCAGGCTATACTTTTGGAAAGAAAACGTGAGTTTGTAGCGGAAGGTAAATTATGGTGGGATTTTATTCGTATGGGTGTTGTCTTTACTGAGGTAGAATCTTTGAAATCGCAAAAGGATAAACCTAACGTACTTCTATGGCCAGTGCATGATAGTTCGATAAATACTAATCCAAATATTAAACAAACAGAAGGTTACAATTAATAGAAACATTATGAAAAGGTTAGGCATTTTTATTTTATTATTATTTGTTTGTAGTTCTGTATTTGTACATGCATCAGATATTGAAATACGGTATTATCAACTTCCACTTTTATTAGGAAAGAACAATAATCCGATTGCTAGAATTACTCTTGAAGCAAAGAAGGAGGATGTTGGAAAAGAAATTGGGAAACTATCAATTTCATTGGAAGGGAGTACAAACTTCAATGATTTAACAACTATCAGTTTGTATACATCTAAGATGGACTCTTCGATTAAACCAAACTTAAATAAATTAGACCAAATTGTTAGTATTGAGCCTACTAGTTCCAAAATTATTATTCCATTAAATTATAAAATCCAAATGGAGGGCAAACAATATTTTTGGATTAGCCTAGGTTTAAGACAGGATGTTGATTTGTTAAATAAAATAGTATTTCAGGTTAATTCAATTTCTACCAATAAAAATAGAATTGCTGGAAATTATAAAGAAAAAAAAGTTTTTAGACCTGCATTTTCAGTTCGCAACCATATGCAAGATGGGGTTCATACCTCTAGAATTCCTGGTTTAGCAACATCCAAGAAAGGTACGTTGTTAACGATTTACGATGCAAGATATGAGAGTTCACGGGATTTGCAAGGGCACATGGATATAGCTGTCCAACGTAGTTTTGATAAAGGTCAAACTTGGGAACCAATCCAAATAGCATTAGATATGAAAACTTGGGGTAGTTTACCTGAAAAGTTTAATGGAGTATCAGATGCTTGTATTTTGGTAGATCAAAATTCTGGAGATATTTATATTGCAGGATTATGGATGTATGGTGTCAAAAATAAAGAAGGAGAGTGGGTTGAAGGTTTAACGGACACCAGTAAGACCTGGAATCATCAATGGCTTACAAAAGGTTCTCAACCTGGATTCGATGTTAAACAGACTGCCCAATTTTTAATTACCAAGAGTACTGATGATGGCAAAACATGGTCGGAGCCTGTGAACATTACTAAGCAAGGGAAAAAGGAAGAATGGTGGCTTTGGGCACCTGCACCAGGTCAAGGAATAACTATGGCTGATGGAACCTTAGTGTTTCCTACCCAAGGTAGAGATAAAAATGGTAATCCATTTTCAAATATCACCTATAGTAAGGATGCTGGAAAAACATGGCATAGTTCTTCCGAAGCAGTGTTAATAGAAAAGGGAACCACGGAATGTGCTGTAGTAGAATTAGAACCTGGTGTTTTAATGTTAAATATGCGAGCGAATCGGAATAGAGGGACTGCAATACCAAATAATGGAAGGGCAGTTGCTACTACAACCGACTTTGGAAAAACCTGGAAAACACATCCGACCTCACTTAATGCCTTAATTGAGCCTACTTGTATGGCTAGTTTACATAAGCATCAATTTAAAAATAGTGGCACAACAAAGGAAATTTTATTCTTTTGTAATCCACATTCTATTGCAAATAGAGACCATATTACTTTGCAAACAAGTTTTGATTATGGTAAAACTTGGCCTAATGAAAAACACATTTTGCTAGATGAATGGAGCGGCAGAGGATATTCTTGTATTACTTCGGTTGATGACAAAAGCATTGGGATTTTGTATGAAGGCAGTCAATCAGACATGGTTTTTCAGAGGATTCCTATAGGTGAGGTAATAAAAGATTAAATAGAAATTATTGCACTAATTGAAATAAATGAGCACAAAAGAAACAAGCATGGGCTTTAAGCCTATTGAGGCTACATCTTTAACAGATTTAGTAGAGCTTAAACTGAGAGATTTCCTTCAGGAGAAAAAACTCAAGGCTGGAGATAGTCTGCCAACAGAAATGGAGATTGCAGAGGCTTTAGGGGTAAGTAGAAATATTCTTAGGGAAGCCTTAAGTCGATTGAGAATGCTTGGAATAATAACTTCCAAAAAGAAAAGAGGAATGGTTCTTACGCATCCCGATGTATTGGGAAGCTTAGAGAAAGTTTTGCAGCCCCAGCTCGTAGATAAAAATACGCTACATGACATTTTTGAACTTAGACTTGTTTTAGAATTGGGGATGGCGGATTTGCTTTTTATGCGAATAGAGGAAAAACATTTGGAGGAATTAGATAAGATTGTTAAAAACGATGATTCCACCAATCCCTCATTTCGAATAAAAAATGAGATAGCCTTCCATGGGAAGTTATATGAAATTACAGGAAATCAAACCTTAAAGCGATTTCAATCTATGCTCATGCCTTTATTTGATTTTGTGCTAAAGACGGAGAAGCGGGTAGTAACACCTAAAGTTAGTCACGCAGATTTGGTTGAACTGATCCGAAAAGGCAATATTGACGAATTTAAAAAGGGAATGGAAGAACATTTAAGACCACATTTAGATGCTCTTGCCAATATAAATAAATAACAAAATGAGATTTCAATCTACCTACAAAGTTAAAGGACTATTAGCCGCGGCTTTTACAGCATATTATCCCACGAGAGAAGTTAATTATGAATACATTCCAAAGATAGTTGAACATTTAATTGATATTGGGATTTCAGGGATTTTTGTTTGTGGCACCAATGGAGAAGGTTTGAGCCTCACTATTGCAGAGCGAAAAAAAATTGCATCAGAATTTGTGCGAGCAGCTCAGGGGAGGGTTAAAATTATTGTCCATGTTGGACATAGCTCGATTGAAGAGGCTAAGCATTTGGCCAGTCATGCACAAGAAATAAATGCTGATGGTTTCTCTTCAGTTTGTGCATTTTATTTTAAGCCCGCCAATGAAACAGTGTTAATGAATAGTTTGGCGGAGATAGCAAATGCTGCTCCTAAATTACCATTCTATTACTATCATATACCACATATTACGGGTGTCAACATCAATCTTGAAAATTTTATTCCAAACTTTTCAAAGTTGGCAAATAATTTTGCCGGCATAAAATTTACATCTTCTGCCATTCACGAATATCAAGATGGAGTTCAAATTTGTGGTGATGATTTCGATATGTTATTTGGTTTTGATGAGTTATTGCTACCTGCATTATCAGTTGGGGCTAATGGAGCTATCGGAAGTACTTATAATTATGCTGCACCGATTTACTTGAAAGTCATAGACCTGTTTTCATCTGGCCAGATTGAATTAGCACAACAATTTCAATATGAAGCGGTCAAAATGATTAAGTTAATTATTAAATATGGACCAATTCCTTCCCAAAGGGCAATTATGCAAATGTTGGGATTTGAAATGGGACCTTCGAGACTGCCATTGCAAACTTTGTCAAATGAAGAATATGATGGATTGAAAAAGGATTTAGAGGATATTGGTTTCTTTAAAACATTGGAATCATGCAGAAACTCTGGAAAAGCTTAATCATTTTTTCACTTATGATGATTGGTTTAACAAGCAAAGGCCAGGAAAATCATTTGGAATTATTAGATACTATTCCGGATAAATTAGGGTTTGCAGGGTCTTTTGCCGGGAAATTAGGTAAAGGAATCGTTAGCGCAGGAGGAGCACAATTCCAAGACGGTATCCCACCTTGGGATTCGGGTGTAAAAATCTGGACAGATAAGCTGTTTTACCTTGAAAATGAAAAATCTAGATGGGTGGAAATAGGAAAACTTCCCTATAAAGTTGGATATGGAGCTTCAGCAAGCTTTAATGGTAAATTCTATATAGCTGGAGGAAGTAATCAGCAGGAGCACTTCAATAAGGTTCTTGAGATTTCAATTGATAATCAGAGAATTAAATTTATTGAATTGCCAAATCTGCCGATTACCCTTGCTAACTGTTCCTTTTCTCAATACGGGAGTTATTGGTATGTGGTAGGTGGACAAGAAAATGTTGATTCAAAAACTGCCTTAAATCGAGTTTTTAAACTTGATTTTGAAGATCTTGAATCAGGTTGGGTTGAGTTGCCTCCGATTCCGGGTAATGGTAGGATACTTTCTGCTTCTGCTGCAAATGAATTAGGTTTATATGTATTTTCTGGAGCTTCATTGAACGATGGGAAGAGAACATATTTAAAAGATGGTTTCATGTTCAATGGGAGTAAGTGGGTTGGGATTGAAAGTTGTCCAGTAGCTATAACTGCTGTCTCAAACCCTGGAGTTGAACTTCAAAAAAACCAATTTATATTTCTCTCCGGTGATAGTGGAGAATTGATTGATTCCGATTTAAGAGAAAATCATCCTGGATTTTCGAGAAAAGTATATACCTATACAGCCGATAAAAATTCTTGGGAAATTACATGTGAAATTCCTTCTCAAATAAAAACAGAAAGAGGAGAAATAAAAGAGATAATTGCACCCGTTACTGCTACAGCTATTCATTGGAATAATAGTGTTATTATTCCAGGAGGAGAAGCTCAGCCAGCTGTTAGAACCAATCAGGTGCTAAAGTTTAAGAAATAAATCAAAATAAATTATGAAAAACCAATTGAACAAATCATTTTATCCATGGTTGGTGGTTGCCTTATTGTGGGTAGTTGCTTTCTTAAATTACTTTGATAGGTTATTGATCACCTCTATGCGAGATCCAATAGTTGCGGATTTTGATATTAATGATGCTCAGTTTGGGTTATTAACGTCAGTATTTCTATGGTCTTACGGTTTGGTGAGTCCATTTGGGGGCTATTTAGCGGATAAGTATTCGCGAAGGATGGTCATAATTTTTTCAGTTGGTGTCTGGTCAGCAGTAACTCTTTGGACCGGATACACACAATCATTTTCAGAAATGCTCTTTACTCGGGTACTTATGGGAGTTAGTGAGGCATGTTATATTCCAGCTGCATTAGCATTAATTACTGATTACCATTCTGGAAGAACACGTTCTCTTGCGACTGGTCTTCATATGTGCGGATTATATACAGGTTTAGCTTTAGGAGGGTTAGGAGGATATATTGCTGAATTATGGGGTTGGAGATATGGGTTTCATGTCTTTGGTGCTTTTGGGGTTCTGTATTCATTCTTGCTTCTGTTTTTATTGAAGGATAAAAAGAAAGAAGAACGGTTTGTACAGGAGGATATCAAGGATTCATTTAGTTTGAAAGAAGCTTTAGGATCATTGTTTAAAATTCCCTCATATTATATTATTTTAATATTCTTTTCGGTTCTAGGAATGGCAAACTGGTTAATTAATGGTTGGTTACCTACTTTCATAAAGGAGCAATTTCATCTTGGGTTAGGAAGTGCGGGGATTTCAGCCACTGGATATATGCAAGTTGGGTCATTCATTGGTGTAATAATTGGAGGGATCTTAGCAGATAAGTGGGTGCAAAAGAATCCAAAGGGAAGGATGAATGTTATTTTACTTGGTTTTTGTATTGGAACCCCATTTTTGTTTCTGTTATCTTCAACCACGGTTTTTGGTTTAGCTATTTGCGGAATGATAATTTTTGGCTTAGCAAGAGGTTTCAATGATGCAAATCTGATGCCTTTGCTGCGTCAAGTAATCAATCCTAAATACATTGCAACAGGATATGGATTTCTAAACTTCCTGAGTACAATTGTTGGAGGAATAATGGTCTATGTAGGTGGCGCATTGAAAGATGCGAATGTAAGTCTTGCAATAACTTTTCAAGTTGTTGCAGTTTTATTGCTTATTGCTACTTTGTCTCTTAGATTTATTAAAATTCAGAATAAAGATTAAGGATTTAACTTGAAATAATTTATTAATTTTTACTGAAAAGAAATCTGTAAAATC
The DNA here is from genome assembly GCA_002245855.1 of Sphingobacterium cellulitidis. Classification (GTDB taxonomy): domain Bacteria; phylum Bacteroidota; class Bacteroidia; order Sphingobacteriales; family Sphingobacteriaceae; genus Sphingobacterium; species Sphingobacterium cellulitidis. The sequence goes on along the minus strand of NOUX01000005.1, from coordinate 50,784 downwards.
CTTAGCTTTATCCAACATTTGAATTAAATAACCAACCAATATTATTAACGAATTTAAGATGAAGAAATTCTTTTTCAGTTTTCTCTTTGTTATTGCTGGTGCCAGCATGTCATATTCACAAGATACCTTTGGTATTAAAGCCGGATTAAATTTGGCGAGTCAATTCATTCGGATTGATAACCAATCTGCGAAGACAAAAATTGCTCCTACCTTTCATGTATCAGCCTATTATGATGCACGTATTTCACCTGGTTTTTCAATTCAGCCGGGAATTTCATTGGAAGGAAAAGGAGGTCGATCAGAAATAGATGGTCAGAAATTAACGGATAGGTTTTTATACTTACAAGTTCCGGTCAACTTCTTGGGCAGGGTGCCTGTTGGGACTGGGGATTTCTTTTTTGGCGGAGGACCTTATGCTGCTTATGGGGTTGATGCGAGAGTAACTTCGGGAAGAGAGGCGATTCATTTGCAATGGGGTGATGGAATGGAACAGTTGAATCCTTGGGATGCTGGATTGACAGCTGTATTTGGCTATCGTCATATAAAAGGGTTTGTATTTTCTATTTCAAGTTCAGCAGGATTTATAAATATTTCTAATTCTAGTGAAGCAAAATATTTAAATCGAGTGTCCTCAATTGGTGTTGCGTACGAGTTTGGAGTAAGATAGATTCTCTTAATTGAATAATAACAAAATTGTTATATTAGTGACAGAAATTATAATTGTTTAAGCTCTGCAAAAGGAGTATTTCTTGGCTGAAATAGAACAAAAAAATTATAGACGCTGATATGGCAAAAGTTGATATTATCCAAATTGCAAAGGAGCTTAATATTTCAAAATCAACGGTATCTCGAGCATTTCGGGATAGCAGTGATATCAATCCGAAAACTAAAGAACGGATTCTGAAGTTAGCCAAAGAACTCAACTATCAGCCGAATTATTATGCTAGCAATCTAAAGGAACAAAAGAGTAAAACTATTGCGGTTGTACTTCCGGAGTTGGCCAATAACTACTTTACCCAGATTATTCAAGGTGCGGAGCGAGTGGCGAAGGAACAAGGCTATCACATTCTGATTTTTGTGACTGATGATGATATTACGAAGGAGCGAGAATTTATTCGCAGTTTGGCGAGCGGAAGGGTAGACGGAGTTATTATGTCTGCCTCTGGAGAATCAACTGACCATAGTTATTTGGAGTCCATAAATTATGAGCATCTTCCTATTGTTTTGTTTGATAGGATTTACGATGATATTGAATTACCAAAAATTGTCACGGATGACTATCAAAGTAGTTTCATGGCAACGGAACATTTGATTCAAAGTGGATGCCAGCGGATCGCCTATTTTGTAATCAATAAGGATCTTTCCATTGGTAAAACCCGTCTTCAGGGATATGAAGATGCTTTAAAGAAGTATAAAATCCCATTACGTAAGCGATTAATCGTAGATTGTTCAAACTCTTACGAAGAAAATAATGTGATTATAGAAACCGCTATTGAGAAACAGAAACCAGATGGAATTTTGGCTTCTGTGGAGCGTTTGGCTTTTTCGACCTATTACGTTTGCCAACGTATAGGGGTTAAGATTCCGGAAGACATTAAGATCATAGCCTTTTCAAGTCTTGAAATCGCAGGATTATTACAGCCTGGCTTATCGGTTGTCAGACAACCTGCCATTCAGATTGGGGAGAAAGCCGCATCGACATTATTGAAGCAGCTTTCAGGCGAAGAATTATTGGATGATGAAATGTTTGTGACCATGCAATCTGACCTTGTGATTCGGGACTCTTCCAAAGGTTAAGCTTTTTCAGTTTTGACCGACAAAACCGACAGTGCTGCCAACAGCATAAATACACCCGCCATTGTCAAGCAATAAACTGCCTGATGTTGAAAAACATATTTAACTAATACCGACCCAATTACTCCGTTGACCAATTGAGGGAGAGTAATAAAGAAATTAAATAAACCCATATAAAGCCCCATTTTTTTAGGAGGCACTACTCCAGATAGAATCGAATATGGTGTTGCAAGGATACTTGCCCAAGCAATTCCTACTGCAATCATCGGAATAAAAAGCAAATTCGGGTTTTGTATAAACAGAATAGATATTAGGCCAATTCCTGAGATTCCCAAGGCAAACATATGTGTTTTTCTTTTTCCAATGGCATTATAGAACTTTGGTAAAATCAAAGCAAAAAGCGTTGCTACCAAGTTGTATACACCGAATAGCACACCTGTAAGATTTCCAGCATCAGAATAGGCTACTGAGGAAGTGTCAGAAGGACTAAGATGATAAATATGCTGTGCAATGGCAGGAGTGGTGAAAACCCACATTGAAAATAGGGCGAACCAAGAGAAGAACTGAACCAAGCCAAGTTGTTTCATAGCCTTGGGCATGTTTTTGAAATCCTTGAATATTGAACTGAACTTAGTATTATGAACCTCCTGTTCATCGTCAGACTCTTCAAAAGATTTGAGTTCCTCATTGCTATATTCCTTAGTTGTGATGACGGTCCATAATAGGGAAAGTACCAAAACGATAGCACCAGCATAGAAAGACCAGATGACATTATCAGGGACATGACCTTGTTCAGCGACTTTACTCACCTGAAAATATTCTGAAAGCACATAAGGTAAGAATGAACCAACAATAGCACCAGCGCCAATCAGGAAGGTTTGAACGGCATATCCGTAGCCATGTTGTTCTTTAGGAAGATTATCGGCTACCAATGCGCGGAAAGGTTCCATGGATACATTAAAAGCAACATCCATGATCATTAACATTCCGGCACCAATCAACAATGGCGGGAGGAGTAAGGTGAGGACAGAGGCATTAGGCATCAATGCAAGAGCAGCAGCAGCAACTAATGCACCACCCAGGAAGAAAGGTCTTCGTCTTCCTAAACGAGTCCATGTCTTATCAGAAAAGTAACCAATGATAGGTTGTATCAACATGCCCGATAATGGAGCAACCAACCAGAATAAGGATAAATGCTCAACATCAGCACCAAATGTTTGGAGGATCCGTGAGGCATTGCCGGTTTGAAGAGCAAAACCAAATTGAATTCCAAAAAATCCAAAACTCATGTTAAATATTTGAGCACGAGTAAGCCTAGGCTTCATTCTTTTTGACGTATGTTGCATGACGTATAGATGTTAATAATTGGTTTATCAAAGCTGTAAATTAAAAAATAATATTGTTTTCAAAATATTATTTTTCCAATAGTCCCAACTGTGGCCTCCCTCAAACTCCTCATAAGTATGATTAATATTAGCTTCTAATAGCTGTGAGTGAAGTTTCCTATTGTATTCTATCAATATGTCATCTTTTCCACAATCAAATCTAAAAGGCTGTAAATTCTTTCTATTAGCAATAAAACTATCTATTAAAGCTAAATCTTTGTCCTCTTGATAGAGTTCCAAATTTTCCTCGACAAAATGTTCAAATTCAGGTATGGATGTGATGCTTGATAGGCCAGAGAAAGCGGAGAATAATTCAGGATGTCGGATTCCAAGTCGCATGGCTCCATAGCCTCCCATGGATAATCCGGCAATAAAGAATTTTGATTTTCCTGTAATGTTCTCTGGCAAAACTTGCTTAGCTGCTTGAATACAATCTTCAACAATCCATTTTTCGAAATTTAATTCCTTGTGTTTTACATATCCAGAGCCATCCCCCCATAATCCGTCAGAAGGCATCAATAAAACCATGGGTTTGATTGTTCCAGCTTTAATCGCATTATCCACTTGTTCATGAACTCCTGAACTGAGTGGCCAGCTCCATGCACTACCATACACCCCATGAAGTAAAATTACAACAGGGACATCCACTGGACATTGCTCAGGGACATACATACAGATATCGCCACGACCTTTTAAGTTCTGGGATTTGACCGTGATAAACCTTAAGTTTTTAGTTCCAAATTCGGGGTTTGATTGTTCAATTGACCTAAATTTATTTTCCATTTTTCTTCTTAAAAAATTATGACCCCTTTTGCATTCTTACCAGTTAACATATCTTCAAATGCTTTGGGAAGATCATCTAAGGCATATCGTGCACTGATCATTTCATCTAATAGCAATTCTTTGTTTTGATAATGATGAATGATTTTATTGAAGTCTTCAAATGGGTTACATTTACCATATAAGGGGTTCAGATAGAGCTTGTCCCATTCGAACAAGTTCATATCGAAATTAATTTCCTGTTCAATTCCACTGACCTGAATAGCGGTTCCGGCATTTCTTACCATTGCCAATGGAGCTGCTCCCAATTCAGGTCGGGCAGTGCATTCAAAGGCATAATCAGCACCACGGCCAGCACAAAGGGCTTTTACCTGTTCTGCTATCCGTAATAATCCTTTATCCTGTGGGTCGGCCAATAAGCAATGGGTAGCACCAAATTGTTTTGCCATTTCCAATCGTTTAGGATTTATATCGATGGCAATAATCTTTTCTGCCTTGCTTATTTTGGCTCCTTGTATTACACTTAATCCTACACCTCCCGTTCCAAGGACAACAACAGAACTGCCTGGTGTAACTTTCCCTGCATTCACAACAGAACCGTAACCTGTCATTACTCCACAACCAATAATGGCTGCACATTCAAATGGGAGTTGATCCGTAGTGATTTTAGTAACTGCTGCAGCTTTAACAAGGGTATATTCAGAAATGGTCCCGATATTAAAGGAGCGTTTAATTTGCTGATTCTGCCATAGACAGCCTGCAGCATGGGCATGGCCTAAGTTGGTCTTATGGCCTTGACCTGTTACTGGCGATGATTTTTCACAGATATGATAGTTATGAAGGTTACATTGGAAGCAGGTCATACATGGGATTGCCCAATTCAGAAGTACTGCATCTCCCGGTTTGATATCTTTTACATCAGTACCAATTTTTTCGACTATTCCCGCTCCTTCATGACCAAGAACAAGGTTCTTATTCCAATTGAGAGAGTCATAATCAGTATGGCAAATTCCAGCGGCTTTAATCTTTACAAGAACCTCATCAGCTTGAGGTTCTCCCACTTGAATCTCATCAATAAAAAAATCGCCTTTGCCATTGGTTATGGCGGCTTTGCATGTTATCATCATTTTTTGGGAAATAGAAATTTAAAGGGGATATCCAATCTTTTTGACCAAGCGACCTCATTATGAGGGTCTTCAGGAAACTCCTTGTATAATACCTTGATCTGTTTATCTTTTTGCAATAATTCGTTAACCTGTTGATTGCTAGGTAGAAAGTCGTAATCAAGGTCTTTTCCACCACAATCTAAATAAACCATACTGTTATGTAAAGGTTTGAGGTCGGTTTTGATGCTATTCATGATATTGCCATCATCAAAGAAAAACCCACTTGAAAGACATGCTGCCTTTGAAAATATTTGCGGATAGTTATAGGCTGCGTAAAAGGAAATTAAGCCGCCCATGGAAGAACCAATAATCCCTGTATTGGCACGATCAGTTTTTGTGCGATAAGTTTTGTCAATAAAGGGTTTCAATTCGGTGACAATAAATTTCAGATAGTTTTCACCTTCAGGAGTACCATTGTATTCTATCCAGCGATCCTTTGTATTTGCCATGGCGACAATGATAAATTCTTCGATTTCACCTTTTCGCATGAGGCTATCTGCAATTTCATCCATTCTCCATTCACTTCCACTTAGATTGGTATGATCAAAAAGGTTTTGACCATCATGCGCATAGAGTACAGGATATTTCTTGTTTGTGTTTTCCAGATAGGAAGGTGGCAGCCAAACAACCACATTTCGGATACTTTTCAGATACGTACTTCCAAAATTATGATGGTATCGGACAGTTCCTACAATACTGCGTTGGTAAATATCATTCCAATTACTAGGGTTCAACACGATGGTTGTATCTTTTGTGATCTTTAGTTTTATGGGCTGGGCACTTTGGCCATTTCCATTGTATAAGGCTTCTTTAAAATAAGATCCACGCGTAATTTTAAATTCCAGGTCGCTATTCAAAGGAAAAGAATAAGTGCTTTCCCAAACATTGTTTCCTAGGGATTTGAGGGCATTGCTCTTAGGATAAATCCAAAACCCCCAAATACCTTGATTTCCAATTGGGATAATTGAATCTTGCGCTGGGGTGGTAGCAGGGGCATTCACACGAATGGTAAGCTTTGCTTCTTGTGCAAATGCAGTCAATGAAATCGCTAGAAAAAGAGCTACTGCGATAATTTTATTCATCATATCGTTTATTAATTGGTACTACTAAGATATTAGTTTTTATAGCTTAGTCAGCGTGTTATTTTATTCTTAATATGGCTTATTTTGGATTTTTGTAGTAATTTAAAGCATAAAAAGTCCATATCATGCAAAAAGCAAAGCCAGAGATATTACAAAATGGGTTACAAGAGTCATTCTTGATTCGGACCTTCGGTCATGAGGCATTTTTGGCACCCTATCATTATCATCCGGAATATGAGCTGACCTATATCATACATGGTAAGGGCAAGCGATATATTGGAAATCGGCTAGATGATTTTAGTGATGGTGACTTTGTCCTTATTGGTCCTAATCAACCTCATTGCTGGAAGTTGGATCAGGAGGATTCCAAGGCAAGTGCTGTTGTAATCCAGTTTACCCATGAGTTTTTGGGTGCTGAATTCTTTGAAAAACCTGAGTTTTCAAATATTAATGCATTGCTTAAAGAAAGTCAGGCAGGTCTTTCCTTTCATCAGCCCAAAAAATTGACGAAGTACATCTTGCGCTTACGTAAATCCCAGGGGGTTGAAAGAATTCTGAATTTTCTGGAACTGTTGAATGAGCTTGCCAGACAGAAATATCATCCCATCCATGTAGGTGCTTTAGAAAATGGAAATAGCAGTCTGACTGATACTAATCGGATCAATGTCATCATGGCCTATATTGTCGAGAATTTTAAGAACGATATTAGTTTGGATGATGTTGCCAATGTAGCGAACCTGACACCCAATGCTTTTTGTAAATATTTTAAAAAGTTAACCCGAAAGACCTTTGTAGATATGGTGGTACAGTATAGAATGAATTATGCTGTTCAGCAATTATTGCATACAGATGAACCCATTAGCTCCATTGCTATGGCTTCCGGTTTTAATGATATGTCCTATTTTTATAAAACCTTCAAAGCCAAAATGGGCATGAGCCCATTGGCTTATCGAAAGAAATTTATGGATTAAGATTTCAATTCAAAATCCACACTTGGGTTCCATATCCTGGAACTGCAATCTGAAGATTATTTGCTGTTGATTGTCCTTTATTATCGCCAAATACCAATTTAGGTTTGCCTTGTTCCATAGGAAGATCTATTTTTTCTTCCTGTTCAGAGATGTTTATGAAGACCATGGCTTTTTCCTTGCCATTATCTCTATAAAAACTGACTATGTTTTTGCTTGTATTGGCCAAGGATTGGTATTTACCATTGATCAAGACAGGGAAATCAGATCTCAGTTTGATGAGTGCCTTATAGGTACTCAGCAAAGAGTTCGGGTCATTTTCTTGTTCCTCGACGGATATGCCATCGTTGCTTTTTACGGTGCTGGTATTCCACCATGGTCCAGAATCTCTGTACCAATAAGCCATTCCTGGGCTATCCTTGTCCTTTTTCCATTCGAAAGCTTCGCGATATGGAATTTCATTTGCATCGGTTATACCGCCATATTTTCCAAAAAAACTATCGCCTAGCATTCCGATTTCCTGACCATAATAGATGGAAGGAACTCCAGCCATTAGTAGATTTAGGGCAGCACCAACTTTCTCTTTTCCTATATCCTGTTTTACGACACTTGAAAAACGTGGTATATCATGGTTTTCAATAAAAATGATTTGATTTCTACCTTCTGGCGTATCGCGGAAAGTAGTATCAGCGAAAGCCATGATCTTCTCTTTATTCATGGTGCGAATAGCCTGTTGGATTCGGAATCCAAATACCCAATCCACTTTTGCCTGGGTTAAATAATCTATTCCATAGGATCCCCAATCAGCTTGTTCAGCCATAATATGGATTTTGGGATTTACAGACTTTAAGGTATCAATCAATGGAACCCAGAAGTCTCTAAAAAGATTGGTTAATCTACCTTTATTATCTAGGTCGTCCATCATATGGTCTAATCGAAAGCCATCCACTCCATCATCAAAGTTGCCATCCTTATTTGGGTCTAGCCAATAGCTGAATAGATCTTTGTTGTATTTTATGACGTCTTTATTAAGCAGATTAACTGTGGTTATCTTTCTTCTTTGGCCATCGAAACCAAGTAAATCATAGATATCAAATACAATGGAGGAAGGTTTCAGTTGTTCCTTATCATCATACAGGATATAATCCGAATAAGGAGAAGACGGATTTCCATACGAATCTTTATACCAGAGATGGTCTTCAGTGACGTACTGCGTTTCCATATCCATATAAATTTTCATCCCTCTTTTATGGATATCTCTAACCAGGGATAGGTATTCCTCCTTAGTTCCATAAGTAGAATCAATTTTTTCAAAATCACTGGAATAGTAATTATGGTAATAAACCGATTCATATAATGGAGTCAATAAAATAGAAGTAACTCCTAGATCTTGCAGGTAATCCAATTTTTGTTGGAGTCCTGCGAGATCGCCATTTTGGTCAGCATTGCTATCATAGAAACTACGTTGAAAAACATGATAGATAATTTCATCTTTGACGATTTCCTTATCTGTTGGTTTTTCCTGACAACTGGTCAGCGCAAGTACACTATAACAGGCAATGAGCGAAAGATTGAATAATTTTCTTTTAAGCTTAGCCATACCTGTTTTGATTACAGTACAGGATTGATTTCAGAATCTGCCAATGTACCGGCTTCTTTTCCCATAAGCCATTGTTGGCGATCGTTCTCTTGCCATTTATGTTTGGGTTCAGTGACTTTAGCACCATCTGCGTAATAAATAATGGTCATTACTGAACGCATTTTATCTGAGGAGTTACCTGGAGCATTATGGATGGTATAGCCATAATGGAAGGTTGCATCGCCAGCATTCATGTACTCTGGACTAGAGATTTTAAAGTTGTTCTCCTTTACATATTCAGAGAATGTTTTTTCAGACTCATCAGAGATAATGATTTCGGAGACATTGTTTTGTTTATGAGAGCCCGTAGCGAAGGTCAACATTCCCATTTCAGGGTTAGGGATATCTACTAAAGGCATCCACATGGTGATGGTGTTATTGGTGTCCAAAGGCCAGTAATTTTGATCTTGATGCCAAGGAGTTGGACCACCGCCTGCTTCTTTGAATAATGCTTGGTCGTGGTACAATCTTACCTTTTCAACGCCTAATAGGTCGGCTGCGATTTTTGCGAATCGTTTTGCAAGGACAAAACGCTTTACTTCTTCGTCTACTCGCCATAGGTTCATGATTTGTAAGAAGGCTTTGCCATAGGTGTCACGATCTTCCAGTTTTCTTTTCTCTTCATTATGCTTATCTACAGCATTGCTGATTACTTGGCGGAAGTGCTCGACCGTGTCTTTGTCTAGTACTTCGCGGATTAAGATATGTCCATTGTTTTGGAATTCGGAAGATTCAGCTGCAGTAATAGGTTTTACCTGATCTAATATCTGATTCGATGATGTGCTCATGATTTATAAATTTGGTTTACATACAAAGTTAATAGAGAAAATCATCATACTTTCGGGGGAATATAGGCATCTATATGGTTTATTTTATCCTTAATGCAATTAGAGGTTCTTAAATTGATAAAATAAGCACTACAAATATTGGGTGATTAAATGTTAAGTTTTTTCTGTAAAAGGTAGGTTTTAAGAAGAAAAGGGGTGTTGAAATCGGGAACGGTTTCGGTAATTCGATAAATTATAGCAGGCTTTTAGTTCTTATTTTGTTTTATATATAATTGATATATAGGTTTTTAAATAAAAAATTGCTTGATTTTTTGCTAAAAATAAAAAAAGTGAAAAAGTATTTTTTTTATAACATTTCTATAATAATTTAGTAACAAACCAATAGGGGGGCAATGAATGCCTTGCCGATTATAAACAAAAAAACAAAATATGATTAGGGATTTTTACAATTGGCAGTTTCGGCTAATAATTATCTTCATCTTCAGTTTTCAAATTGTTTCGGGTCAGCAGAACTTACAACTTTCGGGTAAAGTAATGGATGAAGCTGGGAAGGAACTTGCTGGGGCTACGGTAAGGGTAAAGGGTACAAACAAGCAAGTTTCTACCAACGAGTCGGGACAGTATGTGTTGGACGGATTGTCAGCAGGGAGTATGGTAGTTGAAGCAACTTATGTAGGTTATGGCAGCTCCGAACAGAATGTGAACTTGACTTCATCACAGACATTAGATTTTACATTGAGTTCCAATGCGTCGGAGATCGGTGAAGTTGTAGTGATTGGATATGGATCGGTAGAGAAGAAGCATGTGACGGGAGCCGTATCGAATGTACAATCGAAGGATTTTCAAAAAGGAGCTATTACATCGCCGGATCAATTGATACAAGGTAAGGTTTCTGGGGTTTCCATTACTTCGAATGGAGGTTCTCCAGGTGCTGGAAGTACTATTCGCGTACGAGGAGGAGCATCATTATCAGCGAGTAATAATCCATTAATTGTAGTTGATGGAAACCCATTGAGTGGTGCCGGAATTACAGGGTCAGCCAACCCTCTTTCCCTAATCAACCCAAATGATATTGAGTCCATGACTATCCTGAAAGATGCGAATGCAACTGCAATTTATGGTTCCAGAGCATCAAACGGGGTAATTATCATCACGACTAAAACAGGTAAAATCGGAAGGCCAAAACTTACCTTATCTACCGTAAATTCCCTTTCTACCATAGCTAATCAAGTAGATGTGTTGACAGCAGATCAAGTTCGTTCATTTGTTAATGAAAGAGGAACAGCTGCTCAAAAAGGACTTTTAGGATCTGCAAATACCGATTGGCAAAGTCTAATTTATCAGAATGCATTTACCACCGATAATAATGTAACCTTAGCGGGAGGTTTAAAAAATATGCCATATCGTTTTTCTATTGGACATCTAGAGCAATCTGGTATTTTGAAGAATGATATGTTAAGAAGAGGAACATTAGGGGTGAATATTTCGCCACGTTTCTTTGATAACCACTTGAAATTAGATGTTAATTTCAAGGGAACATTGACCAATCAGGATTTTGCAAATACAGGGGCCATTGGTTCGGCGATTGTTTTTGATCCTACCCAAGAGGTATATGATTCATCTAGCCCTTATGGTGGATTCTTTGAATGGCAAGAAGGTGCAGTTCCAAATTCATTGTCACCAAGAAACCCAGTTTCATTATTGGAAAATTACGCCAATAGAGGTGATTCAAAAAGAAGTATCGGTAACGCACAATTGGATTATTCATTCCATTTCCTTCCTGAATTACATGCTAACGTAAATGTTGGTTATGATATCGCAGTAGGAAAAGGAGCGACAAGTATTCCTGATTTTGCAGCATCTAACTTTGCTAATAAAGGATTCTTCCAACGTTATAAAGGAAAGATGAACAATACTTTTATTGAGGGTTACCTGAGCTATGTAAAGGATATTGAAAGCATCAATAGTAATGTCAATGTAACTGCAGGTTATGGATATTACGATAATAAAGAAACCCAGTATAATTTCGAGTCCATGAATGCACATAACGATGTGTTGACAACTCCGAATTTTCCAGATAATGTACAGCAAAACAGATTGCTATCCTACTATGGAAGGTTGATTTATTCGTTCTCAGACCGTTACATCTTATCAGGTACTGTACGGGCGGATGGATCGTCTAAATTTAGTCCGGATGGACGTTGGGGAATTTTCCCATCTGCGGCATTTACCTGGCGTATTAAAGGTGAGAATTTCTTGAAAGACAATAACAGTATCTCAGACCTGAAACTTCGTTTGAGTTACGGTGAAACCGGAAATAAAGATGGTATTGCTAACTATGGATTTATTCCAAGCTATTATTACAGTACCAATGAGTCGCAGTACCAAGTTGGCAACCAATTTTACCATGTTTATTCACCAATTGCTTATGATGAAACTCTTCGTTGGGAATCTACAACAACTGCTAATATTGGTTTGGATTATGGTTTTTGGGGAGGTCGTATTTCTGGTAGCATCGATGCTTATCAGAAGAAAACAAAAGATCTATTGGCAACTATTGAAATTCCAGTAGGTACCAATTATAGTAATCAATTGTTGACCAACGTTGGTAACATGGAAAACAGAGGTGTTGAGGGTAGCATCAATATTCAGGCGATTAAATCAGAGAACTTCAATTGGGATTTAGGTTTCAATATGACCGTCAATGAGAGCAAGGTTACTAACCTGACTTTAAGTGATAACCCAGGTTATCAATTGGCGGCAGGCTGGATTACAGGAGGTACTGGGAATGTTATCCAATACCATACTGTAGGATTGGCTCCTTTCCAATATTTTGTTTACAAACAAGTTTATGATCAGCAAGGACAGCCTTTGGAGGCAGTTTATGAGGATTTAAATGGAGACGGTGCAGTTACACCTGCTGACCGTTATTATTATAAAAAACCAGCTCCGGATTATTTTATGGGTTTTACAACTTCCATAAACTACAAACGCTTGACCTTGAATACAGTATTGAGAGCAAGCTTCGGAAACTATGTGTATGATAATATTTCTTCAAATTTTGGAGTAGGACGTAATATTTTAAATCCATCAAGATTTATCAATAATGCGACTACAGATGTTTATAATACCAATTTCAACAACAATCAATATTATAGTGATTACTACATCAACAACGCTTCATTCTTAAGGATGGACAATTTAGGGTTGATTTATAATGTAGGTCATTTGGATAAGGAAAAGACTGTGACGATGACTGTAAATGCGAATGTTCAGAACGTTTTTATAGTTTCAAAATATAAGGGTGTTGATCCGGAATTATTCAATGGTATAGATTATACCTTGTATCCAAGACCGAGAGTGTATTCACTAGGTTTAAACTTTGGGTTTTAATATTAAATAGGAAATTCATGAAAAGATTAATAAAAAATACGATTTGGGGAAGCATGCTCATCTTATCCATTTCTTCATGTAGTGAGGACTTATTGGATTTGACCCCGAAGAATGATATTACAGCCGATCAGGTTTACAGTTCGGAGCAAGGATATAAAGAAGCCTTTCTAAAAATCTATGGAAGTTTATCGATGACTTCTGGTGGAGGTGAAGGAGCGAGTGACTTAGCGGGTATTGATGCGGGTCAGTCGGATTTCTTTCGCTTGTATTGGAATATTCAGCAATTGACTTCAGATGAGACTTTATGTGGTTGGAATGACCCGGGAGTTCCCGATATTGTTTATGGTACACCAGATGCGGATAATATTATGGTTAAAGGTTTATATACTCGTACGCTATATACCATTACGGTTGTCAATGAGTTCTTAAGAGAGAGTACTCCAGAGAAGCTTTCGGCACGAGGTATCAGTAATACTGCGGAAATCGAAGCTTATCGTGCGGAAGCGAGATTCGTAAGAGCCTATCAATATTGGGTATTATTAGATTTATTCGGTAATCCTCCATTTATTACTGAGGAAAATACCATTGGAAAGGTTTCTCCAAACCAGATTAAGCGTCCAGAATTATTCAGTTATATAGAGAAAGAATTATTGGCGATCGAACCGATTATCAAAGCAGCGAAAACCAATGAATATGGACGTGCAGATCAAGGCGCAGTTTGGACCTTATTGACCAGATTGTATTTGAATTCTCAAGTTTATACCGGTCAAGGAAAGTATACAGAAGCTATTACTTATGCCAATAAAATCATCAATGGCGGGTATACATTAGCAAGTAGCTATGCAAACTTGTTCTTGGAAGATAATTATGTAACCAGTAAAGATGAAATAATCTTTTCCATCAACTATGATGGTGTGAAAACCAGAAATTTTGGAGGAACAACCTTTTTGATCAATTCATTGATCAACGGAGATATGACACCAGCAAACTATGGAGTTCCTACAGGTGGCTGGGGTGGTAACCGTTCAACCAAAATGGTTCCATTAGCTTTCCCTGATTACAGTGGTAATACAGATAAGAGAGCGATGTTCTTTGGTGATAAAATTGAAAATGATGAGTTGGGTGAGTTCAAGGACGGATTACGGATTACGAAGTTCAAGAATATGAAATCTACAGGTACTCCGGGGGCATCACAAGGTGGAACGTTCAGCTCTTTGGATTTTCCATTATTCCGATTGGCAGATGTTTACTTGATGTATTCAGAAGCTGTATTGCGTGGAGGTGCTGGAGGTTCAACGGCTCAAGCGTTAAATTATTTTAACCAAGTTAGAAGAAGAGCCTATGGTAATACCAGTGGAAATGCTTCAGCAATTTCCTTAGATGATATCTTAAATGAAAGAGCGAGAGAATTATACTTCGAGGGATACCGCAGAACGGATTTAATTCGTTTCGGAAAATTCACTGGAAGTAATTATATCTGGCCTTGGAAAGGTGGGGTTAAAGATGGAAGATCCATTGAAGACTTTAGAACATTGCTTCCATTGCCAGCATCAGATGTTATTGCCAATACGAATTTGACACAAAACCAAGGCTATTAACATTAATACTTAGAACTTATGAAATTATTAAATAAACTTTTGGTTTTATTTTGTCTGAGCAGCATCATGCTGACTTCATGCGAGAAGGATGAAGTAAGGACAATTGCAGGGGAAGGACAGTCGGGAAGCTTGAAAAGCACCGCGACTACCATCAACCTGACGAAAGAAACATTGAATAGTAAGGTTGTGGAATTTACCCATACGGAATCAGATTTCGGGTATAATGCTGGGATAACCTATTCCCTACAATTTGGATTGAAGGGTAGCAATTTTACTCCTGCGAGAGAAGTTGTTTTCGCAAATGGTGTAACGAGCAGAAGCTATACAGGATTAGAGTTAAATAATCTTTTATCAGCGATGAATCTTCCATTTGATGCGAATTCTGATGTTGAGGTAAGATTGAAATCCAGTATCTCACCTAATACTGCTGTCTACAGTAATGTTGTAAATATCAACACAAAACCAATTCCATTGACTTCTTGGATTTACCTTCCTGGAGATTATCAAGGTTGGGATCCGGGGACTGCGGATAGTTTAATTTCTCTTACTGGAAATGGAATTTATACGGGTGTTATCAACTTCCCAGAGGGCAAGTTTGGATTCAAGATTACGCCAGCTAAGAATTGGAATGTGAATTATGGTGATGGTGGAAGTGGTACAATCAGTCCAACTGGCGGTAATTTCCAAGCACCTGCTGCAGGGACCATGTTGTTGACCATGGATATGAATAGCAATACCTGGACCATTGAGCCAACTGCAATTTGGGGAATGATTGGCGATGCGGTTCCAAATTCAAATTGGTCTGTTGATGCCGATATGAAGTTTGTAAATGATGGTAAAGGGAATTGGGTGCTAAAAACGAACCTAAATACTGGGGAATTCAAATTCCGTAAGAACCATGATTGGGGAACCAATTTAGGTGGAAGTAATGGAACGCTATCCTTAGGAGGCGCAAATATCAAGGTGACTGAGGCTGGTTCTTATACCATCACGATGAACCCGACAGATTTAACATTCACCATAGTAAAGAACTAAACAATAAACAGATATGAGATACGTTATTGCCATAATTTTCATTTTTATAAATCTTGTTTCAAACGCTCAAGTAGAGAGAATTGAACCCTTAAACTGGTGGGTTGGAATGAAAAATCCAAATGTGCAATTATTGGTTTATGGCAATAATATCTCGAAGAAGACAGTTTCGGTAAACTATCCAGGGGTTGAAATCCTAAAGCAAAATCAAGTAGAAAACCCTAACTATCTGTTTTTGGATTTAAAGATTCATCCGGAAGCGAAAGCAGGAAAAGTATCCTTGATTTTCAAAGAAGCTGGTAAAAAAGACTTTACAAGGTTATATGATTTAAAGGAAAGAGATGCGGCTAAGCATACTCTCCAAGGGGTAAACTCTTCAGATTTCATATACTTGATTATGCCAGATCGCTTTGCCAATGGGGATACCTCCAATGATAGGATCAAAGGAATGGCGGACCAGACTTTGAACCGAGATAGTATGTATTATAGACATGGTGGAGATCTGCAAGGCATTATCAATAATCTGGATTATCTGCAAGAATTAGGAGTAACCGCATTATGGTTGAATCCGGTATTAACCAATGATCAGCCATTAACTTCCTACCATGGTTATGCCAATACTGAAAGTTATTATGTAGACCCTAGGTTCGGAGGGAATGATGCTTATAAGAAGTTGATCGAGGAATGTCATAAACGCGGAATCAAGATGGTTCAGGACTTGGTGCACAATCACTTTGGAACGGAACATTTTACAGTGAAAGACATGCCGATGAAGGATTGGGTGCATCAGTGGGACACATTTACCAAGACCAATTATCGGGAGCAAATACATATGGATCCCTATGCAGCGAAATCGGATAAAGATATCATGATGAATGGTTGGTTCGATAAGCATATGCCGGATATGAACCAGAATAATCCGTTTGTGAAGAATTATATCACTCAAAGCCACATCTGGTGGATTGAGGAAATGGGGGTAGATGGATTTAGATTGGACACCTATGCCTATAATGATCTAGGATTTATGGCAGAGTGGGGCGAGGCAATTGACAGGGAGTATCCGAAGATGACCTATTTTGGGGAGACTTGGGTGCATGGAGTTCCAAATCAAGCTTATTTCACTAAGGGTGATAAAATCAATCAAGGCATCGACACCAAGTTACAAGGAGTTACTGATTTTCAAGCTTATTGGGGAATTATTGAGGCATTGAATGGTAAGTTCGGATGGATGGACGGTGTAGTTCGATTGTATAATACCTTCGCAAATGACTTTATGTATGAAGATCCGTATAAAAATGTAGTGTTTTTGGACAATCATGATTTAAGTCGCTTTTTGTCGGTTGTTGGAGAGGATATCAATAAGTTTAACTCAGGAATTGCCTGGTTATTTACGACCCGGGGAATACCGCAATTGTATTATGGTACAGAGATTCTGATGAAGAATTTTGCCAGCCCCGATGGTTTGGTGCGGGAGGATTTTCCAGGTGGATGGCCAAAAGATAAAGCGAATAAATTCACTGCTAAAGGGCGTACAGAAAAGGAGAATGAAGCCTTTAATCTGGTAAAAACCTTAGCCAATTATCGTAAGAATAATCCAGTATTACAAGATGGCAACATGTTGCAGTTTATTCCGGAGGATGGGGTTTATGTGTATTTCCGCTACAATCAGGACAAAAGGGTGATGGTGGTGATGAATAGTAAACAAGAAAGTATAAAGTTGAATACGAAACGATATCAGGAGGGATTTGGACCCCATAAACAAGCTTTGAATATTATTAGTGGAGCAACATTAAGCAATATTGAGGAGATTGAGATTCCGGGTATCAGTACACAAGTATTTGAATTAAAATAAATATTGAATGGGTTTAGAGGCGTGTTTATTTGATCTTGACGGTGTATTAGTGGATACTGCGAAATACCATTATTTAGCATGGAAGCAGTTGGCGAATACATTGGGTCTTGATTTTACAGAGAAGGAAAATGAGCAATTGAAAGGGATTAGTAGGGTGGAGAGTTTGCGTAAGATATTGAATTGGGCAGGCATGGAAATGCCGCAGGAGAAGCAGGATGAGCTAGCAAGTTTGAAGAATGGCTGGTATGTGGAAATGATTTCAGGGATGACGCAGAATGAAGTATTGCCGGGAGCCCTAAAGTTATTGGATGAATTAAAAGCGAACCATATCAAAATCGGATTGGGATCAGCGAGCAAGAATGCGAAGCTTATTCTAGACAATACAGGTTTGAAGCCTTATTTTGATGCTTTGGTGGATGGTAATATTGTGAGTAAATCAAAACCAGACCCTGAGGTTTTCTTAAGAGGAGCCGAATTGCTAGGCGTATCTCCGGAATATTGCGTCGTATTTGAAGATGCGAGTGCCGGCGTTGAAGCAGCCATAAAAGGAAATATGAAAGCTATAGGAATTGGCAATGAGGAGGAGTTGGGTGAAGCACAATTAGTGGTAGAAGATCTTACTGCGATTGATTTGAGGACTATTCAAAATCTATTTTAGCAACTAACTAACAATTATTTTATGAAAAATTATATCCAAGCCGATCCTTGGAATATTATCGAAGAAGGTTTTGATCCGAAACTTAACAAGATTTCTGAAAGTCTTTTCAGTATAGGGAATGGTAAGATGGGGCAGCGTGCCAACTTTGAAGAACATTACTCAGGAGAAACGCTTCAAGGGTCCTATGTTGCAGGGATTTATTTTCCAGATAAAACTAGAGTAGGCTGGTGGAAGAATGGTTATCCGCCAACATTTGATAAAGTAATTAATTCCACAAATTGGATTGGTATTGATATTTATATCAATGGTCAGTTACTTGATCTAGCGACTTGCGAGGTAAAGGATTTTAAACGGGTCCTGAATATGCAGGAAGGCTATTTACAAAGATCTTTTGTAGCAGTGCTGGCGGAAGGATCTGAGGTAAAAGTAGAAGCGCTTCGTTTTTGCAGTATTGCAGATGATGAAATCGGCGCCATAAAATATCAGATTACTCCTTTAAATTTTGATGCGGAACTCAAAATTGTATCCAAAGCGGATGGAGATATTGTCAATGAAGATAGTAATTATGATTTCAAGTTTTGGGAGGAAGTAGGAGATAAATTCTCGGATAAAGGGATCTTCCTACAGACTAAAACTTTAAAAACAGGTTTTGAGCTTTGTGTAGGGGCAAACACTAAAATTTACATTGCTGATCAGGAAGCAGAGCTTCTTAATCATCAGCTAGTTCAAGAAATAAAGTTCTGTGCAGAAGAGTTTCAAGTGGCTGCTCAAGCTGGAACGGAACTGACAATAATAAAAATTGTCTCGGTACAATCGTCTTTGAATTATCCTTCAAATGAGTTATTTGATAGTTGTGAGCATAAGTTGTCGTCAGCAGTAGAATTGGGATTCGATAAATTGTTAGAAGACCAAAAAAATGCATGGGCAAGAAAATGGGATCAGAGTGATATTCAGATTGACGGCGATGTAAAGGCGCAACAAGGAATTCGATTCAATATTTTTCAACTGTTTCAAACTTATACAGGAACTGATTCTAGATTGAATATTGGTCCGAAAGGTTTTACTGGGGAGAAATATGCAGGTGCTACCTATTGGGATACTGAAGCCTATTGTATTCCATTTTATCTTTCAACAGCAGAACAAGAAGTAGGAAGAAACCTGTTGGTTTATCGCTATAACCATTTGCAAAAAGCTATTGAGAATGCAGAGATGCTGGGCTTTAGAAATGGTGCGGCTTTATTTCCAATGGTAACCATGGATGGTACTGAGAGTCATAATGAATGGGAAATTACCTTTGAGGAGATTCATAGGAATGGAGCTATTGCTTATGCGATTTACAACTATATCAATTATACACAAGATTGGGATTACCTACCGCAATATGGCTTGGAAGTTCTAATTGGGATTGCTAGATTCTGGGCACAGCGGGTGAATTGGAGTGGGGAGCGGGAGAAATATGTGATTCTTGGTGTAACTGGTCCTAATGAGTACGAGAATAATGTGAACAATAATTGGTATACCAATTATTTAGCGGTTTGGTGTTTGAAATATGCCCAGGAAGCCATTGAATTTGTTAAAGACTCCAATCAAAGCAGATTGGATGATATTATTAACAATTTGGATTTGGAAACTGAGGAGTTGGAATTATGGAAAGAAATCGCTGAGAACATGTATTATCCTTACCATGAAAAGCTAAAAATATATCTACAGCAAGATGGTTATATGGATAAAGAGCAGTGGTTGGTAAAAGACCTACCAGCATCTGAGCGTCCATTGAATCAAAAATGGAGTTGGGATAGGATTTTAAGATCCTGTTTCATCAAGCAAGCAGATGTTTTGCAAGGCATGTATTTCTTTGAGGATGATTTTGAATTGGATGAAATCCGTCGGAATTTTGATTTTTATGAGCCGCGTACGGTTCACGAAAGTTCCCTTTCACCTTGTCTACATAGCATCATCGCTGCCAAACTTAATGATGAAGCGCGAGCTTATGAATTCTATCTGCGTACAGCAAGATTAGATCTTGATGATTATAATAATGATACGGAAGACGGACTTCATATTACCTCAATGGCAGGTACTTGGATGAGTATCGTCCAAGGTTTTGCCGGAATGCGCATAAAAGAAAATAAATTGTTTTTCAATCCATTCCTTCCAGAACAATGGGATTCCTTTACTTTCCGAATCGGATTTAGAGGGGTTATTTTATCCATAAAAATCAATAAAGGATTTATGGAAATTGAGAATAAGTCTGATAAAGGTATTGAGGTAATGGTTAAGGCTGAAGATTTTGGAATTGAAGGAGGCGAGAAAGTTAGAATAGAATTGTAATTAGGTTGATTATATTATTAGTGAAAAAAGCTACTCCTTGGAGTAGCTTTTGTTTTGAAGATATTTATGTTGTTTTTGTTTTAATAACCATATGCTTCTAATTCCATGAAACTGACATAGGTATTTCCGGAAGAGGAATCGAGGAAAACGATTGCGAGGTATCTTCCTTTTTTGACCGAGTCAAATTTAATTGTGAAAGCATCTTGCCCTGAATATGTTGCGGAAGCTATCGGTTTTCCCCAACTAGGAGAAGGCGCATCAGCAGGTAGTGGAGTGTCTGATAAGTAAATATCTACATTTTTAATATACCTCCAGTTAGTTTGTGCTGGTGGATAGATGATGATATTATCAAGTTCTAATGATTCATTAAAATCAGTGACTACCACCTGTGGTAGAGGTGCTCCAACAGATGAATGCCAGCCGGTTGCTTTATTTCCATCAAATAATAGAGCTGGTTGTCCGCCGCCACCATCACCCCATGGGTGATTTCCATTTCTTGCCGTTGCAACCCATTTTGTGGTAGGGAATTTATACATGAATGGTTTTTCAGAAGTTTGCCAATCCCTAGCAATAGAATCAATACCATTTCTTGGCAGAAAGACTGAACGATATTCAAAGAGTTCGCCAGGCTTAATATCAGGATAAGTCATTTTGTCCTGATCAAAATCAACTCTTACAGTTTTCTTTGTTCCAGAACTAGTGGTATATCGTACCTCTGTATATACTAAATCTGTGGTCTTTGGGCCCCAGGTAATAGTACCTTTTTTATCCGAATCCCTTGTTGCCAAAATGTATGTTCTATCAGTTGCACCCAATAGATAATTATCACCGTAAGGGGTTCCTGTTCCATCTACTGGTAGTGAGATGTTTCCAAATTCATCATAATTTTTGATGAAAAAGGTATAGGATGTTTCTGATAATTTCGGAATATCAACAATGATGCTATCCTGATTATCTTTCCACTCCACCTTCAACGAGTCATTGTAATTATTCCAATGGACCATAGCGTATTTGACAGTTGGCGATTTTGGTGTTCTCCAAACCAACCTCAATTTGTTGAATCCGGGATAAATTTTTAATGAATCAGCTCTTTGAGGGTATGTATAACCATTAGGGACGATAAAGTCTTTGTATTCACTATCCATTTCCTTACAAGAGGATAATGCAGATAGGATTAATATCAAATATAAAATATGTTTTTTCATGCTTATTATTTCTTTATTTGTCCCCAAAATGCTAATTGAGCAATGATAACTTGACTTCTACTGGTTTCAGTTCCATATGTTTGGAATGTCGAGGTTACTCTAATCCTGATATGTGTAACTGGTCGATATGGATCCGTAGCACTTTCAGTTGGCACTACATCAAACTCTGTTTTATTGTACCAATAATCTTCATCTTCAGCGGTAACTGGTCCTACCTCTCTACCTTCGCCGTATCCAGAAGGTTTGAATTGTTCAAACTCGCCAATCAAAAACCAACTATTGTCGAAACTTCCATCTGGATTAGGATTGTCACTTCCCCAAACTTCAAAAGTTCTTGGTGCAGTACTGGAATACAATTCATATCCTTGGCGTGGCCACTTTTGTATCCTGCTTATAGAAACTTTTTGGCCGAGTTCAATGGTAAACCATTGAGGAATAGGAGCACTGTGAGAGGTTGCATAGAAATCCCCTGCTGTTGAAGCGTCAGCTCCTAACCACAGTTGCTCTAAACGATATCCGGAGTTATTTTCAGCCGTTAAGAAATAATCTGTTGGTAATGCAGCGTTTCTAAATAATTCACTAGGAATTCGGACTTCTTCAACTGGAGTAAGTGTACGGTAAATTGTGTCAGAAACATTATTCCATCGGTCTCTGAGGTACATTCCGAATTTTGTAGGTTTTATTTTTAATCCTCTTCGGGAGAATTTTATTTTTCCCGATTTAGTGTGGAAGGTTTGGATGTCTAAGAATGTTCCATTTCCCAAGGTGTCAGCTAAAAGGATCAAGGATAAATCTGCATTTGTTTTATTTTCATCAATACCTAATACAACACCACCAAATCCGGCTTCAACATCAAATTTTACAACTTGAACAGGTGGAGGAAGTGGGTTAATTGTGACTGAAACAGGCGCAGATAATTTTTCATTTCTGCCAATTCCAAATAGTTCAATTTTTTGTTCAGCAGAACTTCCAAACCCTTCAACCATTAAGGTGTCTACATATATTGAACCTTTGGTCTCCACGGTTTTTCCATTTCTGGTGTATACTGCTTTTACTCCCAAAAGATTGGGGTCTGCAGGCACCTTATAAGTGATTATTGCACCACCGGAAGTATTTCGGACAGCCTTGACTTCTACTGAAGATGGTGCAGCACCTTGACCATCAATAAAATCTAGTCTTCCTTCCTCTTTACATCCTATAAGTGCAAAAAGTATTATCATACTATATATTATTCTTTTCATAGCTTTAGAATTCAGATTAATTACCATCCAATGTTTTGAATTAGGTTAGGATTTTGTTCGATCAATGAAATTTGTATTGGCCAGAAGTAATCTCTGCTTGAGAATTTTTGTGTGGTCATCAAAATCTTTTGATAGTATTCTTCGGGCTTGCTGGCAGTAACCTTGAAACCATACATGCCTTTTTCATATTCAGCAGGAGCGGTTTTCCATCTTCTGATATCCCAATAGCGGTTGCTTTCGAAGGTTAACTCAATCAGTCTCTCTCTTTGAATAATTTCTCTCATATTTTGCTGATTGGCATATCTTCTAGGACTGTTTGAATATTTATCCCAAGCTTCTTTAACCCCAGGAAGACCTGCTCTTTCACGAACTAAATCTATGTATTTAAATAAGTCGCCACTATTTGCACCTGTTGGGCCTTCCGATTCATTAATTGCTTCTGCGTATAGTAAATATAAATCAGCTACTCTGAGCAATGGCCAAGGATAGGTAATTGCATCATATCCAGTTGCAGAGGATTGGCGATTTTGATAATGGATTACTTTTTTCAGGTAATAACCAGAGACAGGTCCCCAATCATGGCCTTTTTTCTGTTGATTTCCACCGACACGACTAGCTACCCAAAACATATCTGCAGGGACGGGGTCATTTACCTCTGGTTTTTGACCGTACCACTGTCCACCATCAAACCCTAACCATGCGTAAAACCTTGGTTCTCTGTTGTAATTCATTTCTGCCGTAACGTATCCTGGGCGTATGTACCAACGATCTTTTTCGGCACCTGCTCTTAGGGCTAACTGATTTTTTCTTAACCATTCCAAATCGTTTTGAATAGGAATACCATGGTTTGTATAGAATTGATCAACAATTTTTAAAGGGGGTTGGATATGATTGTACAAGCTTGGCATATCCGGATATTGTTCCCATTGTAAGTTGGGAGAGGATGCTAACTGTAAATTTCTGTTCGCTCCTAATGAGGTATGAACATTTGCCCAAATAACCTCTGAGTTCCATTTCTCCGTAATAGCATTTCTGATATCCAATTGAAGTTTGATGGTGTCATTTACACGTACTCTTCCTTGATGAGTGTAAAGGATATGGCTTGCCTCATCACAAATCTTAATTGCTTCTTTACAGGCAATTACCGCATCATCCCATCTTTTCTTTACCTCTGCAGGAGATTTGTCAGTTTTGAAGAGTTTGGTTCCATTTTTATCGATCAGGTTTGCTTGATCTTTATTGTTGTTGAATAATGGACTTGCAGCATAAACCATAATCTTTGCTTTCATTGAAGCAGCAATAGGTCTAGTAATTCTACCGAGTTCATCTCTACTTTGAACCTTTAATGGCAGATTAGGAATGGCCTCATTCATTAATTGAATGACATAATCAAAGCCTTCATCGATAGGTTGACGAAAAACCCTAATCTCATCCAAGCTAGCATTGATGGATAAATTTTCTTTAACCAACGGAATTGGTCCCCATTTTTTCAATAGATGAAAGTGGTAATAAGCTTTCAGGAATTTTGTCTCTCCAATCCATTGAATTTTTTCCCATTCAGGTAGATCAGGCACCTTATCAATGTTTTCAAGCATGATGTTACAAGCACGAATTCCTTCATATATACCTGACCAGTCATCACCATAAGGATTTGAGGCAGTTTGAAATCCTCGAGCCATGTTAAACATAATTCCATTCCAAATTCCTTGGCTTTCTCGACGATCAATTACTGACCACAACTCGTCACCAGACATATATCCATGGTCGCCATCAAGATTTCCTTCGGAAGTCATAAACCCATAGCATGTGTATAGGTACCTTATCGCTGTAGATCTTAAAGTAAATGCGCTTTCTAATGTTGCAAGACCATCGTCAGGTACAATGTCTAAGTATTTATTGCATGAGGTTGAAAGAGTTATCAATGAAATAAATAGCGCAAATTTTAATTTTATGTAGTTGTTAATAGTTTTCATATTCCAAAGTTTCATTAGTTAAAGGATAAGTTAATTCCTAGGTTAAATACCTTTTGCAAAGGATAACCTAATCCATTTCCACCCATTTCCACATCCCATAATTTGAATTTGCTGAACATGAGTAAGTTTGTTCCACTGAGGTATACCCTAAAATTATTGAGATGAATTCTTTGCTTCCATTTTCCTGGAATTGCATATCCAATTTCAGCTTGTTTTAGACGGAGGAAAGTTCCGTCACGCATAAACCAAGTACTGCTTTGGATATTATTGTTTACTAAATTGCTGCTCAATCTAGGCCATAAAGCATACATATTTTGGTTGTCTTCAGACCAATGCGAATCAGCATAAGCTTTTAATAATTGTGTTTGATTCTGAAAAGGTGATGTTTTTACAGGGTCTATCCAAAAGGATTCATTTGCTAATCCTTGGAAAAACACAGATAGGTCGAATCCCTTATATCCAACAGATGTACCAAATCCATAAATTATTTCTGGGGATGTAGGATTACCAATTGGCACCTGGTCAGCCGAGGTTATCTGTCCATCCTTATTTACATCTAAGTATTTGATGTCTCCACCGCCATATTGACCACCAAAAGTTTGAAGTGGTGAGTTGTTGGCTTCAGCATCATCGAGGAATAATCGCTCTGCAATATAACCCCAATTTTGGGTCAATGAATGACCAACCCTTGATCTATATGCTTCACTGTAATCAGGCTCTTCATAGATTTTGAATTTACTGGTGGAATAGGTGAAATTTGCTCTTGCCGATAACCATAAATGCTCATTTATGTTGTGAGTATAATCCGATTGGATATCAATTCCTTTGGCTGTTGCTTCACCAACATTTGCACGGATAGGTGCTTGTAATCCCATAGTGGAAGGGATGGCTGCTCTGGTCATTAAAATATCTCTACGATGTTCAGTAAAGTATTCCGCGATGATATTTGCCTTATTGAATAAACCCAGTTCTATTGCCACATTTTGTTTTGTGGAATTTTCCCAAGTAATTGCTTCATTTGCATATCTATTTATCCGGATACCTGGACCACCTTTGTCTAAGTTTTCCCCAAAATAACTCCCTCTACCACCGTCTTCCATATTCACTTGGGACAAATAGAAGAATCTGTCATAACGATCTCCGATTTGATCATTTCCAACTAATCCATAGGTATACCTAAGTTTTAAATTATGGATAGCAGATTTATATTTTTCAAAGAAGTTCTCGTTAGACACAACCCAGGCAACCCCTGCAGAAGGGAAGAAACCCCAGCGATTGTTTTTGGCAAATCGCTCGGAACCGTTGTAACCAAAGTTGAATTCGAAGAAGTATTTATTGTCATAGTTATAAGTTGAACGACCAGCTAAACCTACGTTTCTAGAAGGTAATGAAAGTTGTAGATTTCCTTGGTTTGCTGCAATCCATTGCCTCGTTGTAAATACCAACAAGCCACTCACACCGTGTTTTCCGAAAACATTATTATAGTTTAATCGTGATTCAGAATAGGTTGTTGCATCTACGGTTTTAGGACCTTCGCGGTAATCTAAATATTCAGTACCATTTTCATTGAAGCGTTCTAAGTGGTATTCTCCTGTAAATGCATCATAGTTTCCACGCAGTTGATACCAATATGGATTGTAGGCCCGATTTACGAAATACTCTGATAACCTAGATAAATTAAGCATGGTCATGAATTTTAAACCAGGGACAACAAAATCTAAATTCTGATTTAATTCTACACTTGCCAGCATTTGGGATCTGGTTCTATCTGTATATCCTCTCACCATCTCCGCATAAGGGTTTCTATAGTTACCTTGGTAATTACCGAACATGATGTGTTTGACATAGTGAAAGTCTTCGTCAATAGGATAATATGCTGGGAACATCACAGGATTCGAATGCATGACATAGTTATACATGTCTTGACCAGAAATATTTGGACCGGTATAGTCATCAAAATTTCCAGAAAGCCTAACGGCTAATTGAGTTTTTTCAGTGATGTTGATATCGACATTGGCTCTTAGGGTATAGTTTTTAAAGTCGATGTTGTTGTTGAAACTATTCCTCTTGTCGACCTTTAGGATTCCGTTATCATTTGTAAAAGCAGTTGATACAAAGTATCGCGCTACTTTTCCACCACCCGTAACACTTAGGTTTCCTCGCTGAGAGGTGGCATAATCATTAAATAGCATTTTATACCAATCATTGGCGGGGTATATGTATTCATTTGAACCTGGTTTTAGCGTATTTTCTATCTTATCTTGACTATAGGGAAGATTTCCCAAGGGATTTCTTGTTAGCACCGACTCATTATGAAGTTTCATGTAAGTAATCGGGTCTGCTAATTCTATGTTTTGTGTAGGTTGGTTCATGGACATTTCGGAGCGGAAGGAGATTTTTGCGGGCCCTTCGACCCCTCTTTTGGTGGTTACCAAAATAACACCATTTGCACCACGTGCTCCATAAAGAGCTGTAGCCGTGGCATCTTTCATGATCGAGAAGCTTTCGATATCATCGGGTTGTAACCTTGCCAGATCAGTTGTTGTTAGCTCGATGTTGTCAATCAGGATTAGAGGTTTTGTATTTGCACCGAAAGTGGTAATCCCCCTAACGAAGAAATCAGCATTATCAGCACCGGGTTCACCGCTTCTTTGATAAGCGATCATACCTGCCACATTACCAGCAAATGCAGCTGTAAGATTGCTGGCGGGTATTTTTAGGTCTTTCGGTTTTACTGATGTTACGGATCCAACAACTTCGGTTTTCTTCTGTGTGCCATATCCTACCACTACTACTTCCTCCAAGGAACTAGAATCTACCTGCATCTGAATGTTTAGGGACAAGGCATCCTGAACGACAACCTCCTGACGCAAATATCCCACCATACTAAAAACAAGCGTATTGGGGATCTTGTCCAATTCAATAATGAAATTTCCGTTGGGGTCAGTTTGGGTTCCTCGCGCAGTAACTCCTTTTACTTGAATCGAAACTCCGGATAAATTTTCATCACCATCTTTGACATTTCCCGTCACTTTGGTGGTTTGACCATATACCATGGTCTGAAGAGCTAGGGAAAAGCAAATAAAAAGCGTGATCTTCAAAAAATGAAACTTAGTTTTTGCCATAATTTATTTTTTATTGGTTTTAAAAAACAGGTTTAATTGGAGATTATTAATAAATGGGTTTATTAATAATCGACGCTAAAATTTATCAATAGAAAAATATATTGAACAATTGTTAATAAATAGTCAATATAATTTCAATGCACAAATTTTCGTGCAGGGATGAATTGTCTTGAAAAATCTTAATGATTATTCGGTTGAAATTTGATTAGTTAGTTTTGGTTAATTGTGGTGTCTTTTTCTTCTAAAATTTAATGGTTAGAGTTTAATTTAGTTTGATTAGTTATTTGGTTATTAATTTAAAGATATAGGTAATAAAAAATTAATGCATCCTGCGCTGTCCTGTAACTTATATACTGATATGTTGTTGATAATTAGTGTGTAATCATTTTTTTTTGTGATTTGATTTTTATTGTTATTATTATTTTTATATAAAAAAAGTGATTTTTTGGGCGAATTTGCAAATTCTCAAAAAACTTTGAGAACATACTTTATAGAAAAATCTAAAAATTACTTAATACAAATTATCTATTATATAGCAAATAAGAGCTCTTAATTTTTTTTAACAAATTTTGCTTCTTCGATTTGACTACAATTTATTTATTTTATTTAAAAGAGTGTTGTCAGAACCGTTAATCCAATCACTATTGTAATTCCCCTAATATACATCAGTTCAAAAATTTTCACCTTCCTCTTTACCACATGATATAGTAAGATGCTCAAAATTACCAGAATTATAATCCCATTCAATGATAGTCGTTTGATAGTTAATTGTTTAATAAAAATAAATCCTTTAATTTGATTTAATGGTAATAAGGTGAAAATAGGAGAAGTAGTTTTCTAGTACACTATTAAGAAACCAATTTATTTTTGGCCTTCAAAGTATGATTGGCTGTTCACCAAATCCAATAATTAATTCAGATTGTTGGCCTCATTCTACAATTATTAATCTTAAAATCCTTTATTATTAAATTAATGCTATTTTAGTAGGGTTACTTTTTTGAACCACAGCATCATTATTTCCATTCATCATGAGCAACATTACATTAAAAGAATTAGCTTCAAAATTGGGGTTATCGGTATCTACTGTGTCGAAGGCCTTGAATAATAGCTTTGAAATTAGTGATGAGACTAAGCTTCGAGTGAGGAAAATGGCTCAGAAATATAATTATAGGCCGAATATATTAGCTAAAAGCCTAAAAACTGGGCGTAGTAATTCCATTGCAGTAATTATTCCATATTTAGGAAATCCATTTCAATCCCAGCTTTTGGAGGGTGCCCATAAAGCAGCTTATGAAAGAAATTATAAGCTGGTGTTTATGCAAAGCCATGAAAATGCTAAACTAGAACAGGAATCCCTAAAAACCCTACAACAGCAGAATGTGGATGGTGTTATCATTACCCCATCCGCTAATAGTAACCTGAAATATTTAAAACAGTTCCATCAAATTTGCCCGCTTGTACTGGTAGATCGTATTGATTTTGATCTTCCTACTTTTAAAATTGGGGTTAATAGTGAAAAAGGAGCTTTTGATGCTACCCAACATTTGATAAAGTCTGGTCGAAAAAATATTCTGGTTTTATGTGGAATGAACATTGGTATCAACCAAAAGAGGATTTCAGGTTACAATAAGGCGCTCATGGCCAATTTTATCCCTGAAAATAAAGACAATATTATCCAGGTAGACTATGGCCAATCCAGAGAAGATTTAATCAAGAACCTCACACATATCTTGAAGGATAAATTGAGTAAAACTTCCGAACCCATGGGAATCTTGGGGACCACTGATACCCTGACAGTTTCAACCTTGGGAATTCTTTCTAATTTGGGAATAAAAGTTCCTGAGCAAGTTTCAGTAATTGGTTTTGCCAACACCGAAATTGCGGAGTCCTTGAACCCTTCCTTATCTACGATCATTCAACCTGCCTTTGAAATAGGAGTAAAGGGTGTTGAAAAACTAATACAATTAATAGAGTCTAAGGATAGGTTCAAAATGGATTATGACACAACTATCCTTGACACATTTATTGTTCCTCGCAATTCAACTAAAGTTTAACTGGTTTCATTTTAGGAACCAAAATCTTCATAATTATCCAAGCAACTAAATAGGCGAGTGCACAAAAGGTAAATACGATCATATATCCTTGGTCAATACCATTGGCAACAGTATCCCCTTTTGAAGCAAGTTGTTTTAAAAACTCTTCAATATTTGCTACACCATGCTGTTCGAAGAACGCTTTTTTTGAGTCTATATTAGCAATTTCGGGAAATCTATTCAGGACGTTTTCTCCATTGACAGTACTCCAATTTGTCTCTGCATAATCAAATAATTTACCTGAATATATATTGATAAAAAAGGATCCCAATCCACCTGCTAATCCGCCAATACCAGTCACGGTTGCAATCGCTTTCTTAGGAAACATATCACCAACAGTTGAAAAGATATTTGCCGACCATGATTGATGTGCCGCAGCGCCAATACCAATCAATATAGTAGGAATCCAGAAGGAATAATGTCCAAATGGTTGTGCCAATAGAACCAATAATGGGAAAAACGCAAAGATTAGCATGGCTCTCATTCTGCCTGCATAAGGATTCATGCCTTTGTTGATAAAATAGGTTGGCAACCAACCTCCAATCAAGGAGAACATCGTGATGCTATATAAAACAAACAGAGCTAATTGCCCATTCAAATCCGATGATTTTACCCCATAAACAGAACTTAAATAAGCCGGCATCCAGAATAGATAAAACCACCAAACCCCATCGGTCATAAATTTTCCAATGGCGAAAGCCCATGTTTGATTATGTTTCAAACAATTTAGGATACTAACTTTCCCTTGTACTACCGGAGGGTTTAATTCATTTTGTTGAGCTTCAAGGACATCGTCTTGCTGGATATATTCCAATTCGGCTTCATTCACTTTTGGGTGTACCTCAGGCTTATCATACATGAAGATCCAATAGCCCATCCATATAAAGCCCAATGCCCCAATAATGATAAATGACATCTCCCAACCCCAGTATTTTGCGATAACAGGGATACATAAAGGTGCAATCAAGGCACCAATGGTGGATCCTGCATTAAATATACTGGTAGCAAAAGCTCGGTCTTTTTTAGGGAAGTATTCGGCTGTTGTTTTGATGGCTGCAGGGAAGTTCCCAGCTTCACCAATTGCCAAGACAAAACGCGCAAAAATAAATAAAACTACACTGACATTGATGACCCTTGAAAAATCATGAACATTTCTTATAGCTTCTTTAGCACCTTCAAATCCTACGAACCATTCGCCGGCAACAATACCAGAAGTCGCGATTCCACAAAATGCATGGAGAATAGCACCAACAGACCATACCGCAATAGCCCATAAGAACCCTTTTTTGGTGTCCATCCAATCAATGAACCGACCTGCAAACAACATCCCAACCGCATAGAATATAGAGAATAAAGCAGTGATTAGTCCGTAATCATTATTGGTCCAATGAAACTCCGGAGAAATAAAATCTTTCCAAGTAAGGGAAAGCACCTGCCTATCTAAATAATTTATTGTGGTGGCGAAAAATAAGAGGGCACAAATGGTCCATCTGTATTTACTTGCTTTTTGGTCGGTCATAAAATCGTTTATTGGTTGTTTTGCCTCAATTCAATAAAAATACTGCCAAAGGTTTTATCCTTATCCAATAATGATGTGCTAAATTGAGATTAACGGTTTACAATTATTTATAAGTATCCTAATAATTGGTAGGAAATAAAAGAAATTTTTACTTAAACGTTTTCG
Source organism: Sphingobacterium cellulitidis (assembly GCA_002245855.1). Classification (GTDB taxonomy): domain Bacteria; phylum Bacteroidota; class Bacteroidia; order Sphingobacteriales; family Sphingobacteriaceae; genus Sphingobacterium; species Sphingobacterium cellulitidis. Next base: position 18,997 of record NOUX01000005.1, on the reverse strand, counting down.
AAGATTTTGAATTTAACTCTTGGATAATTGAATTTTTAATGTCGAAAAGTCGAAATCGATTTCGCAGATATTAAACTTTTTCTTCTCAAACTTGTGTTACCTTATGATTTCTAAAAACATAAAAAAATGAATTTAACCTTTGAAAATCGATACGCTATCGGACCTAATGAAACAAAAAACCTAGATACCGAAGGTTTGAGAAAGAACTTTCTTATCGAAAAGTTATTTGGAGAAGATAATATTCACTTTACTTACAGTCATTATGATCGTTATATGGCAGGTGGAGCAATGCCTGTCAACCAAAAGTTAAAGCTTGAAACAATTGAAGCTCTATTGAAAGAAGAATATTTTTTAAGTAGGAGAGAGTTGGGGATTATCAATGTCGGCGGAGATGGCAAGGTTGAAGTCGATGGAGAAGTCATTGATCTTAATTATAAGGAAGCATTATATATTGGTAAAGGCACTAAGGAAGTGTACTTTATCAGTAATGACCCAGCGAAACCTGCAAAATTCTATCTGAATTCTACACCTGCTCACCATTCCTATCCAACAAAAAAAGTAACTAAAGAACAGGCTAATAAAATTGAATTGGGATCCTTGGAAACTTCAAATCATAGGGTTATCAATCAGATGCTATTGCATACGGTTATTCAAACTTGTCAATTGCAAATGGGCATGACTGAATTGCAAGTAGGATCAGTATGGAATACCATGCCTGCGCATACCCATGACAGACGTATGGAAGTTTATTTTTATTTTGATCTTCCTGAAGGACAGTCAGTTTCTCATTTTATGGGACCTGTAAATGAAACCCGTCATATCTGGATGCAAAATGAACAAGCAGTAATTTCTCCACCTTGGTCTATTCATGCTGGTGCAGGAACTAGTAACTATACTTTTATCTGGGGAATGGCCGGTGAAAATATGAATTATGATGATATGGACAAATGTCCAATTACAGAATTGAAATAATATGAAAAAGATTTGGCTTAGTGTATTCACAATTGCAGTAGCCGTTCAGGCATATGGACAGAAATATATCCAAGTAACGAACGCTTCAGGAAATAGCAGGAATGAATTGGTATCCATTCCTTATGATAAGTTTACTTCACACTTTGCCCTTGATAGCATATTCACGGTAAAAGATGAAAATGGAAATATCATTCCTCATCAATTGGAAAAGCTTGGTGCAGATCAAGCTGTCAATGTGCTATTACAAGTAAAGTTGGAGCCAAAATCAAAAATAAGGCTTTCGGTTGTTAATACTGCAAGTCCAGCTATTGCCAGAAAAACCTTTGCCAGATATGTTCCTGAAAGATTTGATGATTTCGCGTGGGAAAATGATGTTCTAGCCTTTAGAATGTATGGAAAAGCATTGGAAGGTAGGGCGGATGATGCACAAGGTTTAGATGTCTGGGCAAAGAGAACCGATCAATTAATCATTGATAAATGGTATAAGACCGAAGATTACCATAAGGATCACGGTGAAGGCCTTGATTATTATTCTGTGGGGCAAACACTAGGTGCAGGTGATATCGGACTTTATCTCAATGGAAACTTACAGTTTACCAAGCATTATAGAAGATATAAGGTATTGGATAATGGTCCATTAAGAACCACTTTTCAGTTGGAGTTTGATCCGGAGAATGTAGAAGGACAAAATATTACTTTCAGTAAAACATATCGTTTAGATGCTGGAAGTAACTTTAATAAAGTCACTTTACAATTTGAAAATCAAAAGGAGGCGACTACGCCAATCGCTATTGGAGTGGTGAAAAGAAAAGAGGAGAACCCTAAGTTAACTTATTCACAAAAACCAAGCTCCTTGGCCTATTGGGAGCCAGAAATCAATTCAAGTGGTCATATTGGGGTTGCTGTTATTGTTCCCGAAAAAGGCGTACAGTTTGTGAATGATAGACCTGAACAAGCATTATTAATCACTCAGGTTAAAAATGATAAAGACTTTGTTTACTATAATGGAGCTGCCTGGAATAGAGCTGGTAAAATAACAGATGATAAGGAGTGGAATAAGGCGGTGGAAACCTATAAGGAAAATTTAAAGAAACCTCTGAAAACAGTATTAAAATAAAAAATGATGTCAATTTTAAGTTCATTTGATTTAAAAGGGAAATTGGCCTTAGTAACGGGCTGTAAACGTGGAATAGGGAAAGCTATGGCTGAGGGCTTAGCAGAGGCTGGAGCCGATATTATTGGGGTTTCAGCTAGCTTGGAATTAGAAGGTTCTGATGTTGAAAAATCAATCCAAGGTTTGGGAAGAAAATTCTATCCATACCAATGTGATTTTTCTAAGCGTGAAGAACTCTACGCCTTTATTGAAAAGGTAAAATCCGAACATCCTCAAATCGATATCCTGTTTAATAATGCCGGTAATATTTTAAGGAAACCTGCTATTGAACATCCCGACGAATATTGGGATCAGATTATTGAAATCAACCAAAACTCTCAATTTATCTTAACCAGAGAATTAGGGAAGGAGATGGTAGCTCGAGGATCAGGAAAGATAATCTTTACTGCCTCATTGCTATCTTTTCAGGGCGGGGTCAATGTACCTGGATATGCAGCGTCTAAAGGTGCAATCGCTTCTTTAACCAAAGCATTTGCTAATGAATGGGCAAGCAAAGGAGTAAATGTCAATGCCATTGCTCCTGGTTATATTGCAACCGATAATACCGAAGCATTAAGGAACGATCCTAATCGTTCTGCATCTATCTTGGATAGAATTCCTGCAGGAAGATGGGGAGAAGCTGAAGACTTTAAAGGACCGGCTGTATTCCTGGCTTCTCAAGCCTCCAATTATGTACATGGAACCATTCTTACCGTCGATGGCGGTTGGATGGGAAGATAATAAAATAGGGGTTATCAACCGATAACCCCTAAATCTATTTACTTGTACTATCAACTTTCTATTTTAGTTCCTTAAGTCTGGTTAAAGCCTCCAGGTAATAATAATCAGCATATGTTAGCGGCCCATCCACTTCTGAGTTATGTGGTAAACTCCCTACGCTATGTTTCAAAAGGAATCCTCCATTTGTTTTATAATCTGCAAAATAGGCTGGACTTGATAAAGATTTTAAACTTTCTTTCGCAAAGTCCAAAAACTGCTTTTTATCCTTGCCTTCCGAAAATTGAGAAAGCTCTATAAGCGCTGAAGCTACAATTGCAGCAGCAGATGCATCTCTAGGAATTGGAGAAATATTTCTACCTGTAAAGTCTACATCCGAATTATATCCTTTTTGATGGGCATTAAAATCCCAGTAAGGAATTTTATCCTTCGGTAAGTTGGAATTGTTCATGTAGAACTTCGCGGCCTTTTGAGCAGTTGCTAGATAATCAGCTTTCTTGGTTTCTCGGTACATCATGGTAAATCCATAGATCGCCCAAGCCTGTCCGCGAGACCAAGTAGAATTATCCGCAAATCCTTGATTGGTTTGTTGGTGAATAGCTTTTCCATTGGCATCATAATCCACCACATGGTAAGTGCTATAATCAGAACGGAAATGATTTTTCATCGTTTGATCTGCATGGCTGATCGCTACTTCCTTATACTTTGGATCACCAGTAATGTCAGAAGTATAACAAAGCATTTCCAGGTTCATCATATTATCAATAATAACAGGGTATTTCCAAACCGTTTTGTTGTCCCAAGATTTCTTCTCGTTCCATGATTTGATCACACCTACCTTGGCATCATAGCGCTTCAAGGCAGTATTGGATGAATGAATAATAAGGTCTTTATATTCCTTTACTTTCGCAGGATCATTCAGGTATTTGATTGCATTTCCATAAGAACAGTACATCACAAAGCCAATATCATGGTGTTGGTCCAAGTCCTTTGCTTTTTCCAGTTTTTCAGTCCATTTAATTGCTTCTGCTTTAGTTTCTTCATTGGCGGTTTGATGATAGATATACCATAAAGATCCCGGGAAGAATCCCCCGGTCCAATCCCATTCATCTGTACCAATCAGTTTGCCGTCTTTGGTCGTTCGAGGGAACTTATTTAAAACATCGGCTTCTTTGGCGAGATACTGATATTGCTTGTCTGCTTTCTTAAAAATTGCCGGAATAAAATCTTGTTGCTGCGGTTTCATGCTAATAAATAAAACTGATGCTGCTGCAGCAAACAAGGATGTAATCTTGATTTTCATATATAGGTGTTCTAATAAGTTACGTAATAATCTTTAGGAAATTTCTCTCCCGAAAATGCTTTTTGTGAAGTCCATGGTTCAGGTTTACTGCTCCAAAATTCATCGCTCTCAGGCAATCCCAATGCAATAAAGGATAATGATGCCTCATAAAGGGATCCGGTATTCGTGTAAGAGTCTGCAATGTTTCCCTGTTTTGCAGAAGTTAATCCCAATACCAACCAGCCATATTTATCATAAATATCATGAACATAAATCTTCTTGAGCATAGCTGTCATGGCTGCGCGAACCTGTCCTGGTTTTAACGTTTCTGGTAATTTCTTGTCCAGGGCAACAGCTGCCAAGGGTTGAAAACCTCCATTTCTATAAGTAGAACTTCGACCAATAACTGGGTAATATCCTTCCGGAGAAATCATCCTCTCCTGATGCTCGGCATACCTTTGCATCCGCTTATAGGCGCGCTTGTATTTTTCTTCATAGTCAGCTGAAACTTTCGCATTATGCTTTAATGTTTCAACCAGCATACAATGAATCACATACCCATTATAATAATCAAAACTGAATCGAGCTCCATCACTATACCAACCATCCCCAACATACCAATCCTTATCAAATTTTTCGATGGCATGATCAATCTTCTGTCTTTCAGGTTCAACCCCAACACTGAATAAAAATGTTTCAGTCATAGAAGCGAATAGAAGCCAGTTGCTTTCATTTGGAACTATCCACCTGATATGCATAAATTCGGCTATCACCTGCTTCTTGGTTTCCTCGGGAAGTGGTTCCCATAACGCTTTAGGAGCACGTAAAAAGCCTAAAGCCAGGTGTGCCGCATCAACCAAGGTTTGTTTGGAATTATCTCGCCAAGCAAAATAATCCGGAGAATCTGGATTTACGCCATTTTGAATACCCAATAAAGCTTGCTTAAGGAATTTCTCCCTTAACTTACCTTCTGAACTTCCATCGGAGGGAAGGGCTAGCCATGGCGCAATTCCAGCCAATAAACGTCCAAATGCCTCCAAATATCCTACCTTAGGATTTCTTCCATCAAAGGATTCTGAAACCACCATAGGCATGTTTTTTTGAAAAGTTCCCTTACTGATATTCTCCAAGATTGGCGAAGCCATTTTACTGATGACCTCCACCCAATAAGCTCTATCGTTTAAAGACTCTTTGTCCAAGACTGCTGTATCTAGTGGTTTTAAATCAGAAGCTTCCACATTGGTTTTTGCCAAAGTCATTCCCCCAATGAATAGCCCTGCTTTTTGAATCCACGCTCTCCTTTTCATAATTTTAGTTTATCGTAAATTTATAACTGCCCTTTGAAGCCAAACCTTTTGCTTTTAGATTAAGCCTGTAGATTCTTGCACCCCAGACATTACTTAATCTTGTGTCATCCTGTTCAATCACATCAATGGATGGCTCAAATAACTTTGCATCAAATGTTAGCGTATGTGTTCCATTGTTTAATGAAATCTTGCCGTTCTCAATTTTAGGTTCTGATGCCAATAAGAAATGTACAATGTTTTCCTTATTAGGATTCTCAATATTGAAATCATCCGTAATAATTAATCCCTTATTGTTAACCTTGTATTTTCTGACCCATGTTTTAACTTTTGCCTCTGCAGGATATGCACCTGCGATATCCAATTTGAACTCATTTTTCTTAGCGTCAAATGATGCAGCACTTGATTTATACTTGGCTCCATAAGGTTGGTCAAACCCATTTATCTGAGGTAGATTATGGTATGCACTCTGCATGGTCCAGATATCATAACGTTCATTACTGAATGTTTTCTTGTTATAGGTTCCTACCCCTGCATCAATAAATATAGGCTTTTCATCCATGTATAAGATGAAAGTACCAACATCGTTATGATTGTGACTTTCATTGTTGAATCCTCCTTTGGCAGCAAAGAATAAATCAGGAGTCCTGATATATAAAAACTCTGTCTCAGGGTACCATTTGTATGGATTGTTAGGCAATTGAGCAGTTTCACCTTGGATTCCTTTTAAGGTTCTTAAATCTTCAAGACTTCTAAATGCATCCCGAGTTACGGAAACCTTATTTGGCTTTTTCTCCATAAGGTATTTTGCAAATTGCTTCATTTCTTTACTGTCAACGGATTCTCCATATCGATAGATCAATAATGGATCTCCACCACCTTTGGCAGATGCATCTGCAAAGTTTACCACCCATGAATCACCTCCAATATAAGATTGAGAAATATATTCCCCCATATCCTTGATAACTTTCTGGTCAAATAAGTTAATCTTATTGCCAGTGGAAAGCGCTAAGATTTCAAGGTAATCATATAACTTACCTGCTGCGTGTCCCCAATAGGATGGGCCTTCTTCACAAGCGCCGTCTTTTTTAACATAATTGATGAATTTATCCACCGATCTCATGGTCTTGTAGATGCCTTCGATTTTAGCATTCTCATCATCTTCAATCAGTAATAAGGAGGTCAATACATTGAAATTACACCAAGGATTCCAGTTGTTGACAATAGCATTGTCTTTCAGTTCCAAAGCCTGCCACCACATATCATTCCTTTGCATATAGGGCTCAATAATTCGCGAATGAATATGACTTTTTAATCTGCTGCTAATCTCAGGATTGACTTTGTTCATCTCGTCTTTTAAGAAATAATGAATCCAAGAAAGAAATGAACCCATATCTCCTGCCATTAAATCCACAACATGAACGCCCGACTGGGGCAATGTCCTTTTTGAAGATTGATAAGCTGGTACATGAGCTGATAATGACCAGGTGCTCATCTCTGTGAAATACCAAACACCATTGATGATCTGATCCATAAATCTGCCTTTTCCTTCCGCCAATTCCGCAAAAAATAAACTACTCAAAGCTGTGGCATTTTCATTCATCGGTTTCTCCATAATCACCCTTGAGCCATCTCGTTCATAGGCTAAGTAATCAGTTGCTTTGACGACCTTCCATTGATATGTTAATGCCTGTTCACCTTTTTCAATAATATTTGCATAAACTGGTGCCGTTAGCTGTTTCCAACCTTCACGGTCTGAATAGCTAGGATACGGAACCCATTTCTGATTGTCCAACAGACTGCTTTTCACTTCTGCTTGACTGAAATTCTTGCATAATAAATCTAAAGAGGGATCAGTTTTTCCGCTCGATAGAGCAGAAAAACTGATAAAGATTAAGAATGTAAAACCGATTAAATGCTTCATGTTACCAATCTTGATTTTGTGTTAAACTTGGATTCATTTCTATTTCAGCACCCGGGATAGGCCAAATGGTATGGCGGGTTTGATAGCCACGGGTCAATAGATTATCTCCAACAATACTTTTTTCAATGAAATTATTCGAAACTTCAGTAAGCTGGTTCCATCTTTTTAAATCAAAATATCGATGACCTTCAGCTGCCAATTCAACTTTTCGCTCATGTGAAATACGCTTTTGCATATCCTGTTTGCTGGAAACCGCTAAAAATGCTGCCCCCGAATTGATACCTGGCATGTTGGAACGTGTTCTAACTTTGTTCAATTCCGTAATTGCCTTGTTTAATTCTCCATTCTCATTATATGCCTCTGACAACATTAAAAGAACATCAGCAAATCGAATCAATGGGAAGTTGATAGGTGTATGTGCGCGGTCTGTAAGAGCACCTTTTAGATTGCCCTCAGGAACAAATTTACGCCACATATAGGTTAACCATCCTCTGTTGTTTCTGATCTGACCAAAGTTTTCATTCACACCTGTAGCCAGGACTAATTTCATGTTTCTTTCCTGATTGGCATTCCAACCCAGGTAGTCCGAATAGGGAACTATCAAGGATTGATTCATTCGAGGATCCCTGCCAGCATATATTTTTCTGATTTTTGCAGTATCTGGAAGATGAGTGTAATTACCATTGTTATGGGTTGCCATCATAGCTTCTTTTTTAACCGCATTGTCAGCATTATAATTCGCATAGTGATCATCCCAATTAAATGGAGACCCATCCTTGTTCTCGTAACTATCCGCAAACCTCGTGCTTGGCATTACATTGTTCCAGCAGCTTCCAAAGGTAGATCTTGATCCCATATAGAATGCCATCGGCATGCCGTATGGAAAGCCTGTTCCGCCCATGTTCTGAATAGAAAAGATGGATTCAGCACTGTTGTCGCCTTCCATTTTAAATAATGAACTGTAATCCGCACTTAACGAATAGTTGTAGGCATTGGTTTTATTGTAAACAATATCCTCAAAATCCTTGATCGCATTTGCCCAATTCTTTTGATATAAATACACTTTTCCACGCAAGGCTACAGCTGCTCCCTTCGTCACTCGTCCTAGATATTTATCGTCATATTTGACTGGTAAATTTTGAATAGCAAAATTTAAATCCTCAATAATGAATTTTTGAACATCAGCAACAGATGACCTTGGATTTTTTAAATCAGCAAAATCCTTGTTTAAATCAACTTTTTCATCATAAATAGGCAATCCTCCAAATAAATTACTTAGCTGAAAGTACATTAGACTACGTAAAAATTTAGCCTCCGAAATCATGATGTTTTTCTTTTCAGCATCAATTTCCATCTTTTGAATATTGCTGATGGCATGATTTGCTCGTTGAATTAAATCATAACCACTTTTCCATCGACCGGTCACTGTTCCAGATCTATCCGTGAATGCACCGGAGATAATATCTCCAAAACCAATATCATAGCCAATCCCTACATCCGTTAAATCATCATATGCGAACTGAAGTCCAAATGTGTTTTCCTTTTTTAGGTCATTATATACGCCTAGAACACCAGCCAATGCTTGATCTTCTGTTTGCCAAAACGTGTTGCCACTAACTTGGCTATATGGTACAGTATCCAACTTGTAGCAAGAACTAAATGCCAAACAAGCCGAAATACATATTAAAGTTATCTTTTTCATTTTAAAATAATTAGAAGGTTAATCCTATTCCAAATACAACTTGTTTCATGGTAGGGTAGTTGGTTCCACTTACCTCTGGGTCAAAGCCTTTATACTTGGTAAAAGTCCAGAAGTTCTCCATCGACCCAAATACACGTAAATTTTGAACAGCGATTTTTTGAGTTAATGCATTCGGGAAGGTATAGCCTAACTGTATGTTTTTAATACGCATGTATGCTTTATTCTGTAACCAGAAATCACTGTTGATTACATTTCGCGTATTGTTATAAGGTAATAACCTTGGATAGGATGCATCTGTTCTTCCTTCTGTCCATCTTCCATCTATGATTTCTTGGTTCAATTGGTATCCCCATCTCACTGTTGGAGTATAATGTAAATCAGTATACACTAACTTGTTTCCAGCACTTCCTTGTAAAAAGACATTGAAGTCAAAGCCTAAATAATCAAATCCTAAGTTGAATCCATACGTAATTCTTGGGGCAGTACCATGTCCCATGGCTACTCGGTCCAAATCATTGATGATACCATCATTATTCGTATCAACATATAAGATATCCCCTTTCTCAGGTTTTCCGTATGCCGCAAATGGATTTACTTGCTGATTGGTCTCAGGGTTAATAGGAGCATTCTTGATCATATCCTCCACTAACTGTAGGTCAGCATCCGTTTGGATAATCCGATCTGCTTTTAAAATGAATTGTGTATTGATGGCATATCCCTCCTGTATTAAGTTGGCTCCAGAAATTGAACGATCCTCACCTTTGAATTTGATTACCTTATTGTCAATAAAAGTGAAGTTTCCACTAACATTAAATTTAAAGTTCTCACCAATTTGATCGCGGTAAGCTAAGTTGGTTTCAATACCTCTATTTCTAACTTTTGCCGCATTGGTTCTTGGAATCGATGCATCTCCAACCACCATTGGCGCAGGTAAATTGATCAGGATGTTATTTGTTGTCTTATCAAATACATCCACACTTCCACTTAATTTGTAGTTCAATAAATCAAAATCCAAACCTAAGTTGAGAACATTGGTGCTCTCCCAGGTCAGTAGGCTATTGCTCAATCCTGTTTGTGCAAAACCTACATACAACTGGTTGTTTAAGATGTAGTTCGCAGAAGAATAAAGGGTTTGATATTCATAGTTGTTAATACCTGAATTGTAGAAAAATACATCATCTACCGTTCCGTTATTTCCTAATGAACCATAAGAGGCTCTGAATTTTAAAGTTGGCATCCAGCTTACGTCATAGAATTCCTCAGAGGAGATTTTCCAACCCACTGATGCTGAAGGAAATGTTCCCCATCTACTCTTGCCACTCATGAATCTTGATGAACCATCCGTTCTTAAGTTTGCCTCCAATAGATACTTATCATCCCAAGACAAATTCAAACGACCGAAATAAGAACGCATAGTCCAGTCTGTAATGTTTCCAGAGGCGGAAGCATCCATCGTAGCCGCATTTAATACGCTCAAGGAAGGGTCAATTAAATCTAATTTAGACGCAGCGAACCAGCCATCTTTTAGGTATTCCTGGCTGGCACCCACCATTACTTCATATTTTAGACGATTATCAGCAGCAGAGTTTTCATACTTGGCAATACCATCCATGTAATAACGATAGGTTTTTACAGATTGATTGGTCACCGAGCTTCTTCCTGTTCCTGCTGTAGCAACCGAATTGGTCAAGAAATTCCAACGATCGTTAAATACGGGTTGCCTATAAATAAAGTCATCATTGTAGGTATAGGTATAAGATCCTTCAATGCTCAACCCTTTGATAGGTTTTAATTTGGCAAAGAATCTACTAACAAATCTATTCTTGTTGATATCGCCTTTTTGAGCATATAATCGATGTAGAATATTGTTGGATTGAGGATCGTCTTCCGGGTTGTTTGGAGATCCAAATCTGCCGTCAGGTGCACGAAGAACCATGCCTGGTGTGCTTGCTGCAGCATATAAAAACACATCGTTGATCACATTTGTACCTATCAATGTTTTCGAAACAACGCCATTGATGTTTGTTCCTAAAGTCAACCAAGGCTTGATATCAGCTTCTAAATTAATCCGACCTGTATGCCTATTGTAAGTCGCCTGTTCAACGATTCCTGGATTGTCCAATAAACCATAGGAACCGAAAAACTTAATTTTTTCACTTCCTCCAGTAAAGGATAAATTATGGTTCTGTGATATTTTATTTTGGAACAGCGATTCCACCCAATCTACATTGGGATACATTAATGGATCGCCATTTTCATTGGCACGCCATAGATCTATTTTCTCTTGAGAAAAGATAGGTTTTGCATTGGCATCCCCATTTTTATAACCCTCATTCACCAATTCCATGTAATCCGCATAATTGGAAATCATGGTCATGACATTTGAAGGCTTTTGAGATGAAAAGTAATTGTTATAGATTACTTTGAAGTCATCGTTTTTACCCTTTTTTGTCGTAATTAAAATGACTCCATTCGCCGCTCGAGATCCGTAAATGGAAGCCGAAGCCGCGTCTTTTAATACCGAAATACTTTCCACATCTTGTGGGTTGATCAGGTTCATATCCCCAACCACACCATCGATTACAACTAAAGGATTGGCATTGTTCAGTGTTCCTTGTCCCCGCACTCGTAAAGATCCACCATCAGCACCCGGACGACCTGAACCCTGTGTAACGGATAAACCAGGTGCTTGACCTGCTAATCCTGATGACAGGGAAGTAATCGGACGGCTACCTACAACATCTGACATTTGAATCGATGATACCGCGCCTGTAAGGTTCTCCTTCTTTTGAGTGCCAAATCCGACTACGATAACTTCCTCAACATCTGTGGAGGAGGCCTGCAATGTGACTGTTAAAAAACCATTCCCTTGTAACGCAACATCTTTGGTCGCATAGCCTACAGAACTAACCTGAAGAACAGAATTCGCAGGAACACTCGCTAAATCAAAATTTCCATCAGCATCTGATTTGGTGCCAATATTAGTTCCTTTTAATTGTATGGTCGCCGATGAAATTGGACTCCCATTCTCATCAACAACCTTTCCCTTTATGCTTTCCTGGGATTTGTTAATTACTGATTCAAGAACATCAAATTTAATTTCATGAGCCTGGATTTGTTGGACTGAAGCCAAACAAATGGATAGCAATAGGGGCCAGCTCACCTTTGGCTTGAGCTGCCATACTCCCTTTTGCAAAAGAGTAAAATTTCGTTTCATTTCGTTGAAAGTTTATATATGGTTATCTTAATAAATTGGATATAAAATCCAAGATAATCCACTCTATAGCCTATTCAATAAAAATTCCACGAAAACGATTTCTTGAAATCAATCGAAATCCAATAAAAAATCAATAGAAAAAGGTGTTAAAAGAAAAAGGATACCTCCCCACATCACGACAAAAAAATCGTTCTGAGTGGCTAAAATAGAAAAGTATAAACTTGGTAAACTATATTTAGGAATGGACAGGCACCATAGGTCTTAATACTAAATACTAACTACTAAATACTAAAAAAGCGACTCATTTGAGTCGCTTTTTTCTGTAGCCCGTAGGGGAATAACACCTTTAGATCATTAGTCTCTTTATCAGTGTTTTAAAATCCATCTATTTCTCTACTCACCGAATCGCTCACTGGTTTGACATACGTTTTAGCCGCAATTGCTATAAATCTAATATAGGCTTTTTTTATAAATAACAAACAAATTTTAAGTGTTTCACCGAATCGCAAGTCGGCACGTAAAGGTAACTACTTTGTTGTACCCGTATATAATTTATGCAGTTGGTTTCGTAGCATTTAAATGACATACTACGAATTCAAATATAGAATTAAAAAAACTTAGCTCACGATTTTCCCCACTTCAGTTGTAATTTTCCCCACTTCAGTTTCTTTTACATAAATGCAAGTGCGTAACAGATTTACTTTTGTTACCAATAATGATTTTAAAGAAAGAATCGATGATACGTCTGATAAGTAAAAAAAAAATGTAATGGTTTTGTTCTTTGCCGCTGTGCTGGCTTTGCAAAGCTGTAATTGGAAAGAGCAAAATAACCAAGAGACTCCGCAAGCTGTGGATGCAGAAGTGTTGACGCTTCAACTAACTGATGCTGTTATTGAACAGTCTTTTCCGGCAAGTCTACAAGGTAAAACCAATATCGACCTGCGTCCTCAAATAAGCGGTTATATCGACAAAATATATGTGGATGAGGGTGCGTATGTACAAGCAGGACAACCTTTGTTTCGCATCAATGCTAGCGTTTATGCTGAACAGAAAAATAACGCTTTAGCTTCATTAGATATGGCTAACTCACAGATAGCGACAGCAGAATTGGAATTGGAAAAATATAAAGTATTAAGTGACAAAAAAGTTGTTGCTGATTTCCAGTACCAAAAAGCAAAAACCGCCTACGACAACGCTAAAGCAAGTGTTAAGCAGCAGCAAACCTTGGTCGCTTCGGCTAATGTAAACATAGGCTTAATGGGGGGCTGAGTTTTTTAATTAAGATAATATCACTATTTTTTAGCTAACTTGCGGTCCATTTTTTTTGCCAATGACCGATTACACATCATATAGTGATATAGAGTTGGCTGATCTTGTACGGTCAGCAGATGATCGTGCATTCAAAGAAGTCTACGATAGGTACAATGAGCTGCTTTATTTATTCGCCTACAATAAGCTCCGCAACAAAGAAGAGGCTAAGGATGTTGTGCAGGAGGTATTTGCTTGGCTCCTTAACAATAGGGCCCGTTTTGCCATCAATTCCTCGGTTTCTAGCTTTCTTTACAAATCAGTACTCAATAAGATCTTTGATATCTTTAGACACCAGTCCGTAATCCGTAAATATATTGAACAGGGAGATCATTATATTGATATTGATAGCACGGAGACCGACTATCTGATTCGCGAAAAAGACATTGCCCAGATGATCCGGCAAGAGATCGATGCTATGCCGCAAAAGATGAAAGAGGTATATCTACTTCGCTTTGAACAGTATCTCAGTGCTAAGGAGATCGCCGAGCAACTGAATATCTCTGAAAATACCGTAAATACGCATTTGAAAAGAGCCGCAAAAAAGCTGAGAGATAATCTTGGGATGCTGATCTATGTGGTCTACATCATGAACAGATAGTTTTTTTATATTGTAAAACAAGTTGTCCGTTTATATTGTTTCTTAGGTTAGGAAAGCATGTTAGAAGTTATGGAGATTTAAAATATGGAAACTTTAAGCTTAATATTAACGGGAATTGTAGCTCTTGAACATTTGTATATTCTTTGGATGGAGATGTTCGCTTGGGAAACGGTTGGCAAAAAGACTTTTAGAGGTGCTTTACCGGAAGAACTGTTTAAGGCAACCAAAGGCTTAGCGGCTAATCAAGGTTTGTACAATGGCTTTTTAGCGGCGGGTCTGATATGGTCTTTTTTTATCGAAAACCCAGAATGGAGTTTTAATATCCGTGTATTCTTTCTGGGATGCGTGATTGTTGCAGCACTTTATGGGGGTATAACCTCTTCTAAAAGTATCCTTTTAAAACAAGGGCTGCCCGCAATACTTGCGCTGATTTGTGTATTGATTTCTTATAATTCTTAAAACAAAAAATATGGAGTTTAAAAATGTAACAATAGCCGGAAGTGGTGTATTAGGCTATCAAATCGCTTTTCAAACGGCTTTTCATAACTTTAATGTAACTGTTTACGATATTAATGATGAAGTTTTAGAAAAGGCAAAAGCAAAGTTTGCTATTTTAAGTGCTGCTTTTAAAAGAGACTTAGGTGCTACAGATGAACAATTGGCAGCTACCAAAGCAAGATTATCCTATAGTTCGGATTTGGGAGAGGCTGTAAAAGATGCCGATTTAGTTATTGAAGCTGTTCCTGAAAACCCGGAGATTAAGGTTGATTTCTATCAGAAATTAGCAAAATTGGCACCCGCTAAAACGGTATTTGCAACAAATTCATCGACTATGTTGCCTAGCCAGTTTGCCGAGTATACAGGGCGCCCGGAAAAATTTGTTGCACTTCATTTTGCGAATGAAATATGGAAACATAATACCGGTGAAGTGATGAAGCACGCAGGTACATCTGATGAGGTATTTGAAAGTTTGCTGCTATTTGCTAAACAGATTGGAATGGTGGCTTTGCCCTTGCACAAGGAACAGCCCGGTTATATTGTAAATTCCCTCTTAGTGCCGCTTTTAAGTGCTGGTATGGATTTGTGGGTAAGAGAAATTGCGGATATTGAGACGATTGATAAAACTTGGATGGTAGCTACAGGAGCGCCGCTTGGTCCCTTTGGAATATTGGATGTAGTAGGTATTACTACAGCGTATAATATTAACAAAATGGCCGCTGAAGCGACTAAAGATCCTGTAAAGATTGAAATTGTAGAAAAATTAAAATCGGAGTTTATAGATCAAGGTAAATTAGGCGTTGCAACAGGTGAAGGATTTTATAAGTATCCTAATCCAAAATATAAAGAAGAAGATTTCTTAAAGTAATTAAAAATGCTTTATCATCAACATCTTCTGGTTTATAACCCTTAATGTTATAATGATCGAAAGTTGATATGTTAAATATGAACTTTATAAAATGGTAATTGTCAGTCCAAGAGGCACTGGGAATTACCATTTCTAGTTAGTACTGCTGTCTTGATACCATAATCTATTTGAACCAGATCTGCGATTTCTTCGGTGATTTTTACCGTTAGTGGCACTATTTCTCCTAGTCAAATACCTACTTGATTTTGTTTTTTTGAGTTGTTTTTGAAATAATCCAAAAAAAAGTTTTCTCCTTGTCACCAATTGGGTATAGTTGCACGCCTTAACACTAACTAAGGATTACAGACCCGATGCAAAAAGATATTACACCCATTTTAGAGAAAGTAGAATCCGGCACTTACAATGAGGAGGAAGAGCGCATTGCCAAGCTCTGGCTTTTCCAATTAAGGAGTAAGGATCTGGATCAGATTTCGGAAGCCGAATTGGAGGATACCAGCGAACAGATCTGGAATCGTTTACAGCCGGACGCGGCAACCCCTGTCCGTAGGTTCAAAGGCTGGCAGCGTATCGGCGCTGTGGCGGCAGCTATCCTAGTCATTGCATTTGGATTTTATTTCTACTACGATAAGAAACAGCTCGGTTTGGAGTCTGCAAGCGGTCTTGTGCAGGATGTAGCTCCGGGGGCACAAGGTGCTACGTTGACCTTAGCCGACGGCAAGAAGGTGAGACTGTCCGATGCCTTGAGCGGTACCATAGCCGAAGAATCCGGGGTGAGCATTACAAAATCAGCTGATGGACAGTTGATTTATGCACTAAAGGGCAACGGTGCTGATGTTAATAAAGAGAATACCTTGTCTACTTCTAATGGGGAGACCTATCAGTTATGCTTGCCGGATGGTACCCGGGTCTGGTTGAACACGGAGTCGAGTTTGACCTATGCGCCCAAACTGGTCCAGGCGGGCCAGCGTAGGGTCAAGCTTGTAGGAGAAGCTTATTTTGAAGTGGCCAAAGATAGATCCAAACCTTTTATTGTAAGGACAGGTACACAGCAAGTCGAGGTTTTGGGAACCAGCTTCAACGTAAATGCCTATCTGGATGAACCCGTGACGAGCACTACGCTGGTGGAGGGATCTATTAAGATCAAGACCGAAAAAGGAGAACATCTTGTCCGACCTGGAGAACAGGCCATCAATACCGGAAAGGATATCCGCATCGTACGTACCGAGACAGAGAATATCACCGAATGGAAAGACGGCGATTTTTACTTAAACCATGTCGATTTCAAAGTGGCCATGCGCAAGATAGCCCGATGGTATGATGTCGATATCGTCTACGACGGTTCTGTACCCGAAGGTTTGGAATCTGGGGGATGGATATCCAGGGACAAACCGCTATCGCAGGTGCTTAAATCTATCGAATCCTCGGGCATGGTACGATTTCGGATAGAAGACCGTACGATCCATGTGATCCGTTAGCTCTATACCGGCAAAAATCCCGGCGCGGTGGTTTGAAATATTATCTGTGTTGTTCCGTCAGGCATATTCGCTTCAACAGCATTGGAGTGCTGCTTATAGTCTCCCCTATGCCATCAATCTTTTTCACTATATTTCAAAAGCAAATTATGCAGGTTTTTTAAACCGTTTTCAGTCACAGGAATTTCTTCAAAATTTTCATCGATGACGTCCAAGGCCTCATAATATCCGACGACTTCTTGCTCATCCCGCTCTTGAAGTTTTGAGATGTCCATGTTCTTAAGAAGAATATCGACTTCTTCATCCGTTAGTTTGGAGCCCTCAATACGGGTTGAAGCCCCGACACTTCTAACCGTAGCGATTGATTTAAGCTCTTTAAGGCTTTGCCCCTCTCTCCGTTCAATGGCTTTCCAAGAGGCATCGAACCTATCAATTTCACTGATAAGGCCTATCAGTTTCCAGTTGATATCAAGAAATTCAGTATGTACACTTACTTTGCTCATGACACAAATTTATAAAAAAGAACTTAATAGTGAGCCGATATGAGCTAATAAGAACCGTTAATGAGCCGATAATGAAATGTTTGTACGGAATCCTAACTTTTCTTTTAGTTTTTCCATATCGCTGCTAATCCGCGTGTCCAGCAGCTTGGCATAGTGCTGGGTGGTCTTGATGTTGGTATGCCCCAGCATTTTTGATACCGTTTCTATCGGCACGTTGTTGGCCAGTGTCACCGTGGTGGCGAATGTGTGCCGCGCCATGTGGAATGTCAGCTTTTTAGTAATACAGCACAGGTCGGCAATCTCTTTCAGGTAGCTGTTCATCTTTTGGTTGCTCAATACCGGAAGTACCATCCCCTTTGCTACGCATGGGGGATAGTCCGCATAGCGTCCGATGATTTCCAAGGCTTGCGGAAGCAGCGGGATGTTGGAGGAAGTTTCCGTTTTCTCCCGGCTGGTCAACACCCACAATCTGCCGTCAATACCCTTGGCGATGCCCGTCTTTTGCAGTTTCCGCACATCGGCGTATGACAGCCCCGTATAGCAGCAGAACACGAAGATGTCGCGCACATGAGAGAGCCTTGTTATGGAAAATTCCTTTTGGGCTATCCTGTCCAGTTCATCGGGCGTGAGAAATTCCTTTTCCCTTGGCTTGGCCTTCGTTTTGTAGAACACAAAGGGGTTTTCCGTAATCCATCGGTGTGCAAGACACTGGGTTATGATTTTACGCAGGTGTTTCATGTACTTGGCCGCCGACACCGCACTGCATTCCATGTCAGAGCGGAGGAAAAACTCATAACCTGTGATGAACGCATGGTCGATGTGCCGGATCTCGATGTCCGTTTCACCATGGCATTTTTCCAGATAGGAGGTCAGGTGTGCAACAGAAGTGTTGTAGCCTTTCAGCGTGTTGGGTTTGAAACCTTTCCCAAGCAACGCTTCCATCTTCCGGTTGTGTTCGGTAAACGTTTCCATCAAATACCGCCGTTGCACGTCCTTGCCGAGGTATTTCAGTTTCAGCGATTCGGCGGTGATTTCCGTGCCGTCCTTTACGAGTTGCAGGTGGGCATCGGCCACCTTTCGCTCCAGCGTGTCGAGGTAGGCATTCAGGCCACGGATGTCCTCCTTGGTGCCCTTGGCACGGTTGGCCTTGGCGTTCCACCGTACGGGGTCACACTCACGGCCGGTGGACACTTCCTTGGGGTCACCGGCCACGGTGATACGCATGTAGATGGGTTTCATACCACCCACATAGTTTTTTGGTTTCTTCAAGTAGAAGAGCAAGGAATAATTTGTACTCATGATAATACATCATTTATGGTGAAACAAAATTAGCCTAGCAGCCTATGGTAGTCAAGATGTTTAGTTATTGAACAGGTTGTTATTCAACAACTTAATGTGCTTTCAGTGAGTAGTGGTAGGTCAGGGATTGACTCACTGAATTACTCACTGTTTTTA
>NOUX01000004.1 GCA_002245855.1 Sphingobacterium cellulitidis | reverse complement strand
GTTATATTTTCTTTCGGTTATCCTCCGAATCTGTATCCAATAACTTATAATTTGGATCAACCCCCACGTGCACAGGCTTCTTGTCAACCACAAACTTTAACTTATTGTTGATCGCCGAAAGCTTCACCTTTTTCAATAAAATAGGATTATCAAATTTAAACCCATTTTTCTCGGTCTCCTCCGCAAAAATCCCTATCTCTACATAATCCCCCAATGGCAAGGATTGAATGCTTTTCTTGCCTTCTTTATGGGTTAAGGCTGTCCCTTTTATATCCTCATAACTTTTCTTGCCTAAAGGATCTGTACGATATTTAGAAACTTGAAAGCTAATCTCCACCTCATATTTGTTATTTCCCAAATCCTTTACCTTAGCATCCGTAACCTTATTGTCGTAAATCGTCACAGTCTCGAAAAGATCCTTAACCAAATATTGCAATGAATCCGGTACTACTGGTTTCAACAAATTTACAAATTCTATCGAAGTGGTATAAGGCGGGTTTTGAAACTTATATTGACTCGTGTAGTTTTTCAAGAAATCATTAAACTTTTGCTCTCCTAAATAATCACTCATGGCATACATAACCATAGAACCCTTATTATAATGAATATAGGGTTGATTTTCATTGAACATCAATGGGTTCTCCCGAATTTTCTCATTGGAACGCCCAAGTAGATACTTATCAAGTGCATCTTTCAAGAAACGGAACATTTGTTCCTTTCCATAAGTATGCTCCAAGACCTTTAATGAACTATATTCTGCTAGCGATTCCGACATCATTGTTGAACCTTGAACATAGGCACCAATCACCTGATGTGCCCACCATTGATGTGCAAACTCATGTGCAACCACTGAATATGCATAATCCACTGCATTTGGATCTTTTTCATCAACTTTGGCAATAAATCCTATCCCTTCTGAGAAAGGAACCGTATTGGCAAATGCTTGAGCAAAAGTTCCCATACTAGATGGAAATTCAATGATCCGCATCTGTTGGAATTGATATGGACCGAAGTTATGTTCATAATAATCCAGTGATTTTTTCATCGAAGCCATCATTCGGTCTAGATTAAACTCATGGCCTTTGTGATAATAGATCTCTAAATTCTTGCCTTTATACTTTTCTTTTTTCGTCTCATATTTTGCTGACATAAAAGAATAGAAATTTAAGATTGGGGCATCCATCTTATAATGGAAATAACGCTTGCCATCCTTCTCCCACTCTTTCTGAAGATAACCCGGCGCAATCGCAATCTGATCCTTATCTGTGCTTAATGTCGCTTCAAAAGTAATCCAATCAGCATCCTGGGAAATGTAATTATTCCCTAATTTACTCGAGTCCCTTGGGTCAGGCATTCGCATTTTATCTGGCAAACCATATTTCTTGCGGACATTATTATCTACAAGCTCACCTGATTCTGAATAACTTAAAACCGGAAAAATAAGGTTGTTTAAGAAAGTTCCATTCTCCAAAACGGAGGACCTATCAAATAAGAAACCATTTGCCTTATTCCGAATAGTATAATCAATCTTTAAGGTATCTCCTGGATTTAAAGCTTTGGACAGAAAATATATATCCACTGCCAAGACACTATCTTGAACAATTCGCTTAGCATCTCGATCAAATTTTGCAGAAATAATATTGTCAGGACTTTTGTTCATGAAAATGGTATCAATAGGCTCTGATGTTTTATTGACATATACAAATTTGCCCAAAGTGTTAAAGTTCCTGTTCTTAGGATCAATATCCATATCGACCTTCACATCCACTAATCGCGGAATCGAACGTCCCTCATAACGCTTGTATTGCTTTTCATAATCAACTTGCTGCAACTCACGTTCTAATGCTGAATAATGGGGTTGTTTGATATTATTCTCACTATAAATACCATATCCCAAACCAATAAATCCAGCAATTGCCAAGACCATTGGCACTATCAGCTGTGGTTTCGTGCGTTGAGCAACTAAATTGAACTTCTCCTTGATATTACTGATGATTCCACGTCTCCAGAATAATAAAGTCAAGCCAAACATGACAATGCCCAATAAGATCCAATAAATTCGGTAATAAATAAAATGGCGAATTTCCCCATAACCATTCATATCCGAATAATTGTAGGATGGATCTGCATGCGGACGGAAAATCATTTGTTCAATGCCAATTTTGGATAAAAATGGAAGACTGAAAAATAATACCAAACAAATGATAAAGCCTATAAAATAGTTCTTAAAGAAATTGTGAATGAAAAAGGCAAATAAGATCAAATACAGAACTTTAATTGGAATCAACACAAAAAGCTCATACATATAATGGCCAATTTCAAATTGGTAATATCCCTCATAGATTTGATAAACAATACCATTGATCAGACAAACCAACATGACCAGGTAAACCATCTTAATCATGGCAATTACTTTTGAAAATAAAAGAACCCAGTTTGGAACTGACGTCGCCTCAATTAACAAAAACATATTCGTCTGCCTTGACCGCTGAATCAGCATTCCTGAAAACAAGAAAATCATAATATTCAAAAAGAAGCTATAAATACTTCCCATGGAAATTAACACCTGCCAGGTCACAGGATAGGTGGAGGTCCCAAAGATCTCCCCAGAAACTGAAATTACCACCAAAACAAATAGAAAAGCAATAATCAACAGAATAATGAAGGTCCAGTTTTTAACCAGGAACTTAAAATCATTATTAGATAATCGCCAGCTTAATTTCAAATTGCTCCAGAAACTGTAATCCTTCTTTACTTTAGGTAAGGCAATCTTTAGTATACTTCCGAAATTATCTTTAACCATCCGATCGCTGGACTTGGCCTTCTTGAAGGAAATACCCAATTGCGAGAAGCTAAATTTATAATAAACAAAACCAAACAGTAATGCTGCAAAACCTAACCAAATCAGCCTATTATAAATCAATACCCCACGTATGGGTAGTAAATTGGTATTCTGCTCATCCACACTCCAATATCGACTATAATACTGAATGGGTTCAAAACCAAATGGATCCAAGATTGCTGCCAAATAACGATTATCCATATTTTGCATCGCAGCATCCAACAAGGATTGAAGCAGGAATAAAATCAGGACAAAGACAAAGCCTACATAGATATTCCGACTAAAGGTTACTAAGGCAAATATGATAATCCCAAATAATATAAAGTTTGGAATAACCGTAACCAAGAATCCCTCAACATAGGCTCTAAAGTTATTCGGGCCTAAAAGATCTTTATTGATATTGGGCTGAAACTGTCCCAAATAGAAGGCTAGCACACATAACAGTGCAATAATCGTCACAATAACCAATGAACTCAGGAATTTTGCCGATAAATAATTCAGCTTATTCAAAGGGTAAGAAAACAATAAGGTATGCATATTATACAGGTAGTCCCTGTAAACAGAAGCTCCAATTATTGTGGGTAATAGAAAATAAATAAGTGTTGAAAAACTATTGAGGAACCCGGCAATATGCAATGGTGAATTAATATTTACAGGAGTAGAAGTTGTACTGCTTATTGAATCAAAAGCTCCTAGACTTGATATCGTCGTAAAATAGGCCAATCCAAAATAAATAGCACAATAAACATAAAAAACAGGTTGCTTCAACCAGCGTTTTATCTCGAACAAGAAAATAGTCTTAAACATTTACCTGATCACTTTTTAAAGTCACAAAATAAACGTCCTCCAAAATTGGCGTCGCCAAGCTAAAGGATTCATCCGGTTGAACATCCGAAAACACCCTAATATTTAAACTATTATCTTGATTATAGTTGGATGAAATAATATTATAGATCGCATTTTCCTTATCAAATTCGGAACGGTCAATTTTCTTCTTCCATATTTTTCCTACCAATGAATCCGTTCCCTCTTGAGTCGTACCTCTGAACAATACTTTACCCCCATTCATGATTGCTAACTCATGACATAACTCCCGCACATCATCCACAATATGAGTAGAAAATATTACAGTATGCTCAGCACCAATTTCACGAAGTACATTCAAAAAACGATGACGCTCCGCAGGGTCTAAGCCTGCCGTCGGTTCATCCACAATGATGAGTTTCGGATCATTCAACAACATCTGAGCAATCCCAAATCTTTGTTTCATACCCCCTGAATATCCACTTACATTTTTATTCTTAAAATCGTATAGATTGGTTATTTCCAAAGCATTATTGACAATCTTCTTGCGGTCTTGTTTATTGACGATGCCCTTTAACTCTGCAAAATAATTCAACAAATCCTCAGCAGATAAATTGGGATAGACACCAAACTCCTGCGGTAAATACCCTAAAACCCTTCTCAAGGCATTATTATCCTGGAGCACATCAATATCACCAAATTGAATACTTCCTTTATCAGGACTTTGTAAGGTCGCAATCGTACGCATCAAGGATGATTTCCCAGCCCCATTGGGCCCTAATAACCCAAACATTCCCGTCCCAATCTCTAAATTCACATCATCCAAAGCCTTCACCCCATTATTATAGGTCTTGGTTAAATTACTAATCTTAAGTTCCATTTATAATTCGTTTTTGTTAGTTAATCAATTAGTATGTTCTTGTTAAAAAAAGTTACAAAAAAATTAAATAATTATTGTATTTATTTGAAATTAGAACCCTTAAATTCTGAAATCAACGATTATTAAATGCTGTGTAATTTCTTGTGAAGCCAATAAAACGGTAGTTTTTCCTCGTTATCAGAACAAAAGAAAAGGCCGATAAAAAATTATCGGCCTTTTCCTGTATATTTTTAACTTATTGTTTTTTATAATACTTCATCGCTTCTGGAACCATGGCTTGCAATTGACTGATACGTCTTGCATCACTAGGGTGAGTACTTAACCATTCTGGAGGGCTTCCCTTTTTACCTTGCGCCATTCTTTCCCAGAATGAAACCGCTTCTTCTGGATTATATCCTGCCATCGCCATAAGAATTAAGCCTGCTTTATCTGCAGCTAACTCATCATTTCTAGAGAATTTCAATGATCCTACTTGGTATCCAATACCATAAATCTGATTGAATAATCCTGTATATCTACTATTACTGATCGTTCCTGCTGCGTTTAATAACTGTGCACCAAACTGTGCTGCCATCGCATTGGAAACTTGAGATACCGAATGCTCTTCAATCGCATGGGCAATCTCATGACCCATCACTGTAGCTAATCCGGCATCATTCTTCGCTATCGGTAAAATACCAGTATAGACAGCTACCTTACCTCCTGGCATACACCAAGCATTTACTTGGTCACTCTCAATTAAGTTAAACTCCCAATTGAAAGAAAACTTATCAGCAGCCCCAATCTGCCTTAAATATTCATTCGTTGCTGCTGCAATCCTATTCCCTACTCGTTTAACTTGTGTTGCTGCCGCAGTACCAGTTTCAACTTTCGAACTGTTCTTACTCAAAAAATCTTTATAGGCTAAGGCCGCTTGATTATTGATGGTCTGGGAGTCAACCAGTTTTAGGTACTTACGTCCGGTAATTGCGGATGTAGCACAACCTACCAGAGTGGCTCCTAAAAGTACCATGGAGGCGTATTTTGTGAATCGTTTCATAAGTGTTCTTGATTTAGTTTATCTAATACAATACTATTATCTAGAAGTATTAAACAAAACTTGTACCCAAAAGTTTAATCTTGATTTTTTTTCTTGAATAAATATATCTTAGATTCCTTCCCCTTCAGTAAACGCTCAATATTTTTTTGATGGGTAACCAGGATTAAGGCACAAATTGCAATTCCATATAAGAGAATAGAAGGAACTGTGGTCTTAAATATAAAAGCTACACTAAATGGAAAAGCAAAACCTGCCATAATGGAGCTTAAAGAAACATAATGCGTAATTAATAATACTAACAGGAATACCGACACGCACACTAGGGCTGCCGGCCAGTGAATGGCAAGTACCATTCCAAATAAGGTTGCAACACCCTTACCACCTCTAAAGCCTGCAAAAATCGGAAACAAATGTCCTAATACCGCAATCACACCTAAAGCCAATTGCACATTCACAAATTGTGGCGCATCATGATTTCCAACGATACTACTATCTAGAAGATACGGCAAATTGGTCGCTGTCCATCCCTTTAAGATATCGACAAACATAACCACAGAGCCCGCCTTCTTTCCTAATACACGAAAGGTATTTGTGGCACCAGCATTTCCACTCCCATACTCACGAACATCAACTCCATAAAATGCCTGTCCAAACCATACTGCTGTAGGGATTGAACCGAAAAGATATGCTAATATGACAATTCCAACAAGGTATATTGATATCATTTACAGCAATTTACTAAATAAGTTTTGCTTTTAAGCTTAAATCCAGGCTTTTAACCGAGTGGGTCAATGCACCTACAGAAATATAATCTACCCCTGCCTGTGCATAAGCCGCTATGCTGTCTAAAGTAATTCCGCCCGAAGCTTCCGTCACTAACCGATCCCCAACTAATTCTACCGCTTCTTTCACTTCCGCAGGACTAAAATTATCAAACATCACACGATCAACCGCCTCTAAACTTAAAACTTCGTTTAACTCTTTAAAATTTCTAACCTCAACCTCAATCGCAATATCTAATTGGTTTTGTTTCTTATAATCAAAAGCAGCATTCACCGCTGCAGAGATCCCTCCAGCATAATCAACATGATTATCCTTGATCAAAATCATATCATAAAGCCCAAATCGATGATTTGAACCACCACCAATCTCTACTGCTTTCTTCTCCAAAAATCTTAACAAAGGCGTGGTCTTACGCGTATCTAAAACCTTCGCTCCGGTTCCAGAAATCGCCTGAACATACTTTGAAGTTTGCGTAGTAATACCAGACATCCGCTGCATGATATTTAATACCAAACGCTCTCCTTTCAGGATTGTATGGATACTTCCTTTTATCTTGAAAGCAATGTCTCCATAGTGGACATGACTCCCATCAGAAATAAGTGGGTTAAATTCTAATTCAGGATCTATTTGGGAAAATATTTCTTTGGCAACTTCTACTCCAGCAAGAACCCCATCCTCCTTGACCAATAATTGAGCCTCCCCTAATTGATCTTCTTTTATCGTAGATAATGAGGTGTAATCGCCTGAACCTACATCTTCTAAAAGGGCCTCTTGAACAAAATGTACTAGTTTATCTTTGAATTCTCTCTCCATTTACCATTTAAAATTAAGCGAAGATGAATAAAAATATATTTATTTGGAAACTTAAATTCGAAAAACTGTAGTTTATTCTATTCTTAGCTCGTTGATTTGCGCATCGGATCCCGATTGCACAAACTTCACAAAAACACGATAAGAACCTTGATTGGTCTTGATTTGATAAACAATATAAAAACTATTGTTGTTACGATTGGTCCGTTGAACTTGCTTGGCCTCGCTTGTCTTAGTGAGCCTGAAAAAATCACTCAATATAACTTCGGCTTGAAACTTAGAATAATAACCAGAATCGTTTTTTATCGATAAGGATACATTCTGTCCAAAAAAGTTAGCAATGTTCTTCGCGTTATTCGCTTTTAATGCACCTAATAATTCAAGGGAAACATCCGACTGGAAACTAGAGAATATTAGCAATGGCAAAAGCGTCATTGCTACCGCAATAAGCCTCATCCTTATACCTATACCTTTAATTGTCGCAATCATAATTGACTTGGAGTCATCAGCGCAGTACACAAAATCTACTGCCACTTAACATTAAATTCATTTTTCAATAATGTTTTAGCGAAAATTATGCCAATCCCTGTTGCATTCAGCAAAACCAATACAAATATTATATCGCCCTTACAGGTTCCTCCTTTTAGCATTTTTATGAATAATAAGTATATTTGTGTAATGAGTTCTGAAAATAAAAAAGTAGCACTACTAATTCTGGATGGATTAGGCTACGGAAAAAATGATAATTCAAACGCTGTAATAGCCGCTAACACTCCTTTTTTAGACTACTTGCTTGCAACCTACCCTAACTCCAAACTTGAAGCATCTGGCGAAGCCGTAGGTCTACCTGCTGGCCAAATGGGAAATTCTGAAGTTGGCCACATGAACCTTGGGGCCGGAAGAATCGTATACCAGGAATTAGGCCGTATCAATAAAGCTGCTCAAGAAGGTGTATTCAAAGTTGACCCTACTATTCAGGCTGCATTTGAATATGCAAAATCTAATCATAAAAAGGTACATTTTATTGGTTTGCTATCCGATGGTGGTGTGCATGCCCATATCGAACATCTAAAGGCTTTAACCGATGCCGCTAAAGATGCAAACCTTACAAATGAACAAGTATTTATCCATGCTTTCTTGGATGGCCGTGATACCGACCCTAACGGCGGTGTTGGTTATGTGAAAGATCTCGATAATCACTTGAAAAATTCTGTCGGCACCATCGCATCTGCTATCGGTAGATATTACGCCATGGACCGTGATAACCGTTGGGAACGTGTAAAACAGGCTTATAATCTTTTAATCAAAGGCTTAGGAACACCTTCAACTGACCTTGTAAATTCTATTGAAACTTCTTATAAAGAAGGGATTACAGATGAATTCTTGAAACCAATCGTGATGGTAGATGCCCAAGGTTCGCCTAAAGCAACTATCCATGAAGGTGATGTGGTGATCTGTTATAACTTCCGTACAGACCGTGGTCGTGAAATTACAGTAGCTTTAACTCAACAAGCATTTCCAGAATATGATATGCATCCGTTAAATCTTTACTATGTGACCATGACCTCTTACGATGATACTTTCAAAGATGTAAAGGTCATCTTCCAAAAAGATAATTTAACTCAAACCCTGGGTGAAACCCTTGCATTACAGCATAAAACTCAAGTCAGAATCGCTGAAACTGAGAAATATCCACACGTAACATTCTTCTTTTCAGGTGGTCGCGAGGAACAATTTGAAGGTGAAAGAAGATTATTGATCCCTTCTCCGAAAGTTGCGACCTATGACTTGCAACCTGAAATGAGTGCCAATACCATTGCAGATTCTATTTGTAAGGATATGGTAGAAAATGGACCTGACTTTATCTGTTTGAATTTTGCAAACCCGGATATGGTTGGTCACACAGGTGTATTTGAGGCAGTAGTTAAAGCTGTTGAAACCGTAGATAACTGCACCAAGCGTGTTGTTGAAACGGGTATCAATGCAGGTTACTCCTTTATTATCCTGGCTGACCATGGTAACTCTGAGTTCATGATCAATGAGGATGGTTCAGTGAATACAGCACATACAACCAATTTGGTTCCGTGCATATTGATTGATAACCAATATAAAAATATCAAAGATGGTAAATTAGGTGATGTAGCACCAACAGTTCTGCAACTACTTAATCTTCCTATCCCAACTGAAATGACTGGTAATGTCCTTGCATATTAATCATAAGTTATTCAAAATATTAGCAGCAGTAATCATTACTGCTGCTTTTTATGCTTGTAACCCTTCCAAGAAATCGGAACAAGCAGCTATTAATCAGGAGAAATTCTTCGACATCCCGGCTTTTTTCCAAAGGGAAATTGATTCCTTGGCATCTGTAAATCCCGAAATCAATAAAACGGTAAAAAAAGATGATCAGGAAGAAACGAAGAAGCTTAAAATTAAAGATTGGGCAGTGGAACTATCCAGTTTTCAGGCTATAGACTTAAACAAACCAGCTTATGCAGGTTTTGTGAAAGTTGACCGTACGGACAGCTTGATTCAATATAGTTTTACCAATCCAGAATTGGATTTGTCTTGCGTCCGCATCAAATTGGATGCTCAAGGAAATCCACACATGATCTCAGTCGAAAAACAGGTTAAAAACACCTTATATAAAACCTCTGAATTCTTGGCTTATGAAAAAAATGGATTCTATTTAGTAGAAAAGAATCAGCAAGTCAAGGTTATGGGGGATAATTATTATAAAGTTCAAGGTGAATTCTAAAAATAATAATTGAGGGCATAACCCTCAATTTATTTTTTAGTTATAGTGCACTAATGAAATAATACGTTCACTAAATCGGGTTAACCTTCCTGCACTTTGCAGAAAATCCAGACTAATCACAAAAGAGTAACCTGTAATTGCTCCACCTAATTTTTCTACTAATTTACTGGCAGCTACAACGGTTCCGCCTGTAGCCAATAGATCATCATGCATCAATACCTTCGTTCCAGCTTGGATAGCATCTTCATGCATTTCAATGGTAGCCTGCCCGTATTCCAATTTATAGGATTCTGATATCGTATGGAAGGGTAATTTCCCCTGCTTGCGAATCGGAACAAATGGTTTATTCAACTCCTGAGCCAATAAAAAACCAAACAAAAACCCCCGGCTTTCTATTCCAGCAATCACATCGATCTCTATCCCCTCTAATTTTCGAACAAATTCCTTTACCGCCAACTTCACCAATTCCGGTTGTTGAAGTAAAGGTGTGATGTCCTTAAATACAATTCCTGGTTGCGGAAAATCAGGAATATCCCGTATATATGCTTTCAGCTGCTCTTCAATCATAGATGTTATCTAAATTCCAAATAAAGTTCAATTTTACTAAAAAATTCCTCATCTAAAGAATGAATATTTCTCAGATCTGAAAGACTTTTAAACGCACCGTGTTGATCCCTATAATTGATAATTGTTCTTGCTCGCTTATATTTTATATAAGGATGTTTTCCTAAATCATTAACATTGACCGAATTGATATCTATTTTCTTAACCAGGCTCAAATCTAATTTTAAGTAAGGCAAAATGGCGACATAAGTTTCCGCAGGGATGCCATACACTTCGGAAATCTGTTCTAGTCTTACAAAACCTCCCAATGCCTCCCGAAACTTGATAATCCTTTTGGAATAGACCGGACCAATTCCATTCAAACTGATAAAACCACTACTATCTGAACTATTCAACTCTATAATTTCGGGCGCTTTTTTAAACCTGAAATTCTTTTCCTTGGGATATTTAATATTTGTAAAAGAAGATCTCTCCTCCGTCTTGGAAATAATTACATAGGGCAACAGTTCCTGAATTTTCATACTATCCAATGAATATATTTTCCTTAAATCTTCCTTTTTAAAAAACTTGCCACCTTTGTTTCTATAATTAATAATGACCTGGGCTTGCTTATCACTAAGACCTAATTTTTCCCAGCCTGCTTTATTCAAGGTATTTGGATTAAAAGGAAAAAGGCTTACTGTTTTTTGGAGTTTATTTTTTACTGGTTTTATGCTTTCTGAAGCTTTGCCTTTGGAAAGGATTTCCTCAGGAAAATGTTGGATAAGGATATTGATTTCTTCTGGAGGATAAAAAACGGGCAAAAAAATATGACCTAAAAGGAGTAGGAAAACAATCCATATCAGAAAGAAATAGCCTCTTTGCTCCTTCCGATTTAATTGAAAGTATTGGACCAGCTTATTCATTAACAAAGATTAAATACTCTTTTCATACCTAAACTTTGATTAAATTTGTAAAAATATCTGATTGATACAATATGCATTTTGTCCGCCCTTTCTTTATCCTCAATTACGTTTATCCACAGGCGATTTGGCGAAAAGAAAAAGATATAAATAATATTTACTTAACATTTGACGATGGTCCTATCCCCGAAATAACGCCATGGATATTGGATTGTCTGAAGGAAAAAAAGGTGAAAGCGACTTTCTTCTGTGTGGGAGAAAATGTAAGCAAATACCCTGAAATTTTTCAACGGATATTAGACGAAGGCCATGCCGTAGGAAACCATACCTACAACCATTTAAAAGGTTGGGCAACGAATGATCAAAAGTATTTTGAGAATATTGAAAAGTCCAATAAATTAATCCAATCCAATTTATTCCGCCCTCCTTACGGTCGAGCTTCCAAATCTCAAATGAAGAAGTTGGCAAAAGATTACCAAATAATCATGTGGGACGTATTAACGGGCGATTATGACAAAAACATTAGCCCCGAACAGTGTTACAAGAATTGCATCAACTACAGCAGAAATGGAAGTATCATCGTATTCCACGACAATATTAAAGCCATTGACAATGTTCAATTCGCCCTACCCCGAAGTATAGATTACCTTTTACAAAAAGGCTTTCAATTCAAGACCTTATTCGTCTGATGGTTTAGCAATTTCTACCGTGTAATCACGTGCACTGCTAACACTAAAGTACCCCATTGCCCCATTATCGATATTTGAGGTTGGATTCCCTGGTGCAGCACTACCCGGATTGGTGGACATATATTCAGACCAATAGTTGTAGGAATCCTTACTGATAATAAAGCGACGAATCAATAATTGATCTCCAGGTTTGATTTCATTGCCATACTCCCGACCTAATTGATGCGTTACCTCATTCCCATCATTAAATTTATCCGAGAAGACAGCATTTGACTTGAACGGTTCTCCATTTCTGGAAATGCTATATCGATAGTAATTCGCTTGCCCAGTAGGATCAAAAAATTTAAGATTGATAAAGTAATAGGTTTCATTCAACAAAGTCTCTTGGTTGACTCCAATGGATTCAACATCTATAAATGGTAGCATCGTAGTCGTTGATTTATATTCTTCGTCATCGACCATCACCACCAAGGTATAAGTTTCCCCTGCAGCCAAGGCAATACTGCTATTGCGATATTTACCCTCTCCTGCTGCATTAAAATAATAAGTTCTACCACTTTTGGATTGAATATAAACCGTCGCATTCAAGATCGGCTCGTAAGGTATAGGTTCATCAAAATCAACAGTCCTACTTACCAGAATCTCATGAATCTTCTCTTCATTATTAATGTCTGCAACAATGACAATCCTTGGATCAGTCTTATTCAGGTCGACATCAATTAAATCTTCACAACTGCTAAACAACAGTAAAAATGAAAATATTAGGAAATGATATGTTAATCTCTTCTGCATCTTCTTAAAATTTAAAATTCCAGGTCACAGATGGAATTGCGCCAAATAAGGCAATTCTATAGGCCTCTGTAATATTTGGATTTTGTTCACTCTCTCTAAAATCAATCATATAGGCATTCTTGCGGTTATAGGCATTATATACACCGATGGTCCAACTCGAATTAAACTTCTTATCCCTACGCGTTTCATACGTTGCCGATAAATCTAAACGATGATAATCTGGCATTCTATAGCCATTCCTTTCGGAATAATAGAACATGGTCCGACCATCCACCTGATACTTTCCACTTGGAAAAGTAATGGCGTTACCTGTATAATAAACAAAGGTGGCACCAACTGTCCAGCGTTTGCTCAATTGGAAAATTCCAACTACTGAAACATCGTGGGTTCTATCTTGTCGTGCATTAAACCAATTGCCATCATTGATTTCATCAAATTGGCGTTCACTCTTAGCCAGGGTATATCCAACCCATCCTGTCAATCGCCCTTTATTTTTACGCATAAGGAATTCCGTACCATAGGATTTGCCAATACCATACAATAAGTCGCCTTCCATAAATTTATTCGCTTGTAGATCGGCTCCATTTCTGAAATCAATCTGATTTTCCATGGTTTTATAATAAGCTTCTACCGAAAACTCATAAACATTCCCTTGGAAGGTGCGGAAATAACCTAGAGCTCCTTGATTTGCAATCTGAGGCTTTACATTTAAACTACTAACAATATATTGGTCAGTTGGTAAACTCGCCGTAGTATTAGTCAACTGATGCAGGTTTTGAGCCATTCTATTAAAACTAGCCTTGATACTATGATTGCTGTTCAAAGCATAGGATAAGGATAAACGCGGTTCAAAATTTAAATAATGTTTCGCAATGACCTCCCCAAAATAGGATTCCGAAGTGGGCTCGCCCTCTTCATCAAATTCGTAAAATGTCCCAGGACCCATCACCATGAAATCACTTAATCGTAATCCATAAATCAAATTTAACTTCTCAAAAGGTTTCCATTCGTGCGATACGTAGGCGGAAGCTTCAATCCCTTGTCTTCTCTCAATTTCAATAGAATTCACATCTGAACCTTCTCTGGCTTCAATACTCGCCGGACGAATTTGTTGATGCAAAACATTCACTCCAAACTTCAAGGCATTATTGTCGTCCGAATAATAGGAGAAGTCCTGTTTGAAATTTAAATTCCGGATTTTAGACGCAATGGAGAACTTAGATTCATCACTGTTTACATTAACGTCATAGGAAAAGTCGCTATAAATTAAGGAGGTATTACTAAATAATTGGGAATTCAGAATGGAATTCCAACGCACCGTAGCGGTAGAATTCCCCCAATCAAACCCGAATAAATCACTATATCCTAAATCATCCTTCCCAAAATAGCCCGATAAATACAAGGTATTGCGATCATTCAGCTTATAATTCATTTTTGCATTCAGATCGTAGAAATATAATTTACTGTTTTTGGTTTTATGGTCTTTGGATAATTTCAAGAATAAATCGGCATAGGTTCTTCTTGCACTCAGCATAAAGGAACTCTTATCTTTAACAATGGGGCCTTCCAACTTCAAACGGGAAGCAATCAATCCTACTCCACCTTCAGCACTGAACTTTTTACTATTTCCATCCAGCATACTGATGTCCATTACCGAAGAAATTCGACCGCCATACTGTGCCGGAATCCCGCCTTTGTACAAATTGGCATCTTTTATTGCGTCTGAATTGAAAGTCGAGAAAAAGCCCATAAGATGGGAAGCATTATATACTGTAGCTTCATCCAATAGAATTAAATTCTGGTCACCACCACCCCCGCGAACATAAAAATTAGCACTTCCTTCACCTCCTGAGGAAACTCCCGGCAATAACTGTATGGACTTCAATAGATCCTTCTCCCCAAATAATACAGGGATATTCTTTAATTCTTCCATGGTGAACTTCAGATTACCCATCTGGGCAGAGGTGACATGATCCTCCTCTTTCTTGCCAGTCACTACAACTTCCTCTATCACACTGGAATTCGGTGTTAATTCAAAATTATGGCGCTGATCCGCAGAAATTTGAATGGTCTCCAGTTTATTCGCATAGCCAACAAAGGACAATTCAACTTCATGTGTCCCCGCAGGAATTGAAATGGAATAGAATCCATAATTATTGGAATAAGTACTCAGGTTTAAATCGGAAACCCGAATTACCGCGGCGATTAAATTTTCCCCAGTATTAGCATCCTTCACATAGCCACTTAGCGTCAGTTTCTCTTGACCTAAAGCAAAATTGAACATAAAAATGAGCAGCATCAGCAAGCTGATACTCAAGAATTGGAATTGCGACTTTACGCGCCTTAGGTTAAAAATCATGGTCAAAATTAAAAAAGCCATTCTGAACATCAAAATGGCTTCTACAGGTTTATTCTCTCGTAGATAAATCAAATTTATCAATATTATTCAGATTAGCAAATAAATTATCCGATACCGACAGCATTTCAGGCCTTTGAAAAAAAGTCATGAAAAAAAGTTAGCTGATACTGAATAGATTTGCTCCAATAGTCCCAATTATGCGCTCCTGGCATAGTTAAATATTTATGCGGAATATTTAAGTAAGTTAATTTTTCGTGTAACTTACTATTAACCCCATAAAAGAAATCATCCGTGCCACAATCAATAAAAATTTCTAAAGATTTTGGTTTTATCAGGTAGGTCAACTCCATAACGGTATGCTTATCCCATGATTCTGGATGCTGATCATAAGCTCCAATTCGCTTTGCCATATCCCAATTATTTGGAAATGGACGAATATCAACACCACCTGAGGTACTGCCTACTGCTGCAAAAACATCCTGATGACGAATCGCTAAATACAATGCGCCATGGCCACCCATACTTAACCCTGTAATTCCACGTTTACTCCGATCCTTGATTACTGGAAATTTTCCATCCACATACTCCAGCAATTCCTTGGCTACAAAGGTTTCATATTGGAAATTAGGATCTTCCGTATCCCAATACCAACTTCCAAAGCCTCCATCCGGACAGACAATAACCATCTCATAACGATCTGCCAATTCTTTGATAGCCGGAACCTTATTTACCCAATTGCTATAATCCCCTGAATATCCATGCAGTAAATACAAAGTCGGAAATTCCTTTTTCTTCGATCCTTCAGGTTGAATAACAACAGTCTTGATCGATTTCTTCATAGAAGCACTTGGGATCGCTAAAGTATCCACTTTGGCAGCTTGGGCAAAAACAACCGTAAATAAAAGTAATAGCAGTAAAAATCTGGATTTCATCAGTTTTAAGGTTTTGAAATATAATAGTAATAAAGATAGGAGTCTAAACCAAAAGGTCGTTCACTAATCGTGTAAAATCCATCTGACAATCGATCGAATGTAATGGCTTCCCCTTGTGGCTCCGGCTCATATGGAATGGGTAAAAATGACTTCTGTAATGCTTTAACTATGGATTCATTAGAACCTATAGGCCAGTAATATATATTGGTTAAATTTTTCATGATTAGAGCATCCCTTTTCGGGGAAATATCCGCAGCAGTGATAAACGTAAAAGGAAATCTCATTACTGGTTTCAACTGAAAATGATCAGTAGCAGAATTAAAAATTGCTGCTGTATAAAGGCTGGATTGAAATTCCCGCTTTGAAATAATATAAAACTGCTTATCAAGGGGATCCACAAATACCGCTTCAGCATCTCTGGCTTTGCCGGGATAGTTCAAAGACTTGACCGAAATGTCTGCCCTCCCAATGGTATCCTGCTTGTTTCCTTTCGAAAAAACTGGCTCTGGAAAGACATATAAGCTTATATTGCTACGTTGACCCAAGTTATCCCCCACATCAGCCAATACAATATTCGATTTCCCATTGAGCTCCACCCAAGCGATATCTTCAATATCAATAGCATTAATTCCCTCTAATTGATAGGTACACATCAATTGAGCCGCTGAATCAATTAAATACACTTTTGCCTTATCACCACTATCATTATGTACCCAGAACATGCCTGGGTTATTTATTGATGAAATAATCCCGGAGATCTCTACCAATGCAGGAGAACTAATCTTGCCTCTTATCGATCGCTGCGAATGCTTAACCTCCTGAGAATAAACTAGATTCCAGCTTGTCAAGCATATCAAAAACGTAAAAAGAAAATTTTTCATCCTATTCATTCATCCATTACAAAATAAGTTTCAAGCTGAAACATTGCCTGAAATCAGCAAAAAAGGGTTACCATACTGGAAACCCTTTCTAAAATACATTAAATTATGTTTTATTTACCTTCAAAGGCTGAAATAATTGCAGCCCGGAAGGTTGAGTCTTTCTCACCCAATTCAAAAGATTGTTTATAGGTATCTATTTTACCAAACATCTCTGCCTCTTTCCCAGTTCCATTATCAAAGAAATATTTGAAACTATAGGTTCCAGGATTGGATAAATCAACTTTCTTATTATTAGAAGAAAACACCAATGGATCTAAAGTATTAGTTGTCATCTTACCATCTGTAGGAAGTTTAAATAAGGTTCCCAAAGTCTTAACGAAATTATCAGATGGAGCACCATTGGAACTAATCCTTACCGCACCTTTTCTAAAGCCTAACTCTTCGTCAGCCTGACCTTTTTCATTAATCCCAGGCTCTATATTTTTTAATACCTCAACCTTAAATCCAACAGGTTCATTATTGAATTCAGCTTTTGCATCATATACCATCGATGAATCTGTAGCACTCGGATTTGTAAGATCAAAGTACAAATGAAACTGATTACTCTCCTTTTCATTGGTCAAGGGTTTTAACCCCTTTGCCACATTGCTACTAGTTGAATCGCCTGTTTTATCGCCTTTGTTATTAGCATTTCCACATGATCCCATCCAAACTGCCGTGGAAAGTAAAACTGCAAAAGTTGTTATCTTTTTCATAATTTCTCTGTTTATGTTTAATACAATAATATCCTTTTTTTGTTTATTATTTCTTAATTAAGGCATTATACATAATTTCTACCGGATGGTACGATTTTCTTTGCAAACCATCTTTGATTTGATGCCTACAACTTGTTCCAGCCGCCGCGATGATATAATCATCTGAAGTCTTCCTCAAGGTTGGGAACAACACGAGTTCAGCCACCTTTTGAGAAACCTCGAAATGCTCCTTTTCATATCCGAATGAACCCGCCATTCCACAACATCCAGATGGAATCACCTCCACTTCATAGTTGGATGGGAAGGACAATAATTCCTTTGTATAATCCACCAACTTAAATGCTTTCTGATAACAATGCCCATGTAACTTAATCTTCTGTGGCTCCGAAGTAAACTGCTCCGGATGCAATCGTCCAGCTTTTATTTCCCGAACTAGAAACTCATCGATCATCAAGGCATTCTTGGCAAGGTTATTTGCTTTTTCACGTTTCGAAGCATCCACTAAATCTGGATACTCATCCCTAAAAGTAATAATGGCAGACGGCTCTACCCCTAGCAAAGGTGATTCAGAGGATACCTCCGCAGCGGCCAAATCAACATTCTGATTAGCCAATTCTTTAGCCTTCTTGACAAAGCCTTTGGACAAATAAGTCCTACCACTTTCCTTTAACTTAGGGACGATAACTTCATATCCCAGAGCTGTTAATAATTTATAGGCAGCAATACCTACCTCAGTATCGTTGTAATTAGTGAACTCATCACTGAAAAGAAATACCTTCCGTTGTTGAGGGCGTACTGCTTGTTTTGCAGCCCATTTACTGAAGGTGGTGCCATGAACTTTTGGCAATGACCTTCCCGGTGCAAAACCAACAACAGATTTAATGATACTGGAGGTAAATCCATTCGTTGCAAAGAAATTATAGATCGGAGCTACCAAAGAACCTAATTTTTGAGATTCTGTAAAATTAGCAATCAATTTCGCTCTGAAAGGACTTCCATTGGCATCATAATAATGCTGCAGGAACTCAGCTTTCATCTTGGCAATATCCACACTCGAAGGACACTCAGTTTTACAACCCTTGCAGCTCAGACACAGATCCATCACATCTTTAATCTCTTCATGATTAAAACGGTTGGTTTGTGTAGAATTGGTTAGGAATTGACGCAACATGTTTGCCCTGGCACGAGTAGTATCCTTTTCATCACGCGTAGCCATAAAAGATGGACACATCGTTCCACCCGTGATTTCAGTTTTCCGACAATCCCCCGATCCTGAACATTTCTCCGCCAAACGAAGAATGCTCTCATTCTTTGTAAAATCAAAATAGGTCTTGATACTTTTGCCATCAGTCACCTGATCATAGCGCAAATGTGTATCCATTGGAGGTGTATTGACAATCTTTTTCGCATTAAAGACATTATGCGGGTCAAAGATGTTTTTCACCTGTAACAGAAGATCATATACCTTTTCTCCCAACACCTTTCCAATAAACTCTCCTCTCAATCGACCATCGCCATGCTCACCACTTAATGATCCATTGTATTTTAACACTAGATCAGTAGTTTTCTCTAAAATGCGGCGAAATTGTTTCTTTCCTTCAGCAGTTTTAAGATTAATAAAAGGTTCGATATGAAGCTCCCCTGCACCAGCATGGGCATAATAGGAAGCATGCACATTTTCAGTTTTTAGTAATTCCTGGATATCGGCAACATAATTAGGCAAATCCTCTGGAGAAACCGCACAGTCCTCGATCAGATTGACCGGCTGAGAATCACCCGGTAGATTTCGGATCAAACCCAATCCAGCTTTCCGAACATCCCAAACCAAATTGGTTTGTTCAACCCCTGTAATCCATGGATAAGCATAACCCAGGCCTTCCGCCTTTAATTCAGCAATCAATCGTTCTGCCTTGGCTGCAATTTCAGCTTGCGTATTCCCTCGGAATTCAACGATTAATAAAGCTTCCGGATCTCCTTCAATGAAAAACCGATTATATTGATAGGTAGGATGTCCTACCGTAAAATCCAAAATATATTTATCTACCAGTTCGGAAGCTTCAGGCTTATTGTTCAGTGCAACCACATTCCCACGCATACATTCCACCATATCCTTGAAATGCACACATAATAAACCAATTTCCTTTGCAGGTAATGGCATCAGCTTAATCTTTGCCTCTGTGATAATACCAATAGTACCTTCAGAACCTGCCAATAATCGGCATAGATTAAATGGTTCACTGGTATCACTCAACATATCCAAGGCATAGCCTGTATTTCTACGGGTAATCTCAGATTTTGGATAGCCTGCATGGATGGCTGCCTGATTCTCCTTATTGGTCAACAGGTTGTTCAAGCCACGGTAAATATCACCTTCTCTATTTTGCTGGGAAAGCTTCTCAAAGTATTCCGCTTCGTTGAGGCTTTTGAAGATTACTTCAGACTCATCATCCAATATCACATTCGCTTCCAACAAATTATGGCGGGTATCTCCCCAAACGATTGAATGCAATCCAGAGGAATTATTTCCGATCATTCCTCCAACCATGGCCCTGCTGGCAGTAGAAGTCTCCGGACCAAACATCAATCCATAGGGTTTTAAGTAGGCATTCAGATCATCCCGAATCACACCTGGCTGAACCCGCGCCCATTGCTCTTCCTGATTAACTTCCAGAATCTGATTGAAGAACCTGGAAATATCAATCACAATACCATCACCCACCACTTGTCCTGCCAAGGAAGTTCCGGCAGTACGAGGAATCAAGGTAACTTGGTTTTCCCGAGAAAAATGAATCAATTTCTTCAGATCCTGAATTTCCTGAGGGATACATACGGCTAATGGTAATTCCTGATAGACCGAGGCATCGGTGGAATAAGCTAAACGCATCGTTTGATGGGATGCATTTTTTTGATCATAAAATAAATCTCCCTTGAGAGATTCCGCTAAGGCTACTAATTTTAACTGTACTGACACTGTAGATAGATTGAATAACAAAACTACGCATTGTTTCATAAATAATAAGTCATAAACATATATTTCCAGTTATTTATCAATTTCCGTATATTCGTGTACCTTCCAAGGCTATGGATTGATTTCCTAATCCATTGATAGACTGAATTTTTGCAACAATTATCTCCAGCAAGTCATAATCCGCTGAATAAAATTCATTTTTTTGTTCATTTCTTTGAATTTAATTCGGAATTAGCGATATTTGCGGCATTATGGCAAAACTTGAAATTTCATTAGATCAAATTGACCTTCAGATCATCCGGATCATGCAAGATAATGCCCGTACCAATAATGCGGATATTGCCCGTGAACTTGGAATGGCACCATCCGCTATCCTGGAGAGAGTCAAAAAACTCGAACAAAAAGAAGTTATCCTTCAATATAATGCTCGCATCAACCCGGCTGCTCTCGACCAAAAGATGCTATCGTTCATTTTTATCAAGACTCAAGATATTATCGGTGTTCAAAAAGTAGGCTTATTATTAGCTGAAATACCGGAGGTATTGGAAGTACACGATATCGCTGGTGAAGATGGTTACCTGATCAAAGTCAGAACCAATGATTCTGCTGGATTGGTTGACCTTATGCGCAACACATTGAGCAAGATAGAAGGCATTATCTCCACAAGAACTACAATTGTATTAGAAACAGTGAAGGAAGACAATAAATTGGTTATTCCTTCAAAGGATTAAAATAAGTCATGGTTAAATCATCAAGTCCATCAGGCAGTCTTATCATCTTCGCCTATCTGGTGGTCTACATCGTTTGGGGATCTACCTTTTTCTTTATCGAGAAAGCATTACATGCTTTCCCTCCCTTTGTCTTAGGCTCCATCCGCTTTATTATTGCGGGTAGCTTATTGATGCTTTATTGCTGGCTGAAGGGTTATAAAATCTATATCAAGAAAGCAGTAAAGGATGCCGCTTTGGTGGGCTTCCTCTTGCTATTTATTGATATGGCGGCCATTATTTGGTCCGAACAATATATTTCCAGTGCGATTGTTTCCATTCTGTCTGCTGCAACAGCCATCTGGTTTATTATTCTAGATAAACCCAAATGGAAGGAGAATTTCAGCAGTATTCCTACCTTACTGGGACTAATCCTAGGTTTCATGGGCGTTGTGATGCTCTTTGCAGAGCAGATCTTCGGTGCATCTGCCGATGATGGTTCTTCAGATAAGAAGTTAACTGCCATGATTGTAATGACCGTAGGAACCATTGGCTGGACCGTAGGTTCATTAATCTCGAAATACAGCAAGAAGTCCGAAAACAATAAATCCTCAGAATCCGCAACTCCCAAAGAACCCGAAGAGGACCTGAATGTAATGGTAAAAACCGCATGGCAAATGGTTGTGGCGGGGATAGCCTTTACAACAGTTGCCCTCCTTAATGGGGAGTATATGAACTTCGACGTCAAGTCAGTTCCATTGGAATATTGGGGCGC
The DNA here is from genome assembly GCA_002245855.1 of Sphingobacterium cellulitidis. Classification (GTDB taxonomy): domain Bacteria; phylum Bacteroidota; class Bacteroidia; order Sphingobacteriales; family Sphingobacteriaceae; genus Sphingobacterium; species Sphingobacterium cellulitidis. The sequence continues at coordinate 415,274 of NOUX01000004.1, read as the reverse complement.
CATGGTTTACTTGGCATTGATGGGTTCCATCCTAGCCTTTAGCTGTTATATCTTCTTATTACAGGTTCGTCCAGCAACTGAGGTGAGTACTTACGCTTATGTAAATCCAATTGTAGCCTTAATCCTGGTTCATTTCTTCACAGACCATATTGTAAGCAGGATGCAGATTATTGGGCTGGCAGTTGTATTATTCAGTGTATTATTGATGAACTGGAATCTATATCGGGATTCATCACTCATCAAAAATTACAAACGCAGACGTAAGATTCGCAAACTACGCTATATGGCACCGAAAAGTAGTATTCCTCGTATTGTGGAGGTTGCAGAATTCGGGAAGAAAAAACCAAAGAAACCAAAGGAAGGCGAAAAGGATATCAACAAATCCGAGAATCCAAACCCGGAAAAGAATAAAAATCAAAACTACGATCAAGAGTTTTACGATTAATCAGTCCAAAAAATATTAAAAACCCCGATGCATATCAGCTCGGGGTTTCTTTTTTTGTTTATTTCCTATTACTACGCTCCTGTTGTTTCCAGTCACTTGCCTATACCATTCCAATTTGGCTTTAATTATAGCTTTATACAGTTCAAACTAGGACCTTTTCCGGACCTTCTTCGGATCTCCCTCGGAGGTTTTCCTGACCTTGTTCGAAAAAATTCGGCCAAGCTCCGAAGAAAGTCAGACCAAAATCCTAAGAAAGTCGGACCAAAGATCGAATTATCCCCAAATTTGACTTAATCTATCTCAGAATATAACAACAGAATAGGGAATGGATTCATCTAGGACCAAAACAATTTTGTCATGGAATCGCCAAACTATTAGCCAATTGTCATATCAAATAATAATTATTGACTAATTATCATAGAAAAGTCAAATCGTCAAGTCAATACTTTATAAAATCATCAATAATATCTTTATTTGCAATACTTTTTGAATAACGATATAAAAAAGTCAAAAAGTCACAACATGAAAACGAGATTATTTTACTTGTCAATACTCTTTGGAATGTTATTTTCATTCCAATTTATTTATGCTCAGGAATTTATCACGATCAAGGGGAAAGTGATGAATGCTGACAATTACGAAGCTATTCCTTATGCATCTATCAAAGTGTTGGGCGCTGCAAAAGAAATGGGTACCAGTTCCAATGAAAAAGGGGAATATACATTGACCATCCCTTCCGAATACAAGAAGATCAGAATTAGTTCTGTTGGCTTTGATTCTGAAGAATATCCGGTTAATGCTGAAAAGGAACAAACCATCCGTGTGATGTTGTTCCCTTCCAACTCCATTGAGGAAATTGTGGTTCGTGCTCCAAAGCGCATCAAATACTCCAATAAGAATAATCCTGCCGTTGAGTTAATTCGCAAGGTAGTAGAACATAGGGACCAAAACCGATTGACAGGTCAGCAGTTTGCTGAATTTGACCAATATGAGAAAATAAGCTTGGGATTGAGCAACCTGGATGAGAAGTTCAAGAACAAAAAGGTATTCAAGAAATATCAATTCCTATTTGAGAAAGATGACACTGCAAAAAACGATGCTAACTATGTATTACCAGCATATATGGAGGAGAAATTCTCAAAGGTTTATTTCCGTAAAGATCCCAATGCCAAGAAACAATACATCCTGGCAGATCGCAAGGCAGAATTCGATCCTAAATTCATTGACAACGATGGATTGAGCAAATATTTCAATAGACTCTATGATGAGATTGAAATCTATGATAACAATATCACGATTTTGACCAACCAGTTTTTGAGTCCGATTGCGAATACCGCGCCTACTTTCTATCGCTTCTATATTACCGATACGATCAAGAATAAGGATGAGTCCTTAGTAGAATTAAGCTTTTATCCAAGAAACAAAAATGATCTATTGTTCAAGGGTAAACTTTATGTAACCCTTGACGGCAACTATGCGGTAAAAGCTGCGGAAATGACCGTCAGTGATGAGATCAACTTAAATTTTGTTCGAGACCTGAATATTGAATTAGGTTTCAACAAAACCGAGGATAATAAATATTACTTGAACAAATCCAGCTTGGGTATTGATTTTTCAATCAGCAATAAAGGAAAGGGAATCAAGGGTAAGCGCGTGGTCTTGATCAATGATTATGTCAATGGTCAGGTTCGTCCAGATAGCATCTATGCTGTACCTGATAAATATGTGGTTGTCCCAGTTGAAGAAAACAAGGTTCAAGAAACGAAATCCGAAAGTTACTGGGCTACCTTGAGACCGGAACCATTGAGCAAATCTGAACGTTCCATTTATACCAATATTGATAGTCTTCAAAGTATGCCTTCCTTCCGGACCTTTATGGATATCTCAGCATTGGTCTTTTCAGGATATAAACAAGCAGGACCCGTTGAAATTGGTCCGGTAAATACCTTTTATTCGTACAACCCAGTTGAAGGATTTCGTCTTCGTGTTGGTGGTCGTACAACAGAACAGTTGAGCAAGAGATTCTATGCGGAAGGATATGGCGCCTATGGTTTCGAGGATCAGAAATGGAAATATTTCCTTGCTGGAACTTATTCTTTAAACAATAAGTCCATCTATAAATTCCCGCAACACTATATCCGGGTTTCGGCTTCTTATGACACCAAAATTCCGGGACAAAATTTAGAATTCGTTCAGGAAGACAACGTATTGCTTTCCTTCAAACGTGGTGAAAATAAAAGTTATCTCTATAATGAGGTTTATCGAGTTGATTATAAGGTTGAATTCAGCAATAACTTCTCCGTGAATGCTGGTTTAGGCACTTGGAAACAAACTCCTGCTGGGGTTCTTTCTTATTCCCTACCCATGGCGGATGGCTCTCATAAAATCATCAATAACCTTCAAAGTACGGAGGTTAATGTTGGTCTTCGTTGGGCACCTAAGGAGGAGTTTTATCAAGGGAAATTATACAGAACTCCAATATTCAACAAATATCCGATCATGACCTTAAATTATACTGCTGGTGTAAAAGGGGTTTTTGGCGGCGAATATAACTACCACAATTTCTCTGCTGGTATCTTCAAAAGATTATACTTATCTCAATTGGGATATGCAGATGTGAATGTGGATGGAACTTATATCCTAGGTAATAATTTACCTTTCCCTGTGTTGAATATCCACCGTGCAAACCAAACTTATGCTTATCAGTTGCAATCTTATAACTTGATGAACTTCATGGAATTTATTTCCGACCATCATGTTTCCTGGAATGTGCAATATTATATGAATGGTTTTATTTTCAATAAAATTCCATTGTTGAACAAATTGAAATTAAGGGAGGTATTTAGCTTTAAAGGGGTATATGGTGGTCTTCGTGACAGCAACAATCCAAGTTTGAACAACCAGGTCTTTTCTTGGCAAACGAATGGCGATGCTGATCAAATGTCTTTTACTTTTGGCAATAAGCCTTATATGGAAGCTAGTGCCGGCGTTGCCAATATCTTTAAGGTATTACGTGTGGATGTAGTAAAAAGATTGAATTACCTGGATCATCCTGATGCTCCTGAATGGGGAATTAGAGCGAGAGTGAAGTTTGATTTCTAGTTTAATAGATGTGAGATGTGAGTATTGAGATTTGAGATAGTGGAAAGGAGTATTGAGAAGAAGATATTGATGTTGTGGGTTATGATTTGGGATGAAAAGCGGGTTTAGGCCCGCTTTTTTGTTTTGGAAAATTTGTATATTTAATTTAAGAAACACTAACTACCTAATTGATTATGAGTCAAAAGACATCGAATAGTATCAACATTATTGTTGCCTATGTATCATTAATACTGAATTTGGCATATCTAGGCTCTTGGATTTATTTTTCAAAAAATTCTACTGGATTTGATGAGGCCAAGGCTGATTTTGAAGGATTATGGAAGGTGGATGTGACTTACCTCACTATTGCCCTCATTATTCTTAGTATTTTTTCATTTATCTATTTTGCGAGAACCAAGGGTATTGTTCCCAAAATATTGATGCTGGTTCAAATAATCATTGCTGGTTGGCTTAGCTGGTCTTTATTGTAAGGATAGATGAATTGAGTTAATTCTAATGTGAAAATTAACATATTGATCTTTTTTTAATTATTTCCTTGCATGACAAACTGATATCCATTACATTTGTTGCGATTATTAAAATGAAGAACGCTTGTACACATCAATACGTAATGCATCATCGCCATTGTGGCGATAGATATTAGTATTGGCTTCTACGTGAGGCGCAAGTAAACCCCAGATTCTTTTTTATTAATAATTTTTTACACTCAACATAAACTCTATATTTTGAAAAATCTCAAAATAGCTATCCAAAAGTCGGGTAGATTAAACGAAAAATCAGTTCAATTACTAAAAAATTGCGGATTGGACTTCGAAAACTATAAAAGCTCCTTAATCACTACCGTTTCTAATTTTAATCTTGAAATCCTCTTCCTTCGCGATGATGATATTCCTGGATATGTTGAACAAGGTATTGCAGATTTAGGAATTGTTGGTGAAAATGTGATCGAAGAAACCCTATCCAATGTTCAATATTTACAACGCTTGGGTTTTGGAAGATGCACCTTGAAATTGGCAATTCCAAAAGACTCTACCATCGATAGACTCGAAGACCTTAACGGCAAATCCATTGCTACCTCCTACCCTAATATCCTACAACAATTTTTAGATGAATATAAAATCGAAGCTGATATCCAAATGATTTCAGGTTCTGTAGAAATTGCTCCTGGATTGGGATTGAGTGATGCCATTTGTGATATTGTTTCTACCGGCGGAACCCTAAAGAGTAATGGATTGAAACCATTCGTGGATGTTCGTAATTCAGAAGCCATATTAATCGGTAGAGATGGACTGGAAGAAAACCCTATTATCTGTGAGTTATTGCAACGAATTCAATCTGTTCTTCGTGCAAAAGAAACGAAATATGTTGTTTTGAACGTTGAGAAGAAGAATCTGACGCAAATTACAGAACTATTACATGGTGTAAAGAGTCCTACTGTTGTTCCATTAGCTGAAGAAGGTTGGGTAGCAGTACACACTGTTATTTCTGAGGATGATTTTTGGGATAAAATCAACAAATTAAAGGCTGCCGGTGCGCAAGGTATCGTGGTGATGCCAATCGAAAAAATTATTATGTAATGCTAAAAACCTATCTATATAAAGATTTAAGCAAGGAAAAGATCCAGGAGCTCGTAAGTCGCAACACAGATCCCAATCATGCCATTCAGGATACTGTCCTGAATATCATTGAGGAGGTGAAGAACCATGGCGACTCTGCTTTAAAATCTTATGCCAAACAGTTTGATAAGGTTGAATTGGAGGAGTTATATCTAGGGCAGGATGAGATAGATGCGCTGGCAATGGGTATTTCCCGGGATCAGATGCGTGCATTGGAGATTGCCTTTCAGAATATCCATAAATTCCATCAGACCCAGTTAAAAAGAGAGCGTACAGTGGAAACCATGCCGGGTGTAAAATGCTGGCGTGAGGTCCGTCCTATTGAAAAAGTAGGATTATATATTCCGGGTGGATCGGCAGTATTACCAAGCACATTATTGATGTTGGGTGTACCTGCGCGAATTGCTGGATGTAAGGAAATCGTAGTTTGTTCGCCGCCGCAGAACAATGGTAAAATCAATGGCTTTGTGGCTTATTGCCTGAAACTGTTGCAGATCAATAAGATCTATCTGGTTGGTGGTGCTCAGGCGGTCGCAGCCATGGCTTTCGGTACAGAAAGCATTCCGAAAGTCAATAAGATCTTCGGACCTGGGAATCAGTTTGTCACCAAAGCTAAAAGCATCATTCAAGGGTTGACCGATGTAAGCATCGATATGCCGGCAGGTCCTTCAGAAGTATTGGTTATTGCAGATGAAAGTGCCAATCCAGCTTATATTGCGGCTGATCTATTGGCGCAAGCTGAACATGGAATCGATAGCCAGGCGATATTGGTCGCTACCTCAGAAACCATTACCGAAGCTGTAAAAAAGGAATTGGAAAGCCAGTTGCAGATATTGCCGAGAAAAGAATTGGCAGAACAGGCGATGAAGAATTCGTATATGGTCGTGACTGAAACCCTGCAGGAAGCCATGGATTTCTCAAATCAATATGCTCCCGAGCATTTGATTTTAGAAACCAATGAATGGAAACCATTAATCAATAAGGTATTAAACGCAGGTTCAGTATTTCTGGGACATTTAACACCCGAGAGTGCCGGCGATTATGCCTCAGGCACCAACCATACCCTACCGACTTCTGGCTTTGCCAGATCCTATTCCGGGGTATCGGTAGATTCTTTCGTCAAGAAAATTACATTTCAACATATTTCAGAAGAAGGGCTGGAACAGATCGGCTCGACTGTAGAGATATTGGCAGAATTGGAAGGCTTACATGCCCATAAAAATGCGGTCAGTATCCGCAAGAAATAAGTTAATTTAAGACATAAAAAGGGATATCTGAGCAGATATCCCTTTATCAATCTCGATTGATTCCTCAATTATTTCTTTTTCTTCTTTTTACCATTATCGTCACCTACGATTTTATGGTAAATTTCAGCGAAAGCATTTTTCAATTTCTTTAAGGTTTTACCTTCATTCTTTTTCGTCTTTTTAGCTGTTTTTTCATCTTTTGCAGCATCTTTTTTAGACTTTTTCTTTGGAGCCTTCTTAGCCTTGGCTTTTTCTTCCTTAGCTTTTACTTCGTCTTTTTTCTTCTTGCTGTCTTTCGACTTATTGGCATCCTTGGATTTCAATTCCTTTTTATCAGATTTTTTTGAATCAGATTTCTTCTTCTCTGCCTTTTCAGGTTTTGATTTTTTATCAGGATTTTCCTTCACCGTTTTATTATTTGGAACTTCCTCCTTGTAGGAGGCTTCTTTTTCAATTTTCACTTCTTCAGTTTTCGAAGGAACAGTAGCTTTTGGGGCTTCTTTTTGCGCGCTTGCTTTCGCAACCGGAGCTGCCTTTGCCGCAGGTTTTACAGCTGCTTTTGGAGCTGCTGCGGGTTTAGCTGTTGTAGTTTTGGCACTTGCTGTAGTTTTTGCAGCAGGTTTTGCAGCGGATGTTGTTTTAGCAGGAGCAGCTTTGCTTGCTGCAGTAGTTCCTGGTTTACTAGCCGTTGAAGCAGCAGGCTTAGCTGCTGAAGCAGCCGGCTTAGCCGCTGAAGCAGCCGCTGGTTTAGCAGCGGTTTTCGTTGCTGGGCTAGCCTTTGCAGCAGTAGTCGTTGCTGATTTGGCTGCAGTTCTTGCAGCAGGTTTAGCCGCAGCAGGTTTCGCAGCACTTACTTTAGTTGTAGGACTTGCCTTCGCAGCCGTTGTAGCAGTTTTCGTTGCTGCGTTGCTTGCTGGCGTAGGTTTTGTTTCTTCCATTGTCGTTTTGCGAGAACGCGTACTCGAGCCTTCCCCATTTCCTTTTCCAGGGTTAGGCGTATTTCTAGGAGCTGGAGTTTTTTCGGTTTCCTGTTTTACAGGCCTTTTAGTCGGCGCTTTTCTTGTGCTAGCTACCGGTTTAGCGGGAGAGCTGTTTTCGGTTCCAGTTTCCGTAGCTGTTATTTTCGGGTTGTTTTCCTCAGCCATTGTGTATAGTTTTAGTATAGTACAATAATTTATTTCAAATTGATTATTAAAAAATAATCGTTTATATGTTATAAAAAGGCAATTATTACCTTAGATATTATGTTATTCGCTTGAAAATCAATTTCTCGATTCTGAGATACTTTTTATTTTGTTAAAAACAAAAATCATAAAGGCCTAGAATATTAATTCAATCGAGACAATATTTTAACCTATTGTCTTTTAAAACAGTAATATAGCAATTATGTTTATAAAATCCTATCCAAATTAAACATCTTAGGGTTTTTGAAGTCCAATAAATTGATTACATTTGTTGCCCATACATAACGGGGTCGACCGGAATTGACAGGATAGCGATGGTTATGTAAGCATGCAGTGCATTGTTAGTCTAGCACTTTAATCTGAACTTTCAACTTTTCAAATGGCGAAGAAAACTACGCCTTAGCTGCTTAATTTAGAATTAAGATTTAGCTTTTGTCTCGTCAAGCTTTGTTCTACCGCTTGACATCAGAGGCACCGAATCGTAGAACTGGTCCTTGCGATTTTGCTAAGTAAGGATAAGACCCAGCAAATACGGAGTACGGTATAGGTCAGCAACTCACCTTCCCTCTCCCGACAATTAAAGAGAAGCTAAGCATGTAGAAAGCGTAAATCATACTATGTTTGGACGAGGGTTCGAATCCCTCCGGCTCCACAAGTAAGATTATTAAAGAGGTAATTATCAGTTAGTTACCTCTTTTTTATTTTAAATGGTCATGTTTTTGGTCACGAATTTACCAATCATCATTACTTTCTTTCTTTGTGAATATGTTTCTTAAAGTTACCTCAAGCGCTAAAGCCGGACGTTTTAGAAAAGATTTTTTTATAACACCATCTTTAACATTATTATTAAGTTGTTCGTCGAGGTCTAATGTCGTAGTAAAATTAGTTGCTTGCATTTCCATTGAAATATTTCTAAGTACAACCCTGTACCTACCTTCCCTTACCTGGATCATTGCACCGCCTGAATATTCACTATCAGCGTACATAATAGGCAAGGACATTCTAGTTAATCCAGCAGCTTTATAATCACATTTAATGCCTTTAAAATTAGCTGTAAATGTAGAATCTGTTTTTGTTATGTTACTAAAATATCCAGTTGATTCAAGGTACTGGAAGTAATCTTTTGGATCTACATTATCTTGTATTACCCTATCCCATACTAATTGACTTCCATTTTCAACCTTGAAACTGGTTACATTTTCTTGGCTAAATGACAGCATCGGAATTATTAATAATAGTAGTAATATCTTTTTCATAATATTATTTAGTAATAATGTTAGATATACGCTTAGTTTGAACATTATATAAACACTTTATTTGTTCCCTTACCTTTGCGTTAAATGCATTTTTACCTCTGTATGTCATGGTAATAACGAATTCGTTTGAATCCTTTGTGGATTTTAAGTATAATGTTTTATCATGCTCAAAACTATCTGGATCATTCATCGCCTCTTTAACTAAATTAACCAATGGCGGCAATGATCCATCCCATGCAGACAATTGTTTGTTCAAAAGTTCTTCTGTTGGGACTACTTTTGGAGCAACATAATCTGGGTCTTTACCTAATAAAACCATTTTATTCTTTATATCTGAAACAATTGGTCCTATTTCAGAATCATCATAATCAATCTTATTTTCTCGATATAGCTTTTCTAGTGTAATTAGTGCTTGAGATGTATCAGACATATTAACTGAATTAACTGCCTCCTTTAAATCTTTAATCCTGCCAGGCCTTGTTATTGTATTTCCTATTGAAATAACAATAAATACAATTATAAGCCATACCCACCATTTCTGGAACCATTTCTTTTTAGGATACAATTCATCATATTTCTTTTTCAAAAAATCGATATCATCAGTGCCGTACATTTTTGACAATTCATAAAGGCTGAGCTTTTTTTTAAATAGACCCATAATAATTGGTTTTAGTTTTTAATTACCATCTCACGTTGATAAACTCGTTTAACATCTTTAAGATGTATAGGCTTCACTGGATTATAATCTTCATTCTGAGACCTTAAATGAATATAATCGTCCTCGATCTTAACAAATTCTTTAATTATGATCCCATCGATAGTTTGGAATACATACACCCTACCCTTTACTAAATGATTGAAATTCTCGATCGGAGTTCCTACAAAGTATTCACCGGGAACATATTCAGTCAACATACTTAATCCATCTATTTCAAAAGCAAAACATTCTTGCCCAATAAATGGGAAATAGACTTTCTCAATATTTTGTTCAAGTAATACAGAATCCCCATACCCTTCAAGAAACCCTCCTTGCGCTTTAATAGGAACAATCCACATGTTTGGAGTTCCATCCCCCATAAACCTTGCTGGTTTTGCATTTGGTTTAATAGAGTCACTCATTAAATCCTCTTCTTTTGCTCCAAATTCTTTAATGATTTTTGCTCTAATCTTAGCAGAAATATTTTCAGACTTGAAATAATTATAAACCTGAACTCTTGAAACACCCAATCTTTTAGCAACCTCATCCATTGTTATTTTCCTTAACAAACCTGTTTTTTCGTCAGTAACCTGATAAGATTGAATAAAACTGAAAAATTTATTGTATTGAGTATCAGACATATATAGTATATTTACAAAAATATTGTTGTAAACATTTGCATACCTTTACAATTACCTTTACATTTGAATATGCAAACATTAATAATTCTTTTTTAAAGCAAAGCAAAGGTATTATTAATATTAACAATATTAACAAAATAATTATCAATATGAATAGTAATGACATTCACATGACAGACATGCCTTTGAACTGGCAGCAACTAAAAAAAAGAGGTCGAGGAGGAAATGTAATGCCATCACTTCGAGAACTTCCAATTGGTAAGGCGATCGAAATTTCCTCATATGGAACTGCCAGGGTATACACTTCTATATTAAACAATGAATTTAAGGACAGGGAATACAGCCATTACCCAAAAGATGGGAAATATTATATCGGGAGGACTGCATAATGAACCAACTAACTAAATTATTCTCCTATAACGGTAACGAGGTTACTTTTAGGAATGAACAAGGAGTAGCTTACATAAATGCAACTCAAATGGCTAAACATTTCGGCAAAAGACCAAATGATTACATGGCACTACCATCTACAAACGAATTAATTGAAGCCGTTACAAGAAAAAATGGTAACGGTTACAGTCAATTAGTTATCACAAAAAGAGGTGGCCAAGATCAAGGTACATGGCTTCATGAAACAATTGCTTTAGACTTTGCTCAATGGCTTTCAGTTGATTTCAAATTATGGTGCAATGATCGTATCAAGGAGCTTCTTTCATTAGGGATGACGGCCACTCCACAAGCCATTGAAGATATGCTATCAAATCCAGATATGATCATTCAAATGGCTACCCAATTAAAAGAATTAAGGAATAAAACACAAAGACAAGAAGCTCAACTTCAAACGGCCCAACAATATTTCAATATCGTAAAGCCTAAAGCTGAATATTACGATGATGTTTTAACTTCTAATTCTCAAATAACCATTAACTCAATAGCAATGGAATTAGGTCTGACAGCTATTAAGTTGAACAAAATCCTTAAGGATAAAGGTGTTCAATACAAACAGGGAGATAAATGGCTTCTACGATCCAATTATCGTGGTAAAGGTTATGAGGACACATACACACACAAATACTTCAACTCACGTGGCTATCAAATGACTAAAACGGAAATGCGCTGGACAGAAAAAGGACGTGAGTTTATCCATTCATTATTCAAAAACTAAAATACTACAACATCTAAAAATCAATTAGTTACAAGTTTTAAAACGACTTGTTCAGGCGTGAGCCATGTTTAAAATTTCCCGATAAGCTATAGGCAGTAAGGCTCGAAACCTTGGTCGGGATCTAAGCAACAAAGGTTGCAGAAAGTTATTTGACGTACAGATAGTAATATACAGCAGTGATTGCAGTAGCAGTGTCGCCATGTAAGACTCCACCAATGAGGAAACGAAGGGTGTCTAACGGAGGTATCGGGACAGCTATCGAAAAAACACTCCCTATTCTATAAAGGATAGTAAGAAATGGTTCGAATCCATTATAGGGAGCAAACTATAAAGAACAGCATGAAAAGAATATTAACACTAGCAGTTGCCGTAGTAGCTATGGCATCATGTTCAAAAGAAGGATTCCAAGACGTAGATGTACTGCATAACCAGGGATCATCACAAGCAATTCTAAACGGTATTACATTGTCACCAGGACAACAGGAGATTGTACCTCATACCACTAATTACTCCATTACCTGTAGTGAAGGATGTAAGGTTAACATCAATGGTTCTATCTACTACCAATCCGGAGTTTATCAAAACGATTCTAAGCGTCAACACAAATTTTAAGCCGTAAACTGGATTCTTGGGTGGTTCGATTCCACCTACGGCTCTCCAAATAAGGAAGGCAGATTTAAGACATTTTTAGCTGCCTAATAACGTAAATGTCAAACACAGCCCGATGTAATAGTCGGGCTTTTTCATTTTATAAAAATCTATAAACAATATGCTACAAGTAACAATTGACGAAAAAATGCTTAGCTCAATTATCGACTTAGCTGTCGATAAGGCTGTAGCGAAAGAAAGAGAAAAGCAATCTGAAATTATCCTAATGGACAGTGATCAGATTTGTTCAAAATTTGGGATAACACGCCAAACACTCAAGCTATGGAGGGAGAGAAAAGAAATACCTTATATCCAAATCGGTGGAATATATAGATATGACTTCAACAAGATCATCCAATTAAAAGAAACCAAACGTAAACGATAATATGAAACTTTTTAAAAGAATTGACCGATCAGTTCAGAACTGGTGGTTCTACTTAGATGAAGAAACTAAGGAAATGTTTCGATTCTATTTTCAAGTCATTGCAATAGCTGTAATGGCTTTTTTCTTTTTATATGCCCTTTATGTTGGGGCAAGTGAGTATGAAGTAATTATAACAAGTAGATAAAGATATGGGAATATACAGAAAACTATTCGAAATACAGAAAACTACCAGGGGATTCCAAAAGGATAAGAAAGGAAATAACTATGAGTATGTTTCCGGCACAAAGATCTTAAATCATATACGTGCTAAAATGGATGAACTTGGGGTTATTCTCAAACAGGAAATACTATCCATTGAAAACGAAAGACAGGACTACAGAACAGGCATAGGCACGAACTATGAAAAACCTAAATCCGAGATTCTCTCAAAAGTTTCTATGCGATTCACTTGGGTAGATGTTGAAACGGGAGAAAAGGACGAAAACCTATTCGGGGCAAATGGTCAGAATGATTGGGATAAAGGAGTGGGTAGCGCATTGACTTATGCAGAACGTTATTTCATGCTTAAATATTTTCACATCCCTACTGATGAAGATGATATCGATGCACTTCCTCCAAAGGATTCATCCCCTACTGATGAAGATGCTAAACTGATAACGATTGCCAAAGCAAAAACATTGATAAAAAACGCTCAAACCATCGAACAGCTAACGGCAATTTTCAACGGTAATCAACATCTACATTCTGAAAAGGATTTCACAGACACATTAACAAAAAGAAAATTGGATCTTAAACCTAAGCAATAATGAATGTATTTGAATTAAACCCCGATTACATAGCGATAAAGGAATCCTATGTAACTACGCTGCAGGAAAAGTTCAGCAATGGAGAACTTTACCTCTCCTACTCATCACTTTCGAATTTCCGAAAGTCTCCAAAGCACTTTATAGATTACAAGTTATTCGGAAACGAGGACACGGACAGTATTTTACTTGGTAGAGTTTTACACACACTAGTTTTAGAACCTCATAAATTCGATAAGGAATATGCAACAGCGCCAGAGTGTGATCGAAGGACAAAAGAAGGCAAGTCAATATATGCTGAATTCCTTCAATCTGCAAAAGATAAAACAGTCATATCTTCAACTATTTACAATCAAGCTGTTGAAATGGCGATATCGGTACTGTCAAACGAACAGAGCAAAGCTCTAATTGATGGAACTATTTCAAGAGAAAAAAGGATTGATTGGGAAATGTATGGATTTAAGTTTCTATCCTTCCTGGATGGTGAAGGTGAAAATTATGTTTTCGATTTAAAATCAATGCCCGATGCTGATCCAAAGAAAGTTCAAAGGGAAATATTGAGCAGATGCCTATGGTTACAGGGTGGAATGTACCTTAAAGCCTTGAATGAAGATAAGGAGTATTATATCATTGCAGTTGATAAGAAAGGAAATGTTTCCGTTCACCTGTTAATGGATTCTTTAATTGAATATGGCAAATCAGAATTTCGAAGATTGTGTGAAGATTTTGAGGACTGCCTAAGCACTAACAGTTGGTTAAAATCTTATGAATACAGAAGCCACAACGGAATATATCCAATCGACAAACCACAGTACAACATCTAGTAAATTAGCGAAGTACTATGCCGAAAAGCTTTACAATGAAGTAGATCCTATAATGCGAAAAGTATATTTCAACACACTAATGAGATTACTCAATGGCAAACTGGAAACTTCATAAGTATTACAGAAAAGTTTGCGTTTCCATGATAAAGGACAGAATCAATCAATTGAATATCTGTCCTTTTTTATTGAACAACACCCAAACTCACCGCTTGATAAAATCGCTAACAAGAACAAAAAGCACCTCACTGTTTGATAACAAAGAATTTTTAGAATTTCTGGAAGAAGTATGGTGCATAGGCGCACACATAGGAATTTATATTCCAGAACCCAATGAAAACCAAAATGGAAATCAAGGAAATAATACAATTGATGGAGACAAGGTTTCTACCATTGATTGACAATATAAAATCACCTCTTAGTTTCAGATTTGGAGAGGTAAACTTAACAATACACCCATCTTACATCCATGTATTTTACAAGGTGTTCTCCAGTAGCCAATTCGACTGCACTTCAAATAAGGATTGGACTAGCGTATCTGTTTGCCCGAACCACATAACAGAGGATGATATTGTAGCAATACATGATTCCCTAATAGATATATGGGATAAGCACCTGAAAGATTCTAATATCATCCAGTCAAGAAGAACACAAATAACTAACCGAATTAAAGAACTAGAAAACGAATTATCATTATGTCAGTAAAACCAAAATCAAGACCTGTTTTCGCCCGGTTTGATAAAATCGACAGTGAAAAACCATACAAAGTGACCTGTCCCGAGCTACAGCTTACACCTTTCCGATTTAAGACACTAGAAATGGCATTGGATAAGGTAAAAGAAGCCAAGGAAAATAGGTTCCAATCAATATTGACAATTGTCGATGTGGAAAAGGAAAAGTTAACCTTTGCAGGATATACTGCACCTGATTGGACAAGAAGGAGGTCATCATGAAGTCATTGACCATTCCAAGACCAAAATCACTTCTTGAAAAAAAGAAATTGGCCCTATTCCAAGATTTAGCAACCATTCATATCCTAGGAAAAATAATCCAAATAGGATATTATTCTTCCATCAAAGGAACTAACTTCTTAAAGCCTCAGATTGCATCAAAAGGAGATCAGATACACAAACTATCAGAAGATATAATAAAGTCCCTCGGGGAAGCTGTAAGGCTCAAAGAAGATAAAGCGGAGTACATGGAGTATGAACACTTTACAGAAGTATACGAACTTATCAAGTCATTGGTTTTCCTCGATACTCAATCAATCTCAAATCTTACAAAGGTTATCCAGGAAGAAAGGGAGAAAACACACGAAAAGTTAAAAAAGGAGTAGCAATGGCAGAGGACAAGAAAGCATTTGTGGTTTACGCTGATTGGGAGTCTCAATTTGATTTACTGTCGGATGAAGAAGCAGGGAAATTAATAAAGCACATCTTCTCTTATGTCAACGATAAAAATCCCGAATTCGATAATAATGAACGACTTCTTATCATGGCATTCGAACCAATAAAGAAGCAACTCAAGCGAGATCTAAAAAGGTACGAGAACACCAAGTCCGAAAGAAGCAATAGCGGTGTTATCGGAAATTTGAAAAGATGGCATATTGATTTGTACAAAATGTATGAAAATAAGGAAATCACTCTTGAAGAAGCTCAAAAAATCGCTAATGCTCGCACCAAATCGCTATGCGATAATAGCGATACATCAAAATCGCAAACGGTCGCAAATATCGCTGTTACAGATATAGTAACAGATACAGTAATAGATATAGTAACAGATACAGTAATAGATACAGATATATCTATTAATAGTGTTAGTGCCGAAAATAAATTTTCGTCCACACAAACAAAAAAAAATATTGAAGATCGATTGGAAGAATTTAGATTACAGATAGAGCCATTCAAAGAAAAATATTCCAATGACACACTCAATGACTTTTGGAGGTATTGGACAGAGAAAAATTCTAATGGAAAAAAAATGCGTTTCGAAATGCAAAAAGTTTTCGATGTAGGCAGAAGATTAATTACATGGTCAAAAAATGAAAACAAAAATTTCAATGGAAAATCAAAATCAAATCTCGGTGTTCAATCAAGACAAGAACGAGTTGAAGAAGTTCGAGAGCTCCGGATCGCTAATCAACAAGCTCTTGCCGACAGATTATCGAAGTATACCACAAGTAATCCAGAGTAACCTACCATCAATTTCCAAAATAAGAAAACAGGATTCCGAAGTAGCTCACTTAGTAGTTCAAGAATTCATCACAGATTTGGTTGAATTTCTAAATGTAGGAAAGATTATGAACGCATCGCAAATCAATCAAACATCAATCTACATACTAAAATATTTCCCTCACTTCAATTTAGCCGATTTAAAGCTCTTTTTTGACAAAATGAAGCTAGGACATTACGGTAAGTTTTATGATAGCGTAGACGGTCAATTAATACTGTCTAAGATGGAAGAATATTCACAAGATAGAATGAACGAGTATGAGCTATTGAGATTAGCTAAACATCGGGAAGAAATCAAAGAAAATCCAATTGGAGAAGGCTATCATCCAGACGTTATTGCAGCAATCAAAAAAGCAATTGGAGAAAAGAAAGCACCAGAAATTGAAAAAGTTGAAAGGATTAAAACCGAAGGAGAAGTTTTTACACAAAGATGCATAAGGCAATTTGACAATCTGCATTCAAAATTCGGTATCAAAAATACTTCTGGAAGATTCTTGAAATTAGGCGATAAAGTGCTAGGATTTACAGAGTTCTTGGAAAGAAAATTCTTAAATAAAAAATCTTAACAATTCTAAATTATGTCAGATAACAAAACAATAGACAATGTCCATGTACACATATACGGACATGAAATGCTTGGAGAAGTAATTTCAAGAGCAAGAAAAAACAAAATACCTTACGATAAGGAAATGCAGTATGATTTCCATTCACATGGACACGTTTACTTAGTACACCAACAAGGACAATTAACATTAGTAGAAGATCCATCGGAAAACCATAATGTAGAGGTGTCATTAAATGATTTGTTTGAGCTTTACTTGTCAAAGGAAGAAATTGAATCAAGACATCAAATAGGGAAATGGTATAAGCATGAGTATGGCTCTATATTCTGTGTGACTTCAATAAATGAATCAGGTTCTCTATACGGATATGGCTTTCTTAAAGATGGTTCATGGTTTAGTTTTATTGATGAATCAAGTTCAAAATGCGCTTGTAATAATATAGCTAAAGAATACACTACCGAAGCCACTTCGACAGAAGTAGAACAAGCCTTGATTGAGGAAGCTAATAGAAGGGGGTTTACACCATATTACGATACTTTTCATTTCGATCATAAATTAAACATTCTGTATGATAGATTTGGATTAGGGCAAGAAGTTATATTTAGCAACGGCAAATGGGCTACCGTCATCGAACAAGACAAATTCGCAGAACTTAAAGAAGCTCATAGGAATGGGGCGATTATTGAATCAATGCCTAAAAAATGGATTGGTGACTGGACTATAGCTACTAATCCTATATGGGATGGTGATAACTACGAATACCGTATCAAACCGGAAGAAAAACCAAAGGTTGGAGATGTTATTAAAGCTTGGGTAGATGATGAAAACGATTACTTTATAGGGGTTTTAGATTATATAAATGTCAACGGAGATTATGTGGTTAAGTTTCAAAATTCCCATGACACAAGCATTTATACATTTAAAGCTCG
The DNA here is from genome assembly GCA_002245855.1 of Sphingobacterium cellulitidis. Classification (GTDB taxonomy): domain Bacteria; phylum Bacteroidota; class Bacteroidia; order Sphingobacteriales; family Sphingobacteriaceae; genus Sphingobacterium; species Sphingobacterium cellulitidis. The sequence goes on along the minus strand of NOUX01000004.1, from coordinate 397,541 downwards.
ATTCGCCAAAACCCTAACCCAACAAGAAGCAATCGAATTACTATTCCCAAACAAATAGATGTGGCAAACAATCCTAGGTAATACGCCTAGTAAAAGTAACTGCTACAAGATTATCACTCTACAAGGTCATGGCTCTCTAGCTAAAACAAAGTCCTTAAAAGATTACGAAAACAATTTCTTTATCCAATATAACCACTATCGAAACAAGATGATAGATGGATATTTTGAGCTATATATCAAAGTGTTCTACCCTTCTCAAAGGTCAGACCTAGACAATAGCCTTAAGATAGTATTGGACTGCTTACAGAGAGTAAAGGCAATTAAGAACGATAACAGATGTGTCAAGATAGTAGCAGAAAAGTATTTAGATAAATCAAATCCAAGAATAGAATTTAAAATAGATTCAGCATGACGTTCGAAAGCAAATTCGGGATAGGTGATATAGTATTTCTTATTACAGATGTTGACCAAAAGGAACGCATTATAACACAGGTAAGTTTTAGGCAAAACAACTGGGTTTTGTATGAAATTGCATGTGGTTGTAGTTCTTCATGGCATTATGATTTCGAAATATCATCTGATAAAAATTGGAAGATGACATGATAAAACGAAAGAAAAAGATTTGTGAATCCTGCAAAGATGAAAGGTACATATTCAGTAGGCGTATGTGCCTTTTTTGTTATAACAAGAATTTCATTAAAAAGCCTATCCAAAAGAAAAATACCCCAATTCCCAAACGATCCAATAAAGGAATAAAAGAAGATAGGATTTACTACAAACTTGCTAAGAAATTCAAAGAAGATAACCCCTACTGCAAAGCTAGATTAAATGGATGCACTCATTTTACTACTGATGTACATCACATGAAATCCAGGGGAATAAACCTTAACAAGATTGAGTATTGGCTACCACTATGCAGGAACTGCCACAACAAGATAACTGATGATTCAGCCTTCGCCATTCGTGAAGGCTTTTCTATTTCCAGACTTAAAGATTAAATCAGATGAAAACATTCATAACCCATTATTCAGCCATCAATGAAGATGGTGAATTAATAACTATGGAAGGTAGGATAAAAGCCTTTGGTTGGCTTAGTGCCTATTTCTTCCTATGGATAACAGGAAGATCAAAAAACGAAAGTATTTACGGACTACTCATTGAGGAATACGAATGTGAAAACGAGGTGTTCCAAAGAGTTCTAAAAGCAGTTAAGGAGGAATCATGAAAAAGAAATTCACAACCGAAGAAATAGACATGATAGTCCATCTGTCAAGATCAGGAAAGTCACCGATTGAAATAACCAAAGAAACCGGTATAAACTACAGCAGTGTAAGGTCAATAATCCGGAGGATAATTGGGGTTGCGGACCGTGCATCTTCAGAAAAGAGGAAGATGTACGATCAAATGGCAATTGACAGACTTACGATGACATCAATTGAAGTAGGTATTAAGTACGGCATCACCACTATATACGTGAACCAGTTGCTACAGAAACACCCTGAAAAAGGAAAGTTCAAGATGATAAGGCAAAAGGCAGATCCAAAGTTGAAGTCAAGGCCAAATACAAGGATAAAAACCAAGGTAACGGAGCCTATCGATAAACCATCGATGCAAAAGGGACATGTCAAGCTACAGAAGAACGAAAAGATATTCCAAACCAAACAGCCCAAAGCCATGCGCTCTGTACCCATGTACGACAACAAGAATACGATAAAGTTTGTAGAACTAGATGATCCAAGGAGCAATGAGGAAATCCGATCAGCATGGAAGGAAGAACAAGAAAAGAAACTGAGGTCATTGGCTTCGTAAAACACTAACAGAATGGAAAAGGAAGCCACTCACAAGGTTACCATGCCGACAATAGGTAGGAAATATCACATCAAATGGGCTAAGAAATTCTCAATGGTTTGGCGATTGATTGCTATTGACGGTAATACCTGTCATTTAAAAACTAAGTATGGGAAATCGGTCACTTGCAGAATTGACGAACTCCTTGAAATTAACAGAAACGTTTTACCATAACCCCCACAACCAAATGGAAAGATTAACAATAAAGGAACTAGCACCTTACCTGCCTTATGGTCTTAAAGTAATAGGATTTAACAGCTATGTCAATAAAGATATGGTTTGTGATTTAACAGATAGAAATCTATGGACACACATAGAAAATCAATCTAAACCCCTGCTAAGACCTCTATCCACCCTTACAGAGGAAATAGAGCATAATGGAGAAAGGTTTGTCCCTTACGATACATCAGTCTTTGCTAGGCACAGAATGAATACACTACACCCTAAATGTATAAATATCGTAGGTATGCCTTATTGGTGTGTTACAAAACTACTAGAATGGCACTTCGACGTATTCGGCTTAATAGACCGTGGTCTAGCCCTACCTATTGATGGAAAGGAGGTGGAACCCCTCACTTGCGGTTACTGCGATTCAAAATTTTCAAAAGGAACAGGTGGCAATTATGGGGAGTATGGAGATGTATGTATCAATTGTTATGAAGGATTAAGTTAAGGAGTTTAAGCCATGAGTAAAAAACTACACCTAACACTAAAAAAGAAGTGGTTTGACATGATTGCTTCGGGAGAAAAGAAAGAAGAATATAGGGATATTAAGGATTATTGGACTAATAGATTATGTTGCGGATTTCCATCTGCTTACGACACCAAAGACTTCGACCAAGTCCAATTCCGAAATGGATACGCTAAATATTCGCCTACCATAACGTTGCAATGCAAAGGCATTTTCATCAAGGAAGGTAATCCAAAATGGGGAGCGGTTGAGGGGCAAAAGTATTTTGTAATTGAATTAGGGAACATTATATCAACAAGCCATGAGTAAAACAATAGAGGAAATAAAAGACGAAGTAGCGATTGAATACGGTTGGAAAAGCTGGAAATCTTGTTACGGTGATGATGGGATAACCAACGCAATGATTGACGAAGTTGCCGAACGCTACGCCCAATCCCAAACACAGGAGCTTCAAGACTGGAAAGAATCTGCAAGTAAAGTTTTTAAGAATTTGGATTTACAAGCGATCGGAAAAACTTTAGGTATTGGTTTAGGAGAGGACGTGTCAACAAATGTTCTGCCGAAAATCAATGAGCTTCAAGAGCAGAATGCGGAGCTTGTTAATGCTTTGCATGTAATTAAGAACTTACAGTCGTTAATCGAATACCCGAAAGACACGCCTATAGAACATTCGGGAGAAGCAGAAGCAATCCATCAAATGTTCAATGTAATTGACATTCTTTTAACCAAATACAACCACTTAAAATCAAACACAAATGGATAAACCAACAGGAATAGAACTAATCGCTAAGGAGCGAGAAGAACAGATAAATAAACATGGGTACACTAAAGAACAAGACCTAATGTACCAAAGCAATGAATTGTTACAAGCTGCATCAGGAATATTAGGGCTACCAAGACCTGGAACTAAATCAACCGTAAGCATGAGTATTATGTCGTTCACTCCACCAACTGGATGGGACAAATTTATATGGTCTAAGATGTGTAGCAAACCTTACAAAGAACGGCTAATAATCGCAGGTGCATTGATTGCTGCAGAATTGGATAGGCTTACTGCAATTGAAGCCATCCACACCCAAGATGGAGGGCAAGAGGGATGAACAATAATCCAAGTCCTTTTAATTCAGATATAAAAACATTGCTGACCTCAAACATGGTAAAAATAAGGAACATCTATGATTCAATCCAAAATGCAAATTAACCATGACCCCACTAATATACTTAGGACTGGATAGCTACGATAGGCTATCCTTCCTTAATAAGGACAAGGGACCAGTAATTGAAGCGGTCAGCGAGGTTACGGGTATAAGCTATGATCAGATCAGGAGAAAGTCAAGGTTAAGGGAATTTGTTACGGCCCGTTCGCTTATCTGCCACTATCTAAGGAAGTACACCAATCTTACATTACAGCAGATAGGAGATCTGATAGGCGGCCGAAACCATGCAACGGTAATAAACAGCCTTTCCATGCATGAAGATCTATTCCAAGTAGATAGTGAGTTTAGGAAACTATCATCAAGCGTGGAAGAAATATTGATTAAACAATTGAAATAGGGTTAACACCGGAAAGAGTGATATTATCGATTATCAGTGAAATAAGTGATAGCCCCTTCCCAATTATTAGGAACTACAGGACGAATCTTGCCATACCTACCACTGCAATTGCATAAATAATAATGTAGCCTATGGAATTTCCTTTTTTACTTCCTTTTGATGGGAATAGAGCCCACGCAAATAGTAATAGACAAAATATGCCAAACATAATTTAAAATTTATACACAAATATAAATATTGAATGCAAAAATACAAACCTCTCCAATCTTGGGGAATTAAGAAAGAAGAAATGATGCATACATATTCAGTTATACTAGCTTATTTTCTTGAAGGCGAGATGTTGCAATGGGAAAAGAAGTATTACACTATTAGCGAGAATGGAGCTAGACAAAGAGCTTTATATGACTATGGAAGTGAATTTTCAATATTATCAGTAAGAAAATTAGATTAATAAAAATGGAAAAAAGAAACGACGTATACAATATTTTGTACGAAAATAAAAAGTACATGATTTTAAATTCATCAACGGAAACATATTTCCTTCAAGATGAGGATGGCAATACAATTACCGTAGACAAAGACGAATGCGAAATATTATTTGAGGTCTAACCCCAAATTAGAGATAAGAAGAAATGAAAACAGAAGGCTATTTAAAAATATTCAATAAAATTGGAGCTGTTATAAAAATAGATATTGCAATCAATCCAAACTTAGAAGCTTCATTAAAATTAACACGTTTGAAGAATATAAGACTAATAACTGATCCACATAATAATATTAAAATATACCCAACAATAATTGACAATAAATCTATAGAGGAATTTATCGTTCCATCTCCAGTAAAAAGAACTAACCAATACATTAAGGAGAAATAGATAATTGGCAATAGAAATGAAAATAAATTCTTTTTCATAATGCAAATTAACAAATTAAACAATTTTAAGTCTAGTTCTATCAAACTTAACAAACAACAAGCCACCGAGAAAGCTAATGAAAGGGCTGTTGAAATTTATAACAGCAAATAATCATCAAATAAAATTGCACCTAAAAAGCGATTTTTAACCCGTTCCTGGCGGTTTTATCAAATGAGCATCAAATGAATAATGTCCAGTTTATGCACTAAAAAACTGGACAAATACCCCTATCAAATAACATGATTTAAAGTTGGTATATTTGATATTATGGAAAATTACGAACAATACAGAGCCAAAATTGAGAAGGCAATTAAAGAAACTCAGGAACATTTCAAGAAATATTTTGATAATCTTGATGAAGAGGAATTAAAAGACTTTAATAATTATGTAACACCTTATAAAGCTGGTTGTGTTGCAGGTATTAAACTCTTTGAAACATGGGAAAACCTCCCGATTCATATCAAAGGATATTTCTACAAAAAAGTTCAAGCCTAACCTACCGTTAGGCTTTTTATTAACTGTTTTCCATGCTTTTAAGCATAAGGCCGCTCAAACGCTTTATATCATTTTCTGAAAAAGTAAGTACATCACGTCTTAAATCTGCGGATTGGTTAAATTCATCGAGAAATCCACGGCACAAAGCAAGTATTTCTAAATTGAACAATCTAGATGTATTCCAATCATCTACTATTTCCTCCAGACATCCAACTAAAATTGAAATATGGTCCCAATCTTCTGCTTGCTTAATCTTATTGAAAATATTATCGAAGAAATATGCATACCTCATCATGATTTTATATTTTACAGATTACAAAATAAACCCCTTCATTATCTTTGAACTTCATTAGTCTAAATTCCGTATAACGAGATATTTCCAGGATCATTTCTTCAAGGATATCAGTATCAACTCCTGAGCTTACATCAATGGCCCTGAAACTGAAATCCCTTGACAAATATTTCTTTTCATAAAACTCTTTGAGGAATTCTATTTTCTGCTCCTTGGTTCCACTGACAAACATTCTTCTGAAATTTTATGTAATTTTATAAAATAAAAACGAATTAAATTAACATTAACAAAAGCTTAATAAACGAATGTTTAAACATTTATTATATATTATTGATTGTCAACAATATTATTTTTAAATACTTAAAAATATGCAAATAAATTAACTGGGTGTTTTAATGGTAAAAGTATAATATTTAAAACTGTTTCACTCTAAAGGTGTTTTAACTATACACTAAAATTTTATTAATATGGATTCTTTAGATTTAAAAGGCAAATGGAACATCCTTAAAGGAAAAGTAAAACAGAAATATGCAGATCTTACTGATGATGACCTTCTTTACGTAGAAGGAAAAGAGGATGAATTATATGGTAAACTTCAGGAAAAGACAGGCAAGACCCGTGATGAAGTGAAATCTTGGTTGAAAGATTTAGATAACGAATAAAATCCTTTAAAACAAACAATTATTATGAGCCTAACATAAGTTAGGCTTATTTATTATATTTGGATTAACCAAATTATGGATATTATGAAAAATACGTTTATATTTTTATTTATAGGGCTTTTACTTGTCCTATTCTCCTGTAAGAAAAATGAAGTCATTGAGAAAGAAAAGATTGATGATTCCAAATTAACAATCAACAGTAAAGATTATTTAATTTCCGATCTAAAAGATATGATGGCTGAATATAGAGGTGTTGATCCTGAAAGATTAGTATATAATGAGAAAGATACTACTTTTACGATTTTACATTATTATAATTTAAGGTTTAAAATTGTTGACATGCTTAAGACATATGGTAAATACTAAAATTTAAGTCATTAATAATTTAAAAGCTCCGAATCTGATTATTTAGGGCTATTTTGTACATTAAGGTTCTCCATTTATTGCCATGTATGGAAAATCAAACTAAAACATAATGCCTTAGACTCATGTTAATATTTTTTTAAATTGTAACCACCAATACTTTAATGAAGTTTATTTTAATCAAGCCTCATAAATTAACATTTTCCATATAAAATATAAAATGATAATAATTCTATTAATTTTTACTTCTATATTTTTAATTACTACCGAACACAGTAAAAGTCAAAATTTAGTTAGGCCTGGAACTTTTTCTTATAATGGCACCATTTTCAAAGTATCAATTTCTCCTACTAATATTGATGAATTATCTATTTCGGTTCAAAATGCTCCAGATTTAGGTAGAAACCCCTCAAATATTAATGGTACACCTGTGGAAGAAATTTTACCAACCATGGAATTTAAAAATTCGTATGATTATGGCCCCCTTTTACTTGATTTTAGTAATTATTCTACCTTAAAAAAAGATGGAGAATTTATTAAAATGACATTTTCAATAAATGGTTACGGTAAAATCAATAAAATCTATTTTGATATCTATGGTCAAACAAAAATAACACAGCAAGATTTTGGCAAATTTTATCAAAAAGTAAAGTCAGAAAATTCCTATCTGATTAGATCCAGATACAACAACCATCATGCAATAAAATTTTTATATAGGGATACCACGATAAAATTTAATAGTAGTTATCACGTTTCTCGAATGCCAATGAATTAAAAGAAATTATGATAAATAACCAAGCCACTGGTTAGAGTGGCTGTAATTTTAAATAATCATACTCCTGCCTAAAGAAGTTATCCTATAAGTGGAATAATAGGATTCTTTTGAATTAGGTTTAACTGGACACTCTACGTACCCAAAATCTTCAAGATATTTTAATTCTTTTTCAAATCCATTAACTTGGACTAAATCGTCAATTGATTCACCATTCTCTAGCCTTGAAAGAATGATTTGTTGAATTTCTATGTTTATACTCATAGATACAATAATATAAAATAAAAAATGGACAAAGCAAGAGTTTTTTTAATATATATTTGATTATCAGTATATTATAAATTTACAATTGTAACATTTAATTTATTTCTTCAGTTTACTTCCTCCTTCCAATCCCAAAGAACCACCAACAACCCCCTATCAATATCACAAGGAAAGCAATGGCCCATCCAATCTTGCTGGCAAAAACTGCCCAAATGTTTGGTGTGCTTGCGCTTTGACTGGTCTGCGATGTTTCCCTTCTGGATTGCTCCGCTTGGACTGCAACCTGCTTGCTTGAGGTATCCTGCCTATCCTCTTTACGTTCCTTTTCAACGTCCTTTCGTTCGGTTATCCTTTCGTTTACCACTGTTTCCTTTCTGCTGGATGGAGTGGTAACTTCCAAAGTCAATGTCTTATTGAGGGTATCGAGTACAGCTTTGATCATCCCTACTGCGCTATCCATGGGAATGATGTTTTCCCCAGGCTTTAGATCCCCTTTCCGGATAACCGCTTTCCCCTTGCTACCTTCCGTTGTGGTGGTGGTCGTGGTCTGACGCTCGGTGACAATCGTCCCCTTATCGATTTCCCGATCCTGAACAACTGATTTGCTGCCTGACTGCTCCTTTATGGTCTGCTCAACCTTTGCGCCTTCCTTTATTTCCAATTTTTCGCTTGACTTGCTCTTATTCCTAAGAGATCCGCACGAGGCAAAGATGCACACCAAGCACACCATTGCTGCTATCCTAATACCTTTCATCCAATACTTTTTTTAGACTGTCCAACGAATTATTTAAGTTATCCAATGACTTTACCAATGGAATCTTTTCGACTTGCTCCAGTGGCTTGTTTTGGCTTGATGATGTAACCAACACGGAAAACACCAACATCAATAGTATCAATGCCTTTTTCATTCCTTACCTCCGATCCTCTGTACGATGGTGTCTACCTTGTTCAATGCCTTGTCAACTCCTTCACGGACTCCTTCTAATCTGCTATCCACAACTTCAGGAACCCGCTCGTTTACGGCCTGCGGTACTTGCCTGCGGACTTCTTCCACGATCTTGGCATTCAGATCCTCATTCATCGTAATAATCTTATAAACTAAATAGACATTCAGCAAGATGGATATTGTCGCTACAAGTGCAACGATATCCTTATATGCCAATCCGAAAATCTTTACCACTCCGTCGACCTTGCGATCGATCATATCTTGCTTAACATCGCTCATCTTTACTTACTGAAATATAAATCCGCTTCTGCTTTTCTTCTCCTTACCAATCCTGCAAATACATTTCCCCCGGCCTTGTTCCATTTTGCGAATTCCTCACGGATGGAAGGATCGTTTGGGTTTACATTGAGCTTTTTTAATAGTGTAGATTTACCGAAGTTCGCACCGCCCAGATTGAAGGTAAAGCTCACCAAGGCATCGAACTGGTTCTGTGTCAATGGTACACGGACCAACCTCAGCACATCGTTCTCGTAACCATTCAGGATCTCCTGCAGCATGCATGTAGCCTGATGTTCTGTCAATGGCCTGTCCTGCATCGTTACCTTTCGTCTATCGGGCAGGTAATACGTAAAACCATATCCAATGGTAGGAATCCCTATCGGGTCCCTATAAGGCTTAGGGTAGAATCCCTCAAAGCTCTTTATCAATGCCAATCCCTTTTCTCCTGTTTTCATTTTAATTTCCTATATTTAAATTCTTGTAGTTTATCATTACAAAAATTGGTTATAGCCCAACGGTGTTCATGCTGTTGGGCTTTTTGGTATTCAATTTTATTTTTATTACCTTCATAAAGTTCATAGAAACTATTTGATTTATTGCCAATGGATTAGGGTGATCCATTGGTTTTTTTATTGATACATTAATCGCTGTAAATCTTTAATACTTTCCTTCTTTTCCTTTTCCCTTAATTATTATTAAATTTATTCCGTTCTACTCCCCGTAGAGCGTTAACATATTTTAGGCCCAACGGTATGTTTGCTGTTGGGTTTTTATTTTATTTTATTTAACTTCATAACATTAATGCATCATTACAAATAGACTAATTAACAATTGGCCCAATGATTTCCGGTATTCATTGGGCTTTTTTATTTTTTTCTGTTACTTTTTTAACTATATTTAGTTATCAAAAACATTCATATGATAGTGTCGTTTTTGAGCCCAATGGATGAGGACGATCTATTGGGCATTTTTTATACCCCTACCGAGATAGGGGCGTTAAACATTATATATCTCTCAAAAAATCCGCATAAAGCTTAGAACCGTTTGCGTTCATATGACAACTGTCATTGCTCCACAATGAACCAGCCCATTTAACGGTTATCGTTCCGCTTGTCAATGTATCATCTAATATTACCAATCTTGGAGTTCTACCGTTGTAAACCTGACCTGAATTTGTAGTGCCTGATACTAGCTTGTTCAGTGCTGCTCCTGTAGCTGACTGATTAACAGTATATGCCCAACCGTTTTGAACTACTGCACGCTTTCCGTATATACTTTCGCCATTCAACAATACGTCTACAGATAATAGATTCTGCCCATTAGTTCCGAATTCAAGCACCCTCTTATTCAGATAAGGGTCTAATACTGCTGATGCAACATTTAAAGTCGTACTCTCTTTAGCTTGGCTTTCTTGCCATTTCCTTAAGCTCAAATAGTCAACTGAATGTACATTAACCTTGCTGTTTGCAACCATATCCATAATGATTGGATAACCCCATAATTCACGTCCCAATACATTAGGCATAGGGTTTTCAAGAACGTAGATAGGACAATCAGTAACTGACCTAATTTTATCAATTACTCCTTCCAATTTTGTTTTGAAAGTTCCCAATGAACGTACACCAATTTCTTTTCCAACAAAATCCTGCAAACTGTTATAGATGATTTCACCCTTAGAAATAGGCTTGTTAAATGAAATGGTGTTTCCGCTTATGCCCGAAACTATCCTTTCAATATAATCCTTATTGTTACCCCAATATTGCCCAATCATAACCACATCACCCACAGCGATTGGAGTATCTACAGTACCGGAAAAAGTCACGCTATCTTCGGTAATTGCTGTAATGAACCCTCTCCACCTTGTCATTGTGTAATCATCTGTGCCTGAATTGTAGTCTATTGACCTAAGAGGCAAATTTTTTGTAGCTCTCAAACCTGCTAATGATAAGGTGGCACTAGAATATACCTTATGCCCTTTTACAATCCAATCATCATTTGGAGTGGTTTCGATGACCAATTTATCAGGGTTGAACTCGATCACCCTTTGCCATCCTCTCAATGCATCCTGAGAGATAGTCCTGTCCAGATCCCAAAGATCCCATCCACCAATACCTGCATTCTGGAAATGGAAATATCTGTTCGTTGCAAAGTTGAAGATGAAATATGGTGTGCCACTTGCAGTGCCGTAGTTCCCCTTAATCCTAAGTCTAACAGTACGTTCTTTGTTATCCAAGAATCTATATATCTTTACAACCCTTTCATCTGTCTGCCTAAAGTCCAAACCTGTGGCGATAGAAGCAGGCGCAAGTGGATCGAATGAAGTATCACCATCACCGTAAGGACTTTCATTATTTCCTGACGAATCTTGACCGATAGTAGTTTTCTCATAGAACAACGCCTTTGCTCTAGTTCCATTCACAACAATAGCCTGTCCGCTTGTTGGCGCAACTTTGAACCATAGCCAGTGCGTAACAGCAGGGTTGCCATCTTCATCAACTCCCAAACGTCTGATGATTGCACAATCTGAACCAGCAGGAATGCTAAATCCTGTGTTTTGTGTAGTGTTAAGAGTAACTACTTTAGAAGCTCCTGCAACTGTTACTGTATGACCATAAGTAAACGCCATGCCTAAATCGAACATAACAGCAGTACCATCTCCTGTAAAATTCTTAGTGAAAGTTCCTATAGATGTAGGATTGAAGTTATTGAATGTGTCGTGAAGATTTCCATCGATATACAATTCAATTTCACTTGCATTATCGTTGCTTCTTTCGATACCCTGAATAATGCTTACCTCGTTACCTGTAATCTTGAATTCAAACTCTTGACCAATACCTGTTATTTTTCGAGCCTTACCCAAGAAGTACTGTCTATTTTCAATTAATGTACCACCTTCAAGTTCTGATGCTAAAATTGCCTTTGCGAACTTTGATTGCTTCAATTTGATGTATTCAGCAACATAGCCAGATTGCAAATAACCATCCCCCCATGTAACAGATGAACCCGTAAAGGAAATTCTTTCGTTTTCATTTCCAAGTACATTAGCATCTTGTTCTGGAATGTCAATAGTTACACCTTGTAAAACTGTTTCTTCAAAATATGTATTTGTTTTAAACCAAAAGTCTAAATATAAAGACGTGTCGACCAACGCGCCAGATGGTGTCGTTGAAGTTGCTAATGGCGGGTATCCGTTAGCTTCTGTGAAAATTACCGCTGGGTTAGGGTATCTCCTGTGGAGTCCGAATTGACCGTTAGCCGTAACCTCAATAAATACTTTACCTGTTGGATTGACAATGCTAGGGAAAGTAAAGATTGTATCAACCCGACCTGTACCTCCTGGGAATGGCGCAGTAGTTGTAGCAATAATTTCTCCTGTTTTATTTACCTGCCTAATGTTTATCGTAAAAACAGTTGGTAGTACCCTTACTGGGTTATAGTTTACAGGAATTGTAATCTTATCAAAAGGCTGTAATTCGCCTGCTGGAAATCCCATTTTATAATTACCATCGCTCTGTGGTCCAACGCCGTCAACAAACGGAACGTAATCTTCTCCTGCTACAAGCGAGGTGACAATATGCTCATTGACTTTATCTACAGTTTCATCTACATAAGCAGGAACAACAATATTGGAGTTTGCTATTTCTATTATTTGGTTTTCAGCATTCTCGTTAAAAAGAATATCGTAATCTTCGGTTATAACTTGATGATACACGTCATAATAAGCAGATGACCCACCAGCATTGAATCCCGAAGCCCCCATGTCATTAACCGTGGTATTTCTAGGGAACGGGTATCCATTTTCAGCTGTAAATACCACAGCAGGAGATGTTCTGTAAATTGAAACTGTGGCATTAGTAAAAATTTCAACCCATAACTTTTCCTCGCTTGTATTTTCAATAAGACTAGGTAAATCAAACCTATACAGTGTCCTTGTTCCTGAAATTGTCTTTGTGAAATTTTCGTCAAACAAAACTTCGCCCGATTCGTTCAATTTTTTAACAACTAACCTTTGTGAATTAGATGTACCTCCAGAACCTAATGAAATACTTATAGCCTTTATGTTTTTGTAACCCTTTATCGGGAACCCCCATCCATAAACAGTAGACCCGAAGGAAGTTCCCGAACCAACGTCTAAATGAGATACCTCTCCTTCTGGAACTACTTCTAAAATACTATCAACTTTTTCCTTAGTAGGCGCTACATATTTAACCACAGCCTTCCCTTTTGGAACTTCTTCATCTACTATTGTGTCAGTACCTTCTTGTATAGGCAACGCCCCCATGTCCTTCAGAACCCAAGAAGTTCCGTTCCAATAGGATTTCCAACGTCTGTCAGCACTTGCCTGGACAGGACCACTACCGAAGTCATACCATTTACCGCTAGATACTTCTGCGGTTCTCTGTTCTCCTGCAGGTCCATTGGGTACAACTAAAGCTGTACCTGATGTTGTACCCCCTACTAGGGGTTCCATTTCTATACCGGTAATGTTCAGGTATTCCTTTGCCTGATTGAAGTCCGGTGCCTTTGCTTCCCCTGTTACACCATCACTGATTAAAAACCTATCCGTTCCTTTTATGGAAGTAGGTTTTGGCATTTCATCCGAAAATTTAACTGTAGCCATTCTCTGTTCTCATTTTAACTAATGTCCCTCTGTTCAAAATAGGAGTAGATATACTCCTGCCGCTGCACTTCGTTAGTTCTAATTTGAGCGAGCACACCCTCAAAGTGGCTCCTTAGGTAGTCGATCTTTCCCTCGACAAGTACGAATCTTTTGCTGTTTAAATACTTGCCTATGGTTGTTGTTATGTATCTGCTGTCTTTTTCCTGTAAATAGTCATCCTCCGGATTCACCTGTATGTATCTTTCGCTAAAACATCTTACTGCAAAGTGAGAGAATGGATTTATACGGTTCATATCGAATCCTATCCTAAGTTCATCGTGAGCCTTTCCATAAGAGTATGTCAATTGTCTCAATGAATGGATCAATAAGGGATTTCTTTCGCTGTCATAAGGAGTGAACCAATCCTTTAGCCTTTCCCCTGCGCTGTTGTACTGGATGCTTAAGCTGTCCTCTCTGTATTTATAAAAGAATCCGTTCTGTCCTATCGTCTGATAATCTCCGAAAAGGACTGTCCTTTGTTCTGTTGGTTTGGTAAATTTACCGTCTATCTTTGATTGGAAAACAGTCCCTTTGGGAGTTTGATTGTCGTTAATAAACGATACAGAAACTTCCTTAAGAATATTATGTATTTCTGTTAAGTCAGGGTTATAATCATTTTTCTTAAAAGCCCTGTTAGGGAATATTCTAACAAAGAAGTTAGCAGTATTAATATCGTAGCTTTGGTGGCTTCCTTTTGAAATATTAACCTCCAATTCCCATGTTTGGTCTACCGCTAGATTTGCCGAATTGAATTTATTTTCAAACCCAAATGGAAAAACAGTTACATTCCCTGGAGTATTGATATCTACGATTGGTATAAACCTGAAATTTCCAGTAAAATTATTCCCTTCAACTTTATTTTCTAAGCTGAAATAGTGTTTAACCCCAGGAATTCCATATTCTTCAATCTCCATGAAAAAACCAATCAACATTGCTGTATAAGGCTTTCCTGTTCCTTTTACCTTAACCTTGAATGATGACTTCTTCTTATCCATCGTAACCACCTTAAAGCTATCTGACTGTAATATCCAAGAATCACCATTAACATAATTAGGTACTGAAGTATAATTAGTTGTATCGTTTGATAAGGTGATTATTGAATGGTCATTTATTTGAAGTTCCTTAATTTCATTTTCATAAGTCTCATTGATACTTCCGTTATTGTTATACATTAATGGGATATCAAAAGTCAGCTTTGAATTATAATTAGAATTAGTGAACCAATCATTAATTTCAAAAATATTTAACGAAGGAGATTGCAATGAATGGTTCAATGGATAGATCATATCAATACCATGTTCCAATAGATAGGTGTTCTTTGCTCCTGCAGGAATCAATGTTCTTTCACCTCCAGTATCGATTAGGCTAAAGTATTCCTCTGAAAAGATTATCCTGTCCATGGACTGAAATAAGCCTTCAAATTCATAGACAAACCTTACTCCTTTACCATTGTCAAGATCGAACTTGTTAACTATCCACCATTCGCCTTTATATTGTGTTATAAGGCAATTGAATTGGTTCATGATACGTTGTAATACCTCGTAGCAATTCATTGTCTCCAAAGTCTCTAAATCGGTTGCTAACCTGTATTCATTTACCCAAGTATCAAATAATGGATTGTTCTTTTCCCATGCTTCGAATTCTGCATCACCTGCTTTTGGTTCGAACTGATCAGAATAAAGACCACAAACAACATTGATGTTTAATTCAAGCCCTGTTTCTTTTAGAATATTGGTTATGATATCAAGAATCCTGACCTTATCTGTCATCTCCGATAATATCGGATAGTCTACATCCTTAAGTACTCCTACCCTATCAGAAGCAGTTAACCTAATCAATGGATTTTCCGTAATCTCGACATTAAAGAAGTCAGGAGTTACGAAACCTATCCATTCAAGTTGGTTGTCATAATAGAATACCGCTCTAATCTCTGTTTCATCGCTTGTTGCAAGGTCATCGATATTGAAAAGCATATCCTCAAAGAACTCCATATCTGCGAATGTCGCACGGATTGCACCGCCCTTTTCGCTAGTATCGTTCTGATAGTTCAATGTAAAAGGGTTTGAACCTCCTTCAATAAGATTCTTATCCCTTTCCGGATCATATTCGCCATCAATATTAGATGTCACATAAGCGCCCTCTTGATCCTGTAGGTAGTCAGTTTGGTTAACAAGTATAAATGTTTCCCCAACGTAATCCCATAATTGTATCTCTACCCTTAAAGACTTACCTAAACGGTTACAATAGCTTAATATGTATTTGGTATTATATGACATTATCCTAATCTATTGTTACGGTTCTGATTAATATTCAATGACCCTACAAGGTTATTCCCTTTAATCTTAAGGTCAACCACTTGCTTATCGTTGTTGTAATACGCCCCTCTTGGGACCATGTTTTGATTTGAAGTGGCAGAACTCGTGTAACTCGATGAACTGGATCCAGCGTTTGAACTCATAGAGTTGCCTAATTTAGAAGCTCCGGCGGAAAAGGCGGATCCTATTGCAATTAATGCCGCACCTGCCGCGATGGCTATATATGGATTTAAGGACTTTAGTGCTAACTGTACACCCTTTATTCCTAATCCAGCAGCAACTGCCATTTCTCCAAGTTTGACTAAAATTGTCCCAATAGAAGAAAGTAACGATGATCCAATGGCCTTAATAACATTCTCACCTGACCCTAATGCCTGACCTATTGAGTTTGCCAGCCCCCCTAATACCTCAGGTATAGAGCTTGTACTAATAATTTCCTCAAAACCTGCATTTATTGCTTTTGCAACATCTTTCCCAGTCTTAAAAAACTTATCAATAACTGCAGAATTTGGTTCAGCTTTTTTAGATAGGTTTGAAAAATCGAGTTCAACTTTGGCTTTTACTGGCATATCAATAGATAACCCTTCTCCGCCTTCACTGTATTTACCTTTTAATTTTTCGGTAAGCTCCCCCCTTGATGCTTTTACTACTCTATCTAATCTTTCAGAAAGAGCGTCTAATGAAACCATTAGCCTTTCAGTAAATTCAGACCTTATGATGAATGCTAATTCCTTAGTGGATGCTCCAGCCTTTTTAGCTAGTTCCTGAATATTTTTGTACTTGTTTGAAATATTTGATAAAATGCCGTCATAGTATCCTAACCCAGCCAATGTACTATCGAGTTCCTCCCTATAGTCCTTTTGTGATTTAGAGTTTTTATTTAAAGCCTCTGAATTTCCGTTAAGCCCATCTGTTACGCCCTTGATTTTCCCTTCATAAGTCTTTAGCTTTTTGGACCCTTCTTCTACATTAGCAGTCAACACTTCGGTCTGCTCCTTTACAGGCCGTAATCCGTTTGCCCAATTTTCAAGGGACGCACCCATTTCATCTGCGCCCACCAACTTAAGGAACCCTGCAATGGCCTGTGATATGTTTGCAAATACATTTAAGCCTATGTTCTTTATGGTATTGAAAACATTCTCGAACAAACGTCCCACCGCTTTGATTGCCCCACTAAAATCACCTGACAATAGAGAAGAAAACACATCGATTACCCCTGATATATGGTTGATCACAGATTCAACTATGGAAAGTATCGTGGTAAAAGTATTGCCAACAATAGATTTTACATTAGACCCAATCTTCCCCCAAACATCTAACATGAAGGTTTTGACCTTTTCAAATATTGCTACGATCTTAGCCCAAAGCTGTTGAGCTCCATTTGATATGTTTGACCACACCTTAGATCCTGCGCCATTCGTGAAATACGCTTTGATTTCATCCCAGTATTTTATGATAAGGGCAACTGCCGCACCAATGGCGACAACTGCAATACCTATAGGACCTGTCATCGTTGCAAATGCAGTACCCACTAGCGGGGCCAATTGCATAAGTGACCCCAAGGCCAATAACATCGGGCCTATTGCCGCTGCAACTGCTGCCACAACTGCTATGGTCTTTTGGGCTTCAGGAGACAATGACCTGAATCCTGCCGCTATTTCTTTTATTTTGGTTACTATTGGAGTTATGATAGGGAGTAAGTTTGCCCCCAATTCTGTTGTCAGGTTGGAAATTTCCGTTTTCAGCGCACGCATCGAACCGCTTGCCCCCTCGGATTCCCTAGCGGCCTGTCCTTGTGCAGCTGCTGACTGTTCGTAAATAAGTGCAAGAGTAGCCGCTTGTTTCGACGCTAAGTCCAATTCCTTACCCTGTTCTACCAATCCCATGGAATAGGCCTTTGCCTTAACCAGAGCATCGTTTGCAGCCATCCCATAATTGTCCAACATCGTGGTATTGCCTTTTAACGCTCCTGTCAATGCTCTTACTGCATCCTGTGTAGTGCCTCCGTACATTGCCGTAAGGTCACCTGCCAATTCTATAAGTTTTGCAGATTGTTTGCTTGCTTCCTTTTCGGTAAGATTTCCAATATTGACGAGCATTGAACCCATCATGTTGGAATACTCCAATGCTTCCTTTTTGGCTATGCCGTAATATGTCGGTAAACTGTTTGCCCAGGCTTGGGTAGCTTCGGAAGCTTCCTTGAAGATCTGGTCCGTTGCGCCTAAAGCATCCTCAAAGTCAGCGGCCATGTTGTATGCGGCAGTCCCTGCAGCTACCAATGGAGCGGTTACCGCAATGCTCAATGCTCCGCCGATCATCTGGAACGACTGGCCAACTTCAGCTATCTTTTTACCGATACCGTTTGCAAAAGCATCCATTCTGGCCTGCGCCTTATCAAGGTTGCTATTGAAATTATCTATGTTCGCTTGTATCTCTGCAATTAAACTCATGATATCTGGCTCTTCTTTTTAATGTACTCTGCTGTGGCGGCCTTAAGCCTTTCTTTCTGTTCCTCGGTCATTGTGCTCCTGACCTTCCTCTTTTCGCCTATGAACTCACTGAATGAAGGGATCTTTTCCAATCGGATATTCCCCGCTATGTAAGCATGGTAGGCAATGAACTGGCAGTTCAATAGCTCGGCTTTCTGCTTGTTGCCGTGCATCCTGTTATAGGCTTCCACCTTAACGATATACTCATTGAACGGCATATCGTAGAATTCGTGCATCCTTAGTCCCAACTCACCCATAGCGAAACTCAATAAGGACGCACAATCTTCAAAAGGATCTACTTCTTCGCCCTGCTCACGCTTTTTTTTTCGTCCTTTGGGCTCAATAGGGAAAGTGAATTGGTAAAGCATGATATCACCTTTTTCACTTCCTCGCTGTTTACAAAGGAGAGGCCACCGTTCTCTTCAGCGTAATCATAGAAATCACTTTTATCGAAAGAGGCAAGGTCCTTCCCGGCAGCGTTGCACGCCCCTAGGTACATTAGGATGATCACCATTTCCATGAAACGCAACGGATCGCCTTTCATGTTGTCAAAATCCTTTAGGTCAAACCCGAATTCCTTCAAGCGGAAAAGGGCCCACATTCCAAATAGCAATTCCACATTCTGTGGTTTTCCACCGATATTCACTGTTATATTAGTTCTGTTCATGGTATATTCTTTGATTAACCACCAGGTGCGGCATGAGGATCAACCTCAACAACATCACCTTGGATTCCTAACTGTCCTGAAAACGTAGCTTCCTCAGATGCCGAATAGCTATCTGAAATTGAGAGGAACTGTGCTGGAAAGTACAGGAAGCCATCAAAGTCACGCTCCAAACGGAAATCATCCGCTTCACCAGAAAGTGCCTGTGCACGCATAATGGCCTTGATGTCGGCCAATGAAGCCTCTACGCTCCCGCCGCCAACAGCAGTGGTATCTACCACTTCACCTTCGAAATCTACCGTTTCACTGATGCTCTGCAACTTTGTGATGGTCTTGCCCTGGGTACACATGTTGACCTTCTCCTGTGTATTACCGTTCATCGCATGCGATGTTGAAGTCAGACACACCAAAGGCTTGTATGCGCTAGCTGTATCGTCCCAAATGGAAAGGATACCCTTCCATCCTTTTGCATATGTTTTTGCCATTTCTTTATTGATTAACTATGTTATTGTAAATGATTACTTTATTGACTGCCGTTACGTTGTTAGCGAATTCTGAATAAGACCTGCTCAATTCTTTGTCTACACGCTGGAAATAGAACCCGTTCCCATCAACCAATGCATGTGTCCTAGGCGTGGGCTTGATCTTCTGATTGAGGATATCGGCAACAGCTTCTGAATAGCGTTTGCCTCCAACCGAACTGTTGAACTTGGTCACAATCCTGATCGTTATGGAGCAATTTTGCCTATGGCTGCAGAAGTTCTGTATCCCATCCACTTCCTGCTGGTCCTGGATAACGACATACACCTGCGGACCTGCCTCATTTGGATTAGATGTAAGCTTAAGTACAGGGATAGTAGTATTTGGATTTACAAATTCATCAAATACGGGTATATTGACGCCATTGACCGTTAATGTGCCGATAGCTGTTATATATGCCCTTCTCAATGCTTCTGATATGTCCATTATACCTTATATTTTTTGTCTAAAATTGCTTTTAACTTTATTTGATACTCTGGCATTAACCGGAAATAGTTACTGTATAAATAAGGACTTCCTTTTAGTGATCCGTCAAAGTCGCCCTTAAATGTCCAGGCTATATCCTTTACCCATTGGGGGTAAGGAGCTAATATTTCCCTTGCACTCAAACCTGTACCAAACTCGATATAGGCTGCCATGTTATTATCACCCCAGACACCTACCTCAGCTTTAAGACCTCCTTTAGAGAATTTTTTGTTTACTAAAATGAAGTTCAGTCCTTGAGCCTCAAATTCTTCAATTAAATCAGGTCTTGAACTTGCGGCTTTCAAATCTCTTTTTGAGGATATCTCTAAATCTGTAGCGATATCTGATATGGCGGTTTTAACCTGCTTAACTATATCTTTTCGATATCGCTCTAGGTCTTTGCCTAATGTATTTATAACAACACCACCCCTAGCCATTTCTCCTGCTTATGTCAAAGATCCACTCCTGCTTTAACCTGGTGCTCTCCACCTGTGGCGAGGTAATTACACTGTATGGCTTACCTTCCCATTCCACAAGCTTACCAACGGTTACTTCAAAATCTTTCCTTACCATCATCCTGACACGGAAAGCACTGTCCAGGCTCATCTGTACCTGCTCGATATCCTTGCTCTGTTTGAGCTGCTCTACCGAAGCCCAGGACGATAACAGTACCTCAGTTACAGGAATTGTACCCCCTGCCCCATCCGGTCCCTCACCGTACCTCACAAACTCTATCCTTTGATCGTACTTACCTGACTGCATTAGAATATCGGTCTTGAACTGTTCTGCCTTAAAGTGAAAATAGCGGCGTTTACCGATTCGTTCTCACTGTCCTTGGTATTGTTCTGCCTCTGGTCAAACCCTGTCGCTACGATCATCAAAACAGCCTGCTTTACATCGTCCTGCATTACTTCGTAGGTGTCGATCAACTGGACCGTATAGTTACGGCCGGTAATGTTCTCTGCCTGGTGTATTGCGGAAGAAAGGAGCATTTCCACCTCGTTATCGAAGTAGTTTACCTCCAGCCTTAAAAACTCTTTTGCTTCTTGTAGTGTAGGGATTGCCATTGCTTAACAGGTTTTACAAGGTTCTTGCTTAACTGATCTCTTTGGTTTTGATTTATCCTGCTTAACGGACTTTTTAGGCTCTGCATCGGTAACATACTCGGCTACTCCGGTGCGGACAAGGTAATTAGCTCTACCTTCGGTAAATTCTCCCTCATCTCCCTTCTTGATGCCGTTTACGTGGTCCTTTAAAAACTTGATTCTGCTCATTTCTTCGTGCTTAAAAGAAAGGGCGGGTTTCCCCACCCTGACTACCTATTTAAAACTAACTACTAACAGCCTTTTTGATTATCCACCTGCCGGAGCAACTAATGGTCCTTTAACCAATGCATTGTTGTTGAAGATTGCCAATGTTGCACGACCTTCGATACGGAACATGATTTTGTTACGTTTTGCCAATGCAGCATCTTCGAACATTCTCAATTCAGGAGCTAAGCGAGTAACATACGCTAATGCATTCCTGTCGAATGTTAAGAAATCTGTAGCAGGTAAACCGGTGGTTGTAACCACGTCTAATCCACCCACGGATAATTTACCGTTACTGAATGCTACTGATCCATTAGGTAAATCGTACTCTCCCGAACCGGTTGCTTTGTTTAAGCCTAAGCTTACAGCTGCACGAGGATTAAGGATCGTATGTGTAGGGTTATAGAATTCGTGAGTAGTTTCAACGATCTGTCCCCATCCTGCATCGATTACACGGTCAACAGGGTTTGTAAACGTTCCATTATAAGCAGTAGCCGCTGTCAACATACCCGTAACAGGGTTTGTGTCCGAAGAACCGTTTAAGATGAAATTGTTTTCCGCTGTCTTGTAGGAAATAAGCAACTTAGATTGCAAATAAGACTGCAACCATGCGATATCATCCAACATTTCACGCTCGATGATAACATAACCTGCGATCCATTTGAAGAAAGCCGATTGACTTGTCAAATCATAGTCAACCTGTGGTTTGTCAACAGCTGGATTAGTCCATAAACCTACTGCACCCTCACCGCCATTTTCTTTTGGATAAAGGATTGAGTTACCTGTAGAACTTCCACCAGGGATGATATCAGATAACCAAACACGGTTTTGAGGAACAGTAATCAAACCTGTTCTTACATCCTGTACGAATGGAGTAGCATTAGGGAAGTTGTTAGCGATTGACATATCACCAACTGCTTTCATGGCGATGGTCAATTCTGGACTACCTTTTTTAAAGTTTTGGATAGCTCCTTTGTTTTCCTCGATAGCTTCCGCTAAATATTCGTTGAACGATTTGTTTACTTTCTCCACTGGTTCAATCTGTGACGCTTTCTTGATCTGTGCCGACAATGTGTCGAAACGTTTATTATCTTCCGCTGTTTTAGCTTCCAAAGCCTTTTTTACAGCTTCTTCCGCTGATTTTTCAGCATCTTCTTTGGTTACAAAACCCTTGTCCTTTAAGGACTTCTCTACGGCTTCATTCGCTTTTTCTTCTGCCGTTTTCTCTGCAGCATCCTTCGCAATCTTTTCGATATTCTCCTGTGCCGCCTTTTTTACTTCTTCTTCTGTTAATTCTGCCATGATCTTATGGTAAAAAATTTGAATAAATTGATTTTATAATACTAGTCGGCTCTGATTGCGGAGTGGTTTCGATTGCGCTATCGCTCGGCTCCTGATTTTCGAGTGACATTTTCAAAAACTGTTCTAATGATTTTAGCACGTTATCACTGAATTTGTGATTATCGTATGCTTTGGTGATGATATTCCAGAATGCTTCTTGGGTAATTTCTTCTTGGTCTTGGATAGACTTCACAATCTGAACCATAGAACCCTGATTAGCCTGTTCTTTGGTCAGTACGGAAACCTCATCAAGTTTATACTCCATGATCTCAGCTCTTTGCTTAGGATTGCGCTTTACAACGTAACCACCTATTGAAAAACCGCTTTCAAATCCATTCTCAACCAAAAACTTAGATTCAAAATAAGTATCTCTACCCAATGAGGTATCCATTAACATCTTAGCAGTTAAATGAAGCCCTACTGAATCGTATGGGTTAAGTTCCTTTGGAACTCCTACCAATAAATTGTTATCGTGGTTTTTATAGATTTTGATCTTAGCTTTTCTTTCGGAAACCGTCTTCACAAAAGATGCAGGATTTGAGATATCCCCCACCAAGTCCTTAATGGAATAAATATTGGCATAACCAATCAGAAAACCTGTTTGGTCATCCATATCCTTAAAAGGAACAGAAGCATTTTTGTATACCAATTCACTCATACTAATAACTTTAGCAACAAAGCTAAATCTTTTAGCAATACAAAACAAATTTAGATTAATATTTTTAGCTATTTTAGGCTAAATATTTAGCAAATATTATTTTGTTGAGTTTAAACGCCTTGCATATGATTCAGAAACATACACTACAACGCACGAACAATTGATTGAATTTTCAGCACCTCCTGCCGGATCGTGTGGTCTATCCATCAATACTGTGATGCCTGTTTTAGGGTTCGTTACGATAAACTTTTCGGTCTTTGGGATTGCCTTGTTGTCGTCCAAATGTTCATGCCAATGTCTTGGATTTTTAGCATAGCGATGGATCCACACCTTATACAGATTCTCCCCTGTTTCCCTTTCCCAATCTTCCGAGCTTCTATCTTTGGCGATGTTAGCTGCTTCGGCTATTTCGGTACGGGCGATCATAATGGAACGATAAACATTGAACTGCCCTATCCTTTCCCGTAGGAACTGCGCTATCTGTTCGGTTTCCAGACCTAAGTTAAAACCGATAGCTATTGTTTCCTGTATCTTCTTTCGGGTAGTATCATTGATACCTGTTACCCTACCTGCCATTGATGACAGGATATAATTGGTCATGAAGTCCAACCATGTATTTAGGAAGAATTCGTTTGCTTTGGTCTTGAATGATGTTAGGGCATCATATTGACTGTTGGCGATGTCTACTCCTACCTCTTTGTAAAGATTGGATAGTACATCGTTCATGGTAACATCTAAGAAGATAGCCCCTGATTGAAGGTTTCGGATTGCTTCATCAAGTTGGTGGTTAAGGACACGTAGGATTGCTTTGGCGTACTTCTTCTCGTATGCCTTTAGCTTTCTGTCCTCTGCTCTTGCGTATCTTCTTAGTTGTAGTTTTGGGTTCATCTAATAACTTCTTGTTCGCTCACACTTAGTACATTCTTGATAGAAGTGAGTTCCCATACATTTAAATACTTTAATTTTATACGAATGAATGCAAAACATTTGCTTTTTCTTAAGTCTAAACCAAAGAATTAAATCACCTATCATAATTTATCTTCATTTAATGTTAATCCCATATCAAATTCATTCAAAGGAACTTTACCAGATGCTATGAACACCTGATTGGCTGCATCGCTGTCCTGTATTTCTTCCCATCCTTCCAGTACTCGCATTTCATTGATGGATAGGATTTCACTCAATGCTTTCCTTTCCTCTAGATCAAGCTTTAATTCATCGTAGACACTCGTATCATAGTCTAATACATAGTTCTTCTTATCTGCCCGTTTAAAAGACTCTGTAAGCCACCTGTTCAATCCTTCTTCCTCTTTGTTCAGATATGGAATTATAACCTCGTTAACGAACCTTTCCTTTGCTTCCTTCATGTTCTGATAGGTAGGGTTAGGATCGAATAGGACCGGAGGAACTCCCCAAAGGTCACACAGCTTTACATTGGAGTACTTAAGACCATCGACAATAGCCAATGCCTGTGGGCTTAGACCGATAGCCGTATATTGGATAGGCATAGCGGATGCAACGATCTTGTTCTTGTTCTCCGCTCCGTGTATCTTTTCTTCTATGCTGTTCTGTAGGTTGTCGACCTGGTTAGGTGTAAGCCATAACTTCGGATCTGCATGGTTTGGGCTTATCAATCCCTTTGCTCCTTCATTTACCGTACTATTCAGCCAAGCCTTTACTGCTGTGTCATCCAACTGAAGATACTTCTGTCCTGCCTGCAGTGGTGACATTCCCCTTAGCTGGCTACCCATCGAATCAAATTCGGGATTTGCCATCTTCAACTGGAAAACATCCTTAGCATCCAATTTGCGTATCTGGCCGTTCAATAGATTAAGCTTCCATCCTGTGATCGGATCGTTAATAGTTCCACCGAATACCGGCTCCATAAGGTTAGCAGGACATACATGGATGGATAATGCGATGTCGCTATCATCTGCCGTTTCCCGGTATAGGAATGCTTCACCCTGCACAAAGTAGAATATGCGGAACAGTTCGATAAGTTCGTTCCAGGACTGATGCTCGTTAGGTTGCTCGATCAGCTTAGAAAAGTTATTGTTATCATTGACAAAATCGAGTGCCTTGGTTCTGTAGATGTTGTATTTGGCGTGCTCAACCTTATCCACCGATTTCTTACAGCTTTTGTACCTTAAGCTTTTCTTATCCTCTTTTTCCTCGTATAAGTACAATGGAGCGAATGAAAGCTTATCCACGATCTTCTTGACGATGGAATAGACCTCTGCATTGGATTTGTACCCTTTTAGGATAAAGTCCTCCCTGCAGTAGTTGTAGAATACCACATCCTTAAAGTTGATAAGGTTACCGTATAGGATAGCGTTTAATTGGTTCTCGTATTCCCTCCTTTGGGGATTGAAACCTAATGCCTTATTGACGTATTGCCCGAAACTAGCCATTTGATTGCTTTAAATTGATTAATACCATAAATACTGCTGTTAGGGTTAAATAGGTTATCCTGGACCAGATAGACCAATCAAATACGTTTAGATCGACCAATACAAACGAATGAAGCCCATAGCTGACCAAAGCCATGAGCAACAGTCTTAATCCAAATACTATCACTTTATCTTTATCGAACATAAAACTCGAATTTAAATCTATACTCAAACCACATTCTCATCATTATCATATCTGCGTAGTCAGGTGATCTACCCAACAGTTCTTTTACTTCATCTTTCGGTAATACCTGCTTCTTGCCATCTTTGTCCATGTTATGTTGCTTGACCTGTTCAAGTTCCTGGATGATAATATCACGGATTCCAATATCCAATCCCAACAACTCAATATAAAGCCCTGATTCGTTTATCAACTTTGCTAAAGCGTAATACATTTGGCTCTTTAGGTTAATGTAGTTCTCCGGTTGCTTTGTTTCTGGATTGTCTAATGGTCTACTATTATTCACAAACCCGTTACACCCGAGAATGTCAACCACACCACCGCCTACACCATCATCATCCACAACAATATTGGATATCGGAACAGAATAGTATTCTGCAAGCTCCTGGATCTTCATTGCTGCTTCGGTAACCTTGTTCTTATCGAACTCAACTATACGGACCAGCCTAAACCCATCCCAACATCCGATAACGGTTTTATCACGTCCAAATCGGGCAATATCAGCCGTAATAAACCTTTCCCCGCCCTTGACAAAAGAATTGGTGAAGATGTCCTGCAACTTTCTGAAATCGATCAATGCTGCCGGATCATCGTCATACTCCCAGTTACCATAGTAAAGCCTTTGCTTACTGTTTTCATCCAATTGCCTAAGAGATTCTAAATAACTTGGTGGCAAGTGAGGATTGTCAGTTGGTAATGCCTGTATGAACTTCCTATAGATTGGTAATTCCTTCTTCTTGAACGGATGGTAGAACAATGAATAAGTCCAGTTCTTTGAAGGGTTACAGCTACCAAGTATCTTCGGAATAAGTCCGAACTCCTTTAGCTTGTACCTTATACGGGATTTAACGATCTGCCACGCCTTAATAACTACCTGGTTGCATTCGTCGATAAAAGCTCCAGTTATCTCTAATGATCCCAGACTGTCGAAGTTAGGGTCCGATGGATACAGGAATAAGTCCTTAAGGATTATTTCAGAACCGTTAAGGTGGGTTATAACTCCCGATTGTTGGTTGTAATGGAACTGCTCCGAAACCCCCAATTGATCGCAGATATCAAAGAACGTATTTAAGGTTGTTTCCTTTAATGTCTTTAGCTTAGAACGCCCCATAAGCCAACGTGACTTAGGGTATTTTTGGCAATTCTGTATAAGCCACATACATCCGAATGCTGATTTACCACCTCCTGCCGCACCGCCATATAAGACCTCATTCGTAACTTTATCGTTGAGGTAGTAAACCGCATTCTCCTGCTTTGGTAAAAGCTTTATCATTCATCCTCCTTTGGCTTAACACCGCTTCCCAGATTGATAATGTTTTGTACCTCCGCTTGTTTCTGTTTGTTGTCCTTCTCGAACAATCCAATATGTTTTCCTAAGGCTTCTAATGCCCTAAGCTTGTCATAAAGCTTAACTTTTTTAGTTTCACCAATTGGCATTCCTTGAACATTCATAACATCCACCTCAACAGACATAACCGCCCCAGCTGTTTCATCATCTAATTGTCTAATGTCATATAAGTTGTTGTCGGGAGTATAAAGCTCTCTAATGTCACTAAAGGCAATCTTAGCATATTCTTTTAACACTCGTTCAGCTGTAATGCCTGTTTGATCTGAAAGTTCTTGCTTTCTTTTTTGGATGGCTTCTTGAATTTCAGGTTTTATAAGGTTTTCAGCTCCTATTGAATGAGCAGTATTTTGACTATAACCGGCACGAATAGCGGCTTGGGTAGCGTTTAAATCTACCATGTATTCCTCTACGAATCGTTGTTGTTTATCGGTCAATGCCACTTTGCTAAAATTTGCTAAAAATAATAACAAAACTAAGCTAAAATTATTTAGCTACCAAACAAATACTAAAAATGATAGCAAAAAGAAAGCCCATACCTTTTGAGTATGAGCTTTTGATAATTTTAAAACTTTTATTTGACTTAACCAATTAAGGCTTGAATTGCAACAGGTATTATTGCTTTAATAGTTTCAAAGGTTAAAGACATTCCGCTTTTCTTAGCAATTTCTTTTGTTTTATTCCATACCGTATCATCTAACATTTGTTTTAGAAATTCATGCCCATAATAAGTTGTCTCTACGTTAAAATAGTCATAAGAGCTATAATAACCTTTGCCTTCTATTTTATACCTAACAAAACCTGCTTCCTGCATTTTTTTAATTTGATAGAAAACAAAGTCATCTTCTTGGTCAGGAATCTTAGGAAATTCTTGTAATCCGTTAACTTTTCCCTCTACTTCTATTTTCTGAAGAATTGCTCTGCATAATTCAATATCTAACTTCATTTTAACAAAATTAGTAAATCTTGATACTCATAAGGCACGGTATACCCTTTGCCATTAGATAGAGTTATTACTGTCCTTCCCGATTCTGTATTTGCTTGAATGCAAACGATGTGTTGTTTATTGATGATTAATTTTTCATCAATTCCATAATCTAATTCTATATATTCCATAACATTTTGGTTTTTGTGAATATAATAAAAAATCCCTACACCTGGGAGATGTAAGGATTTTAACTAACCAATTATAAACCTAAAAATATGAATAAAAATAATCTGCCATTTTAAAGATGGGGATGTATCACTACAGCCCCGGTTGTATATATGCGATGATCAAAAATACTAATATTTTTAGTAATTACAATTTTTTTATAATTTAATACCAGGCAAGTAGTGTCTAAATTCCTGTGATAGTTTTATTATCTGCTTGTGTGAATAATATTTTTTAGATCCTTTACCATTTTGGCTTTGTGGCTTAAGCAATCCTGATTTAATCCATTTACGGACTCTTATTTCTCCATAGTACTTGCAAGCCTCTTTAAATATCAATTGAGGTTTGGCCAATACTTCATCTTGCTTGTATAAAGAAATCGTTTCAATTACTATGGTCCGGATATCTTCTTCAGATAATAAGTATTTTTTTTCTATTTCTCCCATGCTGTTAATAAGGCCTCCTTTGCCCTTTTTTCTGTTAAGTTTACATATCGTTTAAAGCTCTTGTAATCTTTATGTCCTGTTATGGGCATTATTTCCTCCGCTTTCATGCCTAACTCCAAGGATAGGGTTACAAAGGTTTTTCGGGCTACGTGTGCGCTTATCGCCTTCCATCTAGGGAAGACTTCGATTATCTCTTTTGATCCGCTGTACCTCACCTTTTCCATTTCATCCGTAAATCCCGCTTTCTCACAAACCTTTTTGATGTATTCATTGAACTTTTGTCCGCTTGCAACAGGAAAGACGTAATCTGATGTTTCCGATTTGTATTTATCAATGTAGAACTTCGCTCTTTTGCTCAAAGGAATGGATTGGTTTGTTTTGGTCTTGGTAACTGTCAACCTCAAAAATCCATCCTTTACGTTTACGTATTTGAGCTTACTGAAATCTGAATATCTTAATCCCGTATAGCATGCGAAAGCAAATACATCTCTTGTACGTTCTAAGTATGGAGTTTGTGAGAGATCAAGAGCTTCCAGGGTTTGGAGTTCTTCCATTGATAACGCTATAACATCGGTATCGTCAGTGGACCATGTAAAGTCCTGGTAGGTAGGATTTACTTTATACCCCCTCTTTCTAGCTTTTGATACAAATCCTCTAATGTGTTTAAGCCTTCTGTTTATCGTTGAGTTCAACAAACCGTTCGCGGCCATAAATTCGGCTATGCCCTTAACGTAATTATAGTCTATTTCGTGGATTTTGAATCGTCTGAACTTAGTGGCTTCAAAATTCCTCGCCATTGCATGAATAGTGCCATATACGGTTAAAGTTGCTGGCAATGTTTTTCCTTTGTGGGTTTGAATATACTCGTCCATAAATTCTATGAAATAGGGATCATCTGATTTGTAGACTTCTTCCCCTTTGAGCATTGATACCACTTCTTTGCTATTGAATTCTTTCAATGAATCTTCGATGTCCTTAATTTTCAACTCTAATTCATTCATTATGGAAATAATATCCATAACCTCATTGTTGGAGCAGAAATTATAATATTTGATTTCAGGACAAAGTTTCTTCGCTATTGGCTTGCTTATAAAAATAGGTTCCTTTGATTCATCATCCCAGTTTAATGGATGTATTGATTTACCTACCGAATATTCAGATGGAATACCTTTATATGAATATCTCAGGAACAATGGAGCAAAACCTTCCTTGCTGATTTTATTAGTTTTTAAAATGAAGCTTATTGAACCCTTCGTTATCTTTCTTCTCTTAGTCATAGGTCACGTTTTTGGTCACGATTTTCAAAAATATAGTTTTACTTTATTATTTGCTAATATTTTTAGTATTATCTATATTCCAATATCTTACGATATTTTTTGATAAATATGTTAGTTCATGACTTACTTGCGATTTTCCCTCCGGCTCCACAAAACAACTTGAAATTCAATAATTTACAAGATTAACACCCAAAACTACACCCAGTTTTGGGTGTTGTTATATTAATACAATTCAAAATTATGTTGACGAGTTTATTTAATAATATTCATTAATCGTATTTTGCTGTAACTCGCGAAAGGTGTATTAAAAGTTCGAGTCCTGCCACCCTGACAAAAGCCACTGATAATCAGTGGCTTTTGCTATTTTCGGACTTATTTCGGACAGAATATATTTGTTTCTCAGCTCAATATTAAGATAGAATAGGTTGTATAAAATCATGCGTGTCAAGCTTTTTTGGAGAATTTATAAAAAATCAAGTGGACTAGGGGTGCGCTTTTTATCAATATCGGTAATGTGTGTATAGATCATGGTTGTTTTTATGTGTTCATGACCGAGCAGTTCCTGAACAATTCGGACATCAATACCAGATTGAATTAAATGTTTAGCGTACGAATGACGTAATGTATGTACTGTGCCTTCTGTTTTTATTTTCGCGTTAGCTAATGATTTTTTCAATACAAGTTGCACGCTACGTTCACTGTATCGATTTCCTTTTTCTCCTTCAAAAAGGTAGTTTGTAGGCTTATAAACCAAATAATAATCTCTTAAAATATCCAGTAATTTATCTGGTAAGGATACAATCCGGTCTTTGTTGCCTTTGCATTGGTTGATTCGGATAATCTTTTCAGAAGATCGTATAACTTCTATCTTGAGGTTCAGCAATTCGCTTAGGCGTAAGCCACAGCTATAAATGGTCATTAATATCGCTCTATGCTTAATATTGTTGGTACTATCTATTAATTGTCGAATTTCTTCTTTGGAAAAGAATTTGGGCAGTTTAGAAAACGATCTTTTGGGATATAAGTAATCGAGCTGAACCTTTTGGTTAAGTGTCAATTCGTATAGCTTCTTAATAGCCCCAACTAAACCTTTCTGATAGGAAACACTGATCTGCTCTTTTTGAACTTTTTCATTGATGAAAGATTCTATAGCTCTCACAGGCACATCTTTTAAGGATGGATATTCATTGAGATGCTTCAAAAATAGGCTAGCATAGTCCATATATGACTTAATAGTATTCTTGGCATATCTCTGTGTATTCAATTTTGTTTGAAATGTTTTCAATATAACTTCGCCTTCCATATTTACAATAACTATGAAATAATAAGATTTGTTTCGCTATTTATGATTTTTAAATTAATTAAACGGTTAAATAATAGCGTATTGTATTATATTTAATGCTTGTGACACGCAATTCGTCTATAGAGATGGATTAGCGAATATTTTTGTATATTAGTTTCGTGAAAAAGAAATGTTGTTAGCAATCCGCTGCGCTCCTTGCTAACAATGGCTCGGCGACTTACGTCGCTTGCCGTAAGCCGCCGCTTCGCGGACTGCTTACAACAAGCGACTTGGCTAAATAGCTCCGCTTTTGTATCTTCGATACAGCTTCGCTACTTCGCCAAGTCGCCGAGCCATTAGGTGCAAGCAGGACAAAAACCGTCAAAAATGGGACACATAAGAGAATACTATGAAAGAATCGTAAAGCTACAAGAATCGGAATGGGAATTTATAGCTTCACATTTTGACAGAAAGGTGTTTGCCAAAAACCAAATCATCACACGGCAGGGCGAAACGGAAAATTACCTTTCATTCGTTGAAACGGGCATCGTTCGGTTTTACATTCCCGATGATGAAAACGAACTGACTTTTAATTTCAGTTTCGACAAAGAATTTACCTGTGCTTACGACTCTTTTCTCACGCAAACACCGTCCGAATACGAATTACAGGCATTGACGGAAACCGTTGTTTGGCAAATTTCCTTTGACGATTTGCAAAAAGTGTATGCCCAGACCAAAGTTGGGAATTATTTAGGACGCTTCGCTTCCGAAAAATTGTTTTTGGCTAAAACCAAACGTGAACTGTCCTTGCTTAAATACAATGCGAAAGAGCGTTATTTAAGACTGTTCAGCGAACAGCCCGACATTTTAAAATTCATTCCGCTAAAATACGTGGCTTCCTACATCGGAATAACGCCACAGGGCTTGAGCCGTATTCGCAGACAGATTACTTAACATAGGTTCATTGCCAACCTTGTTCATTCTTTGGAACTTTGCGATAAAAAGCAAAGGAATGAAACGACCTATTTTAGTATACGGACACAGCATTTTAAAACAAAAGTGCAACGACATCGAAAAGAATTATCCCGAGTTGGACAAGCTAATAGCCGATATGTGGGAAACAATGAAAAACGCCAATGGTTGCGGATTGGCTTCGCCACAAATCGGACTTCCGATAAGACTTTTTGTAGTGGACAGTAAAACAACTTTTGAAAATCTTGACGAAGCGGACAGGGAAATCTATTTTGACAAAGACGACAAAGGAATAATGGAAACTTTTATCAACGCAAAAATCATTGAACGTTCCGCAGAGCTTTGGGAAGACGAAGAAGGCTGTTTAAGTATCCCAAATTTATCGCAAAAAGTAAAAAGACCTTGGACGATTAGTATAGAATATTACAACAAAGATTTTGACTTTCAAACAAAGACATTTAGCGGAACGACCGCAAGAATGATACAGCACGAATACGACCACACAGAAGGAATTTTGTATCTTGACTATCTAAAACCATTGACCAGAAGGCTGATGGAATCCAAACTTAAAAAGATTGCAAAAGGACAGATAAAGACGAAATATCCAATAAAATTCGTGTAAAAATGCCAGCACCTAACAATGTGTATAAGCAATAGCGGGGAAAGTGCCAAAACCAAAGTTTTTGCCTTTTAGCTATCTTTGTGCTAAACTGAACAGTAAGCGTACAAAACCCGCTACTGCTCATACACTTGACCGTTACAGGCAATGTTAAACCGACCACACATCCGAACACTTTTTACCTAATGGTAAATCATAGCTAAGGACCTTTACTAACTCTGCAACAATGGAAAAATTGATTGAATATATTTTACAGTTCGGCAATCTAAATAAACAACAAATAGAATTTATTATAAGTAAAGTAACCGAAATTGAACTTGGCAAAGACAAGTATTTTTCGGAAGCGGGTAAAATTCCCCGACAAGTCGGTTTCGTTGTGGACGGTGTTGTTCGTGGTTGCTATTACAACAACAAAGGCGAAGAAATTACACGTTGTTTTATCCCCGAAAATAATTTGGTGGTAGATTATCCCAATTTTGAAGCAAATTCGACTTCTTCCGAATACTTGCAAGGCAGTACAAACTGTAAACTCATCGTGTTTTCAAAACAAGACTGGGAAGAGTTATCTCATACAATTGTTGGTTGGGACAATATTAAAAATAAAATGGTGCAAAAGTGCCTTTATCAAAAATCCAGAAAAACCCCTGTCATTTCACAAGACGCAACCACACGCTATTTGGAATTTTTAGAAAACTATCCAACACTTACTAATCGTGTCGCACTTGCTCATATTGCTTCGTATTTAGGCGTTACGCAACAATCATTGAGCAGAATCAGAAAAAACATACGCTAAAATCACTTTTTACCAAATGGTAAATGATTTCATTTTTTATCGGGCAATCTTTGCACCATAAATTTAAAAAAAAAAAATGAAGTCAGTATTTATCACAGGAGCGAACAAGGGTATAGGCTTTGAAACAGCAAAGCAACTATTGCAAAAAGGATTTTACGTTTACATCGGAAGTAGAAATTTAGAAAATGGTTTACAAGCCATTGAAAAACTGAAAGCTGAAAACTTGACAAACGTTGAAGCCATTCAGATTGATGTAACCGATGATAATTCAGTAAAAAATGCTCGAATTGAAATCGGTAAGAAAACGGAAATTTTGGACGTTTTAATTAACAACGCAGGTATAAATGGCGGTGCACCACCTTACACAGCATTAGAAGCAAATTCGGAACAATTTTTATCAGCATTTAATACCAATGTGGTTGGCGTGGCAAGAGTTACACAAGCATTTATTGATTTATTACGCAAATCATCAGAACCAAGAATTGTGAATGTAAGCACAAGTGTTGGTTCAATTACACTTCAAAGCGACCCGAATTGGTTCGGCTACCACTTTGCAAAATATGCGGTCTATGGTTCGTCAAAAGCAGCTTTGAATATGCTTACCGTACATTTGGCTTACGAACTTCGGGATACACCATTCAAAGTAAATGCCGTTTGTCCTGGTTACACAAAAACCGATTTTACAGGTTACAACGGTGGCGAAGTTGAAGAAGCAGGAAAACGTATTGTAAAATATGCTTTGCTTGACAAAAACGGAGTAACAGGAAAATTTATCAGCGAAGAAACCAATCCCGAAACAGGCGAAATTCCTTGGTAAAAATGGAGTGATAAAAAAACACTGCTTGTACCATCGGTTTTGCGTAATGGCGGGTTAAGTGCTAAAATTTGAAGTTATGGCTTTCTATTCCGCAAAAAGCCAATTATATTGATTTTTTGCTTAAATTTAATCAATTAATTGGCTTTTGCTTTCTGTGTCGCTAAATTGAAACTTTTCGCTTCAATTTTCGCCACTACGCAAAGCGCCAAACAATTCGGCGTAATTCCACGAGACCCTGCAAACATTAACAGTCAGACAAAATAAATGAACGACAACGATACAAAACGACTTTCAAGACTGACTGCGATATTAACACAACTGCAAACAAAACGACTTTTGACTGCGACTAATCTTGCAGACAAATTCAATGTTAGTGTAAGAACAATTTACAGAGACATAAGAGCATTAGAACAAGCAGGCGTTCCAATAATAACAGAAGATGGAAAAGGCTATTCTCTAATGGAAGGGTACAAAATTCCACCAGTAATGTTTACCGAAAGCCAAGCCAATGCCTTAATCCTTGCCGAGCAGTTGGTGTTGAAAAACAAAGACATTTCATTTATCAAAGATTATACAGAAGCCATTGACAAAATAAAAGCTGTTTTAAAACAGACAGATAAAGACAGAGCTAATTTACTTGCTGACAGAACTCGTTTTGAACAAAACCTAAACAGAGAAAGAAATAGCAACAATATTTCTGAATTACAACGGGCACTTACGAATTTTCAATTGGTAAAATTTGACTATACAAACGAACAAAACAAAACTTCAAACAGAACAGTGGAGCCATTTGCATTAATCAGTACAACAGAAAATTGGTTGCTAATTGCTTGGTGTCGTTTACGCAAAGAATTTAGATATTTTCGTTTGGACAGAATTACAAAAATGCAAGTGCAAACAGAGAAATTTGAGCAGCACAAAATGACTTTACAGGAATATTTTGACAAATTTTACTAACTCGTTTTGACCCCTGACATAAGGCTGTCGCAAGTGCATTTTACTTTTGTGGCTTAACAATTTAAAATTTAAGTAAGATGCAAAAAGCAACATTTGACCCTTGGGCTTGGGGTAAAAACACAAATTCGGTTCAAGCCGTAGAAGTAAAGCAACCGAATGGAACTTTGTATTGCTCAGGACAAGTAGCTATTGACGCTAATGGAGTTCCAAGTAATGCTGATATGAGAAGTCAGCTCATTCAGACAATCGCAAATTTGGAACAACTGATTACTGAATCGGGTTACGAATGTAAAGACATTGTAAGGTTGAATGTATATACTACAAACACCAACGAGTTTTTCACCACTTGTATGGATGTGTATGTGCCATTCATAATGAAACACGGAATTCAACAAGCAACAACTCTATTGGAAGTTAAAGGATTATTTGCAACTACCTGAGCGGCTTCTACTACTCTTAATCTTAGAATTTCCAAAATTATAGCTAATCGAAAGCCTGAAACTTCTGTTGTCATTATAATTGGAATAGATTTGGTATATATTACTTGTACTAGTCGATTTACTGATCTTTGAAGTTTTGAAAATATCTCCAGCACGGGCAGAAAGGACCAGTTTATTCTTTAAGAATCCATAGCGAAGGAATAGGTCCATTCTCGAAAATGCAGCGTTTTCGTATAGGAGATCCTGGACTTTTGAACTATATGTAAAGTGAAGCCCCGCCTTTAGATTGTTTGAACGGTCCAGGCTAAATGTATGTATCGACGAAACATATGTCCCCCAACCTGAAGTTTCGGGGAAATTCAGCTCTTGATCGAAAGAGGACCTGTTATAAAATAAAAATGCCTCGGTATCAAATGTATACCATTTTACCTTCTGGAATATATAACCGGCTGACAATCTATATCTATTATAGGTAAAGTAGTTCAATTGTGTAAAATATTGGGTTTTATATACTTTTCAGTTTCCTATGAAATTTGTATACTTGGACTAGTAATAAAATTCATATAGGCTCAGGTTGGCAATATGGGGTAACAGAAAATTTGAATAGTTGTATATTGTAATTTATATGTACAATTAAACCTATGTTATTTATGCACCAAACATTATTTAATAATCTTAATAAAGAAACACATATTCTAAAATTTTATAGTTGGATTGTCCGTGGATTATTTTCGGTAGAGAAATGGAAAG
Source organism: Sphingobacterium cellulitidis (assembly GCA_002245855.1). Taxonomy (GTDB): domain Bacteria; phylum Bacteroidota; class Bacteroidia; order Sphingobacteriales; family Sphingobacteriaceae; genus Sphingobacterium; species Sphingobacterium cellulitidis. The sequence goes on along the minus strand of NOUX01000004.1, from coordinate 360,537 downwards.
AAATAAGCGAGCTGATTAATAATAATATAGAGCGACTACACTTAATGCGAGACCAGATGAAATGGGACGGTCATTATGATTTTGTAGTTATTCAACATTCTCGAACTATCGAATTTATAAAGATTGCAAAACATTTATCTTCATTAAAACAAGTTTGTGATGATGACTTATTATACGAATATGTTCGAGACAATCCCAATTATTATGAAACAGGTGTTTTATTATACCAATTGGCGAAGTTGTTTGACATAGACACTCTTATTAAAAGGGGGCATCTACTTCATGATAGATATTTTGGATATACTAAGCACTTTTATTCTATTCATATTGACTGTTTTGATTATTTAAATTCTGCTGCGCACTTTTACAATGAGGGATTTGATTACTATTTTGAAAGAAAAGAGGTCAAATCATATTTAGAGATAATGGAAACTACCCATTGGACGGAGCATAAGAGAGTACAAGGCAAAGATGAAGTCTGTTATAGAAACTTTCGTGAAGCATACATAAACCTAATTTTTTTCGTAGAAAGTTTTATTAATTCAGTAGGCTATCATGGATATTTGTCTGGAGTTGCCAAAAGTAATAAAGATGAAAACCAATTGATAGGAATCGAATCAATAAATGGGAAAGGGTTTAAAAATTATTCCAATTTAAAGCAACGAATTAAAAATATATCCCGTATCCTTGGTGGACAATCATTGGATTGTGATCGTGAACCTTACAAGACTTATCTTCAAGATGGCGTTGTACTTCGAAATCAATACGTACATTCATCTGTTGATAAGCCTAAAATGAATATCTCATTGGAAGAATGGAAAAATAAATGTGATTTAATGATAGATGAACAATGTATGGGGTTGGTAAAAGATTTTTGGAAGGCATGTTATCCTCAAGCCCATTTTCCAATCGTTATAGCCAACTCTTTCGATGGCAATTCATTCAAAGGGAGACCAGGTAAATTTTATGCAGAACCAAATTAATATAGGTACTGTCACATTTACGTCACTGCCCTGAATCTTGAATATTGGAAAAATACTCATTAAACAGTATATCCAAGTAAAAACGAGGATTCTTGAACCTAATGAGCTTGGTAAACAAACACAAATCAAAGGGCTTCTAAAGTCATAATTTAAGAACTCTACTCTCTTAAAAATGCCCTAAAAGTCTTCTTAACTTGCGTATCTTCAACATAAAGTGTATCCTCGCTTCCTAAGCTTATTTGTTTCTTAATTTGGGGATATAACTTTAAATATTCGCTTCCTTGAAAATCTTTTGAATTCTCTTCTTCCATAATTGGGAGGATACAGCATTTTCCACTATGTCCGTCCGCATAACCCAATTCCCAAGGAATCCATTTGCTGATTGAACTATTTTCTGAGACTGCTATAACTAAACTTTTAGAGTTATTGAGGCGTGTCCTAATAACTTCAGCAGTACCTTTAGTAACAACATTTCTATTTAAATCGGGGTCTATAAGCCAATCTACATATACGCTAAAACCTCTTTCTGTTAAATCAGTATATAAAGCGAAAATCAGATCTTTATCTACATAAGAATGAGATAAAAAGATATCAAACTGTTTATTCAGTTTTGTCTCATTCAATACTCTTTTTAATGAAGTGCTGAAAACTTTACGTTGTGAAATGGCCCTAAGCTCTACCTTATTAAAATACTTCATGACTATTATTTGAGTTGTTAATCTTAATGATAACAGTATCTTTCTTGTTTGAAATTGATTTAATAACCTGCTTTAAGTCCTTTATTTCGACCGTTCCACTTATCTTAGTTGTTTCTGGAGTCTTTTCAATAAAAACCAGTTTTAGACATAAAAATCCAATTAGTAAGGCTGTGGTTATATTTGCCGCTTTAAAAGAGTTGTAAGCATGCAAAAGATTAGTACCCTTTTGATCGTTATAGTGACGGTTTCGAGGAATTCCGTATAGTAGATCCTTTATTTCTTCTTCCAAAAATGCCTCTAAGCTTTGATCATGAAATTTGATTACATTTCTTGCGGAGGGTTTTACATATCGGAATTTATTAATTCGATAATTCTTTAAAGCATTTATGATGGTTAGAACGTAAAAGGAACTGGATATAAATAACAGAAACAGAATTATAATTTTGTAAACAAACTCGATACCTGAAGTCTTATCTATTAATAAAGGAATAAACAAGCTTACTAAGGAAAAAACGACTGCGGTTTGAGATACTAAATTAGATGTTTTGTTTTCTATACTATCTAATCTTTTTTCTTCCTTTTCATCCAAGTCTTTTAAAAAATCTTTATGCTCTTTTAATATGATTTCCGTATTATTAGCATATTGCTCGTAATCGAGATCATGTTTTATTTCTTCATTATGTTTATAACATATACCAAAGGAGTTGAGAAATTTTTTAATCTTTTCCATTATTTAGACTGTAAGAGATTAATTAAGGCATCTGATATTTTAAGTCCTGTATCATTTTCAATCCAGACCCATTGACCATTAGGATTAATTTCTAAAAAAGTATATTCCCCGTTAGGGGACAGAATTAAGTCGATTGCTCCGAAATTTAAATTTAAACGGTGAACGAGTTCGAGACACTTATTCGAAATCTCATTTGGGAGTTCAAACTTTGTGAATTTCATTTTTTTTCGTCGCCAATCAATTTTCGTTTCATCATCATCTTGGGATTTAATTTGAGCGGCAAAAATATTATCACCAACTACTGTTACTCTGAGTTCCAAATCTTTTCCTATTTCTTCCTGAAAAATACAAGGTGTTAGGTCATAGTTCTGAAAAATTGACCGATGGTCTTTATCAATTCTATTTGTAAAGATAAATTCGGGAACATTTTTATTATCGATCCTTGTCCGAGAGATTGGCTTAATTATGGTTTTTCCACACTTTTGAAAAAAATTAGATACTTTTTCTTTATCTGTGGTAACTACTGTAATCGGTATTTTAAAACCTATCATTTGGGCGGTTTTTAGTTGCAATATTTTATTTTCAGCTTTATAGACATTATAAGGTTCACTAATCCATTTACAGCTTAATACTGAGAAGATATTGTGCAAAAAGGAATCAATCTCAGATAATATATAATTCTTGTACGAAATCGGACTCAAATCAATGTCTGGTAATTTTATCCTTCTGAACCAAACAGATGAATAGTTCGTTTCCCCTAAAATATTGAATCTAAAATCTTGGCAAAGCTCAAAAGTTACGGGATTCTCTAATATCTCCTCACAATTAAATCGCTTATAAGGAATTCCTCTTTCATTTAGCTTATTAATGATAAAGTCAGCCGTAAAATCCAGCTTATGAGTGATAATAAGGATCATTTTAATTATAGTCAGTATCAGATTCCTCTGTAAAAGTTCTCGTCGCCGTCGATGTGGCCATTAACATTTCTATTTTCCTTAGGTTGTTATCGCTGTCGGTATCTTCATTATTTATTGCCGTAAAGGTTTCGGTTTCTAATAGTCTATTTAGGTAATTATTATCAGAATCAGGCACTTCATTTTCGGTTTTTGTAAAAGTCTCTGTTGATAAATCTAGGACGTTAATAGCAGGTAATCCTGATGTTTTTTCAACACTTAAATTTAATTGCTTGTCGTATTCTAGAAGGTTTATATCTAAACCTTCCACTTCTCCCTTTTCTAGAAATTGAAAAATAAATGGTTTCATAATTATTATATTCTATTAGATATTGCTAGTTTCCTGTAATGTTCTCCAAGAGCGGTAAGTTTACATGTTTTACTTTCCATTGCCGCGTTCCACATGTGCTCAGTTCCTATAGGTTTTAAAAGATTTAATCTATTGTACTTTTGAAGGATAGAAAAAACTTGTGTATTTTCTGGAATAGGGGTTGGCATTCCTTCGCTTCTTCCTTTCATTTCAGGTTCGTAGGTTGGATCTAACTGAAACTCAAAACCGGGCTCTGGGAAAAATTCTTTTATTTTAATTAGGTCAACTAAGGCTATTGCAGGTGCGGCCTTTCTCAAGGAGATGAATTTCCTAACATTGGTCTTGAAAATCGGCCGTTGATCCCATCCACCTAATGATTGATCAATGTGTGCATAGACACTTCCAGGAGTAATATCTCCCAATATATTTGCAGCGCTGCCACTTAAAGCATCAACCAGGAGAGAAGTGAAAACGCCTGATCCGTTTTGTTCTGATGCATATTGATCTTGATCCGAAGCTGTTAAAATTGTTATCCCTTCACTTATTAGCGCTCGATCTTCAATCGAAGGAGAGTTGCCTGCAATACCTGAATGGCAGCTATCTAAAACGATTATTTTATTAGCGGCTTTTGATTCATTTGCTATTTTCAAAACTTCATCCAGTGAAAGACCATCATCACCTCTTTCTGCTTCGCTTCCAAGAATATATCCCCCTGTAGACTCAATATGTCCATGTCCAGCAAAATAGAAAAGAGCTATGTCTGACTTGTCAGAAAATAAATGTGTTACCGCGTCTTTTAATTCCCCTCGGGTAAGTGACTCTTCTGCATTTGATACTGTTATTAATTTACAATCAAAATTAATTGATCCATCGAAATTTCTGGTAAGAACAGAACTTAAGCTGTGTGCATCGGAAACGCACCCAAATAACTTACTGGCAGATTTATAATAATCAACCCCTACTATTAGTGCTTTATTCATAATAAGTTTACAAAGAATATAAAAAAGCAGAAATGTCGGTCCAATTCCATTCAATAGTTCTGACCCCTGAAATAAATGTTCTGTCGTTAGAATAGGCCCAAATACCTAAAATTCTCTTATTTTCTTGCCTTGCACATTCTATTTCCCATTTTTGTCCAGATGAGTGGATTGAATTTTTACTGATTAATACAATTACACCGTGCGATCTTTTAATCCGGGTCCTAACTTTCTCTTTCCAATCTGAACTATATGGTTCTTTTACCGACATATCGATAAATTCAAAAGGACTGTGGTTTAATTTTGATTGGCCAATTAGAAAATCGCGTTGACGCTCATCTTCAATCGCGAAAGCGGTAAATATTGTTTTCATAAATATGTTTGGTATCACTGTAGTTTTTTCTTAAATAAGAAAAGTGGTTAATAATTTCAATAAAGATACTTTTTAATTATTAAAAATATGGAGGTACTAAATAAAGAATAAGAAATAATCTTCTGCAAATGTATTTGATGAATCTGAACTTGGGAATTTTTCTCGACAAACTAACCTTTGACCAAGATATAATAGGGTATTTCCTCGATGTAGTTACATATAAAGGTTAAATTTTGGAAAGAGTTTAAGAAACAAGAAGGGTAATTATCCCATATAGGAGATAAATTTTAATGGAGTAAATTCTTAAATTTTTTTAGGAGGATCTGATCATATATCTTGGATAGATCTTAAATTTTGGAAGATACAAATGAATCAATATGATTTGCAACTATTAAGTATATTATCAAGTGCAATCAATATTTCATCCAAATATAGAGTCTCTCCACGAAACACTACCGAATTATTAATAGTGTTATAGTATATTTTGACTTACAAAACGAAAAAATCATCAACAATTATTTCCAAATCTACATAAGATCAAAAGCTGAATCATTAATGAAACATAATATATCGCTTGAATTTAAATCAAATGGTAAAGAATTTTTAAATAGAGAATTATATAATGTTGATTTTTCAGGAGATTTTAAATCTTTTGAAGAAGAATATAAAAATATTTTAGGATATGAATTTAATATCACAGATTTTCTATTACAGTTTGGTTTAACTCGTGGAGATTTTATATTATCGAGTGATTTAAATTCAGAAATATCAAATCCTATTAATTTAAGTTTTTTTAAAGCAATGTCTTTTGATATTTTCAATAAAAATATAATCTCAAAAAATCACATTAAATCTTTTGACGAATATGTACTAGCTAATTATACTTCTGTTGGAAAAGCGTTTATTAATCAAAAAATTAGTGGAGATACCCTAATAAAAATTTACATTGCTACTGAAGAATTCAGAAAAAATATTAAGAATTTATCAGATCATAAAAATATAGTTGGTGAATATAACAAACAATTAGAATTGGATTTTAAAACATCCAATAAACATGATACAACCATAAAATTCATTAGTGTAAAATTAATAAGTAAAATAGCAGAATATGCTGTTAAAAGCATTGTACCTTCATACCTTACTGATCCAGCAAATATTATTAAATCTTTCTGTTTGGACACTTTTGATTTACATATTTATGATAAAATTAAAAAAGGATGGCAACCAAAAGGAAAGTTAACTGAATTTGAAATTCTAAAATCAAAACATCTATCATAATTTTAATAATACCAAAATAATTCTTGTTCTTGCTTTAGAAAAAATACAATCAGCAATACTTAAATCAATAACCGATTTCTGATTTTTCCACACACAATTGTCCCTTAAAGATTGTTAACGTTATTCAAAGTTGGAATGCATATGAATAATAATTATAGATTTGATTTACTATTAGATTTCTTTTCCCGGAAGCAAGTCCTCGTATTTACATTCGAGGATTTGTTTTAATTTGACAAGCATATTTAGGTTATACTTGGCTCTGTCTTTTGAGCTTTCCACATGCCCGATAAAGCCAGCTGATACGTCTAATAGATGAGCAAGTTGAGCTTGAGAAATTCCTTTTTCAGTTCTCAATTGCTTAACTCTCTCTATCAAATAAATTTCAACCTCAGTTGCATGTGGCTTCTTCTCCATACATGCAATTAATGAAAGTTAAATTTTAAAAACACCGCTACACGTATCAGTAATATTTACTATATTTATTCTATGAAATGGATATTTTGGTTTTTCGTAGTAAACTTTATAAGCGTTATTGCTGGGTTTCAATCACTATTTGCTAATACGAATAAAGGATTTATTTTTGCTTTCATAGCTTGGGGCTTATTTATTTGGGCATTTAATAGAGATCAAAAAAGAAAGCAGGAAGATCGCAACAGAAAGCGCATGTTGGACGAATATTTGAGAAGAAATCTACAAAAATAAAGAGGAATTTAAAACTCCCCTTCATCTCTGAATGAATAATAACTATCTGAGGTCAACACAATATGATCTAACAATTGAATATCTAATACCTTTCCTGCTTCAATGATTTTGTTTGTTAAGGATCTATCGACAGAGCTAGGTATCATTGTACCCGAAGGATGATTGTGTGCTACAGCAATCCTTGTTGCATTACACAACAGTGCAGATGACATAATTAATCGCATGTCAACCATCACAGCATCTAAACCTCCATCCGCAATCTTACGATAACCTACTACATCCAATTTGGTATTGAAATATAAAGCATAGAAACTTTCTCTAATTTCAAATTCTTCCAAATCCCAGATCATTCTAAATGTACGATCCATTAATTTAGAATTGTTGATACATTTGAAATCATCAATAGATAATTTAACATTTCTGTGGTAGCTTAGTTTCAACTCATTAGCGATAAAGTTCTTTTTCATAACGTCTTATAAATTTTAAATGAAATAAAAATTGAATTAACGCTAGATGATCTACGAGTCGAGGATAGACTAAGCAAAAGAAAATAGGATAAAAATGGCGTAGCGAAGGAGGCTCTGTTCGGCACGAACGGATACCCATTTTTTGAACTATTTTATTGGGTGTGGTAGGTCGTGATTTAGGGCGTGTCTATCTGACGAAGTAACTTTGCGGATAATTGATTATTATGAACAAAGCCCAAAGGTTCGATACCGATGGGCTTTGAAAAACTGTGCTACTATTGACTTTCTAGTTCGTTTATCTCTTTTTGCTTTTGCCGTATACTCCACTTAAGCCTTTGCTCCTCTTCTCGCTTAACAACTTTTGCCACAAATTTTTCAGAATCTCTATTATATAAAGAATCTACAGAGCGGGCCACTTGAGGTAACTCTAATCCTATCATTCGGTAACGCATTTCAAAAGACTTAGCTTCATCAAGCTGCTTATTCATCAGCCATATTTGCCCTAAACTAAATAATGCAATGCAAATCAACATGGTCAGAATAACTACTATACTTAATGATTTGTAATCAATACTATGTCTTGTTTTCACTAATGTTTCTTTTGGAATCAAATCTACTGATTTGAGTAAGGATTTCTCAGCTTGACCAATTTTGGCAACTCCTTCATCAATCTCATTCCTTATTGTTGGAGTTAATTCTTGGTACGCTTTAATCGTCATAAAATAAGGTTCGAGATGTTCGACAAAATCATAAAAGCTCTTCTCTCTAGCATCAATTACCTGGATTAATCGTTGAACCTCTGTTGCAACTTCTGTTTTGAAACCTTCATTTTTATCCAATGAACTATTGATTGCAGGAACAATACTTATCAATTCACGTTGCAAAGCGTCAATGGTGCTCTCGACATTAAGAATTGTTTGCTCTAATTTATTTTCTTCCATTATAATTTCATTTTTCGTTTACGTTTTTTCATTTGTTCATCATCTTGATCACCTGATATACCTAGATCTGGACCTAACAGAATGGATAAGATACTTTCATCATGCTTTGTCATTTTATGATGAATATCATTTCCTTCTAAATTATTTACATGACTAATACTCGTAAAATCATTAAATAATTGCGATTGACTGAACTGATCTTCAATTTTGGAATAGGATAATCCTAATTCCGATCCTTTAAATTTAAACTCGTCCTTTGAGAAGGAAACGCCTTGTATTATATCCGATTTACCCTTGGTTTTGAATTCAACATGAATTCCCTTTTGATTTAAATATTGTTGTAGTTCATTCCAATTTTTACATGGATATTTCCCCGAAATACCTTGGTGCAAATAATAACTGACTTCCTTTTTTGTTTGATAATACCTATTCTTTGATTCTGTAAATGGAGTTTGATACTGATTGTTGTTAAATCCATATTTTTGATTTATTTCTCGAACAGCTTTCAATGATTTCAGTTTTATATAATCCTCCTTGAGCTTTTTACTATTGACATAATCTATCTTGGAATAAATAATATGACAATGTGGATGTTTTCGATCTTCATGCCGAATGACCAATACTGCAGTATCCTTAATTCCCATATTCAGCAAATAATCTTTAGCAATTAGGTTCATCATATTATCCGTTATTTTACCGTTCAGATCTTTCGAAAAACTCAAAACAATATGGCCTAGTGGCGAGTTTTTCATACGATCATTAGAACTTGCTAATATGTCAAATTGCTTAGCCATAAATTCTGGACTACCAATCCTGACTCCATCACTATGAATAATTGAGGCTTTCTCACGATTCAAACAATAATCAAGTGAGGATGAAAAACTGGCATTCGTTTTTATTATTTTAGCTATCATGTCTGAGCATTTTATGAATAAAATTATCCAGATGATCTAAACTAATTCGAAGCCGTAATAATAATTCTTCATTCTTTTGTTGAGCATTCATTGCTCGAGCTATTTGATTCAAGTTGTTTCCAATATTGAAAATTCGAGTCATGAACAATCTTTCTTCCTGTGTGAATTTTGCTTCGATTTTTTTATTAAAGCAAGAGGTTCGTATGTATCTACTCATACTCATATTGGCAATCTTTGTTAGCTCTATGAGTCTATTAAAATCAGATTGCGTGAACAGTACTTCGACCTTTCTATTTATTTTTTCTCTTTTCATAATTCTCAACTTTATAACCAACGGGCTAACCACCTACACCAAAAAGAATTGGGAATTCCCATGGTGCAGGTACATCTTGCCCTAACTAATTATTTACCTTTTCTTAGAGACCATGATTTTTAAGTTTTCAATCATTTTGGACCTCCCTATTAGCATATCATTCATGTCAACATAGCCGTTGTATATTTCTGAACAATCTATAGCATGAGGATATTCCATCAATACTTTTTGACTAGCATTGTAACCACTTTCATCTCGATCAAGCATTAAATGAAGCTCTGCATATTTATCAACATACGAGCGAATATTATTGAGATTTGATAGAGAATTAAGCACTAAAACATCCCCCTTTAAAAGATCACAATCATTGTATTTGAAAGATTGGAAATAACTTAGCATCGAAAACATTCCTTCAAAAATTTTCAAATTCTTTCCTAAATATCCATTTTGAAAATATGAAACACCATTGCCGATTTTACCTTTGAAAAATGAGTTTCTAATCGAAAAGTAATTCTTATTAACAGTAGGTAATCCAATAGCAAAAAAACTTTTTTCACCATTGGTATAGTATATCTCTTGACAATACTGAGCAGCTATATCCAAATCAATACACCTTGCTTTGAGATAGTTATTTAGTAAAGGATTTGTTCCTATGACCTTTTTGTCAATTACATTAAACGGACTTGATTTTCTAGATCCAAGATTTTTATATTTCTTAGTTTTAGGAATGTAAAATTGACCAACCTCATTCATCAATTCCTTCAACTTTTTTAGACCTCCTCCAATACCAGTTCCAAAATCCATAAAGACATCACCTTGAACTTTCATTGAAGGAGTTCTATCTTCACGATATGGAGCATGATACATACTATAGTTCTTATATTTTTTAGCAGGGTATACCCCTTTCGAAGACAAATAGTCTTCAATTAAATTATTGTAATTCATAAAATTTTGAGATTAATTCGTAACTCTCGCAATATTCGTAGGTTGCGAATATTACGAAAACTGCGAGGCTACGAATAGTTTATACTTAGTTTTTGGCTCTATCCAGCCAGTTACGAATTGTACCTTCGCTTCGACCCATTTGACGTGCTATTTGGACATTACTCATGCCTCCAGCTTTTAATTGAAGTACTTCCCCAATTTTATCCTCATAACTATTAGAATCCTGTTGTTTGAGCAACTCCCTTTCATTCTGATAACCTATTTCCGAAAAGCCCAAATAACCAGAACTTGTAGTAAGTTCACATACCAAAACGTTTTCTTCGTCATAAATCAATTCTCCACTCCTAACCTTTAACTGCTTGATATATCGAATATTCTTATCAAACGCAGAACGTCCAATCGTGAAGACCGAATCCGCAAAATTTGACTTCATTTTTGAACCTTGAAGATCGTTTAAGCTTATAGGTCTCCATTCATCAACTTTTTTATTGTGTTCTAACACTAAAAAGGTAATTCCCTCTTCAAATTTCAACGCTGATAAGGCATTCATGATGGGTATTGTACTTTTTGCAGAATCTGTAGATCCAGAAACGATTTTGGTCATATTATCAATAACAACCACCTCCGCCCTAAACTCTTTTATACGATCTTTTAAAGACTTGATAAAGAAATCTTCGTAAGAAATATCTTTAGGAAGTTCCTTCAATACTTCATAAGTAGCTCTATAAAAATTTGATGGAAAAGCGAAATGCTTACCTTCTGCATTACGATACCGCTTTTCAAATTGCTTATCTGTTAATTCCAGATCCACATAAAGTAATTTGTACTTTTTAGCTATATAAATTGCTATCATCACGCTCAATGCAGTTTTTCCAATTCCTGTGTCCGCAAATAATATGGTAATCTCTCCTTGAACTATAAGTGGAGCATACAAAAATATCGGGTCGGGTAATAATGCCGCATCTGCGAGTGTTTGATTAGCTGACTTTATAGCCAACATATTAAAACGATTAATCACGAAAACCTCCCTTTTTTATTTCTCGCATACATCTGAAATAATGAAAGAGCTTTCTTAACATCAACAATAATGGTACGTTGATCCTGATCGATAGCATCCTTAATTATACCTGCCTTTAAACGTTGAGCTTTCGACTTGGAACAATTGAATATGCGCATGATACCTTCAAGTCCATATTCGTATTCTGGAATTGACTCAATTACTTTCTCCTTAGGAATTTGATTAATAACTTCTGCCTGTAGAGCTACCAATTCTTCACCAGTCATCATTGCAACTGGCTTTTTTAATAATGAATGTATATCCATGTTTTTAGAATTAAAATTTTAAAAAACGGCTATGTACATTAGCCTTAATTCGTTCTAGAACATGGTACTAAGGTATAGGAATTTCAAGGTGCAAAAGAGTGCACTTATAATATAATTAAAAATTAAAAAACTCATTTACAGTGTGTTGAAAAAAATTAAAAAGAATAAATATGCACCAAGGGTGCAGAGGTACTTTAAAACATCAAATATTATAAGCTAGTCAAAAAAAGCATACTAAAAAGCATAAAAAATCCCCAACATTTCTTACGATGTTGGGGATATGGAGTATTAATACTATTACAAACTTACAGCGGCAATTCATTCAATATTTTTTTTTGCAATCGCCAATTGATTAAGAATTGATCCATCAACGCAATAAAACGCTTGTTGTGATTTCGTTCTAATAAATGAACTAATTCGTGTACGACAATATACTCAATGCAATCCAATGGTTTTTTAGCTAGCTCAATATTAAACCAGATCCGTGAATGATCTGTTGCACAGCTGCCCCACTTGGTTTTCATCTTACGAATTTTAAAAGCAGGCACCTCAATATCCATTTGTTTTGCATACTTTTCAATCATTACTTGTAATCGTCTTCGCAATTCATTTCGATAGTAAGCATACAATTGTTTTTCTAATAAAGCCTTGTCATTCGTGTTTTTGGTGTAAATCATAAGACTCTTTCCCTCAGGATGCACCTTATTTTTTGTAGCCCCTATTAATTTCAACAAATAGCGCTCACCAAATAAATAATGACTTTCCCGGTTGACATACAATCGAGGTTCTTCGCGAAGTTGCTCTTTAAATTTGCGTTGTTCTCTTTTTATCCAAGCTAATTTTGTGGCCGCATAAATTTTCACCTTCTCCAAATCATAAAATTCGGGTGAAGCAATAGTGACGTGCCCTTTTGGCGGATGCACGCTCAGATGCAAATTTTTTATCGGTTTGAAAGTTACCTCTATATCCACCTGCCCAATCTTCAATTGTTCCTTTCGCATTAATATTCGTCTTTATGAGCTTCGATAACTTTGTATATTTCGTTTACTTTGTTCACATCATTTACCACGTTAAATATGGCTTTCTTTAGCAATTTCTGCTTGGCAATATTTTCTCGAAAACCTTCTTGTTTGGCATATTGAACAGCCTCTTCACAAGCTAAGGCTAAAGTCTCATCATTATCCAACGTGTGATACAAAGCGACTTTACCTTTGGTGTTTAATGACGAGGGAACGTCATCTGTTTTGCCTTTATTGACTTGACGAATCAGTTCCGCCATTTCTACTAAATACTGTTGATAATTGATGGATTCTTGTTTTCGGCGTTCTATAAGCTCTTGAAGCAAAACAGACATCTGATCGAAATACTTGGGATCCAGCAAATGCTCTTCTACAATTTTAGAACGAACATTATTTTCAATGGTTTCAGCTACCGCTTCGGGGCTACTTTTAATTTCATTCGGCAAGTTGTCAATCGCTTTTTCCATATTGGTTTCTAACAAATCCAACAAGGAAATATCTTCAAAAGGACTAATCGTTTCCGATTCTTCTGCTTTAATGTAGGTATCAATCAAGAAACGCATATCGGCTTCATAGGCTTTCAAGTCAATGGTTTCTCCACTGGCAATGCGGATGACTTCTCTTAGATTCAAATAATCATCTAATTTCTGATGGAACGTATTGATTTCTTTTTCCGTAAATCCAGTCTCCGAAAAATCAGCTTTCAGATTCGCATAGGCGCGGATATATTCTACAATGGCTTTGTACAATGCCATACGCTTGTATTCATTAGCCTTTAGATCGTCTTCATTTTCTGTATTGCCACAGAAATAATGAATATAATCCAATTGTGATTTAGGCAAAGCGACATTTTCGCAAATGCTTTCTACGGTTTCCATCGCTGTCCACAATCTATCTTTGGCAATCTTCAAGCGGTCTTTGATATGAATTTCAACCTCTTCTTCCAGAAAAAAACCGTAAGTAATTAGTTCATAAAATAATATCGATCATGAGAAACTTAAAGAATACCTTCCTGACTACATTATTAGCTGTCATAGTTGCACTTTCCTCTAATCATTTACATGCTCAAGGAAATGCTGATATCATAATTTATAATGCTAAAGTCCATGCAATGGATGAAAACAATACAACTGCAGAAGCAATTGCTCTAAAAGGCAACAAAATTCTTGCAATCGGAACAAATACAGAGATCAATAAACTTCGCAGCAAGAAAAGTAAGTCTATCGATGCGAAAGGCAAAACAGTAGTTCCGGGATTATTCGATTCTCATGCGCATGTTATTCGCGCTGGACGATTTTATAATAGTGAACTACGCTGGGACGGAGTGAACAGCCTCGAGAAAGCACTACAAATGCTAAAAGAACAAGCCCAAAGAACACCAAAAGGACAATGGGTCCGAGTAGTAGGTGGATGGTCACCATATCAATTCAAAGAAGAACGATTCCCAACACTTGAAGAAATCAATGCTGCAACTGGGGATGTTCCTACTTTCGTGCTTTATTTATATGGGAAAGTGTATCTGAATAAAGCAGCAATTGCTGCCTTGAAACTTAATTCGGAAAGTGAAAATCCTCCAGGTGGATTAATTGAACGTGATAAGCATGGAAACCCTACGGGAATGCTATTTGCCGAACCAAATGCTTTTATCCTCTACTCTACCCTGGCTAAACTTCCTGAACTTTCTGATGCCGAAAAAATCAACTCCTCCTTATTGTATATGACGGAGTTGAACAGATTGGGAATTACTTCCGTAATGGATGCGGGTGGTGGTTTCCAAAATTACCCTGATGATTACGGTATCACCGATCAATTAAATGAAGAAGGGAAAATAACCATTCGACTCCCACATTACCTGTTCGCACAAAAGAAAGGTCAAGAGCTTAAGGATTATACCAAATGGGTGGGCATGGTTGATGTAGGAATTCATCCCAAAGCAACCGCAACACCTAAGGATTATTATGTAGCCGGAGCGGGAGAAAATATTGTGGCTGATGCAGGAGACTTTGAAAACTTCCTTTTCCCTCGACCTGAACTCCCTGATTCCATGGAAACTCAATTATTGCCAGTAATCCGATTATTGGTGAACAATAAATGGCCTTTCAGGTTACATGCAACTTACGACCAAACAATTGGCAGAATGCTGGATGTAATCGAAGCTGTTAATGAGGAAAATCCATTGGGCGATCTGGTTTGGTTTATTGACCATGCCGAAACAGTCAGTGATGCAAACCTGAAGAGGATAAAAGCCCTAGGCGGTGGAATTGCAATCCAAAATAGAATGTCCTTTCAAGGTGAAAATTTTATTCGTCGATACGGTAAGAAAGCTGCCAATGAAGCCCCGCCAATTCATAAAATCTTGGAAATGGGAATCCCTGTTGGTTTAGGGACAGATGCTACCCGAGTATCTTCGTTCAACCCTTGGTTGGCAATCCATTGGTTAGTATCCGGAAAAACTGTCGGTAACACTGAAGTTCTGCAGAAAGAAAATCGACTGGATAGGAATTTAGCATTAAAACTAATGACTAAAGGCGGCTATGACCTGATTAAACAAAGTCACGAAAAAGGTATGTTGAAGCCTGGTTATTTTGCTGACTTAATTATCCTTAATGAGGATTACTTCAATGTCCCTGAAGATAATATTAATAACCTTAAATCTAACCTAACCATTGTCGATGGAAAGGTGGTATATGCCGATGACCAATTCCAGGATTTCAAAAAACCTGAGCTTGAAGTAATTCCGAGTTGGAGCCCTGTCAAATATTATGGAGGATATCAACATAATTAAAATCCTTCCTTGATTAATAAAATTACCCAAACTAGCAGAAGCCTACCCAGCTTCTGCTAGTCTTTTTATACCCCTCAATGCTTGACTCACATACAGCATGACCCAATGTGCATTGGCTTGACTTCGGCCATCTTCTTCCAATGGCTTGGCCTCCAAACATAAACTTATCCCCACAATATTCTCTTTTAAGGTATAGATATAATCAATATTATTTTCAATGTCCCAATGGTTGATATAGGTCTTCTCCGAATCTACACGAAGCTCCTTAAAAATCTCAATGCCTGCCTCCCATTCCTTTATGTATTTATGGTTTACCAATAGCTCTTCAACTAATTCTAAATCTGCATTTATTGCAATCTCTTCATAGTACCTCATTTCTAAAAATTTTGATCTTCTCATGGATGTATTTCCAATTATATAGAACCAAAATTAGTGCGCTTTATAAGGAAAACCGTTTCAACTTATAGTTTGGAACAACTAAAATAAAAAACAATCAAAAACCTGATTAAGTGCTAGTTACAAGTTCCACTTTATAAATACGAACAAGTATATCTAAGAATTTAGTTAAAATTCGTACTCGGCTTAAACTATTTTAGGATTTGGATTGACGGAATTCGGAGGGGGTCTGCCCTGTCATGTTTTTAAAAACAGTATTGAATGCAGTTTTCGAATTAAAGCCAGAAGCAAATCCTATGGAAACCATATTATAGGCTTCCATGTCGCGATCGACTAAAAGCTTTTTGGCCTTTTCAACCCGATAGGCATTGATATATTGAAAGAAATTAACCTCGAAACCTGAATTGATAATATACGACAACTGATGACTATTCAAATTCATCCTTTGTGCTAATTTCACCAAATTTAGCTCAGAATCTAGATAAACCTCCTCAGATTCCATTAATTCCGCCAGCCTGGACTTCGCTTCCATCAATTCCTTATCGCTCATCAATTTGACTTTTGCATCTGAGTTATCACTAGAATTGGAACTGGCAGATTCCAAAGTCTCTTCCAACTTCAAGCCCACTGGAAAAATCTCAACCTGCCGAATGGAATAAAAAGTAACTAAATATAGAATGAATAAGAAAAATAGATTGGTTAATGAATTCAAATCCCTATCAGGATAAATCAGGTTCAGCATTAAGAAAAACACGGAGCATAGAAGGCAGAAATAGATAATGTATTTGATCCAACTTAAGTCAATATTATAAGTATTGGATGAAAAGGATTCTATTACTTTTTGATGTTTTTGTACTTTAAAATATGCCAATACATTACAAGCTAAAGCTTGTGTAAAAAATAAACCCATTAATATGGTTTTATAACCTTTAAATTCATGGTCCTTTCCTAAAAACATGACCGATAAAAAGATGATGGGTAGAACGAGAAAGAGTAAATCCCGCTTTTTGAATTTATAATGGGGATTGGTGTAGAACACAACACTTCCTAAAAACACCAATGGTACCATAAATTGTAAAAAACGGAGACTAAAGAAAATGGTATCCGAAGGAAAAGTTTGAGCTGGATAAATCATCTCATCGAGCCAAAAGCTGGACCAAATCAATACAAAGAACCCAAACCAGATATTAGCTTTTTTATTTACCCTTAATGCATTACTAAAGTTTAGAAATGCCAATAAAAACATTCCGCCTACAATCAGGGTTTTGATAAGGTTACCTAAGTCCATTAATAAACTTCTTATTCAAGCTAAAATCTTCCATAAAGAAAAATAAAACAAACCAAAGTCCAAAACTTTATGTTATCTCTTCAGTTGAATTAATAAAATATAATATTATATCTATTTATTTACTAATATATCAATTAAAACAGATTACCTTTGCAAACCATCGAGTTAATCTACTTATGAATTTAAGAACGCAACTATTAATTATTCTAGTATTTTTTTTAGGTTTTGGCTCACTAAATGTGCAAGCCCAGGACAGTAACCTGAATTCAGATGAACTTTTTCAAAGAGCTCGAATTGAGGCTTTTGACAATAAAGATTATCCAAAAGCAGTAAATTTAGCTAAAGTAGCTTTGGCTAAAAGTCCGGAATATACCGATATCAGTATTTTCCTGGGTAGGTTATACACCTGGATGGATAAAATAGACTCCGCAAGAATCGTATTTAATCAGCTTGATATCAAGGATGTAAAAGATCCTGACTTCTATTTCGCTTATGGATCGCTGGAGTACTGGGAAGATAATTATCCTCAAGCATTAACAATTGTAAACAAAGGCCTTCTTAAGGATCCTAAGTCAATGGATCTTCTCCTTCTAAAATCTAAAATTGCCAATGCCTCTAAGGATTATAAATCTGCAAAAACAACATTGGATGAGATCTTAGAAATTGACCCTAAAAATGCAGATGCTAGAACCCTGCAAATTGCCATCAAAGAACAGGTTGCCAGCAATGAGGTTGGGATTAATTACAACTGGATGTATTTCGATAAGCAATTCGATGACAACTGGCATATTTTGGGATTGAGCTATAAAAGAGGAACCTCAATTGGATCCTTTATTTTTAGAGCAAACTTGGCCAATAAATTCGGAAGCAACGGAACCCAATTCGAATTGGAAGCCTATCCCCGTCTCTCCAAAATGTTTTATATGTACCTAGGAACAGGCTTTTCTAATAGTGAGGGACTATTCCCAAAATTTAGAACCGCAGCATCCTTATACGCTAATCTTCCCGCAAGCTTTGAAGCAGAAGTTGGTTTCAGACAATTAAAATTTACTGATAATGTATGGATGTACACTGCGTCCATCGGAAAGTATTATAAAAACTTCTGGTTCAATGCCAGAACATACCTAACTCCTGGAGAAAACAATATCTCCCAATCCTATGCCGGAACGGTACGCTATTACACAAAAGGCTCTGACGATTATTTAGGATTTATTGTAGGAACAGGTATTAGCCCTGATCAAAATCGTGAAAATCTTTTATTCGATAATGAATATAAGTTGAAGACCTTTAAAAGCGGGGTTGACTATAATTTCTCCCTAAAATCTAAGAATATATTCAATATCTCTGCAACTTATTATAATGTTGAATACAAACCAAAGACTCGAGACAATCAAGTTGATGTTAGTCTTGGTTACAGAAGAAGATTCTAAATATTTAAGGCTTAAAATAGGATGAAAAAACACTATCAGGCAAGAGCTTCATCGAAGAGGTAAATTGCCTATTCATCTTTTTGAAAATCTCAAATTTCTCATTCGTTTCTCGACCTCTCGAATCCATTTCAATTCGATCCTCAGTCATACCTTTGTTCAATTGATATTCGACACCTGAATTCAGATGAATATCGCCATAAACAAAATCAACCAACTGGGATTTACTCTGCATAATAGGAATACCAAATCCTTTTTTACTTCCTCCAACATCAAGTCCTTGACCTATCCAGGTAACCTTTTCGGGTACTTTTAGTTGGTAATTCTCTTTGTAATAAGCCATTATTGTCGGAGCAAGATCAAAATGACTTACAACCTGTTGGAACCTTCTTTTCGACTTTAATAATGGCGAATAAACAATCAATGGCACATGATATCGGTCAATCTTACTTTGCAATGGTATCTCTGGCATACTATGATCCCCCGTAATAATGAAGATAGTATGATTAAAATCCGTCCTTTTTTGGTAATCCATAAAGAATTTTCTCAAGGCATCATCCACATTCAATACTGAAATCAATTGCTTTCTATTCTCTAATGCAAATTTCTTTTGAACAGTACTCAGTTTTATTTTTTGAACTCTCTGATCAAACATGGCCCCATATTTCGCCGCATCATTGATCAAAAATGGATTATGGGTAGATAAGGTCAATGCAATATGGAAATGTTTTTTTGGATTTCCTTGGTCGGCCAATGCCAATTGTTCCAATACGGCCTGATCTTCATAACCCCAACTTTCACCATTGCTGCTCGGTAACTTTCTATAGCCTTCCGGAAATGATTTCACATCTACTAAAGCATCAACCATGTTCGCCTCCAAGTATTTAGCCATATAGTCAAATTCAGAATCCCCACCATAGAAAAAAGAAGTAGAAAATCCATTATGCTTTAGGATATTGATCAGATTAAAATGATCTGGATATTCATTTAACTCTAAGAAACCTGAATTTCCAAATGGTAGAGATCCTAATATTGTCGGAAGTACCGAAAAGGTACGTCCCGATGAACTCAAGTTATTTTCCCATACCAATGAACTATCTTTCAGCCCATTGAGGAATGGGGTAAAATCTCCAATATAACCGTTCGGGTCACTGTATGCATTTCCCAATCCTTCCACTAAGATTAAAACCAAATTTGGAACCGAATCACTATGATTCATCAATGGCCCCAAAATATCCTTTGTGTGGTCTACTTTAAGAAATGGATAATCTCCCGAAACTTGTGCATATGCTTCGTTATATTTCGTCAATCCCAAGGTTTCCTCTACGTCATCCATTAGCAATTTGGCATTGCTCTCTAAAAAAAAGCCTAATTTACTTTTTTCAGCACTCTCTAAAAACTCATCTTTACTGGTACTCTTTATTTCTCCACCTAACGAAAGATAACCAAGTGCTATCGCAGAGATACACAAGAATCCAAGTGCCAATTTTCCTGATCCCTGATATTTATTGGTGATTTTATGAAATACAAAAAACAAGAGACCTAGTCCAATAATTAATCCAAGTATATTCAGCCAATTCAAAACGCCACTTGCTAATAATATATTCCTTAATTCTTCGGACGTGTAAAAAAATAAATCCGTTCCCAAGAGGTTTCGCGATTCTGCAAAATAAAATGCCAAAACCAGCTGTGAAACCAAAAGGACACTCGCCAAAACTTGAAGGGTTAAAATGGATAAATGACGATTGAACAAGGATATTACCCCATAAATAACAAAGAACAACATCAAGATCACAAAGCCAATCAAGATATTATTCAACAAGAGCATAAAAAATGATTCAAGATGCGTGAATTGAGGGATATTATTCTTATAAATAAAGAATTCCAAGATGCTAAAAACAGAAATCAGAATCATAAAAACACTGGCCACGGAACTAAATTCTCTGAACAACGATTTTGCAATTCGTATTGCCTTCTGTTTGAAGGTTTCATCTTCCTGATCGGAAAATCCTCGTCTTGTCATTTCTCCCCAGGAATTATTTTTACGGAAATAATCTATCATTCCCCGAATTCCTGCCATGGTTACAATAGGATGGAAATAGAAAGGTTCAATAACTGCTGTCAGAATCAATTTTGTCAAATCCTTTCTTTTAGTATAGACCTGATAGCTGACCAAATCGACAGATATGGCGTATACAGAATAAAGAATACTAGAAAATAAAACTAAAGCGAATAAGGCTAGGAAAAAGGTCCAATTCAAAAGTCCGGCAAATAGAAATATCCAGAATATGACATAACCTGAAAACTCTATAAATGGACCTAAAAATTCAAAGAAAAACCAGTAAGGTAAACTTAGCATTCCCATTTTACCATACCTTGGATTGAACATCATTTTTCTATGCTTCCAGAGCGTTTCCATCGTTCCGCGCATCCAACGATTTCTTTGCTTCTTCAAAACCGCCTTATCTTCTGGAACCTCTGTCCAACATAATGGATCTGGGATAGTAATTACCTGATGGGGCAACTTACTCTCTTTCATGTAGCGTCGCATCCGAACGACCAATTCCATGTCTTCTCCGACTGTATTAGGGTCATAACCACCACATGCCAGAACTATCTCCTTATCAAAAGCACCAAATGCCCCTGAAATTAAAATTAACCCACTGGCTCGGGACCATGCCATTCGACCCAATACAAATGCACGGATATATTCTAATGCCTGACTCCGTCCTAACCAACTCTTCGGTAAATTCACCTCCACAACCTTCCCATTCTCAACCTTGCAATTGTTCGCCAATCGAATGGTCCCCCCACAAGCGATCAATCGCTTATCCGTTTGTTCCATAAAAGGCTTTGCAAGACGCAAGATCGCATCTTGCTCTATAATACAATCGACATCAATACATACTATATAATCCGACTTTGAAAGATTGATCCCAACATTTAGGGCATCTGCTTTACCTCCATTCACTTTATCAACAACAATCAACTTTTTAAATGCTGGGTTCTTGCTTTTATAGACCTGCAACACCTCCTTGGTAGGAATATTACCTGGAATAATATAAGATACCTTCTCAAGTTGATAGGCTTCAATTAATCGAGCAATAGAATCATCCTTGGACCCATCATTGACAATGATAATCTCCAGTTTATGATAATAAATCGATAATAAGGAACGAACATTCTCAACCACTGTCATGCCTTCATTATAGGCTGGGGCAATTAAACTGAAACTCGGTGCATTCGGATTGGAAGCAATAATCGAATAATCTGTAAAAATATTACCATGTTTATACCGCAATACAGCTCCATAGGAAAAAAGTGCAATCCACGTATAAACACTAAAGATTCCAATGGAATAAATTAAAAATAACCAAACTATGATTTCATAAATAATCTCAGCCATCGTTATGATTTTTTCTGTAAAGCGTGATTTAAAACCAATAAAGCAGGATCTTCGGGATCCAATTGATAACTTAGGTCAATTAAATACTTGAATTCGCCTAGGTTTGCCAATGATTCGGCTGCCATGACCTTTATCCGTTTGGTAGGACTATGCAATAGATTAGATTTTAAAAAATCTACTTGATCAAAAGCCCTGGTTTGTCCCAGACCTTTTAAGACTTCAAATTGAATATTTTCATTCAATTCAGGATAACGCTCTACCAACCTCGTGGAAGTATCTTGTGAATCCAAGCTGAACAATGTTTTTACGACCTCCTTCTGGATAAAATCATCCCCTTGTCCCAGAAAACTCATTACCAGGTCGTGTAACTCAAAGATTTGAAACTTCCGAACCAACTTTAAGGCAAACAACAAAACAGATGGATTATTCGATTTTAACCAAGAAGCGATCTTCGAAACGGAGCCCACTGGCAAGGATTTTATATTATTGAGGATGCGTAATTGCTCCCAATTTGAAAGAACTCCTTCCAAATTATCCATAAAGGATAAGCCTTCGAATCCATTAAAATAAACCATGGCATATTGAACTTCATGGACCACATTTTTATTGCGGTGATTGATTTTGGATTCAATTTCAGGCAAAGCATCCCTCACATTCATAATGGTCAATGCCTGTATGCCTCGAGCAATCAAATGTCCCTTGAAACTCCGTAATAAATTATAAGACTCCTGATCCAAATGGTAGGTATAATAAACTTTTTGAAGGCTAATGGCTGCAGCCCCCGAAAACTTCCGGTCAGCCTCAATCAACTGACCTAAAAAAAATCTTCTGAACCGTTCTTGTTTTAATAATTCAGATAACTTCGGATCAATGTTCAACACCACATTATTGCCTTCAACAATAACTTCCATCAGCCTCTCATTAAGCATATTCTTCCAATACTTCCTATTGATCTCCAATTTATACGCCCGAAAACTGTAGATCAGTAATCCAAGCGTGAACAGAAATACCAATATTAAAATGGTTAATATCCCTAATGTCAACTCATGAAGGGTAAACATTTGTCCCATATTTCTATTTCAACAATCTATTTACACGAATAATCAATTCATTCGGACTAAATGGTTTCACCATAAAATCAGAAGCTCCTAAATCAAATGCCTCCAATACCGTTTCCTCCTGTCCCATGCTTGATAACATTATAATTGGAACCCTTTTGTCTAGATTTTTCAGTTCTGAAAGTATCTCAATCCCTGATGCAAATGGCATCATGATATCACTGATAATCAAATCGATGTCCGTCTGTTTCAATAAATCAATTGCTTCCATTCCATTTCTGGTTAGGATAACTTGATAACCCTCTTTTTTAAGTTTATGTTCGATAGTTTTGAGGATTAATTCATCATCTTCAGCTAATAACACAACCATTTTTATTCCTTTATGTCTATTAATAATTTTTGTAAAATTTCAATTTCTCTTAACACCATAGGCATATGATCCCAAATCTCTACTCCCTTGTCAAACTGACTCTCCAACTCAACCAGCATTTGATTTAGTTCTTTCAGCCCGGCACTTCCCGAAGTTCCTTTTAACTTATGTAAGATTCTTCCCAATAAAGCTTCATCTCGATTTTCAATGGCTTGCTGTATATCCAAATCCTGCATTTGCAGCTCTTGAATAATTAATCCGTAAAACTGTTGTTTGAAAACAGGGTCTGAGTCTGTTGCCTCCTCGATTACCTCAAAATCGATGTGCTGAACCTCATTCAATTTCGTTGTATTCTTATTCGTTGCTTGACGAAGTGAATTATAGATTACTTCTTTAAAGCTTTCTACTTTAATAGGTTTGGTCAAAAAATCATTAACCCCTACTTGCAAACAACGTTCTCTTTCTCCAACTACATTTGCTGCTGTGATACCAACAATTGGAGTCTTATCATAGGCTGCTAAAGTTCGAATTTTACGAGTGGCCTCTAAACCATTCATGACAGGCATCTGAATGTCCATCAGGATCAAATCAAAAGAATGCTTTTCGCAAGATTCCACCGCCAATAATCCATTCTCAACACAAACCGTTGAACAATTTGGAAGTATATTTTCAATCAATCGATTATTCAAGGCCATATTCACCGGATTATCATCTGCCAATAGAACATGGAATGATTTATTTAGGAATTGCTCCTCATCGCTGTCCGAATGAATTCCATTGTTTTCAAATGCTTGGCTTGCTGAATTATCCTTATTTAATACCCGATAAAGATCTTCAGAAATAATAGGTTTAGTAAGGATATAGGAGTTTGGTTCCTGTCGGAAATGGCCAATATGATTTTGATCATCAGAAGAAGTATGAAGCACTAGAATAGGTAATTCTTCCTTCTGAAGCGCATAAAATTCTTTGATCTTCTCTAAGGTTTCTAGGCCATTTAAAATGGGCATCCTATAATCCATTAGAATGGCATCAAATCGCTTACCTGTGCTTAAAAGTTGGAGTGCCTCAAAGCCATTTTCAGCAGTTTCAGTCTCAACTGATTTATGGGCCAGCATATGTTCCAGAATCATTCTATTGCTAGCATTATCATCTACAATCAGAGCTGAATGAATTGACAATTTATTCTCTGACTCAATCGGACTTTCATAAGGAACTTCTATTTCAAAATAAAATTCAGAACCTTCAGCAATTTTACTCTTTAAGGATAGATTACTACCCATATATTTTAAGATATTATTTGAAATGGTCAATCCTAAACCAGTTCCTCCAAATCTCTTGCTTACTGAACTATCCTCTTGGATAAATGCATCGAAAATTCTTTGTTGTTTGTCCTCTGGAATTCCAATCCCGGTATCTCGAACCGTAAATCTTATCCCTACTTTCTCTGCATCCTTGAAAGTCTGTTCTACTCGTAATTCAATCTCCCCTTTCTCCGTAAATTTTACGGCATTCCCCAATAGATTAATCAGCACTTGCTTTATCCTGGACTCATCAATTTGTATCATGGCTGGCAAACCTTGATCGATATTCAGAAGCAATTCGATGTCCTTGTTCTGCGCTTGATATAAGATGACATGGATAACTTGGTTGACTAATTCATAGAGATTATACTGGTCTACATAAAATTCCAATTTCCCAGACTCAATCTTAGAAAAATCTAGGATATCATTGATGATGGCCAACAAATTTGTGCCCGATTCGTTGACATATTTCAGGTATTGTTTTTGAAGATCATTGAGCGGTGTTTTTAACAACAAATCTGAGAACCCAATTACCCCATTTAATGGAGTACGGATTTCATGGCTCATATTGGCTAGAAACTCCGACTTGGCTTTACTTGCTAAATCTGCCAACTGTTTCGCCTTCCGCAACTGTTCATTAATTTCTACCTGCTCAGTAATATTCTGTGAAAAAATTATTATCCCCCCAATGCTGTTATCCGATAGTCGCCATGGACGTACCTCCCAATTATAGTGTTGATTTTCTTCACAACCTTCAACCTCCACAATTTCATCCAAATTTTTATAAGGAATGCCTTCCAAGGCCTTTTGATAAATTTCTTTCCTACTTTCTGGTACATTTGGAAATAGTTCATAGAGATTCTTTTTCCCCTTTTGATTAGCCCCTCGGTGGAATTCTTCAATCCATTGTTGACTAATAGCCAAATAATTCAATTCCGTATCAAACATGGCTACGGATGCCGGAACATGCTTCACAAAAGTTTGAAGCATTGCTTCCTTCAATTCAAGATCTAAATATAATTTCTTACTCTGATCGATATCCTGAATGATTCAAAATACACGCTCACAACGCCCTTCAATAATTTCTGGAATCCCTTTTAGGCGTACCCAGATCTGCTCAGAGTTTGGTTTCCGAAGAAAGATCTCAAAATCATAGGACTTTCCAGTAGCTATCGCCGTAGAAAACTTATGTTCTATATAAGCCCGTTCATCGGATTCAAAAAATGAAAATACATTCTCCATATTGGGAACGAAATCATCGGAAACCCCATGTATATATCGAGTGGAGTCTGACCAATAAATCTCATTCTTTGCAATATCAACTTCCCAACCCCCCACTTGTGCGACAATATTCGTTTGCTCCAAGATCTGTTTGGTATGCTGAAGGTCCTTCTCCAATTTGATCCGGTCGCTTAGGTTTAAGGCAGAACTAACAATATATTTCTTCCCATTCTGATCCTCTTCCAGCATATTATTGTATAACCAATAAATCCACTCACCATCCTTCCGCTTCAATATCATCATCCCCGAATCTTCAGCATTTTCTAATATCCGATCCAAATATAGCTGGACGAGATGCCTGTTTTCTTTCGGTACCAAATCCTTTAAATTAAGGCATGGAATCTCCGCTAACTCATAACCCAAGGTCTGCCTTCCTTTTTCATTGACCTCTAGAATATTCCCTTGGAGGTCATGCATACTCATTAAACCAATTCCATTTTCAAAGAAATTCCTAAATCTTCGTTCTGAGATTTCCAACTTTATCTTCTCTGAGTTTTCCTTCGTGATGTTTCTTCCAAATGCAAAGATTTCCTTATTCTCCTGACCATGCTTTAAATGCCAGTCAATTGTTGCAAACTCTTCCTCTGAGATTGGAGTATTAGTCTGAACATTTACCTCTTGTTGAGAACTACGAACGGATTTAATCCTAGTAGAAACCTGGGAATCGCGCACTTGAAGGATTTCTATAAAGCTTTCTCCAAGTAAATCCTTGACAGGTCTTTGCATTAATGCAGCAAAAGCTGGATTCGCCTCTTTTATACTAAAATCTTCATTCAGAACACAAATCATATTCTGAGTAACTGAAAGAATATCTTTGAAATATCCAGCTTGATTTAGTTTTCGCTTCGCCAAAAGAACGGTCACAACCGCTTTAGCCAAGTCTTTCAACTCTTGTAATTGATGTTGATTTAAGGTTTTAGGAAGGTAATCAATCACACAAAGGGTTCCCAAGGCAATTCCGCGATCATCTAAAAGTGGCACCCCCGCATAAAATCGAATTTGACCGGCAATAATCAAGGGATTAGTGGATGTACGAGGATCTAAAAAAGTATCCTCAATCATCAATGAATCATCACTCAGTAAGGTATATTGGCAAACCGTATTTTTTCTTTCCACGGTTTCTAAGTCCAGACCTATACAACTTTGAATCCGCTGCATGTCTTTCTCCATAATGGCTATGATGGAAGTCGGACAATTGGTAATCCGGCAGGCCAATTCCGCAAAAATATCAAGTTCCGGAAGTTTACCCAATCCAATAAGTCCAAACGAATAAAGGATATTCAAACGCTCCGCTTCATTTTCCGGGACAATAGACATGCTCATAGATAATTATGGTAGATTAATAACTAATGCAATTTAGCTATAACAAATGTTATAACGTGTGCTTTTATTAATTTAAACCATAAATTTGCTATATAGTTCTAAAATTATTTTAAGATTTTAAAAAAAATTAACCAAACTAAAATCATATTATATAAATAACTTTCTTTATTAAATATTTTAGCGATAAACATCAGATTTTAATTGTAGGTTTTCAACCAGGCATAAAAAAGGATGGATATCATCATATCCATCCTTTTATTAAAATCTATTTTAGCAAATTTCGCCTTATTTCAAAAATTCTTTAATATTCTTATTGCTGCCGTAGATCACGATAATCTCACCCTCCTGTAAAACAGTATCTGGCTTAGGAATTCCATGAAGAATCGAGGTAATAATTCGGCTCTTCCCAAATAAGGTATCACGCTCCGCACTTTTTAAAATCGTAAGCACCAAGATTTCATATTTTTCCCTAAAGCCAATTTCTTGAATGGTTTTCCCAATATACTGTGCTGGAATTATAGCTTCAACAATGCTGTAATTGGCGTTTAATTCAAAAGAATCTACCAAACCTGATAAACATAGTTTCTTGGACCATCGTTCTGCAGTTTCTTCCTCTGGATGGACTATTTCTGTAACTCCAATGGCATTTAATACTTTTTCATGTAAGGCATTCACTGCCCTACTCACTAATCTCTTGACTTGTGCTTCTTTACACAGGGCAGTGACCATAATATTTGCACCCTCATCTTCACCAATTGCAACAATGACAACATCTGTATTCTTCAATGGTAATGAATGAAATGCATTGGGCTCAGCAGCATCCAAAGCAATAGTATGAGTTATCTTCTCTTTCAAAGCAGTAATGCGCTCCAACTTTAAATCCACACCGATGACCTCATTCCCTTGCGCCGTCAGTTTCATAGCTAATGAAGCCCCAAAGTTTCCTAATCCTATTATGATGAATTTCATGTCTTAATTTATTGTAAGTTCTTCTTTTGCGTATCTATAATTTGTAAACTTCACTTTCTTGAACATCGCAATCATGATGGTCAACATGGTTACCCGACCAATAAACATCAGGATAATCAAGGTCGCCTTGCTGCCTACTGAAAGTTTTGCCGTAATCCCCAAGGTCAATCCAACCGTACTATAGGCTGAAAAACACTCAAAAGCAATTTCCAGTAAAGTACATTCAGGATCAAATATCGAAATGGAAATAATACAACATCCAATGACGAATAAGGACAAGGTCATAATGGCAAATGCTCTTTTTATGGTAATTCCTGCAATTTCTCGTTGAAAGACTTCTACCCTTTCCTTTCCTTTTACCAAACTTAATATATTTAAAATTGCAACGGCGAAAGTACTCGTCTTAATACCACC
The DNA here is from genome assembly GCA_002245855.1 of Sphingobacterium cellulitidis. Taxonomy (GTDB): domain Bacteria; phylum Bacteroidota; class Bacteroidia; order Sphingobacteriales; family Sphingobacteriaceae; genus Sphingobacterium; species Sphingobacterium cellulitidis. Next base: position 331,593 of record NOUX01000004.1, on the reverse strand, counting down.
CCCAGTAGAATTTGGAGAGGCTCCAATCCACATCAACAAAATAATAAATAATATGCTATACACATGGAGAGCCCCATAATCAATACTATTGTAACCGGCGGTTCTTGGTGATACAACGGTGAATAATGCTGTAACAAATTTGCCTGAGCCTTCATGCGTCACCAAGATATTATCATACTCCAAAATAAATATCAAAATGGTTGCAAAGACCGTGATACTTATGGTTGTGATCAGATTGATTTTACTATTGATATTAATAACCCAAGGCTTATAATCAAATTCCCTATAGGCCATTTTTTTAAAGATTCTACGAAATAAATGCTTTAAATATTTCAAGATATTTATTACAATCGGAAAACCTAAACCTCCAAAAATAATCAATATAATCAGCACCATTTGAAAAGAATAATTATGGATGACCAGCGGATTAGTCAAACCATCCGGCACCAAGGAGAATCCAGCATTACAAAAAGAGGATATCGAATGAAAAATAGAAAAGAACAGATGTTCCAGAAAGGTCTGATCCATCAATTTGGGCGTAAATAAAAAAATAAAGATAGCCCCAACCATTTCAATGGAGAAAGTAATAATAATAATGCGTTTCAACATCAGAAATACCTCACCTAGTTTCTCATTATTCGAAAAGCTATTGGTCGCGATCTGATTTTCATAAGTACTAGCTCCCTTAAAGAAATAGGCGAAATAATTCGTAAAGGTCAAGATGCCTAATCCGCCGATCTGAATCAGCAGAATAATGATAAAATGGCCAATGGGTGTGAATGCAGTTCCAGTATCCAAGGTCGTCAATCCCGTTACACAGACCGCACTGGTGGCGGTAAATAAGGCATCGATAAAGGTAATGGGAACCTTGGTCGAAAAGGGTGTCATTAACAATAAGCATCCCGACAAGATGATTAAAATAAAACTAAACGTAAACAGCTGAGCTGGGTTATAGAATGATCTCAAATTTTTCATATTACAGAACGATGACAAAGTAAGGATAATTTCAAAAAATCAGGAATTATCCTAAAATACAGAGCTAATATTGCTTATTAGTTTATTTTTTAATACCTTTGTATCTTATTTATTAAAAAAAACCTGCAAATCCCATTCTTGGATTTGCTATTGATTCCCATTTATTTTTCATAAAAAAAGGATAAATCCTAGGGAAACTCCCGATCCCTCACCGGATCATTTTTTAATTATTCTTACAAGTCTAACTATTAATTATCACATCAAAAAAATAGAAAAAAAATGCAAAATGCTAATCTGAATGGAATTGAGAGTAAGGTTGAAAAATTTATTGATAGTGCGATCGCCTATGCACCTGCACTGATCAGTTCTTTGATATCCGCTACATTAGTCCTATTCTTTGGTTTATGGATGATCAAACTATTTGGAAAACTTCTTAACAAAATTTTTGAAAAACGGGATGTGGACCCGAGTATCCGAACTTTTCTCGGTAACTTTTTAAATTGGCTCTTAAAAATCATATTATTTATTGTTGTTGTTAGTCAATTAGGAGTTCAGACCTCTACCTTTATTGCCGTCATTGGTGCCGCTGGTTTAGCAATTGGTATGTCACTGCAGGGATCCTTATCCAATTTTGCCGGAGGGGTATTAATTCTATTGTTTAAACCATTTAGAGTCGGAGATTATATTTCTTCATCCTCAGGGGTAGATGGAACAGTAAAGATTATTGATATCTTCAATACCAAATTAGTAACTCCACAAAACCAATTGGTCATTATTCCCAATGGTGAACTTTCGAATAGTAATATCACCAACTATTCTGAATTAGGAACCCGAAGAACTTGGTTTAATATTGGTGTAGGCTATGATACAGATTTAAAAGCCGCCAAAAAATTATTATTGGAAACCATATCTAAAAATGAATTTGCGTTTAAAGAACCTGCGCCAGATGTTGTCGTGACAGAATTAGGCGATAGCGCAATTAACCTTTCTATTCGAGTAACAACCTCCAATGATAATTTTTGGGCCATGCAGGAACAACTTATTATCAATTGCAAAGAGGATTTGGATAAAGCAGGAATTGATATTCCCTTTCCACAAACCGACATACATATCAAAAAATAAAAAAAGGCGAGATGTTAATTCATCTCGCCTTTTCTCTGCATTTGATTTTTATTTATGTGATAAAATCCACGTTACGATTTCATCCAAATCAGCATCTTTCATATTCGGGTGAGCAGCCATGGCTACTTCTCCCCAAACACCACTACCACCATTCTTAATCTTTTTCACTAAGATACTGTGCGCATCTTTATTGTCTTTGTAGTGTTTAGCAATTTCTACATAGGAAGGCCCTACAGATTTCTTATCCACTGCGTGACAAGCTTTACAATCTGAGGCTTCAATCAATGCTTCTCCTTTTGGTTTACTACTTCCTTGTTGATGACCCATTGGACCTGCAACGCTAGCATCGCCATCTCCTTTAGGAGCTGTTGATTTATCTGCAGAAGCTGGTACAAAGTCAATCCTGGAAATTGCAGCATCCGGATTTTTACTAAACCAACCACTTCCATATTCCAACACATAGAATTTACCATCCGGACCTACTTCCATATCGATAGGGCTGTTAAATTTAACCCCACCCATAAATGGCTCCATCTTATCAAAATCACCATTCGGAAGCATCGTTACCGCTTTGAACCATCCTCGAATCCAATCATAAATAAATAGTTTGCCTTCATAATAATCTGGATAACGGGTTTCTTTAGGGAACATCTCAGCGTAATAAATTGGTCCTGCCATAGCATTTCTACCGCCAGATCCTACTTGCGGGAATTCCGGAGAATCTGCATATGGATACCAAATAAATGCTGGCATAGCCTCTGGTAATTCTTTCAACCCGGTATTATTTCTGGAATCATTTATTGGTTTCTTCGCATCATAAGCCGGACCGGTTTCACCCGTTTCATAATTGTAAGGATGGTATGCATAGTTGTTACCAACAAAATATGGCCAGCCAAAGAATCCTGCCTTACGTGCTTGATTCACCTCATCGTATCCTCTTGGACCTCTATTAACAGAATCCTTATTCGCATCCGGCCCTACTTCTCCCCAGTACAAGAATCCATTCTTCTTATCAATAGAAATTCTATATGGATTACGGTTACCCATGACATAGATTTCAGGCTTGGTTTTTTCAGTTCCTTTAGGGAATAAGTTTCCTGCCGGAATATCATAGGTACCATCTTCCTTCACAATGATTCTCAAAATCTTACCACGTAAATCATTGGTATTACCCGAAGATCTTTGAACATCATATTGCTCATGTCCTGCTCTAGAATCTTTTGGCGAATATCCGTTACTCACAAATTTCTGATTCGGTTCATCAAATGGCGTGGAGTTATCCCCAGTGGAAAGATAAAGCATTCTATCTTGTCCAAAAGCTAAGGAACCACCCGTATGACAACAAATATCACGCTGAGAATAGAATTCAAGTACAACTTTCTCTGATCCCATATCCAACTTGTTATCCTTAAACACAAAACGTGAAAGTCTATTCACAGAGGTATCCTTTGGACTATAAAAAGCATAGATATAATTGTTTTTAGCAAAATCAGGATCTGCTGTCAATCCCATAAAACCTTCCTCAGCATTCACATTTGGAGTCTCCGTTTTATGATAAACATCTAACATTCCGACTTGAGTAACCTTATTGCTTTCTTTGCTATACAATAATAATTCTCCACGACGTTGTGCAATTAAAATATCCAAATTAGGAAGGATTGCCATTTCAGTAGGTTCAAAAAACTCACCTTCCGCCATGGTTACTTTTTTGAATTGATCAGCCGCTGGAACTTGTTTGCTCTTTGCTTTTTTATAATCTAATTCATAATTCTTACCAATGGCATACTCGATTCCTCCTAAGATATGCTTCAAGAAATTAGGATCCGAATATTCGGCATCCTCATGTCCCAATCCTGTATAAAATGAACGACCGCCATCATAGTCATGATACCATGCTACCGGAGAATCTTTAATTTCATCCTTATTCGGAAAAACAGATTTATTTACATTCATCAGGACTTTTACAGAAGGATCCATCTTTTTGAAGGTGTACCATTCATCCGTGATTTCCCAAGGATTAGGTAAGGATTTAGTTGAAGGATGGTTTTTGTCAACAATCGTCAACTCGCCTTTCTTCAATTCTGGCTCTGAACCAAAATAGCCCCCTACCAAACGACCATACCAACCCCAATCAATTTCCGTATCTGCTGCGGAATGAATACCCACAAATCCACCACCTGCTTGAATATAACGTTCAAAATCAGCTTCTTGATAATTATCCAAAACATCTCCAGAGGTATTTAGAAAAACAACTGCTGAATAGTTCTTTAATGAATCTTCTACGAACCTATCCGCATTTGATGTTGTATCCACTAGAAAATCATTCTCTAGTCCTAATTTTTGAATCGCAGCATTCCCCTTTTCAATTGAATTATGGTGAAAGCCCGAGGTTTTGCTAAAAACCAGTACTCTAGCTTTACCAGAGCGTTTTTGTTGACAAGAACTCATTACCGCGACAAGCATCAGTAATAGAGAAATCTTGGATAAACAATTTTTGATCATACCTGTGTTTATTTATGTTTTATATGTGTTTAGGTTTTTGCTAATCCGTTTTAACAAGTTAGCAAATGTTAGTAAAAAAACAAATATGCAATTTATTATGACAGTCTGAAATTCTGCATTAAAAAAATTACATACCTTGAATTGGTTTTGAATTAATAAGAATTGAATTTAAGAAAAATATCTTATGCAAGTACCTAAAAAATACAATTCAAATTCATTGTACAACCGGATATTTCCCGGACCTTCTCCGGACTTCCTTCGGACATTGGTCGGAAAAATTCGAACGAGGTCCGAAGAAAATCCGAAAGAAGTATGAATTTGACTCTATTGAAAACATAAATAAAACTAAGGATTTCCAAACATGACAACCCTTACACTGGAATGGAATTGTTCTAGCTGAACATACTCCATTTAATAAAAAAACGGGCTAAGTGAATCACTTAACCCGTTAACTATTTATTTTTACTATTGTTCACTACGATACAAAACTCATCCAGTCTGAATTTAATCCATATTCAACTAAAGGATTTGCAGTATTTTTACTTACATATTGACCATGGAACATCGTTAAATCCATTAACATATGTTGACGGGTCATCTCAACCAACTCCTGGTTAAAACCATCCATTTGTAGTACAAATTGGAAACTAATCACCCGAGCAATCATTCTACCAATGGTCACCAGATCTCTTTGTGGAATCCCACCTTCTAAATTGAAGTTAAGTTGTTCCTTGAAATAAGGAGCACTTAAGTTTGACGTAGAATAATTAGAAAGGAAATCATAAAGATTAGCAGTTTTAGACTTACGCATTAATTTGGTAATTCCTTCTGCGATCTGAGCATATAACATTTCGTTTGATCCTTCAAAGATCTGGAATGGTCTGCTATCAACAACAGAACGTCCTGCAATATGATCCAAGCGATATCCGTTTGCACCTGCCAATTGTAAACTTATCTGAGCAGATTCTTGCATTAAATCAGTTACCAAAGCCTTTAATGTATTAGCTTCAATACTCAAGCCTGAAAGGTCATGCTCAATTCCTGAGGTTTGAACGGAATAAGCGCACATTCCTGAACAGATAGTAAATGCTGCCTGAATACGTGATAGTTGATATTTTACGGAATCAATATTGATCAATGGATTTCCACTCACGATACGATCTTGGCAGTGTTGTAAGGATTCGTCCATTAGACGTTTAATAAATCCTAATCCCATTCCTGGGAATTGCAACCTGCTTCTATGAAGCATATCCAGCATTAATTTGATTCCGGTGCTTTCTGGATTTAATTTTTGATCCTCAGGAACCACCACATCAATTGGATTCACCCCATAAGGAATGGCATATAGACCAAGATTATTATAGCGTTCAACCATTGGGATATGTTGTTCTGGATTTCCGTTCTCCGTCACAAAAAAATCGATATCCCTGGTCAATTCGCCAGTTGTAGTATATTTTCTGGCAGTCACCAGCCAATAGTTTGAAGCACCGCTTAAACCTTGCCAATGCTTTTCACCTTTGATTTTATAGGAATTACCGATATGCTCGTATCCTGTTTTCATATTTAAGGCATCACTTCCGTATGCTTTCTCGGTAATCATCAAGCCTCCCATGGCGTTATTTTCCATGAAGTCTTTAAATACCCGCTCCTGAACGGAAAAATTACCATACTTCGCCAAAGGCTCTAGGAAAAGGGCGATATTGATTCCGAACATTAAGGATAAAGCCAAGGATTCGTAGGAAGCAGCAGAAAGTACCCCTAAGCATTCTTTTACTGAAACCCCTCTCCCAGCGTGCAATTTTGGAATAGCAACCGCCAAAGGCTTCTTCTTCATGATCTCCGCCAGGAATTCAGCTGGAAAATCACGCTTTAAACTAATTGATCCGTAATCAAACTCTTCTCTAAATAGATGGTATAAATGTTTTCTAAATGATGAAATATAGCTGTCAAAGTCTACATTTTCTATTACTTGGTTCATATTGTTTCAATCTAATTTTTACTCGTCCCAATGATATAGGTAAATCTCAAATTACCTATGGAGATTTATCTAGGTAGATATGATAAATTCTCTAAATGTAAAATTAGGGGGAATAGCAAGTAAGAACTATGAGGAATAGGACAATAGTTAGGACAAATCGTGCATGAATGTTAAAACAAGTTAATTCACTTTTTTTCGGTACTCTGTAGGCGATATTCCAACGATTTTCTTGAATAGTCTGGTAAAATAAGATGGGTCGTCAAACTCCAATTCATAGGCGATGGAAGCTACACTTTTATTAGTTTCAAGTAACATTAATTGGCTATGAATAATGGCCACTTCAAGAATTAGCTGTTTAGACGTCTTTTTAAATACGGATGATACGCATCTGTTCAAATAATTAACGGAAACCGCCAATTTATCAGAATAAAAATTCACTGACTTATGCTTATTATAATGTAAATGAACAAGTTGTTTAAAAGCGATGGCAACTTCTTGACGTCTCGCCAAGGATTTATTAGAATCTGAAATTTTAATAATCTTCAACATGACTGTTTTAAAGATACTTTCATAATACGCCTGATAAGGATTTTCAGTGTATATCTCCTTATATAATAAATCGAGTAAAATATTGAGTTCTTTATTGTCGGTATTATGGAGATTTAACAAAGGGGAGATCATAAAAATATTAAGGATTTCCTGTTCCCGGAACAGGGAAGTCATTGCCTGTTCTTTTATTAAAATACAATAACCTTGTGCGGATTTATCAACTGAATCTATAGCAGAAATATTACCATAGTTGGAAATAAGTACGGCAGGTGCCTGTACCATAAAACTCGTGGATTCGATCTGATGTTTAAAATACCCTTTATTGATATATATTAAAAGGTTATACCCAAAGAAGATTGGTGGAATTGGGGTTTTTAGATAGGGAGCAATATCACGTAATGGAAAGATTTTGATTGGCGTATGGATATAGGTCAGGTGTTTCAAGCTACCTGCCATGAACTTCTCAACAAACTCATCTGCATTGATTTTATTTTTTTCCATCAGTTTATTGGATTATAATAAAACAAACATAATAAAATTGAATGAGTAAGAATTACTGCCTACCTGAAATGGGTAGTATTCTATCCGTAATTACGTTCTATGATTTTCAAAATATTATTTCTTGATCTAGAGCAAGTGATAATAGGATTTAGAGAATGATACTAAGCAAATATTATCCTAAAGATAATTTTTTCCTATTAGAGTATTTACAAAATCAACAGTTGTTACTGAAAACCAAATAATTAAAAATTTTATAGTGGTTTAAGCATAATATTCATTTTTTTCTCATTATATTCAATTCTGTTATTATTGACCATAAATAATTACTAATTTTGAAACAGTTTTTCAAGAAAGAAAGTAATGAGTACAGAAAATAAAATTAATGTGTTGTATTTAGATGATGAAGAGAACAATTTATTTTCTTTTAAGGCGGCCTTTAGGTTAAAATACAATGTGTTTACAGCTATAAAGGGTGCTGATGCCTTAGACATCATTCGCAACAATGATATTCAGATCATAATTACAGACCAGCGTATGCCAGAAATGACAGGGGTTGAGTTTTTGGAGAAGGTGATTAAAATTAAGCCGGATCCAATGCGTATACTGTTAACTGGTTATACGGATATGGGTGCAGTAGTTGATGCGATTAATAAGGGTAAGATATTTCACTATCTAAACAAGCCATGGAGTGAAGAGGAATTAACCCAAACCATTTCTCGAGCTTATGAAATTTACTTAAACAAGAAGAATATCATCGATCAAAAATCGAAGTTGGAAATTTCTAATGAACAATTGGAGTTTTTACTTCGTCAAAGACTACTTTCATAATAGGGTAACTATTCCTTTGAAGGAATAGTTACTATAAATTTTGAACCTTCATCAGGTTTGGATTCTACTACGATTTCTCCTTTTAATTTTTGAATGGCAGTTTTTACATTGTATAAACCAAAGCCCATTCCCTCTGCTTGATCACTTGCTCTGAAAAACAAGCGGAATATATCATTAATGGATGATTCTGAAATCCCAATCCCATTATCAGAGACGGTTATTGTGACCTGCCCATTTTCCGTATTTGCGGATAGTTTGACTTTCTTTTCAACAGTTTCATTTTTCTGATATTTAATAGCATTGGAAACCAGGTTATGTAATATCAATTCCAAAATTGATTTATCATTGATAAAGGTATTCTCTTGATTCACTTCATAGCTGATTTCAACACCCGAACTTTGGGTATATACTTTATAGAAATCCAAAATATCCTCGAAGATGACATTAAAATCAATTTTAGATAGATTAAGTTCGCCTCTTCTTAACAAATAATAATCCCTTAGGCTATTGATATAATCTTCAAGTTTCACCACTGAAGCCTTCATTAGATTCAATATTTCATGAACCTGCTCAACACTCTTGAAATCTAAGGCAATGCGGATTGCGCCAAGGACACCCGCTAAAGGATCTCTTAAATCATGACTTACGCTGTATGCAAATTTATCAAGTTCTTCATAAGCTTTTTGAAGCTCCATGTTTCGGATGTCCAATAAGGAATTGGTCACATAAAATTTATTAGCTTCTTCAATACAAGAAATAATTTCAGCTTCTTCCCAAGGTTTTTTAATAAACCTAAAAATGTGTCCACGATTAATGGAGTCAATCACCGTTTCCATATCAGCAAATGCTGTTATCAGAATCCGGATTGGTCGTGGGTACTCCTTTTTGATTCGGCTAAAAAAATCAATACCGTTTTCTCCAGGCATCTTTTGGTCACAAAAAATAACCCTGATATTCGGATGAGTCATCAAAATATTTTCAGCATCTGTGGTATTGCTTGCAATATGTATATTGTAATGGAATCGCAACGCTGCCTTAAACCCAACTAAATTATTGTACTCGTCATCAATGTACAATACCTCAAAATTCTTATCCATACTATTACCTTTTAGTGTGACCTAAAAACTCATTTAAAAATCTAATACCTTATTGTTTAACAGGTAACTCAATATCAAAATTAGTTCCTTCACCCTCAACAGAATTTAAACTAATCTTGCCATTATGCCTTTCAATTGTTTTATATGCAATTGACATCCCTAGGCCTGTACCTTCGCCAACATCTTTCGTCGTGAAAAACGGTTCAAAGATTCTTCCCACCACTTCTTTAGGAATTCCTGTACCGTTATCACTAATACTTATTATTACTTTCGACAAATCGTCGTTCAATTTTGTTTCTATTTTTATTTCTCCACCCGGATTTCCATTAAATTTTTTCTCAACTGCATAAATAGCATTCGAGAGGATATTCATAAAAACCTGATTTAATTTGCCAGCATAGCATTCCACCATAGGAATATTGTAATAATTCTTGACCACTTCAATCCGTTCCTTGGTCATAGAATTCAAAATTACCAGTGTAGAATCCATGCATTCATTCAAATCGGCACGCTTTAAAGTGTCTTCATCAATTCTTGAGAATATCCGTAAGCTTCGGACAATCTCTGCGGTCCGCTCTGCCCCTTCTTGAATACCTTTCAACAAGAAATCTATCTCAGATTTCAAGTAATCCAAATCATTATTATCCTTGATGCTTTTAATCATCGATTGCTTTTCAGCAGTATTCAGATTGTCATTCAAGGCTATCAATTCAATTTCGTCGATAATTTCCCAGAGGATTCCAACATCTCTACGCAATGGATTGACATTTGAAGTCACAAAATTAATCGGGTTATTAATTTCATGTGCAACACCTGCGGTCAGCTGTCCTAAGGAAGCCATTTTCTCTGACTCCACTAATTGGGCCTGAGCATCCTTTAAATTATCCAAAGTAAGACTTAAGGATTTATTGGATTCTTGTAACTCCTCTGTTCTTTCCAATACCTTTTTCTCCAAGATTACATTCTGCTCTCGAATAAGCTTTTCATTCTCTTGAGAAATCGCCAATTCACGAACCTGTAATTCCAGCATTTCTTTTCGATAAGTATTGATCTTATCTGCTAATGCAAATGATAAGAGAAGTGCCTCGATCACTGATCCAATTTGCACAGAGCGAGCTGTAAAAACATTGTTTGGTAAAACCCCGTAATCTTTTAAGACGAAAACTAGAACAGAGATCAAAAAGATACACCATGCAAAAAGGAAGAATTTAGTTTGGCTATATTTTCTTCTTGAAAGCTCAAAGGCAAAGATTAGGACTATAGCTGCACCACCTCCAGCAACCAAATTCACGATTCTATAGGCAGGCGTGATATAGCCTATTATTAGTAAAACAATTGCAAAAAAGTAACCTAACAAAAAGACATTCAACAATTTATTAAACCCCTTAGCTTCGACGGATGTATGTAAAAAGGATTTCACAAATATGATGGCTCCAATACCAGACATTGCCCCTGAGAAAGCCAATATACGGGCAGAAATCCATTCGCTATGAACATTGAAAATCCGCTCAAATAATCCTTGAACCGCCATCTGAGCAAAGAAAACCCAAAAAATATAGTTCACATAACTCAGGTAATGCTTCTCACCGGTTGCTACATATAAAAAGGCATTATAAAGCACCAGAGATAGCATCAATCCGATGTAAATTGCGGAGAGGATATCTTCTTGTTGTAGAAAGGAAAACAAACCAGATGGGGAATGAATAGTAAGCGGAACCATGACTTGAGTTTCACTTTGCAACATCAAATAACAAGTTGCCTTCTCACCTTTTTGAAGCCTTAACTCAAAGAGATAAAATTGATGCGGGATTTCACGTTCCGCATAGTCATTCCCAATAGAATAACTTACACTATCAATTTTTGAATTAATGATCGAGTAAAACTTTACGTTCCCAATATTTGGATGTGATAAATCGACAATAACATGTTCCTCATCTGTGTTATTGATTACTTCAAATTTTAACCAATGGGGATTCTTGACAATACCAAGGTTTGGCACATCCGTTAGGCATTTTTTAAATAATTCAGGATGGGCAATAACATCTTGCAGGGAAACCTTATTTGAACCTTCCTCATATAGGGATAAATACTTGCCAATATTTTTAATATCCTTTCCATTAAAATGAACGATACTATCCACGGCAGCAGTGGCCCGAATACTGCAAAGATTCAAGAATACAATAACAGAAAGTAGAAAATATTTAAACATTATCCACGTGTTAATTAGTACTATTCGCACTTAGAATCTTTTCTAAATCCACGTAATACCTACCTGAATTTAGAGTTTGATTCAATAATAATTTCCTTGAAGCCCAAGCGGATATTCCACCACCTAAAATAACTTCTGAGGCCAATTGGGGCCATGATTTCAACGATTTCCCAAGTTCTGGTAAAGAATCTTTCATCCTTTGTGACAAATCCTTCGCATTGACAATTTTCATTAGAATTCCCATTCGCGAATTAGGATCCAAGGCCTTAACTTCTTCCAGAGAAAGGTCCCCTACTAGTCCGTGAAAGATTGGTAAATCGGGATTTAAATCAAATCGCTCAATATCTAACATAGCTCTATCATTGGTTTCCATAATAACTGGAATTCCTAATGCACGAGCACGAAGTCTACTTTCGACCTTGACTTCAAAACTATCACAGACTTCAATCAATAGGTCTAACTTTTGATCGCCATGTAAAAAGTCTTCGAAATTATCAGCATGAACTCCTTCAGGGAAGATTTCAATTTCCAGGTAAGGATCAATTTCAAAGATTTCCCTTGCCGCCAAAATAACTTTCGGAGTTCCAAGATGGAAAACACCTGCCCGCAATCTATTCAGATTACTCAAGTCCAAACTATCAAAATCTGCCAGTTTTAGTTTACCACAACCGCGCTCCATTGCTATCGTCAAGGCCACAGATTGCCCAACAGACAGACCTAAAACCCCAATGGTTTTAGTGGCAAGGAGATCTTGCTCCTCTTGAGAAATTTTTAACTTATTGCGGTTTGTTCTTACCTCGATAAAATCTTGACGATTCAAAATGTGTACTAAAGTTTTCCTCCACGGGTAAAACACCCATGCTCCCAATTCTTCCAAAGGTTGATTTTTACTGAATAAACGAAGGAATGCCTGAAATTGTTCTTCATTTTTTTCAGAAGTTGGGTTTCGACAAACGAAGAGGTCACGGACCTGACGTTCAAATTCATCCTGAATAAAAACGATCTCATTGGCATCAATAAGATCTTGAATTTCTTTGACATCCCCTGGTTTCGATTTATCAAAAAATATGGGTTTGAAAATATTTTTGGAGTCGGCTATTAGAGCTTTCATAATCAATTATAAAATATTTACTTCGTCAGGATTTAAACCTTGGTCTAAGGACCTAGGGCCATCAGCCATATGGATAATTTCCTGTAAGTTCCAATCCTTTAAATCATTCAGACTAAGGTCGTAATGGATTTCGATTTCTTTGTTTCGGAGGACTTCGATTCGAGGTCCTACGGCTAATTCCCTTAAGGAAAGAATGGCATTTCGGTCTTCCTCCGACGCGGTGGGTACATTCACAACATCATCCAAAACCATCGTAGTCGCAAGGAGGTCTAATTTGGGATAATAGAAGGTTCCATTATTGCCAACCCCAAATTCTTGTCGGTAACCGACAGCTTTCGTTAAATTAATGGTATATGGAGCACAGAGTGCAAAGAGTGTTTTTAAACCAATTCTGGGTGCAATGGCGATTGCTGCGCGGGTTAGAAATATACTTCCAATCCCATAGCCCGCAATTTCCCGAGAATTCCAAAGTCCACAGCCTTCGCCCGTTCCTTCTTGGGCATAAGACCATACTAAATCAAAAATTTTGGGGTCCATTTTTCCGGTGGCTTCTTCAATAGGAAGTGCTTGGGTTCCTCCGGCTACGTGAATTCGAGCCCCACCATAAACATTTTCTCCATCCAACGATTCAACAATCAACACAAAAGATGCAGGATTGAACATCCATTCATCCTTTGAAGAGGTAACTTTCTTGACGCCAATTGAGGTCAAAACGTGTTCATGACCTTTGATAAATCGTAAACAAGTTTCAGGGTCATCTATTGCTCTAAATGCCCTTAACCTTACAACAGGTCTACCATTTTTTAAAATTAATGTCACTTTTCCTTCGGCTATTTTTAATAAATAATATAAAATTTATTTTAAAGCTAATATTGCCAGCATCACACTAACATCCTTGTCGTCATATCAGTTAATTTATTGACACAATCAGCTTATAAAAACCAACACTGTTAATTGAAAAATTACCTTAATTCTATAGTTCTCGTTCGAACAATAAATGTTCTATGACAAATCTGGTTTGGTTCTTCATGCATTTTTCAATGAATAGGATGCTTTTTCTGTAGATTCCAATGTCGTCTCCAATTAAGAGATGAAAATATCATTCACAATGAAATCGGTTAATATTATTAAATGAATTAAAATTTCTTAAACTCATAAAATAAAATAACCCCTCATTTTCCTCGCATTTATTCATTCACAAATGCATAAATTCAATCTTTCAATGGTAGTACGTATAAAAATTTTGCAGTTAATTTTCAACAAAACCCTTACAAAAGAACGCATTACCACGATTTAGATTTAATAATTGTGTTTATTAATAGTAAGTGTCATCATGATTATATACTCAGGTTAACAGGCACAAGTTAGCACTTTTTTTAATCTTATTTAATAAAATTTAAACGATAATGTATCGATTTTAGGGATTTTTCATGGAGTCAGGAACAAAAATTTCTTTATCTTTACTATAATTCTGGTATAGGTTTTCTAAAAACCTCCCGAGGAACACTAAAATATCTCACACTAATTATCACATCTACCAGAATAAAACTGGACAATTGCTTAATTGAAATGAAAATTCAAAACGCAGAAGACGAAATAAACGCGCTGAAAAGAAGACTGAAAGATTATGACCAACTCATTTCGTCCATCGATGATATCATCTTTGAAATCGATCAAGATGGTAGGATTTTGAATTGTTGGACCTCTACACCGGAGGAATTATTTTTTGAAAAGGAGAACTTCATCAATAAGACCATTGAAGAATTGTTTCCTGAAGAATTTTATAGAAGCATTTTTTATATTCTGAACAAGTCCTTTAGCAAACGCAAAGGTTATTCCCTAAAATACAGGTCACCGTTTAAGATTGAATCTGAACAATGGTATAAATTAAAAACAAGAATAATCGATGATGTATCAGACCGACTTTTAATTATTATCACCAATATTACCCGCGACCAAAGGCTTTTTTCAAATATTCAAATCAAGGAAGAAAAGTTCAACAGAGCGTTCAAGAACTCTTCCATTGGGATGCTCCTCTTGAGCAGTAAATTGAAAGTGATTGAATATAATCAAGAATTACAGGATATGTTGGGCTATCCTGAAGCCGAAGAAATGTTAGAGAAAAAGCTAACCTCCTTCATCGACCCCGATCATTTAGAATATGTAAAAACGGCGATGGAAGAAGTAAAAGACGGGATTAAAGAAAAAACTATTATTGAGGCAAGCTGCATTGGCAAGGATGATCGTCCGATTTGTTGCCTAATCAATATTTCCTCCATTCGCGATGTTTCAGGAAAACTTATTTACTTTCTTTGCCAAATTCAGGATCTTTCTTTATTCAAAAACAATGAGATCAAACTTAATCAGCAAAATATTTTGTTGAAAAAAAGGAATTATGAATTAAAAGTAAAAGTAAATCAATTAGAAGCCTATAATCAGATTCTTACCCATAATTTGCGAACACCAATCAGTAATATTGAAATGATTATTGGCCAATTGATTGAAGAAACTGATCCCAAAGAGAAAGAGATATTAATTAAATACCTAAAACAAAGCAATACTAAATTCCTGAATTTATTTGATCGACTTATTGAGAGCTTAGAAATTCAGAATTCCAATGATTCACTTTTTCAGATTTCTAATATGGAGGAAATCTGCCAGCACCTCCTACTCCATTTTCAATCTAAGATTGAGAGTAAAAAATTGGTGATAGCTTGTGATTTTGAAGTCAAGGAAATTGCTTTTCCAGCAATCTATTTCTACAACATCATTCTTTATCTTATCTCAGAAAGTTTAAAGGGGGGCCAGTCCAATAAAGAAATTGCCATAAAAATAGCTACTAAAATTGTAAACAATAATATTCAATTAATTGTTAAAAACAACTGTGAATCAATACGTTGTTTTGGGATTGAAAGAGAGTTAGAATCGAATGATTTGGAGGTAGATGAAAATACATTGTTAGATTTACATATGGCAAAACAACAAATCCAGAATTTTGGTGGTAACATCCTAATTTCCAGAGATGTTGAATACGGTAATGAAATCATTATCAATTTACCAATTACGATCAAAGCCGAATAATTATGAATGATACCATAAAGGTTGCATTAGTAGATGATGATTCCATTTTTTGCTACCTCTTCAAAAAATACATGGAGAATTACCCTCATAAAAAAATTGAGTTAAAGATTTTCTCTGATGGAATAATTGCGGCTGAATATTTTAGAAATAATGCGAATAATGCAAGTAGTTATCCGCAATTCCTGTTTATTGATATTAACATGCCATTGATGAATGGTTGGGAATTAATGAAAACCATCCGTGAAGAAAAGCTATTTCCGGAGAAAACTGTTCGAATTTATATCATAAGTTCATCGATTTGCATTACAGATCGACAAAATAGAAAAGACGAGTATCAATATATTGAATACCTAACTAAACCAATAAACTCCAAAACCTTATTTGATGTCCTAAATACATACAAAAACGATTAACAGCTAGGATAATACGATTTATATCAAAACAATTATTACTTAATATTATTAATTCATTGCAGCTATCAATTGTTAACAATATATTATCATTTAATTTATTTCACTAAAAACATAGCAATTACGACCTAATTTTCTTTAATAAGATTAACTTTGTTGCGTTCTTATTAATAAATTAAGGCTATGCAGAATCGCACTATTTTCAAAATAAGTAGTAAAATAAAAGAAATCAGGAAGCAGAAAGGTATTACTATCCAAGCGTTGGCTAATCAAGCTGGGGTGAGTAAAGGATTAATCTCTCAAATAGAAAATAACAGAACCGTTCCTTCACTTTTGGTTTTAATCAACATCATTAATTCGCTTCAAATTGATCTTGATGAATTTTTTGAAGATTTTAAAGGTGCAAGAGAGCAAGGAATAGTACTTGTCATTAAGAAAGATGAGTATAGCCATTTTGAAAACGAACAACATAGTATTGGTTTCGACTACCAACGAATATTAAATAGCAATATTGAAAGCCACAATGTTGATATAGTATTATTACAAATAGCTCCTATGGTAGAGAATACAGCTATTAAATCCGATGCTTTCGTTTTTCAATATGCCATCCAAGGGCAGATTGAGTACATATTTGCGGATCGTACGATTCAACTGGAAGAAGGAGACTCCTTAATCTTTAACAGTAGATCAGCGTATGCAACAAAAAACGTCAGTTCCGAAAAATGCCTTTTGCTAATGGTGAATTTTATAAAAAACAATTAATACTTAATGGTATCAGATTCTAAGAATGGTAAATTATAGTTTCCGGTATCGATTTTTGATTTTCCATTAGTTTTTTTCGCCTCTGGATTAAACTTAACATCAGTTTGAAAAGCATAAATATTACTCAGTGATTTGATTGAATTCAACTGTGTAATTCCTTGTTCTGAAACTTTTGTGCCCACTAGATTGATATAGTTTAATTGAGGTGCAGTTTTTAGCAAAGCAAGACCTTGGTCACTAATTCCAGTATATTCCAGATGTAAGCGCATCAAGTTAGGCATTTCCGCTATTTGCTTTAAACTCTGATCCGTGATCTTAGTATGTCCTAATTTTAGTTGAACAATATTTTCTTTGATTTGCATCAATTCCTCCAATTCTTTATCTGTTAATTCAGGATAATTGATGGCATTGACAACAACATAATTATTTTCCGCTGCGATTGGTAAGATTTTTATCCCTTTTGCTTGCCAATCATTGATTTTGTTTTCTGGTAAGGACGGAGCTTCTGGTAAACTGGCGTATAATACTTCACTTTCCTCACTTTCTGCAGGACTTTCAAGTTTTTTTAGGATGGCTGCAATCTCCGGGTTTTGCTGAATCTCACTTACTTTATGCTCGAAAGAAAGTCCTGAGTCGATCCACCAAGCAATCAATTTGATTTGGTCCTGAGTAATTGGCTTCCTTCCCTTAGGCGGCATTCTATCTTCATGGCCTTCCGGCAGGAT
Organism: Sphingobacterium cellulitidis; assembly: GCA_002245855.1. Classification (GTDB taxonomy): domain Bacteria; phylum Bacteroidota; class Bacteroidia; order Sphingobacteriales; family Sphingobacteriaceae; genus Sphingobacterium; species Sphingobacterium cellulitidis. The sequence goes on along the minus strand of NOUX01000004.1, from coordinate 313,743 downwards.
TAATCTAGCATATAATTCACTTTTATCTTTGTTCCCTTTAATTAACAATTCTCCCGAGTCTCCACCCTTGATGAGATTCTCCTTATTGTTCAAGGCAAAGCCTCCCTCCTGCTTTTTCTCACCATGACAGCTCTGACACCTGGCTTGAAAAATAGGTTGGATCACTTCATTATAAACATGGGCATTTTGTACATTTTCCAAAGGCAATATTTCATTCTCTTCAGGTTCAACACCCATAAAGTCCTTGATTGCGGTTGGCAAAGCATCTTTGATATAACCTTTTCCATGGGTTAATGTTCCGCCGAAATGACCCGTAAAACCTAATAGGAGAACGATAATTCCAAGAAACAAGAATCGTTGAGACCGTAGTTTTGCAAGTTTATCTGTTTTGGAAACTTCATTTTTATAGAGTACATAAGTAAAACTACTAACGATTGCTACAGCAATTCCCAGTTTCTCATGAAATTCCAATACATCTTCATCATAACCGCCATCATTCGATAGGAGAAATCCTGTCACTGCAGCTACTATTGCTGCAACAGCACCCACCAATAATGAAAAACGAATTGCCGGGTTGAATTCCTCACTCTTTTTGAATTTTCCAATAAGGGCCATTATAAATGCCAGTACCAGCATTCCAATCGGCAAGTGAACTAATATAGGATGAAATCTCCCGATAAATGAACCTAACTCTTCAAAAAAAATCATAACGATTGGTATCTATTTTTCAGGAGGTCTAACATATATTTATTAATTGTCCATTGATCAGCCACAGGCTGTTGAGTATATGGTAAGGTTGGCAGGTATCCAGCTGGTCCAAATTCCATGCACATAGTTAATGTCTTTTTTCCTTGTTTTTTATGCAGTTCAACAATTTTATCCCACCAAGCGAGGTGCTGGTCAAGAGCAGCTTTCCATTCGGGAGCTGCAGGATCATTTACTTGAGGGCCTTCAGGATGTCCAACTCGTGTATGGACATGTCCTGTTCGCGATAAGGCCAAATCAACGGCTTCCTTCTGATCTGATAGTAAGGATTCATGAACTACACACCAATGCGAGATATCCAGAGCTAGCGTTAATTCAGGGATTTTACTTAGATATTCTTGGGTAATATTCGCTGCGAAACTAAATCTTCCGCGATGAGTTTCATGGTAAATCGGAATACCGGACAGCTTACTAAGCTCAAAACCTAATTGAATTAATTTTTTATTCTGTTCAAAACTGTAATAGTCTTTTCCCGTGTGGCAATTAATATAATCAGGTTTTATTTGAATGGCTTCATTGAGGCTATTACGAAAAGATTCATAGTAAGACTCAAAGTCCTTACCTCCGCCACCCGCTAAAATCCCAAGGCTAAGATTATTATTTTTCAAAGCGGTTAACATTTCCTTTCTTTCAGCTTCGGAGCCTGGCAACCAGGTTTCAACACCATCATATCCAGCAGCCTTTACTTTTTTGGAAAAGACCTCCCAAGAGTCAGTCATTCCCCAATTAGTACAATAATATTTTATGTCCAACTTGGAATTGGATTGTCCCAACAGGACATTCCAATGGCATGCCAATACGATAAATAAGCAGTAAATTAATCTCATTTTATGATTAAATAATATCCTTGATTACAACACCTTCTACATCGGTCAACCGGAAAGGTCTTCCTTGAAATTCATAGGTAAACTTTTCATGATCAAATCCCAATAAATGGAGCATGGTGGCATGTACATCATGTACTGAAGATCGACCACTAACACCAGTAAAACCAATTTCATCCGTTTCACCATAGCTGATTCCATTTCGGATTCCTCCACCAGCCATCCAAATGGTATATGCATCGGTATGGTGATCTCTGCCTAAAAATGGCATATCATTATTATCCCGATTTTCCTGCATTGGCGTTCTTCCAAATTCGCCTCCCCATACGACCAAGGTTTCTTCCAAGAGTCCGCGTTGTTTCAAGTCCATGATCAAAGCGGTCATTGGACGATCAATTTCCCGACATTTATTTCGAAAACCTAAGTCAATTGAATCTGCAGGATTTGTACCATGACTATCCCAGCCCCAATCAAATAATTGCACAAAACGAACTCCTTTTTCCACCAGTTTTCTGGCTAAAAGGCAATTGTTGGCAAAGGATTCCTTTCCTGGTTCTGTCCCATATAATTCATGGATATATTCAGGTTCATTATTGATATCCATCACTTCAGGAACCGCAACCTGCATTTTATAAGCCATTTCATATTGGGCAATTCTGGATAAGGTTTCAGGATCTTTAAAGGTCTCAAACTCTTCTTTATTGACGGTATTGATAGCGTCGATGGCATTGCGTTTTAAATCGCGGTCCATTCCTTCGGGATCTGCAATATATAAAACAGGATCACCCTTAGATCGACATTGAACTCCCTGATAAACGGAAGGCAAGAACCCACTTCCCCAAACACTTTTTCCGGCATCTGGCGTTTTACCGCCTGAAGTCAGCACCACAAAGCCCGGGAGATTGCTATTTTCAGAACCCAATCCGTAAGTTACCCAAGAACCGATGCTTGGTCTTCCCAATCGGGCACTCCCGGTATGCATAAATAATTGTGCGGGTCCATGGTTAAACTGATCGGTATGTACTGCCTTCAAGAAGCTAACTTCATCAACCACCTTGCTAAAATGAGGTAAATGGTCAGAAACCCAGGCACCACTTTGGCCATATTGCTTAAAAGTAGCCTGAGGACCTAACATTTTAGGAACTCCCCGAATAAAGGCGAAGGTTTTTCCTGCCAATAAAGACTCTGGACATGGCTGATCATGCAATTTCTGTAAGGCCGGTTTATAATCGAATAATTCTAGTTGCGATGGTGCTCCAGCCATGTGTAGATAAATAACATTCTTGGCTTTTCCAGCAAAATGTGGCGCTCGCGGACTCAAAGGGTTCAATGAATTCAAATCAACCTCATCAGCCTTGCCAGAGGAAAGAGGACCTATACAATTTGCCATCATGCTGCCTAAAGCAATACTACCAATTCCAGCGACACATTTCTTTAGAAAATGTCTCCTAGTTTCTGCCTGTAATTGTTTATGGTATGCTTCTTTTACCAACCTATCAAAATCTTTCATCCTCTTATGATTTGGTTAAAAATTCATCTAAATTCAATAATGCATTTGCTACCAATGTAAAAGCAGCATCTGTTAATAATTCATTACGATTTGCAGCCTTATGGTTCTCCCCCATAAATTTTTCTGCTTCACCCGGTCTCTTTTCAAAATTCTCCAAGGCCTGCGCATAGAGCTTTTCAAGAGCAATTAATTTATCCTCAGAAAGTTTTCTAAACATGGTATGCTGGTAACCAGCGGCAATACTATTTTTCAGATCACCCTTGCCTTCCTTTTTCATAATTGATGCAAGACTTTTTGCTGCTTCAATATAAACTGGATCATTCAAGGTCGTCAAGGCTTGTAAAGGAGTATTGGTTCGGATTCTATCCACCAAACAAACCTCCCTACTGGAAGCATCAAAAGAAATAAAGGAAGGATAAGGACTAGTACGTTTCAAGAAGGTATAGATTCCTCTTCTGAATTGGTCCTCGCCTTCGCTCTTTTTCCATGCTTCCCCGCTGTAAACCGTCATCCATACACCATCAGGTTGATAAGGCATCACACTCGGTCCGAACATTTTATTGCTCAATAAACCACTCACCGTCAATGCCTGGTCACGAATTTGTTCGGCTGATAACCTAAATCTCGGTCCCCTGGCCAAATAGTAATTTTCAGGATCTTTCTGAGCGTCTTTGGATTTCAGACTAGAAGATTGTTTATATGTGGATGAAAGCACCATATCCTTAATCAAGGATTTGATACTCCAATTCTTTTCATGCATCAGGTCCAAAGCCAAATAATCCAATAATTCACGATGGATTGGCGGAATGCTTTGGGTTCCCATATCGCCTAATGGCTCAACGAGTCCTCTTCCAAAAATTTGAGCCCATACCCTATTCACTACTGTTCTAGCCGTAAGCGGATTGTCCTTAGCTACCAACCATTGCGCAAAACCTAGACGATTATTAGGAGCATTCTTTGGAAACGGATTCAAGGTTTCCGGAACTTTTGGTTCCACGACATCCCCTAGAGCCAATCGGTTTCCTCTTTCGAAAACATGCGTTGTACGCCTCATCTCTTTGGGATTCTCAATCATGATCGGTACTGATGAAGGGTTCGTATTTACCAATTGAAGGATACTTTTTTGAATGTGCTCTGAATTAGGCGCATCCGTATTTGGAAATGGCTCCCGGAATGCAAACCATTCAATCATACAAACAGGCTGATCTTTACCTAAGTTAGGATTCTTAAAAACCAAGTATAAATCATGTCTTCCTGCAACTTCAGCAATTGGAGCTTGAATAACCTGTCTACCATTAGTATTAGGAAGATCGATTTCAGCGATGATTCCACCACCAATAGTATCTTTATGGATTTCCAGTTTACCACCCGTATTACCGGTCCAGTAATTCAAGTAAATCAACTTTTTGCCATCAAGCTGAATATCTCGTAATCTTGCATTACCACCATTTCGAACCCCTAACCATTTGGTATCATACAAAGCTGCATTGACCAATCGATCTGAATAATGAGCATGGATTTTGGGTTCCAAGCTTTTCAAGAATAAATCGGTGGAATGCAATAGTTTTTCATTTCCGTATTTACTAAGCCAGGTTTTAATACTGTCTACACGTATTTGGTCGGCTTCACCATAGAATCTTAACCTTGGGTGATCACCTTCTGTATCTTCGTCGCGGGTATTATTAAAAAAGGCGACAGATTTATAATATTCCTCAAACTTAAATGGGTCATAGGTATGACTATGGCATTGAACGCATTCAAATGTTGTACTTAGCCATACTTGGTAAGTTGTGTTGACACGGTCCAAGACAGCGGCAACACGGAATTCCTCACTATCGGTACCACCTTCATCATTATTCATGGTATTTCTATGAAAGGCTGTAGCAATTAATTGATCTTTGCTAGGTTCAGGCAATAAATCACCTGCCAATTGCTCAATGGTGAACTGATCATAGGGCATATCCTTGTTAAAAGCCTTGATTACCCAATCTCTATATTCCCAGATTTGCCTAGATACATCCTTTTCGTAACCTTTGGTATCGGCATATCTCGCCATATCCAGCCACCATGAAGCCCATTTTTCACCATATTGTTCAGAAGCCAACAAGCTATCGATACGTTTTTCATAGGCATCCTCACTTTTATCATTAATAAATGAATTTACTTCAGCAAGACTTGGAGGAACTCCAGTCAGGTCTAGGTACAGCCTTCTCAGCAAGGTTTCTTTATCAGCCTCTTCGGCAAATGAAAGGCCTTTTTCATCTAATTTATCTTGAATAAAGTAATCGATATTATTTGAGATTCCATCTGGTTTAAAGCCAAACAAGGAAGCAAAAGAGAATGACTTAGGTACTTCCACCGTCTCAGGTAATTCATAAGCCCAGTGTTTACCCCATTTAGCCCCTTGGTCGATCCATTTTCGCAGAATATCAATTTCTTCATCATCCAATTTTGCGGCATTATAAGGCATTCTTAATTCAGGATCATCCTCCAACAAACGCTTAATTAAATTACTATGTTCAGCATCTCCACGGATAATAGCAGGTTCACCAGATTTGGCATTAGCAAATGCTTCTTCTTCAAACAAAAAACTCAAGTCTCCATTCTTCTTCACCCCACCATGACATGAAATACAATGTTTGTTTAAGATTGGTTTGACATCATTACTAAAATCCACTTCCTCACGATTATGTACAGTAAAAAAACCAACCGTTACAATCAGCACAGCCAAAGCAGAAATAACTAATAATTTCCTTTTCATTTCGGGTTTATATTACTTCTTGATTATTAGGTTTATCATTCAGACAATCATGCATCTTGTCCTTCACTGTAAAAATAAATTAGAATTAATAGACAAGCTAAAACTAGATTGACCAATATTAACACTTTATTACCCTAACCCATGAAAATCAACAATGGATTCAGGTTGTTATACAATAATTTACTTTGAATCAGATTTATAATGATTTAAATTACTAAAAATTTAGTCTAGAATATGTATAAATTTTGAGACCAAAAAAATAGTCCCAAGAATTAAGATTATTGGATAAGGTGCTTTTGTATTTCAAAACTGAAGTTAATTTTTGCCAGATTTCTGAATTGAGATTAATTTTTATATTTGTATTAATGAAGTATTTATCTTCCATATTAATGATTTATGTCTTGGTCTTAACCCTAATTCCATGCAGTGATCATATTGGGGAAATACATACACATGACCATAGTAAGATCAGTCATCAAAACCATGAGAAAGAAGATACAGATGGTTCTTCAGATAGCTGTACTCCGTTTTGTACCTGTTCTTGTTGTGGAATTTCATTGACTGCTGCTAGTTTCCATATCTTCCAATTGGAAAAACCGGCGGAAACATTCAATCATACTGAACCTCAAGAAAAGGAATATCCATTGGTAACCAAATACCAAGAAAACATCTGGCAGCCGCCACAAGCTTAATTTTCAGAATTATTTTCATTTATCTTAAACATTCATCTTAGGATAATACTTAATGTAGGTAGAACTAATTCATACCTGCAGAACAATTAATAATTTGTTGAATTTAAAGCTATTCACGTGCTCGATAAGATCATTAAATTTAGTATTAAGAACAAGATCATTATAGGGATAATGACATTGGCATTAATTGTTTGGGGGCTCTGGTCTGCAAGCAAACTGCCGATTGATGCAGTCCCTGATATTACAAATAACCAAGTTCAAATATTTACAAGTACTCCTACCCTTGCCGGTCAGGAGGTTGAGAGATTAGTCACCTTTCCCATAGAACAAAGCATTGCAAATATTCCTGATATTGAAGAAATAAGGTCAATTTCTCGATTTGGGCTTTCCGTAATTACGGTGGTTTTCAAGGAGGAGGTCGATATCTATTTTGCGAGACAACTAATCAATGAGAAGTTAAATGAAGTCTCGGAAGATATTCCAAAAAATATCGGGAAGCCAGAAATGTCTCCTGTAAGTACAGGATTGGGAGAAGTCTACCAATATATTATTCACCCTAAGAAGGGAAGCGAGAATAAATATACTTCAATGGACCTCCGTGAAATCCAGGATTGGATTGTAGCGCGGCAACTTTATGGTACCCCTGGAGTTGCAGAGGTCAACAGCTTTGGAGGACAATTGAAACAGTATGAAGTGGCAGTTCATCCAGATCAATTGAGAGCTATGGGCGTAAGTATTCCAGAAATATTCACTGCCCTTGAAGAAAACAATCAAAATACAGGTGGCGCCTATATAGATAAAAAACCTAACGCATACTTTATTAGAGGAATAGGACTTGTAACTTCATTAGAAGATATAGGTAATATTCCTGTGAAAACCAATGGTATGGTACCAATATTCATCAAAGATGTAGCCGATGTGCGATTGGGATCTGCGGTTCGTTATGGGGCATTAACTTATAATGGCTAGGTCGATGCTGTTGGTGGTGTGGTCATGATGCTGAAGGGGGAAAACAGTAATGAGGTAGTCAATCGAATCAAAGAAAAACTCCCTACCATTCAAAAATCATTACCGGATGATATTATCATTGAGCCCTATTTAGATCGGACCGACTTGATTGACCGTGCGATTAGCACGGTAGAAAAGAATCTGGTTGAAGGAGCATTAATCGTGATTTTTGTTCTGGTTCTTTTCCTGGGAAATCTGAGAGCAGGTTTGATTGTTGCATCGGCCATTCCTTTATCCTTACTTTTTGCATTAGGGATGATGAATGTTTTTGGGGTCAGTGCCAATTTGATGAGCTTGGGAGCCATCGATTTTGGACTTATTGTGGATGGGGCGGTCATTGTTGTTGAAGCGACCTTGCATAATTTAGGACTTCGGAAATCAACCCATCGTCTTACCCAGCAAGAAATGGATATTGAGGTGTTTAATTCTGCCTCGAAAATCAGAACCCAAGCTGCTTTTGGGGAGATAATCATCCTGATAGTTTATATTCCAATATTAACCTTGGTTGGCGTAGAAGGGAAAATGTTTGCTCCTATGGCAAAGACCGTAGGTTTTGCCATATTTGGAGCCCTTATTCTTTCCCTTACCTATATCCCGATGATGTGTGCTCTATTCTTGCCGAGAAAAGGTCATGACAAAAAAACCTTCAGTGATAAGTTTATTGAAAAGCTGCACCAATGGTATGCCCCATTATTTGAAAAAGCTATCCGCGTAAAATATGTAATTGTATCCATTGCGGTTGCTATCTTCTTATTTAGCATTTTCCTTTTCAGTCGCATGGGTGGTGAATTTATACCGCAACTCCAAGAGGGTGATTATGCATTTCACTGTATCCTTCCCCCCGGCACCTCCTTAAGTCAGAGTATTGAAACCTCGATGCAAGCCTCCAGAATAATAAAAATATTTGATGAGGTAAAAATGGTGGTTGGGAAAACGGGTTCCGCGGAGGTACCTACAGACCCTATGCCTCCTGAAGCCACAGATATGATGGTTATTCTAAAACCTCAGAGCGAATGGACTTCAGGTAGGTCTTATGAAGAACTTGGGGATGCCATCATGGAAAAATTGGAGGTTATTCCAGGGGTTTTCTTTGAAAAAAATCAACCGATTCAAATGCGGTTCAATGAATTAATGACTGGGATTCGACAAGATGTCGCGGTGAAAATATTCGGAGAAAATCTGGATAGCTTAATGAATTATGCCAATAAAGTAAATTCAATTATTCAGACCGTTCAAGGCACTACGGCTCCGCAGGTGGAGCAAGTTACTGGCCTTCCGCAAATCAATATTAAGTATGACCGGGTTAGAATGGCGAATTATGGACTCAGCATTGAGGATGTCAATGATATTGTCAGTACAGCTTTTGCTGGAAAAAGCAGCGGAATGGTCTACGAAAATGAAAGAAGATTTGATTTGGTAGTTCGCCTACATGACGAACATAGAAACAATATTGATGATGTCAGTCAATTATTAATACCCACAAAAAACAATCAACAAATCCCATTATCTCAGGTTGCAAATATTGATTTTACGGTTGGACCTGCACAGATAAGTCGTGAAGAAGGGAAAAGAAGAATTGTAATAGGCTTTAATGTTGCAGACAGAGATGTTCAATCTGTTGTTGAAGAAATTCAGCAAAAGTTAAGTTCTCAAGTCAAGTTACCATCGGGCTATTATTTCACCTATGGCGGTCAATTTGAGAATCTACAGATGGCAAGTGCGAGATTAATGATTGCTGTGCCTATTTCCCTATTGTTGATTTTTATGCTCTTGTATTTCACTTTCCATTCCTTTAAACAGGCGATTTTGATTTTCACTGCTATCCCTATGAGTGCCATTGGTGGGGTTTTCGCATTACTGATAAGGGATATGCCTTTTAGTATCAGTGCCGGCGTTGGCTTTATAGCTTTATTTGGTGTAGCGGTATTGAACGGGATTGTGTTGATTGGAAAGTTCAATCAATTGGAAAAGGAAGGGATTACAGACATTATTGAACGTGTTAAAATAGGGACTGAGATTCGATTAAGGCCAGTATTAATGACGGCGACAGTTGCTTCCTTAGGTTTTTTACCAATGGCAATCAGTACAAGTGCGGGAGCAGAAGTACAGAAACCATTAGCCACTGTGGTGATCGGAGGTTTGATAACAGCAACTTTGTTGACCTTATTTGTATTACCCTTATTATATATAATTTTTGGTTCTAAAGGAAAAATGAAAGGTGGAAGTATGAAAACAGCAGTTTCCATAATAACATTGACATTGCTGAGTTTTTCAACGGTTAATGCTCAGCAAAAAATAGGAATTGACGAAGCAATTCGAATTGCCGTAGAGAACAATAAGGGCATCCTAGTAAATGACTTGGAAATTAAAGCCAGTGAAAGTCTATTGAAGACTAGTGGAGAATTACCAAAGACGGATTTAAATTTTCAATATGGCCAGAATGATGGCTTTGAGCAAAATGATGCGATATCCATTGCCCAAACGATTCCCTTCCCCTCCTTATTTAAATCTAAAAAAGCCTTGATTAATGAACAGATAAAAGCAAAACAGGTTGAAAAATCCGTTAACTTGATTCAATTAAGACAGGAAGTTCGGACCTACTTTTATCAAATAGCTTATTTAGAAAACAATGAAAGCGAATTGAAATCATTGGACAGTATCTATAAGGATTTTATTCGAATAGCGGAGGTCCGATATAATGCTGGGGATACCAAGAAGGTGGATATCAACACTGCCCAGGCAAAACAGGGAGAAATCAATCTCTTGTTTACCCAAAATGAAATGTTAAAGCGGAATGCATATAACAGTCTCAAAAACTTAATGCAGATTTCTGAGTATTTTGAGATTGAAACTGCTGATATTTTCGAGCCTATAAAGCTTACGGAAATTTTAGATACATCAAAGATTTCTGAACATCCACAGATTCAAGCGCTATATCAGCAGGCAAAGATTGCTGAGTCTAGTAAAGCTGTTGAAAGGGCATCCGGCTTACCTGATTTTAACATTGGTTACACTAATGCATCCTTAATTGGGATGCATGAACGGAATGGCATAGAGAAGTTCTATGGACGTGGACAAAGGTTCAATTCCTTCGATATTGGGATTGCCATTCCGTTGACTTATGGAAGCACGAAAGCAAAAATCAGGTCTTTGGATTTTGAAAAACAAGCAGCAGAGATGTCCGCAGAATGGGAAAAGCAAAAACTACAAAATGCATATATCAATTTGATGAATCAATATGAACAGAATCTTGCTCAATTTAATTACTTCAAAAATAATGCACTTCCGAATGCCAATGAGATCATCAATGCGGCAAAACTCGGATATTCTGCAGGAGACATCTCCTATGTGGAATACCTGTTTGCCTTACAGACCACCACTGATATCTATTTGAATTACTTGCGTAGTATTCAAAGTATCAATGAGTCAGTTATATCAATTTATTCAATTATCAATAAATAATAATATGCACATCCTTAATAAAATAAAACTTTTCCTTTTTTGCCTGCTCCTGCTGGGTATTGTGTCTTCGTGTACATCTAAATCTGGAAAAACAGAAGAAGCAGCAGAGCAAGAAGGAGAGCATGGGCATGAACATGGTTCTACGGAGAAAACAACCATTACCTCGCTAACCGAGGAACAAATCAAGGAGGTTGGGATTCAATTTGGCCAAATCGAACAGAAAAATTTAACTGCTAAAATTTCTGCCAATGTGGTTTTAAATGTTCCAAATAATAATAAATCCAGTGTCACTCCATTATATGGTGGGGTCGTACAGACCTTAAATGTACAATTGGGTGATTATGTTCGGAGAGGACAGACCGTAGCGACGATTATTAATCCTCAATTTATCCAATTGCAGGAGGATTATTTGAATGCTAGCAATGAAATACAAGCTGCGGAACAGGAATTACAACGACAGCAAGAGTTGAACGCTGGAAATGCAGGTGTCAAAAGGAATTTGCAAAATGCAGCCAGTAATCTTAATATTTTGAGGACGAAGAAGGCCTCTTCGGCAAAACAGCTTCAATTGCTGGGGATTAATCCAGGCTCAGTTTCTACGAGTTCATTAAGGTCGGCATTGTCCATTTCAAGCCCTATCAATGGGGTGGTATCAAATGTATTTGCAAAACTAGGAAGTTATGTAGATGTCTCCTCTCCCATTGTTGAGATCGTGGATAATAGTATGATACACCTGGATCTTCAGGTATTTGAGAAAGACTTGACAAAATTAAAAATAGGTCAGGAAATAAACTTCACCACCACCAACAATCCTTCCCAAGTGTATTCAGCAAAAGTATCCAGAATTGGTGCTTCCTTTGAAAATGAGAGCAAAACCATCGCTATCCATTGTTTGGTAACAGGAGATAAAACTGGATTAATTGATGGAATGAATACGACAGGCTCAATTAGCATTGATAATGTCAGCAGTCCGGCAGTTCCCGATGAGGCCATTGTGGAGTCCGATGGAAAGACCTACATTTTTGTGGAAACCACAAAAGCTGTGGAGGAAGAACATGAAGGTCATGACCACGGAGCTGAAGAAGAACATAATCATGCTGAGGAGCCACATGTACATAAAGAGGGTGAAACACATGACCATGATCACGGTCATGAGAGGACTATCAATTTTGAGAAAATAGAAGTACTAAAAGGGGTTTCAAACATGGGTTATACAGGGATTACAACAGTTGTTGAAATTCCACAAAACTCAAAAATTGTGGTTAAGAATGCTTTTTTCATCAATGCAAAAATGACAGGGACGGTAGGCCATAGTCATTGAGGAAATATAATGAGAAGGGAACAAAAAGGATTTCGAATTCTTCTGTTCCCTTTTCAACTATTTTTTGTTTTGATTGTTCAACCACAAAGAACGAGTTATGAAGAATTTTATTCCTGCACAACATGAAGGAAAGGATATGACTATTTCCGATTCGGTTGAATTCGAAAATGAAATTCAGGCGAAGAATTTTTATTTAGAAGCAAAAAACAGGGTATTGGCAATAAATGATTGGGATGAAATCGGGAAGTTTTCAATTTCTACCTTTGAGCATCTTGATCCCTTTGGCAAACATTCTGAGGAGAAACCTCAAGAAGGTGACTTTGTTAAGATTGATATTCCAGGGCCAGGTTTGTGGAGTAGTTCGGGTTATGATTATGTGCAAATTGAACAAATCACCGATACCTCAGATTATTCCGAAGAATTATTTACCTTGACTTTACGACCAAGTTCTATGCCTATGGGGAATGATGATCATGAGACCAAGCATTTCTTTAAGAATATGGCTACTTCTACCCTTCAAATCAAGAGGGATGGAAAAACTGTAGAGGCTTCCTATTACGGTCGGAATGAAGTCATGAACTTGGACCTTAACTCTATCATTGATCGGCTTCGAAATATTTTCGTAGCATTAGGTGCAAAACTAGGTGCATCCTATCCGCAATGGAAGTCCTTGATTGCTGGGATATTGGAGAAGTAACTTACGATTTTCCTTCTTGCAGCAATGTATCCAACAATTCGCTTAAACATACTGTTGCATAGGTAGACTCATGATCGGAATAGGCATATGGTAAAATCAATTGATTGTTATGGATAATTTGTCCGCAGGAGTACAAAACATTCGGAACATATCCATTTCTTTCTTCTTCATTTGCAAATAGCAAGGGTTCCTTTAGTTTTCCAATAACCTTTGTTGGATCTTTCAGGTCAAGCAGCATTGCCCCTATTACATACTCTCGCATGGGTCCAACAGAATGAGTAATAACCAGCCATCCTTTTTCGGTCTCCAAGGGGGATCCACAGTTGCCTACCTGAATAAATTCCCAAGGACATTCTGGTTCTGCAACGAGATGGATTTCTTCATGCCAATTCGTGATTGAGTCCGAAAATGACACATAACTATTTTCTCCATCCACACGGCATAACATGACATATTTACCATTTACTTTTCGTGGAAAAAGAGCAGCCCCTTTATTGGCAATCCTTCCATTAATAGGTTGAATTTTAAAATTGATAAAGTCTTTTGTTGAAAGCAGTTTTGGAAGAATAGAATGTCCATCATATGCAGTGTAGGTTGCATAATAAGTAGTAACTCCTTTATCACTTTTATAGGCCACAAAACGTGCATCTTCAATCCCATTCTTTTCAGTATCAGATATCGGAAATATTACCCGTTCAGAAATGGAGGTATCCAAGGAATATGAAATTTCGTAATGCGAAGATGCCAACCAATGAATTTGCTGCATTAATATTTGATTATCATGAGTCAACTCATTCTCTTCTTGTATTTCCTTGACAAATCGTAATAATTCATCATATATAAAAGTGTCTGTAAACTTCTTTTCAAGAATGGACAAGATATTATCATCTACAGAATGTATTTGTTTTAGTTTTTCTAAAAAATCATCTTTTTTGTATCTATAATTTTTGACATGTTTAGGCTTATCCAGTAAAATACCAACTTCGTCTAAAGTAATATTCAACTGATTATCAATAATTCCTGATCGAAACACGATGGAAGAGAGATGCCCCTCGCCTACTGCTCTAAAGCTTAATATTACTCTTTTCTCCCCTTCATGAGTTTGAGATTGATCTGGAGATAAAACGATGGAAGGATTAAAATAAGCTGCTGCTTCAATTGAATATTCCATGGTGAAAAATGATCCTATCAGTAATTTTTCAACATCAGAAAGTTTTTTAATATCAATTTTTAATTCTTTGAACTCTTGTTCTTTTAATTTAAAATTCCGCTCCAGAACATTTAATACACTTCGATGCCGACGTGCATAATTTCTTAAGATTTGCGTAATTAAAGCGTTTTTACTTTCTTCCGATAATTTTAACACCCTTTCAATTATTCTTTTAGAGCGTTCCGGAGACAGGTTAAATCGGCGAGCAAGTACTCGGTCCAATTTAGGTTTAAACAAAATATTTTTTCGATTTATAGTAATTCCCATAACAAATGATCTTAAGTCACAATAACTTATTAATAACGCTTTAAGGATTGACTTGTTTAATCTTTGTCATTTTAACTTTTAATTCCAGCATTCAAGAACAATTTCGTTTTATGGAATGTTCATAAGTTATTATAGCGTAGTTATAAACAAATTGCAAAAGGATATCTATGAAAATTTTAATTATTGGCACCTATATTCCTAGGAAATGCGGAATTGCGACATTCACACATGATTTATTTAATTCGATTAGCGATTATTCCAATGAAGTCGATGTGATTGCTATTTCGGATGGTACAGAATATAGCTTCCCTTCTGAGGTAAAAAAAGTAATTCAAAGGGACAATAAGTTAGATTATTTAGAAGCTGGAAAATGGGCGAATCAGCAAAACTACTCAATTTGCATTGTTCAGCACGAGTTCGGAATTTTTGGTGGAGAGGCTGGGGATTTTATCCTGGATTTTATATTAAGCATTAATTTCCCAATCATTTCCAATCTGCATACTATCCTGCAACATCCCAATCCACAGGAATTTAAGGTGATACAGAAGCTTTGTTCACTCAGTGATAAAATTACAGTAATGACTACTCGAGGAGTACAAATGATGCAATCGGTATATCATATTAATCCTGAGAATATCTCATTAATTCCACATGGAGTTCCAAATTTTACATTGACAAAAGAAGATGCCAAATTTTTATTAGGATTGGAAGATAAAAAAGTGATGCTCTCATTTGGTCTATTAGGACGAAATAAAGGTTATGAAATCGCTATTGAGGCTACTTCTAAGGTTATCGCCGATGATTTCGTTTATATTATTCTGGGCGCAACTCATCCAAATGTTTTAAAGGAGGAAGGTGATTCCTATAAAAATAGTTTAATAGATCTTGCTGGCAAATTAAAGCTTTCGGGAAAGGTATTTTTTATCAATCATTTTGTAAGTGATGAGTTGTTACAGCAATATTTAAAAGCCTGCGATATTTATGTGACCCCCTATCCAAATGAAAATCAAATGAGTAGTGGTACCTTATCATTTGCATTAGGGGCTGGAGCAGCAGTAATTTCAACACCATATTGGTATGCCAGGGATTTATTAGCCAATAAACGTGGTATTCTCTTTGATTTTAATGATGTGAATGGATTAGCATCGAATATCAATCAGCTCCTCTCGGATCCAGAAAGTATGAAAAACTATCAACTAAGAGCGGAAGATTTCGGGAAAACTATGTCCTGGATGAATGTTGGTAAAATGCATCTGCGTTTAATATCTTCATTAATCAATTCAAAAAAGAAAATCCAGGTAATTCATAATCAAGATAAAACCTTGAAATTCTTAGCTCCTGGAAAAACTAAAAAATTATTATCATCCTAATTTCAGGTCCATTGGAGGTGTTTCTATTGAAGAATAATAATATAAAAGAACCTTTAGCCGAATTTTTTGCTAAAGTTCCGCAATTGGATTTATCCTATATTGAAATTCTTACCAATCCTACAGGAATCTTTCAGCATGCAAAGTTCAATATACCAGATTACAATCATGGTTACTGTTTAGATGACAATTGCAGAGCTTTATTACTCTTGCTGAAAGGAAAAGACAAAGTTGATCCCTCGAAGGCAACAAAATTGATCAGTACCTATTTAGCTTACATTTATTATTCGCAAAATTCGAATGGAACATTTCGGAATTTTATGTCTTATGATCTGAATTTCATAGAAAGTATTGGATCAGATGATAGTATGGGACGAACGTTATGGATTTTGGGATATTTATTATCACGCCCAGAAAGTGCACAGTTCCACAATATTAGTAAGGAAATTTTTGACCGCATGATACCTCATTTAAAATACTGTAAATCAGTGCGAGCCATTTCCTTTTACATTTTAGGACTGCTATACTTTTTGGAAAAATACCCCGAGAATAAAACAGCTATTCAACAGTTGGAAACTTATTGTGATTTTTTGATTCATGAATATAAGGCTTGTAGCACCGAGAATTGGCATTGGTTTGAAGAGGTCATTTCTTATGACAATGCTATTATTCCGTTGAGTCTATTAAAAGCCTCTCGATACTTAAAGAATACAGGATTACAGAAAATTGGACTTGAAAGTGCTTATTTTCTAGACAAGATTTTATTTAGGAATGGTCATTTTGCTCCCATTGGGAATCAAAACTGGTATAAAAAGCATGGAGAAATAAGTGCATATGGGCAACAACCTGTAGAGGTATGTAGTTCGATTTATTTATATCAAGAATTAAAGCATCACAGCACTCCGATAAATAGTAAGGAAAGAATAAGAGATAGTTTTTTATGGTTTTTAGGTAAGAATGATTTGAATTTATCCTTATTTGATTATGAAAACATGGCCTGTTATGATGGTCTTGAACAATATGGAATAAATAAAAACCAAGGGGCTGAAAGTAATATAGTTTTTTGGATATCCTATATTGAAGTAAAGAAAGTTTTATCCATTTAAACTCAGATGGCTTAATCAAGTATTTATTCTCAAATTCAGGTATTTATCTCCAAACAAATGATTTTATAACTGGTTCAACTAGTATAGAAAGACACAGAGGAGGAAAGATGAAAAAGCAAACACAAGCACCTATTGATAGGCATCCACATAATAAAGACTCATTGGATTCTCGGAAAAGTAATGTTAAAGCCGATGAATTAGAAGAAAGTTCAAAATCAGATTTATTAGCAAAAGCTCGCGCAATCGGTATTACTGGAGTACATCAAATGAGTAAAGGAGAATTAATTGATGCTATCCGGAATCATTAGTTAAAAGTATGGATAAATCCTTTACCCCAATTCCTTCCCCTAACAAGACAGGAATTAAGTATATTGACAGTAATATCGCTGGTTATTCAAGAGCTAAAAAGGGTAAAGGATTTTCCTATCAAGACCAAAATCTTCATAAAATAACCAATTCTAAAATTCTAGCTCGCATACATTCCTTAGTCATTCCTCCCAATTGGCAAGAAGTCTGGATTTGTCCTTTCGCAGAAGGTCATATTCAAGCTACTGGAATTGATGACAAAGGAAGGAAACAATATATTTATCACCCTAAATGGGTTGAAAATCGAGATGAGCATAAATTTGAGCTTCTTTCCATTTTTGGAAAAAACCTTGAAAAGCTTAGAAAACAGATAAAAAAAGATTTAAATCGAAAGGATTTAGATTGTCAAAAAGTATCTGCAATTGCCTTAAATGTTATGGATTTAACCTCAATGCGATCTGGTAATGAATATTATCAGAAGCATTATGGTTCTTTTGGACTGACCACCCTACAAAATAAACACCTCAGCCTTGAAAACAACAAAATTTCTTTTAAATACATTGGTAAAAAAGGTGTAATTCAGGAGAAAAATATTCAAAAAAAGAAGTTGGCAAAACTCCTAAAAGAATTATCAGAATTAAAAGGAAAACGCCTATTTCAATACTTGGACGATGAACAAAAGGTTCGCCCACTAGATGCTATTCATCTCAATGAATATTTATTTCAAGTCTTTAAAAAACATATTACCTGTAAAACTTTTAGAACTTGGAATGCTTGTTATTGCTGTATGGAATCATTGCTATCAGAAAGCAACCCAACTAATCAGAAAACACGATTGAAGATTATAAAGAATGTGATTAATTCGGCAGCTAATGAACTTGGAAATACAAAAGCTGTAGTAACTAAACATTATATACATCCTCGGATTATTTCAACATACAAGGAAGGAGCTTTGGATTCTTGGATAATCAAAAACAGAAACCTTTCTAAGTCCATGAAGAAAAAAACAATTAGCGATAAACTCTTGAAAATAATATCCTCATGACTCTAACAAGTAGTTTCACACAGAATAGAGTACAAATACCTGAAAATTAAAAACTTAGAACTTATCCCCTAGTTAAGGGTTATGAAAATACTAATATGATAAATCATGGAGAACATAGATAAAAAAATAGATATAGTTAATCAGGCTGTTGAGATTAATAATGACCGAATAAAAGGTTATGAGAAAGCCGTTGAAATTGCAGGAGAATCTAATCTTCGGGAATTACAGGCATTATTTCGGCAATACATTGATCAGTCGAGACAATTTATCATTGAATTGAGTCCGTATTTGGAGCAGTTTGGCGAGGAGCCAACTGAAGACACCAAATTTAGCGGCAAGATTTTTCGGATATGGATGGATATTAAATCAGCCATGTCACCTTCGATCAACCAGGCAATTTTAGAATGTTGTGAAAAAGGTGAGGACGAGTTTAAGGAGACCTATAAAAAGCTCCTTAGCGAAAGTTTGGATGATTATCAGGACTTAATTGATTTATTACAAAATCAGCTGGCCATAGCCATGGAAGCTCATCAACATATTAAAGAATTAAGAGATTTATAGTAGCACTCAAAAAACCCATTTCCATATTGTCAGGCAAAAGAATACCTCAATTCTTTTGCCTATTTTTTTCTATTTATTAACAAATAAATACGGGAATATTAGAGAAAACTACGGGTATTTATTGTGATTTAAAATAAACATAGCATTAAATCAGTATTTTAAAAGAAAGGATACCACATGGAATCTATAACACTCACTGTCTTTTTGATAGTATTATGCATTTTGGTTTTAGGATTTGCTGTTTATGGAATTCGAACGAAACGAAGAAATAAATTTAATCCGGACTAAGGGCACATAAAAAAGAATCATAATAACATACATTAATACTGTATTCGTTTATTTATTAATACCTTCATTTTTCCAAAACCTTTAAACTCCCCGTTTAAAGGTTTTATGTTTTTAGAAGATTGTATCAACAATATTTATTATTAATGGCTTTAGTCCATTTTTTCTTATGACAAACTGGACATGTAAAATCTATGTTGACATGTTCCAAAACCTTTCCACAATACATGCAAGCATAAGGGCCATGACTATTAACTGAAGGGACAATTTCTTTGTAATCATCTGGAAAAAGTGGTAAGCCAAATTTCACTTTAGAATTATCATAACGGAGTATGCTCATTGATCCATCTGTTTCCAGTACAGCCAGCCTAACCTGACCTAAATGTTCTATGGAGCTATTTCTTAATTCAGCAAAGAATTCCATTTTTGAAAAGCTGCTGACATTTTCATCAGTAACCGCAAATTCACCATCTCTAACCACCACAAAGGGTTCACCTTCCATGATTCGATTGACAAAGCTAAATTTTGCTGTCAACCAAGTAATTCCTTTGTAAAGTAGAATGACAGTCAGAAATACTAAGATAGCGTGGAAAATAGGAAGATCTTCTTGAAACATCGGATCTCCAGCGGCTGATCCCAGTCCCAAGATAATCGCAACCTCAAATAATGTTAGTTGTCTGACACCCCTTCTTCCCGAAATACGTAAGATTATTAAAATAAGTAGGAACATGATAAATGTTCTCATTATTATCTCTACCAATAGATTAGGAGTTGCTCCATCGAATAAAATCTTATATAAGCTGTTATCGGCCATTTTAATGAATGCTATTTTATGCAGAACGATTATCCATTGAATTTGTTCTAATACTAGACAAGCAAATAATTGATTAATAAAAAAGCAAATGAAAAATCAGAATTCGCAGAATCCAGAGACAAAGTATCCGCAACCACCATTCAAGACTCAGCCTCAATCACCTCCAGGTGAAACAAAATTAATGGATCCAAGGCCCGATCATGGAGAAGAAACCTATGTTGGACATGGGTTAATGGAAGGTAAATCAGTAATTATTACTGGAGCAGATTCAGGTATAGGCAGAGCGGTTGCCATTGCCATGGCTAGAGAAGGCGCAAATATTGTTATTGCTTACAAGGATGATATAGAAAATGAAGATGCTTATGATACTGCAGAATGGGTTAAACAAGCCGGTTCTAAAGTCATTCTATTCAAGGGTGATCTCAGTGAGGAATTAAACTGTAAAAATCTGATTGAAAATACCATCACAGAATTTAATAAGATTGATGTATTAATCAACAATGCAGCCTACCAGATGACCTATAAAGATATTGAAGATATTACTGCGGAGGAATGGAATAAAACATTTGAAGTAAACCTGAGTGCGATGTTTTATCTGGTCAAGTTTGCTAAGAAATATATACCTGCAGGCGGCAGTATCATTAATACAACTTCTGTAAATGCTTATGATCCCAACCCCACTCTACTCCCATATGCAGCGAGTAAGGCGGCCATTCAAAATTTTACTTCCAGTTTAGCTCAAATGTTTCTCGAGGAAAATACGGGAATTAGGGTCAATGCTGTTGCACCGGGGCCTATTTGGACGCCATTAATTCCGAGTACTATCCCTGATCATGAGAAATTCGGCAGCAATACCCCAATGGGAAGACCAGGACAACCTGCTGAAATCGCTCCTATTTATGTATTCTTAGCATCTGATGCTGCTTCCTATATTTCTGGTGCTACCATTCCTGCAACAGGTGGTAGAGTAACCATTTAGAAAGGGAAATCATTCTAAAAAAGCGAGCTTTTATACTGCTCCTTGAACTAAATTGCCTAAAAATTGTTATAAAAAATAAAAACGACATGAAAGCAATATGGACTGGCGCGATTGGTTTTGGACTAGTAAATATTCCTATCAAAATATTTTCTGCTACGCAAACTAGCAGTCTTGATTTGGATATGCTGGATCGCAAAGACCATTCGAACATAAAGTACAAAAGAGTCAACGAAAGTACAGGGAAAGAAGTGACATGGGATAATATTGTGAAAGGATATCTCTTAAAGGACAAATATGTAGTCTTGGAGGAGGCAGATTTTGAGGAGGCCATGCCTGAAAAGAATAAAATGATTAATCTTCAAACTTTTGTTAAGCTTCAGGAAATCGACAGTATTTATTTTGACACTCCCTATTATCTGGAACCGCAAAAGTCTGGTGAAAAAGCATATCAATTATTACTACAAGCCCTAGAAAAAAGTAAAATGGCAGGCTTAGGGACTTTTGTCATGAGAAGTGTTGAGAATCTGGCGATTATTAAACCCTACAAGAATATATTACTCCTTAATAAACTACGCTTTGAGGAAGAAATCCGAGATATTGACGAACTTAAAACTCCGGCAACTAAAATTTCAAAGCAGGAAATGGATATGGCACTTCAGCTAATAAAAATGAATAGTAAGGAATTTGATATTTCTGCATTTAAGAATGAATATTCTAAGGAATTGCTGAAGATTATCACTCAAAAAAGTAAAGGTAAGAGGGCAACCATTCGTAAGATTAATGTAGAGAATACAAAAGCTACGGATTTATTGGAAAAATTAAAGGCCAGTTTAGCTTAGAATTTAGCTAATGCTGATTTGATATCAACCTTCATCTTTTTAATATCTATCCATGGATCCTTCCTTTCACTAACGCGCTCATAAATATTGTGAATCGTAAATTGGTCAATCGATAGATCGTAAGTAACTTCTTCCCAACCTATTGGCGTACTGACGGTGGCTTGAGGTTTAGGTCTGACGGAATATGGGGCAACAATAGTTTGTCCCTCTTTATTTTGCAAATAATCCAGATATATCAGGTTTTTTCTTTTTTTAGGATCGCGAACCAAGCTTGTCGTGTCGGGGTGTAGTTGTTGAATTAATTCTGCAATAAATTGTACAAAATCTCGGATAACCTGATAGTCATATTTCGCATCCATATTCATAAAGATGTGTAGTCCTGTGGACCCCGAGGTTTTTATAAATGCTGGAATATTTCCTTTATCCAATATCTCTTTGGATGTTAATGCCACATCGATTAAATCTTGCCATTTAGCACCATTGGGATCTAAATCCAATACTGCAAACTCTGGTTTATCAGGTTTCTTATAGGTCGAAAGCCATGGATTTATTTCTATCGAACCCAGGTTTGCAATATATAATAGACTTGGTAAATCATTGCATAGAAGGTAATCGATGTTTTTTTCAGTACTTTCTGAATATACTTCGGTAGTCTTTAACCAGGTTGGAATCTTCTCAGGATCCACATCCTTTTGGAAGAAATTCTTTTCTTCGATTCCATTCGGAAATCGATTCATGGAAATTGGTTTATCCTTAAGAAAAGGGAGAATATATTCACTCATGGTTTCATAATAATTTAAGAGCTCACCCTTCGTTATCTTTTCCTGAGGCCAATATATTTTATCTAAATTGGTTAGTTTAACAGTCTTCTTCCCGAATTTTAATTCTTTTTCCTTTTCCATAACTTCATTATCTAATTCCTCTTTCGTAGTTTCAATAGCTGATTTATCATCTCTTAACCCTTTAAACACCGGATGTCTTAAGTGTTCTTCCTTTGTCCATTCGGAATAGTAAACATCACAAACCAATTCAGGTTTAAGCCAAGTCACCTCTTTTTCTTTTGCTACAGTTATATTATTTGGAAATGGTTTAGAATTTGACTCAAGGTTTTTGAATAACTGATGTAACTGTTTCAAGGATTTTTCACTGAAACCGGTACCACAATTCCCAATATATTTCAACCCCTTGGGCGTTTTTATGCCTAATACAAGAGCTCCAAAATAAGATCTTGAACCTTCGGGTTTTGTATAGCCACATATTATTGCTTCCTGCGTATTTCTAATTTTAATTTTCAACCAATTTCCATTCCTTGAAGCCTCCGCATAGGTGCTATTTTTTAATTTTGCAATTACACCTTCCCATTTTTCTTTTTTTGCAAATTCGATTAAATCCTTTTTACCCTCATCCAGACTTTCCACAGGTCGAACATGTTTGAAACTGTATTTTTTCAAAAGTAAGTCGAGGATTTCCTTTCGCTCAGTTAATTGGAATGCTGTCAAATCATTATTGTCTAATTGCAGAATATCAAAAACATAATAATGGATTTTAAGATTTTTGGGAATAGGTTCTCCAGATTGAAGTAACTGAAATTGGGCAAGTCCTTTTTCATCTTCAATAACTACTTCCCCATCCAATATGCAGGGCCTGTCAATAACTTTTAAATCTTCAAAAACGGAAGGGAATTTCTCTTTTAAGGGTTTTCCATTTCTGGATAATAGTTTTCGGTTTTTCCCATCGAAGAAAAACAAGGTCCGGAAGCCATCAAATTTTTTCTCAAAAAGCCATTCACCTGAGCTTGGTATATTCTCACTTAATTTTGCAAGCATAGGTTGTACACTACGCTGCTGGATTTGATCAGGCTTTTTTTTTGACTTTTCGGAGAGTGATTTTTTGGAGTTTTCCTTAAAATCTTTACCTTCTTTTTTGATGGTTTTGCTTACTAAATCCTCGATATTATATACTTTATCCGTGGCATATTGATCCTGATGTTTGATCAATAGCCAATTTTTACCATCCTCGGTATGCATTCGAACCAATGCAAAGTCACCTTTCAACACTTTTCCATGAAGGGTAAATTTTATGGATCCCTTTTTCCAATTTTCTAGAAATTCTTTATTTGATTTAGTTTCAAGAGGTTCATAGGTGCCTTCATCAAAAATACTGACTGTACCAGCGCCATAATTTCCTTTAGGAATACTTCCTTCGAATGAGCCATAACTCAAAGGGTGGTCTTCCACTTCGACGGCTAATCTTTTATCTTTAGGATTCATGGATGGGCCTTTGGGAACAGCCCAGCTTTTTAATGCCCCATCGATTTCCAACCTGAAATCATAATGCAGACGACTAGCATCATGTCGTTGGACAACGAAACGATAACTGGCGGGTTTATCCTTCTCCTTTTCAGCTTTAGGCTCGGCTGTTTGAGAAAAATCACGCTTTTTATTATATAAATTAAGGTTCGACATGTTTTTTTATACTGAACAAATCGAACCTTAATAAAGTTTAATTAATTATTGAATCAATCCATTTAGCACTGCATATTTAATTAATGCAGGTGTATTTTTGGATTTAGTTTTATCTATTAAATTTTGTCTATGTCCTTCAACAGTTCGTTTGGATAAAAACAACTTTTTCGAAATTTCCAAATTGGTATATCCTTCACCTAATAGCTCTAGTACTTCCAATTCTCTCGCTGTTAATTCCAGATCAATAGGATCAACTTCAGCTGCTTTTATTTTATTTTTATCAATTCCATTTTGGATTAAGGTCATCATTAATTCTTCGCAAAGATATTTGCCTCCAGCAGCAACATGTTGTATGCAGAAAATTAATTCTTCAGACCCAACATTTTTGACCAAATATCCTTTTGCTCCATATTCAAAAGCCTTAAAAACGTGTTGATCACAATCAAGCATTGTCAAGACAATGACCTTGATATGTGGATAAATCGAATTTACTTCCTGAATTAATTGTAACCCATCTAAGTTATTCATACTTAAATCAGTGACAATAATATCAATCGGTAATCCAGAATTTAAAGTATCCAGAGCTTGTTTACCATTACTGACATCGGCTACAACATCAAAATTTTCATGTGAATTCAAAAGTAATTTAATACCATTTCTTACGACTAAATGGTCTTCGGCTAATAATATTTTTATCTCGCCCATTTCTTTAAACCATCTTTAAAGTTATACTTACAGAACTTCCATTTTTTAGGTTCAGAATTTCCATTTCACCTTGATATAAATCTATTCGATTCTTTATACTTCGCAATCCAATTCCTTTCTTCACTTGTTTATTGAGATCCTCTTTAAATCCCACACCATTATCTTTAACTATTATCTGAATTTTTTCATTGTCCACTCCTACCTTCACAGAGACCTTGGAGGCTTGGGAATGTTTCAAACAATTATTCAACAACTCTTGAATAATTCTATAAATTACTAATCTGATATCTTCTTCATATTCCTCCACTTTTTTGGTAATAACAATGGATACTTGAAAATCTGGACTTTCAATTCGATTAACCATAAATTGAATGGCAGCTTTCAATCCAAAATCATGTAGAACAACTGGAACTAGGTCAATTGAGATATTGCGAATCTGGGAAATTGCCTCATTTAACATCAACTTGATGGCATCCATTTCCTTTGATTTCTCTTTCTTCTCTCCTTCTAATTGTCTTAAGTTCAATCTTATCGCATAAAGAGTTTGAGCAACACTATCATGTAGTTGGGTTCCGATTCTAAATCTTTCCTGCTCTTGGGTATCCACAATAGCCTGAAAAATTTCTTTTTTTAATTCAACCCAATGATGGTGAGGATAAAATTGTTTATCAAATAACAATAAACAGTATTGATGTTCCTGAAATCGATTAGAGAATTTTTTTACAAAAGTCTCAATCCTAAGTAATGGTTCCTTTTTATTTTTAAATCCTAATGTTATTAATAATGGTTTTGCAGAAGAATCTCTATTTTCAAAAATACCTTTCAATCGATAGGCATCTTCAGAGTTTAAGAATTCAAAAATATCCCGCTTTAGCAACTCTTTACTACCCATTCCGAAAATGTAATCAAATCTTCCATTGACACGTTTGACATGGAAATTATTATCCAATACAATAATGGCAAACGGCCCTTCTTTAAAAAACACATCAAAACATAAAAAATCACTATTACAATCTTCCTGTAAGAGCGTAAAGTGCCTCACAGATGCTGATTTATTATTTGATGTGTTGTTTGTTGAAGTTAGCATGACTAATTAATTGTGTTAATATTTACTTTAATTAGTTTACTGGTTTCATGTGATTCAAAAATCAAACTCTCCAATAATTAATTTCAAAATCCACAGGTAATACTTGTTTAAAAAATTAATAAGCTATTAAAATTAACTAAAATTAATCGCTAATGGATTTTGGGAAAGGTCAATTAAAGATAATTAAGTACTTTTTAAGTCATTTCAGGTATTTGTCGCAATTTCTCTACAAAAACAACGGGTAACATTTCTCCATTTCCAGCTCATAAAGGGGGTTTTAATTGGGATAAAATTCTCAAACCTATTGAATTTCAATAATTTTATCTCAGAATAAGTAAATGGTTTAAGCGTAATAAATACCTGAAATAAATCAAAGTACCTGATTACACTTGTAACAAGATTAATCACAAAACATACTAATAAACAATACGTTATAATGTTACAATTAAATTAATATGTATAATCATGAAAAACTTAATAAATGATGTCATCCTTGAAAATTCACCCATACTCCAGCGTTTAGCTAATAATTTTACAACGGACCCAGATGAAAAGAATGACCTAGTACAAGAGACCTTTATTCGATCACTTAAATCCTTGGAAAGATTTATCAACCATCCTAAAATTGTTTCTTGGTTATATGTAATTATGAAAAATGTTTACTTGAACAAGTATCGTCGAATGAACCTACATCGAATAGCAGAAAACGAATTAATCCATTCCGGGGAAAATAATACCTCCAAAAATATTGCAAATTCAAAATTTGTATTAACTGATATAGAAAAGGCAATTAAATCATTGCCAGAGGAAAATTATACTATTATTAGTATGTATTTGGAAGGCTTTAAGTATCATGAGATAGCGAAACTGATGGAAATAAAAGAAGGGACTATTAAAACCAGGATTCATAGCATCCGTAAATCTTTGAGAAAAAAGCTAGAAGTATATGCTACTAATTAGAAAACAAAAAAATTAGGCCTAATAAAGACCCCTATTAATACAAAAGTCAAGGATTTCCCCTTGACTTGATACGATCTTAACCAAATTTACTCTTCATACAACTGTTCGGCATTGATTCCTAATGCTGTAATGGATTGTAAAATAGAATAGCTAACAATATTTATCCCTTTAACTGACAATAGATAACCATTTACATATGGTGCTATTTGCCAATCATTTATATTGGATATTTCGTTTAAGGCATCTTTTACTTTACTGAGCTGATGAAGCGTAACTTTTCCGATTTCAAACTTTAGACTTTCCATGATATACCTCCTATACTTTATGTTTTTCTTAAAAATGTTAATTACTATGTGGAAAAGATGTTAAGCCATGGATATTTATTTATCCACCAACACACTATCTATCAACAAGTTACGTAATTTATAATTATCTAACAATAGCTTGATAAGAAAATCTAATAAGGAGGCATATTTTTGTTATAAATTCAAAATTGATGGGTATTTCACTAAAAATTTTACAAAAAATAAAGAAGCTGCCCTTCAATATTCTTATTTCAATTAGGAAATTCCGTATATTTACTATGCAAACATAAGAAACTCTACCATGAAGTTCAGAAAAGCCCAAATTGTGGATCTAGAGAGAATTGTAGAATTACTTTCAGATGATACCTTGGGAAATATGCGGGAGGCCTTTCGCCAACCACTTCCAGCGGAGTATATTACAGCCTTCAATAAAATCTGTGAAGACAAGAATCAAGAACTCATTGTATTGGAGTCTGATGAGGGTCATGTAATTGGATGTATGCAACTTAGTTTTATCCAATACCTAACTTATCGTGGCGGTATCCGTGCACAATTAGAAGGTGTAAGAATTGATAAGAAAGAACGATCCAAAGGTCTTGGACAAAAAATGATTCGGTATGCAATCCGTCGAGCTAAAGAAAGAGGAGCACATATGATTCAATTGACCACCGATAAGGTGAGACCCGAGGCTTTGAACTTTTATGAAAAACTAGGCTTTAAGTCTACTCACGAAGGGATGAAACTTGTTTTATAAACGAAAAAAACTGTTTAACAATAGCTATGGCGAAAGCCATATAAAAACGAAACCCCAGTCGCCTGACTGGGGTTTTCTTTTTAGAATTTTACAGGAGAATTTTTTTCTAAATTAATCCCTCTATATAACATCCGTTTTTAAAAATTCTTATTTTTTTTAAACGGACTTTTCTATATTTCTTATTATTCACTATCCTTCTGTATTACCTGGATCGGTTGGTTCTGTAGGAATCTCCGGAGTACCTGTGGTATCTGCAGGAGTAACTTTTCTATATTCCTCAAAAGCTCCACTTTGTGTACCATAGCCTAGGCGAAGTGTATTACCATGAACAACCACGGGCATTCCGCGATTACACTTATCAAACTTTATCCTATCAGCAGTTCCTCCAAGCTCAGAATTATTGACTGAGTAATACTCATATGCTGCTTCTTGGTTCTTATCGCGTTTTGTGCCGAAATTACAGCACTCACCACGGCTTACCTTTACCTTTGCTGCGTCTAAAAATTCAATGACTTTAATCGTATCTAGATGCGGACCATCGACAATACTCGTATCAGCACCACCTGTCCCATCTATACGCGCCCATTTGCCAATTAATTCAGCAGTGTCTTTTGGATTTTTTGCTTCTTCATCATCCTTTGAACATGAGGCAAACCCAATAACAATGGCGATAAATAAAAGAATATTTAATGTATTTTTCATATTAGCTCTAAATTCATTTTTTTTTAAGGATCAAATCGGCTTAGGAATAATGATCCAGATATGCAGCACAAAATGCACAAAATTTATGCCTCTTACAAATATTTTAGTGTTTTGCCTTCCCTAGTCCAAAAACCTTTTGAACCAATAACACAATCCCTAACACGATAAAACCAACAATAACACCCACTCCAAATTCTTTTACTATGGAAGGTATATTTGGAAGTAGATGATGGAAATAATCAATATTATGAACGAAAATACCTCCTGCTACCAACAATAGTGCAATGGTTCCAATAACTCCTAAAGCCTTGATCACTATCGGTAATAACTTTACCAATAAATGTCCCAATTTAGCTGCTATACCTTTGTCGTTCGATCTTTTTATTAAACTATGTCCAGCATCATCCATTCTTACAATCAGTGCTACGATTCCATAAACTCCAACAGTCGCAACAATTGCAACCACAGACACTGTCAATATTTGAATCGCCAAACTTTCCTCTAGAACTGTTCCTAAGGCGATGATTACAATTTCTACGGATAAAATAAAATCTGTTGTGATCGCGGATTTAACTTTGGCTGACTCGGCAGCCTCTCCTTCCAAAGCTTGCTCCTGAATAACCTCCTGCCCCTCTTTTTTCCGATGAAAAAGGTAATGAATAACTTTCTCCGCACCTTCATAGGCTAAATATGCACCACCTACCAATAAAATATACTTGATTAATACAGGTAAAAAGGCATTCAATAAGAGTGCTATCGGTACTATAATCAGTTTATTGATAAATGAACCTTTTGTAATTGCCCAAAGGACTGGCAATTCTCTGGAGGCAAGGAATCCCGTTGCTTTTTCAGCATTTACGGCTAAATCATCCCCTAATATACCTGCGGTTTTTCGGGTTGCAATTTTACTCGCTACTGCTACGTCGTCCATTAGAGCGGCGATATCATCCAAAACCGCAAATATTCCTGATGCCATATATGTCTTTTAAATTCCTCCTAAAAATAAATAGATTTTGCGCAAATCCATGCATTGCCTTAATTTATTTGAAAAATTAGCCGGAAAATCAATAAAAAATTAGATGATTTTCAAAAAGCAAATCATATACCAAAGAAGCAGAATCTCAGCATTTTTACCAATTGCCTTCCAATTTCAACCATGCTAAAATATCCTTCAGAAAACTAAATATTAATCATTGGTTTTCCCGAAAAACCATTGGTTAATCAGAATATTATTTCGTTAAAATTTTTAATTAATGAATATTATTCGTATCTTTGTAGCAGTGAAGGAAAAAAACACATTTTTGTGTACAATGATCATTCAGCATCACCTAATTAACATCTTCCTTTAATTTAGCGTTTCTATTAATCGTAAAATTTTTACGACACTAATAAACACGCCTCCTATTTCCCCTTATGGGGACCTATAAAGCCTTTCGCATTTTCAGCAATTAATGGCTTATTGAAAAATGGATTTTTAAATTATAAAATAAAAGAATAAAATATGACAGATTTTAAAGTTGGAATTATTGGAGCTGGCCCTAGTGGTTTAGCTATGTTAAGAGCATTTGAATCAGAACAGAAAAAAGGTAATCCCATCCCAGAAATTAAATGTTATGAAAAACAAGATAATTGGGGCGGCATGTGGAACTATACCTGGAGAACAGGTGTAGGTAAATATGGCGAACCATTGCATGGTAGCATGTATAAATATTTATGGTCCAACGGACCAAAAGAGTGTTTGGAATTTGCCGACTATACATTCTCAGAACATTTCGGCCAACCTATCTCTTCTTACCCACCAAGAGAAGTATTATTCGATTATATTCAAGGTAGAATCAAAAAAAGTAACGCAAGAGATTATATTAAATTTAATACGGTTGCCCGCTGGGTAGATTATATCGAAGATAAAAAACAATTTAGAGTAGTATTTGATGACCTTCAGAAAAATGAAACTTTCGAAGAGTATTTCGACTATTTGGTAGTTGGAACAGGTCACTTCTCTACTCCAAATATGCCTTATTTCAAAGGGATTGATAATTTCCCAGGAGCTGTAATGCATGCCCATGACTTTAGAGGAGCTGATCAATTCATTGGCCAGAAACTGCTTTTGATTGGTAGTAGCTATTCAGCTGAAGACATCGCTGTGCAATGTTTCAAACATGGCAGCGAGTCAGTGACCATTTCCTATAGAACCAACCCTATCGGAACAAAATGGCCTGAAGGAATCAAGGAAAAACCTCTGGTAACTCATTTTGAAGGCAACACAGCCTTCTTTAAAGATGGCAGTACAGAAGATTTTGATGCCGTAATCCTTTGTACTGGATACCAACATAAATTCCCGTTCCTTCCGGATGAATTAAGATTGAAAACTAAAAACTGTCTGTACCCAGACAATTTATATAAAGGCGTGGTATTCAATGAAAATGAACGACTTATATTCTTAGGAATGCAAGATCAATACTACACTTTCAATATGTTTGATACCCAGGCTTGGTTTGCTCGAGATTATATGTTGGGAAGAATTGAATTCCCAGAAAAGGAAGTTAGAGATGCAGATATTAAGCAATGGATGGACTATGAAGCCAAAACAGTAACTGGTCCAGACCATGTGGACTTCC
This sequence comes from Sphingobacterium cellulitidis, assembly GCA_002245855.1. GTDB lineage: Bacteria > Bacteroidota > Bacteroidia > Sphingobacteriales > Sphingobacteriaceae > Sphingobacterium > Sphingobacterium cellulitidis. The sequence goes on along the minus strand of NOUX01000004.1, from coordinate 282,328 downwards.
AAACAGATTATATTAAAAATCTGATCAGCTATACGGATTATCCAGCATTCGATCTGGATCGCGTAGCTGAAATGTTCAAAAGCTGGCTGAACGATAAAGAAGTCAATATCTTGAACTATAGAGATCAGGTTTATAAATCAGTGATGGATGAAACCAGTGCGGAACCGCATCACACCCCGTGGATGAAGGAACTTGATGATAGCCTTGAACGTTATCTCAATGAGGTCACCATGGATGAAAAAGAACTAGATAAGGTTATTAATTATTAATAACCACAACGCCAATCATACGATTGGCGTTTTTTTATGTATCATCTCCTCGGAAATCATCTTTTTTTAAAGTTGGGATTTATTCTAATCTTTAGAATTCCTAAATTAGTTATCTAACTATTAAAAAACATCTATGGCAACCCAATCGCAGAATATTACGGATTACCCGAATAACAATACTATTTTCTCAGTTTGGAAATTTAAAGAAGGAACTGACTATAAGCCTGTTTTTGAAAGACTTTGTGCCTTGGTTTCTAATCTAAACCATTCCTTTGTGGTTCGTATTCCCGAAGGAAGAACCAGCTGTATCATGGGAATAGGATATGAAGCCTGGAAAAAATTAGGAATGCCTACTCCACTGCCTAAAGAACTAAAAACCTTCGAACCTATCACAGGAGCTAAACATACCGCCGTATCCACCGAAGGCGATTTGCACTTTCATTTACGTGCCATCAATGCTGGTATTTGCTACGAAATGGCTAAGGATATTTATGATATTATCAACCCGGTGGCAGATAATCTGGTCGAAGTTCATGGATTCAGATATTGGGATGGAAGATCCATCCTAGGCTTTGTCGATGGAACTGAAAACCCTATCGGTGATGAGAGAGCTCAATTTGCCTTGGTTGGCAAAGAAGATCCGCAGTATGAAGGTGGTAGTTACCTATTCGTTCAGAAATATCAACATAATTTAAAAGCTTGGGAAGAATTAACGACCTCGGAACAGGAAAAAGTCTTCGGGCGCTATAAATTAACGGATATTGAAATGACCGATGAGGTAAAACCTAAGAATGCTCATAGTGCCTTGGCAAGTATTACCGACGAAAATGGTAATGACCTGAAAATCGTTCGTGACAACCTCCCATTTTCTAACCCTTCCAAAGGTGAATTTGGCACTTATTTTATCTCCTATGCAAATACCTTCTCCACTACCAAAAGAATGCTGGAGAATATGTTTCTAGGTGATCCAATTGGTAATTACGACCGGATCCTTGACTTTAGCACCGCAGAAACAGGAACCCTATTCTTTGTTCCTACGCAAGAGATGCTAGACGGATATACCGCAAACCCTTAAATTAAACTTATTGTATAATAATGTTTCTCAAACCTTATGAATATTTTCTTAAAATTATCATTCTAGGGTTTGAATTTTATATCTACTTTTGTTGACTTTTAAAATCAAACCATCGTAAATGAGAAATAAGCTCTTCAAAAGAAAAAGTCTTGAACTAATTATCAAGGAAAAAGGTCAATCTGAAAGTTTGAATAAGGTCCTCGGGGTTCGTGACTTGGTTTCTTTGGGAATTGCCGCTATTGTGGGAGCCGGAATCTTTAGTACCATAGGTCTTGCCAGCTTCGAAGGTGGACCTGCCATTTCCCTGCTCTTTGTTTTTGTTGGCTTCGCCTGTGTTTTTACTGCTCTTTCTTACGCGCAATTCGCAAGTACCATCCCTGTTTCAGGAAGTGCTTATACCTATGCCTATGTGGCATTCGGAGAACTATTTGCCTGGATTATTGGTTGGGCACTGGTATTAGAGTATGCAGTATCCAATATTGTCGTCTCCATTTCCTGGTCCCAATATTTTGTCACCATGCTGGAAGGCTTCGGTATTCATATTCCTGCATGGCTCTCGATGGCACCGCAATATGCTCTGGAGGCTCATCAAAAACTCATTACAGCAGGCCCTGAAGCACTGACGGTCGCTGATAAACTAGGCCTCAAAGCTTATGAATCAGCACCTAGAATTGCCGATATCCCTATTATTTTTGACCTTCCTTCGGGAGTCATTATCACCCTGATTACTTGGTTGGTTTACCGCGGAATCAAGGAATCTCGACGAGCAAGCAATATCATGGTGATGGTCAAAATTGGAGTAATCTTAGCAATTATCATCGGTGGTGCATTTTTCGTCAATCCAGAAAATTGGGTTCCCTTTGCTCCTAATGGATTACATGGTGTCCTAGGATCAGTAGCCGCCGTATTCTTTGCTTTCATTGGTTTTGACTCTATCTCTACCACCGCTGAAGAATGTAAGAACCCTCAAAGAGACCTTCCTAAAGCCATGATCATTACCTTGTTGATCTGTACAGTTTTATATGTAGGCATTACCTTGGTATTGACCGGAATGGTAAACTATACCGAGTTGAATGTGAAAGATCCATTGGCATTTGTATTTAAATATATTGGAGTAGATTATCTTGCCGGCATTATCTCAGTAACCTCCGTTATTGCCATTACCAGTGCTTTATTGGTGTATCAATTGGCTCAACCAAGGATATGGATGACCATGAGTCGCGATGGTCTTTTATGGAAAAAATTCGCTACCATCCATCCAAAATATAAAACCCCATCCTTTGCAACGATTGTTACTGGATTCGTAGTCGCTCTTCCTTCCATGTTCTTCAAGATGGACTTCTTCGTAGACTTAACTTCGGTAGGAACATTTTTCGCCTTTATTCTAGTCTGCGCTGGAGTACTCTATATGGATTATTCTGGACTCTCAAAACAATCTAAATTCAGGGTGCCTTACGTAAATGCCAAATACCTGATTGGAATAGGATTCATAGCTGCTTGGCTTTTGATATGGAAGTTCAACCCTGGGGTTTTCCAAGAATGGAAAGACCTTGATTTCCTTTATATCTTGGAGCATAAATCGCTGATCATCATCTTCTGGTTGGTTTGGATTATTATGTCTGTCATGGCTTATAAATTCAACTTTTCATTATTGCCAGTCATTGGAATCCTGATCAACTTATACTTAATGACTGAACTAGGAACCAGCAACTGGATTATCTTTTTGATTTGGTTAGCAATCGGACTTGTGGTATATTTCTTCTACGGATATAAACATTCCAAACTGAATAATTCAACCGAATAGATAACAAAAAAGCCGCATTCAATCGAATGCGGCTTTTTCATTATATAATTAGCTTTTATTTCCAGCCTTCATTTTGTGTTAAATTCTTATTTAACTCCAATTCTTGGATTGGAAGTGGATAGAAATAATCTCTTTTCTCATCAAACGTCTTTTTGATATGGGCGTTGATAATAACATTTCCACTAGTACCATTTTCCAATAAGATCTCCGATCCAAGTTTTAATAATTGAACACCTGGAGCTGTTGGTTTTGTTCCTTCATAGATCCAAACATCTTCTTTTCCATCTCCATCCAGATCAAATTTTCCAATACTTGGGAAATACATTCCTTTAAATTGACGAGTCAGGAATTGACCATTTTTCCAACGTAAGATATCGTCCCAACGATAAGATTCCATCACCAATTCAATCCTTCTTTCACGACGGATTTCCAATATCGCACCTTTCATGCCACCAGCTACATTCGGGTAACTTTTAGCAAGGTAGGCATCTGGTTTAGCATTTGCCGCCGCTAAAGTCATTGCAGGCATGTCTGCTCTTGCTCGGATTAAATTGATGGAGGCATCCAAATCTGCTTGACTCAATGTTCCTAATTCTGCTTTAGCCTCCGCGTAATTCAATAGTACTTCCGCATATCTAAAGATTGGCATATCATTTTCAGAACGGTTATAGTTGTCATATTTAACATCCCCTACAAACTTGATCAACTGATATCCAGTCACTGAATTACCAAAATTTGGAGCTATTGGCGCTGCACCCCCGATTCTCATATATCCCGGAGTACGAATGGTTTGCTTTAATCTTGGATCCCTATCCTTAACCTCTTCTAAAAAGGTCATTTTATCATAGTTGGGCTTATCCGTAAAACGAGAACCATCCTTCATCAAATAGGTGTTCACTAAATCCTTCTCCAAACCTGGCTTTCCGTAAGAAGCCGTAATCGTGTAATAGTTCACATTATGCCAGATCTGTAAAGCATCTGAGAACTTACGAGCCAGAATGACTTCTTGAGGAATACTAGTCACCGAGCTGAATAACTTACCATAAGATTCTGCACCAGCACCAGTATATAAACTGTATTGTCCAGCATCCATCAACTCTTTGGAAGCTGCGGCTGCCATTTCCAGATACTTATTCGCATTTGGCAAATTCAATTCGGTATGATACTTCCTGAATGTACCTTCAAATAATGCAACTCTTGATTTCAATGCCAATGCTGTCCATTTCGTTGCTTTTTCATCGGATTTGGAATTAATCATATTATTGATCGCAAAATCCAAATCTGCCATAATAGAATCAATGATTAAAGTTCTCTTGTCACGAGGCTTCATCAATTCCGCTTCATTATTTTCATCCAATACCTTCCCGTACCATGGCACGTCTCCGTATCTTCTTACTTTTTCATAATAGAAGTAGGCTCTGAAAAATTTCGCAACCCCAGCGTAAGGCGCTGCTTCTTCCTTCGATAAATGGTTATAACAATTCTCTAAGAAAAAATTAATGTTTCTTAAATTTCCCCAGGACCATCCGCCACCACTTACAGGTACGATACGTTTTCCGGTCAATTCATCTTGAAGGGTGGTTTTAACAATGTTGTCAATCGCTTCATTGTAAATCCCTTCGGCGGAAGGTAAGGCTGCATCATAGAAAGAATTGGTAAACAATTCCAAATCTTTGACACTCTTGAAGGATACATCCGGCGTAATATTCGCTCCAGGTTGCCTATCCAAATAATCTTTACTACAGCCTGTAAATAGTACAGCTAGTAGAATATATAATATAAATGAGTTTTTCATGGTTTAGAAAGTAAAATCAAGTCCAAAAGAAAATGTTCTAGAATATGGGTATGCTCTACCATTGGATTCTTGGGCAGCCTGCTCTGGATCTATATATTTAGACCTCAATTTTGTCGCTGTCCAAAGATTTTCACCCGATAAATAAATTCTAGCACTGCTCATCTTTAATTTGCTCATGATGTTGCTGGAAAGCGTATAACCAATGGTCAAATTCTTTAAACGGATATATGCCAAATCTTGTAAATAACGATCTGACTTCACATTTAATGAACTATTACCATCTAGCGCAACATAGCCACGTAGCAATGGAAAATAAGCATCCCGGTTCTCAGGAGTCCATACATCCTCTACGAAATCCTTAGGGATAAATGAATAATAGGGTCTTGAATATGGACCCCAGAATTTATCTGAATTTGATCCCGGCCACCAATTTTGTTTTCCTATTCCTTGGAAGAAAGCCGAAACATCAAATCCTTGCCAATTAGCACCTAGATTAACCCCAAAATTATATCTCGCTCTATTATTACCGATAATGATCTGGTCGCCAGGATTATCCAAGGTGTTTAATCCCTGACTGATTTCCTTATCACCATTTAAATCAACAAAACGTGGATCTCCAGCCTGCAATTTAGACCAGTCTCCAGGCGCTGATAAACGACGTGCATCCACCTTATCTTGGTTAACATCCCAATTTGCAGCCTCTTCATTCGATTGGAATAAGCCATCAATCTTGTAGCCCCATATTTCACCCAATGTTTGACCAACATAGTAGTTGTTCAACAACATCTCACGATTGTCAAACCTCGTAATTTTTGCCTTCGAATCCGATAGACCTAATCCAAAGCTATAGCCAAATGGTTTGTCTGCAACCTGGAATTGATCTCTCCAAGCCATCGACAACTCCCATCCTACGTTCCTTAAATCGCCAGCATTGGTTTTCGGAGAACTCGCTCCATAAACCGAAGGAAGGGTTTTCCCAGGGATTAACATATCTAAGGTTTCGCGGATAAAGTAGTCGAATGAAGCCGTCAATCGGTTTTGAGCAAACTCGAAGTCTGCCCCGAAATTTAATGTGCTTGTTCTTTCCCAGGTTAAATCTTGTGAAATAGGAGATGGTGAACTTAAATATTGCGTTCTCCCCCCATTGGTGATATAAGCTGAGTTTCCAGCACCCAGCAATGGAATATATCCATAAGCACTTGCTTCTTGGGCATTACCCAATGATCCATAAGACACCCTTAACTTAGCCTCATTGATGTAGGATTTTGCAGATTCCAAGAATGGCTCTTCCATAATACGCCAACCGGCAGAAAAGGATGGAAAGAAACCATATTGCTGACCTGCAGGGAATTTCGACGTACCATCATAACGACCATTAACCTCTAAAAGATAACGACCCTTATAATCGTAGTTGATCCTTCCAAAGAACCCTTGTAAGGCCCAGCTTTGCTCGCCGCCACGTAGTAATGGAACCCCTGTACCTAAGTTAAAGTCATTTAGATCTTCCGATAATAGGTTAGTTTGCGTTCCACCAACATTTCTCCATATACTCAACTCTTGGTTATAACCTGCAGTAGCACCAAAATTGTGATCTCCGAAACTCTTATTGAAGTTAGCGAAGATGTTTAAGGAATGTTTTTTATAGTTTTCTAAATTCTGTACCAACTGGTCATTCCCTAAATAGCTGATAACCCCAGGATAAACGGACCATGGAGCCTGAGCTCTTCTGTTAAATTTATCAATCGGATTATAGGTAAAGGTATAATTACCTGTAACTGTTAACCCAGGCATTACTTGCGCAACAGCCTCAAAAAGGTTGATAAACTCATATTCCTTCTCCCCACCTTTGGATTTACCATATAGCAAATCCGCCATGATACCATCACCAATGTTATAGTTATTCAACTCAGTTCTATAAGTAGCTGTTCCATCCGGATTCTGTGCCACATAGGATGGTAAGGCATGCACTGTGGTTGAAATAAAGTTATTATTCGCATCCACACTACCATTCCAGCCTGGGAAGGTATAATTCTGATAGTTGATCTGGCTATTATTGGTCACTTTCAACCAATCCCGAACTTGACCATTCAGACGTGCTCTTAGGTTATAGCCTTCAAATTTATCCTGCTGAATTTTCATGATACCGCCTTTCTTATACATCCTTCCAGAAATATAATAATCCATTTTTTCCGAACCTCCAGAAAAAGTCAGGGCATGTTCCATGGAATTCATCTTATCCCTATAGAAAGTATTCCACCAATCCGTATTCGCATAATACACATATTGATCTTTACCATTTCTATTTTGAATCACTACCGATGGTAATGAAGGATCATTCTTACGTTTTAATAATTCTGCATAATCCTCATCCGTATAACCTGTATAGCGGTTACCAGTAGCTCTTAGGAAGGCTTCATCATTCAATACGGCAGCATCATACCCTGTGGTAATAAAATCTGTATTTACAGTAAGGTCAGAACTTCCGAAGTTATTGCTATACCCTATGGTCATTTTGCCCGCCTGTCCTTTTTTCGTAGTAACAAGCATTACCCCAAATGCACCCCGAGCACCATAAATTGCCGCTGCGGATGCATCTTTTAATACCGAAATGGATTCAATGTCTTTTGGGTTGATTGTGTTAATATTCCCCGGAACTCCATCGATTAAGACCAAAGGAGCCGCATTCGCGGAGTTAATGGAGGCAAACCCACGAATATTGACCTTTCCTTCTCCTCCTGGCCTACCATTGGTAAAGTTAATGTTCAAGTTAGGTACTGCCCCTTGTAATGCCTGAGTAGCATTGGCAACTGGTCGGTCCTGTAAAACCTTGGAGTCAATTTGAGCAACGGCTCCCGTCAGATTCACTTTCTTCTGTTTACCATAACCTACTACGACCACTTCATCAAGGTTTTGGTCCGAGGAAACTATAGTCACATTCATCTGACTTCCAGTTACAGAAAGCGTTTTAGTTGTGAAACCAACCATAGAAATTCGAAGTTCATTACCAACTGATCCCGATAATTCAAAATTCCCGCTCTCGTCCGTCTGCGCCACGGAACCCAACGTGATATTACTCACCGTCGCTCCTGCTACTGACTCACCAGTCTCGGAAACTACCTTGCCTCGAATAATGTTTTGACTAATTTCATACGCCCGATCATGGGGTACATGCCTATAAGTGGCATGTGCTGCTGACCAAGAAAGTAGCGATAAGCCCACTAGAATGGGCACAAATGCAGAGTGTTTTTTCATGGTTTAAGTTCAATTTCTTTGCATGCAAAGAAAGGTTACACAATATTGGCTTTTCGTTAATTAAATATTATTATATAATTAACTTCATTAAAATTTTGTTAGTTACTCGTTTAAGTTAATTCAAAAATAACAAAAAGTAAGGCTGATTTCAATATATTTTAAACAAAATAAATAAGCAATTTTTAATTATTAGTTCACTATTATATTACTTATTAAGAATACTAATGTATCAAAATAATGGAAAACCAAATGTTAAAACACAGATCATAAAAAAATTTGATGCCCGAACTATTTCTCCAAAATTTAGAAATATTTGGAAAGCATATTAAACAACACAGTTCCCCAAATTCGCTGATATCAGGGATAGATATTTAGATTCTTTATTTTCATTTTTGCATTGTAACATTTATCGCTAATGAAAAAACTATTTATCTCCATCCTTTTCCTTTGCATGGGTCAATCGACCCTGCTGGCACAAAGTCAGAAAGTCCACAAAATCGACTATCAATCTTTCTCAAGCGAACAGGATATGGACAAATTAAAACCAACTGATGATTTCTTTTTGAGAGTTTGGTTAAATGATAACTTTATTAAAATCACAAAAAACGAGGCAACCCCTAGCTTTTTGATTATTAACAAATCCAACAACCAATCTTATTATCTATTCACTGAATCTGAAGAATATTATAAAATGGGCGAAGGTTCCACTTTTGAAACTCAGGAGGACCTCGTTTCTATTGAAACGGTACCCGGTAAAACCAAAACCATTCTAGGTTTCCCTTGTAAACTAGCTATTGCTACTATGGATTTTGAAACAGAAGAAAATCAAAACCTCAAAATAGAAATCTGGTATACGGAGAAATTGCCTAAACTCTATTGGAGTGAATTCTCTTTCCTAAAAGATGTTCCAGGCGCATTAATGGCCTTATCTGTTGATGGAAATGGTTTTATTGCAAATAAAATCACACAAGAAACCCTGCCTACTTCGGAGTTTGAAATCCCTACTTTTTATTCGGAACTCCAGGTTGATACTGTGGCAACCGAAACTTGGGATGAAGACGATGAATTAATCTCTGAAGAACAACAAGTGGATACGGATCGCTTCCTATATCAGGATGAGGATTCCGAATTAATGGGACTGAAAGATGAAAACGGCAATATCATTACAGAAGCAATTTATGGATATGTTGACCAATTCATGGCTGGAATCAGTACGGTTATCAATGCCGATAGCAAGTATGGTGCAATCGACAAAAATGGAAACATCAAAATCCCTTTCAAATATGACTTCCTGGCTTACGACCAAGAATACCAACAATATATCTATGCCGAAGGTGATAAGTTCGGAATCCTAGCGGCTAATGATCAACCTATCATTAAAGCCCAATACGATATGGTTAGTCATATGAGCCATGGGTATTTGACAGCTACAATAGGTGAAAAAACAGGGATATTGGACAAAACAGGAAAGGAAATCGTGCCTATCTCCTATCCGCTCATCATAGAATTCAATGCGGAGGTCTTTGTCACTGCAGATGAAAATTACTATCAGTTATATAATATTAAGAATAACAAGAAAATTGCCACCGGCTATAACTTGATTTCTCTTTCTGAAAATGAACCTATTCATCTTGTTCAAAAAGGTGAAAAATTTGGATACATCAATAATCAAGGGAAAATCGTTATTCCTATTAAATTCAGTAGTGGAACTACCTTTGATGATGGTACTGCTTCGGTCATGGACTCAGATGATGGGGACGCCTATTTTATTAATAGCAAAGGTGAAAAAGTAGAAATTGATTAAAAGAGAAAAAGTACATAAACAGAGTCTAGCTATCAGGCTCTGTTTATGTACTTTTGATATTAATATAATTAAATAGCAGGGACTGAACATGAATCTGGAAAAATTTAAATCACACTTCAACTTCTTTTTTCTTTTTTTATGTTTTATTCTATGCCCTGCAATGCTAAAGTCTCAAGATTTAGTTGAGAGGCTTCAAAAGGAGTACAATCAGTACCCTGAAAATAACCCTGAAAAATTCTATACCACCGGGAAATTAGCACAAGCCTTATTTTTTAATCAACGGGAATCTGAAGCCATCGAACTTTTGAATCATGACCTGTCCATTGCCAATAAATTAAAGGAAAGTAAATATGCTGCCTATTTGAATACCATATTGGCAATCAACAAATTGATTATTGAGGAGACGACCAGCTCCAGACAACATATTCTGAAAGCAAAAGCTCTGGCAGACCGTAGCAAGGACTTAGAGATCAAAGGTTATGTATATTATGGTTATGGATGGATCTTAGCCAGACAGCAACAGGAAGCTGAAGCAGTGAAGCAATTCCTGATTTCATTGAGTTACTTAGATCAAGCTAAGGACTCGCCAACCATTTATAACAGGAAAGCCAATGTATATAAAGAACTGACCGCCATCTATTCTAATTGGAATGAATTTGACCTGCAGGAAAAATATAGTAAGCTCGCCTTAAACCTCGCCCTGAAACAAAAAGACCCATTGACAATTTTTGACTCGTATATGCTCTTGGGCTATATGTACGAGCAAAAGTATCTGGAGGATGACAGCCAGCAGGAATATAGGAACTCAGCGGAACAATATTACCTGAAGGCCTTGGATACCTATCTTTCTAAAGAAAATGAAATCCCAATTCCTTCTAATCTAGCATTTGTAGCCAATAATCTGGCTCACCTGTATTTTAAATTTTATCCCAAGGAGTATCAGAATAAGGTCGTACATTATGCAGAACTTGCTAAAACCAATGCTCTAGAGACCAAACAATATAATCTAGTGGCATCTTCTTATGGGATCTTGTCTGAATTGGAACTGGATAAAGGAAATTTTAAAACAGCTAAAGAACATCTGTTGTCATCTTTGATTGAAATCAATAAGTCTCAGGTACAGGACCAACAAATCCTGATGAGCATTTACCATACCCTATCCCAAATCAGTGAAAAGGAAGGTAATTATGCTGATGCAATCAAATATAATAAAGATTATATCCAGCTCTTTACAACTGTTTATGATCAGGAAAAACTAAATATTGGCAAGCGTCTTGAAGCCCAGTATGAAAAAGGAAAGCAAGATCAGGAATTGGCCTTACTACAGGTTGAGGCCGAAAAAAAAGAGCAGCAGATTCAATTGATGGCTGCCCTGGGGATCCAACAAAAACAAGAGCTGGAAAATCTAAAACTGATCCAGGATAACCAGTCCAAGGAATTGGCATTATCGAAATTAACAGCTGAAAAGCAGGTTAAAGAACTCCAGGTTTCTAAATTGGAGGCAGAAAACAGAGCCCAAGAAATCAGCACCTATCAAAAGGAAATTTCCTTCAAGGATAAATTGAACAAGTATTTTATCGCCTTGATGTTAACAGCACTTGCCATGCTGATCTTACTATTTTATGCTTACACCCAACGCTCAAAGCATATGAAACAAAGGGAAAAATTGCATAATCTGGCGATTGATCAGGAAAGACAGCATGCTAAAATCTCCATGCTGACGGCTTTATTGGATGGACAGGAACAGGAACGCGCAAGAATTGCTCGAGACCTGCATGATGGCCTCGGCGGACTCCTTTCTGGAACTAAACTTCAGCTTTCTCATCTGAATGATAAGGCATCCTTGGAGGTACAGGAAAAAATGCAAAAAGGAATCTTCCAGCTCGATATGGCAGTAGATGAATTAAGGCGGGTTGCACATAACCTGACCCCTGACCTTTTACAGAAATTTGGACTTCAGGAAGCTTTGAATGATTATGCTTCCAGGATGTGCAATGAACAGCTCGACATTGATGTACAGTTCCTGCATTATACGAATTCCTTGACTCCGGACCAGCAATTACTGATCTATCGAATTATTCAGGAATTAGTGAATAACGCCATAAAGCACGCTGATCCTTCTCAGATTATTATCCAATTGGTGGAAGAAGATCAGCAATTTAATATTACCGTAGAAGATGATGGTAAGGGTTTTGATTATGACCTTTCCAATCTGAACAAATCTGCTGGCCTGCAGAATATAAAATCCAGGGTAGAATTCCTGAAAGGATCCTTCCAGGTTCATTCCGAAACTGGGCAAGGTAGTAGTTTTGAAATTTACATCCCCAAATTCATAAAATCATGATAAATATCGCCATCACAGATGACCATCCTTTATTGTCTGAGGGATTAAAAAATATCTTAGCCCAGGAACCCGAATTAAATATTATCGGTTGTTATCCTACCGCGAAAAGCTTAATTGATGCGCTCAAGCAAACCCGTCTCGACGTATTACTATTGGATATCAATTTGAGCGATGCCAATGGTTTGGAACTGATCCAACCCTTATTAAAAAGTAATAAGGACCTGAAGATTATTATGCTGAGTGTTCATAATGAATTTGCAGTGATAAATAGTGCTTTTCAAGAAGGTGCTCATGGTTACATCCAGAAAAACGCTTCCATCGACGAAATTAAACTGGGGATCCAAGAAATTCTGTATGGAAAGAAATTCCTCTGCAAGCAAACCCAGCAAATCATTGATAAGAAGAACAGTACAGAATTAAAAAGCGTCCCTAAATTGACTCGCCGAGAAAAAGAAATCCTTGCCGAAGCAGCATTGGGATTAACGACTCATCAAATTGCAGAAAAGCTTTTTATCAGTCATCATACTGTGGAAAGTCACCGTAAAAATCTGATCGAAAAATTCAAAACCTCTAATTTAAGTTCGGCTATAAAAATGGCTTATGATTACGGATTAATTAGAGAAGTCACTGGTTAACAGCTTTTTTAAACAAAACCTCTTCTAATTTGTTATATACTTTAACTAATGGAGGTAAATTATGCAAGAAAAAGAAGATGAACAAGGGAACAAAATCAATAATGCAGAAGATGTAGATCCTACAAAGGTTCCAGAAACTGTCATTAAAGAAAAAGATGATCAACCCGCTGCGAATAACATGAAGCGTACAATTATTCTTGCAATCGTTGTATTGGTGATCTTCTATCTGATCTATGAATACGTATTAAAAAGTCAATAATTTATTTTTCACAAAAAAAAAAGGGTCATTCAAATATTTGAACGACCCTTTTCTTATTTATGAAATCCTTAGAACCCAATGGTTCTTCCATTTTCTATTACTGCATTTTTCTTGATCACGATAATGCCATCGCAAATGGTATATTCTGGAAAATCACCATCTTTTAATTGCTTACCCCCTTTAATTCTTACATCATTTCCAATCCGACAATTCTTATCAAGGATAGCATTTTCAATATAACATCTTTCACCGACGCCAATTGGTGGTGGGGCCTGTGATGAAGTCAATTCAACCACCTCGTTCAATTCCTCATAATAATCCGAACCCATCATATAGGTCATTTTTATTACTGTTCCCTCCCCAATTCTAGATCGAATCCCAATCACGGCACGTTGGATTTTTTCAGCCAGAATAATACATCCATCGGCAATAATTGCATTATTCAAGGTCGTTCCAGAAACCTTGGATGGTGGTAACATACGCGCTCGCGTATATACAGTTTCCCCAAATAAATTAAACTCTGGAATATCATCGGTTAATCCAATGTTCGCCTCAAAAAAGGAAGATATCGTACCGATATCTGTCCAATAACTATCAAAAGGATAACTTAATACCTTGGAATTTTCGATCGCATCCGGAATGATTTCCTTACCAAAATCCATTCCGTTGTTTTCAGCAAGCATCCTCGACATCACTCCTTTGGAGAATACATAGATCCCCATCGAAGCCAGGTAATTACGTCCTTGCTTCTCAAGGTCCTCAGAAACCTCAGAGGTCCAGTCTGCTAATAAATCCTTGGTCGGTTTTTCAATAAATGAAACTACATTATTGGCTTCATCGGACTTTAATATCCCAAAGCCTGGCGCCTCTTTCGCGCTAACAGGAATTGTTCCAATCGTGATTTCGCCACCATTCTGCACATGGAAATCTACCATGGCAGAATAATCCATCTGATACAGTTGATCGCCCGAAAGAATCAAAACATAATCATAATCTACATTGACTAGATTCTTTTGTGTCCTACGAACCGCATCGGCTGTACCCTCAAACCATCGGTCACCCTCATTGGTTTGCTCAGCAGCCAAAATATCCACAAAGCCCTTACTGAATATACTGAAGTTGTAAGAGTTCTTGATATGCTTATTTAAAGATGCTGAGTTGTATTGCGTCAGTACATATATCTTATTATAGCCAGAATTAAGACAATTTGAAATCGGAATATCTACCAAACGGTATTTCCCCGCAATAGGAACAGCTGGTTTTGATCGTTGGTCTGTCAACGGATACAAGCGGGTTCCTCGACCCCCTCCTAATACAATAGAAACAACTTTATGCGACATATCATTTAAGTAATTGGTTATATAACTCTTTATATTTCTTTGCTGATTTATTCCATGAATAATCTAAGACCATAGCGGCATCCCTCGTCTTTGTTAAATTATCCGAATAGCTCAAATATTTTATGGCTCTTGTTACTGTAGCTGCAGCCTCTTCCGCATCTACATCATTGAAAAGAAACCCATAGCCGCCTTCTTCAACGTCTTTCACCGTATCCCCTAAACCACCAATCTTTCGAACCACAGGAATCGTCCCATATTTTAAAGCATACAGTTGGTTCAACCCACATGGCTCAACCCGCGATGGCATAATCAATAAATCCGAAGCAGCATAAACCCGATGAGCTAATTGCTCATTGTAGCCAAAGAATACTGCTAAATCATTTTTATAGTTAGGAGCTATGTCCTGAATCGATTGCTGTATCAAGGCATCGCCAGAACCTAGTATAAATATACTTAATTTACCCGAGTTTTTCTTCAAAAGATTTTCTATTAAGTCCGGCAATATATCTGCCCCCTTCTCAGTTGCAAAACGCCCTATATAACTTAATAAAGGCTTGCTCGGATCTAATCCAAACTCCTTGCAAAAACTCAACTTATTCTCGGCCTTACCCTGATCTACCGTTACCATGGAATACTGATGGTCAATTAGAGAATCAATTTCCGGATCCCAGAATGAAGTGTCAATCCCATTCACAATGCCAACGGCCTTCCCTCTTTCATCTGAAAATAAATCCTGCAAGCCATTCGCATTCTCAAAAAGCTCTTTTAGATAGCCCTCCGAAACGGTGGTATAAGCATCGCAACACTTAATCGCTGTAGCCAAGGGATTGATTAATCCATCCCAATCCAATAAACCCCATTTCCAAGTATCAAATGCAGGTAGGACAATGCCTTTGCTCCATGACATCCAGCCTTGGTACTGCCCATTATGAACCGTTACAACGGTCTTAACGCCCTTAAGATCATTGAACTCATTGCTCCATTTCGTCAAAAACGGAACCAAGCCAACATGGTGATCATGACAATGCAATACATCCGGTTGAATATTATTGTACTTCAGATAATGTAAAACAGCATGCTGAAAAGCAATCCATTGATCCGCCTCATCTTGATAACTGTATATCTCCTCTCGGTCCAGAAGATTTGGAATCCTTACTAAGTATAACGGAAAACCCAGTTCATCTGTTTTCTCCTTCAATATTTCGTAAGTCAGCAAACTCGATCCCTGAAGAAATTCTCCTTCAGCAACTAGGTCAAATTCATGCTCCTGAGTAAACTTCCTGTTAAAATAGGGCATGATCACCGAGGCATCAATCCCTAATTCTCTTTGATACTTAGGTAATGCTCCGACAACATCTGCCAATCCCCCAACCTTTGCGACTGGGAAACACTCTACACTTAAATGTATGACTTTCATTTGCCAAGTTTTCTTTTAAAAATTAAACCACTTAGTGGCGGTAGATCTACTGTTATGGATTGGTCTTGACCCATCCATGATATATTTTCCGTAGAAATTACTTTTTTCACAGGTACGGCGCTTCCATTAAATTCTGCATCATCCGAATTCAAGACCAACTCCCATTGACCAGCATGCGGCACTCCTAATTTAAAATTATGACGCACGACCGGGGTTAGGTTTAAGATGATAACCAGATCATTCTCCAAATCATGTCCCCTACGACAGTAGGCGAAAATACTTTGTTCCCGATCCGCCAACTCAATCCAGAAGAATCCCTCCGGACTAAACGCCTTTTCGTATAATGCCGGATAGGTCTTGTAAACCTCATTCAACTTCGACACAAACTGCTTCATGCTCTTATGCGGCTTATATTGAAGCAAGTGCCAATCCAAGGATTGGTTAACATTCCATTCCGAAGTCTGTCCAAATTCAGCACCCATAAATAATAATTTAGTGCCAATGAACGTGAACATGTATAAATACAAACTCCTTAAATTCGCAAACTTCTGCCATTCATCGCCCGGCATTTTATAGATCAGGGATTGCTTTCCATAGACCACCTCATCATGTGATAATGGCAACATGAAATTTTCCGTAAATCCATAAACCGTGGCAAAAGTCATTTTATCATGATGGTAGGTCCTATTGATAGGATCTTCCTTAAAATAGGCCAGCGTATCATGCATCCAACCCATCATCCATTTCATCCCAAAGCCTAAGCCGCCTTGGAAGGTGGCACGGCTAACGCCAGACCAGGAGGTCGACTCTTCTGCAATCGTCTGAACACTTGGGTAATACTTAGAAACCGCTTCATTGAATTCCTTCAAAAAGGCAACTGCCTCCAAATTCTCATTCCCGCCTAATTCATTGGGATCCCACTCTCCTGTTTTTCTGGAATAATCCAAATAAAGCATCGAGGCCACCGCATCCACTCTTAATCCATCTATATGGTACCGGTCCAACCAGAAAAAGGCATTACTGATCAAAAAGGATTTAACCTCATTTCTTCCGTAATTGAAAATATACGATTGCCAATCAGGATGAAATCCTTTCTTTGGGTCGGCATGTTCAAAAAGGTGTGTCCCATCAAACTTATAAAGTCCGTGTGCATCCCCCGGAAAATGCGAAGG
Organism: Sphingobacterium cellulitidis; assembly: GCA_002245855.1. GTDB lineage: Bacteria > Bacteroidota > Bacteroidia > Sphingobacteriales > Sphingobacteriaceae > Sphingobacterium > Sphingobacterium cellulitidis. The sequence continues at coordinate 265,162 of NOUX01000004.1, read as the reverse complement.
AACCCAATCCAAGATCACTCCAATATGGCTTTCATGCAGAAGTTCTATTAATTTCATCAGGTCCTGTGGACCGCCAAATCGGGAACTCGCCGCAAAATATCCCGTAATCTGATATCCCCAAGAAGGATAATAGGGATGCTCCATAATGGGCATAAACTCCACATGTGTAAATCCTGTTTCCTGGATATAGGGAATTAGTCGAGCCGCAATCTCCTCATAGGTCAGGAACCGTTCTGGATCCTTTGGATCACGCATCCAGGAGCCCAGGTGCATCTCATAAACCGACATCGGCCGATCGAGCGCATTGTACTCCCGACGATTATACATCCATTCCGAATCATTCCAGCCAAACCATGTGGTGGCAACAATAGATGCCGTCTTTGGTGGAATCTCGGTGTGCAAAGCAAAAGGATCCGATTTCTCCAGATGCTCCCCCGTATTCGAATGAATGTGGTACTTATAAACTTCTCCGTTCTCTATCCCCGGAATAAACCCCTCCCAGATTCCACTGCTATCCCAACGAACATGTAGCTGGTGAGAATGTGGATTCCATCCATTAAAATTTCCGACGACCGAAACTGTCTGGGCATTGGGCGCCCATACCGCAAAATATACTCCTTTTACCCCATTCACTAATAATTCATGAGAACCAAACTTCTCATAAAGCTTATAATGACGTCCGGATTTGAATAAAAAAACATCAAATTCAGACAATAAGGAGTGTACTTCAACTGGTTGAGGCATAATTAGTTTTTTTAGCTTTTATATGTTATTGAATATTAATTTTCTTGAAATCGCGATCTAATTTTACAAATAACTTCCCTTCATCATCCTGCTGCATGGAAACCTTATTCCCGTCCACTGTGATTTGCTTTGGCTCAAATGGTAATCCAACGAGATACAAATCAAAACCAGTATAATATGGCGTGTACAAGCCATCTTCCCCTTGAATGACATTCACTTGCTTCGCATCACAGGTCGTAATAAAATGCTTCTCTACATAAACCCCTTGTTCGTAAGCAAAGGTTTCACCATGGTCAGAATATAAGGACGATGTATACTCTCCTTCGGCATAATATAGGTTCAACCGCAAGGATTCTACTCTGCGCTCTCCTGTAAATTGCATCACTGGATATTCTGGAATAATGGATCCGCCACGAACAAAAAATGGCATTTCATCCAATGGGGTATCGATGGTATATTCCTGACCTCCTTCATAGTATGTATTATCAAAATAATAATACCAGGTTCCTTCAGGCAAATAAACAATCTTATTGGCTTGACCCGGATGAAGTACTGGCGATACCAACAATTGGTTACCAAAGCCAAACTCCTCTTCACGAATCATATTCTTGGCCTTTTCTTGCTCCAGCATGGCAATAGGTCTCAAAATAGGTTCACCATATTTATGCTGCAACCAAAATGTAGAATAGATATATGGTAATAACTTGTATCTCAGCTCAATAAATTTCTTACAGATTGCCTCCCACTCTGGACCAAAACTCCATGGCTCACGATCGCGGGTGTCTCCAGCTGAGTGGACCCGCATAAATGGCGAGAATACGCCAAACTGCATCCAACGCGAGTACAATTCCCCATCTGGTTCGCCTGTGAAGCCTCCAATATCAGTTCCACAGAAAGATAATCCGGAAACAGAAAGACGTTGCAACTGCAACGTTCCTATTCTCAGGTGCTCCCAGGTCGCAATATTATCTCCCGTCCAAACCGAAGAATACCGTTGTGTCCCAGCATAGGCAGCCCGTGTAATCGTAAATGGACGCTTATTTTTATATAATTTTTTCAAACCATCGTAAGTCGCTCGAACCATCTGCATCCCATAAACATTATGAGCTTTACGATGGGAACCACGATGTCCTTCAAATTGATGTCTTACATCATTAGGAAATGTTCCGCGACCAAATACTGCCGGCTCATTCATATCGTTCCAGAATCCTGCAACGCCATCATCAACCAATCCTTTGTATAAAGTTCCCCACCAGGTTCTAACTTCCGGATTGGTAAAGTCTGGGAACTGACATCTCCCTGGCCAAACAAATCCTTCCATAAAGTAGTCATCCCCACGGCGACAGAAGTAATTATTGTCCTTTCCTTGCTTGAATACCCAATAATTATCATCAACCTTAATCCCCGGATCAATCATCACAACCGTTTTGAAACCATTGGCATTCAAATCCGAAATCATCTTTTTAGGATCTGGAAAATAGCGTTTGTTCCAAGTAAAACAACGGTATCCATCCATATAATCAATATCCAGATAAATCGCATCACATGGAATCTCCCGCTTCCTGAATTCGTAGGCAACTTCGCGGACCTTGTTTTCCGGATAATAACTCCAGCGGCATTGGTGATATCCTAATCCCCACATGGCTGGCATATAATGCGTTCCTGTAAGTTTATGATAGCGTTTCACCACATCCATCATCTTGGGACCTTGGATATAATAATATTGAAGCTCCCCACCTTCCGACCAAAAACTTGTCTGGTCCTGATGCTCTGCCGCAAAATCAAAATAGGTCTTGAAGGTATTATCAAAGAAAATACCGTAAGCCTTCCCTTCAGTCACACCTATATAAAATGGAATCGTTTTGTATAATGGATCCTGATTAAATGCGTAGGAATAAGTGTCCGAATTCCAGTTCTTAACTCGTTTACCACGTAAATTCAGATTGGTTGCTTTATCGCCCAATCCGAAAAATGCCTCATCAGCAGCTGCTTCCTTGGTACAATAAACATAGTAACCACCGAAATCCACGTTCTCTTCCCAGTGCATTGCCGAATGATCACGGTTCAGCACCTGACCTTCCATATCGGAAAATGAAATATTAAAATCCGACTTACGGATCAAACAAATCGTAGTATTGGTCTTGACTTTGTAATATTCAGAGTCCTCAATGACCTCCACACTGACATAGTTATCCTCCTTAAAACTGATGGCATAGGAAAAGTCTTCCAAGAAGGAACCTTCGGGCGCTAATCGGATCCGAATGATATCTTCCGAGTAAACTTTAACTTCCACTTTGGATTTGCCATCGGTAAAATAAACCGTATTGGCTTCCTGTGAATAGCCTTTAACTGCAGTTAAATATAGTTTCTCAATGTTGGGCAGGTCTAGGACCGGGTTGTTGACGTGTTGAATTGTATCGTCTAAGGTTTCAGGGTTAGGTAGTAAATCGTTCGCAAAATCCCCCTTCTTTGTTGTATCCGCCATAAAAATATTATTCTAAAATGGTAATAGACAGTGTAAATGTCAGTTTTAAATTACAATATATTTTATAGAAATCAATGTTATTAAATAAATTCGTTTTAGTTGGACCAGAATTGTACCTCCATAGCTACAGGATTTTTCTTTAGGATTATCATTAAATTGTTGTAATACAAGAAAAAGGCAATAATTCAGCGAAAAATTCGTAATTTTGTAAGCCTTTTTAAAATCTAGCCCCAGTAAGGCTAGAGGGCATAATACATCAGTAGAATAACATGAAATTATCTCAATTCAACTTTAATCTTCCTGAGTCATTACTAGCATCTGAACCTTCAGAACAAAGAGATGAATCTCGTTTAATGGTTTTACACCGCGATAGCGGAAAAATCGAACACAAGATCTTCAAAGATGTTCTGGATTATTTTGATGATAAAGATGTAATGATTTTGAACAACACTAAGGTTTTCCCTGCTAGAATGTATGGCAATAAAGAGAAAACTGGCGCGACAATCGAAGTATTCTTATTAAGAGAACTTAATAAAGAATTACGTCTTTGGGATGTTTTAGTTGATCCAGCACGTAAAATCCGTGTGGGTAATAAATTATATTTCGGAGATGATGATTTATTAGTTGCGGAAGTTGTAGATAATACAACCTCACGTGGACGTACAATCCGTTTCCTTTTTGATGGAACTGACGAAGAATTCCGTAAGAATATCGAAATCTTAGGTGAAACTCCGCTTCCTAAATACATCAAAAGAAAAGCAACCCCGGAAGATAAATTCCGTTATCAAACAATCTATGCGAAAAACGAAGGTGCTGTAGCGGCTCCAACCGCAGGTCTACACTTCTCCCGCGAACTTATGAAACGCCTTGAACTTAAAGGGGTGGATTTCGCCGAAGTAACCCTTCACGTGGGTCTAGGTACGTTCCGAACAGTGGAAGTTGAAGACTTGACGAAACATAAAATGGATTCTGAACAGTATATCATTTCTGAAGAAGCTGCTCGTATCGTAAATAAAGGTATTGACGACAAACGTAAAATCTGTGCCGTAGGTACTACTTCTATGCGTGCTATTGAATCTTCAGTGTCTGCTGACAAACACTTGAAAGCAGCGAATGACTGGACTTCAAAATTCATCTACCCTCCTTATGACTTCAGCATTGCGAACTCCATGATCACAAACTTCCATACGCCTCAATCTACCCTATTGGTAATGATTGCAGCATTTGCAGGTTATGAAAACGTAATGAATGCTTATGAAGTGGCTGTGAAAGAAAAATACCGCTTCTATAGCTACGGAGATGCGATGTTAATTATTTAATTAAATTACTCCTATATACGAAAACGCAGATCCTACGATCTGCGTTTTTTATTTCCAATAATTTACTTACTTTTCCAAATTAATAGTGATTTAAGGTATGTCTACGCATTTTGTAATTATAGTTGCCGCCGGTACGGGTTCCAGGATTGGAGGAAATCTCCCGAAACAATTCTTATTGCTTCAGGAAAAACCCATATTGATGCATACCTTGGAAAAATTCGCCAACTCCAACTGCAAGCCCCAAATCATCCTCGTTCTTTCTGAACAAATGATCGATTACTGGAAAGAAATTTGTCAAAACCATCAGTTTAATATCCCACACCATATAACCATAGGTGGAAATAGCAGATTTCAAAGCGTAAAAAATGGTATTGAATTTATCAGGAAGTCCCAAACGCTAACAGCAGATTCTAAAATCGCTGTACATGATGCCGCAAGACCGCTGGTAAGTTCTGCATTGATTGATAATCTCTTCCTGACTTGTCATAAGAATCGCCCAGCAGTAATCCCAGCCGTACAAAGTACCAATTCAGTAAGATTAGGAAATCAAGAGAATAGTCATGCTGTCGATAGACAAGCGGTTTGGCTGGTCCAAACCCCGCAATTATTTATGGCTGACCTTTTAGTAGAAGCTTACGAACAACCCGAGGAGGATTATTTTACCGATGATGCCTCTGTTGTTGAAAAGCTGAGCAACAACCTCTATCTCCTACCCGGTGAACATCAAAACCTGAAAATCACCTTCGAAGAAGACTTAGCCATTGCTCAACTCTTATTTAATAAAATCTAAGCGTTACCTCTGATTATTCTTAATAATACCACAATGATGGCAATAACCAATAAGATGTGAATAATACCACCAGTAGCATAACCTCCAAAAAAGCTAATTGCCCAAATGATGACAAGAATAACTGCGATTAAATACAAAATATTTCCCATAGTAGTTAAAATTTGTGTTTTGTTAAAATAGTTTATTCAATGATTCAATTTCATAAGGATAAACACACAGTTCAAACAAATTGTTTTAAACTGCCAATTTTTTTTAAAACAAATCAATAACTAACTGATCGTAAGACAGATAAATTCCATCCGGTAGACTAGCACTTATGTCCTCGTGCCGTCCAAATCGATGTGAAATATGGGTAAGATAGGTTTCTTGGGGTTGAATTCGATTAGAAACTTCAATCGCTTCTTCCAAGGTTAAATGAGAAATATGGGGTTCTCGTTGCAGGGCATTCAGGACTAAAACCTCTACCCCCTCCAGCAATTTGAAGCTCTCCTCCGATATGGTTTTGGCATCGGTGATATAAGCGAAATTATCAATTCTAAATCCTAGAACCGGCATTTTATAATGCATCACTTCAATCGGTAAAATATCTTTCCCGTAAAGCTCAAATGCCTTTCCCGCGAAGATTTCCTCCAACTCCAATTGGGGTACCCCAGGATATTTATAATCACTGAAGGCATAATAGAACTCCTTCCTTAAAGCATCATGTGTCGCCTTATTGGAATAGATGGGAATAGATTGCTGTTGCTGATAATTATAAGCCCTGACATCATCTAAACCTGCAATATGATCTTTATGGGAATGAGTCATCAGTACCGCATCAAGGCGATTCACCGGTTGACGCAACATCTGATATCGGAAATCAGGACCCGTATCAACAACTAAGGTATGGTTATTATATTCAATCAATATCGAAGAACGTAGGCGTTTATCCCGCTTATCCTCCGAATGACAAACCGCACATGGACATGCTATAACCGGAACACCTTGCGAGGTCCCTGTACCTAAAAATGTTATTCTCAAACCGTAATCCTCGATTTTTTTATTTGCTGATAAAAGGCTTTTAACTTCTCCTGAATTAATAATTCATCCACCTCCATCGTCTCCAAGATCTGTAATAAGGATACAACCTTCATGTCGACCGTAGAAAATTTATTGACAACCACGACTTTGGAATTCTGCAATACACAGGCTCCGGTTCGGAAAGAACCTTTTTCATAGCGCAATTTATAACCTAAGTCGCCAAATAAGGCCTCTAATTTATCTAAACTTCCTTGTGTTAATGAAATCATATTTTCTCCTCATCACAATTTAAGAAAGCACAAGGAATTTATCAATTCTTTGGCCCCTTTTTATCCGTAATAAATTTATGTGCATATTGACTCAAAAAGCCTGAACCGTATGCAATCAATTGGGTAAATGCCGCTACAACAGATAATATCGCCACCTTTAAGCTCTTCGTACTGACCAAGGCATGCAAGAATAATAATCCTGTATAGAGCAGCAAGAATAAATTGCCCAATAAACCCAAAATATGCAAGAAATAAATCTCGTCCATGGTCAATAAGTTGATCACATTGATCATGAGCAAACCTATCAAGCCCAACACAAAAACTGCTGGTAAGGCATGAACAGGCTTTAATTCCTTAGGATATAAACAATAGATATCAATTCTTCCCTTTCCAAAATTATAGGTCTGTTTATAGAATTGACTAAAACTGGTTCGACGTTTATGGTAAACAAAGGCATCTGGTATTAATCCTACCTTAAACCCGGAATTGATCATCCGAATACTGAATTCAATATCTTCCGATCGTCGGGATAATTTGAAACCGCCGGTTTTTTCCCAGACCTCCCTTGAAATTCCTAAATTAAAACTCCGGGGATGGAATTGACCAACATGCTTTTTATTGCCACGAATCCCTCCTGTGGTAAATGGAGAAGTCATGGAATAACTAATAGCCTTCTGTATAGGTGTAAAAGATTCATGCGCCGCATCCGGACCGCCAAAGGCATCCCAGTGATCCCTCTTGATTCCTTCCAGAACTTTGTTCAGGTAATCAACCGGTACAATGATGTCGGAATCAAAGACGATAAAATAATCCCCTTTCGCACGTTCAAAACCATAGTTTCTGGCAAAGCCCTGACCTTCATTCTCCTTAAAGAAATACTGTATGTCAAGCTTGTCTTTGAACTTATCTACAATATGTTCTGATTTATTCTTTGAACCATCTTCTACGATGATAACCTCAAAATCCTTGTATTCCTGATCCAACAATGAGGTCAGCATTTCCTTGATTTCTACTGGTCTATTATAGAGCGGAACAATGATGGAAAAAAACATATTAGATGACTTCGTCTACCTGGTATTTATTTCGATCAGAACCGTTTCTAGAAACCAGTTCCGCCACAAATCCTGTCAAAAATAATTGAGATCCAATTAGGATGGCTACCAATGATAAGTAGAACAAAGGTTGATCGGTTACATTTCTATACTCCGTACCATTGGCAATGCTCATCAACTTTTCGCAAATCAACCAGATGGTAATAAAGAATCCTAACAAAAAGCTGATTACTCCCAATGGACCGAAAAAGTGCATTGGACGTTTTGCAAACTTCCCAACAAAGAAAATAGACATTAAGTCAAGGAAGCCTTTTACGAAACGACCCGGACCAAATTTTGTAGTACCATATTTCCTAGGATAATGCTGAACAACCTGTTCTTGGATTTGACTGAATCCTGCCCACTTCGCCAATACTGGAATATAACGATGCATTTCACCGTATACCTCAATACTCTTGACCACATCCTTCTTATAAGCCTTCAATCCACAATTAAAGTCATGTAGATTGTCAATGCCCGACATGCTACGTGTCGCCGAATTGAACAGTTTGGTAGGAATAGTCTTGGTTAAGGGATCATAACGCTTTTTCTTCCATCCAGACACCAAGTCAGCTCCTTGATTCTTGATCCGGTCGTATAATTCCGGAATCTCATCAGGGCTATCTTGCAAGTCCGCATCCATCGTGATCACAACATCGCCTTCCGCCGCTGCAAAACCAACATTTAAAGCCGCTGATTTTCCATAGTTCCTACGAAAACGAATCCCAATAATATGTTCATCCTGAGCCTTTAAGGACTTGATGACCTTCCAAGAATTATCCTTACTGCCATCATCAACCATAACAATCTCATAAGAGAAGTTATTGGCATCCATGACGCGCTTGATCCAAGCACTCAATTCAGGAAGTGATTCTTCCTCGTTGTATAATGGTATTACTACTGAAATGTCCATAATTAATAAAGAACAAAGGTATCATTTTTGGATGATACCTTTATCATATAAACGTTAGCGTTTATTATACGTTATTGTCGTTGTTTTCATTACTCTGCCAAGGATGTGCATCACCCGCTGGACTTGCTGTCTTAAACATCGGCTTCTCTTTCCTGAAAATTGCAGCAAAAATCAATGCTAAAACAAAATATAATAATAAGGAAATTGCCAAGCCTTTTAAGGTTTGCCCGATAGACATGGAACCCAAAGCTTCTTTTTGTTGATCCAATAATTCTAATGTCGCATCAATTTGTTCATCCGATTGATTACTAGCTTCCATCATCTCAATCGTCAGATTTTGCGTATTCTCAATGGCTTCCCGCTGAAAATCCGGATTAATCACATTGAAAACTGTAATGCCGATTAAACCAATCGTTGCTGTGATTGCCAACATAATGAAGATATTCTTTAAGGCAGTGGAAAAATCCCAATACCCGCCGTTAGCTTTTCTTAATTGCAATACAAAAAACACTGCGATCGCTATAAAAGCAACATAATTTACCACAATGTTTAAAATGGTTGATGTCACGATGGACGTCGAAGTTTTCGAGAAATAAAGTGAAATAATGGAAAGAACAATAGAAATTACTCCTAAAATAACACCATTGATAATGGCTTTTTTCTTTACATCATTTGAAGGGTTGATAGCATCCATGATTTATGAGTTATAGTTTATGATTAGTTGCAATAGGGCAAGATCCAATGCTTTGTTGGGAGCTGCATCAGCATAGGCTTCCAATTGCTCAGCATTAGGATTTTGTTCATTAAAAAAGGATACCAATGGATAAAACAGGTCCTGTAACTCATCATCTTCTGAAAGACCCTTCGCAATTTTTGAAATCTCAGGATAATTGCTCTCCACCAAGATCTGATTGGCAATTACCTTCTCATAAATTCTATATTCATCCTGAAACTCATCTTCCTCGACCAATAAAAACTCTTTTAAGAAGTCATCCAATGATGGTTCTACATCATCGTCAGCACATTCACGTAGGTACAATAGAATATTCAATAACTCTGAACCACGATCCAATGTCTCCTCTTCAATAGCCTCCCACTCTTCGGAATCCAAATAATCCTCTTCCAGTTTTTGAACATCCTCCGCAAAGAAGTTGATCATCAATAAATCAAATGCGTATTCACGAAGTTCTTCAAATCGTTGATTATCATCAAAAACGCTATCCATAGCATCCACCTTCTCCATGAATGGTGCTTCTAATTCAAAGGCTGAAGCTAATCCTGGGAGAATGGATTGACCATCAATTTGCTCGATTGTAGCATAATTATTTACAGCAGCTTCTAGAGCTTTTTTTACTTTAGTATCCATATGATAATTAATTGATGTGCAATTTATTATTATTAATTACAGCCAAAACCTGACCCGTTAATTCTTGCCCAAATAATGGACTGTTTGCCGATTTAGATTTATTGCTGTCTCTATCAAATATCCATTTTTTCGTTGGACTAAACAACAATAAATTTGCTTCCGCGCCTTCTTCAATCACTGGAACTTCCAATCCGAGGATTTTTCGAGGATTGATCGACAACTTCTCTACGATTTGTTCTACTGTCAACCCTGCCTTCAACAATAATGGTAACACAGTCTGAGAAGCAATGATTCCATTCTTCGCAATCTGAAACTCCACTTGTTTGAATTCAATTTCTTGTGGGGTGTGCTGGGAAACAACCGCATCAATTACCCCATCCTTCAAACCCTTGATCAATGCTTTTACATCTTTCTTGGTACGTAGTGGCGGACTTACTTTATAGTGGCTGTCAAAACCTTTAACATCCTCATCTGTAAACACTAAGTTATGCGCAGCTACATCACAGGATACTTTGATACCCTTGCTTTTTGCCTTCTTGATCAAGTCTACGGCCTCTTCTGTTGAAATGGTACTGAAGTGGATAGGTGCCTCATTATATTCTGCTAAGAACAGGTCTCTGGAAATCATCACGGACTCGGCAAGATTTGGAATTCCTTTCATTCCCAAATAGGTGCTGACCTCGCCCTCATTCATTTTGGAATCTGCAGCAATGGAATCATCCTCCGGAAAGGCCATAATCAAGCCGCCAAATCCTTTGGCATATAATAATGCCCGAGACATCAACCCTGCCTGCTGAATGCTATGTGTTCCATCACTATAAGCTACCGCTCCGGTGATCTTCATATCATAGAGCTCGGCAAGCTCATTGCCTTCGCGCTTTTTACTGACTGTTCCAACGGGATAAACATCCACCAGATTTCCTTTCGCCGAATTGACGAGCAATGCTACTTCCGAACGACTATGGATAGGCGGATTGGTATTGGGTTGTACAGCTACTGCTGTGAATCCTCCTGCCGCTGCTGCTGCAGTACCCGTCTGAATATCCTCTTTGGTCTCATATCCCGGTTCCCCGAAATTTACATTGAGGTCAAAAAATCCAACCGATAGAAAAGAGCCTTTCCCATCGATTACCTGAATCTTCTTGTCATCTGACTTGATTTGCTTAGCAAGCTGTTCAATCTTGCCATTTTTCACAAGTACATCAACCGTAGACATATGCAGTGGGTGTCCTGCCGAAACCAAAGTCGCAGAATTAATTAATATTGTAGCCATGAATTGAATTGAAAATCAAAAAATTGTGCTGAACGCAATTGTTTAGTTTGTGAAAACCAGCCAGCCAATCATAGGTTCTTTTCCAATGAGCATTTTCAAAAACCTTCTTCAAGTATAAAAACTCCTTATTCGAAGATGTTAACAGCTGTTTCATTAAAAAACAAAAGTACAAAATTCAGTGAATACTGTAATAATATTTTTAGGAATCGTTCTTTTGACACTGAATCTGCTTACTCAATCTTCAGCTTGCGTATGGCAGTCTATGCTATTCTTTCCCCCAACGAAAACTGTCGAGTTCAAAGCCTGCAATATCTAATGCGCGATCAATCACTGTCGCTGCAAGCTCTTCAAATGTTTGTGGACGACTATAAAATGAGGGAGATGCCGGACAAATAATACCACCTGCCTGGGTTATCAGCGCCATATTCTGGATATGTATGCTACTTAAAGGAGTCTCCCGAGTAATCAAAATCAATTTGCGACGCTCTTTCAGGATAACATCCGCGGCACGTGTAGTCAAATCCGAGGAAATCCCATGCGCGATCCTGGCCATTGTCCCCATGGAACACGGAACTACAAACATGGTATCATATTTTGCTGAACCTGATGCAAAGGGCGCCATAAAGTCATTTTTCTGGTAAGTGGGGAAGTCATATTGCTTATAACCATCGTCATCCAGCTCAAAACGCCACACATCCTTGGCATTGTCGGACATCACGACTCCTACCGCCTCAATCTGATCGGAAAGCTGCTGAAGCTTATCCATTAACACCTTCGCATAGATGGATCCGGACGCGCCAGTGATGGCTACAACGATTTTTTTCTTCCTCATGTTACAAACATATAAAACTTCCCGCAGACTACCTAAAACAGGGTTTTTCCAATGATTTTTAGATGTTTAAACAAATACCCTGAAGTCAAAAAATTACCAATTAGAAATTAAATCTGAAGAACTAAGAAAAAAAGGGTCGAATTAGATTAATTCGACCCTACATCTACCTATGAAAAACATGCCCTTGGGGAGGGCATTACAAAAGTAAAAAAATCATCAGAAAAGTTATAAGACTACCTGCTACAATTCCTATTTTGTAGACAACTAGCTACAAAAATTAAATAGTGTTCGTAACCGAACAAAAAAAATTGTATAGATTACATTTATTATTGGAAAAATTTTTATAAGAAAACAAAGAAATTTAGGCTATTAGTAACTTTAATTTAACTTTTTTTTGTTTATTTCGTAACGAAAAATTAGGATTATGAGTTTGACAGTACTGGAAGAATATATAGAAACCGGAAACTACCAAGATTTAGATTTATTACTTAGCCAAAACCCTGAACTTATCAAGGAAAATACCAGCCATGATATTTCAGCCCTCCTATTGGCCTGCTATTATCAAAAAACACAGATCGTTCAGGTCATCCTAAAATATATTAAATCCATTACCATCCATGAAGCCTGCGCCGCCGGCCTGACCGAACAGGTGCAGTTTATGGTCGATCAAAAACCGGATGTCATCAATGAATTATCATCCCATGGATTCTACCCACTGGGGATCGCAGCACATTTTGGAAAGGAAGATATCGTAAGAATCCTCCTTCGCAACCGTGCAAACCCTAATTCATCATCCCAAAACGGCTATCAGGTGTTCCCATTGCATTCCGCATTGAGTAACAATCAAAATAATATCGCCAAAATGTTGATTGAAGCCGGTGCTGAAGTCAATGTTTTGCAATCCTCCCGAATCAGTCCTCTGCACCTCGCTGCACAAGAAGGTAATATCGATTTGATCATTGTATTATTGGAACATGGAGCCAATATCGCCCAAAAGAATGAACTCGGACAGACAGCTTCAGACTTGGCAGCTCAAAAAGGATTCCTCGAAATCGCAGAAATCCTGAAAGCTTAACTCCTCTTTACGATAGATAAGCCAATACCACATTCCAAGCAACGCTTGGAATTACAATAGGCAGACCGCAAATGTAACACGGCTTGGGTTTCCAATGCATTGTATAAGGACATGCCATGTGTCGTATAGCGTTTACAAACCGAATTAACTTCAGGCTTTAATCCCTCCAGCCAATTCACGGCCCGATCCATATAGCTTTGGTTACCAATATAACGGCCATAAGAAAATAACAAGGGGATAAAACAGTTGATCGCCAGCAGATGGAAGAATTGATCCGAAATCCCACAATTATGATTCACCGATTCTTTTTCCAAATGAAAATGCGTCTTCCAAAAGACCGGAATATTCACTTCTGAACAATATCCCCGCAATTCCTCAAGATTTAATGCCGAAGTGATCAGGGAAAACCAGGAACTGAACAAAGTGTACATCCCAGCCATTTGTGCCAGTTTTAAGGTCGGAAAATTATAGGGCCGCATACGCATGAACTTCCATTGAAAAGCTGACAGTTCATTCAACTTATGACTTGATTTCATAAAATCATAGCGTTCCTTCAAACATAGAATATAAGCATCATCCCCCTTATAAACCTTCAGGAAACCTGCCTGACCAAAAAACAAGGCTTGTATGCTATCTCCATTATTCTTAAACTTTTGCATCAGCTTGAGGGATAATATCTGGCTCAGATCCAAAAATGACTGTTTATTCACCTTGACACCAAATGCAGCAGCCATTAAACCCAAGCATACCCGCTCCCAATCGCCACGATAGGATTTCAACATCAATACCACAATTTTGTATCGATGCTCCAATCTTTCCACCCCCATTCTATTCAACACCTGCAGCTTTTGGAATTCCGGAACCTCCGTTAGACCATAACTACAAGGCAACCAATGATTATTTTGTAACAACTGATCGATATTCTCCAGAAGTTCCGCATCTACCCTATCCTTCAACTCCAAACAAGGCAATTTGATCCCATCTTCTGAAAAACAATCCTGTTTCCACTCCCAGAGCACATGCAAAATAACCGCATTATAAGCTTTGTCCATATGATGCCTATGCAAATTCCAATCGCCGGAATCCACATGGATCTCAATATGTCCGTGCCATTCCTGATTATTGATTCGTAAATGTGCATGTAAAAAGTCCGGCCCAGAATCGGTATTGTAGTTCCCCGGATGTAAAACCTCAATCGTCTCGCCATTCTTGCCACTGAGATCCAATGTCTTAAACAACCGAAAACGCCAAATAAAATGTAATATATGCTCAGCTATTCGCATGATTAAATATAAATATATTTAACCTGCAATTACCATATTTAACCTATTGATAATATTTAGAAGTCATTATGTCTGAACATCATGATGTTCCAACATGCCTGTAGTTAGCTAAAGAATACTTTTTGCTATTTCTTAAGTATTGGGGATATAAATATTCAATCGATCAGAACCGGTCAAGGTGCTTTCTTTTAATTTCCCTACAAGTTGAGGCGCCTTCATTCCTTCCGCCCATTCTTCCTTGCCCACAAAAACCCGGGCTTCATCCCATAAACCTGCCTGAATAAACAAATCCAAGGTCTTCTTCCCACCTTCAATTATGATCGACTGAATATCCATCAGGTATAATTGATATAATATTTGCTGTGGCAAATAGAGATCAAAATTCTCCAATTCTATATATTTCTGATTTCCCTGCCAATCTGTTTTCAGCGCATTAAAAATAATGGTCTCCGCTGAATCATCATAAATTGCCAAATTATCCGACAGCTCCAATTGTTTATCAATCAAGACCCGCTTTGGATTCTTGCCTTCCCATTCCCTAACCGTCAAACTGGGATTATCAATTTCCGCTGTGCGCTTCCCAACCAAGATGGCATCCTCTTCTGAACGCCATTTATGAACCAATTGCTTGCTCGCCTGATTACTGATCCAGCGCTGTCCTTCAACTGGTGCAAAATAACCATCCGAAGTCTCCGCCCATTTTAATATAACATAGGGCCTAAACTCCTTTAGCTTGGTAAAAAACCTACGATTTACCCATTTCGCTTCTTCTTCCAGCAGCCCTACTTCAGTACTTACTCCTCCCTCCTGCAATTTCTGCAAGCCTAAGCCATTTACTTTGGCAAATGGATCCAAACATGCTATTACGGCCTTCTTGAAACCCATCGCAACAATCATATCTGCGCATGGCGGAGTTTTCCCAAAATGTGCACATGGCTCCAAGCTGACATAGATGGTACTTTCTGAAAACATCTGCCTCGCATGCTCCTCTCCATATTTGGCAATAACGGATTGAACAGCGTTCACTTCTGCATGAGGCCCTCCATAAGGCGATGTATACCCTTCTCCAATAATCTCATCATTCCAGACAATGACCGAACCGACCATCGGATTCGGACTGGTCTTGCCTGCTCCTAAAACAGCCAATTCCAAACATCGTTTCATATAACGCTCATGCATGTTTCAAAGATAGGGATTAGTTTGATTATTGGGATTGCCCTTTCATGACAACAATAAAATCGCTCCGCCTGCAATGCCGTTTTCAAAATTACTCCACGCATTTTTTTCGCTACCTTTGCTACATGGAAACTCTGGGCAGCTTAAGACAACAATTTCTAGCAGATTTGGCTTCAATCTATGATCAAGATGAAATCCGCAGCATTTTTCAGATTTCTACAGAACATATCCTCGGCTATTCCAAACTTCAAATCAGTCTTAAACTGCAGGAAAATCCTTCTACTGAACAAGTGCAGGATTTCCAAGCTATTTTATCCCAGCTCAAAACTGGTCGCCCAATTCAACATATTCTCCAAAAAGCGCCCTTCTACGGAATGGAATTTATTGTTTCTGAAGACACCCTGATTCCAAGGCCTGAAACGGAAGAATTGGTTGATTTAATCATACAAGACCATAGCAACACATCTAACTTAGAAGTTATCGATATTGGAACGGGTACTGGCTGTATTGCCATTAGTCTGGCTAAACACCTTAATCAAGCTGAGGTAACTGCAGTCGACATTTCTGCTGAAGCTATTCAAATTGCCCGCAACAATGCGGAAAACATGCAATGTGCTGTAGAATTCCGTTGCTTGGATATTTTGGAATGGAACCTCGTATTCGACGCTGAACAATACGACATCATTGTCAGCAACCCGCCTTATATCACCCAAGAAGAGAAATATGAAATGCACCGCAATGTGCTGCAATTTGAACCGCATACTGCCTTGTTCGTCGAGGATTCTGCCCCACTCCTATTTTACGACTATATTTCATCGTTCGCCTTGCAACATCTCAAAAAAGATGGAACCCTCTATTTTGAAATCAATCAATACCTTTCCCAAGAAACCAAAAACCTGCTGATCAAAAAAGGTTTTAAGACCGTAGACATCATCAATGACATCAATGCAGTCCCAAGGATGATAAAAGCTAAATTCTAAGCTTAGAAGGGCTATAATCGACTGTTTTTGCATTGATAACTCAAGAACTCCCTCCTCTTCATTAATTATTTCCAGCTAACAATCTTTTTTTCTCCGTCTAAAATTCATTTTAATTCTGCTTTATCATCTATTGTTTCCAGAGGACATCAGAGGTTAAGGTGCGATTTTTTGTTTCCATTCATTTTTACGGCTCTTATTTTATCCATAATCGGCAGAAATTTGGTTCAAATTAGGACCTTCTCCGGACCTCCTTCGGACCTTCTGGGGACTTTTTCCTGACCTTGTTCGAAAAATTTCGAACAAGGTCCGAAGAAACTCAGAAGAAAGTGAGGCGAAAGGTATAGTTTGGGCTGATGTAAGGGTGAGTAAATGTAGAATTGAGGGTATAGGGCAATGGGAAATTGAAAGGGAGGAGATGATTGAGATGAGTGTGTAGTACGGAGGTCTGGAAATGGGTGAAATAGATTAATCCAACAGAAGGGTTCTAAAAATGGATGAGTTGATTATAATAGATTGTGAATAACGAAGGTCTAGAAATGGTTGAAATAGAATGTTCCAACCGAAGGGTTCTAATAATGGATGAGCTGATTAAAAATAGATTGTTCGCGTTGCTCACAATGACAAGCTCATTGCTGTAAAAAACAGATTCCTCGCTGCACTTGGAATCCCTCCGAAGAAATGTCAATTCGGCTAAGTAGATTTTTTATTTCATTTTAGGGGAATCCTTGAAGTTTGACAGGTTCATGCTGGTTAAGCTTTCCTAAATTTTCGCGAAAAACGCAAAAAACCATACGGAGATAATGGGAAGTCCATTTTTTTATTCATTTTTTCAAACTGAAAAACAGCGACTTATTTGATTAAACACAAATTTAAGTTCAAAAGATTTGGCACATATTAAGGATTTTTCTACCTTTGCATCACTTCAAACAACGAAGGGTTCTCGATAAAAGAACAACGATTCCGTAGCTCAGCTGGTAGAGCAATACACTTTTAATGTATGGGTCCTGGGTTCGAATCCCAGCGGGATCACAAAAAAAGCCTCAATCATAGATTGAGGCTTTTTTTTGTATCCGCAGGATTCGAAAGAAGGGCCGGCCTGGGTTCGATTCTGGAAGGCTCAGGGTGAGTGTTTGGGGTTGAGGGGCTGAGCCAATCCCAGCGGGATCACAAAAAAAGCCTCAATCATAGATTGAGGCTTTTTTTTGTATCCGCAGGATTCGAAAGAAGGGCCGGCCTGGGTTCGATTCTGGAAGGCTCAGGGTGAGTGTTTGGGGTTGAGGGGCTGAGCCAATCCCAGCGGGATCACAAAAAAAGCCTCACATTTCTGTGAGGCTTTTTTTGTGCCCGCCTGGGATTCGAATAATTGCATGTTCCGGATTGGGCTGTGGCCATGGCGTCTATATAGCTGCGAAGAGAATTTTCCGAATCTGCTCTGTTCTCAAAAGCATTTGCGTCCAAAGATTGATCAATCAGATTATTCCAGAGATATACATCCTTGAAGAGCATATTCACAGAATCAAGAATAGTTGGTTCCTCTTTAACCGGATCAATAGGTTTGGGCGAATCTTGCTTACATCCGGCCAAAATTAGTAGTAAAGCGAGTCGGCTGAATATTCCATTCAATTTGGGCATGATCAATTTGGGTAAGTGTGATATACGACATCTGCAACACCAATATTGTTACCGGTGCTGCAGATAATATGTGGAAGTAAAAACCTGTTACTCCACTTCGATTTCTATAAAGGTCTTGTCGTTGTTCGTAAAATACATGAAAACATCAGTCCAGTATCCCGGGGGATCCTTCTTTCCTGAGGAAAATCTTATAGGTAATGTACTGTATATCCTGTTTCCGTATTCATCCTTGTCGAAGCTCCCATGGATGCCGTAATCGATGTGGAACTTGCCTGCTTTTTCCAGTCTGTATGATTTCCTGAAGGTATAAGTTCGATTATCTTGAGAATATCGTTGAAACCGTAAGTTTTCAGAATTTATGGAGTGAAATACGTTAGCATGTACATTAAGATTGTCGACAAAAAAGACTCGGAAATCTGATATATAAAAATCGCTCACTAACCATGAAAAATCTGGCAACTTTAAATTCTCCGCCAGAATTGTTCCATTAATCGAGATCGTGTCACCTACAGCATATACTTTCTTCCTGGGCACAAGCGTTAGCATTACCTTAGATCCCTCAATCCTGTCAATACCTTTAAACGACTCAAAATACTCAAGCTTTTTACATTGTGAAGCCGTGCAGAGTGACAAAATCACCACCGACAAGAATATCACCAGTCTTCTGTTTTTATTATTAATAGCCATATAACTTGAATAATTCTATAATTTCACCATTTGTATTTTTATTTGGATACTGCGCAATAATCTTGCTTTTCAGTTTAGGTATTTCGGTAATATCATTCGTCAATAGCGCATAGATCTGTCCGAATGTTGTGATTTCGTTTTCTGTTTCAGGCACTATGGACTTTTTTTGACATGATACTACAAAAATGGGAAGCATCATAAAAGTTAAGAAACGTGTTCTTTTCGTTTTAATTTTTTTCGCTAAGATATATATAATTTATATATTAACTAATAATATTTATTTTTTTAATAATTTGTTAACATTAATCGTATTTCTAAAAAACTACAACAACACGCAACAATCACTGACTCCCAACAATCCTAAAAAACGGTGGAATAATGAGATTCTTAAAAAGATCCAAATTGACACGTAAAATTGAAAACAAAGATTTTCAATAACTCGTATCATTAATCAAAGTTTCATCTGTTTATTATACTTAAGTTTAATGTAAAAAATATGAAGATAGGTTATGCAATAGATTCCATTAAGGACCAGAATTTGGATTTACAAATTAAAGCTCTGGAAAATGCTGGCAGTGACAAAATATATCAGGAGAAAATTTCGGGTTTTACAAAGAACCGCCCCGAACTTGATAGAATGACAGAACAATTTAAAAAGGGGATGAACTTTATGTGTGGTGATTGAACCG
The DNA here is from genome assembly GCA_002245855.1 of Sphingobacterium cellulitidis. GTDB lineage: Bacteria > Bacteroidota > Bacteroidia > Sphingobacteriales > Sphingobacteriaceae > Sphingobacterium > Sphingobacterium cellulitidis. The sequence goes on along the minus strand of NOUX01000004.1, from coordinate 245,538 downwards.
ATTAGGAATAGAAAAGTTGAGCATTAATAATTAATCTCAAATAACGATACAACATGAAAAAAAATCAACTATTTGAAAAAATATGGTATACCTCAAGATAGGATTGAATCTATATTGTCTATGACTAAAACGCCTAATAAAAGCTTTTCAAATGAGCAGGAAGAAATCTACCAAAGAATTTTCTTGAGTAATAGGAAAGCTCATAAAATAAAGCAGTCAAAGGTTATTAAAAAGATTTCTGGAAAACCTAATCCGTCTATGTAATCGTCAAACTTACTTGTTTCATTCATTGACAATTCAATCTCTTTTTGTGATAGTAAAATCGATTTAACCCCAGATGATACCTCATCCTTTTGCGGAGTACTTAAGTAAATAGGTTTAGGTAGGTCAATCCAATTATTTCGTCCCGACCCTTTCTTAGCATATTCCTTAAGGAGATAGAATGAATTTCTAAACTCTATTTTAAATAGTCTGGTTATTATCGTAAATATTTGAACCTGTACCTAAATCGAATGATTGTAAAGAATATTTTCCATCAATTGTTTTGTAAAAACTTTCAACTGACTTGCTTGACAATTGCTCTTGTATATATGTTTTACCCTCACTTCCAACTTTCCTTGCCCTCTTTGCTTCTTTGTGCTCAATAGTATTGGCAATCTCAACAATCGCCTTCGTATCTTTATCGAAAACTATAAAGCCAGAGGACTTTGTTGTTTGATTTGCTACTGAAGACCAATCAGAGTCGTAATGTACATTAATATGCGTATCAGTACTATATAGTTCTGTCATATGAAGCGAGAGGGTATATTTTATTAATTGTCTATTGTATCTACTCAAATAAAGCATTGATATTTTAGATCGAAGTTCAAGATAGCCTGACTGATCCGTAATATTATGTGACGGAACATCAAAGAAAACATTCATAGGAAGATTCTTTTATACTTAAAAGCCGATAGGAATTCACGTCAATCTTTTGGGATTAAACCTACTTTCAACTGATTCAATCGCCTCAAATCCTCCAATAAAAGGTTCAAGTTTTGTATCCGCTGGATTCGAAAGAAGAGCCCGCCTGGGTTCGATTCAGGAAGGCTCAGAGTAAGTGTTTTGGGTTGAGGGTTGAGCCAACTTCCTCGTTCAGGGTCGAGTTCGGGGAATGCGGGGCTGAACAAATCCCAGCGGGATCACCTCTTGGGACAAGTCAAAAAATTTAGGTTTGTCCTTTTTTTATTCCCTCATAATTTACTGATATTCTGAAAGATATACATTGAAGCTAACATTGCCTTCAGGGATCGATGTTGTGCCCCGTGAAATCACCGAAATTTAGATAATATCGAACCCGATTTTGCCAATATTATTATATAATTGATTTTAAACAATTTATACCATTGACAGCGAGTGGCAAAACCGAAACCTATTTAATAATGGTCGGGAAGAAATCGTGAAATTTTTAAGCGAGAAATGGGAAAAGGAATTGGATTACTAACTTAGAAAAGAATATTGGGCGCATACCGACAACAGAATTGCCGTTAGGTTTGAATACGAATACAGAACCAAAGAGGGCAAATGGTTCAGAGCCTATGGTAATAAAAATTGGGAATTTGACGAAAATGGTTTTATGAAAAAACGATATGCAAGTATCAATGACCTCGCAATCAATGAGAGAGATAGGTATTTATAGAATGCTTATCTCCCATTGATGGAAAACTGATGAGAGAAATAGACCGATATTGTTAAAAATGACCATAGAGCACAAAACTCAAAGCGCCTTGTGTTTCTTGCCCCATTTTTCAAGTTCTTTTATAATTGGTTTTAATTCGTACCCTATTGGCGTAAGCTCGTATTCTACACGGGGAGGAACTTCGGCATAAACCGTCCGTTTTACAATCTTGTTTTCCTCCAATTTTCGGAGTTGCAACGTGAGTATCCGTTCCGTGATATTGGGCAGACATTTTTTCAATTCTCCAAATCGGTGTTTTCCGTTTATCAGATAACAACAGATGGCTAAAGCCCATTGTCCACCGATTATGTTGGAAGCATATACTTCTAAGCAATAATTGGCTAAAGCCTGTTTGTTCGCAAAGTTTGTGGAAGTCTCTTTTATTTTTGCCATTACTTACATTTTTTATAGTACCATACAATTGGTTTTTAACATGCAAAATTAATGTTTTACCAATTACCTTTGTACTGTAGTTTTTAGTTAAAATGATATATGAAGACATTAATAGTTGTTATCCATCCCAATATAGAGAGTTCAATAATTAACAAAAGGTGGATGGAAGAATTAAATAAACATCCCGATAAATACTATATCCACGAGTTGCACAAGGTCTATCCCGATGAAAAAATAGAAGTAAAGGCAGAGCAAAAACTAATAGAGCAGTACGATAAGATTGTATTTCAGTTTCCTTTTTATTGGTTTAACTGTCCGCCGTTTTTCAAAAAATGGTTGGATGAAGTCCTAACGTATGGTTGGGCTTACGGGAGTAAAAGTGGTTATAAGGTTGGTGGAAAGAAAATAGCATTAGCCGTTTCAGTAGGAATTGATGAGTGCGAATATAGTCCAAAGGAAAAATACAAATATACTTTGGATGAATTACTTCGCCCTTTTGAGTTGACTTTTGAATATATAAAAGCGGATTACAGACCGTTCTTTTCATACTATGGAATAGAGTTGAACAGTACAAAGGAATGGGTTGAAAAAAGCGTACCCTCTTACTTGGGTTTTCTAAATAACTTCTAAGTCGACTGTTGAATAATACAGTTTTAAATAAGAAGTTGGGAATGCCAAAATCTGGGGAGATTTTGGCATTCCTATTATAACAGCGTTAACACTCCACTGAAAACTGAAAGGGATAAATTCTACGATGAAACATTACTCAACTTAGAAACGGCAATCAACGAATAAGTCTAGACTTGATTAATAGTTAACTTCTGTCCAAATTCTAATTCATTCTTCCTTTTTCTTCGGTAGCACCCTCTTTTCCCTCAATTTGAATATCCTTACCTTTCTTAAAAGTATATTTTAGACTAAAACTGATAGATTGATTGGAATAATACTCCCTATTTACTGTTTTAATGTTTCCAAAATCTATATTTGCAAAGAAGTTTTGACTTTTAAAGACGTCCGTAGCTATAATATTTGCTTGTAATCTTCCATTTAGGAAAGATTTCTGCATTCCCAGATCCAGCCATTGCTGAGGGGCCTGCCTAAATTGCCCAAATCTTGAGGGCCCTATAAAACTAGCTACCATCTGTATTTTCACTCCCTCATAGATCTCTATGTCATGCTGCGTTCGGAAGTTATAGGAGTATTGCTTAACATCCAATACCGATCCATTGATTTGGGCATTAAATTTCACTTTATTAAATACAACCGAATTATTGGTGTCCCACCATTTGAATACCTTTACTGCAAAATTGCTTCTCAGTCCCCATTCATTCTGTGAATCGAGGTTGAGGGTCTGAATTGTTGTGACTTTAGTTTCGTCATCTTGATTTAAGATAACATTAAAGACATCACTTAAATTATTATAAAACACTGCTAACTGGTATTTCTCGCCAAAGATGCTATTAAGTTCTACCGCGTTTGAATACATTGGTTGGATCCTCGGATATCCAGTCTGAATCGTGAACGGATCCAGATATCGAACAAATGGATTTAATAGCTCATAGTTAGGTCTTGTAATCCTTCTATTATAATTCAATGTTACTTTATGTTTATCATTGAACGATTTAGTGGCTGAAATAGAAGGGAAAAAATCAAAATAGGAACGATTGCTTTCTTCACATGTGGTCCTCGATTTGCCATGTGCCCAAGTATTTTCTATTCGTGTTCCAACATTTATGTGAATCCCCCTACTGAGAGGCGCATCTAAGGAAAGATATGCTGCTCCTATCTTTTCTTGATAAATAAAGTGGTTACTGCTCTTTATATCTTCCTTCCAAACTCCTCCTTCAATTTCTTTGACCATTAAATTATTATCAGAACTGACAGAGCTGAATTTTAATCCAGATGAAATTTTTAATCCTTTACCTAATACCTTTGGGTTCCAATCTTTAGAATTTTAAAACAACTTTCTTATTTAATAACATATAGTTGATACCTTATAAAAATTTATTAATTTTTATAAGGTTTCTAGATAGCCTGGGGAATATGGTTTAAAAAACTCAACTAATTTCTGTTCATCAAAGTTTATTTTTTTTCAGTTGCTCAACAACTACTTTTGCCATTTCCTTTGAACTGAACGGATTTTGGCCAGTTATCAAATTACCATAAACAACTACATTGGAGGTCATTGGGATCAGAGCTTTTTTAAAATTGGCACCTCGTTCTTTGATGGCAGCTTCAAGATTGAACGGTACTTCCCCTTTTCTTCTAGCAATGCTTTCCTCAAACCAGTCAAATCCTGTCATTGATTTTCCTTTGATCATATACTCACCATTGGTTAGCCTTACATTTAACAATCCACCTACACCATGACAGATTGCGGCGACCATTTTCCCGTTTTCGAATTGTTTACTGATAATGTTTTTAATATTCTCATCATCTGGAAAATCATACATTGTTGCATGCCCTCCAGCAAGATATACAGCATCAAAAGATTCATTTATTACTTCTTTTAGATTTTTTGAATGGTTCAGCTCTTCCATAAATAATGGATCTTCATAAAAATCTTTTGATACTTTATCAAGAACAAATGGTTTAAGACTTTCAGGGTCAATTGGTACATGACCTCCCTTTGGACTTGCTATTGTTATTTTCCATTTGTTCTCTTTGGCTTTATGATAAATATGGGTAAGCTCACTGAGCCATAATCCAGTTGGCAGGCCGCTTGTATATTTATCGACATTGGTAACTATTAATAAAAGCTTTTTCATAGATAACTTATTTGAATACCATAAAATTCGCAATATTAGATTATTTGGAAGTAGCTAAATTAAAGGAGTTACTAACTAAATCTCTGTTTTTCAACTTTTGTTTTAAAGCGATGTGCTAATTTAATGATGATCTGAATTGCAGTGGGGAAAGTGATGTTCGGCTTTTAAAAAGACGGTGAAATGATTGCGGATGTTCAAATCCAAGCTGATAAGCAATTTCTGAGACCGAAATTGAGGTATTAGAGAGCAATTCTTTTGCTTTCTCGATTAATCTATTCTGGATATGCTGCTGCGTGGTTTGCCCTGTTTGCACTCTTAACATATCGCTCAAATAATTTGCACTTAGGTGTAATTTATCAGCAATGGAGTGAACAGAAGGTATTCCGCTAATGGATAAATTATCATTTTTGAAATAATCGTCCAGTAATAGTTCCAACTTGGAAAGGAGGTCACTATTCACTTTCCTGCGGGTCAAAAATTGGCGGTTATAGTAACGGTCACAATATTTTAACAAAAGTTCAAGGTTCGAGACAAGTAAATCTTGAGTAAATGAATCCATGTTGATATCAATTTCCTGTTCAATATTCGCTATGATATCAAAAATGGTTTTCTCTTCCTTTACAGAAAGGTGCAAAGCTTCATTGGCCGAATAGGAAAAATATCCATATTCTTTTATGTTGGCTGCCAATCCATAACCATGCAGAAAATCCGGATGTACCAGCAGGACAAACCCTCTTACTTTATTAAGCAATATATCATCAAACCGAAGGACCTGATGTGGTGCAATAAAATACATGATACCTTCATCAAAATCATAGTATTGCTGGCCATATCTGCATTTTCCACCTGCACAGTCCTTTTTTAGGGCAATAACATAAAAGTCAGTGCTGATTGCATTGAGAAAAGTTTTCGATTCCAGATTAACATCATCAAAATTAAATACACTAATCAGCGGATTAGCAGGTTTCTCCAACCCTAAGAATTGATGAAGTGTACTTATTGATGATACTTTTTCCGGAGTATTCATATGTTTATTTTCATATTTAAACATGACTAATTTACTTAATTATTTTGTTTCCTAATCGTTGTTCATCTTTGATAATACTGATTCCCTGCTTATATGATGTGACCTGAAAGTCTGGAAATTTTTTTCTGAATTTTGAATCGTCAAATATATTATCATGTTCATATCGAGGAAGAAGCTCCAGTAATTCCTTTAAACTTTTGTTAAAAAATGAACCTATTTTAAACATCAATTTTGGAATAACAGAATATTTCAGGTCTCTGCTATAAATGCTTGAAGCTATTTGGATAAACTCTTTATAGGTAGAATGGTTTTTATCTACTGGGAGATGCCATGTCTGACCAAATGCGTCAGGGGTGTTCCCAATTAAAGCAGTAGCCCGACTTGCATCAGGAGTCCAAATCAGGCTTCTTTTCTTATTTACGCTCAAAGGAACTTTCAATCTTTTACCTTCTTTTATGTTGTTAAAATCAAGGTATTTGTAATACTCTGCGTTTTGCCAGGACCATAAAATTCTGGAGCACGACAAATAACCGCTTCCAATTCACCGGATTCAATTTCCTTTAACAGCATTTCCGCCATTTTTCTTCTAACTCTACCCTTTCTTCCCACTGGGGCAAAAGCTGTTTTTTCGGTCAATACCCGATCATCCTGGGGATACATATATGTATTATCAAAGAAGACCAATTTTGTATTATTAATCTTACAGGCATCAATTACATTACGAAGGATAAGCGGAAACTGCCTTTCCCAAAGATCTGAACTGATAGGAAGTCCTAATGTAAAATAGGCAACATCACTGCCTTTTACCGCCTCTATCGCTTTCTCACGAATCGATAAATCTGCAGAAAAAACTTCGTCGGTGTCATTTACCTTTTTCGCAGCTCTACTGACAATTCGTATTGATGAAGTAAAATTTCTTTTAAGTTCTCTTGCGAGTTCTTCACCAATCTGACCATTAGCCCCTAATATCGTTTGCATATCTTTTGCTGTTTAAATTATAATACAAATTTCAGAAACCTACCTAAATGCAGAGTATCTGAATTAACGAAAGTTGTAACTTAATCTCTGATACATCCCTGATTCACATTAAAATCCTCTAACTGGCTAAATATATCATTTGAGTATTTGTATCTAATCAAGGAAATTTGCCAAGTAGTGTTTATTAAAAAAATAGTAAATTCAAAATGAATAATGAACAGAACATATTCATCCATTCTAAAAAGAGACAGTAACGTTTATTAGCTATCATAACATGAAAAAGACAATATTATTTCTTTTTGTTATTACACTATTTTGCCAAGGATCATTCCTTTGGCAAACAATTCTCTCAGGAATTAAGGCTGAATTACAACAAAGGCAATAGGTTCAATGGATTTATTGGCTTGAATTATTTCTATGAGGACTCTAAGGAAACGGTTGGATTAGATGTGAATGAACAAAATCTTTTCCCCGCATTTGCTTCTAGCCTATTCAATGCGCAGTTCAAAAAACAACTGACAGGAGCTTTTAAAAACATGGGGGATGGAGCTTCAAGTTTTGCTCAATATACAGGGGTAATCAACAATTTAGTGGATAAGATTTTTCCTTTAAGTCCTCCACTATTATTGAATGGAGTGCCTCAACCCTACCGAACAATGCCCAACATTTACGAGATGTTGAGCTATGAGCTGAATTCCATGAATTTTATGGCTGTATTACCTGCTGAATATCAAGCTTTACTCAAACAGCTTGTTCCTTCTGGGGAATTGACAGCTGATGTTTTAAAGAATTTACTGAATAGGTTTGCTGCAGAACAGGCAGAACAATTGAATGCTATTTCAGGAGCTCCATTGAGTCCTTCTCATTATGAAAGCTATTCCTTACTCGGAAGGACTAATTCCTTTGATATTTTCTTGGATGGCACCTATGATCTGACTGAAAAATTTAAATTAACAGCGGGTATCAGGGGTACTTTTGAACGATTAACAGGTGGATATCTCGCGCCAGAATCTAAAGACCCAAGCATTATCGCTCAGATGCAAAACAAAAACAATAATCTGCTTGCACCAGTTGCCAATAATTGGATCACGGAATCAAAGAACTACTTCTCCTATGTAGGTCGTTTGGCCATGAATTACAAATTTCATAGCCAACATAATATCTATGCAACAGTGTCAAAAGGTAGAAGACCTCCGGTAATTTATATCTGGCCTGGAGCCAACAAAAATTTAAAGGCGGAGATTGTATGGAACTATGAACTGGGTATTAAAGGCATATACAACAATAAACTGTCTTATGCTTTTGCAGGTTATTATTATGATTGGTCAAATTTCCAAACAACGCGATTAGTTCAAGTAGAAGGAACTGTCGGTGTACAACCTGTTGCTGAAGATGCTGGTAAAGCAAGGTCCTATGGTTTTGAAGGAACAATCGAATACCAACTACTGAAATCATTGAATGTATTTTCTAATTATGCTTATGTGGATGCCAGGTTCAACGAGAAAGATTCTCAGGGAAACCAACAGGTCTTTGCAGGCAATACGTTCAGAATGGTACCTAAGCATAGTATAACCGTTGGTTTTGATGCAGCACATGAATTATCCCCTACAAAACAGATTTTCCTTAGACCGAATTTCAATTTCAAATCCAAGGTTTACTTTGAAGACGAAAACCGCGAAGTGCTTTCTCAGGAAGGGTTTGGAATCATGATTGCGACCCTAGGGTTCAAGTTCAAAAAATCTAATAAACGCAGCTTTGAAATTGGCGTTTTTGGCAAAAACATCCTCGATCAAAAATACGTGATGGACGCTGGGAATTCTGGTGACAATATTGACTTACCTACGTTTGTGGCTGGGCCAAGAGCAATTTATGGAGCCTCATTTGGATTAAATCTATAATCATGAAGAAGACTTTATTCCTCGCCATACTTTTATTGGGAATCTTAGCTGTTCTGCCTATCTATATCTATTATTGGGCAAGCGGACAGACTCATGATAAGCGAGCCGTTAGTCAAATCATAAGACTATCGGACCAGACCTTGAGTTCGTCTTCAAAAAATGATTCTACTCTAAGTATAATGACTTATAATATCGGCTACCTAAGTGGCATGACCAATAATTTGCGAGTAAAGCAAGAGAGAAAATTCCATGAACAGAACCTATCTTTTATGAAATCTTTTCTCAAAGAATTAAATCCTGATATTGTTGCTTTCCAAGAAATAGATTATGGCTCGCATCGCAGCTTTGAAATTGACCAAGAATTTGAATTGGCCAATAAGCATTATCCTTTTGCTGCAAGGGCAACTAACTGGGACAAGGAATATGTTCCCTACCCCTACTGGCCGATCAATATTCACTTCAAAAAGATTATTTCTGGTCAATCCCTAATTTCAAAATTCGAAATTAAAAAACAGAAGATAGATACCTTAGCTAGTGTGGAAAGTGCTCCATTCTATTACAAGGCTTTTTACCTGGACCGTCTAGCTCAAATATGTACTTTAAAGTTCGAAAATCAAGATATCTTGGTCATCAATGTACATCTTGAAGCTTTTGATCAAGATACCCGACAAAAGCACTCTGAAACAGTCCTTGACCTATATGAAAATTGCATCAAAAGATATCCAACTATTTTAGTTGGTGATTTTAACAGCAGTCCTGAAGAGAGAAATCCAACAATTAAGACATTCTTGGATAAGAACATTCAGGCTGCAGCCATGAATGATAAAGGCAACTTCTTCACCTATCCATCTGACAAACCAGCAATGCGGTTGGACTATATCTTCTTCAGCGATCATTTTAAACTGCTGGAAAGTCGAGTAATAAATGAAGTTGGTTCTGTTTCTGACCACCTGCCGCTGTATGCAAAATTGAAGTTGATAAAATAGGAATAAGTTGCTGAACTTTGGCTATTGTCCAATAAGGATCATAATAAAGCTTCAATCTATGATTGAAGCTTTATTATGATCCGATGTCTTTGAAAGAGAGGACTATTCAAAATTGGCAATAAAGGACTCAGGGTATGATTAAAAAGTTTTTAAGCTCTTTTTTATTTGTTGTCCCACATACCATATATCTCTCGAAATCTCTTTATATTGATCTGGACGACATCTCCATTTCTTAGCTTATATTTCCTCATAAGAGGGCTCCCTTTAACATAAATGACTTTTGCTTCAATCAATTTATTCAGTTGGCTTGTTGAAAGGTTTAGACAGGTCTTAATGATGGACGATGTTTTAAGTTGAAAATTAAAAGGATAATCAATTCGAAAGACTATTGAACTATAGTCAGACTTTAATAAATCCTCTAGTGGATCGGCATTGTATTTTATCTGATATTCAACACTGCCAAAATCAATTTCGACATTATTTTTCTTTCCAATTTCTGATGAAAAGGCATATTCCCACGCTGTTTCTTTATCATTCTTAGAAAATTTATCGAACAAACCTTTGTCTATTAGATCTGATTTAGCTCTGGACAGGATGGTCATATTGAAGGTACTATCACAGCTTGAACATCTGTAAATTAACCAGATATCTATGTTCTTTTTTTGAGCATTCATTCTGAACTTCTCACTGCAATAAAATTTATGGTTTTTGCAACGGCTGCATTGTCTATTTAAATGTGGAGGATTAAGAACTTTTATCCTCCATGTACTTTCCTTAATCATTATTTATAATCTCGCTTAATAAATTCTTTAGTGAATTTTTCGATATCATTCAGAATGATTGTAGGCAGCTTGGAATGGATGAGTTTATTGAATCATACAAAACACATTATGAGAATGCTCAATAATGCAAGGCTACGAATGAATGATATGATGAAATGAAAAACCGGTTAGGGCAGAATTACCCCAACGAAAGAATTATCAGCCTGTGGTTTTTGAGGCTAATATTAAGCTACTATAAATTTAAGAGTTGTTCTCAAAATATAAGATGTATTTGTTCTTATGCTAAATATATTTAATTTCAATCAAAATTTAACAAGAAATCATCTTATAGTTTTAATTTCTGATTGAATTACTCATCATAAAGATTCATTTTTTATCAGAATTGTGAGCTGAAATTATGATTTATTATTTTGAGCAGGAATCGAAATATTGTCTATTTAAAATGTAATAGAAATAATATAGCCATTATTCTAATAAAGGAATAATATCTGTAAACTTATGTTCTCTTGCCAATTCCAGCGCTGTTTTCCCAAATGAAATATCATCTCCACAATCAAAAGTTTCAGGCTTATTTTTATCTACATTTTTACCAAGGAGATATTTTACCATTTTTAAATTATTTTGCTTTACAGCAATAATCAAGGCCGTTTCACCATTACAATTCGAGTAATTGAGTTCATCATTTGATAGGTTTAATAAATCTAACACCTCATAATCAGATTTAATTACTGCCTTTTCGAATACCCAAATTTTTCCTCTTACATCACCCAATTCTTGATTGGCTCCTTTTTTCAAGAGTAATTTTGCTCCTTCATAAAACTGATAAAATCCTGCCTTATTGAATGCTTCATTATTTTTGATATCACAACCTATTTCAATCAAATACTTCAAGATCTCCAGTCGGCCATATTCGGATGCAGTCAATACTGCTGAAAAATCTTTGTTATGAATACCCGCACCTCCTTCAACTAACAACTTTACTAATTGTACATTATCGAAAGTCCAGATTACAGCCTGTAATGGGGGAATTTTATTTTTAGGAGCATAACTAGCCGGGAATTCTGTTTCCAACAATAGTTCAACTTTTTTAGCATCCTTATCGAAAATAGCTTTGTAGAATTCTTCAACCGTTTCAGTTGCCGGCGTATCAATTTGAGGGGATTGATTTCCTTGTTTTATATCATTGTCCTGTTGTGCGTTATCAGCTTGGACTTGTTCATTTTCACTGATATGATTGGGGTTTTTAACCGATTTTTCAACTTTGTTTTCGCATGAAAACAAAATAAATATTATTCCTAGAAATAGTGGAAGGGGATTATTCATATCAAATTCAATGTGTGAGATAAAACGATATTTCTCAGAATGGTTAATTGCATTCCAACTAGTTAATAATTCAAAATTTTTACGCTGTTAACATTTTTTGTTGTTTTGATTAGCTTTTCCATCAGTATTATTTGATAATTGAAAGACAATACACTTATCTAATCATTGACAATTTTCATATTTTCATTCATATTGAATTGGTAAATATTTAGGTTTGAAAATAAAGTAAAATATTTTATGAATTAGATTTATTTAGAAATAATAATCGTCGGAGGGCTTAAGTCAAAAAGTTATTTTGTAAAGAATTTATGTATAAAATTTATTATTCAAATTGAAAGGAAACACTAAGATTAATAAGTTTTGAATCTAGAATAAAACAACAACAGTTCCTTTCTGTCCTATGAATTAAGGTTTCCCGTAATATTTCTCGAAACTTAACGTCTATCTTTGTTTTTACACAAAATTTATGGTCAAACTTCGTCTTAATCGATTTATTGTTGCTTGCATTGGATTAACGTTTTTACTTTCGTGTACCTCCAGAAGTGCTGAAAAAGCCAAGCTTCATCTTCAACAGAATAAAGAACTAGCTTTAGTTGATGAAAAATCCTATGGTATTCAAAAGGATCTCTACTATCCGGTAACAAAAGTGGTGGATGGCGACACTTTTTGGATTGACAATATGCATCCTGAAGGATTAAAAATCCGTTTTATCGGAATCGACGCTCCTGAAAGCCGTAATGCATTCAAAAAGAAAAAACAATTTTATGGAAAAGAATCAAAAGAATACCTAGAGAATTTGCTGAATGGCCAAAAGGTCCGATTGGAGTTTGATGTAGATTCGTTGGATCAATTTGAACGCACTTTGGCTTATGTATTCTTAGAAAATGGGGAAATGGTAAATGAGTTAATCGTAAAAAGCGGAAATGGAATTTTGATGACAATAACTCCTAATATTAAATACGAAGATTTGTTTCTGAAAGCGCAAACCTATGCAAGGGATAATAAATTAGGGTTATGGAGCACAGAATTAGGGGAAGAGTAATGAATATTAAGAATTTAAAGATCGTTCTGATCATTGGTTTACTAATAGCGTTATTACCAATGCCATATGGATATTTTAGTATCCTAAGGATATATGCGGTAATCGTTTTTGGCATATTGCTATTTCATATTCCTCCAAAAAAACAAAATAGCAAAAACTGGGTTTTCATTTGTTATATTGCATTAATCATTCTCTTTCAACCAATTATTAAAATACCTCTTGGAAGGACAATATGGAATATTATCGATTTAGGAGTAGCTATTTGGATGATAATAAGTTTGAAGAAAAGGAAATAATATATGAACTATAATTTCATCAATTTATTAAAGAGAAATAGCTGTTCGATCGAACAGCTATTTCTCTTTAATAATCGTAGTTTATTAATTTTACTAGTTTGATAGCTCTTGGTTAGAAATTTTAGGAACAACCTGGACAATAAATCTTTGGTTTGCTTCTTCAATATTTGTTCTACCTACTCCACCCCAACCATTTCCTGACAATTGAAGATCTATTAAACCCTGGTATCTAGGGTCTTCTAGATCAATTCCGTTTTTCTTCCAAAAACGCCATAAGGAATATGCTCTGGCATATGATAGTTGATATTCAGAAAAAGTCCCATTTAAAGAGGTATCAGCATCTCTTAGTTTGGAGGCATATCCAGAAATTATAACCAAATAAGTGACTTTATTTTGCTGATTTACATTTTGTTGCAATGCTTCCTCTACCACTTGATCAACAACAGATTTAAGTTTCTGACCAGCTTGAAGAATATTTCTTTCCGTGATAACAAAATTCTCTAAATCATTAGAATTCACTCCTGCCTTCCCGCGGACAAATTTCACATCAAATGATAATAAGAAACGCTTGTAATCTTCATCATAATTAAATAATGTACTATCTTGTTTCAATGGTTTTAAGGATTCTTCAACCTCCCGATATACACGCAATTGTTCTTCTTTCGCTTTAATTTCATTTCGATTATTAACATAAGTTACTACAAATAGAACTAAAACGATAAAGAAAAGACTAGTCATGAGGTCTGAAAAACTAACCCAGAAAACTGAATTACCTGATTTTTTGCTCATGAATTAATTCCCTCCAAAAATCTTTTTGAATACACTTCGCTTATTACCTTTTTCAATTTCTCCTTGAACATCTTTAACTGCTGATAAAATCTCCTGTGAATTCGCCACGACCTTTTCAGTGTTGGAATCTTTCAAGTCTCGCTTTTCTGTAATTTTTTTTAATTCCACCATCAATTTTTGTAATTCAGAAATTTTGTCAATTCCAACTTTTTCCTGAATAATATGAGCATCAATATATTCCTTCATTTCAAAGAGTACATCTAATTTAGAAAGCTCTTTTAAGAGCTCCAGATTATCCAGTTTATCCATATTTTCCAGTAAATCAAGTTTGTCAAACTTGGTTTTTTTCTCACGGTAAGCGTTAGCAAGAGTTTCATTTTCCGAATCGATTGTAGACATTACTTTATTAAATGAAGACTTCAACTCTTTTTCAAATATTTTATGAGTGTCCTGCAAACTATCTGTCATCCCTAAGAACATCTGTGCATTCCTTTTTTCAAACCGTTCCAACTCTTCAAAATGTTGGTTTACAGAATCGATAATCTTATTGGACTCCTCCACCCTACTATCGATTTTTTGTGCTATACCCTCAAAATTATTGACACGGTTCATCAGCTGGCTCAGAGCTTTGCTCAAATCTGTTGTTTCAGTCAAGCGACTATTCAAGGTCTCAATGAAAAGGTTAAACCTGTCGAATTGGTTAGTAGCTCGTTCCAATCTGGACAAAACTGTCGCATTCAACTCCAGGAAATCTTTAGCATTGATTTTCTCTAAACGATCTAAAATAGCATCCTGTACTTTAAGAGTATCGTAATTTCGTTGGAATAAATCTGAAAGTGAACTTACATTAGTCGTAAAATCATTATTGAAGGATTGCATAGATTGGGTCAATCGACTAATAGATGATCCAAAATCCTGACTAACAGCTGGTAATAATTCCGTTTGGATAAAATTATAAAAATCATTTTTACGTATTTCCATTTGACGTTTGGCGTTCTTAAAAGACGTCAAACCTGCAAAAGTGGTAATACCCAAGCCTATACAACTAGATATCATAGCTATACATACTGCGACTAGAAAATCACCTAATTCTAAGGCAGCACCAGGGTCAGAAAATTTAACCTTAAAGAATAAGCTCACAAGGCCGAAAATGATACCTATTAAAGTAGCCATCAATCCTAAATAAAGAGGTTTATTGACACTTTCCTTAATTTGTTCTTCTTCCACGGAAACATTACGTTCAACTAAATCTTTAACAATATTGAAATCTGCAATTCCACCATTGTTCTTAAACAGATAGATATTTAAGGATACAATAACCTTATCAAAATAAGTATCTGAATTAGTTCTAGGATTTATTAAAAGTATGTTAATCTCATTTGCCAACCGATTTCTATCGGTCTCTCCTTCATAGAAATGTTCATTAATATAATCCTCAATTCCTGCTAAGTTTCCCCTTTCAAGAATTTTCTTGTCGACATATACTTCTTCAATTTCAAAATAATCTTTATTAGGAATAAACTTGGAAAAGTTATGGATATCTTTTATTAGTTTCCAAGCCAAGATAATTTGATAGACTACTATCGTACCTATGATAATTAGTTCTGCTATTAATATGGGTGTTAGTTCCATGTTATCCTTCTAAAAATCTAATTTTTAATTTTTCAACTACCCGAAATTTATCGCCCTCTTTTTCTAAGATACCTTTGGAGTTTTGGTCACCAACAAAAGTTTTATGAATTGAAGGATTATAGATATTTTCTGGTTCGCAAAATGCTCTTATATATACATTATAAAAATTTAAGGCATTTGCAATAGCTTCATTATTTTTATTGTTTATATAAAAAACAAATTTCCCATAATTATCTTCTATATAATAAGGAGTTTGGTGTGACAAGCTTTTGGCTTTTTCCAAATATCCTATTTCATCGATAACCTCACATTTTCCGAAAGCCAAATCAATTGAAACTTCAGTTGGTAATAAGTCAGATGCTTTAATTCCACCAGTTTCTCGGACTATTTCAATATGATTTTTTTTGTCTAATTCATTTCTCAATTTTTCCAGTTCAGCATTATTTTCATCAATTCTTTTACTATCTTCCTCACTTCCTTGCTGAAACCCCTCAATTTGAAACTTTAAGGATGTGATTTCACTTTCAAGTTTTTTGTTTTCCGCTTCTAATTTTCTATTCTGATTTTCTATTTCATTGATTTTTGAAATAAGATTTAATTTTTCAGGTACAATATCATTGTGTTTTCTCCTCGTAGAATCGTGATCTATTTTATGTTGATCCTTCATAATCTTTTCCTGCTTTTTTTCTCTTGAACTATATAATATTAATATCCATAGGATAAATACCATATTTAAAAGAGCAGACCCAGTTAAATAATATTTCCCTGTAATTTTTATCGCTAGGTTAACGTACAACAGCTCTTCCATATTTATTTAGATTTATCAAATACATTTTGCATAATTTGACCTAACATCCCACGAATAATGTAAAAAAATAATGGATCAGATATGCGTTCATTCTCCGAAACCTGTCTTTTTCTAAAACCTAATCCAGCTTCCAAAAATTCTCTAGCTTTATTTTCATTTAATAAAACAGATTCAAATTTCTTCTTAAAGTCAATCTTAATAGCAAATAAATCTTTTACATCCACTTCATTTTGATTAAGAAAAAAATCTACAAAGGATTTATATTGATTTATGATGGAATTAAGGTTGTCATTATTCAATTCAGAATAAATCATTGGTTTTTGGATTGAAACAAATGTTTGACTAGTATCTCCTAAATATGTTGAAAAAGTTTTATTTATATTTCTAATTGAAAATTTTTCTAGTAAATCTTGCTCATGGTCAATTATACTAATTGCACCTTTGGCAGTTAATTCTTTAGGGTTCTCATGCGTGAAGATTTCTAAGTTAAATTTATCCACATTAATGTTAAAAATTTTTCTAACCAGAGAATTGGCATATTCTTTAATCCCTAATTTTTTCTTATTCAAGTCTAATTGATCCAAAAATTTTGAACCATTTCCAGAAAAAAGAATTTTAGTTGGGGCATCCATCTGAAGTGCCTTCATACTAATGAGATTAAAGTAGAGAATCGATGATAAATAGAATAGATAAATCAACCGAATTTCATGTTTATCTGATAAGAATTTGGAGAAACTAACATTTTGTTTTCCCCTAAGTTCAATTTGATTTTCAAGAGAATAATAAAATGCTATAATATCTTCTATTTTTTCCCTCTGAACTATTTCATCCTTTATGGGGTAGAATTTGCTAAATTGTTCTGGAAATGTATTAGCAAATTCCTCACCTAACTCATAAAACTTATTTGATTTAATAGATTTAATATAGCCATTTCCATACAGGTAATTTGCCCCGAAAATCATTGAAGAAATATTCCTTATCTCATTATTTTGATAAACGACACTATCTACTGTACCACCACCTATATCTAAAGAGAGAATATTTGAAGAATTGCCTAACAATTTCCCTTCGCTAGTCATTGAATAAAAAGGAGCTATGGATTCACATATTGGTTCTATTTTTACCATAGTACCAAAATGCTTATGTACAAGTGTTTCCATCTGTAGTGAAATCTCATTAATTTGATAAGAGCCATAACTTAAGGGATATGTCCAAACAAAATTTGTTAAAGAAATATTACCACCGTCCAATAGAACTCTTGTTTTACACATGATTATCAATTGTTCTAGGAAACTTGCTACCCAAGCCTTCTGCTCGAAATCAGATACTCCATCATTTTGCCATTTCAAATTGGTTCGAGCCTTCGAATCATTGAACTTCATTAGTGGTGTTTTCTCATAGTAAAACCCAATATTATAGTCAAGAATGGACTTATAATCAATAGGATCAAAATTTCCAAAATCGAAAATCGCGGTACGAACTGGAAAATTAACTGCAAAATCCTGATTTATTGCTCGTGGAAAGAACTCAAAATCAATAATTTCTCCTTCCTCTTTTCCGATCACTTTATTAACATCAAAACTAAACCCATATCCATTATTTTCTGCTGAAAAATTTAATGATCGAGGCGCTTCACCATTTATAGAATATTCAATGTGAGAATTGGATGTTCCAAAGTCAAGAGCAAAAGTAAATTTATTCCCTGATTGGTTACTTTCTTGCCATTTTGGGATCAAATAATTCCCTTCAGATGCTTCAGCTTGTTTTAATAAGATAGTGCTGAAGTTATGATTAACTTGTTGAAAAACTGTATTATAAAATGAACCATTCTTTCCATATTTACTTTTTAAAGAAGTATTTTTAGGCAGATGGGTTCCATATTTTACTTGTAATTGTAAATGGTCAGGGGAATCACTTTGATCTCTGTCGATGATCTGAATATAATAGTTCGGATTTTCATTGGTTTTGATAAACGGATAGACACTTACATATTTCTCACAGGACTTAATTAAGCCTTGCTTATCATTTGCATCATCAGTAACATACCTCTTTATCAATTCTATATGGTTTTTACCTTTGTTTATTGGGATACGTAAAACGACTTGGACATAACTATTTCTTTTTATGATTTCGATCATCGAAAGACCTGCAATATTTTTTGACCACAGATCTATTTCACTGAAGAATTCAAAAAATTTAGGTGTAAGTGGTAAAAGATACCCTACAGAATTCTTACTAGTTTCATTTACGAAATTGCCATCAAAAAATTGATTTTTATTGATGTTATATGGCAATTCATAGATATTTGAAGCTAAGAAATCATCGACAGTATAATACGGGTATTTAATAGCCTTGCCAGGTAATTCTCTATCTTCAAGACGCAATTTGGTAGATAAAACTTCTTGATTCACATCCCATTTGGTAGTATTATTCAAATAATTTAGATGGCCTAAATGTCCATTTTCTATTAAAACCATTGGAACGGGACCTTGAATAGGTTTGTTACTATGAATGAGAAATTCTGACTCATTTGAAATCTTTTCGATTAAGTCTTCTTTCTTAATTTTTCGCAAGGGAATGCTAAAAACTTCCAGGTAAATAGTCTCATGAGAAATTTCAGCAAAATCATTAATAGAATTCGCATCTAAGGCATCCAATTCTTTAAAAAAGGAATGATCAGTTCTTTGGATATGTTCTAAGTTTTTACGAATATAAGTATAGAACTCACTCATGTTTTTCCTCAATAACTCATTGGATTGGAATAAGCTATTGACATATTTAATAAAATCTTTATTACGTAGATATAGGGGTTTGCTGTTTCCAGAGAATAGAACATCTTCCTCGACACTAATTTTAGCAAATTCCTTTGAGTTAGCAGTGGTAAAAACTAGGGATTTAGGAGAGGTTCCTCCTAAGATGAAACCGTCCCAAAAAAAGATATAGAACCTATTGAATTGGTCAAAATGAAAGGCAGAATTATCTTGGCTTAAGAATAAGCTTAAAGTTTTTGCCAACAATTGATGTCCAGCAGAATTGGATTGTTCCAATTTGGGCAAATCAACTGATTTATCCCATACTACTACTTTCAAGCGATCTTTGACATTGTCATAATTGTACAATAGTTCTAGAAGGTCTAGACATTCGCCAATAATCCTGTGATTATTGGAATCACCATCCAAAGGCATTTCGGGATTTTCAAAAGCTGCAAATGCAGCTCGAAATAAATCTAACCTTGCAAAAGGTGAAGGAATAGAAGTAGGAAAGTTCTTTGCTTTATCGATATCTCCACCTTGAATGGATTTGATTACATTAACATTATAGTCTCCAGCACGGGTTTGCCAATGCGTTAAATCTTCCCCTTCAAATAATCTGAATTTCTTTGCCATACTATTTCTTAAAATAATTCTTGGTTAATACTTGCTTTAGTTGCTTTGCTGAATAGATCTAACAACTTAGATTCCGGGTTAGAAAAGTTGACGCCTTTAGCCAAATCATTCAGTTTATTTGTTAGGATATGATATCCCGAACCCGCTCCTTTTAATTTTTCAAAAATGGATTTTCTTTTCTTATCAATTCCGTTTAATAGGGTAAAAATATCTTGACTGGAAATCTGTATATCTACTATATTTCCATCAGAATCTATGCGTTCTTGAATTTTAAAAGGTTCAAAGCCTACTTTATTTCTTTTTAATTCTCCCAACCATATTCTAAATTCCTTGAGAAATTCTGATAGTGCAGAATAGAATTGGTTATTCATGAAATTCTGGTCGATTTTAGGGTTATTATCAGCAAAAGGAGCCTTAAATTCATTTTTCAAGTGGTTTTCCAAATAAAGGTTGAAAAAGAATAATTGAGTTAATTTTTCCTTTATCATAAATTGTGTCGCATCTGCAAGATTAGGAAAAGTAATCAAAGGGTTATTATTATCAATGCTATCAATTCCAAATTCCTTATATTTAGGATCAATAACTTTACCATTGACTGAAGATAGGGTTTGATCATCCGCGAAATCGAATATTGCCATTGCTGCTGCTAATTCGACAAAATGAGCATCATTCTTTTGTCCACTTCCGCCAACAACATTCTTATAATTGTTATTTGCTGAATCTCCTATGTAGTATAAAGAATTAATCGACTTATTACTAGTTATATTGGTATGGTAATAACTCAGTGCAGACTTTGTTTTAGACATAAAAGTTGAACTTTGAATATTATTGTTTCCATCCCCATCTAATTTAAAATAAGGTAGTACAGTAACTGCTCCTACAATTGCATTTTTTAAATTCTCGAAATACAAATTTTGCACAATTCCTTCTCGGATATTTTTCAGAATCAAAGGAAATCCTGCGGCACCTGTGCCACCAAAAATGGATGAAATAATAAAAATCTTATCTTCAGCGGAATAATTTTGTGCAAACTGTCTATATTCTTGAGAATCTGTAAACTTATTCAATACGACGGATCCGATATTAGGATTCCCTTGAAAACCAACTTCTAAATCTAAATCTAGATTTTGATTGGAAAATAAAAGGGATATCAAAGCTTCGTTATTTCCAGTTGTATCTAATAAATTGAAGTCAATAAATTTCCTAAATGTCCCCCCGTTTAAATCAGCAATATTTAATCGAAACTCATTGCTGATAGCATCACCTGTTGCGGCACCAACAACATCCCCCAACGATTCTATTTTATTCTTAAAGAATGAATCACTAGAATTGGGATTTACTGATTTATTGATTTGACGGTAATTATTTAATAAGCGAGTTGTTCTGGACACATCTGCTGCGGCAGCATCTGGGTCAAGAATAATCGGAACAATTTCATAATTAGATTTAATACCAGCGGCTAGAAGCATGGTAAGGGACTTTACAACCCGAGAACCTGTGCCCCCGATTGCAAAAACATATAATTTAGGCATAGTTTAAAAAGGAACTTTAGAATTGTTAATACTAATATTCTTCACAATAAGAGAAAGGATTAGAAATAAAATAGAACAATAAATCCCATTACTGATCGCTAGCGACACGTATTCTCCCTCAAACTTAAATCCAGCGGCATCCATTACAGTTCTACAATCTATTAATAGGTAAGCAAAATTGAATGAAACAATAATGATTAGCACAATAAACCAATATCTAAATTTTGCAAAAAATGGTTTATCTAGGACTTTATAATAAATAAATACGAATATCAAGGTGCTTATCAATAAGACCAACCCATATTTTTGATATAAATATGCACTGAATACCTCTTGAGAAAAATTAGGATTATAAAAACCTATTGGTTCAAATTCATAGAGTGACGCAAATAATTCATTCATAGCTTAATTATTTATTTAATGTAAGTTCAATTTTTGAAGATTTAATGCCATTAGATTCATAGGCACTTTGGATTCCTTTAATTAGGAATTTGAATCCAAATGTTTTATCCAGATTATTTTTGATATCCGAATCGTCATCTGTACTTGCAGAATCAACCCAATTAGGGAGACTGTTAATAAAACTGAGGTTAAAGTCAGAAGGAAAATTGGAATCGTTCGTTTTTATTGTAATTAGATGTGTAAATGCAGATTTGGAAATTTTATTCCAATCATTATGCTGAATAATGGCGGGTTGGTTATTTTCAGGAATAGGGTCTATGGTTACTATTTCAAACCCTGGGGTAATTTTATAGGAATTTTTATTTAATACAGTTGTCTGATCAGGATAATTCTTAAAATCAACAGCAATTGCAAACTGGAATTTTCCATCCTTAAACTTTATCCCGTCTATTATCGTATTATTATCCCTATTGAAGGAAACTCTCCCTTCTAATCCTGTACTTTTTAAGAGTTCAAACCTTAACTTAGAATTTAAATTACTTGTAAAATAAAAGCTATTTTTAAAACCACGGTATTTATTAGGATTACGCTTAAGAAGAAAGTCCTTGAGTAAAGATTCTTCACCTAAGATCCAAATATAATAAGGTCTTTGTTCCTTGGACAATACCGTAACTCTATTGTCTTTATCGTAATATTTTCCTGTAAAACTAGAATTCATCTGAAGAACATAAGCTGATAAAGGGAATTCATTTGATTTTTCTAAAAATACTGCCTTAGTGAGGCTTTGTTGAAAAATCAAACCTTCTAGCGTTGACCGACTTTTATCTAACGAGTAAATACAGTCAGAAATAAAAATGCTGATATCTTCTTTATCAGTCTTCGCAAGAACGTTTTTAAACAATTCATTTAATTCAGAAACAGATTTATTACCTACATTGTAAGGTTTTTCACCTGGATTTAAGGATTTAAAAAAACTGTTTATATCAGTTATGTGCGCTGGTATAATTTCACTATTGATAAAATTGACTGATAGATTTTCCTTTCCATAATAGTGTTGTGTTTCAACAACTAAATCTGCTAGGGCAGCTTCATAATCAGTAATGCCATTCACATAGCCATCCATGCTGCCTGAATTCTCTAAATAAATATGGACATGTTTTGCCTTGGGACTCACATTAGCGATTGAGTCACAATTAAGCTTTTCAAATTCCGCCTCTCCAATTTTACTTTTGATGAGTTTGTTAAGTTTTAGAGTATCTACAGCTTCATTCAGAAAAAAGCTTTTAAAGTTTCTATCATTTTGATTTTTCAAAATTAATTGATGAACTTCATCTAGATCAGTACATGAAAATATCCCATCTTTTTCCAATTGATCTATTTTGGAAGCAATTGGATTCTTTTCGACACATGAATTCGTAGTTATAATAATTCCAGGAATTAATAATACAGCAAATACTGGAAATATCAGTTTGTTTATTTTCATTATTTTGGATGTTAATAATAAGTTTATTTCTTAAAACTCATTTTGCATCCAAATGTATTACGGAATTACAGGAAAATTTTACGGTTTTCCGTATTAGGGTTTTTAAATTATTTTTTTTGAAAAAAGTCAAGTATTCAATTTTTATTTGAAAAGGCGCAATTGATCATTGCGGACATAGAGCTGCTTGTATTTGTTCCAATTGAGTAGCCTATAATTTTTCCAATGTCCAAAGAATAGCTTGTTCTTTTTTTGCTCTGAAAATGGTAGAGTGTTCCTCGTTTGGTTCAGGGGCAAATCCCCAGTCTAAATTTGGGGTATCGGTATGCTCCAGAATTTCCGCTAGTTTATGCGTATTATTTGAGATATCCGTAGCATTGGATCCGGCGAACCAAAGGGCCTTATGTTCAGATGGTAATTTTGCCAGATGTTCTTTGGCAGAATTCAGCAAACTGGAATTGTTCCACCATAGTGAAGGGTCAAAGGCAATGTAATTCTCAAACATATCTGGATCTAGAAAGAATGTTTCCATTACAAAGAGCCCAGCCAGGGATTCGCCAATGATAGTTTTTCGATGAGTTGTCCGGTATCGTTTGTTGATTTCAGGGATAAGTTCCTCTTTGATAAAAGCTCTGAATTTTGCAGAGCCTCCTACTACAGGGGCAATTTCTTTATCTTTTGCCACTTCAGTAGGGCCAGTTAAGTCTCTTCTTCTTTCAGTATTTTCTATCCCCACAAGAATCAAAGGATCTATCTTGCCTTCTTCAACGAGTTGTGCTAAAGTATTGGCAATATGAGGAAAATCTTCTTTAATTCCGCCATCTGGCATATACATAACTTCCAAGGAGTCCGTACTAGTTTTATAATTTTCGGGAGTCCAGACATTTATCGTCCTATCCTCATTTACTTGAGCGGATTTAATGGTAAAAGTTTCATGAACTGGAATTGGATCATTATGTTGAGAAGGGTTTGAACAACTTGAAAATAATAATAGCATTAGGAAAAAATAATATAGATTTCTCATTCAATGAAATTGGTTAATTACATTTATTAAAATATGATAGCCTATCAAATTTAAGAGTAAATCTAATTTTTTTCTTCAATCCTTTTACTATCTGACAAACAATTTTTTATATGATTCAAGTAGAATATTTCATCAAACCGAATTGTAGGATTGCAGCTTCTCCCACTTAAGCTTCAATTGATAATAACGACAAATTTATTGGTGTTTCAGCCATAAATTTGATAATATATAAATTTATAAGAAATTTGTTTAATCCGCTAATTAGCTCTATATTAGGTATTAACAATTCGCTATACTGGTTATTAATTTAGAAATACTGATTATGGAATTGAATATACCTTATATTAATCCAAGAGCCTATTTAAATTCCCTAACGCAGAATTATAATTTCATTGAAAATTCGGCTTGGAATTCAGTACAGATTGTTACACCAGATGAAATAGCGAGTGGTGGTCTCCTACTTTTTATTCGGAATGATTTTCATTTTATTCGTGGGAAGTGGAATTTCAAGGAAAGCACCCATTTTATTTCCAATGATCCGGTTGGAGAAAAGGGAATGGTCGACCTCAGAATAGATAAACCAGGACAATTAAGATCAGCTAGTATACAAGGTGACAAGCAGTTTGAGTGGGATATTACGGAGGTAGATGGTTTTCGATTCTTTATACCTGAAAAGTATTTTTCAATTAAGAACCAGCATGTTTCTGAATGCTTTAGAATCTTCTGTGAGCATCCCAATATTCAAAATTTACAAAAGCAGATAATTCAGATTTCACCCATGGATCTCGAAAAAACTATGTTATTGGAAAGTAAGATGTTGGAATTCCTTTTTTACTGGCTTGAATTTCAAAAAACTTTTGAAATTGATCAGCATTTTGAAAAGTTGTCAGATAAAACGAGAGCCATCGTTCAGAATGCAAGAGATATAATTCATGAAAACCTTCAACAAACCATAACCATCAAGGAAATCTGTAGGAAAGTAGGTATCAATGAATTTGACCTCAAGAAAAATTTCAAAAAGATGTATGGTCTGCCCATTCATCAATACCTAATCAAGGAAAAGTTAGAGCAATCTCGACAAATGATTATTCATACGGACCTTCCAATTTCGGAGATTTGTCATCTCTATGGTTATAATAATCGAGGCCATTATGCCAACCTTTATAGGCGATTTTTCGGGGTTAGTCCATTGCAGGATCGAATGAAACAATGAAATATTCCTGTTTCGTATCAAAAAGCTCCTGTTTCGATATGAGTTTTTTATTATGCAAGCATAACTTTAAATAAATTTTGAGCCAATTCTTAGCAATTGGTATAACCAATAATAGCTTATGTTAATCTTTCCATCATTTTTGAAGATTCTACAAGACGATTTCCAAATGAAAAAGCTATAAGTTCATGAAAGGATTTGAATTGGATTAGCATTAACTGGAACAGGGCAGTATATAAATTAATTATAAAACCTTAATCTCTAAAAATATGAAATGGTCAATTTATTTTCTCAGCTTAATATTAATATTGAGTGGTTGTTCATCTCAAAAGTCTGTTAGTCGTTCGGAATCGATTATACTGAAAGATGTTGCCTATGGAACAGATGCGAGGAACATCATGGATGTGAAATTACCAGCCAACCGCAACAAAGAGACTCCATTTGTTTTACTAATTCATGGTGGAGCTTGGACGATTGCCAACAAGGAAAATGTTCAGGATTTTATGGATACGCTATATACTAATGGAATATCAGTTGCAAGTATCAACCATCGATATGCAAACCATGAGAATGTCCATTATAAGGAAATGCTTGCTGATGTAGATGCTGCATTGAATTATTGTATTTCCCAAGCTGATAACTGGAATGTCCGCAAGAATGGTTTTGTGATGTCTGGAGTTAGTTCAGGTGCGCATTTAGCCATGTTATATAGTTACACTACAGCCAAAAAATCAATGCTATAACTGAATTTTGCGGACCTGTGGATTTTACGAGCAAAGAAATGATGGGCTTTGTTGAAAAAGCTGGTCTTAAGGAGGTTTTGGTAAAGATGACGGGTAAAGATTATGATATAAATAAGGATATTGACCCGGAATTCTTTTCAGCTAGTCCGGTCAGATTTGTAAAACCTATTCCAATACTAATTGTACATGGTACGGATGATAAAGTCGTACCATTTATCCAAGCTCAAATTCTAGTAAAAGCTTTGGAGGACAAGAAGGTCAAGAATAAATTCATTCCTATTCAAGGCGCAGGTCATGATCTGAACCTTAAAGATAGCAGCATCCGAAAGTTAGTCTATTCCGAAGTTGTCAAATGGGTCAAACAATATGGTCAATAATCAACCTCTTTACAAATGAAAAATATACTTATTTATTGCCTGACCTTTATTTTCCCCTACCTGTTACAGGCTCAGGAACATAAAGACATAAAAATCTTAAGCAAAGAAGAGGTTAGCAAGCGTTTGCTGCCGCAATTTTCGCCACTTGCTTTTATGCCAGTTACAGAGGTTAATTTAAAGCATATTAAGGAAGAAAGAGAGAAGCAGGGGAAATTGGAAATCCCTAAAATTAGCAATGCGGATAGCGTTGATATCATCTATAAAAAGATACCAGGTTTGAATGCTGGCGACCCTGAGATTGCGATCAGGATTTATAAGCCAAAAACTTCGGAAAAGACGCCCATATTTTTATGGTTCCATGGTGGAGGCTATGTTTATGGTAGTTTAAACTGGGACCATCAGAATTGCGCGAGTATTGCGGTTCGGTCAAATGTTTTGGTTATTTCGGTAGATTATCGATTTGCACCAGAGCATAAATATCCAGCTGCAGTTCATGATGCCTATGCTTCATTTTTATGGAGCATCAAAAATGCTCCGCAACTCAATGCAGATCCATCTTTAGTAGGTGTTGGAGGTGGTAGTGCAGGTGCAGGAATTGCTGGAAGCTTGGTCTTGGTGAATCGCGAGAAGAAAGGTCCTGAAATAAAATTACAAGCACTATTTTTTCCTCCGGGAAATATCGATACCACATCTGTTTCAATGCGTGAATTATGGGAAATCCCTGGGGTGAAGGGTGCAGATATTCCTATTTTATTATCCTATTACTTTGGAGAAAATTATAAAAACAATTTGCCGAAAAACGCCATTTTAGGGGAAATTGAGGATTACAGA
Organism: Sphingobacterium cellulitidis; assembly: GCA_002245855.1. Classification (GTDB taxonomy): domain Bacteria; phylum Bacteroidota; class Bacteroidia; order Sphingobacteriales; family Sphingobacteriaceae; genus Sphingobacterium; species Sphingobacterium cellulitidis. The sequence goes on along the minus strand of NOUX01000004.1, from coordinate 218,114 downwards.
AACCTACCAGCTACCTACTTAGCAACATGCGGAGTAGATCCATTAAGAGATGCGGGATTGGATATTGGGATCAAGTTAATTGAAGCTGGAGTTCCTGTTGAATTACATAATTTCCCAGGTTATCCGCATGGGATGTTACCAGAAAGGGTGTTCCCAGAATTATATCATTTTCTCAAAACATATTACTATTTAGATCATTCCTTGAATAAAAATTCATTGGCAAAATCACAGGATTAGATATATAACAAGCCAATAATTCTGCGCTTAAGATAAGAACCTTTAAATTCTAAAAACATGAAAATTAAGATACCCTTTATTGGCTGTCTAGCCCTTGCTATGCTTATGCTGTTCAACATAGAGATTACTTGCGCCCAAGGAAATGACATCTTGGGAAAGATTCAAGATGAGCAAGGAATTCCTATTTCGGGAGCAACCATCAGAATCAAAAACAGCAATCGCAGCGTTCCGTCGGCTACAGATGGAACATTTGAAATTCTTAATGTTGAATCTCAGGAACTAACCTTGCAGATTAGTTTTCTAGGATATCAAAATCAAGAACTGAAAGCAAGTGCTGGGCAGTTCCTCACCGTAATATTGTTACCTTCCAGCAATACGATGGATCAGGTTTTTGTGACGGGGACCTTTGACAAGCGAAAGCGAATGGACGCTTCAGTTGCGATTTCCACCTTAAATGCGAGTCAGATGGAGAAATTAGCGACCACTTCTGCGGCGGATTTATTAAAGAATGTTCCTGGAGTTTTTGTAAATTCTTCATTGGGTGAAATCAGAAACTCGGTGGCTAGCCGTGGGATAACAGTAGGAACGCAAGATGGAAGTTTTGGATATGAGTATGTTTCCATGCAAGAGGATGGGATTCCTATTACGAATGCCACTTACTTCAACTATGGTCCGGACTTTTTCTTACGTCCAGATGCGACTTTATACCGTTTAGAGGCTGTGCGTGGTGGTACAGCTTCCATAACAGCGGCAAATGCTCCTGGAGGGATTTTTAATTATGTTTCCAAAACTGGATCAGATACTAAGGAAGGAGAAGTTCGCTTAAAATATGGACTATTGGATCGTGATGGGCATAGTTATTCACGGGCTGATTTTTCCTATGGGGGTCCATTGGGAAATAACTGGTATTACAATATTGGCGGTTTTTACCGATATGACCAAAGTGGACGATATCCAGGATATGCCATGAACAATGGTGGACAGGCGAAAGGAAATCTAATGAAGAAATATTCCAAGGGTACATTAAAAGTATTTGTAAAATACTTGAATGATAAAAATGGTTATGCACAATTCATTCCGACCCACGGCTTTGACAATCCCGAGCCTGCAAATGGTTTTAATATTTATTCCAGTGTTCTGATGCCAGAGCTGGATTATTCTTCTCAAGACTTTATTTATGGAGGCTCAATGAAGTTCAATCCAAGGAACCTGGTTCACAGCAAATATCGTTCAGTTGCCATGAATTGGGAGCATCAGTTAGGCAACGATTGGACCTTTAACAATGCGGCTAGGTATGCCAAAAACAATATTTTATACAATACTCCGGGTTCAGTAACCACAATGAGTGCCACAGATATCACCTCCTATTTCTTGTTATCGGGGATGACAGGTCTAGGCATTGGTTCTTATTCTTTTAAAAATGCGAAGACGGGAGAAGAAATGATGCAAGTGGCATCTGCTTTAGGTCCGGGTGGAATGCCTAATTATACGGTCAGCAAAAATTACCTACCGGGTCAGGATTTATTGGCAAATGGAGTATTCATGACCACGTTTGGGGCCTACCACAACGATGTAAAGGAGTTTATCGATCAATTCAGTTTTCAGAAATCGACAGCTAACATGAACTTTACCATTGGTGGATATTTTGGTCACACCAATGTTGAGCGATATTCAGGAATTGATGGTGTTGCAATCAGTACCATTGAAAACCGTCCACAGTACTTGACATTGGATTTTACGGGCGGAACACTAGGCGGGACCACAGGTCTACATCAGGTGACAAATTCGGATGGGATTGCGCAGGCGAATGGGGATAATGGAGCTTCCTTAACCTTTCACGCAAAACAGAGGTTAGCGGCTTTATTTTTCGGCCATTCCTGGAATATCAATCCTAATTTAACCTTCGATTGGGGCGTCCGATATGAAAACATGAATGTAAAAGGGAATAATGATCGCGTATATATGAAAACCGGTGTACAAGGAGGAGTCGATGGAGATCCTAAAACTTTCTATGACAATAATACGGTTGATAGAATATCTTCCGTAGACTTCAATAAAACCCTGCACAGTTTTTCATTTTCCGGAGCACTGAACTATAAATTCAATGAAAATTTAGCTTTATATGGTCGATATTCTCAAGGTAAGAAAGCGCCAGATTTGGATATTTACTTTGCGGCAAACCGAGAGGAAACCATTGGATTGTTAAACCCACAGCAAAGAACCACACAACAGGTAGAATTGGGGTTAAAGGCAAGAACCGATCAATTAAATTTATTTGTCACTCCCTTTTACAGTGTGTTAAGCGGGGTTCCAAATTCTCAATTTTTCCAAGCAGAAAGTGGCGGATTCTATGTTCCTGAGATGCTTTACGGAAAATATAGTACCCTTGGAGTTGAGGTTGAAGCAGATTGGCAGGTATATAAATCCTTGAGCGTCCGAGGAATATTAACTTTACAAAAATCCAAAATCAATAACTTGGAGCAATGGGTAGCCAACGAACCTGGACCAGATGATGATACAAAAATCTCATATTCAGGCAATGAAACGGACAATAATGCTCGTATAATTATGAACATCACTCCTACTTATACCATTGGAAAATTCTATAGTTTCCTTACTTGGTCATATCTAGGGAAAAGACAGGCGAATGTGGTCAATGCATTTACCTTACCAGCTTTCTCACAATTTGATTTTGGTGCAGGATATGATATCAACAAAAGACTCAAATTGAGTCTGAATGTTAATAATTTATTGAACAAATATGCAGTCATGAGTTGGGTCAGGCCAGGTGGAATCTTAGAATCTTTGGCGGGGAATAATAGTTTCACGAAAGAGCAATATGATCAAGCTGTAAAAAATAATGCTTTATATTCTACAGTTTCCAATCCTCCAAGAGCATTTTATTTAACCGCGACCATTAAATTTTAAAAACAAACCTCACTAATTATTATATCTAATCAGGCGAAAAGGAATCTCAGGTTCGCCTTTTCTTATTATTATTTTCTAAAATCTATCAGGTTATAACTATAAAACATAAATAGAATTAAAAAGTCAAATCTATTTTTATTAACTTAAAGCATCCATTCACTAACCAATTGTTAAATGAAATATCTATCTCTTTTATTGCTGATTTTCACATATTTCACTGTCCAAGGTCAAGAAGGTAGTTTTACCATAAATGCTGAAATAACAGGTTTCCCTGATGATACTAAATTTCATCTTTCTAGTCTTGGGAAAACTAATGACAGTTATATCGGCACGATGAAAGATGGGAAACTGACTATTAAAGGCGAGGTTTTGGAACCATCAAGTTATCGCTTACAGGCTGAAAACGGCCCATATGTTTCCTTGTGGATTGAAAAAGGTACGTGGAAAGTTAAAGGAGATAGATCCAGTTTTGATAAATTAATTGTTGAAAATTCAGATATTAATAAGTTAAATAGAGAAATTTCAGATCAACTTTCACCCTTATGGGATAAGCATAGTATGTTATATGAAAAGATTGAAGCAGAAAGCGATAAGGAGAAGAAAAAGATTTTGATCAATAAGTTAAGTCAATTTGGGGATTCTATCGATCGAGTGAGGGTCATAAACATTTTTTCCTTGGAGCCCTCCTACCCCTTGATGCAAGAGGTTTATTTTTTAAGAAACACCCTTTCAAAAGATAGTCTTAAGCTGGCATATGATCGATTTCCAGAAACCATACAAAATGGTTCCATGGGGAATTTTATAAAGGATTTTTTAAAGACCACTTTGCTCAAAACAGGAGATATAGCTCCCAACATCGAGGCTAAGACCGTAGATGGAAAATTGGTGAAGTTAAGTGATTTAAGGGGTAAGATGGTTTTATTAGATTTTTGGGCAGCCTGGTGTGGACCATGTAGGCTAAGTAATAAGCAATTGATTACATTATATAATCAGTATAAGGATAAAGGTTTTGAAATTTATTCCTTTAGTATAGATACGAATTTTAATGCATGGACAAAGGCGAGTCAGGAAGACCAGATTACCTGGACGAATGTTTCTGACCAACAGGGTATGTATTCTCCTGAAGCCATAAAATATAGAATTCAGGCTATTCCTAGGGCTTATCTTCTTGACAAGGACGGTAAGATCCTGGAAATATTTAGAGGATATTCAGAGGATAATCATGAATTGATTGAAAATCACTTGAAAGGTTTGTAATAGCAGGCAGTATGACCATGAGCCCATTAATGCCTGCAGAGATAATACGAGTCCAAAGCGTTAGTCTCTAATGCTGTTGCTATTGGAGCAAATTTACCATGAATACCCTAAATAAACAGCTCCCCAATAGTGGGTTCTTTGAAGTTCAGTTTTTTATTTCCTAATATCCAATGCTATTATCTACATCGTATTTCATGCTAGGATAGTCTAAGATTCTACGCATTAAGGCCATTTGACCACATAGGTAATCCTCTCTTCCAATACACATACCAATGAAGTTCAATTTGTCTTCTTTAATGAATGGAATATCCATATGGATTTCAAAGATTTCTGCGAGTTGATTATCATCAGCATTCAATAATGCCTCATATACTTTTGGTGAAATGTGATGAAAATTATCGAGTAATTGCTTTAAAGAAGGGTATTCTTTCTGTGGATCTAATGTTTTTCCCATATAAAATAGGTCTTGATAAGGATCTTCTTCTTTTAATCCCAAAATTGACCCCATGCTATAACGTACATTCACATAATTTCCAGCCATCCAAATTAAATTGTTTGTACGGTCTTCAACTCTCTTCTTGGAATCTTCTTCAGAGACGCCATCCAATACATTGATAAACGTCTGGGTATGCATCCTATAGGCAGGGATAATAATATTCAATTGTGCTGATTTTGCTCTTTCCATGATTTTTTATTTATTAGTGTTAATCAAAGTTAGCCTATCAATCGGGGGAAAAACTTGCCCTATGACAAGAATTATGATTTAATAGGTTGGTTATGGGCAAAATAAAATATAAATTTGATTCCCACTCATAATCAATCGGTTTATCTACCTAGCATCATATTGAATAGTTTGGGCACCAATTATGAAAAGAAAAAAATCAAAATGAAATTAATTGTAGATGAGGACATCGTTTTGGAAGGCTCTTCCATCATGTATGTTTCTGAGTTATTCGAAATCATTCAAAACAATAGGGATTATTTATCGGTATTTCTTCCTTGGGTGGACCACATGGCGAAGGAAGCAGATTTTAGAGAGTATATTCTAAATGCAATTTTTAAAAATCAGGAGCATTATGAGGCGAGTTTTACCATTATATATCAAGGGAAAGCGGTAGGTCGGATTGGATTACATCATCTTAATAGGCACAATAAATTAGGAGCAATAGGATATTGGATCGATCAGAAAAAAAATGGGAAAGGCATTGTGGTAAAATCCTGTAAAAGATTGATAACCTATGGATTTGAGGAATTGGGATTGAATAGAATTGAGATAAAAGCAGCTGTTGAGAATCTAAAAAGTCAGGCTATTCCGCAAAAATTGAATTTTAAAAAAGAAGGGATTCTCAGGCAGGCGGAATATGTCAATGAAAAATACCTGGATTTAACCTTATATTCCTTACTAAAAGATGAGTATCTGGCTTCCAAGTAGTTTGAAAGATAAAAGATGCTACCTTCAATTATTTGAGATCAAATTCTACGCAATTATCGTCTAAATTTTGAATTTCTATGAAGTTCAACCTTTGCAATAATTCAATTGCCTTTTTATTATCCTGATTAGTAATTGCAAAAATACGCTTCAGCTTTAAGTTAGTTCTTCCATAATCAATGGCTTGCTGAAGTGCCTGAGTCATATATCCTTTGCCATAATAATCAGAAAGCAAAATGCAGCCCAGTTCTCCAGCATTATCTTTGAATCCACGATAATAACCACAAGTACCAACAATTTGCATGCTTTGCGAATCATAAATTCCCCAATGAATAGCTTCCCCATTTAAATAATCCTTATATATTTTCTCAAGAGTTTCAATGGTTTCAATTTGGGTGGATGGCAAAACTCCATCATAATAACAGATTTCCATGATATCTCCCAGATCAGAAAGAGCTATTTGCTTTAAAATTACTTTATCACCTTTAACAGTTGGATAGTTAGGGTCTTGGCTTAAGTGCATTTTAATTATATTTATTCTAGTCTAAAATACTGGAAATTCTATTAATTATCGTTTTGTAGCAAACATTTATTAAGCGGTTGATATTTTGTTAAATATCCATCAGCTTTTGGTTGTTGGATCCTGGTAGAATAACTAGATTTAATAGAAAATTTATCACATTAATCAATGGAGGATTTAATTCTAAAAACTTGCCTTATCAATGATAAGAATTATAAGATTAAGAATGTCCGAAAGATAGATCATTCCAAATTCACTCCACTTTCGGAAATGCTGTATAAAGACGTTAGTGGATTAGACCCTGAGTTTTTGGATGGTGTCCTATTAATGAGCTATAAAGATAAAATTCTCATGGATTACAGTTATTGGGATGATATCACAGATCTCTGGCATTATTTTATCAATTCAATTGAAGAGTTGCAAACCGCATCAAAAAGCTATTTTACCTTCCCTAGTCAACCCTTACCTGTGTCCATTGAATTAAATGCGGATAGAATCAAGATGACCATTGATGAAAACAGCATCAATATAGATGCAAAATCATTTTTTGCCATTATGATTCAGGAAGCGATAGATTTCTTTTCAGGGTTAAAAATATTGTTTCCCAGACATGAACTTGAATATAGCCTTGCATTGAACAGGATTGAAAAAATCAAAGCTGGATTTTAGGAAAAAAATCCAATTCTCTTGTAACCTTTCCATTTGTCACTTACCCTAATTAAGTACAAACTTATTAAAAAGAAAAAACATGGAAAGTTCAATCAAAAATACCAGTTTGGTATCAACATTCAATTTATTAAAATACACATTTGTCATTGTACCTATTGTTGCTGGCGCGGACAAATTCACTAACTTGCTTACAGATTGGTCCCAATATGTAAACCCATCCTTTGCGTCCCTGTTGCCGGTTTCAGTTTCGGTATTTATGATGATTGTTGGGGTTATAGAAATTGTGGCGGGGATTATTGTGTTCAAGAAAGCTGAAATTGGAGGTCTTATTGTTGCGGCATGGCTGACCTTGATTGCAATTACCTTATTAGCGGGATTTATGTATGTAGATGTGGCAGTACGTGATTTGGTTATGGCCATTGCCGCCTTATCCATGGCCAGACTAGCAAAAATAGTAGGATAATGATCATGAATCAGACAGAGCAATTAACGGAACCTGAAATTATCGAGCGCATATTACATGGAGAAAAGCCATTGTATGAGATCATTGTCAGGCGCTTTAACTCCTATCTCTATAAGATTGGCCGCTCTTATAATTACAATCATGAGGATACGCAGGATTTGATGCAAGATAGTTATATCGATGCATTCAAAAGTTTGGCTCAATTTAAACAAGGTTCCAGTTTTAAAACCTGGATCATCCGGATTATGCTGAATAACTGCTATCGTAAAAAACAGAAGTTCAGCTTCAAAAACGAACTTGCCAATGAACTTATCAATGAAAATGTAAGGCCTATGTTCAACAACACGAATAACGACGCTCAAAGGGAAGTTTATAGCCATGAATTGGGAAGAATAATTGAAGCCTCCCTGCTGAGGATCCCTGAAGATTATAGATTGGTTTTTGCACTGCGGGAGATCAATGGGTTAAATATTTCGGAAACTTCAAACTTGCTTGACATCAGTGAAGCGAATGTTAAGGTTCGCCTGAATAGAGCAAAGGGGATGTTGCGTTCAGAAATTGAAAAATCCTATTCCGCGGAAGAACTCTTCGATTTCAACCTATGCTATTGTAATCCCTTTACCGAAAGAGTCATGAAAAAAATTGAAGAAATTTAATTCTTCGGCTGAGTAAATACGAGAAGTTAACACCCATTTTTCTAGCAAATAATCCATCAATTTCTCCTAGAGAATTGAAATAAAGAAAGGTCATTTGATAGGTTAAAACCATTTCAAATGACCTTCATAGTGTAGTATTATCTTGAAAAAAACTTTACTAATTTGGTTCTAAATTATTGCTTTGAACCTTCGAAGCTATACATTTTTTCACCTTCAGAAGTTACCTTAGCAACAAAAGATACCGCCTTATTTGACACGGTATAAATGAAAATTCCATTTGGCTCAGTGGAAGTGGTCAGAATTCCTTGACCTGCATTATTATAGACCTGAACCTCTTTTACAGGCAGATTTAAACTGCTGTTCTTAGCAGTAATCTTTATTTTATCATTCGATACTTTTGTTACCTCGATCAGCTCATTATACTTCTCATCTCCACCAATAATTTTTATAGTCCCTTTATAGGTTCCTACAGCGGCGTCAATACCTCCACCTCCAGTGTCAGGATTGTCGTCATCCTTAGAACAGCTGGATACAATTGTTGCTAATCCTACCAACATAATTAGCATAGCAAACATCCCTTTTAATTTGATTATTCTTTTCATAATAAATATTTAATTTTTTTTAGATCTATTAGATTTTATGGAGTAAATCCTTTCTGAAATGCATTTCAGATGTTTACTCAGTTGTGTTTATCAAAAATATAGGCTGAAGGAATGTTAGTCAATCCCTTAAAATCAGTATTGATTTTACCTGTAATCAGGTAATTTTTGTTGGATGTAGGAAAGGATATATGAAACGGGTTGTAGGGGCGGATTGCATACGCCCATTTATGATAAAATGGGTACAACAAATATGTCGCCCCGATGGGGCTGTGTGTTGGTAAATGATTTTTTGCTACAAATATGTCACCCCGATGGGGTTTGATAATGTAGGATGGAATGGATAATGGATATTTAAAACGCATTGTAGGGGCGGATTGCATACGCCCTCTAACCTGTGCCCATTCAGTATAGTTGAAATAGATTTTTGTTATTCAAAGCCAATAAAAGAATTGTCGGTGTTAATAGCGATGACATTGGGTTGTTCATGATTTGGGGACTTGTGGATATTATCTACGATTTGTTTAAAGGCTCTTTTGCTTTCTCGGTTCAACATGTTGCTCCAGAAGAAGACAATGGTGCTTTGATCTTTTGATACTGGGATATTGAAATTGGATATAATGGAATGTAGGCCTTTATTATTCGGTATTTCTAATGCTGTTTTGGGGAAATAGTTGTCAAATTTGCCTTCATAGTTCCAATCTAACCTCATGGTCAATGAGGGCTTAGCATAGCAGTTTGCATGAAATGATTTAAGTTGATCCTTATCAAAGTATAAAATTTGAATAGGCTGATCGAGTTCATTACGGGAGAATTCGGCAAAGGATTTTCTGTATGTTGTAAAAGCAGAGTCTGAAACGTAGATGGATTGGGTTGCAGGGTAGAGTTCTTTGAAATATTCGGTCGTTTTTTCAAAATTCACTGAATCGAATTTCTGGATTTTCTTCAATCCAGCGGCACTCATCAGGATTTTATTACAGGAAGTCAGGGATAACAACAAAGGAAAGATTAAGAATACAATTGCCTTTTTCATGAATCATTAATTTACAGATAATTAAATCTATAAAAATTTCAATAAATTTCCTATACCTTAGTTTCTATTAATCAGTTTCTATTCAACCTTAAAATTAACCAATAGCGATGAACATAATGGTTGTCAGTACCTCCAGAAATGGAAGTCAATCTATTCCAGAGGTCATAATTGAAAACCATATCTCCTATTGATCTGACCATATTTCGTAAATCATAATCAACCTTTACATTTCCAATTTGACTGATCCTATTCCATAGATCATAGTACACCTTATCATTTCCTATTCTTTCAACTCGATTATCAAAATCATACTCGATTTTTTCATCTCCAATTTGTTCAACCCCCTGATTAAAAAAACTGTATTTCACTCTACGGTTTCCTATTCTAGAAACACTATTATCAATAGAATTATAGTCGATTCTTTGATCCCCTATCCTGTCAATCCTATCATCAAAGTCATAATGGAAGTCAAGATTTCCAATGGATCGGATTCGACCCTGAAAATCATAATCCAATCTTAAACCGGAGATAGATCTAACCTTATTATCAAAATCGTAATCAATTCTATTATGGAAATCATCAACAATTACGGGATCGACTGCCAATATTTTCCCTTGAATGCTGACCAGAAAATGAGCTTCATTAAATTGGATTCCAAAGTCTTGTTTTGTTTGATTTCCACTTAACCAGATTTGCTGAGAAAAACCAGTTTGTAATGAAATAAACAGTAATAAAAGGCCAGTAAAATATCGCATAGGTCATTAATTAAATTGTCTACTGGTAAGACAAGAAATTCAAAGATAAGTTTAACCTTGACGATTAAATTTTAAATGAATAAAAACATTAGTTTTTGATCTGAAGAGATTAATCTTCCAAGCCTAAATCCTTTATTTTCTGCAATAGGTTGACGGTTTTGTTGACATTAAATTTCTGAAGGAGATTTCTACGATGGGTATCGACGGTAAATGGACTAACAAACATTTTTTCAGCGATTTGTACAGAGCTTAAGCCTTGGGCGAGGTATTTAATGATTTCCTTTTCACGACGTGTAATTGGCGGAAATTCTTCAGCGAGGTTCACTTGCGATGAACCCAGACTTTTTTGTGCATTCTGATCCAAATAAACCCCACCTGCATAGATATGCAAAATAGCTTTCACAATTTCATCCATCGCAGCACTTTTAAGCAGATAACCCGAAGCTCCTGCATTCAACATCCGAAGAATAACATGCCGATCATCCAAATTACTAAGTCCTAAAACCTTGATATGGGGGTATTCCTGATTGATTTCGGCACATATTTCAACTCCATTCCCATCCGGCAATTGGATATCCAAAAGTAAAACATCAATTTCTTCTTCACACAAAATGCCTTTAAGGTCACTAGCGGTAGAACTAGCACCAATAATTTGTATTTCATCATGAGAAGCGAGGTAACTTCTTAATCCTTGAGTTATCAAGGGATGGTCATCGCATATAATAGTTCTAATCATAATTTACAATTGACATTCAATAATAATATGGGTTCCTTCATTCGGCTTGGAATCAATTTTCATGCTTCCAGACATGGTTTTTAATCGAGATTCCAAGTTATCCAATCCCATATTCCGATTGATTTTTACAGGGTCAAATCCTTTTCCATTATCTTCAGCCTCAATCAAGAGGTAATTATTCTCCAGGGAACATTGCAATAAAATATGGGATGCATTGGCATGTTTTACTGCATTGGTAACCAACTCCTGCACGATTCTATAAATCGAAAGCTGTAAGTTTTTTTCAGTAATAACTTCCATCCCATGCCCATAATAGGAAATCTTGGTTTTATCTGTCTGCATAGATTGGCAGAAATGTTGAATAGCTTCATTCAATCCATTCCTTTTTAGGATTGAAGGTTCCAAGTTTTGAGCAGTATGCCTTAAATCGTTGATAACAGTTTCCAGTTCACTGATCATCATGGGGTATTCATTTTGAGATTTATCTCTCGCTATTCGTTCGACATTCATTTTCAGTCCAGTCACACGGCCCAATAATCCATCATGGAGCTCTCTTGCCACCCTTTTTCGTTCCTGCTCCTCTCCTTCTACCAATGCTTTGGCAACATCAATTTCACGTTGTTGCCGCAGTAAAATAGTATCCTTTAAATTCCTTTTTTTACGAACGTTCCAAGCGTACCATAGCCATGATCCCAATACAAGAACCAAAAAGGCTCCACCAAAGATTAACGCTCGGTTCAATAGGTTCCGGTTTTCGAGAATTTCAATTTCTTGTTCCTTTTCCTTGGTCCGATATTGGGTTTCCATCTCCGCAAGTTGCTTTCTGAAATCCAAAGCACTTAAGCTATCATTTGCGAGTTTATGTTTTAGAATTAACTCATAAGCTCCTTTATAATTCCCTAATTGGAATTCCAATTGAGCGAGTTCAGTAATAATTGCCAAGCGGCTTTTGGTCATTGCAGATCCACGAGTATCATTCAAGAGCTCGGCAAGCTCTGTTTTTGCTGCTTGCAAATTTCCTGAGTTCTTATAGATCTGAGCCTTTTCATATTTTAGGGAGTAAAAGTCCCAATAAGAATTATATTCCTTGGCAGCAGCCATCCCCTTTTCAATATTTTGGAGGGCTTCTACATATTTTCCTTCCTGATTTAAGGAGCGAGCCTTATTTTTATATAATGCTCCGGCGAGTTTTTGTTCTGGCAGTTTCTTCAAGAGCGCTTCTGCTTTCTCCAAGATTCGCATCTGTTTATCTCGTTCCTTTTGATAGAAATAGACATCGAACATGTTGAGATAGGTCCAAAGTAGGTTTTCAGTTTCATCCTGTTCTGTTTTTACCAACGAGACTGCTTTTTCATAATAATCCATGGCTTTCCCATATTCATTATTATTATAAAAAACCATTCCTACATCTGTAAAATAACTCATTAACAGATTATTATCTCCTGATTTAATGGCAAAGGGAATACAATAATTTAGGGTGATGTCCAGAAATAGCTTATCATTATCAGATTGCTGTTCCAGCGATCCGTAATTATGCCACAATTTCGCTCTATAACCGTAAGCTTCAGGACTTTCTATATGCTTAAAGTATTCTTCAGCCTCCATATAGAGTTTTTGGCTTTTAGGATTATCATAGCCATAATAAACCCCAGCTTGATAAAATAAATATCGTGCTTGTCTGTATTTATCGCCTTCGATTAATAGCTGTGCTATTTTTAAGGATTCAAAGGATTTTGCAGTATCACGATAAGACCAATAATCGGATAACTTCAGAAGGGCACTGAATTTCTCTTCTTGATTTTTTGCTTGATTCAATTTATTTGACAACTGTTCAAATTCCTGCCCATTCACAAAAAGATGGATTAGGCTTAATAAGGCGCATATAATATAAAGCTGAAATTTGGACATTAGGTTATAAGTTACGGTGATTTTATCAATAAAAATAACCAAAAAATAAAACTACTATAAAACTAGTAGAAGGAATTAATCAATTTAGAGTATTGCCTCCCCAAAAGACGACAATTAATTTTGTTATAACCCTTTAGGAAGAAAGATATGGGGCTATTAATCAATAGATTTTCAATAAGGCAATATGAATACAAGACCAATATTATTCCTGTTAATACTGCTATTTATGATTTCCTGTGCGGGCTGCAGCAAGGATGATCAAAGTTTTGGCGGATCGGGGAAGGCATTAAAAAATTTACCGGGCAGTCTTTATTGGCAGTTTGCAGGGGATGTTGGCCAGATGGATTTTAGTTCAGGTAAGAATTCCTCCCGATTATTAGGTGTAGGTCCGGGATCATCGCGATATGACAGCTATGATATTAGCTGGGACAATAAAAAGGTTTTGATTACCATGGATGTTGAAGGGGCATTTAACTTTACAGAAAGACGATTTGTGTTGAGGGATAAAAACTCAAAACTGGACTATAATTCATTGAATGATGGCAATAATAACTTTGATATCCGCTACGAGGCTGATGATATTGAAATTACAGATGCTCATATATCACCAGATGAAAGATTTATTGCTCTAGATGCACAGCATTTTGCAGATTTACCCGTCACTATTATTGATAGCAAGACTGGCAATCTGGTAAGCTCCTGGATGGTTAAAGGCGTCAGCTTTTTAAATTATGGTATTCCTGTTTGGACTTCCGATAACAGCTTATATTTCAGGATAGGCAATTCAGTGTATAAATCATTTGCTGCCGATGGATATCAATCTGCTCCGAAAGTATTCTCCATGGAAGGGATTTCATCCCTTACCGTGAATCCCCAAGGGACAAAGTTTGCCTTTCGGAAAAACAGGCATTTATGGATGTGTAATATTGATGGTAGTGATCTAAAGCAGATCACCACGAGTCAATTATCGGAGGTAATTAGTTATGATGGGGAGCATAGGCCAATATTCTCGCCAGATGGAAAATACATTGCTTTTACCGGTGCTAGTCAAAGAGGGACTCCATGGAGTGACCATGACTATCCAGATGGTTCATGGGTAGCAACAGTGGGTGGAAAATATGGCTATATCGTCATAATCCCAGCCGATGGGAAGCAGTATAACCTGGAAGATAAAGATAGTGGCGCGATATGGTTAAAACAACCAGATTCAGATTACGCAGGAATTCCCTGTAGTTCGCATTTAATTTGGCGATAGATTACTTACATCTAATCCTAGGTAGAATAGGATTCTCATAGTAATAATTAATGTTTCAATCGACCAAACAGACTTCCTGTCTGTTTGGTTAATTTTTTTGGATTTTAACCTAAAATAACATTCTTCACAATTGAGCCAATAATCCATTCCCTTCCAGGAAAACATTAAGTATATTTGTTAATAGACACTATGACTGATATGCTGCAGGATAAATTTGGGAGGACGATAAATTATTTAAGGTTGGCAATTACAGACCGTTGCAATCTTCGATGCACCTACTGTATGCCAGAAAATGGCCTATCATGGATAAAAAAGCCTGAGTTAATGTCCGATGATGAAATCCTTCGATTATGCAAAATCTTTACTGAATTAGGTGTCAATAAAATTCGAATCACAGGTGGTGAACCTTTTGTGAGAAAAAACTGTATTGAGCTAATGGAGAGTATAGCTAAATTGGATAATATAACTGATTTAGGAATTACCACAAATGGCCTCCTAACCGAACCTTATATTCCTCAACTCAAAAAAATTGGTATTAAATCCGTGAACTTAAGTTTGGATAGCTTAGATGCAGATCGTTTTTTTAAGATAACCCGACGGAATGAGTTCAGCAAGGTTATGGAAACCTTGGATAGTCTATTGGAGCATGATATTCAGGTTAAGATCAATTGTGTAGTGATGGATGGACAAAATATTGATGATATTATCCCTTTGGTTGAGCTAGGCAGGAAATTACCGATTTCTGTTCGTTTTATTGAGGAAATGCCATTCAATGGAGATTCCAAGGAAGTTTCCTTGAAATGGAGTCAACAGACTATTTACGATTATATTCAAGATCATTTTCAGGAAATTCAAAAATTGAAGGATCCCAAAAACTCAACATCCTACAACTATAAAATCCCAGGATTTATTGGCGAGTTTGGCATTATCGCAGCTTACACGCGAACTTTCTGTGGCGACTGCAATAGATTAAGAATTAGCCCACTAGGAATATTAAAAAACTGTCTTTACGAGAATGGCGGCATCAATTTAAAGGATGAATTACGTTCGGGAAAAAGTGATGAAGAATTGAAAAAGATCATCATCAACAATATACAACATAAACCTAAAGATGGATGGGAAGCAGAAAATGCAAGTTTAGATACAGCTTTTATCCATCAATCAATGGCAACAATTGGAGGTTAATATGGAAATGATCACCGTAGAACAGGCTGAAAAGATAATTCTGAATGAAATCCGAGATTTTGGTATAGAAACTATTTCTTTTGACCAAGCCTTAGGTAGGGTTTTAGCAGAAGATCTATTTGCAGATCGAGACCTCCCTCCTTTTGACCGAGCAACTGTGGATGGTATTGCCATTCAAAATGAAGCTTATCAAGCAGGAATTCAAAGCTTTAGGATCAAAGGAATTCAAGCTGCAGGAGAAGTTCCTATTTCAGTGGATTCTAAGGAGGAATGTATTGAAATTATGACTGGTGCAGCATTGGACCAATCTTTAGATACAATAATCCGATATGAGGATATAACCATTTCGAATGGGATTGCAACATTTCATACAGAAATTAACAAGGGGCAAAACATTCACCCTAAAGGCAAGGATAAATTGAAGGGCGAAGTTTTGGTTTCGACGAATCAAATTATTACTCCTGCCATCCTAGGAATTGCGGCCTCAATTGGGAAAGTCTATATTCAGGTAAAGAAATTGCCGAGGGTTGCTATTATCTCCACAGGCGATGAAATGGTACCTGCAGATACTGAACCAACAGCTTTTCAATTACGACGGTCCAATGGAATCAGCATTCGATCGGTTCTAGAGAGGTATAAAATTGATGCTGATTCATTTCATTTGAATGATGATTTGGAGGATATTAAAAAGTCCTTAGAACAGTTTTTAAAGGAATACGATGTCTTGATCTTAAGTGGTGGTGTTTCTATGGGTAAATACGATTATTTACCGACAGCATGTTCAGCACTTGGCATTGAACAGTTATTTCATAAAATAAAGCAAAGACCGGGGAAACCATTTTGGTTTGGTAAGAATAAAGATGAGAAATTGGTATTTGCTTTTCCTGGTAATCCGGTTTCTGTTTTCATGTGTCTGCATCGGTACTTTATTCCTTGGCTGGAGAATTCCTTACAAGTACAAGGTATTTCACCTGTAAATGCTGTTTTACAAAACGATATTGATTTTTCACCGTCCCTACAATATTTTGCTCAGGTAAAACTTAGGATAAATGAAGTGGGGCTATTAACTGCAGAATCTGTTCAAAGCAATGGGTCTGGGGATTTTTCACATCTTGCTGAGTCCAATGCCTTTATGGAGTTACCATTGGAAGGCCATAGTTTTAAAAAAGGAGAAGTCCACAAAGTATGGATTTATTATTATTAGAGAATGACTGATTTTTCACATATCAATAAAAAGCAACAACCGGGAATGGTCAATGTGACTGCGAAAAAAGTGACTCGTAGGAAGGCTATTGCGAAAGCTATTGTTGAGCTTCCTGCGGATATAATGAAGAAATTGCTGGAAGTAAATTTCAATACTGCGAAGGGGTCGATAATTCAGACTGCGATTATTGCAGGTATCATGGCTGCCAAGAAAACTGGCGATTTGATTCCTTTGTGTCATCCAATAGGATTGGAAAATTGTGAGATTGATATACAGTTTGATGAAAATCAAAGCAGCTTGAGTATATTTTCCACTGCTGAAGTAGAATCGAAAACAGGTGTCGAAATGGAGGCATTAACTGCTGTTTCCGTTGCTGCCCTAACAATCTATGATATGTGCAAGGCATTAAGCCATGATATCATCATACGCGAGATTAAATTGATGGAAAAAACTGGAGGGAAGAATGATTTCAAAAGAGCAGAATAATGTCCCAGAAATCTACGGTTTGGTCTTAGCGGGAGGCAAAAGCCGCCGCATGGGCAAGCCCAAGGATTTGATGGATTGGCACGGAAAGGAACAGCGCTATTTTGCAGCCGATTTATTATCTGAATTCTGTGAACAGGTTTTTATTTCGTGTCGAGAGGATCAATTGGAAGACTTTGATTCTCATTATCAATCCTTGACCGACAGCTTTTTGAATATGGGTCCATTTGGAGGGATCCTGTCTGCATTGCATGCTCATCGAAACAAAGCTTGGTTGGTTGTTGCCTGTGATCTTCCATTATTAGATCGCGAAACCTTAAATAAATTGGTGGAAAACCGAGATTCTGATAAAATAGCTACAACTTATAAAAGTCCTTTTGATAGTCTTCCCGAGCCTTTGATTAGCATTTGGGAGCCCAAGAGTTTTGGAAGTTTACTGAATTCATTGGAAAAAGGAATTACATGTCCGCGAAAGGTCTTAATCAATGGGGATATCTTGATTTTAGATCCCGAAAGTCCCGATGCATTAATGAATGTAAACAGTCCTGAGGATGCCCAAAAAGCACAACAGGTTCTAAAAAATGAAGGAAAAAAATAGATGGAAAGCAATTTTGGAAGATATCATTGTCAGATTGCCTTGCCAGGTTTTGGAAACAAGGGTCAACAGCAACTACAAGAGGCAAAAGTACTTTTGATTGGTTTAGGTGGACTTGGATGTCCTGCAGCACAATACCTAGTTTCGGCAGGTATTGGAAAACTTGCTTTGCTGGATGATGATATTATTTCACTTTCCAATTTGCACCGCCAAATCCTTTATACTACCGAAGATATTGGAAAGTTGAAAGTTGAAATCGCGGCAAAGCGATTAAGCCTTCAAAATCCGGAGACTACCATTATTCCAATTCCTGAACGAATAACCTCAGATAATGTAATTCAACTTATTCAAGAATACGACCTGATTATTGAAGGAACCGATAACCTTGAGACCAAATGTTTAATCAACGATGCTTGCGTTATTGCAGGAAAACCATTGGTTTATGGTGCCATTTATCAATTCGAGGGGCAGGTCAGTATTTTCAATGTTAAACAGGAAGATGGAAGTTATTCAGCGAATTATCGAGATGTCTTTAAGAATGCGGAAGAAACGGAGGTTCCAAATTGCCGTGAAGGTGGGGTTATTCCTTCATTAGCAGGCATTGTCGGTTGCATGCAGGCCAATGAAGCACTTAAATATTTTACAGGCATGGATAATCTGACAGGGAAGTTATGGTTGTTTGACGCTAGTTCTGGCAGCGCCAGGACTATAAAATTGAAGAAGACCAATACAGAAATCAAAACCTTAAAACCCACTTCTCCTACGGTTTCTTTTGAAGAATTTAATCGTCATAGACAGAAATATGAATTAATAGATGTTCGCCAAGAAGATGAGCATCTAACTTTTAATTTGGGTGGAAAGAATATTCCCTTGGATAAATTAAAATCCCATTTTCAAGAATTCTCAGAAACCGAGGGTAAATTATTGTTTTACTGCCTTTCTGGAAAAAGAAGCATTGAAGCTGTCAAAAGAATAAAAGCTATCTATCCACACCTGAAAGTCTTTTCTTTAAGAAATGGTATCCAAGATCTGAAAAGATAATTACTTTATTTACCAATCAATTCTGAAAATCTAGTCTATTATTTCTCGGAAAGGTTTAGGTGTTTTTGCAATTGGATTACCTGCTAATTCTTGAATTGTGTCTTCTATCATTTCACTCATGCTATTTAAGGCCAGATCATTCGCCTCAGCACCAAATGGCTCTTCAATTTCATCAGCAATCGCTTCAAATGCCACAAAAGTATAAGCTATAAAAACTACTATAAGAGGCATAAACCAACCCAAGGAATCCACCAATCCAAATGGTAGCATAGCACAATAAATATAAATGGTGCGGTGCAAAAGAACACTATAGCTGTAAGGCAAGGGAGTAGAAATAATTCTTTCACATCCACCTACAATATCGGACAGTTTATCTAGGTTCTCATCCATTCTTGCTTGTTGAATGGAGTCAATCCTTCCATCCATTTTGGCCTTTCTAATTTTCTCAGCCATCAACCTCATAATAATTACAGGCTTATATTTTGTAGCTTGCACTACTTCAAAGTCCTCCAAAGATAGTCTTTTCTGCAAATCCTCTTGAGGATCAGTCCCACGCAGTTCATGCTTTAATGCAAATACAAAACAACTGATCAATCCAATAAAATCGGAAGTAAAGGCTTTTTCAGGTTCGTTATTATTCAAAGTAAGAATCTGTCTTGTCAAAGATCTAGAGGTATTCAGCAATGCCCCCCACAACTTCCTTCCTTCCCAAAAACGATCATAACTGGCATTATTTCTAAAACCAAGGAATAATGCGAGGACAAAACCAAATAAGGTTAATGGCGTAGGATTTAAAGGAACCTTAAAATCTAAAAAAGTACCGTGGAAGTAAGCTACCACGATCGAAAAGACTAGAAGTAGCAATAAACGCGGAACCAAGGAAGGTAATACCGATCCATGCCAAACAAAAAGCATCTTGAACCAATGCTCTTTCTTTCTAATAATCATATTGAAATTACTGTTAGCGGATAAATTTATTCTTTTACTTTACCGAGAATCAATGTTTCTACTTGGTAAGAGCTACGGGCAGGTTTTTTCTCACCTTCTGCAACAATGCGAAGAGGTCCTCGATTTTCTACTATTGCTTTCCCATCCATTTTATCGGCGAGAATAACATTTTTATCAGCAATCGATGGATCTAATTCTGCCAAGGAAAATAAAACTTGATAACCATCTGAGCATTTTACCAAAAGGTATTTTGACAACTCTTCTCCTCTTAAATCTTTACCTGTAGGCACGCCTGCTTTTAGTAGAATCTCCCTTAAGGAAACTCCCTCATAAACATGTTTTCCACCATCTTTATCAAGTAATACAGCCTCTTTTCGAGGCATTCCTTTAAGGTCAGCCAGGGATAATTCCAAGGGCTTCTCAATTTCTCCTGATATTTTTAGCTTAAACTGCGCAAAAGCAGGTGCGATTCCAATTGCCAAAAGTAGGACTAATGTGCTGAATCTCCTTAAATAAATGTTTTTTAAGAGGTCTTTCATATAAATCATGGCCTTTGAATAGCTCCTTGATACAACATTTGATCTACTTTTTTATAGACTTCAGGATTATGTTTCTTGATCTTAATCTTCACATATTTTGAAGCCGGCATATTACTTTCCTTGACCACATTGTTTACTGAAACCAAAACATTTGTTTCCGGGAAATAAGTCATGGTATTTTTCTCAGGAATCTGATAGGATACGATGATAAATAAAGGTGCTATCCGTTCAATTCCATCATCAAAATTATAAAGGTCTACCTTGTCCCCTGCCTTAAAACCAGCTTTATCAATATCTTTCTGATTCATAAAAACTACGCGTCGCTCATTTTTGATACCGCGATAACGATCATCCAAGCCGTAGATCGTGGTGTTAAATTGATCATGGGTTCGGGTGGTTGCCATCATGTACTCATCCTCAGCGAGCGTATTATCGGGGATCTCAGTCAGGGTAAATGGTGCTCGACCATCCAGTTTTTTAGAGAAATATTGTTTATCACGGGCAGCATTTGGAAGATAAAATCCACCTTTCTCCCGAACACGGACATTATAGTTTTCAAATCCAGGAATACATTTTTCAATATCATCGCGAACAGCATCATAGCTATCATGAAATCTTTGCCAATTGACGACCGAACGATCGCCTAAGGTTGCCATAGCCATTCGGCAAACAATCTGAGTTTCATTGATGAGGTTATCTGAAACGGCATCCAACATCCCCTTCGACTGTTGAACCACCCCCATCGAGTTTTCAGTGGTGATTATCTGGAGCTCACCATTGACAATATCTTTATCACTACGACCATAGGTAGGCAGGATAATAGCCTCTTTTCCATGAACAAAATGCCCACGGTTCAACTTGGTCGAAACACAAACCAATAAATTAAGCTTGCGTAAAGCATTTGCAGTATATGTGGTATCTGGAGTTGCAGAAAGGAAATTCCCCCCCATACAGAACATTACCTTGATTTTACCTTCATGCATGGCTTTAATTGCGCGAACCACATCATAGCCATGTTTTCTAGGAACTTTAAATCCATAATGATTTTCCAATCGATCCAACTGTTCGTCAGTTGGTTTTTCATCAATCATCATGGTTCTATTTCCCTGAACATTACTATGACCGCGAACAGGACATACCCCAGCACCAGGAATGCCTATACTTCCCTTCATGAGATGAATATTAAGGATTTCACGGATCATATCAACTCCATTAGGTTGTTGGGTTAAGCCCATCCCCCAGCTGAAGATAATCCGTTTCTTAAAAGCAATCATTGCGGCAGCTTCATAAATCAAGTCTTTGGAAACACCTGACAATTCAGCTAGGTGATCAAAATCATACTGATCAAATTGCTTTAGAAACTCATCAAAACCAACAGTTTTATTATCTATAAATTCCTGATCAAAAACAGATCCTGGACTTTTCTTTTCAAAATCAATTAATAACAGTTCGATAGCTTTCAATAAAGCCATATCACCATTAATCTTCACTGGTAAATATAAATCTGCCAATTTCACCCCACCTTCCAAAACCCCTAAGACACTTTGGGGGTCTACGAAGCCCATCAGACCAGCTTCAGGTAAGGGATTGATAGCAATGATCTTGGCACCGTTTTTCTTTCCTTTCGATAACGCACTCATCATTCGGGGTGCATTGGTCCCAGGATTCTGACCAATGATAATGATTAGATCAGTATCATGAAAATCCTCCAATGTCACAGTACCTTTTCCAATCCCTATTGTTGGTCGCAAGGCTGAACCAGAAGTTTCATGACACATATTGGAACAATCCGGCATATTGTTCGTTCCATATTCCTTTGCGAATAATTGGTAAACAAAGGAGGCTTCATTGCTGGTTCTACCAGAGGTATAAAAAGCAGCTTCATCCGGAGATGACAAAGCATTATAATGTTCAGCAATTTTCTTAAAGGCATCCTCCCAACTAATCTGTTGATAATGGGTAGCTCCTTCTGGCAGATACATTGGGTCAGTTAAACGACCTAATTTCCCAATTTGATAATCATCAAGTTTCGCGAGGTCATTCACGGAGTTTTTCTTAAAAAACTGTGGAGTTACCCTTTTACTGGTCGCTTCCTCAGCCAAGGCCTTAGCTCCATTTTCACAGTACTCACCCAGAACTGAACGTTCATCATCAGGATCCGGCCAAGCACAACTAGGGCAATCAAAACCATCCATCTGGTTCATCTTAAATAATGCTCGCCCACCACGGAGAATAGTTTTCTCCTCAAATAAATCACTGAAGACTGCCAATACCGCAGGAATACCTGCTGCCTTCTTCTCCATGTGAGTAAGTTTTAAATCAAGTAAACGAAATGGGTTTTCCGCACTCGGCTCTGATTTAATTTCCTGCTCTATTATTTTTTTATCTAATTCTTCCATGGCCTCACATTTTTAGGATGATCAACATTTTAGATTTGGATTCGGATAATTATCACTCTGATCCTCATCAGTATTATCAATACAAACAAAATCCTTTTCAATTAATAATTTCACTTGCCCAGATATACCATCAAATCCCACCGTATCCGAATTTTTCAATTCCTCAAGAAATTCCACAGGAATTTTCATCGTAATTCTATTATCAATAAAATCAGCTGATAAATCCGTTCCCTCAAAGCGTTCTACAGCATATTCAAATGGTTTGTCCAAAAACTCAGTGGATCTTGAAATAACACCATTATCGTATAACTCTGCAACTTCAGACTGGGTCAGACGAAGTCTAACGGAATTATCTTTTATTCTAATCTTCATATCAAATTATTAATAGTTAGAGTTTCTGCTTGATGGTAAATATTAAATCTATCCGAACCAAGGAAACCCAATAAAGTAATGTCAAATTCTTTCGCTAAACTAATAGCTAAGCTTGATGGCGCTCCTATTGCAGCAATGATTGGTATTCCAGCCATGGCAGCTTTTTGTACCAGCTCAAAGCTTGCACGCCCACTCAACAACAAAATTCTATTTTGAAGAGGTAATTGATTGTTCATGAAAGCATAGCCAATCAACTTATCTAAGGCATTATGCCTGCCAACATCCTCCCGGAGGCCAAGTAAGTTCCCTTCAAAATCAAATAGTCCAGAGGCATGAATTCCTCCTGTAGAACTAAAGTTTTGTTGAAAGGTTTTCAATTTATCCGACAACCCATATAGCAAATCTAATTCAATGGCTGAATTCTCTTTTTGAATTTTTAAGAATGGATTCACTGTCCGTATTGATTCAATAGAACCTTTTCCACAGACCCCACAACTGGAGGTTGTATAGAAATTACGGTCTACATTCATCAATTGCGGATGAATACCTTCATTTAATTCAACAATTATTATATTCTCACTGTTTTTTGAGCATTCGGATTGAGGATTTTGAATGCTTTTTACTTGATCTGAACTGGATAGAACACCTTCTGTAAATAAAAATCCTACAGCCAATTCTGAATCATTTCCAGGAGTTCGCATGGTTACTGATAGGTTTTTAGAAACTCTCTCATCAGCATTTCCATAGAGAACCCTTATTTCAAGGGGCTCTTCCACAGAAACATCATCCTGAAATTGAAAACTACTGGAATTCTTAACTTTTATGATATCCAAACTTTGGATTGGACTGTTTTTCAGGGTCTCTGCTTTCATCACTCCTCAAGGCTTATCTCTTAAATATACGAAAATTTTAACGAATTAAGGGTGAGCTGAAACCCACTCTGCACCATCTTCAAAAATTTCTCTTTTCCATATCGGCACAGTTTCTTTCAAGGTATCAATGATATAACGGCAAGCATCAAAAACTGATTCGCGATGACCATCATTGACCACAATAATAACCGCAACATCGCCAGGATACAAAACCCCAATCCGATGATGAATAACAACATTGCGAACTGCAAACTTCGCTATAGCAGATTCAACAATCTTCTTCATTTCCTTGATTGCCATAGGCTCATAACATTCAAACTCAAGCCTTACAACTTCCTTACCTTTGGTATTGTTTCGAACAGAACCAATAAAAGTTGCCACTCCTCCACTTTCTAAATCTTTGGAGATCTCTAAACAGGATAGCAGGTCCAAAGCTTGATTTGAAATTTTTAATTCTATCATAAATTAGCCCCCACTTACCGGCGGAATTACCGCAATCTCATCTAAATTGGAAATCTCCTGATCCTCATCAGCATATTCTTCATCTAATGCAATCATATAGGATTTGAGACTCATCATCCTTGGATACTTAGTCTCAAGAACTCCCCTTAATCCACTGACAGTCAAACCTTCATCAACATCAATCTCAATAGATTGGTTTTCAAAAATTTCACGTACAATTCCAAATCCTAATACCTTAATTTTCATATTCCTCCTCTACCAATATTTTATCAACACATTTATTCCAGCTATCAAAACTAGAACCGCTGTTACCCGCTTGATCACTAAAGGATTCCATTTCAATGACATCCTTGAACCCAGCTGTCCTCCTATCAAAACGGAAAGACATAAAATAGAAATTCTCGAAAAGTTCATTTCCACAGATAATTTCGATAGTTGACCAAGGATTCCAGAGATGGAGTTCATTAAAATAAATACACTTGAACAAGCAGCTATTTTTCTAGCTGTATCCCATCTCATCAGGTTTAGCAAGGGCGATAAAAAAATCCCACCACCTATACCTACCAAACCCGAAAGAAAACCTATACCTCCACCTAATAAACTATTCTTTACCAAACTTGGTTTTTCCACGGATGCTATTTCTTCAGCTGTCGATGGTTCTGTTTTCACCCATAACAAGATAGCAGCAATGACTAAGGTAATTCCAAGCATTAAAAAGAAAGTTTCCTGGCTAAGCTTGACAATAGCTCCTAAAAAGGCCATTGGAACACTGATAATGGCTAGGGGAAGTATTTTTCTCCAATCTATCTGCTTGTTTTTATAATAAATAATCACTCCACCTATTACCACTATCACATTACAAATCAAGGCAGTAAGGCGAATTTCCTGATATGGTAAACTATAAACCGCTAGTACAGCCAAATAACTGGAGCCACCACCAAATCCTACAGATGAATATACAAATGCAATCATCAAAAAGATGAATATGAGCTCCCAATGTTCCATAGATAATACCTGATTCAAGGAAATAATTCATGTCAAGGACCTGAATTATTAACCGCTTCTTCAATTTACTAAAGTTTAAGGGAATTACTCATAAAATTCGGAAGGATATTGGACTATTCCACTGACTCCTTTTAGTGCATTTGGAATTAACTCGATGACCATGCAGTTTTCATCAGGCACATCAAATGGAAGTTTAATATCAAAATCTCGTGCTTTTCGGTATCCAAACCGAGGATAATAATCCTCATGGCCCAACAAAACAACTGATTCATAACCTAACTCTTGTGCCCTCTGATGGGCAAAATTCACTAATTGTGAACCAATTCCTTGGCCATGAAATTCAGGTAATACAGCAACTGGAGCAAGTGCTAGAATAGGATGTTTAGTTCCATTGATAGACAGGATTTCAACCTTTGTCAATAAAATATAGCCAACAATGCGTTCTTCAATCTGTGCAATTAAGGCTAAGTCGGGGATAAAACCTTTGGATAAACGCAAGCGATCAACAAGAAACTGTTCTTGATGATCGCTCATTTCTTCATTTTCAAAAGCTCTTTTTATTAATTCAGAGATTGCTAGAAAATCACTTTCTTCTTCCCTTCTTATAATTAGATCCATATTCCAAAGTACAGATTATCTTTCTAAAATTATGAAAAGAAGAGGCCTAATCATTTCCAAACAAGGCTTTTTTAAGACCTAGAGCAGCTAATTCTGTAGAAAATTTAACCGCTTCGATATGATCCAATGGATTTAACAAACCATAATCATGGATAAAGCCATTATAGGTTTGAATTGTCGTAGGGACTCCTGCTTCATCCAGTTTTCTTGCATAAGCCAAACCTTCATCATAGAGAATATCATTTTCTGCTAACTGTACCAAAGCTGGCGGCAAGCCCTTCAGTTCTTCTATACTGGCATTAAACGGAGTCGCATAGTATTCTTTTCTTTTGCTGACATCAGGCAAATAGTTATCCCACATCCATTTCATCATATTCGAGGTCAGAAATCTACCTTCTGCATATTTAGTCCAAGATTCACGTGAGAAATCCGCATCTGTGACTGGCCATAACAACAATTGGAACTTGATCTTTGGTCCAGCTTTATCTTTCGCCATCAGACAAGTAACCGCAGTCATATTTCCACCCACACTATTTCCAGCAACCGCAAGGTTGCTTCCATCGACGCCAATTTCATCACCATGCTCAGCCACCCATTTTGTTGCAGCATAGATTTCATTGATGGCTACTGGATATTTCGCCTCCGGAGAAGGCGTATAGTCTACAAAAACAGCAGCAGCGCCAGAATGAACAACCAGATCACGAACCAACCTTTTATGTGTTGGATAATCCCCTAGTATCCAGCCTCCACCATGAATAAAGATAAACACCGGAAGTTTCTCATTTTTAGCATTTTCAGGTTTTACCACATGGATATTAACAGTAATTCCATCTTGAGTAATCTTTCTTTCAGATTCACTAATACCTGAATAGTCTACTTTGACAGATTTCTGCGCATCAACCAGTACTTGACGTGCATCCTCTGGAGAAAGGGTTTCTAAAGGTTCTCCTCCACTATTGTTAAGTTCACCTAAAAATTCACGGATTTGTACAATTATTTGTGGATCTTTTTCAGCTTTTTCGTGTGACATATTTTTCAGTTTTTTCAAAAATTCATACTTAATGAGTACCAACCATAAGGTAGCCACCCATTTATTACAACAGAAAACCCTGACTTTTGTTGAAAAAGAAATGAATCTAAGCTTTTAACCCCTAAGTATTCTTTTCCAAGCATTTTAGCAGAAAAGAAAAATAATCAAACAGTCTATACCCTTGATTTTCACTTCCAAACAACAAAATTTTTACATGAAGGTACAGGATGGTACTTGTTAAATAATACTTAACTTTAATATATCTCTGGTCATCAAAAAAGGACCAAACATGTATAAACCGAAGTTTCAAAAGATTTTTAACATCAATAAATCCGCATTGCTATTCGTGGCCTTGATGCTTATTTCATGGGGCATAATGGCACAGGAAGCTACTGTGGAAATAGTGGAAGAGGTCAGCAAAGATGCAGACCCCTGGTGGGGTTGGGTATTTTTAGGCAGGCTACACCCCATGCTAGTCCATTTCCCCGTTGCCTTAATTTTGGTAGCTGCATTCATGGAATTAGCAAAATTGAGAACCTTTCAATCTAACCTGCGATCTGGAATCAATTGGTTGATTTATGTAGGCGCTGCTTCTGCTCTGTTTGCAGCAGTCTTGGGTTTATTCCTCGCCAATACAGGCAGCTATGCAGGTGAAACATTTGAATGGCATCAATGGTCCGGAATAAGTACAGCAGTCTTTAGCTTATTAACAGCAATAATTCTGTGGAGCATAACCAAAAAAGATAAAAAAGGGCTTATCCCTTTCTATCGTTTCACTTTGGTATTGAGTGTCCTCAGTATTTTTATGGCAGGTCATTTTGGGGGCTCTTTGACTCATGGTCAGGATTATCTATTGAGTACCACTCCTTGGGCTCCAAAAGACGATAGCCTTGGCGAACTGGCAGGTGCGGCTCCATCAGCAGAATTTGATTTTGCATCCTACTCTTCTGAATCTGATAGCCTTTCCGAAGAGCAACAAGTGAATCTGAATCTAGCCGTTCGCACTATATTTGCGCATCATTGTTTTCAATGTCATGGCAGTGATAAGACCGAAGGTGAGTTGCGTCTGGATCAAAAGGATTTGGTATTCAAGGGTGGTGAATCCGGAAAAGTAATTATCCCGGGCGATTCAGAGCATAGTGAACTCCTTAGACGTGTTTCTCTCCCACCTGGCCATAAGGAAGCGATGCCTGGAAAAGGAAAACCGCTAGGTGAAAAAGATATCGCCGTTATCAAGTTATGGATTGATAAAGGCGCACCATGGCCCGATAACATCAAAGGAATTTTCCCTAACGCACCATTAGCTCCTAGAAAACCAGAGTTACCCCCTCTTTCGGCAGGATTAGAAAATCCAATCGACCGCTTGGTGAATGTTTATTTCCAGAAAAACGGAATAAAATGGCCAAATCTGATTGATGACAGAACCTATATCCGTCGGGTTTACTTTGACCTGATTGGTTTACCTCCTACCGAACAAGAATTAAAGAATTTCTTAGCCGATGGAAATCCAGATAAGCGAAATAAGCTTGTTGAAACCTTATTGGCAAAGGATCAAGAATATGCTACCCATTGGACGACATTCTGGAACGATCTTTTGCGAAATGATTATACCGGAACCGGATATATTACACAAGGTAGATTTAATATCTCAGATTGGTTATTTAAATCCTTGCAAAGCAATAAGCCATACAAGCAGTTTACCATGGAGTTATTGGACCCAACGGAAGAATCCAAAGGATTTATCAAAGGGATAGCATGGCGTGGTGCTGTAAATAGTAGTCAAACGACTGCTATGCAAGCTGCCCAAAATGTATCGCAAGCCTTGCTTGGGGTGAACCTTAAATGTGCTTCTTGCCATGATAGCTTTGTCAGTGATTGGAAGTTGGATGATGCCTATGCTTTTGCCAATATCTTCTCCGAAGAAGCCTTAGAAATCAACCGCTGTGATATTCCCACTGGAAAAATGGCGGACACCCGCATCTTATGGCCTGAACTCGGAAATATCACTAAAACCGCATCTGTAAAAGAAAAGTCTCAAGAACTCTCCAATATTTTGACGCAACCTGAAAATGGACGCCTGTATCGAACATTAGTTAATCGTATCTGGGCTCAATTAATGGGCCGAGGTATAGTTTCGCCAACGGATGAAATGGATAAAAAACCATGGAGTGCGGATCTTTTGGACTGGATGGCTGTTAATTTTGTTGAAGAAGGTTATGATATCAAAAAATTATTATACCTTATTACCACTTCAAAGACTTACCAGCTACCGTCTATCGGTTTAGCCGACCAGGCAGCCATCAATGCCGAGAGCTTCGTCTTTAAAGGCTTATTGAAAAAGAAATTAACAGCTGAGCAGTTTTCAGATGCCTTAAGCACCGTAGTTTCACCTGTTTATTCGGTAGAATCCTTAAAATACAACCCATTAGCTGACCCTAAGGCTTATATGGACGCCTCCGCATTTGTTCGTGCTGCACTGGTTCAGAATGATCCATTTCAAACAGCCCTAGGAAGACCTAGCCGCGAAAATATCATCAGCGTGCGTGAAGGCCATGTCACCTTATTACAGGCAATGGAACTTACTAATGGAACGAAATTAAACGAAACCTTGATTCAAGGAGCAAAAAGATGGGTCTCGCAGTACAAGGACCCTAATGAAATGATTCAAGCGATATATGGACAAACTTTAGGAAGAAAACCTTCCAGCGATGAACTAAAGATTGCCAACGAACTATTCGACGGAAAAATAGATGAAGGATCGGTACAGGAATTACTATGGGCAATTGTCCTACTGCCGGAATTCCAATTCATCGAATAGAATTCGAAAATACAAAGGAAGTTTGAAACAGAATTAATGAGTAATGATATAAGCGATGAAACTGAATTTTAATAGAAGGGATTTTTTAAAAACTGCAGGTGCAGGAACCCTGGCGGCATTAGCCGCAGGCTCGCCCTTGTCATCCATCTTATCTTCTTGTTCTCGCGGTAGCAATTCCACTGCTGACAGTGTTATATTACTGTGGATGGCTGGCGGAATGGCACATACGGAAACCTTCGATCCTAAAAGGTATACTCCGTATGAAAAAGGATTGGATTCAAATAAGGTACTCAGCACTTTTAAATCTATTCCAACTGCATTGGATGGAATCGAATTTTCAGAAGGCTTGGAATCAATCGCTGCATTAATGGACAAAGGGACCTTGATTCGGTCATATATGGCTGCGGATTTGGGACATATCTTGCATTCCAGACATCAATATCATTGGCATACCTGTTATGAACCGCCTCAAACCGTAGCAGCACCACATATAGGCTCGTGGATCGCGCAGGAATTAGGACCTAAGAACCCTGTAATCCCTGCCTTTATCAATATTGGACAAAGGATGACCGTTGGTGAAGCCGAAGAACTGAAGGCTTTTCATACTGCCGGAATATTGGGTAGTGAATTTGGACCATTTATGATTCCAGACCCTTCATCAGGTTTAGACTCAGTGAAACCACCAGCTGGCATGTCATTCAGTCGTTTTGAAAGACGAAATCAGCTATACAATGAATTGCTCAATAAAAACCCCATTGGAGAATTTGGTAGTGACTATCAAAAAGAATCCTTCAAAAGATCCATGGAGCAAGCTTATAGATTATTAAAATCGCCTGAAGCCAAAGCCTTTGACCTCGCCTCTGAACCCAAGGAAAGCTATGATATTTACAATACCGGAAAATTTGGACTGGGTTGCTTAATGGCAAAGCGGTTGGTAGAACAAGGAGCACGTTTTATTTCAGTCACTTCCGAATATGAACCCTTTATGGGTTGGGATACCCATGAAAATGGGCATACCCGGGCAAAAGACATGAAAAAATTAATTGATGCACCAATTGCCCAACTATTGAAGGATTTGGAAAAAAGTGGTCATCTCGATCGTACTCTGGTGATTTTGGCAAGTGAATTCAGCCGGGATATGGTGATGGAAGGTAGACCGGGTGCTGAAGTATTACACCAGGTAGATCAACCAGATGTCATCAACGACATCAAAAACTATGGTATGCACCGCCATTTTACAGATGGTAGCTCCATATTGATGTTCGGCGGTGGAGTAAAGAAAGGATTTGTCTACGGGAAAACAGCAGATGAACGCCCTTGTAAGACCATTGAAAAACCTATCCGCATAGAAAGAATCCATCAATCCATATATCATGCTCTTGGCGTTGATCCTCAAAAACATGTGGTTGTTGAAGGTAGACCATTTTACACCACTCCTGACGGAGTGCATAAAGCAGAATTAGAACTGTTTATTTAATTCCTTAATAACCAATTCTATTTTTGATAAACCCGAACATAATCGATCATATAGCTATGAGGGAACAAACTGTCATCAATTCCTTTTTGACCTCCTAGACCTCCTCCTATTGCTAAATTTAGAAGCAAGTGGAACTTTTGATCAAAGGGCCATTCCGCAGGAGTTTTTCCTTCATTCTTGAAATTGAAATAAAGCTTTTTATCGACGAAAATCTTGATTTCGTTGGCATCCCATTCCAATATATAAGTATGAAATTTTTCATCGGCATCGGCTACTCTCGTGGACTTTCCTTTCTGTGTACCAATGATATGATTATAACTCTCTGTATGCACTGTTCCCAAAACTGTGTCCGGATCTGAACCTACATATTCCATAATATCGATTTCTCCACTCTTAGGCCAACCGCCATAGGTATCCTCCGAAGGCATCATCCAGATAGCTGGCCAGGTTCCATTGCCACTGGGAACCTTCGCTCGGATTTCAAATCTTCCATATAACCAATCTCCTTTATGCAAGCTGCGTAGACGGGCTGAAGTATATTTTTTACCCCCAGCATTCTGTCTTTTGGCAGTAATGGTCAAGAAACCATTTTTCACATAGGCATTTGAAGTGTCCTTATCCGTATAATGCTGCGCTTCATTATTCCCCCAATTATAGGCATTCCCTTTTGTATCAAAACTCCACTTCGTGGAATCTGGCAATCCAACATAATTAAACTCGTCTTGCCAAACTAACTTCCACTTGTTATTCCCTTTACTCACTTTCTGAGCAAACACCGAGAAAATCAGGCAGGATAGAACAAGGGTTAATGAAACCTTTAGAAACGTCTTCATAGTGTGTGATTATAAAACAAACATACTAAATTCCAAAAGGGAATTAACAGGCAAATGAATTCCCATTTTCTACAACGTTGATATAATTGCTGGGTCTCATTCCAAAATACTTGTAGAAATCTCTTGAGAAATTAGATTGTTCAGAATAGCCAACCATACTAGCAATTTGAGATACCGTGAATTTCTTCAATAACAAAAGCTCGGCAGACCGTTCTAATTTTGCCTGTTTTATTAACTCATTAGGTTTTAGTTGAGTATACTTACTGATTTTACGATAAAGGGTTGGACGCGATACATTCATTAGCTTTGCCAATAGATTTACGGACACATCCATATCCGAAATACTTTCCTCAATAATAGAATAAAGTTTATCCATAAATTGATCTGCAGGATGAGTTCTCAAGGATTTTTTAGTATAAATCGAAGGACTGCTGCTGAAGTAGTTCTTTACTTTCTGCCTGTTGAAAAGGATATTTTCAATTTGAGCTTTTAGAAAATCAAGTGAAAAAGGCTTTTCTATATAGGCATCAGCCCCACTATTCAGAACCTGAATTTTCATTTCCAATTCTTTGTGAGAGGTTAAAAAAACTACGGGGATATGAGAAAACAAAGCCGTGGACTTAATAGTTCTACACAAGCTTAAACCATCAGTTCCAGAAATAACAACTTCTGTAATAACCAAATGTATTTTATGTTGGTTCAGGATTTCATCGACTTCAGAAGCATTAGAAGCACGCAAGATTACATATTGAGATTTCAGTTCCTTGTTCAGATTAGCGAGTAATTCCTTATCATGATCAACCAGTAATATCACTGGCATTTCCATTTCATACTTATTGATTACGGCTTCTTTTTTCCTGTTTGTCGACAGATTTAGTAGACTGGATTGACTATTACTTAAAATTGTAGAATTTGTACTCATAATCGATAAAGTTTACAAAAGTTTAATTAGTTAATCTAGGTATATACCTAATTTACAAAAAAATTTAATAATTAATCAAATTTCTTGTATTCAATAATTTCTTTTCCGCACTTAACACTGAGTTAAACCTAAAATTGTAAGCAATGTAACAAAATGATATAAAATTGAAACGATTTGACATGATTTAAGCTTCTAATTTATTGACTTTTATACTTAAACAGAACTAAACATATATGAACCTGACAATCTATGTGCATCATTTGCAATGTTTCATTGCATGGTGGTGCAAACTACAGCAGCAATTTTTCGAGATTGCAATCCCCCTTAGATTTAATAGACAAACCATTACCTATGAATTAATTAACATCAAATCTGTCAATTAAGTCTATAAAACCCTAGCTATACCTTTCATTAAAAACATTTGATTTTAACTTTATGAAAAAGACATTACTTAAAAAGTACTTACTCACTCTTATAGTACTAATGGTTTCCTTGGCAACCTTTGCCCAAGAGAAAAACATTTCAGGTACTGTAACAGATGAGGCTGGTAGTCCTTTAGGAGGAGCTACCCTAAGAGTAAAAGGAACAACAGTAGCCACAAGCACTGACAACAATGGTGCATTCTCTTTTAATGTTCCTAACGATGCAAAAACTTTGGAAGTTTCCTATATCGGATTCCAAAGTAAAGATGTGGACATTACGGGAACTGAAATTAACATTCAATTACAATCTTCAACAGACCAAGGCCTCGATGAGGTGGTCGTAATTGGATATGGAACTGCCCGAAAAAAAGACCTGACAGGTTCTTTGGTAACCATCCAAGCTAAGAACTTCAATAAAGGTTTGGTAACAGCTCCCGATCAATTGATTCAGGGTAAAACCCCTGGGGTAATGGTGATTAACAATACTGGACAACCAGGTGGTGCAGCAACAGTTCGGATCCGTGGTAACTCATCTATCCGTTCTAGTAACAACCCTCTATTTGTTTTAGATGGAGTGCCGATGTCAGGAAACTCCCCACTTCCTGAAGGCCGTGGAGGATTTTCTTCCGATCGTGGTAACCCATTGACTTATTTGAACCCAAGTGATATCGCAAGTATGGACATCTTAAAAGATGCTTCCGCAACAGCGATTTATGGTTCAAGAGGTGCAAATGGTGTCGTAATTATTAGTACGAAAAAAGGAGTCGCAGGTTCTCCGGTTGTTAGTGTGGGAGCAACAGCAGGTGTATCTAACATCCGCGAATACCCTAATATTTTGGATGCTGGCAGATTTAGAGAAGCATTAAACTATTACACCCCTTCTGAAGCGAGTACCTCCGATTACGGCGGTAATGAAAATGCCTTCAAAGCTATTACCCGACAAGCAGTCACCCAAAACTATTATGCTGATGTTTCGGGTGGTACTGAACATGGTAAGTATCGCTTGTCAGGTGGATATTTAAA
Organism: Sphingobacterium cellulitidis; assembly: GCA_002245855.1. GTDB lineage: Bacteria > Bacteroidota > Bacteroidia > Sphingobacteriales > Sphingobacteriaceae > Sphingobacterium > Sphingobacterium cellulitidis. The sequence continues at coordinate 183,421 of NOUX01000004.1, read as the reverse complement.
CCAAAATGGTATTATCAAAGGCTCTCAATTGAAAAAATACACTGGAAATTTCACTGGTAACTTCAATTTCCTTGAAAGCAAAAGATTAGGTTTGGATTTATCCCTATTCTTAACACAGTTGGATAACCGTTATGCTCCAATCAACGTTTTTGCCGGAGCAGAAGGGAACTTGATTTCGCAAGCCATGCAATGGAATCCAACCCTGCCGTTAATCGATAAGGATGGTAAAAATACCTTCGTCAGTACCATGACCAGAAATCCTCTGACTTCCCTTGATGCCTTTAAAGATCGTGCAACAACCAATACAATGGTGGCTAACGTATCTCCTTACTATAAAATTACCGATGATTTGGAATATCGTTTCATCTATAGCATAATGCGTCAAACAGGTGGTCGTGAAGGAATGTATCGTTCAGGTTTAATAGATCCTTCTGCATCCAAAAATGAACAAGCATTTATTTCAAACAACAACGAAACTAACATGCAAATGACCCATACCCTATCCTATAACAAGCAGGTTAATGAGGATTGGAATATCAACGCTTTATTGGGTTATGAATATTTGAACTATAATTTCAAAAACAACTTATCATTTGGTGGTGGATTTAATTACATGGGATTAGATTACTTTGATTACCTACAATATTCATCCATCTCTACCCGCGATATTTTATCCTATAGAAGCCCAACCAACGAATTACAATCCATGTTCTTACGTGGTGGATTTAACTATAGAAACCGCTATTTATTTACAGCAACAGTTCGTCGCGACGGTTCTACCAAATTTGGTTCTAATAATAAATATGCAATCTTCCCTTCCGTTGCTGCTGCATGGAACATCAATGAAGAAGATTTCATGAAAGACAATGAAATATTTGATCAGTTGAAAATCAGATTAGGTTGGGGTAAAACTGGTAACCAGGAATTCCCTTCTGGAGCTTCATTGAACAGATTCGTATTTGGAAACCAAAGCATCAGCCAAGTGAATTACGGAAATGATGACCTTAAATGGGAGACTTCAGCAACGATCAATGCAGGGATCGATTTCTCCATCTTTGACAACCGTTTATATGGATCCATCGATTATTTCAACAAGAAAACTACCGATGCCCTATTCGAACAAACTCTTGCTCAACCTGCTCCAAGTGGCCGTATCTGGGTAAACCTGGATGGTGAGATTGTCAACAAAGGGGTGGAAATTGCCTTGACCGGAAATATTGTGAGAGGTACGGATTGGAACTGGGACTTAACAGGAAATCTTACCCTACTTAAAAACAGCGTAAGTGGATTGGTTGGATACTATGAAACAGGTGCTCTTCGTGGTCAAGGTTTTACAGGAGTATTAGGTCAGCGTATGGTTAATGGTCAACCATTGAACGTATGGTATCTTGCCCAATACGAAGGAATTGATCCTCAAACGGGCATGAGCATGTACCTAGGACAAGATGGAAGCATCAACAGCACCAATGACCCTGCAATTAATAAATTCTATTCCAATAGCCCGAATCCTACGACTCTAGTCGGTTTATCAACCAATGTGAGTTACAAAAAATTCACTTTCTCAGCGAATATGAACGGTGCATTTGGACATTACTTATTCAATAATACCGCAGCAACCGTTTTAGGATTGAGTAACTTATCTTCTAGAAATATTGGATCTCAATTCTTCGATACTTCGGTGAAAGAATCGACATCAAACTCAGCAGCACCTTCAACAAGATTCTTGGAAAAAGGTGATTACCTGAAAATGGCAAACCTAACATTAAGCTATAATGTGGGAAATATTGGCAATACATTCAAGAACTTTAATATATCCTTGACTGGCCAAAACTTGTTCATCATCACAAAATATTCGGGCTTCGACCCGGAAGTTAATACGGATGGTGCAAGCAATGGTATCCCTTCTTTGGGTATTGAGTATTTGCCGTATCCACCGTCCAGAAATATTTTATTAGGTGTCAATTTCTCACTTTAAGTGAGGTCGGTTATTTATAGTTTATTGATAAAATAAAAATTTAGACAGATGAAATTAAGATCATTATTATATATCGCTTTGGCAGGGACCGTGTTTACTGGCACCTATTCCTGTACCAAACTGAATGAGGAATTTAAAAGTGAGATGGAGGAAGGCGATGCAACCAATATCGACCCTGCAGGATTATTGATTACTGCTTACAATTCCTTGAATACGCCATATCAGCAAGAACAACGCTGGGTATTACAGGAGATTTCAACAGATGCCGCAATGGCGCCTACTCGTGGGGGTGACTGGGATGATAACGGAATGCACCGTGCCATACACCTCCATACCTGGAATGCTGATAATGCGTACATGGACGGAACCTTTGTTAGCTTAGGAACCGTCATTTATAATACCATTACGGTTTTAAAATATAAACCTACTCCTCAACAAGCCGCTGAAGCTCGATTTATTCGCGCATTGGCAATGTTCGATTTATTGGACTTATATGGTGTAGTTCCAATTCGTGAGGGGGACGCAGTGGATGATTTCAGAATTGCACCCGAAGTTTTGCAACCTCAGGCCGCAATCGACTACATGGTCAAAGATTTAAATGAAATTATTAATACACTCCCAGACAACGGACCATCATCAGCTTATGTTGCTAATAAAAATGCAGCTAAAACATTGTTGATGAAAATTTACCTGAACAAGGGAACTTTCTTAAATCGTAAGGCTCCTACTTTCGCGGCAGAAGACATGAATAAAGTAATTTCCTTAGCTAAGGAAATAACGGCCTCAGGTAAATATTCCGTTTCAGTTAAAGGTAAATACTTCGATAATTTTGCCCCAAACAATGATGCCATATCCACAGAAAACATTTATACCCTCTACAACAAAAATGCTGATCGTGGTGGTAATGTGGACCGTACATGGAATACCATCGCACATTATAACTTAAATCCAGGAGGATGGAATGGCTGGTGTACTTTATCTGATTATTATGACAAATTTGAAGCTGCGGATGAAAGAAGAGGTATCTATTACGAATATCCAGCAGATACTACCTCAAATCGCTTAAAAGGCTTCCATAGACAGAATGTCGGCTTCTTTGCTGGCCAACAATATAATTGGAGCACCAATAAGCCTTTAATGGCTAGAAATCCTGCCAATGCACCACTGGTATTTACCAGAGAAGTTACCATCCGTACTTCCGGCGCAACCCTGGAAACCGCAGGTATTCGTCCAATGAAATATGCATTTGATTATTCCGTGGAAGGACAACGTAATAATGACTGGGTGGTATATCGCTATTCTGATGTTTTGCTGATGCAAGCTGAAGCAATTTTAAGAGGTGGAACTGGTTCTCCGGCGGAAGCTCTTACTTTGGTAAACTCTATTCGTACTAGACGTGGAGTTGCTGCATTTCCTTCCTTGACATTAGAAAACCTACTTGATGAGCGTGCGCGTGAATTATATTGGGAAGGTTGGAGAAGACAAGATTTAATTCGTTTCGGAAAATTCCTGGATGCTTGGCAAGAAAAAGTCGCAGATCCTGATCCTAAGACTTTGGTATACCCTATCCCAAGTCAACAGATCTCGGTGAACCCGAACTTGAAACAAAATGAAGGTTATTAAGGTCTGAGTAAAATTGGGATTTTAAAATCCAATTAGTATAAATTAAAAATCCCTCGATTGGAAATCAATCGAGGGATTTTTAATTTAGCAGGAATACAGGATTAATAAACTATCCTTCGCCCACTTCCAACTTAGATTGAACCTTATCAGATTCCACCTTACTAATTCTCTGCAACTCCTCCCCTTTTAGCTCATAAGTATCCGTCTCTGTCCAGGTCAAGGATGTAGCCTCCCTTAAATTAATGGCATTAATTTTTGAAACCACAATAATTTGATTCCCCTTGACTTCTAAATTGATTTCATCAAAAGTACTTTGAACAGTCGCTCCATCTGGGATGGTAGGACAATTTTCTAATTCCTCCAATATCTTTGGTTCACCTTTGAACCATTGCCTTAGAAAATCCTTATGCTTGGATGAACATTGGTAACCTAAATCCAAAGCCCATAAAATCTTACATTTCAAATTACTTCGATCTTCTTTAACAGCTCCATCCCATTCACATTCATTCCCCACAAAAGTTGCAACCAAGGCTAGCGCTGCCTTCTCTGGCTCGCTGATCGTCTTAATGTAATCCTCATTTAAAACAATGCTATTAACTTCTGCCTTTAGGTTTGAATCGTATTTATTCTCCCTCCAAAGGAACTTAATATTTTTATCGCTCAATTTTGCTATAACCCCTGAGCTATCAGAAGAATGAGTCATAGAATCAACTTCAACGGTAATCGAATCATTTGAACTGCTATTGTTTTTCTTCGTATTTGAATCACAGGATTGGAATATTATTGCAAATAGTATAGCAAGAAACGCTTGACTTGAGAAGCTTATTTTCATCTCTTTAATAAATTAGTGAGGTATAAAAATCAGAAATATTGCTTTAAAATAAAAATGAATTCTTGGGACACAAGCATTGATACCCATTATTTTTTTAGAAAAAAATGGATGGAAATTAATCTTTATCCTAACTTAGTATTGTTCTTTACTGCTGAGGAATTTTTTAAATAAAACAGCATCCCATGAACATTAAATCATTAAACCAACAAACAAAAACATTCAATGGATTGGAAACCTAATATTGATCGCTACGATCAAATGCTTTATAATCGATGTGGCAAAAGTGGTCTACACTTACCAGCAATTTCCCTTGGATTATGGCATAATTTCGGCGATGATACTCCCCATAGCAGAAAAGTTGAGATCTGCACAACCGCTTTTGACTTAGGAATAAATCATTTTGACCTAGCAAATAACTATGGTCCTCCAGCTGGCAGTGCCGAACTTGCTTTCGGAAGAATATTAAAAGAAGAATTCGCCGGATTACGTGATGAACTCATCATTTCTTCAAAAGCAGGTTATCTCATGTGGCCTGGACCTTACGGAGAATGGGGAAGCCGCAAATATTTGATCGCTAGCTGTGATCAATCTCTAAAAAGAATGGGCGTTGATTATGTCGACATTTTTTATTCTCACCGCTTTGACCCTAATACGCCATTGGAGGAAACCATGTTGGCTCTTGACCAGATTGTACGCTCTGGAAAAGCTTTATATGTCGGAATATCATCCTATAACTCCGAAAGAACAAAACAGGCTTATGATATTTTGAAATCTTTAGGTACCCCATTTATTATTCATCAGCCTAGTTATTCCATGTTGAATCGCTGGGTAGAGGAAGATGGCTTATTAAATACCCTTGATGATTTAGGATTGGGCTCTATCGTATTCTCTCCCCTTGCCCAAGGAATGCTGACCAATAAGTACCTCAATGAGGTTCCTAAGGAAAGTCGCGCAAGCCAAGATAAATCCTTGGATAAAAATTTCCTTTCAGAAGAGAATTTAAAAAATATCTGGGCGCTAAATGAGATAGCAACAGGAAGAAACCAAACATTGGCGCAAATGGCAATTGCATGGGTGCTGAAACAAGGGCGTGTGACTTCTGCGCTAATTGGAGCAAGTAAACCGCAACAGGTAATAGATTGCGTTGGAGCATTGAAAAATCTAAATTTTACAGATGCGGAATTAAAACTTATCGACCAATATGCTAAAGATGCTGGAATTAATATCTGGCAACAATCTGCAGAATTGTAAGAAGAAAAAATAAAAAAGCCTCAATTAAATTGAGGCTTTTAAATTAATTGAATTGTGGACCATTGATGACCCCATCCAACCAATTAATTCTCGCTGCCATAAAATTCCTGATAAAATCTACATAATCCTGATGGCTTGTTCCAACATACCAACTTTGATTAATATTAACCCCAATTACCTCCCAGCGGATAAAGTTAAACTTTTGACTATAATTGATTTTTTTAGCGCGTTGATCTATATATTCAGGCATAGATTGAAGACTTCCTTTTACAGCATTCCAACGAGTCCGAACGAGTTTCTTGAAAGCCGGATCACTCATCAGCTTATTCATCCATGCGCGGGGCTCATGTGCCTTCGTTAACATCAAGACCTCCTGCGAATCCCCTAACCTTTTGTCACTGTTGAACGCAAGATCAAAATCCCAAACTGGACCAACATATATCTTTGGATCCGCATTACTCTTCTTGTACATCCGCATACTCCAAAGCATATCTGAATTACCACAAATTTCATTTGTCAGGTAATAATTCACAAAACTTGGAAGGTCAAAGAATTGGTTATAGTCTGCTGCTGCTCCCTCAACTTTATATAAGCTATTCTCAAAGGAGGTCACATAGTTCTTGATATAATCAAACTGTTCTGGCGTAATATCATCCTCATCAGGAAACTTCACAGTAATAGGCATATTTTTAGGAGTTACAAAATGAACAGGCTCTGAATAAGCATAACCGTCCTCTTCAAGGATAAATCCCCCATTATCTTCATCTATCGCTACCCTATCCTTCCCTTCTTTGATATGCTCCGTTAAGGTATAGTTCCCCATATATTCTCCATTCAGAAAAAACTCAACATATTGTTGCCTAGGAGTATAACCTAATTCTAATCTTCTACTAACCTCAAAGGCAACATCATTTCTTAGAAGGGATTGATCACCATAATTTGCCATCAAAGCCCAACTTTTATCCTCAGGCATCCCCAATAATCCTGCTTTTTTATCCAGTTTTATCCGATATGGCTTCTTAGGCATCCCCCAAGTGGAATTCCCCCGCCCTTTAACCTCTGTAACACCTTGATAAACTACATTCCTGCCAAAATCTGAAGTGATCCTGATATCCCCAACGATATAATCCTCCTTGCTAACAATAGGCTTCCCATTGGTTGAAAGGTAAATCGCTGGCAATCCCGTATCAATAAATTTGACAACATAGGTTTTCTCATCACCATTTTCAGCAGCGACCGTATATTTAACTAAGTCCGAAAAATTCTGCTTGTCAACAGCACTCTTCTGTTCAACATTGTTTACTAATACCTTAACACCTTTATGTTCAAACTCAGGAATCAAGGAACTCACATCTGTACCTACCAAGGTGCGTGCAAAAATAGTATCGCCAATAATCTCGGTGACTATATCATTCTTTAAATTACTCTGATTTTCCTTCTTGATAACAAAACTGATCAGCTCATTCTCCGCAGATAACTTGGGTACAAATTTATCCTTCGCACAGGACAGGGTAATAAAGAGTAGAAGGGTAAAATACCATATTCTATGAATCGGTCTCCTGTTTATCATAATTAGATTTTTAATTGAGGTGATTTATTGGACTAAATGTAAAGACCTAGAAATAAATCCAATATTAAAAATAGAAAACGACATCTGTTAAAACAAATTTTAATCATAGATAAGTCATATCAGACATCTTCTTGACTACATTACTCAATATTCCCCTTACTTTTGATGTAATAAACCAGTAAATAAAATATCAAATGAATAAGAGAATCAATATCCAGGAACTTGAACCCAATGCATATAAAGCTATGCTAGGACTTGAACAATATCTTAGCAATTGTGGCCTTTCAAAAACTCATCATCATTTAATTTTAATCAGAGCATCCCAGATCAACGGTTGTGCTTTTTGCATAAATATGCACACATCGGATGCTGTTAAAGATGGGGAACGTCCAGAGAGAATATATTTACTAAATGCTTGGAAAGAAGCCGATATTTTTACTGAAGAAGAACAAGTTATCCTAGCAATGACGGAAGAAATCACCCTAATCTCGAAAAATGGCCTTTCTGAAGATACTTATCAAAAAGCTAAAGAAATATTCGATGACCATTATATCGCAAAAATTATCATGGCGGTGGTTACTATCAATGGTTGGAATCGAATTGCAATCAGTACACAAAAAATCCCAGAATTTACAAAAGCATAATACTTTCACTCTGATTTGGATTAAAAAAGGTACAGCCATCTTGTAGTGCAAGAACGCTGTACCTTTTTAAGATTTACTTCTAGTAATCAGAATAATCTGTGGGAGTACATAAAATGGTCACATTTTTAGAAACATTGTTCTGATATTTTGGCATCTCACTCATCGGTTTGTATAAGGGGCCAAATGCTTTCCAATGTTCATCCCGGTCGGCCATATTCTCAAAGCTGGTCAGATACATTAAGTTCGGCATTGTACTGCCTGCAATCACCTGACCATAAAATACTGCATTGAAATTCAGCTTTTTAAAGATCTCTATTTCACCGTTGTTAAACATTGAAACCTTATTGGCTGCCAATTTCTCCGTTGGACCTTCATAACTCCGCAATTCATAAATCCGCTCATTCTTTGCTGATTTCAACTTTGGAAGTTCCATATGGGGCATTCCTTCAAATGCTTTCATCAAAATCGTTTCTATGCGACTAAATGGAGCTCTATTATGCGCCAAATCCAAGTAAAATGCTCCCGAACTTAAATATGCTGGATCCTTCAAAAGACCAACATCTAGATTTGCAAAATCCTCCAATTTAGGAGATGAACTCAACACATAAATCAACTTATCCGCATTCTCTGAGTTTTTGATAGGCTTAAATACTCCTACTTGCTTAAATCCTAATTTATGAAGTGCAGGTAAGTATGCCTTCTCCAAATACTGGTCTAACAGTTGCTCCTGTTCACTGGTTTGAAAATGATAAACTAACAACTGAAAATAAGTAGTCTTTGCCTTTGCAAAAACAAAATGATTTCCCATGATCAAAAATAGCATGAGAATAATAATGCGAAAATTCAGCATTTTAAAACATTGAGACATATTGTAATTTTAGGTTTAGAAACAATAAATTGTATCTGGATTTCACAACTCTTTGAATTACCAAATCCAAAAGTTAAATTAAAGATACTGATATTTTTAGGCTAAAAAATGTATCGTAACTTAATAAATACGATTACCTCAAATTCAGGTGTAACTTAATCAAGATATTTCGATTAATATTTAAAATGATTCGAATATGCGAACTATATTTTTTTTTGAAATTTCTGTTGCTATTGTTATTATTTTTGACATAATAATTTGTAAATAAGTATTTATGTACACACGTGTTTACAAATATATTTTTATTTTAAACAAATTACCTAATTCTTATACCATTTTCAATATTGTAAAAAATTTTGTATTTTCTTTAAAAAAAACCGTAAACTTGGGTGTAATTATTTATCAATTCATTATTAACCATTTTAATTAAGTTTGATTAAAAACTCAATTAAAATGTAGGGCTAATCATTTTCTGTTACAGATATTTTATGTTAAAAAAGAAAGGTCTTCCAATTCCGAACAACTATGTTGCTTTATTATTGTTAATTTTCGCGTATTCGAGTGTCGCAGCAGTTAGACTTGGCGATGCAGCAGGATTATTCCCTCATAACCCTGTTGTGGGGGAGCTATGTTAGCTGTAACAGGAGGATGTTTAGTTTATGGAATATATAACGCTTTAAGTTAAAAATGAAACTATTAAAAATAATTTCAATAGTAATTACAGGATTTTTTTTGGTTATGAATCTGTATATGTACCTATATGGCAATTACTCAGAAAAAGAAGAAAATTGGATATTAATAGGGCTTTTTCTTTCGTTGTTATTTACTATTTCTGTACAATATTACGATAGTAAGAAAAACTCTAATAATCCTCAGAAAAATACTTGAAATTAATTTCTGGAGTTCAGTTGTATTTTTATAATTGAGCTCTTTTTTGAAATAAAAATTCATTTACAGCAATGCTCCAACTACCCCAATGTTACTGATAAGAAATTTCCAGGGAATCCTACACAGTCTTACCGTAGCAAACAGCCCCTAAAAATTATTGCAGAAGTCAAAGATTGGATCAGGCTCACTCCTGAAGAACTAAAGAAATGGAAGGATAACTTAGCAAAAATCCATAAAGATCCCGATGCAAAAATCATCAACTAATAGATTATCCTCAAATTAATTCACATTTGATGCTTTCAATGCTTTGGCTTTTGCAAAGTCTGCTTCTGCTTCTGTGTTTTTATTTAATTTTTTATACAGTTCACCTCGCTTCTGAAAGAGCTCAGGATCCGAGGAATTCAATTCAATGGCCTGATTGATATCTATCAATGCATGATCATAATCCTTATCATAATAATACATCGCGGCTCTATTGCTATAGGATTCACTGTTTTTCGGATTTAATTTTATGGCTTTATCAAAATCTTGAATTGCCGCCTTATAGTTTTTTGATTCACTAAATAAATAGGCACGCAATAGATAAGCACGCTCGCTCCCAGGCTCCAAGGAAATAACCTTATTGATGGAAACCTTCCCTTTCTCAAATTCCTGCATCATCACCTCAATTACAGCAATGGTAAGATAAGGCGAACTGTTATTGGGATTTAACTGAATGGACTTCTCAGCATCTGCATAGGCATTTTCAAAATCTTGAGTAAATATCTTTGCTTCAGCCCTTTTGTAATACCCCACTGAGGAGGTATCAGATAGCGATATCACCTGCGTAAAATCAGAAACTGCTTGGTCAAAACTCCCTATAACCATATATTCGGACCCTCTTTTTAATAAACAGGAAATACATCGCGGATCTGATGCCAATTCTTTATTTAAGGAATCTATAGCAGCACTATTCTGGGCCTCTTGGGCCATAACATTACCCATGAAAATAAATGACATAGTGAAAATACAAAGGAATATTCTCTTTAATAATTGGATTGGTTTATTATTCATTTGGTTAGTTATTTATATCACATCTAATTTAACCAAAAAATAATATTCAATCATGTAAAATTAAAAAAGATTCCTAACCTATCGGTAAAGAACCTTTTGAATATTACTTAATCTAAAATAACTCAGGTTTCAATTCTTGCTGCTCAGAACCTGAGTTTAATTGGTTTGGCAAAAATTTTATTTACCCTCGGCTAAGCCGTAGATGTTAATGCGATGTTTATCGCGGATGGTTCTATCAAAAATTTGAACGGCTTGACCAACAAATTGACTGCGATTATTCACTAGCTTTTTGAATGCAGTTTTTATATTCCTTTCCAATTTACTAACATTTTCCAGCCAAAATTGATCGGCTCGAAGCCTTCTTTCTGTACGACCGGATTTTAACTCCTCTAAATAATCATTGTATAAATAACTGTAAGCAACAATTGTATTGATATATGTCGTCATATGTGAGTCGTAAGGATTGAGATCCTTTCCTTGTCCATTTACTTTTTTAATTACTCTTTCCATTTCAATAAGCATAATAGTAGAAGCATTAATTCAACATAACCACTCAAGTCCTCTTTGAACTTGATATATCAAAATTAATGCTCCAAATTCGCTTATAATAGAGCAACAACACGGTATGTACCGATTCCGTATTTATACGGAATCCTTACTTCTTGGGTACAAAAATTTCATTCGCCAAGGCATAAATCACCAAGCCTATCGTATTCTTTAAACCTAATTTATCCAATACTCTTTGCCGGTGACTTTCAACAGTCCTTTTGCTTAAAAATAATTGATCAGCAATCTCCTGATTCGTAAATTCCTGACATATTAAGCGGATGACCTCCACCTCTCGATACGTCAATTGATCCTTTAAATCAAAGGATACTTTCTTATTCGGATTGTTTAAATATTGATGTAATAATTGATAATCCGCCGCCGAAACATAAACCCCAGTTTGATAAACTGTTTTTAAGGCAAGTTTTAACACTTCTAAATCAACAACCTTCGGCAAAAATCCAGAAACCCCAAGCTTCAACATATGGCCAATCATATTGGACTTATAATGAGAAGACAAAATCAATATTTTTATATTGGGAAAATTTGGTAGCAATTGTTCTACTAAAACCAAACCCGAAATAGGCTCCATCTGTATATCCAACAGCAAAATATCCGGCAATTCCTCCTCCTTCAGATCTCTGAAATCCTGAATCAAGGTCGCTGGATTATTATTCTTATAGACCACCTGACAATCTGGAATCCGCTCAATTAATAGACTTAATCCCTCCGTAAAGAGCAATTCATCATCCATTAACCCAATTTTCATCATACTCATAAATTAATTTGATTTTGGAAATACCATGATTAACCTAGTCCCTTTGTTGGGAAATGAACTCAATTTAGAATGTCCATGCAGCAAATCCACTCGATTGCTCATATTGGAAACCCCCATCCCATTTCCTTTTTCTAATGAAAATCCTTCCCCGTTATCCTTTAATAAAATGCAAAGTGATTTCAACCCCTCCCGTATTTGAATGCTGATTTTATCCGCATTGGCATGCTTGATGGTATTGCTCACAAATTCTAAAATAATCCTATATATCTGAACCTCAAATTCTACAGGTCGCTCTTGATAGGGTCTTAGCAGTACTAACTCTAAATCATAGCCAACAAGATTTTCCCGCATTTCTTCCAAGGTTAGCTTCAACCCAAAATACTCCAAATTCACTGGATACATCCGATGGGAAATCTCTCGAGCTGAATCAATCAATAACTCAACCTTCTCAGTTAACCCTGCAAACTGAACGGAATCTATTCGTTCTCGTTCCGAAATCAAATTAAGCTTTAAAACCTGTAATTTATTACCTATTTCATCATGAAGGGTGCGCGCAATTCGCTTTCGCTCTTCCTCTTGGGTCTTGATGGCAAGCGTCCTCACCTCTGTCTGAAATTGAAGCTCTTGTTGATGCCTTAAATCATTCTCCTCCTGAATCTTTTTATAATATTGGTTATATAATACGATAACAAATAGAACAATAAATAAAGCTAAAATCAATAGTATGATTAGCTCATAAATTTCCAGGTAGATTTTCGAAAAGAATAAAAATAATAAAGACATACGGCATATAAACTTATGGACAGTAGGTTATTTATGGACCACAAAAAAGCAGCTTTTTCTATTCCTATTGTGCTCAATTGGTGTAGAATCAAAAACAAAATCGTTGACACAAAATAATAAAACAACAGGGCAAATAAAACATTGAACAATCCGGGATTTGTTCCCTTAAAACCTGACTTTAGTGCAAATAATAAACACCTACCTAATTCAAAAACTATAATAATGTTGGATATCGGCTTTATCCAAATCACCCAAGAAACCTCCTGAAAAAAAGTATGGATAAGCGCTGACCCTATTGAAAATAACAGTAAACCAATGTAAAACACCGAAATTCTGTTTTTCTTAGATATTATGCTATTGGTAAAATTTATTAAAAATAATAGTTCGCCTGCAACAAATATGCTGAACAAAAACTCCATTTTCTCAGCATGAAAAACATAAATCAATAATTTGGAAATCACTTCTATTCCCAAAAGAAATAATAGAAAATATCTAAGATTTCTAGATGGAATTGAAAAATCAAAATGATACTTCAAATTCCAAAGACTCGCTAACAACAACATGACATTGGAGAGCCCAATTGTCAAGTACAGAAAGAACATAATTAATCTTCAAGTAATGTAAAACCACCCTTAGGCCTGCAAAATGGCGGACAAGGTTGGGACCAGTTATATAAATTCGTCTGGACCGAATGCAACTTTTGGCTCTCTAAAACCTTACTAGCATGATGAACAAAAATAATAGTAGGCAATATTTGACCGTAAACCTTTGAATATTTGAATGCAAACAATCCTGTAATTTCGGAACATCCCTCTGAAATATCTTCAATCGGAATATTAAATACATTGAAAATGGAAACCCCTCCACTATCACTGATTTGCTTGAAAAACCAGTCCGCCGAATCATTCCGCCAATCTTCAATCTGCTCTAAAATCGTATCCTGACACTCAATATCATGTTGATATAATGGCCGAGTCTCTGTGATTTCTCTCGAACTTATTTGTAAATCCGTAGATAATACGGCAGTTTTCCTTACTGTCTTAACCTCCTGTTCCACAAACCTCAACTCCGAGCTCAAAGGCTCCAAATAAGAAACCGCATATTCTGGCAATCGCAATTCTCCACCTGAGGAATCCAAGGGAAATAACATCATGACCGATTGATTATTATGAACACCTATATAGGCATGAAACCGATCATTGTCATTGTTTTTATTCAACCATTCTATAGATTTCCCCGAAATTGTAAATACATAGTGTGAAGGGACTAGCCTAAGTACTTCATCAATATCACCCTTGGCAGTTTGCCACCTTTTCAGGGCCAATTGACATTCTTTTCTGCTTAGCATAATCGATTAGTTTTATAGATAAAGATAAGGAAACTAATCAAGCAATTCAATGTAAATACGCATTATTAGTAATTACAACATATTGATTATTAAAAACTTATAGAATTTTTATTATCAAACTTGATTAAAAATTTAATAAAAAAATGATTCTTAGACGTATTAATTAATCAACTAAATTTGAATGAAAAATTTAGTTATTTCAGGACATTCATTTTGATTAAATTTTTAGTGATTTTGCAGAACATCTAATAAAAAAACTCATCTTTCGATGAGTCTTATCAATTAAAATCTTGTCCATTTTTGCTCGGATTCATTGGACTCCAAAACCCGATCAATAAATAACATCCCTCGAATCCCCTCCTCTATATTCGGATATTCCGGAAAATTAATCTCTTCCTCCACTCCTGTCAATCGTTGCAATAACCGAACGGCAAAAGATTGATAAATATTGGCAAAGGCCTCAATATAACCCTCTGGATGACCGGTAGGTGTCCGCGTAAATGCTCCTGTACCGGGTGACATCTGATAAACCTGATTTCCTCCAGTCCTATAAATTTGAATAGGTTGATCAACCCATTTAACTAATAAGGTATTGGGTTCCTCTTGGCGCCATTCTAAGCCTGCCTTCTCGCCGTAAATTCGGATTTTTAGGGCATTCTCCTCCCCAGTCGCTACTTGAGAAGCACTCAATACACCCGTAGCACCCGCCTCAAACTTTAATAAAATATCTCCATCATCATCAATCACTCTGTCCTTGCCGTAAATATTTAAATTCGCACAGAGATGGGTAATCTTTAGTCCTGAAATATGCTCCGCTAAATGAGCCGCATGCGTTCCAATATCCCCCATACAACCACTTTTACCACTTCTCTTTGGATCTGTACGCCAAGCCGCTTGCACACTGCCGGAATTCTCTATCCCTTTACTCAACCAACCTTGAGGATATTCCACATAGATCTTCCGGATAGGCCCGATTGCTCCTTTATCAACCAAATCCTTCGCCTGCTTAACCATGGGATATCCAACATAGGTATGGGTCAAACATAACATCAAACCTGTTTCCTCTACAACCTTAGCCAACTCCTTCGCCTCATCCAAAGTAAAGGTTATTGGCTTATCAATAACCACATGAAAACCATTTCTCAAGGCTAGAACTGCTGGCTCAAAATGCATGTGATTCGGCGTAACAATAGACACAAAATCCATCCTGACATCCTCCGGAAGTTCTTTTTCCTTCTCAATCATTTCCTGAAATGAAGTATAAACCCGATCCGAAGGAATTGCCAAATCTTTTCCGGATTGCTCTGCAACATCTGGCCTTGAACTGAAGGCTCCACAAACTAACTCTATCTTTCCATCCAACAATGCCCCTGAACGATGAACAGCCCCAATAAAGGAACCTTGTCCACCTCCAATCATACCCATCCTTAATTTTCGATTTTCCATAATCAAATTTCTTATATGCTTTAATTAAAATCCTAAACTGAGTTAACTATTCAAATGGCGAGGGACTCACTGAAGTCCAGCCCCCATCAACCACTAAGGTTTGACCAGTGATATGTTTCGCATCTTCACTCACTAAAAACAATGCCGTCTGAGCAATATCAATCGGATAAGCCGCTGAACCTATTGGGGTTAAATTAGCCCAAATCCGCTTATATTCCGGATCTTCCAAAGTCCGCTCTGTCAGCGTCGCCCCTGGAGCAATAGCATTTACATTGATTCCATATGGTGAAAGTTCCAAAACCAAATGCTTCGCCAATAATTCTATCGCTGCTTTGGTCATCCCATAAGCTGCTAAATCTTTATGTGCTTGATGCCCGGTTACCGAGGACGTAAATAATATCGATCCTCTTCTCTTATTCGCAATAAAATACTTACCTGTCGCCTGCGCCAAAAAGAAAGTACCTCCAATATTCACTTGGAGAACCTTATAAAGATCTTCCGCCTGATAATCCAAGAAACTACCAAACAAGGTGATCCCTGCATTAGCCATTACCACATCTAATCCCCCAGTTTTTGAAACGGCAAAATCAACAAGTTCCTGATTAAACTCTGCTGTTGCTACATCGCCAGGAAAGCCTAAACAGTTCCCAAACTCCGATAATTTTCTTGCCGACTCCTCACACAATGCCTCGTCCACATCATTCAAAATCACCTTAGCACCTTCTTCCAAAAAACTCTTGGCCATCTCAAAACCTATCCCTTTTCCTGCACCCGTAACAATGGCGGTCTTATTCTCAAATCTTCTTTTTCCCATTCCTATTATCTTATTTAATTAATGCGAATCGCGTAATACCTCACTGCCAGACCCACCTTTTAGAAAGTCCAAATCTGCACCCAAATGGGCTTGCTCAACATGGTCTACATATAACTTGCAATAACCACGACTATAAACATTAAGATCCAGTTTTAAATTTTGTTTTCGCAGATTCAGCTCTTTTGTATCAACCAATAGATTGAGCTTCCTAGCTTCTACGTCCAATTCAATCTCATCTCCATCCTGCACCAATGCTAAGGTTCCGCCAATGGCCGACTCTGGTGAAACATGTAAAACAACCGTTCCAAAGCCTGTTCCACTCATCCGACCATCTGATATGCGAACCATATCATTGACTCCTTTTTCCAATAACTTCTTTGGAATACCCATGTTCCCAACTTCTGGCATCCCAGGATATCCTTTTGGTCCCACATTTTTTAAAACCAAAACACTGTTCGCATCTACATCCAGGTCCGGAGAATCAATCTTAGCTTTGTAGTCCTCAATATTCTCAAATACTACGGCTTTTCCGCGATGCTTCATCAATGCCGGAGTAGCCGCTGAAGGCTTTATTACAGCACCATTCTCACATAAATTCCCCTTTAACACCACAATCCCCGATCTGGGATTAAAAGGTTGATCGGTACTTGAAATAACTTCATCATTTAAACTAACCTGATCTGCAATATTCTCTGCGATGGTCCGACCATTTACCGTCAAAACATCTCGGTTTAAGGCTGCTTGAATGCTGTTCATCACCGCCGGAATGCCGCCTGCATAATACAGGTCTTCCATAAAGTATTTCCCCGAAGGTTGAAGGTTTGCTACCAATGGAATATCTTTTGAAAAATGATCAAAATCCTCCAGATTTAATTCAACACCTATTCTTCCTGCAATGGCCATTAAATGAATAGCAAAATTTGTAGATCCGCCAATAGCAGCATTTACCTTAATCGCATTCTCAAAGGCTTCCCGCTTGAGGATATCCGACATTTTAACATCATCCTTGATCAGCTGAACGATTCTTCTTCCAGACATTCTTGCCAATACTTTTCGATTGGAATCTGCAGCTGGAATTGCCGCATTCCCCGGCAAAGTCAAACCTAAGGATTCCACCATACCGGCCATGGTAGATGCTGTGCCCATAACAGCACAATGACCTATACTCCGACACATACCAGCCTCTGCCATATTCATCTCCTCCTCCGACAACAAGCCTTTCTTCGACTCATCCGCAAATCGCCATAAATCACTGGTGCCTATATCTTTGCCCTTATATTTCCCCGTCAACATAGCACCCCCAGAAACAACAATGGTAGGTAAATCCACACTGCATGCCCCCATTACCAATGAAGGCGTAGTCTTATCACACCCACATAGTAGAATAACCCCATCTATCGGATTGGCTCGGATCGACTCCTCAACATCCATACTCGCCAAATTTCTGAACAACATGGCAGTGGGTTTCATCAAGGTTTCCCCCAATGACATGACCGGAAATTCCAATGGAAAGCCGCCAGCTTCCAAGACTCCTTTCTTTACAGCTTCCGCTAAATCCCGTAAATGCGCATTACATGGAGTCAATTCCGACCAGGTATTACAAATGCCAATAACCGGCTTCCCCTCAAACATATCCGCCGGAATCCCCTGGTTCTTCATCCAGGCACGATAAATAAAACCATCTTTGCCCTTCCGAGCAAACCATTCTTTGCTTCTTAGTTTCATATGCTATAGCTTAAATTTCTTTTTATAGGGTGACAATGCTAACCCTTTTGAATTCATTTTGATAATAAATACCTTCCCGCTATCGGGGTATTTTTCTAAATCCTCTTGACTCAAATCTTTCCGAGAACTCGTAACTAATAAATGATCTAAATCCGGTCCTACTAAACAACAGGACGAAACCTGCGGTATTGGCAAATCTAGAACGTCTTGAACCAACCAAGAGGAATTCCCAATTGCCTCTTGATAAGAACTCATTTTATCTGTTCGTTTATTTGTGTCGATTCCCACAACCCGAAATCCTGACCAAATAGCAACCCATAAAACCCCATACCCATCCATACACATCCCATCCGGAAAACCTATTCCTTCTGAAACTTCAATTTGAAAAGGCAAAGCTTCTAGATGTGTCCCCTGAAACTCATAGCTATTTATTCTTCTATAACCACTGTCTGTATGGAAAAGAAACTTCCCATCAGGACTCCAACATGGCCCATTGGAAATACTCACATCGGATAAAACCTTATCCAACTTGCCATAGGAATCATAACGATATAAGGCACCGGCAGCTTCTTGATGATCAATATGAGTCGTACTAAACCATAAATTCCCATCTGGATCAATGGCAGCATCATTACAGCGGGTTTCAAGCCATTCAATTCCCAAATCATCAAGAAGTTCCACTTGCTGAGTTTGCAGATCATATATCCCGACGCCACCCTGATACGTAATAATCAGGTTCGATAAATCATCCTCGATTTCAAAAATGGCAGATACCATTTTAGGTGCAGCATACTGACTAATTGTTTTGTTTACCCAAGAATATTCAATGATTTGATCGGAAAGTATATCCACCCAGAAGGCCGATTGCCTTTCTGAATGCCAAACCGGCCCTTCCCCATGTTGGCAAATCGGAAAATCTAACATTTCAATTCTCTTCGATTCAAGCATTGCTTATAATTTGGTCTTTTGATTCATATAATTTACTGATTCTATTACGTCTTTTAAATTATTATCCCAATTATGTTCACATTCTATAAAAACATCCCCTACAAAACCTTGTCTTTTTAATTCCGAAACCACGGCATCAAAATCAATAACGCCGGCTCCTGCATTAACATCCTTGGCATTAGGATTCCCCGCTGAATCTAGATCTTTCACATGAAGACTTAAGATATTTCCTTCCAACTTCCTCAAACATTCAACCGGATCCAACCCACTCCGAACCCAATGTCCAATATCAGCACAGGCCTTGAGATGAGAACGTCCATTGATAGCCGTTAATACCGAATCTGGATGCCAATAATGACTTAATCCTTTCGCATGCTCATGAATCCCAAATGGCAAATCATACTTCTTGGCAAGGTTATTTACAACATCCAATAGTTGCGGATCCGGCTCCCCAACAAGATATTTTAAGCCCAATTTATCCGCTTGTTTAAAAACCTTTTCCCAATCTGAAGTAGTTTTTGCATCAACATACATAGACTGCATTTGGATATTATTTGTTTTCAGAATTTCCCTCATTTTAGCAAGCTCTGAATCTGTCAGATCTACAAACAAAGATTTACCGAATTCTCCACCCAATTGATGAAAGGAAAAACCCTCCACATTCCGGACATTTGCCTTTTTGGACATCTGAACCGCCTCTTTGAATGGAAACTTATTAAAGGAATATAGCCCAACCCCAATTTCAATTTTCCCTTTGGTCTGGGATACAACGCGAGTAGGCAACAACATAAAGCTGAACAGTAGAATGAACAGAATTGAACCTAATAGTGAAAAGAATGGTTTCATTAAATTAAGTTTAGGTTTATGATGCTTTTTAAAGCATCGAAAATGGTATTAATACCCTTAAATTTAATGAATATAAAAATACCCCTAACATCTTTAGAGGTATTTTTATGAAATAATTATGTTACTAGCTCAAGTCGTATTGGGAAGCAATTCCCAATTATACCTTAACTTTTAAGCCTATCGATGGAGTCAAACGCTCCACTTTTCTTCAACAACCACATGCCTAGTTTTTCCTCTGCTATTCCTTCCTTAATTTTATAGGTAAAAATCGGCAGTCCTTCTGAATCATTTTCAATGAGCATTTTATAAAAAGCAACCGAAGGAATCTCGACAAGTTCCTTGGCTAGCTCGGTAATATGCGAGGAAACAATTACATAAGGACCATCCACATCAGCTAAATTCTTTAAAACTTTTAATATGGCATTGTAGGCATCAATATGATTTGTACCCTTGAACAATTCATCCAAAATAATAACCGCATTGGAGTTCTTTGGCAATTGATCAACAATCGTTTTCAATCGAATGGCCTCCACATAAAAGTGGCTATAGCCAAGATCCAAATTATCCTGCAAATTAATACTCGTAAAAACCCCATCAATTAAATCTGTCCGCATAGCATCTGCTGGAACGGGAAAGCCTATATGGGTCAAATACAAAGCTGTGGAAATCGTTTTGATGATCGATGATTTTCCTGCCATGTTTGCACCCGTCAAAAACCAAATCTTCTTCCCTCGCTCCATCCGAATATCATTCTTGACCGGATTCTTATGAAAGGTATGATAAACCCCATCCATCTCAGTTACCCCGGTCTGATTCTTTGGATAAACCTCCGGATAACAGAATCCATTTGCTTTCGAAACTTTAGCAACTGATAAAAAAGCATCAATCTCATAAAAAAATGAAATGATCTTTTTCAGTTGCGGCGCCAAGGTATACCGAATCATTTTATCAAAATTCTCAATATTGAAAATATTGATCTTTAATTTCTCAACATCATAATTTTTTTTCTTGAAAACCATGGATAAACATTCCTCAATTAACTGGATCATATCGTCTACGTCCGGATAAAACGCATGTTGATTAACTTTCTTATAAAAATTCTGGCACTTGATCATAAATTCGCAAGCCTCTATAATAGATCTTTTCTTATAGTAATAGGCTGGAGCCTTTACTCCAATAAAATCCATTAGTGTCAAGGATGCTGCGCGACCTGAATGTGAAGACTTTACATATTTCTCCAAATCCTGGATAATTACCCGATAGAATAGAAATTCCTCATCAGCAACCGGCTCTAACCGACGGATCTTCATCTGTCGATCCTTAATAATATCAATATCCAAAACCGCATCATAGAAAATATCCATTAAGTAAAACATCCCCCCGTCCGTAATGGTATTATCAAAAAACTGTAGCAGCGTCCGACTATGACGGTCTCTCAGCTGTAAATCCTTCAGGGTTTGTTCATCTATCAGAAATTTTTCACTCATAATAATTCAATTTGAAAGATTTAGGTTTATCAATTTTTATGTCCAATTTGAAGCCTTTTCTAAAAATACAATTTTCATTCTTAAATAGATTATTTAACCGCTTCATTTTCACATTCCAATTGTCTACTATTTAAGATGAAAATTAATACACAATTCCATATTAATTCTCAATAAATCTAAAACACAATTGAGAATGAAATCTTTATAGTTTTATTTATAAAGAAAAGTTTATTTATTTTTTTTGATTTCTACAACCGTATCTATCTAAAAACTATTAATTTACCTAACACCTTCGAAAACAAAATGAAGGAAATTCATATTTATTATCTTATAATTTAAATTATCGTGGCAATTTATCGACATAATTTAATTAATATGGCATGATATTTCATAATAGAATAATATCAAATAAACATTCTTATGAAATTACTACAAATTAGCACAGATCTAACTGGCGCAAACAACCTCTTGGACCAAGGAGGTGTTTGGATGATGAAAATCAAAGACATGGCCTTAAGTTATGCCCCGAAAATCCTGGGAGCCTTACTCGTTTATCTCATTGGACAATGGATCATTGGTCGAATTGGAGCCCTGTTTAGAAAGGTATTGGCAGGCAAAAATTTTGACCCTTCCTTACAGAATTTCCTGGTCTCCATTGTAAAAGTAACCCTGACCATCCTGATGTTCTTAGCCATTATCGGAATGCTGGGTGTCAACATCACAAGTTTTGCAGCCTTATTAGCAGGTGCAGGCTTAGCCATTGGGGCTGCCTTGAATGGCTCCTTTGGAAATCTTGCAGGTGGAGTCATGTTAATGATCTTTAAACCTTTTAGAATTGGAGATATTATTGAAGCCCAACAAAGCATGGGGCTGGTGACCGAAATCGGAATCTTCAATACTACCTTATTATCACCCGAAAATAAAACCATCATCCTCCCTAATGGAGCATTATCAACGGGGGTGATTGTTAATTTTATTACCCACGGAAACCTAAGGGTAGATATGAAATTGGCAGTAGGATTGGATCAGAACATTGATTTTGCAAGAGAAGTTGCTATTGGGGCTATGAAGCAACATCCTAAAGTTTTGGAAACTCCACAACCTGAGGTAAGTGTAATGGAAGTAGCAGATGGAATGACAACCTTAGCAATCAGACCCTACACTACCCAAGAGAATTATTGGACTGTCTATTTTGAAGTGCAAGAGTTAGTGAAAAAAGCTTTTGACAGCAATGGAATTAAAGCTCCAATCCCTCATCGTGTGATTATTAACAAATCCAACAATTAAGACTATTACTACATCTTAATACCCTGGGAGCTCCGAATTATTTTGGGGCTCCTTTTTTATTCCCCCAGCCTAACGCCCAAACTTCTTGATATAATCCCCTGGCGTACAATTGTGAAAAGCCTTGAATTGTTTTACAAAATAACTTAAGGAACTAAACCCAGTCTTATAGGCAACATCTGAAATATTGGAATCTGCCTGTAATAATAGATTTCGAGCATTCAACATTCGCTCCTGCAAAATATAGGCCCCAGGTGTAATCCCACAGTAGGTTTCAAACATCCGATGTAAGGTACTTTTACTGCAATTGCCAATCTTCATCAATAGTTCCGAATTTAATGGCTGCCCCAGATTTTCCTTGATAAAATTCTTGATCACATGCAATTGACTGTTGGATTGTAAACTATTTTCCTCCCGAGCATGCTCCTTTTGAGACTCAATAATCCTGATCAAAAAGGACTTCAGCAATAAATCACTCAAGGGAAGATTAGGTTCGTCTTGTGTGGCAACCTGAAGCAACTCATTAAACGCCCGAACCAAACCCGAGTTATTATTAAAGTGAAAATTTGAAAAATCTATGGACCAGTTCTCATTCTCCGGATAATTTTCATTTAGAAATTTTAGTTGCCCCTCCAGAGATTCACTTGAAATCAAAATCGTAGCACATTGAACCGGATTCTTTAAATCCGCCTCCGGAAAGTCAGCAAAAATAGTCTCTCCCTCAGGCAAAATCAATGAGCTTCCCGGTAAAAATTTAAAGGTCTCACCCCCTTGCGTAAAAACCGTTTTATACCCTCTGATCATACTGGAAATGGACAAGCCCTGATAGGTAATTTTAACTTTCGTGGAGGATTGAAAAGTCTCGAATATATTGACCTCAAACTCCCCACAATCGAACCGAGTTTGATGCTCCTGACCACTTCGAAGATGCTCAGGCGTTTGTATAGACAATAAATCGATGGTATAGCTCATAAATTCCGCAGGTTCACACTCTTTTAAAGTTAAATTAATTTTTTGAAACTATCGTAATACTTAATGAAACTATACTTACATCTTCCTTGCCCTACATCCAATAACTTTATAGTATATAAACTTAAAAAACAATCAGCTATGAGTAACATCACATTAGAACAAGCAAGAAAAGTTGTGGACGCAGCTATTAAAAAATCCCAAGAATTAGGTGTTAAAATGAATATTGCAGTAGTAGATTCAGGAACCAATTTGGTGGCTTTTAATAAAATGGATGATGCCTGGTTGGGATCTATTGATATCTCACAAAAAAAGGCGCGTACAGCACGATATTTTAATATGGATACTGGTGAAATTGGTAAACTTTCTCAGCCTGGAGGACCATTATATAACATCGAACACTCCAATCATGGACTAATCAGTTTCCCTGGGGGTGTCCTGATCAAGGATGCTAGTGGCAATGTCATTGGTGCTGTTGGTGTCAGTGGTAGCACTGTGGAAGATGACCATGCAGTAGCTGCTGCAGGTGCGTCAGCAGTCTAAGATTTTTTAAACATTAAACCTATTTATTATGTGTCAAAATCACGGTGTTGTATATATGGGACCCGGAGAGGTTCAGGTACAAGAAATAGATTATCCAAAATTGGCGCTCGGGGATCGCAAATGTGAACACGGCGTAATTTTAAAAATAGTATCCACTAATATTTGTGGGTCAGACCAACATATGGTCAGAGGACGGACAACGGCATCTGCGGGATTGGTACTGGGACATGAAATCACAGGACAGGTCATAGAAAAAGGCCGCGATGTGGAATTTATCAACGTGGGTGATATTGTCTCAGTTCCTTTTAATATAGCATGTGGACGATGTCGAAATTGTAAAGAAGGTAAAACAGGAATTTGCTTGAATGTAAATCCTTCACGTCCCGGTGCTGCTTATGGCTATGTCGATATGGGCGGCTGGGTCGGCGGACAAGCTGAATATGTAATGGTTCCTTATGCGGATTTTAATTTATTAAAGTTCCCCGATAATGAACAAGCATTAGCCTACATTCGCGATCTTACCATGCTTTCAGATATTTTTCCAACAGGATTCCATGGTGCAGTTTCTGCAGGCGTAGGACCTGGTTCAATTGTCTATGTTGCGGGTGCAGGACCTGTAGGATTAGCATGTGCTGCAAGTTGTCATTTATTAGGTGCTGCCGTCGTTATTGTCGGTGACCTCAATGAAGAAAGACTTGCTCAGGCTCGTAGCTTCGGCTGTGAAACCGTGAACTTAAATTCAGGAGCTGAACTGGCAGACTTGATTGAAGACATCATTGGAGTTCCTGAGGTAGACTGTTTTGTAGACTGTGTGGGCTTTGAAGCTCGAGCACACTCGCATTCGGGAGCATCTGAAGAACAACCTGCTGTGGTCCTAAATCAAGCTATGGAAGTGACCAGAGCCGGTGGTGCAATTGGAATCCCTGGTCTCTATGTGACTGAAGATCCAGGCGCTGCAGATGGTGCCGCAAAACAAGGAAATCTCAAAATCCGATTCGGATTAGGATGGGCAAAATCTCACTGTTTCTATACAGGTCAATGTCCGGTTATGAAATATCACCGCCCTTTAATGAATGCAATCCTTTATGATAAAATAAAAATCGCAGATGCCGTAAATGTGCAAATCATTACGCTAAATGACGCGCCACAAGGTTATTCCGATTTTGATAAAGGTGCAGCAAGGAAATATGTCATCGATCCGCATGGCATGATTCCCGCATAGGAAATCAGATTATTTTTAAACAGGTGTAAAAACCATGTATGTATAAATAGGCCCGAATTTACCTATTGAAATCAAAAAGCCCCGAATTATCGGGGCTTTTTACAAAATATAAAAAACAAAAATAGATGTTTTACAAAATTATATATTGAAATAAAATAATTATTCGGTATCTAATTTTATTTTTCAATTGAAATTATTATTTTTGCGCCGAAATAAATTAATTCAATTATAAAATATTGGTTACAGCTGTATTTTCGAGGATAGCATCATTTTTAAAGACCGAGTCAAGTCTGGATGCCCTTCGAAACATTTTGGTGATATTAGTTCCGAGTTTCTTCATCTTCTATTTCATTGATGGAGCAATAGCCATCGCCTTCGCTGTCGGAGCTCTTCTAGCAGCTTTAACAGATGTTCCAGGTAATAAAACTGATAAACTTAGTACTGCAACCTATTGTATTCCCATATTTTTAATTACAGCTCTTTCCGTCTCTTTTACAATTTTTTATCATTCCTGGATTATCATTCCCCTGTTGGGAATTTTTGGGTTTATTTATACCATCATTGCTCTTCTTGGGTTTCGAATTAACGTAGTCGGAAATTTGGGCTTAATTGTGGCCAGTTTCACAATCGGCCTCAAACCTACTGACCCTATTCTCTTTAGTTTATCCCTCACTGCAGGAGCCTTGTTCTTCTTTATTGTTTGTATTATTCAAGTTTACCTTCATCCCCATCGCTCACTTCACTATGCTTTAGATGCTGGCTTGAATTCAATGGCAAAACTTATCCGCCTAAAGGTGGATTGTTATGATGAAAATGCACCACTCCCTAAAACATATAAAGACTTAAGTGCTCTCCATAGTAAATTGAGTGATCAATTGGAAGCTATCAGGTCCATTCTATTGCGGGATAAAAAACTTCATTCTGAAAAGGATCAAGAAAGCAAAATTTGGTTGGCGAAACTCTACCAACTGGTTGACCTGTATGAATTATTGATGGCGATCGATAATGACTATGAGCATATCCGGGAAACCCTGAAAGGTGGGCAGACACTAAAACTAATTCGTCAAGCTCTATTACTACTTTCAAAGGAAACTAGAAGATTAACACTTGCCAGCAACCTTAGAAAATCAAAAACCAAAAGATATAAATTAGAAGAATTATTGCTGCAATTAGAAACTGATGAGGCTGATGCCTCGCCAGAAAAATGGGCATTAATCTGTTCTATTAGCACCCAACTGAGACATGTAGCAGACATTCTTCAAAAAATTGAAGCAAAGGAACTCTATCAGGATATTACCTTAGTCGAATCTAAGAATTTTGAAGCTTTTGTTGCTCCGAAGAGTAGCTTCAATACCATTATCAAGAACCTGACCTTTAAGTCTTCAATATTCTCTTATGCCGTTCGAATGGCCATTCTTCTTATGGCAGCTGGATTGATTGGATTTCTTCTTCCTGAGTTTAGATATGCATCTTGGATTTTACTGACCATTATCCTCGTTGCACGGCCTAGTTATACCACTACACAAAAAAGAAACTACGAACGTATCATTGGTTCTGTTATTGGCATAGCAATCAGCTTGATCCTCTTAATATTCATTTCCAATACGTTCTTATTAATTGGTATAGCTGCACTATGTTTATACTTGTTCCTACTCTTCAACAAGCCCAATTACTTGGTCTGTGTAATCTTTATTACCATCACCATATTATTGGGGCAACATGTGCATGAAGGCAGTATTCAGGATTTATTGGGCAGCAGGTTCGCATTCACTTTACTAGGATCCATTTTTGCGGTTTTAGGCTGTCTTGCCATTCCAATCAATCACTATAGAACAGTGGAACAGAGTACAAATGCCTTAATGCATCACTTTACTTCCTATCTCAAGAAAATTCAGGAAAGTTATTATTCAGGAAGTTTGAATTATTATGATTTAAGGTTACTTAGAAAGTCTACACAGGCCTCTCTAGCTCAATCCTATGATTCCTTGGATCAACTTGCCAAAGAACCACTCAAAGGCAAATACTTTAAGGCGGACATTGCCCATTTCCAAACCTTAGCATACCGCATCAATGCCCTTCTGGTTGGCTTATCTGTCAATATGACCAAGCTTGGGTTTACCCTTGCCCCAGAAGAAATGGAGTCGAAAATAAATTATATCAACAGCATTATTGCAGAAGCAGAAGATTGTGCCCAGAAATTTTCCAAAAGCAAAAAAATAAAAACTTCTAACCCTATAAAATTCGAAACCAGCAAGTAATCTCTTATCCTAGCTATAAATAGCAATATCTTGTGATTTTAATTGCCTTTTCTTTTCGGCATCGGTGCTTTATTATTTTTCAGGATGGTCTGCAGTTCTGATTTCAAACCTTCAGCGATTACCTGCATACCTTCTTTTTCTATAAGATTATTTTGTTCTCCTAAATCCTCTTCTAGATCAAATAACTCAAATGAATCATTTCTTAATGACCAAACAAGCTTATATTTCCCTTTTCGGATTGCAGATCGATAGTTAAAACCATCGCCATCACTCTTGGTCCACTTATTAGGAATATGGAATACCAATGGACGTTCTTGCCTTACTGTCCCTAAGTTTTTCAATGCACTCAATTGACTAATCCCATCTATTTCTTGAACAGTTTTTACCTTCTTTATCTGTGCCATATCTAGAACGGTAGGAAAAATATCCTCCACGATTACGGGCACATCATTTCGCTTATTTTTCACATTATTCTTAATTCCCTTTATCATCAAAGGAACTCGAATCCCACCTTCATAAATAGAACCCTTTCCAGAGCGTAATGGCTTATTATGTGTATGGGCAACCCCGTCCCTCGGGGGAATTGTACTTAACCCACCATTATCACTGATGAAAATGATATAGGTATTATCTTGGATATTTTTGCTCTCCAGAAAATCCAAAACATCTCCTAAACTCTTATCCATACTTTCGATCATGGATGCATATTTTGCCTCGTTTCGACTGAGCCCCTGATCCAGATACTTTTGAAAATATCGACGATCTTCCATTAAAGGGTCATGTAAGGCATAATGGCTTAAATGGAGGAAGAAAGGAAGCTTATGCTGAATCGGAAATTCCAAACTCTTTAATGCCTCTTGGGTAAGGGCTTCCGTCAAATTTATTTCTTGACCAAAATATTCTTGCAAATTCTCAATTCCATGATAATCTGTACTGGTCCGACCAAAATTCTGTTCCCCCCAATAACTTGCTGGTCGACCCGTTGAGGTCCCAGCGATATTCACAGTAAATCCAAGGGAATATGGATTCGAACCTGCTGTACCGGCAGAACCCCAATGTGCTTTCCCTGCATGGATAGTAAAATAACCATGATCCTTTAAGATCTGCGCCAATGGAGTTGCATAAATAGTATGCTCCACGCCCGCAATGGGACTCATCCCATTATAATTCCAGTCCGGTTCTTCCATCTCCTCATCCTTATTTCCGGTTGGATTATCTTTCATCGGTGCTGTCCAATTGGTGACATGATGTTTGCTGGCGTTCATCCCTGTCATTAAACTAACCCTCGTAGGTGTACAAACAGGTGTACTATAAGCATCTGTAAAGGCCACCCCAGATTTTGCCAATCGCTCCATATTAGGAGTATGATATCTTTTGTTGAATGTTGTAGTATTAGGTCCAAAGGGATAGGAAGTATCTTGCCAACCCATATCATCTACCATAAAAATGATAATATTGGATTTTTTCTGCGCATGAACAGCATAACATAAAAAAATGGACAACATG
Organism: Sphingobacterium cellulitidis; assembly: GCA_002245855.1. GTDB lineage: Bacteria > Bacteroidota > Bacteroidia > Sphingobacteriales > Sphingobacteriaceae > Sphingobacterium > Sphingobacterium cellulitidis. Next base: position 154,214 of record NOUX01000004.1, on the reverse strand, counting down.
CCTAATAAGACCCTCTTGAAATTCATAATAGATCGGTTGGAAAAAGTATATATAAAGTTTAAGTATGGAACAGAAGATAAGGATTTTTGAATTAATTTAATAATATCCTTATTTAGTTCTAATACTAACTCCAAAATCCTTGTCTTCAACTTGAAATTCTTTTTTTAATTTATCTTTATTCAACACCTTCAGCAAAACAAAATTTTCATCATTTATTTGGGACAATGCTTTCTCAACATCTTGTTTAACTACCTGGTTGTTGATAATAAACTGAACATTGGCATTTAGGTTATCCTTCATTATTAATTTTCGGAACTTTGCTGATTTAGCCCCTAAATAGTTTTGATATTTTTGTCGATTAGCAGATTTACTAATAATAAAAACGGCATCATCCTGAGTTTTTATGCCTAATTGCTGAAGAATGGGATCCGTTGATCTTAATATACTAAATTCACTGACCTCATCTTTTTTGATTAGATATTCTACGGAATCTCGAGGTACCAAAACAGAATCCAATAAGAAAATAGTATTGTTATTTTTTAACCTGTTATGTTCTATCTTTTGTCCATACGAAGGCAAGAAATACAGAAACGCTAGAAAAATCAACAGAAATCGCATAATAATTGGGCTTATTTTAGCTTAAATTTAATAAAAAAGGTCAGTATTATTATACTGACCTTTAACTAATTAACAAATTAATTTTACTTAAAAAATTCTTCCACTCGATTTGGCGACAGCATTTGCCATAAGGAAGCTACGGTCCAACCCGGAGCAAAAATATCATTATAGAATCCCTTTCCATTCTTTCCATAATCCCAATTTGTATGCTGAACAACCTCTGGATAATAGCCCACTTTTGCAATATTATACAGTTGGCCTTCAATTGGCATTAATTGCAACATGGAAGTTTTGATCACCTTTGAAAAATCTGAAAAACGGCTTTGTTTTCTTTCTTTCGCTAACCATTCCAAAACTGTTGCGAATTCGAAAATAAAGACATCAACATGGTTATTCTCCACGGAAACATTTCCCCAGCCCCTGGATTGAAATCCAACATCGCCTAACATCTGACCTTGCGCAAATGGAACATCCCATGTATAATACCAAGTCAAACAAAAATAAGCCGCCTTCATACTCTGATCAACGTAATGTTGATGCTCCTTCCCTTTGGTTGCCATCGCCATATAATACATGGCTGTAGATGCATACAATGAAGCTTCTTTATCTTCGCAATTCGCATCTAACGTTGATGAAAAATAATCTGATTTATTGATAATTTCCTTTTCAAGATAATCAGCAGACCGCTTCGCTTCTTCCAAATAGGATTTCTTTCCAAAATATTTATAAGCCATGGTTAATGGCAATGTAGCCGATGGAGTACTCCCTCCACTTTCATCCTTAACTTGAAGATTATCATCAAATTTCCTAGGAAAACTACCATCAGCAAGTTGCAGCTTCGAGAAGTTCGCCAAAATCTTCTCCATCCTCTTTTCCCATTCCGGATGCTTCCTTCCTTTGGATTTCTCGTACTTTAAATAATTTAATATCGCAAATACTCCTTCTGACTGTCTGCGGATGCTGAAAACATCATCTTCACGATTCCTCTCAAAATCAACAAACTCCTTGAAAAAACCATTCTTGGTAAATCCATTCTTCAAATAACTTTCAAATATGGCATTCGCATCTGCCATAAGTTTCTGATCTTGATGCTGTTCAGCAAACTCAAGGGAATTGTAGGCATTCAATAATACACGTCCCACAAATCCTACTTCCGCGGAACCCGTGCTTACGCAATCATCTGTCCGCAAATGAACGCCTGAATAATATTTTAAATCATACTTATCAACAAAACTTTCTTTGAAAAAATTGGTAAGAATCTTCTTTGCTTCCTCATTGCTGTACTTTGGTTGCAAAGGCTTTGGAGCTTTGCTATCATAAGCATAAGTCCAAATCTTGGAAACGAAATCTGAATAATCTGAAGCGTTTCCATGATTTATTTCCCATGTTAAGGTCCGAGTTTCTCCTGGCTCTAATTTTTCAAAAGCTATAATTTCTGGGACCAAGGTCAATTTCCGGATATAGGATTTCGGCGCTTCATGATATGGAAAGCCAAAAACCAAGGCTGAAGATCCATTTTCATTCTTGAAACCTGTAAACCCCAAATCTGTTTTCGAACTCAAGATCACTTCTCCGGATTGGTGTTGAGCAATAGCATCAACCTTGGCTTCATCCAAGCGTAAAACAGAATAATAAGCACCTTGCTCTTTATTGAATATCCCTGTCATCGCCGTACTCAAACGATCTTCACGAACCTGCCAACTATCACTCGTAGCAAAGGATGGAGCCTCCTTGGGAGAGCGTAAATTCTTGTGATACCAAAATCCCGGCATGATAAATTCGCTCTCTTGATGTTTAAAATCATTGATTTTAAATGTCTTCTCAAAATTGTAATAAACCCGCTCCTTTGCAGTTAGGGTGACTTGGATCTTTGTACTTTTCCCGTTTTCTTCAATCTTTTGCTGAATCTCCAACGGAAGGGATTCAGTTGATTGAAGGCTCGTCCCATTCACAGTTAAATTATACTTTGTGGCAGGATTTCCAGGATTTTTTAAAATGACAGCTTGACTCATCTCCTGCCCTTTCCCAACTAAGCAGACCGCAACAGCAATTAAAGTCAGTTTCAATTTTATTTTCATATCGTTTGACGTATTTGTTGATTTATTTTCTAAATGGATTATTTATTTCAATTTCGGACGAATAATATCCCCTGTAATTTTCATAACAGGCATGGCATCATTAGTAAAGGTTACTTCGGCAATATACATCGCTCTTGGATGGATGCTATCCTTGGAATGATGAGCATGAAATACAATTCTTAATTTGCCATCCTTATCCTTAAACATCGCACTATGCCCTACCCCCACTAAATCTTCCGGCATTTGTAGAATAGGATTTTTATCATATTTCGTCCATGGTCCATTAACAGATTTAGAAGTTGCAAATCCTACTCCGTATGATTGACTTTCATAACTGTTCCCTGAATAAGTCAGGTAATACAAATCCTTATGCTTAACTACAAAAGCACCTTCATTCACCCTGGGCCAAACCGTTTCCCATTCTTGCGAAACATGAAAACATGGCTTCATACTGGCAAGATCAATAGTCTGTAAATCATCCTGTAACCCAGCTACCCAAATATTAAGTCCATCGTTAAAACGATCGAAGTATAAATAGGGCTTGCCATCACTATCGATAAATAATGAATTGTCAATGGCTTTCTCATCGGGTAGCATAGGCTCTTTCTTATCCTGTACAAATGGTCCTAATGGCGAGTCAGATGTGGCCACACAGATATGCTCATTGGCAGAGTAGTACATAAAGAATTTATTCTTTTCCTTAATATAATAGACTTCTGGAGCCCAAAACCAACGACCACCCCAAGAATCCTCCGATTTAAGAGCCAATGAACTTTCCTTGGTCCATTCCTTCAGATCGTCAGACGTATATACCTCAATTCCATTCTGCGCTTTGGTGCCATAGGCATAGTACTTCCCTTCATGCAACATGATAAAAGGATCACCCAATGGAACGGGATTTTTAAATTCAAAATCGGATTTTTCTGTTTTTGCGCAACCTATTAATGATAGCAGCATCAGAAAGAGAAAATAGCTTAGTTTTTTCATATCGTTTAATTTAAGTCTGTGACATTGCAGATTATCTATTAATAACCAGGGTTTTGAGTCACATTAGGATTATTATTTACCTCATCCGAAGGAATTGGTAAACTGCGGTGTTTCTTGATTACAAAATTTTCAAAGTCAGGATCTCTCCCTTTCAGCTCATTCAAACCTTCTTGGCTGTCTAAAAGCCCCCAACGTTTCAAATCAGCCCAACGATAGCCTTCAGTCGCCAATTCTAGGAATCGCTCCATCTGCAACCTCTTCAGAAAAGCCGCTTTACCACTGCTCGCAGAAGCATGATTTACGGATAATTTAGGCATATTTACTCGATTTCTAACTCGATCGACCATTGCAACAGCATCCGAAAGGGAACCATTTGTTTCAGCAATACATTCTGCATACATCAATAAAACATCTGCATATCGGATCAAGCGAACATTCGTAGGATTATAATAATCATCATAAGTGCGGTAATAATCAGAACTATATTTCCTGAAAAACACACGCCCTTTATAATTATCCTTATTCCATTGAGCTTCATTACTAACCAAACCATAAAGCTTATCATTATTTGGAAAATCCAAATGCATACTGCTGTAAAATGCTGTATAGCGTAATCTGATATCAAAAGTATTGGTTACATTTTTTTCCTTTTTGAATTCATCGATAATCCATGGCCTTAACTCCCCATCGGTCCAGCCTATGCCTGGAGGCGCAAAAAACTGTCCCCGGTTCAAACCTAAGTTTGGATCTACACTGAAATCGCCATCTCCCGCTGGTGCAGGATTAGCATCGGAGTACTGGATTTCAAAAACCGATTCTGGATTGTTCTCCCGGTCTTTGGTGAAATTATCAAAATAATTTGCCGTTAAATCGTAGTACTTCTTTCCTACTCCAGTAACCAACCAATCCAAATCAGCTTTAGCCTCCGCAAATTGATGCATTTGCATATGACATTTTGCTTTGAATGCTAGGGCTGCACCCTTGGTTGCTCGGCCTTTATTTGGATTATCCCATTCCTCAGGCAAAAGTTCAGAAGCTTTCTTCAAGTCGGCAATTGCCTGTGCAAAAACTTCTTTCTCAGTATGCCCTTCCGGTTGCATCCCAGGAGTAGATGGCTCCAATACAATCGGAAGGCTCTTGCTTTCACTGCCCCACAACACGGTTAAATAGTAATAATAGAGACCTCTTAAAAAATAGGCTTGACCTAATATGTATTCCTTTTGTTTAGCATCAGCAAATTCGATCTCCGGAACATAATGCAGCACTTGATTTGAACGGAAGATGGCTTCATAAAAATCCCGATAAGTCCATGCATTTCCTTCCCAGAAATTATAGTTATTGTATCTAAATTGAGTCCATTCCTTTAATTCTGCCCATGGACTTTGGCTAAAGCCTTCATCAGAAGTTAAATCCAACCGAAACCATAACCAACGACTAAAAGTACCTGGTTTGTAAAACATGTTGTAAGCCGCATTGATACCAAATTGGGCATCTTTTTCACTTTTCCAAAAGGTCTTTGTCGAGATGGTATTTGGGTTATTTACTTCCACACTACAGCTTGTCATCAAGCAAGCCGCAAACAATATATTGATTAACTTTTTCATTGTTCTTTCTTAAGGTTAAAAGGTGATTTGTGCTCCAAAACTAAATCCTCTAGGGTTTGGAAATGATCCCCCATCATAACTACGCTCCCAGATACTCCGATTCAAAAACTCCGGATCCAAGCCTCTGTATTTAGTAAATGTGACCAGGTTCTGCGCATTCACATAAAGCCTAACTTGACTAAATGTATTACCTAAAATTGATGCAGGAAAATTATACCCTAGTGCCATTTGACGAATTCTCAGGTAATTACCATTTTCCAACCAACGATCTTGATCTGGACGAACATTTCTTGAATCTGCATAGATTGGTCGTGGATCCTTAGCATTTGGATTCTCAGCAGTCCATGGATCATAATCTGCACGATAATTGGAATTATCGTCAAATCGATCATAACCACTACGTGGACCATTAAATGATTTAAAGCCAAATGCTCCGGTCAACTGAAACTGCAGGTCAAAACCCTTGTATTCAAATCCTAAATTTGCACCAACCTGATATCTAGGCATGCTGCTTCCCATATACTGACGGTCAGCCTCTGTAATTTGTCCATCATCGTTAAAATCAATAAATCGAACATCCCCAGGTTTAGCATTTGGTTGAATAAGTTGACCCGCACCATTTTTATGATTTTGTACTTCTTCCGCGCTCTGGAATAGACCGTCAGTTTTTATCAAATACCAATTTCCGATACTCTCACCAACTCGAGATTTAGTATTCCATTGTGTAAATTCTTTTCGATCATAACCTAATTCTACAATCTTGTTCTTGATATATGATGCGTTGAATCCGATTTGATATCCAAAATCACCAACTTTATCCCTCCATTCTGTGGTCAACTCCAAACCAGTATTCTTTAAGGATGCCGAATTAACTACTGGATTACCACCATTATTACCTGTGGTCAATAAAATAGGCATGGGAGTCAGGACATCCTGTGTATTTTTTTCAAAATAATCCAAGGAAAGACTTAGCCTATTATCCGCCAAGACTGCATCAAAACCCGCATTTAATTGAGCAACTTTTTCCCATTTCAAATCCTCATTTGCCAACTTAATCTGAGTCATACCTGTATTTACAACCTGATCTGTTCCAAATACCGCTTGCGGAAACACTGTAATAAATGAAACCCAATCCCATACATTAATATTAGAGGTGCCTAATACACCGTAATTCGCCCGTAGTTTTAACTCATTGATCCAAGGCACATTAAAGAATTGCTCTTTACTGATTCTCCAGCCTGCCGCAACAGATGGGAAATAGCCAACACTTAAATCAGGATTGAATTTTGAAGACTGATCTCGACGCATGGTTAAACTCAATAAATAACGCTCATCATAGGTATAATTAACCCGACCAAAAACTGAAAATAGCTTTTCTAAATCCTGATAATTCCCTGTCTTGGGATTACTCAAGGCTGCATCAAGATTAGTAAAATAATCAGCACCATTCATCAATAGGTCGTTTTTCGTCCCCCAAATCTGCTCATAATTCGAGGTTTGATAACTGATCCCTGCAACAGCAGAAATATCATGCTTACCAAATATCTTGGCGTATTCCAAGGTGTTATCATAAACATAACCTTGGTATTGGGCTTGGTTTTTATTCAAGGATGATGGATCGTATGGTTGATTATAAGTCCAAAATCCTTCTTTTCGTAATGCCATATGCTTATCATTGCTCAAATCAAAACCAAAATTCAACCTGTATTTCAACGATTTAAAGAATTCTAACTCAGTAAACACATTACCTCGGGTCCGTAGATTTCCATTTTCAGTTACCAAAAAATCTTCAATTGCAAATGGATTGGTTCCGAAGGTCACATCCCTACTGCCTTCACCAAAACCGTAGCCTCCTTTTGCCGCATTGTTTGGATCATAAATTGGAATGGTCGGCAACATTCTATAAACATCAATAATGGGGTTAGTATTGAGTTCATCGACTTGGAAATTACTCAATACTATGTTTTCGCCAAGACTAAATTTAATATTCTCCCCAAAGTTTCTTGAGGTTGACATATTGGACCTAAGGGTAAAACGCTTACTGGAAGCCCCTATCGTTGTGCCACTATTTGCTTGATAATTCCCAGAAAAAAAGTACCGGCTTTCCTTTCCTCCACCTGAAAAGGAGATATTTTGGTCCTGTAGCCAGCCGGTCTTGAATACCTCTTCCTGCCAGTCGGTATTAGCATCAAAGTGATTGGCAGGCGTTCTGTTGGCATTACTAAAGGCTAGATCATTCATGCTTATCCACAAATCTCGATCCGCCAAATTATAGCGTGGTAACCATTGGGCCGCTCCTCTGGAAGAGACATCAATTTTCATCTTGCCTTCACGACCTTGTTTAGTGGTAATAATAATCACCCCATTTCCTGCTCTAGAACCGTAAATCGCAGCTGCCGACGCGTCTTTTAGAACCTGAATACTTTCAATATCATTAAAGTTGAAATCCCGATTTGCCCCAGCAACTATTCCATCAACAACATATAGAGGATTGCTTGAGCCAAAAGTTCCAGTTCCTCTAATCTCGACTTTTCCTTCTGAACCCGGGTTTCCAGCAGTTCTAACATTTAGGCCAGGTAAGGTTCCTAAAGCATCACCCACAGTTCCTGTAACTGTTGTATTTTTCATCTCACTCGGTTTAAAAACCGAGACTGCACCAGTCAAATCAGACTTCTTGACGGTCTGATATCCAATTACAACAACCTCATCTACTTGTTCATCCTCAGGTTTAAGAACAATATCCAATGTAGTCTGACTATTAATTTGCACAGTTTGGCTGCTATAGCCTATGATGGCAAATTGTAATGCCTGACCTGATTGAACAGGAATTTCAAAATTCCCATTATCATCTGTCATGACAGCAGTGCTGGTTCCTTGCACAGTAACCGTTACATTCGCTAACGATTCACCGGCATCGTTTGTGACCCTTCCTTTTATATTTCTGTCTTGAGCAAATGCTGATACAGAAATCAGTAAAATGAAAAGGATAATAATACTTTTCCGCATGTTTATTGGGTTTATTAATTTGGTTATAGAAATTTTTGGTTATATCAACATCTCAAATAAGCTACTTACCTGAGGTTATTTTTTTTCAATTAAAATGGTTTATAAGGTTCTTGAATTTTAATTAACATCTGGAAATCAGAGCGTTTTCAATTCATGTGTTAAAAAAAAGCCTATTTTTCTTTAAAACCTAACAATGGTTAATTTTTACAACTTTTTACTAATAATTGCTATTTTTAGATATAATCCTGATAATCAACCGTAAGCTTATTAATGATGACATCGTGAAGACTTATCTAATATCCTTCCTTATTCTCCTGTTTTCCAGCATTTTTCATTCTGCATGGGGACAAAGACCCTCGAATATGCATTTCAAAAAATTGCAAGTTGCAGATGGTCTTTCAGAGAATAGCGTGTATTGCATTCTGCAAGATCAAACTGGATTTATGTGGTTTGGCACTAAAGATGGATTAAACAGGTACGATGGGAATTCTTTCCGGGTCTTTCAAAAACAACACCAGGATAAAAACAGTTTAGGGAATAATTTTGTTCGGAGCTTGGCTGAAAAAGATTCTAACTCCCTATATGTTGGGACTGACCATGGTCTTTATATCATGGATAAAACCAAAGAGGCTTTTTATTTTCTAGACCTCAAAACCAACCAAAACCTGAAGCTGCACTCCGCCATCAATACTTTGAAAATTGCAAAGGATGGAAGCCTGTGGATTGGAAGTATGAACCAGGGAATATTCCAATATTTTCCGAAGGAAAACAAGCTTATTCATCTGGATATTGAAAACGGAAACTTAGGTCAAAATGCCACTTGGGCGATATTCCAAGATCAATCAGGGGCAATCTGGGCTGGAACAAGGTTAGGCTTGTTAAAATATAATTCCAGCCTAGGGAAATTTCAGGCCGTACCAAACCTTTTTAACGCTTCTGATAATCCTGAATATGAAATTCTATCCATTGGCGAGGATAAGCAGGGGGATTTATGGTTAGGAACCTGGGGAATTGGTTTGATAAGATTTAATAAACAGTTGGGTGTTCAAGAAAGATACATGGATAAATCCTCCATTGCTTTTGTCTCCCATATCCGTTCAATTTTTGAATATGATGAAAACCAACTCCTGATTGGATCAGACGATGGCCTTTACCTTTTTAATATAAAATCTAAGAAACAAAGCCGAGTAGATATCCCGCAATTCAAATATAGCCTCAGTGATCAAAATGTCTATTCAATTGCCAGAGATAAAGAAAATAGTATTTGGATTGGAACTTATTTTGGAGGAGTCAATTATTTAAACACCTCCCTCCTACAAATTGAAACCTTTTATTCCGATATTATCAGGGGTTTTCTATCTGGAAAAGCTGTTAGTCAAATGACGGAGGACAGCAAGGGAAATATGTGGATTGCTACGGAAGATGGCGGAATAAATTATTTCGACTTAGAGAATGGAACGATTAGCCAACCCATAAAAACATCCTACCACAATACACACGCCTTATTATTAGACCAGAATAAACTCTGGATAGGAACTTTCTCAAGAGGTCTTGATGTATATGACTTAAATTCGAAAACCCTAATAAATTTCAGACATCAGGCATCCAACAAAAATAGCATCAATGATGATTGTATCTTTTCATTGTATAAGTCAAAGGCAGGAAAAATTTATGTAGGTACGCCAGCTGGCTTAAGCATCTTTAACCCCGAGAAGAATGCCTTTGACCGCATCGAAGGCATCCATGAGTTTATTTATGATATCAAGGAAGATTCTGATGGCAATATATGGCTGGCATCTTATGAAGCCGGTCCTATTAAATTTGATCAGAAAACAAAAAAGTGGATACATTATAGTAAGATCAGACCCAATGAACCTATATCCTCGAGCAAATTAACCAGCATCTATATTGACAGTCAAAATAGGCTTATTTTCAGCAGTGAGGGAAAAGGTATTTTCATCTATCAGAAAGAAAATGATTCCTTCATCAATATTTCTCAGAAAAATGGTCTCCCCAACAATGTTATCTATGGGGTATTGGATGATCCTGAAGGCAATTTATGGTTAAGTAGCAATAAAGGAATTATCCATTTCCATCCCGATCGTCCAGCAGAATATGAATTATATACTGTTAATAATGGCTTACAAAGCAATCAATTCAACTTTAAATCCTCCTTCAAAAGCAGGGATGGAAAATTCTATTTTGGCGGAATAAATGGCTTTAGTAGTTTTTATCCACAGACTTTTCAAAAAGCAAAAAATAAAACCCAACCCAATGTGGCTTTTACGGGGCTTCAACTATTAAATAACTCAAGCTCTGAATTCGACCAAGAAATTCAAGAGAAAATCAATACGGGCCAATTAATTCAACTCCAATACAACCAGTCTTCATTTAGTATTTCCTTTGTCAGTTTGAGTTTTCTCTCGCCTTCTGAAAATCAGTATGCCTATATGCTCGTAGGTGCTGATGAAAATTGGACGGCTGCTGGAAACAGGCAATCGGTTTCTTATGTCAATCTCCCTTATGGAAAATACACTTTCCGTGTTAAGGCCAGTAATAATGATAAGCGCTGGAATCAAGAAGGCATCAGCATTGAAATCGAAATCTTACCACCATTTTGGTTAAGTGTGCCCGCAAAAGTAATTTACCTCCTACTATTTGTTACTGGCATACTGCTGTTGTTCTATTATTATGCAAAGGCAAATAAAGCCAAACACAATAGGCAACTTGCCAATTTTAAATTGGAACAAGAACAAAAATCATATTCATCAAAAATCGAATTCTTTACGAATGTGGCGCATGAAATTAGAACGCCAGTAAGCTTAATCAGTGCTCCATTGGAAGAAATCCTACATAAGGATAATATCAGAACGGACATTCGTAATAACCTGCATATCATCGAGAAAAATTGCGAACGATTACATATCCTTATCAATCAATTATTAGATTTCCGAAAGATGGAAGAAGGTCGCTTACAGATTAACCCTGAAAGCATTAACCTCAACAGCTTTTTATTGGAAATTTATGAGCGCTTTAAGAAATCAGCGCAAAGCAAGAAATTAAAACTTGATCTACAACTACCTTTGAAAAATGAAATAATTGTAGAATCTGATATAGAGGCCTTAAACAAAATCATCAGCAATCTATTAAGTAATGCTATTAAGTTTGCGAATAAAAAAATAGAACTGAAGCTGGGTATCAATCCGGATCAGAGTTATTTTATCAGTGTAAGTGATGATGGTAAAGGCATACCCAAGGAATTTAAAAGCTTAATATTTGACCCTTTCTATCAGGTAAATTCAAACAAGGGCCATTCAGGAACTGGAATAGGTTTATTTTTAGTAAGGCATTTCAGCAACCAGATAGCAGGAAAAATAGATGTATTTGACCTTCAGCCCAAAGGCACCAGCTTTGTATTTAGTTTTACAAATTACCCTAAACTTCCGGAAATAACCTTGGAGGCGAGCGAATTGGAGGAACTCGAATTGGAACATAAGGATTCAGTAGGTTTACAGAAAATCTTATTAGTGGATGATAACCCTGAAATAACAACTTTCATTGGACAATCTCTACACGATGATTACAAAGTTGATATCGCTGAAAATGGTAGGGTAGCCTTAGAAAGGCTCGAAAAAAATAGTTATTCATTAATCATTTCAGATATTATGATGCCTGAAATTGATGGGATCAATTTATCAGAAATCATTAAAAGCAATCTGAATTACTCCCATATACCCATTATATTATTATCGGCAAAGATTGAAAATTCAACAAAGATCAAAGGTTTAATGACTGGAGCAGATGTATTCATTGAAAAGCCATTCTCCATTAACTTTCTTCGGGCACAGATCAGCAGTTTGCTGCGAAACCGAAAGAATATCTTAGAAATCTTCAATAACAATCCATTAGCCTCCTATTCATCCCTTGCGACAAACAAAAGTGATGAGGCATTTTTAAAGTGCATCAATGAAGAAATTGAGAAGAATTTAGCGGATGATCAATTCAATGTGGAATCTCTTACTCAGGTTCTTGGTCTTAGCCGTTCAAATTTCCAACGCAAATTAAAGGCAATCTCAGGTCATTCCCCAGGAGATTATGTCCGAACCTACCGACTCAAGAAGGCATGCAGCTTATTACTGGAAGGAGATTATCGCATTAATGAAGTTTGTTTTATGGTAGGTTTTAGTTCAGCCTCTTATTTCAGCAAAGCTTTTATCAAAGCGTATAACATGACGCCAAAGGAATTTGTAAACACAATTAAGACTCAGGATGTTGAGTAAAAAAATCGGGATTAATCGACATTCGATAAAACAAAAAAAAACCGCTATCTATAATCGGTAAGTTGTGTAAAATATGTGTTCGTTTACGGTAAACCGTAGTGAATTCAGCGCGATTATAGCTACTTTAGTTTATCACACTAACGCAATGGAAACCACCGATTTTAACTTTTGGCTAAACCAAAATGTTAAGCTATCTAACATTAATCAGGTTTGGACTTTATACCATGCTGTAAGAACTGAAAGTAATGAGTTTTTTTCCTATTCAATTTATAGAGATGAGCATCGTTTAATCATAAAATGTGCGAAGACTCAGAATATTTTAATCATTGAAAACGAGGAAATAAAATTCAGGTTTTTACACACGCTTGAATATCCATTTCTGTATCAAGGAGGAATTGATACAGCTAAGGAGTTGAGCAAGAACTTTGCATAGCACTGGCTAGAAATAGCCTTTAAATATCATAGAAGGCAGCTGATTGGATCAGATTCAATCTTGCTGCCTTTGCTAAGCTTTTTCTTTCACTTTCATTTATCCACAGCTCGAATTTTCTAAGAAATAGAAATTAAAAGTTCCTTGTTTTCCGAGAGGACAATAGGACTATCAAAAACTATTATTATTACATCATTTTTGCTTTCAGTATTTTTAATTGACACGGAACTATTTCCAATTTTTGCTGTGACTTTGCTCTTAACAGTTGATTCTTTCAAGTTTGGCAATGTTAATTCCGCGATTTCCAGATTTCCATTCGCCAAGTCAATAATCGCTTCTAGCCGGTTATTTGATAAAATTTTCTGTGTATAACTCCCCCATCCATCTGCAGCGGTAAAAGCAGCCTTAAAGTTTTCCGGATTTATTTTAGGGTGAAAACCTATCTGTTTCTTCGGGCCATGGTAGGTAAAGCCACAAGCATTGATAAAAGTTCCATAGCTAGCCATTGCTCTAGCATAATGATCACTACATTCAATTTCATTAAAAGGATTTCGCTTGGAGGCGTGATACCGTTCATGAATCTTTCGAGTTAAGATCATACTCTCATCAATCATCCCTTCAGCCATCATATGTGCCGCTACCTGATGCTCGAATCCTGTCATGCACTCATGAAAATATCCCAATTGCCAAGTTTCATTCTCCCCATAGGTATGTTTTTCATTTTTTGGATTGGTATTCATCACCATTCCCGCATCTCCGGCAATCGCATATGGTCGACCTTGTAAATGTGTTTTAATATACGGGCCAACATCTGGAGCATAATTATATTTCCACAAAGCCTGTAATGCCGATATTGTTTTCGCTTTATCATTGACTCTAGGCAATCCTAATTGAAACGTCCAGGCCTGCCCGTAAACCTGATCAATATGGCAGGTATTGTATGACCCTAATTTCTTTCTTCCAAATTCCTTATTCGGTCTATGGATATAATATTCTCCATTAAACAGTTGACTGTCCATATTTTTTGAACCTTTTGAAAAATAGCTGGCACATTTCTTCTCAAATTCAAGATCTCCAACCTCATTGGCCATTTTCTCGGCTGCTTTTATGGCGGCTAAACTCAAGCCAACGATCCAAGCAATCTCCCCTTCCCAGACAGCGTCCAAGGTGTTCTCCATCGGAGTATCAGTCATACCATCCCCATTTTTATCCTGATTCAAAATAAATTGACTTGCCTTTTTTATGGAAGGCCAATTCTTCTTTAAAAAAGTATCGTCCTTACTGGTTTGATGATCACGATAAGTTCTGAGAATAACCCCCGCTTGACCATCTATCGCAGGTCGGGATTCATATTCGGCCCGAAAGATAATAGCTCCTGAATCGTCATTAAAGCCTACGCCATAATCAGTAGTCTCCCGAAGGTTCCGTTCTAAGCCTGGGAATATTCTCCCCATAGCCTGTCCGTATTGCCAAACATGGGTACAGGTTCCTGCACAAGCGCCGACACCCTCCCAGCCCCAGAACCTCCCTGTTCCAAAACGCATGGTATTGGCTGTTGCCAAGCTGCCAATATTCACAAAGGTTCGATCTAAAAACCAATATGGTAAGGTGGAATCATTCCAGGTATGAACCCATTTCATCGTTTGACGATCCAACTCCTCCTGATGCGCTGCATAGTAATTCAAAACCTCAGACGAATCTTTAAACCGCTTCCCATACCAATAGCCTTCCTTCGCATCCTTGAGATGCTCCTGTAATTTTGGATGTGGATTATTGAAGTACCAAGCGACAGAGAATTGAAAATCCTTCTTGCCATTCCCTTCCACTTTCCCCTTGGAACTGATACTGGAAATCTGCAAATCCTTGAAATCTACAAGGGATCGTTGATCCGAACCTTGCAGATTTTCAGCCTGTACCGGCCAAGATTCAAGATTGCAAATTATTTTTGCTTGCCCATCATGAGCCATAAATGCCATGTTACCATTGTCAGTAGCTTTTTGAAACTCCGTAGGGACCGATTCGCATTCAAAATAAACATGTCGATTGGAACCATTGCTTTCTTTGACGGAAGCCAGCTTTTTGACAGCATCAAAATCCTTCCTTCCCTTATGTACGCCATTTTCAAACCAGCCAATTACTTCAACTTCCAATGGCTCGGAATTCTTATTTTTTATTTCAATATGAAAGGTTGTTAAGGGCAAGGAAGAGTTATCTTCATCCAAAGGAATAAACGGTGAAAAGGCGGTCAATTCAACATCCACAGGAAAGGACGCACTGCTATATAGTACTTTGCAGATTGGGTAGCTAGGTTCAAAGATCACCTCATCCCATTGATTGGCTTCCAAGACCTTCTGCAGAACTTTACCATTGCGCTTTACCGAAACCAAAAAGCCTTGTTCCAAAATCCTTAGGTTATCTGAAAGTGCGGGCTCCACAAATGCTGCCCCATCTCTCGGTCTAACCCTTTGCATTTCCCGACCATTGTCCCATAAAACCACCTTATTCTCTATCCCTTCATTTAACCCATCATAAGAGGTATTAAAGACTTGCCACAACCATAAACGACCATCCCCAGAAATATAAACGGTACCCGAATGTAAACCACCAACAGGCATACCTATATATTTCAACTCATTTAAGCTCTTTTTATATTGGATTTTCTCACCTCGACCATACAAAGATTTTATCCATTCGTTGCTATATCCTTTCTCAATAGGAATATTGTGAACAGCTGCATCCCAGGAAAAAATACTCCTTCCCCAAACTGGAAATTGACTAGCAAATACTCCAAGTCCCAATAAACTTGAATTTTTTAAGAAATTTCTTCTGTTCATAAATGAAAAAGATAGGAATTCTAGGTATACTTTGGATAGCTAGAATTAGGTTTATGATTATTTCTAAATTAAAAATTATTTCCTGAATCCTCAGCCCTAATAAATATTTATTTAAATTCGTATAAAAATTTTACAAGCAATGTTTTCAGCAGAAACCTATCAAAATCGAAGGAAAAACTTAAGAAATGAGGTATCGAATGGTGTAATCTTATTATTAGGTAATATTGAAAATCCTATCAATTTTGAACACAATACTTATCCATTTAGACAAGATAGCAGTTACTTATATTATTTTGGGATTAAAGCTCCGAATATTGCCGCAATAATTGATATTGATGAGCAAAGAGAAATAATTTTTGGGGATGAATTAGATACGGATGCCTTGGTATGGATGGGCAGACAAGAAACCTTGAAGGAGAAAAGTCTGAAATCGGGGGTTACAGAAACATTACCTTTCAAAGATTTAGAATCCTATCTTCAAAAAAAAAAATTCAACAACCGTACGATCCATTTCTTACCTCCTTATCAATCCTTCAATAAAATCTTATTGAGCAGATTGTTGGACAGGCATCTGGATGAATTATTGCCATCAGAGAAATTAATTAAGGCTGTTGTAAACCAACGATCTATTAAGGAAGCTCAAGAGATTGAACAAATCGAATCTGCATTAAAAGTTTCCACAGATATGCATTTATTGGCGATGCAGGTTGCCAAGCCAGGGATGAAAGAGTATGAAATTGTCAATGCAATTCAAAAATTTGCTGCTGATCAAAACTTCAGATTTGCTTACCCTCCTATTGTTACGGTTCATGGGGAGATCTTGCACAATCAATTTCAAGAAAATATATTAAAGAATGGCGACCTGATTCTAAATGATTCAGGAGCAGAAACACCGATGGGTTATGCGGCGGATCTAACCCGTACATTTCCAGTTGCTGCAACCTTTAATGAACGTCAAAAAGACCTTTATAACATCGTCTTACAAGCATTTACCGATGCTAGAGATCTCTTAAAGCCTGGTGTCAAATTTAAGGATATCCATTTGAAGGCGGCTAAAACCTTGGTTGAAGGGCTAAGTTCAGTAGGATTAATGCGTGGAAATGCTGAAGATGCGGTCGACAACCATGCACATACCATGTTTTTCCAATGCGGTTTGGGCCATATGATGGGTCTTGATGTTCATGACATGGAAGATTTAGGTGAACAATATGTGGGCTATACCGAATTCGAACCTAAAGACAAAAAAACATTCGGACTCAAATCCTTACGCCTAGGGAAGGAATTGCAAGCCGGAAATGTCCTAACGATAGAGCCTGGTATATACATTATACCTGATTTAATCGATATCTGGAAGGCCGAAAAGAAGAATCAAGAATTCATAAATTATGATGTCCTTGAATCTTTCCGTGACTTTTCAGGAATCCGGATTGAAGATAATTTCCTAATTGAAGAAAACGGTTATCGCTTGCTAGGTCCTGACCTTATAAAAACGGTATCAGAAATTGAAGATTTTAGAAAGATGAGCTTAAGCTAATTAAATCATGATTTCCCACTCGTCAATAAAATTTTTTAAAGATTTTACATTCAAATTTATCTAGCATCGACGAATAAACGCTAATTTTGCGAATGTTTCTTGTTCAAGAATTTGTTTGAACATCAAAATTTATTATTCAATAATGAGATCAACTGTAAAGTTTAACAATATAAATAGTCTTTTTTCAAAGACTTTAAAACAAAACATCAACGATTATTTTCAAAGTACAATCCAGAAAAAAACAGGTAATAGAAAACTATTCATCAAAGCAAGTATTCTATTATTATCCTTTATTACCCTGTATACGCTTTTAGTATTCATTCAACCACATTGGAGTATTTCAATTATCTTATGCATCTTGTTTGGGGTAAATTTTGCTGCAATTGGTTTTAATATTATGCATGATGCAGGTCATAATTCCTTTTCTGAAAACAAGAAAGTGAATAGTATTATGTCCTATTCCTTAAACCTATTGGGTGGGAATATTTTCTTTTGGAAGTTAAAGCATAATATCGCGCATCATACATACACCAATATTGATGGTGAAGATCCAGATATTGAGGTGAATTTTATGAGGTTGCACCATGAGCAAAAATTAAAAAAGCATCATAAGTACCAACATTTATATTTTATTTTCCTGTACGGACTTTCTTACCTCGCATGGATCTTTTATCAGGATTATGAAAAATACTTCAAGCAAAAAAAGAGTGGATTGAGAAATAAATTTGATTTTGAATTTCCATTGAAGGAAAAACTAATATTCTGGATTAGCAAGATTCTTCATGCGTTTATATTCATTGTTGTTCCTATCTTGATGGTAGGCTGGATTCAAACCATTATTGGTATATTGATCGTTGGTGCGGTTTGTGGAATCTGTTTAGCGATTGTATTCCAGTTGGCACATGTTGTTGAGGAAACAGAATTCAAATCCTCTAATCTTGACAAAATTGAAGAAGAATGGATGATTCATCAAATTCAGTCGACAGCAAATTTCTCAACGAATAACCGATTCTTAACTTGGTTATTAGGAGGATTAAATTTTCAGGTTGAACATCATTTATTCCCCAAAATAAGTCATATCCATTATCCCGAGATCAATAAAATTGTTCGGGAGACCTGTCAGAAATATAACATCAAATACAATGAGTTTGGAACCTTTTGGATGGCGTTCTCATCCCATGTCAAAGTTATCAAACAGATGTCGGTAGCATAAAAAAAAGGAGCTGAATTCAGCTCCTTTTTTTTATGCCTAAAACTCCTTCTAGGCCAATAATATTTTGATACTATATTAGTTCTACTTCAGAAATTTGATTTCCTTGTCTAGTTCTAGTGTATTTGTATCTCACATTTTGATTCAAGGAAAGGACTTTACCAGCAAGGGTATCATTAAAATAAACAGTCTCTCTCGTTTCATTATCACGAATAAAACCATAATGACCTGCTTCATTGTAATATGATACACGACCTAATAAGAATTCATCTTCTGGATCTTTAGGACGTTCTAAGTCTTCAGGTTTAAACTTATAAGTTTGTGTAGGTGGAGTATCAGAGATATTTCCAAATTCATCAACATAGGCAAACATCTCTTCCAATGCTTTTCCTTTATTGTTATTGGATTTATTAACTTCTCTACGTTCTTGTTTCTCCTGAAGTTTCTGTTGTTTTCTTTTTGCTAGCTCTTTTTTCTTGAATGTGAGTTGGTTTCTTGACATTAAATCTGATTAAGTTAAAAAATGAAAGGGATATCTTTTTTTATTTAGCGGGACTTGCTGCGGATTAAGATAGGGGCCTTTTTTGAATGAGTACAAATATACGGAAAATTTACGACAATAGCTAATTTCCGCAGTAGCAGTAAATTGTACCATAATACGGAAACAATTCAGGTCAAATAAAAGAGTTCTCCACATCTCCGCCGCGGTTTCTCCGGACCTTGTTCGAATATTTTCGAACAAGGTCCGCGAGAGCTCCGAAGAAGCTCCGAAGAAGGTCCGGAAAAAGGCTTAATTATTCCCAAACTATTCCCCTATTTATTCCCTATCTCTGCATGAAATATTCTCAAATCCGGTATCCAAAAACGCTATTTGTCAAGCTGTAGAAATCAACAAAAAAAGGACATCAATATCGATGTCCTACCTCATTTTGTAATAGTATTAATTATTTTAATAATCTGAATAATATTCACTTTGGCTAAAAGCAGATAATTGACGAACCAAAAATAATAGGATACTCCGTTCGTTTCTATGCCTTTCCAGAATCTTGTTCCATGCCGCCTGATTAAATTCAATTCTACCGCTTTCATTGTCATTATATACCCAGACTCCAAAAATATCTTTCTTCAAGGTTGCTGTGAATTTATTTCGGGTATAAGTCAATGACTTATCCAAGTTTCTTTTTATTGAAATACTTCCATTTTCCCCTTCCTCAGCGTAATATTCATGTCCGAAAATATCCACTCCGGATTCTACACTATTCCCTCGGTTATCTTCAAAGATTTCTTTACCAAGAATATCGATTTCATGGGATGCTCGATATCCGGATTCTCGAATATATTTTCGAACCAAATACTTTAGAAAATCCACTTTCATTTCATTATCCGATAAAATTCCTGACATGTGACGATCAAGATATTTTTTCTCGAAAGTAACTGTATTTCGGGCATTATCAGAAAACTCCAGTCCATTAAAAAAATTCTTCTCCAAAGTGGCAGTATATCTTCCATCTGCAGAATTGAATTCTAAATGACCAAAGAAATTATTCTTAACGGTCCCCAATTGACCGAAGGAATATTGTGTGCTAATCAGCATCATAAGGAAAAGTAGGAGCTTATTCATATGCTTATTTTCTTATTTAGAACTCAAACCTTCAAAATGGTTTAACCTTTACGAAATTAAAAAATAATATAAAAATCATACTATACATAGATTAAACCTGAGTTTTTCATAGACTTTATCGACAAACAATTAATCATCTTGTTTTCAGGTTGTTAATAAAATATTATTTTAGGAATAATATTTTATTAACTTTAGATAGGGTATTAAATTAACGTAAGCTTCACATAAAATTAGCTTGGTTTAGACAAATAGATATTTTACATGAAAATTAATTTTAGTGTTTAAACATTCTTCCTTATTTTAGAGTAAGTGAATTTATAGTTAATAAGCAAACCAGATATTAATTATTATGAATAACCTAGATGCGCAATTATTTGAGATCTCAAATGGTCTTCGAATAGGTGAATACACAGCGCCGGAGTTAGGGGCAATTTTACCGGCAAGTTTGATGATTCATGAATTGGAGGGATTAAACCCTGCTGGCTGCAGTTATATGAATAATTGGGGTACTAATTTTCTGGGGAAATATCCCGAGGAAATCCAGCAAATGGGGATGCGATATTATGATGAATTCTTCGTTCGGGAAGAAGCAATGGCGGCTTTGTCCGGATTACAACTATACTTAAATGACTCAGATGCTGACCTGAACTACAATTTCTTTCAACGCGTAAAATCTTATGCCCAGCAGAAATATAAATGGTGTTTTACCTCCTGTAAATTAGTGGAGATACAAGCCGAAAATAAATTAGTAATTCTCTCTTCTCCTATTGATGGGATCGATACAATTATCCAAAGGGTCACAAAAACGCTGGACCAGAATGAATATGTTAATGCGAATTACAAAAAGTATGCTCAATTAACCAAAAGGGAAAAAGAGATTATCCGATTATTAGCAAACGGCAATTCTACCAATGAAATTTCGGATTATCTATTCTTATCCAGCCATACGGTTTCCACCCATCGGAAGAATATCTGTCGAAAACTAGAAAACAAATCTTTTGCAGAATTATTAAAATTCGCGGTTCACTTTAATTTGACTTAGGAGAATAGGATGCAATCCGAATTTTCGAAATAAATATTAAAGAATAGCTATTAAAGTAAAAAACCTGAGCTGGGGAAGCTCAGGTTTTTTTAACTAACCAATTATTAACCTAAATTATGAAATTATTTACTCTTTACTTTTTTACTCTGTTTGTACTTTAATAACGCAAAGCCAATGCCGATTGTATAAATAGCAAGATGTATTAACATTTTTTAACAAGGAAGACCATAAAAAAAGGCCTCAGAAGAATCTGAGGCCCGCTATTTATTTTGGTTAATAAAGATTGGTCTGTTTTGATAACTCAAAGATATTTGAAAAACCTATACTTTTATTACGGTTTTCCGTATTGTGATGAAAATCATTAAATCAATCCTTTATCCTTGCAATACAATACTAATTGTTCGTTTTTCGTGAAGCCTAAAACTTCCTTCATCAGGTTTAATCTTTTTTCGATACTACTCAAACCAGAGGGTCTGATATTCAGGTCCTGCAGAATTTGAGGGATATTCTTTTGTAAAATACCTTTTGATAAGGAAGATATTATCTGAATATCCATATTGGTAAATTCATGTGAATTTCGGGATCTCAGGGCAAGACGAATATCAGGGGACTGATAGATCTTATTCGTAGATACGGCTTTCATTGCATCCTTAAAATGCTGTCCATCGTGTCTTGCTTTACGGACATAGCCATCAATTTGATAATTCCGGAATAAATCTTCAATCAAGCTAATCCGATCAATTGAAGAGAAGACAATAACTTTCAATTCAGGCTGGATTTCTTTAGCCGCCTTGATTAAATCTTTGCCATGGGAAATTTTCTGGGGCACAATATCATCTTCAAATACAAGATCGGTGACCAATAGATCATAAGGTTCCCCTTCGCGGATTGCATTTTTTATCCAAGTAAGCGCATCATCGCAATAATATACGTAGTTAACTTGTTCAACTCCCAATTCTTGAACTGTTTTATGGACAGACAAATTAGCGACCTCGTGGTCTTCTGCAATTAATACTTTCTTAAACATAAAGTCTAATTTTGAGCTGGAATAGAAATTTGAATCCCTAAACCATTATTATTATTTTTCTCAAATGTAAGGGTACCCTTCAATAGATTTATACGGTTTTCCGTATTCTTAATTCCGTTTCCATATTTTATGGAATCTGCGAGTCCCACCCCATCATCCTTGTAGAAAATATTTAGATTTTCACCAGAATATTCAAAGCGGACAATCACCTCATTTGCGCCAGAATGTTTTCGCATATTGACCATTAACTCCTGTAAGATCTGTTCAATTTCGCCTTTCTGTTTAGCATTAAATAAATCCCAAACAGTTTGGTCATTTCCCGCAATTAATATAGTTCTACAATCATTTGAGAAGGATTTCAATAATTCAGAGACTTGCAAGTGGAACGGTACCTCACTCATTCCCTCTTCTTCGACTTCATAGGATATATCCCTGGATTTATCATACATGATTTCTAAACGGTCCAATAATTCTTCCCGATCAATATCATCCCGATTTTCTAGTTCAGCCATTACGCGATATATTCCATTCGCAACAACATCATGCACCTTTCTAGAGGTCTTTAGTTGACTCTCTTTCACGCGATTATCTGCTTCTAGTTTTAATCGTTGTTTCTTTCTTTTATACCAACTCCAGATATAGTAAGCAGATAGACCAACAATAATCAATATGGCAAGCAAGAAAATTCTAGTCAGGTTCAGACGATATTGTTTCTCAGCGATTTCATTGCTCAACTTCAGATTATCTGTTTTGCTTTTTTCAACCTCATAGCGTATCAGGGCAAATTGATTTTTCGCAGACAACCTTGCAATTTCCACGGAGTCTTCAATATGATGATATTTCCTGAGTAAGGCTTTATTTTTGTCGATAACGGTCAGATTCAGGATAGACTTTAAAGCATCCATTTGAACATCTGGATTTTTGATGTCTTCTGCTAAATCCAACAGCATTTGAGAATAGAATAAAGCTGAATCTATATTTCTATTTTTATAATAATTCATGAGATGGGTATAACTAGAGTTTAACCCAATGCGATCATTCAATTTTGTACGTATGGATAATCCTTTTCTAAATTCAGGAAGAGGATTATAATTAGAATCTAATTTAGTTTTTGCTCTGGCGTAATTGGTAATAAAGCGGGCATAATCTTTAGAATTAGGTTCGGAGGAATTTAATAAATCCTTCAAAAGTTCAACAGCTTCCTTCGGTTTGCCATAATTCAGGTAAGCATTCGCGAGGTTATTTTCATATACTCTTTTATTAGCAGGATCCTTGGCATATTTAATTGCCAATTGAATGCTTTCCAGCGATTGTTTCGGGTTTTTTAAGTAATCATAGATTGTACTGAGGTTCCCATATACCATTGCCAGGAGAGAATATTGGGTAGTATCATTAAGATTAAGGAATTCCAGGGCCTGAGTTGAAGTTTCTTGGGAGCCATAATAATCGCCATATTCCAATTGGGAAACGGCCATATTAATTAAGCTCTGAGCAGCACCAAGGCTATCGTTGTTTTTAACAAACTCTTCCCTAGCCTTTTCAAAGTAAACGAAGGAACTATCGATTTCATTTTTATCCAAGAAATCATAAGCTTGTTCGTAATAAACATTCTTAGGAGATTCTGTAGGATTTGGTTTCGGACTATGACAAGACACAAAAAAGAAAATGCCTATCAGGAACAATAATGGCTTCACAGGTACAATAATTTGACCTAAAATAGGCAATATTACCAACACTTCCCAGATTAATATTGCTAATAAGGACGTAAATGAAATTATATTACGGATAAGGAAATTGTAGTCATGCTGAGAATTTCAATATTTTTTTTTGACTTTTTCTATAAGAAACTGTTATTCAATTTTTTAAGTTAGATTCATTATTGAAAACCATAAAAACAAATTAGCTGTTACAAAAGGGTTTAGGAGCGGATAAATTGGCAAATTTTTAATAAAAAGAACATTATAATCCTATTTTATATTAAAACTTACGTTTAGTTGAGGAGAAATTAATATTACCACTTTTCAATCGAGAAGTATTTTCGCTAACAAACAGTAGATATAACACTACGAAAATTGAATTTCTTACCTCTTTACAAAAGTCTTATTATGGATTTCCCACATCCTTTCTTAACTTAAATCTTTGAAAAGACAAACAACAGTAATTGAGAATAATATTATGGGATTTTTAAATAGATTATTTGGAAAATCTACAATTAAAAAAGAACCTGAAGTAAAGGAAAAACCAACAACCGAAACGACAACCCGGATAGAACCTATAAGAACCGAAAACGAATTATTTGAAAGATACGTAGGTTTAGGATTTGAGAAACAAGTTGATTTCTCTGAACTTATTGAAGGCAAGGCATGGGATGCTGATTTAACTCGTGGCACGATCACCTTTGGAGATGAATTTGAATTCCCCTTACAGATTATAGGTAGCTTTTCCTATTCTGTCAATACCTGGTTATGGTCTTGGGCGAATAAACAATCAGACCTACCTTTAAATTTGCTAGTGGATGCCAAAAAGCTGAAGTCTTATGGCATTCAGAACAAGATCAACAGACTTAGAACGCCGGAATATGC
The DNA here is from genome assembly GCA_002245855.1 of Sphingobacterium cellulitidis. Classification (GTDB taxonomy): domain Bacteria; phylum Bacteroidota; class Bacteroidia; order Sphingobacteriales; family Sphingobacteriaceae; genus Sphingobacterium; species Sphingobacterium cellulitidis. The sequence goes on along the minus strand of NOUX01000004.1, from coordinate 129,361 downwards.
CTTCAAGCAAGATGATTTACATCGACTAGGCATTATTGCCATGGGGATGTTTGATGCAGATGGTTATTATTTTGCGGATTATGGTAGTGGGATTATGTTGATGACTGTAAAATCCGATCAAATTCGAAAAAACAGAAAAGACTTTCACCACCGTATCTTCAGTACCTTTCCGCAGGTTATATCGAATTTCCAAGTTGACCACAGAAACAGCCTTATTAATTACTTAAAAAGCAAGGGCTATAATATCTTAGAAAAGGACAATCAAATCATCGGCACGAAAGGTAAAGAAACCTGCATCACTACCCTAGATAGCGCAAACAGAGTGAGCAACTTAGAAGGTTAAAGCTATTAACCTTTTCTAATTGCCTTTATTAATTGCTCCTTATTCATATTATGTCGACCTTTAATACCTATTTCCTTAGCCTCAGCCAATAAATCAGATTTAGACCTTTCCTCCAATTTTTTTGAATTATGATCAATCGTTCCAGCTGCCTGTGCATTTGAAATTCTGGCCGCTTTTTCCTTACTCATTCCTTTATCAACCAATGCATCGTAAGTATCGGGCTTTTTCAATTGTGGTGTTTTATCTTTGGGCATAATTTTTATGTGTTGTTTTCTACCCATTGAACACTCGACTGCTAATTTTGTTGGTTTATTTTCACAGGTTTGCTTTTTGGTTCTGCCCTTTTAGAAAATATAGTGGTGCCAATACTAGCAATAACGACGCAGAAAACGGAAAGCCATTGATAAATAGACAAGTATTCATGCAAGAATATTAAACCGGATAATGCAGCAAAGGCCGGTTGAAGGCTGGTCAAGATGCTGAATGTTTTAGCAGGTAATTTACCTAACGCGATCATATCCAATGAAAATGGCAAAGCTGAAGATAGAATAGCTACCAATAATCCTTTCGAAAAAAGAGAAAAGTTTAGATTCAGGATAGCACCATCATAAATAGAAAAAGGAATAATAAACAGTGTAGCGATGAGCATACCGGTTGTTACCGCTTGTTTTCCTTCCATAATTTTGGATAATTTAGCCCCCATCATAATATATACAGCCCAAAAGGAACCAGCTAGTAATGCCAAGCCTAAACCAACAGGGTCAACCCCGTTACTTTTCCAAGGCACGATTAAGAGAATTCCTGTCAATGCCAATGCGGCCCAGATAATATCAGTCCATTTTTTAGAAAGGGCGAATGCCAGGAACAATGGTCCTACAAACTCGATTGTTACACCTAATCCGAGAGGAATGCGCTGAATCGCCATATAAAAAACGAGGTTCATGACCGCAATTCCGACACCATATAACGCACAGTAAAGCCATTGTTTACCACTGAATGTAAGCAACTTAGGACGGTTGATAATATAAAGTAGAATAGCAGATAAACCTATCCTTAAGGTCGTGGTGGCAATGGGTCCAATTGCAGGAAACAACTGTTTGGCAAAAGAAGCTCCTCCCTGAACACAAATCATTGACAATATAGCTGCCACAACAGCAAAATTAGCATTACGGGTCATACTAAAAATGAATAAGGATAATAATTAAATGCTCCCAAAAATAGTCTTTCCAAAGAACTATTGAGACCTTTTTTAATTAAATATTATGTAATGAGAAAGTTTGAGTGGAAAAATTATTAAAATGTTAAATTTAGTTATCGTATTAGCTTGATTATTTGCTATTTGTTAATTTAGAATGGATTCCTAAAATAGAAAAAAGGAGGACTTTTATATGCCAAACAAACCAATCATTTTCTGTCTATTTTTATTTTTTACCCTCTCCTATTCTTTCGCACAAGTTTCGAAAAGATATACAGGTACTATTTATTCCATTGATAGTACCCTATTGATTAAAAATGTGGATGTGATTAATCTACGAACCCAACAAATGATCCGTTCAGATTTTGATGGTTCTTTTGGCATTGATGCCAATCCGATGGATAGTATAGCATTTGTTCACCCCCACTGGAATAGGAAAAGTGTGCTTGCACATGAATTGACGAAGGATATATTCCTACAAAAAAAGGCCCTGGTCATTGAGGAGATTGTCATTATGGGGAATACGAAGGCGGCGAAAATCAGGGAATTAGAGCAAATGAAGAAGGATTACAATGTGAAGGGCGGGTTATATTATTCAGGAGAACCGCCTTGGTATCTGTTATTACCATTTGGGATGCCGACGGTGACCTATTTTTATGAAAAGTTCAGCAAGGCTGGCAGAAATGCGAGAAAGTTTGATGCCTTTATGAAACAAGAGATTAAAAACATGGAGGTGGATCAGATTTTTAATAAATCTACGATTACGGATGTTATTCCCATGGACACTGAAGAATTGGAAAAATTCATGGTAGAATATCGACCCGATTTTGAGGTCGCTCAATATTGGACGACCTACGACCTGCATGTTTATGTGAAAAAACATTACAAGGAATTTAAGGAAAAAAGCCCCTCAAAATAAGGGTTCTGAGATTTGCAGAAATTATATGAAGCAAGAAAATTATTTCTTTTAGTTAAATCTATTGACTAACTTGCGAGAGCTTTGGGGGTGTCTGCAATATTTGCAGGCTGAGATTTTACCCTTATAACCTGATCTAGATCATACTAGCGTAGGGAAAAGTAAAATGTCTTCATGGGTGCGTCCTGTACCTATTGTAGCCATTCCTAAAGCATTAATGCTATAAATAAATTAGGAATGCTACTCATCATTAATCATCAAACAAAACATTTCAATTTAGGTTCCTTGAACCTGAAAGAACTAATGGATTTGGAGTTAAAAGGCAAAACCAAAGGGATTGCTGTGGCTTTGAATAATCAGGTAATCCCCAAGGATTCCTGGTCAGATCAACTTTTGAATGACAACGATTCCATTCTAATCATTACTGCCACCCAAGGCGGATAAACCCGAAATTTTAAAGACATGACAGAACAAACAATTACAACCCAACCATTTCCCAATTCTAAGAAAGTATTTATTCCTGGGAAGATCCATCCTATTCAAGTAGCGATGCGAGAAATCAGTTTGAATCCAACAAAATTAAGCAATGGAGGTTTGGAGATAAATCCGCCTATCAGCATTTACGATACATCAGGGCCCTACACGGATGAAAAAAGTGAAATTGACATCCGCAAGGGAATTAGCAGAATTCGGGAACAATGGATTCTCGATCGTGCTGATGTCGAAATACTATCAGGTATTAGTTCGGATTACGGAATTCAAAGACTGAATGACCCCAATTTAGCGGACTTACGTTTTTCATATAACCATAAACCAAAACGCGCATCAGCAGGACAAAATGTAACCCAGTTACATTATGCAAAGCAAGGGATTATAACCGCGGAGATGGAATATGTAGCGATTCGTGAAAATCAAAGGATAGAACAGTTACAAGCTGCTACCAAAGGCATGGCAGATCAACATATGGGGGAGAGTTTTGGTGCAAATACTCCAAAATATATAACGCCAGAATTTGTAAGGGATGAAATTGCTGCTGGCAGGGCTATTATTCCAAATAATATCAACCATCCAGAGAGTGAGCCCATGATTATTGGTCGAAATTTCTTGGTGAAGATCAATGCCAATATTGGGAATAGCGCCGTTAGTTCCAGCATTGAAGAGGAAGTAGAGAAGGCAGTTTGGGCATGCAGATGGGGAGCTGATACCATTATGGATTTGTCAACTGGCAAAAACATCCATGAGACTAGGGAATGGATTATCAGAAATTCACCAGTTCCAATTGGTACAGTACCAATTTATCAGGCACTTGAAAAAGTAAAGGGAGTTCCGGAGGATTTAACTTGGGAAATTTTCAAGGACACCTTGATTGAGCAAGCCGAACAGGGTGTTTCGTATTTTACGATTCATGCAGGTGTTTTGTTAAGATACATCCATTTAACGGCAAAACGTGTGACTGGGATTGTTTCTCGTGGCGGGTCAATTATGGCAAAATGGTGTTTATTTCATCATAAAGAGAACTTTTTATACACTCATTTTGAGGAGATCTGCCAGATTATGAAGCAATATGATGTTGCTTTTTCCTTGGGAGATGGACTTAGACCGGGTTCCATTGCAGATGCAAATGATGCGGCCCAGTTTTCTGAGTTGGAAACATTGGGTGAGCTTACCAAAATAGCTTGGAAACATGATGTGCAAGTGATGATTGAAGGGCCAGGTCACGTGCCTATGCATATGATAAAAGAAAACATGGAGAAACAACTTGCGGAATGTGATGAAGCTCCATTTTACACTTTAGGACCATTGACTACTGATATCGCACCAGGGTATGATCATATTACTTCCGCAATTGGCGCTGCGATGATTGGTTGGTATGGTTGTGCCATGTTATGTTATGTGACGCCAAAGGAACATTTAGGATTACCGAATAAAAAAGATGTGAAGGATGGTGTGATTACCTATAAGTTGGCGGCACATGCAGCAGATCTAGCGAAGGGTCATCCGGGAGCCCAATATCGTGATAACGCATTAAGTAAAGCGCGATTTGAATTCAGATGGGAAGATCAATTTAATCTATCCCTTGATCCGGATACTGCACGCGAGTTTCATGATGAAACCTTGCCTGCTGATGCTGCAAAAGTAGCTCACTTTTGTTCGATGTGCGGACCGAAATTCTGTTCCATGAAGATTACACAAGAAATCAGGGAAGCTACCGAAGAAGGAATGTTAGAGAAATCCAAAGAGTTTATTGAAAGCGGAAAAGAAATCTATCTATGATTATTGTGATTTCGGCAAATGGTTTAATTCCCAATGAACTTCAGATGTTGAACAATTTGTTTCAAAAGGGGCTTGAGCATTTTCATTTTAGAAAGTATGGGCTTTCTGATGATCAAGCTTTGGAATATTTGGAACAAATTGATCCTTCTTATTTAGGTAGAGTGGTTCTCCACTCCCATCGGCATTTGGCGAATGATTTGAAAATAGAAAGATTACATTTCAATACCTCTGACCGAATAGCCAATAAGCATATGGATCTTGAAAGGAAATATCAACTATCAACTTCTACCCATTCCATTCAAGAATTTAATGCCTTGGATAAGGTCTGGAATTATGCCTTTTTAAGTCCGTTATTTCAGAGCATTTCAAAACCGGGCTATGGTCGTTTTGAGTCTGTATTTACAGAAATCAAGTATAAGAGAAATGATTCTGTTGCATTAATTGGGCTTGGGGGTATTGATTATCAGAATATGGAAAGTGTATTTGAAATAGGTTCAGATGGGGTTGCATTATTAGGTAGCCTTTGGAATCAAGCAGATCCAGGCAATTATTTTTTGGCTTGTAAACGAAAAGCGAGTATTTGGAACACAAAAAAAACAGATGGACAAAAAACTCAGTAAAATACAATATATCAGCAATGGATTGACCATTGAAGAACAGGAGAAAAATATCAGAATCGCCTTGGATGCTGGAATAAAATGGGTTCAATTACGATGGAAGAATCCAGGCTCTGAATTGAAATTATTTCAATTGGCAGAAATTTGCAAGCAGCTTTGTCAAAGCTATCAAGCAAAATTCATTGTCAATGACCATGTTGATTTGGCGAGACAATTAAATGCGGATGGACTTCATTTGGGACTAACGGATGAGTCAGTTGAAAATGCACGCTTATTATTAGGTGAAGATAAAATTATTGGCGGTACAGCCAACAGTTATACAGATGTTCTACAACGCTGTGTTGAGAAATGCGATTATATCGGATTAGGCCCGTTCCGATTTACGGAAACCAAACAAAAACTAAGTCCCATTTTAGGGATATCCGGCTATCAGGAAATCATGGATAATTTAAAGCGGGATCAGGTTCAGGCAGTCCCAATATTTGCCATTGGGGGTTTGCAGGAAAATGACATTGTGATCCTCCATAACATTGGAATTCAAGGAATTGCCGTTTCGGGTTTGATCCAGAAAGATCCTAGCGTGGTATTACGAATAAATCAATTTTATGAAAAAGAATATGTTGAAGATTGGAGATAAAACCTTTCAATCCCGTTTATTTTTAGGTACGGGAAAATTTGGGAGTCTATCCCAAATGGAGGAGTCGATATTAGTTTCACAAACGGAGCTTGTGACCTTGGCCTTAAAGAGAATTGACCATCAATCTCAAGAGGATGATCTATTAAACTCTATCAGTTTGCCACAGGTTGATTTATTACCCAATACATCTGGAGCTAGGAATGCTAAGGAAGCAATTTTGGCTGCTCAGCTCGCTCGGGAAGCTTTGGAAACGAACTGGATAAAATTGGAAATACATCCAGACCCTCGATATTTAATGCCCGATCCCATTGAAACCTTGATCGCTACGGAAGCACTTGCTAAGCAAGGCTTTATCATTATGCCCTATATCCATGCGGATCCGGTTTTGTGCAAAAGATTGGAAGATGCAGGAACTGCGGTTGTTATGCCTTTAGGTTCACCTATAGGGAGTAATAAAGGATTGAAGACCGTTGATTTCTTAGAGATTATTATTGAGCAGAGTCAAGTGCCTGTGGTTGTGGATGCAGGAATCGGAAAGCCATCAGATGCTGCTCTGGCCATGGAGCTGGGTGCGGATGCAGTTTTGGTCAATACGGCAATTGCTACGGCCAGTAATCCAACGAAAATGGCCGAGGCATTTAAATTGGCAGTTATTTCTGGTCGGATGGCTTACGAGTCCGGCTTAGCAAGTAAATCCTTTAGTGCAATGGCATCTTCCCCACTTACAAGCTTCTTAATAGATTAATTAAAATGGATATCAAAGAAATCATAGCTCAATACAGTTGGAAGGAGATCCAGGACATCTTGGATCATTGTACTGATAGGGATGTTGAACTTTCCTTATACCGAGGAAAGAAATCAATTATGGATTTTTTGAATTTAATATCCCCAGCTGCGGAACCTTATTTGGAGGTCATGGCCAATATGAGTCATCAGATTACTCAACAACGATTTGGCAAGACCATTCAGTTATATGCTCCGCTTTATTTAAGCAATGAGTGTCAAAATATTTGCACTTATTGTGGCTTCAGTATGGACAATAAGATCAAACGGAAGACCTTGAGTAATTCGGAAATTATTGTAGAAGCCATGGCTTTAAAAGAAATGGGGATCAACCATGTTCTATTGGTTTCCGGAGAAGCAAATAAAACGGTGGAAATCCAGTATTTCCTCAATGCCATCCGATTATTGAAGCCTTATTTTGCGAATATTTCGATTGAGGTGCAGCCCTTGCTGCAGGAGGAATATGAACAATTACACCAAGCGGGAGTTCACTCAGTTTTGGTATATCAGGAGACCTACCATGAGGATGTTTATAAAGAATATCATCCCAAGGGCAAGAAATCAAATTTCAATTTCAGATTAGATACCCCAGATCGAATTGGCAAGGCTGGGATTCATAAAATAGGTTTGGGTGTACTATTGGGGCTTGAGAATTGGCGGGTAGATAGTTTTTTCAATGCTATACATTTAAACTATTTGCAACAACGTTATTGGCAAACGAAATATTCCGTTTCATTCCCTAGGTTACGACCAGCAGAAGGAATTATTGAGCCGAATTTCATCATGGAGGATCGGCATTTATTGCAATTGATCTGTGCCTATCGGATTTGGAATCCTGATTTGGAGATTTCCATTTCTACGCGTGAGAGTGAGAATTTTAGGAACCATATTATTTCATTGGGTGCTACCAGTATGAGCGCTGCATCAAAGACTAATCCTGGAGGTTACGCTGTGGACCCACAATCCTTGGAGCAATTTGAGATATCGGATGAACGCAGTATGGAGGAGATTAGAAGACAGATCCAATTGAAGGGCTATGACCCGGTCATGAAAGATTGGGATTCTTGTTTTTCTACAAATAACTCAATTTGAGATAACGATGGAAAAAAAATTTAGCCGGTACAGTCGACAAATCTTTATGGAAGAAGTCTCCATAGAAGGACAGAAAAAGTTAGATCAATCCAGGGTTTTGGTCATCGGTGCTGGTGGACTTGGATCGGCAATCCTTCCCTATTTAGCAGCCGCGGGCATAGGGAAATTAGGAGTAATAGACTTTGATCAAGTCGAATTCCACAATTTGAATAGGCAGGTCATCCATCAGGAAAAATTTGTGGGACAGTCAAAGATTAAAAGTGCTGAATCTTATATTCAGCAATTTAATTCAGACATTGAATTCATAGGCTATAATACTAAATTAACCTCTCGAAATATTGAAGAAATATTTTCAGCCTATGATATGATTGTAGATGGATCGGACAATTTTGAAACCCGATATTTAGTAAATGACTATTGTGTCAGCATGGGAAAAACCCTTATTTATGGAAGTATTTACTCCTTTGAGGGTCAGGTAGCCGTCTTTAATTATCAAGGGAGCAAGAATTTAAGGGATATCTTCCCTTCGGCACCGAATTCAGAGGATGTTCCCAATTGTGATCAGTTTGGGGTATTAGGAGCTTTAGCAGGAATGACGGGTAGCATGATGGCGATGTTGGCCCTGAAAGTGATCTTGGAAATTGAGATTCCCATAAACCAGTTGACCATTATAGATAGTAAGCACTGGTCCTTTTTACAAGTAGGATTTTAACAAGAAAATATCCAATATTTTCGAGGATAAAAAAACAGGAAGGCAGATTTGAGAGTCTGCCTTTCCTGTCATTAAACTAATAAACCTAAACCTAACAATTATTTTTTAAGGACCACAGACTGACCCAGCGAGTAAACATTCTGGGCATAATTCGGGTCTTTTAATTTTGTCCATCCATTTAATCGAACCACAATATGATATTCACCACTTTCATTGGGGATATCAAAGAGGAATGAGGTCGCTTCTTCATCAATGGTATGATTGAAAACGGTAATATGTTTTGTAGGACCAATAATTTTATTGACTTCCAAAGCAACTTTTAAAGGTCTCTCAAATTCAGCAGGAATCTGTTGAGGTATACTCCAGGAGAGTTTTACCTGGTTTGCCCCTGCAGCTTCTGATTTTAGATTTTGAACGGTTGGCAAGGAAGGTCCCGCCTTCATTTCATATTCATTTTTTCGACAGGCACTGATTATCGTGATTGCCAAAAGTGCAATAATTAATCTTTTCATAATTCAAATCTTAATACCCAGGATTCTGTTTATATGAGCCTTTTGACCAGTTCATTTGTTGTTGTGGAATAGGTAAATATTCATCTCTTCCCGAGACAAACCGGCCTTGATTATACCAATCAAATCTTCCTTTTTCCTTATTGATGAAGGCATTCATTGTTTCAGGTAAGAGTCCCCAACGAAGGAGATCAAAAAACCTTCTCCCTTCATTGGCGAATTCCAAACGGTTCTCCCAGATGATTGCCTTTTTTAAATTTTCTTTGTTCAAGGTGAAATTAACCCCAGGTTTATACTCTTGGATTTTATAATCCATCCATAAAGTACCATCTGGTTTTTTGAGCCTAGCCAAACTCGTTGCAGCTCTGGCTCGGATACGATTGACAAGATTCAATGACTCCTGGAGTTGACCTTGTTCCATTAATATTTCCGCTTTCCACAAAAGGACCTCTGCATATCGGATTTCCTTTTTGTTCATTGAATTGTAGATATAGAATGGTTTAAACAAGCAATTACAATTCGGATCTACCTGTTCCTTCATGGAGTTAAAGTATCCATATTGGAAAGGTGCCCTGGAGCCAGCTTCCTGATAAAGGATTGCATTATTATATTTCCATGGATAACCCGGGATAGCCGCTGTATGGCCCAATCGTGGATCGAAGGAATGCTGGGTAAAATATTCTTTATATTTACTTCCCTTAAATTCTGTTTGATTATAATTTTCAAAGTCCGGCACCCCTGTTTTATCCGTTTTAAACGCATTGATCATGGTATAGGAAACCTTATGGAAATCGCAACAGCTGAAATAAGGTGCCCACCAAGGCGCATTCAATTCATCCCCTCGATTTATCCGGCCATCCGTAGTTCCATCATCAATGGAATACTGGACTTCCCATAGGGATTCTTTGGTATTATTATCGAATTCGGGGAGGAAGTTATTGGCGAAATCAGGTTCAAGATCAAATTGACTTTTATCTTTGGTCATGATGGTATTGATATGATCCAAAGCCCTTTGCAGGGTTTGTTTATTGATATTCACCACTTTGTGTTGATCATTTTGTTCATAAGCCCGGAATAACAATGCTTTTGCGGCAAAAGCATGCGCAGCATATTTTGTAGGTCTACCTTTATCTGTTTGAATTTCAGGTAGAACTTTGGCAGCATCTTCAAAATCTTTGATGATGCGATCCCATATTCCCAAATCATTTTTCATAGAATCGGGTCTATTCGACATTCCTTCCACTACTACCGCATCATTAGGCACGGTTTCATCCATGAAAGGGATATATTTCCAGCGTAGTTTCATGCCGAGATAAATCCAGCTTCGAATGAATTTCATTTCAGCGATTCTGGAGTCCTTCATTTCATAAACTGCAGGATCAATTTCATTAAGTAATCGAATGGCCGTATTACAACGGCTTACTGCGACATAGCCGAGATACCAAGGGGCATCATTGTTTCCGATATTTGGGGTAACAGCTGTAAAAATTTCCATTTCGTACCATGGAGTTTGGTCACTTAAACCACCACCACCTTTATAAGCATCATCCGAGCGGACGCTTTGTATCCAAGGGGCATGGGTAGTCCCAAAGCCTAATCCAGGCATGGTTGCATAAGCTGCCACTACAAAATTGTCTATTAACTCAGGCTTTGAAACCTGTTCTTCCGACAATACTCCCTTTGGGTTGACTTCCAAAAAGTCGGAACATCCAACGACAGAAAGGAGAAATAAGATTGCTATTATTGATTTAATTATTTTCATAACAAGGACATTAGAATGAGACATTTAGACCGAAATAAACTGATAGAGGCATTGGATATCCGGTTCCAGGATTTTCTGGATCCATTCCAGTGAATTTATCTTCACCCCATGTTTTCTTGATTGCAAAAAGATTCTGCGCAGTAACATGGATACGAAGATTGGAAAGTTTAATTTTATCAACTACAGAAGAAGGAAAAGTATAACCCAGATTGATATTTCTCATTTTCAGATACGAACCATCTTCCACAAAGTAACTTGAGAAACGTTTCTCTCCATTAGCATCCCGACGAGATAAAGCAGGGATATTGGAATCTGGATTAGTAGGTGACCAAGCATCCAGGATTCTGCTAGGGTGATTACGGTCATTTTGTATACCTATATTCCAAAAATCACTTAATTCTTTCCAGGTATTATGCACAGAATTTCCGAAGACCCCTTGAAGGAAAAAGCTAAAATCAAAGTTTTTATAAGCGGCTTCAAAATTTAATCCAGCAGCGAGTTTAGGGTCTCTTATACCCAACCATGTTCTGTCAAACACTTCGTTGATGACTCCATCTCCATCCAAGTCCTTATAACGAATTCTTCCAATACCTTTACCGGGCTGAATAGGACCATTATCCACTTCTTCTTGGGTTTTGTAGATTCCATCAGCCACTAGGCCATACAGGGAATTAAAAGGACGTCCGATAATATTATCTAACAAACCATTCCCTCCAAAAGCATATTTCACATTTTCAGGTATGGAGTTGATTTGATTTTTGTAGGTTGAAAGATTTCCCGAAACTGAGTATCTAAAATCATTAACAGTTTCTGCCCAGGTTAGTTGTAGTTCAATACCCTTATTGGTCATGTTTGCGGAATTTATCCAACGATTTCCCCCTTCACCCAAAGCAGCAATGTAGGGAGGTTCGAACAACATTCCGGTTGTTTTTTTATTATACCAATCCAATGAACCGTAAAGTCTATTTTTTAGAAAGGTAAAATCAACTCCAAAATTTGTTTGGGTTGTAGTTTCCCATTTTAAATCAGGGTTTCCTAGACTTCTTCGACGGAATCCAGAAGGAATACTTCCTGTTTCATTACCTCCAATGGCATAAGATGTTCCATTGATATCGGTGATATAAATATTAACTAATTTACCAGCGTTTAGCGGTTCGGAGTTACCATTTTGTCCCCAGCTGGCCCGAAGTTTCAAATCATCAATCCAAAGCACATCTTTCATAAATTCTTCGTTTTTCACCCGCCATCCTAAGGAGAAGGAAGGGAAATTTCCGTATCTATAATTTTTTCCAAATACAGAGGAACCATCTCGCCGGAAGGTCGCAGAAGCTAGGTATTTCTCGGCAAAAGTATAATTGGCTTTAGCAAAAAATGATAGCATGGTTCTTTCATTACCACCACCATTGAAAGTTCTTTGGTCGCCGGTGGCAGTTGATAAGTAGGCGTAATCCCGATCTTCCAATAATATTCCTGAACGATACCCATTCAAGCTTTCATTTAAGAATTTAAATGCCTCAATACCACCCAATAAATCCAATTGATGTTGATTTCTTGAGAAGTTGTACAATAAGGTATTGGTCCAGGTCCGACCTAGGTCATGCCAGTTATTTTGGGTAACACCATTAATTGTTCCTGCTTTACCGCCCGCTTCTTCCCATTTTTTATCGATTTTGCGATCATACCACATACTATAATCGACACCAAATTGAGAACGGAAGGTTAGGTTATTAATAATTTCAGCAGATAAATAGGCAGATCCCAAAACCTTCAAGAAATTACCGGTATTATCTTTATTGATCAGCATATCACGGACAGGGTTGGCAAAATCATCCATACCAAGCGGCATGGCTACCCCACCCCAGGCACCATCATTTGCATAAACAGGGACATTTGGCGGCATGACCAATAAACCATACGTACTATTAACATCCCGCATTTTGAGGTTGGTTAAGGTTAGATTTTCTCCAATCTTCACGCGGCCATTAAAAAATTGATATTCATTATTTAATCTAGCTGCCAATCGCTTAAAGAAGGATGTTATTTGAGTTCCTTCATTGTTATAGTAATTGACAGAGAAAAAACTATTTGAGTAATCTGTCCCAGAGGATATCGATACCTGATGATTTTGTTGTACACCAGTTCTCATCCCTTCATTAAACCAATTTGTATTTGCTGAAGGCATTGTTTGGGCAGCATTCAGCCATTCGATTGGTTTTACGGAATTCAGGATAGGTATGCCCTGGGAATTGACTGACCAATCGTAATCATAATATCGAACAGCAGCTGCCGGATCATCACCATCATTTACTGTTGCTTGCCAAAGTGCTCGACCATATTCTTCGGCACTCAGCATTTTCGGCACATTTCCAGGGTTATTTAAGGCTACATAACCTTCATAAGTTACTTTTGCAGCACCTTTTTTCCCTTTTCGAGTAGTTACTAAAATCACCCCACCAGCTGCCCTCGAACCATAAATCGAAGCCGAGGATGCATCTTTTAAAAACTGGACGGTTTCGATGTCATTCGGATTGATATCGCGGAGGTTGATGGAAACAGGTTGGCCATCAATCACGATCAATGGAGGTGATGAATTAAAAGAGGTAACTCCCCGAAACTGAATTCCAACATTTTCAGCGGGATTTCCGTCGGTTGTAATACGAACTCCTGGAATTTTACCCTGTAAAGAACGCATCACATTTGCACTTGGATTATTTACAAAGTCTTCTCTCTTAATGACGGATACAGCACCTGTTAGATCCGCTTTCCTTTGGGACATATAACCTGTAACCAAGATTTCATCGACGCCAAGAACATCTTTTTCAAGAATGATTTTTGAAGCCTGCGCAATGGGTACATCTTGTCTTTTATAGCCGATTGCGGAAATACGGATTTGGGTACTTCTACCGACTTCCAAGGAGAATTCACCATTTTCTCCAGTTTGAGTAACTTTTCCGGAAGGCAATGCGGTGACCGTTGCTGAAACAATAGGTAACCCATCGGCATCGACAATTACCCCTTGGATTACTGCGTCTTGGGCATGCAGCGAAGGCATCCCCAAGATTTGGAACCAAAAATACAGTGCAAATAGCCCTGATATTCGGAATTTTTTCCATCTAAAATAAGTCATAATTGATAGTTTAATCGATTAAGCATTTAAGCAGCAACGAAGTAATTGCCACCTATTGGAATAATTATTTAATTAGAAATTTAGTTTATAATGAATACAAGTTTAATGCTTAACCGATTAAGTTCCAAATTTATTTCAGATAATCAGTCAAAAATTAATTTAGGAGGGAAATAATGTAACAAACCTTCCATGAAAACAGTATTCATGAAAGGTTATTAAAATGGTTATAACGAAATTTCTGACATGCTTAATCTTCTCTAGATCCATCATCAGCCATTCTCACAATTTTAGGGTGAAAAGTTGCGACAGTTTCTACGAGATCCTTTTGTGCATCCATTACTTCATGGATATTTTTATAAGCCATTGGCGCTTCATCTAAGTCAGCACCGATCAGCGTAATACCGAGGTCTTGCAAGATGGCATTGACTTCAGATTTTGAGATTACTTTTTTGGCTTGAGTTCGGCTCATCAAACGTCCGGCACCATGCGATGCAGATTGAATAGCCTTCTCCTCTCCTTTTCCACGTACCAGGAATCCAGGGGCAGCCATGGAACCGGGAATAATTCCCAAAACACCTTTTGCTGCTGGAGTAGCACCTTTACGATGGACGATAAGCTCCTCACCTTTCCATTGCTCCTTCCAAGCGAAGTTATGATGGTTTTCCACCATAGCCAATCGTTCAGCACCTAGGGCGTTAAAAACTTTTTGATGAATGACTTCATGACAAGCAGAAGCATAGTCACCGGCAAGGTTCATTGCTAACCAATACTCTTGGCCTTCAGCAGAATTTAAATCGAAGTAAGCCAGATGTTTCGCCTCATATGGTAGCTTACAAATTTCCATAGCCAATTTGGTATAGTGATTCGCAATCATTGCTCCTAATCCACGAGAGCCAGAATGGGTCAATAATGCCAAATAAGTTCCTTTTGGAATTCCTAATTCAGCATCGTCTTGAGCAAATTCCATTCGTCCAAATTCCACGAAATGATTTCCACCTCCAGAAGAGCCCAATTGAGTCCAAGCCTTATCCTTCAATTGCTTAACGAAAGGATTTTCTTGGAACTGGTTGTTTTCCAACACCTCATGATCGATTCGTTCATGCTTTAAAAATCCATTACCGGCACCAAAACGAGAGCTGTTCAGTATTATATTCTTTAAATCATCCCGATTGGTTTCAAGATAATCTGCTGGTAGGTCAAAAATTGAAAGCGCCATACGGCAACCAATATCCACCCCAACTCCATAAGGAATGACCGCATTATTCGTTGCTAATACCCCACCAATCGGCAATCCATAGCCTTGATGGGCATCTGGCATTAAAGCTCCAGCAACAGTAACTGGTAATTTCATAGCAGTTTGCATCTGTTTTTTAGCGCCTTCCTCAATATTTTCGACGCCATAGACCTCATAAGCTTGAGCATCAGTCTTCAAGGCGATTTTATCCTTTTCAATCAACTCAATATTCAACAAGAGATGAGAAAGTTTGGAAAAGTTAGGATCTGTCAAAAAATCATTTGGGTTTTCCAAAACATTTTTGAACATGTTCAACATTTCTTCACGATTATAGCCCAATCGTTTTTTATTGATTTTTAGGGCTTCCCCTAAAGCTTCATTCTCCTTATATCCGATAGCAATTAAATCATTGCCATTAATTCGTTTATTTTCCATTTTATGAATTTATTAATTCTTTAAATCATTTAATATGCAGGGCCAAATTACCCTGCATAGCTTCCTATTTATTCAAGAACAATTGTTTCAACTGATCTACGACTTGTCCATTTCCAGATACCGAGATACTGTTAATTTTTTCAGCGATTTTCTCGACGTATTCCATTTCTTTCAATCGGAATAACATGGCGTTCTCTTCCAAAAGCTTCGCAGTATTCAACAAACTCCTAGTTGAAGCGGTTTCTTCTCTTCGAGTAATGGTATTAGCCTGAGCTTTCTTTTCAGCGATCAACACTTGGCTCATGATCTCCTTTACCTCACCAGGTAAGATGATATCTTTGATACCCATTGACAACAATTGTACACCTAATTTTTCTGCCGCTTTCTTTCCTTCTTCCAAGATTGTTTTAGCGATAGAATCTTTATTTTCCAATAAGCTATCCAAGGTTTGATCGGCAACAAAAGTTCTAGCCATCATTTGCATCAACAAATACAATTGAGAATCATATTGCTGATTTTCCAATAAAGCCTTTTTCACATCCACTACTTTGTATTGAAAGCTAACATTCAACCTTATTTGAACTTTATCTTTGGTCAAGATCTCTTGTCCTGGTATATCCATGTAAAGCACCCTTTGGTCCACATACAAAACCTCCAATTCATTTCTATATTTCCAGAAAAAGTACTCACCAGGCAATAATTCTCGTTCAAATTTACCATTGACAAAAAGTAAGCTTGACATATATTCTGCAACCTTGACCCTAGAAACATAAGGTTTGAAGACATCCAACATCAAGTATGATTTATTGATGCTATCTTGCACTTCCAAAGAATCCATGGATTCGATTTGAAAATGATAATCTGCCAAACCTTTCCAAAAGACATGTCTACCAGCAGGTAAGACGCGGCTAAAGTTATTATTGACAAACATCAAAGCGATTTCATTGTCTAATACTTCAACGATCTCAACAATTTCATCAAATTCCGGAATAGTCAATAAGACATCAAGATTATGATTAACATTGAAAGGCAATGACATATCATAAATTTCAACCTTCTCAGCGAAACTTAACCAATATTTACCTTCAGTAACAATGCGTTTTACCCCATTATTTTTGATGATAAATCCTATTTGATTTCTGTTAATTACTATCCTTTTCATTTTATTATGTTTTTAATTTTTCATTATTTAATTAAAAAGCTATTGTCAAGAATTCATCCCTCCGAATCGGAATTTAAAGGTAGTTCTGAAGTATTTATACTTAGTTCTTTACATAGTATGTTTACTTCAGGTCTAGCAAAAAATTGCAAGGATTCTTACTGATTGTTCAAAACAAATTCATGTTTTGAACCGAATCATTGACAATAAGCTTTTGATCTTTTTAGAGAAGACCGAAACTCAACATTTGCGGTTTCAGCGCATGAGGGCATCTTTCGGATGCGTGATGGTCCTATTTCAACCATGTTTGTTATTCTACCAATTGAACTACCCTGAAAATCAGGGGCAGGATTCGAACCTGCAACCAACAGATTTATTAATCCGACTCCTATCAGCATACTTAGACCGATTGGTCAAGCACTAGTCTGCTATTTCGAAACAGAACCCTGGGATCATGAATTCGTCTTAATAAACCATATATCCATTCGGACATATATCTTAAATAAGCTTATCGCTTGTTTGATCAAAGAACATTTGTCGTACCCGACATTACAAAGGTGCACCTGCTATTACGCAGTACTTTTGCGCAGGAAAGAAAAAGATTAAAAAAAGAAGAAATAAAACGACAAAATACTGTATATCAATAATTTTAATTTTAAATTATTTAATAAACAAAATGAAATTAACCTTTACTACGCAAATCAATTGCGTAGTAAAATCATTTCACTAACTTTAAATAAGAGAAAAGAGAACACGAACGCCATGTCGACTAATAAACTTGCATTAATCCGGTATAAAATCATTGACCAATGTCTACAGCAAAAGCACAGGAAATGGACCTTGGAAGATTTAATTGAGAAAGTTTCGGAAGGGCTTTACGAATTGGAGGGAATCCACAGTGGTATCAGCAAACGTACCATTCAAGGGGACATCCAATTAATGCGGAGTAATAAATTGGGATATAATGCACCAATTGTTGTAAAAGATAGGCGATATTACAGTTATGAGGATCCGGATTATAGCATCAGTAACTCTCCTATTTCGAACATGGACATGCAAAAGATCAAGGATGCCCTAGATCTTTTGAAGCATTTAAATGGTTTTTCATTTTTTGAGGAAATGAGCGATATGATCATTCGACTTGACAACCGTTTAAACACTTCGCAGAAGGACGGAAAATCAATCGTTCAAATGGAAGCTAATCCTTTATTAAAGGGATTGAAATGGATAACCCCATTATATCAAGCCATAAAGGAGAAAACCCCCGTATTAATCAAATACAAATCTTTTCGATCCAAGCATGAGAGTTCAGAGGTTTATAATCCCTATCTACTAAAAGAATTTAGGAATCGATGGTTTTTGATTGCTCGAAAAAAGAATGAAAACAGCTTGATTACGCTGGCATTAGATCGGATCAAGGAGGTTGATGAAATGTCAAAAGCTGGATATCAGCCAAATGAGGACATTGATTTTGACCGTTATTTTTCAGACACCATAGGTGTCACCAAATCAGCAAAGGACCGTGGACAAAAAGTAATTTTGGAGGTGGATGCCAGCAATGCTCCTTATGTAGAAACTAAACCAATTCACGCATCACAACAGCTTTTAAAAAAGAACGATGATGGTTCTATCAAGATTCGGATCGATGTGGTTTTAAACTTAGAGCTGGAGCGAGAAATATTAGGTTTTGGTGAATGTATTAAAGTAATTCAGCCTAAATCATTAGAACGGAGAATATCCTATCGTTTGTTCAAAGCGACAAAGCAGTATTTTGAAATTAATCGAATTTATCCAGAATAGATAGCAAAAATTAATTAATGGTTTAATCAATTTGCATCCAATAAAAAGAAGATTGCGTAAATTTAACCCTGTATTATTTAAATAGACATGAAAAGCACTCCGTCATCTGAACAAAAAACCAGAAAAGTAACTTCAGGTCCTGTTCGGGAAAAGGCAAGAACCAGCAACAAGATTATCAATGCTGTTGGAAAAGTTTTAAAAAAACATGGTTACCCAGGATTGACAATTGCAAACATAGCGGCTGAAGCGAAAGTAGATCGCAAATTGATTTATACTTATTTTGATAATTTAGATAATCTCGTTGAACAATACATCGAGAAGCGAGATTATTGGAAAACAAAGGCTAAATCAACCATTAGTACCTTATTGAATCAAGAGTCCATTAATCATGAGGAAATGCATTCCTTGTTAATTGGCCAATTCAATTCGGTTTATAAGGACGAAATTCTACAAAGAATTATACAATGGGAATTATCGGAGGATAAGGAAATCCTAAGGAAGTTGGCAGATAGTCGGGAGGAAATAGGTGAAGAATTGATAAAGAAATACAGCAACAATCAAAACCCAGAGGTTGATACCCGTGCGATTTTAGCATTGCAAACTGCTGGATTATATTATTTAGCGATGCATGCCAGAACCAATGGCAGTACATTTTGCGGATTAGACCTAAATAAAGAAGAAGATCAAAAGAGGATTTCGGATACTTTAAATAATATTTTAAGAAAGAGTCAAACATGAAAAGAGTAATTGAAATCGATTCAAACCTTTCCTTGAAAGCTTTAGTGGAGAGCGATGCTATTCGCATGTTTAACATTATTGATACTCAGCGTGAATATTTGGGAGAATGGCTTCCATTTGTTCAATTCACGAATAAGATTGAGGATAGCAAAGGATTTGTTGAGATGGCAATGAACAATCGAAAGATCAAAAAAGACTATGTGTACAAAATCTGTTTGGAGGATCGCATGATCGGATTGATTGGTACAAAGGAGATCGACCTGATCAATAAAAACACAGAATTAGGGTATTGGTTATCTCGGGATTTTCAGAACCAAGGGATTATGACCAAATCAGTTCAAGCATTAATCGAAGAGCTCTATGAAGAGCTGAAGTTGGAAAGGATTCAGATTTGTTGCGCCGTGGGTAATGAGAAAAGCATAAATATTCCAAAGCGATTGGGGTTCAAATTAGAAGGAACCAAGCGGAATGGAGAATGGATAGGTAATCTTCAATTTAGGGACTTGTTGGTTTTTAGTAAGCTAAAATCAGATTTCGATTAATTGATGATTATATTATAGCTAATTGCTTCTGTGAAGTTCATTTAGTTTATGACTAGTTTGAAAAATAAAAAAAGCCGGTAATACATTGAGTACCGGCTTATTTTTTGGCTTGGCAATTACCTATTTATTATTTTGCTTTTTCGCTTCTTTCATGGGATTACTTTCTGCGGACTGGCCACGAGCTGCTCTACCATTTTGTTGATAGATTTCAAATCTAGAAGGCTGAGCCAATCTTGGCCAAGCATTATTTGATTCATCGATATCTGCAGTTTCACGAAGTGGATCCAATTGGATTGATGCTACTTGTTTACTTTTTGCAAAGACCTTGGTAGCTTCGTTTTCGTCCATTCTCCAAATATATGCTGGTACATAATCCTTCTCCTTTGATCCATCTGTAAAGGTCCATTCAATAATCAATGGCATGACTAATCCGCCATTATTCTTGAAGTTCAACTCATAAAAGGAAGTTTTACCATTAAAAATATCTTTTTCTTTCTCGTTTAGCTTATTATAGAATTCTTGATAATTAGCTTCGTCAGCAGGTTTCACTGCAAATCGGTCCCATTTGTTATAGAAGTCCAATAAGGAGGTATCTTTATCAACCAGGAAAGCCATGTTTTCTTCCATATTACGTTGGCGGGTGATACTATTCAAATCTTTCTCAAAAGCATCTTTACGCTCTTGCTGAGTTTTTTTAGGATCGGCACCACTCATACGATATTGGGTTACATTTTCCAATGAGATTTCAACAGGGTCAGTACCAAAGAACCATCCTCTCCAGAACCAGTCCAAGTCCACCGCGGAGGCATCTTCCATCGTACGGAAAAAGTCTGCAGGAGTAGGATGTTTAAATTCCCATCTTCTAGCGTATTCCTTGAAAGCATAGTCAAATAACTCTCTACCCATTATGGTTTCGCGAAGGATATTCAATGCTGTTGCAGGTTTTGCATAGGCATTAGGCCCAAATTGAACAATATTTTCCGAATTGGTCATGATAGGTTCCAATTGATCTTTTGGAAGTTTCATGTAATCTACAATCTTATATGCAGGACCGCGGCGAGAAGGGAAATCTTTATCCCATTCTTGTTCTGTTAAGTATTGTAGGAAAGTATTCAAGCCCTCATCCATCCAAGTCCATTGACGTTCATCGGAATTGACTATCATCGGGAAAAAGTTATGTCCAACCTCATGGATAATAACACCTATCATTCCATATTTCACAGCCTCCGTATAGGTTCCATCCTCATCTGCACGACCATAGTTGAAACAGATCATTGGATATTCCATCCCATTGGCAGCTTCTACAGAAATAGCAACCGGATATGGATACGGGATTGAGAATTTAGAATATGTTTTTAAAGTATGTGCAACTACCTTAGTTGAGTATTTACGGTACAAGGGATAAGCCTCAGGACCATAGTAAGACATGGCCATCGGTTGATTTCCAGGTACACCATCATTTACTTTCATGGCATCCCATATCAATCGACGAGAAGTTACGAAGGCGAAATCACGCACATTCTTAGCTTCATAAACCCAAGTTTTCTTGGCTGCTGATTTTTGTTGAATAGCTTTATTAGCATCTTCTAAAGTCACAATTTCAACCGGTTCTTTAGTCTGTTGTGCTTGTTTCCAACGTGCTAGTTGGGTAGATGATAAGACTTGGCTATAGTTTTGACATTCACCAGTAGCACCTACGATATGATCAGCAGGAACAGTGATATTTACTTTATAATCGCCGAAAACTAGAGCAAACTCTCCCCTTCCGGTAAATTGTTTATTCTGCCAACCTTGAAAGTCTGAATAAACAGCCATTCTTGGGAACCATTGTGCAATGGTATACAGATAATTATCATCTTTTGCGAAATGCTCATAGCCACCACGACCACCTTCAACCATACGGTCAGAGATTTTATAATCCCAATCAATTTTAAGCACAAATTTTGCACCTGGCTTCAATGCTACGGGAAGATCAATTCGCATCATCGTGTAATTGATCGTATATTTTAATGGTTTATTAGCACCATCAGTTACTTTATGAATATTGACGCCAAAGCCTTTATTCTCCGGAACCAATGATTTTAGTTGATCGATGGACATTTTCTCACGAAGACTACTTTGCTCAAAACGCTTGTTTTCGGCATTGTCAGCATGCTCATTCTCATCCAATTGCAACCAAAGGTAGGTTAATGGGTCTGGTGAATTATTAGTATAGGTAATGGTTTCAGAGCCTTTTAATACCTGATTGGCATCATCCACTTCTACATCAATCAAGTAATCTGCTTTTTGTTGCCAATACATGGAACCCGGGGCTCCCGAAGCAGTACGAAAGATATTAGGATCAGTGAGCAGGTTTCCAAGTTGCTCGAATTTATTACCATGATTAGACCCAGGGTTATGCTGCATTTGCGCATGTGTGGATAACCAACTAGCTGAGCCCAATAGAGCCAAGCAAATGGTTTTAAATAGATTATGATTTATTTTCATAAGGGTATACGTTCAAGAGCCATAATAAAGGAAATTCCAATTACTGCTGATGATAAGAAGAAACTCCAATCACGATTGCTGACTGCAAAAATCTTTAACATCAATTCAGATAACAGAATAACAAAAAAGACAATAATTAGTTGCCCAAACTCTAGACCTATGTTAAAGGAGAGCAAAGGGATAACGATATTGGCTTCCTGACCTAATAAAGACTGTAAATAATTTGAAAAACCAAGACCGTGAATCAATCCAAAGAATAAGGTCATGGCATATAAGACATAGGTATTACGCTGTTTTCTACGTTTCGGCAGATTATAGAATGCCGTTGCGAGGATAGTAACCGGGATGAGGAATTCCACCCAAGCCGTATCCACACGAACTATTTTAAAAGCGGCTAAGGCTAGGGTTATGGAATGTCCTACCGTAAAGGCAGTCACCAACCATAATATTTTCTTCCAATCTTTTAGGGTATAACTACAACACAGGACCAATACAAAAAGTATATGGTCATAACCCGTCAGGTCTAAAATATGCTGCCAACCAAGCTGAAAATAGATAGAAAAATCGCTCATTAATTAGGTCATGTAATAATTACATATCAAAATTAATATTATTTTAACATACACAAACGGAATTGCTAAATTTATACAGTTTTACACATAATTGTTGCAAAACTCTGCAAGATGAAATTGAAAAAAATACGTTTGGGATTGGTGTTATTGGGGATAGGAATTGCCTTATTTGCCTATGCACACCCATTTTATGTAAGTATTACTTCCATAGATTTCAACCCCAATAAAAAAAGGATTGAAGTTTCTTGCAGACTATTTTATGATGACCTGGAAATGGCATTGAAAAATCAATTAGGACAACACATTGATGTCATTCATCCGAAAAACAAAGCCCAGGCAGATTCTGCCATTTCTAAATACATTCGTCAAAACCTAAAAATCAATGTCAATAATAAAGCCTATAACCTTCAATACGTCGGTTACGAGATTGAAGAAGATGTAGTATGGTGCTATTTGGAGTTAAAAGATATTTCGGCTGTCAGTAAATTGGATATTGTAAATCAGCTCTTGTACAAAGATTTTAAATCACAATCCAATATCATGCATATCAAGGTCAGCGACAAAAAGAAAAGCACGAAACTCGACAATCCTAAAAGAACAGCCAGTTTTACATTTTAAATAAGATTTTCTTAGAGATTGAAGGGTATTTTGGAGAGATGAACCCTTATAAAACACAAAATGCTTTTTTCTCAAAAAGCACGTCTAATTAATTTGTTTTGTTTTTTTAGAAGGGTTAACTTTTCTTGTTAACTCTTCTATCTTGTGGGCTTGGTTGGTTTCCGATAAACCCGACATTTGTTACGTAAAATGAAAATGGGTTTTGGATTAGTTGTTCTTTGTTCTTTCTTTCTTTTTTAATCATATTATATTACCTTTCTTTTATTGTTTGCGAGTAATATAACAAATTTTGAGCCAAAAAGCAAATATTTCAATAATTAAATTAATAAAGCCATAAGAATTTACTTCTAAAAAGATTGTTATCTTTTAGATTTTAAGCAAAAACTTGATATATTGATGGGACCTTTTCTTTTAGTTTGCCAGATTAACGGCATGTCGATGGATAAATTCTGAAGGCGAACTATGCAAAATATGTTTAAAGACTCTATTAAAATGTACGACGGTATTGAATCCACATTGATACGCTACTTCGGAAATATTTTCGGTTGACTTGTTAATTAACAATTGACATGCTTTTTCAATTCTGATTTCATTTAAAAAGGTCACATAGGTCTTCATGGTATGCTTTTTAAAGTATTTACAGAAGGCAGACGGAGTCATATGTATTAATTTAGCCACCGCATCGATACTGATCTCTTTATTATAGTTTTCCAATGAATAGCGAAGTACCTCATTAATCCTCACCCCTACTTTATCATTAAAATTAGACTCAGGCAATCCAGAGTACAAGGAAATCATCTCTTTTTCGTTAGCAATCAGATAATCGAATATTTCCAGTACACGCATTAGTTTCGGCAAACCGTCTTCTCGGAGAAGCGACTGAAAGATAGATCGAACTGGCAAGCTGTATCTCTGAAGTAGTTTTTTACTGGAATCTAGGGAATTGAAGATGTCTCGAATCCGATGCAACTCCTGCATATTGAAAAATGATTGCATCTTATCAAAGGCCACAAAGATATGGACAACATGGATTTGATCTTGATCGGCACCTTCCTTGATAAAGATGTGCGGATCATTAGCCTTTAAAATATAGATTTCATTTTCAAAAAATGGCTGAATCAAGTTTCCAATCACCACAGAACCTCTCCCTTTCAAAATATAAGAGATTTGAATTTCCTTATGTCTGTGATAGTGGCTATAAAAATCCTCTCTGAAGTCTTCTTGAATATAAAATGAACCAGCGCCAAAAGCGGGCACAGTAAATTCAATTGGAAATCTTGCCTCCATAGTTTTTAAAGCTTCCATACAATCCTAATTTTGTTCCCTTTCTACTGGTTAGTGGAGATTGGGAGTTGGTTTTCATAATTTAGTTATAACAAAAATATCATATTTTTTCAATCGTGAGGTATATTTTATAATAATATCCGATAATTTTGAAAAATATTTTCCGTAAAGAATTATTCCTATTTAATTAACAAGGGTTTGTATCATAACTGGATTAGTATCTTGAAATGGAAATTATTAAATTCGACCTACAATTCAATCGAAAATTCAAATTCTAAATGGTAAAAGAGGCAGTATTAATAGGACTTGGTGGAGCTACTGGAAGTATTTTAAGGTACATCTCCGGACAATTCATCAGTAAAAATTTCCCAAGTCAAATTCCAATGGGCACCTTGGTCGTGAATCTTTTGGGATGCCTATTAATTGGAATATTGGTTGGTTATTTTAGTAAAAATCAGATTTCCGGCAATGAATGGAAATTACTGTTGGTCACAGGCTTCTGCGGTGGATATACCACCTTTTCTGCATTTGCGATTGAAAACATCAATTTAATTCAAAATCAACAAGTCAGCCAAGCCCTAATTTATATTGGGCTAAGCATCATCCTAGGACTCTTAGCCGTGTGGCTAGGCTTAACGGTTGTTAAACTTTTTCAATAGTAATTCTTATTCCCGGCTCTTAGCCATCAATTCTGAGTTTAATACCTTTTTATGAATGGTATTATCCTTGATTTGTTGGGTCAATGCAATCACACTTTCTTTCGCTAACTGCTCAATTGGTTGTTTTACATGAATAATTGGGTGATAGAAGAAATCATAAACCTCACTAAAGTCAAAACACATCACATTGAGGTCTTTTGGTATCTGGATTCCTTTTTGGGTAAGATATTTTAAACCATCCACTGACAAAGTATTGGTTGCAAAAACTATGGCATCAGCTTTTTGTGTATTCAATATTTCATCAAGTGCCCCATTCAATTCCAACTGTTGCTTACTGAAATTAATCTTATAAACCTTTGAATTCACTTTGGAGCTAGCATCCAGGAAACCTTGCTCGCGATCTTTCATATGTTGCAAACTACTATTGTAGGCTACAAAGGCTAGGTTTTTATAACCTAAGTCCAATAAATGACTAACAGCTTTTGTCATGGAGCTTTTGTTATCTGTCACTACATAGCTAGAGTCAACATGATCAAAATGTCTATCGATCAAGCAAATTGGAATCCCAAGGGATATGATATATTCAATGGTTTCTTCAGAGTTATCTGGTGGTGAGATAATGAAGCCATCCACTTGTCTCTTAATAAAAACATCAACCAGGTTTTTTAATTTCTCTGTGCTTTCATCCGAACTACCGATAATGGTTGTAAGACCATAATGACTGGTTTCATCTTCCACCCCACGAGCAATAGATGCAAAGAAGGGGTTGGAGATATCAGCCACGATAAGCCCCACTGTATTGGTTTTTCCTGTTTTTAAACTTTTAGCAATATGATTTGGTTGATAGTTAAGTTCTTTGGCTGCTTGACGTATTTTTTCAGCAGTTGCCTTTCCTACTCTACCCTTTTCTTCGTTACCACTTAATACGTAAGATACTAATGCTGTAGAAACCCCAATTTTCTGTGCAATATCTTTTAATGAAACCTTTTTTACCATTTTGTAAATATATTATTATTAATTCATAATTAGCCTTGTGCTACCATTCTGCAAGGACCTTTTCACCCCAGTGGTCAATAATTCTGTTGACGGCTTCCGCAGCAGCACCATTGCCCCAATCATAGATAGTAAACTCTCCAATACCTATTCCGTTAGAATCCGTATGCCCATCATGGCCGTAATTCTCCATCATAAAACCGTAATCCTGAGAACCTAAGAATGGCCAGCGTTGTTGCCATTGCGCCATCGTTTCTTTATTCTCCGGTGCATACATCATCACAAAGGATGCTTTCAATGCAGCAATTCCACGCTGCATATAATCTTTTCTTTTTAACAACTTTCCATACTCCATAATGAGTTCAGCGAAAAGACTCTGACGGGAATCATTCCATTCCGCATCGGCATTCATCACGCCAAAACCTCCAAAAGCATGGATATAGATAAATGAAGGCTGCCAAACTGCTTGCCACATCAGCAATTCATCAAGCACCCTTTTGCCAGTTTTTAAATAACCTTTCTGTCCTGTTATTTTATAAGCTTCCAACGCCGCTTGAGCTGTATAATACATACTTAATGTATTCTGCTTATACATATTATTGCGTTGAAGTTTTTGGTCTACCAATTTATCATGACCAAAACGACTACAAGACCAATAAGTCTCAAAGTCTTCCCAGCGACCTACCGGAACTATTTCCTTTTCAATAACCGCCATAGCTTTCAATGCAGCCGCTTTATATTTTTCGTTTTTATTAATCTGATATAGTTTCAGCAAGAAAGTGACGGACATGGCTGATTCCGGCGATCGACTCAATATTTCCATATCTTTTTGATACTCCAAACTCAACCAAGCAGGAAAATAACCATCCGGTCTTTGGATACTTACCAATGCATCTGCATAGGTGGTTGCATAGTCTAAAAGCCTTTTATCCTGCTCCAGTTCACTGTACCATTGCAACATCAACAAGGCCGTATAGCTCATATCCAGTACATGATACGGTGACTCCTTGGCATTCCAAGTAAAAGGATTCCGATTGGAATTTCCAAAATAATAGGTATCCCAACCTGCAGAACGCCAATATTTCTTGCCATCGATTACCTGCTCTTTCATTTCCGTTCCTATCAGTCCAGGAAAGAATCCATTTTTCTGAGGAAAAGAGAGTGCAAGTTCTTTTGTTAAATTAGCGTAGTTCAGTAAAGAGTCAACCTGTTTCCTTCTGGCATAGCGGAATAATCCAGATGCTGAGCGCAAAGAATTAAACCATGCTTGGTTCCAGATAGACCTGAATTCCCGCTCATTTACTTCACCTTTATAGTTTGGGCTTTGCGTCACATTGACAATAAATGTTGGAGCACCAACCTTTTTACCATTTAAATCAAATTCTTGCCATACCGCATCCCGCCAATGATTAAATGCCCAATTGTAGGTATAGTCCACATAGGGATCCAGATTATTCTCAGGAAAAGGTTCGCCTTTTTTATAAAGTTCCTCTCCCCATTGCTTCCACATGAATTGATTCAATACAGCAAATGGATTTTCAATTTGGCGAGCCTTGGAGGTTAGTAAAACATAGAAAGCAAGCTTATAGCTTCCCTTTTTAAAGTTGGTTATATCGGCTTGTTCATAAAGAATATGATCTGTAATCTTGGAATCTGACTGCCCTAAGGTCAATAGGTTATCTTTTGCATTCAAGTCCATGAACCAGGGCACCAAAGGTTTTTCCTCCAATAAAGTCACATCCGGAACAATGGTCAAGGATTTCTTGGCATCATGGACAATCATTGCTGCCGAACGAAATACATGTTGCGCAATAATATGGTTGTCAGTAGGCGTTAAATGTGGAGCCCATTGAAAGCTAGGTACAAAATTAGGCTTGACGGACACAAACAACCTCTTAAAACTGGTGTCGTTTTTAATCGTCCAATCCAACTCAACCCGATAGGTTGACTTATTAATTTTCTTGAAATTAATTTCAGGGTTCTTCCCTTCAATCTTTGCATATTCTATATTCGCTATATAGGGCATTAATGCTTTAGGAATATCATTGGCAGTGCTTTTTGATATACCGAAAGGATTAATCCAACATAATAGCATAATTAAGATATGAAAACTATGAAACTTCATTCTTATAGCTTAATCATTATTAACTACGGTTCCGAAATAGAGGTATTTCTGATAACGCTTGTCATACAATTCTTTATTCTCTGGATTAGGAACATATTTTTTTTCGAATCCTGAACCCATTTCATCCATGGCATCTGATAAAGTTGGATATATGCCGGCAGCAGTTGCGGCCAACATACATGCGCCCATAGCACAGGTTTCATCCGAGCTGTGTACTTTTATTGGCCTCTGGAGCACATCTGCCAAGGTTTGCATCACATAATCCGATTTTTTTGCAACCCCTCCGATTCCAATAACTCCCTTGATTTCGACCCCTTGGGTTTCCACATGTTCAACAATAGCGCGTGAGCCAAAACAAGTGGCTTCCACCAATGCCTGAAATAAGCTGACGGGACCTGTAGCTAAATCAAGATTGAATAGTGCTGCTGTCAGAGTCGGATTAACATTGGGGGTTCTTCGTCCGTTAAACCAATCCAAGGCGAGCTCTGAGTCTTCGGTAATCGGCTGTTGTTTAGCCAATTCGGAAAGATCAGAAAGTAAAGATTGCTCAAGCTTTTCATGTAAATCGGAAATCGCCTGACTACCCATAGATGCATCCTCCTTCAAATTATTCCTAACCGGCCACAACAGCAAGTTCTTTAACCAATTATACACATCGCCGAAAGCAGACTGACCTGCCTCTAGCCCGATATATTGTGGAACGATAGATCCTTGAACCTGTCCACAGATTCCACGAACCAATCGATCCTGTAATTCTTCTTTTTCAATAACCATCATATCGCAAGTCGATGTCCCCATCACTTTGCACATATACCCCGGTTTTATTTGAGCTCCGATTGCTCCAACATGCGCATCAATGGCACCCACACAAATCAACACCTCTTCATTAAGTCCAAATTTATCAGCCCATTCCTGAGAAAGGGTGCCAACGACCTCATCGGCCGTGTAAACCTCTTTGCCAATGGAATGATAAATCCGTTCCAATTGAGGATCTAAATGATTAAAAAACTCAAGCGGTGGATAGCCACCCAATTCTTTTGCCCAGAGAGCTTTATGCCCTGCTGCACAAACATTTCGTTGAATTAAATTGGCATCCTGTAGACCTGTCAACAGATAGGGCAACCAATCACTTTGTTCTAACCATGAATAGGTTTCTTGGAAAACCTCTTGATCTGTTCTTACCAAGTGCAACAGTTTCGACCAAAACCATTCTGATGAATATGCTCCCCCACAATAACTGAGGTAATTCACATCAAAATCTTCGGCTTTCTTATTGATTTCCTCAACCTCTTTAATCGAGCTATGATCTTTCCACAGGAAGAACATCGCATTCGGGTTTTCAGAAAACCGTTCGGATAAAGCTAGCGGCTGTCCATTTTCATCTATCGCAACAGGTGTAGAACCGGTTGCATCTATGGAAATGGCAACAACATTCTCTTTTACGGAGTCATCCACATTGGCTAAACAGCCTTGCACACAAGCCTCCAAACTTTCAATATAGTCCAAAGGATGTTGTCTGAATTGACTGCGTTTTGGATCGCAGTACAATCCCTCCTTCCATCTTTTGAAATTTGAAACTGCAGAACCGATTACTTCTCCATTCGAAGCATTAACCAATAAAGCTCTGGCTGAGTCGGTTCCAAAATCAACTCCAATAACATATGATTGTTTCATTCGATCATTTTTAATGCGTCGGATTTGACATATCCAACTTACCTTCTATTTTTCCCACGCCCCAAATAGCAAAAATGGCAATCACCACATAACATAACACAGGAATAATAAAACCTGTCGCCATAGAACTATGATCTGCGATCAAGCCCATTAATGGTGGACAAAATGCACCTCCGGCAACTGCCATAACCAAAAAGGATGATCCTTTTTTAGTTAATGTTCCTAAATTGTTAATGCCTAAGGCAAAGATTGTTGGGAACATGATTGACATAAAGAAATAGGTCAAAAACAGAGCAAAAACTGAAACCCAGCCTAAGTTCAGGAATACGAGGATATTCAGAATAACATTCATCACTGCATAAAATCCTAACAGACGATGTGGTGCAATAAACTTCATGAGATAGGATCCTGTAAGACGCCCTATCCAGAATGCTCCCATACCACCAATCGCTAAAATTAAGGAAGCGGCTTGTTCATCATTCTTAGGCATAAAGAACTCACCAAATGCCCCTAAATGATTCATTATATTTGAAATCGGAGTTTTTAAATCATGAATAGCATCAATCACATAATTGATGAAAAATGAATTCGTACCTGTTTGAGCAGCTACATATAAAAATTGAGCTATTACAGCAAAAATAAACACCGGGTGCTTCAATAGATTCCGCATTGGCGGATTCTCTTCATACTCACCAGCCTCTTTTTTCTCCTTAATCTCCGGAAGTTTGATAATGAGGAATATAATCGCCACCACAACTACCACACAACCGATTCCAATATAGGGCTGAACCAAGGAATCAAACTTATCATGTTCTCCTTCAGACTCTGTTCCGAATATCATCAATCCCCCAATCAGCGGGCCTAATATCCAGCCCAATCCATTGAAAGATTGCGATATATTAATTCTTCGAGCAGCTCCATCCTTGGATCCTAATACGATCGAATATGGATTGGCAGCAGTTTCCAGGAAGGCAAGTCCACAGGCAATAACGAATAAAGCGGTCAAGAATGGAATAAATGCGGCTAATTTAGCTGCTGGATAGAACATAAATGCACCAATGGCAAACAAAGTCAATCCGAAAATAATCCCTTTCTGATAGCCGAACTTCTTGATAAATAACCCTGCCGGAATAGCCATCGCCAAATAACCGATATATAGCGAGAATTGTACAAATCCTGATTGTGCTTTGGATACATGCAACAAATCTTGAAAATGCTTGTCTAATACATCCAAAAAACCGTGGGCAAAACCCCAAAGCAGGAATAAACTACAGATAAATAAGAATGGAACCAATAGGTAGTTCCCTTCATCATCTCTAAACAAAGATTTCTTCTGATTGCTCATGTCTTTTATTTATAAAGTGGTCCAAATACCTCACAAGCCCTATAGTCTGCTCCTTCTTGATTCATTCCGAATGCTGCCCAAGTTGCAGGTCTAAACAATCGGTTAGCTGGTACATTGTGCATACATACTGGAATTCTAAACATCGCTGCCATGGTAATCAGGTCATGGCCGATATGGCCATAACTAATGGCTCCGTGATTTGAACCCCAATTTGCCATTACAGAATATACATCCGTAAAGGCTCCTTCTCCAGTCAATTCAGGCACAAACCAAGTGGTAGGCCATGTTTTATCCGTACGTTCATCCAGCACTTTATGTACTTTTTCAGGAATATCAATGGTATAGCCCTCAGCAATTTGTATCGTCGGACCTAAACCTTTAATCAAATTTATTCTACACATCGTTACCGGCATCCCACCCTTACTTAAAAAGTTGGAGGAATAACCACCACCCCTGAAATAATCCCGGTTAGCAGGATACCAAGTCGTAGCTTTTAAACATGCTTTAGCTTCCTTGTCTGAGATTTCCCAATAGGGCTTCATGACTGGTTTTCCATTTGCTGTTTGTTGTCCGGTTCCATCAAGTGTTGCCGAACCTGAATTTATCAAGTGGATAAAGCCATCTTTGGCAGCTCCGGTAGGTTTCCATCCGCTTACTCTTTTAACAGCATCAGGCGACCAGTACGTTCTCACATCCGCAAATATTTGCGCTGTATTGGTTAAAAGATAATTGAAAGCCATAGAAACACCATTCAAGGAGTCATTTTCCGTAGCAACCATGTAAGGAGCCCTATTTCCATTCCAATCAAAGGATGAATTTAGAATTGCTTCCGAGAAATCGCCGTTAGGCAAAAAGTCGGTCCATTGTCTTTGCCCCTGAAATCCCGAAATAAAAGCATGGTGACCCATCGCCTCTTCAGCATGTCCCATTTCCTTTAACTTTGGATTTCCAATCATCAAATCTCGGATGATCAAGGTCATTTTTACTACAAATTCCCAATCCTCATCCTTTTCCTTCCGATTTTTTACTTTATGTTTCTGATTAAAATCAGCACCTTCTTTACAGTGTTTCTTGGTCCAAGACAATGCTTTCTTGAACTCCTCTTCATCGTAGATACCCAACTGAATACGTCTCAACACTTCCGATGAATCCACATATTCATTGCGCATTCCTAGATATTCCTGGAAGAATTCAGCATTGACGATAGATCCCACAATACCCATAGAGACCGATCCGATTGCCAAATAACTCTTACCGCGTAAAATTGAAACCGCTAAACCTGACTTAGCAAAGGATAACAGTTTATCCCGAACATCATTTGGAACTTTCGTATCCCCCATGTCCTGAACATCATGTCCATAAATGCTAAATACAGGTAATCCTTTTTGGTTATGCGCAGCTACTGTAGCAGCCAAATAGACTGCTCCAGGTCTTTCTGTTCCATTAAAACCCCAAATCGCTTTAGGACGAATAGGATCCATATCCATGGTCTCAGAGCCATAACACCAGCATGGAGTCACAGAAAGTGAAACGCCCACCTGTTCTAAATCAAACTTCTCTTGGCAATCTGCTGCTTCTTTCACTCCGCCAATGCAACTATCTGCAATTACACATTGTACAGGACTCCCATCCGGATATTTCAATTCAGATTCATATAATTTCGCAACAGCTGTTGCCATATTCATGGTGGTGTCTTCCAAGGACTCCCGGATACCACCCCAGCGGCCATCGATTATTGGTCTAATCCCAATTTTTGGATATTTATTCATGTTGTAGTGCTTTAAAATGCAGATTGAATATCTTGAACTGTTATATTAAATAGCGTTTTTAACAAACTAGCTATTTGCTCTTTATCTCCAATAAAATGATAGACATTATGCGTATGTTCCAGCTTTTCCGAAGGTTTTAAGAATGCAGCGGGTGAGACACTTTCAATTTCATAAAATGGCCCCATCTGACCTCCATCTTCCAATGGTCCATCATTATAGGCATTCACAGCATCGCCTAGGAATGGATCTTTTTCAGTTGTCCATTCTTGATTCAGATAAGTCTTACTGGAATCAACTGAAAACTTCGTCACCGTTAATACACCATGCTCTAAATCATAGCTCCCAGCAATGGTTTTAGCACGTGCTGGCGAAAGTCCAAGTTTACCACGAGACTTACCATCGGCTTTGAAGTACAATATTCCATCCTTATAGCTAATTCGATCTTTATCGATTTCTCCGAAATAATCCGTTGTTGCCACCTTTCCCTTCGCCGCTTCTTGATACGGCACCAAAATAACCGTGCTGTCTGATGGCATAAACATATCTAAACTCCAAAGACAAGGCGCACCTGTTTCTTTCGTCCAAGCTTCTTTACCCGTGTTGGTGATTCCATTCAACGTACTAAAGCCTACAGATTTGATTTGATCATTCAATCTGATCCCTAAATCTGATTCGATTTGGGAATTACTAAGCATCTTCACCTCACGATTTAATTTCATCGTTAATACGGTTCCCGCATAATTTTTTAACTCCGCAGTTTTTTCCATGCTAGCCGAGTTTCCATTTGATGATAGCAAGGTCCATGCTTCCGTATCGATAGCGCTAGGTGTTTTCCAATGGTCATAAACCATTTCATTGCCTTTTTCGAAGTACAATGAAAATGGACCACCTTCAGGCCCTAACCATAAACGATCTTCACCACCATAGGCATTCATGTGCGGATCTACTGGAGCTGAAAATGCTTTATAATTCACCCAACCAAAGCTTTTTCCATCTGGTCCATCAGCTGTGGAAGTGAATACTTTACCTTGATATTTAGGGGAAACCAAAATCTGGCCTAAACCACTCTCATTACTCAAAATCAATACGCTATCGTATTTTTGTAAAAACTGTAGATCATATCCGAATTGACCTGCTTTGTATGTTGTATTCACTGTTTTCTCGGTTGATGAATCACTTTTCTTATTTTGTTGACAGGAGCTGGCCATCATGACTGCTGATGCTCCCATTAACGCATATACCAATGTTTTTTTCATAGATATTAGTTTACTTCTAAATCATTTTTGGAAGGAAGATTCGGGAACTTACCATGCGGCTCTGCTTGATACCAGTACGCTACAGAGATCATATCTGATTTCTGAGGAAGGTACCGACCTTCTGATCGCCAGCCCAAATCCTGAATGGTAACCTTTAAATCACTATCAAATCTCACTGGATCCAAAATATGCCAACGGTACATCCCAAACCTTTGCTGAGACTCATAAACACCATCAGGACGTATAACTTGATGAAGTCCTGCATATGGCGTCGAATATTCTTGATATTGTCGAGTCGCTTTATTTTCAAAATTGTATGAACCACAGAAATAATCCTCCAAACCGGTTCCTACGATGGTTGCATAATCTTTGTCACCATCCATAAAGAACTTGATTTCACCTTCTCCCCACCAGCCGATATTGTTCACTCCTACTGCTAAATAGGTTCCTACATATTGTCCTTTGCCTTTTATTCCATCAATGATGGTATGCAATGACCCTTGGGTAGGGTTTGAACGACGATATTGGGCATGAAAATAAGCCTCATCCTCAGGCACTTCTGTAACTGTATAATCGATTTGGTAATAAAGGTTCATGGGCTCACCGGAAATATTTTCCATCGTGATCTTACAACTCTTTCTGAATGGCATTTTCCAGTAAGAATTAAACGCACTACCCGGGTTCACGGTGATTGCCAAACTATTCAACGGTGCAAAACGATGCCAAGCCATTCCAAAAAATGGACCTACAGGAGATTCTACAGATGGATTGGACTCTCCATCCCAATAAATTCTAAAAATAGTATGATTCCAATTACCTGTTGGCGTCATCCACATATGCTGAATTACCCCTGACTCATTGATTTCAGCCATAGTAAAGGTTTCTCCAGGTTGAATGGTTATATAAGGATTCACTTTCCAGCCAACACCCAATTCTCTGGATGCATGGGACGCATTTGCAACATTCTTCTGCCCAGCTTGCTTCGCTGGATCGGCCATGCCCCCTTTCCCTTTTTCACCCGTAAAATTCTCCGGACTGATCGATCTGGTCTTCGCATTTGAAAGCTTGGACAAAGTTCCCATATTCATATCAATCCCATTAAATTGAGGCTTTTGCTGGGCATAGGTCATACCACTGAGTAATAAGGAAGCTAATAATAATTTTATTTTCATGATTTATGTATTAGTTGATTATTCACATGTTTAATTGGAATCAATCTTCAACTTGAAAGTGCAAGCTTATTTTCCCGGTTAGAAGGAATGCTTTATCATGCTTTAAACGTTTAAGCAATTAGGCAAAAATCAAATCATTGTTGCAAATGATTTCTTTAATAAAGCTGTGATACTTTTAAGTTTATAATTACACAATGTTAATGCTTAAACGTTTAATATCAAAATAAATTCCAATATTTTTTAATCATTAATCAATAAATTATCAGTATTTCGAAGGGAAAAAGAATAAGAAATCTTAGGTTATTTTAAATAAAACAACATTTTTGAGAAATAGTTCGTTTTTGTAACAATTTAAAAAATCAAAATCACAAAATCATCTTACTATTTCTACTTCCCGAATAACATTAATGTCGGGATGGTTCCAATTGAGTGAGGAGAGAAATAAAAAGAGCTGCATTTTACTCAAAGCAGCTCCTGGTCGTTTACAAAAGGTAGTAAATGAATTTTAATCATTAATCAAGGCTCGATCCAAGTGAACATAGCCTCCGTCCACATGAATAAGTTGACCCGTGGTATGACTCGATCGATCTGAAATTAAGAATACTGCCATATTCGCAATTTCTTCAACGGTCGTCATTCTATTCTCCAGCGGAATTCTACTCGTTATTTTCTTTAAGGTTTCCTCCGGATTTGGAATGGTTTTAATCCAATTTTCATACTGTGGAGTCATGCTTTCAGCAACAACAATAGCATTTACTCGGATGGAATAAGGCAATAATTCCACTGCCCACTCCCGAGTTAGAGCATTCCTACCGCCATTTGAAGCCGCATACCCTGACGTTCCGCCCTGCCCTGTTTCGGCAGTCTTGGAAGTAATATTTAATATCGTTCCTTTATTTTTCTTTAGTTCAGGCAAGCAATAATGGGCCATCAAATAATAATGCACCAAGCTATTATGCAAAGATTTTACGAATGAATCATAATCCCCATCTTCTAAGCTAACCCCATCATTCAGTCCGGCATTGTTTACCAAAGCATCTATCCTGCCTAATTGAGAAACAACTTGTTCAACTGCGATTTTACAATCTTCAGGCTTCGTCAATTCGGCCACTACTCCCAAGGATTGAAAGCCTTTCTCCGCCAACTCTGCTACCACTAAAGCATTATCTTTTTCCTTCCGGCCGATGATTACCGGAATAGCACCTTCCTCGGCCAACATCTCGACGATACCTTTTCCAATTCCCTTAGCACCGCCTGTAACCAATACTACTTTACCTTTTAAATTTAAGTTCATATAAACTATTTTAAACTATAGAATTTCACCGCATTATCACCCCAAAAACCTTTCAGTTCTGACTCACTGAAATCTCCCAAACGATGCTCAACAATCCGCAAAGCATCCTCATAACTACCAGCCAACAAGCACACCGGCCAATCCGAACCAAACATCAATCTATCCTTTCCGAAACATCTTATTACATGGTCTAGATACTCTGTGAAATGATCCAGCTTCCAGTTCTTCCAATCAGCCTCCGTCCCAAGTCCGGAAATCTTACAATGCACGTTCGGAAAAGCAGCCAAATCCTCGATATATTTAGCCCAATCGCTAAATTCCTGAGACTTGATGGGCGGCTTAGCGATATGGTCCAGCACAAATGCCTGTTTCGGATTTGCTGCCACACAAACCAAGGAACTCTGATAATGCCTAGGTCGAAGCAACAAATCATAGGTATAACCATATTTCGTTAGAGCTGCAATCCCTCGCAAGAACTCATCCCTATTCAGAAAATCCGGATCATCCTCCCCTTCAACAACATGTC
Organism: Sphingobacterium cellulitidis; assembly: GCA_002245855.1. GTDB lineage: Bacteria > Bacteroidota > Bacteroidia > Sphingobacteriales > Sphingobacteriaceae > Sphingobacterium > Sphingobacterium cellulitidis. The sequence continues at coordinate 91,712 of NOUX01000004.1, read as the reverse complement.
TGAACCCTTTGATAAGCTCATGTTTCGAGAAATTTTCAAGATACTCCTCAACTCTTTCTGAACGCAAATCAACCCAGCCAACTATCCCCTTAATCAGTTTATACACCTGAGCTAACTCTAATAGAAACTCAGTTTCTCGATGCGACTGATCCGCTTGCACAGCTACGACCCCATCGAAACCTAATTCCTTCAGGGTTCCAGAGATATCATTGGGCAAAAAATTCCGCTGGATCGCCGACATTTCATTGGTAATCCAAGCATCCTTCTCAGGATGATAAAGCCAAAAATGCTGATGAGTATCTATTCTCATAACAATGGATTATGATTTTTGAAATGCAATAACTTCCTGACGTTGTTCACCTAAATGATCTGCACCTAACTCGATAACATCTCCAGGTTGCAAATAAATTGGCGGATTGAACCCTAAACCAACTCCTGCTGGTGTTCCAGTGGAAATAACATCCCCAGGCAACAAAGTCATGAATTGAGAAACATAAGAAACCACAAATGGAACATTGAAGATCAGGTTTGAAGTATTTCCATCCTGGTAAGTCTTTCCATTCACCTTCAACCATAATTTCACATTATTGATATCAGGAATTTCATCCGAAGTGGTCATATAAGGTCCCATTGGAGCAAACGTATCACAACCCTTCCCTTTATCCCATGTACCACCACGCTCTATTTGGAATTCACGCTCCGAAACATCATTATGCAAAACATAGCCACAAACGTAATTCAATGCTTCAGACTCATCAACATAAGATGCTTTCTTACCGATTACTATACAGAACTCCACTTCCCAATCCGTCTTCAAAGAATTCCTAGGAATCATTACCTGATCGTTAGGTCCAACCAAGGCGGTTGTAGACTTCATAAAGATGATTGGTTCTTCTGGAATCTTTGCCCCTGTTTCATTGGCATGATCCAAATAGTTCAATCCAATACAAACAATTTTTGAAGGTCTTGCGAATGGAGCTCCAATTCGGCTATCCGCTGGAATCTCAATCAACTTACCATGGTTCGCCTTTACAAACTCCTCTAATCGCTCCAAACCATTATCCGTGAAAAACTCCTCATTATAATCTCCGCCAAATGCTGAAACATCATAGTTCTTACCATCAATATGAACTCCGATTTTCTCTCTTCCTGAATCTCCGTATCTAATTAATTTCATATGTAAAAAGTATTTCGATATGCGATTTAGGCACCTAAAATCTTAAACCTAAATCTCTATCCTGTAAAAAATATATTAAGCCAATATTAGATTGTAAGCTGATTAAATGCTGGTCGATCTAATCAACTCCAACATATTGGTTTAAGATCTAATTATTCAATTTAACAAATCCTCCATCGATAGCATAGTCATTACCAGTGATAAAGCTAGCATCATCTGAACAAAGAAATAAAGCCAATTTTGCAATTTCCTCTGGCTGCGCCATCCGACCAATCGGTTGGGTTTGCGATAATTTCTCAAACATTTCCGCCTCTTGACCCGGATAGTTCTTCGCAATAAACCCATCCACAAACGGCGTATGAACACGCGCTGGTGAAATTGAATTCGAACGAATATTATCCTTCAAATAATCTTTGGCAACCGACAAACTCATAGCGTAAATTGCCCCTTTACTCATCGAATAAGCAAAACGATCAGGAATACCAACCAATGTTGCTATGGAGGCTAAATTTAGGATAGCTCCACCAGCATTTGCTTTCATAACAGGAACGACCGCAAATAAAGCGTTATAAGCGCCTTTTACATTCACTTGGTATATTCTGTCAAAATCATCCGAAGAACAGTTCTCAAGGTTTCCTACATGGGCAATACCAGCATTATTCACCAAGATATCAATTCTGCCAATTTGCTTGACTGTTTCCAGAACCTCTGCTTGCTGACTCACATTACAGGTATGGATCTCACATTTCCCGCCTTGCGACTCAATATCAGCCTTCGTATCTTCTGCTCCAATTGGGTTCAAATCCAAAATATGAACCGTGGCTCCCTCCTTAGCAAACAAGGTTGAAATCGCTCGTCCAATTCCGCTTCCTCCTCCGGTCACAATGGCTACCTTATCTTTTAACCTAGACATATTACATTGTATTATAGTATTTTAATAATTACATTTTAAAGTGAAACTCCACGTCTCCAAGGAATAAAATCATCCTGCCCAAGCTTCACCGCTTTGGCAGTAACCTCGCCACTTGCTACTGCAATGACGTATTCCAAAATCCGATGTGCCGCCTCAGCAATACTTTCTTCGCCGTCAATGATGGTCCCGCAATTTAAATCGATGGCATCATTCATTTTATTGAACACCTTGGTATTCGAAGCCACTTTGATCACCGGGCTAATCGGGTTACCAGTCGGCGTACCTAATCCTGTTGTGAACAAAACTATATTCGCACCGGCAGCAACCTCCGCCGTGGTACTCTCTACGTCATTTCCTGGAGTACAGAGTAAATTCAAACCGGGTTGATTTGCCAACTCGGGATAATCCACAACTGCAGCAACTGGGGATGTTCCACCCTTTTTAGCTGCTCCGGCTGATTTAATCGCATCAGTTATCAATCCATCCCGTATATTTCCTGGCGATGGATTCATGTAAAAACCTGAACCATCAGCCTCTGCCTTCGCATTATAAGTTCGCATTAAGTGGATAAACTTCTCAGCGGTAGGTTCGTCTATGCAACGATCACTCAACTCTTGCTCCACTCCACAAAGCTCCGGAAACTCAGATAAGATTACTGAACCTCCCAAAGTCACCATCATATCAGAAAGGTACCCCAAGGTAGGATTGGCAGAAATCCCTGAAAATCCATCTGAACCTCCACATTCCAAACCAATGCATAATTTATCCAACCCTGCAGGGGTTCTTTCCAATTTATTCGCTTGAACCAAGCCTGTAAACGTAGATTTGATAGCTTTTTGCATCAATTCCTGTTCAGTTCCTTCAAACTGTTGTTCAAAAACAAACAATGGCTTATCGAACTCCGGATCCCGTTTCGCAATTTCAGCCTTCAGAATCGAAGCTTGCGCATGCTGGCATCCCAAACTCAATACGGTCGCTCCCGCAACATTAGGATGGGTAATATAACCCGCTAGCAAACCACATAAAGCATCCGAATCCATTCTCGTTCCACCACAACCCATGTCATGATTCAAGAACTTAACCCCATCCACATTCGGAAAAAGCTTGTTCTTGCCCTTGTTGGCCCGTGCAGTACTTAAATCAACCGCCATCAATTCATCTACAGAAGCTCCATTTTTATATTTGGAAATCAACTCATCTACCTCATCGGAATAGTCCTTCGATTCAACCTTATACCCTAACTTCTCTTCCAATGCTGATTTTAAGGTCAATACATTCCTGTTTTCGCAAAATACCAGGGGAATAACCAACCAATAATTGGCAGTTCCAACCTGACCATTACTACGGTGAAAACCCTTAAAACTGCGTTCTTGAAAGGCCGAAACATCCGGCTGAACCCATTCTAACTTTCTCTCACCTAACTTAAAGTCTTCAGCAGCATGTCGTAAGTTATGCACATCCAGCAGCTCCCCTGCATCCAGATCTTCATTGACCTTCCCCACCAAAACACCATACATGTAAACTTCAGAATCCTTCTTCATAGGTTCAATCGTAAACTTGTGCTTTGCCGATACTGCTTTTTTCAAAACAACTTCCTTACCTTGAAATTTCAAGGTATAACCCGCTACTAAATCTCGTAGCGCTACTAATACATTATCTTTTGGATGGATTTGTAAAAATTCCAATCTCTCTTTTTCCATTTGATTTTATAATTCAAATATTTGTTCCATCATTACCCACTTTTCACCAGGCTTCGACCCTGGTATGGACTGCTGATATTTCCACATTAATTGCTCCCAAACCTGGACAGCAGGATTCTCAGCATCCATCTGATCTTTACGCTCAAAGCTAAAGTTTTCATCCACTTCCATAATCATAAACAACCGATTACCAAAGCGATATATATCCATCACTGTGATACCAGCATCGGTTATTGATTTCTTTATTTCGTTAGAAACACGCCTATGATGATCCTCATATTCAGCGATCATCGTCGGGTCATCAACAAGATCCAATGCTAAAGCATATCTTTTATTACTCATATATTTATTCTCAATGTCCTTGTTTAACAGCCAGGTTATTACTCTTGTTTTGAGAAGCAAATAACGCCACAACCAAGAAACAAACCAAAACTACAAAATATCCGTATTGCATATTGCCGGTTAAGTCCGATACATAACCCAACACTGGTGGCAATAATGCTCCACCAACAATTGACATAATAATCAAACTTGATGCTGACTTGGTATCACTTCCAGTTCCTTCAACGCCAATCGCAAAGATCGTAGGGAACATAATGGACATGAAAAATGCGATAGCAACCATACTGTACATAGTTAGCTTTCCGCTTCCAAAAATGCAAACTAAGGTCAATAGCGTTGCAATTCCGGCATAGTATAACAATAATTTTGATGGAGCGATATAGCGCATAAAGAACGTTCCGACAAATCTCCCCAACATAAACATCAAACCTGCTACTCCGGCATAATATTTTGCCTCTTTCGCTTCAATACCTGAAACCTCAACGGCATACACAATTAAGAAACTCAAAACACAAACCTGAGCGCCAATATAGAAAAACTGCGCTAATACAGCCCACATCACATTTTTATGGCGCAATGCTTTAATAAAACTTGTTCCACCCTCTTCTTCATCCTTAACTTCTGGAAGTTTGATGAAAAAGAATATGATGGCTACCAATAAAATGATAACCCCTAATATCACATAAGGACCTTTAACAACAGCGGTTTCAGTTTGTATATATGCTAATCGCTCTACATCCGACAATGCCGCAACCTGTTCTACTGTCTTGGGATCTTCTGCCAAAATAAACTTCCCACCTACAATTGGGGCTACAAATGCAGCCAATCCATTAAAGGATTGTGCAAAATTCAACCGCTGAGTTGCCGTATTGGGATCTCCCAAAACAGTCATATATGGATTTGCTGCCGTCTCTAGAATGGTGATCCCACAGGCTACAACAAACAATGCCGACAAAAAGAACACATAACTCATTGTGTTTGCAGCCGGAACAAATAAGAAACAGCCAATAGCAAACAAAATCAATCCAACCAAAATCCCAACCTTATACCCATATTTCTGCATAATCAGTCCGGCCGGAATACCCATCACCAAATAAGCCACAAAAACCGCGGAATCCACTAAAGAGGCTTGTAAATGACTCAAGCTAAAGGCACTTCTTAAGTGCGCAATTAGGATTGGGTCCAGATTATGGATAAAGCCCCAGAAAAAAAACAGGGACGTGATTAATATAATAGCTACCGTATTACTCCGATTGTTCATAGTGGATTATAATTGAAAATCTAAATACGAGATATTTAGCTAAAAAGTATTGAACTATATTACCTTCTTTATAAACTATTTTAACATTATTCTCCTTTGATATCCATTTTTTATGAATAAATTCGACAACAATGATCATTAAACAACTAGCTGTTCCAAAATCACACAATCAAAGCTTCCAAATGCGTAGGGACTATTTCCCGAAACATCAGTCCATTTGGCACTACCACGAAGAACTAGAATTGGTGTATGTCAAAAAAGGATCAGGCACTTTGTTCGTGGGTGACCGCATCAAGAGTTTTCAACCCGGCATCGTGGTATTGATCCCATCCCAGATTCCTCATTATTGGCTATTTGATGAAACTACAAAAGAGGATCAAAATGAACCTATTGACTGTGTGGTAGTCCATTTTATCAATGATTTTGGTATCCAAAATTTTGTCAACACACCTGAAATAAGTTCGCTAAAACCCTTATTGGAATTATCGTTCAAAGGAAAATTAATGCAGGTCGAACCTAATGGTGATTTTGATCGACATATTCAGAGTTGCTTAAATAGCTCTGGATTAGCTAAGCTATTCCATCTTTTGGAAGGTCTTAGCCTTCTCCAACAAGCAGATTCTGAGGAACTCATTAGTGAAAATTACTCCATCCTAAATCAATCCGAAGATCAATTCAGAATGAACAGTTTAATGGGCTATATCCGTCAGAATTATAAACATAAAATCATGCTGAAGGACTTGGCAAAGGTCGCTGGAATGACTGAAAACTCATTCTGTCGATATTTTAAACAGAAGACAGGCAAAACCCCAGTACAATTCATCAATGAATTACGAATTTCTCACGCTTGCTTCCAACTAAAGAATAACAACCTGAATTTGAAGGAGATCTGTTATGACTCCGGATTCAACAACTTCGTGAGCTTCCATAAATCCTTTAAAACTATCACTGGGATGACTCCAGGCCAGTTTAGAAGTTAATCTACATTCTTTCGAAAAAAATTTACCGAATCCAACAATACATTTCTCAATTTAAGGGAAAAATATATTTTTGCAGCTTACAAAACGTCTCCAATGAATAAATTTTATCGATTCTTCAATTTGCACTTTGGCGAAGAAGCCAAAGACAAAGTGTTAGAAAATGTAACCTCGAGCATCTCCTTTCGCGGTGCTAATGTTTGGATTCTTGCCTGTGCCATCGTAGTAGCTTCGGTAGGTCTAAATGTAAACTCCACCGCTGTTATTATTGGAGCCATGTTAATTTCCCCTTTGATGGGACCAATCGTAGGTGCCGGCTTTGCACTTGGAACATATGATTTTAATTTATTGAAGAAATCCATCAAGAACCTTGGTATTGCAACCATCGTCAGCTTGTTTGTTTCCTTCCTATACTTTCTTTTAAGCCCTTTTAAAGACGCGCAATCTGAATTACTAGCCAGAACCGCTCCGAATATTTACGATGTTTTAATCGCTTTCTTTGGTGGTTTGGCGGGAGTCATCGCCTTAACACGCGTGGAAAAAGGAAACCCCATCCCGGGTGTGGCAATCGCAACGGCCCTCATGCCCCCTCTTTGTACTGCTGGTTATGGCCTTGCCATCGGAAACCTATCCTATTTCGGCGGAGCCCTTTATTTATACACCATAAACTGCTTCTTTATCTGTATCTCAACCTTCTTGATCGTCAAATTATTGAAATACCCTAAAGTAAAATTCGTAGACCAGGAAAGAGAGAAAAAGATTACCAAAACCATCAGTACATTGATTTTGGTTATTCTAATCCCTAGCTTCTATTTGGCTTACCTGCTCTTACAAGAGAAAAAATACAGCCAAAATGTAGATAATTTTATTCAAAATGAGTTTACCAGTAAAGGCTACACCTTGATCTATGAAAACACCCATTTCAATGCAAATCCTAAGAAAATAGAACTGGCTTTTCTTGCCAAAAAATTTGATTCCCTGGAAATTAAGGAACTAAACAATAAACTTCTATCCTATAACCTCGGAAACACCAACCTGGTAATCAGACAGGATAGCACTGATTTAAAACGAGATATCCTTGCTGAAATCAATAAACAATCTAGAAATGTGTCGGAAAAGGATGTAACCATACAGAATCTACGAAGGGAACTTTCCACCTATACATTTGATGACTCTGACTTAATCAAGGAAATTAATATCTTATTTCCTGAATTAGCTCCATTCAGCATAGGAAAGCAATTGGTGGTTGTGAATCCGGACAGTAGTTTTTACCAAAATACAATTACCTATACAGCACAAAAACCGCTTAACCCTGAAGTTTCTGCTAAACTCAAAAAATGGCTCGAAAACAAATTGCATACAGAAAACATCAAAATTGCTCGAACGAATTAAATCAAAAAGAGGTAGCTTATTCAGCTACCTCTTTTTGTTGATTATTTATATTCTTTTTTAGAATTGAGCGCCAGATAACCAAATATTCCGGCTAATAAAGATGTCACTAAGATCGAGAGTTTCGCTTCTGAAACATGCTCGGGATCATTGAAAGACAAGATTGCAATGAAAATTGACATTGTAAATCCTATTCCCGCCAATAAGCCTACGCCAATAATATGTTTCCATTCACTACCTTCTGGCAAGCTACTTAACTTGGCTTTGGTGCAAATAAACGAGGTTAATAAGATCCCCACTGGTTTACCAACCAATAATCCTAAGGATATTCCTAATCCCAATCCAGAGGTCAATCCACCCAGCATCTCACTTTCCAAGGTGATATTTGTATTGGCAAAGGCAAATAATGGAATGATCAAGAAGTTTACAGGCTTGGTCAATGCATGTTCCAAACGCTCCAATGGCGATTCTACATCCGTTTCATTGGTTGGAATGGTCATAGCAACCAATACCCCTGCGATAGTAGCATGAATCCCCGAATGGTGCACGAAATACCAAATAAATGCTCCTGGAATCAAATAAAGGTATGGATTCTGAATATTGAATTTATTCATTAGGATTAAAACAACCATACCTGCTACCGCATAGTATAGATATGTCAATTCAATTCCGGATGAATAGAAAAAGGCAATCACGAGGATGGCAATCAAATCATCAACAATCGCTAATGCTGCCAAAAAGATCTTTAAACTTGAAGGAATACGATTTCCCAATAAATTGATCACTGCCAATGCAAAGGCAATATCTGTTGCCATGGGAATTCCCCAGCCGCCAGCTGTTTCTTTTCCCGCATTGAAAGAAAGATAAATCAATGCTGGAACCACAGCTCCACCAATAGCACATAAAATCGGTAAGGAAGCTTTTTTGGGTGATGACAGCTCGCCTTCTACGATTTCACGCTTGATCTCTAAACCAACCAATAAAAAGAAGATCGCCATTAATCCATCATTGATCCATAGTAAAACCGAGTATTTTAAATGAATTGATTCTGTTTCGAATCCTAATGGTAGGTCCAATAGATTTTGAAGCGATCCTGCTAAAGGACTATTTGCGAAAATCATGGAAAGGATAACACAGATAAAGAGCATGATCCCCCCAGCATTACTGGAAGCAAAGAAATCCTTAAAAGCGTTTAGATTAATTAGTTTAGCCATAGATAATTATATAATTTATTTTTTCTCCCAAATTTCGACGTCAGAAAACTTAGTCTCCTGATTATTAAAGACCGGATCTTTCCCTTCTTTACGTTGTTGATTATAATCCTTAAACAGTTTCAACACCTTATTGTGCAATAGAATTATGGCGATCATATTCAACCAGGCCATCATTCCGACACCAATATCTCCTAAATCCCAGGCCATTTTTGCGGTTGAGATACAGCCAAAATAGACGGAACCCAAGATCATCGCTCTCAACACCCAAATCATCGCCAATCTACTTCTTTTCTTTCCTAAGAAACTGACATTACATTCTGCAATGTAATAGTAGGCCATGATGGTTGTAAAAGCAAAGAACATCAAGGCTATCGCTATAAATCCCGAACCTATATTTGGGAAATGCTGCGAAACAGCCATTTGTGTAAATTCTGGCCCAGCTTCTATCCCGGGGATATGCTGAACGATAAAACCACCCTCTGGATGTGCAACATTATACTGACCTGTAAAAAGGATCATTAAGGCTGTTGCAGTACAAACAAATAGGGTATCCACATAAACGGAAAACCCTTGAACCAAACCTTGTTTTATGGGATGGCTTACTTCTGCTGCCGCAGCAGCATGTGGCGCTGTACCCTGCCCTGCTTCATTGCTGTAAATACCACGCTTTACTCCCCATGATATTGCGGAGCCTACTATGCCTCCAAAAGTCGCCTCCAAATTCAAAGCCGACTGAAATATCAATTTGAAAATCGCTGGTACCTGCTGTATATTTAAAACGATGATGACAACAGCCATTAGAATATAGGCACCTGCCATAAAAGGAACTACAAACTCCGCAACCTTACTGATTCGCTTCACTCCACCGATAATGATAAATCCTAATAATAAAACTAAGAAAAGTCCAACAATTCCTGGCGAAAAATTAAATGCCGATTTCATTGCCACGGCAATACTATTACTTTGGACGCTGGGCAGTAAGAAACCCGTACTGATAATGGTTACGATGGCAAAAACCCAGGCAAACAGTTTACTCTTTAATCCTTTTTGAATATAGTAAGCAGGTCCGCCCCGGTATTGACCGTCTTTTTCTTCTTTATAAAGCTGTCCTAAGGTGGCTTCTATGATTGCGGACGAACTTCCCAGAAATGCGATTACCCACATCCAAAAAATGGCTCCTGGGCCTCCCATTCCTATTGCTGTTGCCACACCGGCTATGTTACCGGTACCCACTCGGCCAGAAATCGCCAAGGAAAATGCCTGAAAAGATGAAATCCCTTTCTTGGAACTTCCTCCCTTAAATAGCAAGCGGACCATCTCCTTGAGGTAAATCAGTTGTGGAAGTTTAAACCGGATACTGAAATAAACACCCGCTAATAAACAAAGATACACCAAGGCATCACTCCAAACTATACTATAAATTTTGTCTATAATTTCCTGCATAAATCCGCCCCTAAATTGGTTGGTCCGCTAAAATATAGAATACTTCTAAGCCTTTCTCGAATTTTTGCATAGATTCTCTCTATATTAAACACTAATTCTATAGAAAGAATTGACACAGTTTTTCTATATTTTTCCAATTGAAAATATAAGGGACTCAAGAATTTATCGATTTTCAAGTCTCTTTTTCCCCTCATTTATTAAATAATAACCCAAATCTATCCTTTCCGGTTTCAAATTCTGAAAAACAAAAAAGCACCTTAATCCGGATCAACCTTCTTAAGATGCTTCTTACATTTCAGAAAATATGTTTATTTAGACTCTTTTTCGCTGCTCTTCGCACTTGTTTTATCTTTCCAAGGATCCCTCGGACGTTTTTTTCCATAAGATCCCATAATTATTTTGCCTCTTCTACTTTTTTTATCTCCTTTTCCCATAAGCTAAGTTTTATGTTATTGTTAAATAAAATTTGTTTCGAATCCTCAAGTTACTAAAAATCAGGTAGATTACAAAACTAATTACACAGCAAACCCAAAACTTACCTCATTCAAAAATTTCAATCACAAAAGTAAAATCCATGCTATTCTAAAAACAAAACAGGGTTATGGAAAATCCATAACCCTGTTTTTATACCCCATATCGGATATCCTTATCCTCTACTGTTGTAGTTAGGTGCTTCTTTTGTAATCTGGATATTATGCGGATGTGACTCCCTTAATCCTGCACCTGTAATACGAACAAATTTAGCTTCTTGTAATTTTTCAATTGTTGCAGCTCCACAGTAGCCCATTGATGCACGTAATCCACCAATATATTGGTAAACTACTTCAGCCAAGGTTCCTTTATAAGGAACACGACCTACAATACCTTCTGGAACCAATTTTTTGATATCATCTTCTACATCTTGGAAATAACGATCCTTTGAACCTTTTTCCATCGCCTCAACAGATCCCATTCCGCGGTAAGATTTGAATTTTCTACCTTCTAAAAGAATAGTTTCCCCTGGAGCTTCCTCAACTCCTGCAAATAATGAACCTGCCATGATGGTATTTGCACCTGCAGCAATTGCCTTCGCAATATCACCTGTCTGTTTGATACCTCCATCAGCGATCAATGGAACTCCTGTTCCTTTTAATGCTTTTGCAACTTCATAAACTGCATATAACTGTGGTACTCCAACTCCTGCGATGATACGTGTTGTACAGATTGAACCTGGACCTATACCAACTTTAACCGCATCGGCACCTGCATCTGCCAACATTTTAGCGGCATCTCCAGTAGCGATATTACCAACGATAACCTGCAAGTTAGGATATGCTGCTTTTACTTCTTTTAATTTATTGATAACACCTAAAGAATGACCATGGGCAGTGTCAATGGTAACAACATCTACTCCAGCTTTTACTAAAGCTTCAACACGCTCTAAAGTATCTCCAGTAACACCTACCGCAGCACCTACCAATAAACGTCCATGTTCATCTTTAGCAGCATTTGGATAATGTTTATATTTCTGAATGTCTTTAAAAGTAATCAGTCCTTTTAAAATCCCATTGGCATCAACCACTGGTAATTTTTCAATTTTATGATTTTGAAGAATTTCTTCTGCTTTGATCAAATCTGTTCCTTCAGGAGCAACAACCAAATCGGTATGAGTCATCAACTCAGAGATCGGACGGGTCATGTCTTTTTGGAAACGAAGATCACGGTTTGTAACAATGCCGACTAATTTATTCTCTAAATTAATCACCGGGATCCCACCGATCTTGTGATCCTTCATAATCTGAAAAGCATCACCAACCGTAGCATTCTCCAATAGAGTAACTGGATCTTGAATCATCCCGCTCTCCGAACGCTTGACTTTACGAACTTCCGCCGCTTGTTCAGCGATCGTCATGTTCTTATGTAACATTCCTATTCCACCAGCCTGCGCAATCGCAATAGCTAAATCAGCGCCGGTAACCGTGTCCATAGCTGCTGATACCAATGGAATATTTAATTTGATTTTCTTTGTTAAGAATGTACTTGTATCTACATCACGTGGTAAGATTTCCGAGTAAGCTGGGATTAATAATACATCGTCGTAGGTAAGTCCTTCTTGTACGAATTTTTGTGGATCTAATTGCATAGCAAATATTAAATGGGGTTTCCTATTTGCGAGGCAAATTTACGAAAATTTATAAAATAATAAAACTCTATACAACTATTTACATAAAATCGACATTAGCAATACCTTACCTAAAAACAGGTATTTTAGACAATAGTTAAAACTATGTTAAAATTTTGGCAAGCTAATTGCTAATCATGTACTAAATTAAAGTTTAATTAACACAATATTTATGAAAAAGACATTACTATCACTAGCAGCTGCAGCAGCATTAGTTTTTGGCTTTAACGAAGCAAAAGCTCAAACTCCTTATAAAACAGCAATCGGTCTAGGTATTGACTTAGGCGATGGCCCAACTTTATTTGGTCCTCAAGTTAAACACTCGTTTGGTGGTGCTAATGCAGGTCAAGCTCAAGTATTATTCGGTGATCACTTTACTGTGATTGGAGTTGATTACTCTTATAACCGCCCATTCTCTGGTGCTGGTGGCTTAGGTTGGTACTTAGGTGTTGGTCCTCAAATCGCTTTCGCAAATGATGATTCAGCTTTCGCGATCCGTCCAGCAGCTGGTCTTGAATACAAGATCCCTTCTACTCCACTTGGTATCCACTTCGATTGGAAACCTTGGTGGAACTTATCTAATGAATCTAACTTCGAAGCTGGTCGTTTCAGCTTAGGATTTAAATTTATCTTAAGATAATCCATTCAAACAATCATAAAAAAGGCTTTTTCAATTGAAAAAGCCTTTTTTATTTCCCCATTTCTTATTCCTCTAAACTCCTTTAAACCAGTCTTGAAACATCCCTCCAACTACAGGTACTGCTGTCTCTCGTCCATTGATCGCTCCAATTAATCCTATAATCCAAAAAATAAATAAAGCCAGAAATACAACATATAATAATATCCCGCCAATTCCCGGAATAAACCTCACTAATCCACCAAGGATACTGACCGCAAAAAGACCTAAGTTTTGTCGGATATGAAATTTAACATAGGGGTCATTCTTATCCCGATTCATTAAAAATGCTACCAATAACCCAACCCAGGTTAGATAGGAAATTATCCCAAGGGATTTATTATCCTGAATCTTAATGTCTTTTGTGTTTAAATCGTTTCTTTCCATTGTGTGATTAAATTAAATTGTAAGCCTAATGTTTGAAATGTTCATTATTAAATACATCTTGGTCAAATTTAGGGATACAGAACTCAGTAAAACATCCCTGAAAACAGGGCATTTTATTAAATCTTTAACAAAGGTACTGGTCACAATTTTCGCTGAAAATGAAACAAATATTTAAAAACAAATTTTTCCGTATTAAGTTTGATATACTGTTTTCATTATGTAATTTTTTTATACCTTTGCGAATCTTGGTAAAATATTATTAAGCTTAAAAAAGAACATAAAAACCATAATTTATTACGATTAGACAATGAGTAAAGGGCTGATTAAATTTTTGGTGATAGTGGTTTCCTTAGCGTGCCTCTACTCCTTATCATTCACTTTTGTAACTAGAAAAGTTGAAAAAGACGCAGCGGAATACGCCAAAGGCGACATGGCTAAAGAAAAAGCCTACCTAGATTCCATTGCTGGTGAGGTGGTATATAATATAGGTATTGCTAAATTCACCTATCGCGAAGCGAAATCCAATGAAATTGCATTAGGACTAGATCTTAAAGGTGGTATGAACGTTACAATGGAAATTTCATTGAACGAATTGATTGCCAATCTAGCGGATAACCCCAAAGATGCAAACTTCAACAAAGCATTAGAAAATGCTGTAACAAAAAGTAAAACAAGTAACACTTCGTTAATTGAATTATTTTTAAACGAGTACAAAGAAACTGGTGCCTCTACACCAATTGCATCTTTCTTTGCAACCAAAGATAACGCTGCAATCATCAATGGTAACAGCTCTGAATCCGATGTACGTAATTTCTTGAATAAAGAAGCTGACAACGCAATCCAAAACTCTTATAAAGTTTTGCGTACGCGTATCGATAAATTCGGTGTTGCTTCTCCTAACATTCAAATCCAACAAGGAACCAACCGTATCTTAATCGAACTACCAGGTGTAAATGATGAAGAACGTGTTCGTAAGCTTTTACAAGGTTCTGCGAAATTGGAATTCTATGAAACTTACCAAAATCCACAAGTATATTCACTTTTAGAAAATATCAACAGAACTTTAGCAACTACTTTAAAAGCAGATAAACCTGCTGCTAATGTGGCTTCTGATTCTACTGCGACTGCAGCTGCTGATACGACTAAAAAAGAAGAAAACTTATTGGCAAAATTAGGTGCAAACCAAAAAGGTACTGATTCTGCTAAAGCAGATTCTTCAGCTCAACCTGATGCAACAGCATTAGCTGAAAATCCTTTATTCGCGGTTCTATCCCCTGCAACTTTCAACCAAAACGGACAACAACAATTGGCTCCTGGTGCTGTAGTGGGTTATGCGAACCTAAAAGATACAGCTAAAGTAAATGCTTTCTTCGCTCGTCCGGAAGTAAAATCTATCATTCCTGGAAACTTAAAATTGTTATGGGCTGTAAAACCTGAAAACAACGCTAAAGATTTCCTTTCTTTATACGCTATCAAAACTACAGGTACTGAAAATGGTCCTGTAATGACTGGTGAAGTGATCACGGATGCACGTGAAGGATTTGACCAACAAAACAGCCCTATCGTTTCTATGGAAATGAATGCGGATGGTGCGCGTCAATGGAAACGTGTTACTGCGCAAGCAGCACAAAATAGAGATGCTATCGCGATCGTATTGGATGGTGTGGTATACTCTGCTCCAGGTGTAAATGAAGAAATTCCAAATGGTAACTCTCAAATCTCTGGAAACTTTACAATTGAAGATACCAAAGACTTAGCTAACGTATTGAAAGCTGGTAGACTTCCTACAACAGCTAAAATCGTTGAAGAAGCGATCGTAGGTCCTTCATTAGGTCAAGTAGCTATTGATTCCGGTGTAAACTCTGCAGTTATCGGTATTATCGTAGTAATGGCGTTTATGATTGCTTACTACAACCGTGCAGGTATCGCTGCGAATATCGCAGTTATCTTCAACGTGTTCTTCTTGATGGGTGTTCTTGCATCTTTGAATGCTGTACTGACACTCCCAGGTATTGCAGGTATCGTATTAACCATGGGTACGGCGGTGGATGCCAACGTACTTATCTACGAACGTATGCGTGAGGAAAAAGCCCTAGGTAAATCCCCTCGTCAAATCGTTGCTGATGGATATAAACATGCCATGCCTTCAATCCTTGACTCCCAAGTAACGACTTTCTTGGTTGGTTTAATCTTATTCTTTACAGGATCAGGACCAATCCAAGGATTCGCAACGACGTTAATGATCGGTATTATCACCTCTTTGTTCACTGCAATCTTCATCACTCGTTTGATTTTCGAATACATGTTGAGCAAAGACATGAAAATCACTTTGTCATTCCCTTGGTCTGATCATACAATGAAGAATGCTAACTTCCAATTCATCAAGAAGAGAAAAGTAGCATATACGATCTCCATTATTGCCGTGATTATTTCATTTGCTGCAATTATGATCAAAGGTTTCTCATACGGTGTAGACTTCCAAGGTGGTCGTACCTATACAGTACGTTATGACCAAAATGTTGCTCCAGAATCGATTCGTGAGAACTTGGATAATATTTTTGGAACTACAACAGAAGTAAAAACTTTTGGTAGTGAAAACCAATTACGTATCACTACTTCGTACCATATCGAAGAAACAAGTGACGAGGCTGACAAACAAGTATTAGCAAAATTGAACGAAGGTTTATCCAAAGTTCAAGGCAATAAATATGAGATCCTTTCTCAACAAAAGGTAGGTCCTACTATCGCCAGTGATATTCGTGATCGTGCAATTTATGCTTCAATCTTCTCAATTCTTGTGATTGCAGCTTATATCTTGGTTCGTTTCCACAAATGGCAATACTCTGCAGGTGCAGCAATTGCAACTATCCACGATGCGATCATCTTATTAGGTTTATTCTCCATCTTGGACGGAATTGTTCCTTTCTCATTGGATATTGACCAACACTTTGTTGCGGCGATCTTAACTGTATTAGGTTATTCAGTAAACGATACGGTCGTAGTATTTGACCGTCTGCGTGAATACTTGAAAAAACCAAATGCTCACCATGAAGATATGGGTTCAACTATCAACAATGCAATTAACTCTACATTAAGCCGTACCGTGATTACCTCATTGACTGTAATCTTCGTATTAGCTGTATTATTTGTATTTGGTGGTGAAGTTATCCGTGGTTTCTCATTCGCTATCCTTGTGGGTATCGTTGTAGCAACTTACTCTTCAATCTTCCTAGCAGCGCCTGCTATTTATGACCTAAGTGCTGGTAAACACTTAGCAGATTCAGCTAAAGAAAAAGACAAAAAACAAGCAAAAGTAGTAACTCCATAAGGAAATCTACCTTGAAAATAGAAGGCCCTGATTATTCAGGGCCTTTTTTATTGCTCAGCAAGCAATAATTATCATCCCCAATTCTGATTAATTCCTTCAAACTGAAAATTCTAGAATAATCTAAACCTCTAATAGAACTAATCAGGGTTCTTTATGTCAAAATACTGTTTTATCTATTGGAAGAATCCACTTACTCTATATTTTTTATTAGTTTTGAGTCTTAATTATAAGACATGAGAAATAAATTAATTCTATCCTCTCTTTGCCTTTCATTAGGTGTTTTAGCTGTGGGATGTAATAATCAGAACAATAAAACTGAAACTACTGAAGCACATGACGATCATGCTGGACATGACCATGCCGGACACGATCATAGTGCTCATGAACATGCTACTTCAGAACAACCTAGTACAAACCCCACTCCTGCTGCAGCACAAACGGTAAAAGCCGCTGCATTAAGTATTCCTGACTTTAATTTTTATAAAGTGAAATCTGGAATCTCATTTACCAAAGCTGATATCCCTGCCGGAAAAAATACCGTCTTCGTATTGTTTGATCCAGGTTGTAGCCACTGTCAAAGTGAAACCAAAGGATTGGCAAAAAACTACGATAAAATTAAAGATGTCAATGTGATCTATGTTTCCATGAATGATCCGGCTCTAGTCGCTCAATTCCTAAGCACTTTCGGAAAAGAACTAGAAGGAAAATCAAATGTTCAATTGCTTTGGGATAGAAACCAAGAATTCATTCAAAAATTCCATATCCCTAAAATGTTCCCAGCTAACTATGTTTACGGACCGGATGGCCAATTGAAAACATATTGGGAAGGTGAAAAAGGAATTAATGATATCATTGCTGAATTTAATAAATAATGAAAATTGCCATCAATGGGTTTGGTCGTATCGGCCGGCATACCTTAAGAAATCTACTCAATCGAAACCTTGATCAAATCGAGGTACTGGCCATCAATGATCTTGCAGATGCAAAAACATTGGCACATCTCTTCAAATATGATTCTGTGCATGGTCCTTTAAATCGACAGGTGGATTTTGATCAGGAACACCTCTATATTGATGGCAAGGCTATAAAAATATTCAACAAGAAAAACCCCGAGGAACTTCCTTGGAAAGACCTGGATATTGATGTGGTCATCGAATCTACAGGGCTTTTCGTCAAGAGAGAACTGGCCGCTAAACACTTGCAGGCTGGAGCCAAACAAGTGGTTATTTCTGCTCCTTCTCCGGACAAAGAAGTTCCAACGGTTGTCCTAGGTATTAATGACCAGGATTTTGATTGGAATATTCCAATTTTTTCAAACGCCTCTTGTACGACAAACAATGTGGCTCCCCTGATTAAAATATTGGATGAAAATTGGGAAATTGTGGATGGTTATATCACCACTGTCCATTCGATGACTGGCGATCAAAATTTGCATGATGCTCCCCATCGTGACCTAAGACGCTCCAGAGCCGCATCGGCATCCATTATCCCAACCACAACTGGCGCTGCTAAAGCAATTACCAATGTTTTTAAGCACTTGGATGGTAAACTTGGTGGTGCAGGGATACGCGTCCCGGTATTGAATGGTTCCTTAACCGATTTCACCTGTAACCTGGCCAAGGAAACAACAGTGGAAGAAATCAACCAAAAGTTCAAGGAAGCTGCTCAAAATGAATTAAAAAACGTTTTATACTATACTGAAGACCCTATTGTTTCGGTAGATATCATCAACAATCTCTATTCTTGTGTGTTCGATTCGGAATTGACAAGTATCGTGGGTGGATTGGTAAAGGTGGTAGGTTGGTATGATAATGAATTTGGATACTCTAACAGATTGGTTGACATCCTGGAAAGATTATCCAATCGATGATTAGATTTATCAGCGTACAGGATACCTTAGCCCTAAGAAGCACTGTACTGCAGAAAGGGAAAGCATTGGACCTTTGTATTAATCCTGAGGATTTAATGCCTGACAGCTTTCATTTGGGCTTATTTGACGAGGACCAAAAGCTTCAATGTATTTTAACGGTTCATAAAACCAATCATCCGAAACTGCCGCATGAAGGCTATCGCCTACGTGGAATGGCTACACTTCCGGAAGCACGAAGGAAAGGTTATGCTAAACAACTCCTTAGCGCTGCTATTGAACACCTGAAATCCCAGTTGCATGCAGATTATTTATGGTGTATTGCCCGCGAAGTAGCCTATCCTTTCTATTTGGATATGGGTTTTGAATTTATGTCGGATGAATTCGAATATAAGGATGCAGGTATGCACAAGGAAATGTATATTCCTTTTTATTAAATCCTGGATATTATAACTCCCCAGCCACGCCGAGTCCGAATAGCGCAAAATCATATTTCACCGGGTCATTGGGATCAAGTAACCTTAGATTTTCAGTTAATTCCAGAGCAGTTTTCCAATTGACCTTATCGGATTGGATCAAGCCGAATTTCCGTCCTACCCGCTCCACATGCACATCACAAGGACAAATTAAATCTTTAGCCTGCTTTCTATTCCATAACCCAAAGTCAACCCCTTTGTTATCCTTTCTGACCATCCATCGCAAAAACATATTCAATCGCTTGCAACTCGATTTCTGAAGCGGAGAACTCACATGTTTTCGGGTCCTTTCTGGAAAATCAGCCAATGAAAAGAAATAAGATTTAAATGAATTTAAGGATTGTTCTATCGTAAAATCATCCGCTAGGCCATCCAATAAAAAAGCATCCTCAAGACTCTCAAAATGGCGATAATGGTATTGGAAGAAACTCACAAAATATAAGAGGTCGGTATCATTGAAGGTTCTATGCTTAAAGCCCAGAAGACTTTTCAAATCTTCTTCCTGATGATGCAGGATAAATTCATAGGGACTTCCATCCATACGTTGGATAAGCTCATTGCATTTATTGATGATGGTCTTTCTTTGTCCCCAAGCCAAAATGCTCGCAAAGAACCCCATAATCTCTATATCCTGTTTTCGTGTAAATTGATGTGGAATACTAATGGGATCATTGGGTATAAAATTCGGTTGATTATATTCTTCTACCTTCCGATCTAAAAAATCTTTTAATGCTAAATCCATTGCTGCAAAATTAAGGAAAAGAATTCTATCTCTATCTAGATCCAAATTCCGTTTAAGATTGGACAGCAGAACAAGAGAAGTTTAGGGGAATTTTGACATAAAATAAAAAAGCCATCTTTCGATGGCTTTTGTTTATTGTTCGTTGATTGCTTTCCAAATCATATCCTTAAGTTGCTGAATATTTTTTCCAGTAACGGAGGATATAAAGAGATAAGGTATCCCTTTGGGAACTTGCAGAGCCATTTCTTTTTCAAGCTCTTCATCCAGCATATCCGATTTACTGATCGCTAATAACTTTGGCTTATCCAATAGCTCGGGGTTATATGCTGTCAATTCATTCAACAGAATATTGTATTCTTCTTCGATTGTACGATCAGTATCGGCAGGAACAAGAAATAACAAAACAGAATTCCTTTCGATATGACGTAAAAAGCGATGTCCTAGCCCTTTTCCTTCGGATGCTCCTTCTATAATTCCAGGAATATCAGCCATGACAAAGGATTTGCCATCACGGTAACTAACGATTCCCAGATTCGGCACCAAGGTAGTAAAAGGGTAATCGGCAATTTCAGGTTTTGCCGCAGATACAACGGATAGTAAAGTTGATTTACCCGCATTTGGGAACCCTACTAATCCAACATCTGCCAAAACTTTCAATTCCAGGATCATCCATTCTTCTTTACCCGGCAATCCCGGTTGGGCAAATCGTGGAGTTTGAACCGTTGAGGACTTAAAATGCCAGTTTCCTAGTCCACCACGACCACCAGGAGTTAAAATTTTGGTCTCACCATCTTCGGTGATTTCAAAAAGTACTTCTCCCGTCTCGGCATTTTTTGCAACCGTACCAAGTGGAACTTCCAAGATTTCATCTTTTCCATTGGCACCTGTACGCAATGCACTACCTCCGGCTTCACCAGAATCGGCAATAATATGTTTTCTGAATTTCAGGTGTAGCAAGGTCCAGTGCTGATGTGATCCCTTGAGAATAATATGTCCACCACGACCGCCATCACCACCATCAGGCCCACCTTTTGCCGTGTGTTTATCACGGTGAAGATGCGCTGAGCCGGCACCACCATGTCCTGAACGGCAACATACTTTTACATAATCAACAAAATTTGACCCCTGAGCCATACTATATCCTTAATCAGATTTTTTATTAATAATTATCGATAACGTTTGAAAGATTGGCGAAGATCTCTTCGATATCGCCAATACCATTCACTTTGCTAAGTTTACCTTGGCTTTCATAGTAAGGTAACACGTGAATCGTTTTTCCAAAATATTCTTCGATACGTTTTTTCAATTTATCAGCTGCATCATCTGCACGTCCTGAAATTTCCTGACGTTTTGCGATACGCTGCGTAAGTTCAGCCTCATCTACATCTAAAGCAATGACACCAGTAATTGCGGTATTGTTTGCTTCCAAGAATTTATCCAAAGCCTCAGCCTGCGCTACAGTACGTGGGAAACCATCGAAAATAAATCCTTTTGCATCAGGATTATTTTTCAATTCTTCTTCTAACATAGAAATAGTGATCGAGTCTGGAACTAAATTTCCATCAGCAATAATCTGACTTACTTCTTTACCAAGTGCTGTCTGATTTTTGATGTGTCCTCTGAACATATCTCCTGTTGAAATATGATGTAAGGCGTATTTGTCGATCAATTTAGCCGACTGAGTTCCCTTACCTGCCCCTGGAGGTCCGAATAAAACTAGGTTTAGCATAATTTGTTGTTATTTCTTTAAGATGTAAAAAAAACAAAAGCCTAATCCCGTATAAGAATTAGGCTCTTTCCAAGTGCGCTCAAAGGGAGTCGAACCCCTAACCTTCTGATCCGTAGTCAGATGCTCTATCCAATTAAGCTATGAGCGCGGCAACCAATACTATACGACTGACGCCCTTTCTGTTTTGGTGATGCAAATATAAGGAAATAATAGTGTCAGCAAAATTTTTTTTTAATTTTAAAACCAATTGCTTTCATGCTCAACGAGTTATTTTTACGTTATGAATATGTTAAAAAAGAATCAATGTGGAAATCAATGGGAAGCTGGTTTAAAATAAAGAAAGTGCGCTCAAAGGGAGTCGAACCCCTAACCTTCTGATCCGTAGTCAGATGCTCTATCCAATTAAGCTATGAGCGCATTCTTGCAGGACATATTGTCCTTTGAGGTGGCGCAAATATCGTTACTTTTTTAATTATTCCAAATCCTTTTTCCCTTTTTTAATCAATTTCAAACTATATTTTGCTTATCGTGTTGATATTTATATATTTAAAATTATGGCCGAACGTATAATTAAAAGCAACAAAATCCGAATCGGAGATATTAGCATCTCCTATTATATAAAAAAAGCGACTGAACAGCCCGAAAAAACCATTATTTTCCTACACGGCTTTCCTTTCAACAAAAAAACTTGGCGTGAACAGCTCGAAAGCCTCGAAGATAATATCACCGGAATTGCCATCGATATCCGAGGGCATGGCAACAGCACGAAAGGTCATGGATTTTTCTCTATTGATGTTTTCGCAAAAGATCTAGGGGTATTCATGCGTAAGATGGAAATCGAAAAAGCAGTGCTTTGCGGTGTTTCCATGGGTGGATATATCGCACTTAGAGCTTATCAACTTTTCCCGGAACGTATCTCCGGACTGATCCTGTCGGATACGCATAGTAAAGCGGATGATAACGCTGGTAAGCAGAAACGTTTTGACGCTATTCAAGCGGTATTACAATATGGACGCCGCCCTTATGCTATCGGATTTATCGCCAACCTCTTCTCGAAAAAGAGTATAGAAAATAACCCGGATGCTGTAGAACTGATTAAAAGTAGCATCCGAAGAAATAGTATTGAATCCATTTGTGCTACCCTATTGGCTTTGGCAGCAAGGACGGATACTACCGAAGTCCTGGAGAAAATTTCTGTTCCGACCTTGATCATTCGTGGTAAAGAGGATAAAATTACTCCAGCCCCATTGATGGAAGAATTATCGAAGCTTATCAAAGGTTCAAAATATATTGAAATGGAAGATTGCGGACATCTTCCAAACCTGGAACATCATGAAGAATTTAATCTTCATATAAACAAATTATTATTAGAGGTCGAATAATCGACCTCTTTTTTTGATTTCAGGAATTTGTTTAGGATTGAAAATGGAAAAGCTCAATTATCTTAAGATACTTTTCGCTGTTCTTTTTCTTTTTTAGGGCTTTCTGTTGAAATTCTCTTCTTTATCGGCACATCTGGAACCACTTTCTCAGTCAATTCCTTACCCTTCTCGATCATAAAGGATGCCTTATCATAATCCCAGATCCCCGCAATATTATGGGGTATATTAATGACATAATCGGGTTTATAAAGCTCTACACTTAACTGACTCAATCTTCTACGCATCATGAAATAGGACTCCTGCAACATGGAAATCGCATTTAACCCTTTTGCACCATTATATGGTCCATATTCTGAGTCTGGCTTTCCATCTAGATTCACTGCAATAACGATATTCCGCCGTTTTCTGCGAACATAATTGATAGGCAATGGATTGATGACACCGCCATCTACCAAATTCCAATCTTCACTTTCAATACTGGTAAAAACTGCTGGAATGGCAATGGAAGCACGAATAGCTTTGTAAACGCTACCCTTATCAAAAACAACTTCTTTTTCACTGACCATATCGGTAGCAATCGCTCGAAAAGGAATATCCATATCCTCAATATTCTTGTCCGGAAAAATATCCTTAAGAGATTCAAAGACCCGCTCCCCCTTGAGTAGACCAAATTTAGGATTCGTAAAATCCATTAATTTAAATACTTGTCTTCTGGTGATGGAGCGCATCCAATCTTCCAAATTCTCCAACTTCCCTTCCACATAGGCAGCGCCAATCAAGGATCCAATCGAACAGCCTACGACCTCGTCAATCTCATATCCTTTTTCTTCTAAACAACGAATTACTCCAATTTGAACCAGCCCCCGAGCCCCTCCGCTCCCGAGAACTAATGATACTTTTCTCTTACTTTTTAAGAAGTTCATTCCTAAAGTTAGTCTTTATTTCCCAAAGCTAATTGTCATATTGATGTTTGTTTTTAATAGATGTTTGCAACATCTAAATATCATTGTTACTTTTGCTAACACTGTTAACTAAATGAGATATGGGACTGACGGAAAGAAAAATCAGACAACAACAAGAACTTAAAGAACAGATTATCTGCTGTTCCCGAGAAATCGTGGAAAATGAGGGTTGGGCTGCACTTTCTATCCGCAAGATTGCCGATGCAATTGAATATTCTGTACCTGTTATTTATAAACATTTCGAAAATAAAGAGGCCATATCTGCCTATTTCGTGCAAGAAGGATTTCAAAAACTCCTTCAATCCATGGATCAAGAAATTCAAGCAGACAAAGCTATCGCCATTAAAATTGATCAATTGGCCAAAGCCTATTGGCTATTCGCAGTCGCACATCCAAAACATTATGAAATTATGTTTGGATTGGGCATCCCAACCTGCGAAAAAACCAGGGAGTCCGAAGATATTAAAAAAGTATCCGACAGGATGCTGGATTTAATTGATGAAGCAATCTTAGAAAGTGGAAAAAAGAAAATTGATAGATATCTGAAACTGAAAACGCTATGGTCTATACTACATGGCATCGTAGCAATTGATCTTTTATCCATTGACTCGAATGAAAGTAGATGCCCATCGGAAGTCCTTGCAGACGCCATGGATGGTTACATCAAATCTATACTCGTATAATTCTAGAAACAACAAATTAATATACTAAAATGAGCTTATTACAAGACTTAAAATGGAGATACGCCACTAAAAAAATGACTGGCGCAGCTGTAGAACAAGAAAAAATCGACTATATTATTGAAGCAGCACGTCTTGCTCCTACTTCTTCTGGACTACACCCTTTCAAAATCATCGAAATCAGCAACCAAGAAATCAAAGAGCAAATCCGTCCATTAGCATACAATCAATCACAAATCGTAGATGCATCCCACTTATTGATCTTTGCGGCTTATGATGAATATACCCAAGACCGTGTAGATTCTGTCTTCTTATTACAAGAACAAGAACGCGGATTGCCAGCAGGATTTGCTAATGACTATAAAAACAGTTTAATGACTCGTTTTAACCAACAAAGCAAAGAACAACATTTCGAGCACGCTGCTCGTCAGGCCTATATTGGATTCGGTATGGCAATCGCTGCTGCTGCAGAACAACGCATTGACGCCACCCCAATGGAAGGTTTTGACAATGCTGCATTGGATCAATTCCTTGGATTAAACGAACTTGGCTTACGTTCAGTAACCATCTTAGCATTAGGTCATCGTGATGAATCCAATGACTGGTTGGTAAACTTGAAAAAAGTAAGAATCGCAAAGGAAAACTTTGTAATCAGCAAAAACTAATCGCATAATAATCTTTTCTGAGCCGCCGCTTTTGGCGGCTTTTTTATTTGTCAAAAAATTCTAAAGACTCACCTTGCAATCCGAATTTTATTCCAGAGACATATTCGACTTTAAGCAATCCAAAATCCAATAGAAATACTGCGTTTTATCGGACTTTCTCCGGACCTTCTTCGGAGCTCTGTCGGATGTTGTTCGAATTTTTTCGAAGGAAGTCCCCACCAGGTCCGAAGGATTTCAGACCAATATCCGGTAGTCTCATTTATTTATCCTGAATTCATTCCCTATCATTTAATAATGCTATCCATAAAAAACTTCCTATCCTTCAATGATTTTTTTTATTTTAAAGATCGATTGGCTCTTAAAATCGATATTTTCAATATATAGCCACAATGAAATCCACTAACAACAATAAAAAGGACAACAATGAATAAGACTTCGAAAGAAAAGATGATAGCCGGAGAACCCTATATAGCATCTGGGGATGAATTATTTAAGGAACGACAGCATGCTAAGGTTGAATTACAAAAGTTCAACCTCATGGATCCCACAAAAATCAAAGCCAGGAATCAAATCATCAAAAAGCTGTTTGGGAAAACGACCAGTAGATTTTTCATTGAGCCTCCATTTTACTGCGATTATGGCTATAACATCGAAGTTGGCGATAATTTTTATTCAAACTATAAC
Organism: Sphingobacterium cellulitidis; assembly: GCA_002245855.1. GTDB lineage: Bacteria > Bacteroidota > Bacteroidia > Sphingobacteriales > Sphingobacteriaceae > Sphingobacterium > Sphingobacterium cellulitidis. Next base: position 65,557 of record NOUX01000004.1, on the reverse strand, counting down.
TTGACCATCCTGGATTGCGCCAAGGTGATTATCGGGGATAATGTCATGATTGCACCCAATGTAAGTTTATTTACGGCGGGACATCCTGTTGACGCCGTACTTCGTGTTGAAGGGTGGGAATACGCCATGCCGATTGAGATTGGCGACAATGTTTGGATTGGTGGGAATACCGTCATTAATCCTGGCGTAAAGATCGGCGCAAATACGGTGATTGGATCCGGATCAGTTGTGACGAAAGATATTCCGGATAACGTGGTAGCAGCTGGAAACCCATGTAAGGTAATTCGGGAAATAAATGCTAGAGATAAGGTTTATTATTTTAGGGACAAGAAATTCGATTTTGAGGCGGATTAAACCCTTTTCAAATAAAAATACCTGAGGTTGGGGACCCCAGGTATTTTACCAAACCAATTATTAACCTAAATTATGAAATTATGAATTTACTATCTAAACGGTAACTAAAACGCTTTATTATTAAGGATTAAATTTTTTTTCAAAAAGATTATCCTTTACAATTGGGCTAAAAACAAAAATACCCGGAGCGGAGAACTCCAGGTATTTTACCAAACCAATTATTAACCTAAATATTTTCTATTTATCTAGATAGTGTAATAACGACATATATCTTGCCATATTGTATTATATTTTAAAAAAAATAGTCTATTATTTGACAAGGCTATATAAGTAATTGATTTACAGATAAATAAATTTACAATTATTTTGAAATAACTTCTACAACTTTGTCGCTTAACTTAGTAATGTCGGATTTTAAACCGACCATTATTGAAAGCACATTCACTGGATTACCTTGCATTTTGCGGAAGTTGTGCAAATATCCGACTTCCATTCCAAGGAAAAAGCCTTTGAATTTATAATCGGAACCTACCCCTAATTTCACTGCTGGAGAGATACTATACTCATAATTCAATTCCACCGTTCCGTCTCCCACATCTTCCGATCGGGGTTCCATATTCAGTGCGCCAGATGGTCCTAAGTATGCATAGGTATTTAATCGTTCCCATTGCCTTCGAATTCCGCCGGCTAAGCTTAGGACGTACATAGTAGAGCGAGCATTCTTTAACACCCGATTATACTCTGGATCATCTTGCAATTGGTCGTATCCAAAACTGAGCATATATAAAGTGGGCTGTAAATAATATTTGGGATTCTTCAAGGATATATCCAAGCCCATGCTTCCGGTAAACAGTTTTGTCGTCAATACATTTCTGGTTTTCCCGATAGGGAACGACAAGCCCGTACCCCCAAAATAATACACCTTTCGATAATGGAGGGTATCAGCTCCCGATTGTGCAAACGCGGAAATAGCTAAAAAAATGCAAATGCAGATCAATACAGTTTTCTTCATGAAATAGACGGTTTAATGGACAACATTAAACATAAACAAAATGTTTCACGAAGAAAATAAAAACTTATTAGAAATAGTTTTTCGATTGAGGACCTTGACTAAACAACAGGTCAATAATACTCAAATTTGGTAAAAACCCGTTCTTATCCTCAAACAGCTGAAAATATGGCTTTTGATCAGGAACCAGGGAAGGTTTTTTAGGATGAATTACATTCCGATAATCCAGCACATTGGGCGATTCTGCTTCATACTTATCGTTGAAAACAATTTCACGATTCATCTTGAGCAGTTTTAAAATCAATTGCAGTTGCTCCACATTGTACTCGAGCAGGTGGCTGTACTCTTTTTCATAAAATCTACGAAAGTCATCTTCATAGAATTCAAAGTAAGCCGAACTACGGTAAGCCGTTTGGAGGCTTAACCAATGTAAACGTTGCCAAGGATGATCATAATTGATCAAAACTTCATTCAATTTTTGTCTTTGTTTTTTACCATGCTGTATTGGCACCAGTAAGTCCAGAACACCATTTGCTGTTGCAATTTGGGTTCTTGTACGGAAGGTTTGTTTTGGAAAGTGCTCCCACTGCTCCACAATAATTGGCCCTTCATTATTTTTGATTGTATGAAAATAACTGATATTGGGCAAATAAAACGCTGGTAATAATAATCCTACTGACATAAACGAATAATCACTTCAATTTGTCCGCAAAAATAACTTTATTTGGGGATATTTGTAAAGTACTTTAAAAAGGCATGAAGGAAAAACTGATTTATGGCACATTATATTTGATCTCCCTCCTGCCCTTTTGGTGCCTTTATATCCTCTCTGACTTTCTTTTTTTGCTGATTTACTATGTTTTTGGGTATCGCAAAAAAGTCGTTTTTCAAAATTTAAGAAATGCCTTTCCTGAGAAATCGGAGGCCGAAATTAAAGAAATTGCCTATCGTTTTTACCGTTATTTTCCGGATTTGCTGGTCGAGTCCGTTAAAATGGCGACCATAAAACCAGAGGAAGTCATCAAAAGGATTGAATTGCTAAATCCTGAGGAAGTATATCAATATACCGAGCAAGGTAAGGGAGTCATCGGTGTGACCTCGCACTATGGGAATTGGGAGTTATCCATTCATCGCTTATCCTTGATGATGGATGTTCCAGAGCTAATTGTCTACAAACCTTTAAACAATAAAGTTTTCAATACGATTCATAATCAGATACGTTCGCGATTTGGAGCCGAAATGGTGCCGATGAAACAGATTTTGAGACATATTATTAAGTTGAAAAATGTCCCGCATATTAGTATGTTTGTAGCAGACCAGACACCTACCTATCAGGATTCTGATTATTTCATGGAATTTTTGAACCAGGATACATTGGTTTACACTGGGGCAGAGCGAATTTCACGATTAACAAAATTTCCGGTGGTATTCTGTGAAGTTAGGCGAAAGAAAAAACGAGGGTATTATTCATGTAAGTTTACAACCTTGGTTGAAAATCCGGATGCATATCCGGAGCATGAGATTACCCATATTCACAATCGCTTTACGGAGGAAATTATCAAATCGGAGCCTGAATATTGGCTATGGTCCCATCGCAGATGGAAGCGTAAAAGAAGAAATTAAATGTCAAATTACCCGAAAGTTGCCGTTGTCATATTAAATTGGAACGGGAAGTATTTCTTGGAGAAATTCCTTCCTTCGGTATTTAATAGCACATACCCAAATATTGAATTTATCATTGGTGACAATGGTTCAACCGATGATTCTATAGCCTATGTGGAAGAGAACTTCCCGATGTTCAAGATTATCCGTAATCCGGAGAACCTAGGATTTGCGGGTGGCTATAATGAAATCCTAAAACAAGTAGAGGCGGATTATTTCATTTTACTGAACTCGGACGTTGAGGTTTCAGAAAATTGGGTTGAACCCGTGATTAAATACATGGAGCAGGATCCGTTAATGGTTGCTTGCCAGCCAAAGATCCAATCCTACCATAGCAAAGGTGAGTTTGAGCATGCCGGAGCTGCGGGAGGATACCTGGATTATTTTGGTTTTCCTTTTTGTCGAGGTCGCATCCTAGACAAGGTCGAACAGGACAAAGGCCAATATAATGATGCAAGGGAGGTCTTTTGGGCAACGGGTGCAGCCTTGTTTATCAAATCCAAGGCATGGCATGAGGCCGAAGGCTTTGATGCGGATTTTTTTGCTCATTTTGAGGAAATCGACCTTTGCTGGCGATTGAAAAAGATGGGCTATAAAGTTGGTTATTGTCCGAACTCAGTGGTATACCATGTCGGTGGTGGTACATTAAAAACCAGCAACCCACAAAAGACCTATTTAAATTTCAGAAATAATTTAGTCATGCTCCAAAAGAACCTATCGGTTGGAGCGGCGATATGGAAAATATCGATTCGATTATGGTTTGATTTATTCGCTTTAATCAAGTTTCTTTTTGATGGTAAATCCGCTGATGCCTGGGCAGTCAGCAGAGGACATCAATATTTCTTCATGAATTTCTTCAAAACCGCAAAAAAGAGAAAGAAATATCAGCAGAAAGAAAACAAGAAAGGACAATATAAAAATTCCATTATTTGGGATTATTACATGAATAATATCCATAAATACTCCGAACTGAATGACAATAATTTCCATTAAGTGTTAAAGTTCTGAATTATCTTTTCTAGTTTAATTTTCAGGGTTCTGCAACACTTTGCGCAATTAATTAAATAGTTGTTTTAAATTATTTTACCCTTAATATATTTTGTATTTTCGTGGTCTATGTCAATAGATATTCAAGCGAAAATAGCAGAACTTACACGCGAGCTGAATGAATATAATTATCAATATTATGTTTTGGCTCAACCCTCTATATCTGATTACGATTTTGATCATAAATTAAAGGAACTAGAAGCTTTAGAACTTCAACATCCTGAGTTTAGGGATCCTAACTCCCCTACTTTAAAAGTAGGTGGTGATATCACCCAGCGATTTCAGACGGTTCGTCATAAATGGCCAATGATGTCTTTAGGAAATACCTACAACGAACAGGAGTTAAAGGATTTTGATAATCGTGTCCGTAAAGTAGTTGGAGATCAAGTACAATATGTTGCTGAATTGAAATTTGATGGACTATCGATTTCCATTTCTTATGAGAATGGAAAATTGGTCCAGGCAGTAACTCGCGGAGATGGAACACAAGGTGACGATGTGACCAATAATGTAAAAACCATCCGGAGTATTCCGCATCAATTAAGAAAAGGAAACTACCCTGAGAGCTTTGATATTCGAGGTGAAATCTTTATGCATAAATCTGCATTTCTAAGATTAAATAATGAACGGGAGGAAAACGGAGAGCAAACCTATGCCAATCCGAGAAACTTCGCTTCCGGGACTATCAAGCTACAGGATTCTGCAGAAGTTGCCAAAAGACCGTTGGATTGTTTTTTATACTTTTTGTATTGTGACAATCGCAACAAGCTTTTCCATGACCATTGGCATAGTATTGAAGAGGTAAAATCCTGGGGTTTTCCAGTTTGTGAGCATAGCAAATTATGTAATTCAATCGATGAGGTTTTAGAATTTATCCATTACTGGGACGATGCCCGTCATCAATTATCATACGAGATTGATGGGATTGTGATTAAAGTCAATGATTTTGTTCAACAAGAGGAATTAGGTTTCACAGCGAAATCTCCGAGATGGGCAATCTCTTATAAATTCAAGGCAGAACGGGTTGAAACCATTTTGAATAGCATCAGCTATCAGGTAGGTCGAACCGGAGCAGTGACACCAGTTGCTAATCTTAAACCCGTTTTATTGGCGGGTACTACGGTAAAACGTGCTTCCTTACACAATGCGAACGAAATTGAGAGATTGGGACTTCATGTTCATGACACTGTTTTTGTCGAAAAAGGAGGCGAGATCATTCCAAAGATTATTGGTGCCAATGTGGAGAAACGTCCTGAAGGAGCAAAACCTTTTGAATATCCGACACACTGTCCAGAATGCGGAACAGAATTGGTTCGTGAAGAGGGAGAAGCCGTGCATTATTGTCCAAATGAAGATGGTTGTAAACCTCAAATCGTAGGAAAACTACAACACTTTATTGGTCGTAAAATGATGGACATCCAAGGATTGGGTGATGAAACGATTGAAACATTTTTCCGTTTGGGCTTGATCCGTAAAATCTCTGATATCTATACCTTAAAAGATCGGGAGTCCGAATTGGTAGGCATAGAACGATTTGGACAAAAGTCCATCGACAATATGATAAAGGGTATTGAACAATCCAAGAGCAAGCCTTTTGAAAAGGTATTATTTGGATTGGGTATTCGTCATATTGGAGAAACCGTTGCTAAGAAACTTGCACAGCATTTCAAAAATATCGATGCTATCCGATCTGCGAATGTTGATGAAATACTTTCGGTCCAAGATATTGGATTACGCATTGCCGAGAGCATCAATGCCTACTTGGTCAATCCAGAACATTGGGAAGAGATCGAGAAATTAAAGGCCATGGGCCTTCAGTTTGAGATTGAAGAGAAGGAAGTTGTTTTAGCTGGAGATAACTTATCAGGGAAGACCTTTTTAATTTCAGGCGTGTTTGCAGATTATTCAAGAGAAGAATTGACTGAATTAATCGAGGCTCATGGAGGCAAGATGATCAGCAGTATATCTTCTAAATTGAATTATTTGGTAGCCGGAGATAAAATGGGTCCTTCCAAGTTAGCGAAGGCTGAAAAATTGCAAATCCCAATGATTTCCGAGAGTGAATTATTGGCGATGATTAATAAATAGAATTAAAATAACAAAATATATAATAAACGATGAACGAGCTTCAAGGTGCGGGAGTAGCATTAATAACTCCATTTCACGCAGACGGCACAGTAGATTACGACACTTTAGGAAATTTGATTGATTTTCAAATTGAGGGTGGAATTGATTATTTAGTTTCATTGGGTACCACTGGCGAAACAGCGACCCTAACTCAAGACGAACGAAAGAAGGTGTGGCAATTTACTTCCAAACACGTGAATAAACGCATTCCTCTGGTAGCTGGTATTGGTGGGAACAACACCTATGAAATCGTGGAGCAGATCAAGAATTTTGAAACATTGGATTATGTTGCGATTCTTTCTGTATCTCCATATTATAATAAACCAACACAGGAAGGTATTTACCAACATTATAAAGCCATTGCCGAAGCTTCAAAACTTCCTATTATTCTGTACAATGTACCGGGAAGAACAGGAAGCAATATGACGGCAGCCACAACAGTTCGTTTAGCGAATGATTTTAAGAATATCATCGCGACCAAGGAAGCTTCAGGAAATTTTGCACAGTTCAGTGAAATTCTTCGGGATATGCCAAAAGGTTTCCTATTAATTTCTGGGGATGATCCAGTTACTTTGCCAATGATGGCCATGGGTGCTGCAGGAATTATTTCGGTGGTAGGAAACGCCTACCCGACCAAGGTTTCAGCATTAGCTCATCTATGCCGCGAGGGCAATTTTGAAGAAGCTAAGGCCATTCATTTGGAATTATTAAGAATCATTGACCTGTGTTTTGTGGAAGGCAATCCTGCTGGTGTAAAGTATATTCTTGAGAAAAAAGGAATCGGACAAGATCATTTACGCTTGCCTTTAGTACCTGTCGGTCCGAAGACAAGAGAAGCAATAGATGCAGAGATGCAGCAACTAGCATAAAAAAATAACAGGTTGGCAATGAAAATTGACCAACCTTTTTTATTTTTAGGTATTCTTTTTGTTACCAAAATAAAAACTGAATTAAGAAAAATGGAAACAACAAACCAACAACCTAGTAATCGAGGCTCAAAATTCAAGAAATTCATAAGCTGGTTACTCTTAGTCCTATTTTTAGGCTTTGCCGGATTCGTTTACTTTAAATATTACTTTGTATTTGGTGAAGGTGTTAAATCTGGAGTTCTTAATTACGCAGTGAAAAAAGGAAATCTATTTAAGACCTACGAGGGAAAACTTATCCAAGAAGGAATTCGTTCGCAAAAAACCGGTACAGGATTATCGAGCAATGAATTTGAATTCTCCATTGAAAGTGATTCTGTATTTCATGAGTTAGAATTAAATAGCGGAAAGGCATTTGATTTACACTACAAAGAGTATCACGGGGTTCTTCCATGGCGAGGAAATACGCGATATGTAGTGGACAAGATCATCCAAATGCGTGATGCTAAACCAAATAGCTTTTAAAAGCATTTAATGCCAAGACCAGGCATTGGAGCTTCAATTAATGAGATGGAATATTTCAATCTTTAATTGAAGCTCTTTTTATTTGGCATTCCACACTAAAATTAACCCTTACTTATTTCCTTGAAGAACATGCTTTTAGCAGGTTTTCAACAATCTTTTTTGAAAAAGATTGCAAAATTAAATTTCGTGAACTATATTTGCGGAGTACTTCGATAGTGGTACGCTAATCATTACCTCTCTAAAAAGATGGTCTTGATTTATAAAGAAGTGGCGAGAGACTGGCTCAATGACCCACTGGCAACCTTCAATAAGAATTGAAAAGGTGCCAATTCCTGTCCGAGGCAATAAAGCCCAGGAGCATATAAATGAAATAGACTATGACTTCAAAATTTTCAAAATCGGAATTATTGTATCTTGTTGGAAAACCAGCAAAGAATCAACTTATTCAATTTATTTCTTCTTGTATTGCGGGTGCTGCACGAATGCGATAGCCGTCTGTAGATTTCTACACGATAGGTATTTATCGTGCGGGGAATCATGTAGTCGGCCAAATCATCAAGCAATCAAGGGATAAAAAAAATCATTCAATTTACTAACATCTATAATCAACATAAAAATGTCGGAAAACAAAAATCTTAAATTTGAAACATTGCAAGTACATGCAGGACAAGAAGTAGACCCTACAACTGGTTCAAGAGCATTACCTATATACCAAACCTCATCATACGTTTTTGAAAATGCAGAACATGGTGCAAACCTATTCGCATTAAAGCAATTCGGAAACATCTATACCCGGATCATGAATCCTACGACGGATGTTTTTGAAAAACGCATTGCAGCCTTAGAAGGCGGTGTTGCAGCACTAGCTGTTGCATCAGGCCAGGCAGCTCAATTTATTGCATTGACAAATATCCTTGAAGCAGGTGAAAACTTTGTTTCAGGAGCTAACTTATATGGTGGTACTTATAACCAATTCAAAGTATCTTTCAAAAGATTAGGTATCGAAGCTCGATTTGCTGAAGAATCAGATGCTGATAAAATCGAAGCCTTGATCGACGATAAGACCAAAGCGATCTACGTAGAAACCATTGGTAACCCAAGCTATAATATTCCTGACTTTGAGCGCATTGCTTCCGTTGCGAAGAAACATGACTTACCATTGATCGTGGATAATACATTTGGTGCAGGAGGTTATTTGTTCAAACCTTTGGAGCATGGTGCAAACGTTGTAGTAGAATCAGCAACCAAATGGATTGGTGGACATGGTACAAGTATCGGTGGTGTTATTATCGATGGTGGTAACTATAACTGGGGCAATGGTAAATTCAAGCAATTTTCAGAACCATCAGAAGGTTATCATGGTTTAGTATTTTCAGATGTATTTGGCGAAGGTGGTCCTTTTGGAAACATCCAATTTGCTATCCGTGCGCGAGTTGAAGGATTGAGAGATTTCGGCCCTGCCCTATCTCCATTTAATTCATTTTTATTGGTTCAAGGTTTAGAGACTTTATCATTAAGAGTTCAACGTCATGTGGACAATACTTTAGAAATCGCACAATGGTTAGATGCGCATCCACAAGTGGAGCATGTAAGCTATCCAGGTTTGAAAAACCATCCATATCATCAAAATGCTCAGAAATATTTGAAAAATGGATATGGGGCGGTTCTTTCATTTACAGTAAAAGGTGGAGTTGACAAAGCTAATGAGTTTATTGATTCGTTGGAATTGATTAGCCATCTGGCGAATGTTGGGGATGCGAAGACATTGATCATTCACCCAGCAGCAACCACCCACCAACAATTAAGTGCTGAGGCACAGAAAAAAGCAGGTGTAGAACCAGGTCAATTGAGATTGTCAGTTGGTATTGAACATATTGATGACATTAAAGCTGATCTAGCACAAGCATTTGACAAAATTAAATAAGGGGGGCCTTATTTAATTTTTATGGAGGAAGATAATTTAATAGAATGAGTGTAAAGACTTTCGGATATAGCCAAGACTTCGAATTAGAAAGCGGGAAAAAACTGGCAAATCTACAGATAGCTTACCATAGTTATGGAGAGCTAAACGAAGATAAATCCAATGTGATATGGGTTTGTCATGCTTTGACTGCTAATTCAGATGTATTTGACTGGTGGCCAGGATTATTTGGCGAGCATGAGTTATTCAATGATAAAGATTATTTTATTATTTGTGCCAATGTATTGGGTTCACATTATGGAACGACGAATCCATTATCCATTGACCCCAATACAAACCTGCCCTATTATTCAGACTTTCCACAGTTCACCATTCGTGATATCGTAAAAGCCCATCAATTGCTGGCAGACCATTTAGGGATAAATGAAATAAACACTTTGATCGGTGGATCCTTAGGTGGGCAGCAGGCATTGGAATGGACGGTTGCAAAAACTATTAAAATCCATAACCTGATAGCCATCGGAACCAATGCGTTCTTTTCTCCATGGGGCATTGCATTTAATGAGAGTCAGCGATTGGCAATTGAGGCAGATTCAACCTTTACTGAAAAAAGAGACGATGCTGGTATGAAAGGCTTAAAAGCCGCACGCAGCATGGCCTTATTATCTTATCGAACATACAATGCCTATGGCACCACGCAGGTAGAGTCTGATCATGATAAGACGGATGCCTATAAAGCATCTTCCTATCAATCCTACCAAGGCGATAAATTGGTGAGAAGATTCAATGCATTCTCCTACTGGTATCTGACCAAAGCCATGGACAGTCATCATTTGGGAAGAAGTAGAGGCCAGGTAGAACAAGTTTTACAATCCATCGAAGGAGTTAATGCCCTAATCATAGGAATTCCTTCGGATGTTCTCTTTCCGCCACAGGAACAAGAATTTATTGCTAAAAACATTCCACATGCAGAGTACTATGAACTACACTCCTTTTTTGGACATGATGGATTCTTGATTGAAACAAAAACCCTAACTCAAGTTATTGGAAACTTTCTTGAGAAAAATAATACAAAAGCAGAAAATCACTTAAATTTAATTAAAGAATAATGAGTAAGAAACTTACCATCGGGATGTTTGGATTTGGTGTGGTGGGACAAGGTTTATACGATATCATAAAAACAAAGAACCTAAACTTAGAGATTAAGAAATTCGTAATCAAGAATGCAGACAAGAAAAGGACATTGCCTGCAGAGTTATTCACTACAGATGCCAATGCGATTTTAAATGACCCAGAAATCAATACGGTAGTTGAATTAATTGATGATGCGGAAGCTGCTTTTGAAATTACAAAAAGAGCGCTGACAAGCGGAAAAAATGTGGTTTCAGCCAATAAGAAAATGATTGCAACCCATTTGGAAGAATTAACGGAGATTCAAAATCAACATGGGACTTCCCTATTGTATGAAGGAGCTGTTTGTGGAAGTATTCCAATCATCCGGAATTTAGAGGAGTATTATGACAATGAGCTGTTGCACTCTGTGAGTGGTATTTTCAACGGTTCATCAAACTATATCCTATCCAAGATCTTCAATGAAAATCAAAGCTATGATGCAGCATTGAAGAAAGCACAGGAATTGGGATTCGCGGAAACTGACCCAACCTTGGACGTGGGAGGATATGATCCAAAATATAAATTGGCTATCGTGGCATCACATGCTTACGGAATCTACATCAACCCGGATGAAATCCTTAATTTAGGTATTGACACCTTAGGAGATGCAGATATTCGTTATGCAAGGGAGAAGAATTATAAAATCAAATTGATTCCATTGGCGAAGGAAATTTCCAATAATAAAGTAGTTCTTTATGTGCTTCCGAAATTTATTTCAAAAGGCAATATCCTACAAAATGTTGAGAATGAGTACAACGGAGTATTGGTAAAAGCAGCCTTTGCAGATGAGCAATTCTTTTATGGTAAAGGTGCTGGCGGTCATCCTACAGGATCAGCGGTTTTATCCGATATCGCGGCCCTGAGATATGATTATAAATACGAGTATAAAAAACATTTAGAGGCACAGCAAGTAAGCTACTCAACGGATTATAGTTTTAAAGTTTATTTCCGTTACGAGGATGAGGATGTATTGGAAAACATTGAATTCAGCAGTATTTCAGAGCGTTTTTACAGTGATGATCATAAATACGTAATTGGGACAATCAACCTACAGGAAATTATAGCAAAACGTGAAATTATCCATCAACAAGGTAATTTCTTAGCAGAGATTCTATAAATTCCATTTTAAATTAAAATAGAAAGTGTTTTTCCTTAATTGGATTAACACTTTTTTATTTTTAGAGGCTAAACCTCTCTATTTTAGGGATAAAATTATTTGAGAGTAAAAATCTTCAACAATATTATTTTATTTATAAACGGGAAATTAATGGCTGCCTAAAAAGTAGGACAATAAATTGAAATTTAGACTAGGAAGTAAAAAATTTTTTACGATATTAGCTAATATTCCCCTACCTAGAGTAACATTCTTATTACATAGTAGTTTTTTGGCATTTAATAGGTTAAATATCTGTTAATACATTTGCTTTGTCATGGTTTTTGCTTTATATTATCAAATATTTATTATATAAACTTAAAAATCAAGGTGATCATGAGAAAGTGGAATGTGTTAGTACTACTAAATGCAGTATTTATTGGTTTGTTTGCACAAGACGGAACCAAAACTAGCACGAGCGAGGGATCTGCATTAACGTATGTAATTATCGGAATTATTGTTTTGACAGTAGCTATTTATATGTTATATAGCCGTCAAAAGAGAAAGTTTAACGATTAAAAACGTATTTAAAATACGAATAATAAAAAAGGCCTGATGAAAATCAGGCCTTTTTTGATTAATCTCTTTTAAGTCCAAATTTTTCAATTTTACTATAAAGATGACTACGTTGAATATCTAAATCATCTGCAGTTTTGGATACATTCCAATTGTTTCTTTCCAACTTATATTTAATGAATTCACATTCAGAGAAGTCTTTGAAGTCTTGGAAGGAAGTAAATTGTTCCATATCAAAACCATTGGAGTTATGATTGGAGGAATGGTTATTTGAAGCTGCCGGTCCACCTGGGTTAGCAAATTTCAAAACATCTTCTTCGGTGATTTTCTTATCACAAAGAATAATCAAACGTTCAATCATATTTCTTAGCTCACGGATATTACCTGACCAAGGCAAAGATTGCAAAGCTTTCATTGCATCTGCTGTAAAGGCTTTCACCGGCATACTGTATTCGGCACAAATCTCCTCACAGAACGCTGTTGCTAAGGTTGGAATATCGTCTTTTCTTTCGGCTAAGGAAGGAACGTGAATTAAGATAACGCTCAAACGGTGGAATAAGTCCATTCTGAAGTTACCATCTTCAATTTCTTTTAGTAAATCTTTGTTGGTCGCTGCGATAACACGAACGTTGACATCAATTTCCTTTTCACCCCCTACCCTTGTGATTTTATTTTCTTGCAAGGCTCTCAACACCTTAGCTTGGGCAGAAAGGCTCATATCACCAATCTCATCCAAGAATAAAGTACCATTATTAGCTTGTTCGAATTTACCGATACGTTGTTTTACGGCAGAAGTAAAGGATCCTTTTTCATGTCCAAATAGTTCGGACTCGATCAATTCAGAAGGGATAGCCGCACAGTTGACTTCGATCAAAGGCGAGCTGGAGCGCGTAGATTTCTCATGTAACCAACGAGCTACCAATTCCTTACCGGCACCATTGGCACCTGTAATCAATACACGAGCTTCTGTTGGAGCAACCTTTTCAATGGTATCCTTGATTAAACTAATACCTGATGAATCTCCTAGGATTTCTTTGGTTTTGGAAATTTTACGTTTTAAGACTTTGGTTTCTTTGACCAAGGAGCCTTTTTCCAGCGCGTTTCTAACGGTTATTAATAACCTATTGAGGTCTAGCGGTTTTTCAAGGAAATCAAAAGCACCTTTTCGAGCTGCCTCCACGGCTGTTTCGATGGTACCATGTCCGGAGATCATGATGAACGGGATATCGGAAAATTCTTTGGCTGAGGTCAGTACTTCCATACCGTCCATCTTATTCATCTTGATATCACATAATACCAAGTCGATTTTTTCCTTTTGTAAGATTTTCAGACCATCTTCACCGTTATCAACATCTAGGACCTTATAGTCTTCGTATTCCAAGATGTCACGTAACGAGCTACGAATTGGACGCTCATCATCTATAATTAAAATTGTTGTCATAATTAACACACTTGTTTATAGGCAATAGAAAATGTTTAAATAAAAAGAAGCAAACTTTGTAAGCCGGGTTCTGTATTCTAAAATAAGAATTTCTATCATTTATCTAGGTTTGCATTCACATGCAAACTCCATCAACCTACCCATTGCAATTGCTCAAGGCAGAAAACGAGCAGCTTTCAATTCTTGCAACCTATTTGGTCTTTCAACATACGAGGTTTACCGAGATGCATGTTGCCATGCAAATCCGTGAGCTCTTACCTCACGTTTTCACCCTTACCCCGAAAGGCGGTATATTTTCTGTGGCACTTGCTGTCTAATTTTTTCAAATCAGCCTTCCCGTTAGGAAGCGTATCGCTCTGTGTTGCCCGGACTTTCCTCTTCATTTTTAAAATGCAGCGATAGAACTAGTTTGCTTCAATGTGCAAAATTACAAAAAATTCAACGGAATAAGGCTAAACATACATGTTAGGATAGGTTAAAAATATTTTTAAGAAATATGTAAAAATTTTCTTTAGTACCTGTAGCGATATAAATAATTGTGTCGTTATATGATAAAACATAAGTCGACAAGATGTTCTTTTAACTATTTATTAATTTAATTTATACAACAAACAAAATGAAAACTACTACATTTTTAAGAACATTATTAGCTATTACGGCAGCAGCAGGTGCAATGACATTTATTTCTTGCAAAAAAGACGATCCAAAACCAAAACCTAAAACAAAATTGGTGAATGTGGTTTACAAAATTGACTCCAAAGAAAAGGATTTGAAATTAACTTCTTTAGTAATCACTGGATATAAAGGTCAAGATTCAACCGTTTCAACAAAAGATCTAAAATTCCCTAAAGAGATTCGATTGAGAAGACCAGCTCCAAAAAAGAATGCCATGTTGAAAATCAAAACAAAAGTAGACAAACCTGGAAAAGTAAATTTGGAAATCTTAGTTGACAATAAATCTGTTAAAAAAGCTGAAGCGAACATCACCGACATCAAAAATGAAGGCGTGATTGAACACAAATTCTAAGGAAAAAAAATTAAAAACAATTAATACTTCTTACCCAATAAAATTACCAGGCTGTACATTCATTGTACAGCTTTTTTTGTTTGAAAGAATTAAATATCTTGTGCAATAGCATAGCCAGCAGCCCATGCCCATTGGAAGTTATACCCGCCTAACCAACCTGTAATATCCACGGCTTCTCCTCCAAAATATAAACCCTTAATTTTCTTGCATTCTAAGGTTTTGGGATTTAATTCATCCGTAGAAAGACCTCCACGCATGACTTCTGCTTTATCATAACCTTTATCTCCTGCAGGTTTAACTTTAAACTGATGAATGCTATCTGCTAATAACTTTGCATCTGCTTTGCTTAGGGAGGCTATTTTGAGGTGAATTGGCAGAAAGACTCCAAGTGCATCGACCATTTTTTTGGTAAAATGATCATTTAATAATTGTCCGACGGTCCTTCGGCCGCCTGCATTTCGCTCTTCTTTGATTAGTTGATCAATCTTGAATTTGGGCAACAAATCTATGGTAAATTGCTGACCTGCTCGCCAGTAAGATGATATTTGAAGAATAGCAGGTCCACTCAATCCCCAGTGGGTAAAAAGAATATTCTCCTCAAAGGATATCTTTTCATTGTAAACTCGAGAATAAACGGAATTTCCAGCAAGGGAAGCATACCAATCAGCATCCTTACCTGTTATGGTCAATGGAACCAAGGCTGGAGCAGTTTCTACGAGATTGAGATTAAACTTTCTAGCCAATTTAAGAGCGAAGTCTGATGCTCCTAATTTTGCTACCGGCAAACCGCCAGTGGCAATGACCACTTTCTTCGTCGAAATTTTAGTAGGTTTCCCTTCCTTTTCCACCATTAGTTCAAAACCGAACTCAGTTTGCTTCATCTCATTTACCAAGGCGTTCAACCAAATATCTTGTCCAGTGTCATACATGAGTTTTGTAAAGACAGCAACAATATCTTTGGCTTTATTTGTTGTGGGAAACAATTGGCCCAAGGTTTTTTCCTGCCCTCTAATTTGGCCAAATTGTTCAAAAAAATTAATGGTGTCCTCTACAGACCATTGAGAAAAAACGGCGTTCAGAAATTTGGGATTTTCGGAAACGAAGTTATCCGTAGAGGTATAAATATTGGTAAAATTACAGCGACCACCACCTGAGATTAGGATTTTTGCTCCAGGTTTATCATTCCTTTCGATCAATAAGGTCTTCTTGCCGAGAAGACCAGCTTGAACCGAACACATTAATCCACAAGCACCGCCTCCAATGATAATCGCATCGTAATCTTTCATTAGGAAATCAATTCTCCTTCCAATGAAATTGTTCTTTGTTCAGCCCAGGATTTTTCTGCAAGTTCTAAGATTCGAATGACATCTCTCGCTTGTTCTGGTTTAATATATAAATCTTCTTCTCCACGGATTGCTGATACGATATTTTTATAGAAATCTTGTCCAGACCCCCACTCACTAACTATTTTTTCTTCTACATCTGTCCCATTCTCCAGAATTGAAAGTGTCCCTTGAAATGCCGAATCTTCTTTTCCCCAATCATTTACCGTTGATGGAGACACTCCATCGCGCAGCAAAGTTTCTTGTGGGTCAACTCCCCATTTGACAAAACAGCCGTTCATTCCATAGACCGCATATCTTGCCGTCGATATTTTAGCTAGCATTTGTCCTTTCAAGGAGACCTTGATTCCAGGGAAGGATAAAATAAATTCAAAATCATCGATCGCTTTTGCGCCATCGCGTTGAACTCGAAGGTCAGCAAAGATGGCCGCCGGCTTTCCAAATACTTGCAAAGCTTGGTCGATCAGATGCGCACCAAGGTCATAGTGAATACCTGAACCTGGTAAATTCTCCTCACGCCATGCTCCTTCTCTCAGGAAATTTCTGAAACGATCATAGCGAGCCTCATAATTGACCACACGTCCTAATCTTCCAGATTCAATCACCTTCTTCACTGTTTTAAAGTCTGAATGATACCTGGCATTGTGATGCACAGAAATCAATAGATTTTTCTCTTTTGCCAAAGCAATTAGTTCATCAGCTTCGGAGCTGTAGTTGGTGAAAGGTTTCTCAACCACTACATGCTTACCAGCCTCCAATGCTGATTTAGCCAAACTAAAGTGTACATCATTTGATGTAGCAATCGCTACAATATCCACTTCAGGATCATTGATGATATCATCTGCCGATAACACTCCAATCGCATCAGGATAGCGTTCCGCCAACATTTTCTGCTGCTCAGGTTTGCGGGCAGTGACCTTATATAATTCCAGATCAGGATTGCCATTAATAAATGGGGCATGAAAAACATGCCCACCTATTGAAAATCCTATTAATCCAACTTTAAGTTTTTTCATATTTACATTCTTTCAGGTACCTGAATACCTAATAAGTTCATACTTTCAGCAATGACTCTTGCAGCAGATGCTGACAATTGCAAACGGAATCCTTTGACATTTTCGTCTTCTGCCTTCAGGATGGTCTCCTCATGGTAGAATTTATTGTATAGCTTCGCTAAATCATAAGCGTAGTTGGCTAGTTGCGCCGGGCTAAATTCATTTGCTGAAGCTTCGATAATCGCAGGATAATTTGATAAGGCCTGAATCAAATCTCGTTCATAAGATGAAATAGAGGCAGGAGTTTTCACTTCAACAGCTTGATATTCAGCTTTACGCAACACTGATTTAATACGAGCATGGGTATATTGGATAAACGGACCTGTATGACCTTGGAAATCCACAGATTCATTCGGATCAAAAAGAAGACGTTTTTTAGGATCCACCTTCAATAAGAAATATTTCAAAGCCCCCATACCAATGGTTTGGTACAAAGCAGTCTTCTCTTCTTCGTTGAAGCCTTCTGTTTTTCCTAATTCTTCTGTTCTTTCTTTCGCTGTTTCAATCATTTCGGACATTAAATCATCCGCATCCACTACAGTACCTTCTCTAGATTTCATCTTACCTGAAGGAAGGTCAACCATACCATACGAAAGGTGATACATTCCATTAGCCCATTCCTTGCCTAATTTTTTAAGGATTGCAAACAGCACTTTAAAGTGATAATCCTGCTCATTTCCTACCACATAAATAGACTCATCCATTTTGAATTCATCATATTTCAATTGGGCAGTCCCTAAGTCTTGTGTGATATACACAGATGTTCCGTCACCTCTAAGCACTAATTTTTGATCTAATCCTTCATCCGTTAGGTCAATCCAGACTGAGTTATCTTCCTTTTTGAAGAAAACTCCTTTTTCAAGACCTTCCTGGATAATATCTTTTCCTAATAAATAGGTTTCTGATTCATAGTAGAATTTATCGAAATCAACACCCAACTGTTTGTAGGTTTTATCAAAACCTGCATATACCCAGCCGTTCATTGTTTTCCAAAGGTTGATGACCTCCTCATCATTTGCTTCCCATTTCTGAAGCATCACTTGTGCTTCTTTCATCAATGGAGCATTCTTTTTGGCATCATCTTCAGATTGACCTTCTTGTTTCAGTTGATCAATTTCCTTTTTATATTCTTTGTCGAAAACCACATAGTATTTTCCTACAAGATGGTCGCCTTTAAGTCCGGAAGATTCTGGTGTTTCACCGTTACCGAACTTCTGCCATGCCAACATGGATTTACAGATATGAATACCACGATCATTCACAAGGTTGGCTTTCACCACGTCATATCCGTAAGCTTTTAAGATTTCAGCAACGGAATACCCCAATAAGTTGTTACGAATGTGTCCAAGGTGCAATGGTTTGTTCGTATTTGGAGAAGAGTACTCCACCATAAGCTTTTTACCATTTTTAGGGTACTTAGCAAATGATTCCGAAAGGATGGTTTGATTTAATAATTCGATCCAATAGGTATCTGAGAAACTAAGGTTTAAAAATCCTTTGATGACATTGAAGTCCGCAATTTCTTGGATGTTTTCTTTTAGATAAGTACCTATTTCATTTCCAGTCACTTCCGGAGATTTTTTAGAAAATCGGGTAACAGGAAATACAACTAATGTGATTTGACCTTCAAACTCTTTTCTTGTCTCTTGTAATGCAAGCTGGGATGCAGGGATTTCTGCTCCATACAATGCACTTACCGCTTGAACTGTCTTCTCAATAAGCAGTTCTTGAATTGATTTTGCCATGTAAATATTTCGTAATATTCGTAACTTTCTGATAATGAATTTAAAAAATAACGCCTTGATTATTTAGGTATTCATCACGAAAGCATATCTTTGCCAAAAATAATAAAAAATGCAGAGCTATCAGGAATTTCTTGACTTAAGTGTTGGTTTTCCGCAAGACGGATTCGATATCATCGATGACGAATTGTACTTCCACGATTTGAATTTGATGGAAATGATAGAAACGTACGGTACGCCGCTACGTTTTACCTATTTACCCATTATCAGTAAAAAAATACAACAAGCGAAGATTTTATTTCAAACAGCCATGTTGAAATACAATTATCGCGGATCCTATAAATACTGTTATTGTACGAAATCTTCGCATTTCAAGCATATCGTAGAAGAGGCTTTGAAGAATGATATCCACTTGGAGACCTCTTCAGCTTTCGATATGCCAATGATTGATGCGTTGGAGAGACAAGGCAAAGTCACAAAGGACATTACAGTAATCTGTAATGGTTTCAAGACTTACCAGTACAAGCAATATATTGTAGACATGTTGCATGATGGTTTCCACAATATTATCCCTGTATTGGATAATAAAGAGGAGTTCAACATGTATGACGACGAGGTTGAATTATCGGAACCTTGTAATTTGGGTATCCGTATTGCTGCTGAGGAGCAACCTGATTCTCAATTCTATACCTCCAGATTAGGAATTAGAATGGAGGATGTCATTGATTTCTATAACAGCAAAATCGTCGATAATCCACACTTTAAAGTGAAACTATTACACTTCTTTATCAACTCTGGTATTTCGGATACTCCTTATTACTGGAATGAGTTGGAGAAATATGTGACGCTTTATTGTAAATTCAAGAAGATCAATCCGGATTTAGATACACTAGATATTGGTGGTGGTATGCCTTTCAAAGATTCATTGGTTCATGATTTCGATTATGAATACATGGTCAATGAAATTGTAAACCGCATCAAACAAATCTGTGCGCACCACGAAGTAGTAGAACCAGATATCATTACTGAATTTGGAAAATATACAGTAGCTGAGGCTTCGGGAATTTTGTATAAAGTATTAGGTAGAAAACAACAAAACGACCGTGAAAAATGGTTAATGTTGGATGGTTCATTTATTACGAACCTACCTGATGTTTGGGCATTGAACCAAAAGTATATCTTACTTCCAATCAATAACTGGGATTCAGAATATGAGCGCGTAAATTTAGGCGGTATCACTTGTGATGGTCAGGATTATTACAATCAAGAAGCCCATATGAACTCTGTGTTTATGCCAAAAACTAGAAAAGTACAGTATTTGGGATTCTTCCATACAGGGGCTTATCAAGAAGTATTAAGTGGCTATGGTGGTATCCACCATTGTCTATTACCATCTCCAAAACATGTGTTAATTCGTAGAAATAGAGACGAAACATTTAACTATGAGGTATTTGGAGAAGAACAAAACTCGAAACAAGTAATGAAATTATTGGGCTACCAATAAGATCATCTCATAAACGAAAAAAAGCAAGTTAAATCAGATTAACTTGCTTTTTTTTGTTTTAAAGTGTAGGTGTTCAACTTTTAATTTCCCTCCTTTAACACTAAACTTTTAATTTCTTTTCTTAATTCACGAGGTAATTGCATAAATACCTCTGGTTTTAAATTGAGTTCAACAGAACTAGATTTTGAAGTTCGGTGGACAAAAAATAAATTGATAAATCCACCGCCTAACCACTTCCCATCCTTGATTAGGTACTCGCCATACTTCAAATCCAATTCATTAATTGTGTTAAAAAACTTCTGCTGCGCAGAATTCTCAATTAAATACATGAATTTTTTGTTTAATGTGAAAGAACTGTGCACAAAAGTAAAAAACACATGATTAATTATTTGTTAAATTTTTAATTATTTTATAATTTTAAACCACAAAGGTTAATCGTTAAGCGGATGCAATATCCTATTTTGAAATATTTTATTACAATTAGATTACAGTTTATGCTGTAAATTGCTTCGCATTAACATGAAAAAATTTTTTAAAATCCTTATGTATATCATACTTGCATTGGTCCTGATTGTTGGACTTGCAGTCTATCTTCTAAGCCGTTCTGAACAGATGGGAGCCTTAGCATCAGGCGACCGTATAAAAAGAATGGAGAATACTTCAACTTTTAAAGATGGCGTATTCGATAACCTTGAAAAAACACCTGCAATAAAAGAAGGAGTTAGTCAGGTTTCTGTATTTAAATCCTTTTTCTTCGAGAAGGATAAAAGAAACGTTCCTTCGAAACCATTACCTGTTGAAAAAACAGATTTAAAGAACATTCCTCTGAATGAAAACGTATATGTTTGGTTTGGTCACTCATCTTACTATATGCAAATTGATGGAAAACGGATTCTTGTGGATCCTGTGATGAATGGACATGCCTCTCCTATTCCAGGAAGTGTAAAGGCTTTTCAAATGACTCATAAATATCAGGTTGAGGATTTTCCTGAAATTGATATTCTAATCATTACACACGATCATTATGATCATCTTGATTACCCAAGCATTTTAAAGTTAAAAACTAAAGTAAAGGATGTCGTAACGAGCTTAGGTGTTGGTGCGCATCTTGAGAAATGGGGCTACTCAAATGAACATATTCATGAATTATATTGGGGTGAAAAGTTAAAATTGGACAGTTTGGAATTTACTGCTGCTCCCGCAAGACATTTTTCAGGTCGTTGGTTAAAAAGAAACACCAGTCTTTGGTCCTCTTTCATACTTCAATCTGATTCTTTAAGAATTTTTGTTGGTGGTGATTCAGGATATGGAAAGCATTTCAAGGAAATCGGTGATAAATACGGTCCATTTGATATCGTAATCTTGGAAAATGGCCAGTATAATGAGCTTTGGAAATACATTCACTTGATGCCTGAGGAAGCGGTTCTTGCCGCCCATGATTTACAGGCCAAGAGAATTATACCGGTTCACAATTCTAAATTTCCTTTGGCAAATCATGCTTGGGATGATCCTATGATTCGAATTACGAAGGAAGCAAAGAATCAGAATTTTCCGATATGGACGCCTAAGATGGGGCAACTCATCTGTTTAGATAAACCCAATGAAACCAAGGAATGGTGGTTGGGAATTGATTAAAAAATAAGGGCTGCCAAAATTGGCAGCCCCACTTTTTATTAATAGTCTAGTTGTATCCAGGATTTTGTTTTACAGCTCCATTTGACTGATTTACGGCAGCTCTTGGTAAAGGATAGAGTACGACATGATCTCCCGGGGTATAGCCATCATCCTTAGCTCTCTGAACATATAAGCCCCAACGGATTAAATCGTCACGACGAACTCCTTCTTCCCATAGCTCAAACAGTCGTTCGTTTTGTACTGCTTTTCTAAAGGTATCTTTCGTAAGACCCGATAAAGCTGGCAATTTACCATGAACGGTACGAACATCGTTCAAGAACGTATAAGCTTCAGAAGTAGGTCCATTGAGTTCATTCAAAGCTTCTGCATATAATAATTCGACATCAGCATAACGATAGACAATCACATCAACAGCTGTAGACATGGAAGATACTTTTGCTGGATCTGGACCGTATTTATCCATCACGGCTCCAATATCACCTCCTGCCCTAGCATCGCGATAAACGACCTTACCACCTTGCATAGTCGGGTATTTCTCCAATAATAACTTCAACCTATAGTCCGCTTTATTGAATTGATCATATGTTTTCCAAGGCATTCTATAACCTCCCCATGGAGCATCACCTCCCCCTACAGTCACATCATAATAATCGGTTGGTAGATAATGCGGTCTATAGCCATTCCCAGTGGTACTTGAAGTAGCATTCGCCACTACCGCGAGAATGATTTCATCGTTACCACCTTTGTTATTCATATTAAAGTTGTCTTCGTATTTTGGAGTAAGGCTGAATCCAATAGCTTTAATTTGTTTACCCATTTCAATGGCATCAGCCCAACGTTTCTCTTGCATGTAAAGTTTCATCAAAGCAGTCAGACAAGCTGATTTGGAAAAACGACCATAGTCTGCACCTTCAAATTTGGCAGGCAATACAGCAATAGCCTCCTTAAAGTCCTTTTCTATGAAGCCAATCATTGCTTCTTTAGTAGGACGAGGAATAGTATTTGATTCTGGAGTGTTCACCAAACTTGGATCTAAAACCACAGGAACTGGACCATAATATAAATACATAATCTGCATAAAGAACCCTCTCAAGCCTTTTAATTCTGCTATATATCTCTTTTTAAGATCCTCATTCATATTTACTCCCTCAATCTGAGGAATCAAAGTGGTAATCCTGGAAGTATAGCGCATTAAAAACACATAGTGTTGCGTAATCTGAGAGAAATCTGGATCAAAGTTCAACATGTTTAGTTTTTTCCAACGACCAGCATCATCCCAGTTACATATAGCTTCATCTGTCGTCTGACCCGCTTGGGTCGTGATACCCGTCATTGTAGCTCCGTATCCATTCCACATACTTCCTTGCATAATTCCAGAATACATGGCTGTCACCGCGGAAGTCACATCATTTTCTGTTTTTAGGAAATTTGAACCGTTCAATTCCTGATCATCTCTGTATTCCAAACCTTTTTCACAAGAAGTGAAAATTGGGGACAAGGCAAGCATCAACACTGTTGCCTTAATCCATTTGTTCGTTATATATTTTCTTTTCATTATGCCTGCAATTAAAAACTAAGGTTTACACCCAATACGTAAGAAGTAGTAAGTGGGTAATAATTATTTTGATTCAACTCTGGGTCAAGTCCCGGATATTTAGTAATTGTCCAAGGATTTTGAACATCAAAGGAAATTCGAGCGCCTTTTATAACCTTCTGATTCTGCAACCATGCCGAAGGGAAAGAATATCCTAAAGTGACATTTCTTAACCTTAAGAAACTTGCATTCATCATCCAGTAATCTGAGTTGTTTTGATAATTGGCATATCTTGAATCAGATAAACCTGTTGGGAAGTCCGCATCTGTATTATCAAATGACCATCTCTCTAAGCTAATTGGCATGGTATTCCAATCGAATGAGCCCATGTTTGCTGCTAAACTAGCAATACGGAAAGATCTGTTTGGTCCATATGGACTCCATGCTTTCAGGATAGCTCCTGAGAAAAATACATTCAAGTCAAAATTCTTGAAAGTGAATGTATTTCCAAAACCAAAGTTGAACTTAGGGTCTAAATTGGCAATCAAGGTTTGATCCGCAGCATTGATGATTCCATCAGGTCCTGCAAGATTTCCTTGGTCATCATAGCTGGCACGGTCATTTAGAATTAAGCTACCTGGCAATAAATTAGGCATATGTGCTGGAGCAGCTCCTTCTCCTCTGAAGATTCCATTCGAAATATATCCAAAGGCAGGGTTATAAAGTGCGTCTTTTCCTGTAGCTGCCTTATATCTTTCTAGTGTTGCCAAAGTCTGTGGAGCACGCTCTGTCCAATAACTCAAATAATGTGAGAAATTAATACTCGTCGACCAGGTAAATCCGTTATTGCCGGACTGATCAACAACATTTTTTGTTTGAAGGGAAATATCATATCCATCGGTACGAGTTTTACCAGCATTGACAGTCTGAAGTCCAACTTCATAAGGTGAAGGCGTTACCACATTAAACAATAAACCGTTTATTGTCTTGGTATACACATCCACTGATCCTGAGATACGGTCGTTAAACAATCCAAAATCAAGACCTGCGTTCAATTCTTTGGCAGTTTCCCAACTTAAATCAGGATTTGCTAACCTACTAATACCAAATCCTGTTGCTGGATTGGTCCCATCTCCAAATAAATAGCTATAATAATAGTTACTAGATCCCTCACGAAAATAATTCAAGTAAGCCATTTGAGCTGCACTTGCAATATCTGAGTTTCCAGTTTCACCATATGAAAGACGCAGTTTCAAGAAATTAACAGGTCCTTCTGAATCTTTGATAAAGCTCTCTTCTGAAATCAACCAGTTCAAAGCTACCCCAGGGAAATAACCCCATTTCTTGTTATCAGCAAAGTTTGAGGCACCGTCTCTACGCAAGGATGCCTGTAAAGTATATCTATCTTTATAAGTATAGATTCCACGGATAAAGTAGGATGCAATAGTCTTTTCACTTGAACCTGATCCAACAGAAGGTTTCGGACTTTGGCCTACTCCTAGATTATGATAAAGAAATGCATCCGTCGGGAAGTTTTGATTCCCTGCACTCATAAATCTCGTTTTAAATTGGTTGTAGGAATAACCTAACACCCCATTGATTTGATGATCAGATCCAAATCGCTTATTATAAGCTAAAGTATATTCTAGCAATTTGATACCAGCATCATTTTTTGACACATTACCAATACCGCCAGAACGCTCTCCTAATAAATATGTTCTCGGAAGATAAACATCACGGCCACTTGTAGAACGGTCATAACTGTACATCCCTTTAGCTGTTAATCCATCAATTATTTCCCAAGACAAGTAGGCGTTGGTTAATAAACGAAATGTATTTAAATCATTGGTAACATCTTGATAAGACAGAGGATTTGGAAGATTTGGATATCTAGGATTTATTGGATAAGTACCATCAGGATTTTGAAGTGGTAAATTAGCAGGATGATATAAAGCCGCAGTTAAAACACCTCCTGCTTCGTTAGCACCTCCAGTACCAGTTGCTAATATTTTTCCATCTGACATAGTAGCACTAATTCCGGTTTTAATCTTATCTGTAATGTTTTGATCGAAATTAGCTCTAAAGTTATAGCGCTTCATTCCACTCGCAATCAACACTCCTTTTTGATCAAAATAGTTACCAGAAACAAAGTATTTAGTGTTTTCAGATCCTCCGGAAAGAGAAACGTTGTGTTGCGTGGTATAACCATTTCTATGAACAGCTTCCATAGCATTTGGCAACATCGCTGTATTCGCAATTTCATCTGTAGTAAAACGCGGTTTATATGGCGTAAGCGTTGAACCATCAACAGTTCCATAAAATGGACCCACTTTATTATTCTGCATCCATCTCTCCAAACCAATTTTATTCACCTGTTCCATATAGGTTCTTGTATCTAGAACCTCATACATTTTATCAGCTTGTTGGAAACCATATGTCCCAGTATAATCAATCTTAGGAATTCCGGCTTTACCTCTTTTAGTGGTAATCAAAACAACACCAGCTCCTGCCCTAGCACCATATATGGACGCTGAAGCCGCATCCTTTAACAACTCAATGGATTCAATATCATTGGAATTGATAAAGTTCAATGGACTCACATCCTGATTACCCTGTGTTGATACAGGTGATCCTGGAATGGATGCTCCACCATTTACAGGAACTCCATCCACAACATACAATACGCCAGCACTGGCATTTGAAGGGTTATTTCTAATTCTTACTGAAGCATTAGCACCCGGCTGACCCGTTGCTTGCATCACCTGAACCCCAGCAGCTTTACCTTGTAAGCCTTGCGTAAAGTTGGAAGTTGTGGAAACCGCAGCAAGGTCTGAACCTTTAACTGTAGAAACCGCACCTGAAACATTTTTACGGTTAACGGCCCCATAACCAATCACAACCAATTCTTCAATAGCTTCTGAGGATTCATGTAATACGATATTTTGCAAAGCAGCTGTTGAACTAACTGGAATCTCAAGGGTTTCATAGCCTAAAGACTTAATGACCAAAACATCTCCAGGGTTCACATCAATAGTAAACTTTCCTTCAGCATCTGTAGATGTTCCTCGAGTAGTACCTTTCACTGTAACTGTAACACCGGCCAATACTTTCCCTTGACTATCTTTAATTGCACCATTTACAGGATCGAAGGTCTTTGCAGATTGGTCTCGCTGAATCGAAATTGTTTTTCCCTTAATCGTATACTTAAAAGGAATATGCTTAAACAATTCATCCAAGGTTTCTGAATTCGACTTGTTGGCCATATCGAACTGCTTTACCCAAACATCTTTTATTTCAGATGTTTTGTAAAAGAAAACATAACCTGTTTTCTTTTCAACAGATTTCAACATTTTCTCAAGTTCAACCGAAGGAGCCGAAGAAACAACTGTCTGCGTATTGACATTCGCGTAAGTTTCTTGCACAGATGCACCTACAAGAATAAAGGAACACTGAATGGCAAACAAAAGGTTAGACTTGCGCTTCCAGAATTGATGAGATTCCTTCAAAGAACCGCATTTTCTAATTGATAATTTGGTCATTTTAGTTATTATGATTTATAATTTATTTATTATTCAGACTAAGAATCAACGGGGATTCTTAACCTTAATGGTTATTCAACAATTCGAATTTTATGGCTTGAAATAACTTTATATTTCAAATTGGTTCCTCCCAAAATCTCCAAGACTTGATTCAAAGTCAGATCCTTACCTATCTTTCCAGAATATTTTTCAGATTTTATAGAGTCTGGGAATTCCACCTCGAAATTATACCATCGACCTAATTCGGTCATGACATCCTTCAAATCCGCATTATTAAAGCTGAAGAAGTTCTCTTTCCAGGCTATATGATCATCCGGATTATCAAGTAGGCTTACAGTTATATTTCCATTTTTTGCAGCAAAAGCGACTTCTCCCGGTTTCAATATCCGATTTGAAGTACCATTGACCACCTTCACTTTTCCCTCAAAAAGTGAAGTATAAATCCCATTATTTTCTGGATAGTTCCGAACATTAAAATGGGTTCCCAATACCTCTACTTCAGAATCTTGGTTTTCAAATTTTACTCGGAATGGTTTATTAGGATTTGAAGCCACTTCAAAGTATGCCTCACCTATCAAATAAACCTCCCTTACACCGGAACCAAATTGAATAGGATATCGCAATCTACTTCCTGAATTCAACCAAATAGAGGTCCCATCACTCAGGTTAACTTTAAATTTCTTGCCTTTAGGAGTTTCTATTTCTTGATACACCAAGACATTCGTTGCTTTTTCCTGAATTATCGAATAGGTTGCATCGCTTCGATTTACCTGAATTCTTACATTTTCAACTTCATTGATAGTAGACTTGCCTTCAGGCAATGAACCCAAATCCAATATCTTACCACTTTCCAGTTTCAGAATACCACCATCTGTTCCTGGTTGAAAATCTTTCACAACCAATCTTTCTTCTATTTCAGGAGAAGATGTTTTATGATGTTTATAGAAGTAAATTGGGATAACGGCCATTATGATAATGGCGGCAGCAATTGAAAACCACTTGATATAGCTTCTTTCCTTGAAAACAACTGGCGGCAATTCACTTTGGGAAACTTTATCAATTTCAAATATCTCATTAAGGCTATCTTGAAATTTCTCCTCAGAAAATGACAAACCTGAAGAAGATTCAGAAAGTTCATGCATTAACAACTGCAACTTTTCTTCAACTAAAGATGGATTCTGAGACAGTAATTCCTCAAATTCAATCCATTCTTCTGCTGTTAAGCAATCATGGTAATACCCCTTAATTAAATAATAAGCTCTGGTTTCTTGCATGGTTAGTAATAATTGAACCCCTATTCGAGGAGCTTCATATAGTAATGAATACAGTTTTGGGGACTACTACTATTCAAAGTGAAAAAATATTTAAATTATTTTCAGTGTGACCAATAATAGCAAGGTGATTTGGAAGTTTTGACTCTCTAAAGATTTTCGAATATCTTTTAAGGCTGAGGTCAGGGTATTATACACCGTATTGGGAGAAATATTTAATTCAGCAGCTATCTCAGAGGCAGAAAGCCCTTTTTCTCTACTCAAAAGATAAACTTCCCGCCTACGTTCAGGCATATTCAAGATGGTTTCTTGAACCAATTGTTTTATTTCATAAAGCTCTGTAAATCGTGGATTTTCGAATCCCTGCAGATCTTTATTATCGTAAAGAGCTTTTAAATTATTTGCTTTTGTTTTTTGCTTTACTTCTTTGCGGATGAAGGTTAGACTTTCCATGCTGACCACTTTAAAAATCCAAGCTTCAAAGTTTTCAATCTCAGATAATCGATCCCTGTTAATCCAAATCCTCAAAAATGCTTCTTGCAAAATATCCGAAGCATGAGATTCATTGGATTTATAAATCCTGGTCAAATAAGCGTTCAGTTTAATAAAATAACGACGATAAAGTTCTGTGAAAGCACTTTCTTTACCGTTCGAAATCTCAATTAACAAACTCTTATCATCAATATTTTTCATCTAAGAGGACAGGAACAAATAGTTGTGAAAAATGGAAACAATTCAATAGTCAGGCAAAAATAATTAATATTGGAATAAATATTTTCCTGTTATCGCTTGTGAATATACAGTTATTAATGCTCCAAATTGAATAAATTATTGTAAAAAATTCAAATAAGAACTAAAATGAAAGTTTAACCAAAGTTCGTTCCACTTTTTAACTATTATTTTATTGCCTATTAAAGTTATTGTCGATTTGAAACGGATTAAGAAGTTTTTCTATAATTCCATATCGCCAATCCATTCAATAAAATTGCAAAGCCAATAATGATTAAGAAATGCTGTTGGATATCGGCAAAATCACTTCCTTTTAAAACTATCATCCGAACCACTTCAATAAAATAGGTCATTGGGATAAACCTAGCAATAATATAAGCCCATTCCGGCATACTGTCAATAGAAGTAAACAGGCCACTCATCAACATAAATATCATGATAAAAAAGAAGGCCACTGACATAGCTTGTTGCTGTGTTTCAGAAATTGTTGAAATAAGTAAACCTAATCCCAATACGGCGATCAGATAAATTGATAGATAGGCATACAACCAAATTAAATTACCGACAGGTACAATTCCATAGATAAAACGTCCTACCACAAATAAACCTACTGTAAATACAAACAACCCAATTATCCAAAATGGAATTAATTTCCCAAGGATAAACTGATATTTTTTGATCGGAGTCACATTGATTTGTTCAATGGTACCCACCTCCTTTTCCTTCACAATATTTAAGGCACACATATAGGAACAAACCATGGTAACCAAGGCCACCAAAATTCCAGGAACCATAAATTTATTATAAATCAAATATGGATTAAACCAACTGGAAGAGGTAATATCAATTAGTGAAGTCCCTGATTCTCCTTGCTGATTCAACCATTTCGTCCGGATATCAGCATTAAAATCCTTTATGATTCGACTTAAATAACTTGAACCCAACCCAGCTTTAACCCCATTGATAGCATTTGCTGCCACAAATAGTTCTGCGTTCTTTTCTTTTACAAGATCCCTTTCAAAGTGAGCCGGAATTTCTAAAACCAAATCAGCTTTATCCTGCTCAATTTGCTTTAAACCTTCTTTAAATGATTGTCCATAGTCGGTCAATCGAAAATAACCCGAGGCAGTTAACTTTGAAATCAACACCTGTGAATATGGGGAATGATCATGGTCAATGACTGAAATATTGATGTTCTTAACCTCAAAATCTGCAGCCAATGGCAAGATGATCAATTGCATGATCGGTGCAATAAAAATTAAAGGTAGCAAAGCTTTATTTCTAAAGATCTGTTTAAATTCTTTTTTCAATAAAAACATTAATAATTTCATTCCAACCTGGTTTTAAAATTCTTTAAACTTAAGAACAGTAACAAAACGGTCATTCCAACCAAAATCAAAGTCTCCTTCCAAACTGCTGCTATCCCCAATCCCTTCAACATAATAGATTTCACAATAATGTAATACCATTTCGATGGTACAATATTCGAAATCAGTTGCAATGGCAGAGGCATATTCTCTACTGGAAACATAAAACCAGTGAACAACAAGATCGGCAACATCATCCCCATCATTGAAATCAGCATGGCTGCTTGCTGTGATTTCGTAACATTGGAGATCAATAAACCCACCGATAAAGCACAGATAATCAAAAGAGCACTTTCCGCAATCAATAAGAGTAAACTTCCATGAATCGGCATCCCCAATAAAGTCACCGCCATGATTAGAATAACTGCTAGATTTATTAAGGAAAGAATAAAATAAGGAAGTGCTTTCGATACGATCACTAAAAAAGGATTGAAGGGTGAAACCAATAGGATTTCCATGGTCCCCATTTCTTTCTCCTTCACAATGGATACTGCAGTCATCAACACACATACCAACATCAACACCAAGGCCATAATCCCAGGCACAAAGTTCGTTGCTCCTTTTAATTCTGGATTATACAACATTCTCAGTTCCGTGTTTATGGAATAAGGCTGCCTTTGGTTTTGCATCATCTCATTTTGATAATCCATTATGATGGAGTTCGCATAATTTTGAAGCGTACTGGCCGTATTCGGATCTGAACCATCCGATATAACCTGAATCTGAGCCTGCTTAAGATGCATCAAATCTTCATTAAAATTCACCGGAAAAATAATGGCCAGCTTGATATTCTCACGCTGAAAGGATTCCTCTATCTGCCGATGATTCATCAAGGATTTAGTCAATTCAAAGTTTGGATTCGCTTCAAATTTCCTTGTAATTTCCATGCTAGCAACATCCTTAGCATAGTCGCAGATTACTATTTTGGCATTTTTAACCTCATTAGTCAAAGCAAATCCAAAGAGGAAAATCTGAACAATGGGCAAACCAAAAAGCATCAACAGGGTTTTTCTATCCCGAAAAACATGATAGAACTCCTTTCTTACAAATGACATAAACTGTTTCATTTAATCTCCTTTCCTTTTTGCGCCACGTGCTAAATCATAAAATACCTCATCCATCGTTTCAACGCCGAACTGCTTTTTTAAATTAATCGGACTATCCAAAGCCTTGATTTCCCCATCAACCATCATGGAAATCCGATTACAATATTCCGCTTCATCCATATAATGCGTCGTCACAAAAACCGTAATTCCATTTGCCGAAGCCGAATAGATCAAGTCCCAAAACTGTCGTCTCGTCACCGGATCAACACCTCCGGTCGGTTCATCTAGAAAAACAATCTTAGGATTATGGATGATAGCGACTGAAAATGCTAACTTCTGCTTCCAGCCCAATGGCAATGAACCCACTAATTTCTTAGCCTCACTTTCCAGCCCCAATGTCTGAAGCAACTCCGCTTTTTTCGTCTTCAACTCCTTATTGCTCAAGCCATAAATCCCTGCGAAAAAATCAATGTTTTCATTCACTGACAAATCCTCATACAAAGAGAATTTCTGACTCATATAACCAATATTCTTCTTAATTTCTTCCGTCTGCTTATAAATATCGAAACCTGCAATACTCGCCTCCCCAGAACTCGGTTTCGATAAACCACATAGCATTTTCATCGCAGTAGTCTTACCAGCACCGTTCGCACCTAAAAAGCCAAAAATCTCACCCTTATAAACTTCAAAGCTAATGGCATTGGTAGCTATAAAATCCCCAAACTTCTTCGTCAATTTATCCGTTTTAATAACTATTTCTCGATCCATATCAATTCATCAGTTGAATAAAACAATCTTCAATATTGGGTTGTATCTTCTTGATTTCAACGCCTTTTTGCCCCTCTTCTTCCAATGACTTCAACAAATCATCAGTTTGATTCTCATTCATTTCATTGAAACTGATATGATGATACTCCCCAAAGGCATTACAAGTTTTAATCATTGGATTTTTTCGAAGATCCAATAATAATTTCCCCATATCATTAGATTTAATGGCATATAATGGATCTGGATACTGCTTAATGATTTCATCCGGCGTTTCGACACTCAATATTTTCCCATTTTGTATCAATGCAATCCTTTCACACAAGGTCGCTTCATCCATATAAGGGGTGGAAACCAAAATGGTAATCTCCTGTTCCTTCAACCTGGATAGCATGTCCCAAAATTCCTTCCGGGATACAACATCTACACCAGTCGTAGGTTCGTCCAAAAAAAGAATCTCAGGCTTATGAATTAATGCACAACATAAAGCCAACTTCTGCTTCATTCCCCCAGATAGTTTCCCCGCTCTTCGATCCTTAAAAGGTTCAATCTGCACATAAATATCCTTGATCAAATCATAATTCTCCTCGATGCTCGTATCAAAAACGGATGCAAAGAAATTTAGATTCTCCTCCACCGTCAGGTCTTGATACAACGAAAACTTCCCCGGCATATAACCAACCATCTTCCGGATCTTTTTATAATCCTTCACCACATCCAATCCTCCAACACTGACATTCCCTTCATTTGGAAGCAACAAAGTCGTCAACACCCTGAAAATACTGGTCTTCCCCGCGCCATCAGGACCAATCAAACCAAATATCTCCCCTTTGTCAACCGAAAAACTAACCCGATCAACTGCCGTCAATGCCCCCTTATTATAGGTTTTTACCAAATCTTGGACTTGAACCATTTCCATGTTTACATGAATTTTATTTCGCCGTACATCCCTATTTTATAGCGACCATCGTTCTTAACCCTTACCTTAATCGCATAAACCTGATTTGCACGCTCATCCTTGGTTTGAATCGTCTTTGGTGTAAATTCAGCCTTGTCATTAATCCAAGTAATGACCCCTTCGGACTCATGATAGCCCTCGTCACCATTATCCGTCAATACCTTGACCTTCTGATTTAACTTCACATTCGGAAGCTGGGACCCAGTAATATAGGCCCTCAGAATCATGGTCGACAGATCAGCAATCTTATACAAAGGTTTTCCCATTCCTGCTGCTTCATTCACTTCTGCATATTTCGTCAACACCGTTCCATTGACTGGATTGATAATTTTTGATTTCTTCAATTGATCATCCAACTGATAGATCTGAACCTCCAAGGGAACAACCTCTTTTCCAATACTTTGATTTGAAATCGACAATGATGATTGTTGAGCGTCCATTTGTTTGGTCAACAATTTGATTTGCGCTTCGATATCATCCAATTGCTTTGGTGTCGCAGCATCCCCAGCAATCAAATTTTGAGTCCTTACTTTTTCCTGTTCCAAGTGTCTGATCTGTTCTTTCAAAGCTGATAATTGCACTGGAATATTCGGTTTTCTACTAAGACCAGCCCCTACCTGTGCCTCCAACTGACGCTTCTTTAGATAGGTTTGAACCGTATCGATAAAGCCTACTTGCTGACCTTCCTTCAATTGATCACCTTCCTCCAAGTTAAACTCTTTGATTGTACCATTTGCTTCAGCGGATATGATGGTTTCAACAGCTTCAAAACTTCCCGAAGCATCAAAATCATCCTTATTATTTTTACAAGAACTCAAAAACAGTCCTACCATTAAAACCAAGCTTATTTTAAATTTTTTCATACTGTATTAGTTGTCAATTGTACCTGAAGTTGTTAGTAAATTATATTGTGCCATCAAAAGCTGGACTTGATGAATCGCCAAACTTTGCTTCGCTTGTTCCACCACATTGACAGCGATGAGGTAATCATTGCTGGTCGCTGTACCATAATTCAATTGATTCAATGTCGAATTCTTTACCTGTTCCCTTAATTCAATAATTTGTTGATCTGTTTTTAATAGCTCCTGAATTTTCAAAATCTCGGTTTCCTGTTGGCTTAAATTCATTTTCGTATTGAATAGAAAGGTCTCCTCCTGCACATCCAGCATCTCTTGATTGGTTTTTACCAAACTCTTCTCATTACGTTGGGTATAGAACGTATTTAAATTCCAGGCTAACTTCAATCCGGCAATATAAAATCCCTGAGATTTATTACTCAACATATTTAAGGCAGGTTGTCCAACACCCCCCTGAACAAACATGCTGAACTGCGGCAAGGATTTATCATCAATTAATTTATTCTGAACATCAAGCGCCTTTCTCTGTAAGGAAAATAAAGCTTGCTCTGGTCGATTAATCTGATCTGAATAGGTCGCTGACTTTGGAACAATCAATTGAACTTGATCATCCAATTTTTGACCAATCAAAATAGACAGAACATTCAAAAAAGATTTCTTGTTATATTGGACTTCAACGATTCGCTGTTCTGCCTTCAACCTTTCTGCTTGTAAATTACTGGCCGAACTCCGAAGGGCGACCCCATTCTTAACAGCTGTTTCCATTTTATCAATACCACTCTGAAGATCCACAATGCTGATCTTGATTTGTTCCTGCTGCTTATCCAACATCAGAATGGAAAAAAATAAATTATTGATCCGCTCCCTCAACTTATACATCTCAACCTCTACCTTCTGCGTTTCAACTGCAGAACTAGCTTCCAAATTCTCTTTCTGATCCTTAAGGTTTAGCAAACCTGTGATGGACTGTGAAATCTCTGCATAAACCTTGTATTGGTTTTTACTTATACTTGGAATATCCATGTTCGGCAAACTAATTGGAAGAGAGGTTACATCCGATTGATGGGTAGCTTGTCCAGCAATATTCATTTGGGGTAGAATTGCTTTTTCCATATTGTCCATGGAGAAATCCTTTGTCTTTTCGATCAATGAATGTTGTTTGATCATCGGATAATTTAACCGAGCCAACTTATAGCACTCCTCCAATTCCAGAGTTTTCATTTGCTGCCCATATCCCGGACTTAGCTTGAAGCCGAGCAGAATTCCAATTAATAAAATTTTATAAAAGACATTTAACTTAATCATACATTTTAATATATTGATTTAAACATTTGACCAATTTTACCCTCAAAAAAAGAGTACTATGCCTTTAGCATAGCCTCTATCCAGATCGGAATCAACTTCTTACGCTGATCCATCAATTTGATAAACTCTTCATGATTGACACCTGTTCCATTCATAATCAGGGGTTGAGCAATAAAAGGAAACAAAACCAAACTCAACATATTCATCATAAATTGAATCGGGTTCACATCTTTCAAATTGCCTTTTTGTAGCTCCTCGTTGAACTGACGGATAATAACAGAATTCCCTAGAATTTCCTTGACGGGAATCCTTTCTAGGATATTATTTACATTATGACGAATTTCACTGATAATGAATCCAGGGATTTCTGGTTCCTTTTTGATGGAATCTATATAATGGTCTGCGACGGCATTGACCTTTTCTACTAAACTCGTGTCTTCATTATTCAAAACTGGAAACAAGCCTTTCACAAACTCACCCAAGGTCTCGAACATGATAATTTCAAAGAGTTTCTCCTTACTCCTGAAATAATAGTTCAACAAGGATAGATTGATATCGGCCTCCTCCGCAATATCGCGAGTCCGCGTTGCCGCAAATCCCTTCTTATGAAAAACACGGCGTGCAGCTTCTTTTATTTTCTCCTCCGTAGAGGTATCACGCTCCTTCTCTGCAATTTTCTTAGCCATATTATTAACCTTGATTTCTCACAAAGTTAACAACAAAATAATATATTGAACAAATATTTTAATCAAATGACCAAATATTTGTTCAAAATATTAGTTTACTATACTAAAAACACTTATTTCTTATGTAAAATCATCCCGTGATCAAACCTTAAACTATCCATATTCTTAAATACCATCATCGAATCTCGCTCCTCTACATCCCCAAATCCTTCAATCAAACCTTCCGGAACAATCCCAAATACAGTCTCCCGTACCGAGCTGACTCCCTCCGACATAAAAGTATATTGACCCACTAACAAGGAGTCCTTGATCACCCCTCTGAAAACTCCTTCGTTTTTATCCTTCTCCTCAAAATTATAATTCAATGGACCAACTAATGAATCATTCTGGTTTGTTAATTCTAAAACTATGGTATCACCGCTGTCCTCAAAACTATATTTGCCCGCCAGCTCCGATGCCGTCCAATCTTTTCCTGATTCGGTCGAATGCCCAACCTCAGATTTTTGCTTTGAATTCTGACAAGAACTTAAACTAATTACTAATACGGGAACTGCAAGTAAGGATAATATCTTATTATTCATGATGTCTGCTTTTTTTATTGTTATTACAACATAATAATACGTAATGTTTCCGTAAAATCTTGCTAATTGTTCTTTTACAAGCAATTTTCCCTGAATTTATATTCGTAACTTTATATTCTATGAATATTCTAACAAAATCGTTCGAAACGAACTATAATACAGCTCCTTTTTCTAAAATTAATAATCAAGACTATGTCCCAGCATTCAAAGAGGCCATAGCTGAAACCAAAAAAGAAATCGAGCAAATCACAACTAATACTAATCCTGCGACATTCAAAAACACTATAGAAGCACTCTCCTTCTCCGGAATGCAGCTTGATAGAATCTCAAATATTTTCTTCAACCTTCACTCCGCAGAAACAAATGAAGAAATTGAAAAAATCGCCGTTCAAGTAGCGCCCTTACTAGCCGAATTAAGCTCGGATATAACTTTGAATTACGACTTGTTCTTAAAGATAAAAGAAGTATATGACCAAAAGGATAACCTATCATTAAATCCTGAACAAGAAACTTTATTGACCAAATACTATAAAGACTTTGTTCGTAATGGCGCATTGCTTTCCGAAGACAAGAAAAAACAACTACGCGAAATTGACCAGGAAATGTCCGTTCTAAAATTGAACTTTGCTGAACATGTCCTTGCTGATACCAATGCTTATCAATTGCATATAACCAAGAAAGAAGATCTTGATGGTCTTCCTGATGCCATTGTAGAAGCCGCTCATGAACTAGCCAAAGACGAAGGTAAAGAAGGTTGGATATTTACCTTGGATTACCCAAGTTATATTCCCTTCATGACCTATGCTAGCAATCGTGAACTCCGTAAAGAATTAGCAATTGCTGCTGGTAAAAAAGGATTCCAGGATAATGAAAACAACAATGAAGAAATTATCCTAAAAATCGCAAAATTAAGACATCAACGTGCAGTTCTTCTAGGCTACGATTCCCATGCACACTTTAAACTAGAAGAAAGAATGGCTCAAAACCCTCACACGGTAAAGGCTTTTCTAAATGACCTCCTAGCTAAAGGAAAACCAGCTGCACTAAAAGAATTTCAGGAAATCTCTCAATATGCCAAAGAAAAAGATGGAATTGAAAAGCTGGAAAAATGGGATGGCAGCTACTATTCTGAAAAACTTAAACAGGAACGATTTAACCTAGACGATGAAAAACTAAGACCCTATTTCAAATTAGAAAATGTTCTCAATGGTGTCTTTGAAATCGCTCATCGCCTTTACGGATTAAATTTCAAGGAAATCCATAACATCGATAAATACCATCCTGAAGTTCAAACTTATGAAGTAAGTACCGATGAAGGTGAATTGGTAGCTGTATTTTACACCGATTTTTTCCCTAGAAAAGGGAAAAGAAATGGGGCTTGGATGACCTCCTATAAATCACAATTTGTTAAGGATGGCCACAATGAAAGACCGCATGTATCCATCGTCTGCAATTTCACCCGCCCAACAGCGAGCAAACCTTCCCTGTTAACATTCAATGAGGTCACTACCCTATTCCATGAATTTGGACATGCCTTACATGGTATTCTTGCTGACACTACTTACCCTACGCTTTCCGGAACATCAGTTTATTGGGATTTTGTAGAATTGCCAAGTCAAATAATGGAAAACTGGTGCTATGAAGAAGATGCCTTAAAGCTCTTTGCTAAACATTATGAAACCGGCGAAACCATTCCTATGGAGTACATCCAGAAAATTAAAGATAGTGCATCCTTTTTGGAAGGGTTGGCAACAGTCAGACAATTGAGCTTTGGCCTTTTGGATATGGGTTGGCATGGCCAAGACCCTAGTTCTATCGCCAATGTCAAAGATTTTGAAGCCAAGCAATTTGAAGAAACTGCCATCTATCCGGATGTCAAGGAAAACGTAATGTCAACCTCCTTCTCCCATATTTTTGATGGCGGATATTCCTCTGGGTATTACTCCTATAAATGGGCTGAAGTTTTGGATGCCGATGCATTTGATTATTTCAAACAAGAAGGTATTTTCAATAAGGAAGTCGCTCAAAAATTTAAAGAGCATGTTCTTTCCAAAGGCGGAACTGAACATCCAATGAAATTATATAAACAGTTCAGAGGTCAGGAACCTTCAGTGGACCCTTTAATAAAACGGGCTGGATTGATTTAACCAAATAAAACATTCTATTTGACCATAAAAAAAGGCTTAGATTATATATCTAAGCCTTTTTGCAATTCTGCCTCAAATACAGAATCTATTTTCCATGTCGTTTTATCTTTTGAAGCTTTAACCGCCAATTGATCGCATCGTTCATTTAAGGGATGCCCCGCATGCCCTTTTACCCAAACCAACTTAATCTGATGAAGTTTGTATACATTCATCAATCGTATCCATAAGTCTTTGTTCTTTTTCCCTTGAAATCCTTTTTTGATCCATCCATAAACCCATTTTTTGTCTATCGCATCGATAACATATTTGGAATCTGAAAAAATAGTCACTTGTTGATTGAGGTTTTTGAGAGCTTCCAAGCCAATAATTACAGCCATTAACTCCATTCGATTGTTGGTCGTTTTCCGAAATCCACCCGAAAATTCCTTCTCTATTAACTTCCCTTGAAACTCAGGATTTGAACCTTGGTAAATGGCTCTTAAGATAGTGCCATAGCCTCCAGGACCCGGATTACCACTAGATGCGCCGTCAGTATATAATTCAATCATTGCCGTAAAAATAAGGATTTAATTGAAACTGACCGAGGATTAATACAAGTCCCTCTTATTCAGGTTCTGTAAAAATCTTGTACTTATCCCGTAAGAATTGAATAATCCCAGAAGTAAGGATGACGATCGTTAATCCAATCACACATCCCAATCCCGTAGAAAGGGCTCGGTAAATCGGAGTATAGGTAATTTGTGTATGATGTGGCTCTATCATAATGATCAGCAGGGCAACGATAGCCACCCTTGCCATATTCAAAATCTTAAAACCCCAACATAGAATAATCGTAACGACAATTCCTACCATAATGGAATATACAGATTTCGGCAATAGCCAAACACAGGCCATCGCGACAACCGAACCAACAAAATTTGATTTGAAACGCTCAATGGATAATCTTTTGGAATCTTTCTCCTCTGGTGATATCACCAAGATAATCGATAATAAGGCCCAAAATACTTCAAACTGCTTAAATCGTAGATACAGGAGGTAACCAAGTACAAATCCTATCAGACATCGAATAATATAGATCAATAGTGCAGAACTAATGACCCGCTTAATAAACCTTGTTGCAGAGCTATTGGGATTCATTGTCGCAAAAATACAGCTTATTAAATCATAATAAAAATTAAGGTTCTAAGATTAAATCAAACTGACAATCTTAACAAAAAAAAGCACAACCCGCTGGGTTGTGCTTTTGATATATAACAATGTAGTTTTAATAATTATCACGGATTAGAACTTTCGCGTTCTTCACCTTCTCATCCAATAAGGCTAGTTTAACAACCTCACGCATTTCAGTTACATAATGGAAGTTCAAATCTTTGATATAGTCTTCCTTAATTTCTAAAATATCCTTCTGATTGGACTTGCTCAGGATGATATCTTTAATATTAGCACGTTTTGCTGCTAAAATTTTCTCCTTGATTCCTCCGACAGGCAATACCTTGCCACGAAGCGTAATCTCCCCAGTCATCGCCAATTTTGGCTTCACTTTATGCTGGGTAAATAAAGATGCCAAAGCCGTCAACATCGTAATACCAGCTGATGGACCATCCTTTGGAGTCGCTCCAGCAGGAACGTGTATATTAACGTCCCATTGGTCGAAAATCTTGAAGTCAATCCCAAATTCATCAGAATGCGAACGTAAGTAAGCCATCGCAATCGCAGCCGACTCCTTCATCACATCCCCTAAATTACCAGTCAAACTTAACTTGCCCTTACCTGGACTTAAACTCGACTCAATAAATAATATATCACCGCCTACAGAAGTCCAAGCTAAACCTGTAACTACCCCAGCAATATCGTTATTCTCATATAAATCCTTATCGAAAATTGGTGGACCTAAAATCTCTTCAATAACATCTGAAGCTAAATTATGATCATATGGCTTCTCCATTACAATCCGAGTAGCAATACCACGAACTATGGAACCTATTTTCTTCTCCAAACCACGAACCCCAGATTCACGAGTATATTCCTCAATAATCTTCTCGATCATTTTAGGCTTCAAGGCAATATCCTTTGCTTGAATACCATGCATCTCCCTTTGTTTAGGTAGTAAGTGCTTCTTCGCAATCTCAATCTTCTCTTCTATCGTATAGCCGTTAACCTCAATAATCTCCATACGATCCAATAAAGCCGGTTGAACTCCACTTAACGAGTTTGCAGTAGCAATAAACATAACCTTGGAAAGATCATACTCCATCTCTACATAATGATCGTAAAAATGAGTGTTCTGTTCTGGGTCCAATACCTCCAATAAAGCTGAAGAGGGATCTCCTTTAAAATCAGAACCAATCTTATCAATCTCATCCAATACAAAAACTGGATTTGAAGCTCCCGCTTTTTTCAAAGACTGAACAATACGACCCGGCATCGCTCCTATATAGGTCTTACGATGTCCTCGGATTTCTGCTTCGTCACGGATACCTCCTAAAGCCATACGGGTATATTTTCTACCCAAAGCCTTCGCAATGGATTTCCCTAAGGATGTCTTACCAACCCCCGGAGGACCAACCAAACATAAAATCGGAGCCTTCATATCATTCTTCAACTTTAATACAGCCAAATACTCAATGATACGTTGCTTTACTTTCTCCAAACCATAATGATCCTTATTCAGGATCTTCTCAGCTCTATTTAAATCAAAATTATCCTTGGTAAATTCACCCCATGGCAAATCCAACAATAA
This sequence comes from Sphingobacterium cellulitidis, assembly GCA_002245855.1. Lineage (GTDB taxonomy): Bacteria > Bacteroidota > Bacteroidia > Sphingobacteriales > Sphingobacteriaceae > Sphingobacterium > Sphingobacterium cellulitidis. The sequence goes on along the minus strand of NOUX01000004.1, from coordinate 23,932 downwards.
TTCCAAATAATTCAATTGAACAGAATAGTCCGCAGCAGCTGGATTGATTCGGGCTAGCTTCTCCAATTCTTTTTGGAAATGCTTACTAACCTCTTCATTCCATTTCTTGGATTTTGCACGTTTCTTCAACTCCTCAATCTCCAAGTCTGGTGTATTGCCACCCAACTCCTCTTGAATCGTCTTCAACTGTTGGCTCAAAAAGTAATCCCTTTGTTGCTTGTCTAAATCAATACGAACCTTATTCTGAATCTGATTCTTCAACTCCAACATCTGAATCTCAGTCGTCAAATGCTCCAATAGCTGTTTAGCGCGCTTCACAAAATCCTTGATCTCCAATAAATCTTGCTTCTGCTCCAATTCTAAAGATAGATTCGAGGAAATAAAATTCACCAAAAAGGTTGGACTCTCAATATTCTTAATCGCAATCCCAGCCTCACTAGGAAGGTTTGGCGATAACTGAATAATCTGTAAGGCCATTTCCTTCACTGAAGAGATCAATGCTTTGAATTCTTTGCTACTGGTTTTAGGCTTATCCTCAGGGAATTTTTCAACTCTCGCTATTAAATATGGCTCTGTTTGTACCAATTCCTTAAGCTTTACCCTTTGCTTACCTTGAATAATAACAGTAGTGTTACCATCAGGCATTTGAAGGATCTTAATGATATGCGCTACAGTACCAATTTTGTTCAGCTGTTCAAAGGAAGGATCCTCTACCGTCATATCTTTCTGGGATACCACAGCAATTGTACGATCTCCTTTATAAGCATCTTTGACCAACTTAATGGACTTATCTCTACCCACAGTAATAGGAATCACAACCCCAGGAAATAATACCGTATTCCGTAATGGTAAAATCGGCAATTGATCCGGAATCTCTGCGTTCCTCATCTCATCCTCATCTTGCTGAGTCAATAATGGAAAGAATTCAGTTTCTTCGTTTATGATAGGTAATGTTTGATTAAAATTGAATGAATCAAATTTGTTCATATGTATATATCCAGCTGCCGACATCTTGTCAGAACGTCAGCATATTTTTTCTTTAAATTTATTGAACCCTTATAGTACAAGCAGAATGCCAATCATGAAATTTGGTACATTTTATGCTATTATTGATTTGTATCTGTTAAATCGTCAGTAATCAGCACATTCTTTGTCACCTTTGTGTACTCTTTAACAATAAAAACTTACGCAAGTTACAAAATGTGGAAATGTTTATAACTATTGATTGCCAGGTTAAACTATTTAACAGATTTTTACTCTATTAGTAGGAGTATTGTATTTTACTGGAAAACAACATAAAAATTCAGACATGAAATTAAATAATTTGAATACGCAGATGAAGTCGATTAAGATTGGGTTAGCTACGGTTGCATTAGCACTAGCTACAATGGGTGCGCAAGCACAAGAAAAACAACAACACAGCGATCCTAATGTTCGTGCTGGTGAAAAAGCACTTCTAGGTGGCGATTTCAAAACTGCAGCAGCTCAATTCGAAAAAGCATTACCTAATGCTGGAAATGAACCTGAAGTTGTCTATTTATTAGGTTATTCTCAATTCCAAAATGGAGAATACAAAAAAGCAATCGCAAACTTTACGAAAGTAATTTCTTTAGACCCGAAAAATGTTTCTGCTTACTACTATAAAGCGAAAGCAAACAACAACATGGCGGTAAATAAAGAACTTAAGTTAAGTAACCAAGAACGCGAAGGACTGTTGAAATCAGCAACTGCTGACTATACAAAAGCGATCGCAATCAATGCAACGGATGCGAAATTATACCAAAACCGTGCTATTGCTTACCGTGACCTAGGAATCTTGACTGGTACTAAAGGGGCTGCAAACTATAACAAAGCAACAGCTACTGATGCTTACAATAAAGCAATTACTGACTATGAGAAAGTATTAACGTATGATGCTTCTCGTAAAGACATTCAAACTGAAGTGAAAAAAGCTACAGTTTACCGTGATAACCTTAAATAAGGATATCCCTTATACAACAAAAAAGCTCGCTATTCGCGAGCTTTTTTGTTGTATATCCTTAGACCAATTGCTTTTTATAAGCCGATGGACTCAGTCCCGTGGTCTTTTTAAATTGATTACTTAAATGAGCAATACTACTATATTGTAATTGGGATGCTATTTCAGCCAAACTGGCATCATATCCCAGCAATTCCTTAACCTTATCAACTTTAATCCCTATTAGATATTTCTCAATGCTTTCTCCATGAACTTCAGAAAATACATTGCTTAAATACGAATATTCAAGGTTAAATCTTTCCGACAAATAGCTGGAGGTCTTAATCAACATTGCATTTTCATCACTGATCATCTCCGCTAGAGCGATTTTTATCTCCTCCACCAAAACCGCCTTCCTATCTTTCAACACCTCAAAACCAATCATCTGAAGCTCCTGATCAAAAATAATCTGCTCCTCCTCTGAAAGATTCCGGCCAAGATTTACGGACCCAATATTCACCTCAGCAAATGGAATTTCCATTCGATTTAATATCTGTTCCACCGCCATAATACAACGTGGACAAACCATATTCTTGATGTGAATTTGCATAAAGTAAAGATAAAGAATATTTATCGGACACAAATTGACTTACAACATCATTTCTTTATCATAATTTCAGGAATTCCCTTAAAATTCCATAAATGCTGAACCTAAATGTTCGATGATATCGGTAGCAACCAAACTGGTCTCTCCTACCCAATCTTTGGCATAATCGCCGGCAGATCCATGAATATAAACTCCTAATACGGCCGCATCAAAAGCCGAATAACCTTGGGCCAACAAACTACTGATAATCCCTGTCAAAACATCGCCAGAACCTCCGGTCGCCATCCCTGGATTGCCAGTCGAATTAAAATAAATCTCCCCCGACGGATTAATAATCGAGGTATTCGCCCCTTTAATAATTAATATGATTTGATATTCCTTTGAGAATGCCCTCGCCTTTTCTAATTTATCCAGATCATTCGACCAGTCCCCAATCAAACGTCCCAACTCCTTCGGATGTGGCGTCAAAATACTATTCTTTGGGATATACCGTAATAAATGCTCTTGTTCTGACAAAATATTCAATGCATCGGCATCCAAAACTAATTTTACATCCTCTTCTAATGATTGTAACCAGATTCCAAATCCGCGAATTGTTTCTTCATTGCGTCCCATACCAATACCAATCCCAATCGCCGAAAAGGATCCTTGTACATTAAAGTCAACCAACAAATCCTCCGATGAATCCAGCTGAACCATCGCCTCAGGAAACCCAATTTGAAGAATTTGATAGCCACATCTAGGAATATAGGCAGTTACCAAACCGCAGCCTGATTTTAAAGCTGATTTGGATGCCAATAAAACCGAACCTATTTTGCCCAAACTCCCCCCAATAATGGCAACATGACCAAAGGTTCCCTTATGATCGTATTTTGTCCTTGAACGATACAGAACATCCAGCATATCTGAATCCACATATCGCATGCTGGTTTCCTGTTTATTAATCGAATAATTATCCAAGCCTATATTGACAAGCTCAAATTCTCCAACAAAATCGGAATTATCCGGAAGCAACAAGGCTAATTTGGGAACCTGAAAAGTATATACCTTTTCCGCACAGACAATAGGGTTCATATTTTCTCCAATGCCATCAACCATTAATCCCGAAGGCAGGTCAATAGACAGGATTCTCCCAGGAAATTCGTTGATCTGATCGATAATTTCCATCCAATCTTCCCCAAGTGGCGAACTCAATCCATACCCAAATAAACAATCAATCAAAAATCCTTCTGTCGGTAAATCCAGTTCTTCATTCAATTCGAAATATTGGATATCATCCAACATCTTCTGGTTGATCAGATTATCCCCCGAATAATCCTCCGATTTTATCAGACATATTGTAACTGGGTATCCTGATTCGCGTAAAATCCGGGCAATACACAAGCCATCACCACCATTATTTCCCTTTCCACAGACCACCACAATGGAAGAATTCTTAATCTCTTCTGAATAATCATCCAAAATAGCTGATGTAGCCATATGGGATGCCCGCTCCATCAATTCCCATGAACTGATTCCTTCATTTTGAATGGTCTCTTGATCCACCTCTTTTAACTGCTGTGTGTTTAGAATTTTCATAAGGATATTAAATAAGTATAGCCCCTAAATTTAGGAGCTATACAGTTATATAACAACAGATTAATTTAAATGTTTGTGGAAAAAGCCCATCATGGCCTTATAGAATTCTATCTGATTCTCCTCTTTTCCAAATCCATGGCCCTCATCATATTTTACCATATAGGGAACATCAACCCCTTTCTCTCTTAAAGCTTTTACAATCTGATCCGCTTCCGCAATTTTTACCCTTGGATCATTCGCCCCTTGAACAACAAATAATGGTGCTTTAATTTTATCAACGTGAAATAAGGGTGAAACCTCCTTCGCAATTTCTGCCTCTTCTTTGTTATTTGGATCATACCAAACCTGATATAACATTTCAAGATAGGGCTTCCAATATTCTGGAATAGAATTCAATAAAGTGAAAATATTAGAAACTCCTACGTAATCAACACCTGCTTTATATAAATCTGGCGTCTTCGTTAATCCACGTAGAACTGCATATCCACCATGTGAACCGCCATAAATAGCTACATTATCCTTATCAACCCAACCTTGATCTATGACATATTGAATTCCATCCTCCACATCATCCATCGCCTTTCTACCAACCTCCTTAAAACCTGCCTTCAAAAATTCTTTCCCATAGCCACCTGATACTCGAAAATTAACCTGTAGGGTTGCAAATCCATGCGCCGCAAACAACTGAGTCTCCGGATTGAAGCCCCAGCTATCCCGAACTCCTTGTGGACCTCCATGTGGATTCACAATTAATGGAACTTTCTTTCCCTCAAGTGCAGCCTTCGGAAGCGTTATATATCCATGAAGAGTCAAACTATCCCTCGATTTAAAGGTAATAGGACGCATATCTGCCATATCCGCCTCCTTCAACTGTGGCATCAAATCATATAACAAAGTGATCTTATTCGATGTGGCATCCAAATGGTAGTATTTTCCATAAAGCTTATCACTTTGGACCATTACCAAATACTGATCTTCATTATCGGTCTTGCCAACAATCACATATTCATAATTCGGGAACTCCTTTTGAAATAAATCAAAAATCCCTTTAAAGGTCTTACTCTTAGGCTCTATCTCAACCTTTTCGCCTTCATAACCCACATAATCCAACTCCCAGTTTCGCTTTCTCGAAAGACCTAGGATCGTCGCATCATAATCTGGGTTTGAATAAATTTCCTTGATAATTTTCTTCGCAGCTAAATCATATAACACAATTCTGGCCTTGTCCGAATCAAGGTTTGTTAAAACGTAGGCTTCATCTGGATTCTTCGAAGCATAATTGAAGGACAAAACAGAAAATGTATCATACCATTTTGTGGTTCCAAATAATTCGAAATCTTGTTTGCCTTGTGGCTTATAGAAAAATTGGGTATTTATTCCATTTAGCATTTTCCCATAACCGCGCAATACCCCATCCTTATCAAACTCATAGCCTACGATAGCATTTTCCGGATCCGTATTCGTAAATAACTTCTCCATCTCACCAGTCTGAATATTGACTTTATATGGTTCAAAAATCTGCTTATTATCCTTATTCATTTGAATAATGATATAATCTTTTTGCTCTTTCAGCATATTCAGGATGCCTGCTTGAACACCTTCAAACGGAGTAAGGTCTATATTATTAGTTCCGTCAATATTAACAGCATATAAATGGTAATTCTCATTCCCACCTTGGTCCATAATGTAAACCAATCGCTCATCATTTACCCAGCCCATGCCGCGGATCAATTCATCCTTTTCCTCAATAGCACGTACTACCTTACCTGTTGCTACCTCCTTAATCATCACATGTCGCTTATTTTTTTCATCTTTCTCCCGATAAGAAATGTATTTACCATTCGGTGAAAGTGCAAAACTTGATGATTTTGGCTTCGCAAAATAGTCCTCAACCTTGTACTTGTAATTTCCATTGCCAAGTGCAATTAATTTCGCAAGCTCAGCTTCCGAAGAAACTAAACTCGGATCCCCTGGCTTCGTAATTTTTGTCTTCTTTAATAGGAGCGGAAACTCCATCCCAGCTTGCTTAAACTTCCCCTCAATGGATTCCCCTTTCAGTTCCCCTTCATAAGAGAAACCAGCCTGCTCCATCGCAAGATTAAGCTTGTTATTTTCAAACTTTACAGTCGTCATCGCTAATCCCGATGCACCTTGTGCGGGAATATCTAGGGTAGCCGATAAGTTTCCGTCTTTTTCACTGATGTGGAAGATCATTTCCATTTTGGTGCCTTGGGCTTCCAATTCACCTTTCCAATCACCAGCAACTTGAGCTTTCGTTGTTATCATACTCAAAAGTAATAACAGCAGTGTGAATAATTTTTTCATAATCAAAATTTAATTAAATGGTCCTTAAATTTAATTAAATAATAGCAACAATTTCCTAGTAAAAATTATTCTTTCCTCAACACCTCCAATGGGGAACGATTGATGACTGTCAAGCTATTAATCAATCCTATCAGTACTGTTAATCCTACAATCACAACCATCAAGATGAATATCATCAGAAAGGATGGAACAAACACGGCTTCAAAAACAAAAATAGCCAACAAATAACTCGCAATTACCGCTATGACTATCCCTGTCAGAGCCGATAATAAGCCTAGAAATAAATATTCACTGATCGTAATGAGAAATATTTGCTTCCTACTGGCTCCTATCGTTCTTAACAGAGCATTCTCTCGAATCCGCTGATATTTACTGATCCGCACGGATGAAATAAGGACAATAACCCCTGTAAGAATACTGAATGCCCCCATAAATTGTATTATAAAACCAATCTTATCCAATATCTCCTGCAACACCATCAAAACAGCATTCATATCGATCACGGATACATTCGGAAAACTGTTGACAATTTTCTGTTGAAACTTACTGGACTCCAGTTCTGTTGGAACCTTGGCCATCATCAAATAGAATTGAGGCGCTTTATCAATACTTCCGGATGCAAAGACCACCCGAAAATTCGATTGAAACCTATTCCAATCAACTTGCCGGATACTGCCAACCTTCGCCGGAATGATTAATCCCTGCACATTGAAAGATAGCTTGTCCCCAACTTTAACTTTGATGTTCTCAGCATAATTTTTATCCAAGGAAACTATAGCGGTATCAGAACCACCAACCTTTGAAACCCATTTTCCCGAAGTGATTCGCTCGGTTGCTGTCAAAGAATCCCTATAAGTCGCTCGGATCTCCCCTCGAAACGCACGCGAACTTACTTCATTACTCGTATCTGCCACTACATCCTTTAAGGTCACCCCATTCACACTCGCCAATTGCATGGTAACAACCGGCACAGATTCTAATATTGGATAGCCTTCCGATTTTGCTAAGGCATCCAAAGGTGCCCGCTGTGAGGGCTGAATATCAAACATGATCATGTTCGCCTGACTCTGCTCAGAAGATAGCTTCACCCGGTTAATCAATAGATCCTGAACCAAAAACATCGTGGCAATCAATGCTGTTCCCAACCCTATTGATATCATCAAAATAACGGTCTGGTTGTTCGGACGATATAAATTCGATAAACCCTGCCGCCATAAATATGGCCAGCCTTTAGGAAAATACTTCTTGATTATAAAAGTGAATAACTTTGCCACTGAATAAAGGAGCAAAAAGGTCATCCCAACGCCTAGCACAAAAATGATGGTTTGCCCCCAATTTGGCATTTGAAGACGTGCAAACAAGGTAATAAATACAAGAATCAATAAATAAATCCACCAGCTCATCTTATCCTTCAAGACACTCTCCTCTTTGTCGGAAACCCGAATAGAATTTAATGGTGATATTTTCCGAACAGATAACAGGGGTAACAATGCAAATAAAACCGCTATAACAAGTCCGAGAGCTATCCCTTCAAGAACGGCAAGCCAAGATATTCCTGTACTTAAACTTACGGGTAATACATCCTGCATTACCACTGGAATGATATATTGAATCAAAGAACCTAGGACAGCACCTATAAACCCTCCTATGAGCCCTATTCCTGCAAATTGAACCAAAAATATATAAAAAGCCTGCTTCGCTGTTGCTCCTAGACATCGTAATACAGCAACGGAGAGTAATTTCTCCCGCACATAAATCTGAACTGAACTGGATACGCCAATACAACCAAGTAATAAGGCTACAAACCCTACCAACTCCATAAAACTGGCCATATCTGCAAAGGATCGCCCAGTATTTTCTTTGGTGCTCTGAATCGTGGATGCCCTCAATTGCAATTCCGTAATTCTATTCTCTAGCTCCTCTACTTTCTTATCAACCTGAAACCCCTTAGGAAGCTTAAAATAATAATGATACTCAATCCGACTTCCTGTCTGTTGTAAACCTGAATTCTTTAACTGCGTGATCGGTACAAATACCGAAGGTGCCATAGCCCCCGAGATGGCCGTCTGCCCCGGTTGGGATAAAACATTCCCCCAAATTTCATAACTATTGTTTCCTAAATGAATGGAATCTCTGACATGGGCGTCAAATTGTAATAAAAGTGAATTCTCAACAAATACTGCCTTATCCTTTCCAAATTCTTTAAAACTATGTTCTGGATTGGTTTCTACATCCCCATAAAATGGATAACTCCCTTCAATCGCACGGACTTGAACTAATCGCGAACCATCAGCTTTTGGAAAACGGATCATCGACATGAATCGCTCTTCCTTCGCAAAATCCTCACTCAAGCCTTTTAGTGAATCTATGAATTGCATGGCCTCAGCAGATGGCTCCCGCCTACTCTCCAACTCCAGATCTGCTCCAATCAATTCCGCGGCCTGACTATCAATATCCTTCCGTAAATTCTCATTAAAGGAATTCATGGCCACTAAGGCCGCGATCCCTAAAATAATAGATGATATAAACAGAAATAATCTCGACCTGTTTTTGCGGCTATCCCGCCAGGCCATTAAGAAAATCCATCGCCAATTCATTGAATCTTCCCTCCCTTGATTGGAATTATTTTTTGTGTCTTTGCCGCCAAATCCAAATCATGGGTCACGATAACCAAGGTAGTGCCTGACTCCTGATTTAATTGAAATAGCATTTCCTCAATAATAGCACTGGTTTCCGCATCTAGATTTCCCGTCGGTTCATCTGCAAATAAAATCTTTGGCCGGTTCGCAAAGGCGCGAGCTAAGGAAACGCGTTGCTGCTCTCCACCAGATAATTGCGATGGATAATGATCCGCACGTCCAGACAATCCAACTCGGTCCAACAACTCCAAGGCTTCTTTTTGCTTATTGCGTTGTCCCCGCAATTCCATCGGAACCAACACATTTTCTAAAGCGGTCAAGGTTGGTAACAATTGAAAATTTTGAAAGACAAAGCCTACATGTTCATTTCTGATTTGTGCCAATTTATCCTCGTTTAAACCACTTAGCTGAATGCCATCCAAAATAATATTTCCCTCGGTGCTCTGGTCCAAACCTGCACATAAACCCAAAAGAGTAGTTTTACCACTTCCTGAAGGTCCAACAATGGCCACCGTCGAACCGGCCTCTATCTCAAAATTTATATCTTGTAAAACGGGTAATTGATGATCTCCAATCTGATAACTCTTGAAGACATGCTGCACTTGTAGGATCATAGTTGATGTCATATCTAATAAATTTATAGATATTTTTTAATTAAATTAGCTAGATGAATCACATGAAACCCCTAATCTCTATCCTTTTAGCAGTTTTTTTACTTGCATCTTGCAATAATGCCAATCAACAGAACAATACAAGTGCTCCAACAGATACTACAAAAACTGATTCCATCCCTACGGAAACAACAAAACGCATCTTATTTTTTGGTAATAGCTTGACCGCTGGTTTAGGGCTGCAGGATCAATCCTTGGCATTTCCAGCTTTGATTCAACAAAAAATTGATTCCTTGAAATTACCTTATACTTGTATTAATGCCGGGTTAAGTGGTGAAACATCAGCAGGTGGCAAAGACCGAATCGACTGGCTATTAAAGGAAAAAGTCGATGTATTTGTCTTGGAATTAGGTGCTAATGATGGTTTAAGGGGAATCTCTACAGAATCTACTTATCAAAATTTAAATGAAATAGTCAATAAAGTTAAAAAGGCTTATCCTGACTGCAAATTAGTTTTGGCTGGAATGATGGTTCCACCGAGCATGGGAGAAAAATATTTTAATGACTTTGCAGCAATCTTCCCCAAGTTAGCCAAAGAACAAAATATGACTCTTGTACCTTTCTTATTGGATAAAGTTGCTGGAATACAAAATCTAAATCAAAACGATGGTGTACATCCGACCAAAGAAGGTCAAGAAATTCTAGCAAACAACGTTTGGCAACACTTAAAATCAATAGTGCAATAAGCCTTCTAAATTTTATTTATTGATTAACTGCAGTGCCTTTGCAAGATATGGATCATGATGGTTTCGAACATCCTTCACTTTAAGCTCAACCTTTATATCAGGAACGATCCCTATCCCTTGAGTTTCCGTTCCATCTGGATAATAAACTCCAAGTGCTGAGAAAGCTGTTCTATATCCGAATGGAAGTGGAATCCAACTAATATTCCCATCAGCCCCTGCAGTTGTAGATCCCACAACTGTCACATTTGCGGATTGTCGAAGAGCCATAACCTGATACTCGGAAGCACTCTGTGTATCCTCATTGATCAATACGATTACCTTGCCTTTGTAAAGTGGCGCCCCTTCATGTTTTAAATATGATGAATAGCTAAACCTAAATTCTCCAGGCCTAAATCCTTTATTGGAACTGAATTTCACATATTCACTCTTCTTCGAAAACAAATATTTAGCAAATAATTCATGTGAATAGATTTTGGGATATCCCCTAAAATCCAAAATTAAACCTTTTGAGGATTCTAATATTTTAATAAATTCATCATAATTCTCCTCAACAAAATTCCCAATATTGAGGTAAGCTATATCAGCATCAATTAAATAATAAGGTCGAGTATCTTGCGGAAAGGGTCTTACCTCCTCAAAAGAATAGGTAGGAACTGTAATGGTTCGTTCTTTATTTCCATTTGAAATCCGGAGTTCTAAACTGTCAGCATTGGTCTGTGTTAATCGCTGTGCAAGGTCTCGCATTGCTACAACCTCATTGGATGCCGCAATAAATGGTCGTAATGCTTTTACCCTTTCGGAAACTCGAATCCCCCCAATTGATTGAATGACATCGCCCACCTGAATAGATTTACTCAAACCTACGCTATCGGCTCCCAAAGAATTGATAACCAAATTATTTTCAACTAATTTTGTAGAAAAATTAACCCTGCGCTTTCCAAATACCCCTCTATGATAATAATCCGATAATTCTGAAAATGCATGCGTATCATTTATTTTTGAAAACAATTGTAAATACGCACTATCTAGCTTAGCTTCCGTATTCGCTGCAACGAATTTTGGGATAAAATTTTCAAGCTCTAATTCCCAAGGAGTATCGATCAAATAACGATAAGGATAATAATATTGTATGATATTCCAATATCGGAACAATCCCAATAATCGGAAACCAACATCCGATTTTGCCACCGAGGCATATTTAAACTCATTTAAAGACACATGACTGGCCGACTCAAAATAACTTACATAATCATTCGTATCGCCTTTTTCAGCCATGGTCAGATCTTTTAGCTTTTGTTTTAAGCCAGAAGAGAAATCAAGTTTATCAATCCAAGTATGGTCTGCTTTTAACTTGATAGAGTCAGTTTCAGGTTGATCCAAAGTACTTAGCTTATTAAAGACACCAAATTGATCAATCCAGCCAATAATCTCTTCTTCAAACTCAAGTGCTGACTGATCCTTCAATATTGAAGGGAAAAATTTGAACAGCTCCGTATCCATATCCCATTTTCCAACCATAACTTGGGGATGGAAATATTTCAATAAACCCCATACTTGACCTGTCAATTTTATCCGTTTTATTCGTTCGGTAGTTAATTCAAAATCTGGAACATGAGAATTAAAATTATAGATACTGTCTGATAAAATTTTAGGCTGGTAAACAGATGATTTACTGTAGTCAATATCATCAACCAGTAATTTCAAATTCTTGAATTTAGCCGTTCCCTTCCCAATTACATAAATCCCTATTCGAATTTTCTTTGTTTCCTTCGGATTAAGGTTTATAGAAATACCATGATTATTCCAATCTGTTGTCCCATTAACCTTATTTCCCAACATATTCATAATATCAACCTTAGGCATAAGGCTTAAATATAAACCGGCAGATCCATCTGAAACAATTGAATCTGTACTGATATCAGCATATAATGTCAACTTTTTCCCAGCAAAATTATCATCGATATCAAAATATACAAAGCCAACTTCATCTGGACTAAGTCCTTTATTTTTGATTGAAAAAATAGTAGTATCGCTCCCATTGTTTGTTGCTTGATAGTCGCTAAACATACTGCCATCAATTTTCCAACCTTTAGGAATATTATTTTCAACATGTTTAAAGCTCAGGTTATACCGATTGGTATCTATTTGTGAAAACCCAAAAAATTGTAGGAGTATTAAGAAAGAAAATGAAAACAGGAATTTAAGCATAACATTGGTATTTGTTAATCAAAACTAAACTTTTAAATAGCATGCAACTGTTAAACAGGAGTTAAAACTCAATCAATTATGTTAATAATCGTTAATTCCATTTGTATTCTAACCATTGACCTTCAAGTTAAGGGAGTATACCGCTCCCAGTATGCCCGAACTTTCCAAAAGAAAAAGGGCATCAAATTGATGCCCTTAAATTCAAAAAAAAACTAGCACTAGCATATATCTACATCCTACCTTAAATATACCTGTTGATGCAACTGTTTTAAATCTACATGTGGAAATTGCTTGTCAAAATCAATGACCACGTCACTTGAATCTTTTTTTCCATCGGCATTGGAATCCCAATCCAATGAGACAAAATATTGTACAGAATCGGTTTCCTGAACCTCGGGTTTAATCATTGTACGATGCTCTGAAGGCACCTCAAATTCAACCGTAAATGGAACTGAAGAGGCTTCAAAATCTACTTCAGCAATTAAGGTAGCTTCTACATCTGCTACATTCGCCGGAGCAGCATACAACATAGCCTTCCCCTTTGGATTTTGAATCGTGGAATCTTGCTCCCCTACAAATTCTATAGGTAACAATTGCGGCCCTACAACAGCTTCCCCAGAGCCTTTTAAACCACAACTGCTCATACTGAAAGCAAGCATACCAGAGATAATAAATAAATTTCTCATAACTTAATTATTTAATGGTTAAAGATAATTTAAATTCTAATTAATCAAATATAATTTTAATTGTTTAACAAAAATCTAACATTAATGTTTTTATTATGAGTTAATTAATATAATAATAACCTAATTGGATGGATAACATTAAATTAAATCACCATACTTAAAAAAGAAAATCTTGAAATACCGCTGTACTTCAAGATTCTCATTTTAACTACTTAATAAACTAAGAGGGAACGGCAGCGTATATTTTTGATCCCCTAGCCAAATTGGCCAGTGATATAATTTGCAGTAACTTCATTGTTCGGATTCCCAAAAATTTGACTGGTCAACCCTTCTTCCTTAACCTCACCCAAATACATAAAAACTGTTTTGTCAGCGATACGTTGAGCTTGTTGCATATTATGGGTAACAATCACAATGGTATATTTCTCCTTCAAATGCATGATTAGTTCTTCAATTTTTAAGGTACTCACCGGATCCAAAGCAGAACAAGGCTCATCCATCAAGATAACTTCCGGACGTAAGGCAACTGCCCTGGCAATACACAAGCGCTGTTGCTGCCCCCCTGATAACCGAGTCGCCGGCATCTTTAAGTCGTTCTTGACCTCCTCCCATAAAAAGGCTTCGCGCAAGGCCTTCTCAATAACAGCCTTGTCATGCGGCAAATTATTGATCTTTAGTCCGTAGGCTATGTTTTCATAAATACTTTTGGGAAATGGATTCGCTTTTTGGAAGACCATGCCAATACGTTTTCGAATCTCCGTAACTGGGACAGTTTTCGAATATAAATCCAAATCCTCCAATTCTAGACTCCCCGTGATTTTTGCATCCGGTGATAAGTCATGCATTCTGTTGAATGATCGCAATAGGGTACTCTTTCCGCATCCCGAAGGGCCAATTAAGGCTGTGATTTCATTCTCAGCAAATTCCACATTCACATTGTTCAGTACATGCTTGGTACCAAAACTGATGTTTAGATTTTCTGCGGATAGTTTAGTTTTCATTTTTTCTGTACTTGTAACGAATATAAAATGCTGTCAGGTTCAATAAGAAGACAACAATGATCAATACCAAGGCTGTACCATAGGCAATCGGACGAACCTCATCGATCGATTGATGCTGTGTTGACAACATATATAAATGGTATGGCAAGGCCATAAACTCTTGATTGATAAAAGCACTCGTTCCATTTATATAGAACGCTGCCCCTGTAAATAATATCGGAGCAGTCTCACCTGCTGCACGTGAAAGGGTTAGAACCACACCGGTCAATATGCCAGACATGGCCGATGGAATTATCACATCCTTGATGGTTTCAAACTTGGTCGCTCCCACCGCTAAGGCTGCCTCCCTCGTACTATTTGGAATCCGCATCAAGGCCTCCTCCGTCGTGGTAATAATATAAGGCAAGGACAATAAGCCTAAGGTTAGGCCGGCAGCAATCAGGGAAGTCCCAAAATGCATGGCTTGAACAAATAATGCCAAACCGAACAATCCGTAAATAATGGAAGGTACACCTGATAGATTCCGAATAGAAGCCCTGATGGTTCTGGTCAACCAATTATCCTCTGCATATTCCTGCAAATAAATCGCGCATGCCACTCCAAATGGAATCGAGAATAAAGCAGTAATCAAGGTTAATAAAACCGTACCGATGATAGGTGTCAAAATACCTCCGCGAGTCATCCCTTCTGAAGGAACCTCACTGACAAAACCCCAGGACAACTGACTTGACCCCTTGGAAACAATCTCCCAAATAACAACAACCAAGAAAAAACAAACCAATAAGGTACTTGTCAATAATGTCCCCCATTCAATAATACTGGAGAATCTAAGTTTTCTATGCTGCATGATATTTTCTGAATCGGTTAATAAAATACTCGCCTAACATATTAGCAGCCAAGGTCATAATAAATAATACGGTAGCAATCGCATATAGTGCGAAATAGTGTGTGGTCTGATAAGGCACCTCACCCATTTCAATCGCAATCGTCGCGGTCATCGTTTTTACGGAGTCAAACATACTCGTCGGCAAGATGGATGCATTTCCTGTTGCCATTAAAACGGTCATAGTTTCACCAATCGCACGACCAACCCCCAACATTACCGCAGCAATAATACCCGGCGCAGCCGCAGGAATGACTACTTTACAAAGGGTCTGCCATTTGGTTGCTCCAACCCCATAACTCGCTTCCTTATAAGTCTTTGGAACAGCATGGATGGCATCTTCTGCAACCGTAATAATCGTAGGCAAGGCCATTACAGCTAATAAAATCGCACCATTCAATGCATTTAAACCATTGGATAAATCCGCTAAACTCGCAATCCCCGGACTCACAACCACAATTCCCAAAAATCCAATAACTACTGACGGAATCGCCGCCAACATCTCAATCGCTGGCTTTAAAATATTCTTTAACCTTGGACTCGCATATTCAGCAATAAATGCCGCTGTCCCAATCCCCAATGGAATCGCAATTAACATCGCCCCAAATGTCACGATCGTGGTACTTAGGATCAATGGAACCATCCCGTACTTCGGATTCTTCCCCGTAGGGTTCCATTCCATCCCTGTAATAAAATCCAAAGGCTTTACATCCAGGAAAAAGGAAAACGAATTGTAAACCAACATCGCTAGAATCCCGCCCAATAAAGCCAATACTAAGAATCCCGTTGCCTTGAAAACGTATTTGAAAAATACGTCCATCGACAGTCTCGCTCTATATTTCATTTTTTTGATTTTCTAATATGTAATAACCATGATCCTCTATCAATACCCTGCCGTTTGGACTGCGTTCAAAATTGATAAAAGGACGAACTTTATCCCAAGATTTTGCTAGGATAAACTGATATAATGGCCTTTGAAAGTAATAAACCCCATTGTTGATTGCATCTTGATCCATGGGTGAAATGGATTCACTTTGTTTATCTTTCTTGATCTTTAATATCTTAATTCCTTGAGATTCCTTTGCTTCGGGTGAAACATAGCCTGCACCTACATAACCTATCCCCGTGCGGTCTGCCTTTACCCCTTCAATAATTTGTGCATTACCCGTCATCTCTTTTGCCGTATTGGCAAACTCGATCTTCAGCTTCTTTTTTACAAACGAATGAGTTCCCGAACTACTTTGACGTCCATAAATATTAATGGGAGCATCATGTTTTGATACTTCAGACCAATTACGAATACTGCCATCCATAATCTTTGCCAAGGTCCCTACATCGATGGAGTCCAAGGGTAAATCCTTGTGTACGATAAATGCAGTCGCATCCTCGGCAAACACAACAGTCTTGATATCAATCTTCTTGTCCTTGAATTGTTGAACTTCCTCCTGGGATAGCGGTCGCGATGAATTCGCGATGTCAGCCTGACCATTCATCAAGGAGGTTATCCCTAATCCAGACCCACCACCCGAAATAGCAATACTGAAGGTAGGATCAAGCTTGGTAAATTTCTCTGCTAGGTTAACCGCTAAATTAACCTCAGTATCAGAGCCTTTCATCTTAATTGAATTGGAATTATTACTACATGAATAGAAAAATGTAGTACCTAACAGGGTTAGGATTGGAAAAATGCGATTAATACCTTTTCTCATCTCCACAAAAATGAAAATTAAGAATTAACAAAATGTTAAGCCAGTATTAACGAATAGGTACTTTGCGTTTTTTGTGTAAAGGAATTGTAATAAAAATATTAAATCTATGTAAGGACTTAACCCAACCGACCAACTTTTAGCCAATCCGATGTAAAAAATATCCAACAAGGAAATTTTATATTTTTATCGCGAATCAATAAAATCAATAAAAAAACGTCCCTAGAATTTTTAAGGACGCTTTATTTTCAATTAAAAAGTTAGGTGGATTACCATCCGGGATTTTGACCAAGATCTGGATTCACTACTAAATCCGCATTTGATATTGGTTTCAAATATTTTTTATCATCAAACTTACGATTCTCGTCTGCTCGCCAGATAATATGCCCTTTGCTGCCTTCAGTCAATTTCGCCGCTTTTCCATCAACAACAAAATAGGACACTCCTTGTTTTGGACTTGATGGTGTTTTGGTCACAAAGGATACATCAGGCGTTCCATTGCCATCTAGATCCATTTCTTGATCCATTGCCGGTACATAAATACCTTTCCACGGCATCTCCAATAAGGTTCCTTTTTTCCAACGCATCAGGTCATCATAACGTAAACCCTCATAAACCAATTCAATTCCTCTTTCTCTGCGAACTTCCAATAAGTATTTATCTGAAATTTCAGGGAAATAAACCTGTTGCAAATAACGATCAACATCAGCAGGTTGTTTTGAACTGATTCCCGCACGAGTCCGTAATGCTCCAATGGTCTCATTC
Organism: Sphingobacterium cellulitidis; assembly: GCA_002245855.1. GTDB lineage: Bacteria > Bacteroidota > Bacteroidia > Sphingobacteriales > Sphingobacteriaceae > Sphingobacterium > Sphingobacterium cellulitidis. The sequence goes on along the minus strand of NOUX01000004.1, from coordinate 6,220 downwards.
CACAGGGCTGCATCACCCGCTAATTTACCTAATTCCGCCGAAGCTTCTGCATAGTTCAGCAAGATCTCCGCATAACGCATCATCGTAATGGAATTGTACCCCTCCGTTACCCCATCTAATCGCTTGTCATCCAAACTGAATTTCATAATATGGTAACCTGTAAAGGTATACCCAAAATTCGCCGGTGCTGCCGATCCATCTGAACGTTTATAACCCAATCCGCGAACCGTCTGTGATAATCGTGGATCGCGATTCTTCATCTCATCTACGAATAATAGCTCATCATATCCTGCTTGATCTGTAAAACGGCTTCCATCCACATTCAAATAGGTATTGACAAATTGTTTGTTCAATCCCCAACGCGCACCAAATGTCGCTGAATTAAATTTCCAGGTAATTTCATGCCATCTCTTTAAAGCATTATTATAAACATTGGACCACATTACCTCTCCTGAAACCGGATTCTCACTCGTAAATAGGGTTCGGTAATCCTTGCTTGGATTGCCGGTACTGTATAAGGAGTATTGCTTTGAATCCACAAGCTGCTTGGAAGCATTCAACGACTCTGTCAACCATTTTTCTGCTGTATTGGTCAACTTGATCTCTGGATGATATTTGCGATAGGTCCCTTCGAATAAACAAATCCTGGATTTCATCCCCAAGGCTACCCATTTTGTCATCATTGAAGAGGTATTGTCTTTCTTATCACGAATATTGGCTACCGCATAATTCAAATCCGCAAGAACAGAATCCATTACGGCATGTCTTGGATCGCGACCCTTATATAATAACTCTTTATCATCCGTTGCCAATGGCTTTGAATACCAAGGCACATCCCCATAGTCTTTGACCATATCAAAATAAAACATGGCTCTAAACAATCGGGCAACCCCTGAGTAATGCTTCCTTGCTTCTTCTGGAATGGATGGGTTATCGTATTTACTTAAGAAATAATTGATATTCCGAAGTTTCGTCCAGCTCCATGCTCCTTGATCTACTGCTGAGAAATTCCCAGAGATAAATTTCGGAGAATTGTTCTTGGAGGTATATTCACCCATTTCATCCGCCTGCACAATGGATAATCCAGAAGGAATAAATTGTTGATAGAAGGAATTCGCATATAACTGTAAATCAGCTTCTGTCGTGAAATAAGTGTTTGGAACTAATTTATCAAATGGCTCACGGTCCAAGAAATCCTTGCTACATGAAGTAAATGCCAGCGCAGCCAATCCTAATATACTATATTTAATTTTTGAGTTCATGATGGTAGAATTAGAATGTTACGTTAAGACCAAAAGTTGTTGTTTTTAATTGTGGATAGGCGTATCCCTCTCCTGAACCATTGGTTAATTCACCAATTGGCTTCTCTATAACTTCTGGGTCAAAATTCTCGGTATGTTTAAACAATCCTGAGAAAGTGAATAAGTTTTGCGCACTTGCAAAGACTTGTACATTGGCTAACTTGGTTTTCTGCAGCCATTTTTGTGGCACATTATAGTCAATGGTTAATGATTTTAAACGTAAATAAGAAGCATCTTGTAAATAACGGGTTTGCGGTGCTCCCAATGAACGGTCAGTACCCAAAGCAGTATAACCTCTGTATCTAGGGAAATAAGCATCTGGATTTTCTTCTGACCACATATCCTCCATCATTTTGGTTGGCTGATATCCATAGGGTCTATTGTAAGGACCCCAGAACAATCCTGCTTCTGGTGAGAAATAATAATCACGCTTCGCTATCCCTTGGAAAAATGCCGATAAACCTATCCCATTCCATTTTCCGGATAAGGTAAACCCAAATTGGTAGCGTGCTGAATTATTACCAATAATGCGACGGTCTCCAGGATTATCTACGGTATTATCACCTGAGTTTATGACTCCATCAACCTCTCCGTTTTGATTTGGTAAGTCTGCAAATTTCAAATCTCCAGGTAACCATACATTATTGTTCGAGTTCCGGATAAAACTTTGATCTGCATGGTTGGCAACATCTTCTTCTGAAGTAAAGAAACCTAAGGTTTCATAACCCCAAATCTCACCAATCTCCTGACCTACATAATAGTTGTTCAATAATTTTTTCGGATTGTTGAAGCGAGTAATATGGGATCTACTATCCCATAAAGATCCATTGATCCCCCAATTAAATGGTTTTCCGGCTAATTCAAATTGATTATTGTAATTCACCGTCAATTCCCATCCTTTTGTCGATAAGTCCGCAAAGTTTCCATAAGGAACAGCTGCACCAAAAACATTTGGCAATGGCTCACCCACGGTAAACATATCGTAAGTCATCCGGTTATACCAATCGAAAGTAAAGTTCAAGGCATTATCGAAGAACCCCAAATCTGCTCCCACGTTAAACGTTGTGGATCTCTCCCAGGTTAAACCGGATGGAATAACTCCTGGAATGGAGGTATAACTTGGTTGAACACCTCCTAGGATTACTCCGGTTTTGGCCACCGACATCTGTTCTAGATAACGGTATGGTACTACGTTCCCATTTCCCAATGAACCATAGGAAGCTCTGAACTTCAAATTACTAACCAATGGTTTTGCATCTTGGAAAAACGATTCATTGGAAACAACCCATCCCGCTGACACCGAAGGAAAGAAACCAAATCGTTGGTCCTCAGGAAATTTCGACGATCCATCATAACGACCGTTCAACTCAATCAGGTATTTACTATCGTAAGCGTAATTAAAACGGTAGAATAAACCCAAATATGCCCATTCATTTCCACCACCTGTAATATTAAAATTCAAGCCATCCATTAAATTGAAATCCGGTTTGTTCGGTAAAATAATACCATCCCGTTGTGAATTCAACTTTTTCAAGGTTTGAGATTCTACGTTATACCCTAATAAGGCATTGATATCATGCTTATCTGCAAATTTCTTGGTATAGTTTGCCGTTAAGTTCCCAGCAAGGTATTTTTTACGCTCGCCCAATTGTCTCAATAAGCTTCGACCAAAACGATCTATTACTCCCGGGGAGTTGCTATAGTTGATATAATTATTGGTTCTTTGCTCATCTTCCCAAGTTCTGGAATAGGTGAAATCTCCTTTTAGCGTCAGTCCGCTAACCGGTTTGATAATCACTCCTGCGGTATTTCGCAAAACGGTATTATTCAGGTCTGAAGCATTATTCCCCTCAATAAAGGATGCTATTCCGGTATATGCAGCTGAATGGGTATAGGTTCCATCAGGATTATAAATTACCGCCATGGGATACCCCTGATGCTCAAACTGCCTCCAGATATTGCCATCACCATCTGCAAACATAGGATAGTGATAATCATAACTGCTGATTTCTGTATTGTTCTGGAAGGTCAACCAATCTGTAACTTTGACATCTCCTTTTCCACGGATATTGTACTTGTTAAACTTGTCTGGATTAAAATTGAATAAACCTCCTTGGTGAAAATATCGGCCAGATAGGAAATATGATGCCTTTTCTCCTCCTCCGGATACGCTCATAGCTTGTTCGGTACTCGGCATATTTTCTCTATACACCATATTGTACCAATCGGTATTTCCAAAATACTCATAACGATTCGTCGCCTTATTGAAAACAACTTCCTCGCCTCCAGGATTCTCGGAATGCTGTTTCAAAGCTTCCAAATATTCCAATGAAAATGGATATATGTTATTTACGGAAATTGGAGTTGATTTATAATCATACCAGGCATTGAAGGCTTCATTAAAATTCTTTGCCCATTCATAACCATTGGTCACCAATTTTGGTTCTACCACCCGGTTATTCATGGAAAAGTTAGAGTTTAAGGTTACGGTTGCTTTTCCGGCTTTCGGGTTTTTCGTGGTAATCAATACCACCCCAAATGCGGCTCTAGATCCGTAAATTGCTGCCGATGAGGCATCTTTTAATACCGTTACACTTTCGATATCATTCGGGTTGATCATATTGGGATCTCCTTCTACTCCATCAATCAACACCAAGGCACTACCTCCAGCACCAATCGAGGTGGATCCACGCACATTGAAAGTTGCTCCGCGCGTCGGACTTCCATCAACCATCTTTAGGTTTAAATTGGGAAGTGCTCCTTGCAACATCCTACTTAAACTTGCCGCGGGACGGTTTTCAAGGACCTCTGAGGTTACCTGTGAAACGGCTCCGGTCAAATTGATCTTCTTTTGAGTTCCGTACCCAACAACCACGATCTCTTCAAGATCGTTCTTGTTGTCCAGCTGTATAACCACATTGTTCAAATCCCCAGAAACCTGTTGGGTTTTTGTGGTGAACCCTACGAATGAGACAACCAATGTCACATTGGATTTACTACTTTCCAAGGTAAATTGACCATTCTTATCCGTCGCTGTAGCACGATTGCTGCCTTGAATAGCTACCGTCGCGCTTTCAATTGGATTTCCACTCCCATCAACTACCCTCCCCGAAATAGTTTGTTGAAAATCAACTGAATTCATTAACTCTGTCCTCAATTTTGAAGCCGAGCTTTGAATTGGTAAGGACAAAACAGTCCCCGCCAATAGAAATATTGGTATGTAAGATTTCATAAAATTAGAATTCGCTTTTTACTTTAAATTGATGTCAAATTGTAAATGCTTATCACTCCGAATAAATGTTGATATTATTTCATAGGTTAAATTCGATTGCCCTGCGTCGGCAGTCAAGATTTGAGTGGATTCTGGATATAAAACCAATCTCTTGGTGCCATTCCCTGCTTTTAATTCCAACTCAAAATATAAATCACTATTGTTCTTAACTTCGTAATAATTGGTTTTTACCTTGGTCTTTGCATTGGTTTTCTCATGGTAAGCTGGAGAAACTGAAATCGATGCTTTTACTAGATCTCTAACATTTTCTTCCTTTCCAAACAGATAGTTACTTGACCAAACTACCGTCCTACCAGCTTCCAATGCCTCGCGGATTCCGGCAGCTGTACGATCTTTCGCCATGACCAGTGTCATCGTTCTATGCACACCTTGCTTCTCGATGTTATAATCATGAGCAATCAGGTTATGGATATCCGTATTTCCAATAATGGTTAAATTACGGTCCAAAGCCCAATCCAATGCTTTCTTATGAAAACCTAAGCCATTTACAACCTCAATTCCATGCAGCTTTTTCTCTTGATACATCTTCTCAACAAAGTCAATCCATTCATAGGACCCTGGAATTGCAGTTGCTTTCCATCCGGGGTGATTCCAGAAAATAAATGCTTTTTGGGCGTAAGCCTTGTCGATTGCTTCCTGATCTAAATTGGAATTGTTATCCGATACTAACTCGTTTGCATCTTGAATAAACAATGCGTTAAAATGTCCTGGAGGCGTTTGTCTTGTCACTTCCGTTCCTTTGACCAAAACAATATTATTCTCCTTTGCCAGTTCAACAGCTAAATCATGCGAACGATTGTGGTCTACCTTTACATCCGCACTGTGGGGATTATATTCCATATGCTCGGTATATGAAATAGCATCCAACCCTTCACGCCAGGCCTCTTGAATTCTCACATTTGGCCATACATGACCATCGGTAAATACCGTATGCATGTGAAAATCACATTTCAATACGTGATAGCCATTGACATCGGGAATAGTTAGATTTTGCCGTTTTACTGGATATGCGAATTCTGTCAATCGCATAATGCCATCATCAGTCTGTGCTTGTAATAAGCTTACCGAAAAAAAGAAGATTCCAATTAAGGATAATTTCATTTTCATAGTTCACACTATTAGGTTGATTTATAACGGCAAAAATAATTAAGGTTTGTTAACACAATATTAAGAATATGTTTTCGATTAATTAATAAAAAAAAAGAATTTTAAACATTAATTTATCATTTTGTGCCGAATACTTATTAATAAAATTAAATTTTCCGTTCAATATTAGCGTCATATAAAATTGGTTACCAATTACTTATATTATAATCAATAATATTTTAACTATACACACTCAAAAAAAAGCATTTCATAACGATTGTAAAATAATTATTTAACATATAAGATTTGTTAAGAAAAATAAACCTATTAAGAAATCACTTAGTTTTCGGTTTTTGATGCGGTTCTATGCATATACGACATGAATATTATTCAAATTCAGGAAGCGGTCGGAGAATGGCCGCAGTTCCTTCGGACCTCCTTCGAAAAAACTCGAATAAAATCCGACTGATCTCCGAAGAAGGTCCGGAGAAAGTCCCCAGAAACTCCAATTTTGACTCGAATAATTCCTGAAGTTTTTCTG
>NOUX01000032.1 GCA_002245855.1 Sphingobacterium cellulitidis | reverse complement strand
CCGTATCTTTTGAAAAAAGCGCCTCAAAATTATTTTAAAATAAATTTTGCGGAATCAAAAAAGGTTTCTACCTTTGCAGTCCCAACCGAGGGAAACAGCAACGAGCGCGATGCTCGGAGCGACAAGAAAATGACAGATTGTAGCCTTCAGCGATGAGGGATCCACAACATAAAAAGCAGAAGCGAGATGCCCAGGCGATATAAGTTCTTTAAATGATCATGTAGCGCAGCGACTCGTACGAGAGTACGATAGCTGAACAAAGA
>NOUX01000031.1 GCA_002245855.1 Sphingobacterium cellulitidis | reverse complement strand
CCGTCCTGCTCTTTCTTCAATGCCTCGTGATCGTTGATGATCTCGCAATGAAAGGCTTTCAGATCAATCTTATTGTCCGGGTCATCAGCCACCATCCCGACAAATTCGCCCGAGCTTAATGCGGAGATCCGGGACGGCGGTATAGCGGATTCCAATTGCTTGGATCGACTGATGGAAGTATCGCCGCTATTGATGGAAAGACTTTCCCTGTCCTGCAAGATTTTGCCAAACCGTTCGGACAATTGTTTGGCGGTATCACCTGTTACCTGCCCCGCAACAATGTTCCCAGTGATGTTCATGATCACATCCGCTTGCTCACGGCCGTAATCCTTGCGCAATTGGCTAAAGTCCTGTATGCCCAAGCAGGTGGAAACCTTGTTGCTCCTTGCCGTGGCGATCAG
>NOUX01000030.1 GCA_002245855.1 Sphingobacterium cellulitidis | reverse complement strand
TATGGATTCCGCTTTGAATTTACAAACCCCGTAGGGGTGACATATTTGTAGCAAAGAAGCATTTATCACCATACAGCCCCGTAGGGGCGGCATATTTGTAGGAGGATTCATTTCAACCATATATTCGTGGCACCGTTTGGGGGGCGTATGCGATTCGCCCCTACAATGCGTTTCAATAATTCGTCAGCGTTTTTAGGAACCCCAGCGGGGTTCAATATTAGTAACCCGATAGCATATACGAATAGCCCCGCCCCAATTCAATCGCTTTAGCGATTGAATTGGGGCGGGGCTTATTTCATTTTACGTCTCCTTTACTAATATTAAACTCCTCTGGAGTTTTTGTTCCCGCTGTCATGTTTTCAGCCCCGTAGGTGCGGCATATTGGTAGGGGCGTATCGCATACGCCCTTTTACGATTATCCAACCACGCATTATCCAGCCCCT
>NOUX01000003.1 GCA_002245855.1 Sphingobacterium cellulitidis | reverse complement strand
TATGGGATTTACCAGATCTCAGCCGCACTTTCTCCGGACCTCCTTCGGATCTTGTTCGAATTTTTTCGAAGAAGGTCCGACTGAAATGTGGAGTAGGTGCGCTGCATTTATGAATTTGGTTATTATGAAAAAAGAATAAATATTGAATTAGAATATTAATCTATTTTCATGTTTGACTAAATCAATTGCATCTTAAAATGCTTATCATTTTTAACAAACTAATAAGAGTTAATTCAATGCTTTAACTAATAGTTCTGATTTTATATCTTGATCTATTTCAGGTAGATTATTGTAATTAGTTAACATAATACTTTAGATTTCTTAATATAAATGTCTTATTAAAAATTTAATTAAAGGTTAAATTTGGGTGACAGAGAAAATGTGCAGGGGATGAAGATTTGATTATTTTCAATACCATATATATGAAGTCCGATCCGTCCAAGACAAATTTTAATGAATTTTTGAGGGTGCGAAGATTGCTGGAGAAAATGTATGAAACTATGCTCGACCATACCGAGATCTCCAGAACACAGCACGAATTTTTGAAAAGCTCCTCCTTACTCGATTCCCACAACAACCCCCTAAAAACTATGGCAGATAATCATAAACTGCTCGATTCCGATGACTTAATTAAACTTTTAAAAATTAGTAAATCAACATATTATAGACTGAAAAACGACCAGGTAATTAAACCCATCCGAATCCGCGGAAGAGACTATTATTCTATGGATGATATAAATCGACTGCTGAGAAGAAGGGAGTGATGAGGGGAAATTGACTATTTCTAGCTATTGATAAATTTAAGGTTCCTATTGAAATTTAGGGGATGAACTAACGATTCGCTTATGAAAGCTGCTGAAGTTAAATCAGTGGCAAGTCCTGCCAAATCCAGAACTTCCTTCTTTTCAAAGGGAGGAGACTCTTCTTTTTTTAGTGACAGCCCAAAACATGCCGCCTTTTTCCAGAGAAAACAGGAAAGCAATGCCTTCTTTGTACAGACCAAATTGAATGTTGGTTCTGCCAATGATCATTATGAAAAAGAAGCTGATACGACTGCAGATCGCGTTGTACAGAAAATGGAAGAAAAGCGAAATGATAAGCAAGGAAGTGAATCTATTGGTTCTTCTATTTCTCCATTGGTTCAGAAAAAATGTGATTCATGTGAGAAGGAAGAGAAGGTGCAACGAAAGGCACAAGAACATGAAAACGTTCGGCTGAAAGAAGAAGAGGAAGATAAAACGCTTCGAAACACGAATAAAGTTGGCCGAAAGGAATTGCGAAATCAGTCTATGGTTCAGGAGGGGCAAAGTACGGCGCCAGTGGAAGATAATAGGAGGCAGGCCAGTAAATTACGTTTGCGAAACCGTCGGGTGCTCCGCAATCAACAAATTCAACAACATGAGCTCCAGAATCTTCAACATCGCAATGTAAGTCATGAAACAAAACCCCTACAATCTGAGAAAGAGGATACTATACAAAGGAAGGTAAATTCCAGTGCATCATCCATATTTTCCAATAATCAGAGTATAGAGCAAAGGCTAGCAAATTCAAGAAACTCTGGAAGACCATTGCCGGATCATATCCTCAAACAGATGGAAAGCTCTTTTGGGGTAGATTTTTCAAAAGTGCGGATTCATGATCATAGTAATGCGGTTCAAATGAGCAAGGAATTGAACGCGCAGGCATTCGCCTATGGAAATGATATTTACTTCAATACGGGGAAATTTGATTTCAATAGTCCGGCTGGTCGACATCTTTTGGCGCATGAATTAACGCATACCCTTCAACAAACAGGGGTTCAACCAAAGCAGGTGCAACAAAAGAAAGCAGCTGCAGCAGGAGCCTCTGCCAATAAAGTAAACCAAGCCGCTCCAGGAATTGGTATTAGTTCTACAAATAAGAAAATTGCCAAACAAGATGAAGAGGATGGCTTTCTATTAAGTCAGGCTAAAGAAGCGATTTGGGATTTGCTGCGGGAAGCCTCACCTGAGATTTATGATATTTTCCGCAATAAGGGATTTTTAACTTGGGCAAAAGAGAAGGTATCCGCATTTGTCAATGCTACCATAGATACTTTTGCGGAACCAATTCGACTGGGAGCCTCCATAATAGCGATGGTGAGGTCCAATTTTGCCATGTTTAAGGTTTGGTTGGTAACCGCCATTGAGAGATTGAAGCAGGGCGACTGTACGCCATTCGTGGAAGCAACGGATTTTATCCAGAAAATTCTGGAAGGAGTTGCAGACCCGGCATTGGAAAAATTAAAAGAGTTTTTAGCACCTATAAAGAGCTTTATTGATTTCGTCTGGAATGATATCGGTAAGCCAATTTGGGATTTTGTATCCCGCATATTTGGTAAAATCTGGGATAGCATTAAGTGGGTTGCCGATAAGATTTGGAATCATATTAAAACCGTTATTGACTTTTATGCGGATCTATGGCATTGGTTTGCACAGGCGATTGGCTTTGAAGGTGATGATCAGAATAGCTTATGGGAACAGGTAAAAAGCAAAATTCTTAGTCTATGGGAAGAGGTTAAGCAAAAACTAGAACCTTATAAAACCAAGTTGATGGTCTTAGGCGGAATTATCCTGATGCTCTCCCCAGCAGGACCTTTTATCATTGCTGGAGCCACATTAACCGGAATAATCTATGCTGCTTCTCAAATTCGGCGATACCTAATTGATCGCGATGCGATTATTAAAGAAAGAGGATTATTTCAAGGAGTAATAGTTCCACAATTAAATGCAGCAATACTAACAATAAGCAACTTCTTGAAGGCGAAAGTCGCAGTAATAAGTTCGGCATTGATTACAGCTGTGGCTACCTTACAATCCATACCTCGAGATATGAGCTCCTTATTTTTATCAGCTATTAACTCGGCAGTCAATTGGATAACCGAGAAGGTCGAAGAAATGGAAGCTTGGGCAAATGTTCAACTGAATAATTTGATTAACAGTCTAGAATCAGCATTCACACGGATCAAAGCCTTCCTTCAACCTATCTTCAATGTATTGACCAAGGTGGGACAAGCAATGACCGATTATTTGAAGCTTGCCTTCTTGATTTTGGACGATTGGTTTCACCGGATTCCAAAATGTATCCGCGATAAAATAATTGCCTTTTTTGTGAAATATGTCTTTAAATATATTCCATTATTAAAAGATATTAAAGATGTAGAAGGAGCCTGGGCAACCATGCAGAAGAAGACCATGCACATTTTAGAAATGATGTTCGTACATGGCGATGTGATGGGTGCTCTTTGGGAGGTTTTCAATTTATTATTGGAAGCACTTAAGTTCCCTAAGGATTTAGCCGTAAAAGTTTTCAATAAAGCATTTGAGGTATTTGATACCATTATTGAGAAACCAAAGGTCTTCTTTGTCAATATGCTCACTACGGTAAAACTAGGGTTTTTAGGATTCTTTGAGCGCAAGTGGACTCATTTAAAAGATGGTTTTACTACATGGTTGTTTGATGCTGCCAAGGATAGTCCGATTTACATTCCTCAAGCTTTTAGTTTCTCCGAAATCTTTAAAATGCTGGGAAGTATTTTCTCCTTTGGAATGGAGAAGGTTTACAAGAGTATAGAGAAAAAACGCGGCAAAGAGGTATCAGATAAGGTGAAGAAATGGGTTGGTCGTATCTCTCGTGGCGCAGCGAAAGCCTGGGAATGGATTGTTGCCCTACATGAACATAGTCTAGATGAAATCATCCAGATGATAAGAGATAAAGGAGCAGAATTACTGCAGACCTTTATCGACTCAGCCATTGATTGGTTGGTTTCTAATATCATCAATAAAGTAAGTGAGAAGCTAATCAGTATGCTTGATCCGACTGGGGTGATGGCTGTTGTGAATTCGATAGTTGCATTTTACAATGCCGTAGAAACGGCAATAGAAAAAGCCAAAGAGATTCTAGAATTGGTTGAGAATGTATTGGATAATGTGGCCGATGTGATGGCCGGTACCTTTGCAAATGCAGCATTGAAATTTGAGAATAACCTGAAGAATGCCTTACCACTGCTAATGGAATTCCTGGCGAACCAAGTATTGTCCAGTAAGATTGGTAAGAAGTTAAAGGAAATTGCCGATAAAGCTAATAAATGGATTGATGAGAAGGTGGACTGGCTGCTAGATAAGTTGTTGGCAGCTGGAGATTGGTTGGTGGAGAAGGGTAGAAAAGCTGTAGATGCAGTAAAAGGCTGGCTAGGTCTTAGGGAAGAATTCGAGATTGAAGGAGAATCACATGCTATCTTCTTTAGTGGCACTGAGGAAAGTGCAGAATTAATGGTGGCTAGTGAAGTGATGAGTATAAAGGCATTATTCGACAAAAAGGAAGAAGAATTAAAAAGTAATCCTGATAAAAAGAAATCAAAATCATTAGCTGAAGCCAGGAAAATATTCGCTAAAATAAATACCACTAAAGCAAAAATTAAAGATGCGGAAGATAAGTCCAAATTAGAATCAGATTTGAACAAATACTTCAAAGAAATAGTTCCTCATTTAGTAATAATTGGGGTAGGCATGGTAAAATATAATATTCCTTTGACTGAGGTAAGTTATATTCCTCATGGTGATAAAGCAGGGAAAGTGATCGCTGATCCATTAACTTCTAAAGCAGGGAATACCAAAGGTTCCAGACCAACGATAGATGTTAAAGGTTGGAAATCAAAAATTACCAAGCTTGAAAACTATAGCACTACCTATGGACGTCTTCACTTATTGAATGAAAAACTCCATGGTCCAGGGAATGAATTTTGGAATCTGACTCCAGGTAGGCTCTCTGAAAATACTAGCATGAGTTCGCAAGCGGAGGAAGAGGCTAAAAAATGGTCTCTTGATGAAAAGAAAGTATTATGGTATGAATCAGAAGTTGTTTCCTATCATACTGAAGATGATGATTTTGCAACTGGAATCAAGGTTCAATTTGGATTAAAAGAAAGAGATGAGGCGGGGAATTATAAAAGGATTAATGCTGTAAAATATAGTAATACCTTTAATCTTCCTTTACCTAATCTTAATGGGCCATTTGCATTAGCTCCATCATATAGAGACATGTCGGCTCGTTATTGGGATGTATTAAAAGGCGATAATGATGATGCTCCGCCAAGGGAAGTATTTAGAGAATTGGTTGATGCGCGACGAAGTAAAATGAAGCCTGATGATTATAAGACGTGGGATAATTTTAGGCTATCCCAACCTTTTAAATTAGCTGAAAATAAAGCGCCAAATTTATTGCTATTCTTTAATAAAGCTTTTAATAATAAGTTGTTGACGAAATAACAGGGGTATAGGAAATAGCCCCTGCTGAAAATGTGAAATTTAATAAGGGCGTATGCGATACGCCCCTACCCATAGTTGGATAAAATAGATTCTTCGCCGTTCAACCCTTAATGGGTTGCGGAGATAAAAACTCCAGAGGAGTTTAATATTAGTAATAGGAGGGTATAGGAAATAAGCCCCGCCCACATGCATTCGCTTTAGCGAATGCATGTGGGCGGGGCAATCTATTAATATTATTGGGTTACTAATATTGAACCCCGCTGGGGTTCTTGAAAACGCTGACGGGTTTGTAGGCTATGGATATGGACAAATATGTGAAATATTAAAAGGGCGTATGCGATACGCCCCTACCCATAATTGGATAAAATAGATTCTTCGCTACGCTCAGAATGACAGAAAAATTGTGTCAGGGTTGAGGTGAGAAAAAGATTCTTCGGCATCGCCGAAGAACCTTTTTCTCACCTCAACCTAATGTAATTATTAGATTGTCATTCCGAATCGAAGATGAGGAATCTATTTTAGGCGATATATACAAACATGTCGCCCCTCTGGGGCTGTACGTTGGTGAATGTTCTTTGCTACAAATATGTCACCCCTACGGGGTTTGATAATGCAGGACGGAGATAAAAACTCCAGAGGAGTTTAATATTAGTAATAGGAGTGTATACGAAAAAAGCCCCGCCCATATGCAATCGCTTTAGCGATTGCATATGGGCGGGGCAATCTATTTATAGTATCGGGTTACTAATATGGAACCCCTCTGGGGTTCTTGAAAAGGCTGACGGGTTTGTAGGCTATGGATATGAACAAATAGGTGGGATATAAAAAGGGCGTATGCGATACGCCCGTACCCAAAGTTGGATAAAATAGATTCTTCGCTGCGCTCAGAAAGACAGAAAAATTTTGTCAGGGTTGAGGTGAAAAGAAGGTTCTTCGGCATCGCCGAAGAACCTTCTTTTCACCTTAACCTAATGTAATTATTAGATTGTCATTCCGAATCGAAGATGAGGAATCTATTTTAGGCGATATATACAAACATGCCGCCCCTCTGGGGCTGTATGATGGTGAATGTTCTTTTCTACAAATATGTCACCCCTACGGGGTTTGATAATGCAGGACGAAATGCCTATCGAAAAAATGAAACGTTTTGTAAGGGCGGGTTAGGCTGGCTAGAAACAAACATGCCGCCCCTCTGGGGCTGTACGTCTGTAAACACATTTCTGGCTACACATATGTCACCCCTACGGGGTTTGATTATGCAGGGCGGAGATAAAAACTCCAGAGGAGTTTAATGTTAGTAAAAGGAGGGTATAGGAAATAAGCCCCGCCCATATGCAATCGCTTTAGCGATTGCATATGGGCGGGGCTATTCATTTATATTATCGGGTTACTAATATGGAACCCCTCTGGGGTTCTTGAAAACGCTGACGGGTTTGTGGTAGGGATATGAACAAATAGGTGGGATATAAAAAGGGCGCATGCGATACGCCACCTACCCATAGTTGGATAAAATAGATTCTTCGCTACGCTCAGAATGACAGAAAAATTGTGTCAGGGTTGAGGTGAAAAGAAGGTTCTTCGGCATCGCCGAAGAACCTTCTTTTCACCTCAACCTAATGTAATTATTAGATTGTCATTCCGAATCGAAGATGAGGAATCTATTTTAGGCGATATATACAAACATGTCGCCCCTCTGGGGCTGTATGTTGGTGAATGTTCTTTCCTACAAATATGTCGCCCCGCTGGGGCTGTACGTTGATGAATGTTATTTTCTACAAATATGTCACCCCTACGGGGTTCTTGAAAACGCTGACGGGGTTTTAGGGAGGGATAGTTTTCAGGTCAATTCGTCTCCGGATCGGCTATTTGTAGGCTAATGCCTTATGCTGACAATAATTTAACTAACTTTGTAGCTTTATAATTCATTTAAATATTCAGCAGTGTCTCTAGATAAATTAAAACTCAGCAAGCGTCTTTATAACTCCATGAATCAATTGGGATATTTTATTGCCAAGGAATTCCAGTTGAAAACCCTATCACGTATTGTGGGTGGGCATAGCCTTATTGGTATTGCGCCTGAAGGGGCAGGGAAGACGACGACCTATATTCTAGGGGTTTTGATGCGGTTGAAGTACACTGATGATGAAGCACCAAAGATATTAGTCTTGGCGCCGAATGAAGAACGTATTAATGAGATTGTAGATCAATTTTATAAAATCAGCAATAATAAGAACTTGCATATCATGGGCCTTAAAGCGAGTGGTGCAATGGAGGAGGAGATTGAGGATCTTGTTCGGGGGGTTGATATTGTGGTTGCGACGCCTAGCCGTGCTCGTGCGGTGTATCTGAAGTTAGGCCTTAACCTAAATCGAATTGAGACTTTTATTATTGATGATGCTGAAGAGATTGTAAAACAAGGGATGCAAACCAATGTACGTGAGTTGGCACAGAGCTGTGGGAAAGTGCAATACCTTGCCTTTAGTACGGTAGAGCATGAAAAATTACATCTAATGATTGATGATTTCATGCCATTTGCAACAGTTATTGAGGTGGAGGAGCTTGGTGAGAATAATTTTGATACCCATGAGCTGATGCTTTATCAGGTTCCTAATTTTACGACGAAGATAAACCTGCTGAATGATTTGATGTCGGATGAGGAGGTTTTTGATAAGGTTGTTGTTTTTGTAAATACCAAACATACGGCTCATAATTTATTGGAAAGACTACATGCCAAAAAAGGTGTGGCAGCAATTTACCAGCCTCTTTTCCATGATGACTATGGAATTGATGATATCAGTATTTTCAGGCAAAAAACAGACTGTAGAATTCTAATCATTGCGAATGAAGGATTGGAAGCTATTGATTTGGATGGAATTCCATTTATTTTCCATTTTGAAGTTCCTGAGAACAGAGATGCTTTTATACAACATGTCCTTAAGAATGGAGAAGAAGAAAGTATTGCGATTACCTTTGCCACAGATATTGAGCTTCCGGAAATTAAGAAGATAGAGCAAAGTTTAGGAAAGAAAATTCCAGTGATGCCCTTGCCAGAAGATTTGACGATTTATCAAGCTTCGGCAAATGCAAAGGGTAAAGTTGAAGTTGATGAAAGCCGTGGGGGAGCATTCCATAAAAAGAAGGAAAGCAATAGCAAGACCTATAATTATGGAAGTGGGGAAAAGGCAAGAATGACTAGAAAGAATAAAAAACGATAGAATTAGATCAGTTTTTTAATTTCTTGAATATCATCAATTTCTGAGGGGAGTTTATCTTTTCGCCAGCGTACAATACGTGGGAATCGAAGAGCGACGCCTGATTTGTGTCTATTACTGGCTGCAATTCCTTCGAAGGCGATTTCAAATACTAATTCTGGTTTTACGGTGCGGACAGGTCCGAATTTTTCCAAGGAATTCTCACGGACGAACTTACTGACTTCAGCAATTTCCACATTACTAAGTCCTGAATAAGCTTTGGCAATGGTTACAAGTTTTTCTCCGTCTTTTACGGCAAATGTATAATCTGTATAATGCCCACTTCTACGACCACTTCCCCGTTGGGCATAAATTAAAACAGCATCTATGCTCATTGGGTCGATTTTCCATTTCCACCAGAATCCTTTTTTTCTTCCCACCTGATATGCCGAATCCTTAGCTTTTAACATTAATCCTTCAGCATTGATATTCGCTGAAGATTGGCGAATTTTATCGAGAGTATTCCAGTCCTTAAACGTTATAATTTCTGATAAAAGATAGTTCTTTAGGTTCAAATTGAATAGAAGATCTTCCAATATTTTGCGCCTTTCCCTTAAGGATTTTGTTCGAATATCCTGACGTTCTAATTCCAAAATATCGAAGGCAATAAATTTTATTGGCACCTCTGCCATCATTTTTTTAGAAATATTCTTTCGATTAAGTCTACGTTGTAATTGATTAAAGCTCATGACAGCATTGTTTTCATAGGGTACAATTTCGCCATCAATCACAAAATCTATATTGAGGGATTCTAATGCTTCCAATAATTCTGGAAATTGTTCATTTACTAATTCTTCGCCCCGGGACCAAATAAAAGTCTCGCCATCTCGTCGGATAACCTGACCACGGATACCATCCCATTTATACTCTACTTGCCAATCATTTTCTGTTCCCAAACTTTCTAAATCTTGAGTAAGAGGATTTGCAAGGCAAAAAGGATAAGGAACTGAAAGATTAATGTTGATATGGTCTCCGCTAATAAATTCTTTGAAAGAAAGTTGGTCCGGATTCCATTCCGACATCATACTATGGGCTACCAGATTGGGATCTAAATCATAATATTTTGCAAAAGCATTAATCAAGGTTTTTGAAGATACACCAATTCTAAAACTGCTCCCAAGGAGCTTATTGAAAACAAACCTTTCAGTTTGTCCTAAGCTTTCCCAAGAAGATATGATGTAATCGTTGATTTCATTTTCTGATTTTCCATTCAGAGCAATTATTTCTTGCATCCATTGGTTCAGGCTCTTATCAGCAGTATGTTGGGCAGGAGGGATGATTAAAGCAATGGTTTCAGCGAGGTCACCTACTGTAGTATAGGACTCTTGAAAGAGCCATTCAGGGATTTGGCAGTATTGCACTGAGAGATGGCGTAAGATGGAGGTTTTGACAGAACGTCGAGGTCTCTTTCCTGTAAAAAGACGCATAAACCAATACTTATCCAATTCTGTCGATTCCGCGAGAAATTCTTCAATAGCCAATATTTTACTATTGGTTTTATTGCTGCTGTCGAGCGCATTAATCAACTTCGCTAGAACTTTCATTGTTGTTCCTTGATTAGGTTTTCATCCGTTTCTTCCTCGACTCCAAATGCGGTTGTTATTTCTTCAGCTTCGGTGCCTATTTCATTTAAGTATCTGGCGAATACTGATTTAAATCCATGTGTTACATAAACTTTTTCTGCCTGGCTTTCCTTCACTGCTGTCAGTAATCCAGACCAATCCGCATGGTCGCTGATTGCAAATCCAGCATCTGCACTTCGCCAGCGTCTAGCTCCACGGACTTGCATCCAGCCAGAGCAAATGGCAGTCTGTGCATTTGGAATATTTTTTAACATATTGGAACCAAATAAGGAGGGAGGAACAATAATAATTTCACCTTTCAGGTCCTTCGGACGATTATTAAAATCTATGTCCTTATAAGCGGGAAGTGTAATTCCGCTATTAATAAATGCTGTATTGATTTTAGAGATTGCATAATGAACATACAGGTCTTGGTAGCCTTCTAAAGCCTTCATGATTCGTTGAGCTTTTCCTAAGGCATAGCCTATGATGACTGAGTTGATTCCATTTCTTTTGTTATGAGCTACCCAGTCTCTGAGGTTTTGATTTATCTGACTGACAGGAAGCCAATTGTAAATAGGAAGCCCAAAGGTACTCTCTGAAATAAATTCATGGCAAATCACAGGCTCAAAAGGGGTTGATAATCCATCATCCTGTATTTTGTAATCGCCTGAGACAACCGTTACTTTGCCCTGAGATTCTAATCGAACTTGGGCCGAACCTATTAAATGACCTGCAGGAAATAAAGAAACCTTAACTGAATTTATGATTAAGGTCTCGGCGTATTCCAGAGTCTGAACTTTAATATCTTTGCCAAGTCTTAGTTTCAATATAGGGGCCGTCAATTTATGGCATAGATATTTTTTCATGCCTATTCGAGCATGGTCAGAATGAGCATGAGTGATAATAGCGTAATCCACCGGCAGCCATGGGTCAATATAAAACCTTCCCTGAGGACAATAAATACCTTCTTTCCTAAATTCTAGCATCAGCATTGGGCATAGAATAAATCATTTTCATTATAAGGCCCAACAATCGACAACTTTTAATGTTTGATAATCTATTTAGTATTAAAATGGAAAGGTCTTAAGCAGCTCTATTTTGAATTCATAAAATATTCTAATACATTTCAAATAATTTGGATAGAATATTGTTATTAAAAAGAGGTCTTAAATTGCAATCTATGAAACTGGAAATTCCAAAAATAAAAATCGAGAGCTTAAATACTTCTGAATCAATTATTTATCAAGATCTAGATAATTCCTTATATGGCAGTGAGTTGGCAAACAAGATTTGTCATAAACTCAAACAAAATCCTGGCGAATATGAAGGCCTTCATTTTTCACATCGTGATTATTGTGGACTAGGCATATTTTATATAAATCAGGTTTATTTACTTGGTGTGGTCAATGATGGTTATGGACCTAATCCCATTGTTGCAAGCTTTGATACAGATTCTGAATTTGAAAATTGGTTAGCTCAGGAAAGTGATCAATCCATGTCACTATATGGCACACATTTTAATAATCAAACCATCAACAGAAAGCGTTTGGATTGGTATTTGGAAGATAATTATTCTTCAAGTTGGAATTCCTATTGTTTATACTTAAATAGCAGAGAAGATAAGGGATAATTTGAAGGTTAATGCTCTTGGGTTCACTGAATCTATCTATTAGCAATCTCGATGATCACAGTCACAACCATTTAATGGATCACAATCACATTCCCAAGGAATATCATCCCTTCTGGAATTAATTTTGGGAGCCGGTTTTTCAACCTTATTTATCCGCACATTATTTTTGATATAATAGTTCTTGTAAACAGTTTCGGTAGGAATAGGGGCTGCCTGTTCTTTCTTTTTATCTGTTGCGGTTTTAACACGTAAAAGAGTCTTTAAGTCCTCAATATCCCTAGGTTTAGCATTGGCTTTTCGATAGAAATAAAATGCAATCAAACCAATCCCAATATAATAATATATAGCTTCCTCCCTTGGATAATTCGGCTTAATAAAAAAGTAAAAAATAAACATAGTCGGAAGGACGAAAAGATAAGCAGGATATTTTTTCGATGGTTTGGCTTCTTTCTTGACTGTTTTTGGTCTAGCATTTTTTTCCGTTTTCGGAGCTGTATTTTTAGCTCTTCCCCTTGATTTCACAGGGATTTCAAATGGCTCCCGATCCTTTAAATAGGATACCTTACTAGGAACTATACTTTTTACACCTATGGTCGTATTTACAATTTTTAGATTTGCTGATTTTGGATTAATAATGTTTTTAGGTTCCAACAACCACATTCCTGCGCATTGGAATTCGTAATCCAATACTACAATAATTAAATAATCCGATTCTTTACCTACTAAATTATTAATTCGGCGATTCTCAGCAATGCGTCGTATAGAGTCGTAAACCCTTCTTGTTTTTATCTCATATTTTTTGCCATACGAGTCAATTGCATCATATCCCTTTTGAGTACGGCTGCTTGCCAACTGTAAATTGAGCTTTTTTGCTGCCATTAATTCCCCAACTTTACCCACCACATTCGAACTATCCAAAAACCCTAAGGATATGACCTTTTGATAAACTTTGTTGAAAGTTTGAATAGCAATACTATCTTCCTTTAATAATTTAAACTTCGAAATATCGATCTTCTGTTTGCTATAATCTCCAGATCGGGATAGCCTTATCGTTGTTAATTCTGGATGGCTTTCAAATTGATAAATTGCTATTAGTTCAAAATTTTCATTCAGATGAACAATGGTTAAGAAGTCAAATAATTGGGGGTTTAAACTTTTTATAGTATGTGCGCTGTAATTCGATTTTACCACCTTAGCCTTGATCTGATACCTTCGATTATTCGCATCATAGGCATCGGCACCTTTTGTACTTCTGGAATACCTGGTCAGGTTTAATACTTTGGTTGCATAATACTCCCCCAATTCCCCAGTGTAGTTATCGGTATACGCTATGTTTAAATCAACAAGCCGATCATGAGCGATAGCTAGATCCTTTAATAATTTGGATTGGGTTTGATTTAACATGGGATGGGGTAAACAATTTTTAGTTCATATAATTCTTTAAAAATAAGGATTAGAGAGAGTAAAATTTACGGTTAACCGGAATCTAAATTAGAGTATTAATAATAGGTTATGGAAAGCATTGGTAAAGAAAAGGGATTTTCAAATTGAAGTTTTGAAATCCCTTTATATTTATTCCTTGTTAGAAGCTAATCATGGAAGCTGTAAAGGAAGATTACATCCCCTACATAAACTGGTTTTTCAGATTCTTCACTTATAAGTTTAGCTTGGATTGTAGCTTTAACTGTTCCACGAAGATTTTGAATTGATTTTACTAAGGCATGTAATCTAACACGAGTATTAACTTTTACAGGTTGCCCGAATTTCAGATTTTCTATTCCATAGTTGATTTCCATCTT
This sequence comes from Sphingobacterium cellulitidis, assembly GCA_002245855.1. Lineage (GTDB taxonomy): Bacteria > Bacteroidota > Bacteroidia > Sphingobacteriales > Sphingobacteriaceae > Sphingobacterium > Sphingobacterium cellulitidis. The sequence continues at coordinate 576,783 of NOUX01000003.1, read as the reverse complement.
CACATTTCTAACGTCAGCGATCTGTTTCCATAGATGCGGAATCAGGGAAAGTGTTAGATAGCCATGTGCAATGGTAGTTCCGAATGGGCCATCAGTTTTTGATTTCTCAGGGTCAACATGGATCCATTGATGGTCCAAGGTCGCATCTGCAAATAAATTGATTTGTGGTTGATCGATTAGATGCCATTCAGAAAGCCCTAATTCCTTGCCTTCATAAGTCTTGTACTCCTCGTAATTATTTATAACTATCATAGGTTTTGTCAGTATATGGAAAATAAGGTAAGTATTTTTGCCAATTACTCAAAATTAATCGTGATAAAATCTTTTTGGGGAAGGAAATAGGGAAGGAAAAGGATAGAGGGGAAACGAATTAATGCTCAATTAATTCAATATTTTCAATTCATAATTTTGAAGAATATCCAATTCAAATTATCTAATCTTTCGATAAGTAAATCAATTTGTAATAATTTATCAATAAGAGATAAAAAATTCACCTTTACTTAACATTTGCTTCATGTTCAACATCTTTATTTGTGCCAATTTATTAAGCTATATTGATGAGAAAGCAAATCTTCACACTAACGACTGCGTTAACCTTAATCGCAGCTTTAACATCTTGTAAAAAAGATCAAGATCCCAACAAGACCAAAGTTGTAAACTACCCTGCAATGGCAGAAGTTGAAACGCCGAATGTATTAATGACTACCGCTGAAGGTGTGAAAGTCTATAATGGCGGATTTGGTTCGGCAGTTGCTGCTGACCCCAATGATCCGGAAGTATTTTACATGATGACGGACCGAGGCTCCAATGTGGCGGGCCAAGCAAAAACTTCTATTATTATTGGAAAAGCAGACTTTGCACCGCAAATTGGAAAATTCAGATTGAAAGATGGAAAATTGGTTTTGGAGAAGGTCATTGAATTGAAAAACGAAAAAGGTGTAAAGTTAAATGGACTTCCAAACCCTATTGGAATGGGTTCTACCGGAGAAGTTCCATACGATTTGACAGGAAAGCAATTAGCTACTTCAGCTGATGGAATTGACTCAGAAGGTTTGGTTATTGCGGCTGATGGATCATTCTGGATTTCGGATGAATACGGACCACATATTGTTCATACGGATGCTAATGGCAAAACTATTGAGCGTATCAACCCATTTGGGACGGGCTTTGGTGGGCGTAAGATTCCTGCGGTCTTTGCAAACCGTCGTGCTAATAGAGGCATGGAAGGGCTAACGATTACCCCAGATGGTAAAACTTTGGTCGGAATTATGCAATCGCCGTTGTATAATCCTAGTTCAGCTGCTGTATCCGGTTCCGTGGTTATCCGAATCTTAACCTTTGAAATCGCAACTGGAACAACAAAACAATATGCATACTTGATGGATAATCCTTCGCTAACAGGCGTTAGTGAAATTTTGGCATTAAGTAATACGACTTTTTTAACCTTGGAAAGGGATGGACTCTATGGAGGAGATACAAGTAAGCCGGCTCTTTTCAAAAAAGTATTCAAAATAGATATTAGCAAAGCGACTGATATTTCTGATGCCTCCAATGGAACAACGGGGAAATTGTTCAATGGTAAAACTGTTGAAGAGCTAAAAGATCAATCTGGATTGGCTGCTGCTGGCATCACACCTGTAACAAAAACTTTAGCGATTGATTTATTGAAAGACCTATCTGAAGTTTATCCTCATGATAAGGCAGAGGGCTTAACAATGCTTAAAGGAAATATTCTAGTAATTTCTAATGATGATGATTTTGGGGTTGTTGATAATGGAAATAGTGGATTTGCACAGAAAATTCTTCCAATTACAAAAAATGTAGATAGGAATAGATTGTATTTTATTAAAATGAAATAGTTAGGGATATACGAAGCGAAAAAAGCCTTATTTTTCCTTTAATGGGAGATAAGGTTTTATTATATTATTAGAGGTTCTAAAAAAAAGGTTGTGTAGGATATTTATTCCTTAAAAGTATAGTTTTGATTTTCTTTTAAAGTGGTTGGTAGAGGTAAAATTATTTGAGTTGAGAATATAATAGGAGAGTAGGGGAATTAATAAGATCTAAATCAAAATGGGTAGGAGGTAGGTAGATAAAATTCCTTAAGGAATAGTATCAATTGCAGTAAATTTCAAATTATTATTAATATCTAACCAAATTCCAAAGTCGACACCTCCATGGCTTGGAGCAATTTCATCTTTTAAAATAAATTTATAATACACTATATATGAAGGAGCTGGTTCAATTTGCCTTGCAATAGACTTTGGAGCTTTCTTTAACTTGGAAACTAATTCTGGAGTAAAAATTTCATGCATCTTTTGGGTAAAGAATGTTTTAGAATCTATGTTTTTCTCTAATCCAACTTCGTCACATAGAATGCATTTAATTGACTCTGTACTATTAATTATTAGGGAATCAATGTTATTATTTTCAATCAATCTTATGATGTTGTCAGCTTTTCTGAAAATTAAAGTCGAATCAATTTGTCCATAGGATTTTGAGCAAAGTAAAAGGAGGAATACTAGGGTTAGATTCTTCATGTTTTTTATGAGATTTCAAATTGATTGGTTCATTAAATTGAATTAATAGCTTTTAATCAATAGATCGTTTAAACTAATCCCTACATTAAATTAAGCCTTAATTTGTAATATGATAAGTAAATACGCCTACCATATAACTTAAACTATAAATAGCTAAAACTGATAATAAGACTAAAATTGCTAGAACTAACTTTCTGTTAGCAATTAATTTTTCAAATTTTCAATTCATAGTCTTAAATTATTAAGAAATATTGAGTATTTGAAGGGATTTTTAAGCTGTCCTAAGGCGATAGGATTATTTTTTGAATTAGTTAATATTATTCAAATTATGATGGGGATTATAGGTTTAATAGTGCTAAAATGGCTTTCGCTTACCTAAAAAAATGCAATTAAAAGTAAATTTATAATTGATTTTAGTATTAATGATGTTTTGAATAAGGAGGGAATTATTTGAGGTTATGTTGATAGAAATTAGGGGAGTTGTGTATTTTATTTAATTGTGAATATTTCGATACAAAAAGTGCTCAACACTGATTATCAATGCTTTATTTTATAATAAATACAAATAAAATTCAATTTTGTAAAATTTTATTGTCTGAGAAATCGTCTTTAGAATAATTAAAATCTTAATATTGAAATTTTCTAATTTTTTATATTTAATATAATTTAATTAATTTAACATAAGTACATGAACAATTTTAATTCAAAACATAATGTTATCTCTTCAACAATTTAAAGATTTAAAAGAAGACTTAGTAAATAATAAAAAATCTATCGAAGAAATCTCCACTATTTTAGTTCAAAATAGTAACACCAAAAATCGCTCATGGCATACGAAAGATTGGAAAGAAAGAAGACAACTAGTCATAAAAAATTATTGCGAAATTTGTAATAGTAAGGATAATCTGACACTACAACATCGCTCCCATCCGCAGAAGTTCTACAATCATAAAAACGAACAAATAAACAGCAATATTGAAAACTGGGAAGTTCTTGAGATTAATAAAGAAGATTTCATTATTTATATTAAAAACACATTTGACTATAAGCCAGAGCCAATCTGTCCAGATTGTAATTCCTGGAGTCCAAGGATACGACTAAAACTTCTACCAAAATATGTCTGCACTTGCTGTAAACATGCCTTCAATGAACCAATATATAAATCATTAGAAGAGCTCATAGAACAATATTATAACGAAAATTATTCCACATTTCTAGATAAAAAATGCTTTACAACAAAGGATAAGTATGCTAACCCTTATCATCTAAGGGGAATTGAATATAGATATAAGAAACAACTCTATACTACAAGTAAATGTGATGAAATAGACAAAGAAGCAACTTTAAAATTTATTGAGGACAATATAAAATATCTATCCTTTGAAGATACCATTACTGCATGTAGAAGATGTGCTTATTACTGGGATATCAAAAGTATGGATTTATGCCCCAAATGCAATCATTCTTATAAATCATTTCAATACGAGACATGTATAAACTGTTTGCCTGAAGAACGAAAGTTAAAAGTTTTAGAACAGATTAATTTCAATAAAGAAATGAGTGAAATACACAAAGACCTAGGAATTGATTAATTGGCTTCAAAATATAAAGTCTTTAGATTAAATAACTAAAGACTTTATACTATTAAGAATTAGTAACTTCATAATGGCGTACAATTTCATCAAAATATGCTACAGGATCTTGACTAAATGTCCTAAGTCCAAAAATACGAAAACACAAGTCTTTATCAGCCACAAACTCAGCTAATCTCTCTGAAAAAAAGTCATGAAAACTCAACAAATTACTTATATGTTCTTCTTCTAAACCTGTATAATCCAAAGGCTCAAAACCATAATAAGTAGATGGTATTGTAAATAGCCTAAGATATTCTAATACTATAAACCGTAAAATATTCCCAATTATTGTACTCTCTGCATTGATTCCCACCAAATCAGGAAACGGATATTTAGTATCTAACAAAGAATACCTATGTACTGGACCGTTATAAAAATTGCTATATAATTTTATACAATCTCTTACTTTAGCTGGTAGGATAGCTTTATAGACCGGCGGTTGACTTTGGGTGTAATAAAATATAGTAGAAATATCTTGTAACTTATTTTTATAATACAACATCCCTCCCATTGCAGTAGCGAAATCAATTAAATCTTGTATTTCATCAGCTGAATCATTGACAGAATCTTGGTTAATTATTTCTCCTTGTTCATTTTGTTCTGGTAATATAGTTGGTATACGATCTATATAATCATAAATAATCATCCAAAACTTGATCAAGATATAAGATTTATCCATTGAAAGAGCTTGCTTAAGCCTATTCCAAATGAATGAGTAGATGTTTTGTTTAATCCTTCCATTATATTCATGTCGACCTATTAGCCATTCCCCTGCAGAAGCATTATACTGCAACAAAACATAATCCATCGAAGTACCATCCAATACTACACTATTCAATCTATTAATAATTTGTAAATCAGTATCAGAAACAGCATTATTTTTTCTAATATTAGAAAAATATTCAGAAAAATATATCCATAATTCGTGGTCTGTATAGCTTTTATCCTTTTTTAGAAAATATATATACAAATCAAGTAACTCATCCTTAAAATTATAACTATTATTATCCTTTTCTAACAAGTACTTTTTAAGAGATATATCACTCTTATAAGTCATGACATTATTTACAAATAATATAAGAAAAACAGAAAGTAGAATTGAAATAATAAAGATACTCCAAATTAAAAGATGATTAAACCGAAGAGTAAAACCAAAGACACGTCCTGACGCATAGATTGCAATTAAAAGCAAAGAAATTATTAGCGTATAGTAGAAGACATTCCAACCGAATTGTCTTCTAAATATCTCAAGAATTTTTTCGGAGTTATATTTTGAATTTATGCTACCAATCTCATTAATAGCTAAAGGAAAAGCCATAGCAAAAATAGCTATTATTAAAGGAATGCATATTTGAAGTATTTCCACTTAAAATCCCCCCTTAACTATAAACATATTAAACTCCTTGCATATTCGCTTTTCTTGGTAGTATTCGGCGAAGTCTAGCATACCTCCTGTTCTCTGCCAGATATCCAAACCACGTCCTAAAGATATTACCCATCCATTATCCAAAGTGATACTACGGTCATGGATATTCTCAGCAAATTCATAACTGAAATCCACTTCCATATCCAATAAGGAATCCTTCAACTCGTCGAAAGTATCTATCATCTCTGGAATCTTATCGTCCGTATTGAAGGTCTTAAGGTGAATAGCTATGGTCTCCTCATCTGTCCGCTTAGATAATATCAAACGAACAAGCTCCATCAAATTTCGAACCTGATAAGGGTATCGAATATATGGATCAACAATACTGATTTGATGCACCCCATCTAAATATTCGCCAAACAGTTTTTCATAACTAATATTAGATTGATTCTCTCGAACGTTAACAGTCTTAGCTGATAATAGGGGCTTTTTCACCTGATCTGGAATAGCTAATTCTGCTGCATTTAATACAGTATTAACACTACCATATATTGGCAAAGCATGTCGTTCGGGTTGACCAAATTCAATCTCTTCTAAGGTTTGAATATATCTAACCTCGCCCGAGCTATCTATATACGAAAAAGTTACAGGATCATCATTAAAAGTTTCATCCATTTTGATTAGCTGATCCTTCACCCGCTTCCGACACTCAATAGCAAAGTCCAATAAAACTTTCACATCAGATTCCGTAACATTCAGATCAGGATGGATGATTTTAAGCAAGCCTGAAAATGTCTTCTCAATCGCCGTCTTATCACGCGTCGTGATACTATTCGATAAAGTAAAATACTGCTGATACAACTTGCTATGATCTTCTTTGCGTAAGGCTTTAAGTACCTCTGCCAAATAGTCTACTATAAATCCAAAATCAAAAGTAAAATGCTCATTGCGCAATTTTGAAACTTCCCATCCTGGTATGTAGGCATGCATACGATCTAAGAAGGCTGTATCATGATAGTCTTTGGGTAATGCATCAAATAAATGTGAATTTCGCAACATATACGAAACCGAATGATCAGTATTCCCTACAAATACCATAGACGCTTCTGCTTGATAAACATCCGTACCTCTAGAGAAGGATTTATTCGCCATGTAGTTTTTCATGATATCTACCAAGCCACGATCTACCTTCTTTGTTTTTCCAGCAAATTCGTCGTAGGCAATCACATCCCAATAGCCTACCAAACCAATGTTTCCATTGGAATTATTTACAAAAAGCTTCGCTTTTGAAACCTCGCCTCCTGAAATTAAAATACCATGTGGTGATAACTCTGAATATATGTGAGACTTACCAGTGCCTTTCGGACCTAATTCGATGAAATTATAATTGTTTTCCGTAAAAGGAATCAGTCGACTTAGCTGAATTAATTTCGATCGAGTAGAAAACTCCTCTGGATTTAAACCAATGGATTGCATTAACAAATTCATCCACTCATCTGTGTTGAATTGAGATCGCAAAGCTTTATAATCGCTCAAATCTACATTGGATATTTGAATAGGTTTCACACTTTCAATAATCCAAGGTGGCATATTTCTTTCTTCAACAGCAAAATATTCCAAATTGATTAAAGACCAAACACCTTCAGTAAGTATCTTAGGATTAGCTTTTACTATATTGTCAGCAATTGGAATGGCTTGAATACCAAGATTACTAAATCGTGCTTCGTAACGATCTGCCTTGTCATTAAGTTTTACGGATATTTTATCGATGATGCGATGTTTACCCTTTTCCCTTATAGTAGATTTTACTATTTCCGCCTCATCTCTGTGTACAAAATGATTGGCTATAATTGATTTTACTTTCTCTATACCGTGCTTGATAATTTCCTCATCATTTGTAGAACAATGCTGACCTAATAAATATTCCAAAACGTAAGAAGGAACGACAGCATTACCTTTTATCAATTTAGTTAGATCTTTTCTTACTACTTTACCTTCAAAATGTTCAATTATTTTTTGATCTAGCACTTTCATTAGAATTCATCAATTTCGGTTAAGGTATTTATTTTAATTAAATCGTTTAATATAGGATTTAATTGCTCTATATCTTTCTTATTGTATGCTTTTAAATAGGCTGATTTAACCAATGAACCAGTAGCATTAAGTTCGAGCTTAAACTCAAATATGCGGTCCGAGGGTTGCTGTGACACAGCATTTAACTCTATCTCCACCTCATTAGAAATGAGTTGGTTATTTAAATCATACAAACCTATACTAAGTGTTATTGCCTGAAAACTGTCTCCTACAGCTTGTTCTTGAATCAATTTAAATTTCGCAGAACTTGTAGCTAATGTTTTCAGCTGATCAAAACGTTTAAACGTTACGTTTTCATGCTTCGTATGTCGCTTTCGAGAAAGTGACATGACTGGCACTATTAACTCCTGAATAGAAGCTCCGCCATGAACAAATTGTACACCAAATCCACCTAATTTCTTAAATCGATTAATACCCTTAGGTAAGATTACAGCTACATCCGATTCAATATTTGTCGTATTACTTAAGGCAAGTTGAAAAACATCTTTCGATTTAATACTTTCATTTGTTAAACAAAATCGTGTATGTTCTTTTAAACAAGTAACTACACTTGGAAATACTTGTCTAGAGTTTTCTTTTATCTCATTGTAATTGAATAAAAAGCCGTGATCAGCCGTAACATACACATTGTATATATTTAAGCTGTTATAGAGCTTCTTAATCAATAGCTTTAACTGATCGATACACTGCGTTACAGCTTCAAACGTATAATACTCAGAGCTTCGTTTATCGCCAATATTATCCATCCAATTGTGATAGATATAGATCAGTTTTGCTGGCTTTAACACTTCACGCTGATCGGCAATACTTAAGCGCATAAAATTAGCATAGTCTAGCACTAAGGAATCTGGCTCATACATTTTCAATATTTTCTCTCTATTGCTGCTGTTCGTCTTTACACCATTTATGCTATAATCAATACAGTCAGTACTTATTACAGCCTCTATCCCCAAATTGGGCAATAAATTAGACATCCCTAAATTAGTATAAGAAGGAATAGAAGCTAACATTCCCTTCAAATCAATAGTATTATAAATATCAGATTTTAACTCTAATACTAAATCTTTTGCTAACTCATATCTAAATCCATCTGAAATAATGACTACTTTCTTATGAGGATTAGCAGCTAATAAGTCCGTATAGAAATTATACTGCTTAGGAACTTGCGTTTGGTTTAAATCAAATTTTTTTTCAGTCAATATTTTTAACCAAGACTGGTTTAAGTCAATCAAATACTGATCATAATCTTTATTTAAACGCATAAATACAGCCTGATAGCTATGAGCATCTTGCTCGCGATCAAGGGTTTGATAAGTTGTATAGGCTTGTCTATAATAATTATCTAAACCAAATATTTCGGATTCATATTTTTGAATATAATCCTCAATATAATTGAAATCAAAATCTCTATAGTTCTTTCTTAAATTATAAAACTTAGCCGTATTTTTTAGAAAATCTATAGGAACTCCAAAGCTTTCTACAAGTTTCTGATCTATCTGCCAGCCTGAAATTATTTCTAATGCCTCAGCAGGTTTATCATTAACAATGTCTGCCACTTGATCCAGTTCGTACTGTACAATATGGCTCGTTTGCAAACCAAACTCCACCGTAGTTCCATAGGCAGCTATTACCTTTGTTTCATCCAATGAAGAACCTAATCCTTGCAATACAGCCTCCAAGGATGCTGTTTTATGTACATCATCCTGCCATTCTTTGAAGAATAACTCCATCTTTGACAAGGTTATTTCATCACTTATTTTTAATGACTTATATGGATCTTGCGCACTTACATCTTTTATATAGCGCGTTAAGGCATTATATTTTAGTTTTAAAAATAAAGATTGCAAACTAGCAGCCGTTATATCTTGAACCTCAATATGTGTCGTTTTGTGAATAAGCTCTATTACGATATCGACTAACTTTTCCTTTTGCAAAACTTTAATTTGCTTTTCCCATTGCTCTGCAGATTCATTTAAAATCTCGAATATGCGAATCAAATTGAAGTTATCTTTACCAACTTTTTTCTCGTTTAATAAAAAAGAGATAATCGCATTCTGAAATTTATACGGATTAAAAGGATTGGCTGTTAGTACGGGCAATAATTTTGATTGATACTTATTAGCCTTTACAAAACGCTTATATTGCATTAATAACGGTGCATGCGAATGATGAATAGCATATTTTGTTATGATATCGCCAGACTCATCCACGAGTAATTCCTCATTAGCAAATAATAAATCCGTTAAAGGATAATCTTTCAAGCCTTTTGCATTGGGACGCTCAAACGGATGGTACAATAGAAATTTTGAATTGGCATTCAAAATTTCTACCTCATATTTTATGCGAAAGTAATTGTCTTTTACTTCTAATACCTTAAATTCTTCATCAATAATATTTAATACTTCTTCTCTATACTCCTGTTCACCATCAAAGAATAAAAGTATAGGCGTACTAATTTCTTTAAATCTATTACGTATTTTATCTATTATCATTTCATTTCCTTGATTATATCCCTATCTATTTGCTTTGCCAATAATCTCTCAACTTGAAGCATTTCCGCAAATTTACTCCAATCTTTTACCAATTAAAGTGCTTGCTCTAAGAATTTTTCTGTATTACGAATAGAGTTTTGTTCGGCAATTGTTATCAAATCTTCAAATCCAAAATCTTTAAGTTTACCGATGATACTTAAATTATGCTGACTCACCCATAAACTATCTTGACGATATGCGAAAAAAAATATCAAATGCTGATACTTACTACCATTTTCCTTGAGCATCCTTCAATAAAGCAAAGTTTTTAGTGTGATAATCACAATTACAAGCTACCACATTAAATATCATGCGTTTAAACATTTGCTCAGCTTCTGCATAACTCAAACGTAATAGACGCATTGTTTGAAATATTTGTTCACAGCTGTATGATGTGATATTTGCACACTCGTAATGTTGTAGTGCGCATAAAGTTTGGGTATATATCTTACAATAAAAAACACTACAGCAATATTTGTTCTAATCGATTAATCAAATTTTGCTTCCTTAATTCATAAAAACGAATAAAATCCTTGAACTCAAAACCTATTGAAGAATCTATATAATTATCTACGCAATACTTTACTATATCAGGAACGTTGAGAGCTCCAGCGCTATCTTTCCCATGAATCCAATTACTTAATGATTTATCATTTTTCGATGTGTTACGTTTCCCCTCTAACAATTGAAGATTCGGAACCGAATCTTTAAGCTTTAACCATTCTTGAGCTTCCTCTGCAGTAAGAGATAGTTCACTAAAATTATGAGCGTTAAAACCTGCATGTGGGTGTATATGATCTTGGTGATAATAGACTTCTGAATAGCGATTATTAGGATAGAGTAAGGACAAAATATAAAAAGAATTATGTCCTAATTTATAGTTCATAAAATCATTAATATCCTCCCTATCTATCTTTAATGACTTATTAGCAGCTAACCTGGTTCCTAACATTTCTTGTAAAGGAAAAATAGTATGCTGTAATTTGAAGGATTCCTTATCACTGACTATATTACGTAAAGCAGAGATAATCTGATCCCCTTGACCGCCATAGATATTCTTCAAATGGGCATATAATAAGTATTTTCGAATATTTTCTACACTTGTAGGATCCGTTATATTTCCGCCTTTAAGAATAAAATAAGCAACTATGATAATCGCATTATGTGACGCCAAGGTCTCTTTAGTAAACCCAAAATCAATTAATAAATTAACAGTATGATTAAGTGCATCTACAATCGCCGACCAACGATCTTTTATCATTTGAACATTCTCAGATTTGAAAGAATTCACCTTAAATAAGACAGGTAAATCAGATAAAACGAGACAAGCACGCATCAAAAAGTCGTTATTAAAATTATAACCTTCGCCCATTTGATTAAGATGCTGTAGGAATTTTTCAATAACATCTCTACCATCTTCCCAAGTGGCTACAATCGTCGAAAATAATAAATCTGTTTTCGACAGAATCATACCTCCACTATTCACACGTATAAATATTTCAAGAATATCTTCTAAATCATCATTTTTTATATTGAAATAATTGATGACTGGATCATTTAGTCGTTTGTGCAAATCACGTAAGCCTTTCTTGATAATGCGCTTTTGTGCTTTAAATAGTTCTATTTGCTGCTCATCAGTACATCGTGCAAGCAAAATATCATATTGCTCATCTATTTCTGGATCATCCTTCCAACCTATAATATCACCTACCCAAAACCAAAAGGCAGTTTGTTTATCATCCGTATAGGCCTTTTCAGCATCTGAATCGGTCAAAAAGCGAAATTCGAAATTAAACTCTCTATTAAAAATTAGTTCTTGCTGATCATTCTCTACATAAGGTAAATGCAATAAATTCAGATAAAGCTTCGTTTCTGGATATGCATGACTACTTTTACGCTTAAAGTTTTTCAACTTCGTAATATGTGTACCTTGCAACCCTAAATAAATTGAACTTAAACGCTGCTGACCATCCAATACACCTGTAATCTCTTCATACAGAAAATGTCCATTTTTGCGTTTATTGTAAGGATGACGCTCATCATAATTTTTTAGAAATTCATAGAAAACATAATCTTTAGCCTTTTCCTTTTTTAATGTCCAAAACAAAAAAGAACCAATGGGATAATTACGCATGATAGAATCAAATAATTTTTCTATTTTCCATCGAGGCCACACAAACCTGCGTTGTATCGCAGGTAGGTACGCCTTATTATGTTCTATATCGGTAACGATCTGTTTAATCGAGGTATTCTGATAACTCATAATTTATAATGGGTATAGTCTTACTTAATCACCGCCACAGCGCCTTCAAACTTCGCGTAGTTAACCGTTACGCCATCGTCTAGATCGAAGGTGATTTGCTGGTTGGCTAGGTCTTTTAAAACTTGTTCGTAGGTTTTTAACTCCGAAATTTGCTTCGCCATGTTTTCATAGACCTTCAGCTCCTGCTTGCTTAGGTTGGCTTCGTTGTTGTGCATTTCTTCGTATTGCCCTTTCACGTATTCGATGTGAGGGTGCAGGTAATTACGTAGAATTTTTTGCACAGTGTACGCATCCATTCGATGCATGTACACTAACACACGGAACGCCGACTTTTGTGGAGATTTGGGGTTAGAACAGAATAGCCAATAAATTGGTTTTTTCTTGTACATGGTTCCCGAAATATGATACGCCCAAAACTGCTCGCACATCCATTTCTCATACGGCATGCCCAAGGCTTGATTCAAGAAGTTTAGGTTTTCAGTATGACTTTCATCGCCCCACATACGGTGCAACAATTCGTCGACGCGTTTTACGGCATCATCAGGGAAAGCACAAGCCGATCCCATCAATGGAATAATCGCATCCTCATCAATTGCCATTTGGAAAGGTAAAGCTGCATTTTCCACTACATAATCACTCAACTCTTCCTCCGTTGGGTTAGGATGAGCAATGTGTAAGCCGGGTTGGTCTAAACGGTAACGGCCTAACATGGTACCCACCAAATACGACAGCAATTGTTGCATCACGATATCATCAGCAAATGGTAAGCTAACCTCTTGACCTTTTCTAAATTGATTTTCTAATTCCTTCCAAATTGGAGATAATTTAGCTTCTTCTAAAGACTCCTCATCTTCTCCTTTCTTTTTCTTAGTCTTTTGACGACGTGCTACCAACTCATCTTGTAAAATAGTAATATCAGCTAATAATACCTCTGGCGTTAACTCTTCTTGTAAGCCATAGATGTCAATAAAAATACGGTTAAGCTCTTCTTCGTTGGCATGCAATTGGAAGAAATCTTGACTTACTTTTGCCTTCCACGCCTCATAACTATCCCTTAAAGAACTTTTCCCTAATCTCTTTTCTCTAATCCCTAACAAAGGATTAGTCTCAAAATCCCAAGAAGTCTCGCGTGAATCCCAGTCTTTTTTGGATAAAGAGACATTTAACTTGGATAGAAGTTCTATATTTATATCATTTGAAATAGAAAATGGAAAAATTTGTAACATTCCAACTTCAAATTTCATGGTAGGACACAAAATTTTAAATATTTCATTTGCTACAATGGAATTTAACCATCCTAATAGAATATAAGGATTTATAGAATCTGCTATACTAGGTCCTACATCATTAAATATAAATCCTTTTTGCACATATCTACCAGTAAATGATTTTGCACTTACTGCGTTCCACGTTAACAATTCCTTACCATAATGTTCTTCAGCTCTTAAATATGATTTATTAAAAGATTTTAAATCTTGACCATTATTTTCCCAATTAATAACATTATTAAAATTTCCTGACCATTTTCGATACCCACCACCTTTAATTATTGGTACCCACTTTTTCATTAATTCATAATACCCAAATTTTATGAAATTAATTTCATACCAATTTCTTATAAAAGAGTTATCATCAGAAGTAGTAAGCCCCTTTCTACATTTTGCGTAAGATTCAATACTTTTATCATTAAAAATTTCACGTACTTTCTCACTCACCCAATACGCAATCGGGCTTCCAGGAATTTTATCAAAGTTGGTTTGTGGGATATTGGAGTAAAAATTATTCTTCTTTAAGAATTGTTCTTCCTTCTCACTATTCGACTTATAATCCAATAAACGGTAATACGAACCCTTCGCATCCTTAGGCGTACTATTTTCGAAAACAAATGCCGTAGATTGAACCACCTCGCCCGATAATTCTTCAAAAGTACGTGGCCCTAAATGCAACATACTTTGGATAATCGTATGATTTAATATTTGCTCTCTGTATTTTTCAAAAGAAGATAAGAACATCCAAGAATGTTGGTTAATCATTCCCATTAAACCTTCGCGATGCGTCAAATTCAGCGTCACCTCCATAAACACTGCGAATAAATCCGCTTTCGTCATTGGGTAATGTTTATTCACATATTCCTTTAACTGCGCATTCATGGACTTTTGCCCCATATAGGGAGGATTGGCTACTACAGCAGCATATTTTTTACTGAGCACCAAAGCTACTTCTACATAATTTTTAAGCTGTTGCCAAACGCCTACTTCCTCAATGTCCAAAGTTCCTTGTTTGGCTTTGGTGTTCCAGTCGTAGTACTGCTCAATCAAAATTTCGCGTGCGGCATCGCTTAGTTCTATTTTTAACGCCGAACCGATGTTTTTCCCATCACGCAATTGTTCAAAGGCTTTACACACCTCTGCCACTTGTTGGTTTCGTGTAAAGATTGCCACCGATTCCGATGGAAAAGAACGCTTCTCTGGGAAAGCATAAATATGCGGGATCACTTCCACAGGATTATTCATCAAGGCAATAGCTTGACTCGCATCCACCTGCTGCAGTTGTTGTGCCGCTTTAAGCAAAACGGCAAATCGCGCCAATTGCATCGCACGATCGTCGATATCCAAACCAAATAAATTGTGTTTTAAGATGCTTTCAATTGCATTTTTAGCCGAATACCCTTGTTCGCGGTACATTTTGTACAACCACTCGAATCCCGTCACCAAGATATGCCCCGACCCGCATGCAGGATCAATCAGCGTTAATTGTTCGATATCATCAATCAAAGCTCCTTTGCCATCGGTTTCGTTTTGTACCAAATACTTCATTTGGTATTTCAAATCAGAATCCTCTTCAAAATCCAAATAAATTTTACCCACGGTATTTTCGACCATGTAATTTACAATCCACTTTGGCGTAAAGATTTGCGTTGCTGCAGGAATATCCTCGGGACGTGCTTTTTTATTGGCTTTAAAACCCCTAAACACTTCGTCCTTTTTGTCGGAGATATAAAATTGGTACAACCAACCGATCAATTCCACTTCAGTAAAATCAGTCGCTGAAATCTGCTCTTCATCGTTTAAAGCTTTTAAGATACAATCCGGTGCTAACAAATTATGCGGAATCAATAATTCCGTATAATCATTCACCTGACCGAAAATCTCACGCAACAAAGGATGTTGGTTGCAGAAATTGATCAATAGAATATGAAAAGCCTTTTCCTCTTGACTCGCCAATAAGGCCGCTTGCAGATTCGCTTTCAATACCGAATGTGTTACCGCATGATTCCCAGCCTTGGCATTTTGCAAAGCCACAGGTGTTTGTGAGCCTTTAGCAAATTGCAAGAAAGGTTCGATAAAACCATTTTCTTCCAAGACCTTAATCGCCACCAAACGGTTGAACCAAGTATAAGCAGCTTCCTCCGCTACGTCTTTAAAAGCCTCTTTATTAGCTGTAATTTTCTCCTTTAGGCGGTTCCATTTCGGCACTACCGTACTGTCATTGTACACTTCCGAGCGGTGCATAAAACCACCTTGCATCGCTTGTGGTTCTTCCAGGACTTCTCTTTTAGTAGAAAAACCCCAATATAATATTTGATTGCTCACAGTATCTAACAACTGTATACGCGCTGCTTTAGCAAAAAATTTTAATTTGTTCGTATTCATCAAAAGTCAGGATTAAGTCAAGAAGATTTTACCATTTTTACCAAGCTCCACCATCAATTTATTTCTAAGGATTTCGAGCAATGCATCTACCTGCTCAGGGCTATCAATAGTATTTCCTGCAATAATAGATGCCGAAATATTCACTGTCTGAATAGCTTTAGGCTGATAGGTTTCGCCCATATCCGCAGCATGCTTTTTAGCAGCCGCGTCCTGTAGTCTTTTCAGATTATCCAATCTGAATTCGCTAGCTTTTAATTCCTGAATTTCAAGATCATTAATCTGTTTCAGCTTCTCAATCTGGGCTAGCTTATAGCTTTTGTCAGTGGTTAACTGCGATTCCTCTAGCTCTAGTTCCTCTTGCTTAAACCTTAGCTCCTCAAAAATTTCCTCGTATTGCGTTAGTACCGATTGCTTCAATTCAGCAACATATTTTTCTAGCGCTTGCTTAATCTTCCTATTCGTCTTACGAATAATTGGAAATTGTTCAGCAGGCTGATCATCTGTACTGAAATACTGAAGCAAGCCTTGCAAATCACCTTCCGCATCTATTTTTTCAATATTATGCTTATTATCTAACACATAGTCGCGCATTTCTTGATAGCTTTCAAAATTGCTATCAATGAAATCCTTAGTCTGCATATACAGATCACGATATGTTTTTAGCTCCTTTTGCTTCTCAACAACTAAGCGCATTAGCTTTTCCTCGCTGCGCGTCTCGTAGACATCGCGTAGTTCTATATTAAAACTGTTGATATGTTTGACGAAAGGATATCCCAGATACACTTCTTTATACTGATTAGATTCAGTTAGTAATAAGCTCAAACCATCTTTAAATTGTTTCACCAAATCAGCCACCTCATGATTAGTGGACGCAAAAGAAATACTAATAAAAATATCCTTTACAGCTTGCTTAAATGAAGCTACCTCCTCTTGATTGTAGCTTTTTAATTTTTTGACAAGCGTAGCCTCTCGATCACGACTATTAATGGCTTTGCTATAATAGTCTTTAAGATCTATGACTTCATTTTGATACTCAATCTGTCTGTATTTTTTATGCGCTAAATTGAATAGTATATGCAGGGTTGTTAAATCTCGCCATCCGTAAGGAGCCTTTTCAAATTCTTTCACCAAATGCGCTACAGAAGCCTCATCCCCTAGAATACTTATTCTATTGTTTACTTCAGTCTCCGCAATATTCAGCTCAAAATTCATAGAAGGACTCTTCAATGCAACTTGAATAACACTTTGCAAATCATTATTACTTTGCGCAAAGCTATTACTCCAACTGTGGTTTTTATACAGCGCTTTAACATGATAATCTACCATATCATTAAAGCGTTGCGCTGGGTTAGCACTACTTATTTCCGTAGCATCTATTACATTTTGATTGGAGATAAAAGGCGTAGTAGCAAATAGTTTTTCAAAACGAATAATAAGGTCCTTTAAAAGCACCTCATTACGCGCATGGAACTCTTCTAAGGTTTTAGCTCTAGTACCTGAAGCTGCAGCACGATTATCAGCTAAATATTGCGCAGTCTTACAATAGGTAAAAAAGTCTTTTTTGAAGTCAGCCTGTTGATGAAACCAATAATTGATATTTATACACAATTCTTTAGCAGCCATTTGAAGTGCTAGCTGATTAATATCTGCACCCTCAAACACCATGAAACGTATATTAAAAGCATCTCCATTCACCAAGATTTTATCATCTATAGATAGCTCTGCTTTAACTGTTCTATTGCCCAAATTTATTGCCGCATCAGGCTTAACAACTTTCTTGATGATGCTGTTGTAGAAATACTCTAAACGTGTATTACTTTTAACCTCAGCATCAGCAATAGCATTAGCAACTTTAATCCCCTCATCGTCCAAAAACTTGTATTTCCCTTCTGAAACTTGAATGATATTTTTATCAACTAAGGTATCTAAAACACGTTGAATGCGCTCCTGAATCCTCATCTTCACTTCCCTAACATCATTCAATAAAAGTAAAGTAAGATTCTCCACAGTTGCCGGTAGATTCACACTTGTATCTTCGCTTAGGTTGGAGATCATAAATAATACTTTAATCACCCTATCCGCAAATACCTTTTCTTCAGCATCTGAAAAACTAATCTGTAATGCCTTATTCAAAATAGAATTTGCAGCATGTGTCAAGTTTTTACTAAACTGATTGTTGAAAAAATTATCAAAGGATATAAAATACCCTAGCTCATTATTTTTCTGCTTATCTGCGGTGTAATGAGTGATACCTAAAATCGCGCGCTCTGTATTTTTCACACCTTCACCCACATAACCTACCGTACTGAAAGAATGAAAGACATCGGAAATCAGACGAAATTGATAAGGCACAAATGGGTAAGCCAAATAAAACTCATCTGCGTTCTTATAGTTATTGTATAAATCATGATCGAAAATGAATTGATTTTCTATTGCACTTTTATTTTCCTTATAAAAAGGAACTAAACCTTTTAACCCTTCTTCATTCTTCTCTAGGATCCTTTTCTGGGTGATATAAGCTACATCTTGCGAATCCAAGGAAATCATAGTCTCGAAGCGACCCATAATCTTTCCGAAATCTTCTGACTTCTTCTCCGTATTATTAATTAGGTTTCTAAGATCTTGCTGAGCCGTACATACTATCCAAACCTTATTACCGATTTTCGAACCTATTTCTTCGACTATGGTCTGTAAGTTTAATAACAGGTCCGTATTCGCTCCGATGTATTGTGACACCTCATCCATCAAGAAGATGAGTTTGTAATTGGCATCTTGAGCCTCTACATGCGTTTTAAGCTCTTCTATAAACTCATCAATTCTATAGTTAGAATCTGCTTTTATAGCTGAAGTTAAGGATGCCTTATCCAGATTAGGATCAAGCTCTATAGCTACATCTAATACTTTGCTTAAGTGTCGTTCAATGGTATGTCTAATTTTGGAGTTATTCCACTCCTCATTAAGCACAGCCTTTATCTTTGTTTTAAATTGTTCGAATAAGCCTAAATCGTCTAAATGCTTTTCAATTAATAAGGCTACGGCTATATTCAATGTATTATATCCACGACATGCGTTGAGTTGATTAAATAAAATACGTGTAATCGTATTATTATTCTTTATCGTACCCGATACAGCATCAACGTTGAAGATAATCTCATCAATAGTCGTTTTATCCAGATTATTTTGAATTAATTGCACATTCGACAAGGTTACCTCTGAAAGATCATCCAGTTGTATATCTTGTAAAGATTTTTTATATCGTTCGAAAGCTAACTGTCGTGTTTGCTTATCTAAACAATAAAATAAATACTTTATAAAATGTGACTTACCCGAACCATAATAACCAGAAATCCAAACACCTGTCTTCCCTTCCCTTTTATGGCTAATGGCATTTAAAAACTTATATATATTTTGAACAATATCTTTCGTGAACACATATTCACTAATTTCCTGCTCAACATTATCATTTCCTAATTCACTAACTACAACAGCCGGATTAATATGGCGTGTTATATCCTTTTCATAAATTTCTTTTAAAATCATAATTGTATAATTATAACAATTGGTTTAAATGATTAGCTCTATATAAATTATCATCGTTGAATTCACCAAATAAGGAATAATTCGCATTGGAATATGTACCTGGATAGAATACAATCAATTTATGATGCTTTATATATTTCTCCGTATTTTTTAAAAAATGAGATACGCGCAGGTATGGAAATATACTTCCAAATCCATATACGATAAAGTAAACCTTATCAGCATCTCTATCTTTAAAATATCCTTCTATTTTTTGTCCCAAATAATCTAAAAACTCACCTTCTTCTTGCGCCTTCACTTTTAGATATTCCTGAGCTCCTTCAAAATCTTCCGATTCATAATTAAATGAATCATCTAAAAGAGTTTCTCCATTATAGGTTTGTTCCTTCAAGAAAGTTAAAAATTCAACATAAATATTAATGACCATACAATTCAGACTATTGGATGGTCGTTTTAATTGCTCATTTAATAAATTAATCTCTTTACGAATTTGATATTCCTCTCTAGGATCATATGTATAGATATATGCCGGAAAAAACAAGAGCCCTGTATTTGGATCTTTGAAAGCATCTTCCGACAATAAATTAAAAATTCGGTCTATTCTATTATCATTCATCCTCTAAATCTCTTCGGCTTTAGTAAATAAAATACAATGAAAGAACCATTCATCTCGATTCTTTTTAATCAAGTTTATTAAATCATCTGATGGCAGTAATGGTATAAATTGTTGTCGCTTATACATCCCAACATCTTTGTACATTTTAACAGCCACTTGCGCTAATTTATATTGTGAATGACCACTGATCTTATTCAACTCTTCTTCTGTTAGTTTCGATGAAAGAAAATATTTAAAATCGTAAGTCCCCAATTCGTTATCGTAATTGAGCCATTTTTTATATACTACTTCTAAAGAAAATTCAGTGATAATAAAATAAGTCTTACAAATCGTTAAAAACAAAATGATTCGCTGATCGCTTTCACTTAACTCAAAAAATTTCGACAAATACGTTGCGTCGATCTGTTTAAATCGTTTATCCAATTCACTTTTTATACGCTTTCTTGATGACTCAGCATTGGTTATTAAAACCTCACTATCTACAACAACATCTCCTGAATAATAAGATGTTATATCCTCAATTGCACGAATATATAGTACAGCTTCGTTATACAACAGTGCTCCAGCTGTAAACGCTAAATTATAACTCATTTTTTCCCTCCAACTTATCTACTAAAAGATCCTTTGCTTTCACTTCCAATAATTCGGCTATTTTATATAAGGTTTCAATACTTGGTTGATGCCTGTTTTGCACATATCCATTCACCATATTAAAGCTTTTGCCAAGCTTTTCTGCTAGCCAAGTTTGCTTAATACCCTTTGCCTCAAGAACTTCTTTTATTCGGTTCATATGCACTAAAAATAGTAAATATTTCGAGATATTTTATAGGAATATTATTAACTAACGATACTTAAAATAATATTTAATAAAAGACTTTAAATATATTCGATAATTAATACGTTAAACCGTAAATAATCCATATTTATTTTTATTTACGAGCAATTATAATAGAACTTAATTATAAGCACTTGAAAAGCATAGAAAATATATATTATTCACTATTTCTATTCCAATTCACTTATTTGTTGATAATAGTCATCGAACTCTGTATATTTCACAGGTAGGATACAAAATAATTAAAGGTGGATAGAAATAAATTATGGAAGAGTTTTTATGAACAGGAAAGGATTATCCAGTTTTGTAAAATGTAGTCCTTTCATTGTTATATTTCCATATATAAATCATTTGATATATTTTAAGATTTTGTAAAACATCTAGATGTCTTTGGTTTGCTATATTGCCACATCTTGAGGTTAATTTAACTGCATACTAATGATTGACAATTTTAAACTTCTCCAAGTTGCTAATCTCGTTTACTTCCCGATACAAAACTTATTAAAGATATTCTCCAGCAAATCATCTGTTGTGACAGTACCTGTAATCTCACCTAAATGATGCAACGCCTGTCTAATATCCATTGCCAGGAAATCGGAGGTTATTGGACTATCAATTCCATATAAAACTTTTTCTAATGCTTCTTGTGTATTTTGCAATGCTTCGACATGACGAATATTAGTAACCATAACATCATCCGTATTGATATTGGAGAGATTGACTTGGTTAAGGAGTTCGCCTTTGAGTTCATCAATACCGATTTGATGTTTTGCTGAAATATATAGTGGATTTAAGACCTTATAATTCTGTTTTTGCTCTTCGGTCAGGAGGTCAGATTTATTGATAATCGTGACGAATGGGATATTTAATTCCTGGACTTCATTAATTTGTTCTTGAACGGCTGAGATTTGATCTTGGATAGGATCGAAGAGGTAGATGATCAATCTGGCTTGTTTCATTTTTTCACGGGTTCTTTCTACACCAATGGCTTCCACCACATCTTCGGTATGACGGATCCCAGCGGTATCAATAAATCTAAAGGTTACTCCATGAATATTGATTTCATCCTCGATGGTATCTCGTGTAGTTCCGGCAATATCGGAAACTATTGCTCTTTCTTCATTCAATAGGGCATTGAGTAGGGTAGACTTACCAACATTTGGTTTTCCGGCAATAACTACTGGAACACCATTTTTAAGGACATTACCTTGCTCGAAGGAACGGATTAATTTTGCAATGACAGAATGGATTTGTTGGATTAATGATTTTAGTTGATCGCGATTGGCAAATTCCACATCTTCCTCGGCAAAGTCTAATTCCAGTTCGATCAGGGATGCAAAATGAACTAGGTCTTCCCTTA
The DNA here is from genome assembly GCA_002245855.1 of Sphingobacterium cellulitidis. GTDB lineage: Bacteria > Bacteroidota > Bacteroidia > Sphingobacteriales > Sphingobacteriaceae > Sphingobacterium > Sphingobacterium cellulitidis. The sequence continues at coordinate 554,351 of NOUX01000003.1, read as the reverse complement.
ATTTCTTAAGTTGGTTTGAAAATCCACCACGCATTTGTTGCATGGCAATCTGGTGAGATGCTGCTGAGTTGGACGCAATCAGATCCGCTACTGCTTCAGCTTGAGAAAGGTCCATTCCACCATTTAAGAATGCTCTTAAGGTAAATTCACCTGCTTTTGCAGCACGAGCTCCTTTTTTTATCAATAGCGTTATAATTCGCTCAATGATATAAGCGGAATTATGTGTGGAGATTTCTACAGTGTCTTCCTTGGTGTAGGAGTTGGGTCCCACAAATAAGGTAACTAATACTTCATCGATAATATTATCGCCATCTCGGATAGTACCGAAATAAACGGTGTGCGAAGCTTGTTTTGTTAAGTCTTTGCCTTTGAAGACCTCATTTACCAAAGTAATGGCTTTAGAACCTGACAAACGAATAACCGCAATTGCGCCGTTAGCACCTGGAGCTGTAGCTAAGGCAATAATAGTATCTTGTGAAATTAACCCTGTAGACATAGCGCAAAGATAAGAATTGTATTTAGTAGTTTGTAGGGGGAAGCTGAAGGGGGAGGGAAATAGGAAGGGAATACCTATTGATAATATAGAATATTAATTTTATAAGAATTTATTGTCATAATTTTAATACCAATCCTTAATTACTCGATTCAATAGCTACATTTGCTCGGCTTTTTAGCTGAATTACACTTACAAAGGGAATCGACTTATGGAAAACCTGACAAAGGCGCCATTATCTGGTTATCAGAAATTGGTGATTTTTATCCTGGCATTTACGCAATTCACGGTTGTTTTAGATTTTATGATTATGTCGCCCATGGGTGATATGCTGATGAAAGCTATTGACCTGAAGCCCTCGCAATTTGGGGTTGCTGTTTCTGCCTATGCATTTAGTGCTGGTATTTCAGGTTTATTGACTGCGGGATTTGCGGATCGCTTTGACAGGAAAAAATTATTGCTTTTCTTTTATTCAGGCTTTATTATCGGCACATTTCTTTGTGGTTTTTCCACGAATTATACCATGTTGGTAATTGCTAGGGTGGTGACTGGTTTATTCGGTGGTGTGATCGGATCGATTTCAATGGCAATTATTACCGATGTATTCACATTGGATCAGCGTGGTCGGGTGATGGGCTTTGTGCAGATGGGCTTTGGGGCAAGTCAGGTTCTTGGTATCCCTATTGGATTGTATATTGGGAATGCTTGGGGCTGGCAAAGTGCTTTTTTAATGATTGCTATTCTTGCCGTATTTATTGCGATCTTGATTTTCCTGAAATTAAAACCTATAACGGATCATATTGGACTGCAGAAGAAACAATCTGCACTCCAGCATCTTTGGGGAACTTTTACCAAGAGAGAATATAGAATTGGTTTTCTAGCTACTGCCTTATTGTCCATTGGTGGTTTTATGATGATGCCTTTCAGTTCGGTTTTCGCTGTAAATAACTTACATGTTAGCCATGAACAATTACCCCAGCTTTTTATGGTATCGGGGATTGCATCCTTGGTTATCATGCCATTGGTTGGTACGCTGAGTGACCGTTTTGATAAGTTCAAAATCTTTGCAATTGCTACCATCTGGATGATGATCATGGTGCTGATCTATACTTCTTTAGGACCGACGCCGTTTCCTTTGGTGGTGGTCTTAAATATTCTGATGATGATGGGGATTCTAAGTCGGGTAACACCGTCTTCAGCTTTGGTTTCAGCAGTTCCGGAGAAAGAGGATCGTGGTGCTTTTATGAGTGTTAGTGCATCCTTACAGCAGATGTCAGGCGGAATTGCTGCGATTGTTGCTGGATTAATCATTGTTCAAAAAACCAATGAAAGCCCTCTTGAACATTATACGACCTTAGGCTATATCGTTGTGGTAATTAGTATTATTACCATTTTGATGATGAGGGGGGTAAGTAGGTATGTGAAACGAAAGTAACTTTCTTAGTATTTAGTAGTTAGTATTTAGTATAGAGACTGCGATATAAGAAAAATATGCTGGCGGATTTTTGTCCGCCTTGTTTTTTTACCTACCTAACCAATAATTGACTTTTAACATAAATGTATTTGTGTTTTTTACCATCCTAACCAATAATTCACTTTTACCATAAATGTATTTGTAGGGGCTATTCCCCAGATGTTGTCGAGGTTATTTCCCCATCCGGGTTGATAGACAGGCATTCTTCCAGAGCGATTATGTTCCCATACGAGGTAGAGGGTTGATCCAGGAAGGTATTCCCAACGGGCGACCAGGTTTGATCGGAATTCATTAAAACTAAAGTTTGGGTCTTTGAAGTTTCCGGCTGTTGCTCCTGAACCAATAGTATATAATCCATCCGCATAGGAGATTTGGTCTGCCGCGAACTCTTGGAAGCGATCGGAATAGGTACGGGATAGGGTATTAGTTGCATATTTAAAACGGTCGTATTGCGCTGTTGAAGTGAATGGCGATCCATAGTATTGAATGGATAAATCCGGAGTAATATTACCTTGTAATCTGAAGGTAAAGCCATAAGTTTCTTGTCGCATTCTACCCATCACATAGGATTCTTCATTAGCATTTATGCTTGGCAGGTCTGTCGTGCCGACATATTGTAAATTATCTTTGTTCCAGGCATAATTGAACTGGGTAACTAGGTGAATATGATTTCCAATTCTGAAGGTTACAGAAGGTCGGATTTCATTATAACGAGTTTCACCATCGAGGAAATGCTTGCCGTCATAATCTACCTTGACAAATACACGTTTTGCCCGGTCAGAGTTCATGGAGAAAGTACTGGTAAAATTTGGGTTATAGCGAAGGTCATAACCACCACGAAGCATGCGGGTGTCCACGGAATTCCAACTGAATGCTTCTTTTAAGTCCATTTCAATTCTTCTCTTGATGGTCAAGCTTCTAAATCTAAGGGCAAGGTTATTATCTATTGCATTTCCGCCATAGTTCCATACGTTTCTTTGGGTCAGCGTAATTCCGGCAGCACGAAAAGGACCCCAAGGGTCAGTTTTACGGAATGCTAGTTCGGATTCATTGGATTTATAATCTGTTTGTTTTAGATATCCAACTTCATTGAGGTCAAAGCCAGGGGAGGACCAACTGAAAGTTTCGGCATAATTCCATTGGGCATTTCCTTTTTTACCGGCCTTGATATATCCACCAGTTCCTGATAAGGAAGTTGCGTCAGGTCTCATATCCAGGTATTCAGCGCCTGATTTTCTTTGGAAAAAATGGGTGGCATTATTTTTTGTTGCCATAATTGCGTCTTTACTACCAGAAAGGGTGCTGAACATGGCCTTGGATTCTACATAGTACAATCTATTGGAGAAGTATTTTGTAAAGTCGACTCCTGCAGTGAAGGCATCATTTACCAAGAATTTTTCCAGATGTGGTGCATCCATTTTTCTATTGACGGATGTTATCATCCCTCCAAGTAAGGTGTTGCCATCCCAATTCTTCTGTACTCGGGCTACCGTGTAATTAGTCAAGGGTTCAGTTTGTACCCTTTCTTCATCGTTTCCAAGGTTTGTGACACGTTGGGAGGTTTTTGCAGTTATACTTTCCAAAATCCCGATAGTTAATCCTTTGCGGTTTGTTCCGGTTAGTTTCATTGCACCGAGGATAGGCACAAAGTCAGTGCTGCTGGCAAAGATTTGCTGATTATCTACATTCGGATATTGATAGCGAGGTCTTGAACCTATTCTTCGCGAATAGAACATCATTCCTCCTTCATTATTATCGAATTCGAGAATATGCTTACCTTCAAGGAAGAAAGGTCTTTTCTCCTCATAGAATACCTCGTAGGCTGTTAGGTTCATGACAGAAGGGTCGAGTTCCACCTGACCATAGTCCGGGTTGATGGACAGGTCCATGGTATAATCTGAGATAGCGAATTTTGCATCCAAACCGGCATTTGGTTTCCAACGGCTTCCATCCTGGTAAGGGCTGTTTTCGATTTTCGGTTCGCGGATTAATTTAGTCATAGCATAAGGCAAGAACTCAATTCCCTTAGGCTTAGGCAAGTCTTGCATGCCATGCATGGTTCCAAAAGAAAAGACATGGCCATTGTTCTTAATGGGAATCATACTCCAATTTTGTACCTCATTATTTTTGCGAATAATCCGACGAACATGTAGCCCCCAGATTCCGTCGTCATTTTTTTGATTATAGCGAATTTGGTTGAAAGGGATCCTAAATTCGGCCGTCCAGCTGGAATCCGATAGGTTTTGACTGGTCCGACCTTCCCAAACTGCATTCCAACTTAGATTGACGGAGAGTTTATCAGTTACCGTCAGATCTGTTTTATTTCCGCCTAAATTGATGTTAAATTCCACTGCTGCGCGATAATCGTGGTAAGGGTCGAAAGCAATACTGATCAGATCGCCATTGCTATTATCATCACGGTTTCCAATAAAAGCATTCATGGACTCAGGATGTATATCCTTACAATAAACTCCGACATAGATATTCTTATCGTCATAGAAGATTTTCATTTTCGTCCAAGAGCCTGTATAGGCCCGTTCAAAAGGAATTACCTGGGAGAATTTCTCGGACCATACTCCTTGATTTTGCCAAAGGTCTTCATCGAGTTTACCATCGACCTTAGGTTGTTGATTGTAGATTTTGGTTGCCTGATAGTCTCTTTTATAGGCATCCTCAAAGGATACAACTGGTTTTCGTTCATCCTGACTGTAGGCCAAAAATATATATAGAGCAAAAATTACTGATAGTAGATATTTCATCGGTTGAGTTTAGGGAAACACAAGGTTTCAATCGATCGAGCCAAATGTATTAAATAATTGAATAATAAAATGAATAAGAATGTGTTAATTCTGTTACGGGGGAGGTTCATGTGTTTAATTGTTCTATTAGGTTTATGAATATATAAGAATTCAATAGGTAGAATTACTAAAAGACATGAAATAAATTTATAGGGTTAAGAATACTGTTTCATTTAGTGTTCAATATTGCGTATGTATTATTCTTGTTAAGAATTCGGAAATTTAATAATATGAAACATTAAAATTATAGATTTGATAACCAGCTAAATAATAAACGATGATAACTTCTTCATTTATTATTTAGGGTAATACATTACACAATCGTCTTACTAATAACAGACGAATAATCAACTAGTAAGAAATTACTAAAAACCTAAGATTCTCGTTTTTAAATAATGTTATTTTAGTGTTACTTGTGGGGGATTATGAGGGTGATCTCCCATAAAGTAATACGAGAAGAGGGTCTCGATAAATTTGAATCTAAACCGATTATTTTAATATGAACAATAAGAGTTTTTATATACTGTTTTTTGCAATTTTATATTGTTTGCCATTGCTGGCACAGACTACTTTTAAAACGAAGTATTTCCAGATTCAAGTAGATAATAAGGGGTATATCCACAGTATGAAGAATAGGACAAAGGCTCCTGAACAGGAGTTTAGTCCAACCGATAAACCATCCCCATTCTTAACCTTGTACAATCCCAATAAGAAACTTTATTATTTCCCACAAAAGGCGAATTATTCGGCTTCAGAGAAAATCATGACGATCCATTTTGATAATGGTTCAAATGCGAGAATTCGGATTGATGAAATGGAGAAATACCTAAAATTCAAATTACTTTCCTTAACGAATTCTAATGAGATTGAAGTAATTCAATGGGGATCATATCATACCAATATCACTAATTTGATGGGAGAAATCATCGGGGTTGCGCGAGACACGAGCGAATCCGTGAATTATGCAATCGGAATGTTAGCATTAAATGATAATACGATTGGAGGTACGGCTGATATTCAGGGTGATGCAGCTCCATTTCAATATGTTATTCATTCTCCAGACCCCGAGCGATTCCCTTTACCTGTGAGCTTAACTGAGGGACAAGTGTTTACATTGGGGGGTGATGGGATTTCTGATGTTGCATTTTACGGGCACAAGGAGCCGTATTATCGGATTTTATATGGGAATGCTGCTGAATTAGACAAAAACGGTCGGATTTCCATTACTTACCAATCTCGAGATAGGAGAAAGGAGCGTGAGGTTTATTATTCCTTAATTCCGAATATGGCTGCAAACACTCCTAATCATTTAATGGTTGAGGCTTTGCCAAGGGTGGATTATATAGGATCAAGCATTGCATTTTGGGGGAGTCCGGACAGTACAGCATTGTTGGATGTGATACAAGATATTGTGAAGAAAGAGGGATTGCCCTATCCGATGGTTAATGGGAAATGGATCAAAGACCCTGCAGCTTATGTTCCAGATATTCTGACAGAAGGTGGAGAATATGACCATATGATCGATTATGCAGCTCAACTTGGTTTTAAAGCAATAAGTCTGTATGACCAAGGATTTTTAAAACCGGACCGCGGGAATGAAGGCTATATTGATGGAAAGGATTTCTCCAAAAAACCATTGAAAACTACCTCAGTAAATTACTCGCATAAAGAGTATGGCGCCCTTGCAAAAAAGCAGAATTTATTTATTGGGAGAACCCCAATTACCAATTCATTAGCACCAGGGACTAAAGATGCGAGTCCAGTTCCTAGTGATAGTATCTGGTATCAGCAAAAAAGAGCTTTGGCGCAGAATATTTCAGCCGATGATACTTTGATTTATGTTGATGACCCGACCCATCTGGAAGAAATAGGAAGTTGGGAAGGTCATGCTAAAAGTTTGAATATCATTAAAATAGGGAAAGAGTTGATTCATTATTTAGGAGTTTCAGAAAGCAAGCCATACCGCCTGTTAAATGTTACGCGTGGGTACTGGGATACGAAAGCAACAGCTCATAAAGCAAATGATACGCTATATAAATTACAAGTTACCCTGAATTATGGTTATGATGGATTAATTCCGAATATGGCCTTACAAGATAAAATTGCGGAGTACTACGCGGATATATGTCAGCTCAATAATATAAATTATTATGATTTTGATGGTCAGGAATTCCTATTCAATAATGGCCATGGATATTATTCAGCGAAGCGATTTTTTAGAAAAATGTTTGAAAGAGCGAAGGTCTTGGGTGTTGAAGATATACGTTTTACGGGAGCCACCTTATCAGAGGGTTCATGGCACTATCAGAGTATATGGAATGTGGGTGGAGGAAAGAATCTCTATGATGCAGAAACCAGGGAATGGGGGAGTGCAACCAGTCAGGGTAAGGATTTAAGAGATGTATCTTATTCTAATTATTTTCCAGTAGGTATGGGGGGCAATTTTCCAATTACAAAGGATTCCAAGGTTGAGGATTATGAGCATATACAAGCCATGGCGGTAGGCACAGGAGCGACCTATAGTTTAAAATTGAATCAAAAAAATGTTGAAGCATGTCCGCAGAAGGATGAGATCTTTAAGGTTATCCGGACCTGGGAGAATGCAAGAGCTGCGAATGCTTTTCCACGCTGGGTAAAAAAGATGCTTGTTGACCCCAAAAATAGTTTCAGGTTGGAGGAGTTAGATCAAGATACCTGGAAATTATATAAAATTGATCATTCAAATGCTAATAAGGAATTATTAGCCACATTGAAAAGGGCAAATGGTTATTAAGTTAAGGGATAGTTTCTAGATGAAATAAAATATTCTGGAAAGTATTCTATTAACCAAATATTGTCCGCATAAGGTCTTTTTAGGTCATTCGACTTAATAAGTGTTTAATTAGGTGTAATTTAAGCCTAGTCTTCGCCAGAGGGCTAGGCTTTGTTTTTTTAGGCTAAAGTTCTTATCTTAATTCTATAAACCTTAACATCCACGATTCTTATGAGAGATTTAAACCTTAATCGTCGACAATTTATTTTTGGTACCGGAGCATTATTATCCTTGGCGGCCTTGCAAAATGCAGGATTTGCGGCAGAGATATTGGCTTCGCATCGAGTAGCTTTGATTGGTGCGGGATGGTATGGGAAGAGTGATTTATTCAGGTTAATGCAGGTGAGTGATGTGGAGGTTGTTGCGGTTTGTGATGTGGATAAAAATCATTTGAATGAGGCCGCAGAGTTGATAGCGCAAAAGCAAAAGTCCAAAAAGACACCTAAGAAATATTCAGATTATAGGAAGTTATTGGCAGAGAATAAACTGGATTTGGTTTTAGTTGGTACACCTGATCATTGGCATGCATTGATAGGGATTGCGGCAATAGAATCTGGGGCACATGTATACCTTCAAAAACCTATAAGTGTCGATGTATTAGAGGGTGAGGCCGTAGTTGCAGCCGCTAGGAAGCATAATAGAAAGGTTCAGATTGGAACACAAAGGCGAAGTACTCCGCATATGATTGATGCTAAGGATAATATAATTGGAAAAGGGTTATTGGGGAAGATTTCCCATGTTGAGATGTGTTGTTATTATCATATGAAAAGTAATGCTAACCCACCTGAGGAGCCCGTTCCGGACTTTTTGGATTATGAAATGTGGACTGGTCCGGCGCCAATGAGGGCTTACGATGGTTTGCCACATGGGGGCTGGTGGCGTGCTTTTATGGAATATGGAAATGGAATAACGGGAGATATGTGTGTGCATATGTTTGACACGGTAAGGTGGATGTTGGATTTGGGATGGCCCAAAAAGATTACAGCAACTGGTGGAATATATGTTCAAAAGGAAGGAAAGTCCAATATTGCTGATACGCAAACCGCTATTTTTGAATATGATGATCTGGACTGTGTTTGGAACCATAGAACTTGGGGTACAGCAGCTGATCCTGAATATCCATGGGCATTTTTTATTTATGGAGATAAAGGAACTTTAAAAGGAAGTACCATGAAGTGGGAGTTTATTCCTACAAAAGGGGAGAAGATTGTCCGAGATGTAGTTTACGAAAAGGAGCAATATCCTGAAGATCTCAAAGAACCAAGGATTGAGCTGAATGCTGCTCCGGCGACAAGAAGACAGATGCAAAACCTATTAATAGCCATTGATAAAAACACTTTGCCGGTGGCAGATGTTTTACAAGGACATATTTCTACGGCATCATGTATTTTGGCAAATCTTTCCATGGAATTAGGCAGGCCATTGGTTTATGATTCAGAGAAAAAGATATGTGTTGATGATCCGGAGGCTACAGATAGGTTAAAAAGAAAATATAGGGCTCCTTGGAAACATCCTTATCAAGGAGCATAAAGATTACTATTTTATGTTGTTTTGAATGGCCTGAAAGAGCTTCCTAAAGCTATGCTTAAGTTCTTCAGGCTCTTCTATTTTAATATGGTCAGCAAACATCATTAGCCAACGAGGGAATTCATGTTCTATATCTCGAGTTAGAAAGGTCATCTCAATTTTATCATCAATTTTTTGTTCAGATTCATAACCATAATTGGTTCTTTGCCAGCGCATATAAGGAGCGAAATGTCGGTTCACTAATATTCTAGCTTTTATTTTTGGTAGTTCATGGAAGTTTTGAGTGGAAATATATTCATCAATGGATATATGCCTTTTGGAGAAGTTGGTATCTTTACTTTCAATCTGCGCAATTCGGTCACTTCTGAATTGTCGAAAATCTTCTCTTTGTAAACAATAAGCAACGATATACCAAAATCCTATTTCATGGACTATTCCAATTGGCTCGATTATTCTAATTTGAGCTTCATCGTCCTTAATTCCTTGATAGTGGATGCAAATTTGTTTTTTATTGGCAATAGCTTCGATAGCGGTACTTAAAACATGTGGGACTTTTTCAGGGAAAATTGGAACATGTTGTTTGCGCATGATGATATTCTCCTGCATATTGGTTACCAGGTCCTGATCATGGCTTTTAAGGATTGCCTTAATTTTCATCAAGGCCGAAGCATAAAGTGCCACACCGGCTTTGTCCAGGTATTTTTCGGCTAACTTTTCAGTTGCTACAAAGCAAAGGGCCTCCTCCTTACTGAATGATACAGGAGGCAGCGTATATCCATCCATAATACTATACCCCATTCCAGCTTCACCAATCAAAGGTACTCCAGCCTGTTCGAGGCTTTTGATATCCCTATAGATTGTTCTGAGACTAACGTCAAATCGGTCTGCTAATTCTTGGGCTTTCACCACGCGCTTAGATTGAAGTTGAATCAATATCTCAACGATGCGGTCAAATCTTTTTTTGATATCTACGGACATGAATAGGTAGGCTTAGAGTTCACTGAGCTTAAAAGTGTCTTTTAGTCGGATTCCTTTTTCAGTATATTGTAATGTAGCACACTCATTTACTGAATCATGTTCTAAAAACATGATGTATTCATTATCGACGATTTCCGTCCAATAATCTTGACGCTCTTGCATAGTCACAAGAGGTCGGACATCATAGCCCATCACATACGCAATTGGAATATGACCAACCGATGGGAGCAGGTCTGCCATATAAAGGATGGTTTTCCCTTTATATTGAATTTGTGGCAGCATCATGGCTTCTGTATGTCCATAGGCAAAGCGCATATTGATTTCAGTATCATATTGAGGATTTTCAATGTCAATAAAATTCAATTGACCACTTTCCTGGATTGGGAGGATGTTTTCCTTGAGGAAAGAAGCTTTCTCTCTTGGATTAGGATTAACGGCCCATTCCCAGTGATCTTTATTGGACCAGTACCTAGCATTTTTAAATGCAGGAAGTAGTTTTTCGCCTTCACGAATAATGGCTCCACCACAATGGTCGAAATGTAAATGTGTAAGAATGACATCGGTAATATCATCCCTATGGAAACCTAATTTTTTCAATGATTTGTCCAAGGTGTCATCACCATGCATATAATAATGGCTGAAGAACTTTTCGTCCTGTTTATCACCGATTCCCGTATCGACCAGAGTAAGTCTTTTCCCATCTTCAATAAGCATCAATCGAGTAGCCCAGGTACATAAATTCTTTTCATCAGCCGGATTTGTTCTTTGCCAGATGCTTTTAGGTACCACTCCAAACATGGCTCCACCATCTAATTTAAATAATCCAGTATCTATGCTATGTAGTTTCATTTTCCTTGCTTTATGATAAAAACTCAACCTCAGGTATTGGAAAACCTGATTAAATATAAAAATGATGTTTTCAGTTGGGTTAATCAAATAGAAGTTGAGATTTTAGGAATTTGAATAGAAAAAGTAATAATGGTATTTAATACTGTAATCCATATAACAATAAGATTATCAATTGTATTGAACTTTGTATAAACAAAAGGAGGAAATGAAATGAATACAAATCGGAGAGAGTTTTTAAAAGCTAGTTCATTAGCTGGTTTAGGATTAATCAGTTCTACCGTTTTTGCTGGTAATAAAGAAGAAAAGCTGGATAATAAAGCAAATACCTCATTAGTTCAGAATGCTGGTAAGAGGTTGCTAGGTTCTGGAAAACATCAGTTGCAAGTATCCGCAATTGGTTTGGGATGTATGGGAATGAGTTATCACCGGAGTTTTGTTCCAGACCGTAAGGTTAGTATTAATCTGATCAGAGAAGCTTATGAAATAGGTATTAATTTTTTTGATACTGCAGAGGCTTATGGTCCCTATTTGAATGAGGACTTAGTTGGGGAGGCATTAGCACCAATAAGGAAAAATGTGGTACTTGCCAGCAAATTCGGATTTGTTGATGGAACTCCTTCAAAAGGGCTTGATAGTCGTCCGGAGACGATTAGGAAGGCAGTTGATGAATCCTTAAAACGACTAAAGACGGATTATTTGGATTTAGTGTATCAGCATAGGGTAGACCCGAATGTCCCGATGGAGGAAGTTGCAGGAACTGTTAAAGAATTGATTCAGGCAGGCAAGGTTTTGAATTTTGGATTGAGTGAGGCTAGTGTTGATAATATTAGAAAGGCACATGCAATTCAGCCAGTCACAGCACTACAAAGTGAATATTCATTATTTACCAGAGATCCGGAGAAGACAGTTATTCCAGTATGTGAAGAGTTAGGAATTGGTTTTGTGCCTTATAGTCCGTTAAGTAGAGGACTTATAACAGGCTATATCAATGAAAGAACTAAATACAATGCACAAAATGATAATCGTCCTGCATTGCCGAGATATCAGCGGGATGCGATTCTTGCAAACTGGCCATTAATAGAATTATTGAAAGATTTTGGAGATCAGCGCGGACTGACCGTTGCTCAAGTTGCATTAGCATGGTTATCCGCTCAAAAACCTTTTATTGTTCCAATTCCAGGGACTACTAAACTGGCTCATTTGAGAGAGAATTTTGATTCTAGTTTATATGAATTTGATCCCAAGGAATTAAATGAATTAACCTCAAATTTGGATAAAATAAAAATTGTTGGTGAAAGAGCAGTTGGGCAGCAGGCTCAACAGATAAAAAATTAATAAAGTGGTTCTAACAATTCTGATTAATATTAGTTTGATATAATAATAGTTGATATATAAAATTGAAGAGATCTATGAATTTGAGGATAATAATGGTTTTGCTGATTGTTTTTTCTTGTGGAAAGTTGTTTTCTCAGGAAAAAACAGAGAAAAATATGGAAAAAGGTTCGAAACAGTTGGTTCGGATTGCTGAAATTGAAGTTTTGCCTGAGTATTGGGAGGAATACAAGGAAATTTTGCTTCAAGGAGCTCGGGAATCGGTAGAAAAGGAGGAGGGAGTGGTTTCTATTTTTCCGATGGAGATTGATTCAGGATCTTATAAAATTCGGATTTTGGAAATTTACAAAAGTAAGGAAGCTTATGATCAGCATATTCAGTCGAAGCATTTTCAATTTTATAAGACTACGACCTTGAAAATGATCAAAGACCTTAAGTTAGTTGATATGAAATCCTTGGATTTGGATTTACAGAAGAAGATTTTTATTAAGGAGAATGGTGAATTGGTCAATGGGCAGTAAATACTGTAATAATGGTAACTGAAACCGTAAAATGTATAAAAATTGAGGGCTGGATATTGAGATATTTGGGGTGTTAGTTATTGTTATTTTATTAATAAATAACATCTGTTGAGGGGAAAGGGAAATTCCCCTCTTTTTTTGATGATTTGATACAAACATGTCACCCCTCTGGGGCTGTACGGTGGTAAATATTTTTTGCTACAGATATGTCACCCCTACGGGGTTTGATAATGCAGGGTGGAATGCTTATCGATTAAATGAAACTATTGTATGGCGGATTGCATGTGCTATACAAATATGCCGCCCCAATGGGGCTGTACGTTGGTAAATATTCTTTGCTACAAATATGCCGCCCCTCTGGGGCTTGATAATGCAGGGCGGAGATAAAAACTCCAGAGGAGTTTAATGTTAGTAATAAGATGTTATACGAAATAAGCCTCGACCGAATGCAATCGCTTTAGCGATTGCATTCGGTCGAGGCTATTCATTAATATTATTGGGTTACTAATATTGAACCCGTATGAGGTTCTTGAAACGCTGACGAGTTTGTTGGTGTAGATTTGGATAAATATTTGGAATATAAAAAGGGCGTATGCGATACGCCCCTACCCATATTTGGATAAAAATAGATTCTTCGCTGCGCTCAGAAAGACAGAAAAATTGGGTCAGGGTTTTTCACCAAAACCTAATGTAATTATATGATTGTCATTCCGAATCGAAGATGAGGAATCTATTTTTTAGAGACTTGAATGACAAATATGTCGCCCCTCTGGGGCTGTACGTTGGAAAACACATTTCTGGCTACAAATATGTCACCCCTACGGGGCTGTACGTTGGAAAACACATTTCTGGCTACAAATATGTCACCCCTCTGGGGTTTGAAAATGCAGAGCGAAGATAAAAACTCCAGAGGAGTTTAATGTTGGTAATAGGATGTTATACGAAATAAGCCCCGCCCCAATGCATTCGCTTTAGCGAATGCATTGGGGCGGGGCTATTCATTAATATTATCGGGTTACTAATATTGAACCCCTATGGGGTTCTTGAAACCCTGACGGGTTTGTGCTGTGGTTATGGATAAATATTTTGAATATAAAAAAGGGGTAATCTTTTGATTACCCCTGGAATATGTTTATTATTTTATTCTTAGTGAATAAATAGTAATTCACGCAATTTTGGCAATGGCCATTTCGCGTCATCAACGATTTTTTCTAGTTTGTTGACGTGGTAGCGGATTTCGTCGAAGAATGGTTTTACAACTTCGTCGTATGCGATTGCTTTCTCGCGCATATCATCGATTGTGTTTGCCTTCTTACGTGCTTGACGCATTTCCTCAGATTTCTCCAAGATAAAGTTTACATGTTTCGAAATACGCTCCAGGTAGTTCAATTGAGAACTATACGCTTCTTTGTTTAAGCCTAAATCTTTTAATCCTCTAACATTCTCGATCAATTGATTTTGATAGACTAAACATGCTGGCGCAATCTGGCTTGTTACTACATCACCAATTACACGAGCCTCAATTTGAAGTTTTTTGAAGAAGTTCTCTAAAAGGATTTCATGTCTAGCTTCAGACTCACGTCTTGAGAAAATTCCTAAAGTTTCGAATAATTCCAAAGATTCAGGTTTTACATATACGTCAAGAGCCTTTGGAGTGGATTTAATGTTTGATAATCCTCTGTTTGCAGCTTCAATTTCCCATTCTTCGCTATAACCATTTCCTTCAAAACGGATAGCTTTGGAATCTTTGATGTATTTACGAACTACATTTAAGATAGCAAGATCCTTTTTCGTTCCTCTTTTGATCTGCTTGTCAACTTCATTTTTGAATTCAATAAGCTGTGTAGCAACGATTGCATTCAAGATTGTCATTGGCAGGGCAGAGTTTGCCGAAGAACCAACTGCGCGGAATTCAAATTTATTACCAGTAAAAGCGAAAGGCGAAGTACGGTTACGGTCGGTGTTATCCAATTTCAAATCAGGGATTTTAGGGATTCCGTGCCATAAGTTTGCATCTGCTTTAACTTTTTTAGCCACGCGTGCAGATTCAACTTCCTCTAGGATTTCATCCAATTGAGAACCTAGGAAGATAGAGATAATTGCTGGTGGTGCCTCATTAGCACCAAGGCGGTGGTCATTTGAATGACTAGCAATTGAAGCTCTTAATAAATCAGCATGCTCATATACTGCTTTGATGGTATTGACAAAGAAGGTCAAGAACATCAAGTTATTTTTAGGGGTTTTTCCAGGAGATAATAAGTTGACACCAGTATTTGTAATTAAAGACCAGTTATTATGTTTTCCGGAACCATTAACTCCACTATATGGTTTTTCATGTAATAAGACCTTAAAATTATGACGAATGGCCACTTGTTCCATTACGTTCATAAGCAATTGATTATGGTCGATTGCCAGGTTGATCTCTTCAAACATTGGAGCACATTCAAATTGCGAAGGAGCTACTTCGTTGTGACGAGTTTTCAAAGGAATACCTAGTTTTAAGGCTTCGTTTTCAAGGTCAACCATGTAAGCTAATACGCGCTCAGGGATAGCACCGAAATAATGGTCTTCCAATTGTTGTCCTTTAGCTGACATATGCCCGAATAGAGTTCTACCCGTCAATTGTAAGTCAGGACGCGCATTATATAGGGCAAGGTCAACCAAGAAATACTCTTGTTCGATACCCAAGGAAGCATTTACTTTCGTAACGGCTTTATCAAAATATTGAGCGACATCCGTAGCAGCTTTGTCAATTGCAGCGATAGCTTTTAACAAAGGAGCTTTATAGTCTAAAGATTCACCGGTGTATGAAACGAATACAGTAGGGATACATAAAGTCTTACCTGCGCCAGTTTCGAAGATGAAAGCAGGAGAAGAAGGATCCCAAGCAGTGTATCCTCTAGCTTCGAAGGTATTACGGATACCCCCATTAGGGAAAGAAGAAGCATCTGGTTCTTGTTGCACTAATGCATCGGCATTGAATTTTTCGATAGCACTACCATCGCTGTCCGGTTCAAAGAAGGCATCATGTTTTTCAGCTGTAGATCCAGTTAAAGGTTGAAACCAGTGGGTATAGTGCGAAGCACCATTTTCTAAAGCCCAAGTTTTCATTGCTTGTGCAATGAAGTCCGCTAATTCTCTGCTAATTTGTTTTCCTTCGTCGATTGAAGTTTTTAACTCACTAAAAGTTGACTTTGGAAGATAATCTCTCATTTTGGAGATGCTAAACACATTTTTGTTAAAAATGTGAGTTGCGCGTTCTGAATTTACCTCAGTTGTTTCATTGAACATGTGTTTTGAGGCAGTTTCAACTGCGGATAGTCTGGAGTTTAACATGCTGTTAATATTATTATTTTAAGTTTTTTGTTGATTACTGTGTGAATCGTTCTAATTTTTTATCAAAAGTATAGTAAAAATAAGTTAGTTGAGTAATTTTTTTGAAAAAAAATATAAAAACTGTCCGAATTTAATGTTTTTTAACAAAAACAGGTGGTAATTTCCCGAAATTACCACCTGTTTTGATAGAGTTTTGTAAAATTAGTCGACTTCAAGTCCCCAATCTATTCCTTTTTCGGTTGCTTTGACACCTTTTTTGATCCAATTTGCGGCAGGTTTACCTTTTAGGAAGTGGTCAAAAAACTGAGCTTCCCTAATTTGGATATCTTTTCGGTTTTGTCTTTGAATTAAATTGTGGTCATCGCCATTATAATTCAACAACCATACAGGTTTATTTAATCTTCTCAATGCGGTAAAGAATTCAATTCCTTGATACCATGGCACAGCACCATCATTGTCATTATGCATGATCGCCACTGGCGTATTTACTTTATCCATAAAGAAGAGTGGAGAATTTTCTATATATAAGTCTCTAGCTTCCCATAGGGGCTTACCTATACGGCTTTGGGTATTTTCATATTGAAATTGTCTGGACATTCCAGTTCCCCAGCGGATACCACCATAGGCAGAGGTCATGTTGACAACTGGAGCACCAGACCAAGCTGCTGCATACATGTTGGTACGGGTAATTAGGTGAGCGACTTGATATCCGCCCCAGCTTTGACCTTGAATTCCCATTTTCGTAGAGTCTACCCAGTTGTTATTTCTTGCGAGGTAATGCATTCCAGAGTTAATAAATTCTTCAGCTGATCTTCCTGGGTATCCAGTTTCATAGCAAATATCTGGAGCAAAAACAAGGTAGCCATTGCTCACAAAATAAGGGATATTCAAGCGAGAAGGAGTAGGAGCAGGAGCTTGGTAAGTATATAAGCCATCGGATAATGTTTCGTAAAAATATGCGATTATCGGATATTTTTTGTTAGGGTCGAAATCTTCAGGTTTATATAAAATTCCTTCCGATTTATATCCTTTTGGAGTTGTCCAATGAACTAATTCAGCAGTACCCCAGTTGAAGTTTGCTTGTTGCGGATTGATATCACTCAATCTAGTTTCATTTTTGAAATTAGCTAATAAATATAAGTCTGGAGAGTGTTGGTAATCTTCTTTAGTGTAAATGACCTTATTTAATTTCTCATCAGCGCTCAACATTCTATAGGTATGAGGTCCAGACCACATTTTGCTGATATCCTTTTTCCCTAATTTATAAAGGCCTTGGTTTTTATCAGTTTTATTGAAACCTGTTAAGAATATAGTTTTAGAATCATCAATTTGTGTGTAATTGATTCTAGGGTCTTCATTTTTAATAAGTTCTTCAATTCTATAGACCATTTGATTTTTTCGTCCTAAACCATGGCTTAGGTTCGTTTTGGTTTTTCCATCCAAACTTAGTTTCCAGACATCATAACGATCATTGATATAGATAAATTTACCATCTTTGGACCAACCAGCAATCCCATAAGGACCAGGAGCTGCCGGTACATCATTTTCTTCATCGACAAAGCTCACCTGTAAGCCATCATTCAGCTGATGGGTAGTTTCGGTTGCAATATTAAAACTATACCAATTTCCATTTCCACGGTTGAAGTAAACGATATAATCTCCGTTTGGAGCTAAAGAAGCATATCCAGAGTTTGATTTGGTAACTACTTTATTTTTACCAGAAATAGTAGAAATAGCGTAAATATCTGTGCGCATTCCACCTTCCCATTGGGTTTCAATTCGGTATTCTTTATCTGAAGTTGCCATAGCCCATTCATTATCCGCATTGCCAGTTAGCGTTATTCGGTTAAAAGTCTCATCAGATAATGGAATAATATTTCTATTTCCAGATAGATTTATCATTGCTGTATAATTTCTGGAAAGATCTCTTTTCAAATTTACCAGCTGCATAGGTTGCAGATAATCATCTTGCCAGTGCCAGATATCAACTTTTGCATGTTCAAATTCCACCAGCGTGGTGTCCTTTACTCTAGGAATTGGAGCCAGGCCGAAGAACAATCTTTTTCCGGATTTACTAAATGTTAATGCTCCGTCTCCTGATACGAACCAGTTTTGAGGGATTCCTTGGGTATTTTTATCTGCTAGGATAGTTGCGGAATCTTGAGATGTTGTGTAGTAATAGAGTTTGAACTCTTTTAGAAGTGACTTTTCAGGAGTTTTATCAGCTAAGAAGCTTAATTGTTTTGTAGCATCGTCAAACTGAATGTTCTTGTAATTTCCTTTTCCGTTGCTGATTTTCTTTTTGGATTTATCTGCTAAATCCATAATAAAAAGTCCAGATTCATTTAAGCTGTCTTTTTCAGGACCTTTGATAGAATATACCAAGAATTTTCCATCATCACTCCATTCATAGGTGTCAGCCTTTAAGATATTGCTTGTATCCTTGGTGTTAAGATTTAATAACGTCAGGGTAGGTGTTGGCTTCTCTTTTTTTGAGCCATTTTTAGTTTTACTGCTATCTGAAGGGCTTGTAACTACAGTTTCATGAAGGAAAGCCACGTAGTCATTTCCATCTTTTGCAATTTTATATGATTTTACCTGAGCGAATTTTGTGCTTTGATTCTTGTGGATATCAAATACAAAAATCGAGTCCTTAGGCATTTCATCAGGTTTTTTCTTTTTAATTTTTGCTTGTCTTACATCCTGAAAAGGGGCTTTTATCAAACTTAGGAGATGTTTTTCATCTTTCGTTAATTTTAAATCTGCAGCTCGTGGGATTTGCAATAAAGTTTGATTATTCGAATTTTTCAGAAAAGCAAGACTATTACCTTCTTGAGGAGTAACGCTATAATAGATAAGATTACCGGATTTACTGATTTCCGGTCTACTGATGCTATTCCAGGAGTCATAAACAGTGTGATCAATAGGTTTCTTTTGTGCATAAGTTAGGGAAGCAGCACATAAACCTAGGATAAATAAGCCAAATTTACGTTTCATATAATTTGATGTTTGGAATTTCAATAATACCCAAAATTTCCTAACTTAGGTTGGGATAAAGGATAACATTTTTAATATAATCACAACTATTCGGGACTTATGAAAAACAGCGGAATTATTATTAGCATAATTGCAGGGCTTTCAATCATTGTCTTTGCCTTGATTTTTGGGAATGCCTACAAGTACAAGTATAAGAATTCGAATACGATCAATGTAACTGGTAATGCGATGACCAACTTTGAATCTGATATTGTTAAATGGTCGGCATCCTTCAATCGTAAATCCATGGATTTAAGTGAGGCTTCAGAGCAATTAAAAAGGGATCGAGATATGGTCAAGGATTTTTTAGTTCGCCAAGGAATTAGTGAAAAGGAGATTTTATTCAATGCTGTTAATATCAATCGGGACTTCAATTATCATACCGATCAGAACGGAAATAGCTATAATACCTTTACAGGTTACAGCTTATCTCAAAATGTTTCCATTGAATCGAAGGATTTGGATAAGGTTGCAAATGCATCTCGTGAGATTTCGACCTTGATTTCCCAAGGAGTTGAGTTAAGTTCTAATTTGCCAAACTACTATTTTTCGGGTCTTGAGGATTTAAAATTGAAATTAATTTCTGAAGCATCTCAGAATGCCAGAGTTAGGGCAGAGAATATTGCTAAAGAAGCAGGTTCATCATTAGGAAGTCTTGTAAAAGCTGATTTAGGGATTTTCCAGATTACTGGACAGAATGAAAACGAAGAATATTCATACGGTGGTGCCTTTAATGTGACTTCCAGAAAGAAAACTGCAAATATTACTGTGAAGACTAGTTATTTGTCGGAGTAGTAGTATTTAGTATTTAGTATAGAGTATTTAGACTGATTGCATGCGGGGAAAGAGTAGTGAATAGTAGTATTTAGTATTTAGTATAGAGTATTTAGACTGATTGCATGCGGGAAAAGAGTATTGAGGAGTAGTATTAGATTGACTTCAGATAGGATATAACATAGAAAAAGGGAATTGATTTAATCAATTCCCTTTTTCTATGTTATATTTTTTGTTTCGATACTATCCTTATGGATCGATTCTTACGAATTTACCGTCTTTATCAAATACCAGGTCTAGTCCGTTGGTTAATTCAACATCGTAGCCGTGTTTTTCTTTTTCAATGCTATTGATTCCGGCGTTAGCATAGTTTTGCTTTACATAGGAATTAATAGATGCAGGGATCAAACTTTCTGGTAAGGAGGTGGTATCTGCTTTTGCATCGATATCCAACCATTCACCATTTTTATCAAATTTGATTTCAATTCCATTGTCTAACAATACATCATATTCTTTTCCTGATAGGCCTTCTTTTTCTTCAACAATTGAAAGAATTTTTACATTATTAAAATGTTGATTTAGAAATTGCGAAGCAGTACTTGGCAATTGATCTTCGGTTACCACTGTTTCTTTGTCGCATGACATTGTAAGGGTAGCAATTGATAATAAGATAGTGAAAGCTAGAATTAATTTTTTCATGTTTATTAATATTATTTAGTGTGTTTATTTAATTAGTCATCGATTTTTACGAAGTCAGCATTCTTATTGAATTTCACTTCGATTCCGTTTGTCAATTCGACTTCGTATCCTTTTCTGTCTTTTTTGATTTGTACGATATTATTGTCAGGGAAGCTTTTTTGAACGTAAGTTTTAATTTTTGCAGGAACTATTTCTTGTGGTACAGCTGCTGTATTAGCATCTACTTCTGTCCAGTTTCCTTTGCTATCGAATTCAATTTCGATTCCACTTGCTAAAACTACCTTGTATTCAATAGGAGATAAGGTTTCCTTTTCAGATTTTGTTAATGCTACTTTATCTTTTGCGTAATGTTTCTGAATAAAGGATTGTGCTGGCTGCGGTAAATTCGCTACTTCAATTACTTTTTCTTGTCCGATTGCGTTGAACGATGATCCAGCAATCAATAATACCATTAATGTTTTTATTAGATTTTTCATATTGTTTAATTTTTTGTTTAATCAAATTTCTATGTCAAATCTGGAAAGAATTGGGAATGATGGGGATTTTAAGGAATTATTTTGATTTTTTTAATGAAAAATGTTGTTCAGCATTCAAATATTCATATCCAATTTGGAGATCAGGATATTTTTCAAGGATAGTTTGAACGATGGAAAGTCCAAGGCCATTGGATTGGCTGTCTTGATTGCCTTTGTGGAAACGCTTAAATATATATTCGGGATTAAGGGCAGTTGTATGACTGCTATTCGCAATGTCTAATAAGTTTTTATCAATAGTAATGTTAATATGTCCTGAGCTGGTGTTGTATTTGATGGCATTTCTTAACAGGTTTGATATTAGAATATGCGCTAAATCAAGATTTATTTGAGCAACGAATTGATCCTTTTCAATTAGATCGATGGAAATTTCCTTGAATTGAATGAAGTCCTGTAGTTCCTCCAATTTTTTTTGGATAAGATCATTAAAATTCACCTCTGTTTTACTGTTATATTGATTGTTATCAATTCTAGAGAGCATCAAGAGTGATTTATTAAGAGAAACCATTCTGTGTAATGCCTGCTTAGCTTCTGCTATTTTGATTGTTTTGTCTTCAGGAAGATCACCTTCTTGGAGAAGTAGGTCTAGTTTACCAATGGTAATGGCCAATGGAGTTTGAAGTTCATGAGAAGCATTTTCCAAGAATAGCTTTTGTTCTTCGAAGAGACCCTCATTTCTATCGATCATTTTCTTGATCTGAACATTTAGTTCTTGAAATTCTTTAACTTTTGTTTCGGTACTTTCAAAGGATTTGGGATGATCAAAACGATAGTTGCTCAGGTTATGTAGGATTGTTTGAAAAGGTTTCCAACCTTTACTCATACCGAAATAATTAATGATCAGGATGCTGAGAACAATTACAAGGTACAAAACTGCTAATGCTACAGCCAAATTAATCAAGTAATCATCTTCTTCGACGGTAGAGGTTCGAATTTCAAGGCTATAAGGTTTCCTATCTTTAGAATAGAATCCAGTTTTAAGAATTCTATAAGGTTCATCTTCATCATCATAGGGCATGTACATGAATTCCCTTGAGAAATGATTCTTGTCAATATCCTCTTTTGGTTCAGAGGGAAGAATCTTAAATTGGTTTATGCCATATTCTTTGTTGTTATCAATTATTTCAGGGTTATTATAAGCTTCACGGATGATTTCCAGCTTCTGGTTTTTCAAGCCATCATCAATATTGTCATAGACCTCGTCCATGAGGAAAGCATAAAATAACAAAGCCCAGATTGCCATAATGATCAAAATGGCAATTGCCAGGAACCTGTTTGTATAATATTTAATTGATACTGACATTAAACTAATTTATATCCAACACCATAAACTGCTTGAATATCCATATTGGCATTGGATTCTTTTAATTTTTTTCGAATATTTTTTATTTGCGAGTAAATAAAGTCGAGATTATCGGCTTGGTCAGTATGATCACCCCAAACTGACTCCACCAAGCTCGTTTTTTCCAATAATCTATTTGGTCTCAAAAGAAAATAATAGAATAAGTCGAATTCTTTTCTGTTTAGTGAAATAGGGTTGTTATCAACATAGACAATTCTACTATCTGGGTTTAAGCTTACATTTTTGTATGAAACCAACTGTTCGCCTTCATTTGCATTACGTCGAATGATAGATTTTATCCGGGCTAACAATTCCGCGAGATGGAATGGTTTTGCAAGGTAGTCATCTGCGCCAATTTCTAGACCTAAGACTTTATCTTCAACCGAGTCTTTTGCAGAAAGAATCAAGACAGGTTGCTTTTTATGTTCATCCTTTAATGCCCTTAAGATATCCAAACCACTACCTCCGGGTAACATGATGTCGAGGAGAATGCAATCATATTCATAATTCATAACCTTTTCCAGAGCTGAATTATAGTCCATTGCAGATTCAATCAAGAAATTCTCTGATTTTAGAAATTCTTCAATTGTTTGCAATAGGTCTTTCTCGTCTTCTATAATTAATATCTTCATTCTAAGTATCAGTACAAATAAATAATTGAATTCTGGAAAGAATCTGGAAAATACTTTAGGTTATAGAATTACTTTAGCTCCAGCATAGAAATTTCTGGTCGGAGCTGCATTGAAGTAACGATTTCCCATAGCATTGATGTCATTTCCGAGGCTATATTTTTCATTGAGAATATTGTCAGCACCAGTAAAAAACTGTAATTTATATTTAGTGGATATCGGTGTCAGCCAAGATATTTTTGCCTGTAAAACATTGTATTTAGAAGCAACTACTGTATTTGCATCATTTAATGGAATACTTGAAGTAAAGTTGTGTAAGATATTTAAATCTATGTTTTTAATAAATTTCAAGGATAATGTATTTGCCCATATCCAATTGGGAACAGAGGTAACTTTGTTACCGTTGAAATTATTGTTTCCAATGACATAGTCTTTAAACTTATAATCTTGATAGGTGAGGTTGCTTGACAAAATCAAACCTTTTAAGAAATTGCCATTTTCATTAGAAATAAGTTGAGTCAATATGGAAGCTTCGATTCCCTTTTGGTCAATTTTTCCGGCGTTTTGAAAGAATTCATTTCCGGCATCGTTTAATTGTCTAATAATACCATTATTCATTTGGTAATAGTAGGTAGCAATGTCAGCAATAAAGCGTCTGTCTTGACTTTCGAATCGTAGTCCAGCTTCGTAATTTGTACCTGTTTCAGGTTTTAGATCCTGATTGATTTTATTGTCTGAAGATCTTACTTCTGCAATAGTAGGTGTGGAATAGCCTTTGGAAAGGGATGCTCTGATAGCAAGGTTGTTTGTTGCAGCATAAGCAAGACCTACTCTAGGCATCCAAGTATTGTCAAAGTTAATTTTTCCATCAGCCATATTTTCATCAGCTGCATTTCTAGTGAATTTTATATTGTTGAAATTTAAACCGATAGATGCTTCTGCTGAAAGTTTTTGATAAAGCTTAGTTTTGAATCTATAAAAGTAAAAATGTTGTAGATTTTCAAGGTTATCATCATCAGTTAAATCCCCCATTATTCCAAGTTTATTTTCATGGTTTTTGACATGATACCAGCCATTTTGACCTTCAGCTCCTAATTGCATTTCCCATAAGAAGTCAGAGGTTTCAATATTTTCGTATGAAAAATAGGTTCGGAATCCCAAGTTATTTTCCTTTCTGGTTTCATAATTGGTAATAAATGGGTTTTCGAGGTCGGTATGGCTTCCAAAAACAGAGGTTACATTTTTCAAATTCTTGGTGATTTGATACTCATTGGTGATTCCTCCGATAAAGGTTTTGTTATAGATTCCCGCTTTTTGGTCCTTAGCACTTTGGAAAGGTCCGCCAGCAGGTCTATATTGGGTTGGGTCATCATCATACTGTTGTTGAGTCAGACCACCTGGGGTTTGATAGCCAATATCTGAATAGAGTGCAAATACCTTAAGTTTTCCAAAGGAATTATATTTCCATTGATGTGCTGTTTGAAAAAAGAGCTTATCCATGGCTGTATGTTGCCTGTAGCCATCTGAGCGTAGGTAGGCTTGGTTAAAAGAGAAATTGTAATTCTCATTGACCTTATGATTTACCTGCAGTTGTTCATGGAATAATCCAAAAGAACCGCCTGACAGCATTAATGATTTTTGATTATCAATTTGTCCGAATCCTTCAGGAATGAATCTAATAACACCAGCAGAGTTAGGACCAAAGAGAGATCCATCAGGACCTTTTATGATTTGGATATTATTTATCCCAATAGGGTCTAATAAATTCAGGTAGGTATTACCACTCGCATCGGTAAAAGGAATTTCATCTAAATAAATCTTGGTATTACGAACGCCAAAGGGAGAACGCAGCATACTTCCACGAAGTGCAAGTCTATAACTACCTGGAGATCTTTCTTCCATTCTCAATCCAGTGGTGGTATTGATGGCACTCAGAAAATTACTAGGTGATTGAGACTCTATCAGCTTTTTGGTAACTACTTTTGCGGAGCTGGTCAAGTCGAGCATAGCTTGCGCATTGAAATGAGCTTTGATTTCAATAGGCGCTATTTCATTAATAGAAGTATCCGTACTAGTGGACTGAGCATGAGCGGAAAAGTAAAAGAAAGTTAAAGAGCAGCTTAAAAAGCTAAAGATTTTAAAATACATGTAGGATGATATCTATAAAATATTAAATAATAATTGTTTAGAATGCTTCATTTAAACCTAAGAAAAGTCCATGTTGACCAAATTTTCCAAAGGCATAGTCAATACAGAGATTGGTTCTTGTGGCTTTATTAAAGAGTAACCTTAAACCAGCACCAGCTGCAGGCTGCCAAGTTTGGAAGAGTTTAGTTCCCATTTGGTCATTTGCAGTTTGGACATTGGCAAAGACGACCCCACTCAGAAACTGGTTTCTAAGAATAGGGTATCTATATTCAATCTCTGAATAAAAGAAGGATGCACCTTTAAAATATCCCATGGTATATCCGCGACCACTTCGGGCATAGGTATCTTTTGCAGTTCCGGGCAAGTCAATATATGGGAGTTTTCCTGCGAGATTATATGATCCAAAATTCCAAAATGCTAAAACATGGTTTGGTCTATCCGTGGAGAGCTGCCAATATTTTCTAAAATCCGTTTGCAGTTGATAGGCATTATGCGTACTTCCTAACCAGGTTTGATTCATTCTAAGAACCATGTCGAAATAATAACCTTTGTAAGCGGAATTAGGATTATCCCGCGTCATGTATTGCATATTAAGCATAAGGCCATTATTATTTACTCTGGTAGGGTCGAAGTCATTCCAACGGCTATAGATTTCAACAGGAGCCATATTTTCTTGATTACCGACAGTAGTTAATTGCCGTTTCAATTCAAAAAACACCCCCACACCGACAAAAGCACCTGGAAATAGTTGTTTATATATTCTTTCATTGATAGTATAAGCCATGTATTTGTTAACATACCGTTGTCTATCGGGGTTATTCAGTATTAATTCTTCCTCGGTTGGATTTGTCAAAGGTCCACCGATTCCAAGACCATAATCTAGACCAACTGCTTTGGCAACCATTGCTCCGCCTTTGATATTCCACTTATTTCCGGGCGTATATATATCGTGAAGAAGGTATCCCACAATAATTCCTCTTGTGGTCGCACTTAATGCTGTTGCTGCAATGGACATTGTAGTATTAGGTTCATTTCCAAGGATTTTACCTCCAACAGCTTTAATCCCTATTTGAGCACCGATTGATGGGTTGTAATTTATATTGGGGAGGTAGGAGATTGCAGATCTTTTTCCTGAAGGCTTCTTTTTGTCTTTTTTAAAAGGGTTAATATCATTGAAAGCATCTACGATATCGTAAAGATGTGCTGTTGGCATAATGCTATCCCTTTGTTCTTTAGTGCTTACAGTATCATGAATCTGTATTTGGAGCGCATAGGAAGGGATTTGAATAAAGGATATGATTACTAATATTAACAGCTTTAAGCGCATTTTATGTTTGTTATCGGTTGATTATGTGGTCAAAGACTTTCCATTTGGGGTAAAAATATTATTTATCTCTGATTACATATTAAGATTTATGTCATTTTAGCGGTTAAATTTATCCAAATGTCCAAGTAAGCCTGTTAGACCACCTGTATGAACAACCAATATCTTACTGTTCGGTTTGAAATAATCTTTTTCTAAAAGGTCGAATACAGCGTACATTAATTTGCCTGTATAGGTTGGTTCGATCATAATTCCCGTTGATTCAATAAATTGTTGGATAAATGAAATGAGTTCAGGAGTAGTTTTTGCATAACCTGAGCAATGGTAATCCAAATGCAATTTGATTTTTTGAGTATCTATTTCCCAGTTTGAAAATTCATCCAATAAATGATCAGCTCCTTTTAATACTGGGATACTATGGACCGTAGTTTTTAATTTTTTTTGCTGAATTCCTAGTTGAATTCCGGCTACTGTAGTTCCTGTTCCTGAGGCTACAAAGATATGGTCGTATTCGTTTTTTAATTCATCAATAATTTCAGAACAGCCCAATAAGCCAAGTTCAGATTTTCCACCTTCGTCAATGAAATAATCATTTTCACTGTTGTGATTTAAAAGGAAAAGGTCATGTTTATTTTTATAGGATTCTCTATCTACAAATCTTAATTCCATCCCATATAAGCGACACATATCCAGGACAGGATTACGAATTTCTTCACCACGTACATAAGCAATGGCATTGAAACCAAATTGGGCTGCTGCTGCTGCAGTAGCTAGGAGATGGTTGGACCAAGCGCCTCCAAAGGTTACTAAATTTGTGATATTTTGTGATTTAGCATGTTCCAATTGATGTTTTAGTTTACGCCATTTGTTGCCTGAAATGAATGGGTGAATTTTATCATCTCTTTTCATGAAAAGAGAGATTCCATTTTTCAAGAACCTTGGGTTTTGTATCTGTTCTTCAGGGCTGAAAATTTCGAATGGGAAATGCATGGCTGTAAAATTATGCTTTTTTCTTTGAGGAAAAGGAATGATTATAAAAATGCTATTTTTGCAGCATGACAGATCATCTTGAGAACGAGCAGGACGAGCAGGAGCTTTATGAACATTTAAGGATAGTTGCTGATAAGGGGCAGGCCTTATTGCGTATTGATAAATTCTTGATGAATAGGGTAGAGAATACTTCTAGGAATCGAATTCAAAATGCGATAGACGCTGGCACAGTCAAGGTCAATGAAAAGGTGATCAAGGCCAGTTATAAGGTTAAGCCCTTTGATGTCATAACGGTTGTTTTACCAGATCCACCTCGTGATACGGAGGTATATCCAGAGGATATTCCTTTAGAAATCATTTATGAAGATGATGATGTTTTATTAGTTAATAAAGAGGCGGGTATGGTTGTTCATCCTGGATTCAATAATTATACAGGTACCTTAGTAAATGCATTGACTTTCCATTTAAATCAATTACCTACATTACCTGGGAATACCGGTCGTCCAGGCTTGGTTCATCGCATTGATAAAGACACCTCGGGTTTATTAGTTATTGCAAAGAGTGAATGGGCGATGACCTTTTTGGCGAAGCAATTTTATGAACATAGCATTAGCAGAAAGTATGTAGCCTTGGCTTGGGGAGATATTGCAGAAGATGGGACTGTTTCGGGCTATATCGGTCGAAACTTGAAGGATAGACGAATTATGGATATGTATGAGGATGAGGAAAAGGGGAAATGGTCTGTCACCCATTATAAGGTTTTGGAGCGTTTAGGCTATGTTACTTTAATAGAGTGTCAACTAGAAACAGGGCGTACTCATCAGATTCGTGCTCATATGAAGTCCATTGGACATCCTTTATTTAGTGATGAATCATATGGTGGTGATAAAATCCTTAAAGGGACGACATTTGCGAAGTACAAGCAATTTGTAGAGAATACTTTTAAATTACTACCACGTCAAGCCTTGCATGCCAGGAGTTTAGGATTTATTCATCCTAAAACGAAAGAATTTGTGCATTTTGAAGTACCAATTCCGGAAGATTTCCGTTTAGCATTAGAGAAATGGAGAAGTTATAGCTCAAATAATCAAAGTTAGATTCTTAAAAAATTTATGCCCACACATTTTATTAATAATAATGGTGCAATAGTACCTCAGGATACGGCAATTTTAGATGTAGATAGTCGTGCGTTTCGTTATGGAGATGGAATTTTTGAAACGATGTTATGGAAAGATGGAGATATTCGGTTTTTAGATCTTCATTTGGAAAGATTGCATGAGAGCATGGAGATGCTTCACTTTGATGATAAAGATCAATTTGATAATTATTTTGTTCGTACCAAGGTAGAGGAGTTGTTGCGAAAGAACAATATGGTTGGACAACAGGCGCGCGTTCGTTTGATTGTTTACAGAGAGGGAGGAGGTTTATATAGTCCTGAAACCAATAAAGCAGGTTATATTATTCAGGTAGATCGTAAGCCTGAAACGCTCAGAGATAAAAAGACAGGGCTCATAATTGATATATATTCTGAATACAAGAAGTCATATTCGGAATTATCAAAGATTAAATCAAACAATGCTTTAATTTATGTTATGGCAGGTTTATTTAAGAAAAAGAATGCCTTTGATGAGGTTTTGATTCTTAATCAATCGGGTAATTTATGTGAAGCCTTAGCGTCGAATATTTTTGTTTATTATGATAAGGTGTTGTATACACCGGCGATTTCAGAAGGTTGTATCGCTGGGGTTATGCGAAGAGTTGTGATGGATATGGCGCAGGAGCAAGGTATTGAAGTTGTGGAGGCCGAAATTAAGCCGGAAATTGTTAAAGTGGCAGATGAGATTTTTTGTACCAATGCTGTTGAAGGGATTCAATGGGTAATGGGGTATAAGCATAAGCGTTATTTCAATAAAATTTCCAGAATTTTTCAAGAAAGATTAATGACTTGGTCTTATGAAGTTGAGGAGTAAGTTATTTCAAATTCATTTTTTTGAGTAGGATAACTTGGCCAAGATGATAATAAGCATGTTCTATTTGACCATCGATATTACGAATATATAAACCGTATTTTTCATCGAAGAATTTTTCAATAAGTTTAGATTCATTTAATTGTTCAATGGATGTGGCTAATTTTTTAGATTGAATTATAAAATCTGCTTTAAGCTGTTGCCATTCTTCTTCGTTTTGTAATGTACAAGAAGGAAAGCTTAGAGAGTCTTTTATTTCCAATTTATCTGTATCGAAAAAGTGGTTTATACCCTTAATGTAATACAATACATGGAAAGTAAGATCGTATATGCAATTGGTATTAGGGATTTTTTTTATAGCAAGATCGAAATTGACATCTTTCAATTCTTTTTGCCAATTTGTATTCGCGATCCAAGTTCCGGAAAGCATGACTTCTCTAAATCTATTTGCAAGATATTTGCTCATAAACAGGCTTATTAAATAATTGTAATTCTGTTGAAAAACCAAATGTAAAAACAAAAGGGATAGTTTTACGCTATCCCTTTCTAATTAATATTTAGTTATTGTGATTCTAAGCTAAATCAATACTGATTATTTATCCCCTTCGGAATTAGTTTTTCACTAATTCCACATTCACTGTAATTGCCACTTCAGGAGCTACAGCATCAATTCCAGCAGGAGTTTTATCTGCATATTTGATATTGTAGTCGAATCTGTTGATAGATGTTGTTGCTGTGAATCCAGCACGAGTTTTTCCCCAAGGATCGATTATTGTTCCGTTGTTTTGAGTGACATTAAAAGTCACTGGTTTTGTAACATCTTTAATAGTTAGATCACCTGTTAATTTGAATTTACCTTTTCCAGCTTTTTTAAGGGTAGCATTTTTAAGGCTCATTTTAGGAAATTTTTCAGCACTAAAGAAGTCATCACTTTTTAAGTGGTTGTCCCTTGCTTCAATACGCGTATCGATGCTATTTACATCAATATCAAAATTGACAGTTGCGTTATCGAAGTTAACGGAGTCTTTTGAATCTACTTGACCTTCCAATTTGGTGAATTGACCATCAACAAAAGCGATTCCTAAGTGTTTAATTTCAAACCTTGCATTCGTATGAGCAGGGTCTACAGTCCATTTAGTTTGTGCAAATGCAATGTTGCACACAAGAACTAAAGAAGTTAATAAGCTTAATAGATTTTTCATTGTATGAGATTTTATTTTTCGTTTTCGTTTAATACTGCAAAAATTGGGATAAAATAATACATGGACATTGATCTATGATAATAAATGAAAATAGTTGAAAATTGTTTATTGGATTTATTGTGAGGCTATTTAGCTACAATAAAATATAGATTAACAAGAATTAAAATGTAATGGAAAAATTAAATATATTTATTGTGTTATTATGTATTGAAAACACTTTTAACTTGGGTTAATATATTATTTAGGCTGATGGCTAATAATTGTATAAAATACGTTTTAACAGAAAGAATTATGATAATAAATTAATAAAGCTGTTAAATATTAACAGAGAAATCAACATAAATTAATAATGAAAATGGGACCAGAAATAGAGAGTGCAGTTAAGCGAGGTGACACCGTCTATTTGGATAAGAACCTCAATTTATCGAATATAAATGGGGTAAATGAGCAGTCGCAGAATTTATTAATGGTTACTACTTACCAGCATGATTATCCAATGGCGGCATTTTTAGTAAAGCGAGGTGCTGATCCGAATCAACAAGATGATTTATTAAATAGTCCATTTTTGTATGCGGGTTCTGCAGGGTATTTAGATTTAGTAAAGTTATACTTGGCATACGGCGCTCGATTTGATGTATTCAATCATGATAATGAGACAGCCTTAATCTCAGCTGCAGAGAATGGACATGTGGATGTAGTACGATTATTAGTTCATACAAAGAATTATCCAATTAATCATATCAATAAAAAAGGCTATACAGCATTAATAAAAGCCATAATATTTGGAGATGCTGGGAAAGATAATGTAGAAATCATCAATCTCCTCTTAAAGGGAGGCGCAGATAAGGATATCGTTGATCAAGACGGAAAAACTGCTATTGATTATGCAACACAAAAAGATGCTTCTGAAATAATTGAAACCTTACAAATGTATTAATAAGAGATAGAGGAGGTTTTAACAGTTTAGTTTCTTTAAAACCTTCTCAATTCTTTTTCTTTTGCTTTCTTTATCGATTTCATTTAATCGACTGCTTACAGTTTCTTGAAATGGTTTACATGTAACTGAGGTTATTTTTGGAGCTAGTATTTCTGTATACATAGGCAATTGATTTGTTGGGCAATTTTTTAGTTGCTTTAAAATCATCGGGAATATCAAATCTTCATTTTCCTTTTCATCTAATAGAATTGAAAGAATTTCAATAAAATTATCCCTAGTGATCACTGAGCCCTGTTCTGTAGCTTGCTCTAATACTAATATATTTTTAAAAATCTGTTCGGCGTTTATTGGAGTTATTTTTTTTAAAGCGGTCATTGCTCCCCATTGCAGTCGGTTATTTTTGCTTTTTAGGGCATCAATAAAATCTTGAATAAAATCAGAAATGAGTTCTGGAGTATGTTCGGCCACTTCATATAATACCTTAATACTATCATTTTGGAAATCCTTATTTTTTCCTTTCAGGAGTAAAACCAAATCTTTGACAGCCTGACTGTCTTTGTTGTTTGAAATTAATTGAGCAAGTTCAATGTTTGGAGTTTCGTCTCTTCTACCTAAAAAGGAGGCTAGTTTTTCTTGTATCATGCTGATTTGGTTATTGACGTAATTTACTATTAAAATTGAATTGAGTATATTGATTTGTAAAAATTATTTATTGGAGTATGGCATAGTTTTCGGGGTAAACTATTAAAAAGAATTAATATGATTTCAAAAGAAGAATATATAGAAAAATATAATGAGGAAGATGCTGTGGGATGGTTATCAATCGATGAACAGCTGGATAGGGTTTATTCTGGGATAGAACCGAGGCATTATGGTCCATTATGTGGATTGCATTTTGCAGCTGGAGGTACAGATCCGATCGATGGGATAAGTGTGTATGATAATTCTGATTCGCCTGCACATTTACATTTAGTTACTTATGGGATGAGTGAATTGTATTTCAATCCAGAGTCTGCCGGGAAAGAATTTAGCAAATGGGGTTTCGAGTTTACCTTTAGGTTAGTTCCTTACTCAGGAGATGAAGGAGATCCAGGTTGGGTTATGCAGGTATTCAATAATTTGGCTCGATATGTTTATCAAAGTGGTCGATGGTTTGAAGAGAATCAGTTTATTCCAGCGAAAGGTCCAATTCGATTAAATACTGAAACTGATATTGTAGGTTTTGCCACAACTTTAGATCCGCAGTTAGGAAGGATTTCAACTCCCCATGGGGAAGTTTCCTTTATTCAATTGGTAGGAATTACACAAAAGGAGTTGGATTATCTGATGAATGAAGCATCCACAGCTAAGGTTGCTAAATTTATTGAAGAAATGAAGGAAAGTAATCCATTATTAGTTACAGATTTAAACAGAAAATAGAAATACAAAAATCCATTTGTTATTTGACTTGTTATTCTTTTGGAGATTCTAAAAAATGAAACACATTAATGGCTTTCAGAAAATAAAAAGAGTAGGACAGATCCTAAAAATTTTGTCGAAACATGGTTTTGATGAAGTGATTTCAAGGAGCAATTTAGATAGGATTTTACCAGATAGTTTTCTTTTTTGGAATAGTCATGCTCGGAAAGTATTTGAAGAGAATTTTAATGTTCGAGTTCGGTTAGCGATAGAAGAATTAGGTCCTACATTCATCAAGCTAGGGCAATTACTGAGTAATCGTCCTGATATAATTCCTAAAGATTTGCAAGAGGAATTGGTAAAGCTGCAGGATGATGTGGCACTGGAGGATATTGATGTCAAAAAAAGGCTAGCAGAAGAGTTAGAGATTGACTTAGATAAGCATTTTATCAATATTGATAATAAACCGATAGCATCTGCTTCAATTGCCCAGGTATATCGAGCTACTTTGCTGAATGGGAAAGAGGTTGTCATAAAAGCAAAGCGTGAAGAAATAGATGAAGTGATCCAAGCAGATCTGGACTTTATCAAAGATCTGGTGAGACTACTTCAAAGGAAGTACGAGGTTGTTTATAAAATGAACCTTTACCAGATCGTATTATCATTTGAGAGCTCCTTACTCAATGAATTGTCATTTACAAATGAGCTGAATAATATCGAGCGTTTCAGGAGGAATTTTTTAGAGAATAAAGATATTCATATTCCAAAAGTATATCGGAAATACAGCACGGATACCTTGATATGCATGGAGTATATTGATGGGGTTAAAGTAAATGATATCGAAGGAATAGAGGGCTATGGTTTATACGCCAAATCAGTGTTGCAAAATGTTCTAGACCTCTATTTGGAACAAGTCCTTATGCATGGCTTCTTTCATGCCGACCCCCATCCAGGGAATGTTTTTTTCAATAAGCATGGGCAAATAGTATTTATAGATTTTGGGGCTATGGGTTTTATGATTCCTGAGGATCGGAAGATTATTGAATCGATGGTTTTGGATTTCCTTGCAAATGATGCCAAGAGTTTAATCAAGAACATTAAAAGATTGGCTATTGTTCATCATATTGAGGATGAAAGGCGATTAGAGCGGGATGCCTATGAGATTTTTGAGATGATTAAGCAAAATGCTTTGGATGATATCGATATATCAGTCATGTTGCAGAAGCTCAATTTAGTCCTACAGAGCAATCATATTCTATTACCCGATTTTGTTTATTTATTGTTGCGTGGGGTTTCTATTTTAGAAGGTACTGGAAGGCAGTTAGATGCTGATTTAAATGTTCCAGAAAGTATAGAGCCATTTGCAAAGAAAATAGCTGCGCAGAAATTTTCTTCAGAATATATTATAAGTCAATTAAAGGAGAAAGCGAAGTTTGCAAAGGATGTATTGACAGAAGTTCCATTGGATTTACTGACGATATTAGAGAAGGTAAAGGATGATAAGATTACGGTCAATCATAAGATGCAGGATTTTGATAATCTTCAGTTAATCCTACATCGTATGGGTAATAAATTTCTATTATCCATTTTGGCGATGACCTTTGGAGTTGGCGCCAGTATTTTGGCTCATGGTCGCGTAGGATACCTAATTTGGGGTATCCCAATTTTATCTTGGTTTGGTTTTATTATGAGTTTTATTCTTTGTTTTGCCTTACTTAGTCATTTATATAAAAGTAAATAAATATTTGTATTATAGTTGTTTAAAATATGCTTTTCAAATGTTTGTAATTTGATTTGATAGTTTCGAAAACTTCATCCATTCTTCCTCCCAATAATAATTTTCCCATGCTTTCCGTCATTCCTAATACCTGATTTGCACTGATATGTGATGGCATAGCCAAGGCATTTGGATTAGTGAAAATATTAAGTAAAAAAGGTCCATCGACCTTTAAGGTCTGATCGATTACTGCATCGATTTCTTGAGGTTTATGGATATTCATTGCGGGTATTCCAAAAGCTTCAGCAACCTTTGAGAAATCAGGGTTCTCCATATCCGTTTGATTATCGACAAGTCCAGCAACTTGCATTTCAAGTTTTACCATTCCTAAGGCTCGGTTATTAAAGACAATGATTTTAATTGGAAGGTTGTATTGTTTAATGGTACCTAAATCGCCCAATAACATAGAAAGTCCGCCATCACCACACATTGCAATAACCTGCCTTTCAGGATGGGCTAAAGCGGCACCTATAGCCATAGGCATAGCATTAGCCATACTACCATGATTAAAAGAACCTAGCATTTTACGGTCTCCAGTTTGTTGGATATATCGAGCTCCCCAAACACAGGTCATCCCAGTATCCAAGGTGAATATGGCATTTGGACTTGCGTATTTATTGATTACATCAGCGACGAATTCAGGCTGGATAGCATCCTGATCTCCAATATCTTCAACATATTGGTTTAAGTTTTCCTGTACTTTGTCAGCGAACTTTCCGAAGGAATCCAAGAAGGAACTATCTTGTTTTTGATCTAATAAAGGAAGCAAAGCATTGATTGTTTCTTTAATATCTCCGACTGCCCCAATATCCAATTTACAGCGTCGCCCTAATCTTTCTTCTGAGGTGTCAATTTGAATGATTTTATTGTCCGTTGGCATAAATTCATCGTAAGGCATATCAGTTCCCAATAATACGAGCACATCAGCTTCCTTCATTGCCTGATAACAAGAAGGAATTCCAAGAAGCCCTGTCATACCGACATCATATGGAGGCGCTAGTTGTGCGTTCATTTTACCGCGGAAACTGTACCCAACTGGAGATAGCAATTTTTCTGCTATTGTTTTCAATTCATTTCGTGCATTTGCTGCTCCAATTCCAGCATACAATGTCACTTTAGAAGCTTTATTTATTAATTCGGCCATACTTCTTAGTTCTTGGTCAGAAGGGCGGATTACGGGATTACATTTAAAAATTTGAGTAGATGTTATGGAATCTTTTGCTTTCATTTCCGAGACGTCACCAGGCAATCCTATCACACTAACTCCTTTTTTCGAAATAGCATGTTGAATAGCAGATTGAATAATTCTGGGGGCTTGTTCAGGTGATGTAATCAATTGATTATAACCACTACAATCGTCGAATAATTTATAAGTATTTGTTTCTTGAAAATAACCCATTCCCATTTGATTTGTAGGAATTGTTGAGGCAATTACAATCATCGGTACGTGGGATCTATGGGCTTCATATACACCGTTAATAAGATGGATATGACCAGGTCCACAACTTCCAGCACAGCATGCTAATCCATCAAGTTCAGCTTCCGCTGTAGCAGCATAAGCACCAACTTCCTCATGTCGGACATGGATCCATTGAATACGGCCATCTTTTCGAATTGCTTCATTAAAATAATTTAAGCTATCTCCGGTAACAGCATATACACGTTTAACTCCAGCTTCCACCAACATTTCTACCAATTGTTCTGCAACTATTTTAGCCATATCAAAAATAAATTAAAGGATTTTCAATATATAATTAACAGATTCATTGGTTATTAGTTTCAAAAAATGTGGGAAAATTGGCAAGGAGGAATGGTTAATAAAATAAAAAAAGCGGCAATTTTGCCGCTTAAGATATTGTTGAATTTTATAGAATTAGGATTAGAATTTATAGGTAACTCCAGCGCCAAGAATTTGTCTTACTTGTAAACCTGGTCCTTTCGTTCCATCACTTTTAGGGACATTTACATTGTCGTCATAGATTAGTTGGACAGCTGCATTTACTGTAATAAATTTATTTACTTGTAAATTCAAATTTGCAAGATAATCCACATCTACATTTTGAGGATCTTCTAGATAATTTGAATAAAGTTTCAAAATATTTTCTAATGAAATATTTTCCATCAAATTAACTTTGTAATAAGCATCTAATGCTGCACCTAATTCATTTCTAGAGAATTTTGTTGTATCAGAAATTCCATAATCTTTTCTTAAGGAAGGAGCACCCACCATAATAAATCTTGCCGAAGCAGGAGAGATGTTAATTTTAAAATTATCCGACTCTTTATATGCAATACCAGGACCAAAGCTTAAGTAAGCTGGAGCAAAAGGAGCGGAGATTTTTCTACCTTTTTCAGTTCCTTTGTATTCATAACCATTAGCAAATTGGGTGTTAAAGTTCATAAAGAAAGTATAGAACCATTTTTCAGCGGCTTGGTAACCCAATAAACTGTTGATAGCGAATCTATCATCATTTTTTCTCCAATCAGTTTCTTTCTGATAAGTTTGACCATAGGCAGCAATTAATTTGTTGTCCCAATTCCATTTGTCTTTTTTATAGTTAAAATCATAGTTGAAAACGAGATTTCCCGCTAATGAATTGATACCACCTGCTGCCCAGTTAGAGAATGAGCTTTGGTTGATCAAGAAGGTGTTTTCACCTTTGATGGTCCAAGTTTTTGTGGTGTCAGCATTTTCGACATTTTTAAGGTCGGTAGATTCTTGGCCTGACACTTGCGTAGCTAGGAAGGAAACAGCAGATAAAAAAGCAATTTTTAATACTTTCATTTTAAAAAATTTAAATTTTAGATAGTTGTGAAATTTGCGGGGGCTAAATTATTAAAAGTTAGTTTTTAATCAAGCTTTTTAAGAAAATGTAATTAATTCCTAATGCTGTCAAACTTAATAAAACCTTTAAATAATAGCTCTTAACTTTGTTTAAAAGCAATTTTATCAATTTATTGTTATTTTATTATTAAATGTGTTTAAAATAAAATCAATGTAACTTTTATTGTTTCAAATGAACCTATTTTGGAAATACTTGGCCTGTTCTTTGAAAAGAAGAATGGTCTGATGAGGTTAATAAATGAGTAAATTTACGCTAATAGTGGACTAAAATTTGCTAATCGCAGCATATTAAAAGATAATAAAATGATAATAGCAGTTGATTTTGATGGTACCATAGTAGAGCACAAATATCCCAAAATAGGTAAGCCAATTCCATATGCCATTGATACCTTGAAGCAGCTACAGAATGAACAGCATATTTTGATTCTTTGGACAGTTAGGGAAGGGGATTTGTTACAAGAGGCGATTGACTATTGTTCAGCGAATGGGTTGATATTTTATTCACACAATTCAAATTTTCCAGAAGAGGATAGCAGTAAAGCATCCAGAAAGCTCACAGCGGACCTGTTTATTGATGATCGGAATTTCGGTGGACTTCCAGGTTGGGATGTAATTTATCGAGCAATTCAGCAAAAAACTGCACATCAATTGAGTTTTACCATGTCTTTTCAAGAAGGTGAAGGTGAAAATTCAATAAAAGGCTCTTTATTGAAGAAGCTGTTTAAAAAATTTAATTAACAATCAATCTTTCTCTATTTAAATTCACAAATCAAAGTTAATTCGATTATTTTATAGGAAATGAAGTTTTTGAAATTGTGAATATTTTACGATTTCGAGTAACCAACTCATATAGTTTTGTATTTCAATTGGTTAATGGCCAAATTGAAGGGTGTTTTATGCGATTATTTATTAAAAAATAGATGTTTAAGCATGTAAATTTAAGCTGTAAGGTTTGGGCTACAAAAACAGAAAATTTAGATGTAAGAGGACTAAATCACTCGTTTGCGGGGTTTTATTGTATTAAATTTGTTCCCAATATAAAGCCTCAGATGCCCCCAAAATTAATTGCTAGTTAGGTAAAGCAAGGGAAGTTCAAACGGGTTTAAGTATAAAACAATAAATCGATGGAATTTATCATTCTTTTAGTTCCTTTCTTAATTGCGATTTTACTTGGGAAAGTAATTATCCCCTACATCATGCTGATTACCTATAGGAAAAGATTGTTTGATCCTGTTGATGCCAGAAAGGTACATCAGAGCATTATTCCAAGATTAGGGGGCGTTGCATTTGTTCCTATTCAATGTTGTTTATTAGCAATCACTGTAGTTTTAGTTTATAAGACGAATTTTGTGGATTTAGGTATTGTAACATGGGAGGTTTTTCCGATGTTCATTATGTTGATCTGCGGGTTAGTGATTTTATATATTATTGGAATTGCAGATGATTTAATTGGAGTAAGTTATAAGTGGAAATTCGTTGCTCAGATCTTGGTTGCCACCTTATTTCCATTATCAGGCTTATGGATCAATGATTTATATGGGGTATTGTTTTTAACGTATCTACCTGTTTGGATAGGAGTTCCATTAACTATTTTTGCTGTTGTACTCATTATTAACGCCATCAATTTGATTGATGGTCTTGATGGTTTATGTTCTGGGTTGGTAGGAGTAGGGTGTTTGGTATTGGGAACCTTATTTGCATTTTATCATGCATGGATTCATGCATTATTGGCTTTTATTACAACTGGAATTCTGATTTCGTTTTTTTACTATAATGTTTTTGGGGCTTCAAAAAGAAGACGTAGAATATTCATGGGTGATACGGGTAGTATGACATTAGGTTATACCATGGCATTTTTGGCTATTAGTTTCGCAATGAATAATAAGAGTATCAAGCCATTTTCAGAAGGAGCAATTGTGGTTGCATTTTCGACATTAATTGTACCTGTGTTTGATGTTGCTCGTGTTATCTTCATCAGATGGTATAAGGGATTACCTTTATTTAAAGCTGATCGTAGCCATTTACATCATAAGTTATTGCGTTCTGGACTTTCGCACAAGGGAGCAATGATGAGCATTATTGGTCTTTCATTATTTTTTTGTGCATTTAATATTATTACGGTTCAGTTTATCAGTAATAATATAGTCATCCTTATGGATTTAATTCTATGGTTTGTATTTACAATGACTTTTAATTATTTTGTAAATAAAAAGAATGCAAACCTTGTAAACCAGGAGGTTAATAATGAAGAGATTCGGGTCGAGTCTATCCAATTAGTAGGGGGACAGGTAAAGGAAGTTGAAACGGAAGAAGCGATCAAGAAAGTGTCCATTACATTTGTGAATAACATAACTATTAGATAATTAATGAATATAGCCATTATCGGAGGTTCTGGTTTTGTTGGTACAAAGCTTATAGAGAACCTTATAGATACACCTAGCCTTAACCTTATCAATATTGATAAACAACAAAGTTCCAATTTTCCTCAAATCACAAAAATTGCTAATGTTTTAGATAAAGTTCGTTTGAAAGAACTTTTGAAGGGGCAGGATATTGTTATTTTACTAGCAGCTGAACATAGAGATGATGTTACACCGACGTCTTTATATTATGATGTAAACGTTGAGGGGATGAGGAATACATTGGAGGCTATGGAGGCTACTGGTGTTAGGCGGTTAATCTTCACAAGTTCTGTAGCTGTTTACGGTTTGGACAAGAATAATCCAGATGAATCTTTTCCTGCGGATGCATTCAATCATTATGGAAAGAGTAAATGGGAAGCTGAAAAGGTATTACAAGAGTGGAATAAGACTCATCAGGATTGGAATATCAACATTGTTCGTCCGACAGTAATATTTGGGGAAGGAAATCGAGGCAATGTATTTAATCTGCTAAGTCAGATAGCATCAGGCAAATTCATGATGATCGGCGATGGGAAGAACCAGAAATCAATGTCTTATGTAGGTAATGTAGTAGCATTTATTGAATTTTTGATTCAACATAAACGAGAAGGCTATAACGTATTTAATTATGTTGATAAGCCAGATTTTACCACCAACGATTTAGTTTACCACACTGGGGAGATTTTAGGAAAACGTATTCCTACAACCCATATTCCATATTGGTTAGGGATGATGGGTGGATATGGTTTTGATGTTTTGGCATTTATTACCCGTAAGAAATTAACAATAAGTTCAGTTCGAGTTAAGAAGTTTTGTGCTGTTACCAAGTATGATTCAACCAAGGCAATGTCTTCGGGATTTGTTCCACCATATTCAATGGAGGAAGGATTGAGAAGAATGTTAAACGCTGAGTTTGGCAAGTAATATTTTTTTACCAATCTTTGATTGAAAACAAATACATTTAATAGTTAGTGAGTTATACTCTAGATAGGGCGATATTTTTATGAAAAACTTTCTTAAATCCAGGTTTGAAGCATTATACTTTTTTTATCAATACCTAGGGTTTACATTATTCTTAATGCTATTATTCAGCTTATTAATGGTATTATTGGATAGTTTGGGCTTGGCGATGTTTGTGCCATTATTACAAGTCGCAGATAATTCCGGATTAAATGTATCCACTGGAGACGAAAACAAGCTTATATTATACGTCAGGGACTTTTTTGAGTTTATTCATTTGCCAGTAACAATTGGCAATATGCTCATCCTTATTGTAGCATTATTTGTTTTAAAAGCAGTTTTCTTCTATTTCGCATCTGTTTACCTGGCAGTCAATCAAAATATATTTTCTAAGAATATTAGGCATAAGATGATTCTTGCATTTCAGCAATTATCATATAAAGAATACCTGAAAATTGATGTTGGAAGGTTGCAAAACTCTTTATTAGGAGAGGCATGGCAAGTAGTTTATGCATGTAATCAATATTTGGAGACCATAAAAAACTCCATGTTTGTGGTTATTTATTTAGGTTTTGCGTTCTTTTTAGATTGGAAGTTTTCAATATTGGTGACCGTAGGAGGGTTGCTTTCAAACTTTATTTACAAGTATTTTTATAAAAAAACAGAAGATTTATCCCGATCCATTACACAGAATAACCATCGATACAGTGGTGAACTCATTGAGGTATTCAATAATTATAAATATATAAAAGGAACAGGTCGGAGCAAGATGTTTTTTAGGAGACTTCTAGGTGAATTGGATAGTTTAATTTCCAATCAAATTGAGGTTTCAAAATTAGCTTCCAGATTAGCTGCCCTTCGAGAACCTATTACAATTATTATTATTTGTGCTGTTATAGGTATTCATGTAATTGTATTCAAGGCTTCCCTTGGTGCCATCATGGTTATCTTATTATTCTTTTATAGGGTCATGCAGAAGATCGTTGATATTCAATCGAATTGGAATAATTATTTGATGCATGTTGGCTCAATTGAAAACCTTAAGGAATTTCAAGCTATTTTAGATAAGAATCAAGAGGTTGAATATTTTGGTTCAGAACTTCAAAATGTTGATTCCATTAAAGTGAGGGATTTAAGTCTAAAATTTGATGAACAAGTAGTTTTAAATAATATCAATTTAGATATTAAGAAAAACGAAACAATTGCATTAGTTGGAGAGTCCGGTTCAGGAAAGACTAGTTTGGTTAATGTGATATCAACATTATTAGCTCCATCTGGGGGACAATTATTAATTAATGATAAGCCATTTGATACCTTGAATTCATTGAGTTATAAGACAAAAATAGGGTATATTACCCAAGAGGCTACAATTTTTAATGCTACGATATTTGAAAATATTACATTTTGGGAGGATAAAAACGAACAAAGTTTAAAGAAATTCAATGAGGTATTAAGGATGTGTGGGTTGGTAAACTTTGTCAATGAACTACCAATGAAAGAAGATAGTAGCCTCGGGAATAATGGTATTAATATTTCTGGTGGTCAGAAACAAAGGATCTCAATAGCTAGAGAACTATATCGTGATATTGAAATATTAATTATGGATGAGGCGACATCAGCCTTAGACTCAGAAACAGAACATATAATTAAAGAAAGTATAGAGTCTCTAAAAGGTAAATTAACCATTATTGCAATTGCGCATAGGTTATCGACGATTAGGAATTCAGATACCATTTATTTATTGGAAAAAGGGCAAGTTATTGCCTCTGGTGATTTTGATGGATTAAGAGAAAATTCTCCATACTTCAATAAGCTTACTCAATTACAAGGAATTGTTTAGTGATGTTTTTGAGATTGAAAATATTATGTATTCCCTAATTATTTAAGACAAGTAATTTCATATTATTAATATTATTGGCCTTGAATCTTCATTAGATTCAAGGCCAATTTTTTTTCAATTAGTTTATCTTAATAAATGGTTAAAGTGTTGAAATGTAGTAATATATTTTTTTTTGCTCACCAACGAGACCAGATTGGCTTCTTAATGTAAACAATACCCTACAAACATAAGTTTAGATGGTTCTGATGGCTAATAATTAAAGGTAGTTTAATTAATTTTCCATTACGAAATTAATTAAATGATACCTGTAACAAAACCCTTTTTACCCCCTGTTGATGACTATAAAGATTATCTTGACAGTATATGGTCAAGAAATTGGTTGACAAATATGGGTCCATTGGCCAGCAAACTGGAGATGGAATTAAAAGACTACTTAGGTTTAGATCACTTATTATACGTGACGAATGGGACCGTTGCTCTTCAACTTGCTATTAAGGCTTTAGACTTAAAAGGAGAAATAATCACCACACCATTTTCTTTTGTTGCAACAACTTCATCAATTGTATGGGAAGGCTGTGTTCCAAAATTCGTGGATATTGATCCAGCGTCGCTTAACATAGATCCTAATAAAATTGAAGCTGCTATTGGTCCTGATACTTGTGCGATATTGGCGACTCATGTTTATGGTAATCCTTGTGATGTTGAGGCAATAGAAGTTATTGCAAAGAAGCATAATTTAAAGGTGATTTATGATGGTGCTCATGCTTTTGGGGTAAAGGTGAATGGGAAATCTGTTTTTGAATATGGAGACATTAGTACATGTAGTTTGCATGCAACTAAGTTGTATCATAGTGTTGAAGGAGGGTTAGTAATTACGAAGGATCCTGATTTATTAAAGAAAATGGCTTCGATGCGAAATTTTGGGATTTCGGGTTATAGTAGTTTTTCAGAATTGGGATTTAATGGAAAGAATTCGGAGTTTCATGCCGCTATGGGATTAGTGAATTTTAAGTGGGTGGATCGTATTATTTCCAGACGATTAGCAATTACAAATCGATATGCGGAGAAATTAAAGAATTTTAAAGCAAGGGTGCCTGAATGGCATAGCAATTCAAACCAAAATGGGGCTTATTTAGTTTATGTACTAGAGTCAGAGGAATTATTATTAAAGATAAAATCCACTTTAGATACATTTGAGATTTTTACTAGAAGGTATTTTTATCCTAGTTTATCATCGAGTTTACCTTATTTGGAGCCTATTGAAGTTCAGGTTACTGATGATATTGCGAAACGGGTATTATGTTTACCATTATATTTTGAATTGACAGATGATGAGGTAGATTGGATCTGTAGGATTATTTTACGTTGTCAAAACAATTAGTACATGTTAATATTTGGTGCAAAAGGTTTAGCTAAAGAAGTCTTAGAAGTTTGTTTAGAGAGTTTTGAAAGGAAAGATATAGTATTTTATGACGATATATCATCGGATTTGCCGGTGAAGTTATATAATGAATTTAAGATTTTAAGGAGTAGGGAAGAAGCAGGGAAATATTTTAAGGACATTGATGCTAGGTTTATTTTAGGAATTGGTGGTCCAGAATTGCGAGGGATGGTATATAGGAATTTTGAGGAGTTAGGAGGGCAAGCATTCACGTTGATATCAAATACAAGTCGAGTAGGATCGTTTGGTGTTCAGATAGGTAAAGGCGTAAATGTGATGTTAAACTCCGTAATAACGAATGATGTAATAATAGGAGATGGGGTTTTAGTGAATCAAATGGTTTCCATTGGACATGATGTAAATATTTCGGATTTCGTGGAAGTATGTCCAGGGGTAGCTGTC
Source organism: Sphingobacterium cellulitidis (assembly GCA_002245855.1). GTDB lineage: Bacteria > Bacteroidota > Bacteroidia > Sphingobacteriales > Sphingobacteriaceae > Sphingobacterium > Sphingobacterium cellulitidis. The sequence continues at coordinate 509,585 of NOUX01000003.1, read as the reverse complement.
TCAGGACATTGTAAAATTGGTTCATATAGTTTTTTGGGGACAAATTGTACCATCTTACCAAATATTAGCATAGGTCATCATGTAGTTGTTGGCGCCGGATCAGTTATTAATAAGAATATTCCCGATGGATGTACCGTTGTTGGTGTTCCAGGGAAAATAATTAAAACAATGTATGATAATTGACTTTAAAAAGTCAAAATTATACGAATAGTAAAGAACAAAAAATCACGTTTGAAGTTAATTCACACTAATATTAAATTCAAAAAATAAGTAATAATGCTTAGAAAGAAAATAGGTATAATGCAACCTTATTTCTTTCCATATTTAGGGTATATCAGTTTGATCAAACATACTGATAGTTTTATTTTATTGGATTCAGTTCAATTTATTAGACAAGGCTGGATTGAAAGAAATAGAATTCTAAAACAACGGGAAGGATGGTTGTATATTCAAGTTCCATTGAAGAAAGATAATGGTAGGTCTACTTTAATCAAAGATTGTAACTTAGATAATTCTAAACCTTGGAAAGATAAAATTCTAGCTCAATTTCAGATTTACAAGAAAATTGCTCCTAATTATGAATTGGTAATGAATTTTTTAAATCAAACCTTTTCCAAAGAATTTGACAATATTACTTCGTTAAATAAGCACATTCTCAATGAGATCTGCTTGTATTTAGAAATGCCTAAGGAGATTTCTATTTTTTCCGAAATGGGATTAACCATCGAAGAGCCGCAAGATTCCGATGAATGGGCATTAAATATTTGTAAGAGCTTAGGTGAGAAACTCACCTATATTAATCCCATTGGTGGACAATCATTTTTTGACAAGGCCAAGTATGATTTGGCTGATGTTGAGTTGTTTTTTCACAAGTTTAATGGTTTGGACTATAAGCAAAGTTATCGATCATTTGAACCAAATCTGTCAATAATTGATGCTTTGATGTTTAACACCAAAGAAGAGATTCATTATATGTTGGATCAATATGAATTAGTTTAAAATATTTGTCATGATTGAAGACGAGAACCAATTAATTGATGTTTCAGTAGTCATGATCACCTATGGTCATGAGAATTACATTCGGGATGCAATTGAAGGAGTTAAAAGTCAAGAGTTTTCCGGTGTGATAGAATTATTGATTTCGAACGATAAATCTCCTGATAAAACGGATGAGGTTATTTCCGAATACATTTCAAATAATAACATCCCCTCAAATATCATTGTTAGGTATTTTAATCAGGAGAATAATCTGGGGATGACGGAGAACTTTAATTTCTTGTTGAGACAAGTTAGAGGCAAATATCTCGCGTTTTGTGAGGGGGATGATTATTGGATAGATACAAGGAAAATTCAAAAGCAATTTGATATTTTAGAAGCTGATTCAAGCTTAGGCTTAGTATCAACAAATGTTAATATTTTAAAGGTTGATGGGAATTTTCTAGAAAATGTAATTGGTACTGATAGCTATCCTGTACTTTTAGATTTTGAGAGTTTTTTAAAGTGGCGCGGATATATGGCTCCATGTAGTTGGTTGATGCGCAGTAAAGTTTTCTTTGAAATTTACGATTATGAACATATTACTTCAGATGGATCATTTTTCATATTTTGTTCTATCTTAGCCACTTCAAAAGTTCATTTTTTGGAAGATACAACATCTGTTTATAGAATACTGGAAGAAAGTGCTTCACATTCTAAAAATGTTATTAAGAATATTGAGAGAGAATTGGGCTTATATGGTACTGAGAAATATTTAGTTTCTAAGTTTGAGTCTAAATTCCAAGCCAATGGCATCAAGGAGTTTATTTTGAATAGACATATTCAAGCATTGGCTACTATAGTATTTAATAAAAAGAACAGAAGTCTTGAGGGAGAATTTTATCTAAGACAGCATTACCCAATATATTGGGATTCTATAGAAACAGAACTTAACCATATTATTAAAATGCACTATCTACCGAGAAGAGTTTTTAATAAAATACTAACTTTAATAAAATTGAAAAAATAATTAAATATTTTAGTAATAAATAAAAAACACGACTTAGATAAACAATGACAAAAACTATAGCATTTTATTTACCGCAATTCCATCCTATCCCTGAGAATGATTTATGGTGGGGAAAGGGATTTACGGAATGGACTAATGTTGCAAAAGCGAAGCCGATGTTTCCTGGACATTATCAACCACATGTTCCAGCAGATTTAGGCTTTTATGACTTACGTGTTCCTGAAACAAGAGAGGCTCAGGCAAATTTGGCAAAGGATTATGGAATTTCAGCATTTTGTTATTGGCATTATTGGTTTGGCAATGGAAAAAGGATATTAGAACGTCCATTTGATGAGGTTCTAGAAAGTGGAAAACCAGATTTTCCGTTTTGCTTAGCATGGGCAAATGAGAGTTGGAGTGGAATATGGCATGGTAATCCAAAACATACTTTAATGGAACAATGCTACCCTGGCATTGAAGATTATAACAACCACTTCCATTATTTACTACCAGCATTTAAGGATCCTAGATATTTTAAAGTTGATGGGAAACCCTTGTTTATGGTATATCAACCAAAACAGATCCCCGACTTAGAATTGTTTGTTAAAACTTTTAGAAAACTAGCTGAAGAAAATGGTTTAGCAGGAATTCATTTAGTGGCAACCAATGTTGATTTTGATTGGGATAGTAAGTCGAATGGATTTGATGCAATGACTCCAGCAGTTCATACTAAAGATAGTTACTTAAGGTCAAGAAACTCCTTCGTTAATTTCTATAGAAGGGCTAAAACTAGTCGTCTTTCGAAGTACTATAAGAAGGTTTTTAAAAAGCCGACAAGGATATATAATTATTCAGACGCGATTCAGGATTTTAATGAGGACCCAGGTAATAATTTATATTATCCGACTGTAATTCCGAATTGGGATAATAGTCCTAGGAGTGGTGTAAATGGTTTCATATTACATAATTCAACACCTAAATTATTTAAAAAGGCATTAGAAAATGCAAAAAGATTAGTGTCTAAATATGATGATGAAAATAAGATCATTTTCATAAAATCATGGAATGAATGGGCAGAAGGAAATCATTTGGAGCCAGATTTAAAATTTGGTCATCAATATTTGGAGGTGGTAAAGGAAGTCATTTCAGGTAATTAGTTGAACTAAAAATCAGGTCCTAATGAAGTTAAAAACATATATCAATTCAGATAATACAAAGAAAAATAAATTCTTTTCGAAGGATTATTTACTTGAATGGATTTTAAGACCTGAGCAATTTTATATTAAAAAATTTTTAAAATATTTAAGGCTTGAAGAGTATTATACGTTTTATAAGCCAAACAAATTTTTGAGATATTATTATTTCCGAAAAAAGAATGTATTAGGGGCTAGGTTAGGTTTTTTTATTCCTGCTGGATGTTTTGATCTGGGATTGCATTTAGCCCATTACGGTTCTGTTATTATTAATCCGAAAGCAAGAATAGGTAAAAATTGTACCATTCATGGGAATTGTTGTATTGGAAATGCGGGAAATGATGAGATTGGTTTACCTATTATTGGAGACCAGGTGGACATAGGTCAGGGCGCACAGATTTTAGGTGATTTGACTATCGCAAATCGTGTAAAAATTGGAGCTGGAACTATTGTGTTAAGTTCGATTTTAGAAGAAGGGGCCACAGTAGTTGGAATTCCTGGAAAAATAATAAACAGAAAACAAGCGTAATATGTTAATTTCATTTGTACTTCCGGCTTATAAAGCCAAATTTCTAGACCTTGCAATTGAAAGTATACTAACCCAAAGTTATCCTAATATAGAATTAATTATTGTTGATGATAATTCTCCTGAAAACCTCTTTGAGATTGTGTCGAAATACAATGATCCAAGGATAAAATATTATAAGAATGAGGTTAATATTGGGGGCAAAGATTTAGTTGCTCAATGGAATAAATGTATTTCATACACAGAAGGCGAGTATTTAGTTCTTGCAGCAGACGATGATATATATGAACCTGATTTCACATTGAGTTGTGTTAAATTGATCCAGAAATACCCCGAAGTTGACTTGATTAGATCTAGGATATCATTAATTAATGATGCTGGAGATTTATTAGAAATCGATGGGATCCTACCGGAATTATGTAGTCAAATGGAATATGTATATGGTTGGGCTAGAAATGTACCCTTTGTTTGTATTGGGAATTATATGTTTAAAACCAAGGTAATCCAAGAAGAAAAGTTTGATAAATTACCCTTTGCATTTGGGACAGATACTATAAGTACTGCAAAAATGGCCAGAAATGGTCTTGCGAATACTAGTGAAATGTTGTTTAAATTTAGGATTTCGGATATCCATTTATCAAGTGATAAAACGAAATATATACCAAAAATTGAAGCCATTACTAAATTGTATCGCATGATGCGAGATATTCAATATAAAGCTCCAAAAAATGAGTTGGAACAATTATGCTTAAATAAAATTCAATGGGAAAATTTATATCCAAAATGCGTTTTTGATTATTATAATGTTGCTGTTAAACATTTGCCACTTAGTAAAATAGGATATATTGAAAACTGTGAATTATTAAAAAGAAAGGATAAGCTATTTATGTATTTTAGGTTTTTGATGGATAAAATATTAAGAAAATAAAAGGTCTATTATCGATGAATATGAGAATTCCCATTGTAGTAGCATTTACTGAGAACTATGTAGTTCCTGCAGTAACTTGTTTATCTTCTTTAATAAAAAATTCAGAATCAAAATATAAGTTTGAGATTATTTGCTTATTAACCAAGGAATTACCTGTCCATTTGCAAGATTTACTTACAAGCTTTGCTCCGGATAGATTAAGTTTTCGGTTTATAAGTTTGGAAGGTGCTCTAGACGGAGTATATGTAGATGAAAGATATACAATTGCGGCATCTTATAGACTATTACTTCCGAACATTCTGAAAGAGTATGATAAAGTCATTTATACAGATTGCGATGTAATCATTCGGAACGATTTGGGAAAGTTGTATTACGAAACGGATTTAAAGGATAATTATTTAGCTGCAGTATATGAAGCAACACTTGATTTTCAAGTTTCATATTTAAAAGAAATTGGATGTGAACCAGGATTTTATTTTAATTCGGGTTTTTTGATCATGAATCTCAAGCAAATGCGAGTTGAAAATCTAACGGAAAAGTTAATTGAAGGATTAAGGGTACCATATTTACAATTTCCAGATCAAGATGTATTGAATATATATTGCCAAGGCAGAGTATTAGCATTAGCACCAATTTATAATAGTATTAGAACCTTTTTTTTACAGCAATATAAGACTGAATTTTTAAGAAAATATTCAAAATCAGATTGGGTTAAGGTTCAAAAACATGGAACTATTCATTATACGGGTGGCAAGCCATGGAATGAAGTAACAATAAAATTTGAGGAATGGTGGCGCTATTATTTAGCCTTGCCTGATGCTTATAAAAAACTATGGAAAGGAAATCCAAAGTTAGAATTTTTTGCCAAAGTTATTTTAACACCAGTTTTGGGAAGCTTATATGGAAAATCTCTTCAAGTTTTTCGATATATAAAAAATTATAAGTTTCAATAATTGGTAAGTAGCTTATAAAACTTTGATAATATGTTAAGTAAGTTGAAAAAATTACCGTTTGTAAAAAATATTTGGTCTTATATAAGGAAAGCCAAAATTATTCGAAAACATAAATTGGTTTCCCAATTTTGGCGACCAATTATTGACTCATATTATTCAGGAAAGCTTAAACCGATTGATATAACCCCTAAAAAAGACTTTGGTAATCAAAAGATAATCTGGCAGTATTGGGGTCAAGGTGTTCAAGATAATTCACTTCCTGAGGTTGTGAAAATATGTTTCAATTCGGTTGATAAGCATAATGACGAATTTCAGGTAATTCGTCTTGATGATACAAATTATTCCGATTACATTGATTTTCCAGAATTTGTTCAGGAGAAAGTAAAATCAGGTCAATTCAAGCGGACATTTTTTTCAGATTTGTTAAGACTTGCATTATTAGATACTTATGGGGGAGTATGGTTAGATGCTACGATTTTACAAACAGGACCATTAGACTCGAAATTGTTAGAATTACCTTATTTTATGTATCAAAGGGATGAAAAAGAAGAAAATAAAAAATCCTGGGAAAATAGTTATTCTTATTATTGGGGCTGGGGAGAAAGATTTAAAGTGCGAGTATTAAATAGTATTATATATGCTAAACAAGGAAATGAATTAATTAATGACATGTATCAATTGATGAATTATTATTGGAAGACCCAAACGGAAATTATTGATTACTTCTTTTTTCAAATACTTTATAATGAATTGGTAACAGGTAAATTGGCATCAAATAGGTGCCCAATAATTAGTGATATTTATCCTCATATTTTACAAACAAAATTTAATGGTGTAAAAAACTTAATGGATTTCCCAAAAGCTTTATCATACACAAACACACATAAAATGTCTTATTTTGATATTAACGGAATGAATAATTTAAAAAGCTTTATTGAATTCCAAGATTAATTTATGAAACATGCTTTTTTAATTATTGCACACCATAATTTTGAAGTGCTAAAGACTCTAATTAATTTAATAGATGACGATAGGAATGATATTTTCATTCATATTGATAAAAAAGTTAAAGACATACCAGAATTCTCAGCCAAATACTCTAATGTAATTTTAGTAAATAACTCTAATAGAATTGATGTTCGTTGGGGAAATGTTTCTCAGATTAAATCTGAGTTAGCTCTATTTGAATTAGCAAGAAATAATGGTCCTTACGAATATTATCATTTAATTTCAGGAGTTCATTTACCATTAGTAAACCAAGATGAATTTCATTCTTATTTTAAATCGATTTCCGGAAAACAAGTATTATCTCCGATGATATATTCTGATTATGAGCTTCAACAGAAAGGAAATAGAATGAATTTTTGTATGAAAAATTTTCAGGGAAGTAGGATTGCTCAAATTTCATGGCGCCTTGGGATTATGGCTCAAACTTCTTTAGGTTTTCGAGTAAATAAAGATCGACAATTTATCAAAGCTTCAAATTGGGTTAGTATTACAAATGAAGCTGTTAATTTTTTCCTTGAACACAAAAATGACATATTGAAAAGGTATAGATATAGCATGTGTGGTGATGAGTTGTTTATACCAACTGAGTTGAAGTATTCAGGAATAAAGTGGGACATAATCTATTCTGATAAGTATTTATATCATGAAATAGGGATAGCAAATGCTACATTTTTAACTGAAGAAGATGTGGAAAAAGCAATCAGCTTGAACTTTTTGTTTGGTCGTAAATTTAGTTCTAACGATATCAATGTAATTAACCAGGTGGTGGAAAAAGTAAAGAGTAAATAATGAAACATGCTTATCTAATTCTTGCGCACAATGAATTTGAAATTTTAAGAAGATTGATAGAATCTCTTGATGACAAAAGAAATGATATTTATGTTCATTTTGATGCAAAGGTTGAAGTTTTACCTGATTTGGAAGTCCAAAATGCTAATCTCTATATTCTTGAAAATCGTGTTGATGTAAAATGGGGGGATGTTACAGTAATGGAAGCAGAGCTCAATTTATTTGAAGCAGCATCCAAAAGAAAATCATATGATTATTATCATGTATTATCAGGGGTTGACATGCCGATAAAGTCACAGGATTATATTCATGACTTTTTTAATGCAAATAAAGGGAAAGAGTTTATTGGATTTTATACTGGAGATATCAAAGATGAAATTGATAGAAAAGTTAGAAGAGTTCATTTATTTAGTGATTCCTTTCGACCTGAACCTAGTATTTCTAGTCAAATAAAACGAGTATTAAGAGCTGGATCTATTAAAATACAAGAACTGGCCGGGTACAAGAAGAATAGAAAAATTAGTTTCAGAAAAGGTACGCAGTGGTTAAGTGTCACTGATGGTCTGGTAAAGTTAATTTTAAAAGAGAAGGCTAATATTCTGAAGATTTATCAGAATAGTTTTTGTTGTGATGAGATTGTGGTTCAAACCATTTGTTGGAATTCTGTATTTAAAAATAAGTTGTTTGATTTGACTGATGAAGGTAGGGGATGCATGCGAGAAATAAGATGGGAAAATAATGTAATTCGAGATTGGACAGATGAGGATTTTGATTATTTGATTAACTCTGACAAACTATTTGCGAGAAAATTCAATTCAAAGTCTATTAATGTTGTGGACAAAATTCTACATGCTGTTCAGGTAAATAAAACTTAGTTTTGTGGTAACTTGAAAATGAATAGAAAAGCCCTAGTTTCAATAATTGTCCCTGTTTATAATGCAGCAAAGACCTTACATCTTTGCTTGGACTCGTTAAGTGCACAGACCTATAGAGATTTGCAGATAATTTTTATCAATGATGCAAGTACTGATAATAGCCTACAAGTCTTAGAAGATTATAAAGCTGGTTCTGATTTACAAATTGAAGTTATCAGTCATGAGGTAAATAAAGGGGTAGCAACGGCAAGAAATACCGGATTAAATGCTGTAAGAGGAGATTATATTTATTTCATTGATGCGGATGATGCAATTGAGAATGATACTATTGAATTATCCATTAATAAAGCTTTAGAAGAAGATTTAGATATTGTAGGGTTTAGTTGGTTCTTGACTTTTGAGAAGAATGAAAGAAAAATGGTTCAACCAGCTTTCAATTCATCCTTTGAAGCAATTGAAAAAATGATGAAAGGAACTATGAGGTGGAACTTATGGTTATTTCTATTTAAAGCTTCCTTATTCCAAGATCATCAAATTAGATTTTTTGATGGAAAAAATATGGGGGAGGATTTAATGGTTGCAATAAAGCTCTTTAATAGTGCTAAAAAAGTTGCATATTTAGATAAGCATTTTTATCATTATGGTCAGAGTAATACATCATCACTAACAAAGACCTATTCAGATAATCATATTGAACAAGTTACTGCCAATGTTTTAGAGGTTGAAAATTATTTAAAAAGTAGTCAATTATCGGATAAGTTGGGTAACTTGATTTATTATTTAAAATTAAATATTAAACTGCCATTATTAATATCAGAAAATACAGCACAATACAAGAAGTGGTTGAATTGGTTTCCTGAATCCAATCCATACGTTATGGATAATGTAGATCTTTCTATCAGGACTCGATTACTTCAATTAGCGGCTGTAAAAAAACAATTTTGGTTGGTCAAACTTTATAATAAAGTCGTAATTCGTTTAATTTATGGTGTTTTATATAAATAGTTAATCTACAGAATGATTCGTTTAATACTTTATATATCTCTAGGATTTGCGGTGAGCTTTTTTCTATTTCCAATAGCTTTTACCGTATTGCCGAGTTTAAACACCAAAATGATTTTGGCTGTATTAGGAGTGATGTTTGCCGGAATGAATTGGTTAAAGGAAAAAGAAATTAGAGTTAGTAAAGGGTTCTTAGTTTCTGTTATTTTAGCTTTAATATTTTCTTTTGTCTGTTACTATTCAACAGATATTAATATGACTACCGATTATGCCTACGCCTCATATATTTTAAGTTTTACAGTTTGGTATTTTGGAGCATATGCGATTTGTTCCATGATAAAAATTATCCATGGTAAGTTAGATTTTACTTTAATAACCTACTATGTTACAGCAGTATGTGTTTTCCAATGTATTGCAGCTTTATTGATAGACAATATTCCAAGTGTAAAATTATTTATTGACAGTCATGTGCAGCAGGGACAGGAATTCTTCGAAGAGGTTGGACGTTTATATGGTATTGGAGCCGCACTTGATACTGCTGGTGTAAGGTTTACCATTGTTTTATTAATGATTACTGCCACCCTGAATAACGATGAGAAGGTCCGAAGTAATGGTTTAGCAATCAGTTTGTTATTGATTTCATTTTTCTTTATTGCAATTATTGGAAATGCTATTTCGAGAACTACAATTTTAGGAGTTGGTGCATCATTGGGCTACTTAGTCGTAGGATCATCAATTTTCCGACAAGCCATTAAAAAATATTCGGGTAAACTGAGTTTGTTATTTGGTTTATTCCTAGTCGTCGCCATTGTTGTTTCAGTATATCTTTATAATACAAATAAGGAGTTCTACGATCAGATGCGCTTTGCTTTCGAGGGCTTTTTCAATTTTGTTGAGAAAGGTGAATGGAGAACTGACTCAACCGATAAATTGAATCGAGAGATGTGGATTTGGCCGCAGGATCAACAATCCTGGATTATCGGAACTGGGTTATTTGATAATTTTGTTTACAGTACAGATATCGGATATTGTCGATTTATACTTTATTCTGGTTTAATAGGATTCTCCGTATTTGCCTTGTTATTTGTTGTTAATGCTATTGTATTTATGAAACGCCACGCTAACTACTGGATGTTTTTCATGATTCTCCTCGTATTAACATTTGTAATCTGGTTAAAAGTAGCTACGGATATCTTTTTTATCTATGCAGTATTCTATTGTATTGATTCATTAAATGCAGCTGAAGAACCTGTTGAAGAAGAAGTTTATGAAAATAGTTTATTGCATCCTAGGTACGTTTAATTCAGGAGGGATGGAGCGAGTATTGGCAAATAAGGCCAATTACCTTGCTCAGTTAGGGGTTGAAGTAACTATCATTACTTCAGATCAAAATAACCGAAAACCTTATTTTGACTTAGATCAACGCATCAACCAAATAGACCTAGGGATTAATTATACAGAGAATAATAATTCCGGGTTACTTAAAAAGCTATTTGCTTATCCAAAAAAGCAAGCTTTGCATAAGAAAAAACTAGAAGAACATTTAAAATCAATCAAACCTAATATCACAATTTCATTATTTGATCACGAAGTAGACTTGTTGCCTAAAATTGATGATGGAAGTAAAAAAATAGTCGAAATCCATTTTTCAAGATTTAAAAGAATGCAATATGGAAGAACAGGTATTTGGCGTTTAATTGATCAGTTTCGAAGCAAAAGAGATTTAAGAATTGTACAGGAGTATGATAAATTTGTTGTGCTTACTGAAGAAGATAAAGCCTATTGGGGAGAGATTCCCAATATTGTTGTAATTCCAAATGCGAATAGTTTTCAAATTCAGGAGAAAAGCAATTTAGATTCTCAAAAGGTAATTGCAGTAGGTAGATATGACTATCAAAAACGATTTGAGGATTTGATTGAATCTTGGAAGATAGTTCAACAGAAAGAGCCTAATTGGCAATTGAATATATATGGTAAAGGTCCAGAAAAGGACGCTTTACAACAGCTAATTGATCATTCATTACTAAATGATAGTGTATTTTTAAGGGAACCTGTTCGCGATATTGATAAAAAATATTCGGAAAGCTCTCTGATTGTTATGACCTCTCGCTATGAAGGCCTACCAATGGCATTATTAGAAGGACAAGCAGCAGGATTACCAATGGTGTCATATGCTTGTAAGTGTGGACCAAGGGATATAATTAAAGAAGGCGTAAATGGATTTTTATTAGAGGAAGGTGATAAAGAAGGGGTTGCTAATAAAATTCTCACTATTATCAGGGATAAAGAATTAAGGGATGAAATGGGGAGAAATTCTTTTGAGATGTCAAAAAATTTTTCAGAAGAGGTGGTCATGAATAAATGGATTCAATTATTTAACCAAACCTTGGCCAATTAATATGAAAACAATCGTTATTTCCGCAGTGAATTTAGTTGAGGCTGGTACTCTTGCTATTCTAAAGGATTGTCTTAAGTTTTTATCTGATTATTCTGTGAGAAATGGTTACAGGGTGGTAGCAATAGTTCATAAAAGGGAATTGACTGATTTTCCTAATATCGAATATATAGAAACCCAATGGCCGAAAAAACGATGGACCAATAGGTTATGGTATGAATATGTTTCCATGAAAAAAATTTCAAAGGAAATAGGACCAGTTTATTTATGGTTTTCATTACATGATACTAGTCCAAGTGTAATCTCTGAGAGAAGGGCTGTTTATTGCCATAATTCATTCTCTTTTTATAAGTGGAAAAAGCATGACTTAATTTTTGCTCCCAAAATTGCTTTGTTTGCCATTTTTACAAAACTGATTTATAAAACTAATATTCACAAAAATAATTACTTAGTAGTTCAGCAAGAGTGGTTTAGAAAGGGATTAAGCAAAATGTTTCATATCAATCCGAAAAAAATCATTGTTTCTAGACCTAAAATCGTTGACAATGAAGTAGAAATAATTAACCATTCAAGCAATAAGGATTTCCATTTTATTTTTGCTGGTTCGCCAAATAGCCACAAGAATTTTGAAGTTATCTGTCAAGCATCAAAATTGTTATTGACTGAATATAAGGTGAAAAACTTTAAAGTTTCTTTGACCTTGAAAGGGACTGAAAATAAATATGCCAACTGGATTTATTCCAATTGGGGTGATATAAAGAATATTGATTTTATTGGCTTTATTCCCAAAAATACCCTGCTTGAATTATACTCAAAAACGGATTGTCTAATCTATTCCTCAAAGGTAGAATCTTGGGGACTTCCTATTTCAGAGTTTAGCAAATATGATAAGCCAATGTTGTTAGCAGACCTACCTTATGCTCATGAAACAGCAGAAGGAAGTAAAAAAACGGCTTATTTTAATCCCGACAATCCATCTGAATTAGCAAAATATATGTTTGAATTAATCCAAGGAGATTATTCAGCCTTGCGTGAGCAACCTATCAAATATTTAGAAGAACCTAAAGCTGAAAATTGGGAGGAATTGTTCAATATACTTTTAAAATAAAGACATACAACCTATTAATAATATGAGAGTTTTACAATTAGGGAAGTTTTATCCGATCCGAGGTGGTGTTGAAAAAGTTGAATACGATTTAATGCTTGGGCTTTCTAATGCAGGAATACATTGCGATATGTTATGCGCTTCTACGGAAGATCATCCTTCAGCAACCATACATTTGAATAAATTTGCTACGCTATTTGTAATGCCAACTCAGATAAATGCTGCAGCGACAAAGTTGGCCCCGCAAATGATTACTAGGTTAAAAAAGATAGCAAACAACTACGATATTATTCATATACATCACCCAGACCCAATGGCTACATTGGCTTTATTTTTATCCAATTACAAAGGAAAGGTTGTCTTACATTGGCATAGCGATATTCTAAAACAAAAGACCCTTCTAAGGCTTTATAAACCTTTACAGAATTGGTTAATTAAAAGAGCAGATATCATTGTTGGAACTACACCAGTTTATGTAGAACAGTCGAAGTTTTTAAAAAATGTCCAATCGAAAATAGATTTTATTCCAATTGGTGTTGATGTGGAAGAAGATCTTTCTCCCTTAGTAAATGGGATTAAAGAAAAACATCAAAATAGAAAAATAATTTTTTCATTAGGTAGATTGGTCGAATACAAGGGTTATGAATATTTAATAAAATCGGCAAAATATTTAGATGATAATTATAAAATAGTAATTGGAGGGAAAGGACCTTTAAAAGAAGAGTTAGAAAAAATTATTTCTGATAATGATTTAGGGAATAAAGTTCAATTATTGGGATTCATGACGGATGAAGAGGTAAAAGCCTATTATCAAGCTTGTGATTTATTTTGTTTAAGTTCAATATTAAAAACCGAAGCCTTTGCTATAGTTCAAATTGAAGCAATGGGTTATGGAAAGCCTGTTGTATCTACTAGAATCCCAGAATCTGGAGTTAGTTGGGTTAATCAAAATGGATTATCTGGCTTAACTGTTGAGATTTGCGATGAACGTGCATTAGCAGATTCTTTCCAAACTATTTTGACTGAAGAAGAGGTCTATAAAAGTTTGTCAGATGGTGCTAAAAAACGGTATTTAGAGCACTTTACGCGGGAAAAAATGGTAGATAAATGTTTACAAATATATAATAAGATTTTAGCCTAAATAAGCCAATTCATAATTTAGCGCAAACAAAGAAAAAAATACCTTAAAAAGCGGTTTAAGAAAATTTCTTCGATTTGTTTAATTGTTCTTATACTTACTTGCTGAATTAAATTTTTATAAACCTAGGAAATATTGATTTATGGATGAAAATAATCACTTGAAGAGCTATAAGGTTCCCAATCAGTTATTTTTTGATATAATACTTGAAGACCTCAAGGCCGGTAAATCTGTGAAGTTCAATGTTGCTGGAAACAGCATGCTTCCCTTTTTAAGACACGGTGATCAAGTTGTTATCAAACAACCAATTAATTTCAATGTTAATATAGGTGATATAATATTAGCAAGGTATAAAGGTCGAATTATTTTGCACAGGCTGATTCGAATTGATTCTAACCACTATTATTTAGCGGGTGATGGCAATTTAGATCAAATAGAAACCATTGAGAAAGCAGATATCCTGGCAACAGTATTATCTGGATCAAGAGGGGACAAAGCCTTAAAGATAAATTCGAAAATAAATAAGAAGATGGGGGTATGTTGGTATTATATACGCCCTTTAAGGTATCTATTTAGTAAGTTTAAATTGAACTAATATGAAATTGAGAAAGGATTTACAACTGAGAAAATTAGGAGGTGATTTTGTGATTATTGACCCAGGACAGGAGATGTTGGATATGTCAAAAGTTTTCACCCTTAATGAAACGGCTGCCTTTCTTTGGGAAGAACTGCAAAACAAAGAATTTGATGAAGAGACAGTAAGTCAATTATTGTTGGAGAATTTTGAAGTCGAGGAGGAGTTAGCAAAGCAAGATGCTAAAAAATTAGTTCAAGTATTCGTAAAGGGAGGTCTAATAGCCGGATAAAGTAATGTTAAAAAACAAAATAACAAAGATATTTTTTTTATTACTTAAGGCTGGATTATGGAAAAATGCTAATTTAGATAAAGAGTTTTTCCCACTAACTAACCAAGAATGGGATGAAATATATAAAATTAGTATTAGTCAAACCGTAGAATGTATTGTATTTGACGGCATCCAAAAATTAGAATCGCATTTACAACCTTCAAAGAGCCTGTTATTAAGTTGGGCAGTGAGAGTTGAAAAGCATGTTCAACGTAACGAAATGATGAATGAAGCAATTGAAAAGTTGCTATTCATGTTCAATAAAGAGGGATTATCACCGGTCTTATTAAAAGGCCAAGGAATAGCAAAATGCTATGATAATCCAATGAGAAGAGTGTGTGGGGACATTGATTTGTTTTTTGGAGAAAAAGCTAGTTATGACAAAGCATTTGAAATTATTAACAAAAAAGAATTAGAAATTTCCTCAATGCCAGGCTTTAGCGCAGGATATATTTATAAAGGATTTGAAATTGAGCATCATCAAAGAATGTTTGATATTCATAACCCGTTTAAGGAAAGTATTTTGGCTAAACTAAATCAAGATGAAATTAATAATTACACTATATTAAATTTAAATAGCAGCAATATCAAGTTACCCTCTGCAATAGAGACGATAGTACAAGCTAATTCACATATTTTAAAACACTTATTATCCTATGGAATTGGGATTAGACAATTATGTGATTCAGCCCGTATTTACGCTCATTACAGAAATGAACTAGTGAATAAAGACTTAAAAAGAATTTATTCGAAACTAGGAATCAGAAAATGGGTTGATGTGTTACACGTCATATTGGTTAAATATTTAGGGATGGATAAAGAAAATGTTCCCTATGATTTTAATCTGAAGATAAATGCTGACTGGATGGTTGAAGACATATTAATTGGCGGAAACTTTGGTTTTTTTAACGAGAATTTTATTGAAAAGGAAAGTTATCTGGCCGGAGAAAGAGCAAATAAGAAATCTCGAATTTGGAAGAGTTTCATTAAATATGTTCAAGTAACCCCGTCAGAAGCTATATGGTTTCCAATTATGCAATATTATTCAAGATTTAATAAATAGGATATTGTTGTCAGGAATAAAATATCAGCTTAAATGGGCTTGGGAGCAATCAAAGGATTACAAAAGTGAATTAATTTTATTTTTCATCCTTGAGTTAATCGCGATTGCATGTTCTTTATATTTCGTGATATGGTCAAAACAAGCAATAGACTTTGCAATAGATGCTAATAAAGGATCTGTTGATCAAGCTTTAATTTTAACCGTATTATTTATCGTTCTTGGACTTATTGTAAAAGCAATAGGATTATGGATTAATGAGAAGACGAGAGCTAAGATGCTTATTCAACTTCAAAATAAATTAATCAAAATCCAGATGCTATCTAGATGGAAGGTTATTAAGAATTGGCATACAGGTGATATGCAAATCAGAATAAATAACGATGCCAATGAAATTGTACAAATGCTTGGCTTTTCGCTGATTTCATTCTTAGTAACAATCATTAAGTTGGTAGCATCATTTGGGTTATTATGGTCAATGGACCCTATGTTGGCTCTCTTGATATTGGCAATTTCTCCATTGTTCATCTTTTCTAAGATTTACTTTAAGAAATTAAGATCAATAAACCGATCATTGAAAACCGCAGAATCTAACCTTGGAAAAGTGGTGCAAGAGAATTTAAGATTCAGGATGGGTTTAAGAGCATTGGGACTTCAAAATTTCAGATGGAAAAAAGTTGAAGAAAGCCAAGCGAATATTTATGATTTAAAAATGAAATTGTTGAATTTTTCAACGATTTCGCAAAGTTCTTTGAAGCTATTAATTAATATCGGATTTCTACTCACCTTTATTTGGGGAGTGTATAAGTTAAGAACTGGTGAAATAACTTTTGGAATGATGAGTGCATTTCTACAATTAGTGGGACGTATTCAAGGTCCATTGTTGTTATTAATGAGCTTTGTCCCAGTATTTATCAAATTTAGAACCGCAGTAGAACGTGTTGAGGAAGTCTTTCAAACTGAAGTTGAAGATGAATACAAACCAGAATTAATAAAAGATCCTGAAGAATTAATCATTAAAAACTTAAGCTTTAAATACGAAGACAATTTGGTGATTGATGATTTTAATCTGCGTGTAAAACGTGGTGAACCAACAGCAATCATAGGTTCAAGTGGAAAAGGTAAAACAACATTAATTCGATTACTTCTGGCCTTGATTCAACCTAATAAAGGGGAGATATCAGTAAGGACTAATTCAGAATTGTTTGCTATTAATCCTAATCATCGGATTAATATTGCGTACGTTCCGCAAGGTGATAAATTATTTTCCGGAACCATTAAAGAAAACATCCTGACAGATACTGAAAATGTATCTCCAGAGAAGTTATATGAAGTTCTTTATCAGAGCTGCTCTGAATTTGTTTATGATTTACCTGATGGGTTAAATACAACGATTGGAGAGTCTGGATATGGATTGTCTGAAGGTCAGGCACAGAGAATAGCTTTAGCAAGGGCTTTAATGAAAGAAAATAGTATTTGGTTATTTGACGAAGTAACTTCAGCATTAGACCAAAAAACAGCAGAGTTATTAATTGAGAGACTTTTGAGTTCAGCAAAAAATAAAATAGTAATTTTTGTAACTCATGATTTAAGGTTGGCTGAAAAATGTAGCCAAACAGTATATATGCAGTAAACATATTTTTTAGAAGAAATGAAAACAACAAACTACGAAGTAGCAGATAATATAATCAGAATTGTTTATGATGATTCAATTGATATAAAAAGTAGTTTGCCTTCATTTCAAGGATTTGAAATAGAAGAAAATTCACAACAAGTAGCAAATGTCAATATTGAGCTTGTAAATGAACCAACCAATGTAGATTTAACAAACTCCAAATTATTAAGTGATGTTTCAATTGTATGGGGCGACCGGTTCAAGTTTGAAGAAACTGATTCCCATTATATCACTTCCGTAGTCAATAATAATAGCGATTCGGATGTTTGGAGAATGGTTAGTGACAAGGAATTTAAAAATTCTAAAATCCATATTAAAAAGCAAGAATTATATGAATCCAATATTCTGAGCTGGATGATTATGGTTGCATTTGGCCAACGTGTTCTTTCAAATAATACAGCATTAATCCATTCTTCAGTTGTAGAAAATGGAAAATATGCGGTCGCATTTTTGGGAAAAAGTGGAACCGGAAAAAGTACTCACAGCAGATTATGGATTAATAATATTCCAGGATTCAAGCTGTTAAACGATGATAACCCAGCCGTTAAAGTTGTAGGAGAGGAGGTGTTTATTTATGGAACGCCTTGGAGTGGGAAAACAGCTTGTTATATCAATAAAAAATTTAAATTATTGTCAATCATTAGATTGACTCAATCAAAGGAAAATAAAATGGATTGGAAAAGTAAAGGTGTTGAATCTTTATTGGCACTATTACCAAGTTTCACCGCCATCCGCTGGAATCCAGATATCTTTTCTTCGATGGTCAGTATTTTAGAAAAAATTATTCAGTATTCTGAGATTGGACAATTAGATTGTCTACCCAATCAAGATGCTGCCATACTATGTTTTAATGAAGTTAAAAAAGTAAATAAACTTGAAGATGAATAGATTAATTATCAGCCTTATTGCATTGACTGTGTTCACACTTAGTTCATGCGTTGTTTCGAAAAAGGTAACTTACCTTGAAAACATGATTCCTGGTACCGACTATCCAGTACAGGAAGTTCCAACCTTAAAGATTCAAAAATATGATAGATTGAGTATCATTATCAGTTCAAAAACCCCTGAATTGGCTGCTCCATTCAATCCTGATGGTGGTATTTACAATGTTGGTGATAAAGGAGAAATTTCAACTTCTACAACCGGCGCTCCAACTGAAAAAGGTTATTTAGTAGATAGAAATGGAAATATCGATTTTCCAGTCCTAGGTATTATCAAAGCTGAAGGCAAAAGTACTGAAGAACTGAAAAACTATATAAAAGATAGATTGGTGAATGAGAATTTAATTAATGCCCCATTAGTTAGAATCGAACTCCTAAACCTGAAAATAATGATGATGGGTGAGGTTAAAGGTGTGGGTATCTTAACCGTTCCTGATGGTCAAATTACAATCCTTGAAGCCATTACTCGTAGTGGTGGTTTAACAACAAATGCTCTTACTAAAGAAATTACCGTTATCCGTGAAGAAAATGGTAACATGAAAATGTATACAAGTGATATTGAAGATGTGAATTTATTTCAAACACCAACCTATCACTTGAAACAAAATGATATTGTTTTTGTAAAACCAATCTCAGCCGTTCCTACTCCTAGAGAAGACTTAACTTGGAGATATATTGGTTTTGCAACTGGATTATTGACACTTGGAGTTAGCCTTTTGGCATTATTTAATAAAAATTAAGAATTAATGGTAAATCATTCAACGAACAAACCTTTTCAAGGAAAAGGTAAACAAGACCAATCACTTTATGTATTGGATATCTTGAGATATCTTTTGGCGAACTGGAAATGGTTTTTATTATCAATATTAGTTTTTGGAGGATTTTATTACTATCAATATAGCAAAACTCCTTTCTTATATAAGAAAGAACAAACTGTAATGATTAAAACTGCCACTAATTCTATGAGCGCCTCTAGGATTACTCGGCCAAACAACTTTTATAATATTGTAAATGTTAATTCGGAGATTCTTCAATTAAGATCTCAAGAATTGATGAGAAATACCATTAGTTTGTTGAATGCTGATGTTTCTTATACTAAAGAAGAAGGCCTTCGTACAATTGAATTATACAAAACTTCACCGTTTATCGTTCGTTTTGTAAATGCTCCTGCTAACGCTGGGTTCTCCTTCAATTTGAAATATAAAGGAAACAATCAGGTTGAATTATCTAATTTCTCCAATACAGATCCTGAAAAAACTGTTACTGTTAAATTAAATGCAGAAACTAAAACTCCAGTAGGTAATTTAATTATCTCAGCAAACTCTGATAAGAAATTCAGAGTAAACCTTTCTGAAGATATTACAATTACTAAAAGTCCAATTGAATCAATGGTTGGATATTTCTTAGGCAATTTGGATATCGTTCAAATGGAGGATGTTGAAATCCTTAAAATGACCTTGGAAGATGCTTCTCCTTTGAGAGCAGAAGATATGGTTACCAAATTGATCGAAGTTTATAATCAAATGACTATTGAAGATAAAAAGACTGTTGCAAATAATACGGCAGACTTTATTAACGATAGAATTGTGATTATTGAAAAGGAACTTAGTTCAGTTGAATCTAGCCTGGAGGGAATGAAAACTCAAAACCAAGGTTTAGATGTAAAATCTGCAGGAGAACAATACTGGACAGAATCAAGAACTTATCAAAGCTCTAGTAAAGAACTTGCAACTCAGATGAAATTGGTTGAGATCATGCGTCAGCGTTTAAGTGATCCAAGTAGAGTAGATGATTTAATCCCAAGCAACACAGGTTTAGTAGATAATAATATTGAAGATATTATTTCAGAATACAACACCTTGTTATTGAGAAGAAATCGCTTAATGAGTGGTAATAGCTCTGAAAACCCTATTGTTCAAGATTTAAATAATGCCTTATCTCAAGTAAGACAAAATATTGCTCGTGCAATTGACAACGTTATTTCAGGTTTTAGAATCAGAATGAGTAATATGAAGGATGAAGAAAATGCAGCAATTGGAAAAGCTCGTAGCCTTCCTTCTAAACAAAGAATAATGTTATCTGCTGAACGTCAGCAAAAGGTTATTGAAGAACTTTATATCTTCTTATTAAACAAACGTGAAGAAAATGCTATTAACAGAGCGATGACTGATGATAACATTCGTGTTATTGATTCCGCTTCGGGTTCTGATGCACCGTTCTATCCTAGTAAGTTTAAGAAAGTTGCTATAGGTGTTGCTATAGGTATCGCTGTTCCTGCTGCCATCTTATTACTAATGTTACTTCTGAATACAAAAATCAGAAACAGAAAAGATATTGAAGATGCAGTTAGTGTTCCATTCTTGGCGGAGATTCCATTCTCAACTGAAATGAAGAGCGCTAAGAGTGAAATCGTAATCAAGGAGCAAGGAGTAGATGAAGTTACGGAAGCATTCAGAATTTTTAGAACGAACTTAAGCTTCATGTCCTCTGGTGATAAAAAGCAAAAAGTTATCACTTTTACTTCCTTTAATGTTGGTGCTGGTAAAACCTTCTCCGTAATAAACTTAGGCGTAAGTATGACCTTCTTGAAGAAAAAAGTTGTTTTAGTCGACTTAGACTTAAGAAAAGGTACTCTAAGTAATATTACCAAATTCCCAATGCCAATCGGTGTTACACATTATTTATCGGATAGTGCAATAACGGTAGATGAGATCATCTATAAAGATAGAACTGATGCCGAAATTGATATTGTTCCTATCGGTGTAATCGCGCCGAATCCAGTAGAACTTCTTTTGAGCGATAGATTGGATACCCTAATCAATGAATTGAAAGAACGCTATGATTATATCATTGTGGATAATGTACCTCTAGGTATTGTGGCAGATGCAGATATTGTTAATAGAATAACAGATGTTACAATCTTCGTTGTACGTGCTGGAAAAATGGATAGAAGACAATTACCAGATATCCAAAAAATCTATGATTCCTC
Organism: Sphingobacterium cellulitidis; assembly: GCA_002245855.1. Taxonomy (GTDB): domain Bacteria; phylum Bacteroidota; class Bacteroidia; order Sphingobacteriales; family Sphingobacteriaceae; genus Sphingobacterium; species Sphingobacterium cellulitidis. The sequence goes on along the minus strand of NOUX01000003.1, from coordinate 488,119 downwards.
AGCTTTAACCAACATGGCAATCCTATTGAATGGTGTCAAATTTGGAAGCTCATACGGATATGGATATGGTGGTTATGGATACGGTGGGTATGGTTATGGATATGGTTATGGATATGGCCAACCGAAGAAAAAAGGATTTTTCTCTCGATTATTCGGAAAGAATTAATATAACAATTGAACATAAAAAAGCCTGCAGAGTAATCCTGCAGGCTTTTTTTATAACTAATCTTCTGAATTTATGATGTTTTGAATGGAGTTGATGTATTGCTCTAATTTTAAATTCTGCTTTTTTACCATTTTTGGCTTTAGGTAAAACCATACAAATACTATCCATCCAAGTGTAAGTCCATAAGCTACAATAGCCATTACTTTGTCCATTCTCAAAGTGAATTCATATAGGTAAAATACCAATCCCAATGTTAGAAGTGAAAAGTAAATATTCATAAAACTTGTCTGAATAACCTTTTGTTTCTTTTGAATCTCTAATAAGGATTTTAGGTATTCTTTATTCTCTAAATTTTTATTGAGATCCTTGAATGAACTATAGAACTGATTGAACTTTATGAGTGAAATCCCAATTGCTATAATGATTAAGGACATGCCTAACATCGGGAAAATTGTTTCTGCATCATACAGAATCCAAATTCCTAATATTACCACAATAGTAAGTCCTAGTGCAATATTAGAGGTAATTCTCTTTCTTAAATTTTCCTTTTTATATTTTGATAGCCTCTGTTTCAAGTCTTCCAAATCTGGAGAAATAGAGGTTTGCTGCTTCCACAATTTGGATAAGTTGATCTCCTTATTTTCCATGACTCTTGAATTTTGACATTAATTTTTCTTTGATTCTGTGAATTTTAACCCTAATATTGGCATCTGATAAACCAACAATTTTTGATATTTCGCTTTGCTTGATTCCTTCTAATTCCAATGAAATAATGATTCTATCCAATTCTGCCAACTCCGCAATAAACTGATATAGCAATTGTATTTCATCATCTATGGTCGAGTAGCTTGGGCTATCCTCAATTTCCATAATTGGTATTTTATTGGCCCTTTCATTTCTTTTTATTTGACTCAAACAGGTATTGCTGGCGATCCGAAATATCCAAGTCCCTATGCTTGCTTCATTTCGAAAGGTCGATAGCTTCTCCCAAACAGTGATAAAGGTTTCTTGGGCTAGATCTTTTGCCTGGTCAGTATCATTAACATAACCCATGCAGAGACGGAAAATCTTATCCCAATATTCTTCATATATGTTGTTAAAATCCATTATTTAATAAAATTTTGCACCTCCTGTAAATACCAATCTTTTGCATCAAACATGATGAAATGTAAACTATTGTCTGCATACATTAGTTTTGCAGTTTTTAAATTTGAATATTGATTTTCAATAGCTGGTTTAATTTGGTTAAAGCTACTTTCTAAAAGGATCAATGCTGGACATTGAATGTTTTTAATATCCACTCTTAAATCAGTATTACTAAAGTCGCAAAACATCTTGGCAAAAATCTTTCTATCTGATTTCAAGGACCATTCTAAAATTAATTTTTGTTTTACCGTATCTGATGTCATTCCAGCCATGCCTTGCTTTTGCATCGCTTCAAACTGTGCATCTGGTACAGATGAAAATTGTTTCACCATTTCAGAACAATCCAAATTCGGATTTGATTTAAAATTAGGATTACTCAAGGCTGCAAGGCAAGGTAATGCATCTACAACAATGATTTTCTTGATTAATGTGGGTTCTGTCGCAGCGATATCCATTGCCATTACACCACCCATACTATGACCAATTATGATAGGGTCTTGAATGTTTTCATTTTTGATGTATTTGATGACTTCATCTCTCCAGCCTTTAAATGTAGGATCTCCTTTTGCAGGGACGCCCGCAAAACCAGACATGGTCAGTATATAACTGGTGTTATCTTTGGACAAAACATCTCTGGTATCATTCCATACATCGCCAGATGAAGCAAAACCAGGAATAAATATAATATTTTGATTACCTGTGCCAGATTTCTCAACTTTAAAAGAGTACTCAGTGGATTGTGAATGTGATGCTGTTACCGTAAATACCATTACGATAATGGCCATTATTATTTTTTTCAAGTTCATAACTAATCGTTTTTTTTCCTTTTAGATATAATCCTGAATAAAATGTTACAGATTATTAATAAAAAAATAAAATTAGCTAAGTAAATGTATGAAATATAGTAGGTTACATTTAATTGCTAAAGACTAATTTTCTATTAAAAAATCAGAAATAAGAAATAAAATAAAGGTGAATTCCTGAAAATTTGGATTTCTTTTGAAACCGAACGCCTTCTTTAGGGTTGCGAGGGCTTTTGATCGAGCAAAATAAATACTGCTGCTGGATAAACCTAATTCATCACAAATTTCATCCGTTTCTTTCTGCTCAAAATAGGTCATTTTAAATATGCGTGCTTGCTGTTTAGGTAATTTTTCAACTTCTTCTACAATCAACTTTATCAATTCGATTTGAATCATCTTCGTTAAGATATCTTCATTTGGACTTGTCAATTCATCCAACATCTCATAATCATGAACAACTTTGTTCTTCAATAAGTTGATATGGTCCAAGCATGCATTTTTGGTGGAAATATATAGAAATGCTTTAATTCCAGACTCAGTACTAACTTTTTCCCTTCCTGTCCACAGCTTTACAAAGGAGTCTGAAACTATTTCTTCAGCCACAGATTTATCCTTAACAATGCTAAATGCAAAGTATCGAAGGGCAGAACCATGAACCTTCATGTAATGTTTTAAACCAAATTCTTGCCCAGATGTTAATGCTGCCAATTGTGGATTTGGAAAATTCAAGTTTTTATGTTAGATGTTAGTATAGGTTTATAGATATAACTAATATAAATTTAAACTATAAAAATCAGATTACCTAATTTTAAAAAGGTGAGCTATTAAGAATTAACTTAATAGCTCGATCCTTATTGAGTTGAGTTAGAATAAATTTTCTACTTGATGTGAAGTTTTACTTCTTTGAGCCGCTTCCATGAATCTGAATATTTCAATCGTTTCCTCATTACTGACTGGGACTTTTCCAGTGTCAAAGAAATTGAGAATTTCAGCAACTAAAGGACCATAACCGGCAAAAGGACCTAATTGCGAAATTCCTGTCTCTCCGAAAGCAATCCCCGCAATATCCGATGCGCCTTTTCTAATCCCTCTTACAGATCCAATCCTGCCATCATTCCAGATGCCTACTACTTGTTCAAAATCTGGATGAAAGGCCCTAAATACCTCTTTGCAACCTGTACCCATCACAGAAAATAGCATTTCTACTCCATGAATCATGTACCATGCTTGATCAATATGGTTGGGTTCTATTTCGGCAGGTGTATAAACATCAGCTCCTAATACTTTTCCGATTTTTCCAGCATTCACCTCCCGAACCAATTTATCATATCGCAATGAAGAAGATGAAAAAATTGGAACATTATTTTTAGCAGCTAGCTGAAAAATTGCTTGCACTTTTTCTAAATTCTCCGCCATTGGTTTATCAATAAACATTGGCTTCTTGGCCTTTATCACCTTTTCCGCCTGCTCATAATGCACTCTACCATCATTGGATTCCAGTAAAATGTAATCTACTTGCTTCAGCAATGAATCAATAGAATCTACTATTTCGACCCCCATTTTTTTAACGGCATCGATGATTCCTTGTTTCATGCCCAATGCCGATGGTATATCTTTACTTCCATGTGGATAAGCAGCAACTACCCGATAACCACGATCCTTAAGACTGCCTTCATTGATATCCTTCGTGAACATCTCACTATGTGAGGTGTCCAGTCCAATAATGCCGATTTTTTTAATCTTCTGTTTCGCCAATACTTCTGCAGGTGCAACAGAAAACGCAAGACTCGTCCCACCCACAATAGCTAACTGCTGAATAAATTCTCTTCTATTTGTCCTTTTCATAGCTTAAACTTTTGGCATATCAGGCAGGCTAAAGCCATTATGATAAGTATGTTTTATCCATTCATTGGCCGCATCTCTCGCATTTAACTCAACAAACTGTCTGTTGAACCTCGGATCTCCATCAACCACACTAAACTCATCAACCGATACTACTTTAAGTTTGTCTGATTCATTAATATTAGTGAATTGCATATTCTCTCCATCCCAGAGTAAATCCCGATATAAACCCTGTAACCGTACAGCAAGAACACCCATTACAACCATTTCATTGAATGGTCCGGAGAAGCCGAAATTTGAACTCGATTCCTTTCTGTTATTTGGTGATTCTTTCGCTGCACGAATCCAATCCTGTTCATGTGCATTGGTATTCCAAATGTCTCCATTGCCTCCTGGAATTCTTGGAAACCAGGGCTTCGGCTGCTTGAAATGTTCCATTTCACTAACTGGTAATAGGGTAGGATTCATGCCATAACAACCGGTCATGATCTTACCTTTCTTCCCTACGAAAATAATTCCGCCATTTTCATCACCCATCATTTGCCCAGGAGCCAATTCCGATGGTCGCTCCGGCAATAAGCCGCCATCATACCAATAAACTTTTACCTCTGGCATATTAACTTTTCCCTTTTTACCTCTTGCTGGAAATGTATATTGAACCATCTGGGCATGGGGAGGCGAATATAGATTGCTCAATGTAGAACTACCATTAACTTTATTAGGATACTTTAAATCCAAGGCCCAATAAATAGGATCCATAATATGACAGGCCATATCCCCAAGGGCTCCTGTTCCAAAATCCCACCATCCACGCCAATTCCACGGTGTATAAACACTATTATATGGCCTGTTTTCAGCAGGACCAATAAATAAATCCCAAGCCAAGGTATCTGGAACTGACATCCCTTCACTAGGCTTCATCAATCCCTGTGGCCAGATCGGTCTGTCAGTCCAACAATGAACCTCATAAACTTCCCCAATAGCGTCAGACTGAATCCACTCAGCAATCTGTCTACACCAATCAAAGGAATTTCCTTGATTCCCCATTTGCGTAGCAACCTTATATTTCTTTGCTAAATTGGTTAATAACCTAGATTCATAAACAGAGTGGGTCAATGGTTTCTGCGTATAACAATGCTTTCCTAAAGTAATAGCATGTGCAGTTGCAACAGCATGTGAATGATCTGGTGTAGCAACCATGACAGCATCTATGGAATCACCCATCTGATCATACATCTCTCGCCAATCCTTAAACTTTTTGGCATTAGGATAATCATCAAATGTTTTCTGCGCATATCGCCAATCCACATCGCATAATGCCACAATATTCTCTGTGTTCATATTGGCAAGGTTACGCCGGCCCATACCACCAACACCAATACCCGCAATATTTAATTTATCACTTGGTGCAACATAGCCCAAGGTTTTACCTAATACATTACTTGATACAATTGAAAAGCCTGCAACAGTTGCAGTGTTCTTTAAAAATTTCCTTCTGTCCATAATTAATAATTTGAATTTTGTATTAAAACACCATTTGAGCGATCGATTTCTATTTGTGGGATTGGAAATGGCCAGCTCTTTTCACTGGCATCCCGACCCTTATCCGCAAAACCATACTTCGCATAAAATGCCTTCATCGTAGATGCGTATGTTCCCCAACGAATCAAGTCATATAACCTGAATCCTTCTAAGGCTAACTCATTTCTCCTTTCTTTCCGAATAGCTTCCAAAACATTGTCCGTAGCTTTTATAGCATAACTGCTGTTAAATTCAGCTTCTGAAATAGGTTTTAAATCCTTGGCAAATAGCCTATATACAGATGGCTCGTCGACCTTTGACGTCGTCACAAAAGCTCTTTTTCTAACCTGATTTAAGTAGGGAAGGGCTTCGGCAGAACTACCACCTGATTTGATAATGGCCTCTGCATAGACCAAGAGAACCTCCGAATACCTAATCCAGTAGGGCTGCCATTTACTACGCAACAAATCGTTGTTTTCGCGATATTGTTGTGGGACAAATGCTTTTCTGCTCTGTTGTAAATCAAAATCATTGAAATAGCCTCTGTAGTTATGTACCTCCTGTCCGCCTGTGCTTGTTTTGAAAATATCATTATGGCTGATTATGGTAAACATCTTTCGCGGATCTTGAGCATGGAATGATGCTGCCAAGTCCTTGGTAGGTGTATTACCACCCCAGCCGCCAACATTATTACGTCCTACGTTCATAATGGCAAAGGCATCTCCACCCAAGCCAAATGCAGGATCGTATTTGTGCATTACACCCAAAATGTTTTCTTTTGAAAATGGTCCCACCTGATAGTCCCCACGGAATAAATCCTGAAAATCTGGAAGCAAACTCAAACCACTTTTTTGTACAATATCTGCCGCCGCATTTTTTGCCAAGGTATATTCAGCTTTTGCATCGCCCGTTAGTATGCTTTGCTCCATCAAACCTGCAAAAAATAATGCCGCACGTGCCTTCAACGCCAAGGCAGCATCCTTACTTACCCTGCCAGCTTCGGCACTCGTTAATCCTGACCCGCGTGGCAAATTCACTTCAGCTATCGCTTCATCCAGATCCTTGTAAATCTGGCCTCGTAAATCCGCAATAGGAGCCTTCTCTTTCCGTGTGGATGGATCTTCAACCTGAACAATCAAAGGAACTTCCTTGAAAACTGTGACCAAGTCAAAATAATACCATGCTCTGAGAAATTTAACCTCCGCAATATATCGCTTCACTGTTTCTGCAGATACCGGTTTACCATCTTGGATAAGATTAGCGCCTTCCTTTTCGAAACCTGCCAATGCAATATTACAGTTCCCGATGCCCTTGAATCGATTTGCCCAAGTTTCAAACAATAAAGCATTCGAAGCTAAGGGTCTTCCTCTTCCAACTTCTGTGGTTTGTGGTCGATCCCCAGGATCTGAACCCCCAGCACCGGCATTATCAACTACCTCATCCCCAATAGCAACCTTATTGATCGTATAACCCCAAGAATCTGCCATCGGAATATAGCAACTGGTCAATAACTTCAACCCAGCACCATCCGTTTTAAAATATTCTCCCTGGTTCAGAATCCCATATGGATCCCGTTCCAAATAATCTTTTTTACAGCCCATTGGTATTAATAAAGCTGATAACACCAATGCCTTAACAATTTTTCTTTTCATGACTTAAAAGCTAAAATTAACACCAAACATATACGACTTTGCAATAGGATAGTATCCTTGGTCAACACCCATATTCAATGGCGAACCACTGCCTATTTCTGGATCTAATCCTGTGTATTTTGTGAAGGTGAATAGATTATATGCACCTGCCCATAATCGCAACCTATCTATCCGAGCATTCTTAAACAGGGTAGAAGGTAGGGTATAACCCAATTGAATACTTTTAATCCTTAAGTAAGATCCATCCTCTACTAACCAGTCCGATATCTGTAGGTTGTTCTGATTTGCAGCACTGATTTTAAATTGCGTATTACTAGGGTTAGTCGGTGACCAAGCTTCTGCCATCAAATCCTTAGGCGCATTATACCAACCAACACCAGATTTCATGTCTATTTTTGCGATGTTCATGATTTCATTGCCATAGGTTCCTTGTCCTAGAATCTGTAAATCAAAGCCCTTATAATCCGCTCCTAATCTAAAACCATAAGTCAATGTGGGGAAAGGATCGCCAATATCCGTACGGTCTAAGTTGTTGATGACTTGATCAATATTCAAATCCACAAATTTTAAATCCCCAGGCCTAGCACCTTCTTGGAAATAATTGTCAACTTCCGCCTGGTTCTGGAAAATACCATCTGTCTTAAATCCATAATAATAACCAATTGGTTTGCCTTCCTCAGTCATGGTAGTGGAATAAGAAATCCATCCTCCACCTGTAATTGGCTCACCACCTCCTAAACTAAGAACCTTATTCTTGACCGTAGAAGCATTGGCTGCAATGCTATAACCAAATTCTCCAACCTTGTCTTTATAGGATATATCAAACTCCAATCCTGAGTTTTGAACTCCACCAGCATTCGACCACGGACTATTAGGAAAGCCTAAATAGGCCGGTAGTGGAACATTCAACAACATCCCATCTGTGGTTTTCTTATAATAATCAAAATTGAAATGTAACTTGTTCTGCAAGAAGGCCAATTCTAATCCGATATCCAATTGCTCTGTCTGTTCCCATTGTATCAATGGATTTCCGATGTAATTACTTCCTCCAATTAATTGTGGATTGCGGGGGCCAAATAAATAATAACCCATATTACCTGAATAGGTTGTTAAATAGGCTCCGCCACCAATGTTCTGATTTCCTATCATACCCCAACTCAATCTCAACTTACCTGCATCTAACCAGGAAACATCATCCATAAAGTCTTCCTCTGAAAAATTCCATCCCGCTGAAACCGATGGAAATGTTCCCCATTTACGGCCTTCTCCAAAATTGGAAGAACCATCATACCGTAAATTCGCGGTAACCATATACCTGTTCTTATAGGAATAAAATGCTCTGCCGAAATATGAATTTAGGGCATTCTCCCATTTTGTTCCCGAAGCTTGGGGATTGATGGAACCAGCATTAATAATCCATTGGCTTGGATCATTGGACACCAAACCCTGACGCGATGCTCCTGAAGATTCTCCCTTCCATTGCTCTGCCGAGGTACCAACCATCAAGGACATCTTATGGTCTTCAATCTCCTTTTCATAGGTCAATGTATTCTCCCAAACGTAATAATTGGTCAACGAATTCGAAGCTCCAACTGTCGCATCGTTGTTGAATTGGTTCCCATTTAAATAATATTTTGGTAAGAAATAATTGGAAACTCCTCTTTGTAAATCAATACCTAAACTACTTCTGAACTTTAACCATGGCATTATCTTTATATCCACAGCACCACCTCCTTTGATTGCAATCCCTTTCCAACGATTGTTCTTATAAATCTCCGTTTGTGCAACTGGATTTTCCTTATTCGTCATCAAAATTGGCCCATAGGAAGACCATGGATTATTGGGATCTATCCTGTCTAAAAATAAACCATCCTTTAAAAATGCTGGAATATCTTTCAGCCCTGTCCTGTAAACCTGCGAAATTGGATCCGCAACAAAGGAAATAAATGCCGTATTAAATCCTGGGCTGCCCTCTAACACATTTCCTCGCCCTTCATTGATCAATCCGAAGTTTCCAGAAATAGACAACCATTCCCTCAAATTATGATTGAAATTTGTTCTCCACGACATCCGATCATAATCCGAACCACTGATAATCCCTTCTTGATCCATATAGCTGAAACTTGAACGATAAGCCAAATCTTTGATTCCACCCGAAATAGCTATATCATAGTTCTGAACCAACGCATCTTTATTGTTGATTTCCTTCCACCAATTTGTCCCTTCCTCAGATCCTGTATTAGATTTTAAGAATTTCAAAACATCTGCCTTATCCTGATCTGTAAAATAGGGGTCTAATCCAGCATTGGTATTGGCTAAATTTTTATACTCCATAAATTCTTTCGCATTCATCATCTCATAGGTCTTAATGGGATTTTGAAACCCTAAATAACTATCAAATGATATCAGATTGCTGAGTTCATTACCACGTTGCGCACCTTTGGCAGTAGTTACCATAATGACCCCGTTAGCCGCTCTCGAACCATAAATCGCAGTTGCTGAGGCATCCTTCAATACTTCCATACTGATGATATCATTCGGATTTAACCAGCCAATATCACTCTGTGGCAAACCATCGACCACATATAATGGGTTATTGTCATTCACTGTACCAATACCGCGAATTCTAACTGCTGGCGGTGTGCCTGGACTTCCTCCAGTTGATGTAACTTGAACCCCTGAAGTTTGACCTTGTAAGCCTTCCGTCGCATTCCGAATAGGCATATTCTTTAAATCCTCCCCATCAATTTTGGAAACAGCTCCCGTTAAATCTCTTTTCAATTGAGTACCATAGCCGACAACAACGACTTCCTCTAAATCATTGGAGCCTTCCTTCAAACTGACATTGACAACTGATCGACCCTCTAATAAAACCTCCTCAACTTGAAACCCCAATAAGGAAAAACTTAACGAAGTTGCTTCCGCTGGAATAGTCAATTCATACTCGCCATTTTCATTTGTAGAGGTGGCAATGTTGCTGTTTACAACTTTCACCGTCACACCTATCAAAGCATTGCCTTGGCTATCCGTTACTTTTCCAGAAACTGTCTGTTGTTTTACTTCAACACTAGTTTCTGAACTTTCAGACCTTGTCTCTTTGCTATTTGAATTGATCTTCCGGATAATTATAGTCTTCCCTTTCATGGACCATGTCGCCGGTTTTCCCTTTAACAATGTAACCATCGTAGTCTTTAAATCTGCATTGTTCAATGCCGCACTGACTTTTAAATTTGCCAGATCTTTGCCATTAAGAAAATACGAGTGGCCGGTTTGATTTTGAATGGTTTTCATGACTTCAATCAACGGAACTTCCTTCACATGAATAGAAATTGATTGACCATAACTACTTGCAAATAATCTTAAACTGAAAACAAGCATTATGCAGACTATTAACCAACTCCGCTTCTTTATCCACCTCATTTTTTTGTATGGCTTCAGAAAGCCAAATCCATCATTTAAGTATTTCATGATTTAAATAGTTAGAATTATTAATTAGGTTATATTGAATCTCTATGAATCTTTTTCAAACTGTGGAAGGACAATAAGGTAGTTTTTGTTATCCTTTGACTCAAAATCAAATTTTACCCCCGCTTCTTCCAATATTTTGAGTAAATCCTGCAAGGGCTGATCCCGACTAAATTGACCGTAGATATAGGTGTCAGGGATACCTTCCAAGTAGACGATTTCCAAATTATACCATCGGCTTAATTGTTTCATCGCCCCTTGCAAAGTCGTTTCATCAAAATAAAACATATTGTCTTTCCAGGCTATTTCACTCGAAACATCAATACTAGACTTTTCTAAAGCCCCATTTTGAAACCTGCTCTGCTCATTGGGAATCAGTGAAAGAGTTTGAAATGGGGAGTGAACATTGACCTTGCCTTCAACTAAGGTGGTCTTTATTTCTTCCGATGGAAAAGCATATACATTAAACTCTGTTCCAGTGACCTCAATTTGTTGCTGCTCACTTTTTACTCGGAAAGTTCGCCTATGCCCAAGATCGTCCTGTAACTTTGCAACCTGAAAATAAGCCTCACCAACTAAGGTAACTTCCCGCTTATCAATAAAAGATAACGGAAATTCTACCCTACTTTCAGAATTTAACCATATCTGGCTGCCATCTGCCAACTGAACTTTATAATGACCAGCTCTTGGAATCTCTATCCGAATTTGTTCTTCCTTTTTACTAATAGTCGATAAATCAGCAATTAATTCCCCATCAGCATAACTAAACTTATTATCTGTATGGATGACCAACATATCTTTCTTCTCACTTAAAGCAATCTGTTCTCCATTGGGTAGGGTAAGGGTTGCCTGATATTTCCCAGGTAAGACCTGCGTCAAAGCAATTTGATTTTTTATTTTTATCTCCTCTTTATGATGGATATTCCAAACAAAAAACAAAACTATTATTATCGATGCTGCAGCGAACCATATCCAATATCTCTTCTTTTTTGTTTCCAGAACCTTTTTATCAGAAAGAGCATGAATCTTTTCAAAAGTCCTGTCAGATAATTTATTTATCCAATTTTCCTGATCCTGATTCTCTAACTCGATCCATTGTAAGGCCTCTTCAAACAATTGGTCGTGCTGATTCAACTCCTCGATAAATTGCTTGCGTTTTGGATGTTGTTCAACCCATTTATTCAGTTCCGATTTCTCCTGATCTGTAATAGATTCATCAAACAACTTCTTTATTAGTTGCGCAATATATGCTGCTTGGTTTATCATGATTTAAGTTTCTATATTGAATACGGAAAACTCTTTCACATCTTAGCAGTTTTTTTTAAATTTATTTATTAACCTATTAATCGGTTGATTAATAGAGGGATTAGAGTCAAACTTCAAACTATTTTTATGCTTAATTATTTTTTACGAGTATCCTATTCTCTTTTTCTTCTTTCGTTAATAAGTCTATTCAATCCTGTATTTGGGCAAAATTCACCCAAATTAATTATCAGGTCCGATGATATAGGGTCATTCAACGCAGCGAATCAAGCTATTATTGAAACTTATAAAAATGGAATTACAACCTCCGTTGAATTGATGGTAAATTGTCCTTGGGCAGTGGAAGCTGTAAAAATGCTTGAAGAAAATCCTAATCTTGATGTAGGTGTTCACTTAATGATTACCAGTGAATGGGAAAATTGTAAATGGAGACCCTTGACCCCCGCAAAAAGCATTGTGGATGAATATGGAAATTTCTTCTCCTTTATTTATCCAAATAAAGATGTTCCTAATGCTTCAATTCAAGAACATCAATGGAAGTTGGAGGATATTGAAAAAGAATTTAGAGCTCAAATTGAATTAGCTAGAAAAATGATCCCTAGAATATCGCATATCTCCACCCATATGGGGTCCGGAAATTGGAACCCGCAGGTTAAAAAAATGGTCGAAAAACTTTCTAAAGAATACAATTTACCTCAAGACCAAGATTATATTTTTGAAATGTTTCCTAACCTAGACCTAAAAAGTAAAGCCTCTGTCGAAGATAAAATCATTGCTTTCCTTGCTGCTTTGGATGAATTGAAAGATGGAAAAACCTATTTGTTTGTAGAACACCCTGGATTGGATGTCAGTGAAATGGAAAATGTAGGCCATGAAGGCTATAGAAATGTGCGTGAAGATAGGAGTGATGTCACTAAAATCCTTCTGGACCCCCGAATTAAAGAAAAAATCCAAAATTTAGGAATTCAATTAGTTGATTTTAAATCCCTGAAACCAAATGTCAATTGGTGAAAACTATGCTTATTAGCATAAATTAAGGGTAAAGATAGTAGTAGTAAATAGAAATAAAGGCAATTGCTGATATCCAAATTTTATATAAATAATGCATTAATCGATAATCTCCAGTCACATACCAGTTTGTGAAGATAACTGCGCTGTATAAAAATAAAATTACTCCAAAGAATACGATAATAACCATAAAAATCAATCAATAAAATATGTTCAAACCATTTTAATAATTTGAGCACAGGAATTCTAAAATCCAGTTTGAGATATCAATTGCAAATATACTAAAATTAATTATTGGGAAAATCAAGTTGCTAAAAAGTTTTAATTCTTTTATTATTTTAATAATTGTTAAATGAAGGTTTGGAAATATACTATTACAATAAATTATACTTACATCTTTGAATTTAGTATATTCGCATCTCTAAAATCAACGTTTTAGGATAAATATGAAACTTACTAGCAATCACAAAATTACTTTGCTTGACAAATTGTTCCTTTCAATTTTTGTCCTGAATATTTTTAATTACTTCCTTTTTGAAAAAACTTTAATCCCGCTTAATATTATAGTAATCTTCTTTCTGATCGGTCTATTGGCCTTTTTCATTTTTAGAAAAACACGATTGTTTAAAAATACGGGAAAATTTGAAGCTTTATTTTATAGCATCATAATTTCAGGTTCCTACCTGACTTTTTTGTTCTTGGCCTTGAATTATTTCCTATGTTCTCCAGTTACTCAGGTAAATACCTATAAAGTAAAATGTAAGATCAATAAACTTTTAATTTCCCAGGACCATCATCTTGAAGCTCCCAAAGTTGTAAAAGCTGAGTTCTCAGCCAATTGCCACAAGAGGATTGGACTTTCAGAAGATATTAGAAAACAAACGTCCCACCCAGATTCTTTAGATATCCACTTATCAAATGGATTGTTTGGAATTCCCGTCATCAAAAAAGTTGAATTTGGTAAAAAATCAACTTCTTAAAAGCTGTTTTCAAACCAAGCTCCATCTAACTCACTACCAAAGAAATATAAAATACCACCATAATTATCCTTTGTAATTGGGGCAGTAATATAGCTTATTATCGTTTTTAATGGATTTGGATCTGTGAGCTCCAATGTGGTATCATCAAATATATTATAGGAAATAGAGGCAGTTTCTAAAATAATTGATTGCTCCTCTGTTAATGTTTTGTTATCTAGATAGTTGTATAAGGCGGGTTTTACCTTGTTCTCATCAAAATCAGATTGTACCAAAATTAATGCCTTGCGACCCCAACTTATGTTTGAAATATAAATTAAATCATCATTTTTTAAAGCCTTAATTTCTTGTACATAGTTATTGATTTCATCAGTAAAAAGATCTAGATATAAATCAAATAATGGAATTTCATACTCAATCAAAATATTTGATTTGGCCATCTTGGCTTTGGGGTCCAATCCAAACCATTTAGAAAAATCCATCTTCTGACCGAATCGAATGTTTAATTCATTATATGATTGTATGGACCAAAGTGAAAAAACTGCCCCTCCCGGAGTGGTAGATGGAAGACCAGCCGAATTGAACTCATCAATTATGATTTTATTCATATTCGACTTGCTCGGAATAATCGCAGGATATTCATATTTAAAGGTCGAGGATATAGCTTGTAGTTTCTGATTGGTTTTCATTTTAACAAACTCATGCTTCTCCGTATTTATTGATTTTTTACTGATAATAGCCCCTAAGAATATCTCATCAGGATTTTTGCCGTAGATTTTTGTAGACTTTTGTTGTCCTATTAGTTGACTGCTAATTGTTAAACTAATTAACACGAATATTATTCCTAATCTCATAATCTATTTCTTTATTGGATTGAATACAAAATTTCTCCTTAACCAAATCAATTTTGAACTGTTTGTACCATCTTTATCTAAGAAAATAGTATAATCAGTCAAAGCGTATTGTTGCCCAATACTCAGATTACTGTGCAGTTTGTTGTTTAGGCTTTTTTTATAAAAACTAATCTCCACATTTAATGTCGAGTCTGTATTTCTTGAAGCCCAGGTTTTCCAGGTCTTTGCACTTGAGTCATAGGTCTGTAATTCATCTTCGTTCCACTTGATTTGGTAGGATTCATCAGGCATCTTGCTCCGATAAACAAACATGGAATCTTCCTTGACCAAAATAGAATCCATTTTAAAATATGTAACACGGTTTCCGAAATGTACTTTTACATCACCTTCCGTTAAATCCTTTACAGAATTGCCATTGTGAAACTCTCTGAATTCAACATTCTTCTCCGACGAGTATTGATATAAAACTGATTTTGGCTTTTTTGGAGGCTCAGGTTCTGGATCTGGATCAGGATCTGGAGTAGGTTTTGGATCTGGCTTTACTTGCTCTATTTCTTTCGGACCACATGATTGGAGACTGGTAATCCCAATTAAAATGGGTATAAGTAAGTAAAATAAACGTAACGTATTGAATCTTAATATCATATCTTAGATTTATTCCAACAATAGTTAATGTCGCAACGGTAAATTGAAATAAATATAAAAAAAATTTCTACATATTTAATTTTTTAAAAACAAATAGCTGATTCAATATTAATAAATCAGCTATTTGATAATGTTTTTGTTAATTTGTTGTTAATAATATATTAAATTATTTAATCTAATTATTTTTCTCTTTTAACAAAATAATCAATCCAAATCGGTGCAAAAGGAGAGGTGCATCCCTTTGAAACCGGATAATCTTTGTATACTTCCAATCTATTTCCTATTTCTAAAGCTTTGTCTCGATAAGATGGATGGTTTATTCCAATTTGAACCAAAGCACTATTCATTGTCCACTGCACCTCTGCAGGAGCCGACTTTAAATGTTTTTCTATATAAGTCAACAATTTTGGAATATCCTCTAACTCTGGTTGACGAGTTAAATTACCAGCTATTAGACTCCATGCTAAGCGTTGTAACATCAAGTTATCAGCATGTTCCCACTCTTTACGTAAGGTCTGCTTATCCCTATAATCCTTTATTATATAACTATACAACCAATCAATAACATTGGCAAAGTTCTCCGATGATACCATCGCTGTTATTTGCTCGTTATTCAGTTGTTTCGGGTCTAAAATAAGGATAGCTACACATCTTGCCTCCATATTTCCTGTAGCCCACAATTCTAATCCTAAGGCTTGATCCTTTTTGATCTTTGCAGCGATCTTTCTTACATCACCCATTTTGGTACCAAACTGATTGTCTCCAGCACCTCGCTTTTTATTCTGTGCAATTAATTTATCCGAACCCAAGGATTTTAATTCATCCAATACAGCTTGCTTTGTCATTGTTGCCATGGAAAATATGATTTTATGTTTTTCTTCTTTTCTAATTAACTTAAATATAAAAATAACTTAAAGCATTCTTACACTTTGTTAGGGTACCTAAATAAAAAAACTCCTTAGGCGGGGAGCCTGAGGAGTTTTTAACTAACCAATTATTAACCTAAATTATGAAATTTAGTAAGTATTAATCAATCTCCATGCCGAAAGATAATTTAATATTTCCTTTAACGATTTTTAACATTTAAATATTGAGTAACAATAAAAATTAGCTAAAACCCTCAATTTATCCCTTATTTTTTAATGGCTAAAATTAAACCTGACAAAAATTCTGTAACATGACAGTTTGCCAAATTGTACATTTTATGCAATCAATTCGCCCGTTAGATTATTTAAATCCTTAACATCTTTCTCACATGAAATATATCGCTTAATTGGACTCTCCATCTCCTCAGCATTCGAATTCTTCTGGAAATCTATGATATAACCCTTCTGATCCATACTCGTATAATAAACTACATCCCCTCTATTTAATTCCTTCACATTATAAACCATAATTTTTTTGTTTACAGAATTGATATGAATCCATTGATCAATCTTCTTCGCTGTCAACCAGCCTGTAACCATAGCTTGATAATGTTGGTTGATCGGATATTCTAGATAGTTTACCAAATAACAGTAATTCGTGAAATCAATCTCATATGGAAATAATAATAAACTGGTTTTTTGGTCTATTCCCACAAGCTTGATGATAATACTGTATTCGTTCTTGTTATACATACGGCAAAAATCCGTACATGCAGCCTTGACTTCAGAGTATTCAGGCCCCTCTATAACTATCCCTTTATCATTAGGAATTAATGGAAAATCATTTTCGGAAAAAACTCCCGGAGAGGAATTGGTCTTACCATTAAACCAGCTAAAACCAAGTGCAATGATTACTATAGCAATGATGACTATACTCATAATTGGACTCATAGGTTAATAAATAATTATTGGTTTGAATGAATTCAAATAGAATTTGTTTCACCTAAAATTATGAATAAATTATTGATAATAAAATATTTAACAATAATTCAGTCTTATTGCCTAATAATCCTTATTCTATTGTAATTTTTAGTAAATCATATTTCGCCTGCCAAAGGTCCTGGCAACTTTTTAAATATTCACTATTCGCCCTGTTAAACTCGGTCAATAGGATCCGACCAGCTTCGTATGACTCTAATTTTTCGGCCTTATTTTGCGCCGCAAGTTCCTTGATCTCTTCAAGGCTTTTTATCCTTTTATTTTGTGAATTTATTTTTGACGATTTCTGCTTTAAATCAATTGCGTCGCTATCCTTTGCTTCATTCAATTGGTTCCTGAATATCTTCTCATTTAATGTTGCCTGCCGTATTGATGCTGAATTTGTAAAATAGGCAGAAATAGGAATTTTTAAACCCAAGTTCGCATAACTATAGCCATACCAATAATTCTTATTGACAATGTTAAAACTGTTGCTGAAGTATTGACCTCCATAATACGCATTGAAAGATAAACTAGGCAAGGCTTGTCTTTTAATTCCTTCCAATTGTATTTGAGCTAACTGTTCATCCAAGCTAATAAGTTGTTGATCGAAATTTTCCTCTCCAATGGAGTCAGTCAAACTTACTATTTCTTCAATGTTATTTTTTAAAACAGAAATACGCTCTAGCGGATAATATCGACCTAATTCCAAGTTCGCCTCTTCCAAAATGGACCACGACTCATGTATATTTATTCGTTTTCTAAGTAACTCCTGTTGCGAAACTATATATTCCGACGAACTCAGTCGACCTGCTTCATAACGATCCTTATTGATGTTATTAATCTCCGCATATAAAATACTATCAGCCAATGCGGCTTTATATTGCTCAGTCGCTAAAACAATCGAAGCATATGCCAAAGTCGCATTAATTTTCCACTCTTGCTTGGACTGTAGTTCGGATACCTTAGCCTTCTCTAGATTTATTTGGTCCTCCTTTCTTTGACTGCGCTTAGTAGGATTGAAAAGATCCCATTCTAATTGGATTCCCGCCTTGGAATTCCATTTTGTCGAAAACTTTAATGGTAAAATTGCGCCTTCATCTGCTTTGGGATCAAAGGCAATGGCTGGAACCGGAGTGGTAGGAATAATCAAATTCCGTTGCAAGTTTACATCCCCATAAATTACTGGGATTCGCTCTGATTTCCTGATTCTTAATTGCTCCTCTTGAACCTCCCGATTCAATCTCTTTTCCTGAATGGAATAGGTCTTGTCAACTTCATTCCATAACTCCTGAATACTGAGTTCCTGAGCATTTGAAATAGAAATCCCAGTTAATATAATAAGTATAGGTAAGATGATTCTGTTCATGTTAAAATACTGAAGCTGGTTCTAATTTTGATATTTTCCGGACAGCAAATAGGGATCCCCCAACAGAAATGATCATCGTAACTAAGAGTAAAAACAAAGCAAATGGCAAACTCACATTGATATTTAAACCACTTTTTTCTACCCCAAATTTAAATCCATAAATCAATAGCATAGCTAATCCATAACCTATTGATGCATAAAGAAATGCCTGCGCGATTATCAACCGATTGACAAACCTGTTTTTTGCCCCAATTGCTTTTAACGTTCCATAATCTTTGATGCGATCCAATGCTGAAGAATACAAGGTTAATCCAATAATGAAAAAACCAGAAATCATCGCAAATACAACCAAGGTCCCAAAGCTCATCCCCATATTTGAAGAAATTAAAATCTCCTTTACCGTCGATGATCGTAATTTTTCAGCATCCCAAGCTCTTAAATGCGGGAAGTTCTGATTAATCATCTCCATCATTTCCTTTTTATCTTGTCCTTCTGTCAATTTTGCTATGATTAAACTGACCTTATTATTTGAAAAATTTCCTAGAATCCTCGCGTTATCTAATGTAGTGTACATAAAACTCGCACCAAACGCTTGCGCATTTCTTGTAATAACAGCCAACTTAGCACTCTTTCCATTGATCTCAATAGGCTTGTTAAGATATAAACTGGTTTCCCAAGTCCTACCATTAAAATATTCCGCACTTACCGCATTGGGTTGTAATAGATCCTGAACTGCTCCACTGTCAATTCTGGAAGCAATTGGTCCCATGATAAAGTCGGGGGCAGGGGCTCCAACTAATGTAACAGCCGCAGTTTTACCATCTAAAAATGTGGCTTGCGCATTGGCCAATATAATAGGGATAGTCTTCGAAATTCCTTGGATACTGCCTATTTCTTGGACAGCTCGTTGATCAATACTATTGATCGAATTCACATTCCTACTCTGGGATTCAATGATCCATATATCATTTTTTTCAATAGGGGCATTGTTGACCAAATTTCCCATTAAGCCCATCAAGAAAAATAATAAACTCAATTGCTGACCAATCAAAAACACACTGATCACAATGGCTGTAATAATTCCAAAGCTCTTGGCTCGATCAAAACGAATGAATTTCCAAGCTAATCCCAGCATATTCCTATAATTTTATCCTGCATTCAACCTTCGAATTTATTAGTAGTGATGAATTGCTATCTGGCTCAATCCTAATCCGCCTTACTCTGCGGTCTTCGGCTTCATTGGATGTCTCAAATAAAATTGATTTGTTCATTAAGGTAGGACTGACGTAAATTATCTTGCCCTTGCCAATAACTGCTGTTTTTCCAACTAAATTAATATCAACAAGCTGACCTAACTCTACACTGTCAGCAAACAATTCATCAACCTCAGCCTCGATTATGATGTTTTGGTTGTCTACAATTTTCCCCAAATCATCTGTGCTATTTACCGTTTGACCCAATTGAACATTGAGCTCTGAAATAATCCCTTTTTTAAGCGCTGTTACCTGAAAGTCTTTTAAATTTTCCCTGTTCTTTGAAATAACTATCAATTGTTCCTTTTCTGATGCTTGATTTGCTCGAATCTGGCTTTTGAGACCCGCAATTAATTCTTGCTGTTGCTTTAAATTTGAAAGATCCTTTTGGGCATTCTCTTTTGTTTCTGCATTTCTCTCATAAAGTGCTTTCGTAATCTCATATTTTGACCTCAATTCCTCAAGAATAATCTCCTCCTTCGCTAAATCACTAATACTGGATTGATGTTGAGACCTTAGACTCTCGAGTTGAGCCTCCGATTGCTTTATGTCCAATCCAACACTGCTCTCTTTCAATTTCATTAATATTTCTCCTTGTTCCACCTCGTCACCCTCTTTCACAAAAATTTCCTTCACTTCAGCGCTAATTGCTGAACTTATTTGAACCCAACCATCCTCAGGCAGGACCTTTCCGATAGCAATAACATGCTGGTATACCGGACTTACTGCCGCTTGATTTTCTTTAGTTTTCTCCTTTTCTGCATTTTTGCAGCCAAAAAGTCCTAAAAAAAGCATCGAATAAGCCACAACACCTAGGCTATTTATAATCTTCCTCATTTCGAATTTTGTTTGAAACATTTCCTTCTTCTACATAGATGACCTGGTCAGCAAATTTTCTCAACCTTAAATCATGCGTCACTATGATGACGGCTTTTCCTTCCTTTGACAGCTCTTTTAATTCCTCCATAATAACTGCGGCACTTTTCGCATCTAAGGAAGCCGTTGGCTCATCACATAATATCATCGTTGGGTTGGTCACTAATGCTCGTGCAATGGCTACTCGCTGCTTCTGACCTCCACTCAACTTTTTTGGTAAATTATGTAATCGATCGGATAGACTTACCGCTTCCAATGCCTGTATGGCTTTTTCTTTTGCTTCTTTTCTATTAACGCCTTGCAACAATAAAGGTTGCATTACATTTTCTAATGCAGTTAGTGGTTCTAATAAATTGAATTGCTGAAATACAAATCCTATATCATGTAAGCGAAGATCAGCAAGCCGATTCTCCGATAAACTAGTGACTTCTTTGTCTTTATAGTAAACTTTTCCTGAACTTGGATAGATAATACAACCAATAATGGACAATAAAGTAGTCTTTCCCGAACCCGATGGCCCCATGATTAAGGTCAATTTGTTGGACTCGAAACTTAAACTGCTCTTCGCTAAGGCAGTGATACTTGTGTCTCCAGTCTTGTAAATTTTATCTACATTTTCCAGTCGGACAATTTCTTCAGACATGTTTTTCAGGCTTTGCCCCTAAATTTAGACAAGAATTAGCCTTTCCCCAAAACATACAGCCTTTTTCTTTATTATAAATAGCAATTCCTGTTAAAAAACCTTAACTTCATTATCTAATATCTTATTTGCCAATTCAAATCTGATAAACCTAACACCATGAATATTCTACTCAAAACTTCTATTTGTGCTGTCATTTTATGGCTAGGAACCTTAAATGTACATGCTCAACCTTATATCCAAAACAAAGCCCCGCTCTTGCAAAAACCATTTATGGAATTGCCTCTCGGTGCCATTAAACCCCAAGGATGGCTGAAGGAAATGCTAAATGCCCAAAAAAACGGTGCTACTGGACATTTAGATAAATTATATCCTTTGGTCATGAATGACCGTAATGGTTGGTTGGGTGGTGACGGAGACCAGTGGGAGCGAGGACCTTATTGGATCGATGGTTTATTACCCTTAGCTTATCAATTAGACGACAAAGCTTTAAAAGCTAAAGCCCAACGATGGGTTGAATGGGCACTCCAAAGCCAATCTGAAGATGGATATTTTGGCCCAGCTAAGGATTATGAGCACGAACCTGGTATTCAAAGAAATAACTCCCATGATTGGTGGCCAAAAATGGTAATGCTCAAAATCCTACAACAATACTACTCCGCCACTGAAGACAAAAGAGTCTTGAACCTATTTACCAAATATTTCCATTATCAACTCAAAACCCTGGATGAAAAACCTTTAGGACATTGGACTTTCTGGGCAGAATACCGTTCTGCTGACAATCTGCAAGCAGTTTATTGGTTGTATAATATTACTGAAGACCCAAAATTACTCGAGCTAGCAGAAATTCTCCATGCCCAGGGATTTGACTTCACTCAAAAGTTCCAACAAAGAAACATGTTGGCAACTTTCAGAAGTATTCACTGTGTAAATCTTGCCCAAGGACTTAAGGAACCCGTTATTTATTATCAACAAAGTAAAGACCCTAATCATCTCGAGGCTGTGAAGCAAGGATTAGCTGATATTAAATTGTTTAATGGACAAGCACAAGGCATGTTTGGTGGAGATGAAGCTTTACATGGTAGCAATCCAACACAAGGATCTGAACTCTGCTCAGCCGTAGAATTGATGTTCTCCTTGGAGAAAATGCTGGAAATAACAGCCGATGTAGGATTTGCTGAACATCTCGAAAAAATAGCTTTTAATGCTATGCCAACTCAGATTTCTGACGATTTTATGCGTCGCCAATATTTCCAGCAAGCCAATCAAGTCCAAATTACACGGCAGATGTATAACTTCGATGTCAACCATCAAGGAACTGATGTGGTCTTTGGATTATTAACAGGTTACCCTTGCTGTACATCCAATATGCACCAAGGTTGGCCAAAGTTTACTCAAAACCTCTATTATGCTACAGCAAATAAAGGTGTTGCTTCTATGATTTATGCCCCCTCTTCAGTTCTAGTAAAAGTCGGTCAACATGGAAAATCCGTACAAATTTCCCAAGAGACTTTTTATCCCTTTGAAAGTAAGATAAACTTGAAAATAAATCATCGCGAAAAATTACTCGAATTTCCCTATCAACTGCGCATTCCTACATGGACAAAAAATCCTAAGATTCTAATCAATGGAGAAGAAATTGAAATGGATGCTAAACCTGGGACTGTAGTCGAAGTGAAACGGGAATGGAAAAATAATGATATCATGACCCTGGATTTTCCTATGGAACTAAATTATGAAACCTACCATGAAGGATCTCGTGCAATTGAAAGAGGACCGCTGGTTTTCGCCCTCGATATTCCCGGAGAAGAAAAAGAAGTATTCTTAGCAGATAATGAAAAGGTTGCTTACGGTGATTCTTTCATTGAAGTAAGACCTAAGGCAGATTGGAATTTTGGACTTCCTCTATTCAATAAAAAAGATATGAATTCCCTTTTTCAGCTATCTGAATCCGCTAATCCTAATAAACTAAATCCCTGGAATCGTGAAAATGCACCATTAGCATTAAAGGTGAAAGCAAGGCAGTTGCCTTTCTGGAAATTGTACAACGGCATGGCTGGTCCATTGCCTTCGGCTGATATGTACGGATTGAATTTAAATGACCTTAAAGAAGTGGAAATCCGATTGATCCCCTATGGTTGTACAACGCTAAGAATCTCGCAATTTCCAATGCTTAGAAAGTAAAATACCTAACCCTGAAATAATGAAAATAAATTCCTCACAAAGATTAGAATCCCTCGATATATTGAGAGGTCTTGACTTATTCCTTCTGGTTTTTTTACAGCCTATCCTCATGGCAATTGGGAAATTATGGGATAATTCAACTTACCATGCCGTATTAACTCAATTTGAACATGTGGAATGGGAAGGATTTAGACTCTGGGACCTTATTATGCCCCTTTTCTTGTTTATGACTGGGATAACAATTCCATTCTCTCTGGATAAAAAAATAGGAAATGATAGCCCCGAGGTTTATCGTCATATTGTTCGAAGATTTTTGATTTTATGGATCATTGGAATGGTCGTGCAAGGCAATATTCTTGCTTTTGACTGGCATGTCTTGAGATTATATTCCAATACACTTCAAGCAATTGCAACAGGTTATTTATTTACCTCCATTGCTTATTTACATTTTAATTTTAAAAAGTTAATCGGCTTAGGTCTCTCGCTGCTTATTATTTATTCCATTCCAATGTCCACTTGGGAAGGTTATGAACCTAATTATAACTTCGCAATTTATTTGGACAAAATGTTCTTGCAAAATTTTATGGATGGGGTAAGTTGGCAAGGTGATGAATGGATATTTTCAGAACATTATCATTATACCTGGATTTGGAGTAGTTTAACATTCGTCGTAACGGTGCTAATGGGCTGTTTAACAGGCAAGGTTATTAAAGATGGTAAAGATGTTGATCCTAATGGAACTACCATCAAGTTAGTCATCGCCGCGGTAGTATGTATTGTAGTCAGTTTGATTTGGAATTATCAGCAACCTATAATCAAAAAAATCTGGACAGGTAGTATGACCTTGTTTTCTGGAGGGATTTGTATCCTTCTGATGGCGATTTTCTATTATATTATTGATGTTCAAAAAATTAAAAAACCTTTCCGTTGGTTGAAAATTTATGGTATGAACTCCATCGTTGCTTATGGATTAGCCGAAGTGATCAACTTCAGAAGCCTGGTTCACTCATTGACCTTTGGCTTAGAAGACCATTTTCCAGATTACTCAAATTTAATTCTTACCGTTGGTAATTATGGAATCGTATTGATTATTTTGATTGTGCTTTATAAGAGGTCAATTTTTGTAAAAATTTAATCAAATACCTGAAAAAATGAATCTTTATGTATTTTTAAAGGATAATTGATGCTGAATGAAAGATCAATCCATTGAAAATAATATTATTCCAACCTTAGATTTGAAAGGATTTAGGGAAGAGCAATTCGCTGGCAAAAAAGAATTGATTTTCAATGAAATCATTGGTGAAAAAATTATTGAAAAGCCCCATAAGCATAATTTTTTTATTATTATCTTATTTGAGAATGCATCCGGAGTACATACAATTGATTCTGTAGATTATGTCATCGGGGATAAGGAAGCTCATGTTCTTTTCCCTGGGCAAATCCATAAATGGCATATTCATCCTGAATCTTTTGGATATCAATTGATGATTGAACGATCCTTTCTAGAACAATTTGCTCCTGCTTTTCGGTACTCCTTTACGAACTATCAAAATCACCCTGTTATCCGGCTAAGAAACGACGCCTTCGAAAAACTTCGTTATGAATTCAATGCTATTCGACAGGAATTACTGGATGATTCTCCCCTAAATCAACTGATCTCAGCACGCGCAGCCGTTATTGCTGCATTGGTGAGTAAAGAGGCTGAATTTGACATCGATGAATTCAAGATCTACCAAACCCATCCAAGACTCGCTAAATTTAATTGGCTTATAGATAAATTCTACAAGAATCAAAGATCCCTTTCATATTATGCCGATCAGTTGAATATTAGTGCCAACTATCTGAATATTCTTTGTAAAAGAAACCTCAAAATTTCTGCAAATAAACTCATTCATCAACGTATTACTTTGGAATCCAAGCGACTTTTGCAAACTTCAGATAGTAGTATTAAAGAAATTGCATTTGAACTAGGCTTTTCAGATCATGCCCATTTCTCAAACTTTTTTAAAAGCCAAACCGGCTTAACACCTACTCAATTCCGAGAAGAGTTATAAAATTTACAAGCATCCGTATAATACTTCCAAGATTTTTCTACATCAACCTCCTTACTTTTGTACAGTGGATCTATTTGATTCATGCTAAAACCATTGATAATGAAAATTTCAAGAAAAGACTTTTTAAGGAATTCTGCTATGAGTGTTGCAGGAATGGCACTGGGATCAACCGTACTTGGTTCAACAGATTCCAATTTTACAAAATCTACGACTTCAATAAATGACATGAATGAAATGAAAAATATTAAACTCAAAAACGTTAGTCTAGAAACTGGTTTTGAATTTATCGATGATGAAGTTTCTTCAACCAAAACCGAACTCTTTACCATCGAAATTGAAAATGGAAAAATAAAAAATATAAGTGCTAACACCAATGATCCTAACGCCATCGATGCAAAGGGATACCTGATGTTACCATCCTTTAAAGACATGCATATCCATTTGGATAAAACATATTATGGAGACAAATGGCAGGCTGTTAAGAGAAGAAAGGGTGGGGTAAAGGGAATGATTGCTCTTGAGCAGGAAATTATGCCTGAATTGCTCAAAACATCGACCTTTAAAGCTGAGAAACTTATTGAATTATTGCAATCGAATGGTTCCACATTTGCCAGAAGTCATGTCAATATAGAACCTACCTCCAAATTAGATTCTTTAAAAAATTTAGAAAAAGCTTTAGATAATAAAAAAGATACTTTTGGAGCTGAATTAGTTGCATTCCCGCAACATGGAGTTTTCTATACTGAATCAGCCCAATATTTGAAAGAAGCTGCGAAAATGAATATTGATTTCATTGGTGGATTGGATCCCTTTAGTATTGATGGGGCAATCGAAAAAACAATGGACTTTACAGTCCAACTTGCATTGGATAACCAAAAAGGTATTGACATTCATTTACATGAAACAGGTGATTCAGGTGTACAGACCATTGAATATCTCATTGATAAAGTCAACGAAAATCCAAGTTTGAAAAGGAAAACTTACTTGAGCCACTGTTTTGCCTTAGGCAAAATTGATCAACCAAAGCAAGAAGAACTGGCGGAAAAGTTAGCTGATGCAAAAATTGGAATTATTTCAACCGTCCCTTTTGGGGGATTAATTATGCCAATTCCAATTTTAATGAACAAAGGGGTAGAGGTAATGGTTGGTAATGATAGTATTGTAGATCACTGGAATACATTTGGAACGGGAAGTGTTTTGCAAAAAGCTAATCTCGCAGCTCAATTATATGGCTATTCTTCTGAATTGGCTTTGTCTAGAATGTTGAAATTAGCAACTGCAGGACCAATTCCCTTAGATGATAAAGGAAACCAAATATGGCCTAAGGTAGGAGATACAGCTGATTTGGTTTTCCTGGATGCTTCTTGTTCAGCAGAAGCTGTTTCCAGAATGTCTCCGGTTAAATCATTGATTTATAAAGGAAAGGTAGTTTTTTAATTATGAGAGTATTAACATTAGGTTTTTGCATGGTATTAGGATTTTCTTCCTGCCAAGCAGCAACAGTAAAAGAACAAGAAATAGAAATTGTGGAACAACAAGGATTAATAAGATTGGTTGAAAGTAAAAATTTGAAAGCGGTAGAATCTGCATTAAAAGCTGGTCAAAATGTGAATACCGTCGATGCCAATAAAAGGAGCTTACTTTTAATCGCAACCATCAACCAAGATTTACCTATGGCAAAATTGTTGGTTTCATATAAAGCGAATGTAAATCAACAAGCTGATAATTTGGATAGCCCATTTCTCTTTGCTGGAGCTACTGGGCAGACAGAAATGCTTAAACTATTTTTATCTAATGGCGCTAGGTTTGATGTGTTTAACCGTTATTATGGCTCTGCATTGATTCCTGCATGTGAACGTGGTCATGTCGAAACAGTTCGATTATTGGCGAATACTAAAGGTTATCCGATTGATCATGTCAATAGATTGGGTTGGACTGCCTTAATGGAAGCGATTGTTTTAGGTGATGGCACTAAGAATTACCAGGAAATTGTCCAAATCCTGAAAGATGCTGGTTCTAAAATGGATATTCCTGATAAAGATGGAATAACTCCATTACAACACGCAAAAAATAGAGGTTTCACAGAAATCGTAAAAATAATTGAGGGATAAGTCTTTAAAACTTATCCCTCAATCCCAAATACTTTTTTTTCTCTTAAAGATTACTTTCAATTGCTCCAACTTCCTCTGAATACAATTCAATAGGCTTGTCTAATAATACAGCAATAACCGTCTGGTTTTTATCTAACCTCTCCTTAGGAATATCAATATATACTATTCCTGGTGTGGCACTCCAATAGAGTTTGTTGTATATCTCATGGCCAATCATAGATCCTTCTCCAACTATCCGAATCCTAGCTATACTATTTTTTAATCCCTTAATAGCTACTGGACCCGTAGGCTCGCCTTCCACAAATAAATATAAAGTTTGTTTATCTGCTGATAATGCCGTTTTTCCATTGAAATGGTTCGCTGGAATACCTGGAAGTGCATCTTGTAACACTTCAGCATGTTTTTTGACCCAGCTTTTTGTTTCTTCTGTTTGAAAATTTAAAGTCGAATCTAATTTACTTCCATCATCATTAATTCTTCCTTTTAATAAATTTCTTCCCAATGAAGTTGCCTTTGCAATCTCACGAATCGTTTCCTTGCTGTTTTTATTTCTCAAAATATTACTCAGATTATAAGCTTCCGGTAATATAGCCGCACTAATGCTCGGTGCTTTATCAAATTTTACAGCAACAACAGAGGCTACTGGATCAAAGTTATCCTTTGGAATTTGCAACTTTAGCTTTAACCCATCATGCGTAAACTCTACATTTTCATGGCTGCCTAACATCTTGACTTCTAGTGGAGCATTCTCCAAACCGTCAAATTCAACATAATCCTTTACCTGATCCAAGTAAATATATACCGTTCTGCCATCCTTTGAAAAACTGTTTTTCTCATTTAACACCTGTTGTGGTAATCCTGCTCGGGTTCCATATATCGCTTCCGAATATTTCTTCGTCCATCTTGCCAATTCCTTCAGTATGGCAACTTGCTCCGCCGGAATACTTCCATCGGCTTTCGGACCAATATCTAAAAGTAAATTTCCACCCATTGACAAACACTCAATCAAGGTCCTTACAATCATATTCGGACTTTTGTAATGATTGTCAAAGGGCTGATAACCCCATGAATCGTTCATCGTATAACATAATTCCCAATATCTATGATTTGGACGCTGAACTGGAATTCCTTGCTCTGGGGTTGCATAATCCCCATGATTATTCAACCTAGAGTTTATGATGATGTCTTTATTGTACTTGCGTAATAGGTCTAAGGTCTCTTTCGCTTTCCATTCTTCTGAACTATGTTCCCAATCCCCATCAAACCAAATTAAATCAGGCTTATACGAAACTGACAATTCCTTTAATTGACCTTGATAATAATCTTGAAATTTATTCCATCGCTTCGCTTCTTGTTTGATGTCGTAGCGCTTTTGAGTCCGAGTAATAATATCATAATTGGGATGACTCCAATCTGGTAATGAAAAATATAATCCAGTTTTTAATCCTGAAGCTTTTAATTCATTAACAAATGGAGTTAATACATCTTTCTTAGCTGCTGCATCTTTGTAAACCGTGGTCGCTTGATCCATTTTGCTGTCCCATAAGGCAACCCCATCATGATGTTTCGTAGTAATAACGGAATACTTTGCTCCTGAATCTTTTATCAACTTAACCCATTCCTTCGGATTGTAATTATTAGCCGTAAATCCTTGAAGTTGCTTCATGTAATTATCATGAGAAATATAATTATTGAAAAACGCCCAGGATTCTGAAATTCCATCTACAGAATAAATCCCCCAATGTATAAAGATTCCCAATTTCGCATCATCGAACCATTCCATTTTCGGGTCCTCGGCGATAACTTGCTTATCTTGTGCAATCGAATGGTTTAATATCAGTGCTAATGCTAATGTTATAAAGGTTTTTCGCATATAATGACTCTAATAGTTTTATGATGTTCGTAATTTACATATTTAGTTTATTGCGGACTTAATTATTATTAACCTTTTCTAACATCATTTTGCACCGAAAATATTACCTAACCTTTTTCTTGACCAATATTTTTTAAGATATCTTTGGTAACGAGGATTTCTCACAATGAAAACATGGCTGCTAAGGAAATTGAAATAAAAGATAAATTAGAACCCCAAAAACTTATTAAAGTGGCAGTTTTTGACCGCTCAAAAAATATTACTAAACCTCATAAACATAATGGTTACCTGGAATTGGTATTCTTATCTTCAACCACAGGAAAACATTTTATGGATGGGAGAGAAGCCGTAGTAAAGACCCCTTGTATTTTAGTGATACAAAAAGATAATGTACATCATTGGGAATTGGAAAATCCAGTTGTAGGTTATGTCCTCCTTGTGAAGAAACTTTTTGTCGAACAAAGCTTAGATATAGAAATAAGTCGTCTGATTGATGAGGTCAAGCAATTTGATCATATTTCTTTGAATGATGCGCATAGCATCCAATTGATCTGTAATTTATTGGAGAATGAAAATAATAAAATTGCCCAAGAAGGATTATTTAAAGCAATGCTGTCCAAAATTCTTGAAAACACAAATCAAAATAACTCATTAAAGGTTTTTCAAAATAATCTATACTTAAGGTTCTGTGATTTACTGAACAAAGAGATTCAAGTTGTAAATCATGTTGCTCATTATGCATCTCAACTTAATACCAGCCCACAAAACCTAAGTGCAGCCTGTAAAAAACAAGTGAATCTAACCGCATCTGAAGTTCTTGCGGACTATATAATCAAGGAAGCCAAAAGGTTATTATATTACACTTCTAACAATATCTCAGAGATTGCATTTATTTTAGGTTTCTCTGACAAATCTAATTTCTCTAAATATTTTAAACGCTATACAGGAATCACTCCATCGGTTTTCAAAAATCAAAAAACCTAGAATTCCTTTTCCCCAAACTCACTTTTTGGAAGTTTAATGATTTGATTTAGTTTATGCAGATTGAAATTTAAATTTACCAAAAACACATTCTTCTCATAAATATAGTTCGTCGTCGTATAAAAATCATTCGAGAATGTGGTTATTCTTTGTTCGTTTACTCCCCATTTCCCTAATTCAATAAACTGCCATTGTACTTGTGCCGTAATGGCACCTTGCAGAAAACCTTTGCTTAAATTGAAATGTGGTGTAAGAAATCTTGAATCCTTTCCTTGAACGGTAGGTCTTTCTGAAAGATAGTTAACCTGTAGTCCTGTACTCCATGTAGCTGCGAAATCCGCCTGCAAACCCGCATTGATTGAATAAACCCAATCCTGATTCGATCTTGTTTCTTGGTAATCTAAAACCTGACCTGAAATCTTATAATTATAAATATTCGCTCCAGCATTCAACCTCAACCATGATAATGGTTTTCCTTCAGCCCCTAGTTCCAAACCATAGCGTGAAGCATAATCTGCATTGGTAAATACACGGTGTAAAATCGTGTCTGCATAGACTGAGTTTACCCTTTGAATCGGATTTTTAGTATGTTGGTAATAGGCATTCATGAATATGCTTCCGGTATTAAATTTCTTAACCAAACCAGTTTCCGCATTGCTCGTAAATTCAGGTAATAATTCAGGATCTCCTTGCTCTAAGGTTTCTGAATGTTCGCGCTCCGGAATGGGATTCAACTCAAAATTATTGTTCCTTTGAACTCTTCTTGCTGCAGCTAATTTCCAAGACCATCCAGATCCCAAATCATGCATTAAATTGAAGGTCGGATATAACTGATGGATGGAATATGGATATTCTTGGTTACTGTGCAACAACAAAAGATCCCGCTGATAATACTCATAGCGCAATCCTAAGGAAAGTTGAGTTCTACTAAATTTACGATCATACTGACTGAAAAGAGCATGAACACGATTGTTTGCATTCATACGTCCTGTGAATTCTGGAACTAAGTGAAGATTTTGCGGGTCACCCTCAGCGGCATAATATTCAAAATTCCCCTTCTGACTATCATTTCTTAATTGGTAACCCGATACCAATTCTGCATTCTCAAATTTCCAATTGTGCTGAATGGAAAATCTCAATCCATGTAATGGATTAGTATAGGTATTGTGGGTCCATTGAACCGTATCTATACTGTTCTCAATATTTCCATTCTTTGTAGATCCATAAATATTGGCAAATTCATAGATTGCTCCCAACTGTAAGGAATGTCTAGGATTAATCTTGTATTGATAGGTGAAATCCAATAAGTAAAATTCACCTTGTTTATTCTGTAAGTTCGAATTGAAGTAATTTAAGCTAGAAATATCTTGACCTGTAGAAGGCTGAATGGTTCTGTTTCTATAATGAATATCCGCCAGTCTATCCTGAAATTTTCTAGAAGCTAAAACTCCTAAATTGAGGTTATGCTTTTCCGAAACTTCATAGGCAGCGTTTAACCTGATGCCGAAATTGTATTTGTCAAAACTACGTTCACCTTGAGAAGGAAAAAAGGTTTGTCGATCCCCAATTATCGTATTCACATCTCCATCCCTAAACCCAGCATTGTCATTTCGAAGATAATTTGCTGAACCATTTAGCTCCAATTTATCCTTTTTTAATTGAAAGGAGATATCGGCGCCAAAACGCTTTTGACTTTCAATATTATCATAATCGTCGATACTTGGAAGACCTCCTTGCAGATTTAAGATCCATGCAAAACCATTGGAAACTGATTTTTTAGTCTTTAAATTGATAATCCCACCTTTACCATCGGGGTCAAATTGTGCCGTGGGACTCGTGATATATTCTACCTCTGAAACATCATTGGCAGCAATTTGATTTAATATGGTCGCAGGATCTAAAAATGTAGGCTTGCCATTAATTAATACAATAACTCCTGTATTTCCTCGCATGCTAATATTCCCATTTGCATCAACAGATGCTGAGGGTAAGTTCTTCACGATGTCCAAGGCTGTTCCCCCAACTGCATTTTTGTATTGGCTGGCTTGATAGGTTTGCCTATCATTACTGTGGCTTTGTCCCGCAATATTTCCTCTAACTGTTACCTCTTCTAGATTTGTACTTGAACTGGTAATATATATCGAACCCAAGTCCAAAGTTTTTTCTCCCTTGATTTCAAATCCTATTTGTTTTTGATAATAACCAATAAATTTCACCTGTAATTGATAGCTTCCGTTTTTTAAATTCGAAAATTCAAATAATCCAGTGCTATCGGTGATCATGCCATCTATTATTTTATTCTTGCTATCCAATAATCCAATACTTGCATACGAAATAGGGGAACTGCTTAGGGAGTCCCTGATGGAACCCGAAATCTTACTATGTTGTGCATTGCTGATTTGAATCAGGAACAGCAAACAAAAAATGGTGAAAATCCTTTTCAATGGTTTAAGTTTTGCCCAAAAATAAAAATGATATCCTTGGATTTATATAGAATTGAAAATTATACCATTGTTTTTTCAAATCGACTCTTAATAAATAAAAAATCCCTAATACTGACTTTTATTAGGGATTTTTTAAGCTCGAACTTTGATTACTTCAAGTATAAATCAAAATACTTGGCAATTTTATCATACATATGGATTCTATCTTTGCCCATTACATTATGCTCATGGGTAGGATAAAGGAAATAGTCGACTTGTTTCCCCGCTTCAATACACTTTTGAACAAAATCCATACTATGTTGCTGAACTACTACAGGATCCTGAGCACCATGTATTATTAACAAGTGACCATTTAATCGATCCGCCTTGTTTAACATGGATGTTTTTTCATATCCTTCTGGATTTTCTTCTGGAGTATCCATATAACGCTCACCATACATCACCTCATAATACTTCCAATCCATTACCGGTCCACCTGCTACCGCAGCTTTAAAAATATCATTATGCTTGGTCATTAAGGAACTTGTCATAAAACCCCCAAAACTCCATCCAAAGATTCCCATGTTATCTGCATCTACATAAGGTTGTGATTTTAGATAGTTAATCCCCACCAACTGATCAGCCATTTCGGCTTCTCCTAAATTTCGATGGGTTACTCGAGTGAAGTCCCTGTCGCGAGCATCTGATCCTCGATTATCCATCGTGAAGACTAAATATCCATTTTGAGCCATATATAAATCGAAATATCCAACTCCACCTAACCAACGGTCTGTTACAAGTTGTGCATGCGATCCTCCATATAAATAAACCATAACTGGATATTTTTTATTGGGATCAAAATTCGAAGGATAGGTTATCCTCGCATTCAATGGCGTTTTTCCATCCGCAGAGGTAAAACTTTTAAATTCAATTTTTGGAAGATCGATATTGCCAGTAAAGGGGTTAGTAGCTTTAACTAAATTAGCCGTCTTATCTGTTTTGCGATGACTGATCTGCACAACATTTGGCGTATTTAAATTGCTATATTGATCCAATACATATTCTCCAGAACTACTTACAGAAGCATTATGTGTTCCATTTGTTTTTGTTAGTTGAACCGTCTTACCTGACTTTAATTCAACCTCAAATAAATGTCGCTCCATTCCTTGATTGATGGAAGCAATATAATATCCTTTTTTACCTTTCTCGTCAAAGCCCTTGAAATCAGTAACAATGGCATTGTTATACCCTAATTTCTTAATCAATTTACCTTGAGTGTTGTATAAGTAAAGTTGGTTAAACCCATCTTTATCAGTTTGATATAAAAATAAATCTGGATTATTAGGAATAAAAGCTAATGATACTTGTGGTTCTACCCAAGTATTTGAAGATTCTTCAAATAAGGTTTGAACTAAAGATCCTGTAGCCGCATCGTACTTATTTAATTTCAAATGATCTTGACCACGGTTCAATACGCCTACATATACATATTTACCCGATGGATCCCAAGTAACGATGGTTAAGTATTGCTCCTTAGGTTCTCCAGTTTGTAATTGAACATAATTGCCAGTTTCCGTATCGTAGATGTTCAAAGTAACTTCTTCACTTTTCATCCCAGCCATTGGATAACGGATATCCTTAATGGTAGCAACTCGGGTATCCCATTGTGGTAATGGATATTTGCTGACCATGGTCTCATTTTTCTTATAGTACAATAACTTTTGATCATCGGGCGACCACCACATTCCTTTGCTTATTCCAAATTCATTCCGGTGGACCACTGAACTTCCATTGACAATGCCATCGACGGTATCCTGTGTGACTTTTATCTTGCTACCATCGGCTTTGATAATCTCAATATTATTGCCAACTAAATAAGCTGTTTGCTTATTCGAATGGCTGTATTCTTCGCCAGCTCTATCCTTTGGCAAACTTGTATTTATCTTCGCTTCCTTCTGCTTGCTGTCGAAGCTTACCAAATAGCTTGTGTTTTTACCCTCAAAAACAAATTGAATGTTTTGAGAATCTATCCAGTTGTAATTTGTCGGAAAATTACGAAGCTTTATCTCTTCGTTTGGAAGAATCTTTTTCAAGGCAGTCTGAAGTTCAGTCACTGAAGCCAATGCCACAGGTTGCCAATTATTTTTTGCCTCTCGCTTTAGCAAATTTTGATAGGTACTATCCAAATTCGAAATAGCATCCATGTTTTTTATCCATTTTGAGGCCGGCAAAGTCTTTGCAGCGTATTTACCCGGACCATATACAGTCTCATCTATCGTAAATCCTCGCTGACCGTAGGCAACCGATGAACCTAATAATAGAAATACTAATAACTTTTTCATTTAATCATATAGTTTATGTTGACGAAATTAAGAATTTGTCAGGAAAGCTGAATGGAAAATAGTAAATGTCAGGATAGTACAGGATACCTATTCCAAAAATGAACTCTATATTCGGAATAACTTATTATGGAACAACCTAATCGTGTTCAGACAATTGACCTAATACCTAATACCTGATTTTAAAAAGATATTCTAATAAAAGAGCAAATTAGATTTTAAAAAAAATATCAAAAATAGCCTGAGGAAATGGCAAAATATACTCAGCGAGATGTATTGTTTCTCTTTTGAAACGATGTAGAATTGATTTGGCTATAAGGAAATGGTTTTTGGCATGTAGGAATTCCAGTGAATTGAGAGATAAATAACTCAATATAAACCTTTTAAACTTATAACTATGAT
This sequence comes from Sphingobacterium cellulitidis, assembly GCA_002245855.1. GTDB lineage: Bacteria > Bacteroidota > Bacteroidia > Sphingobacteriales > Sphingobacteriaceae > Sphingobacterium > Sphingobacterium cellulitidis. The sequence continues at coordinate 452,428 of NOUX01000003.1, read as the reverse complement.
GAGAACCTACATCAGATGTGTTCCTTTATTGTTGTTTTTCTTACTAGTAAAAATGACATATGCACAGGAAATCACGATTACTGGTCGAGTATCCTCAACTACGAATGATGCCCTGGCAGGCGTCTCTATTAAAAGTAGTGTCGGAAACTCCAGTACTAGCACCGATGCGAATGGTGCTTATGAAATTAAAACTACGGCGGCTGCAAATCTTACCTTTACCTATATGGGCTATAATACCCATACCGAAGCAGTAAACAATCGAAATGTTATTAATGTCCAATTAACCTCTTCTTCGGAATCCATTGAAGAAGTCGTGGTTGCAGTAGGCTATGGGGTGGTTAAAAAAAGTGACTTGACCGGAGCTGTAGGTACTGTTCAAGGAGAAGCACTTCATGAAAGACCTGCTTCCAATCTAAACCAAGCTTTGGGTGGTAAAATTACCGGGGTAAATGTTTCTACAAGCTCCGGAAGACCTGGTGGAAGAGCAAATATCCGAATCCGTGGATCCAGTTCTATCTCTACGACAAACAACCCTCTCTATGTGATTGATGGTGTTATCATGAGCCGTGATGGTCTTCAGAATGGTAGCTCACCAATTGATTACATCAACCCAAATGATATTGCCTCTGTCGAAGTGCTTAAAGATGCTTCCTCAACCGCAATCTATGGTGCTCGTGGTGCAAATGGGGTAGTGATTGTTACTACCAAAAGAGGTACTGCAGGGGGAGGAAAAGCAAGTTATGATGTTGACCTTGGTGTTGGATATGCCCCTAAATTATTGCCAGTTTTAACCTCTGAGGAATTCCTGGCTGTCGAGGAAATGGCGTACGAAAATGCTAAAAAGTTTGACCCTGTAGGATGGGCAACAGGAACGAAATACACCGATCCTAAAACCAAACGTACGAATCCATTGATTTTTGATGCCAATGGCAAACCTTTGTATAATACAGATTGGCAAAAAGAAGCCTTCCGAAATGCTATTACGCAAAATCATCAGTTAAGCTTTACCAATGGAAATGATAAAGGCTCTTATGGTGGGTTTGTAAATTATCGGAATGAACAAGGGGTAGCTTATGGATCTTGGCAAAAAAGATATTCAGCAAGATTTGTATTTGATACTGAAATCAAGGACTGGTTGAAAGTAGGAGGAGTATTAAGCTATACAGATCAGAAAGATAAACAAGTGGATGAATTAGGTGGTGGTGGAATTACCATGATGCGCCAAGTCTTGGAAGCATTACCTTTAATCCCTGTGCGTTATCCTGACGGAAAATGGGCCAGTAACCGCGATTATCCAGGAATGGAAGGTGGTGATAACCCAATTCGTGTGGCCGATGAACGCCTTTATTTCCTTTCAACACAACCTTTTATTGGTAATATGTATGCCAATATCAAACTTTTGGATGGATTGGAATTTAGAACTTCAATCGGAACAAATATCATTAACCAAAGAAAAGATTATGCTGCAGCTGCTGGATTGCAATATATCTCCAGTGATGGAACGGCAAATGTGGATAATAAAAGATTCAATTCTTGGCAATTTGAAAACTATTTCACTTACCTGAAGGACTTTGGAGATATCCATTCCATCAATGCCATGCTTGGTTTCTCATGGCAGCATACAGATTACTTCGGGTCCTATGCCAGCTCCAGTAAATTCACTGACTTCTATTACCAATTTAATAATCTCGGTGCGGGTGCAACCATGAATGCACCTTCGTCTGGTGCTAATGCCAATGGATTAAACTCTTATTTTACCAGAATTAACTACACCTTGTTAAATAAATATCTTTTCACTTTCACAGGTCGTATTGATGGTTCTTCAAAATTTGGTGCAGATAATCAATATGCCTTTTTCCCTTCTGCAGCTGTAGCTTGGAAAATCAATGAAGAGAACTTCCTTAAAGATTCTGAATCCATCTCAAATCTGAAACTTAGAATGAGCTATGGTGCTACAGGAAACTCTGAAATCCCAGCTTATAGAGCATTAGCCGGAATGGGAAATTATGAAATCATACAAGGGGGAGATCGCTTGGTAGGTGTTGGAACCGGAAGAATTGCAAACCCTACCTTGAAATGGGAAAGAACAGAACAAGTAGATGTTGGACTTGAGTTAGGCTTATTCCAAAATAAATTGAATTTCGAATTAGATCTATACCATAGACAAGTGAATGATATGCTTTTGGATGCCCCAATTCCTTTGTCAAGTGGTTATGGAACCATCTTTAGAAATATCGGTAGTATGAAGAATGATGGTATTGAGTTTGGAATCAATGTAGCCAATATTGGAAATGACGTTTTTAATTGGTCCGGATTATTCAATTTCTCTTATAATAAAAATCAAGTCCTAAGATTAATTGGAGGCGCTGACATTTATAGCGGCGGAACAATTATCCGTGAAGGTGAATCTGTAGGTTCTTTCTGGGGATTTCAACACCTAGGAACATGGGGATCGGCTGAAGCAGCAGAAGCTAAAAAATATAATATGCTGCCTGGGGATGTCAAATATCAGGATATTAATGCCGATGGGGTAATCAATGATAATGATAAAACCATTATCGGACGTGGTATTCCAGATGGATACGGTACTTTCTCAAATACCTTCAAGTATAAAAACCTATCTCTATTGATCGATATCCAATATATGTTTGGGAATGATGTCTTGGATAGAAGTATTCACTCTGCTGAAGATAGACAAGGTATTGCCAATAGCTATAAAACAGTATTGAATGCCTGGACTGAAAATAATCAAAATACCGATATCGCTCAGGTAAGACCTATAAATGCTTATTATACAACCAATAATGATAGCCATAAAGTCTCTGACGCTTCATTTATACGTGGTAGAAACTTGATGCTTTCTTATACGGTAAACCCTGATGTAGTTTCTCGGATGAAATTAGATCGATTGAAATTCTTCGCTTCCGTTCAAAACTTCTTTGTAATGACCAAGTACGCAGGTTATGACCCTGAAGTTTCTAACTCTGGAAATCCTTTCGATCAAGGTTACGGAATGTATGATTACCCAAGACCTAGGGTGTTCACTTTTGGATTAAACATTGGCTTATAATTTAATTGGATTATCATGAATTACATAAAACATATAAATAGAACTATTAAAATTACAGCGAGTGTACTAGTATTCAGTGCCTTAATGGGTTGTTCTGATTTTTTGGAGGAATCAGACCCTAGTAATTTTACTGTTGAGAATTATTTCACAAAACCTGAACATGCGCGAAGTTCCATTAGCGCAATATATGCTAGCTTAAGAAATCCAATGGTCAGTGGTTTTGGTGGTGGAACCTGGATGATGCTTGAGTTTGCTACAGGACTGGCTGCAACCGACCTAGGACAGGCTGTAAATAGCTATTACGTTAAAGATCTTCGGAATACTTCTGATAATGGCTATGGATTGGACTTTTGGACAACCTATTATAAAGGAATCGGAAATGCAAACCTCTCCATCACGTATATTCCCAAAATTTCAATGGATGAAACCGAAAAGAAGAAATTACTAGGGGAAGCACATTTCATGAGGGCTTTCTACTATTTTAATCTCGTCCAAATGTTTGGAGAAATCCCGCTAGTGACAGAAGCAGTAAGCTTAACCTCAGAACAATTATATCCAGAGCAGTCATCCGTTGAAAAGGTCTATGAATTAATAGTGAGTGACTTAAAAGTGGCGGAAGGTTCAGGTTTGCCTTGGGCAGACCAAAGTGGTAAAGTAAATATGGGAATTATCAAATCGCTCATGGCTAAGGTCTACCTTACTATGGCTGGTTATCCATTGAATAAAGGTGCTGCATATTATGATCTATCTGCAAAGGCTTCGGAAGAAGTAATCAATTCCAAACAATATCAATTGTTTCCAACCTATGCGGATTTACATGATCCCAAAAAGAAAAATGGAGTGGAAAATATCTTCAGTATACAGTATAAAACACAAGTCATTCCTTCCAATTGGCAGGTCGCAATTATCCCGTATAATAAGAATATTTCAGCATATTCCGATGAAACAGGTGGAATTTATGCCACAAAAGATTTTGTGGAATCCTATGATGCAAAAGATTTGAGACGTGCAGAAAAACAATTTTTCTTTACAAAATTTACGCATGAGTCTGATCGATCCAAGGAAGTCAATCTTGGTGCTTACTTTCTGTACAAGCATTTTGATGAGCTTGCTCAAACAAGTACCACCAACAGTGATCTGAACTGGTCAATCATCCGATATGCAGATGTCTTATTGATGTATGCTGAAGCTGCCAATGAAGTAGCTGGACCAAGTGCAAAAGTTTATGATGCAGTCAATGCCATCCGTAAAAGAGCAGAACTGCCAAATCTTGCGGAACTTTCTAAAGAACAATTGCGCGAAGCAATATGGAAAGAACGCTGGCACGAGCTATGTTATGAAAATATTACCTGGTTCGATATGGTACGCCTGCGAAAAGCATTCAATGTAAGTACCAAAAAATTTGATAATTATGTTGGTCACAAGTTCTCCTATGGACCTGTAGTAACTGAAAGAGAATTGTTATTCCCAAAACCTACTGCGGAAATTAGAAATAATAATAAACTCGTTCAAAACAAAGGATATTAGGTGTTATAGAGTGTTTATTCGAGAGCCGTCTTTACGAAAGTTTAGACGGCTTTTTTTCTTCATTCCATCCCTTTAAAATGCTAAAAATTATCTCAAATTCCCTTTCCTACTAACTAAATATCTTGTTTTAAGTGAAATATTGTTAACGGTTTTAGGGAAATATTAAATTTTATCATTTATTTTTCTATATTTTGTATCCTAATTTATAATTCTCTCATTTTCTAATAGATTCCGTTTTTCTTACAGCCTTCAATAATTTATTATTATTACTTACTCATTCTTTTCAAGTACTCACTCATTCAGGATTTATAAATAACCAATTCCAATTAGTTTTATTTCTATTGACTATCAAAATTGGTTTAAAATCAATTTTCACTGTACAAACACTAACTATAAATTGATTAATATTATGAGCCTCTTACAGAATTCTCAGATAAGCTCAAAATATGATTTTAGTAAACATATTATTGAGATGCTAAGTCAGATTTTACAGCAGAAATTTCTGAAAGTAGAAATAGGGGATTTTTATGTAGGAAATCTGTTTGTAGAAAATCACAAGGAAACCTCCAACGTTTTGAACTACAAATGTAGGACCGAAATGTTGAACCAAGTCCATCCGGATGCAGAACAAATCTGGTTAGCGTATTTTGATTTCTTTTTTCCTGCTGAAGATAATGTGGTATTAAAATCTAATCTTTACCATGCCTTCAAACAAAATAACCTTAATAAAGTTTACTTCTTCTTTCAAAAAAATAGACCCCAGAATAAAAGTGATTATAAATGGTATTTCGCTACCTCAAAACTATCCCTTATTCATCAAGACTCAAAGAATTTTATCTTGTTCAGGTATGCCTTCGAATTAAATAAATCAGAAAATAAACAGGTGTCTCTTTCTGATCAAAGTGATTTTCAAAAGTATTGTAATCGAGTAATGTTATTGAGCAAAAGAGAAAAAGAAATTATTAAACTGATTGTAGAAGGTAAATCAAGTCAAGATATTTCGGATCTCTTATTTATTTCCATTCATACCGTTAATAATCATCGGAAAAACATAACTAATAAACTGGAAATCAACAATCTTTGTCAATTGACTAAATTTGCCATCCTCTTTGATATGGTTTAAAAAATCAAATGACTATTGATAGCTATTGTCCTGTGTTCCTTTAATCTGGAAATTTATTTCTGAATTAATATTCTCCACTAGAAGTACTCAAACTTCATATAACCTTTCAAAATGATTGATCAGGCACTCATATTATTCAAAGACAATCTTTCGTCTTATCTAGCTTCCAAAGGCGATGCTGCAGCTAATATTATAGTTGATAATATTGGCTTGGCTGAAACCTCCGCGGGCTCCGGGCTTCCTGATAATATCGTAATTACTTTGGTCAATATTGAAGAGGAAAATACGCTGAAAAATCAAACCTCCTTGAAAAGAACTTCTAATGCTAATGCTTATTACGAAAATCCACCAGTAAACATAAACTTATATGTGCTAATTACATGTAACTATGCAGGTGATAATTACTTGCTCGCATTGAAAAGATTATCCTTGGTCATTAGCTTCTTGCAAAGTAAAAACAACTTTAATTATGTAAACCCGTATGATCCTGATCAGAATATTGAATTTTCCTTCTGTATGGACCTCTATACCTTGTCCTTTGAACAGATTAATTATTTATGGGGATCCCTGGGTGGAAGACAGGTTCCTTTTGCCATGTACAAACTCAGATTGATTTCGCTTTCTGAACATGTTAAGGTTAAAGATGCACCTCTAATCGAAGAAATTCAAACTAATCTATCCAATAAAAATTGATGAGATGAAGACGCTCTATAAATCGTTATTTGAGATTAAACTCTACCATGAATTTTATCAAACAGAGAAATCAGGGAATAACATTTTTGAGCTCGCTAACCAACTAGATCGACTTGATTTTTTGTTCAAGAAATTTCAATCTTTTGCGGATCATATCAATGATGATATTGATTTTTTAACCCCCGAATCTCAGGAAGATATCTTTAAGAATAATAACCTAAAATTACTTCCTACTTATTCCGGATGTAAAATCCTGGTTGCGGTTCGTGCTAAGAAACTCCCTAGTGGAATGACTACTTATGAACCTATCAATCCTTTATCGGACAACTTGCTTATTCCAATTCTTATTTATAAAAAATCATCAAAATTTAATGAAGTAAGTAATGCAAAAATGAATTCTTTTATAAATGCATATTACCTCTTTTCAAATGATGCTACATTATCAGGCAACCGGAATTCTCCTTATTTAACCGCCGATGTTTCCGATTTCGATGCTGCCAAAACTTACGAACAGGGTGAAATTGCAAAATTTGGATCCAATGATATTAGAACCTTCTATTCTGATTTTTCAGATACGAAGACGTGGAAACCTATTGCGGGTCAAGCCTATGCTAATGAAAATGATCGCCTGCTTGTTCCTCCGAATTTTATTTACAATTTTTTGAATGCCAACAACATTACGAATGCAACATTTAAACTAAAAAATTCCGCCGGAACACTAGTTCAGAAAATTATGGTCAAAAGTGTCAATCCTATGTCCAAGGTTCAAATTGTTTGGGATCCTAAATTGATTCGAATGCTGCCTGATGATCCATACAATGACCAATTGCTCTATGACCTTGAAGTTTCCAATACGACAGGATATAGTCAAAATCATAAAATAGTTTTTTATAAAAATGAATCTGAATTAAGAAATTCTGTTGGGCTAATATTATATAAGGTAAAAAGCAACATCAACGGTTTCAAAATTATTGATGCCTCAGGAAAATTGATTAGCAGAAAAAATCAATTTAATATTATTGATCCTCCGACGCCAATTTTTGAAATTAATATTAGAAGTAAATCTTCATTTTGGAGGTATGTAAATAATAAGAGTAAAGCCTTAAAAACAGGTCTATTTCCAGATTTATTAAACTCTACTGACGGAACTTTGATATCCAAACATCCGCGACCATTAACTTCAAATATAACCCTCTATCAGAATCCTGATAGTAGCTTTTTATATCTCCCGAATCCAACATCAAATTCAAACTGTAGAATAGAAAATAATAAAATATATAGTGAAATAATGGTTCCAGAATCTGATTTGTTTCCATTAGAACCTTGATTGTAAAAAATAATAATAACCAAAATCTATTGTTATGCAAGAATATAAAACCCCCGGAGTATATATTGAAGAAATACCACATCTTCCGCCTTCCATTGCTTCGGTTGAAACTGCAATTCCAGCTTTTATTGGATACACTGAGAATGCAAAATGGAAAGAAAATGATGACCTCAGAAATAAACCGTGGCGTATTGAATCTATGCTTCAATACGAGCAATATTTTGGTTATCCCGATCCTGAAAAAGAAGGCCTATCAGTTGAATTTGGACCTAATTCTGCCGTTAATGGCAAAATGGACGAAACCAAACGATCTAAATTCCTGATGTATTATTCCATGCAATTGTTCTTCGCTAATGGTGGGGGACCTTGCTGGATTACCTCGGTAGGTAATTATTCCGATTCTGGAGGGACGATTATTGTAGCTGACCTCTTGGATGGTTTAAAGGAAGTCGCCAAAATCAATGAGGTTACACTATTGGTTTTCCCAGATTCCATGAACCTGAGTTCTGCCACGGATTACTATGATATTCATACCGAAGCAATCAAGCAATGTGTCGAACTTCAAGATCGATTCACCGTGTTGGATGTCTATCATAATGCTGAAAACCTAGATCAATGGAGCTTAGATGTTGAACTTCTTCGAAGTACATTATCGGGAACAACTGATTTCTATAAATATGCAGCTGTATATTTTCCGAAGCTTTACACCTCTATTGATTATTCCTATAAAGTAGTAGGAGATCCCAATAAAGATAATGATGAATTAGTATTAGTAACGGGAGTTCCCGGTGCTGCAAATCTGAAAGAACTATTGGCCGTTAATAATGAAAAGTATTTTCAAGCCAAAAGTGCTGTTTCAAATATTCAGATGCTGATGCCAGTATCGGCGGCAATTGTAGGCTTATATGCACAGGTTGATAATGCACGTGGTGTTTGGAAAGCTCCTGCGAATGTTAATGTGAGCAATGCTATCCGACCTCAATATCTGATCAACCAAAAGGAACAAATGAATCTGAATGTAGATTCTGCTGCTGGTAAATCTATCAATGTAATTCGTTCGTTTCCAGGTCGCGGACCTGCCATTGTCTGGGGAGCCCGAACATTGGCCGGAAATGATAATGAATGGCGATATGTACCGGTGCGAAGATTTTTTAATATGGCAGAAGAGTCTGTGAAAAACGCTACTGAACAATTCGTTTTTGAACCAAATGACCGGAATACCTGGGTCCGAGTGAAATCAATGATTGAAAATTACCTCACCCAACAATGGAAAGCTGGAGCCCTAATGGGCGCATCTACCAAAGAAGCATTCTTTGTCCATATCGGACTCGGAGAAACAATGACGGAATTGGATATCTGGGAAGGTAGAATGATCGTGGAAATTGGAATGGCCGTTGTCAGACCTGCTGAATTCATTATCCTAAGATTTATGCATAAAATGCTCGCGGAATCTTAATTAACCTATTGTATACCATAAATAATCATTGTTATGACCATAGAAAGCTCAAATATGCGAAACCCTAAAAATGGGAATTGCAATGGTAATGAAGCTAAAACTATAACTCAAAAAAATCTATATCAAATCAAAGAAGATTATTGCAATAGATTAAAAGGGAAACTGGGAGAATTGAGTGAAAGTGAAGTTACCAAAGATGGTACTTTGATGATGTACGAAAAGAAAAAATGCGTCTTTGTCAAAACAGAAAAAAACTATCAAATGCTCCGTAACTTGGAACTAAAGGTAGGAGTGGAGTTGATCCAAGCATCGGATGAAATTAAAAAGAATGTTGCTTCCAGTATTCTACAAAATGATACCCTGTTAGCCGCATTGAAAGCAGTCTCCATGACTGCTAAAAATGCAAAGGTAGCATTTGCCAATCTCCGCGAATCAGCCGCAAAACTAGACGCTGGAATGAATGATAGTTGCAATTCAGGACAACTTAAAATATTAGGCTGTTCTTCTGAAAATTGTAATGATAATGAAAAACTAGCTGAAAGTAATCAATTGCCCAATGAGTGTCAGGATGCATGCAGAGTACTCCAAAAATTGGTTGAAAAACCAATTGAATTAAGCCAGGAAATTGATATTATCTGCAACTCGGTCTCCGATATCATAGGCATTCAATCTTTTTCTAACATTAAATCCTTGGAGAAATTCCAACAGGATTTCGCTACAAATGCCAAAACATTCGATGACTTAATCCTTTCCCAAATCATTAATGCCACTGCCGGACTTAAAAAATCCCAAGATGATCTTACCCTCGCTATTAAGTCTCAAACTCAATCCAGTTATGCTTTATACAATAAACGGAATGAACTAGAAACGCTCGTGGAGGTTAAAGACTATTTATGTTGCCATAAATGTAATTGTATTGGCGATTGCGGATGTAATGAAGGCTCGAATGATGAAAATAACAGATTCAAAAAATGTAAATGTGATATCTGTGATATCTGTAAAGAGGTCACCGAAATCTATTGCATCAAGGATAATGATGGCGCAAGTTGCGACTAATAGTAACCCTAAATAACACGATTATGTTAAGCTATAATGAAGTAAGCACGCTAGATAGAGATATTTTTGATTGTTGTGATCAAAAACCTAATCCCAATGAAAATGGGGGAGATTGTTGTTATGAGGCATGGTTAGGCGATCTTGTACAAGTCACAGCAGATTGGAAATCTGCTAATGCATATGCCAGTAACAAAGAACTGGAATATAACCTCAGTGTAGAGGAAAGAGATCGGCTCAAAGCTTGGTTCGCAGATTGGGAAGCAACCGATGAAAATGCTGATGCTCTTTGTCGCCAATTAGAACTTTTTATTCTTTTACTACAAAAAGTATGTCTAGTGACCGATAAAACCAATAAGGCCATTGAAATCCTTTTTTGCATGGTTGAAGACCTCTATAACCGAGTCGACAAATTGAAATCCCAATATGATAAGTTATTGCTCTGTATCAATTGCTTGAAAAGACCTGAGTTATCTCCAGGAATTGGAATAATGAAATTACTGGAAGACTATGGTCAAAAATTGGATGCTGTAATCTTAACCCGCGATATTATGATCCCTCAGGTAGTGGCCGTTGTTGAATTGGCTTATGGCCTGCATATCAATATCTGTGAGGAATATGGATTGAAAAGAGTGATCCAATACTGGAAGGATAAATTTAATTGCAACCAAAGTTCCAACCCGGATAGCACAGCTTATCCTGAATCTAGCAAGATTGTGAAAAGTTCTGAAGGCTATGAATGTTGTTGCTTAGAACCCGCCATTCATCTTCCAATCGATAGCGATGAATATTATCGCCAACTAGAAGCCGATTACCTGAACTCCAAACAGAATGTAGATGGACTCAAGAAAGAATTGGACTCCGCAAAAGAAAAACGAGATGCCTTGCTTGCTTGCAAGCAAAGCCTCGAAAATGCAATTAATGAGGTCAATCCTGCAAATAAATGTAAATAACAAAAACGCTTAAATCTTAAGTTATGTCAAACGATCCTAAAAAAAATTATCCACTTCCCAAGTTCCATTTCCAATTGGATTGGGGCGGAACTAGAATCGGTTTTACCGAAGTGAGTGGACTTGACTTTGAAACTGAGGTTATTGAATACCGGGAAGGTAGTAGCCCGACATATAATAAAACCAAGCAGCCAGGGTTAACGAAATACCCGAATGTAACCTTGAAAAGAGGAACCTTCTTTGGTGATTTTGAATTCTTTGAACAATGGAAAAAAACCATGATGTTCCAAGAAGGAAAAGAAAAGTTCCGTCGGGATGTAACAATTCGTCTCCTGGACGAAGAACATCAACCCATAATTTCTTGGACCTTGTCTCGGGCTTGGCCTTCCAAAGTGCAATCCACAAACCTGAAAGCCGACGCCAACGAAGTCGCTATTGAATCAATGGAACTCGTACATGAAGGCTTATCTATTGTTGAAGCAAAAAAATAAACTAAAGGACCATGCCTGATTCATTCTATCAAACCGTCAACTTTCACTTTTCAGTAAACTTTAATCTGAAAGGTAATAAAACCGTTGATATTAAGTTTCAGTCTGTCACTGGATTGGATTCCAGCATTGATGTGGAAACCATCAAGGAAGGCGGCGAAAATAGGTTTGAGCATGTTGTACCTGTTCGCCACAAATATGGTCCTTTAGTCTTAAAAAGAGGGTTGATTGCACCTGGTGAATCCGCAATTACAGATTGGTTGAAAAGAGCTTTCGATGATCAACAATATGAACCCCTAGAAATGGTCATTATTAATTTATTGGATGAACAACATCAATCTTTAATGCATTGGAAAATCAATAATGTATGGCCCAGGTCCTGGAAATTATCAGAATTGAATGCCGGACGTGCTGAAATCCTGATTGAAACCTTGGAGTTAAACTTTAACCGATTAATTTTTCAAAAATCTTAGCTATGCCTGTCGAAGTCAGAGAGTTGCTCATTAAGGCAACCATCATTCAAGAAATTCCTCTCAATGGAGATGGACAAGGAAATCAGGATAATGGTGTTTCTCCAGCTGAAGAGATTATCAAAGTCTGTGTCGAAAAAGTATTGGAAATCTTAAAAGATAAAAATGAGCGCTAATTATAGTTCTGGAAAATTAGAGAAATTGTTGATTTATTCATTTACGGATAGACAGTTTCAAATGAATGCTGCTGAACAAACTAATACGCCTGCATTTGTTGCCCCTATTAATCCAGAGGCATTTTCCAAAAACTATAAAATTGAACATGATGTTCAAAGACCTCATGGAGCCGGAGCTCCTGAAGTGAAGTTTAAATCAACAGCGCCAGAAGAATTAAAACTCGATTTCATCTTGGATGGAACCGGTACAATGGAAGGATATTGGGAGGAATATAAAAGCAAGCCTGTTCAGGAACAATTGAAAATTTTCATGGACTGTGCCTATAACTATCAAGGTGACATCCATCGTCCAAATTTCCTGTTAATTATCTGGGGCTCTGAAATCCGTTTCCGCTGTGTTCTCTCAAATCTGGATATAAACTTTACCTTATTTAAACCCGATGGAACACCGCTAAGAGCTAAATTATCAGCAACCTTCTTGAATTACCAATCACGGGAACAAAGAATGGCTGAAGATAATCCTTCATCTCCCGATTTAACCCATCATCGCGTAATAAAGCAAGGGGATCGATTGGACCTGATGACTTTTTCAATATACAATGATCCCAAATATTTCCTTCAAGTAGCTAAGGCTAATGGATTGATATCAATAAAAAAATTAATACCAGGTCAAGAAATCTATTTTCCACCTTTTAATAAAAAAGCAAACTAATGGAAGAACTTCTAATTCATAATCCTTCGCAGCATGATACTGTAAGTTTCGAAATTTATTTGAATGAACAGCTTATGGATTCTTCCTATGAATTGCTTAGTATTTCAATTGATAAGGAAATCAATAGAATACCTGTCGCTCGAATATTATTGAAGGATGGTGATGCTGCATTGGGGAATTTTGAACTTAGTAATAAAGAAGATTTTGTTCCAGGTAATCAAGTTGTAATCAAGCTTGGATTTGATAGTGACAACAAAACTGCTTTTAAAGGAATAATTACTAAGCAGCAAGTTAAAGTAAAAGAAAATGGTAATTCCCAATTATATATAGAATGTCGGGATAATGCCATACAAATGACATTATCTCGCCGAAGTAAATACTTTCTTAATGAAAAGGATGATGGAATCATGGAAAGTATAATTAAATCCTACGCTGACTTAACATCCAGTGTAGAATCCACTAAGGTTCCACATAAAGAAATAATTCAACATCATTTAACGGATTGGGATTTTTTGCTCCTTCGGGCAGAGGCCAATGGACAATTAATCAATGTAAGTAACGGAGAGGTAAGGATTGAATTCCCGAAAACTGATGCGGACCCTGTAATGCAGTTGACCTACGGATCTTCCATTGTGGAGTTCGAAGCAGAAATGGATATTAAAAATCAATGGGCTAAGGTGGAAGCGAATGCTTGGGATTATAAAAACCAAAAGATTGCTTCTGAAGAAATAGAGAAAGCTAAGGACTTTATCGAACAAGGAAATGTTGAAAGTTCTTTCCTAGCAGAGAAAAATAAACTTGATAAATATCAATTACAACATAGTGGACAACTTTTAGAAGAAGAATTAAAAGCTTGGGCCGAAGGCACGATGATGCGAAGTCGTTTGTCTAAAATTCAAGGTCGTGCTCGTTTCACTGGATTTGAAAATATTAAACCCGGTGATATGGTAAAAATTGCATCCGTATCTGATCGTTTTAATGGTAATGCTTATGTGACCGCCGTACGCCAAGATATGGGTGATGGAACTTGGTATACGCATATCCAATTTGGACTCAATTCCAATAATTATTGCACCCAGTATACGGATATAAATGCCCATTCTGCATCTGGTTTATTAGGTGCTATTGAAGGTCTTCAAATTGGAAAGGTTTTACAATTAGAAAACGACCCTGAAGGCGAAGATCGCATTCTGGTTAAGATTCCAATTATCGATAATAGTTCCAATGGAACCTGGGTAAGGGTTAATTGCCTGGATGCTGGAAATGAAAGAGGGACTTTCTTTAGACCTGAAATCGATGATGAAATAATCGTCGGATTTATCAATAATGATCCAAGACATGCCGTGATGCTGGGAATGCTAAATAGTAGTGCAAAACCGGCACCCCTGAAAGGTTCAGATGCAAATGATGAGAAAGGCTTTTTCTCACGTAGTAAAATGAGAATTCACTTTAATGATTCCAGCAAAACAATCACAATTGATACCCCTGCCGGAAATAGTATTATTCTAGATGAAGATGGAAAAAAGATCGAGATACAAGATCAAAATCAAAATAAAATAGTTATGGACAACAATGGAATTCTTATTGAAAGTCCAAAGAAAATTGAATTAAAAGCCGGGACAGAACTAAAAATTACGGCTGGAACAAAATTAAGTGTGATCGGAAAAACAATGAATCTCAAATCCGACACCAATGTCAATGTTTCTGCTTCAATGGCAAAAATATCTGCATCTGGTGTCGCTGAAATAAAAGGTTCAATGGTGAAAATAAACTAATTATGGCATCTGCAGCAAGAATAAATGATATGCATATCTGTCCAATGGTTAGCCCTGGACCTGTTCCACATATTGGTGGACCTATTCTTGGTCCTGGAGTACCAACCGTTCTGATTGGAGGAATCCCAGCAGCGGTTCTTGGTGATTTGCTGCTATGTACTGGAGCTCCTGACAATATTGTTCAAGGCTCAGCAACAGTACTCATAGGTGGAAAACCTGCCGCTAGACAAGGAGATTTGACAGCCCATGGAGGAACAATCGTATTAGGATTGCCAACCGTGCAAATTGGAGGATAAAAACACATGACTATGGAAAATTCATTCAAATCATTTTTAGGAACTGGATGGTCATTTCCCCCAGAATTCAATAATATTTCTAATAATGTTGAAATGGTTTCTGGTACTGAAGATATTGATCAAAGTTTAAATATCCTGCTTTCTACCGCATTGGGTGAAAGGGTTATGCAACCTCAGTATGGATGCGATCTGACAGATTACGTATTTGAAACCTTGAATAGTTCCGTAATTGGTTATCTCAAAGACCGGGTTAAAAATGCCATCTTATTTTATGAACCCCGAATCCGTGTTGAACAAATTGAAATCAGCCCCGCTGAATCTATGGACCTCATAGAAGGTCGATTTACCATCAGTCTTGAATATTCTGTTCCAGGAACAAATTCAAGATTCAATTATGTATATGACTATTACTTAAATGAAGCCCTGAAATCAATCTAATTAATCTTCGAAGCCATGCTGTGTAAAGACTTGATACATCCCTTTTTAAATGATCCCGGAACGAGCCAAAGACAACGGGTTATGGATGATCTGTTGTCTAGCTCAGCCCAGATTGATGCCCGAAAATTAGCTGATTTATTGGATTATTTTGAAAAATTATCCCGTCATATCAATTATTATGACCCTCAATTGAATGTGTCGGATTGGCAACCTTTTTTTCAAAATAATCTCCCATTTACCGTCACTTCAATTATTAAATATAATACCCAGAAAATAAGAGAAAAACTTAGCTTCTATCAGTTCTTATTTGAAAAAGACCCTTCGAAGGTAAGTCTCCAATTGATTTTCAATTATGTTTTTCAGGCCATCATAAAACCCATTAATTTATGGACTTTAAAACTATCGGAATCTGAGTTGCCAATTTCACTCAGCCTAAATAAATTGGTTAAGGACAAACTATCTGATTCATTAAAACTTTTTATTATTCAGATAAATTCTGCTGTCAAATGGTTGCAAAATAAGCCATTGAACCTGATGCCTTTTATCGATAATCCTAGTTGGAACCTCGATTTGAATAATCTTTTCTCGATTCAAAATTTGGAAAGCTTTAAAGAAACTGGAAAAACTAAAAGAGAAAGACGTATCTATTTGAAAAATCAAATTATTGCGATAGCAGAATCTTTTCTTTCAGTGATTGATATCTCAAAAGCCTCCGCTGAAGAAAGTCTAGAATCTAGTTTTCTCCCACTTCAAGAAGAATTCAAAGAAAAACTGAGTCCTCATTTGGCCTTGTTATTTACCTTTTTGAAGCTCTTTAAACATGTTCAAAATGACCTGAATTCCTTTACCAAGAAACATCTTGATTTTTTCTATAAGGAAGTTTTACTACTAAAATCTAAATCTGCTCAGCCAGATAAGGTTCATTTGATTTTCGAATTGCAAAACCAGGTTCAAAGTTATTTGCTAGAACAAGGTTTGCTCGTTAAAGACAGTAAGGATGCCAATAAGGTTGAAATTCAGTTTTCTTTAAATGATCAAATCGTTGTTAATAGAGCGAAAATCGTTGATAAAAGGACTTTGTTTCTTAATAATCAGGAGAGTAATAAAAAACTTTACCTCGAAGGTGTTTATATGGCAAGCAATGCGAGTATGGCAGATGGTGTTGAAAAACCATTTCCAGCTGATCAAATAGCCAGTTGGTCCACGCTAGGTTCCGCCTTAAGTAAATATATCGATCCAGAAAATAAATTCGTTAGAGCCAATCAAAGAGCCAGAATAGGTTTTATCCTTGCCTCTGATGTTTTATTCCTTCAGGAAGGAATGCGTAAAATTAATATACAGCTTGCCTGTCAAATAAATGAAAATTGTACGGATACTGCCATTGCTAACCAATTTTATGAACAGGTGAAAACTGTAATTAATGACCGTTTTTATCCAATAAATAGGGATTTGATTGCCTTAGCCATTAAAAAAGGAATTAGTAAGAACCTTAAAGAAAAATTGGAATCCGTGCTAAGGGACGATAACCCACTTAGTAAGCAGACTTCATGTTATCATTTTTTGGATAAGCAGTTATTTGAGAAGGTGATTTCAGAAGGGGAGTATCATGAACTAATTTCTGCACCAGCAGATATCAAGCTCTTAAAGGATATTTTTAAACCCATTAAAGCTTTTAATATTTCATTTTCAGGTCCAAAATCTTGGATCGATCCAATAAATCCAGCCCAAATTTCATTATCTCCAATAAACAGTAATGGGGAATTTGAAATTACGATTTCTGCCGTCTTAACCGAGGCGGAGGAATCTATCGTGGCCTATGATAATGAAATCCTAAAAGAAGGTATTCTCAGTAAATCTCCGGTAGTTAGGGTTTTATTGGATGAACGGGTGAAAATCCCTGTTGAATCCTTGTTTAATAATGATAAATTATTTTGCCTCCGAGAACAAACAGAAAGTATTCAATACTTGTCTCTTTATCACTTTTTTCGGAGCATTCGACTTACAAATTCTACCTCTACAAAAATTGATGTCAGCGTTTGTGGATTGAAGAATATTATTGTTCAAAATAGTGAAAGCCTACAAAATGTAAAAGCTCCAATCTATCCTTTTGGTGTTCGTCCAGAAGTTATAGATTTTGATATTAAGAATCCTCCGTCAGATAATGTTAATACTTCTTTGAACCTTATTGGGCCAGATTTTTATATTGGTAGTCAGGAATTGTTCTGTAAGAAATGGAATGACATCCATGTTAAATTCAATTGGAAAGATAGACCATTTAGTTTTCGTGATTATTATAAAGGTTACCTGAAAGATGGAGCTGAATTTGGCCTTGATGAGAATAAATTTCTGATTAACCTCTCTATTCTGGAGAATGGAAAATGGGTCAAAGAAAATGCGCACACATCAGCATCTTTATCAACTCATCAGGCGATAATTCAAGGAAAAACTTATCATAATAGAAGGCTATTTGACCCTTATAATAGTACTAATTGTGATGGTGAAAAGGTTTTTTCGCAGAGTATATATTTAAATAAAGATTTCTTCACTTTAAATCAACGCTTTGTATCCCCAGATCCCTTGATTGAACAATATGAATCTGGGCTTAGAAATGGGTTTTTGAAAATTAATCTTCAGGTTCAGGATTTTTGTCATAAAGTTTATTCCTATGTATTAGCGCGTCAGATGATGGCATTAGGAAAGCTGCCCGATAGTAAACTTGAGGATGCCATTTATTATCATCCTAGTGCTGGATTAATTGTATTCAGTACTGCTACTATTCTCGCTGACTTAGATACCGCAAAAAACATTTCAATACAAGTAGTTGATAAGGTAAATAACCCTTCTTCGGGGATTATATCTAAAATTGGAGTTTTTGGGAATCCGATTGACGTTTCTCCAGCAGATGATATTCGAGGTACGGTCTATGAACCAGTTTTTGGTCATTGGAACAATAGAAACCTAACTGGGGATGTGGTAAACCTACAGGATAAAATATCGCTAATTCGTGAGATTATCATTAAAAATGATAAAGTTCAGGCCATTATTCCTAATGAACCATGGACCCCTATAATTAGTAAGTTAGAATTAGATTACTCTGCAACTGCGGAAATGCAAGATATTGAAATCATTCATTTATATCCTTTTCCCGGAACTTATAAAAAAGAACAATTAAAAAATGGAACTTCATTATTTCCAACCTTCTGTGATGAAGGAACTTTGTTTTTAGGAATAAAGGACTTAATTCCTGGTAGTAATCTTAATGTATTGTTTCAATTGGCAGAAGCTACCGCGGATTCAGAAGCGGAAAGACAAGCTTTGGAATGGCATTATTTAGAAAATAATGTATGGAAGGATTTGAGAAATGGATTCGAAATTTTAGATGATGATACCCATGGATTAACAACTTCCGGTATCATTAAATTCGCTATTCCAGGAAATATATCTGCAGATAATAGTGTTCTACCAGAAGGTTTATTTTGGATAAAAGCTTCAGTACCTAAAAATAGTCGATCCATCAGTGAAACTATTGGAATTCACTGCCAAGCTGTTCAAGCTACATTTACCAATCATGCCGAAAATGATAAACTACGTCTGAACCAAGGGTTGCCAGCCGGATCAATAGCTAAACTGCTGAATGCTGATGCTGCTGTCAAATCTGTTTCTCAACCCTATGATTCCTATGCTGGTAGAATCCCTGAAGAAGAAGGACATTTCTATATACGAATTAGTGAACTCTTAAAACATAAAGGTAGGGCTATTCAAAAATTCGATTATGAACGTATCGCCTTAGAGGCTTTCCCTGAATTATTTAAAGTCAAATGTATCAACCATAGTTTTGCATTGGATGCTAGAATCTATGAAAATGATATACCAATGGCTCCCGGATATATTATTCTGGCAGTAATTCCTGATTTAAATAAATTAAAAGCCTCCCAATTGTTTGAACCCAAGGTGCCTGTCAGCCTACTCGAAAATATACAACGGTATTTTCAACAATGTTGTTCTCCTTTTGTCAGGCTAAAAATAATGAATCCTCGATACGAAGCCGTTCATTTTTGTATCCATGTTAAACTATTACAGGGCATGGACGAGGCCTTTTATCAGGAAAAACTAAAACAAGACCTGCGCGAGTTCTTAGCTCCCTGGGCAATTGGTGAATATGATAAATTAACCTTTGGGCAGTGTATTTATCGATCGGATATAGTTGGTTTTCTGGAGACCAGGAACTACCTCGATTATATATTGGGAATAAAAATGCAACATGAAATCGATAATTCGGAGCTTACCCCAGTAAGTAATTCTTCGGCTAAAGTTGTATGTCCTATATCACCTCGATCTATTCTAATCGCTGGAAATATTGATGTAAAAATAGATCAGCAAGATTGCGAACGATGGGCTAGTGATAAGGAAGCAATTCCTTGCAACAACATACCGGTTCCTATCGAGAATTATTGTAAGAATATGAATGCTTAGTTAGAAAACAATATCATGCTAACCGACGGAGAAAATAATAAATGGATCAATAAGGACAATTCTGATTTTCCTGAGTACCTTGATTTTGATAAATTAAGGACCGAAGGTATTGCCTACCTTGGCAAGCTTTCAGGGAAAATATGGACTGACCATAACGTGCATGATCCAGGAATTACCATTTTGGAAGTACTTTGTTATTCTTTGTTAGATCTCGGATACAGAACCAATCTCCCTAGTATCGATCTTTTTGCAAGGAACCCTTTAGATACATCGAAAGATGATAATTTCTTTAGCCCGGCGCAGATATTAACCTGTAATCCTTTAACGATTATGGATTATAGAAAATTATTGATTGATATCGAAGGTGTCAAAAATGCTTGGCTGGAAATTGCAACCGATCAATTTGATTTTTGTAATTCTGAAAATAATCAATTCCTTCATTCAACACAAAATGACCTATGTGTAGATTACTTAAATGGGCTGTATCACGTAATAATCGAACCAGAAAAAGATATTAATAAAGATTTTGATTCAGAAACCGAACAAACAAACCATTTAGAGGAAATTAAAAATAGAATCAAAGCCAAATTAATGACCAATAGGAACTTTTGTGAGGACTTCGTTGATTTTAATTTCCTTTGCAAAATGGATGTAGGGATCTGTGCTTCCATAGAAATTGGTATAGATGCTGATATTGATAAAATTTATCCTGAAATTATTCAGAAACTTAGAGATTTTATTTCCCCTAGTCCTAAATTCTACACCCTTCAGGAACTGCTGGATAAAGGCAAGTCCATTGAGGATATTTATGCTGGTAGACCTTATGACCTGATGGAAAGTCACGGCTTTATTGATTCAGACGAGCTTGAAGAACTAAAACTAAAAAAGGAAATCCACCTATCTGATCTCTATCAGATCATTCTTGAAATTGAAGGAGTAAAATCAGTAAACTCATTATCCCTAAATAATTGTGAAAATAATTGGTTTCAAAAAATCGATTTATGGAAATATAAAATCCCTGAAAATAACGTCCCTAATTTCTCCATAAAATGTACTGATATCCAATTTAAGAGAAATGGTATTCCATTAGAATTTGATAAATCGAAATTTGAAAACGTTTTCAAACTTAGTTTTTCTTATTCTGGGAAAGTACTTTATCAACAGGGTTCTCCTTACCTGGATTACCCAATTCCAAATGGTAATTATTATGAGAATTTGGACGATTATTATCTTCTTCAAGAGGATTTTCCTAAAGTATACGGAATTTCTGAAGGGGGGTTAGCAGATGATGTTTCGAATCATAGAAAGGCCCAAGCTTTACAATTAAAGGGTTATCTCTTATTCTTTGATCAAATTCTTGCTGGCTATCTATCACAATTGAAAAACCTGAGGAAAATCTTCGCTATGAATTCCTCCGATAATGCTGAGGATAGAAGAACCTATTTTATCAATAAATTGGCCGATGAAAAAGATCTTGGAACTTTATTGAGATTTGCCGTTGGCAGCGATCAAAGTACTCAATTAGGTATTGAAGGAGATGCTCTGGTTCGCGTCGTTCCAAAAGCAGATTTAATTCAATTGATTCATGCTGACAAGCCTAAATTAAGTTCATTAAACCCATATAAGTTTAGTTCATTATCCAAACAGAAAATCGAAATTCATCAGTTAATCGAAGATTTTAGTAGTAATAACTATGAAGTCGGATTTATTGAGATTAGCAATGGCAAAATATATTATTACATCTTAGGTTCTTCGGATGAGTTCGGATTAATTAGTAAAATAAGCTTTAATTCAATCTCAGCAGCAAATCTTCATCTAAATTCTGTTTCTTATGTAGGATCATTCGAAGAAAATTATAGAAGCTTTATAATTGATGAAAACCAAGTTTCATTTGAATTAGAACTTAATATTTCAACCTTTAAATCTTATTTGGCACTTATTGTTGAGGATAATGATTTGTATCATGCTCGCCGAAATACTTTCCTAAATCATCTATTGGCCAGATTCGCAGAAAGGTTTACAGACAATGTTTTGTATCAGTATAAGAATAATGCGGATTTATTAATACAAGCAAAGGAGAACTTGTTATACCATTATGATGAGATAAGTGCTAATCGTAGCAAAGCGTATGATTATTTGGCTAATAATTGGCAATCTGACAACATATCTGGTTTTGAAATCGAAGCCAAATATCTTGCTGGAATAGAAAATAAGGGTTTAAATAGCCTCTGCAATTTTGTGGTTGAACAAATTGACAATTACTATTTAGTCGATCTAAGTATTGGAAATGAAACCTATTTCTCCTTAAAAGAACGTTTTGACTCTCAGAAAGAGGCTGAAGAAGCTGCTCAATTAGTATTTAATTCTTTGGCAAACCCTGAGAAATTACAGACTAAGTATATTCCCCATGAAAAGAAATATGAAGTCGTTCTCCATTATAATGCTAAAAACTCTGTTTCATTCTTTAAGCAGTATGATACCTCTCAGGAAGCAGATGAGGTGAGAATAGGATTGAGTCGTTCTTTTGCCAATAAACCAAATGAAGAGGTTTATATCAGTAGCTATGGTTATAAAACTCAATTATTGGATCATGACGATCAGGTTATCAGAAGTTCGGTTAGCAATCATGACTCCGAAACTGCTGCCTTAGATTTTGGATTTAAGACGATCTCAAAACTGAATGATGCAGCTCAATGGGTTTTATCAGATATTACCGATAAAAAAATCTTGCAGCTATCAAAAATCAGCTCAGAAAATGAAATTCCTAAATTCTTGGATACCAAGGATTATAAAATCAATATTCATAACAATATTGTTGGTAAACCTGATAAGTTTAGCTATGATTTATTAGACCATAATAATTCCTTTAAATTTTACCCTACAAAAGAGTTTAAGAGTAATAAAGAGGCAAAAAGTCATGCACTTCAGGTATTACTTTTAGCAGTTGATCAATCTAATTACAGTGTTGGAAGAACTAGTATAGACTCTAAATTTCAATTGAATATTGTTAAAGATAACCAGGTTGAAGCTACCTCGTATGCGGAGTTTGAAACTGAAAAAGAAGCTTTGGAACTTCAAGAGCTTATCCTAGGCATCCTCAATAAATCGAGTTATAAGTTAGGGGCACTAGCCATGCCTAAAGGCTGGAAGTTCAACTTTGAGTTGGGCTTTGAACCTGATGCAAACTTTCAATTTAGTAGTACGAAAGAATACTTGTATAAAGAAGATGCATTGAAAGCTGCGCAGGTATTTCAACAAGCATTACCTTCATTGAAAGTTGGGAAAAGCAAAAACACTATCATGCTAAGCCAACAAAATAAGGCGAGTAAATTACCAACGGTAAGTCTTTCCCCAGAATCGACAGCATCAGAAGATAATCTAACGAAGGCCTTATCTGTACAAAAACATATCGCCCAATATAACAGTACTGAAAAACCTCAAATATTTAGCAGTTCAATCAGACAGGAGTACAATGAAAATTCACCTCGATTTGTCTATAGATTGGTGGATAAGGATAATGTAATTGCCTACAATCAAATCCAATTTTTCTCCAAAGAAGAAGCAATAATTGGAAGAATGAAGTCTTTGAAATGGCTAAAAAGAGGATTGAAGTATCTGCAACTCTGCCTCGGAGGTCCGGCAATCCAAAAAATCAATGTAAATGGCTCTAAATCTGTACGATTCAAATATCAAATCCGAGCACATAATCTAGCTTATAAGAATGTTGGTCCAATTGGAGAGGAAATCATCCTTTTTGAAAGTGTTTTGGCATTTGAAAATGAAGAAAAAGCATTAGAAGCCTTTGAGATTAATTTCTTTGATATATTGGAAAAAGCATCCCTGATCAATAATTATGGTTCATTCATAAGTTATGATGAAATCAATAATCAAAACTCATCAGCTCTTGTGTTTATTCCAAAGGTTACACAAGAGGAGTTGAATTCTTATCAGGAAGGAACTGTAGCAGAAGTCTTGGTGAAATGGATAATGTCTTATCCCATTAAGAGGTCAGATGATAAATATTATTTCGAAACCTACTTAAATGATAATCAAGAACAAGGTTGGCATAGCTTGAAAATGTATGAAACTGCAGAGGGGGCCTGGAAAGATTTTGATTTCTTTTTAATGCTTATTAAATACCATGGTAATCTTTTCATTGATTGTAATCATTTAGCTAATGAAGCTGGAGAATATCGGATTTATATAAGGGAGGTATTAGCTGAAAGCTCAAATAGATTTTATTCTGAAGAAGAAGCTTGGGGCGAAACTGGGGTGCAAAACTTTATCTGTGCTGTACAATCCGAAATTGGCTTTCATAAATATCAAAAACAATCGGATTGCTGCTATTCATTTTATTTGAATTGCGCTGAAGATTTTTTGATCCATCCATGTACTTATGATACCGCTAAAAAACGAAATCAAATCCAGCTAGACCTGTTTGATAAATTTAAACAATATGTTGAACTTGAATCCTACTCATTTTCCTCTGAACAGGGCTATTTAATTTTTAAAGATGAATCTGGTAATCCATTTGCCAAAAAAATCATGAACAGAAATAACGAGGATTCCTGTGGGCAATTATTTCAGATATTGGAAGAAATCCAACCTCAAGATAATTTTTATAGTATAGAGGAGCAATATATTTATCTGCGAGATAAGGATGGGGAGATTATTCTGCAATCGTATAATCCGGAAGGTGATATAGAGTCTTTTAAACATAAATTGACTCTTTTCCTCTGTTATTTTCCAATATCCAGAAAATTAAATCCATCCAATAACTCATATCAATATAGTATTGAAATTAAGTTGCCAGATTTTAATTCATGTGAAGAAGATAATCAACCTAATTGTGGCTGTAACTCAGTTGAATTAATCGAGTCCAATTGTTTTGTTGCTTGGAAAACAGTATGCCCTTTGAATTCCTGTAAGGATGCATTATTGAGGTTGTTCATGGCTTATGAGTTGTTAAAAGATTATGAAAACTACCAATCGATTCTTGATTGTTCCTGTAATTCATTTGGAATTGCCTTACGTTTGCGGTTTCCACAATTAAGAGAAGAACTCCGCATAAATGGGCTGTCTGTTGCGAATAACCCTCAATGCTATCCAACTGCTGAGGTACTATGCAAAGCTGTGGAGAGGACTATTCAATTAACAAATGCTGAAGGTTTACATGCTGTAGAGCATATCTTATTGCGACCTAGATGTCCTGAGGATTGCGATGATGAACAATATTATTTGTATGAAGGCCGATTGCCAAATTTACGGTATAAATGGATACTGGATCATTCAGACCCTTGTTCTACGAGTGAAGATATTTGCTTTTTACCAGGTCAGGATTCCTATTCATTTATCGCGACGGTCATTTTACCTGCTTGGGTCAAGAGGTTTCGCTCTGAAACTGGTCGATTAATCATGGAAGATATTTTATATCGATTAGCTCCGGCGCATGTCATGCTCAGAATACTCTGGCTAGCACCACATGACCTATGTTGTTTTGAATCAAAATATAAAGATTGGAGACGTTGGATTGCTAAGAAAAATACCTGTAATCCTTATTTCATAGTTAATGATCTGAAGAACTTTCTGTTCCAAAGGAATTTTGAACAATTAAAAGGCTGTGTTAAATGTAAACCCTGCATACAAAAAGAAATTTTTGTTAACCCATGTTTATCATCGCGTTTGATTCAAGATCTAAGACATCAAGATGATTTCTTGAACCAAGTAAATCGTACATACAATTGGATGGTATCTTATCCTCAAGAGTATGAATTTAGAAGCTGTGATGATAGCGATAATCAAGTTTATTATGCTAAAAAAGAAGGGATAAAGAAAGATGTTGTTGTAAAAAAACTAGCCGAAAATGTTCAGGTAGAGCCTATTCCAGCACAAAAATTTGTGAAAAAAGGAAACCCTAGGGAATTTAATTTATTGAAAGATAAACGTTTACAAAATTATAGACACAATATTGACCAATTCTCTGAAAAACTGAGCAAGAATAAAGTTATTCAATCGGTTCAAAACTATATGGCTGATCCAACTATTGCTTTTACACATTTGGAACCTCTTGTTATCCAAATTATCGAAAACAAGAAATTAACGAGTAAGGATTATAAGGTCCTCAATAAGCCTCAACGGGATAGGGTTATGGAAACGGTAATAAGTTATTCTTTGGATCAGTTAAATTATAAAACGAAGAATATTACAGAGATGGCGATTCTAGAATCGGTATTTGAAAAGATTAGAAAAGCAAAAATAGATGTTTCAAGAATATTTAATCATTGGGATGGAATTGAACTAAAGAAGTTTCAACCAAAGGTCAATGTGCTAGCCATCAAAAAAATAATGTTAGGAAAGTGAAATAAAAGCTGGTTATGAATCATATTATCAAACAACAAAGGATTGAAGTACAGATCCATCAAAAAATGGACAGCTTTCTGATTCAACAAAAGTTGAGTGATGGATACTGGACCTATATATTGCCTTTGTTAGATAGTATTTTTCAAAATTTTTCTTCCGAGGATCAGGTAATCATGTTGGATTCGATAACTATTGATTTAGGAAACTTGACGCTGGAAGAAATTTCCAATTTTCAAATCAATGGAAAATTGGAAGAATTAATATCATCGCAAGTGGAGGTGATGTTATTAAAAGCAAAAATTTTGCGAAATCCAAAGGAATTAATGTCCTTGGCTTTACATCATTATTATCAATGGATTTCATATATCCAAAAAGGGTATTTGCCTTGGAATGTACAAAATATCCCAGAGGACTGGCAAAATCATGTTTTGGAATCCATCTCCTCAAACATTGAGGTGCTGGAACATTTTATGAATGAACTATCAAATCAACAAAACTCTTTACTAAGAGTAATCAGGCAACATTCTGATGAGTTTTTAATTCGATTACTTAAAATTATTGCTCCGGTTTATGAACAATTGATTGAGTCTAAAACCAAGGATTATTATAAATCCCGGAATGCGAATTCTTCGCTGGCGCAAGATAAGATTCTTCGACCTAGGGAGAAGTTTTGGGAAAAAATTTTTGAAGAAGCAATTTCGCTGAGACTCAATAAGGACCAAAAACCACTCGAAGAAAGCTTGGACTTGATTAGTATTCAAAATAATTCAACCGAGGTTGAGTTTCAAGATTCTATCCTGGAAGATATGGTGGCAGGAGAATTAATAGATTTAGAAAGTTCACTATACCTTTCTCATGTTGGCTTAATACTGATTCATCCATTTTTACCTTCATTATTCCGACGGTTGGACTTGCTGCAAGAGAAAGCTTTTCTCAACTTAAAATTGAAAGAGAGAGCCATCTATCTTTTACATTATGCCGTTACCGGATTACAAAATGCTAAAGAATATGAATTGGTTATTCCTAAAATTATTTGTGATTATCCTATTAAGCGATCCATTCCGATTGAGGCAGATCTTACAATTTCTGAAAGGGAAGAGGTAGATGCTATGCTTGAGGCTTGTATTGCAAATTGGGAGATCCTAAAGAGTACTTCCATTGAAGGTTTAAGGGAGACTTTTTTGCAAAGACCTGGAAAGGTGGTTTATAATAAGGATAAAATCACATTTCAAGTTGAAAAAGGAGCAGTGGATATGCTTTTGGACTATTTACCTTGGAATTTAAATATGATTAAGTTTCCGTGGTTGAAACAAATTATCAATGTTGAATGGAGATAATTTAATGTTTTATCAATGATTGACCTATTTAATGCTTACGATCATGTCAGACAAACCACTTGTTTTAAAATGGAATCAACTTACTTTAGAAGCTATTAAGTTGACAAAATCTCCTGCAACTATTGCAGCTCGAGCATTAGCGATGGTTCATACTGCCATGTACGATGCTTGGTCTGTATATGATAGTTGCGCAATCAGTACAACGACCGCCAATTATATTAAATTTCCAAAACAACATTGCGCAAAGGAGCATATTCGAAAGTCTTTTAGTTATGCCGCATATCAGGTATTAATGCACTTATTTTGGTTTAGACTGCCTGCTGAACATAAGAATATCTTTAGAGATTTTATGTGTCAATCTGAGTATGATCCAGATATCAAATGTTTAGATATTGAAAAGCCCGAAGGTATAGGAAATTTAATAGCCAAATTGGTTATTGAACAGCACTATGGCGATGGATCAAACCCACTGGGATCATTGAAAATGCCGAGATTTTCTGATTATACGGGCTATAAACCTGTTAACAGTGGAGACCAACTTATTAACCTCAGTCATTGGCAACCACTAAAAAAAGTAAAAGCCGACCATGAATGTAAGGTTCAACGATTTGCCTTGGCACATTGGGGGTTAGTTAGGGCTTTTGCTTTACCATTTAATTGGCATTTTAGACCTGAACCGCCTTATACTAAAGAGCAACCCGAATTTAAACTTCAAGCAAGGGAGATTTTAGATATCAATGCAGCACTTACAGATGAACAGAAAGTCATTGCAAGTTATTGGGAAGATGGAAAAGGAACATATTCTACAGCAGGTCACTGGTGTGAGATCGCACAATTTGTGGCTCAAAAAGAATTTTGTAGAAATTCCCAATGTATAAAACTATTCTTTGTTTTATCCAATGCATTGTTGGACGCTTCCATTGCAACATGGGATTCTAAAAGATGGTATAATGCTGTTCGACCAGTGACAGCTATTCGAAATCTATTTAATGGATTGTTTATTCACGGATGGGCTGGACCATGTAAAGGCACTGAAACTCTCAAAGGAGAGCAGTGGAAACCCTATTTAAAAACCCCAGCATCGCCAGAATATATTTCAGCACATAGTTGTCTCAGCCGAGCAGCAGCTGTAATTCTTAAAAACTTCACCGGCAATGATGTGTTTGGGGGACGTACAACGATAAAAATGGGTTCTTCCTTGATAGAAAATGGCGTAACTCCTTGTATGGATATTGTTCTGGAATGGCCAACCTATTCTGCAGCTGCTGAACAGGCCGGTTTATCCTGCCTGTATGCTGGAACTCATTTTTCCAAAGCTACAGCTGAAGGTCATAAAGTAGGACTCAAGGTAGCAGTAGCGGTCTGGGAAAAAGCAAAGATCTATTTTAATGAAAAGTAAAAAGGAAAATAAGGAACAAAACTTCAGTTTTGTAGATGATAATGCTCCTGAAGAATTAAAATTCTTAGAACAATTAATCTCATATCGATTAAATGTTCGCTTTGCTAATGACTCTACCCTAAAAAAGCCAGTCCCTGACTTCTCAAAATGGTCCAGGAAACTTTCTGAATTTATCAAGGTAAATCAACTCAATGAGGATGAAGCCTGTTTACTTCTGATTGCAATGTCAGCTCATCTACAATCGGATCTCTTTGATAATCTGATTCAAGCCTCCTTACAACATGCCGGAGATTTTCAAAAAATTGGCGGAGTAAGAGGAAAGGATTTTAGAGGATTTTTACCTACCGGAGAAACAGCAGTATTTCTATTAGCAGATGATGATTTTGAGAAGAAATTAATGATCCAAAAACTCTTTTGGGCTGATCATCTTTTTGATAAAAAGAAAATCTTGTGGCTGGAAGAGGTGCCAGTAGGTGAACCGGAATTAAGTGGGAAGATTATTGTTTCTAAAGAATATTTAGATAGTTTCTTATTTGAAGAGACGAACCAACCAAAGTTCAGTGTAAATTTCCCTGCCAAATTGATAAAAACAAAACTGGAATGGAAAGATCTCGTAATTAATAATGAACTGAAGGAACAGATAGAAGAATTAAAAAGCTGGTTAAAATACAATGCTATGCTTATTCAGGAATGGGGAATGGGAGGTCGCATAAACAATGGCTATAAAGCTTTATTATATGGTCCTTCAGGTACCGGAAAAACATTGACTGTAGGTCTATTGGGGAAAGAAGTCGGCAAGGATGTTTATAAAATTGATCTTTCCATGGTGATGTCGAAATACATTGGTGAGACAGAGAAAAATTTAGAACAGATTTTTGCAAAGGCTGAAGATAAGGGTTGGATATTGTTCTTTGATGAAGCTGACTCTTTGTTTGGAAAGAGAACCAATGTACGGGATGCTCATGATAAATATGCAAATCAGGAAGTGTCTTACCTCTTGCAAAGGATTGAAGATTATAACGGTATGGTTATTCTGGCGACCAACATGAAGAATAACATCGATGATGCTTTTATGCGCCGCTTCAATGCCATTCTGAAATTCACTGTCCCTGACGCCAATGATCGTTCTAAAATTTGGCGATTATCCTTACCTAAGGATATTGCTCTTTGCAATGAAAAAGAAGATACCGTGGATATACCGGAACTAGTGAAAAATCATGTCATCTCCGGCGGATCTATTGTCAATGCCGTTCATTTTGCTTGTATTAAGGCTATTGAACGCCATCAAAAAAATAAAAAACATAAATCGATTCATTTAGAGGATGTTCTCAATGGCATCCGTAAGGAATTATTAAAAGAAGGTAAACCTTTTAATTAAATAGTAGTCGCCTGGCTATGTAAATCTTGTCCTGTAAATTTATTTTTCGATTTACGCTCATATTCGTTTAGGTATTATTATTTTAGGGTATAATAACCAACGCTTTCCAGATGGAAGCTCCTAACCCTCAATATAAACTAAATGGTATTTACAGTTGTACTCCTTAGCCTATTATTGCTGATTATCTGCATCACTTATTTTAAAATAAACACTTTCCTGGCATTTTTGATAGTTTCTATCCTTACCGCAATTGTATTGGGAATTCCATTGGATAAAATTTCTCCTACAGTTGAAAAGGGGATCGGTTCAATTATGGGTGGCTTGACCTTGATTATTGTGCTCGGGGCCATGTTAGGGAAATTGATTGCAAGTAGTGGGGCTGCCGAAAATATTGCAACGGTCATGGTTCGGCTATTTGGAGTTAAACACTTGCAATGGGGAATGGCATTTACTGGATTTATCGTTGGAATTCCTTTGTTCTATGGGGTTGGCTTTGTATTATTGGTGCCATTAATATTTTCTATTGTCTATAAATATAAATTACCCGCGGTTTACATTGGATTGCCCATGTTGGCAGCCTTATCCGTAACTCATGGCTTTATTCCACCACATCCTTCACCTGTTGCCCTGGTCGTCTTGTTTGAAGCGAATATGGGATTAACATTGATCTATGGATTATTGATCGCTATTCCAGCCATTATTATTGGAGGACCACTCTTTAGTAAAACCCTTAAACATATTACCGCAGGTAAATCTGAAGTCTTTAAACCCGAAGAAATGGTCATGGAGGATGATGGTTATCAAAAACCAGGTCCCCTGAATAGCTTTTTGACGGCTTTACTTCCAGTGATTATGATCATTCTATTTACAGTTTTGCCTTATTTGGTATCCAAAGACAAAACTGCAATACATCAAGTTCTTGGTTTTTTGGGATCAGCAAATATTGTTATGCTAATTGCCATTATCTATGCCACCTTTTCCCTAGGGATATTTCAAGGAAGACCCATTAAAGAGGTTATGGTTATTTATGGGGAAGCTGTAAAAGATATTGCCATGATCTTGTTAATCATTGCAGGTTCTGGTGTTTACAAGGAAGTGATGGAAGCCAGCGGAGTTAGTGTAAAATTAGCTGAGAGTTTACGGGGGATGCCAATTCATCCATTGATTCTGGCATGGACGGTTACCGCCATAATCCGCGGATGCGTGGGTTCTGCAACTGTTGCTGCATTAACTGCTGCCAGTGTATTATTGCCCTTGCTACAAGCTTCAGGAGTAAATCCAAATTTACTGGTATTGGCTATTGGAGCTGGAAGTTTGATGTTTTCACATGTTAATGACTCTGGCTTTTGGATGTTTAAAGAATATTTCGGAATATCGGTAAAAGATACGTTTCGGTCTTGGTCAATTATGGAAGCCATTGTTGCCGTAGTAGGACTTATTGGCGTATTGATCTTATCTCTATTTATATAAACTTAAAATCAAAAAAATATGTTTAACGCAGATGAACACTTTGAAAAATTAGGATTGACTTTACCTCCCGCTCCAAAACCATTAGGAGTATATAAACCCTGCCTTATCGATGGAAAATATTTATACTTATCAGGGCATGGTACTGTTCAGGCTGATGGAACTTTAATTATTGGGCGTGTCGGCAAGGATATGGATATGGAAGCTGGAAAACTTGCTGCGAGGCAAGTGGGTTTGGCAATGTTAGCGACAATCAAAGCGAATTTAGGATCCCTAAATAAAGTAAAGCGCGTTATTAAGGTTTTGGGAATGGTCAACTGTACGGCTGAGTTTGAAAGACATCCGTATGTTATCAACGGTTGCAGTGAATTATTTGCCTCCGTATGGGGTGAAGAAAATGGAGTTGGGGTAAGAAGTGCAGTAGGATTTGGTTCATTGCCAGATAATATTCCCGTAGAAATTGAAGCATTATTTGAATTACATGAGGATTGATCATGGAATCTTGGTATGAAGTTCAGAATATAGATCAGCTGGCATCACCGGCATTGTTATTATATCCCAAACGGATAGCGCATAATATAGAATTACTGAAGTCAATGGTTGACCATGACAGCAGTCGGGTTCGTCCGCATGTCAAGACACATAAAATGCTTGAAGTCAGTAAAATGATGATAGATGCTGGCATTGATCAATTTAAATGTTCGACCATTGCTGAGGCAGAAATGTTGGCCTTAGCGAATGCGAAGGATGTCTTATTAGCCTATCAACCTGTAGGTCCAAATATCAAACGTTGGCAAAAACTAATTCTCGCCTATCCCAATACGCAATTTTCCTGCCTTCTGGATAATGTCAATTCTATTCAAGCATTGAATGATGCCGCAGTTGAAATAAATAAAGTGTTGGACTTTTACTTGGATGTAGATCTAGGTATGGGTAGGACGGGAGCGGCATTTTCCCAGATCAAGGAATTATGGGAAACTATACGTCAGCAGGAAAACTTAAGACTCCAGGGAGTTCATGGATATGATGGTCAGATAAATAATCCTGATGTTGAAGTTCGGAAGAAGGAAGCTGATTCAGGGTTTGATTTACTTCAAAAGGCTCATGACTTTCTTCAGGAACAATCAGATCAATCCTTAAAAATTGTGGTAGGAGGTTCCCCATCCTTCACTGCACATGCGGAAAGAAAAAATGTAGCCTGTAGTCCGGGAACCTTCGTGTTTTGGGATTGGGGCTATTCTGAAAAAATTCCTGAACAGAAATTTAAAGTAGCTGCGGTTCTGCTTGCCCGGGTAATATCAGTAATTAATGAAAATAGAATCTGTATAGACCTCGGATATAAGGCTGTTGCTTCTGAATCTCCTTTACCACGTGTGAAATTCTTAAATGCGATTGATGCGGTTCCGGTACTTCAAAGTGAGGAACATATGGTTTTAACGGTAGATGATAGTCATAAATATCCTGTAGGCACATCCTTATTTGCCATTCCACTTCATATCTGTCCAACGGTTGCCTTATATGAAAAGGTAGCCGTGATTGAGGATAAGGAATATGCTAAAGATTGGCAGGTTATAGCTAGAAATAGGGCTTTAAATATATAAGTATGGAGGATAAGCAGCCATTTTTGATTGACGGGCATTTGGATTTGAGCATGAATGCCATGGAATGGAATCGGGATCTTCGACTTTCCATTGCCGAATTGAATCGGAGGGAAGAAGGGATGCATGATAAACCAGATCGAGGCAAGGCTACAGTATGCTTTGAGGAATTGCGAAAAGGGAATATAGGTTTAGTCGTAGCCACTCAGATCGCACGCTTTGTGGAGCCTGGAAGTTCATTGCCTGGTTGGTTTTCACCAGAACAAGCCTGGGCACAAACGCAAGGGCAGCTGGCATGGTATAAAGCAATGGAGGAAAATGGACATCTACAAATGATTTGCAATCGAAACCAATTAGATCAACATTTGCAATTATGGAATGATAGTTCAGAATCTAATGTAAATCCGATTGGCTATATACTTAGTTTGGAAGGAGCGGATTCCATCGTGAATCTTGATTATTTAGAAAAAGCCTATGCTTATGGACTCCGGGCATTGGGACCTGCACATTATGGCCCTGGTCGCTATGCCAATGGAACAGACTCCTCTGGTAGATTAAATGCTGATGGCATTGCTTTACTTCGAGAAATGGATTATTTGAAAATGATTTTGGATGCGACTCACTTGAATGATGATGCTTTTTGGGATGCCTTGGATCGGTATAAAGGTTCGATTTGGGCCAGCCATAATAATTGTCGGGTATTTGTAGACCATAACCGTCAATTCAGTGATGAAATGATTACTGCCCTTATAGATCGAGGTTCGGTAATTGGGGTAGCCTTGGATGCCTGGATGATGGTTCCCAATTGGCTGAGAGGTAAATCAACACCCAAAGAAAGTAAATGTAGTATGGAGATTATGGCTAATAATATTGATCACATTTGTCAACTTGCCGGAAATACAAACCATGTAGCCGTGGGAAGTGATTTGGATGGAGCCTTTGGAAAAGAACAGTGTCCCTATGATTTGGATACCATCGCTGATATTCAAAAGGTATTTCCAATTTTAAGGAATCGGGGTTATCAGGAAGAGGATATTATTAAAATTGCAAACGGCAATTGGTTAAGATTTATGCGAAATGCATTATAATTTAATAAAAATAGGCTTGCAATTTTGCAAGCCTATTTTTTATTGATGCGGTTCAAACTTTGGTTGTTTTAACCCTTTAAATCTAAATCCGGTCTCCTTGGGATTTGTTCTGCTGGTATTAACAATTAATTCATCAGTTTCATCGTCATAGATAAAGATTCCTTTAGAATCGTCTTCTGAGTTGTAAATTCCACCATCTTCTGTAAAAACAAGAAATGTTCTAGCTGTTGCTTTAGTATTTGATGCTGGGGTAACCTTTAATTGTCCTTCGCCAGCTGAGGTTACAGTTACAGTCGTATTATCAAAGATTTGCAAGGGGGAATTAGGTGGATAAGTAGTCATGCTCCCTTTGTAAGTACCTAAAGCAGCATCTAGAGGAACTTTGTCATCCTTGCTACAAGATGTTGATACCAATGCTATAATAGCAATAATAGCTGGGCTAAATAATTTAATTTTCAGATTCATAGTTGTTAGATGTGATTTGAACTGTAGGTGCAATTATCTTGCCAATTAAGAACTTCTGTTTTTGAGTAATCTATCCGTTCTTGGTTATTTATTAAGGAAACTAATAGCATCTTCATTCAGGAGTTGTTCAGGTATTAATCAATATTCTAAGGGATTTCTTTCTGATTTTTCCCGGATTTTGTTCGGACCTTGTTCGACTTTTTTGGGATGAGGTCCGACAGATGTCCGGAGAAGGTCCGGAGAAAGTCCGGTAAAACCATGATGTTGACTTGAATAATAATGCTGTTAGAACAAAAGGTGAATAGAAAATTTATCTACCGCCGATCTGAAATAATAGCTCTGTTGAAACAGAAAATTAGTTCACGAAACTTCAGATTTCTAGATTTCTAAAATTGAAAGGATTTGTTTGCTTTATTAATTTATGTATCTTCAATTACACCGTTTTTAATATTAGAGATAAGATTATTGTTAAATAATTGAACTATGGCGAATAATAATTTAGAAATTGAGGCTATCGAATTGATTAAATCCTTGAATCTTCCGGCATTGGTTTTGGAGATTTATAATGAAAATATTTCAGATCCGGAGTTGGATGAATTGTTAAAGTATGATTATTCTAAACCGGATTCAATTTTTGAATTGGATAAAGAAGATCAAGACAGTTATGAGGTAGATCGTTATAAACCAATTTTTGAAATGAATCATAGCCAAATTATTGCATATGATACTCAAAAGGCTGGATATATTCTTTATAATATAGAGGAGGACATTGACAATCCTGAGTATTTAACTTGGGATGGAGTTTGGTTGGAGGAAGTGAGTGTATGGTGGGAAAATGAATGGGAAGATGATGAAATAATAAAGGCAGGTAAGGCTTTAGGATTACAGTATACACAGCAAATAGTAGATGAATTAAATCAGGTGAATGATGGGACTGGATTTAGTACAACTGAGTCGAAAAATAAATGGTTGGACGAAAAGAAAAAAGCTTGGAATTTATATGTATAATTGATTTCAATAAACAACTAATAGCTTTTTATGAAAAGAACTAGCTTATTGATTCTGCTATCAGGATTAATGTTTTCGACTTTTTTGTTTTCATGTAAGGATGATACTTTTAAGCCAGATTCGAAAGAGGAGGCAGCAAAATTTGAAAGTATTGAAGTTATTAAGACGAAACCTAATGCTGCAACAAATAGCTTAGTAGAGTTCAGTTATGATAATCAAAATCGATTAATAAAAACTGGCTTTTCTGAGTATGTTTATGACAAAAATGGGAAAGTTGAAAAAGTTCAGGTATATACTGATAAGAGGGAATTATATTCTGAACATTCTTATCTATACGATCAACAGGGTCGCTTGACAGAAGTGAAATTAACTTTTCTTAGGAACCCAAATTCGATGACTGATCTTGCTGCCGATAAGCCTGTTGTTGCAAGTTTTACTTATCCATCCGGATCTAAACTTCCATCCACGATTATTACCAGTGATTTTAAATTTTCCAAAGAATTTGACTTTGGGCCGAAGGGTTTTGGAGCTCCCCAAAAGAAAGAGTTTAGGTATGATGGAAATAATGTAACTGAAGTAATTATTACTGGAACTGATAATAATCCGTTCGATGAAAACGATCGAGCTTATTATGCGCGGTTATTTTTCAAAAAAGGAAATAAGAAGCATTTTCTTAAGGGGCTTTATGATAAATTAGGTTTTAATCCTTTAGATTATTCTGAGGTGATTTCTGAAAATCAACCTGAATTGCAGGTTTCATTTCAAAGTCGTGAACCGATCACAGATGTCCAACCGAATTGGGAACAAGCAAGTAAATTTGTGGTTGCAGAGGATCAAAAATCCAGACCTGTAGAAGTTTCGGTCTCTATATATCCAAAAGATGTTTCGATTCATGGCGCAGATTATTTGTTATGGTCTTCCATGTATAAAATAAAATATAAAGACTAGTATTCATTTGCTAACCTACATTATTTCCATTCAAGAGATTTAATAATTTCAAAAAATATTCAAGATTTTTATTTCTGGGCAGTATCAAATGATAGGATAATATTGCCTTGAGGTTGATTGAGTTTAATTGATTGGAGAATATCCCTGATTTCAGCTATAGTTTTGTGCTTTTTCTTGAAATATATTTGTATTAAGGAAGAGGATATAGTGCTGATGATAAACAGGGAATATTTTTAAACAGTTAATTTGAATATTATGATAAGAAAATCTTTAACATGCCTAGCGATGGTAGGCACCTTGATCTTAGGAAGTTGTGGGTCAAGCCAAAAGAACGCAGCAGAGTACAACAATGCTATTATTACGGTGATCAATGGAAACGAAGCTCATATTTCCAATATGAATGCTGCCATGACCTCTGCGGATTATGCTAAAGCTGAGACAGTACGTTCCGAATGGGAGAAATCATTGTCGACTGACATCAAGAAAGTAGAAGACTTGGGCGACTTTAATGGCGATGGAGATTTTCAAAATGCCGTAGTTGCTGGTTTGAAAGAATATCAAAAAATTGTAACTGACTCGTATCCAAAATTAATTGAAATCAGAAAAAACAATGTCCAGGATCCGGCAACCGAAAGTAAGTTATTGGATGAAATCAATAATGCTTTCGAAAGTGCAGCGAACAATGTAAACAAAGCTTCCGATGCATTTGAAACTAAATACAATAAGTAGGTTAAAATAGAAATGATTATTTACAAATTGCCTCAATCGAAGATTGGGGCAATTTTGTTTTGAGCTGTCTAAAGTTCTCTTCTTCAGTTTTATCACCTATTTTTTATCCTACATCACATTTAACATTTTTTTACTTATTAGAAGATTATCTTTATTGGAGTGACCCAATCATTGATCTTATGGTAAAATTATATACCTTCCTTTTTTTTCTTCTCGGAGGCCTGTTTTTAAATTCAACTTCTTTTGCACAAGGAGCATATTGCATTGAAGCTGAAATAGACAGTTCACAAAATTTAAATGGAAAATATGTATCCATCAGTTTTGTTGATTATGCAGGTATTAATAACCTTAAAAAAGATTCTGTATTAATTCAGAATAATCGCTTTGTGTTTAATGGGAATTTAGTGACTCCTGGTGTATTGACCAATCTCTTTATAAATAAAAAAGAATTTGATGGTTTGTTCCAATTTCTGTTAACCCCTGGAACTAATAAATTGTATGTTCATAAGCCTTTGTATAACCAAATAACTGGCAAATTAATAACTGGCATAAGCAATGTTGAAGTCATGAATAGTGAAAATGCGATTATCTATAATCGTTATAATTCTATATTTCAAGTAGTTTTTCCAGAACTAAATTGGGCTATGAACCGAAATCAGGATCCAAATGAAATCTTTCATAAACTCAATAAAGAAACATTAGCATTGAGAGTTGAATTGGTCAAAATGTATCCGAATTCCTATGCT
Organism: Sphingobacterium cellulitidis; assembly: GCA_002245855.1. GTDB lineage: Bacteria > Bacteroidota > Bacteroidia > Sphingobacteriales > Sphingobacteriaceae > Sphingobacterium > Sphingobacterium cellulitidis. Next base: position 413,878 of record NOUX01000003.1, on the reverse strand, counting down.
TCGCTTTATTTTCAGAGATATTTTTTATTTGATGTCCTTGAGGATAAGCCTAATATTTGTAAGGAATTGTTTGATGGTTTGGCAGATTCCATCAAACTATTACCCGAAGCCAAAGAATTAGAATTGAAAATAAAGACTTTATTTTCAATTCAGAAGGGTGAGAAAGTCAAAGATTTTGTAATAAAGGATGAGAATTCTCAGGAAGTAAGATTATCGGATTTTATGGGGAAGAAAGTCCTTCTTGAATTTTGGGCATCATGGTGTGGTCCTTGTATTGAAAATTTGCCAAATCTTAAAAAGTTTGCTGAAGAAAATCCTAATATCCAAATTTTGGCAATATCGTTAGATGACAATGAAGAGAACTGGAAAGAGGCAATCAAAAAACATAAGTTTAATTATGCAAAACATGTTTCAGAACTGAAAGGTTGGAAGGGTGAGGTTTCTAATACATTATTTAATGTTAATGCAATCCCACGGGCGATATTAATAGACGAGAATGGAAATTTCGAAGACCTAGATTTTAAGATTAATTCCGTTCATTAAGTTGATTGACTCAAAATCAGGAAAGTTTTATTTATTGGCTTTTTTTGTATTTTAGATTTAGTAAATCAGATACATAACTATTAATAGCCTATAAAAACGAATAATTTTCGTTGATCTTAGCTTCAGCTTTTTTTATGAGAACAATCACTTTAATTCTATTCAGTTTATTATTACATTTTTCCTATGCTAAAGGTTCTTCCCAATATGAGGTAATTAAAGTTTGGAATTTCTTAAAATATTATCACCCAGATTTAGCATCTGGGAAGATAAATGCTGATAGCCTTTTTATTAAGCATATTGATCAGAAATATAACAATGTAAATGATGTTATTTCTGCATTTACACAGGGTTTGGGTAATAACTTTACCGGAGAAGTGATTTCCAATAATGCCAAGGATGCCATCAACGCTAATCAAAATTTTGATTGGTATCGGAAGAATCCTAATATTTCAAAGGCCAACAAAAAATTGTTGGATAATATTTTTAGAAATAGATATCAAGCTGAATCACATTTTTACATTCCTAAGGTAGGCCACATTGCTGAAATACCGAATGAGAAAAGCTATGATTTCCCTAAAACTGAAAATCTCCCTGAAAATTATAGGCTACTAACCTTGGCAAAGATTATAGGTGCTATTGATTATTTATACCCGCATAAATATTTAATGGCAAAGGATTCTGATCAAATATTGGAAAATCTTGTGAATGAATGTTTGACGGTAAATAATCGGAAAGACTTTGAATTAATCCTGGCAAAAGCCGTTTCCACTATGGAAGATACGCATTCTTTCAAATTTTATAATCAATTGAACTTCAAAAAAGAAATTTTTCATTCTTCCTTATATGCAGCTTTTGATTTTCAAGTTAGAGAGGACTATATTCTCGTCACCGATCAAATTATCCCTGAAATCTGCGAAAAAGCTAATCTTGCAGTGGGTGATAAGATCACTTCCATCAATGGAAAAAAGATTCAAGCCATTATTGAGGAGAAAAATAAGCTTTTATCAACTTCCAACAGGGGAGGCCTACTTTATCGCTTATCAGATTATCAGAATAACTTAATTTGGCCTGATAATACAGAATCCAAAGATATTACGATTCAAAAGAATAATAGTAGCAGTATTATGGAGAGTAAAATTGAATTTATTAACCCTGCTGATAAACCTAGAATTGAACTTGTCCTTAATTTTCTAAAAGCCAAACAGCAAAATAAAAGGGAAAATCAGTTAATAGATTCAAATATTGCTTATTTCAGGATCGATCAAACATTCTCCTTTATAGAGGATGTGGAGGATGAGAATATTAATGCCGAAATGGAGAAAATTCTGAAAGAGGCGGCATCAAAAGATGCAATTGTATTCGATATGCGTGGTTATCCAGATTGGGGTGGTTTTGTCTATACTTATGTTTATGGATACTTTTCTAAAAAGGATAATTTCTTCGGCAAGTATTTCCAACAGAATCTAAATAATGTTGGAACCTTTATTTACAATGAAAGTACAGAAACCTATTTCCCAAAAGAAAAACTATACAATGATCATCCCTATAAGGGGAAAGTGTTTATTATCGTAAATCAAGAAACCCTAAGTGCAAGTGAATGGAATAGCATGAACTTACAGCATATTTTTCCTCAAGCCATTACAATCGGACAACAAACTGCTGGTGCCGATGGGGATATCAAAAAGTTGGTTTTGCCCGGGAATTATACCTTAGAATTTACAGGAAACGCTGTTTTTTATCCGGATAGAAAACAAGCTCAAAAAGTAGGAGTGAAGATTGATAAGAAAATAGAATACCGTGATTCCGATGTTTTAAATAAATCTGACAAAGCTTTTAAACTTATTGAGGGTTTGATGGGGAGATAGGTGCTGTTGACATAGAATCCAAAGAATCCTTAAGTATAATCATATTACGGGAAACCGTTTTATTTACTAAATGGCTCAATGTAATTTTATACCAGATAAATTCTAGTGTAAAACGCAGGGTATTAATTTAGTACTTAAGAATAATGGAGAAAGGTAACTTAACAAGATCTTGTATTCAATGTGGTCAATCTAATCCTATTGAGTTCAATTTTTGTTCCAATTGTGGGGCTAAAAATTCAAAGGATGAGCCGACTGTTAATCCTTCAAATTCAAATCCTCCAAATTCTATTGGGAAAGCAGGTGTCTTTATTGCTGGAGCCTTAACAGGAAGTGCATTCAATGAATTAAGCCATTCTGCTAGTGAACCTCCTTCCACTGAGGCGATTTCTATTGAATCTATTCTTAATAATTCTAACCAAGCGAATCCCAATGCAACATTAATAGACTACGATGGTAATAATATTACCGATGGTATTCTGGTTGATAATGATAATAATAATATTTCGGAAGCAATTATTTTAGATTCAGACCAAAACGGATTGGTTGATGCCATTATGCTGGATTCAGACCAGGATGGTTTGCTTGATGCCATGATTCTAGACTCTGATGGAGATGGAATTATGGATGCAATTATTTTGGACTCGAATAAAGATGGATTATTCGATTCAATTTCTATGGACACGAATCAGGATGGTTTGGTAGATGCAATCATCCTTGATTCTGATACAGACGGAGTAGTGGATGCGATGCTGCTTGATGTTAATTATGATGGGGTAGCAGATGAAGTTTTTTTAACAGATCAAAAAGCTGTAAATCTTGATGATGTTGGAAGCGACTTTGAAAATAATGTTGATGATGATTTTGATTTCACCAGTTGGTTTGATTTATAGAAAGTATTAATGAAAATTATTCAATGTAGCTCGTGTCAGTCAAAAATGACTTTAAATAGCCAAGGATTTAATAGACTAAACCAATTATTTATTCAATGTCCTTATTGTAGTTCTGAATTTTGGATGGGTTTTGATGAAAACATGAACCTCAGGGCTATTTCCAATCCAAAATTAACAGAAGAAATTCCTGTCAAAATAGAAGAGGATAATCCTCCTCAAACAGAAGGGGATATTTCAGACAAAGAAGAGAATATTCCTCTTGAAATAGAAGATAGTATTCTTCCTCAAACAGAAGATCATATTCCGGTCGAAATGGAGAAAAATATTATCGCTGACCAAGACTTAAATGCTAATAAAAAGAACTTATCAAATCTTGAGGTCATAATTATTATAGTCTTTATATTTTGCGCTTTATACCTGTTATTTAATTATTAAATAATTCAAACCCGCCATTATGAATTTAGAATGCTCCAATTGTCATTGCAAGATGCAATTAAATACAGATAATATTTTAAAGGAAACCATAATAGTTCAATGTCCTAAATGTTCTCAAAAATTGCGGGTTAAAATTCCACAGCCTCAATTAAAGGAAGCAATTGTTTTAGAATCAATTGTAATGCCCGTAATGGAACCCCCTGAGATTCCAAGCAGTTCTAAATCAAAGGGTAAAAATATTTTTTCCTTTGAAGGTAGAATTGGTCGACTTGAGTTTTTTTTGACTTTTCTAATAATTTATTTCCTTTCAGCAATTTTAAAACGCTTTCTTAAGGGCAGTAATGACGAAGTCTGGTATATTTTAGGAAATAGGTATGAAGAAGGTTTCGGTAACAATCCAATTTTTATTATCCCAATTGTGATTTTATTGTGGGTTGGTATTTCTCAAGGGACAAAGCGTTGTCATGATGTGGGGAAGAGTGGTTGGCACCTATTAATCCCATTTTATGTATTCTATTTAATTTTTGCAGAAGGTCAAAGATTCGATAATAAGTATGGGCAAAAAATTAAATGATAGGGTTTATTAAAAATTTTAATTTGATTCGTCTATGGTATTTAATTTGCTTAGGTTAAGTTAGGATAAGAGAATTAAATACATTGACTCTGGCTTTTTACTTACTCTTCATCTTATTGTGATTGGAATTCTTTAGATTTGACTATCACACTTAAGAAGGGGATAATTTTACACAATTGTTATTCCTACTATGAAATAACGATTGGAAAAGCTAAGAAATAAGGACGAAAAATGATACTGAAACATAGGATTGGCTATAGTTACCTGAAACCTGCACTTACTGGAGTTTTCTCAGTAATGTTGCTGGCAAGTTATGCACAGGAAGATAAAAAACAACAAGTTGAGAATCAGCAAAATAATGAGCAAGCAGTAGGGACTCAAAAATCAGTTTTGGATTCCATCGAGATTGTTCGTGATTATCGTCCGATGTTGGCTGATGCTGTAAAGATTCGTCGTAATCCGGATATGAAGATCGACCGGAAGGCATTAGAGGTGGAATTGAGAACGATTGCTGCGGGATTGTATTATAGTAGAAACAATTTTAAAGAACCTTTTCATAGTCCTTTACCGGAAAGATATCCTAATTCTGACCGGGATAATGTAGACAATAATAGGATAGGAATCTTAGCTTATCGTGCTGGTCAATTTGACCGGGCGGTTTCTATTTTGGAAAAAGTAAAACCTGCGGATGCTTTTTACCAAAGTTCGGTAATGGCATTAGGGTCAATTGCTCTGCAAGCTGGTGATAAACAGAAGGCGAGGGCAGCATTTTACAATGCCTCCAAAATGAATTATGATAAGGAATTGAAAGCAGATGCTCTTTATAATTATGCGAAGACCTTATTTGAATTGGATTCGGTCCAAGTATCGTTGAAACCGCTTCAGGAATATATTACCATGAAATTTGCAGAGCTTGATCCAGAAGCTCAAAAAGCAGAGAATACTGAAACCCGAATGGCTCAAGTATTGATGGGAAGCAGCAATTTTCAGGCTGGGGTTTACTTATTGGAATCGTTTCAAAATAGAGAATCCAAAGCTGATATGGTTTATCAGAAGATAACCTATTATCGGGGGTTGGAATTTTATAATGAGCGTGCCTTCGAGAATAGTATTTCCATGTTTATGCGTTCAGAGAAAGTTCCTTTTGATCCAGAAATGGCAGCATTGGCAACCTATTGGAAAGCGGAGGCGATGTATGAAGTTCGCAAGTATGGCGAGGCTGTAGATAATTTCTCTAGATTTTTACAGATGCCGGCTGCTAGAACCACGAATTTATACAATTATGCAAACTATGCCTTAGCGTATTCAGCCTTCCGTATTAACCGCTATAGTGTTGCTGCTGATTATTTTGAGCGTTTTTTAGCATCTGATGAGGGTTCATTGGATAAAAATGTGCGTTATGATGTGATGGCTCGATTAGGCGATTCTTATCTATCTATGCGTAATTATGGACGTGCTAATGAATACTATGATCAGCTGATCGCCAATAAGGCTCCGAATCAGGATTACGCCTTGTTTCAACATGGTATTATCCAAGGCTTGCAAGGCGACAATGATGCTAAGTTAAATACTTTGAGATCTGTTGTTGAACAGTTCCCAAATTCCAATTATGCGGATGATGTGGCTTTTGAAATTCCATATATATCTTTCGTAAAAGGGGATTATGAAGTTGCTATCGAAGGACTGCAAAAGATGATCGACAAATACCCGAGAAGTAGTTATGTACCCCGGGCATTGATGACCATCGGATTGGTTCAATACAATATGAGTGATAATGAAGCTGCGATGGCTACCTTTCAAAAGGTTGTAAAGGATTACTCGAAGACCGGCGAGGCTGCACAAGCTTTGTTATCAATAGAGAATATCTATTTGGATCAAGGTGATGCAACAAGCTATATTCAATATGCTACGAGTACCAATATCACTGATTTAAGTGAGGGTGAACAAGATAACCTGGCATTTCAAGCCGGAAATACTTTGTTTAACAGAGGGCAATATGGTCCTGCTGTGGAGGCAATTAATGCTTATTTCGATAAATTTCCAAAACCAAGGCAAGAGAAGCATGCCCGCTATATTCGTGGAGTGAGTTTATACCATACAGGTCGTCCTGAAGAAGCATTGCACGATCTGAATATTATCTTGAATGATTGGACGAGTCAGTATACGGAGAAAACCTTGATGACAGTAGCTGCTTTATATTTGAGTTTGAAAGAATATAATGAGGCAATTGTACACTTGAAAAAACTGGAGCTTAATTCTGACTACAAGGATAATTATGGTTATGCTGTTACTAATTTGATGATCTGTTATTACGAATTAGGGGATTATGAGCAAATGGATAAGTATATCGAGTTGGTTAAGAATAATGCAAAAGCTACGGAAGAGGAAATTGCTACCGCTCATTTATACAGTGCAAAAGCTATGGCTCAGCAAGGTAAAAAGCAGTCAGCGTTGAAAGAATTGAACCTGGCGGCCCTAAAAAGTCATGCAGCAGTTAGTGCAGAAGCACGATACAATGTTGCACAAATGCAATATGATAATAAGGAGTACGACAAGGCTCAGAAATCGGCTTTTGATGTCATTGAAAACATGGATTCCCATGATTATTGGGTAGCAAAAAGTTTTATCCTGCTAGCAGATACATATGCTCGCAAAGGGGATGCTCTACAGGCTAGAAAAACATTGGAAAGTGTGATTGAAAATTATACTGAAGATGATGATGTGATTCCAGCAGCAAAAGAACGATTGCAGAAAATGAAAAAGAAGTAGAAGGGATTAGTTAGTTGATGGTTATTCGATCGAGTAATGCTTAGGTATTAACATTCCTTAATGGATTGAAAATAAAATAAATTAAACATCCTAGTAAACTAAATAATAAAGATATAATAACCCAAAATGTTTTTTTTAAGTTGCTTAGGGAATGATTTGTCATTATGGAATATAATGTATAACCATAGATAGAAACTACTATAGTTGTGATTACTATATATAAAATATTGCTCGTATTGAAAAGAAGGAGAAAATCCATAATTCAGGATCTTTGGTTTAGTATAAAAATAAGAGAATAAATGAATAAAAACATTAAGAGCCTTTAAAATTAATTAAAGGCTCTTAATGTTTTATAAGATTTTATTGATGCTTTCAAAAGCATATCCTGGACTCGCTGTCATTCCTTTTCCTCCGATTCCTGTTCGGATATGAACTTTATTAAGGTTATATACAATTTATATTTTTAAGAATTTGCAATTCGAAGGAATAGGCTAATGGAGGTTTAGTTTATGCTAAAATTGGCTCAATTAATCCTAAAGGGAACCGTTAATTTTATAATTATTTTGACCTTATATAGCCGAAAAGAAAAAAATGAACAAAAGAATCAATTTACTTTTACTCCTTAGTTGCGTAACTTCCTTAGCAATCAGTCAAGAACTACTAAAAGGTAATTCACTTCCAATAAAGAATACTTATAGTATCAATCAATCGGATACACCTGAAGAAATTATCAGAAAAGCAGCTCACGTTGTTCCAACAAAAAACCAATATGATGCCCTCAAAGATGAGTTCATTGCCTTTATCCATATTGGTCCGAATACATTTACAAAAATGGAATGGGGAAATGGAAAAGAAGATCCTAAAATATTTGATCTTAAAACCTTAGATACCGATCAATGGTGCAAAAGCATGAAAGATGCTGGCATGACCAAGGTGATTTTTACTGCAAAACATCATGATGGATTTGTTTTATGGCAAAGTCGTTATACCAAGCATGGTGTTATGTCTACAGGTTTTAGAAACGGAAATGGTGATGTCCTAAAAGATTTGGCGGCATCATGTCAAAAGTTTGGGCTTAAATTGGGAATTTATTTATCGCCAGCAGACTTATACCAAATAGAAAATCCGGATGGTTTATATGGTAATTTAAGTCAGTATTCAGATAGAATTATCCCTAGAAAAGTTGAAGGTAGACCATTTAAGGATAATCAAACCTTTAAATTTAATGTAGACGATTACAATGAGTATTTTCTAAATCAATTATTTGAATTATTAACAGAGTATGGTCCAATCCATGAGGTCTGGTTTGATGGTGCACATCCAAAAACAAAGGGTGGGCAAAAATATAATCGGGTAGCCTGGAAAAAATTAATTCATACGCTTGCGCCAGATGCTATCATCTTTGGAATGGAAGATTTGCGTTGGTGTGGGAATGAAGCAGGAGGTACAAGGCCAACGGAGTGGAATGTAATTCCTTATGCTCAAGATCCGCTTACCTTAGATACGCATAAAGATTTAACTGATCAAGACTTAGGCAGCAGGGAAGCGATAAAGGGTGCGAAATTTTTACATTATCAGCCTGCAGAAACGAACACTTCCATACGTGAAGGTTGGTTTTATAGGGATGATAATTTCCAGAAAGTAAGAAGTACAGATGATGTGTTTGACATTTATGAAAGATCTGTAGGAGGGAATTCTATATTCTTATTGAATATTCCGCCTAATCGTGAAGGGAAATTCTCTCCAGAAGATGTAAAGGTTTTAGAGGAAGTCGGTGAAAGAATTAAATCAACTTATTCCAATAATTTATTAAGGAATGCTAAGATTGATAAATCATTAATTGATGGTGATTTAAAAACAAAATTAGTTTTAAAGTCCAGTCAAGTTCAGATTGAAATTCCTCTTTCTAAGACAACTAACTTAAATAGATTTGTGATTCAAGAAGCGATCGATACCAATGGGGAACGAATTGAAAAGCTTGCATTAGATGCTTGGATTGATGGAAGTTGGAAAGAAATCAGCCATAGTACAAATGTAGGTTTTAAGAGGATTTTACGCTTCCCGCAAGTAAATACTAGTAAATTACGTTTGAGAATATTAGAAAGCAGAGCAATTCCGGTATTAAGTGAAATAGGGGCATATTTAGCGCCTAATACTCCTCCTCAACTGGAAATTTCACGTAGTGCTAGTGGTAGAATTACAATCGAACCTAAAAAACATGAGTTTGGATGGAAACCACATGGTGAAGATGTCTTAAAAAATCTAAGTGCAGATTATAAAATCTTCTATACGACCGATGGAACAAAACCTAATAAAAACTCAAATTTATATCAGGGTGAATTCCTTCCTAATAGTAATCATATTAATGCCATAGCGATCTCAAAAGATGGCCAAGTTGGATCTGTAGTTGAAAAGGAAATCGGAATTGAAAAAAAGGATTGGAAAATCATTGATAAAAGTTCAGAAACTAAAGGTCATGAGTCAAATTTAATGTTTGATGAAAATCCGAGTACTTATTGGAATTCCCAATCTGATAATAATGTTCATTTTGTAACTATCGATTTAGGAAAAACCGAACTATTAAAGAGTTTTGCATATACACCTCAACGCCAGAATGAAAAAGGAATGCTTGAGTTAGGAAAAATTTATAGTAGCAATGATGGAACAAATTGGGACCTAATAGATTCATTTGAATTTGGTAATTTAATCAATGATCCTACAACCAGGACATTCAGATTTAAAAACCCTGTGAAAACAAAATTCATTAAAATTGAAGCGGTAAAAATAGCTAGGGATGATAAATCACTTAGTATAGCCGAATTAGACTTCTTTAATTAATATATTAAGGCAAACCGGATAAATAATTGATTATGCATTTATTTAATTTCAAATCTATATTGCTTTCCATAGGGCTTATCTTAGTTAATTGGAGTTTATTTGCTCAAGATCATTTAAATAACAAACCGAATATTGTCTATATCTATGCAGATGATTTGGGGTATGGAGAACTTGGTTCCTATGGTCAAAAGTTAATTCAGACTCCAAATTTGGATAAATTAGCTAAAGAAGGAGTTCGTTTTACTCAACATTACAGTTCAGCTCCGGTGTGTGCTCCTTCACGAGCTATGTTGATGACTGGAAAGCATTCAGGGAAATCTTATATCCGTGGGAATTACGAATTAGGAGGCTTTCAAGATGATAAAGAAGGAGGGCAAATGCCGCTTCCAGAAGGGATTTTAACCATCCCTAAAATGTTAAAATCCGTTGGGTATAAAACTGCTATTGTTGGTAAATGGGGCTTAGGAATGGCTAATACTACAGGTGATCCCCAAAAACAAGGATTTGATTATGCATACGGTTATCTTGATCAAAAACAAGCCCATAATTTTTACCCAACCCACCTTTGGGAAAATGGGAAATGGGATACTTTAGATAATGAATATCGTTTTGTTCATGAACAATTCGATCCTAAGAATTTCAAGAATGAGGATTTTGAGAAATTTACGGGAAAGGAGTATTCTCCAGAGAAAATGACTTCAAAAGCTTTGGGATTTATTGAAGAGAATAAAAAGAGTCCTTTCTTTCTGTATTTACCTTATACGATTCCGCATGTGTCCTTACAAGCTCCAGAAGCGTATATCAAGAAATATATTGGAAAATTCCCTGGAGAACAACCATATCTAGGTGAGAATGGATATGTTCCATCTCAATACCCTCTTTCCACTTATGCCGCCATGATAACTTATCTGGATGACCAGGTGGGAATTATCCTTGCTAAACTCAAGGAACTTGGGCTTGATGAAAACACCATAGTCATGTTTTCAAGTGATAATGGGGCAACATTCAATGGTGGGGTACAGCCAAAGTACTTCAATAGTGTCAGGGGGCTCAGAGGTCTTAAAATGGACGTCTATGAGGGGGGAATCAGAGTGCCATTCATTGCCAAATGGCCGAATAAATTTCCAAAGGATAAAGTTTCTGACCATATTTCTGTTCAATATGATTTGATGGCAACATTTGCAGATTTGCTGAAAATTGAAAATATTCCAACTGATGGTGAATCCATGATGCCTGCATTACTCGGAAAAGATCATAATCTAAATGAACGTTATTTATATTTTGAATATCCTGAAAAAGGTGGTCAAATTGCGATTCGAAAAGGTAAATGGAAAGCAGTAAAAACTAATGTAAAGAAGCAAGGCTATAAAAATACAGCCTGGGAGCTCTATAACCTTGAGAATGACCCCAAGGAGGAAAAGGATTTGGCAAGCTCTAATGCAGATTTATTGAAAACATTCGATGAAATTGTCTTAAAAGAGCATCATCCTTCTCATATTAAAGAATGGGAATTTATTAATCCGTTATTTAATTAGAGGGAATTTTCGTCTTTAAATAGCGATACACAATAAGAAATAGATATAATTGTACTTATTAAGGAAAATACAATAATTTCCCAAGATTATACTGATAAGGCATTAAAGCCTAGACTAAAATTATTAAATTTATTTGTCAGCTGTACAAATTATAGCCTATTATGAAATTTTTATTAGCCTTTATTTTATCTATTAATCTAGTGTTTTGTTTTATATGCAATGGACAGGACAAAATACCCAAAAGATTAAAGTTTGGACTTGAAATGTCAGATATAAAAGATTTGATTTTAAAAACTGAGAAAAAAATAGATAACATTGAAGACTATAATTCTAAATTTAACTTTAAAGAAGCATACTTTTTTTCAAATGATGACTCAATCTTGTATAGTATCCAAATTGATTACCCTATTGTTTCGATAAATCTAAAAAATTTTAAATCAAATATTAAGGATTTAGAATTAGTAAATGACCAATTAGGTAGGGGAGATATCATTGGATTTCTCAGTAAAGATTCACTTTTTGTAAAGAAATTATCCAGGTCCTACGTTTATATTGATGAGTATTTGCCAATTTCTTACAATTTAGACAGAGAATTATTAATAGTTGGTTCAGGGAATAATGGTACCACTAAAAACTATTATAAATTAGAGAATGAAGATTTCCAAAAGCTTGAGAATTCTATGAGTTTGGAGAAAGTTTATTTTCGGAATGAAGGCATATCTGATGAGCCTCTACCAAATAAGAATTTATTGAGAATAACTAATGATGCAAATAATGATTATTTTAAAAATATAGCGGATTCTCTAAATTTAGATCTTAATAATATTAATATTAGAAATAAATATGTGGTAAATAATAATGGCAGTGTTCAAAAGGTTAATACTGAAGTCTATAACGCTACTACAAGACAAAAACTAGATATCCAATTGTTCAAAAATTATGTTGACTCATTAAATAGTAAATTGCTAAATAGAGAGATATACTTTCGCCCTGCTCGTCTAAAAAATGAACATGTGAAGTATTTTTTAATTCAAAATTATACTGTTCAATAAAGTAAGATAGCATTCAGCAAATGGGAATTAGACAATTTAGGGCAGTTGGTTCAAATTTCCTTAAAAACACCATTTCCGCTTTTCAGAAATAATTTATGAACATTTTTTTAACCGATTTTCTTAGTAACTTAATATTCTTTGAATTAGCACTATAGTATTGAAATAAAACTTTTTGACAATTATTTAATAAATCAAAGTCTAATTTATCAAGCGAATCTAACCTTCGATTTAAAAGAACTTGATCTTCTTTATCTATTGAAGAGTCGATCTGTTTTGCAATAAGTTGTAATGCTTTATCAACTGAATCCTTAAAAATTAATTATTTAAATTAGCGATAATACTTTGCTTTCGGATAAATAGCGACTATTCCTTTCTTGAAATTTTTTGGTCAATCTTATTTTCCACCATTCCAAAGATCTTATACTCGGGATAGTATCTTTGTTTTCAATTATAAGTCTATTGTATAACAAAATCGTCTGATGATACTTGTCTACATCTTCAGAAGCGAGATTCGTAATATTATTGTCAAGCATCCCACAGATGTCTGATCTTCCATGATCCCTAATATGATCTTTATATATTTCTATAGCTTCTAAACACAAAAGGAATAATTCATCTGGATATAATTGTCTTATGTTTTCAAAATATTCATATCGTATATTGCTGTCTGGATATTTATTATCTTTGAGATACTTAAAAAATATGAGCATGCATTTATGTGAACCTAGTCTCAAACCATATTTGCAAAGGCTTCTGGGGATGTAATCCATGTATTCGAGATCAGGATCAAATTCTACTTGCCCTTCTATGACAGCTAATAATGATGAGTGATTTATTTCGTTATTATATAAGTATTCGACGAGACTCATTTGCCAGTCATGTGACACCAAAGGATTATCTTCCAAATATCGCATCAATATATTATTGTTGTACTCCATTTTTATCAGATAATCACTACATAAAATACGGAGTCTGATTTCGCCAAAACACAACATTTCGAAGATCTCCTCTTCAATATCTTTAATTTTATGGTCGATACATGTACGTATAGCCAATGCGACATCCTTTGTTGAAGATAATTGATCTTGTATAATTTTGATTAAGTAAGGTTTTATAGTCTCTAAAGAATGAATTTCTATCAAAAAGTCATTCATTCTTACTCTGTCCAAAGTATGTTCATCAATGGAATCGTGACATATTAATTGGATAGCTGTTTCAAACGGTAAATGAATAATTCCTTCTTTGAACCAAATAGCAATTTGTACCTCTATATTATCTCTGTTCAACTCTTTTTCACGGCAGGAGGTAAAGTCTATTGAAGAAAGTATTGAATGCACATAATCTTGTAAAGCATTTTTTAAAACTATCAGCTTTTGAGATTCTTCGTATTGATGAAGCTTGATTTGCTTTCCTAAATGGATATGCCAAGCCTGATCGTCATCTAATAAATATGGTATAGTGTCAATTATATTATTATGAGATTTGTAATCAACAAAATCAATCACTATTGAGTTTTCAAACTGCCTATTCAGGAGGTCATGATAACGGTAGTCAAAATCCAAAATACCTTGCTCATTGATGAATTCGGGGTAGTGGTCTTTTATGTAATCAACAACTTGGTGAATTTTCTGTATGTATTCTTTTTTGTTTGATAACAATTTAAGCCCGTTTATTTTCCATTCATTCCATTGGTTTTGTAAGGTTGACAGAGGAGTAATAATTCTAAATTCATCGGGGAATTCGGTAGACATAAACCGACTGAGATTTAATGAAGTAGTAGAGGCATTTGAAAACGTGTTCAAATAAATCATTTTCAACCTATCTGCATCGATATGGGTTTGTCGATATAATTCAATGATTTCTTTGCTACAATCTGTGTTTTCTAGATCAAACAATTTGTTGAAGATATACCCACGCTCTAGAATTGTGTTATTTGTTAAGAGAATCCTAAAAAGATCTTTTTCCCTAATATTGCTAAAGAATAGTGTCAGGTCTCCATAAGTGTCTCTTGAATAAGAATCGTAATGGATTTCATTAATGTAATGGATTAAATTTCCTATGACCTCCTCCGAATTATTTTTATTAGCTATTTCAGCGAGTTTGAGATATACCTGATCGATGAATTTTAAACTGTTACTTCCAAAATATTTCCTTGCATTAAGAAGTTTAGTTAGGTAAAAGTTGTTATCTGCTGACAATTGGTTTAACAGATATTGGTAATTTGAATGGTGTAAATTATCTAGGACATACTTTGAAAAAATTCGTTCATGATTGTTAACCCAATTTGTTCCATTCTTACTTAAATCCTCCGCTTTTTTTATGATATTTTCAAATTGATTCGGAATATTGTTTTGATCAATCAATTCAATAACTCTTGTTAGGACAAGTCGGTGATTGAATAGAGGGCATTTTTTGACAAAATTATTTAAGAATCCCTCGTCAAATTTCCCTAATTGATGCGCTATTTTTATCAAGAGTTCATATTCTAATTCTTTATATCCTGTTTTTAAAATGAATTCTTGTATAAGTAATAATATTTCAGTCGTTTTTCTTTTTGTAAGTTTTTTAGCTGGAAATCCCCAAATGAGGTAAAGTAAACTGTGAAAATGGTTGGAAGATTTGCTGTCTTCTTTTAATTCATCGAGTATGAAATTTAGTCCGGCTATATCATAGTCAATGAAATTAAAAAGATCTTGCTCACTAAAATCTCCAGACAAGTATGCTAAACCCTTCTCTTTCCCATCTAGAATGAATTTTTTAAAAATATCAAACCTTTCTGTAAAAGCTAGTCTTTCTTTCTCTACGTAGAAGAAAATTGTGTAATCCGTATATTTTATCTTATAGGTTAATGACGTGTATATGTGGGTCTTTTTATCTAAAATAGAAAATAAGATTACCGTTGTGTTTAGTAGTTTGGTGTTTAGATAGCTAGTCTTATCATTAAAAATTATTGCAGAAATAACTTCCCAGCTTTGCCTAGATAACCATTCTGCTGCTAAAAACTCTTGAAAATTGTTGTGTAAAAAGCTTAAATGGTCTTCTAAATTGTCTTCATATATGGAAAAGAAAGGGATTGACTTATAATCTTCTTTAGAAAAATTATTTAGTTGTGTTAATTTTGACAGTTTTACTGAGTTGATCCCCTGTAAAGTCATATAAATAGCAATCTTTTGAAGGGTTTTAAATACCTCCTCTTTATCTAGTCTACCCTTATATTTATAATAATCTCTATCTAATCTCCGCTGAATAATTAGATGATAGAAATCTTTAAGGTTATTGGGCAGTTTTTTGTTGTGGTCATTAGATAAGTCGACCAATTCTACTAAATAGAATGGAATTGAAACAATATCTTTAACCCATGGTTTTTTGATGAGTTTTTTTAATACATCACTTTGTTGACTGTATTGATTTATATAATTTAATATATCTTTTTCAAAGAGCGGATGAATAAAATATTCTTTAAAGTGATTCTTATCACAAGAAAAGAAACGGCTATCAAAATTTGAACGTATAGTACATATAACTTTTAATTTGGGGTTGCACTCAAGCAGATGATTGAAGTCTGAAATAAAATCTTGTTGAGCTGAAGGATTGATTTCATCTAAACCATCTATTAGAAGTAATGCATTCGATTTATCTGCATCATTCCAGTGGGGGTATTTTTCTGAAATGAATTTGTTCAGCTTAGATGTATAATTTTTTATATTAATTAATACGGGTGATATATCGTAACCTGTCTGTTGTAATTGATGTGCAAGATGATCTAACTCGACAGATTTACCCTGTCCGGCATTTGCTTTTACAATAATCCTTGTTTCTTCTACATTTTCTAAGCATTGTATTACCAAGCTAACAAGCGTTTCTTTTTCAAAGAATTGAGCCCAATAGTCTGTATGGTCAGTATTTGTTAAATGTCTCGTTATGTGATGCTGTACTTCTGGATACTCTGGTATGTCTTTTTGTAAAGTCTCCATTCTAGAGACCCTTTGTGGGAATTGAAAATCTAAATGACTATGTATTTTTTCAATAGTCTCACTTGGTAGGTTTTCAATTTCCTTACACAAACGGCTAAAATCTAATAAGCTTTCAGAAGAAAAAATTGAAGTTTTGATTAGTTTTTTACTGTAATTTGAATTAACTAAAATCTTTTGAATTGATTCCTTTTTTATATTGCTTTCATCTTTTAGAAAGAGAATGTATAGTTTTTTATATTTCAAATCAAAATTATTGTCAATAAACATATTTAAAGTCTTCTTGACTTTGGTTGTAGAGCTATCGGAAGAAATTTGTATTGCTATTTCGTTATCAAATGAATAAAGGTCTATTGTAGGATAGTTTACTTTAGTGAATTGTTTGAACTCTTTATCATATATTTGTCCAAATATTGACATAAATAGTAACTCAACATATTTATTTAGGTCTGAGTAACCATTATTGTTGTCCAACTTTGTTCTGAAGGCAAGATGAGCAAAAATATCACGGATTTCTCTTAAGTAATTTTCGGTTTTCATTGGTAAAAAACATCAACAGATAAAGATAGGTTATTATTGCTGCAATTTACTCCTGCCAGTTAGTTTTCCAGTAAAAAAATAAACCCTGAAAGCTAATAACTTTCAGGGTTTCTCTGTGCGCCCACCTGGGCTCGAACCAGGGACCAAAAGATTATGAGACTTTAGGCCTGTACCTTTTTACATGATGCAAATTCAGCGTTTACGCTTTACAGAAGCAATATATGAACATTTTTTGGAACCACAAAATTTTGCTCCGTTACGTATTTGTTACGGTTTATTAAGAGTTTTTTTAAAGCAATGATTAAAATTCAAGAGTAAATTCCCATGAGACTGCAACTAACTTTTCTTTTAGATGTTCAATATTTGTAATCAAATCTTGAAAACTTGGTGGGTCTTGTTCATAAATCATCTGACTTCGCATTTTATTATAATCATCTTCCCAAGCTTTTACAAAGTCGGAATGTGGTATGGGATTTAAATTTTTTGGATTATGCAAGTTATAGTCTACTCCACCAATTTTCGCGTATTTATGTCGGTGACCGACAATAGTCTCATACAAGTCTTTATCATTGATCGCAGTCAAAATACCTTTGTTATTTGACAAATGATAGACATCATACATGTGACGACTTAGACGATCTACACGGATTTTTTCGGTATGGCGGCTAAACTCCTCATGCAATAAAAACAGTTTTTCTAAAAACGTCCGTTCAGCATGAACCGTTGGTATACCGACAAAAGGAGATGCAAATTCCTGATCGGGATAGATTTCGTCTACAAGAGAACCAAATTCCTTAATAGAATAAGGCTCGATTAAAGATCGACATCCGATCTCAATTTGAACTCTTGGGGAAACGTAATCAGGGTGTTTTATAATATGTGGGTAATGGACTTCAATGATTCGCGGATCTTGATCGCTATCCTCTGCGGGAACGGGAATTAAATCAACTTTATCGTATCCTTTCGCAACAAAGTGTTCTTTTAATTCATCCAAAAACTTTCCTGTTGTATATTCTCCAGAAGCTTTTCTGAGTTTTGTACGTTGTTTTTTTGACAGCTCTCCATCAAACCCTAAAAATGTTCGATCAATCGCTAAATCTATATCTTCCGAAAACCGATCTATTAATTTCCATGCTTTACTTAAAGATGTTCCACCTTTGAAAACAAGATGGCTACCAACTTCCATTTCAAAAATAATACCTAGGGTCTGCGTTACCCACCAATCCTTTTCAACAGCAAAGGCTGGCATTCCAGTCTGATTACTAATTGCATTGAAAATAACTTCTTTCTCTGTGGGGTCTATATTATAAAAGTTAGCCATTCTATAATGCTTTTTTCATTATTTTTTGAATCCAAACCGGAGCTAAGGAAATATCATGCTCCAAATCTCTTCTGTCCTCTCCTTTTAACAGGCCAATAATTTTACGCTCTTCATCTTCACTGAGCTTACCGTTCCCTATCTCTTTTAGAGCTTGAATAGCGAGGCGGCTGATTTTTCCTTTTGCCAATAAATTACTTGGTGTTGTCTTTTTAAAATTGATTGTTCTTTTTCCTATTTTAACTTCACGTGGAGAGCCATCGGTAAGCAAAACAATTTTCATAGGAACCTGGGTACTTAACCCTAAAGCGTTTAAAGCATATATTCCCGTAGGAACTGTGCGGATTTTATCCCTTTTAGCAATAGCCTCAGCAATTTCTTCAACTGAGGGCATAATAGCACCAATATATTTACTTTCTTTAGGTCTTACATAAATTCCTTGCGCTACACGAACAATCTGCTCTTTATGTGTAAGACGTTCTAAAGATTTCCTAATAGCATCAGATGAACCATATTTATTAAAATCATCAGGAAAAAACAAAGTTCCCTTTGGCTTTCGCTTGACATATCGTTCTATTTGTTTCTCTACACTTTCCATTTTAACGATTTTTTGTCACAAAATTAGAAAACATTTGTGACATTATATCTACACAATACGTCACAAATATTGTTAATATTTGTGACATAATTATTAGCATAAATATAAATAGCACAATATTGTTGATAATATAAAAATAAAGCTATATTTTAATACTCAAAAATAATATTTGATCAATTAAATGGATAAATTAACTGTACTTGATCTTTTTTGCGGCGCAGGGGGGTTCTCTGAGGGGTTTAGGCAACAAGGATTTACTATCGTATATGGCGTTGATAACTGGGCACCTGCCATAGATACTTTTAATCATAATTTCGACTTAGAATGCAAGGCTCAGAATATGTTGGAGTATTTATATTCGGTTGAAAAAATCGAAGAACTACCCGACACCGCTGTGGTTATCGGTAGTCCGCCATGTGTGAGTTTCTCTAATTCTAATCGATCAGGCAAGGCAGATAAATCGATGGGGCTTCAATTGATCAAAGCATTCTTACGTATTGTGGCAGTCAAACAACATAAACGGAATTCAAAGCTCGAAGCTTGGTTTATGGAGAACGTGACAAAGTCTATTTCGCATTTATCTCCAATTTACACATTTCAAGATTTGGACCTAACTGATTGGGCAATAGTAAGTGGAAAAGCACCGAATGATATCGCCATCGTAATGAAAAATCATAGTGTGGTAGTTAATTCTGCTAATTATGGATCTCCGCAAGCTAGAAAAAGGGCGATCAGCGGTAATATCATCACGCTAGATCGCTTAGTTATACCTACTGCGACCCACAGGAGTCCAGAAGAGGAAACCTCATCACAACTTCCATTCTACAAAACACTACGATCAATCAGGGAGCGCCTACCAAGTCCAAATATGCCCCAATCCCATAAACAATTTGCAGATCCGATTTATCCAGGACTAAACCTGAGCACTTATTTATTAACAGATCAATTCTATGATACAGGTCTTTATGCGTCAGAATGGAGAAACTCTAAGTACTTAAAGGTTAACCATCCTTATATGGGAACTATGTCCTTTCCCGAAAACGAGGATAAACCAAGTCGTACCATTACAGCCACAAAAATAGGCACTTCCAGAGAAGCAATTATCTATCAATCGGAGTACAATAGGCATGGACATGGTGAATTCAGAACCCCGACAGTACGTGAGGCAGCTACACTGATGAGCTTTCCGTCAACTTATCAATTTCTAGGATCTGAAGGAGCTAAATGGCGTCTGGTCGGTAATGCGGTTTGTCCATCTGTAAGCCGAAATTTTGCAGCTACTGTTCGGGCAGCCCTCAAACTGCCATTGATCGCAGAACCGATCGTCCGGAGAGTGCCAAAACTAAAAGGTGTCAAGAATCTTAATACGTTTAAGGAACGTATATTTGATAAGCCTCCCGTACGAAATAACGGTTCGAGGTTCAGACGGCATCCCTTCAAGCATGGTAATATCACGGTTACTCTCTCTAATTATGATATAACGAACAAGGAGAAGACAGGATTTAGGTGGATAACCTCCGTCCAGTATGGCAATGGGGACGGTTTTCCGACTATGAACTTCGAAGATAAGCGATTTACAGATTTCGAATCGATTATCGAGACCTTCCCGAATGGAAAACGCTTCATCGAGGTCATTAATAATGGTTTTTCCGAAAGTATTGCTAATTCACCAACGATGCAGATGATGTATGAGCAACAGCAGAATATCGGTAATTACTTGGAGCCTACTAAGTTAATCGAACGACTTGCTACTATCATAGAACAGTACGCCATAAAAGACGTCTTCGAACAAAGAGAGCTGGTCATTTTTCCAAACAAGACTGTGGTTCCGCAAAGTCAGATCATGGCCCTTTACGGGATAAATAAGATATGTACGGTCGCTAACGCACCAGAAATTGACTGAGTATGCCGGTACACTTCATCGATAACTATCCGCGATATGAGTTAGCTAGCTGTATCTGTAAACCAGATAAGAGCCCGTTACATGGTGAAATATGGGTTTATCAAGAATTGATGAAATTTAACGATCACGAATTGTTGAAGGATGAGACATGGTATGTTAAACACAATTATAATCTTTCTGCTCATCCTTATAGTGAATATAAGGTAGAAGGTCAGATCGATTTTTTGATCCTGAGCAAATACGGTCTGCTCATTATAGAGGTCAAAGGGGGAGCGATTGAGGTTGACGACAATGACGTGTTCTATTCCTACAATAGTAAGGATAGGAATAAAAGATATGAGGCTCAGAATCCATTCAATCAGGTTAAAGAATATGTGCATTCTTTGAGAGCATTGATCGACTCATCACCGTTTGTTTATCGGGCGGTCATTTTTCCGCATGAGGCTAACTTCCTGCTCAAAGGCCCTCAGTTTTCCGCTTACGACTATCTGTTTTTCTCAAAGGCCGATCTGGATATAAAAGACTCCGACCGAGCCAAGAATCTTCTCTTCTTTGATTTCCTTGTGCGCTTGGCCAAAAGCTCTCGCCGGAGAATTATCGAACAATTGCACAATCATCTTTCGAAAGATCGTGTAGAGATAAGAATATGGGAACAGTTCCCCCAGCTGAACAAGAGGGATCTTAACAGGCTCCGTTCTGAGTTATTCCCGATACAGACCACTTACGGTTTTGATCCCGATAGGATTAGGAATGAGATTATCTTGGAAGAGAATTATGAAATATTAAAAGGTCTTCGTAGGAACCGGAAAGTTATGGTACAAGGTGGCCCTGGCACAGGTAAGACAGTGCTTGCCACCAAATTCTTAGCTGATAACATTTTAAAACAGCATAAAGGAATCTATTTCTGTGCCAATCAACTTTTGCGAGCCAAGATGCGCCATTTGATTTGCGAAGAATATAAGCTTGATCCTAATTTTATTAGCTTCCGAATTTACCATCCAGATCTAATAGCAACAATTAGCACAGAAAATATCGATTTCCTGATCATTGATGAAGCACAGGAGTTCTTCGATAAGAGCCTCGATCAGCTTATCGATCAAGTAGAGGCGGCATATTATCCCAAATTTCTTATTCTTTACGATTCGGAGCAGGCCGTAATACGGAATTTCAAGGATATCGACTGGTATGCAGACTATTTATTAGAAAATGACTTTGTTCATTACTTATTCGACACGACTTGGCGTTGTACGCAGAACAAACGTATTTCCGACGTGGCGATGCTCTTACAGAACAGCCAGTATAAAAGGTTACTGGAAGATCATGCGCAATTATGTTCGCCAGCCAAGGACTTGGTCGCTCGACTGACAGTGTTGAAGAATCTGATCGATGAAGCGCAACAAGACCCATCCAAATACATCATCTTGGTCGGGCACCAATTGCTCGACGAGTTTAGCAAGCTAGTCAAGGATTACTTCGCTCGTTCTATTGAGGAGCTGACTGAGAGCAATATCAATGTCAAGAACCTGAAGATTAGGTATACCACTCCGATCAAGTTCAGGGGATTAGAGGCTGAACATATCTTGCTCATCACTGCCGGTTTCGATGATCGTTCGAAAACGGAGAACTATATCGGCGTGACCCGCGCGATCTATTCGTTCAAATGTGTGCTATGGAACTGAGAAAGATACATAGTACTGTGATTGAGGTCATGAAGGATCGAGGAAGCTTTGTGCCCGAACAGGAGGTATTGCTATCTTTGATCGGCAGCTGGTATCACAAATGGCTGACCTTAGGTGGCGAAGAGCTCGTGCTGAAAATACCTTATTATCATAAGGAAATCATGCCTTCACTGATAGAATACCATTATTGGCTGGACTTATTGATCAAAATCATGGCCGTTAGCAAAGTTAGCGATCTGTCTGATTCATGCCTTTTCGATGTCAGAACCTACAGGCTCGCGGACCGCACAAAACGCTATCAAACTGAGTTTTCGATCGAGTACCGTAGTTCAAACTCCAGATTACACCGGTTTGATAAAGATATAAACGTATCGGTAGACCGTTTTCTTCCCTTATTCACCAGAGACCAGATCAATGGTTATAAGGAAATCGTAGCTAATGTGTTCGATTTGATGAAAGCCATCGGTAGAGAAAATTTAATACCCTACGCCGTAAAGTTCGATCTGGAAAATGACGTGACCTTGTTCGTCAAACAGACGACTGAGCATTTTTCTGAAAAGGCTTTTGCCAAAATGCTTTGCACTGACGATTTTCGTAATGATGATGATGAAAGGGATACAGTACTTGACTCACTCTTGGAAACTGACATTCGAAGATGTATCGTTTTCACTTATCCCTATCACGTTAATGTTAGTTCCACTGTGGTCAACGAGTTCCGTGGACGATCTAAGATATGCCATATTGCACTATCTAACCGTTTTACACATACGGAAGTTGAAACACCAGAACTGATATTGACCAGAGCAGAGATCGGTTTTGGAAAAGAGGACGACATCCTTAATGTGACCGATCGCTTTTCCATCAAAAAAACCGACTGCGGCGCGGAACTTATCACCGGCCTTCGTGCTTTGCGATACGAATGGAATGTAGCGAAGTTTAATTCTTTTTCAAATCCTTTCCCGGTGAAGTGGTTGCTTTGTATCCACTCTGGTAACACCGTCGATCAATGGAAGGTACAGTTCAACAACGACTATCCGGATATTTCTGGCCAATTACTGTCAGATTCTTGGCGTATCATTGAACTCGTCTATGAGATAAATTGGATTGATCGGTTTCTTCCAACGGATAAAGGCGGTACGATAGTTTTACCGAAATCCACCATTCATAATGAAGTAATCTTCTCACTCCAAGAACACTTGAATACCCGATTTAAAGATGTAATTTTTACTGATGAGATCGATCAGGCGCTACTGTTGGTCGGCAGATTATATCTATTAGACCCATTCAATATCATTTTGTTGAACAATATCACCCTTTGCGATCCTAAGAACTTTCAGATAGTCGTCCCTGATTTCTTATTCTACACTTATCAGCCATTCACGCGATATTTGGCCGTAAAATATCATTTCGATGCCTTGACTGGCGGCATGCGTGAAAATCTTGATGAGCGATTTCCTGA
This sequence comes from Sphingobacterium cellulitidis, assembly GCA_002245855.1. Taxonomy (GTDB): domain Bacteria; phylum Bacteroidota; class Bacteroidia; order Sphingobacteriales; family Sphingobacteriaceae; genus Sphingobacterium; species Sphingobacterium cellulitidis. Next base: position 389,909 of record NOUX01000003.1, on the reverse strand, counting down.
GCGTTCAAGCCAGTGGAAGACTTTGAGCGAGACATTGCTCAGGTCATCGAGGAAAAAGCTGCGGGAGTTCAACAGAATTTTAGAAATCAACGACGAGGAGGAGCAACTGGACAACCCGACAGCTATTATCGCTGATCTTTCAGCCGCTGAACTGGTCGAACGTGTAGCTATAAAGGAACGGAAAAGTATTGAGCAAACGACCCCGGAACATCTTTTTATCCATACCAGTACAAGAAAGCTCATGCTAAGACCTAATGCTCCTGTCCTGATCAATCAGAACGGCACATTGATACGAACTATAGCTGCTGTACTGGATGCCGATATATTATTCGTTCCTCTCGATGATGTCATTAAGAATATGGATCTAAAGCACGTGGTCGACCGATTGGTTACACTTTCCGATGAAGCCCGTAATTGGCACCAGAACCTCAAATTACTTGAAGAAAATGATGTCCATATTTTTGATACGCTTAAGCAGCAGGGACTTTCCATTAGTAAACAAACTTTCGAAAAAGATTATCTGTATGGCCATAGAACTTTGGGCGAACTACACATGCCGCGGGCTAAACACGACTGGGCTATCATTTGCGAACGTTTAATTATCAAAGATAGTCTTACTGCTTGGAATGTGGTCAAATGTAGGGAGGATATTAACCTACTGAAGTCGGTTTATTCGGATATTATTGCATTGATGATTGACACTGGTAGCTTCGGTGTGAATGTAAGCGATAATGTGTTGGATCAGATTACCATGCTAATTTCCAAGCTACCAGATTCGGCTATGAATACCAAAGAGAACCAAAAGGATGCTATCGTCTTGATCAACGAGATTTGCGAGAAAATCAACTTGGAAAAAATAGAACAGATTAACCCAATTGCCCTATGAACCTACCACTGAAACCTATTACTGCCAAAAGAGACGACCTTGAAAAGTTTGTCGAATCTCAGATCATTGGCCCCGGTGCATTCAAAAAACACCTGATGTTTACCGCAGATTGGGGAACGAATGATTTTACTGGTAAAGTATTGGCTCAGTGCGATGCCACGGACAACATGAACGAGGTCATCGCTGAACTGCCCGCCTATCAGTATAGCTCAGCCATACTTTTCCCCATCTCAGTTACGGCTGATGAAGCAGGTGCGATCTCCGCTGACAAAGAGGATGTAGATAACGGAGTCGAAGATGAAGAAAGTTCCTTATCCAGGGCTGATGATGAAGGCTTTAATGACGACCACGAACAAAGTATCTCCAGTAAGAACCAAAACTATCCCAATACTTGCGGACTATCCTTCGCTTTGACAAATGGCATCAGACCAGAGCAGGCATTGCTTACCAAGGTCAGTTTCCGGCAATATCATCGGGTCAGGCAACACGAAAGCCAGGAACGCAGGTTGGGTATATGGATTGAACGTTATCCACAGCAAACTGCTGAAATCATCGCTAGTCGTTTTAATAGCATTTTTGCTACCGTGGAACTGGATGGAAACTTGTTCTTATATATGTTGCCCGGTATCGATATCAATCAACATCTTTACGCATTGGACTATATCCATCTAGATAGACTTTTGAGAGATACTGTGATTCCATTGATCGAGACGCTTTTTCCAGATAAGGAATATCATCGCGTGGTCAACAAGACATATGATGGAGTAAATTATTCAATAGTAACCCTCTATGAAGGAAATCTGCTTGATGAAATCCAAAGGCTATTGATAGAAGATTGCAGTAGTTTTCCCTCATTAAGTACTCTTATCGAGCAATTGGAAATCTATCAGCAACTCAAATTATACCTCAATGAGCTTAAGGCCATCTATCGGACGAGTTCTAGACGAAACTTCCCCACTTCCATCTGGGAAGCGCGATCGTACGAGATCGCTCTTGAACTACCGGCTTTCGACGATTCGCTCATTCAGCGCGGCGAGATCGCGGTGACGGGCTTTCCGCTACTTGCCTTGAACTATCAGTACATCCATGAACACGATGCTGTCTATGTGAAGCTGGTGCTGGTCAACAATGGCATCATTGAGCTTCGACCGGACGAGCCGGAACAATTGAATAAAAAGAATCGAGCCAATGAACTTGCGTTCTTTGGTGTAAAAATAATGGTGAGCGAAGTAGGTGAAGACGCATTCACAGCCTATAATCCTCCTAATCTTCTGACCATCGACGAAGAGGACAGCTTCAACAAATTACTGTATCGTGAATACAAGGATTATGCAGAGGGCTATAATACTTCCGTGACTTGGGATAAGATTAAGGGATCGGGTAAGCGGTATGTAGCGACCGAATTCATTCCTCAACAGGACACACCTAACGTAGACTTTAAGCCCAGCAAGGTACAAGGTCAGGAGATTATCGGGTTTTTCAACGAAAGTGTATTGGCTATCCGCGATCTGTCGACTCTCAGTAGCAGGATCGATGATGATATCTTGTCCGATCTCCGGACGATTACGAACGCCTACACAGATTGGATCGCTAACAAATGGCATGACCTCGAGCAAAGTGATGTTCAGGAGGTAGGCAAACAATTACTTAAAAAGCAACTGCGAGCCTGTGAAGCAGATCGGGACCGTTTGTGCCGGAATATCCGTCTGTTATCGGGCAACGATAAAGCGATCGCCGCATTCCGGGTGATGAACACGGCCATGTTTATGCAGCTTCATCATGGTTCTATGGTAAAAGCTGCCAAAAAAGGCGACAAGCGTCCTTTTGTTCCACTTGAAAGCAGTGCGACATTCTATCAAAGCGTATCTCTGCAAGAGGAATATAAATGGCGATCTTTCCAATTGGCGTTTATTCTACTGAACATTGATGCTTTCGTTCGTCCAGAAGTGGATGACGCGACCGTGAAAGACGTTTTCGGTATGGGCTGGCCGGAACGGAACGAACTGGCTGATCTAGTGTGGTTCCCTACTGGCGGTGGTAAGACGGAGGCTTATTTAGGGATTATTGCATTTTGCGTAGCTTACCGTCGTTTCACTCATCCAGAAGAACGGGGCGGTGGCACCACTGTACTGATGCGTTATACCTTACGTCTGTTAACTTTGCAACAATTCCAGCGAGCTACACTATTGATTTGCGCGCTGGAAGTAATTCGTAAGGATGGGTTCTCCTTGCCTAAGGGAAACACTTTGGGAGCCGAAAGGATTACGATTGGTCTATTCGTCGGAAAAGGGTCCTTACCGAACAAATGGCCAGAAATGCGAAACGCATTAGATCAGATTGCTCAACAAGTGAAGGATGGAAAAACGATTACGACTAGCTTGCCCCATACGGAATGTCCTTGGTGTGGCGGAGCGCTATTCACAGATCAGAACCTAACCAATATTGAACCGGACAGGGAGCGTTATGGGATCAATGATAAATTGACCATCATGTGTAACAGTTCTGGCTGCACCTTTCACGCAAGGCGACCTAATCAGAACAAAAGTCTGCCACTCCGATTGTTCGATGAGGATATTTACAAATATCCACCGACTCTGCTCTTTGGTACGGTCGACAAGTTCGCTTCTCTTGCGAACAAGATCGCTACCGGCTCGCAACAACGCAACGAAGATTCTAGAAGATTGCTGGGTAAGGGCTATCAGTACGATCGTATACCGCCAGAGCTTATTATCCAGGATGAACTTCATCTTTTACTTGGGCCTTTGGGATCGGCTGTAGGTTTATTCGAAAAGAGCGTGGATGAACTTTGCACCTACCAATCCGGTTCCCTGCGAGTCCGACCAAAGGTGATTACGTCCACAGCAACAACACGGAACACAGACAAACAGATATTCGCACTTTTCGACAGGCGTTGTGAAATCTTTCCCAAACAAGGTATTACTTGTGATGATGCCTTTTTTTCTTTCTATAAACGACGTACTGAACAGGTGACTGAATATGCTTCTAACAGGCGTTATGTAGGCCTCTTACCAGTTGGGAAGACCCAAGTTTGGATGCAATTACGATTAGCGTCGATCTGTCTCGCGCACAGGGTAAAGTTCATGCTTGAACGTTTTGACTATCACGAGATTTTCAGTGCGGGACCAGCATACACGGAATTCGAAAAGGCTTTTGACTATTATCATACGGTACTCACCTATTTCAACAGCTTGAAAGAAGTAGGTAAGACCCAATCCCAGCTTACGCATTATCTGCCCGGAGATCTTAACTTAGTCATCAAGAACACCATGCCGTGGAGCTTGTTGAGCCGAATCATCAAAAGGACTGAGGAGATTCGAGACTCCGAACTCACCGGAAGACTCTCAGGTGAAGAGGTGAAATCCAATCTGTCAAACATAGAAAAAACCTGGGAGCTCACGAAGGCCAAAATTCCACCTGAGCTTGTCATAGCAACAAACATGATTTCAGTCGGCATTGATGTTTCCCGTTTCAATACGATGCTGGTCAACTCGATGCCCCGTAACACTGCAGAGTATATACAAGCTTCCAGCCGTGTTGCGCGTGACAAGGAAGGCATAGTATTTACGATACATCATCCTTTCCGTTCGAGAGACATCTCGCATTATCAGCGATTCCGGGAGTTCCATGAGAAGTTCTATAGTTATGTGGAACCAATATCAGTGACACCATTCGCCAATAAAGCACTGGACCGTTATTTTGCAATGTATCTTGCTGTGATCATCCGTCATGATTCCCAACTGGGTTTGTTGAATAACGATGATGCCAACGCCATCGATTTGCAAAAGATTACGACAGTCAAAAAAAAGGTTACCATAGCTATACGTGATCTGTATGAGCGCGCAGAGAAGCTTAACGAATATCTCAAGTGTCGTACCACAGGGGTTTCTACTAATATCGACGGAATCATCACAGAAGAAGAACTCGAAGATATCGAATACCAACTAGACGACCTGTTGGTCAACCGTTGGTTTGAGCGCATCAACGGCCAAGATCCGACCCTTGATATCAAGTATCGGGACAGTGTTAGCCCAAGCTCACTTTTCGCACCTAGGAATAACGAAGCTCTAGATAATAATTGGAACGTTAAGGAATCATTAAGGGAGATCGCTCCATCAGTCGTGATCAAGACTGTACAACAATAGACCCACATATGGCAAAGAAAGAATCTCACAATAGACAAGCCAATGAAGCCGTTAGTAAATATAAACTGTTATCTGCCTACGGTGGACCTGGTTCGCTTATACACACCAGTTACGGCAGTATCATCGTCTCCTGTATCGAAGAATGGGGGTTCCTCAGCAAGATCAATGAGCTCTACCAACAATCGTTACAGCTCAAAAAGGAAGCCGAGCCGTATGTAAAGGAACAGGCCGGACTGGAGGGTATCTCTTTTTCCAATGACGAAAGATTGCTAAGGGAATTGAAAGAAACTAAAGGTACAGAGAACCTCTTGTTCCTCACCCTCGTGCCCAACATCGAAGTGGATGACTACTATCGCACCATCGACGACGGGCGCGCCTATTTGGCTGTGAACAGTCAGTTCCTTCCCAAGGTATTCTTTGACCGGCGAGATCATCTAAAAACCTATCAACAATGGTATACACTTTGGGGCACAGAACATGACAAGTTCTTTCCTCCGAAGTATCGGCAATCTTTTCAACAGAACGGCAATCCTGTAGAAAGAACTGTACTGCTCAAACAGGATAATCTCGTGCTATTGTGTAAGAATGGACATATAAGCGATTTTCCGTGGTCAAACTTCTTGCGCTGGAGGACTGTACAGCCTCATGACGTCAACAATCCTGTAGATCTCTATAACATGCTAGGATGTTGTGATCGTCCTGACATACAGATTAGTGAAACAGCCGCCAATGCTACCGGATTTGACGGTAAATGGCTAAAATGCAACACGCCGGGCTGCGAATGCAGTCGGGGTGTTTCTCTCAAAGGTATCATGAGCATCAAGATCATTTGCCCGGGTCATAAACCTTGGGAATCAGAAACCGGCGTTCCGACCAACTATTATGGGAAAGCAGAGGTAAGGCGAACTCTTCCTCGTGCAGAGCGCTGTCGGCGCGAGGATACCCGAATCGCACTGACCACAGGTAATAATCTTTATTTCTCCCGAACCTTGACCAGTATCTTCATGCCGCCGGAACTGTTCACTGATGAACGTGAGCTACAGATACGTAATCTGGAGATCGAACTTCAGCAAGCGATCGATAGTAAGCAGTTCGGGTTATGCGAAAATATTCAGCAACGGATTGAAGCATTACGGGAAGATTTGAGCACACCAGCTCAGACAGCCGACGACGATGAGCGGGACGTCAGGTTCCGTCACCAGGAATACGCCGCACTTACCAACAAATCGGTAGAACTGATTAATATTTCACGTAAAGATCTCTTGGTGAAAGATGTCACCGACAACCTCAATGAGTTGTTCAGCGCTTATTTTCATCGAATATTAAGGATAGATCGTCTGAAAATCACTTCAGCTCAACTCGATTTTTCCAGAGTCGAGCCTTACGAAGGAACTGACTCTGACATCATGAACCGTAACATTTTTCGCTCCCGGCCAGAAGAATTACTCGCCTATCCTGTCGTAGAGAACTTCGGAGAAGGGATATTCATCGCTTTTGACCCTGAAATGATCCAAAAATGGAATACTGACGTAGACAGATTTAGGCGCCTGTTCAAACGGAGACGTAACCGGTTTGCCACCGGAGCGACTGCATTTGGCGAAGCTGGAAACTGGCAGCTTTATATGGTCCACACCTTCTCTCATTTGATCATGCGCGAATTAGAGTTCCGCTGTGGTTATCCCACTGCGTCACTATCCGAACGTTTGTTCGTTTCGAACGATGAGGAGACCAAAATGTATGGCTGTTTAATCTATACTTCTGAAGGTGCTGAAGGCAGTATGGGCGGTTTAATTGCTCAGACCCGTGAAGGTAACCTAAACAGTCTTTTTCGTAGCGCTTTGCTTCGCGCTACGATCTGCAACAGTGATCCGCTATGTTGGAAATCAGAAGGTCAAGGTTTGTTCGAGCTGAATTTGGCCTCTTGTTTCGCTTGTGGGCTAGTCAGTGAAACCTCTTGTGAACACCGAAATATTTACCTAGATAGGCAAGTACTTATTGATCCCGAAAACGGTTTTTTTAAAGAATTAATGCCTGACTTGAAATGAGCTTTACCCAGCATAACAAGAACTTTTTGAAATTTGAGTTTCATATTCCACTACGCGGACTTATTGGGACCGAAAGGGAAATGAAATATATTGAGGAAATTCGACCTGAAGCTCGTCGTCGTATGCGACTTTATTATCAGACTGTCAAGTATGATATTTTAGGTAAGATCGCTTTTTATAAAGAGTTGTTGGAAATATTCGGTGCTTTAGAGAAACAATTCCTTCTCTGCAGTATTTTCCTCGAATCGGATTTAGAGATAATCAGCCCTAAATTAGAAGTGTCAAATCTTCAATACTTTGAACTTGATAATACGAGCCTCTGTAATTATTTTCAAACCAATGCATCCTCAACCGTAAGGGATTTTCTAAGACAATATTTTACGGAAGCGCTTGATCTTTCACCCAACGAATGGGAGGAAGAAGACGATACACGAAATCCTGTAATCAATAAATTAATAATTTGGATGAAGGATCAAATTATCAAAGATTCAAAGGATAGCGAGCTTAGAGATCTTGTATTGAATTATACTAAACTTTGGAATATTTATTTCTGTAGCCCATATAACATTACTAAGGCACTTATTTTACTACACAAGTTTCAGGAAATGTATAGTAAACTTAATCCTCAAGATGTTAAGATCGACCTTAAAACTTTACTGATTGATTTAAATAAATCCATCGAAGGAATTCTACCGGACGTATACAATTCGCCACTAACAGATATGGCCCAATCCTCGGAAATCTCAAAAATAGACTCACACCACAGTCATTCACACACACAATTGTATTTAAAAAAGATGAACGAATTTCAAGAAGCATTGACTATCAACTCGTTTTTCTTTCAAGATTTAGGAAGTCTTACTTGGTCAGATTTGCTTTTACAAGCATCTACAGCGCCCCCAACTATTCAAACGGCTTATTTAAATGAGATAAAAAGAAGGCATATTATAAATGATGTACCTAAATTCAATGAAATAGATAGGTTTTTAAAAAAAATATCTAACATCGAAACACCTCTTAGTAAAGATGTATTGGCCAGTGTTGCGACATCAAATTACCTTTTCTTTTTATGATCGTTTCCAATGTCCGTATTTTCGTCTGGTGAATCTTATTGTGGCGTTTGAGTAGAATACTCGTATTCTATAACCTAAAAATCAAGCTTTTAGTTGAATAATTTTAATTGGATTTTGCTTGTTATCATTCTTCTTGGATAAGGGATTTCGATCACAGCCCAAGCAGTATTGTGTATATGAAAAATCATTGTTAGTTTGTTATCTCTTCTCCAATCCCTTACTACAATATAGGAAAAAACGTCTTCTTGAATATGTATCCATTTCTTAATTTGAAAACGTTCGTTATGCGTTAACATAATGATTTCCGATGGACGGGTTTCTTCGGCATGAAAAGGATAAAACCCAACACATTTAAAAAGGTTTAATGGGGCAACTTTTTTGTATTTCCAATAGTATAAGCCAAAAGCATATTTTTCAATGATTTTTCTTAGCCTTTCTGTTTCAGGCCTAAAATAAGTTCTTCCGTCTTCTCCATTCACCAATGAGTTCAGTAATCTATTATAAAGTTTGTCAGATCGTAATCGAGATTTGTATATACTTCCTCCTAACTCGGTTCTGGCTTTCAATGTGGGGCTTTCAGAAAGAATTGTTAATACATTTAAAAAGTATTCTTCGTCTAACGAAAATGACCTATTGCAATCGAGACATGCATTAATTGTCATTAAATTATTCGGATAAGGTTTTTCCAACAGATTTTTTGACGGAACATGGTCTTTTGTCGTCGCTACCTTTTTACAATACAAACATTTAGGATTCTTCTTCAATGCGAATAAAATAATTACTATCACTAAAATACAAGTTTCAGCATAATAATTCTCATCTCTAAACTCAAAAACCCCTGACCCGATTAAGGATCAGGGGTGCGGGTGGGCTGATTCAGATTAGCCCGTTCGTAAAGGATTGGTAGAACGTTTCAAATGGTGCTTTGGGTTTATGGGTTCTGATACCTGCACGAATGCCGGACAATCTTTCAAAACGGTTTAATGAAAAATTACCGACCGGAATACGATACTTCTTTTTGTTGCAGTAAAACTCTCCGTGGTCATCAACAAGACTAAACCTTGCGTTTTTACCAAGTTGCCACGTCGCTACTTTGCAATCGGCTACCCGGCCACTTATTCCCCCATCGAATACCGTATGGATTTTTGCATTTGGGAAAAGGGATTTCAGCCACGTAAACTGTTCTTTGGTCGGCAACAAACCCAATGAAACAAATGCACTCAAACAAGGTGAATTAATCCAATTAGGGTAATAATGGCAAAAGCACAATATATCGCTTGCAGAATGACCGATAAAAAGATTGGTGACAGATACAGGCAAACTGTCCGTCACCAACCACATACCTTTACAGACCGGAATACGGACACCGTTTTCACTCCAATGCTCTTGGGCGACAATCTGATTTTCCAATGTATAAGGAAACAGAATTTTATCCTCGACCACGTGGATATAGGGTGCAAAGAAGTTCCGTACTTCGGACTTTAATCGGAGAAATACCATTACCTCGAAACGGTTCGTCCGTAACCTCTACTTTCTTGTTTATCACGAAGATTTTGCACAAGATCTTGAACAGTTTTCTCGTTGCCTTTCTGTTTTTTATCGGCCATCATCATGTCGGTCAATGCGCGGTTATATCCCTCGCTATATCCCTCGCTCTGCGGTTCAATCCTACCTTTTAGGTTATTGATACCTCGGAAAACTAAGTAAGATATACCACCGTCTAATAGCACGGATAGGATAAGCCGTTTCCGGTCTGAACGGATACCCTTATTGTCTGTTGCCGAGTGCTGGATTTTCGTTCCGTCTTTGAGTTCCACCACTTCGCCGTTACGGAAAGCCTCTTGTTGCTTTTCGGAAAGTTCTTCGCCATTTACTCTAATGGGGGTCTGCACTTCCTCGGGTTCATACGCCACAAACTCCTTTGTGAGATCGTCGTATTCAATGATGACTTTCTTCTTTTTGTTTCCGTCAATCTCCTGTTCCTTGCTTACCACGTGTTTTTCTCCTGCGATCAGGGCTTTTTCCTCGTCATCGCTCAACAATGGATGCCATTGCGGTTCACGATATATGGGATGTATATTTAGCTGTATTGTGCCATCTGTATTTCGGCTAAGGGATAACTTTGCATCCAGTTGACGGATGGCAAACCCGTCGATGTTCAGACCTGCCATGCTCAACATATCGGTTCTTCTCCCTGCAAGCAGGGCATCGATATTCTCCGGACTGATACTGAACCCTCCGTCTTTGTAAAGCCCCAATTTTTCAAGTTCGTTTAGGGGCATTTCGTTTTCGTTGATAGGGTATTTCATGATGTAATTGTTTGTTAAGTTTTAGATTTTATCTTCTGATACCATAGGCAGCGACAACTTCCATTTCAGTATGTGTTGGGCGCCTTAGGTCTTCACCCACTTTGACAGCTTCGGGATGCTGTTTGGCTTGGAGCAGGGAATTATATAGCCGGTCTGTCTTGGATAGGGAAAATACATTTCCGGTTGCCAGATCTTCCACGCGCATACGTCCACGTTTCAGATGACTTTGCACCCTGTACACCGTATTGTTATAGGCGATTTCATCACCCATAGAAAGGGCAGCTTCTTTCGCCTTTTGTGGTTGTGTTACGGTGTGTTCTTCGGCCGCCACATCGGCGGCTGCCTTGATTTCCCTTTTTTGTTCAAATGCCAATAGGTAATTGAGTATTTTTTCAGCATCGGCAGCGGCGGCGTGTATTTCAAAAGGTGTATCACGCAATATCTGAATCCAATTGTCCACGTAGGCAACGTGTTGGCCGGGATCGTGTCCAATGTGGAGTTCTTGTCCTATGAGCATGGATGCAATTTCGGCGCGGAGTTCCTCGCGGGCATACCCCTCTGTTCCATATCTATTTATAAGACTTCTGTCAAGACGGTTTTCGTGTCCTGTCCAATGGCCGAGTTCATGGAGTACGGTGGCATAGTATTTATCCGGTGCATCGAATTGCTCACGGAACGGCATGGTAATACTGTCACGGAGTGGGCTATAAAATGCTCGGTCGCCCGCTCTGTGGGTTATGTCCGCTCCCGAAGCCTGAATGAGATTTTCTGCCCTTTCGATAGGATCCCATTGGAATTGTTTTACATCGGGTTTGACCAAAGGTTCGATACCATTGATCTGCTCCGCATTGAACACCCAAGCGGTTGTAATGATCGGTCTGTCCAACCTTACCTGAACCTTTACGGGTTTTCCTTTTTCGTCCAAAATTGGTTTGCCCTGCTCGTCTTTTTTTGGCACCAATTGGTGTAGTTTGACATACTGGATAAGGGAAGCCTTTTCACCTTTCCGCACTTGCAAGCCTTTTTCCGATGCTTGCTTAAAGGTCATCCATCGGGGGTCTTCACGATCAGCCATCAAAAGGGAGAAAATATTTATCCCTTTATAGCGATTTCCCGTTGTGGCATTGTATGGGATTTCAAAGGCCGGGCCGTTGTCATTCCACGGCTTTTGCCACGGCGCCGTACCCTCTTCGAGTTTTTTGATGATATTTGCGGCTACTATTTCATGCAGGGATTTTGAATTTTTACTGTTCATATTCATCCACCTCCGGGGATTCGTCTTCCGGCCATTCATCGGCGTATTCCACGCCATAAATGGCGGCTTCCTGTGGGGTTAAACCAATATCCTCACCACTGGCCAGAATACTTAGTTTTTGTTGTAGTGATCTTAAATGATAGTCCATACTATTCGATGTTTAAAGGTTTATCCGATTGTTATCTTAGCCTGTGCAGGAATTTTAATGGGTCAAGGTATTTCCCTTTGAATTTCACCGAGAAATGCAAATGCTCACCCGTCACCCTGCCCGTTGCTCCCGTAATACCAATAGGTTGCCCCACCGTTACCGTATCACCGGGCGAAACGAGTATTCGGGAAAGGTGTCCGTAAATGGTTTCCACGTCACCATGAAGTACCCGTACATATTTACCAAGTGCTTTATGCTTTCCGGTTGCTTTGACCCGACCGTTAAGCACATTGAATACAGGATCGGAACGGGCGGCGAAATCGGCACCATTATGGTGCGATGTCTTACCATTGATCGGGTGAATACGATACCCGAACGGTGATGTAACCTTTAGCTTGTCCAATGGCAGACTGTAATCGATGCCCTGCCCATAAAGCACAAAGGGTACAAATAGCAACCATCCTAAAACAAGGCTTGGGATAGTTAATATGTTCCGCTGATAGGCAGAACGTTCTGTGTTGTTCATGATATTTTGGTTTCGGTTGGAGTGGGAATCTGGGGTGTGTTCTGTGTCGGCATTAACTGCTCGACCATCTCCTGTACTTCTCTGTTGATACGGAAAAAATTGGACAATAGGATTTCTTCTTTTCGATCTCCAAAGTCGTAATAGGTCGGTAGTTCCCGATAATTCGCTTCTTCCTTTTTGATGGCTTCCATATCCAGATTGACACGGCAATTAACCGCCGTAGTCTCGTATTTTCCCGTGTAGGTTTCCATCGTATCACGGGCAACGATACCAACGATTTCACCCGCTTTTAACGATGCTATCTTTCCGGCTGGAATCAATGGTTCGAGTTTTTCGTTCAAGGATAGCGAGGTTCTTATACGGTCGATGCTTAGGCTTTCACCCGTTTGCTTGACCTTACCAAAAAGGCGTTCCAACCACTCCAAAGTTTCTTTGCTCCTGACCGCACCGGATAGTACATTGCCCATGATGGACGTGATGGTTTCCGCTGTTTCCTTACCGTACTGTTGGCGTAACATTGGCAACTCTTGAAGCCCCAAAACCACGGCAGATAAATTGGATCTGGCCTGTGCCACCAATACGTCCACTCGGTGAATATATAAGCTGGGTGCCTCATCCACCACTAAACCTATGGGTAGGTTACCCTTAGTGTTAATGAGTTTCGTAACCCGATTAAGTACCACCGACAAACAGGTAGAATTAATGCTTTGCGTACTTGGGTCGTTGGCGAGCACCAATATACCGGGGTGTTTGGGGTTGCTGATCTGGAGCTCGAAATCATCCGCACCGAAAACCCAAAATGTTTCTTTAGTGGCCATTCGGCTGATAAAGATTTTGAGGGTACCAACTTGCCCCTCCAATTGGTCAAACGCTTTTGCCTTGTAGGCAGACATGAATGGAGACAAAAGGGAAGCAAGCTCTTGGTTACTGAACAGCACCGTAAAAATCTGTTCATACGACAGATTAAGAAAGGCAAGTATATGGGGCAGACTTGAATAACGCCCGTCTTCGTACCTACTGAAAAAGAAGATACAGGCGGCAAGGAAATTGACGGCGGACTGCGTAAAGAATTGGTCACTACCGCCGGATTTATCACCTTTTTTCAAGGCTTCAACAAGCGCTTCGGCTGTTTCCGAAGCATCGGCAAGAGTGTTTAGGTAAGCCCGTTTCATCGGGTTTACCCGTCTGCTCTTTGCGGGATCGTTGAGATTGATAACATGGAATTTGTAATCCCTGCATCGACCGTCCTGCTTGGCAAGTAGGTAATGGTAATAGGCAACCTTGCCAAGATCGGGGTATTTCAGATCGTATAGGCACATCGTGAACGAATTGGCCAGCATTTGGCGGATGATCGGCATGATGATCCCAAACGATTTCCCACTTCCCGGAACCCCGCAAATGAGACACCCCCTAAAAATATTTTCAAGCGGTATATACCCTTTACGGACTTTTCCCTTGTAATAGAACAAGGTCGGGATGTTGATCGAATACGGTGTTACCACGGGTTTGGTTGGCTGCATAAAGGATTCTTCCTCGATGTTCCAGCGATCCTTTCCCAGATTGGAGCTGATGATCTTGGACACGTTGTCCATTGCCATGTGTACCAAAATTGCCCCGGCAAAAGCACTCGTGACATAGGCAAGGTCATACCAATTAACTTGTCCCCATATAGGCGCGGCTTCACGCCCTTGCAACCACAAGCCTGAAAAAAGGATAAGCATCCCCAATGCCAAAGGATATACGATCTGGGTCTTAGGATTGAGGTCTTTTTTCTTTCGGCTCAATGTTCCGACGGAGACCAGACAGATTAGCACAAGTGTAAAGAGCTTGCTGTTTATCAGTTCGTCATAGAATGGCACTCTCGAAAGTCTTTCCGCAAACAGTAACAAACTGTTAGGGGCTGTTCCCGTCAAGAAAAACCTGTCTACATAGAAAAACAAAAAGACTTCAAGGACAACGGACAGGTATATGCCAAATTGCAGGGAACGGTAAAGCCCCTGTTGCTCTTTGGTTTCTTCCATAATAATTGATTTTCAAAGGCTGGAAGTCTGCCATACGGCGGTCTTCCATAAGTATCTGTTATTAGAGGTTAGATAAAGCCGACCTAAAAGGTGTCGGCTTTCAATATATCTCCGTACTTTATCTTTAGGTTTATTGTACGGCCTGAAATCTGTTTTTCGGTAAGAGTTACCCGAAGTATTTTACTTCCGGGAAAAGTTGCCTTTTTCAGCACGAACACGTTACGGTGTCTTTTCTTAAATTCGGCAAGGGGCTGGTATTGCCATAGGGGTTTGATTTCAACGGTCTGCACGTTGGTTGCTTTGGTGATCTTCTTATCTTCAATGAAAAACCGGAGTTCGTCCACATTGTAAGAAAGGTTTGATGTATTGGTAAACGATACGTCAAGAAAGATATAATCGCCCAATGTACTAATGCTGTTAAGCGCAATACCTACACCGTAATCCCTCGTACTCCGTACAGGCTTATGGACGTTTTTTGTAAGCAGACCAAGTGCAAGGTTTTTCATCTGGCTACGGCTCAACCCGATCTCCGAAATTTCCAAAGGACGGGTGTGCTCCGGTTTGATTTCCAACATCGCCGGAATACTCGTATCGTTCATCCACAATGGGGCCGTCAGACGGTATTGTGCCACGAAGTTATCGCCGACAATGGTAACTGTTCCAAGCTCGTAATCGAGGTGTTCGGTTTGTGTGGTGTCCTCGTGCAATTTGATACGCAATACGTTTTCAAGGGGCAGGTCGCCCGATACATGGTGCGAAGCGATGTCAACGTATTGGATGGGTTCGGGTGAAAGGATATGCACCGTATGGCCGCGGTGCAGGCTTAATTCGGGAAGTGTTCCCAATCGGGTTTCCGTAGTCTGTTGACTGTGGGCGGAATATCCTACAAAACATATAAGGAAAAGGATTAGAAAATGATGTTTCTTTTTCATGGTGAAATCTTAATTGGTTTTACTATTTGTAATTCTGTTGGCTTTGGCGGAGTACCTGCGGATCGATGAGGTACACCATCGTATTGTATTTCAGTTTCGCCCTGTTCTTCCGTATATGCTTTGATACGGCGGTCGTTGTGGATTGGAACATCCGTTGAATAGCGCTCATGACCAACTGGCTATTGTTTTCCGCTTGTTGTTGCAGGGAAATTCCCTGCGTGGTGTTACCGCCGAGCTCTCGGCTAAACTCCCTGAATGCCGAAGCGGGCACGTACAGTCCGGGGGAACCGTCATTGTCGTACACTTCCAGCCGGACGGGCAGTATGTTGTTTCCGTGCATGATGGAAATAATGGTGAGCAGCACACGCTGTCCTGAAAAACCCGAAATCCTTGCAAAGACGTGGGTACCTTTCTTGACCACGTGCGGACCGACCAATAGGTCATCCATGAGCCGAATACGTAAACGTGAATCTGCATAGCCTGTCATGTTTTCGTCGATAATGGCCTGTATGAACGTGTTGTTGCTTTCGGTGCGAATGGTGTTAAACGCACCTTGATTTGTAGCGTATTTGGAGACAGATAAGAGGGGTTGGTTTTCGAGTTCCCGTTTCGCTTCCTCCATGCGCTCACGTTCCCTACGGGCAGCCTGTTCCTCAGGATCGTTTGCCCTTGCCATACTGTCCGCATAGGCCATCTGCATACGGAAAAGTTCCATTGGGTCGGTCTTGTCCGGCGTCTCTCTGGTCGGTTCGGATTTTCGTTGCAATGACGAAAGGGCCTGTTGCAAGGCTCTGTCCTCGTCATCATTCCCTAAATCTCCATTGATGGAAAACGGCCGTTTGTTTTTGAGCGCCCGCTCGATGGAATCAAGTCTTCGCTTTTCTTCTTCGTTGTACATTTCGTCGAAACGGAATTGTTCGGCTCTTTCTTCCTGTAACTGGCCTATTGCCGTATAGCCGTCACCACGGCGGTACTGCTCACGATAGGCGGCAAGTTTGTCGGATAGCGCACGGTTCTTGACGTCCTCCGATACATCGGCAATCTGTCCCTGCAAGGGATCGCCCTCTTGCTGGGGAGCTTCATCCTTTGCAAAACCTGTCCGATAGACATAGAAGAACAGGCATAGAAAGGGCAACACTAGGAGGGGTAGCACATAGCGCGGTTGTCTGAAATTAATCTTCATATTTGGATTGTATTAAGGTGAATTGTGGTGTTTGTTTGCTTCGGCCAATCTTTTTTCGAGGATTTGCATCCTGTCGATGGCTCTTTCCATTAGCAGGCTGTCGGAGCTGTCCAAGTTTTCTTTTTCCATCAGACTGTCGAGGATGGTACGGATTTCCAGCAGTTCCTTTAGAGCTGAAACGGTCGTGACAATACCGCCCATTCCGTCCATTAAGGGTTGTTGTACGGAAAGCTGTGCAGTGTCTTTTTGCGGTATTTCTTTTGGGAGAAAAAGAAAGCATCCAACGGAAACGAGGATGCTTACCACCATTGCAAAAAATACCGTACGTGGCCGGGCTTCAAGGAACCGTTTGGAACGTGCGATGCTTCCATCGATATACTTGCCAAACTCCCTGTAAAATGCTGTCCACACCGTTGTGTCGGGCGGGCGGTTAGAAGTTATTTTTTTGAACATAGCTGATGTCTTTGTTTTCGAGCGTTTTCCATCGGGTTATCAATATACCGTGACCATTGTTCTCCGTACGCACATCAAGGTCTCGCAAATAGCCCTCCGTGACCAATGTGCGTATCACCGTCGAGCTACGCCGATCTATGGTCTGTTTACCATAGTAGCGGAAATACTTTTTCACCGGATCGACATGGATGGAATCGGTCTGGATGGTGAGGACGGAACTGGATGACAGTATGGAATTGAAAAATCCCTTTTCCCGCAGGTTGTTGTACTGCAATGCACCGGATTCATCGATCAAGTACATGGCTTTTCGCATCTGGTATTCGATGAATTTATCGTCCGGTGCGAGCGTAAAAAATAGTGAATGGAAAAGGTTGATATGTGTACGGTACTCGATGGGTCTGTTTACTTCAACATCGGTTTGACTTGCGGACATGGGAACGTTGTTAGCGTCAAGTATATACACGGATTTACGTGCATTACCTACCTGTTTGTAGGCAAAAAAAGATACTGTCATCACCATGAGCACGGCGGCAATCAGACTTGCCCCGGCAATAACGGTGGCAAGCCTGATCTTGGCTTCAATATTTTTTATTATCATAGCATTACGTGTTTAGAGGGGTTAGAACTTGGCGATTATCTTTCTTGCGGAACGGCCCATATTGGATGCTCCACGCCCCATTGTGCTTGCGGCCGAAGTGATGCCACTTGTCGATACGATCCATGTGCTGATACTCGGCACGGTGAGCATGGTCAATCCTCCGATCAGAAACGTCACGATGACGATGCCAAAACTTAAAAGTCCGTTGCCCGCAAACCAGCCCATTTTCTCCATCGTGTCGCCCGTGCTGTCAAGGAGCTGTTGATACCGGGTAATCTCGGCTTCCATCGCATATTGTTGAAACAGGCTCGCTATGTGCATGACGAGGTAGGCAATCCCCGAATACAGGTTTACGCTGATAAACCGGGCTATCCATGTACCAAAGGAATCCCTAAAGGCGGGCAGGATACTTACGGCGACGGAAAAGGGGCCCAATATGATTAGGACGGTCGAATAGATGATCTGGATAATGAATATAATGTAAACGCAAATACGCAGTATCCAAACCGCCAACGTTTCCAATGTATAGGTCATCAGTAGCTGAAAACCTACCTGCATCCTGTTCCTGATCTGGGTAACCGTATTCCATACGGTCGAAAACCCCTCCTTTACGGTTGAAGTGACCGCATCCCAAGCCTGTCCGTACCACGTATCCGCTTCTTTTTCGGCAACCTCGGTCTCGGCCTGTATCGTGGTCAGCTGATCGGCAACATCGACCATGAGTTTTGCCCGTTGTAGGCGCAGGTTGTTTACTTCGATCTGTCCGCTGTCAAACAGGCTTTCTGTCTTGGCGGCCACGATGTCCGTCGGATACGCAAGTACGCGGGTAAATGTTCCCCACCAGATGATGACCATCACCAGCCCGAACGGGCGCAATAACGGCATGATTTCCATTTTCTTGTCGCCCGCCATCATTTCGTAGGATTTGATGGCAAAGAATATGAGCATGAAAATGGCAGCAAGGGCCTGTGCATCGGTTATGAACGTGTCGAAGTGTGTCCATATCGTGTTTTTCATGCCTTTGAGAAAGTGCATTACACCCTCCTCATAGACACCGTTCCCTTGCAAAAAGTTGAACGTGTCTTTAAAAGAGTCCGGCACATTTACAGGATTTCCCTGCAATAAAAAACGGGGCATTAGCCCCGTCATGTTTATAAAGTCCATATCGTGATTTTCTTTTTCGTTATTTGGTTCTTTTTAGGATGTCCTCTGCAATCTGTACATCGGAACGATCCGTTGCAAACTCCGGCAGATCGGGGTTCTCACTTTGCAGACGGTCACGGCTTTTGCTCAATAAAAGGAATTTGTTGGCATAGTTCTTTTTTGCTTCCCATGCGGACAGTAGTTTCCGGTGTTCCGCAAGTAAACGATGATAAACCATGATGCGGCTACCACGGTCAAGCGTGGTCGTTCGGGTCGCTTCCAACCGTTCTTTCAATTCTGCACGTTCTTCGTTGTACCATTCCAATAAACCTTTGTTCCTCAAATAATCACCGACGTCCGGTGAAAGTCCGGCGAGCGGATCGGTGTCCGTATCATCAATCAGATTTCCAAATTCCCTGCGGTAATAAATAAGCCATAAAGGGTCTGCATCCGTGACCAGACCGGAATAATTGAGGGCTTCGGTCACCGCTACGTTTCGGATGGTATCCGCATGTTTTTTATACGCTTCGTCTGTCTGTTGCATGGCCATTACCATACCCATGCGCAGGGTTTGCGGACCTGTACCGCTCAACGGACGGCGGTCGGTCTTGGGGTAATTGGGATGCCACGCCCAGGTGAGCCAATATTGATAGTTTAGGCCAAGAAAACCACTTGTCGGTGTAAACTTCTTTCGATCCCATTGCTTATGAACCATGCGCTCCTGTTGATGCACGATATGTTTGTCGGTCTGTCGCTTCACATTCTGTGCCATCGTTCCGGTGATGGAAAACAGGTACAGCAGTAAGCCGGTGATAAATATTTTTTTCATGTTCAGTCCTTTAGTAGATAATAGTTTCGTATGATCTCGTCCGCTTTGCGTTTGTCCATGTTGATGAAATTGCGGTAAGGGTTTGCCGTTTTCAGTACACCGTTGATTTTTGCCCAATACATTGATCTTTCCATACTGAATACCAATGCCCGTATAACTTTTAGTTCCAAAATGATTTTCCGCATGAGGTGATCTCTTTTTTCGTAGTCCATCAATACGTTTTTTCCCTCTTGGAGAACAAAATCGGAGACTTCGGCAGCAAGGTTTATTCCCCTGTCTTTGAGCTGTCGGGCAACATCTTCGGCAAAGAGCAACAACCACGGTTCTCCTTTGGCGGTTTCCAGCATTTTTGTGCTGTGCGTGGCAATGTCCTGAACGAGCCTTGAAATATGGAGCGCAGAGCGGCCGGACTTCAAAACCCGATCCACTTCGGTCAATGATCGGTGAATCATGTTTTGGACCAGCACCACGGAAGAAAGGTTAACATTGATGTCGTCGATCCGTCCTCGGATATTACCCAGCATATTGTTATGGGTCTGTTCAGAAGCCAATCTGATCGCACCGTTCTCGTTTACGATGGCAAGATGCTTGGCATCATAGATAATGGTCACATAGCTTTGTCCGAAAGTCAACGTTGAAAGACAGATAAAAAACAGGATTATGAGTTGTTTTTTCATGGCTTAAATTCCTCCAATTGCCTTAAAATATTATCAACTATACGCTTATCCTCATTGATGTAGCCCGAAAACGGATTTAGGGAATCAAGTAGCTTTTTGCGTGTTGAATAGTACATGGTAACCGCAAGCCCCCGTGATGCTCCGGCTATTGCCCGAAGCTCCTGCAGGACGTGTCCGTACAGTATTCTCCTGTCACTTGCTTTCATCTGGTTGAGGTCGCCGATACTGATAAAAAGCCCGGTGAGGTAGCGTGCCAATTGCACGGCTTTTTCTGCCATATCCTTTTCTGCATCGATGGCGAGCAATAGAAATTCGGGATGTGCGGAAACAATGCCTATAATCCTTTTTTGTTGGTTTATGATCTCGGTAACGATAGGTGCCGATTCAAGCCCCATGCTAAGCCCCTGCAATGCCATACCGAGGGTCTGGAAACGGCTGTGCAACTGCCGATAACGGGTTTTGAGTTTTGAGGTTTCTTCTCTGTTTACTTCCTCGTTAGCCGAAGTAATGGCCTGGCGGTTTCTTGCGGTGATCTGGCGGTCGTATTCATCTTTGCTGTGTTCGACCAATTGATGGAGCAATTCAACGTTGAGCTGTGCATTTGCTCTGGTCAAAGTGATGACCAAAAGCAATAGGGTTGGGATAATGTATCTCATCGTTTGAGCAATCTTGAATTACGGATAATGTCATCGGCAATCTGTTTGTCGATATTGATAAAACCTGCGTATGGATTAAGGGAGTTAAGGATACCGCGTTGTTTTGCCCAATACATACTTCGGTGCATCCCAAAGGCTACGCCTCGCAGGATGGTCAATTCCGTACGTATCCGGTTGAGCAGTTTTGCCCTTTCCCCCGAATCCATTAGGTTGTCCTTTCCGCCTTTCAGTACAAAGGCGCTGACTTCGGCAGACAGATTGGTCGCCCGTGTCTTAAATTCCCGTGCGCCCGCTTCGGCAAATAGCAGGAGTACTGGATTTCCCCTTGCTATGTTCATTGCTTTTTCCACGTCGTTAACGATGTCAAGGGAAATATTGGCAATGTCCTTTACGGTCAGCAGGGAACGGACAACGCCGGATACTTCGCTCAATCCCTTGTAAATCTTATCCTGTAAATCGTTCACGATCAGGAGCTGGCCTGTTACCGCCATCTGTCCGCGTTGGATAAGCGTGAGGTTGTCGTTCACATTGTTGAGCTGGCTGTTCATGATCCCTGCATGGACACCCGTTGCGGCTGCCACGGCGGGGTCTATGTAAATCTGACCTCTTGCATAGAAAACAGCAAAGGACAGGATCGTTATTGCAATAAATCGTCTCATGTAAAATCGGGTTTAAAGTATTCTCTTGATGTTTCAACAGGTGCATTATTTTGGTTTACCTTTTGCACAAAATCGCCCAATGCAAGACCGCTTTTTTCCATGTCGGACACGAACGCCGTTAAGGCGGCTGGGTAGCTGCCATGATGTTTGGCGTAAATCTCTACGGCACTTTTTTCGGGCTTTTCGGTCGTGAACGCCAAGTGGTGGTAAATGCTGACTTCTACGCCGTAAACTTCCCCGACGTTTCCACGCCGGATATAGAACTCGTTGAAACGGGCACGTCCGTCTTTATTGTCCAGACGGTTGATCGTGAAAATCTTCTTCTGTTCTGCTTCGTTGATGGAAAGCAATTCGGCGACCTTTCTAAAATCGGCTTCGTTCTGTTGCAACAGGATGATGGTGTCCGAATTGTTTATGATGCTGTCTTTGATGATGGGGTTGCCGATGATGTCGTTGATCTCCTGTGTCACTTCGATGATTTCGCCCCAGAACTTCCGTACGGTTTTGTTTAGGTATAAAAGGAAATTCGCCATCATGGGCGACGAAATGGCCCGCCATGCTTCCTCCAAGATCAGCGTTTTTCGGCGGTTCTTCCGGTGGCGCATCTTTTGTACGAACAGATCCATGATTATGAGCGTGACAATCGGCAGGAGCGTTTTATTATTCTGTATATTGTCAATTTCATAGACTATGAATTGCTCGTTGAACAGCGATTGGTCAGCATCTTCGTTCAGTATGGCTTCATATTCACCCCCTCGATAAAACTTCTTTAGTACAAACCGAAATTCCTCTACGTCAAAAGCTATGCTTTCTTCATTTCTTATATCGGGGATTTTCCGAACGGCAAATTCATAAAAGGAATTAAAGTCCAGTTTGTCTATACGGTTTTCGGTGGCCTTATCAAAATAATGGGCGTAATAGGCTGAAATAACATTGGAGATTACATCTCGCTCCACGGTGGTAACCGTACCCTCTGCACCTTTCCAGAGTAGGCAGATCAACGTTATCAAAAAATCCTTTTTCTCGATGTTGTATTCTTCCTCGCTGATCGCAAAGGGGTTCATCGTAATGGGCTTTTCTTCCGAATAGGTAATGTACTTGCCACCATAGGTACTGCAAAGACCGGAATAGGAATGCCCCACGTCCACAATCACCACGTCCATGTTGTATTGCAGGTATTGCTGACAGATCGTATTTATGGCATAACTTTTACCCGTACCCGATGCCCCTAAAACGAAGCGATTGCGATTTTTTATACGGCCTGTCCTCATAACGAGGTCCGACGGGTCTATCGCCACGGGCACACCTTGACGGTCGGTAAACCTTAACAGAAATTCCGATGGTTCGTCGGTCGGTAGCCGTTCCTTGAAAAAGAAACAAAGGGCGGCATCGGCGGTCGTTAGGAACCAATCGTATTTTTTCAGCTCCACGCCAACACCCGGTAAGGCACAACGGAACAGCTCCAATTGGTTGTAAGCATTGCGTGAGGGAATGATCCCCTGTTGGAAAAGTGCGGCTTCAATAAAATTGGCCGTCTTGTCGATCTTGTCCGTATCGGCACATACGATCATGGAGTAATGCGCGTGTACCAATAGTTGATTATCACGGGCCACGTCTACAAGCAATCGATCAATGTCTTCTACGCACATGAGGTTGGCCGGATCGGGTACACTCGAATGCCTTTTACGCTTTACTTCAAGTTTACCGAGCGTGATCTGTTGGCTGGGTATCTCCAATAGCTGGTTATAGATAATGGTGCGGTAACCCGGAACATGGTGCAGGAAAAAAAGGTTGTCTACCGGAAAATCACGCATACCGTTTGTTTCGGTTCTGGCGGTGAACGATCCGACCTTTTCGGGCAGGTCAACCGAATCGGTGTTGACCATACTGATACAGCGAACGGCTCGGTCACCTATTTGCAATTGACGGTCTTCGCAGCGGAGATTGTCCAATGTGATGTGGGGTTGCTCAAACTCCATTCCGAGCACCCTGTTTACAAAGCGGTTTATTTCGGCTTCCGTAAGATATGAGGGGTTAAGGGCAGCGCCCAAAAGCAGGTCATGGACTTTCGCCATGTTCTGCCCGAAAGTGGCCAACACTTTTTTGTCATACGTATAGAATGCCCCTTTTTTGACCAGACGGGTAACGGTCAGATAAGTTCTGATCTCGGTATATTCCCGGCCCTCAAAATGTTCTTGGTATTTCTGTTCCAAAAATTCGGATGCGGGTTTGGGGCGGTATTTCCGTTTGATAAAGACGTCGTGTTTTTGGATGATATGCCCCTCGCCGAGTATCTTGATGACGTTTAATAAAACGTGCTGGAATGTGGTATAGGCTTCGGGATCGGCGCCATACTGTAAGACGGGATTGGTCAGTCGCATCACGGCTGAAAAATCGCCACGGTCGCTGTACAGTATTGACATTCCCTGATAATGGTCGATACCCACATAGGGCATTTCAAAGGCTGTCTTTCTCTCTGTTCTCATAGCTGATCGATAATTTGGCAGGATGGATAAATACGCCTCGGTGGCGGGTTTTGTCATGGAGACCGTTACCCTGTTTCATGAATGTATAGGCAAGTCCTGCACCCATCAGGGCAAGGGTGGAAAAGCCGCCCAGAATCAGGTTGGTCAGTGCGCCGATAAGTCCACCGATGGCCAGACCACCGATAAGGGAACCTATGCCCCAATAGATAAACTTGCCCTTGAAACCGCGGTAAATAAGGGGCTTTTGCAGCCCCTTATAAATTGGATAACGCTCTTGTGTCATACGCCGAAAAACGCTTTGATAACAACGCTTACCAAAACAAGGAACAGGCACGAGCCGCCCCACGACATCAATTCCTTGTTGATGTCCTGATCTCCGCTGTTCCACTTGATGTACACCCGTATTCCCCCGATCAATCCGACGACCGCGCCGATCGCCAGAATGAGCGTCGAAATGGGGTCTACGTAGCTGGTCAATGATGATGTGGCCGCATCGATACCCACGGTACCACCTTGTGCGAATGCCAGTTGGGCCGCTGAAAGGCAAAGCGCGGCCATTGCAAACAGTTTTTTCGTGTTTACTGTCATAGAAATAAGGATAAAAAGTGAATAAAAAATGGTCGTTAGTTTACCCCGAAAAGGGCTTTTAATGCGGCACCGACGAGCGACAGGAACAGGCAGGAAAAGAACCATCCCATGACCTGTGCATCGATGTGGTGCTTGCCGGACTGCCAATTGTTGTACACCCTGAGTCCGCCGAGCAGACCACATACGGCGCCGATGACAAATGCTAAATCAGAAAAGTTATAATACCAAGTGTTGACTTCTCTGCGCACTTCCCGAAATTCGGAAAGGCCGGGCTGGGCGGTGGCGCAAAGGGCTAAAAAAATAACGGCAAGGAATACTGTCACAAAACGGATTGGTCGCATAATGGATTTAATAAGGAATGGCCTTGCTGTACTCGACCACGTTGTTCTGCATGAGCGATACGAGTTGCTTTAGGTTTATGCCCCCTGTGGATTGCAGGGGGCCGGACAAGATAACGGCCTTTCCCTCTTTTGCCGTGGGTTCATGGTCTTTTTGGGCCGGCTTGGGAATGACCCTTTCGGGCGGCGAATCCTCATCAAATGTCAATTCGTTTCCTCCATCGGCCGCTTGTGGGGCGCGGCGGTGGATAAATAGGTCGTAAAGTACATTTAGGGCATAGTAAATGCCATAGACGGCGGTAACGCCGAGCAGGAATGGTGTCCAGTTCATAGATCAAGGGTTTTAATGTGTTCTTTGATGTATCGGTTGAGCTCGGGATGGCTTTTGAGGAACAGGTGCAGGCTGTAGGCGATGATCCTGTTCATGTCGATCCCTTTGGCTACTTTCAGTTGTTTCAGCAGGAAAAGAGTCTTGTCGTCCAAACGGATCAGCAACTTTTCACGTCCGGTCAGTTCATGGTTTAGTATATTTTCAAACAGGCGTTCCAGCGTTTCCGTTTTTTTCTTTGGTGTGTCCTTTGTTTGCTCTGCAGGGGGGATTTCTTTTGCCTGTGGTGGTCTCCCTTTCCGCATGGAATCCCGAAGCTCGTCGGCAAGGCTTTTTATTCCGCTCATACTGTTTCCTCCTTAGCAATGTACTGTTCATAAATCAGGTCTAAGAGTGGCAGGATAACGGGATATAATATGATCGGTGTCTGGAACGTATTTACCCGTTGGAAGTCGATGCGATCTGGTAGGCCGGGTGCGACCGTACCGAAACCGCGAAGTACCTTTTCGACTTCTGTTCGGGTTTCGTACTTGACGGTGTTCTTGATACGGTTCGGTACGAAAATCAGGGGAGCCCGCTTGTTGATCCTGCCGATGACCATTGCAAACAGCAATGTGGAATCGACGGAAAATTCGTCAAAGGCAAACGGACAGATCACCGCATCGGCGGCGGCAAATATGGGGATCAACCCATCGTCGTCCATCTTGCCGGGCAGGTCTATCAGTACGATTTCGTTTCGTGACTTCCTCAACTTACGTTGCATTGCCGGAAAATGGCTGAGGTCTGCGGGTACGATTTCGTACAGCGGTTCATTTTCCAGAATCTTTGCTTTCTCGGCTTTAGCGGAAAGTGATTGCTGGTAATCCATGTCAAGTATCGTAACCCGCCGTTCTTGTTGCTGGGTCAGGTAGTTGGCGAGCAGCAGAGTGAGCGTACTTTTTCCGGCCCCGCCTTTTTGGTTTCCTATAAGTATGAGCATAGTGCTTGCGTTTAATGGTGTTGTTGATTAAAGGGTGTCAACGGGTATTCGTCCGTGCCTTACGCTTACGCCTTCGGTTGCATCCGTGGATCGCTTCATCGTCGATGTCGTCGGAAATGTCGATCTGGATATTTGGTATCCATTGCTCCGATGTTCCCTGTACATGATCGGTATAGGTAGCGGTTTCTTCGGATGTTGATCTCCGTTCTTTTTCGTTCGATTCTGCGAAGTCGTCTTTGGCTGGTTGCACATGACCGTTTTCGGTGACTGTTTCTTCGGGGCGAGTTACCCAACCCTTTACAGTCGGTTTCTTTATATCCGCTTTAGGCGACATTCCGTTCCTGTCTTCCGATGGTGTGATAAATTCCGCCAGTGGCATGAGGTCTTTGCCCTTATAGACCATTTTCCTCGATTGGTCAATGACGGTATAACCGTATGGCGGCTTTCCATCCTTGCCGTGGAATATGATCTGTACCCCGAATTGGTTCGATAGCATTTGCGCCATTGCTGACGTATAGCCCGATGGTGCGGATGACTTATTGCCGGGAAGTGGGGTTGGAATGTGAACCACCGCCGGATCGTACTGGCTACGGTACTTGGCAAAGACGGCTCGGAGCTGTGCCAACCGATTGATGTCTTTGTCGAAAGCCCCGATTTTGGCGTCCACTTGTTCCAAAGAAACCGTGCCTTGTCTTTTACCGTAACAGCTGATCTGATATTCCCCATCGGACAGTTTAAGGGAATAGCCCTGCGCTTCAAGCACCATCATGAATTGCGCCCGTGTGGAGAAACTATAGGTTAGGGCTTTTTCGATGTCCTTATTGGTCTGTTGCTTTTCGTCCACGCCAACTATACGGTTTAATATTTCGTAGGCACGGATTTTCTCAAAACTGTCGTTTATCTTTTTGCCGTCTCGGCCTACCCGTGTGGAGACGATATGGATGTGATTGTTTGCCGTGTCCTTATGGAATACTAAGAGATACGGCTGTTCACCGTAGCCCATACCTTTCAACCATTCTTCTGCGATAGTGGTCAGTTCCTCTTTGCTGTGGGAACGTCCTTTGCAGGAAATGACCGCGTGGAGCTGTGGGTATTTCGTGCGGCTACTGGCTGCGGATTGGGCTTCCAGATAATTGACATAATCTTTCGGGCGAAGATTTTGCAGAGCCTGCAAGGCACCGAAACCCGATACTTTCATTAGCTCGCCCTTGTCCTTATCTACTTTGTTTGTGTTGTAACGCACCCCTTTGAACGTGGTGGACGGGTCGAGTATCTTAACGATCATGTCTGCCCCCTTATAAGCCTAATGAGCTGCCGGATGGACTGTTCCAATCTCCGTTGCAACCGGATATATTCGGTGAGCAATGGGGCAAGGTCACGGATCAGGGCGGAGTGCAGCATTCCCTGTTGCGCGAGGGTATTGGCGTGCTTCGCCAATTGGTTGATGTTGTTGCCGGATCGGCCTATCTCTGTACCGATACTGTCCAGTAGCTTCATGATTTCGGTGGTATTGACCAGCATCTTTTTGGAATGTTGGAGCACCCGGATACGCACGATGTCCGCACGGCTTAGACCGAGTGCTTTTTCAAGATCAAGAAACTGCGTACGTTCCGCTTCGCTCAACCGGAGCTCAAAACGTCGGGATCGCTGTTCATGGGATGCGGATTTTCTCTTTTTTATGCTGTTCTTCATGGTACTTTTTGGTTCGGGGTGACGGACTGTATGGCCCGGAATATTTCAAGGGCTACCTGTGGAACGATGGCGTTGCCGTAGGCTTTTATGCTTTCGGCGCGCCACGTCGGAAAGGTAACTCCGTCCAGTCTTTCGGAAAGCCCATCATCTCGGCCACAAAACGGGGATTCAGTTGGCCATTACGTCCATATGGGAATGTCGTGCCATCGATCTGCTCCGCTGTCGGCAGCACTTTCAGCAAACGCTTCTGTATTTCTTGGGGCATCCTTTCCGTTATTTCCTGGGCCGGGCTTGATAGGAAAATCAGGGTATGATATATCAGAAAATTCGTTAGGGAGACCTGTCCGGCGTTGCCCTTTTCGTTCTTCCTGTCCTTTAGCCGTCGGCTGTCCTGCACCTGTTCGATGGTTGTTTTTATATTGCTGATCTCGGTGGCGGTCGGCGTGGGCAACAAACCAAACCCGATCCCGTTGGTGTGGAGCGCCAACGGCAGCAGCCGTAATACACAAAACGATTGGCGTGCCATCTTCAAGTGTCGGAAGTACATAACCTGCTGATCCGATTTCTGAAATGATGCTTCCGATGACCCGTCGTTGGAGCCGGATGATGGTGCTGGTTGCAGGTTGTTCACCGTCCTGAGAAAAAGCTCAATCGCTTTGATCTCCATTTCAGAAAGACTATCGGGCTGGAGAATGGTGAACAGTCCAGTAACGTTTTCAAGAACGATCCACTCCGGCCTTGCTTCCTTAATAATTCGGATAGTCTCCGGGAAGAGGTAACGGTCATCTTTCGAGCCTTTTCTCCGTCCGGCCTGACTGAATGGCTGGCAGGGAAAGCCTCCGCTGATGATGTCGATGTGTCCTCGAAAGTGAGTTGCCCGAAAATCATAGATGTCTTCATAGTGTGTTGTATTTGGCGGGGTAGTGTTTGAGGACGGTTCGGCAGAACGGGTCTTTCTCGCACGAGAAAATGTTCTGCCACCCCATCCATGAAGCGGCGATGTCAAAACCGCCGATGCCCGAAAAAAGGCTACCGTGTCTTAGCATAGTAATGGTTTTAAAGGTTTATGAATGTTCGTCGCCGTGCGGCGGTTATGGTACGCTTTGCAGGAGAAAAAGGGAGTTGCGATCTTTTTCCTACCCTGGTACAGACCCGCTCCATCGGAGCCGGGATGATCCGGGCAAGTTGGTTTTTGTGGGTACGGCCGAGGTACGAGAGCCGTACGTACAAAAACACAACTTGCACACTACAAAACAAAAAACAGGGGTTATACCGCAAAGGGCAAAAAAGTGGGTTGGGGCGTGTTTTTGGCAGGTGGGTTCGGGGATGGCTACTATATACCAGAACATCGAGATACCTGCGTATCCATGTATCTGAACACCTATATATCTGAACATCGGGATGTCTATGTATTCATTTATCTGAACGGCTATGTATCTGAACATCGGGATACCTACGTATCCATGTATCTGAACACCTACATATCTGAACATCGGGATGTCTATGTATCCATGTATCTGAACGGCTATGTATCTGAACATCGGGATATCTATGTATCCATGTATCTGAATATCGGTGCCTATACTCTGCAACTTTTTCGCTCCCTCCAAAAGTCAACGTCTGGGGCCTGCCCGTTGGTGCTGTATTTCACCCTCGTTCATGGCACCTCTTAGCATATCGTTATAATCTTTGTACGCCCCATAAACACCCGAACGGTCTTTGGCCTGTGGCACGGCTTCGATCAGCCTTTGGGTACAGTTCCGGCCGGGATCGTCGTTGTCGAAATACACGTCCACGATGGGTATGCCCTTGACCCGCTCGATGGCGTTCTTCAATTGGACAATGGAGTTTAGGACAATGGCGGTAGGTGCAGGATCGGGGCGGTTTACTTTGAGCCAGCTTAGGTAGTCCATATAGCCCTCAAAGAGAACGGCATGGCTTGGATTGCCGGGTATCACGGATATTCCTTTTTTGCCGATACTGCTCTTGAAACCTTTGGCATTGGTAAACTCCCAATTGCCTTGATCGTTCTGCCAGCCAATGGCATAAAAGGTATTTTTATTTTCGTTGTCAAGACGGTTTCTGTAATAGATTTCTTGCAGGTGTCCGTGTGCAACGTCCAATATCCCACGTTCTTCGAGGTATTTGGTCAGGACAAAGTTTCTGCCGATTGGCTGTGTTCGCACGAGTTCAAAGGCATAACCTTTTTGCTCTTGTTCCGTTGGTGGTTTGACAGATTTGTAGGCCGGTATCATGGCGACCTGCATATCGCAGGTTTCCTTTATCTTGTTTAGCACCTCGACAAAGGAGTGCTGGGGCCAATAGGCAAGACCGAGCTGCACGATACTACCGCCCTGTATGCCCGTTGAGTTCGGGCCGCCTCGGTCGACCCATTTTCCACCCTCGTCCCATACCGTCAGGGATGGGGTGTCTTGCTTGGTTTCCCGTAGCATACTGTGGTAAAAAAGTTCCTTGCCCGATTTGCGTACCGGATGGTGACCGAGCCGGGCCAGAAAGTCCGAAATTGGGATTTCTCGCAGATCGTCCACGTTTACATATTTTGACATAAGCAGGGTTTTGGTTATCAAAGGGGTATTACTTCTGTGTGCGGCAGTCTGTCCTTGAACATTTCGGCAATCGATTGGTAATCGCCCCCTGTTTCATCGGTGTACAGCAGCACTCTTTGAAAATGGTGCGCACGTTTCAGCGATGCGGATATGAAATCGGAATGGTTCAATATCAGTACAGATGCGTAGTGCAGATACTTGTCGCTCCGCCTTTTCAGATAGTCCACATATTCGGGGAATATGGCAAGCGCGGTTTCACTTGCCGGAATAAAGGTCATCCCTCTTGGGCCGATACAGCCCGTATAATTTTGGGCGCGTACTTCCCAACCTCCGTTTTCGTTCTGCCAACCGGCGGCACAGAAGTCTTTGCGGTTGCCCTTTTGATCGGTTACATAATAATGAACTTCTTGGATATTCAGATCGGCAAGTTCCCAAAGGCCGCTTTCCATCAGAAAATCGGTGATCTCTTTATTATACCCCAATGGGCCGGTACGTTCGATCTGATAATGGGGTATCTTGGTCGCTTTGCGCTTCCGCCGGGGTCTGTCTTTTTTTGCTATTTGGCGTTGTATGCCCCGAAGTTTTTCCTCGATCTGTTCGGTGGATAGATCGGGCCAATAGGTACGGGCAAAGTCCATAAGGTTGCCGCCTTTGCCGAGTAGACCAAGTGAGCTGTCAAACCAAGTGTTCAATCGGTTATTGACCGTTAAGACTATTTTGTTATTGGTGCGGTTTCCCAGTACGCTTGCGTAATGAAATTCATCGCCACCCGTCGATATGGGTTCATGCCCCAATGCTTTGAGCAGGGCGGCGATGGTCAACGGCTCATCTTGCGGTGTGTTGCTTTTGTAAGATGTCATGAGAAAAATGTTTTTGATGTAATGGATAGTTCTTACAGGTAGCACATGGCTTCACGGGATTTGCTCACGGCTTCGATCTCCATGCGGTCGATGCGCCAAGCTGCGGAGTGGTTGCCGTCCTTTCGCGGTGTGATCAGACCGAGCCCGATCCAATGCTCTACATTTTTTCGTCCGTACCGCTTGAATGCTTCTGATTTTTTGAGGTACGGCCTGATGTGTCCGGTCTTGGAAAGGGCCAGTTTTGCACCCATTTCGGCGGCATAGGAAAGCAATGTCTGCAATTGCAGCGGTGTCAATAGTATGTGCATAGCTTCTTGGGGTTTGATGGTTTACTGATAAAGGGAGCTTTGAGTTACTCCATTGGAACCGACAACAGGTAACGAGCCTGAAACGATCCGCTCTTGTCGGCTGGTCGGTCTATCTGTCCGTTACGGGCAGGTAGGTAATTCGGTTGCTTGAACCCGAAACGGTTTCAAGTTCCGATCTGTCAAGGAAAGTCTGGGAGCTGTCATCTGTATGTGTGGAGATCAGCCCCTCCCGAAACCATCTGTCAACATTGCTTCGGCCGTAAAGACGGTAAGCCGTGGCTTTGGTCAGTTTATCGGGAATAGGTTGTTCTTTTTTTATGGCATTATCAGCCCCCTCTTGGACTGCATTTTTTAACAGTGTCGCCAGTTCCTTGCTCGAAAGGTTGTTTGTCCGTGTTGGCATATTTTTATGGTACTGGTTTCTGAATGACCGTTTATGAAATAAGAGGGGGCGAAATGCCCCCTCCGTATATTGTATTTCTTGGTCAATGAATGTCTTTCATTTTTGCTGTAAAGTCAATAACGTATCGCTACGGAGCGGACCGCTCTATATATTTCAATCGGGAATACACACGTGAGTACCTACATACCCGCCGAAACCGGCTGCCTATGGTTCATCGGAGCGGTATTCCCTGCATACACGTATGCGGTGATAATACTGCCCTGACTGCACTATAATTTCCGGTTCTTCACCGGAAATGCTTCTTCCCCCAATGTCAAAGAACGTGTCCTTACTTGGGTCAAAATTGGAAAGCGGGCAGGCGGAGATTTCCCAATATGGAAGCATTGGTATCGATTTTTTTCGGGCGGATTTTTTACGTTTTGTAAGGGAATTTTAGGTAGGTTTTAGGATTGGGAGTGGTGGGTAATATGCGAATAGGGAGATAAATAGCGTATTTTTTCCGCTATATGGATTTTATAGGGTTTTCGGGAATGGTATGGGTCAAACCTTTTAACAAGATGGGTATATTGGTAAGGTTATTTTTTTCTTTGTATATAACGGATATTCGGTTAATAGCTCAATTTTTTGGGCGTCTTTTTTGGGGTTTGTATTTCAAGGATTCTTCGATATGTCCATGAATGGCACCGCGCATCTCGTCGAGGTATTTGGTGTGGCTAATGGTCTTGCGCCGGGTTATATCGACAAACATACGGTACGCCTGTGCCAAATCTTCGTTAAAACTTTCTTCCAACCATGCGATTATATCCGAAATATCGGCCTTTCCTCCATTGACACGTCGCGTAAAATAGATACCGTAAGCAAATTCCACCAGCTCCATTTTGGTGCCCGACCACCGTCGTTTGCGGCCTTGCATTATTTCCTTTATGAATACATTATTGGGTTCTTGGTATAATAGCCGGATTCGCCCTATTAGAAAATCTCGGAGCATCTCGTATGCTCGGAACATACCGAAAAGATGATCGAGATCGGTGGAAAATTCGGGGTCGTCGGGTAGGAGCTCCCGCCCCGGGGGAAATAACGATCTGTTACGACGAAGAAAAAAATGTTGGTCTTTGCTGTGTTCGTCCGTAACGTAATATTGGTAATGGAAAGCATGCAAACGAAAAAAACGGTTCACTACGCCGATTTCTTCCATATAATAATCCCTTACCATCTGGTCGGTGCCGACGGGAACCGAGGATAGGATCTTGTGCAACTCCACTACATAGGTTTGCCATGTGCAGAAACGGGGTTTAGTATATTTGAAAAAGTTGATTTCGTCCGTTTCATCCTCGAATGGATGGCGTCTTATGCCCTCCCTTAATTCGTTGATCGTGGCGACGATACAGGAAAGTGATTCATTGAGATTCTGTACGGATTCTCTGATCGATCCATTGATATACCCCAATTGCTCCAACATACCGGAATAAAGATTTTCGATTGACGCCTCTTTCATAACCACAAAGTCTATAATTCCACATAGTGCTACCCATATAAAAATTTGTATGATATTACCAAAGTAGGATGAAACCAAGGCGGTTGCAAGGACGGATTATCCGTTCCTTTTCCGTTCCCGTGGCTGTTTGGCTATTTTTAATCCGAATTTGGAACAGGGATTAAGGCTTGGGTTGTTTAGGCTAATATTCCCTAATCCTCTGTATGATCCGTTCCAACGTTTCGATGGCGATTTGTCTATCTCTTTCTTCTGGGCTATATGCCTTGCTTCTCATTGCTTCATGAGAAATATTTTCTTTATAAGGGGTGGATAGATGAGGAGCTATTGTTCTGAAAACCTCAGTAAGCGATTTGGCATGTACAATACGTAGGTCGTCAGCTGCCCTAAGAATCAATGCTATTTGGTCTGTGGATAGCATGCAAAGCAGCTTTTGCATTTGCTTTCCTTCATTATTTCGAGTTTCGTCCCTTTCATTGTTATATCTGTGGTGTAAAGGAATTACTGCGAGACGTATTTTCTTTTCTAAGTAAAATATCTCCTGCATAAACCAATTGCTTAAGACTACACTTATATCGTGATAATTAGGATTGAGTTTTACGTTTGGTTTACGATGAAGTTGGTTGAAAGCTTTATAATAAAAAAGAATTCTGTCCATCCGATCTATAGGGAGTTCTTGCGAATTAATTTCATTCGCTAAGCGTGCAGTGAGTTTGTCAATAAATCTCTTGCTGTTGTAGTTGAAATAAATCAATATTTCTTCTATGGGAGAAAAACTTCCAGAAGTATTTGCGAATAGATCGGCTCTTTGTATTGCATGAAGTAGTTGTTTTTTATATCGAATTATTTTAAAAGTTACCTCGTATGGATATTCTGATTTTTCAATAAAAGAAGACATCCTTTGAATAACTATATCCAATGCATACGAGAACGCGTGATCTTTCGTTATTGGCCGTTGTTTGATAAGATAAATTAATTTTTCGAGCTCCTGTTTTGCCGATGATAGATAAGTAGGCAACACTTTTTGATCAAGCGTGAGGTACGCAGAAAAATGTACTTCAATAAACTGAAACAAATCTTCAATTTTATCCAACACTCGTTTAGAGAACGAATTTTCATTAGGATTTACTTCTATTACAAATTGGTTTTCAACGGCATATTCATAAAGATATATCAAAGCGTGTTGATGCTTCTTAATTATTACCCTTAGTTCGTCCTCATCATCTATCTCAAATGATTTGACGTATAGGTATGTTTTCAATTTTGCACACGCTTTTTCAATCTGAATAATTGGATCACTTATATTTTCTTTACTAGTCAAACCCACACCATGGTCACGATGTGGGTTTAATGACTTTGTAATCAAATGAAGTAAACATGAAATTGGATGCGCATATTCATCTATCATTTAAAAACTATCTTTTAGTCTCTATCTCTCCATCCGCCACCTAAAGATCGATATAAATAGATAAGCGATTGATATTTTAAAAGGCGTTCATTACTCATCTGCATTTGTGCAGATAACAATGCTTGACGTGAAGCGAGGACATCGGTATAATTTGTTGAGTTGTGGTACAGAAGCAATTTTTGTGTATAACCCAATGCTTCCTGTAATTTTTCAAGTTGATTTTGACGCTTTATTTCTTGTTCTGATGCAGACTGGTAATTATATAATGCGTCTGAAACCTCTTGCCCAGCTAACAGGAGTATTTTCTGAAAATCAAGCACTTTCTCACGATAATCGGATTTTGCTAATTCAAGCCTAGTTTTGTTAAGTCGCTTTGAGAAAACCGGTTGCAATAATCCCCCGCCAATATTCGCAAAGAACCCCGATGGCGTAAACCAATTTGAAAAACCAAAGTTCGTGAATCCACTTGCAGCCTGAATTGTCAAAGTCGGATAAAATGCTTTTCTGGCGACATTAATATTCTCGAAATACGATGCTATTTCAAATTCAGCGGCCATGACATCTGGTCTATTCTGCAATAATTGTAGCGGGATACCTATGTCAACAGATCGGAAAGATGGTTGAACCTTAAACGAACTACGCTCTACAATACGTGGAGATATTCCTAAAAGAACATTTAGCGCATTTTCCCTCATTCTGATTTGTCTGTTCACGGAAGGCAACATGTTTTGAACATCCAGAAGAGCAGCCTCACTTTGTGCAACAGCAGCACCAGTTACAATACTGGATTCTTTTAATCGTTTCATTGTGATTACTTCTTCTTGCCTGGTGGCTATGGTATGGTTAAGGATATCAACCTGTTCGTCCAATGCCAATAGCTGATAATATAAATCGGCAATCTCAGCAATTAGTTGCGTTTGGACTGCTCGATGTGTAGACTCCTCCTGCATCAACCTAAAGAAAATTGCTTTCTTGCTATTCTTCAATTTTCCCCATACATCAATTTCCCACGATGTTTTTAACCCTAATTCATAGGTGGTTGCATCATCTACAAATCCAAAACTTTGTGGGAAAGCCATGCGAGAACGTGTGACTTGTCCATTTAATGATAAGTCTGGCAAAAAGGCGGCTTTTGATTGTAATACCAAAGCCTTAGCTTTACTAATACGCTCCAACCCAATTTTTAGGTCTAGATTGTTCTTTAAACCCGTATCAATCAAATTCCGCAATTGTTTATCACCAAAGAAATCCCGCCAAGGTAACAAGGCTGTATTTGCCGTGTCCTGTAGATTGACATTCCGATACAGTGACGCGTTTACCTGTGTAGTCTTTTCATATGTTCTATTTGTCATACATGATGTGTAGACAATTGCACAAAGTGAGAACATAATATATCGGTATATAAATTGTAACTTCATGATTTTCAAATAAATTTTAGTTTAGGAATGCCTATCGCCATTGTCACTACCATCATTAAGAACTGTTGTTCCTGAAATCCTTTCCTGCAAATACTGAAAAAGGATAAAAAGGGATGGGATCACCAATACGCCGACAACCGTTCCGATAAGCATACCGCCGACAGCAGCCGTTCCTATTGACTTATTACTTAAGGCTCCCGCTCCAGTGGCTAGCATAAGCGGTAATAGACCGAAAATAAAAGCAAAAGATGTCATTAAAATGGGACGTAGGCGTACTTTTGCACCTTCCATTGCGGCATCTAAGATAGATTGTCCCATGCGCCTGTTCTGCAGAGCAAATTCTACAATCAAAATTGCATTCTTTGCTAACAGCCCCAACAACATAATCAGGCTGATTTGAAGAAAAATATTGTTTTCGATACCAAAAATTCGTGCAAACAAAAACGCTCCAGATAGTCCTATCGGTAACGATAGTAGGACGGAAAATGGTAGAATGTAACTTTTGAACTGGGCACTTAAGAGGAAGTACACGAAAAGCAAGGATAGGACAAAGATGATAGCCGTTTGGTTTCCACTCAGACTTTCCTCACGGGTAAGCCCGGCATATTCAAATCCATACCCCTTTGGCAACGTCTTTGATGCAACTTCTTCTATGGCACGTATCGCATCCCCTGAGCTATAGCCTGAATTAGGCGCGCCATTGACATAAGCAGCATTGAAAAGATTGAACCTCGTAAGGAATTCCGGTCCATACACCTTTTTCAGATCTATAAAACTGATAATCGGAGCCATTTTTCCATCATTACTTTTTACATAAAGTTGATCTATAGCCTCTCTATTTTTTCTCGCATCTGGACCTGCTTGTATCATGACCTTATACTGTTTGCCAAATCGATTAAAATTGGTGGCGTAGATTCCTCCCAGATACCCCTGAAGTGTCGTTAGTATTTCGGTAACAGATACGTCTGCCTCTTTAGCTCTTTCTACATTTACCGTCACTTCATATTGCGGAAAGTTGGTGTTGAATGACGAGGTTGCATACATAATTTCGGGACGTTGGTTTAATTCACCGAGGAAATTGCCGATAACTTTCTCAAATACATCGTATGCACCGTTTGTCCGGTCCTGTAGTTGCACTTCGAAACCTGTGTTACTCCCAAATCCCTGCAAAGTAGGTCCAGCAAAGAATACAATATTCGCGTCTTTGATAAAAGCTGATTTAGCAAACAAGTTTTGGACGACATGGTTAATGTCCTGTTCTTTGCGAGGGCGCTCTTTCCAGTGTTTCAGCTTAATAAAGACGACTGCGTATGAACTGCCGTTGCCACTAAAAAAATCCATACCTGCCAACCGTGAAGAATATTCCACTTCCGGGATTGTCATTGCCACGCTATCCACCAAATCGGTGATCCGTTCAGTTTCTTCTAAAGATGTGGATGGATTTAAAATAATATTAGCATATATAGATGAGCTATCTTCGTTAGGTACAAATCCGGTTTGCGTGTTTTTAACGAGATAATAAAATAGTGCACCAAATAACACTACGCTTCCCAACGACAACCATCTCCATTTATTTAAGAAGTGTAATATCCCGAGATAACGGTCCGTCATCCGGTCAAACCCTTTATTAAATGCTGTTTTGAAACGTGTCGAGAATCGTTTTTTATTTTCGTCATCTTCTATGGCTGGTTTTAAAAGCATAGCGCATAATGCGGGACTAAGCGTCAATGCGTTAACAGCAGAAATCATTATAGCGACTGCTAATGTAATTCCGAACTCTTTATAGAAAATTCCGACCGATCCATCAATGAATGTTACGGGCACAAAAACAGCCGACATGACGAGGGTTATGGATATAATTGCCGTTGTTAACTCATGCATAGCACTTATTGTGGCTTGTTTTGCAGAGCTCGCCCCATGATGCAATTTGGCATGTACCGCTTCCACTACAATAATCGCATCATCTACGACAATACCGATAGAAAGCACCAAGGCAAAAAGTGTCAATAAATTAATCGTAAAACCAAAAATATTCAAAAAGAAAAACGTCCCAATCAAGGCTACCGGTACTGCAATTGCAGGAATTAGGGTGGAACGCCAGTCTTGTAAGAATAGCAGTACAACGATAAAGACTAAAATGAAAGCCTCGACTAACGTGGAAATCAATTTGCTGATGGAAGCTAGTAGGAAATCATTGGAATTGGCATAAACTACAAACTTTGTTCCTTTGGGTAACTCGACTTCAGCGTCAAGTAGGATTTGCTCACATTCTTTTATAATATTATGAGCGTTTGATCCTGCGGTCTGATTTATGGCTACGTAGGTGCCCGCCTTTCCGTAGGCGGTGATCGATGTAGCGTTTGAATATGCGCCCATTTCTATATCAGCTACATCCCTTAACCTTAAAAACCTCCCTGCTTCTGTAGCGCGGATAACGATATCTCCGAATTCTTCTTTATTTTCAAGACGACCAGTGTATCTGAGAGAGTATTGAAATGTCTGTCCACTATTTTCTCCGATCTTTCCCGGAGCTGCCTCTACGTTTTGCTCAGCAAGAGCTTTAATTATATCGGACGGGGCCAGTCCATAGGAAGCCATCTCATTTGGTTTCAGCCAGACCCGCATACTATATTCTTTTCCTCCGGAAATGGAGGCATCACCTACGCCATTGACACGTTTTAGTTTTGGCAGAATATTAATCCTAACATAGTTTTCTAAAAATGCCTGATCATACTGTTCATCTTCACTATAATACATGAAACTGAATATCTCACTGCTCAGACGCTTTGTTGTCGTAATACCATATCTGACAACTTCCTCCGGCAATTGGCTCATCGCCTGATTTACCCGGTTCTGCACATTCACGGCTGCCATGTCGGCATCGGCTCCCTGATCGAATACAATGGTAATCACGCCAGATCCATCGTTACTGGCCTTAGAACTCATGTAGGCCATCTTTTCAACACCATTGATTTCTTCTTCCAAAGGCACAATGACGCTTTTCATGACGGTTTCCGAATTCGCTCCTTGGTAGTTCGCAACAACCTGAACCGTCGGGGGAGCAATTTCAGGATATTGGGTAATAGGTAACGACAGAAGCCCTAAGATACCGAGTATGACAATTATAACCGATATAACGGTTGATAAAACAGGATTTTCTATAAATTTTCTTAACATGATAATTCCCTATTTATTTACCGTCTTTATTTTCATTCCCTCTTTTACATTTGCCAATCCCTCGACAATAATCTTTTCTCCTCGCTGAAGCCCGTCTGAAACAATAAAGTATTCGTTTGATGGGATCTTGTCAAGTATGCTAATCGGCGCACTTGTTACGACGCTTTCGTCGTCCACTTTGTAGACATATTTTTTGCCCTGTAACTCATAAGTAGCCCTTTGTGGAATCAATATGGCTTCCTGGACTTTTTCATACATTCTTAAGGTTGCGCTGTTCCCACTTCTCATCATACCGTCTGGAT
Source organism: Sphingobacterium cellulitidis (assembly GCA_002245855.1). Lineage (GTDB taxonomy): Bacteria > Bacteroidota > Bacteroidia > Sphingobacteriales > Sphingobacteriaceae > Sphingobacterium > Sphingobacterium cellulitidis. The sequence continues at coordinate 350,007 of NOUX01000003.1, read as the reverse complement.
TTTGGAAAACAGCGCGCAAATTTATGCTTCCGGTTTTAGGGTCAATCTGACCACCTATCATATCTATTTTGCCTTTTTGGTCAAATTGATTGCCATCAGGTAGGATTAGCGCTATTTCCGCATGCTGTTGAAGATAATCAAGAAGTGATTTATTTTTAGCTTCATGCAAAAAGCGTGTAAATTGCTTTTCGTTTATAGAAAAATAAGCGTGTATTTTTGATATATCCGAAAGGTGAGATAATGGCTCGATAGACGAACTACTGACCAGACTTCCTGTTTTATAGGGAATCAGCCCCATCACACCGGCAAACGGCGCGCGTATCTGAGAATACGCTACATTCGCGCTTGCAGTGTTCTTTATTGCTTTTGCTTGTGAAAGCTGGGCATTTTTATTAGCAAGGTTTTGCAGAGCAGATTCCAGTTCATATTTCCCAATAATCCCTTCATCAACGAGAGGTTTAGTCCTATCAACAAGTAACTGGGCATCCGCCAACTCTGCCTCTGTACTTTTTATCGCCGCTGACGATCTTGCCAGCTCTTCTTCATATTCAGGGGCAAATATGCGAAATAGCAATTGGCCTTTATTTACATATTGGCCTTCGTCAACAAAAATATCATCAATGAAACCGCTTACTTTCGAGCGCAACTCAATATCCTGAACTCCCTGCAAATTCACGGGAAAATCTGTATAAACTGTGGCTGCTTGAGGCGTTAATGTATAGATAGGATACTCTTCAAGCGAAACGTCATCCTGTTGGTGTTGTTGGCTATTATTACAGGCCAAAGTCGCCGCGAGTACACACGGGGCGAATAATTTAATGATCGATTGATTTGCCATATATTGATTGTAAAATGATTTAGATAACTATAGGTTCAACGACCTAAGTAGTTATAATTGGCAAAATTACCCCCTATAGGGGGCTACAAAAAGGGGTGAACGGCAGGTTAATTGGCAAAAAGGTAAGGTTATAAGGTTAACCTTTGCCTGTATAGAATGGGGCTTATCCCCACATATTTTTTAAAATATTTCCCGAACGTGCTTTGATCGGGAAAATTGAGCGCGTCCGCAACCTCTGAAATACTAAGTCTGTTATCTTGTAATAATATCTTCGCTTCAAGAATTACAACATGTTGTATCCATTCACTTGCAGGCATTCCTGTTTCTGATGAGACTGTCTGACTAAGGTGCTTAGGATGAACATATAACAGATTTGCATAGAATGATACAGCTCTGCTTTTCTTATAGTAGGCGAAAACTGCTTCCCTAAATTTAGTAACCAACAACTTTGTATGACCAATGTTTGGAGGGTTTTTTAAGTACAAATGACCAATTTCATTGATCATACTGTAAACAATTCCACGCACAACTTCCTTGTGAAAGTGAGATTTTGAAGATTCTCTTGATTTTAAAACAGCAAACATTTGCTTGAATATTGCGAAATCTTCTTGTCCTAAGTTTATTACATAGCCGCCATTGTTAGCGAAAAGTGCAAAAGCATGGAGAATATTGGACTCTATCAATTTCTCTTGAAGAAATTCTTCGGAAAACAATAGCGACTCCATCTCGCAAGGCGTGTCTGTGGTAACCCAACGTTTGATCGATGAAGTCCCCGTAAAGATTATAGCGGGACCAGAAACGTAATGTTCGGTTAGGTCGGTATAAAATCTAATTTCACCTTGTTGTATAAGTCCGATACCATAATAGTGTGAACGATAAGGTTCTGTGGGATAATATTCCACTTTGTTGGTTGGCATATAAATGTAATTGCCATCCGATCCTAACTCAGAAAATGCTTTCTGCAGTAGCTCTAATGTCATCCACTTAATATTGCCCATGTATAAAATAAGGTTTATCGGTAAAAGCAGAACATGGTACACATACCAAAGGACAGCGGTATTGCCTTCACGCTTTTGAAGCCCGCTTTTTTTAGTATAGCCACAAACTGTTTTCTATCAGGAAAATGCCTCACGGATTTTTGCAGGTAACTATATGCTTTATCTTCTCCGGTAATGATCTTGCCCAAAACAGGGACGAAACGATGAAAATAAAGTTCATGAAAAAGTTTAATGGTAAGGTTTTTCGGCTCTGACAATTCCAATATTACGCCAATGCCTCCAGGTTTTAAAACGCGATACATATTGCTCAATCCTCGTTCTAGGTTTTCAAAATTGCGAACTCCGAACGTACAGGAAACAGCATCAAAAGTATTTGCTTCGAATTTAAGATTCTCTGCATCCGCAATAGCAAAATCCACATTGTCCGAGTTTGAAATTTCACTTTTCTTCCGCGAAGCCTGTTTAATCATTTTTGAAGAAAAATCAACTCCAATAACATCCGATGTCGGCATGAGCCGTGCCAACTGGAATGCGAAATCTCCCGTTCCTGTCGCTATATCCAGCAACCTGTTTGGCTGATGTTTCTTGATACATATTGCTGCTTTACGGCGCCAAGACTTGTCAATCCCTAGCGTCATAAGCCTATTCAAGAAGTCATATCGAAAAGCGATCCTGTCAAACATATGTTCTACTTGAAGTCCTTTTGACCGATTTTTTTCTGGATATGGTACAATAGCTTGATTAGTTTTATTCATAGGGAAGTATTTTTTTCGTTATCCATGGTAATAGTTTTGCTATCGCGAACTTATGCAATAAGGGGAAAGTATAGAAAGCATCGTAGAAACGAAATCCCACTTTGCCTCCTCGCCGGTATACTGCTTGAAAAGCACATTATGAGATATCCAGAAATCGCCCACGATAAATAAGTTTTTTATCAACTGTCTCTCCAACTGATCCCCCAGCGGAATCAAAATCCCCTGCTCTTGAAGGCTTCGTAACCACGTTTTAAATTGGTTCTCGCGCTTCGTAATCAATTGACTGTAGTCATTCTTTATTTCCGGTATCCAGATACTGATCTCGACAAAATGGATAAAAAAGAAACGGAACTTGTCTACCTGCTCGTATATAAGCTCTAATGTAGGGGTTAGATCTTCAAGACGTTCCATTGGAAGTCCCTGAACCTTATCGACAATCCCGTCATACCACTCGGTAAGCTCTCGGAAAAGTGCAATCACAATATGTTCGGTATGCTTAAAGTGGTAATGAAGATTACCCGGACTTATAGCCATAGAACTCGCTATGTGTCTCGTCGTCGTATTTCGGATTCCATTTTCATTGAAAAGATTCCGCGCGGCATCCAATATCTTATCGCTGGTTTTCATAACACAAAAATAGAACAATTGTTCTATTTTTTCAAAAAAACACTTACTTTTACTTCTTGGAGATAAGAACTCGTTAACAGAGCAGCTTTGATCCATGAGCAAATTAAATAGTTATGACAGAAATTTATCACTTAAACTGCGTCAAGATCGTGTCTCCCTATGCTGATAATGTTTGCGGACATTGCCTGCTTTTGAAGCAAAAGGATCGGATGGCGCTGATCGATACCGGTATCGGTCTTCTTGACAGCCAGCTGCCCGAGGAAAGGATAGGGCACGAACTTGTGAAAATAACGGGATATCAATTTGATGAAAGTCAAACCGCTGTTAGGCAAATTGAACGTCTGGGGTTACCCCCCGGACAGGTAGCCGATTGCATCATTTCCCATCTGGACAACGACCATATCGGTGGACTTGCCGATTTTCCCCATGCGACGGTGCATGTTGGCAGTGAGGAATATGAGCATTATATGTCGGGGAATCCGAGATACCTAAAAATACCGTTGCAGCATAACCCGGACATCAAGACGTACGGGACATCAGATAGGTTGTGGTTCGGCCTACAAGCAAGAAAAGTAGCTACTGCCTTAGACGTAGAAATGTTATTGATACCGCTTCCCGGACATACGTTGGGCCATTGCGGTATCGCTATAAAAAACGATGACAAATGGCTGTTTTATGTAGGAGATGCCTATTATCTAAGGGAAGAATTATCGGACATGGATCATCCTGTCCACGAACTCGCTGAGATGAGAGCAGACGACAACAAGCTACGGATCGATACCCTGGAGAAAATCCGTAGGTTGATGCAAGACCATCCGGAAATCGAAATTTTCGGATACCATGACATTAGCGAATTCGAACACTATAACTCAAAGTAACAGATTAAAATAACAGAACAACATGATGGCGATAAAAAATAGTACAAAAGCTGATATTGACGAGATTTTCAGGCTTTATAAGGTAGCGACAGGTTTTCAAAAAACGAGGTTTACGGTTCATTGGCCGGAGTTCGAACGTGGATTGGTGGAAAGAGAGGTCGACGAGAAACGGCAATGGAAACTGGAGATCGATGGCAGGATTGCCTGTGTCTGGGCGACAACGTTCGATGATCCACAGATATGGGAAGAGCGGAATGCAGACCCTGCGGTTTACATTCACAGGATAGCTACCAATCCTGATTTTCGCGGACAAAACTTGGTAGCCGAAATTGTCAAATGGGCAAGAACCTACGCCAGCGACCACGATAAAGCGTACATAAGGATGGATACGGTGGGAGATAATACCAAACTGATTAACTATTATGGAAAATGTGGATTCGAATACCTTGGTCCTTTAAAGTTAAGCAATACTAAGGGGCTTCCTGCGCACTATGATAATGCAACCGTCAGTTTGTTTGAAATCAGATTAAAATGATAATATGGCAGCATCCGTAATCACCACAATAAAAACACTGTTTGAGCGTGATCTCAACAAACTGAAACAAGAAATAGAAACTTATCGCGATGAACGCAATATTTGGCATATAGAAAAGAACATAGCAAACTCGGCGGGAAACCTCTGCCTACATTTGATAGGTAATTTGAATACGTATGTTGGCGCTCAAATTGGCAAAACCGGTTATGTACGTAACCGTCCCGAGGAATTCGCATTGAAAGATATTCCCCGTGCAGAATTGATAAAACAGATTGATGGCACTATCGAAGTGGTCAGCGAGGCACTGGACAGATTAACCGAAAAAAATCTCGACGAGGAATATCCTATGCTTGTGTTTGAAAAGAAAACAACTTATGCATTCTTTTTGGTTCATCTTGCCACACATTTGGCTTACCATCTGGGACAGATAAACTACCATAGGAGGCTGATCGATCGGATATAAAAACGGGTAAAAAAATATTAGAACATTTGTTCTAATATTTTAAATAGTGTACTTTTGCCATAAATTATTGTTGTTATGGCAAAGAAATCAGGAAGTTGGTTATCAAGAAACCTATACGAAATACGGGAAACTTTATTCACCCCGGATCCCAATGACTCTTCTTTTAAAAAGAAGCAGAAAGCTGTTGGTTGGTATATGTTCTTAATCTTAATGGTATGTGGAGGCTTAGCTATGCTCATCGCAGTTTCTTTCGTGCACTAATATACCTGCTGGACGACCATTATTTCCAATTTTATTGTATCAGCTGGTTTTTAATCCGCTTTACAAGAACTTCGGGGCATCCCATTCCGGTCCTCAATAACTGGTTGACGGATTTTGTATTCGTACCGCTAATTCTCCACGTAGCGCAATCGGTAGGTCTATGTATACTGGGGGCCTCCAAACCATACCGCTATCCCTTATTTCAAATCTTCCTGATCCCGGTTTTAACCGCTTATATCTTTGAGTACATCATGCCACGGATCACGCATTACCATACGGCAGATCTTTGGGATGTTGTCAGTTATTTTGCGGGTGGCCTTTTTTATCGCTATATCCATCAGACTTATTCGATAAAAAAATATACTTAGAATAGAAAATCCAATAATAGTGATTACAAAGTACCCATTTCAATCTTTAAATAATCATTTTTCAGCGTATCAATTTGTAATCATCAATCTTTATAAGGCATGGGCGACCTAAATAGCTTTGGTATATTAAAAAAAGCATATGATTCGACTATATTAATAGCCGGATCGTTTATCCTAACAATCATAAATATGGAGACAATAAATCACAACGCGATCGTTATTACTGGTGGACCAGGAATGGGTAAAACAGCAATTATCGAAAAACTATCCGAAAAAGGGTATTCTTGCGTAAAAGAATCTGGTCGACACATTATTCAAGAACAACTTCAAAAAGGTGGAACTAGTCTACCATGGGCTGACAAAAAAGGATTTGCGTACGAAATGCTAAAAATGGGTAAAGAAGATTACAAAGACGCCCTATGTTCAAATTCGCTTGTATTCTTTGACCGTGCCATCCCCGATGTAATAGGCTACCTAAAATTATGCAATCTCCCTATCCATAAGAACGTTTGGGAGTCTGCTCGGCGTAACCGATATCACAAGACTGTATTTATAACGCCTCCTTGGAAAGAAATCTTTTTGAATGATGCAGAAAGAAAGCAGTCTTTCGAGGAGGCAATTGCCACATATGAAATGATGTTTCAGGTTTATTCCGATTTAAATTACGCTGTTGTAGAAATACCGCGAACAGCTGTCGAAAAAAGAATTGACTTTATCTTTCGCATTTTGAAAGCAAATGATTTTCAATTTTAAAATACGGTTCGGAAAATATGGTCGATCTGACAGGAGAAGTCTGTATCCCAAATACATCATCGGCGACGAAACTTGTTCAGCAATATAGATTAGCACTATCAACAATTACTTTTATGTAAATGATGTTAATTTAGCTTTTTGGGGTTTGACGGTTAATTAAATATAGAAAGTCTGATCTACTAACTTTAAGATATTCACGAGATAGATACATTAGTAACTTTTTTAAAGTTACGATAAAAACTTGTTTTAGAACTGAATCCACATTCAAATGCCAAAACAAAACAGCATTGCACCTAAACAAACAAAATTTTTCATTTGTATGATTTTTTAAAAGAACTCCGAAGTAAGATGTCGGAGTTCTTTCGTATTAAGCATTCAAAGGCTCTATTTTGAAACCTTTGCTTTTGACGATAGAAATTACTTCTTCTTCAGTAATTCCTTTTGAACTTACAGTAAGGATTTTATCTGAATTGTTTGTGTCCACGTTCCAATGGCAAACTCCCTCTGCATTATCTAAATCTGACTGTACTTTTGATACACAACCTCCACAATTAAGGTTTGTCTTGAATTGCAATTCTTTATTTTCCATTTTTTGAAATTTAATTGTTTTATACAATACAAAAATCAGTATTAGGCCAAAATTTGTTATTGTGATTTTTCGTGTTTGATTTATGATATTTACTGTTTTATGTTTTTTAATGATGGTGGTGATGGCTACTGTGGTCGTTAGCCGATTTTTCGCCCTCCACAACTGTTACTGTAAAGTCGGCGGTATGTACCACGTCATTTAATTTAAATTGTACCCACATCCTGTACAGACCAGCCTTTTCGATATGTGTTTCCGCATATATCGGGAAATTCTCTTTTGATACCGGGTGTATATGTAGAAAATCTTTATCGGCTTTGCTTATCATTACGATATGGGCAGTCACTCCGAGATAATTCTGCATATCCTTTTCCTCCAAATGCTTGCCGTCCTTTTCTACCGAAAATTGCAAGCGCTGATTTCTTTTTGTTTTGAAGTCTTCGCCGTTAAGCAGCGTTACGGTAAAACCATCTACGGGTGAAACCAATTTAGTTTTTAACTCGGTGGTTTGGGCTGCTGCCGTACCTTTTACCTCAATGGTTTGCTTATTGACCTCTCCCTCGGCTCCGTTCGGTTTGTAGTCCGAAAATAACAGGTATTTGCCTGCTAACGGGAATGTTTCTGAAACCTTGTAAGAACCGTCTGCCTGTTCTTCGGGGTGGATATGGTCAAACCAGGTCAATTCTTCATTTACTATTAACAGGTGCATTTTCATTTCGTGAACCATTTCCAATGGAACGTTTTTACCACTTTCAGTAATTGAGATAGACAGGTTAGTTGGATTACCCGCTTCAATAACAGATGGTTCTGAAGTAATCTTTACTTCAAATTTTCCTTTGCTATCGGAATGTCCGTGATGTTCGTGATGATGTGTGTTCATATCTTATTTATTTTTTAGTTATAATTACACTTTATTATAATACAAAGTTCTATATTAAATATCGTAGAGCTGTTGTGATTTTTTTTATTTGATTTACGAATTTTACTGTTTATTGTACCCTTTCTTTTTATTCATAGTAATTCGAATTACAGCTAATAGGGTAATAAAAAGCATTGGCATTAGTACAATATTTACACCGAACCAACCCCAATAATTAAACAGGGTACCTGCAAAGAAACTCGCAAAACTGATTCCTGCAAAAACAGTGAAATCATGAAATGCCTGTGTTTTTTCCCTTTCTTCGGGTCGGTAAACTTTGGTAAGCAACGATGTTCCTCCGATAAATAGAAAGTTCCAACCCAAACCAACGATGAACAAAGCGGAGATAAAATGGTCGACACTGGTTCCCATAAGTGCAATGACGATATATAGAAACAAAAAGGTTAAGCCTGTAATAATGATACGGTAAACACCGAATTTTTGAATGAGCATACCTGTAAAAAAAGATGGCAGGAACATGCCCAATACATGCCATTGAATTACTGTTGCAGGGCTGTCTGGGGAATGTCCAAAACTGTGCATTGCTATCGGTGTAACTGTCATAGACATTCCCATAACTGCAAAGGCGGTAGATGAGGAAAGTATTGCAAGAATGGTGTCTTTATTTTTTATGATTTCCTTTAAGTGGCGACCTTTTTGTTGGATGTTACTTACTTGTACTGTTGATATTTTTCGCAGTTTCAAAAAGGAAACAACGCCTAAAGCAACTATGCTTAAAAGGATAATTGAAATGTAGGAATAAGCGTAAGGAACAGCCCCTAAATGCTGTGTAAACCTTGCCAAGTTGGGGCCAGAGAAAGCCGCAACAATACCACCTGCAATGACGAACGAAATGGCTTTGCTTTTTGCATTATCGGGAACGGCATCTGCCGCAGCGAAACGGTAGTATTGTGAAAACCCTTGATAAACACCTATCAGCATATTACCAATAGAAAACAGCCAAAACGAATTTTGGATAATACCATACCAAGAAACCAATCCCGACAGAACACCTATTAACGTACCAATCATAAAGGCTTTTCGCTGGCCTAATTTTTTAATGATAAGCGATGCGGGTATCAACATACCTGCTGTACCTACGGTAATCATTGCTATTGGTAATGTCGACAAATTCTTATCAGGAGCCATTTGTAAGCCTACCACACCCGATAGTGTAATGACTAAAATAGATGCTGTCTGAAACAATGCCTGTGCGGTAAACAGGAGATACACATTGTTCCATTTTGTTTTTGTTTCCATATCCTAAAGTTTATACTGCAAAGTTCCAAGTTTACTTCCATGACATGATTATGATATTTCTTGTTTGATTTGTGATGTTTACTGATATAGTGGCTATTATTAAAAACAAATAAAGGTGGTAGCGCGACACTACGACCTTTACATTTTTTTTATTAAGATGTTTTCCTTTAGTAATTGAGCGAAAGTCCAGCACCAAAGCCCATATCACTATCATAGTGTGTTCTGATGCTGAGGTGTCTTGTGAGTATATATCGCAAGTCAGCCATATATTCTAAATCGGTATTTACCATAAATCCGGCTCTTAGCCTTCGAGAAATAGGAATATCTTCACGCATTAATGACACCCGGAATATACCGTCGTGATAAATTTCTGCCTGTGCATTTATCAGCATTGGCAAGGTGTACATCACACCCAAACTAACAGCAGCCCGGTTGTCTTTTTTATTTACCTGCCCGAATAAATTCTTTTCGTGTTCATCCATTCCCATTTTTCGATAGCGCCAGTCGAAACCAACGAATGGCATGAACCATTGCATTTTACCTATATAACGTCCTAAATGAGTTTCCACTTCGTAGCCATGCATATCGTTATAACCTAAACGCCATTCTGTGCCGAGACTGTATCGTGCGTTCATCAACATGGCTTCGCCGTCAATACCATTGGTGGCAAAATCGCTTTGCGCCATCAGGTGAGGCATGTTATGCTCCCTTTGCAGCTTGCGGTATGCTTTCTTCTTGTCGGGCAAATAAGGATTTTGATAATCGCCCACGGCAAATACACGGTTCATGCCGGACATCATGTGGTATAAAATATGGCAATGAAAAAACCAGTCTCCTTCAGTGTTGGCGGCAAATTCTATTGTATCTGTTTCCATCGGCATGACGTCGAGCACGTTTTTTAAAGGTGCGTAATCTCCCTGCCCATTTATTATCCTAAAATCAAAACCGTGCAAATGCATTGGATGCCGCATCATAGAATTGTTGTATAAAACAAGCCGCAATATTTCGCCTTTCTTAACCGATATCTTATCCGTTTCGGCAAGAATTCGATTGTCCATGCTCCAAACATAACGGTTCATGTTTCCGGTAAGTGTAAATTTCAATTCCTTTACAGGTGCATCTTTCGGCAGTTCGGTAATGCGTGGCGATTTAAGCATAGCGTAATTGAGCGTAACTATATTGCTCAAAGCATTCCCATTATAACGATTTGGGTCATCTTCCGTATTCAAACTGTGGTTATGATGTCCGTGTTTCGTATGGTTGTCGCGTATTTCTTTTTTAGACTTTTTCTTTTCCTCACCTGTAATTTCTGGATACATCACGACATTCATGTCCATTTGTTGCAGACTCATTGCCATGCCCATATCGTCAAGGTCGCCGTTCATCTTCATCATATCATTCATCATCTTCATTCCTTCGAAATATTTCAGACCTGGCATATTTCCAACGTATTGCTTTTGACCATTGCCAATGAAATAGCTGGCCGATTGGGTACGATCTTCAGTCGTTGCCATAAATTCAAAAGCTTTATTGTCTTCAGGAATGGTTACAACTACATCGTAAGTTTCAGAAACGGCTATTATCAATCTATCTACTTCTATTGGTTCAACATCGTTACCATCACTTGCCACTACAGTTATTTTTCCACCGGCATAACGAAGCCAAAAATAAGAGGAAGAACCTCCATTGGAGATGCGTAAGCGAACTTTATCACCTGCTTTAAGGGGCTTCCCAGCAATAGTCGTTAGGTTTGTGAGGTGTTGTCCATTCATCAAAACTTTATCGTAATAAACATCACTCACATCCATTGCCAACATACGTTTCCATTCGTTTGTGACTTTTGTTTTGAAATGACCACTGCGGATAGCTTCAGTATAGCTTTGGGTTGCTCCTTTTTTTATGGCAAACCAGTCGCTGGCATTGTGCAGCATACGGTGCACATTCTCAGGCTTTAGATTTGTCCATTCACTTAAAATAATGGGAACGGAAGGCAAATCGTCGATTCCTTTTCGGAATGTTTTATCGCCGGCCTTTTTGTGCATAATGAAACTTCCGTACATACCAAGTTGCTCCTGCAAACCTTCATGAGAATGGTACCAATGCGTTCCATTTTGAATGATTGGAAAACTATAGGTTAAGGATTCGCCGGGGCGAATGGGCTTTTGTGTCAAGTAAGGAATTCCATCCTCTTTATTGGGCAAAAATAACCCATGCCAATGGATTGCTGTACTTTCTTTGAGTTGGTTATGCACCACTATTTCTGCTATATCACCCTCTGTAAATTCTAGGGTAGGCATCGGTATTTGTCCGTTTACAGCTATTGCTCTTTTTTCTTTGCCTGCATAATTTACAATTGTATCTTTTACATATAAATCGTAATGCACCACTTTTTGTGCAAAAGTAACCGTTGCAGTGAGGAGAAGGGCTGTAGGTAATACTATGTACCTTATTCTATTTGTCATTGTTATTATGTTTACGGTTTTGTTTTGCAAAAAAGGATTGGTAATTTTCTTTATTTTCAAAGTAAATCACACTACCTTCGTTGTTTGCTATCGCTATTATGGCATCTGCTTTGTCCACTTGTTTTTTTGAATATGGATCTATAGTTGTCCGTACTTTTTCTTCGTTGGGTATCCTTTTTTCGCACATTTCGCAGCATCCGTAATAAGTCTTTTCCTTGAATATTACTGAAATCTGCTTTCTGCCCATATAAACGTTGTTTACCATACATACTTCATCGTGGGGAATTATATCTCCAACTTCATATGGTACATTTGAGTCCTTGTTGATTTCATCTGTTGAAGAAGTAGTTGAATTGGCAACGTAATTCTTTTCAGGAAAACTGACATTGCTTTCCTGCTGTTTTGTTTCTGTACACCCAAAAAGTAATATTGTCCACAAAAAAATTAATGGCATCAAAAATTTTCTCATAACACCCCTTATTTTTTAGTTTCGACTACTTTCCCACAAGTAAGCATTGATGAGCCGTAATAAGGGTTTTTAATATCTTTTTCTTTGCTTAGCCAATAGGCTTTTTTCATCGGGCAATATTGGTAGTAAATGGTCTGATTTACTTTCTCCGAACCTTTTACCAATTTCCACACCTGTACAGAAACGTCATTGAATGAAGCTCTTTGCTTTTCGAGATTATTGGCTTTGCTCATTTTTTCAATGGCTTTCAATAATTCGTCTTTCTGTGCAAAATCCTTTTCACCCTCTACGGCTTCGTTCAGCTTGGCAATTGCTGTGCTTGCCGCTTTGCTATCGCTATTTACCAAAGCGTTCTTTATATTTAAATAATTATTGAACAGGTTGTTTGTGTTTTGGGCAAATGCTGAAAAACCCAGGAACATTATTGTTGCTGCAAAAATGGCTTTTTTCATTGTTTTATTATTTTGTGATTGATTCATTATTCTAATCTGAATTAACTACAGGCCCAAAGCAATATTTTGGACTTGTAGTTAATGATCCTAATTGTTTATTGGCTCAATTTTAAATCCTTTGCTTCTTACAAGATTCATAATATCTTCCTTGGTATATCACTTGAGCTTACACTCAGTATTTTGTCTGCATTGCTGGTATCTACACTCCAATGGCAAACACCGTCGGCATTATCAAAATCTGGCTGGACTTTTGATACACAGCCACCACAGTTAAGGTTTGTTTTGAATTGAAATTCTTTGTTTTCCATTTTACTGATACTTTTTTTTAAGTGATTAAAATTTACTAACTGCAACAACCTGTTGAACATTCCGATGATTTATCATCATCTTCTTCTAAAGCTACAGTATATCCAACCTTTTCTATGGCTTGTACAACTTCGTTTTGCAAGTTTTCAGATATAACGGAAACGGTTAATTGACCAGCTTCCAGGTTTTGAATTTGTACACCGGCAATTCCTTTTACTGCGTTGCTTACCCTAGTCTGGCAGTGTGTGCTTTGCATGTTGGGTATCTTGATTGCTACTTGTTTCATTTTATTTTGTTTTAATTGTTATTGAATACTACAAATTTCAGCAGAAATTTATCAGCTCTTGTTATGATATTTCATCTTTGATTTGTGAGATTTACTGATTGTTTTTCAATTGTGTTCGTTGCCATCTCAAGACATTTTTACGGTTATTTTTTTGGGGGTTTAATAGAGACAGCTGTTATGACTGTAGCTACAATACATACCAAGGCGGCAGAAAAAAACGCGGTCTGAAAACCTGCATTCAATGCATCGGAATCCGTCGCTCCGAAAAATCTCTCGGCGTTACTCTTTGCCGCTGAAATGGCTACGATAATTGCCAAGCCCAAAGCCGACCCCACCTGATAACTTGTATTTACTAATCCTGATGCAAGTCCCGTCTCTTCGGGCTTGGCACCCGACATGGAAGCGATAGTACCTGGTATATAGGTTAATGACATGCCTAAAGCCCCCAGTAAAGATGCAGGCAATACATCGACCACAAAAGAGCCATCGGCAGGAATGTTACTGAATAGGAACAATGCCCCTGCAAGTGCAATCAATCCAGCTATCATATTAGATTTAAAACCGAAACGCACTACTAATTTTCCGGTTACCCCTACCATTAGAATCATAATGGCAATCGTCATAGGTAACAGAGCTAGACCACTATGAAAGGCGGAATAGTTCAAGGTCTGCTGTAGGTAGAGATTGAGGAAAAACCATAATGGTATCCAGGCTCCCGCCAATAAAGCCATTACCAAGTTGCCCGGTGAAAGATTGGGGACCTTAAAGATGGCCATCGGAATCAGTGGATCACTTTTCCGCTTTTGAATGGTGATGAAAACAATGAACAGTACAAATGACAAACCTAACAAACTGATGGTTTGCAGAGACTGCCAACCAGCATGCTCCGCTGATACAATCGTATAAACCATCAGAACAAGTGCTGCTGTCGCCAGTATTGCACCAGCAATATCAACCTTTCCTTTTTGAGTTGCACCAGTGAGTAGCAAGCGTGGGCTAGCTAACAGTACGATAAGCCCAAGAGGAATATTGATAAGGAACACCCAATGCCACGATAGCCATTCAGTAATAACCCCACCAAGGAAAACTCCAGCAGAACCTCCGGCTGCAGCAGATGCACCCCAAAAACCAAGAGCTTTATTAAGTTCTGCTGGGTCGGTAAACATAGACATTACCAAAGTTAATGCTGCTGGAGCAATGAATGCAGAACCCAAACCTTGCAATGCTCGACCAGCATTAAGTACTTCCGGTGACCATGCAACACCCGCCAATAGTGACGCCAAACTAAGTACAGCAAAACCCCAAATAAAAATTTTGCGAGCACCGTACAAATCGGATAAACGTCCACCTAACAATAAAAAACCACCAAACAGGATAACATAGGCATTAAATATCCATTGTAGTCCGGATTGAGAATAGCCTAGATCTTCTTTTATCGCAGGCAATGCCACACCGATTATCGAGGTGTCCATAATCACAATAAACTGTGCTGTACATAGTAAGAACAAAGCTGCCCAACGCTTGCTGTAAGGAGCAGAGATGTCTGTTGATTTTATTGTATCTAAATTCATTTTTACTTGTATTTTAAACGTTAATGTAAGTACCTTTTAAAGGTTAAGTAATCCTAAGGCATATTGAAGCTCTATGTGCAGTAGCCTAAGGTTATATTTAGCTTGTAAACTATTTATTCTGGCCTGAGTTAATGCCAACTCGGCATCTGTCAATTCGAGCCTTGAACCCAATCCGTTTTCAAATCGGTCATTCATCATCTCATAGTTCAGTTCCGCGGACTTTACAGTGGTTTCCTGTATATCCAATTGATTGACGGCTTCCTTCCACTTACTGATGATGGTGGCTAATTCTGTATTTACCTTATCTTTTAAATCTTCAAGGCGAATTCTTTCATGTTCCGTTCTAATGTTTGCCTGTGTGATGCGAGATTTGGTACGGTTGCCGTTAAAAATCGGTACTGTAAGCTGAACCCCCAGAAAAGAAGTTCTTGGCCAGGCATATTGGTCGAACTTCATATCATCGGCTTGTGCCTGCACCTGATATTGTCCTATCAATGACAACCGAGGTAACAACTCTGCTTGTACAGCTTCCTGCTTTTTTTTCTGCAAGCCAATGATCAGTTTTTGGATGTTTAAATCCTTTCGGTTTGCTTCGGCGATGTTCAATGCCTCATCTACAGTATAGAAATCGCTCTGGAATGTCGGTGTATCAAGGTCGAGGTTATCGGTAAGCTCAATCTCGACTGATTCTTCCAGACCGATAAGCCTTTTTAATTCAATCTCCGACACGTCTATATTGCTCTTTAGATAAGACACCGAAGATTTTAGATTTTTTACAGCAATAAAACTTCTCAAAGTGTCAGACTTCAATGCTCTTCCTTGCGCCAACAATGACCTTGAATCCCCCAATGCCTTGATATTTCGATTTAGGCTTTGTTCTAACAAATCCAACTGACGTGCCATCATCAGCAAATTAAGATAACCGGAAGAAACCTGAAGCGCTATCTGACTTTTAAAGTTTGCTGTTTTTTCACTTTGAATTTTTTCATTCAAGATTGCAGCTTTCGCCATACGAGGTATAACGGGAGCAATTATGGGTTGGTGTAGTGCCAAAAAGCCATTAAATGCATTTTTTCCGCCAACTGCTACTTCTTGAACCGGCTTGCTGGTTCCAGCAAATGAACCTGGAAGAAATATTGTCTGTCTGTCAAAGTAGTGTGAATAGGCTATATTTCCTGAAATTTCAGGAAGAAAACCACGTTTTGCTTCGCGTGTCATTTCTGTGGAATGCCTTTCCTCCAAGACTTGTACCTGTAAGGCCTTGTTTCCATCCTTTGCCATTTCTAAAGCATCCTTCAGAGATAACATTTTTTTTTGTGCCTGCAACGGTATGCTATAGACCATAAAAAGCAGTGCTATCGCTACGATATATGTTGTTTTTTTCATTTTTCTATTCTTTGGAGTTTATGGTTTTGCGGTAACAGTTTCGGTAGTATTTTCTAAGGTTTCTTCAATAACTTCCTTTCTTTGCTTATTACTTGACAAATAAGAGTACACTGCCGGTATAATGAAAAGCGTTAATATTCCAGAAAAGACCAATCCACCTGCAATAACAATTCCCAAAGATTGACGGCTGTTAACAGTAAGGGCTATTGGCAATGCTCCAAAAATCATGGCCAGTGATGTCATCAGAATCGGGCGGAACCGTTGTTCTGCAGCCTGTATCGCAGCTTCAAATTTTGATAGACCGGTATCTTTCAAATGGTTTGCGAATTCCACTATCAAAATTCCGTTTTTGGTTATCAATCCTACCAGCGTAATGATGCCTATTTGACTAAATACGTTCAAACTCTGACCAAACCAAGACAGACTTAACAGTGCTCCTGTTACCGCCATTGGAACAGTAAGCATTATGATAAGTGGATCCCTCAAACTTTCAAATTGTGCTGCAAGTATCATGTAGATAAGGATAAGAGCCAAAATAAGGGTAAAGGAGATATTACCTTGACTTTCTTGGTAATCTCGGGATTGCCCAGCCAGTGAGGCTTTAAAGTTTTCTCCAAGAACTTCCGTTTTTATCTTCTCAATTTCTTGGATAGCCTCCGCAAGACTCACACCAGGTGCGGGTGCTGCAGATATCGTCGCAGACATAAATTGATCGTATCGATAAATGGCTGCGGGGCTAACCGCTTCTTCTGTTGTTATCAAATTATTCAAAGGTATCATCTGCCCGAATTTTGAACGAACGTAAACTGAATTCAAATCATTTAGATCGTTTCTATAAGGACGAGATAACTGCCCGATTACTTCATACTGACGGTCATTTCGTAGGAAGTACCCGTAACGTTGACCAGATAAGGCGAGCTGTAAGGTTCGAGCAACCTCTTCAATAGAAACGCCCATCAATGCTGCTTTCTCTCGGTCAATATTTATTTTAACTTCCGGTTTGTTTATTTTTAAATCTGCATCAGCAAACATCAGCTTTTTGCTTTGTCGTACTGCCCCTAAAAATTTTGGGAGAACAGAGGTAAGACTATCCAGGTTTTGGGACTGCAAAACAAATTGTACTGGCATACCTCCTCCATACCGTGTTCCAATGGTAGGTGGTAGATAAGGAAACAAAAGAAACCCTCTAAAATTGCCGGATGCTGCACTATATTGTTTATACAGATCTTGTATACTTGATTTCCTTTCTTTCGGGTCTTTTAAATATATACTTTGTACCGCAATATTTACAGGAGCTGGAGCAGGTATGAATGAAATAGCAACCATAGAATATGTCTGGTACAGTCCATCTGTAGAGTCATTTACATATTTGCCTACTTCTATCATATTCTTTTTCATGTAATCGAATGACACACCTTCTGGGGCAATAGCGATTAGGTTCATATTGGAGCGGTCTTCTACGGGAGCTAGTTCTGAAGGTAACTTTTGACCTACGAAATAAATAAGCCCAAAAGTGACGATTAAAAACACCCACGCCAGCCAACGTACTTTCATAAAGGCGGTCAGCAGTCTAGCGTAACCGTTATTTAGGCCAACAAAGAATGGTTCGGTAACCCGATGAAACCAACCAGGACCGTCTTTCTTTTTCAGGAAATAAGCACTCAACATCGGGGTAAGGGTGAGTGCTACAAAGGCCGATACCAAGACAGAACCGGAAACAACGATGGCAAATTCAAGAAAAAGCTGCCCACTGATGCCTCCCATGAATACTATAGGTAAGAATACCGCTGCCAGCGTAATCGTGGTAGATATTACTGCAAAATAAATCTCTCTTGTTCCTTTAAATGCTGCTTGTATTGGAGACATGCCCTCCTCAATTTTTTTATAAATATTTTCAAGTACCACAATTGCATCATCGACCACCAATCCTATTGCCAGTACTAATCCCAAGAGGGTTAACACATTGATGGAGAATCCGGCTATGTACATAATAAAAAATGCAGAGAGGATGGATACCGGTATAGCAATTACAGGAATGATGGTGGAGCGCCAGTCTCTCAGGAACAAGAAAATAATCAATACGACAAGACCAAAGGCAATAAACAAGGTTTCTTCAACCTCTTTAATCGATTCACGCACCGATTGCGTAAAATCGAACCCTACGATTAATCGGTAGTCGGAAGGAATCTCCTTTTTTAATTGTTCGAGTCTCTTGTAGAATTCATCTACAACCTCAATAGCATTGGCATCACGCTGAATTTGGATTGCAACTCCCACACCAATGCGGTTCAAACTTCCCGTTTCATTGATAATAGCAGTCCGCTCATTCATTTCTCCCAATTCTGCGACTCCGATATCTTTCAACTTTATTACGGTGTTGCCAGTCTGTTTTATCAGCATTTCATTGAACTCTTCAGCAGTGGTAAGCCGTCCCAGTGTGCGAATACTTAGCTCACTGTTATTTCCGTCAATCCGGCCAGAAGGTAAGTCGATATTCTCTCGAAGCAGCGCCTGCCTAACATCTTCGAATGTAAGTTGGTACGATGCTAGTTTTACGGGGTCAAACCGAAGCCGCATTGCATATTTGTGTTCACCCACAATTGCAATATTGTTAATACCCGAAATGGATTGCATACGATCTTTAATGACCGTGGATGCAATATGGCTTACTTCTTTTATATCCTTAGTATCACTCTCTACTTCAAGAAAAGCAACTAAGTTATCTGCTGAGGAAGCTTTCTGAACAATTGGTGGATCTACATCGGCAGGAAGTTGTTTTCGTGCTTTAGAAACTTTATCTCTAACATCATTCAACGCATCCTCAATGTCCGTTTTTCTGTCAAATTCCACAGATATAACACTAACTTGCTCGCGAGATTCAGATGATATTGTACGAATACCGCTTGCCTCTGCAATGGATTCTTCCATCGGTCTGGTGAGTTTGGAGGCAATCACATCTGGGCTTGCTCCTGGGTAGAAAGTAATTACCGAAATTACCGGTGGTTCGGTTAACGGAAATTCTCTGACCCCCAATTGTTTCCACCCAATAATCCCCAGAATTACGATAAGGAGCGAAAACACACCGGCTAATACCGGCTTCTTTATACTTAAATCAGATACACTCATAATGATGACATTTAGAAATTGATTATTTGCCTATAATGGCTTTTACAGGTGTTCCGTCACCGATGCGCAAGGTGTTTGAAATAACAATACTATCACCTGTAGTTACACCTGATGTAATAATCGCATCCGTTTCTGTTCTATTGCTTATTGTAACCGGAACTGGTTTGGTCACACCTTCTTTTATCACAAAAACATGGTATCCACTGACATCAGGCATCAGTGCTTCGGTTGGAATATCTATTCCTTTCGCCCCATCGCCAGTTATGAGGAAGTAAACCTTTGCTGTTTGTCCTGCACGAAACTTCCGACTGACATTTTTTGTTACAGCCTGAACCTGCAAACTTCTACCTTGTTTATCGAGGCCAGGTTCGGTTGCGGTTATTGTAGCTGAATGTATTTCATCTGAAAAATCAGTAGTAAACGTTACTGAACTCCCTATTTTAACCAATGAAAGATATCTTTCAGGAATTGAGAAATTGATCTTGATGTTACTTTGATCTTCTAAGGTAACCAGCTCTGTGCCAGGTGACACATAAGCTCCGGTATGCACTTTTGTAATGCCGATTTTACCTGAAAAGGGAGCTTTGATTACTGTCTTATTAAGTTCAACTCGCAATAGCTCATCCTGAGCTTTCAAACTACGGAAACGCATAAGGGCTTCATCGTATTCCTGCTGTTTAACTGTTTCGTTTTTCAAGAGATTGTGTAACCGTTCTTTTGTCAATTTTGCCAATTCCAGTTCTGCGCCAACTTGCTTTAAGCGTGAACTGATTTCAGCGTCATTCAATAAGTAAAGCGTAGCTCCCTGTTCCACATAGCTCCCATCTTTAAAAGCTACACGAGCAACCTTTTGAGGTATTTCGCTCACGATAGCAACTTGCTGAAAAGGTAGCATTGTGCCTACTACGACTTCATCGTGTTTAAGTTCCCGTTCTTGGGCAATAATAATGTCCACGGGTAATTTGCTTGCGCTGGTATTAGAAGCTCCGACTTCTGTTGTCTTTTCCTTTTTGCTTTCACAGGCAATTAAAAGGATACCCAACAAGGGAATTAAAATTCCCAATATGGGTTTAGTAGATTTGTATAACATGGTTTCCTAATTTTAATTATGCAACAAATGATAAAAACTTTTGAACAAAATTAGCTTCGCACAAGCCTATGCCTTTTACACAATTACCGATTAGAGTTGTGAAATTTACTTGCATGTATCTTCAGGTTGTCCCAATAAAATAATGCCTCCGTTCGAATTATCGAACAGAGGCTTCTTCCTGAAGGCATTCCCTAATCTTAATGATGGTTTATAAAAAAAACGTATTGATTAATTCCTCTTTAACCCAGCTTATGGATAACTTCCGTTTTTATTACGTCTTATTGTTTTGTAATAGCTTGATGTAAAACCTGTATACTTTTTCAATTGATGAGACAGGTGAGCACCACTACTATACCCTAAAGTATATGCGATTTCAGATAAAGATTGATCCGTATAAATCAAAAGCTCTTTCACTTTTTCAATCTTTCTAGAAATAATATACTTTTCAAGGGTTATTCCCTCTACTGAAGAAAATAAGCCGCTCAATGTATCGTAGTTCTTGTGCATTTCATTGCCAATTAAAATTGTGAACTTAGTAGGTGTTGCGGTTTCTAATTGCATGGAGATGCCTTTTTCTACCAATTCTTTTATTTTGATTATTGTTTTTTGGTTCTTGTCATACATCAATTCAAAACCGTAACCTCTCAACATTATTTGTATTGCATTCATCTTGTCTGAAAAATCTTTTGGCTTTTTTATAACTACTTGCCCCAATTTAACATCAAGTATATCAATGCCTAATGTTGTAAATTCTTGTTCAAGAACGTAAACACATCTATTACATACCATGCCTTTTATCAATAGTCTCATAATTTCAAATGTATTTGCTATTCGTTATTTAACAGTCAAAATTCAGTATTTATGCTAAATAAGGTGTTATGATATTCCTGTTTTGATTTGTAAGATTTTAAGAAGTCGAATTCACAACAGAAAATGGGTAAATCTTTAAAAATTACAAACTAAAGCGGTAAAATCATAGGGAAGCAATTCTTTGTCTTTCGGAATTTTGTATAAAGTATATTAGAAAAATGAAGAACGAAAAAAATACAGAACACCAAATTTTAAAGGTGCTTAAGGACTTTAACACAGGAAAAAGTGGTTTGGAGCTTTTTGAGAAATATGGTGTATACGGCACTAATATTTTTGAACTGAAAGCGAGATACAAAGATTTGAGTTCGGATATTCTTTTAGAATTGGTAAATTTAAACGAAGAAAACAGCCGGCTGAAAACGATGTATGCCGACCTGTGCATTCAGCATCGAAAAATTAAAGATTTATTGCAGGAAGATTTCTGAAATAACAGCCGGAAAGTGAGATGTCAATTTAAAAAATACTATTGACATGACAAATGTAACATACAAATATGCTCCTGTGTTGATGGAGATACAGCACATTAGAACCGTTGGGTATGATGTAGATATCAATCTCGAAGAAAACTGGTTAGTCTGCGGTGACAACTCTTATGTTATTGATGATTTTGAAATTGAACAGATATTCGCTATTAGGTGATAGCAACCCGAACGATGTGGCGACTGTATATGGTATTGTTTCTAAAGACGGATTAAAAGGAGTTTTGGTATCTGCTTAGGGTGCTTATACCGATAGTATGAGTGATGCGATGCTCAGGAAGTTAGCTCTTAAAAATGATTGATGAATACAGGGCATAAGTAGCTGATTACTCTCTCCTTATGCCCTTAAAATTTGTTATTGCACCTTTACGCAGACATCCGAATTAGTCGGGTAGCTCTGACACAGTAAAATAATTCCATCTGCTATATCCCGTTCGGTCAATGCTCCGTTGTGAAGCATTCTAACTTCACCATCTGTTTTCATAGCCCAACAAGCTCCACAAGTTCCATTTTTACAGGAATTTGGCACTTTAATATGATGGTCATTCATTGCCTCCAGCAAAGATTGTTTGGGCTTTACTTCAATAAGAGAGGTGCATTCGTAAGTCTGTATTTCGTCATTTACATAGTGGTCTTCATAATAGTTTACAACTACATCTTTGGAAGTTCCGTCTGTTTTTATCTCGTCAATGTTAAGTGGTATCGGGTCAAAGTATTCCAAATGAATATTTTCTTGGGGAATGTTCAGACCTGTAAGTGCATCTTTGTACAAATCCATTAGCCCATTGGGACCACAGATGTAGTAATGAGCTTTGTTGGTTTCAGGTACCATCCGTTTTATTATGGAACGTAGCACTAATATAGAGAAACGCCCTGCTACGTGATTGATTTTGGTAGAAATAAATTCGGAAGAGGTAAAGGAGTAACAAATTTCGAGTTTTTCTTTGACCTGCAATGCTTCCAATTCATCATAAAAAATGGTTTCTTGAGGCAGTTTGTTACTATACACTAATAATGGTAGCTGTGTTGGATTTTCGATGCTGTTGACCATAGAGAATAAGGGAGCAATACCGCTACCGCCTGCCAGCAACACGACCTTGGATTGTTCGGCAATGGTATTATCTAATACAAAATTTCCAAAGGGGGCTTCAATCTCCCAAGTTTCGATTTGCTCTGCATTTTCAAATATATAATTACTCATTTTCCCACCCAAAACCCGTTTGACGGTAATAGCCGGATAAGGGTCTGACGGCTTGGAACTGAAAGAATACGAACGGATTATTAATTCGCCGTCTATGATACATCTGATATTGAGATACTGACCAGGTAAAAAGGTAAAGTCCTGCTGTTCGGTATCAAAATATATAGATATGCTGTCCGTTGTTTCCTTTATAGTCTTATGGGTTCGCCACGTGTATTTCTTCATCTTCAATAGTTTCTAGCTGTCTTGCAATCCCTGTAAAAAGGAAACCTCTGCTTCTGTACACAAAGAGAGGTTCATCAAGACTTTATTTAAAAGTTTGTTTTTCTGATAATTATATTTCGTTTTATTTTTCCTGCTGTTTTCTGATGATTGCCAGTTTGTTCTTCCTTATCTGTTTGAAATGCGCAGATGTTAATCCTGTATAGGTCTTTAATTGCTCGGTAAGTTCCGAAGCCTTTTTATAACCTAATGATTTTGCGATTTGCGTAATGGTCTGCTCAGTGTACACGAGCAATTCTTTTACCTTTTCAATTATTCGTTTGACAAAAATAATATCAAGACTTATATCACATTTTACAAGAAACAGACTGTTCAGTTCTTGATAATCCGTATTGAGTTCGTTTGATAGCTGCACCGCAAAGGGTACAGATAAACCTTTATCCAATTGGGTCTGAATAATCTGGTCTGCTACACGATGTACTTTCGTCATTATATCTGAACAGTCGCTTGATTTTAATTGATGTAACATAGCTTTTTATTTTTTGGAATGAGGCTTTAACTATTTCACATTGGGAGAGGTGCTAAAAGGCAATCCCGAAGTTGTATTATGGGGTACAACCTCGGGGTTGTCAGACATTATCCGCAACATCCTGTTGAACAGCTTGATGCTATTTCACTATCTCCGCCACCTACTTTGTAACCAGCTTTCTCGATAGCATCCACTAACTCTTGTTTCACTTCATTACTTTCTAACGAAACAGCCAATTTACCTGCTTCTAATTTTTCAATAGTAACGCCATCAATATCTTTAATTGCACTGTTTACTCTTGACTGGCAGTGTGTGCTTTGCATATCTGGTATGCTTAGTTCTACATTTTTCATTTTAACTTGTTTTATTGTATTACAAATTTCCGTATTGTTTGGAGTCTTATTGTTACTCTATTTCTTGTAAGATTTGCATTTTTACTGATTTTTATATTGTGGTGTTATTTTACGATGAACTTACCTTTCATATTGATGTAATGTCCAGGGAACGAACATAAGAAATCATATGTGCCTTTTGCGGGAGCTGTAAAAATGATCTCTGCGATTTGTCCACCACCAATCATTGCAGTTTTTGCAATAACGGCTTTTTCCATTCCTTTTGGGATATAGCCGTTATCCTTAGCATCTATTGCAGCATTGGCAAAGGCATCAAAGTCTGTATTTTGTGAAAGAATAACAACATTATGCCCCATAGCATCAATCGGTGCTTTACCGATATGTTTCAGAATGAGCTTTACGGTTTGCCCCGCTCTCACTTTAAGTTCAGTTTTGTCAAATTTCATATCATCACCGCCGCTTATGGTCAGTTCCACTTGGCTTGCCTGCTCTGCCAGAGCAGTGGTTTCTTCCGTAGCCGGTTGTAGGCTTTCTGTGGAGCTTTGGTCTTTTTGTACATTGTTATTGCAGGCAGTAAAAATGATTACTGATAAGGCTAATATTAACTTTTTCATTTTATATTCTTAGTTTTAAATTGTTATCTGATACTGCAAATTTCAATAGAATTGCTATCTAAAAGATTGTATAATTCCTTGTTCGATTTGTGATATTTACTGAAATGAAAACAGAATTAAAACTTATTGAATAGGTCAAAGTATTTTCAAGTCTTTGACTTTTTCAATTTTGATACCCTTATCCTCAAATAGGGAAATTTGCAAATCACGCTCTTTTACTGAAATAGCTTCTTTCAGTGGATTGTATCTTTGGGGTAGATGCGATATACTTTGATAGTAATTGAATAATATAGGGTTCTTTCTGAAATAGATTACTCTTTGAAGATTTAATTCATTTAGCACTTTATCTTTATCCTTAACAATGCTAAGGTTTTGAGAAATGAGCTCGTAGCAACTTATGAGTTCTTCTGAAATAACTAATTCCAAAACTATATTGATGCTTCCGAAGAAACTGAAGAACTTGCTCCGTGAGAGATTGGTTGCCGATATGATATGGGCTATTTTGAGTTCTTCGATTTTTTTACCCAGCAAGACAGACCTTACGTCTTCAATAGATTTTCGGACAAGCTTAGCATTTTTTGCATCGTTATTGTTCATTAAAATGTTCCTCTGTAAAAATTTTAACCATACACAAATTTACCTATCAACTAATCTGTTGGATATACAATTTGACTGTTATAATTTGTAATATTTACGGTTGATCAGACACAAAAAAATAAAAACGACGGTTCTTATGAAAGAAACCGCCGTTAAGCAAACGCAATAAAACCACTCGTCTATATTACTTTTTCAACTTGTCCGCTGGTGGGTTGTAATCTGCTAAAGTCGTAACTCTAACCGTATCTACTCCGATAATATCCCAAGTAATAGGTATCATCGTCATATACCCACATTTCGGACACATATCGCCTTCTGAACCTATCATTTCCTTATGACTGGGACACCCCATAATTAAGTGTCCATTGGCATCTAACTAACTGACCTTGTTCATTTCGCTCTTTAGATGTGGTTTTTTCGGCTGACTTCTCTACGAGTTCAGTGCCGTGGTTGTGTCCGTCGCCATCCTTATGCACGTGACCGTCCTTTGCTGTTTTGGTATCGCCACCACAAGATGAAACCAATATGGCAAACGAGGCGAACGCTCCAATAAATAATTTATTTACTTTCATTTTTATTTTATTTTTAAAAATTAAAACTTATTATAAACACAAATTCCATTAATTTGAATTAATGACTATGGTGGTGATCCGAGGGTTCTGCCTTTGCAATACACAATACTGAATTATCGTGTTGATGGGTTACTGTTTCTAATTGAATTGTCACGTGCTGAATGTTCAGATGTTCTAGGTCGTATTCGATACTTCGTAGCAACGTTTCACTTTCGGCAATTGTCATCTTATCATCTACTACAGCGTGGCAGGTCAACGCGTTCAACCCACTTGTAATAGTCCAAATATGCAAGTCGTGAATACTATTGATGGCGTGATTACTAAGGATTTTTTTTGTTACTCTACCTACTTCAACGTTCTCAGGCGTTCCCTCCATCAGTATGTGAATCGATGATTTAGTGACTAAATAACCGCTTCTCAAAACCAATATCGAAACGATAACGCTTGCCAATGGATCTGCCCAGCCCCAGCCAAAAAACATAATAAGCAATGCCGCAATAATTGCCCCAACTGATCCAAGCATATCACTAATGACGTGTAAGTAGGCACCACGCATATTGAGATTTTCTTTTACGTCTGCACCTCGCATCATTATCCAAGCCACTAACACATTTATCAATAAGCCTACAAATGCTACAATGAGCATACCACTTGACTGAATTTCGGGTGGGTATTTAAAACGCTCAATTGCCTCATAAATGATGTAACCCGAAATCAATATCAGTGTAGCACCATTGATAACAGCAGCCAAAATCTCAAAGCGTTTGTAACCGTAGGTTTTGCCATAATCGGCAACTCTATTACTGAATTTAAAAGCCATTAATGCAATGAACAATGATACTGCATCGCTCAACATATGCCCCGCGTCCGCCAATAAGGCAAGACTGTTTGTGAGTATCCCACCAATGACCTCTATTGCCATATAAGCTGTAATAATGATTAAGCTAATGATAAGGGTCTTTTTATTCGCACTGTGCGAATGGCTATGCTCGTGATCGTGTCCCATATTTTATATTATTTTTGTTTTGCTTCAGACATTGAGGCAAAACGTTTTAATATAGCTCGTTACTCTGTTTTTATTTGTAAGATTTACTTCTTCCACTTCAAACGCAAACTGTTAGTCACTACGCTTACGCTACTCAAAGCCATTGCGGCTCCGGCAATCATTGGGTTTAATAAAAAGCCATTGATTGGGTAAAGAATGCCTGCAGCAATAGGAATACCAATTAGATTGTAGATAAATGCCCAAAACAGGTTTTGCTTAATGGTGTTCACAGTTTGTTTTGACAGTTTGATTGCCTGTGGTATTTTGGTAAGGTCTGATGAAATGATTGTCATCTTGGCTACGTCCATTGCGATGTCTGAACCTTTGCCCATTGCGATACTTACATCAGCTGTTGCCAATGCGGTACTGTCATTAATACCGTCGCCTACCATTGCAACGGTTTTGCCTTGTTCTTGCAATTCTTTTACAAAATCGGCTTTGTGCTGTGGTAATACTTCGGCTTTGTAATGTTTGATACCTGTTTGCTCTGCTATGGCTTTGGCAGTGGCATCATTATCTCCAGTCAGCATATACAGGTCAATACCCATATTTTGCATTTCTTTGATTGCTTGTACCGATGTTTCTTTGATTTTATCGGAAATAGCGACTACCGAAAGAGCTTCTTTGCTATTAGCAAACCAAATTACTGTTTTCGATTGTGTACCCCATTTGTCAGCTTGTTGTTGCAATTGTGCCGGAACGGTAATATTATTTTCAGCTAACATTTTTTTGTTACCAACATAGTAAGTTTCATTGTTGTGGGTGGCTTTTGCACCTTTACCTGTGATACTGTCGAAGTTTAAAAGCGGCGTGATAGATACTCCTTTTAGATGCTTTACTACGGCTTCTGCCAACGGATGTTCGGATTGTTTTTCTATACTTAAAAGAATATTTTTTGTCGTGTCGTCATTGTTGAGCCACTCCATACCTGTAACCTGTGGTCTGCCCTCGGTAATGGTTCCGGTTTTGTCTAATACAATAGCGTTTACTTTCTTGGCTAATTCTAAACTTTCAGCATCTTTAATCAAGATACCGTTTTCGGCACCTTTACCAACGCCTACCATTATAGCGGTAGGAGTAGCCAAGCCTAAAGCACAAGGACAAGCGATAACCAGTACAGTAACGGCTGCTAATAATCCTTGTACTACACCGTTTTCTCCTCCAAGAACTAACCATAGTATAAATGTTAGAATAGCGATACCGATAACTACGGGAACAAAGATACTTGCTATTTTGTCGACCAATTTCTGTACAGGTGCTTTACTTCCCTGTGCATCCTGTACCATTTTGATGATTTGAGCAAGCATTGTTTCTTTACCAACCTTAACGGCTTTAAACTGAAAGCTGCCTTTTTGGTTGATTGTGCCTGCAAATACTTTTTCACTTTCTTTTTTCAGTACAGGTACAGGTTCTCCGCTCAACATACTTTCGTCCACGTAGGAGTTTCCCGAAGTAACCATACCGTCCACTGCTATTTTATCGCCTGGCTTTACAAGGATAATATCGCCTGTATTCACATCTTCAATAGCGGTTTGTTTTTCCGACCCGTCTGCCTGTATGACGATAACGGTTTTAGGTTGTAAACCCATTAGTTTTTTAATGGCTGTTGAAGTATTTCCTTTGGCTTTTTCTTCAAGTAATTTACCCAAAAGGATAAAGGCTACGATAACTGCCGCCGCTTCAAAATATACGTGGGCGTGCAATCCTCTCTGATGCCAAAAGTCCATAAACAGCATATTGAATACACTGAAAATGTAAGCAATACCTGTACTCAATGCTACCAATGTATCCATATTGGCAGATCGATGTTTGGCTTGTTTCCACGCATTGATAAAGAAATCTTTACCTAACCAAATCACTACCGGAGTAGAGAATGCCCACATTATTTCGTTACCATACGGCATATCCATAAAGAACATACCTATTATAACTACGGGTAAAGACAGGATTACAGCCCAAATGGTCTTGTTTTTAAGTTTTTGGAATTTTTGAGCGTGGATAGCTTCTAAGGTTTCTTGTTGTTTGCTTTCGTCTTCAAGTAATAGGTCATATCCACCGTCCTGTACCGCTTTTCTGATTTTTTCGGCATTGGTCATATTTGGCAAGAACTCAACGTTGAGGTTTCCTGTGCCATAATTCACTTCCGCATTTACTACGCCAGAAGTGTATTTTGCCATACTTTCGGCACTGCTTGCACAAGAGGCACACGTCATACCTAAGACAGGAAATGTCTTTTTAATGGTCGTAACGCCATAACCTAAGTCTTTTACAGCTTTTACCACTTCGTCCACTACCTCATTATCATTAACAGTAATAGCGGCTCTGCGGTTGTTCAGTTCCACTTTGTGACTTACTACACCCTTTACCTGTGCCAATCCTTTTTCAACGATTAATGCACAGTGTTCGCTTTCTACGTCCTCTAAGGGAATGTAAATTGTTTCTTTATTTGTTGCCATATTTCGATTGCATTATTTGTACAATACAAAATTGACAACAAAAAAAGAGATAGCTATTGTGAAATTCTTGGTATGATTTGTAAGATTTACTTAAACCTCATCCAGCGGCTTACGCTTATCCTCACGAATTTGCTTGAAATGACTTGGCGTAAGTCCTGTTACTTTTTTGAATTGGTTGCTTAAATAGGCAACACTGGAATAATTCAGGCGATCTGCAATCTCGCTCAATGACAATTCATCGTAAACCAATAGTTCTTTTATCTTTTCAACTTTTTGAGCAATAAAATATTTTTCAATCGTAGTACCTTCAATATCGGAGAAAAGGTTGGATAGGTAGTTATAATCGTTGTGAAGTGCATTGCTCAACACATCTGAAAGATTAGTTTTTATATCATTGTCTCGATGGTGAACTAAATCAATAATTACATTTTTAATCTTCTCAATCATCCTGCTTTTCTTGTCGTCAATGACTTGAAACCCTAAAGGGTCTAAAGTATTTTCCAATGCTTCGCGTTCTTTTGTGTCCAAAGCTTTTTTAAGGGTGATTTCGCCCAGCTTTATATTTATAGCATCTATACCTAGTTTGTCGAGTTCATTCTGAACTACGAGAATACAACGGTTGCAGACCATATTTTTGATAAACAGTGTTGTCATAATTATTTTTTGCCCACATTATTCATTAAGAAAGCTTTCTAACTAACAAAGTTACGATTTTAATTGATCGGTCTGGTCTGTTGGTGTTTTATTAGCTCAAGATAATCAAACTTTCATTGAAAAACAGACTTAATTAATATCTTTGTGTAAAGATATTTTTGAAGCGTTTTTGCTTTGAGTCCGGCACTGAAACTTAGGAACTTTCGAAACAGCAGGACAACAGGTGTAAAACGCTCATGCTATGGCGTGGGCGCACTTATTGTTGTTGGGTTTCCTAAGACCTCAGTGCTGTAAGTTGTTTGCCTACGCTTTTTTAAGTACGGCGACATGATGTTTTGAAATCAATTCTTTATAATATGTCTACCGTAACTCATTTCCCCGGTTTTGAATATTCCGCTTCGGAAGTTTTCAAGTATATGTATATCCTTAAAGATTTTACCTTGATGCTAAATGATGGCGATATTGTAAAATTTACTCCTGATGATGAGGATGCTTTTAAAAAATGGCTGGATGACCTTGGCATACAAAATATCAGAGAGGAAAGCAATTGGGGGGTGAGATAGTAGACCATAACACCACCCAATATATCAGCGTCTCTGTCTCCTCGGCTTTGTAGTTGTCCATATAAAAATCGCCCAGACACCAAAAGCTACTGAAAATCCTGGCAATGGATTCTTCATACTCAAAGCGGCGAAGTATCCGAATGTTGCAATGATACATGTGATAAAAAACCAAATTACAGTTCTCATGATTTATCAAATTTAATTATTAAATTACTGCATGGGATATGATATCCCATGCAGCATTACCGTCTCTATGCGGCCACATCTTCCGATTTAGCCTTATCTGCAAATTTCTTCCTGATTTTTGCTTCCACTTTTTTTAAGTTGCACAATAACCCTCCGCTGTACGTCATCCACAATCTTCCAGTCCTTGGCAATGTAAATATCTGTTGTACGGTTGCCCTCGTCAACGTGATTGAGTGCAAGAGCCACATCATCTTTGCTCATACGACAATCATTCCTCGCCGTGTTTGCAAATGTGTGTCTCGCCCAATACAAAGTTAGTTCGGGTATGCCTGTCAATTTGCGTAATTGCTCCATGCCTTTACATAATGCCCAATTAAGGGCATCGGCACTTGAATAGCGTTCACGTAATTTGCCTAAATATTTTTCGAATAAAGGCTTGGCTTCATCTACAATGCTAATACTGATAAAGGCATGGTCCTTGCGCTTACCTTGTGTCTTGGATCGGTTATAGTCTAAACGTCCGTTTCTAACGTCCCGTTCTGTTATTTGATACAAGTCTACCGCATTTATGCCACAGAGGTAGAACGAAAGCATATAAAGCTCCTTTGCCAATTCCGCACGGCTTCCGGGTTTTGTGACACAATCCCGAATAGTCAATACCTGTTCAAGTGTATTGTTTCTTTTTTTTGTTAGGGGTGGGGAGCCAACTTTATATTTCTTGAACGGATAATGCTTGATGCGGTAAATGCCGAGGTCTTCATTATTATAATGATCCCTTGCAGCATTGAATAATGTTCGCAGGTCACGCATTTGGTTATGTAAACCACTATCAGACAATCCTTTTTCTTTCGTGGTTACCTCATGTCCTAACTGGTTGATCCGTGTCATTGTCCTTTCTGACCGCAGATAGCGCTCATAAGCCATCAACATATTGGAATTTATCTCTTTGATGGAAACGGACGAACGGTTGAAATAATCGACCAGACTGTTACGGATTTTCCGGTGATTGTTGGCCGTTCCTGTTCGCTTTTCTTTTTTTAGACGTTCGATATGCTGATCGCAAAACTTGATAAAATCGACATCTTCATCTTTGTCCCCTAGGTAATCGCGTAGGGATTCAGCGGTGAAATAATCCAGCCGATCATCGAGTTCGCTGATGATCTTTCGATAATCTCTTAACTGTTGCTCGACCTTATCGGCGATAAACGGGTCTTTGACCTTGTTATCCTTGGTCAACTGTTTTCTGACAACGTAGTGTACCGTGTCAATAAACTTTCTTTCACTTTTGTGATGGACGCAGATTTTTACATTGTACGTTCCATCGGCTTTCTTGTGGTGCTCATAAACCTTTGCGCTTACGGTTGCCATAATTTTTTCAATTGCCACACAAAAGTTCCGTTACCTATTTGTTACGGTTTTGTGTGAAGTTCAACAAAAAACTATGTAAAACACACCGTTTCGGGGAATCCGATACAGCGTAGGGCACATGCTCCTAAAGCGCCCTAATAAACGTAAAAAGCCATTTTTCGTAAAGAAAAACGGCTTTTTTTGAAAGTGCGCCCACCTGGGCTCGAACCAGGGACCAAAAGATTATGAGTCTTCTACTCTAACCGACTGAGCTATAGGCGCGGTTATTTTTTGTGTTAAAAAATGGGAGTGGATACCCGTTTTAACGATGCAATTATCGATATTTGAGACGAGAAAACAAAATTTTTATATGCAAAAAATTAAAAATGTTATTCTGGATTATGGGAATGTGATCTTTATGATTGACTTTCCTAAAGTGCGTCAGGCATTTATAGATTTGGGTATTAAAAATGTAGATGATTTTTTTGGACACCATGGACAGGACACTTTGTTTGATTCCTTTGATAAAGGCGAAATAACGGTTCCTGAATTTCGAGATGGGGTTCGGCAAAAAGCCAATAAGTTTGATCTGACTGATGATGAAATTGATACTGCGTGGAATTCATTACTGATTGGAGTGCCTGAAGGAAAACATCAGATCCTTGAAAATTTAAGAGACAATTATCGTACTTTCTTATGCAGTAACAACAATGAGCTTCATTATGCTTATTGTATGAATCATATTCAGGAGAAATATGGCGTCCCGAGCAATGATGTGTTCTTCGAGAGAACCTATTATTCGCATTTGGAACATTTAAGGAAGCCGGATGCTGCTATTTTTGAGCGGGTATTGAATGAGAATAACTTAAATCCGGAAGAATCATTATTTGTGGATGATAGTCCGCAGCATTTGGAAGGAGCGAAGAAGCTTGGTATCCAGACTGTACTATGTAGTAAGGAGCGACCCTTGGAACAGATTGTAGCTGACTATAAATTATATTAAATATAGCTTGTGTAATCCTCTTGCTTTACGTATCTTTGCAGACCAAGAATTTTACGACGGAAGGAGGTATACAAAAAAGCTATGATTATTGTT
Organism: Sphingobacterium cellulitidis; assembly: GCA_002245855.1. Lineage (GTDB taxonomy): Bacteria > Bacteroidota > Bacteroidia > Sphingobacteriales > Sphingobacteriaceae > Sphingobacterium > Sphingobacterium cellulitidis. The sequence goes on along the minus strand of NOUX01000003.1, from coordinate 316,834 downwards.
AATGTAAAAGAAGGAGAATCTTTAGATAGAGCGTTAAAACGTTTCAAGAAGAAATTCGAGAAGACAGGCGTTTTAAGAGAATTACGTTCGCGTCAAGCTTATGAGAAGAAATCCGTTGCTCGTCGTATCCAAGTTAAGAAGGCTATTTATAAGCAATCTTTAAATCAGGAGAATGCGTAATGATATAAAAAAGCTGCTTAAGGGCAGCTTTTTTTAGTTTATACTATTTTTAGATATGTTGGACCAATAGGTCCTTTTTTTATTTGTAATAACTCCAAAAGTGATATATTCTTATAAAAAGAAATTTTTGGGATAAAGGTTATTGCGTGTTTTTCGATCATAGGGATGAATTAAGGTATTTAGCTAAATCCTTGTTTCTATTCTGAGAAAAAAATAAAATTTCGATAGAAATATGGTTATCCGTAAAATAGTAATGTTTAAACACCTACTTTTGAAACTATCAATCCAAATGAAATCAATTATTAATAATGCAATTAAAGTAGTAGCTATTTTAATTTTTGCAAGCTCAATCGTAGCATGTTCAAAGACAGATGGTTGTCCTGAAAAATATGTAGAAGTATATAAGTCAGGTCAAATAGATTTGATTATTGACACTCAGGAACCGAAGAGAATGAATTTAGGACAAAAGACAATTTATAAAGATTGTGAAGTCTCTAATGTTGAAGTTCACGCAGTTACAGATGTAACCATTCGATTTGAAGGAGCAATTATCGAGTTAAAAACAGGAGATATCAAAGATCTTAAATAAAAAAAAGAAAATAGGTAGGAGATGTTGGTTGAATCAATGCAGTCAACGGTTCTATCAAAGTAGGTTTAAACACTAAAAACGAAGTACTATTATAAGAAAAAAGCCGCTATAAGCGGCTTTTTTTGTACCTCCGGTAGGAATCGAACCTACATCATCAGAACCGGAATCTAACATTCTATCCATTGAACTACGGAGGCGGCTCGCCAAAAATAATACTTTTTATGGTTTTTATATAACAATAGCTTGCTGAAATTAGCAAGCTATTGATTTTGAGCCTTACTTTCTGTTAATGGCCTTCGTGACCTTCCTCTACAAGGTGCAATTCTACCTTCAGATCTAAGTCATTTGCACCACCGAACTTATTGAAGTCTGCATTGAAAATATCAGTTTTCGGATTGATGGTACTTTTAACCCCAGGGTTAAGATGGCGAAGTAAATAACGGAATGTGAAGCTATTGGAAGCTTTTAGAACTGTGATATAACCTGTAACACCTACATTTGCTGCTTTTCCATCGGCTGTTTTATCAGCATATTCAGCGGATAAAGTACCTGCGGGTGCTCCTAAAAGGAATGCAAAATGTTGGTCAGCACGGTCGATAAATGTTTGTTGGCTCTCGCGACCAGCAAAATCCTTAACTTTTAAGTCGAAACGGTAAGATTTACCAACTTCCAAATGAATATGAGCACCTACAGGAGGTAGAAATTTTTCACCTGAGAATTCTACGGATTCAACTTCTGGGTTGCTGATATCATGGTAATGATAGTGGTCGTCATGTTTTTCTGCTTCAACCTCCGTGAAAGTTAGAGTTGCTGAGCCTACTTCTTCCTGATCTACCTCAGGGGTTGGATCATCTTTAGAACAAGATTGAAAAGTAAAGAAAGAAGCTAATATGAATAAGATAATAATGTTTGATTTCATGATTTTTTGTTTTAGAATTTATAGTTTACAGATAGAATAAAATTCCTTCCTGGGCGATGGGCATAGTATCGGAAACGATCCATATAGTCCTTATAACTAGTGTTGAAAAGATTGTCCACCGCCATAGAAAGATTGAAAGGGTTATTATTAATATTTAGTGGATGTGTAATATATACGTTGAATAAATTATAAGCTGCCGGCGGAGCGACATAGTCAGTTCCTTCAGTATATCGGTTTTGTTTAGCCACAAATTCATGGCTTAGTTTGACATATCCCTTTCCTTCGGCAGCATAATACCATTGAATGGAGTTCTGCATTCTGTCCGAGGGAATATAAGGCAGAAAACTGTCGGTACTGATGTTTTTTGCTCTTACCAAACTTGCTTGTAATGCATAATTAATTTTTGGCGTAATCTTCCAGATTAGTTGAAGATCTAGTCCGTAGAACAAAGCTTTGTTTTGGGAATAGCTAAATACTGGAAAAGTACCGCGGATAGTTTGTCTGACAGAGTCTGGATTTGGAGCTGCATAGATATAGTTATGGATATATTGTCCATAGATATCAGAGGTCAATTCCAGGGATTCAGATTTGTGTGAAATAGAATGCACCCATTTCAATCCTTGTTCTGCTTTAAGATTCAAATTTCCAATTTCATAGATTCCGGCTCCATGGTGAACTCCATCACTGTAGAGCTCATTTGCTGTTGGAGCACGCCATGCAAGGCCAACACTGCTTCTATATTGCCATTCCGGGCTAATGGGATAAGCAACACCTAAGGATCCTGAGAAATTATGGAAACTCCTATTATCTTCTAACAAATACTGTTGTGGGCCGTTTTGCTGAGCACCCGTATACTTATAACGATATCCTGCTGCGTCGAAATAACGGTAGTCATAGCGCCATCCAGCTTCCAGTATCCATTGATTTAAGCGGAATTGATGAATTCCAAAAATCCCTAAGGAATAATTATCAAAATTTGGGATAATAGGGGTAGTACCAGTACCGGCGGTATTGTTGTTTACCTGATTTCCGGCATCCAGGCCAAAGCTATGTGATTTTGCCTTTAAGATTAATTGCAATTGTTGGGAGGTAAGGACCATGTCGGACATTGGAATATTGTCTTCCAAGGCTCTCCGCATATCAAATTCTTGGCGATGATTTTGCTGCCATGAGTATTGAGCATCTAATTGGTAATCGTTCTTAAACTGATGCTGATACTTTAGTTTTCCCAATTGATGCGAAACCTGTTGTCTCGGGGCATTTATCTTAAAGCTGAAATCATATTTTTCAAAGGGTTCACCATTTTCAATTCTTGCATAGATATCTTCAATGCTACCAATGTGGGCACCATAAAATACTCCTAATTCAGTTGAAAATCTGCTATAGAATGCTTCAAAGTAATTTCTATCCTTTTTATATTGAAGCGTTCCGGAGAAATTTAATTCCTCTGAACCGGTATTTCCCAGGAAATAATCAGGTGACTTGATATCGCCCAATTTTTTGCCAGAAGCTTGAGCTTTCCATGCTAAACCATTAATAGATTTAATTCCGCCTTCCAATTGAAGGTTAGCGGTTCCGCCTCTGCCGTTGGATTGAGCAATCAAGTCAACTCTTCCAGAGATTTTATTAGGATCAATCTGTTGAGACTTTGCAATCAATACACCACCTAATGCATCTGCACCATAGCGGACGGCCTGTGCACCTTTGATAACTTCAAATTCATCCGCAGTAAAAGGGTCCAATTCAGGGGCATGTTCCAGTCCCCATTGTTGACTTTCCTGTTTGACTCCATGGTTTAATAATATTACCCGATTAGAATGCATACCATGAATAACAGGTTTGGAAACTGAATGCCCCGTATTTAATATGGATACACCAGAAAGTTTTGAAAACACTTCGGCGACCAATTTACCCTTACTTTCTTCGATCTGCTGGCTGTTCAGTTTTGATTTAACAGCGGTGCGCTGTTCCTCTACTTGTGCAGAAACTGAAACGGCGTCGATCATTTCACTGTAGCTTTTAAGAACAATCTTAAGCAAGCTATCAGCTTCCTGATGAACGAATTGTTCAAAGGTTTCATAGCCCAATGCTGAAACTTTGATTGCAAGATGTTGATGTCCTTGGCCAGCTTTGATTTTAAAGTGACCATGAACATCTGATGAGGTATGATTGTCGGTATTAGAAATACTGATATTAGCACCAAAAATAGGCTGGGCTTTCTCATCGACAACTATACCATTGATATATTGAATGGATTTGTCCTGTGCTGATGCTGCATTCATAAGGAATACAATCAGTACAGTCCATGCGTATTTCAACATGTATGTTGTTATAATTTGATAATTACTATAGATATATTACACGATTTTGGATAACGTGTAGATTGGAGGCGCACGGAGACTTTTGCTGGATAGAATTTTTAATAGGGGAGACTCAAAGATGCGATTATTTAAAATCGTATTGATTTGGAAGCTCTCCGGATTTGATTCCCATAAAAATGGAGTTACTAGATTAATTCCTTGCTGAAAAAATAAAAAACAATACTGACAGTCTTCAGCATGGGAATGCTGATGATTGTGTTTTTCATTTAAATGGCAGGAATCATGGGAATCTGTATGGAGATCATGACGGTGTAAAACAATCAAAGAAATGGAAAGGAACATGACCCCAATCCATAGCGTTGAAATTAATTGTTTATACGACCTCAATAATCTTATCACATTGCAAAGATATATTAAATGCAATACTGTTGCAAATTAAATTAAACTTTGTTGCATTAAGATCTAGGGTGAAATTGAGTAATGACACTTTGAAGATATTCTTTATCGATATGGGTATAGATTTCAGTAGTCGTAATACTCTCATGTCCAAGCATATCCTGTACGGCTCTTAAGTCTGCACCACCTTCCACTAAATGTGAAGCAAAGCTATGCCTAAATGTATGGGGACTAATTTCTTTGGCAAGGCCAATTTTACTGGCAAGGTCTTTAATGATTAGAAATATCATGACTCTGGAAAGGGGAGAACCTCTACGATTTAAGAATACGAAGTCTTCCATTCCGGATTTTATAGATTGATGAACCCTAATTTCTTCCAAATAAATTTTGAGGTATTTGATGGCTTGTTGACCAATTGGGATTAACCTTTCCTTATTTCCTTTTCCTTCGACTTTTATAAATTCGACATCAAGGAACAAATTTGAAATTTTGAGGTTGCATAACTCCGATACCCTGAGTCCGCATCCATATAAAATTTCTAGGATTGTTTTATTACGCATTCCTTCAGGAGAAGAAAGGTCGATAGCTGCGATCAGCTGGTCGATTTCTTCAATGCTTAATACGGCTGGGATTTTTCGGGAAAGTCTTGGGGTTTCAATTAATTCGGCTGGATTGTTTGGGAATCCATGTTCTATTTGTAAATATCCGAAGAAGGTTTTTATTCCGGAGAGCATGCGTGCCTGGCTGTATGCAGAAATAGGAAACTCATTTATCCATTGCAGAAATTGCTGGATATGTTGGGTTTGAAATTCCCTTAAATCAATATGATTTAATTCTGCATAGCTTTGTAGTTTATGAACATCATTTAAGTATGCTGCGATGCTATTATCGCTTAATCCTCTTTCTAATAATAAATAACGTTTAAAATCTCTTTTTGTCTGTTCCCAATCCATTTGTTAAAAAAAATTAAATCATAAGTTTGAATAGAAGATTTGTTTTAAAGCTAAATAAATTTATTGTAGATTGCTATCCAAATATAAATTAGTAACCATTCTAGTAAATTTTTTTTGAAATTATGAAAATTCTAAAACCCCTCGCATTAGCATTTCTCTTGCCATTTGCAACGGAAATGGCTAGTGCTTACGTGCCGACCCACCTTCATTCAGAAGCAAAAGTAGTATTGATGAACGACTCCCTGAAATGGGATGCAAAATTGCCATTTGATAAGGATGTTATCAAGGGTAAATTGGCGAATGGCTTTCAATATTACATTCGTAAAAATTCAGAACCTGAGAAGCGAGTAACTATGTTTCTTGCGATGAAAGTAGGTTCAATTTTAGAGAATGAAAAGGAGTTAGGCTTGGCTCACTTTATGGAACACATGAACTTTAATGGATTAAAGCATTTTCCTAAAAATGAGTTGATTGACTATTTACAAAAGGCAGGAGTAAGATTTGGCTCTGATTTAAATGCCTATACCAGTTTTGATGAAACTGTTTATCAGTTACCGATTCCTTCGGATGATCCTGAATTATTGAAAAACGGCTTGCAGGTGATGCGCGATTGGGCACAAGATGCGATGCTTGAAACAGATGAGATCAACAAGGAGAGAGGTGTTATCATGGAAGAGATGCGTGGTGGCCGCGGAGCAATGCAACGCATGCGTGATCAGTATTTCAAGGTCATGTTAAATGGATCTCGTTATGCGGATAGACTTCCTATTGGAACGGAAGAAGTTGTAACAAAATTCGACCCTGAAGTTATTCGTAATTTCCATGCACAATGGTACCGCCCGGATCTTCAATCATTGATTATCGTGGGAGATATCGATCCTCAGCAAATGGAAGCTGAAGTGAAAAGATTATTCTCGGATATGAAGGTGCCAAAGGACTTGAAACCTCGTACTGAGTATAAAGTTGACTTACTTAATAAAAACCAATTTATTAAAGTAACAGATCCTGAAATGACTTACACTGTTGGTCAGATCATGATCAAACATCCTGAAGAAAAGGTTTCTACTGTTAAGGATTATAGAAGGGACTTGTTGAAAGATGTTTTCAACCAAATGATCAATGCTCGTTTTAGCGAATTAGGTCAGTCAGCAAATCCTCCATTTATTCAAGCTGGAGTAGATATCTCTGGCTTTATCGGTGGAATTGATAATTTAGGTGCCTTCTTTATTTCTAAACCAGGTCAGTTTGAAGATGGTTTTAAAGCAGTGGTTAGAGAATTAGATCGTTTTCAAAAGTTTGGTTTTACAGAAACTGAATTCAAACGTGCTATCAGTTCGATTGCTAAATCTAATGAAACCTCATACACTGAGCGTGATAAAAGAAAATCAGAAAGTTACGTAAATGCTTATTTGAATCATTTCTTGAAAGATGGTCCAGCATTGAGTAATGAAGATCGCTATGAAATCACTAAGCAGTTATTGCCTACATTGACTTTGAAAGAGGTTGAGAATGTTGGTAAGGAATTCTACCAAGACATTAACCGTGATGTGATCATTTTAGCTCCTGATGCTGAAAAAGATAAACTTCCAGAAGAAGCAGCTGTTAATGCATGGTTTACAGAGATTGATAAGGAAGATTTAAAGGCTTATGAGGACAAGGTATCTGATTTGCCAATGCTTTCAAAAACTCCAGTGAAAGGTTCTATTAAATCAGAAAAATCAATTGATAAAATTGAAACAAAAGAATTAATCTTGAGCAACGGAGTTAAGGTTTTATTAAAACCTACCAAGTTCAAGAATGATCAAATTATGATTTCTGCTTATAGTCCAGGTGGTACATCCTTGTACTCTGATGCAGATTATATGTCGGCATCTTTCGCTGGTAACTTGGTGAATAGTTCTGGTATCGGACAGTTGAATACCGTAGAATTACAAAAGAGTTTAACTGGTAAAGAGGTGAATATCAGTCCTTATATCACTGAGCGTTCTGAAGGTCTTCGTGGTTCTACTGATAAAGAAAGTTTAAAAACTGCTTTTGAAATGATCTACGGTTACTTCACAGAACCTAGAATTGAGGATGATATTTTCCAAAGTGTTATCAGCAAGCAAAAAGACATGCAAGCAAATCGTGAAAACGATCCGAACTTTGTTTATAGTGATGCGATTCAACGTACATTATATGGAAATAGCATTCGTCGAGTTCCTTATTCAATTGCAGATTTAGATAAAGTAAGTAAGGAAAGAGCATTGGAAATTTATAAAGATAGATTCGCTGATGCTTCAGATTTCACTTTTGTAATTGTAGGTTCCTTTACTGAGGATGAGATTAAACCATATTTGGAGGAATACCTAGCAGCTTTACCTAATAAAGGTCGTAAAGAACAAGCGAAAGATTTGAACCTTTATGAAAAAAATAAAGGTGTTGAAAAGATTGTTCGCAAGGGTAAGGAAGCCAAAGCCGCTGTAAGAATGGTTATTTATGGTGATTATATTTATAATGATCAAGAGAACATGAATGCAAGTGCTTTGGAGACTATTTTGACCAATAAATTGATTGAGCGCCTACGTGAAGATGAAAGTGGAGTTTATGGAACCGGAGCTCGTTTATCATACAGCAAATCTCCAAAACCTCGTTATACCTTTATGATCGGATTTGGAACTAGTGTTGACAAGTATCAATCTTTGATTAATTCTGCAATTGACGAAGTGAAGAAGATTAAACAAAATGGTCCATCTCAGACTGATTTAGATAAATTCAAAATTGAGGAAAAACGTCAATTGGAGTTAAATCTAAGAGAGAATGGATTCTGGACTTCAGAAATTATGGGTTCTGTACAGAATGAAACTGATCCTACAAAGGTTACTAAGTATCTTGAGGATCTGGATAAAGTTACTATCGAATCAGTAAAAGCTGCTGCCAATAAGTATTTGAAAGAAGAAAACTTCTATAAGTTTATCTTACTACCAGATGCTGCTCCAGCTAAATAAATATTAAATGCCCCGTAAATCGGGGCATTTTTTTTACTTATCTTTCCTTCATTTTCACATATCGATGTGAGAAACAATCAAAACAATCTTCCTGTAACAACAAGGTGCTATCTTGCCTTTGAACAAACACTTTATGTGGATTTTCATTCAAGAGCCAACCATCTTTGTTATTTAACATAGATTTGGTCAGTTTTAATTTATAGGGTTGAGCTGAAGTCAATTCACCATTTTCATAATAGAAAATACTATCCTTAGTAATCTGAAGATGTTTGATTTCATTCGATGATTCTGGTGTTTTCTTAATTCCAGCAAATCCACCCGAGGTTTCCAGCCATTGCCAATTACCAATTATTTTTGGTGGTTTAGAACTTGTGCCTTGGTTACTGGCACATCCCATAATAAGTGGAATAAGAAAAAGTATTTGAATTTTCTTCATAGGTTCAATTTATTGTTTCTCCTTTAGAAACGATAAAAAAATGGTTTTTGTTTTATCCATTCTATATGATTGCATAGTTTGGAGAACTTATCAGAAAATAATCTTCAGACATTGAATATCTAGACATTCCCTCTTATCAAGACTACTTGCAAAAAGAAAATCCCCATTGAATGAACAATGGGGATTACTTTTTTATTTTGATATCTTATTCAAACCAAGCTAGAACTTCGTCTTTAGTTGGCATTGTAACATCTAATTTCATCTTTTTGCGCATCCCGCCAAGATCATTGAAAACCTTGTTTGGATTAGCTTCTTTTAAAAGCTCGATGGTCGTGAATCCCATTTTCTGTAAAACTGGTACCCAAGCTTCAGGAATTCCCTGTTCTACATAATCCGCTGTGGAAGCTACCTTTGCAACTTTCTCAGGGCGCATTTGAGGGAAGAACAACACTTCCTGGATGGAAGGATTATTGGTTAAGAACATAATCAATCTGTCCATACCAATACCTAATCCTGAAGTAGGAGGCATTCCGTATTCCAAAGAACGTAAGAAATCTTGGTCGATAAACATTGCTTCATCATCACCTTTCTCAGAAAGTTTCAATTGATGTTCAAAACGCTCTCTTTGATCAATAGGGTCATTAAGCTCCGAATATGCGTTTGCAATTTCCTTACCACATACCATTAATTCAAAACGCTCAGTAAGTTCAGGATTATCTCTGTGTTTCTTTGTCAAAGGAGACATTTCGATAGGGTAGTCCGTGATAAATGTCGGTTGAATAAAGTTTCCTTCGCATTTTTCACCGAAGATCTCATCAATCAACTTACCTTTACCCATCGTTTCATTCACATCGATTCCCATTCCTTTTGCCGCCTGACGGATTTCATCTTCCGATTTACCGGTAATATCAAAACCAGTGAATTGTTTGATAGCCTCTGTCATGCTCACTCTTGGATATGGCGCTTTGAAATCTACCTGATGCTCAGCAAAAGTCGCATTGGTTGTTCCATTTACAGCAATCGCACAATGCTCCAATAAGTTTTCAGTAAATTCCATCATCCAGTTGTAGTCTTTATAGGCTACATAGATTTCCATGGCTGTAAACTCTGGGTTATGTGTTCTGTCCATTCCTTCATTTCTGAAGTTTTTAGAGAATTCATATACCCCGTCAAAACCACCAACAATTAATCTCTTCAAATATAATTCATTGGCGATACGTAAGTATAATGGAATATCAAGGGCATTATGATGAGTGATAAACGGACGAGCCGCAGCACCACCAGGAATAGCCTGTAAGATTGGAGTTTCAACCTCCATATATCCAGCGTTGTTGAAGTAATCACGCATTGCATTGAATAACTTCGTACGCTTCACGAAAATTTCTTTGTTGTGAGAGTTTACAATCAAATCCACATAACGCATTCTATAGCGTTGTTCAGGGTCAGTAAACGCATCATAGGTCTTGCCATCAGCTTCTTTTACAATCGGCAATGGTCTTAAAGATTTAGTCAGAACCTTTAAAGTTTGCACGTGAATACTGATTTCACCAGTTTGGGTGGTAAAAACATAACCTGTGATCCCAACGATATCACCAATATCCAAAAGCTTTTTGAATACCGTATTATATAAGGTCTTATCTTCATCCGGACAGATGTCATCCCGTTTTACATAGGCTTGAATACGTCCAGTAGAGTCTTGCAGTTCCATGAAAGAAGCGCTACCCATAACCCGACGGCTCATGATACGTCCAGCAAAACTAATATTCTTATAGTTGATCTTATCTCTTTCGTAGTTTGCCAATATGTCCTCAGCCGTTGCATTAACTTTAAACTCTTCAGCAGGGAAGGGGTCAATGCCTAGGTCGATCAAGGCTTTCAGGTTTAGCCTTCTTTGTTGTTCTTGTTCAGATAATCCGATGCTCATTTTTCGTACAACTTATAATGTGTTGCAAAAGTATGAAATTAGAACTATTTAAAGATGCTAATAGCGAAAAAAGGCTTGTTATTCATAGGATTTGTTTACTTTTGTAATTCTGAAGATGAAAAACCTTCAAATTGTACTGGCTGATTAAAAGGCAAGTAAAACTTATTCACAGGTGTGGAAATGAATTTATGTTTGTTTTTTGTATTTGAATGAAAAATAAATTATCTTTGCACCTCAATTGTTGAATTATATAGTAATCATAAGATAAAATGAAAAAAGATTTGCATCCATCAAACTACAGATTAGTTGTATTTAAAGACATGTCTAATGACTACGCTTTTATCACTAAATCTTGTGTTGATACAAAAGAAACTATCACTTGGGAAGATGGTACAGAGTACCCATTAGTTAAGTTAGAGATTTCTCACACTTCACACCCATTCTACACTGGTAAAATGAAATTAGTTGATACAGCTGGACGTATTGATAAATTCCGTAGCCGTTACAACAAAAAGTAATATTCTTTACTATAAAGAAATTGATATTATCCCGATAAAATTTATTTGTCGGGATTTTTTATGTACTTTTATTTCATGTCGCTAACCATAGTATTATTTGATAACGCTCACTGGCGTAAGCGTCTTTTCCCTATTGCCTCATCAAGACCCGTTGGCAATCTTAGAGTCGGTATTTCTACCTTAAATGAGAAATGGGAGCTTATTTTCAAAACCCCCGTTACCTATAAAACTGCCGATTACTTATCCGAAAAATTTCCTTTTAATCATAATAATAACTCTGAATTTCTATTTATCCGCGCTGATATATTGCCATCTGATGCTCTAATCAATGAGTTGGAAGCCTTAGCTATTGGTGATATCCTGTTGGATGAAAATTCGTGGATTGCAATTAAAACCAGTGAACCCCAGCTTGATTTGGAGTTTCTTCATGAAAAATATAATCCTATCAAGTCTTCGGCTCAATTTTCGAGGTTAAACCATATCGAAGACATCTTCCTCTACAATAAATCCCAACTTCTATTTGATTATAAATTATTGACCACAGGTCGTCAATCTGCTGCTATCAGCGATACGAATAGCATTTACGGTTCATGGATCTTTGTGGAAGAAGGAGCGCAAGTGGAAGGTGCTAGTTTAAATAGTATGGAAGGACCTATCTATATCGGCAAAAACGCCAAGATAGAAGAAGGTTCTTATTTGAAAGGCTATGTTTCTATTGGCGAGTCAGCAAGGGTAAAAACAGGAGCGAAGCTTTATCCGAATACTACCATTGGTCCCGGAAGCACAATCTGTGGTGAGGTGAATAATACGGTAATTTGGGGGAATAGCGCCAAAGGGCATGATGGATATTTAGGTTGTTCGGTGATAGGCGAGGGAGCAAATATCGGAGCAGGTAGTTCAAATTCAAATTTAAAAAACAATTGGCAAGCAGTTCGGTTGTTTGATTATGAGGATCTTAGCTATCGCGAGACCGATGAGTTTAAATGCGGATTATTCATGGGGGATTATGCCATGTGTGCCATAAATTCTTCGTTTACAACCGGCTGTGTAATTGGTATTGGCTCACAGGTTGCAATTTCAAAATTTATTCCCAAATTTGTGCCTGATTTCAGTTGGGTAACTGACAAGGGGTCGGAACCATACACTTTTGAAAAATTTATTAATATGATGGAGAGTAGAGACCGTGTAACGGGAAGGAATGATCTGCAGAGTAACCTCTCTATCTTTCAATATTTATTTGATGAATTCAAATATCTTCATGTAGAAAATCAATCTTAAACATATAAATAAACATTAAACACTATGCGTAAAAATATTGTAGCTGGAAACTGGAAAATGAACATGGATTATGAGCAAGGCGTTAGCTTGTTCTCTGAGATCGTGAATATGGTGAAAGACGAAGTGATTGGAAATCAAGAGATCGTTGTTTGTAGCCCATTTATCCATTTGGCAGCAATTTCTAAATTAAGCGCTTCTACGAAGAATGTATCTATTGGTGCACAAAATATCAATCAACATGAATCGGGAGCTTATACAGGAGAAATTTCAGCTTCTCAGGTTAAATCTACGGGTGCTGAATATGTAATCTTGGGTCACTCTGAGCGTCGTGCTTATTTTGGAGAAACTGATGAATTATTGGCGGAGAAAGTTGATGTTGCATTAAAACATAATCTTAAACCTATCTTTTGCATCGGCGAAACTAAAGATGAGCGAGAAGCAGGTTCTTATTTTGATGTAATCAAGACGCAATTAAGCAAAGCTTTATTTCATTTAGATACTGAAGCATTTAAAAATATTGTATTGGCATATGAGCCAGTTTGGGCTATCGGAACTGGTTTAACAGCAAGTCCAGAACAAGCACAAGAAGTACACGCATTTATCCGCAAAACTTTAGCTGATCAATATGGTCAGGAAACTGCCGATAACACGAGTATTTTATATGGTGGTAGTGCAAACCCATCGAATGCTCAAAGTTTATTCTCACAACCGGACATCGACGGTGGATTAATCGGTGGTGCGTCTTTGAAATCTCGCGATTTCTTGCAAATTATTAACGTATTTAACGCGTAAAAATATGAAGTATACAGCAGTTACTTTTACGTCTTCGAATATCGAAGAATGGCAAAAGGATTTGCTTATCGCTGAATTAGCAAACCTTGGCTTTGACACTTTCGAGGATCAGGACCAAGGTTTTGTAGCTTATATTCCAGCGTCAAACCTAGATATCCAGGCTTTGGAAACCTTGTTGCTGAGCGAAGCTGAAGGTTTTGAAATATCCTATGAGGTCAACGAACTAGAAAACAAGAATTGGAATCAAGTGTGGGAAAGTAATTTTAGCCCTATTTTGGTTGATGACAAGTGTTATGTGCGCGCGACTTTCCATGAGGATAAACCCGAATATCCTTATCAGATTATTATCGATCCGAAGATGTCTTTCGGAACGGGGCACCATCAAACCACGTCTATGATGCTTTCTTATATCCTGGAAAATGATTTCCAAGGTAAGGAGGTTTTAGATATGGGTTGTGGTACCGGAATATTGGCGATTCTAGCTTCCAAACGTGGAGCATCGCAAATCCTTGCAGTTGACTTTGATCCTATCTGCGTAGAAAGTGTGATAGAGAACAAAGAACTAAACCAGGTTTCAAATATTGAAGCGAAGTTAGGTTCTAAGGAAGCAATTGAAGGGAAAAAATTTAATACCATCCTGGCGAACATCAATAGAAATATTCTGATGGATCAATTTGATGTGTATTATACCGACCTTTCTGAATCAGGAGAACTCTATATCTCAGGGTTCTATGATGGTGAGGATTTGGAGATCTTATCGAAGAAGGCTGAATCCTTAGGTTTTCAATTTATTGAGAAAAAAGTGCTGGATACCTGGTGTGCAGCCAAATTTATTAAAGCAAACTAAATGCGCATTCATTTTATTGCCATAGGCGGAAGTATCATGCATAATTTAGCTATTAATTTAGCTGAACAGGGGCATCAGGTGACTGGTTCGGATGATCAAATCGTCGAGCCGTCGAAGTCGCAACTTCGTGAAGCAGGTTTACTCCCAACCGAATTAGGGTGGTTTCCTGAAAAAATTACGGAGGATATCGATGCTGTAATTTTAGGCATGCATGCGGATGAAAATAATCCTGAGCTAAATAAAGCCAAGGAAATGGGAATAAAAATTTATTCTTTCCCTGAGTTTGTATATGAACAAAGCGTTGAAAAAACTCGTGTTGTAATAGCCGGTTCCTATGGTAAAACGACCATCACAAGTATGATCATGCATGTCCTTAAGAAATTGGGTCGCAATTTTGATTACTTGGTAGGGGCTCAATTGGAAGGTTTTGATGACCTGCTACAGTTGAATCCTGAAAATAACCTCATGATTATTGAAGGCGATGAGTATTATGCTTCTGCAGTTAATAAACAATCTAAATTCTTAAAATATAAACCGAATATCGCGCTTATCAGTGGAATTGATTGGGATCACTTTAAAACTGTTATCTCAGAAGAAGAGTATTTTAAGCAATTTGAGGACTTTATTAGGACTATTGTCCCTAAAGGTACATTAATCTATAACAAGGATGATAAAAACACCAGAGAGGTGGTAGAGAGGACCATGGACATTAAAATTAATCGACATGGCTACAAGCTTCCAGAATACACGATAAATAAGGGGGTGACCTATTTGCACGTTGGCGAAGAGAATATCCCGTTAAAAGTGTTTGGAAAGCATAATTTATCCAATATTGCTGGTGCATTTACGGTATGTGAATGGCTAGGAGTGAAGCGCGATGAGTTTTACTCGGCTATCCAGGATTTCAAGAGTTCAATAAGATATTTAGAATTTGTAGCTAGTCAGAACGGAAGTGTAGTTTATCAGGATTTCGCACATACACCTAGTAAATTGAGGTCAAGTATCCATGCGGTGAAGGAACAATTTCCAAATCAAGCCTTGGTAACCGTCATCGAATTAAACGCCTATGACAGTCTTGACTCTGAGTTTATTACGGAATACGCAAATTCGATGAATGAATCAGACTTTGCTGTCGTTTTCGTTAATACATCACTTATAAAGGAAAAAAATATTGCTTTAGATAATTTAATTTGGCGTTTAACAGAGGCTTTTAACCATCCTTCCTTTCAAGTTATCACGCAAATGGCTGATTTAGAAGTATTTTTAGAAACTTTTAAGTCAAATGGGTATAATTTGCTATTTATGAGTTCAAACAACTACAATGGGGTAAATATGAGTAGTTTTGCAGATAAATTTTTGAGAAATTTTTAACATTCTTTCGGATTTTTTTTAAAATTTTAATAATGGGATTTTGAATTTTACTTTATTTGTTTAAATTTGATAATTACTTAATAAATAAATATTTTACATTTTACCCATGAATGCATTAGGAAAAAAAATTAGATTACTTAGACATCAGAAAGGATGGAGTCAGGAGGATGTAGCTAAAAGGCTAGATATCTCGATTCCTGCTTTTTCTAAGATTGAAACTGGAATTACAGATGTCAATTTATCAAGATTAAACCAAATCTCTAAATTATTTGGTTTATCATTAGTGCAATTGTTGTCTACTTCAGACCCTGAAGAAGATAAGCAAATTCAGAATGAAGTAAACGAGCTTCAAAAACGTCTTCAAGCACGTGAAGTTGAAGTTATCGATTTGCAAAAAAAGGTAATTGACTTATACGAACAATTACATAAGAAATAATAATATTATTTCTAAAAGAAAAAGCCTTGAAATTTTAGTTCAAGGCTTTTTTTATTCCCAATGAAAATTTTTTATACAAAAAATGCGCAATATTAATTGCGCATTGCTATGTGTTTATTCAAGATCTTGGATTATCCTAAATATGATTTTAGGATTTTGCTTCTCGAGGTGTGTCTTAAGCGTTGTAACGCCTTGTCTTTAATCTGACGAACACGCTCTCTAGTCAAGCTGAATTTCTCGCCAATTTCCTCCAATGACAATTGATGATTTGAACCTAATCCGAAGAATAATACAATAATTTCTCTCTCGCGCTCTGTTAATGTAGCTAACGATCTTTTGATTTCTTCTGATAAAGACTCGTCAATTAATGAACTGTCAGTGTCAGGGTCGCTGTTCTCCAAAACGTCCAATAGGGTGTTTTCTTCTCCTTGTACAAATGGCGCATCCATCGATACGTGACGACCAGAGTTACTCAATGTATCAGATACCTTGTCAACCGTAGTTTCTAAGATATCAGCTAATTCTTCTGGTGACGGTTCACGCTCATATTCCTGCTCCAATTTTGAAAAGGCCTTGCTAATTTTACTTAAAGACCCTACTTGGTTCAATGGTAAACGAACGATACGAGATTGCTCTGCAATAGCTTGTAAAATTGATTGACGAATCCACCATACTGCGTAGGAAATAAACTTAAACCCTTTGGTCTCATCGAATCTCTTTGCTGCTTTGATTAAGCCTAAGTTACCCTCATTAATCAAGTCCCCTAAGGTTAATCCTTGATTCTGGTATTGTTTTGCTACCGATACAACGAAACGTAAGTTGGTTTTTGTTAATTTCTCCAGTGCAACCTGATCACCTTCACGAATTCTTTGAGCTAGAATAACCTCTTCTTCTGCCGAAATTAAATCTACCTTGCCGATTTCATGCAAATACTTGTCAAGTGATTGCGATTCACGGTTGGTGATGGATTGTGTAATTTTGAGCTGTCTCATCTAAATATATAAACCTTTCTTTTCTGAAATGTCCGCAAACATAACAAATTTATCCCAATTATTTCTAATCTATTTGTAAATTATTAACTCATTATGAGTTAGTTATACGTGGTGAGTTGATGTTATACTAACATCAAAAATCATTCCAAAAACTCGCCAATCTCGTCGATTTACAAGTATTTAACACACATTTAACTAATTTTTCTTGCTTATTTCAATTTCCTTTTTCCTGTTATAAAACAAATCCAAACAAGAATTGTTTTCTACTGTAATATTAATCAAAAGCAAAATATTATTTGTTATGCCTATAATTGTTCATCTTGACGAAATCATGTCGCAGAGAAAAATGTCTCTGAATGAATTGAGTGAAAAAGTTGGAATCACACTTTCCAATCTATCGATAATTAAAAATCAGAAAGCTAAGGCAATACGTATCAGCACCTTAAATGCCATCTGTAAAGCCTTGAACTGTCAACCCGGGGATCTGTTTAAATATGTTGAAGATTAATCTGCCAATTTGTCCAAACGATAACCTCGAAGAAAATCAGTTACAGCCATCCTCTTTTTGCCCTCTATTTGTATTTCAGATAGACTAATAAAGCCATCTGCCGTGGCAAATTTGATGTTGGTCTTTCCATCCGAGATATACGACCCTGGCTTCTCGCTGTGTCCAACAACTTCTTTCTCCGCTGTATAAATCTTTAAAACCTTATCGTCCAAATATGTAAATGCAGCCGGGTAAGGACTTAAGCCTCGAATCTGGTTGAAAACCTCCTCTGTACTTTTGTTCCAATCAATCAAACAATCTTCCTTGAATATTTTCGGAGCATGCTTTAATTCCTGATTGCTGCTTAATTCATCCTGTGGGATAGGATTTACATTGCCTTCTTTGATAGCGTTTACAGTTTTAATCAGTAATTCGGCTCCAGCAATCATTAATTTGTCATGTAGGTCGCCAGCATTATCGGTTTCTGTAATGGGCACTTCAGTGAAAAATAAAATATTTCCAGTGTCGATTTCATGTTGCAAAAGAAAAGTGGTCACCCCCGAACTCTTTTCACCATTCAAAATAGCATGGTTGATAGGAGCTGCGCCACGATAGTTTGGAAGGAGCGAAGCATGTACATTGATCGTTCCTTTTGGCGGCATATTCCATACTATTTCAGGCAACATCCTGAACGCAACAACTACTTGTAGGTCTGCTTGAAATGACTTTAATTCTTCCAAAAACTCTGGGTCTCTTAATTTTACGGGTTGTAAGACAGGGATATTTTGAGAAACTGCAAATTGCTTCACCGCTGAAGAATGCATTTTCTGACCTCTACCCGCCGGTTTATCGGGACCTGTTACCACTGCTACGACTTCTTCTTCAGCTTCTATAAGTGCTTTCAACGAAGCTACAGCAAAGTCCGGAGTACCCATAAATATTATTCGCATAGAAATATTAAATTACGTTTAGGATGCAACAGCATCCCTATTGTTGGATGACAAATTTTATTAACTTTGCGAAGTTACAAATTTAATTTAAGCTTGAATTTTCCATATTTCTTAGCCAAAAGGATTACTCTAGAGGGAAACCGTACGTTTTCAAAACTTATCGTTCGCGTGACGGTAGGGGCTTTAGCCTTAGCTATTATGGCGATCATTCTCGCAGTAGCCATTCTAAATGGCTTCAAAGATGAAATAACTGAAAAACAAAGAGGCTTTTTTGGTGATATTATTATCCTGAAAAATGAAAAGAATGACTCCTATGTCAATACCCCAATTTCCCTCGATGCTCAACAAATAGACAGAATCAAACAAAATCCCAATGTCGTTGAAGTCTATCCCTTTGCCACTAAAGCCGGGATCATGAATGTCAAAGGTGAAGTAGAAGGGGTGCTTCTCAAAGGAATCGATAAGGATTACGATCAAAACTTTCTTTCAAAAACTATTCTTGAAGGTGATACCATTGATTTCTCTGCTGAAGATGCAGATAATCAATTGTTGATTTCTTCATTGATGGCAAACCGACTGCACTTGAAAGTTGGTGAAAGTTTTATTATGCATTTTATTCAGAATCCTGTAAAGAAACGTAAATTCATAGTAAAGGGGATTTTCACAACCAATTCCGAAGAATTGGATAAAACATACGTAATTGGCTCATTGCCCTTGATCCAAAGGCTAAACAACCTCGAAGATGGCCAAGCAGGTGGATATGAAGTCCGCGTCAAAGATTTTAATCAATTATTCAAGACCACGGACGACCTCAATAATAATCTTGGTTCTGGCCTATATGCAACAAATGTTGTCATTCAAATGCAGGATATTTTCAATTGGCTGAATATGCTGGACATGAATGATAATATTATTTTTGTTCTGATGGTGGTCGTTGCTGTTATCAATATGATTTCTGCCTTATTGATTTCAATATTGGAACGTTCGCCAATGATCGGAATGTTGAAGGCCTTAGGAATGAGAAATGGAAAAATCAGAACTGTATTTCTTTATAATTCCTTATATCTGATCGGCTATGGACTTATTTTAGGAAATCTGATAGCGATTGGACTTTACTTTTTTCAAACCAGTACCCACTTTTTTAAACTGGATCCAAGTATCTATTACGTTTCCTTCGTACCTATGGAAATCTCTTGGATGACCGTATTATGGTTGAATATTTCATTAATAGGAATTGCATTATTGACTTTGTTCATTCCTTCTATGCTTATTTCAAGAATATCGCCAATTAAGACGATCCAGTTCAAGTAACATTCTTGGAGATTTCCCGATTCTCAATCAATAATTCTCTTAAATTTCCTTATCTTTCACTTGAAAACAATATTGTTTTTTAATTGTATTGAAATTCAGAATAATTTATATGAGCGACAAAATTTTTGATCATCTAATACATGCTTTTGAGGCCCCACTAACTAATCCGGTCCTTATATTCTCTCTAGTTCTTTTTATCATTCTCTTATCGCCCATTTTGTTGCGACCGATAAAGGTACCTGGGATTATCGGGCTGATTATATCAGGGATGATTATTGGTCCGCATGGATTGAATTGGTTAGAGAAAAACTCCGCAGTTGATTTGTTTTCAACCATAGGATTGCTGTATATCATGTTTATTGCAGGTCTAGAACTCGATATGAATGAGTTTAAGAAAACTAAACATAAATCCTTCCTGTTCGGCTTCTTTACCTTTATTATTCCTATATCTATCGGATTCCCGGTATGTTATTATGTCCTTGATTATAGTTTATTAACCAGTATTTTGATTGCAAGTATGTTTGCGACACATACCTTGGTTTCTTATCCCATTGTTAATCGCTATGGTATTTCAAAAAATGAAGCTGTTGCAATTACTATTGGCGGTACGATTCTTACCGATACAGCCGTACTTATCATTCTGGCGGTTATTAAAGGTGCATCGCAAGGTGATATTGACAATGAATTTTGGGTAACCTTAGGGATTTCATTTGCCATCTTCCTTTTCATTATGTTTGGGGTCATTCCAAAGATTGCCAAATGGTTTTTTGAAAAAGTGGAAAGTGAAAAAACAGGTCACTATATCTTCGTTCTGACGGTTGTATTCTTTGCAGCATTCCTTGCAGAAATGGCAAACCTGGAGCCTATTATCGGGGCATTCGTTGCTGGATTGGCACTGAATAAATTAATTCCCCATTCTTCAGCTTTAATGAACCGCATAGAGTTTATTGGTAACGCTATATTTATTCCTTTCTTCCTGATTTCAGTAGGTATGATCGTGGATATTGGTGTGATTACCAATAGCAGTGGTTTAACCGTATTCTACGTTGCTGGTGCTTTAACTCTAGTAGGTATCGTCGGAAAGTTCCTTGCAGCAACAGCAACCCAATGGGCATTTAAATATTCTACAAATGAGCGGAATTTAATCTTCGGATTAAGCAATGCACATGCTGCAGCTACCTTGGCCATTATTATGGTTGGTTATAACAACGATATTATTGATGAGAATGTCCTTAATGGTACAATTATCCTGATTTTGGTAAGTTGTATTATCGCCTCCATCGTCACCGAGAATGCTTCCAAGAAAATTGTATTGGAAGGTCGTCAGCATGAAGAACATATGGAGCATGTGGAAGAGCATGAAGAACAAATCGTTATTCCAATTGCGAATCTGAACAACATGGAAGCTATCCTTGATTTTGCAACTTTAGTGAAATCCAAGAAATCACCACACCCATTAAATATCTTAAGTGTGGTTCCAAATGATGAACAAGCGGAAAGAAACCTAAATCAAGCAAGACAGAATCTGGATAAGACAGCCAAATATGCCTCCGGATCTGAAACAGAGGTTGATCTAATCACAAAAGTTGATTTCAATATCGCCAATGGTATCAGCCGTGCGGCAAGAGAAGCATTTGCTGACTGTTTAATCCTAGGATGGCCTAGTGCAACGAGCTTTGTGGAGAAGATCGTAGGAGAGAAGACCGAGAGTATCTTGAACCGTACTGATGCCACATTGATGATGTGCCGCATAGAAAAGCCGTTTATAACCAATAAAATGATTACGGTCTTTGTTCCGCCATTAGCAGAATCTGAAGTAGGATTCGCATATTGGATGGAAAAAATTACCAAATTGGCTTCAGAGCTTTCTCTGCCAATTATTTTCGTGTGTAATCATCGAAGTCATCAAGCGATTGAGCAAATGCTGGAGAATTTGAAGTCCAGTGTTCCAGTTTCATTTGAGAATTATGAAGATTGGGATAATATCTACGGATTGGCAACCTTTAGCAATGCTGAATCTATGCTTGTCTTCGTGTCAGCGCGTTATGGTGATGTATCCTACCGCGATTCCTTGGACGGTTTGGCGAAAAGAGTTGGAAAATATTATAAGAACCAAAACTTATTATTGATCTTCCCATCAAGGCTTGAAGATCAACATATTGATGAGTATGAAGATATTCAAACGGCACCTATTTTCAGAAGAATCAGTAGGGAGATTGGTAATATGTTCAGTAAAGATAAATAACTAAAAAACAATTAATTATGTCAGATAAGGTCAGTATAGATTCAAGTGGTAAATTATTGGTTCCAGATCAGGTAACTATTCCATTTATTATTGGAGATGGTATAGGTCCTGACATTTGGAAGGCTTCAGTTCGCGTTTTTGATGCAGCTGTTGAAAAGCTGTATGGAGGAAAAAGGAAGATTAATTGGAAGGAAGTCCTGGCAGGTGAAAAGGCATTCAATGAAACTGGAAGCTGGTTGCCTAATGAAACCCTGGATGTTTTTAAAGAATATTTAGTAGGTATCAAAGGACCTTTAACTACTCCGATTGGTGGTGGTATTAGATCCTTGAATGTTGCCCTACGAAAGGAATTGGATTTATATGTTTGTCAACGACCAACGAAGTGGTATGAAGGAGTTCCTTCACCCGTTAAACATCCTGAGAAAGTTGATATGGTTGTTTTCAGGGAAAATACAGAGGATATATATGCAGGGATTGAATTTGCGGCTGGAACTGCAGAATCTAAACGCATTCAAGACTTTTTGAAAAATGACCTGAATGTAGACTACAACTTTAGCAATACAACAGGGGTAGGTCTTAAATTCGTTTCTGAGGAAGGTTCTAAACGCCTAATCCGTGCAGCAATTGAATTTGCACTTGCCGAAGGAAGAAAATCAGTAACCTTGGTGCATAAAGGTAATATCATGAAATATACCGAAGGTGCATTTAAAAACTGGGGCTATGAACTAGCTGAAAAGGAATTCAAAGATCAGGTTTACACTTGGAATCAATGGGAAACCACCAAAGCCAAAGATGGTCAGGATGCTGCTAATGCAGAACAAAAGGCCGCAGAACAAGCTGGTAAATTGATTATCAAGGATATTATTGCTGATAATTTCCTTCAACAGATTTTATTGGCACCACAAGATTACGATGTAATTGCTACATTGAATTTAAATGGTGATTATATATCGGATGCCTTAGCGGCCATGGTGGGTGGAATTGGTATTGCACCAGGTGCAAATATCAATTTTAAAACCGGACATGCTATTTTTGAGGCTACACACGGTACTGCACCGAGATTTGCCAATACCAATACCATGAATCCTTCATCCGTTATCCTAAGCGGTGTAATGATGCTGGAATACATGGGCTGGACTGAAGCTGGAGATGCCATTGTTGATGCATTGGCAAAAACAATCAAGGATAAAACGGTAACTGTCGATTTCTATAATTTGATGGAAGGAGCAACCCTTCTAAAAACATCTGATTTTGCAGATAAAATAATTGAAAAGATTTAAGATTTGTAAATCATAAATAAAAGCTGAACTTTACAAGGTTCAGCTTTTTTAATTCTATATATGCAAAAAACAGATATTCCATCTTTTATTACCAATTCAGGAATTTTCAATTATTCTGAATTAGAAAAACTCTCCCGTATTGAGCAATTGCCAACAGATCAAGAAATTGATGCTTTTAAATATGATTCCGAAATTCAGGAATTATTAAATGCATTTATTGGCGATGAAAGTACCAGGATTACTCATCAATTACTCAAAGCCAAGGATTATTTGCAAAGAGATGAGGTTAAAAAAGCTTGGATGCTTGCCCTACTTTAATTTCCAGAGATCAATATTTATTCATAAATACTAGAGCAACAAAAAGAGCCTCTCTGATAGCAGGAGGCTCTTTTTTATTTCTGGATTACTATTTATTTAACATCAAAACGGTCAGCATCCATTACTTTGGTCCATGCTTTCACAAAATCCTTAACGAATTTCTCTTGTGCATCCGCACTCGCATAGATTTCAGCAACCACACGAAGTTCCGAGTTGGAACCAAATACTAAATCTGCACGGGTACCTGTCCATTTTGGTTGTCCAGTCTTACGATCCGTACCGATATATAGTTCTTTATCTTCTGAAGCTGCTTTCCATGCGGTATTCATGTCCAGCAGATTCACTAAAAAGTCGTTGGTCAATTGACCTGGCCTATTCGTGAATACTCCATTTTTTGAACCATCATAATTGGTATCCAATACACGCATTCCAGCAATCAATACCGTTAATTCAGGAACGGTCAAGTTTAAAAGCTGCGCTTTATCAATTAATAATTCCTCTGTGGTAGAAGTATATTTCTTTTTCTTATAGTTTCTGAAACCATCTGCGATAGGTTCCAAGAAAGCTACCGATTCTACATCAGTGTCTGCTTGTGAGGCATCCATACGGCCGGCTGTGAATGGAACTTTAATATCTGTTCCAGCTTCCCTTGCCGCTTTTTCTACCGCTGCATTACCAGCGATCACAATTAAATCTGCTATAGAAACTTTCTTTCCACCTGCTTGCGCTTGATTGAAATCATTTTGAATGCCTTCCAATACGCCCAAGACCTTGTTTAATTGTGTAGGATTATTTACTTCCCAGTCTTTTTGAGGCGCCAAGCGTACGCGAGCACCATTTGCACCACCACGTTTGTCAGAACCACGGAAAGTAGATGCTGATGCCCAAGCGGTAGATGCTAATTCTGAAACGCTCAATCCTGAAGAAAGGACCTTATTTTTTAAGTCTTCAACATCTGAATCATTTACCAATTCATGGTTTACTTCAGGAATAGGATCTTGCCATAAGAATTCTTCCGCAGGTACATCCGGACCTAAATAACGGGAGCGTGGTCCCATATCTCTATGCGTCAATTTAAACCATGCCTTTGCAAAAGCATCCGCAAATTGATCTGGATTCTCAAAGAATCTACGGGATATAGGTCCATAAATCGGATCAAATCTTAATGATAAATCCGTCGTCAACATCGTTGGCTTACGTTTTTTATTTGGATCAAATGGATCAGGAATAACATCATCAGCATCTTTTGCCACCCATTGATATGCTCCTGCAGGACTTTTTGTTAATTCCCATTCGTAATTGAATAAGTTTTCAAAAAAGTTGTTGCTCCATTGTGTTGGCGTTTCGGTCCAGATAACTTCCAAACCTGAAGTAATGGCATCAGCTCCAACTCCAGATTTATAAGAACTTCTCCAGCCTAAGCCTTGCTCTTCCAAGCCAGCCGCTTCGGGCTCTTTCCCTACGTTATCCGCAGGTCCAGCACCATGCGTTTTACCAAAGGAGTGACCTCCAGCAATCAACGCGATAGTTTCTTCATCATTCATCGCCATACGTCCAAAAGTATCACGGATATCTTTGGCTGCTAAAATTGGATCAGGATTACCATCTGGACCTTCTGGGTTAACATAGATTAATCCCATCTGAACCGCTGCCAATGGGTTTTCAAGATTTCTTGAATGTACATCTCCATCTGCTTTTTCCTCTCCTGATAACACGCCATGGTCTTTTTCTACAATACCTTCTGAGCCATGCGCATAACGAACATCTCCACCTAACCAGGTGTCTTCAGAACCCCAGTATACATCCTCATCAGGTTCGAAAGCATCTACACGACCACCAGCAAATCCAATGGTTTTAAAGCCCATGGACTCCAAAGCGATGTTTCCTGTCAATACCAATAAATCTGCCCAAGATAATTTTCTACCATATTTTTGTTTGATAGGCCATAATAACCTTCTTGCTTTGTCCAAGCTAACATTATCTGGCCAGCTATTCAATGGTGCAAAACGTTGTTGACCTGTTCCAGCACCACCACGGCCATCACCTACACGGTAAGTACCCGCTGAGTGCCATGCCATGCGGATGAATAAACCTCCGTAATGTCCAAAATCCGCAGGCCACCAATCCTGAGAGTCTGTCATCAATGCATGTAAATCTTGTTTTACAGCCTCTAAATCCAATTTCTTGAATTCTTCTGCATAGTCAAAATCTGGATCCATTGGGTTTGATGCGCCCGAGTGCTGACGCAATAAACTAACCTTTAGATTCTTTGGCCACCAATCCTTAATCGTCGTACCTCCTCCGGCTACCGTCAAATTTTGTTTTAATGTGCCATTATGAAATGGGCATTTGCTGATGTCGTTTCCATTTTCCATATCTCTGTTTTTTATTTTCTATGTTATATTTAAGTTAACTTGTATTTAATTGAGCATCAATGTCAATTGACAGAAAGTCTCCTGCTCTCTGCTTTAAATTTAACTAAAGATAGATAAATAAAATTTAAGATTTCTATGCGTGTTGATAGATTTTATCTATGTTGTATCAAGGAAAAAATTAGTAAATCAAAGGGTTTTTTAATATGGCTAAATTTTAAGAAACAAACTCAGGATAGGCTCAAGTAAATAATATAATAGGAGGGAATCTCATTGTCCTATTCTTATTTAAATATGGGTATAATTTTTCAATAAAAATGTAAACTAATAATAGGATAGGAACCTCAGGTCTAAATACTAAATACTCAATACTGTTATACTAAAAAAGCCGCTATAAGCGGCTTTTTTCTGTACCTAGGGCGGGAATCGAACCCGCACTCCCTTAACGGGAACAGGATTTTAAGTCCTGCGTGTCTACCAGTTCCACCACCTAGGCAACTGAGCGAAAGACGAGATTCGAACTCGCGACCCCAACCTTGGCAAGGTTGTGCTCTACCAACTGAGCTACTTTCGCTTGACGTGGTGCAAATATAGAGAGAAAATTGAAATCCTAAAATTATTTTTTCAAAAAATTTTAGCTAATCCTCCAATCCATTGTCTTTCAGTACCTCTAAAATTAAATTATTTTCAAATCCTCTGCCCAATGCGTATTGATATAGCTTATTCCGCTTTTTATAGGCATCACTTTCATGGATTAAATTCGACTTCTTCTCCAGAATGCTTCTTAATTTCTCGAAATAATCATTCGCATCAATCTCCTTCAAGGCTATTTTTATCAAGGGTGATGATACTTGTTTGATCTTTAATCCTTGGCTGATCTTAATTCGGCCCCAACCTTTAATCCTGAATTTCCCTAAAACATAAGCCTTGGCAAATCGCTCCTCATTTAAGAAATTATGCTCGATCAAATAGCTAATATTGTTTTCAACATCGGCCTGATGCAGGCCCCATTGATATAATTTATCCCGCACTTCCTGCTGAGACCGCTCTTGGTAGGCACAATAGGATTCTGCTTTCCGTCTGGCTTCCAATGGAGTATATACTTTCTTTTTTCTGTTTGCTTCATCCATAATGCAAATCTTCAAAAAATGATGAACTTTTAAAAAAAATGATGAACTTCGTTCATTATTTGCAGAATCATGTATACTATTAAATTTATTTGCGAGAAACTAAATGGGAAACCATTGATGTCAAATGATTTATCGTCTAAAATCAGCGAACTAGTATACGATAGCCGCAAGGTGAATAATCCTGATGAATCTCTATTTTTTGCCCTAAAGGCCACTCGTGATGGTCATGATTTTATTCCAGATGCTTATTCCAAAGGTATTCGAAATTTTGTAATCTCGAATCCGGTAACTTTTCTGGAAGATAAAAAAGATGTCAATGTCATTCAAGTTCACAATGTCCTGCAGTTTATGCAAGAATTGGTGACCTATCATCGAGAACAGTTTCATTACCCAATAATCGGAATTACCGGTAGCAATGGAAAATCTATTGTAAAAGCTTGGCTATTCCAATTGTTAATCCCTGAAAAGAAAGTCTATCAAAGTCCAAAAAGCTATAATTCCCAACTTGGGGTCGCTCTTTCCTTGTGGAATTTAGGTCCGCAGTATGATTTGGCACTTATCGAAGCGGGGATTTCTGAGCCTGGTGAAATGGATGCACTCAAAAAAATGATTCAGCCCAACATTGGGGTTTTTACCAATATTGGAGTGGCGCATTCCCAAAACTTTGAAACTAAACAGCAAAAACTAACAGAAAAATTAAAACTGTTCAAGGATGTTGAGGTACTGGTTGCAGGATCAGAATATCTTTCCAAGGATTTAATTGATCCAAAGATCAAACTTGTTTCCTGGGGCAAAAGTGATACCGACCAAATCCAGCTGATTCAAGAGGAGACCTTTAATCAGGCCAGCAAGCTTAAAATCAAGATTGGTGAACTTATCTGTATCTGTCAGGTTCCTTTTACAGATCGTGCATCCATTGAGAATGTCATGAGCTGTATTGCAATCATGTATTTCTTAGGATATGATGCCGAAACTATTGTTGAGCGTATCCAAGCCTTGAAGCCTTTGGAAATGCGCCTACAACTGAAGAAAGGTATCAATCATTGTTCAATAATTGATGATTCTTATTCAAATGACCTTGCATCCTTAAAAATATCTTTGGAATTTCTCCATCAACAGAATCAGCATAGCCAGAAATCCTTGATCCTTTCTGAAATGGAAGGACTAATGGAAAGTGATAAGCTGCAGCAAAAACTAAAGGATTTGCTGAATAACTCGCAACTTCAAAAATTTATTTGGGTAGGTCAAGATTTTGACTGGTTGAAGGACCTTGGAATCCATTCCATCCAACAATTCAGCAATACCGAAGAATTTTTGAGCCATTTGACGGAATTGGATTTTCATGATGAAAGCATCCTAATCAAAGGAGCAAGAAAGTTTCAATTTGAAAGAATTGTCCAACGATTGGCTTTGAGGTCGCATGGAACAGTCCTGGAGATTAATTTAAATGCGATTACTAATAACTTAATGGTTTATCGCTCTTTGATTCCAAAGAATGTGAAGTTAATGGCGATGGTGAAGGCATTTTCCTATGGAAGTGGTAGCTTTGAAGTTGCAAATTTACTGCAATTTAGTAAGGTTGATTATCTGACAGTTGCTTTTGCAGATGAAGGTGTTGAACTTCGAACGGCAGGGATTACTCTTCCAATCATGGTGTTGAGCCCTGATCGGGATACCTTCCAGTCTTTGGTTCAACATAATCTTGAACCTGAGGTTTATAGCATGGATTTCTTGGAAGAATTTATTGATTTCTTAAAAGAACAAAATATCAAGGACTTCAAGATTCACCTGAAGCTTGATACAGGGATGCATAGATTAGGTTTCTTTCCTTCTGAGATCGAAGCAGTAATTGAGCGATTGCGTAATCAAGAGCAGGTAAGGGTGCAATCCTTTTTCACCCATTTGGTCGCTTCTGGTGATCCAAAACAGGATGAATTTACAGCATATCAAATTTCAACCTATCAGGAAGCTGCAGCAAAGCTTGAAATCGGATTAGGTTATAAATTTATTCAGCATGTGGCCAATACGTCTGCCATTGTTCGTTGGCCGCAGGCCCACTTGGATATGGTTCGGCTAGGAATTGGTTTGTACGGAGTTGATATGGATAAGAACTTGCCAAATTTGGAACAGGTGAGCAGCTTGAAAACTACGGTCACCCAGATCAAGGAATTACCTGCTGGTGAAACCGTAGGTTATGACCGAAAAGGAGTATTGCATAGGGATAGTAAAATCGCAACGGTAAAAATTGGCTATGCAGATGGTTATTCCAGAAGATTTGGAAATTCCGTTGGAAAAATGCAAATTAATGGCAACCTAGCTTCAACCGTTGGAAATATTTGTATGGATATGTGTATGTTGGATGTGACCGGACAGGATGTTCAAGTGGGGGATGAGGTTCTTGTTTTTCCCAACTTAATGCAGGCTTCCCAGGATATCGGAACGATACCATATGAATTGTTGGTCAATATTTCAAGTCGAGTAAAAAGAGTCTATTATTACGAGTAAAATGATAACTAAGTTTTTTCAAAAATTCTTTTATTACCTCATTAAGGGGACATTGGTGGTGGCTCCAGTTGCCGGAGCAATCTTTGTGATTGTGTGGTTGGTCGCAACCCTGGATGGTGCCTTAAATATCACAGAACATTTTTTGGTGGATGAGACCGGTAAACCCTTGTATATTCCCGGATTGGGGATAGTTTCGGTTATCCTACTACTTACCCTTATAGGTTTTATCTTTACCACTTTGGTTACTGCTCCAATCAGAAATTGGTTGAGTAGAACAATCAGTAAGATTCCTTTATTCAATACTTTATATTCATCCATTAAAGATTTTACGGAAGCATTCGTTGGAGACGCCAAGAAATTCAACGAACCAGTATTGGTGGAAGTAAATGAACATGGACTCAAGAAAATTGGTTTTTTGACGCAAAGAGATTTACATGCCATCAATTTACCAGGTGAAGTAGTTGTTTATTTCCCGTATTCATATTCTGTTGCTGGTCAGGTTGTTGTGGTTCCATCAGAAAAGGTTACTAAATTAAATCTTTCTGCAACTGATGCCATGAAACTAGTGGTGTCTGGCGGTGTAAGTGGATTGGAAGGAAAGAAGGAGACTAAAGATTCTAAAGAAAGATTACAATAATTAGCATCATGTTTTGGAAGAAAAATTCAAAAAATCTAGCTGAGCTGGAAGATAAATTATTGACTGCTGAGACAGAACTAAGTTTTTTGAAAGCCCAAACCGAAAAGCATCTTTCCCAACTATTTTATAAGCATTCAGAAATCCAAGATTCTTTGTCCGTAAAATTTCGGGCTTACCAAGCTGATATATTGGCGTTGAATTCAGAATCAGTTTGGCCTATAAGTGCTGAAGTCAAATTAATCCAAGATTTTATTGAACTTTATTCCTCTTTATCAGAATCTGAAATACACTATAAAGTTGACTTTGATATGGAGGATCCTGAAGAAAAGATTCCTGCCTTAATATTGTTGCCTATCATCCAGAATTGTGTGATCAATGGCTATAACAGTATGGAGAATTTTCCCTTGAAACTACGCTTGAAGGTGAAGAATCATCATCTAAGTCTTGAAATCAGTAATCGTGTAAATCATTACTTATTGAACCAAGCAGATGATACGCGAATTAAATCCCTTGAAAGTAGGCTGTTCAAAGAGTTTGGAAAGGATTATAGCTTATTTATCAATAGTAACTCAAACTTGTTTAAAATCACGCTGCTATTGAACCTAATGGATTTCAAGAAGTAATAATATAGTTTAGCCATAGAATCAAACTGCAATAGGCTATTATGAATAAAAAAACAGGAGTCATCTTTTGATGACTCCTGTCAAGTTAAATTAATCTGTATATATCGAAGTTTTAGTCACGTTTGCAGTTTGCAGTCCAAGTTTCCCCATCTTTTGTATAGCCAATGGTTAAGTGATCTGCATCTATAGAAAGTACGCCGAAAGCACCATCTTCTATAAATAATTTATTGTTTTCTCCTTTTTTCATCTTCACATTGATAATATCTGGAATATTACTATCGAAGATAAAGGAGTAGTTTGATCCACCTACTTTAGTCACTGTAACTTTACCTTCTGTTGGTGAAACATTTTTCTCGCTATCGTTTTCATTCACATAGCTAATAGTACCTTTATAGTCATCTACAAAAATATCATTATCTGCTGGATCATCGTCCTTTGAGCAAGCAGATACTGCAAATAACACTACAAATAATAGACTCAGTAATTTCATTGATTTTTTCATAGTACAAATTATTTTGTTGTTTTTCTATAGTTTATTGCGGTACTATGTCCAAACCTAATGCCATACCAACTGAAACATGCCTGATACAATATTAATTTAACATAATTTTAACATCTATGGATTAGTGGTATCAAACAGATTCAACTGTGTATTTTGCTGTTTTTTATAGTGGGAGAGGTCATATTCAAACATTTCCTGATTAAGATTATACTTTTTACAATGAAGCTTGAAATTATTCCGAATGATTTCTGCTAAGTGTCCTGTTCCTCTCATTCTATTCCCAAAATCGCTGTCGTTGACTTTTCCTTTATGACAATCCTGAATACTATGCCAAATCTTATTGGCTCGGTCTGGGTAGGATTTTTTTAACCAATCTTCAAAAATTTTCGAAATCTCTCCATTTAGTCGAACTATCGTATAACCAGCCCATTTTGCTCCGGCATCTGATGCCGCTTTAAGGACCTTGGGAATTTCATGATCTGTAAGTCCTGGAATTATTGGGGCACACATGATTCCAACAGGAATCCCATGTTGTGATAAGGTTTCTATAACCTTTAATCTTTGCTGGGCAGTAGCTGTTCGTGGCTCCATCTTGGATCGCGTCTCCTTGGTCAATGAATTGATGGAAATAAAGACGACACATAGATTTTTACTTGCCAGTTCAGTTAGGATATCCAAATCGCGTAGAATTAGGCTGTTTTTCGTAATTAACCCGACGGGTTGGCCATGTTCCAGGCAAATCTTTAAAATGGCTCTGGTAAGCTTAAACTTGCGTTCTAGGGGTTGGTAACAATCCGTATTCCCAGAAAGGGAAATGGGAGTGCCTTCCCAGTTCTTCTTACGGATATGTTCGCGGAATAATTTTGGAGCATTGGCTTTGACCAGTATTTTACTTTCAAAATCCAATCCAGCACTATAACCCCAATATTGATGGGAATTTCGGGCGTAACAATAAATACAGCCATGCTCACAACCCTGATATGGATTCAAGGAATATTCCATACCGACATCAGGGCTGTGGACCTTATTGACTATTGTTTTGGGGTGAATAATGGTAAATTGGGTATTCGGAACGTCTTGTTCCCAATCATCAATTCCCTCTATATGCTCTTGACTATAACTGTATCTCGAAAATACATTGTCAATATTCTTTTGAGCACCTCTACCTGTAATTAATTCACGTTCCATCTCACTAATATTTTTACTAAAATACTAAAAATATTAGCAAAATAAAATAATTACTATTGCTCGATCAGTTCTTTTTCTTCGACTTTAGATTTAAGATAATTGTGAATTTCAATTTGTGATCGGCAAATAGGCTCCTCATTATGAACGTATTCATTGGTTTGCTTGTTATTCAGATACCTTGCTTTGACATTGTCTCGCAGTTGAATCTCCAGCATATCCAATAATTCATGCTTTAATTTCTTATTGTTGATTTTTACAGCAGCCTCAATCCGATGATCCAAATTCCTGGTCATCAAATCTGCGGATGAGATATAGGTCAATTCTTTACCGGCAGCATAAAAATAAAATACACGCGCATGTTCTAAAAATTCATCAACTATACTGATGGCATGAAATGGCTTGATAAATTTCTTTTGATTGACTGCACAGAAAATACCACGCACAATAAGATCTACCTGAACGCCAGCGGTTGCCGCTTCATATATTTTCTTAATGGATTCTTTATCACTTAATGAATTGATCTTGATAATAATTCGAGCAGGTTTGCCAGCTTTGGCTTCCGCAATTTCCTTATCAATTAAGGCACAAATTTGCTGACGCATATCGAATGGACAGATCATCAAATGCTTATTGTGATGAATTTGATTTTCAATTGGAATTTTTGGCTTTTGCAAAGCATTAAAGATCTTATTGATATCAGCCATGACTCCTTTGTTGCTGGTCATCAAACAATAGTCACCATATAATTTGGCGGTTTTCTCATTGATATTTCCTGTACTCACAAAACCATATTGAATCGTCTTATTTTGAACGCGTTTCTTGATGATACACAATTTGGCATGCACTTTCTTATTCGGTACACCTACAAGAACCTTGACTCCTTCCATTTCAAATCGTTCTTTCCATTCCAAGTTATGCTCTTCATCAAATCTTGCTCTCAGTTCCAGCATGACGGTTACTTCCTTACCATTTCTGGCTGCATTTACCAAGGCATTGGCAATCTTGGAATTGGTTGCCATCCGGTAGATGGTTGTTTTGATGGACTTCACATCTGGATCCATGGCTGCTTCCCGTAATAAATCAATCATCGGTCGAAACTCATGGTATGGAAAGGATAGAAGAACATCTTTTTTCTGGATCACATCGGTCACCCGGTCTGTTCCTGCAAAGTCCGGATGCTCAAAGGACATTCTTTCCTCAGGCTTTTCATCCGCTTTGAAAACATCGGGAAAATCCATAAAATGCTTGAAATTATGAATCTTTTGACCTGGAATGATACTGTCTTTCTTACTGAAATTCAGTTTTTTAATCAGTAATTCCAATAACTTAGGATCCATTTCTTGATCAAATACAAATCGGGTTGGTTTTCCTTTCCTACGATTTTTGATTCCCTTACTAATTTTCTCTACAAAAGTCGTGTTAACATCATTGTCGATGTCAAATTCAGCGTCCTTTGTGATTTTAAAAGTATTAGCAACGAAATCATCAAATCCAAAATAAGAGAATATATAGGGCAGGTTGACCTTTACGATATCTTCAATTAAGATAATATGTTTTTGATTTTTAGGTGATGGCAAAATAACAAATCGTCCAAGCTGTCTGGATGGAAGCTCAATGATTGCAAATTTGGTGTCATACTGCCAATCATCTTTATACATGGCGATACCCAGGTATAAGCTCTTATCTCGAAGATAGGGCATAGGCTTGGTTTCATCCAAAATTAAAGGGATGATATTGGTTTCAACTTCCTCGTCAAAGTAATTCTTTACAAATGCTAACTGGGTTGGGTTTAGGTCTTCAGCAGATTTAATATAGACTTTCTGTTTGGCCATTTCACGCTGGACCTGGTTCCAAATTTTGTCGAATTTTCGCTGCTGCTTAATTACAATTTCCGTAATCTTTTCAAGGATAATTGCAGGTGGTTTATAAAAATAACTATTTGACTCTTTAGTGTTTATTTCAGCTGCTCTTTTTAATGCAGCAACCCTAACCCTGAAAAACTCATCCAGATTATTAGAGAATATGCCTAAAAACTTTATTCTTAAATGTAAAGGTACAGTTGGATCCGCTGCCTCCTGTAAAACTCGACCATTAAAACTTAACCAACTAATATCTCTCGGGATAAATTTGCTTGCCATTTCTCTATCTGTCATCATAGCTCAAAGATGTTCGAGCTTTATTTGGTAAAAGTTAATAAATTAATATCAAATTATTAAATAATGGAATTGATTTGAGGATGTTTTTTTTGATCCGGCTGATTTATCAATTTTTATCTATTTCGCTATTTATTTTACTGCTTTTTCCCCAAAAAAATTCTCGAATGGGATGTGTTTTTTTAGATTATTTACTTATGTAATTAATTACGGGTTAAAATTAAGTAAAAAATATGTGAATTATAATTAAAAATTGAACTAAATGGAAATGGGTTTATAAAGTATTATAACAGATGTTCTTATAGATTGACTAATATAATCAAATAAGCACCCAAGGGCCCTCGAGTGCTATCATTTTACTATAATCGCAATAAATAAAATGAAATTTAACAACAGCTTCACGAGAGAAATTCTAATGTAACTGCCTATATCCGAATTTCAACTATAGATGTAGGTTAAAAAAATTGTTTGTTAAATATTTTATTTGAATAAATATATAAAAAATATATTTAAATAAGAAAATTTATTTTCACAAAAAACAATAGCTGTAATGTGTTACATTACAGCTATTTAAAAAATAGATTCTTATTTATTAACGCCTCGACGGCTAAGAATATTAATTGCTTCGTACTTCGAAGCATCATAATGAGGGTCTTCCAGCTTCAATTCAGTAGGATAGGGCTTGTTCTTGTCAAAGAAGTAAATCTTTGTGACACTCCCATAATCATTTACTGGAAACATATCTGCACATTGTTCATATTGTGCATTGAGTTGATCTTCTACAGTCACTGCATAAATCCGGATGATCCCACCTTTATTGTTCTCGTTTCGAACAAATGCAACCTCCTGAAAACCACCAGGTATTTCTTCGATAGAAGGTTGGGAATAGGCATCATAAATAAAATACCCGAGGATAAGGATCAGTGGAATGGCTATAAACCAAATCTTTTTACGTTTTTTTTCCATTAAAGACTAATCTTAATGCCAAGTAATTTATAGAATTCCTTCAGAATATTTTGGTGTCCAGGCCATGCTGGCGAGGTAACTAGGTTGCCATCAACCACAGCTTGATCAGCAGGTATGTTTTTCCATGTACCACCCGCCAATTCAATATCTGGTCCTACAGCAACATAAGCCGTTAATGTACGCCCTTGCAATACCTTTGCAGCAGTTAATACTTGAATTCCATGACAGATCGCTGCTACTGGTTTGTCTTGATCAAAAAAGTCCTTCGTAATCTCTAACACTCTTTTATTTAAACGGATGTATTCTGCAGAACGTCCACCAGCAATATATAATCCATCATAATCTGCCGTGTTTACCGAATCAAAATCCTTGTTGATAGCAAAATTATGCCCTCTCAATTCTTTGTAGGTTTGATCACCCGTGAAATCATGAACAGCGGTCGGAACCACATCACCTTTTTTGCGGTCCGGAGCTACAGCATCTACTTGGATACCTATGGATTCCATTGCTTGAAATGGAACCATAGCTTCATAATCCTCTACATAATCACCAACTAATAATAATACTTTCTTTGCCATAATATTGAAAATTAAATTTTACTGTTGTTCATTTGATAAACGCTCGGCCATCAAGCGTTTTGTTTTGCGCACTTTCGCTTCCAATTGACTTCTTAATAAAGGCGTAATGATCCCTTTCCCTTCCTCAAAATTCAATTGAAAATCAGGCAGGGAAAACGTTTCCAGGACAGTTGCCCCATCTCTAGGCATCCTAGCTTCAGCCATTTCTAAGATAGTTTTGGCGCCCCTTGGTCCATCACTCGTGGATAATAGGAATACCGGCTTTCCCGGATACACCTTCCGACCCTTTATTCTTGAAATCCAATCATACAGGTTTTTATAACCTACATTATAATTTCCGTTATTCTCTGCAAATGATATCAATATCAAATCTGCCCAATCAATCTTGGAAGCAAATTCCACAGCATTCTCAGGAATCCCGATTTCTTTTTCTAGATCCTTGGAAAATATTGGAACAGGAAAATTATTGATGTCCAGTACCAAGATCTCATCATCAATTTCTTTATAATATTTACTTACACTGCTAACCAGCTTTTTATTAATAGAATCGGAGCTATTACTCGCTCCAAAGGCCAATATCTTCATATCCCTAAAATTAAGGATAATGCCCGAGAAATAGAATCCTTGCTACTATTTATTCAGGCTTTTTGACAAATAGGTTAATTTCCTTTTTCAAATTTCGATATGCTATGGTTTGAAATTGTGTAAATCTGGAGTAGCAATTAAATATCAAATTGAATAATTCTTCAGGAAAAATTCATGGTACTACCGCACTTTTGCCGGACCTTCTTCGGACCTTCTTCGGACCTTTGCCGAAAAAATTCGAAGGAGGTCCCCGTCAGGTCCGAGCATGGTCCGACCATTTCCTATACTTGAATCTAACTAAAACCGAATTCCTTGTTAAGTAGCAACATAAATTACACTGGATTCAAAACCAACATTTTCTACGGCTTGTAACAGTTTGTAAAATCTAGAATCAGACTCTTCTTGAAAAATAATTTTTAATTAAATGCTAATGGATAACTTGTATTTTAATAATAGACCAGGTAGGCTGTTGAGATTTATTTTCGCTCCTTTAACTTTATTGATGCTTGGATCTAAAATCAAGTTTTTTGATTCTCTAAAGTCCACTTTCTCAAGGTTGGAGTTAATAAATTGGGCGTCCTTCATATCGGATCCGGCAAAGCTGGCATTGGTTAATTGTGCGTTTTCAAAGTCTACCTGATGCAAACGGCAATTCGAGAAGACTGTTCCTTTGATATTGCAATTATAGAAGGAGCTATGGTCTAAGCTGGATTCCTCGAAGCGGAGTTGGATATTAAATGGGTTGATACTATCAAATCGTAATCCCAACAATTTGCAGTTTTTGAATAGGATGTCTTGGAAACTGCATTGTTCAATTTTTGCCAGGGATAAATTGCAATCCACAAATTGGCAATCGATAAATTTATAATTGTTGAGGTTTACTCCTTCAAAATTGCATTGAAGAAATTTACAGTATTCATATTCGCCCTTGTGAAGGGGGCTATCTATAAAATTGATATTCTGAAAGGTTTGATCTTCAAAATAATCCATCATGTTTGTTTATATTATTAATCGTTAAGGATTTCTTTACGGATTCTACTAAGGGAACTATCTGTTACGCCTAAATAGGAGGCAATATATTTGAGGGGTGCTTGCTGGATAATTTGTGGTTTTTCTTCCATAAGATGGAGATATCTCATTTTTGCGGGCTCTGTAATCATTTCCGTGGCTCTTTTCTTGGACAGATAAAGTTCAAAAGCCATCCAAGCACGACCCCATTCTCGAAAAGCAGGGATTTTATGAAAAAGGTCCTGAAATTTTTCGTAATCAATTTTCCATAAGATACAATCTGTTAAACATTGTATATATTCTTGGGTTGGAATTCTTTGAAAAATCGAGGCTACTTCAATTACAACTTCATTTTTTCCGGAAAAGCCAGTGCTGATTTCATTGCCTTCATAATCATATAAATAGGTACGGACTAAACCTTCTTCCACAATATAGTATTCATTGGCTATATGACCTTTTTCCAGTATAAAATCCCCTTTTGATAAATGGACTTGGTCATGGGCTTCAAAAATCAGTTCCAAGTCGGATGATTTTAATTGAGGATGTTGATAGGCATATCTTAAGACTTCCATTTCGGTGTGATTATTTGCTTTAAGTTAAAGAAATCCTGCGAAATCTAAAACGGGTCCGATACCTCAAAGGAAACTGATGCTTTGGAATGGGGGTGAATAAATTGAATATATCCCGCATGTAAATGCAAACGGTTTGCCCGTTTTCCATAGAGATCATCACCAATAATAGCACAATTCAAGCCTTTAGCATGCGCAGAATGAACTCTCAATTGATGGGTTCTTCCCGTTAGCGGGAAATAATGGATTCGCGTATGCTGGCCTTCGATGGCTACAATTTTATATTCTGTTTGCGCAGGTTTTCCATATTCGTAACAAACCACCTGTCTAGGTCGATCATCCAGGTCCACCCGTAGTGGAAGATCAATTAAGCCTTCAGGTTGTTGGATAATGCCATCCAGAAGGGCAGTATATCTTTTCTTAACCGTATGGTTGATAAATTGACTTTGAATAAATTGATGTGCCTCCTTGGTTTTTGCAAGAACAAGGATTCCTGAGGTAGACATATCCAATCGATGAATGATCAATGGGCTATCCAGATTCGGATATTTTGCCATAATACGGCTTTGCACGCTATCTTGGACATTGATGCCAGGGACCGAAAGGAATTCTGCCGGTTTGTTCACTACGATGATTGCATCATCTTCAAAGATGATTTCCAACTCCTTGCCATCGGCAGGGTTTTCCAGCATGGGATTAGGATCGACGGCCAAACCTTGGAGCATATGTTCCAAAATAGGCTCACATTTCCCTCGACAGGCGGGGTAGAAGTTCTGATGCTTACGGACCTCCTGATTAGGCGATGAACCCCACCAGAATTCTGCCATAGATATGGGGTTCATGTTATGCTCAAAAGCATATTGAAGCAGTTTTGGAGCAGCACATTCGCCAGCACCTGCTGGTGGAATAATGTTTTTACTGTCCTTGAATATATCCAATACAGATTTACGCTGTTGATTTGCGTTCAAGAAATGATATTGGTCAAAAAGTTCATTCTGAAGATTGGAGGAACGCAGTTTTCTTTCCTGCTTCAAAAGGTCAATTTGGTTGAGAATTTCATTCAATTCAGTTTCAGCCTGTAGGATATTCCTGGCTGAGAGTTCTTTTTGGACATCATAATGATGCTGGTCCCGGTAACTCTGTTTGATTAAATCCTCTTCAATCAATTTATATTCGTCGATAGAAAGGGATTCTTTATGGGTATTTCGAATAGCCTTCCTTTCGGCTTTATTCTTTTTATGTAAGGCACGCATATCTGCCAAGGCTTGTTCCTCTTGAGCCCTTGTGCTTGCT
The DNA here is from genome assembly GCA_002245855.1 of Sphingobacterium cellulitidis. Taxonomy (GTDB): domain Bacteria; phylum Bacteroidota; class Bacteroidia; order Sphingobacteriales; family Sphingobacteriaceae; genus Sphingobacterium; species Sphingobacterium cellulitidis. The sequence goes on along the minus strand of NOUX01000003.1, from coordinate 277,195 downwards.
AGCTTAGTTTTTAAGTCTTTTAATGCTGTTGAATTTTGAAGCTTTTCAATATCTCTATTTATTTGATTGATTATTTCTTCTTCCTTCAGAAAAAAACCTTCAGGGTCAAGCATATCAAAGATTGGGGGGACAAAATAGTTATGTCTATTTGTTCCGGCTAATTTTCCAGATACTGCGGCAAGAAATCCTAATTGGCCCTGTTGATCTCTCAGCACCAATACGCCAAACATTTTTCCGATGATCAATCCGGATTGTTCAGGGTCCAATCCGAAGTTATGGTCAAAATCCTGTTGATTCATTAAGTAATCTTGAACCTGTTGGGCGGCAAGTTTACTTAGTTCATGTGGTTCATAACAAAATGGAAAAGTAAATCGACTTGGAAGGCTGATTTGTTCTGTATCTTCTTGAAATAAATGGAAGTAAGGAATCTCTTTAGACATTTTATTTTTTGACAAAGGACAAAAGTACGAATTGTAAGGTAATGCGGAATGATATATCGACTTTTTTATGACAATATTAAGCCTGAAAAAGGCCTTTATCTGCTAAATAATGAGTAAATTGTTAATACTAAAAATTCGTGCTTAAATGGATAAAATCGTAAAATTTGGAGAGTCTGATTTAGAAATAGTACCCTTAATTTTTGGGGGAAATGTTTTTGGTTGGACCTTGGATGAAAAACAATCCTTTGAAATTTTGGATCAATTTATGGATTTGGGTTTCAATGCAATTGATACAGCCAACAATTATTCTCATTGGGTGCCCGGCAATAAGGGTGGAGAGTCAGAAACTATTATTGGAAATTGGCTAAACGAGAGAAATAACCGGGAAAAAGTAGTTTTGATGACCAAAGTTGCTGGAAGGTTTGGTTATGACAGTAAAACCAATACCAAGGCAGTCTATATAAAAGAGCAGGTTGAGCTTTCCTTAAGTCGATTGCAAACAGAATATATTGATTTATATCAAACGCATTACGATGATTTGGATACGCCAGTGGAGGAAACCTTAAGAGCTTATGAGGATTTGATAAAAGAAGGAAAGGTACGATACATTGGAGCATCCAATATCAAAACAGATCGTTTATTGGAGAGTTTGGACACGTCAAGTAGATTAGGATTACCGAAATATATCTCCCTTCAACCTGAATATAACTTGTATGATCGGGAGAAATATGAAACTGAATATGCGGAAACGGTTCAACAATATGGTCTAGCCGTTATTCCATATTATTCTTTGGCGAGTGGATTTTTATCAGGGAAGTATTTGACTGATGATGATTTTTCGAAATCCAAAAGGGGTGAAGGTATTGAAAAAAGATATTGGAATGAAAGAGGGCAACGTATTGTTGCGGCATTGAATGATGTGGCTTCGGCTTACCGTACTTCGTCAGCCTCCGTTGCATTAGCATGGTTATTAGCTCAACCCAATATTACGGCTCCCATAGCCAGTGCGACAAAAGAAAGTCATTTACAAGGTTTTGTTTCTGCTTTGCAATTGAGATTAGGTGAGGAGGCTTTGGAAAAATTAAATACAGCTAGCCGATATTAAAAATAAATAAAACTAATTGGCAAGAAATTACATTAACATTTTAAATAAATAGGAATATGAAAACTGATATAGGAATTAAAGAACAGGACACAAAAGTTGTAGCAGGATTATTAAATAAGCTTTTGGCAGATGAGAATGTGCTTTATACTAAGGTTCGTAATGCGCACTGGAATATTGAAGGTCCGGATTTTCATGCTCAACATATATTTTTTGAAGAACTGTATTCTGAATTGGCTGAAATTATCGATGAGGTAGCGGAAAGAGTTCGTGCGATTGGTCATTATGCAGTAGGTACCATGAAAGAATTCTTGGAATTGACGCAACTGACTGAAATGAAATATAAAAAGAATGATAGTCAAGGATTTATCGCTGAGTTGTTAAATGATTACGAGAGTTTAATTATCTCATTGAGAGAAGACATTAAACTAGCAGAAGAACATAATGATGCTGGAACTGAGGATTTCCTCGTTGGATTATTAGAAAAACATGAAAAAACTGCTTGGATGTTGAGGTCACATCTGAGATAAAAAAATACATATTGGATAGGAAAGGAGCTGTAAATCAGCTCCTTTTTTTATGGAAATCTACTTAATATCAGGTATGGGAGCAGTTCAAGATATTTTTTCATATCCACATAAAATTTAATTAAATCTATTTTCTGCATTACCTAAAAACATCGACAGATGTACAATTAAGCGTATTATTTTATAAGAATCTAAATTAGAATACTTATTTTCAGCAAATTATTCTGCACTGGATCAAATGATAGATGAATTAGTAGAGTTTCTTGGAAAACAGAATGCTGTCGTTGCGGCTTTGTTCGCTGGATTATTCACTTGGGGAGTAACAGCTTTGGGGGCTGCCGGCGTTTTTCTTTTCAAAGGAGTTAATAAAAAGTTATTGAATGGCATGCTGGGATTTACTGGAGGAGTGATGGTTGCTGCCAGTTTCTGGTCTTTACTTTCACCAGCCATTGAAATGAGTTCTGGCGAAGGGTTTTCCAAAGTGATGCCTTCCGCAATTGGCTTTATCCTTGGAGCGCTTTTTATTTTTGGTTTAGATAAATTGATGCCCCACCTTCACTTGAATTTCTTAAAAACAGAAGGACCAAAATCGTCCTTACATAGAACTACCTTGTTAACTATTGCTATAGCTTTACATAATATTCCTGAAGGTTTGGCGGTTGGCGTTCTCTTTGGTGGCGCAGCATTAGATGTTCCTGAAGCCAGTATCACCGGTGCTGTTTTGTTGGCAATGGGTATAGGATTACAAAACTTCCCAGAGGGGATTGCCGTATCAATGCCACTTCGTCGAATGGGATTGTCCAGATGGAAAAGCTTTCAATATGGTCAATTATCAGCAATCGTAGAACCTGTTTTTGCGGTGCTAGGAGCATTCGCAGTCGGGTTCTTTATGCCAATCCTTCCTTATGCCCTTTCATTTGCCGCAGGTGCAATGATATTCGTAGTAATTGAAGAAGTAATCCCCGAAACACAACAAGAAGAACACTCCGATATTCCTATCCTTGGATTTATCCTAGGTTTTGTGGTCATGATGGTGCTGGACGTAGCGTTAGGCTGATTTTTTAGTATTTAGTAGTTAGTATTTAGTATTTAGATTTCCTGTATAGTTTGCTAATATGGCTTTCTGAATATATCTGTTAACTGATTATCTAATATCTAGTAGTTATTATTTAGATTTCCTGGATAGTTTGCTAATATGGCTTTCTGAATATATCTATTAACTGAATATCTAATATCTAGTAGTTATTATTTAGATTTTCTGGATAGTTTGATAATTTGGCTTTCTGAATATATCTGTTAACTGAATATCTAATATCTAGTAGTTATTATTTAGATTTCCTGGATAGTTTGATAAATTTATTTTCTGAATATTTAAGCTCACGGTACTATTAAGTCTATTCTAGTGAACTATACTTATCCGCCATAGGTCTAAATACTAAATACTATATACTAAATACTAAAACAAGCAAGGGATGAACTTTTGGTTCATCCCTTGCTTGTTTTTATGAGAATAGCTTAGTTTAAAGCTTCAATTTTTGCTTGAATTTCAGCTGATTTAGCTTCGTCGTTCATGAAATCGTAGTAATTTTTTAGATTTCTTAACGCGTCTACATTTTTAGGATCTAGCTCAACTGATTTCTCAAGGTAAGGAACCGCTTGAGCGATTTTTCCTTTGATTCCTTCAACTCTTTTATTGTATTCAGTAGTAGGAATTGATTTGTCTTCATTAAGTTTCATTAGTTCCTCACGGCCACCGTTCATGATTACCACTGCAGCATTTGTGTTTGCTTCAAGGTAATTAGGGTCGATTTCAAGAGCTTTTTGGTAAGAAGCTAGGGATTTTTCAGTATCACCTGCAGCACCATAAGCTAAGCCTAAATAATAGTGTAAGCTTTTATTTTGAGGATCTTTTGCAACTTGAGATTCGATGTCAGAAACGATTTTCGCTTCATTACCAGTGATCAAGTTCAATTCGATGTTTTGAACAACAGCATCATTATCATTTGGATAAGCTGCTACAGCTTCAGCTGCTGCAGTAATTGCAGATGCTGTATCACCTTTTTGAAGGTACAATTTAGGAAGGTCTACCAAAATTGTTTTATGGCTAGAGTATTCCTTAATTGGAACTAATTCTTTGTATTTCTCAATTGCTTTATCATACTCCTTGTTTTGTACTGCCGCAAGACCTGAATAGAAAGTTAGGGTAGTATCACCAGGAAGGTAAGTTAATGCATCTGAGAAATCTGCGTATGCAGTTTTATAATCTTGTTTGTCCCAAGCAGCAACACCTTCGTTAAATTTGAATTGACCAAGTGTTTGTCCAGCTAACAAGATGTTGTCAGCATGCTTTTTATCTTTATCAAGTTCTGTAGCTTTAGCAATAGCATCTTTTGCTTTGGTAGCATCTTCAGCACTTTTATTCAAATTTGCAAGGTTTGAGTACACCAATGCATAATAAGTCCAAGCTTCAGGATCATCTTTAGTTTTGTCATGAACCACAGCGGCATCAATAGCTTCTTGAGCTGCAGTAAGGTTAGATTTACCTAGTTCAGCAGAACCAGCAGCTTTTAATTCTTCGTATTTAACAATAGCTGCTTTTGCTTTCTTTACATTGCCCGACTGTGCAAATAGGGCAGTAGAACTGGTTGCAAAAAGCAATCCTACAAATAATATCGATTTTCTAAAATTCATATCTATTTTATTGTTTGTTTAATTTGAAAGTTGGTTTAATAAAAGATTAACACGATCCAATTGGGTGTCATCATCTGTTTTTTGATAAAATAATGCCAATGATTTCAACGCATTGATTTCATAAGGCTTGATTTCATTTGCTTTCAACAAATAATTCTGCGCATTGTATTGCGATTCCTGATCTTCGGTATCTTTTAAAAACTTGTTTAAGTTTATTAAGCCAAGGGCCAAGTTTGATTCGTAATTATTTGGATCCAACTCCAATACCTTTTCGTAATAAGATTTGGCAATTTCCAAATTATTCGCATTCTCATTCGCATACCCTGCAAGGTAATTTAATTCGATGTTTTCAGGTTCCAATTTAATCGCTTGTTCAATAATTGGAACGATAGCATCGTAGGCATTACTCTTAGCGTATTTTTCAATTAATAAGAATAACAAACCTTTATCTTCTGGGAATTTGGTTCTACCTTCTTCCAATGTGGTTAGAGCTTTTTGTTTCTCATCCAGTTGGTCGTAGATATTTGCCAGTTCAATAAACTGCTGGGCAGTCATATTTCCAGATTCATGGATTATGTTATAATATTTAATTGCATCCTCGGTTTTTCCAGCTTTAGTTGCTAACAAAGCAAGGTTATAAGTGACATCGCCACTTTTAGCATCCAGTTCATTTACCCGGCTAAAGTCAGTGTAGGCTTCGTCAAATTTCTTAGCTTCCAAGAACTTATTAGCACGATAGATTAATGCAGCTGCTAAATTTTGATTGACATATTTCAATTCACCTGCATAACCAGGTTGATCTTTTTTGTCAATCTTTCCCATTGTTTGATAAGTCAAATCAATAGGGTCGGCGTTTAGTTTAATAGTACGAGTTGAGTCAGCATAGGCTAACGAGCTCAATACCATTGCTCTAAGGACATTGACTTTAGTTTTAGATGAGTCGCGTTTAGTTTTATAGATATTGTCAATTTGTTTTCTGGCATTATCTAAATTAGCAATATTACCGGTTTGAGTATATAGCGCAAAAGCATTACTAGCCTCTTTATAGGCAGATTGCGCATTGGCAGCCTGGGTACCCAATAGTAAAAATGCTCCTAAAGCACCTGAAATAAATCTATTCTTGTTCTTCATTCTCCGTGTTAGCTGATTCATTGTCTGTTGAGTTTTCTGCTCCTTCAGCACCTTCAACGTCTAATTCCTCTTCGTCCTCTTGTCTTTCCACTTTGGTTACTGATGCGATTTCGTCGGTATCTTTCAGGGTGATTAATTTCACACCTTGAGTAGCACGACCCATCACACGTAAGCTTTCAACTCCGATACGGATAACAATACCTGATTTATTGATAATCATTAAGTCGTTTTCATCAGTAACACCTTTAATAGCTACCAATTCACCGGTTTTGTCCGTAACGTTAATTGTTTTTACACCTTTACCACCGCGATTCGTAATTCTGTAATCATCGATATCAGTACGTTTACCGTATCCTTTTTCAGAAACTACCAATACAGTTGTTTCTTGATTATTAACACTAATCATGCCAACAACCTCATCTTTTTCACTTGCAAGGGTGATACCACGCACACCTGTTGCAGTTCTTCCCATCGGTCTAACGGTAGATTCATTGAAACGGATGGCACGTCCAGAACGTAGAGCCATGACAATTTCACTTGAACCATTAGTTAATGTAGCTTCTAAAAGTTGGTCACCTTCATTAATGTTAATCGCATTGATACCGTTTGCTCTTGGTCTAGAGTACGCTTCAAGTGATGTTTTCTTAATGGTACCTTTCTTAGTACACATAATGATGAAATTATTTTCAAGGTATTCTTGATCCTTAAGGTTTGTTACCTTAATATATGCCTTGATTTTTTCATCCTTAGGAATATTGATGATATTCTGTAATGCACGTCCTTTAGAAGTACGGCTACCTTCAGGAATTTCAAATGCTCTCAACCAGAAACAACGACCTGCTTCCGTAAATAATAATAGGTAGTTGTGGGCGGATGCCGTGATAATATGTTCAGTAAAGTCTTCATCACGGGTGGTAGATCCAATTGCACCTTTACCACCACGTCCTTGAACACGGTACTCTGTTAATGGAGTACGTTTTACATAACTATTATGAGAAATTGTAATGACAACTTCCTCATCATCGATGAAGTCTTCCATACGTAAATCTTCAGCAGAATGTACGATATGAGAGCGTCTTTCATCGCCATATTTTTCTTTTACTTCAACTAATTCATCTTTGATGATTTTGAAGCGAAGGGATTCGTCAGCAAGAACTTCTTTCAAATACTCGATCGTTTTCATAAGTTCAGCATATTCTTCCTTAATCTTATCACGTTCCAGTCCTGTCAACCTTCTTAGGGTCATATCTAGGATTGCACGAGCTTGGATATCAGAAAGTGCAAAACGCTCCATTAAGCCAACACGAGCATCTTCTGGAGTATCTGAATTACGAATCAATTTAATAACCTCATCCAAGTGATCTAGAGCGATCAAATAACCTTCCAGGATATGGGCTCTTTTTTCAGCTTCAGCAAGTTCGAACTTAGTTCTACGGATTACCACATCATGTCTGTGTTCAACGAACTCATGGATCATATCCTTTAAGTTCATCATTTGTGGTCTACCCTTAACTAGAGCGATGTTGTTTACTGAGAAGGATGTTTGTAATGCCGTATGCTTATATAGGTTATTTAAAACCACATTAGCATTTGCATCACGTTTTATTTCATAGACGATACGGATATCCTTAGAAGATTCATCTCTAATTTCAGAGATACCTTCGATTTTCTTTTCTTGAACTAAATCGGCAGTTCTTTTGATCATATCCGATTTATTCACTTGATAAGGGATTTCCGTTACGATAATAATCTCTTTACCAGATTTAGTAGTTTCGATTTCCGCTTTACCACGCATCACGATTCGACCACGACCAGTTTCAAAAGCTTCTTTAACACCATTATATCCATAGATCAAACCTCCTGTAGGGAAATCTGGTCCTTTGATATAGGTCATTAACTCTGAAATTTCGATATCGCGGTTATCGATATAAGCGATGGTACCATCAATAACTTCAGTTAAGTTATGAGGAGCCATATTTGTAGCCATACCTACAGCAATCCCAGAAGCTCCATTTACAAGTAAGTTTGGAATTCTGGTTGGAAGTACGGTTGGTTCTTCAAGGGAGTCGTCAAAGTTTAATTGGAAATCAACGGTGTCTTTGTTAATGTCCGCCAACATTTCCTCAGTAATTTTACGGAGTCTAGCTTCCGTATAACGCATTGCTGCTGGTGGGTCACCATCGATAGATCCATAGTTACCTTGTCCATCGACTAGGGGATAGCGCATAGACCAATGTTGGGCCATACGAACCATGGTGTCATAAACGGATGAGTCCCCATGCGGGTGATACTTACCGAGTACATCTCCAACAATACGAGCAGATTTTTTATAAGGTTTTCCACTCGTTACCCCAAGGTCTAACATACCATACAATACACGACGGTGTACTGGTTTCAGACCATCACGAGCATCAGGTAGAGCACGCGAAACGATTACCGACATCGAATAATCGATGTACGCGGACTTCATTTGGTCTTCGATATTAATGGGGATAATCCTGTTTTCGGCAGGAACTAAATTGTTTTCGTTTTCTGTTTCTTCAGCCATTATATTTTGGTTTCAATCAATATAATAATTGTCATATCTATAAAAGACACGTAACAGGCGAAGATACACAATTTTTTAGGTTTTTGGTACGTGTTTCTTCATTAAAGATATACACAATGGATGCAATTTGTTAATATTTTTCAAGAAGTTTTATGTTTAAACATCTATGGAGGATAAATGGTAATATGATATTAAATGTCATAATAATTTAAGATATTTTAAACAAATATGGAATTTGTTTTAAAAAATTTTAAAAATATTTTACCTTTGGGCATTCTATTTTAGGTCAAACGATTGATTAATCGTTAACCTCCTAATTTTTAACAAATTAAGCTACAGTAATGAAACATAATTTCGGTGCAGGCCCATGTATTTTACCTAAAGAGGTTTTTGAAGAAGCTTCAAAGGCGGTAATTGACTTTAATGGTACAGGTTTATCTATATTGGAAATTTCGCACCGTTCCAAAGAATTTGAAGCAGTAATCATCGAGACTGAGAAATTGGTTCGTGAGTTATTGAATGTTCCTGCGGGATATTCCATATTATTTCTTCAAGGAGGTGCGAGCCAGCAATTTGCAATGGTTCCAATGAATTTATTACCTGAGAATGGTACAGCTTCTTACTTAGATACTGGCGTTTGGGCGACCAAAGCTGCTAAGGAAGCTAAAAAGGTAGGACAGGTTGATATTGTTGCGTCCTCGAGTGACCAAAACTACTCCTATATTCCTAAAGGTTATTCCATTCCTGCAGATTCGAGCTATTTTCACTATACGTCGAACAATACAATCTATGGAACAGAAGTGTTTGATAAACCAAATACCTCAGTTCCAACCGTGGTAGATATGTCTTCCGATATATTAAGTAGAACGATTGATGTTTCTGAATTCGATTTAATCTATGCTGGTGCTCAAAAAAATATGGGTCCTGCTGGGGTAACCTTGGTTATCGTTAAAGATGAAATCCTTGGTAAATCAGGACGTACATTGCCAACGATTTTTGATTATGAAGCCCATGCGAAAGCCGGCTCCATGTATAATACGCCTCCAGTATTCTCTATTTATGTATCCATGTTAAACCTACGTTGGTTAAAAGACAAAGGTGGGATCTCAGTAATTGAACAAGAGAATATCATCAAAGCGCGTACATTATATGATGAGATTGACCGTAACCCATTCTTTAAGGGTACAGCAGCTCTGGAAGATCGCTCGAGAATGAATGTTACTTTTGTAATGGATAGTCCAGAATTGGAAGCTGAATTCCTAGCATTAGCAAAAGAGCGTAATTTAATTGGGATCAAAGGTCACCGTTCGGTTGGTGGATTTAGAGCATCTATTTACAATGCATTGAGCATTAGTTCAATCAATGCTTTGGTAGATACGATGAGAGAGTTTGAAGAAAGTAAGAAATAATTAACATGAGAATTTTAGCAAACGATGGGATTGATCCTATCGGTAAAAAAATATTGGAAGATGCTGGTTTTGTAGTTGATACAGAGCATATTCCGCAAGATGAATTAATCAATAGGTTGAATGAATACGATGCAGTTACAGTACGTAGTGCTACCAAATTGCGTCAACCATTAATTGATGCTTGTCCTAATATCAAAGTAATTGGTAGAGGCGGAGTAGGAATGGATAATATCGACGTGGATTATGCAAGATCAAAAGGTGTTGCTGTAGTCAATACTCCGGCAGCATCATCACATTCTGTTGCTGAATTGGTATTTGCACATTTGTTGAATGGTGTAAGATTCTTATATGATTCTAACCGTAAAATGCCAGTTGAAGGAAATACCAAATTTGCTGGTTTGAAGAAAGCATATGCTGCTGGTTCAGAATTACAAGGAAAAGTATTAGGTGTAGTTGGCTTTGGCCGTATTGGTCGTGAGACAGCGAAAATTGGTTTAGGATTAGGAATGACAGTTATCTATTCGGACCTATTCGAAGGACCTAGTTCATTGACATTAAATTTTTCTGGAGATGTATCAGTTAATGTTCCTGTAGAACAGGTAGATATAGCAACGATATTTGCGAAATCAGACTTTATTTCATTACATGTTCCATTTACGGATAAGCCAGTAATTGGTAAAGAAGAATTCGCATTATTAAAAGATGGAGTAGGATTAGTTAACGCGTCCCGAGGTGGAGTAATTGATGAGTTGGGATTAGTTGAAGCATTAAATTCAGGCAAGGTTGGATTTGCCGGATTAGATGTTTATGATGATGAGCCAACTCCAAGAGCCGAGATTTTAGGACATCCTAAGATTTCCTTAACTCCACATATTGGAGCAGCGACCAATGAAGCACAAGAGCGAATTGGTGAAGAACTAGCCCAACTGTTGATAGAAAACTTGAAGAAGTAGTTCTTCCGCATAAAATATATGCGGCACAAAAGCTTTTATTTGCATTTGTGCCGCTTTTTTTTGTTAAAAGACTTATATTCACCCCCTCGTAAAAACAAATAGTTAAAAGAAACATGAAAATTCTAAAATTCGGTGGAACATCCGTAGGAAGTGCTGAGCGTATCCAGAGTTTATTGGATATCGTTAATCCCGCAGAGCGTCAGATCGTTGTCCTTTCAGCAGTGGCTGGAACAACAAATGCATTGGTTGAAATCTCTAAAGCTTACTTGAATGGTAAGAAGGATGAAGCCAAGGAATTGATCAAGGATCATAAGAATAAGTACGAAGCTTTAATCAAGGACCTCTTCAGCACTGAGAATGGATTTAAGCAGGGTAAGGAATTGATTGATTACCATTTTAATATTATAGCATCATTGTCCAATGATTTATTTACTCCGACAGAAGAAAAAATCATTTTGGCACAAGGTGAATTAATGTCTACGACCTTATGGCATCTGTATCTTGGGGAAAAAGGCATTCCATCTGTATTGCTTCCAGCATTGGATTTTATGAAAATAGATGAGGATAATGAGCCTGTAGTACCTTTTATCAAAGAAAAGTTAGAAGCTATATTAAACCAACATCCAGAAAACACCTTATTTATTACTCAAGGGTTTATCTGTAGAAATTCATTTGGCGAAATTGATAATTTACGTCGTGGAGGGTCAGATTATACAGCATCATTAATTGGTGCAGCTATTCAAGCTGATGAAATCCAAATCTGGACAGATATCGATGGCATGCACAATAATGATCCAAGGATTGTTAAAAATACTTCGCCGATTGCTGAATTAAGTTTTGATGAAGCAGCGGAGTTGGCCTATTTCGGTGCGAAAATCTTACATCCGCAGAGTGTTTTTCCGGCGCAACGATATAATGTTCCGGTTCGTTTGTTGAACACCATGGATCCCAAAGCATTTGGAACCTTGATTTCAAAAAATGGTGGTAAAAAAGGAGCAATCAGAGCGGTCGCAGCGAAAGATGATATCACAGCTATCCATATACATTCTTCAAGAATGTTATTGGCTTATGGTTTCTTAAGGAAGATTTTCGAAATTTTCGAACGCTATAAAACTCCAATCGATATGATTACAACTTCTGAGGTTGCAGTTTCATTGACGATTGATGATACCAAAAATCTAGATGATATCATCCGTGAAGTTGAGGACTTTGGAAATGTAAGTGTTGATAGAAATCAAACAATTATTTGTGTGGTAGGGGATTTTGGTGCGAATACGCATGGTTATGCAGCTCGAGTATTGGATGCTGTAAAACATTTGCCTTTACGTATGGTATCCTACGGGGGATCAGATTATAATGTTTCCATTTTATTGGATTCTGCCCATAAAGTTGAAGCATTAAGATCATTACATAATAGAATATTTTAAAGAATGAACATACATCAAATTGATCTAAACCGATTAAAAGAATTTGAAACACCTTTTTATTACTACGACCTGGACTTGTTGAATGAGACTTTGGATCGTGCGAAAGCAGCAGCTGATAAAAGAGGTTTTCATGTTCATTATGCCTTAAAAGCAAATTTTAATGATAAAGTATTGGGCTTGATTCAGTCCAAAGGATTTGGTGCGGATTGTGTGAGTGGGAATGAGGTTCAAAAGTCCATTGATTCTGGTTTTCCTGCCCAACAAATCACATTCGCAGGAGTAGGTAAATCTGATAAAGAAATTAACCTTGCATTAGACCATAAAATCTTTGCTTTCAATGTAGAGTCGATTCAGGAATTATTGGTTATCAATGAACTAGCGGCTAAAAAACAAGTGAAAGCTCAGGTTTCATTGCGTATCAATCCTAATGTAGATGCTCATACTCACCATTATATTACCACTGGTTTGGATGAGAATAAATTTGGGGTTCCAAATTCTGAGCTTGAGAAGGCGGCATCTGTTCTTCGGGAGTGTGGGAATTTAGAGTTATTAGGCTTACATTTCCATGTAGGTTCTCAAATTACTGATATCAACGTATTCAAAAGCCTTTGTGTGAAAGTGAATGAATGGAAGAATTGGTTTGAGGAGCGCGGAACGACAATCAAGGTTTTAAATGTTGGTGGTGGTTTAGGTGTAGACTACCATGAGCCAGATACGCATCCGTATGCTGATTTTGAAGCTTATTTTGAAGTTTTTGATAAATTTTTGGAGCGTAATGCGCAACAGGAGGTTCATTTTGAACTAGGTCGCGCTTTGGTTGCCCAGTCAGGTACCTTAGTTAGCAAAGTGCTTTACACCAAAAGTGGGGTAAAGAAGAACTTTTTAATCTTAGATGCCGGAATGACCGAATTGATGCGTCCTGCCTTGTATCAAGCTTTTCACAAAATTGAGAAATTAGGGGCTGAACCTATTACCGAAGAGTTAAATTACGATGTCGTAGGTCCAATTTGCGAGAGTTCGGATTGCTTCGGCAAAGAAGTACCACTTCCGGTTTCTGAAAGAGGTGATTTAATCGCTATCCGCACCGCAGGTGCTTATGGCGAGGTAATGGCGTCCAAATATAATCTGAGAGATGAAATAAGATTTGTTTTCTCGGAGGATCTATAAAAATATAAGTATAAAAAAAACCGCCTGAGCAATACTCAGGCGGTTTTTTTATGATTGTTCCGATTTATTGAGGAAAACGAATTTTCCGTCGAAAGCGTCGAGTTCAATGACTGAATCTCGGGAGATTTTTCCGGAAAGAATCTCTTTGGATAATTCATTGAGGATTCTTTTTTGGATTACTCTTTTCAGTGGTCTAGCGCCGTATACTGGGTCATAACCAAGTTGTGCAAGCCAATCTAAAGCTTCATCAGTTGCAGTAAGGAAAATATTTTGTTCTGCTAGTTGTTTTTCAACTCTGTTGAATTGCATTCTAACAATATCTCCAATCTCTGATCTTGATAATGGAGTAAACATGATTACCTCATCAATACGGTTTAGGAATTCAGGACGGATAGATTTTTGTAATAGATCCAGCACTTCATCCTTAGTTTTTGCCACAACTTCCTCACGGTTGTTATCATCCAATTTCGAGAAATTCTCCTGAATAATATGCGAACCAGTGTTTGAAGTCATAATGATGATTGTATTTTTAAAGTTTACAACCCGACCTTTATTATCTGTTAAATGGCCATCATCCAACACTTGTAATAAAATATTGAATACATCCGGGTGAGCTTTTTCAATTTCATCCAATAGGACCACTGAATAAGGTCTACGACGAACAGCTTCTGTTAACTGACCACCTTCATCATATCCAACGTATCCTGGAGGCGCTCCAATTAATCTAGAGACTGCATGCCTTTCCTGATATTCGGACATATCGATTCGAATCATCGCTTGTTCATCATCAAACAAGTATTCCGCTAAGGCTTTTGCAAGTTCAGTTTTACCAACTCCTGTTGTTCCTAAGAAAATAAAAGAACCAATAGGGCGTTTGGCATCGCTTAATCCAGCTCTGGAACGACGAATAGCATCAGCAATTGCTTCAATGGCTTCATCTTGTCCCGCAACCCGTTTGTGTAATTCCTCCTCCAGGTTCAATAATTTTTCCCTTTCAGATTGAACCATCTTACTCACAGGAATTCCAGTCCATTTGGATACCACATCGGCGATATCTTCTGAAGTAACTTCTTCTTTCAGCATTCTGCTGCTATCTTGTTTTTCAGAAAGTTCTTTTTTCAGGGCATCAACTTTATCCTGAGCTTCTTTGATCTTTCCGTATCTTAATTCAGCAACTTTTCCATAGTCACCGGCACGTTCAGCTTGTTCTGCTTCCAGTTTATAGTTTTCAATGTTCTGAGCTTCTAAGTTTACCTGATCAACCAAAGTTTTTTCTGATTGCCATTTTGCTCTAAGTGAATCTCTTTCATTGGAAAGGTTGGCAATAGTTTCGGAGAGTTCTGAGATTTTCTTTTCATCTTTCTCTCTTTTAATTGCCTCTCTTTCAATCTCCAATTGCATAATCCTACGTTCCAGCTCATCAACTACCACAGGAACAGAGTCCATTTCAAGTCTTAGTTTAGAAGCTGCCTCGTCGACCAAGTCGATAGCTTTATCTGGTAGGAAACGGTCTGTGATATAGCGTTGCGATAATTCAACTGCAGAAATAATTGCCTCATCCAAGATTCTTACCTTATGGTGAGTTTCATAACGTTCTTTAATACCACGAAGGATAGAAATAGCATCTTGCGTATCTGGTTCTTCGACCATTACTTTTTGGAATCTACGCTCTAGTGCTTTATCTTTTTCAAAATATTTTTGATATTCATTCAGGGTTGTTGCACCGATGGTTCTCAGTTCACCACGAGCCAAAGCAGGTTTTAAGATATTTGCAGCGTCCATTGCGCCTTCACCACCACCAGCACCAACCAGGGTATGAATCTCATCAATAAAGAGGATAATTTCTCCATCGCTATCAGAAACCTCTTTTACTACTGCTTTCAGACGTTCTTCAAATTCACCTTTATATTTTGCACCGGCAACCAAAGCTCCCATATCCAATGAGAATACAGTCTTTGATTTTAAGTTTTCTGGAGCATCGCCTTTGATAATACGATAAGCAATTCCTTCAGCTATTGCAGTTTTACCAACGCCTGGTTCACCCACTAAGATGGGGTTGTTTTTAGTTCTACGTGATAAAATCTGCATTACGCGACGGATTTCTTCATCTCGACCAATTACAGGGTCCAGTTTGCCAGACTCTGCAAATTCATTTAGATTTCGAGCGTATTTATTCAAAGCATTGTAAGTCGCTTCTGCATTTTGATCGGTAACTCTAGAATTTCCTCTTAACTCCTTGATGGCAGTTTTTAAATCTTTCTCAGTAACTCCTTGATCTTTCAGTAGGTTGGAAACTTTATCGCCAGCCAATAAAAGGCCTAATAGGATATGTTCAATTGAAACGAATTCATCATTGAATTCCTTCAGGAAGCTTTGTGCTTTTTGAAGAACTGCAGTTGCAGAGTTACTTAAGTACACATTGCTACCACTTACTTTAGGGTAGGACTCAATTAATTTATCGACCTCTTGAGATAGATAACTAATATTGACGTTTAATTTTTTCAGTAAGTGAGAGATAACATTCTCATCTACGGTTAATAAAGCCTTCATGATATGCGCAGGTTCAATCGCTTGTTGCTGATGACCTGATGCAATTTCTGATGCTTTTTGTATAGCCTCTTGGGCTTTAATTGTAAAGTTGTTAAAGTTCATATTATAGTTTAGCTTTTTGTATTATTGGAATAACAAAAGGAATGCCTACAGTGTTTTTTAACGAATACCTGAAAATATGGCATGATATTTTATTTTTAACCGCCAAAATGACATTATTCAGATTTAAAATATAAAAATAATGGCTTGTAGGTCATTTAGTTAGTGTTTTTACGTGATTTAAATATTGAAAAAGTTTGTAAAAATGGATTGAAAAATTCATCTTTGCAACGTTTTCCACGGAAACGCCTCCTTAGCTCAGCTGGTAGAGCAACTGACTTGTAATCAGTAGGTCATTGGTTCGATTCCGATAGGAGGCTCCAGCAAAGGGTATCAAATTGATACCCTTTTTTTATTTTTCAAAATTTGCAATTATTTAAGCATCATTGCTTCTTTGTGATTCAAGACTTGTTTAAAGGTTGGGGTTCCATTTTGGAAGATTGTTTTATGATTCGGAGCAGGGATTAGAATTTTAACTTCAAATTTTTCAAGAGGAATAAAGAAGAGCACACCGTGTTCGATGAAATTTTCATCGGTAATTTCGGTGAATTTTTCTGCTTTATCATTGATACGATTTAATGCTTCTAATTTTTTAATGATCTGCTGCATAATTATTTTTCTTCATGGAACACCAAAATAGGCACTTTGGAGTGTAGTGCTAAATTATTGCTGACACTACTTCCAAAGAGTCGGTCGAAAAAGTTTCGATTTCTTTTAACGACACCTAATATATCAATATTGTTTTCAAGAATATAATTTGCGATTGTATTTTCAATGCTTTCGACCTCATCCAATAGGATGTACTCAATATTGTCATGAGGGAATGCCTTTTGCCAAGCCTCGGTTTGCAACAGAACATCAGCGACCTTAGCATTGTGCAATACATGGAGGCAATCAATTTTTGCATTGACAGCTTTAGCCATGATCAGCATTTCTTTTAATGCCTCTTTGTCTTTTTCGCGGAACAAGGTTGTAAATACTGTTCTTTTGATACCCTGATATTTAGCATGCGGTGGTACTGCAAGGACAGGATTTTGGATGGATTTGATGACATTGACTGTATTGGTTCCGATCAATTTAGAAAGGAATCCTGATTCACCATGGGTTCCCATGACGACAAGATGGATTTTTTCACGTTCTACAATACTTTTTACAACCGCAGACACCGGCCCTTCCTCGAACATAAAAATTAGTTCAACATCTGGAAGTCCTATATTAGCGGCAATTTCGCGAAGATTTTGTGTTTTCTTTTTATAGACTTCAAACTGGTTCAATTCTATTGTTTGATAGACTTCACCTAGAAGCTCAGGCTGACCACCGTGGGTGGCAGATAAAACCGGTTCTAAATAGGTGTAAAGCACATAAATTTTCGCATCAATGGACTTTGCGATATGTAATGCATAAAGGAAGGCATTATTGGCAATTTCAGAAAAATCAGTAGGAAATAAGATGGCTCTCATAATCGTTAATTTTGTGTTTGTTAAATTTACCAAATAAAAGGCAAGGAATTAATGACCTTAATCATTATTTTATACCAACTGTAGCATGAAATTGTTTTTATTCGTTATCACATTATAGAAAATATATAGCGGTATTAGTATGAATAAAGCTTAGTTTCATCTATAGTTTTTTAGGACAAGCAGATAAGAAAAGACTTAGGTGGGAATATTAAAAAGATATCTCAGTAATAACACAGCAATGGACCTTAGGACCGCATTGGAGCAATGTGCTATGTCCAATTCTGAGAAGAGTAAATCTTTTTTGTATAAGAAATTCTATGGATATGTGATGGCTATTGTCATTCGTTATATGAAACATGAAATGGAGGCGGAAGAGCTTGCGAATGAATGTTTTGTGAAAGCCTTTAATAAGATTGGGTCATTTTCACTTCATGAAGATGCCAATGTATTAGAGAAGACTTTTAAATCCTGGATCGCAAGAATCGCGGTAAATACCTCCATTGATGCTTTAAGAGTGCGTAAGCAGATGTATATGTTGGATGACTTGAGTGGAAGTGATACGATTCATTATTCTGTGAATAATGATAGTCGGTTGGAGTATGAAGATATGTTGTCCCTTATCCAGCAATTGCCAGATATACAACGTTTAATTTTCAACTTATATGAGATTGAGGGTTATTCGCATGAAGAAATAGGGAAGAAGTTGGATATCCCTGAGAGTACATCACGGACTTATCTTACACGAGCAAAGCAGAAGCTTCGCAAATTGTATTTGAGTCAAATAAATTTAGAAAATATTAAATCCTGATTCGACTAAGATAATGGAAGAAAAGAATAAAAAAGATATTGTTGAGCAGATCATCGAAAAGATGAAAACCATGGAAGAACTTCCGTATAAGGAAGGTGCATGGGAGAATTTTCAGAGTCGTTATGATACTGCCCCAACTAAAAGGAATAAAACTTTTTATTGGGCAGCATGTGCTGCAGCGGTTTTGTTATTAGGAGTTGTTACAGTAAAAAATTGGCCTGAAGCGAATCAAGGCATGGTTGAAAATCAAGTTGTGGCCAATCATCAGGAGTCTGAAAACAGTGGTTCTTCAGATAATTCCAGTGTTACACAACCTGAAGGAACTGCTGACTTGCCTGAGCAAGCTAATAACAATCTTAATTCACAACCAAATCCTACTGCATTTGAATCTTTTGCAGCTGGAAATTCTATTCAAAGAAATGAGCAGCAAGACGTTGTTCGTTATTCTTCCTTTGGAGATTTAAAAGTTTTATCAAATCATTCTAATCAAAATTTATATCCAAGTTCTGTTCAAGTACCAAATCATTTAACAGCATATAATATTGATATAAACCAACCATCGATAATGTTGGATGAGGATGATTATTCAGTTCTTCGTCAAACTAATATGAATACGGAGTTAGCCTACCAAAGCGATGGGGCAAAGAAAGGTGTGGAACCAGTTTTGAAAAATAGGAACTTTAATTTAAGAGAGAAGTTTGATCTAGGATTATTTGTTTCCCCTAATTCGACAAATGATAGATTTAACTTTGGGGGCGGAGTTTTATTGGCATATAATATTAGTAAGAATATCAGTGTTCGTACGGGTTTGGCTTACAATAAGTATGATGTTTCTGAGATGAAGGATCCGGTTGCCAATGCTGAGACTGCAGTAGTTGCGAATAAGGATGCTATCCACAAGATTACTGGGAACGGCTTGACGCAAAATTATATGAGTAGTAATGCTATAATCTTGCCGAATGTCAATGCTATTTCTGGGAATGTTCAAGCATTAGAAATTCCATTGGATGTTCGAGTAAAGTCCAAGAGTGGTTATTATGCATCCTCGGGAATTACCTATGCTGCTGTATTCAATCAGAATAGATATGCCCACTTTGTGGAGAATGCCAATAGCGAATTATTTGGAAATGGGTTACCTGAGAACGAAGCTGATGTGAAAACAGCGGTTAAGCAAGTTTCTCGCGCAATCAAGACTGAGGATGAGAATGTGAGCAGTAAAGGCTTTGGTGGTTTTGTGAATTTCTCAATTGGAAAAGAGATGAAAATGAACAAGAACATAAACCTATCTGTGGAACCATTTGTTAAGTTGCCAGTAGGAAGTTTTAAACGTGCGGATATGAACTACACCAATGGTGGAATTCGGATAATTACAAATTTTTAGATTTGGTCAATTCTCACCCAGGACATTCCTGCTGAGATAGCACCTTGTACACCTGGATCGCCGTCTTCAAATACCAGGCAATCGATGGGATCTACATTTAAATGTTCAGCCGCTAATAAAAAAGGTTGAGGTGAAGGCTTTCCCTCTGGTGTATCACCCGCACAAACCAACGTTTCAAATTTGCCTATTACCTGGATTACATCGAGTGTAATATTTAATGTTGATCGACTCCCACCTGAAACAATTCCAATTTTTCTAGATTCTGCAAAATCATAAAGGACTTGTCTTACAAATTCAACTGGCTGTGTTTTTTGAATAAATTCGGCGATGAAAATTGCAGATTTTCTTTTTGCGAATTCATATCGATCTAATGATACATTATAGCGATTTGAGATTTCATCCGCGACTGCGACTGTTGGCCAGCCTGCGGTTTCATCAATCAGGTCAGGGTCCAGATCTACACCATGTTCCTTTGCGGCTTGGACATATGCAGCTTTGTGAGCATAAATGTTATCCGCTAAGGTCCCATCAACATCAAATAATAAAGCTTTAAAAGGGGTTGCGATTTCTTTTAGTTTAAGGTATTTCTGAAAATTTTCTTCCGTCATGGCGCAAAAATAAGAAAGTCCCCATTAAATGGAGACTTTCTAATATGTTTTCTGTTTCTTTTTAAGGATAACAAAAAGAAAAGGATTATTTATTTGCTGCTTTACGGCGTTTCAATTCTTTCATAATCAAGCTTAACTCACGACCAGTTTGACCACCTACCGAAGTATTTTCTTGAGCACGGCGGAACAAGTAAGGCATTACGGCTTTAACGGGGCCATAAGGCATGTATTTAGCTACATTATAACCCGCAGCTGCAAGGTTGAATGAAAGGTTATCCGACATTCCCAAAAGTTGCGCGAAGAATACATTCGGGTTGTTATGCGGAATATTTCTATTCTCTAATTCCTGAGCCAATAATCTACAGCTTTCTTCATTATGGGTTCCTGCCATCAAACCAACTCTGTCTATGTTGTCTAAACAAAAATGGATTGCCTGGTTATAATCTGTGTCAGAAGCTTTTTTATTCGGTTGAATAGGAGAAGGGTAGTTGTTTTCTTTTGCTCTCTCTCTTTCAATTTCCATATATGCTCCACGAACGATTTTGGCTCCCAAGTGGAAGTTTTGCGTTTTTGCATAAGCAAAATCAGCTTTTAAGGAGGCAAGTTTATCATGACGATACATTTGGTAGGTATTATATACAATAGGTTTATTTCCATTGTATTTTTCCATCATTTCTCTTGCGATATCATCTATTGTATCTTGGATCCAAGAATGCTCCGCATCTACTAACACTGGGATTCCGTTTTCATAACAAGCTTTACAGATTTGATCACAACGGTCTAAGAGACGGTTGTATTCAGCTTGTTCTTCAGGGCTAAGGGTTTCTTTGGCGTCGATTTTTGCCAGAAGATCAAATCTTCCCAATCCTGTAGGTTTAAACACACAGAATGAGATTAACGGATTTAATTTGGCGGCTTCTACAGTTCTCAAGATTTCTGCGCAGCAAGAATTGAAGCTTTCTTCTGAATCTTCACCTTCTACGGAATAGTCAAGGATTGTAGTTACATTACCTTTACCAAGGTCTTGGATTGCACTTTGGCAATCTTGGATACTTTCACCACCGCAGAATTGTTTATAGATGGTGTTTTTGATAATTCCTTGAATAGGTAATCCAATATTTAGCGAAAAATTAGTGATTGGAGTACCGATTTTAATGAGTGCATTACTAGCGACCATCTTAAATAACCAATAGGCTTTATTAAGGTCTTTATCACTTTTACCTTTAAAGGCAATTTCTGTATTGTTAAAGTCAAGCTTTAAGGGTGAAGCTATGTCCATATTACTTTAATTTGATGGGCGTAAAATTAGGCTTTTTTTATGAATTTTAGATATTAATATATCCTAAATGCTGCGGAATAAAATTACTTTTGTCTATGCAAACGTTTACATTAGAAGGGGATTACATCCAATTGATTCAGTTATTAAAGGTAATGAACTGGGTTGAGCATGGGGCAATGGCTCAATGGGTAGTTGAAGAAGGACTCGTAAAGTACAATGGTCAAGTAGATTACAGGAAAAGGTTAAAGGTCAAGGTTGGCGATATTGTCGAATTTGATGGAAATAAAGTAAAAATACAATAACTAAAATTGCTTTGTAAAATATCTGAAGATAGATTTAAAAACAAGGGCAAATCCATAAAAAAAATCTATCTTTAGGTACAAATTATATATGAAGAAGATTAATAGTTTAGGATACGACGTCGTATTCGATAATGAGTTAGATGAGCTACAATCATTTCTGATTGACCATGATTATTCACAACTTTTGATTCTAGTAGATCGAAATACAAATGATCATTGTTTACCTGTCATCCAAGCCGCTATTCCGGATATTGTTGATTATGATATTATTGAGGTGGACCCGGGTGAGGAGAACAAGAATATAGATTTTTGTATTGGAGTCTGGAAGACCATGTTAGATTTTGGTGCGGACCGGAAAGCCTTAATGCTGAATCTAGGTGGCGGAGTTGTTACTGATATGGGGGGATTTGCTGCATCAACTTATAAAAGAGGTATTGATTTTTTAAATGTACCGACGACTTTATTATCCCAAGTTGACGCCTCAGTGGGTGGCAAAACCGGGATAGATTTAGATAATGTAAAGAACATCATTGGTACTTTTAGCCAACCTAAAGCTGTATTTATTTCCAATAAATTTTTAGAAACCTTGGATGATCGTCAAGTTCTATCAGGATTTGCAGAGGTGATCAAGCATGGGTTAATTCAAGATAAAGGTTTGTTTACTCGTTGTAAGACTGATACTTTACCAGAAATTCCTGAAGGTATGGTTTATGATTCTGTGCTGATAAAGAATAAGGTAGTTTTGGAAGATCCTACTGAAAAGGGGCTTCGTAAAATCTTAAACTTCGGGCATACGATTGGTCATGCGGTAGAAGGATATTCGTTGGTTTCAGATGTAAATCCTTTATTACATGGGGAGGCGATTGCTATAGGTATGATTTGTGAAGCGTATCTTTCCTATAAATTTAATAATCTGGATAAAGCTGAATTAGATGAGATCGTTGATTATCTGTTATCAATTTATCCTAAATATCAATTGAATTCTGCAGTTTATCCGGAGTTATTGGGCTTAATGAAGAATGATAAGAAGAACGAGGGTAACAAATTAGGTTTTGCTTTATTGCGAGAGATTGGTGTTTGTGATTATAATAAATTTGTGGAAGAGGATTCCATTATTGAAAGCTTAGATTTTTATCAATCAAAAACCAAATAAATCAATGAGAAGATTTTGCATACTGAGTTTAATATGTTGTTTAAGTGTTTGCTTTGCATTTGCAGGGCATATTGAGAAACCTAAAAAAGTATTGGTCTTTACGAAGACAGCTGGATTTAGGCATGACAATATTGAAGAAGGTGTCAAAGTTTTGGGTGATCTATTAAAGAAAGAGCATATTGGGATGTTTCATACAGAGGATGCCAATGTATTTTTAGCAGATTCCATCAAGAATTTTGATGCAGTTTTATTTTTCAGTACAACTGGTACCATATTAAATGAAGAGCAAAAGGTAGCTTTTCAAAATTTTCTTAAATCGGGAAAGGGATTTATGGGGGTTCATGCTGCAACAGATACCGAGCATGATTGGCCTTGGTATAATAATTTGGTTGGTGCTTATTTCGCGAGTCATCCTGCTGTTCAAGAAGCTAAGATTGATGTTAAAAACAGAAAGCATTTAGCTACGAAACATTTGCCTAAGGTCTGGATGCATAAGGATGAGTGGTATGATTTTTCTAATTTAAAACCAGATTTAAAAATCCTGATGACTCTTGATGAAAAATCTTATGAGAATGGTAAGATGGGTGATTTTCATCCTATTGCTTGGTATCAGAAATTTGAAGGGATCAAAATGTTTTACACCGGTCTTGGACATACGAAAGAATCTTTATACGAGCCAAATTTCCAAAAGCAAATTATAGGTGGGTTAAAATATGTTTTAGGCTATTAATTGAGAAACAATAAATAAAATATTTGAAGGAGGTTTTGACCTCCTTTTTTTGTGTAAATTTTTTGTTGCTTAAAAGTCTTGTTTATTAAAAATATTTTATAAATTAGACTTAATTGTAAACTTAATTCTAAACTAAAGCTAATCCTGTTGTATTTGTAAAATTTCCAAATGTATTTGAAAGGGGATTTACAAATTAAAATCTGAAAGTGTTTAATGTACACTTTGACAGGAGTTTAGGAGTTAAATTAGATATGATAAACTAATAAATTACTTAATAAACTTAACAAATTAACTAACAGCTTATGAACCACGAATACTTAATTCCAATTAGTAAACCAAAGTAGCCTACAATTTATTTTTTAGGATATGATAAGTTCCCTATGGAACTTATATGCTTTAAATAATTCTTATTTAATTCATGGCATTGCTATGCCTAAGAGTTAGATACGGAACAGAATTGAACTAATAATTTAACAAACTAACTAACAAATTTTATTATGGGAAGATCAATGAAATTCCATAGCAATTCTTTTATTCCCAAGAGAATGCTAAAAAGTGGTCTTCTGATTTCGATGGGTCTACTCAGTATGAGTAGTGTGTCGGCTTCAGAAGTATCGATCTGGAATAAAATCGCAATGCATCCACTGTATGCGATGCAAAGTCCAGTTAAAGGAAAAATCGTCAACCAGGCTGGTGAGCCAATTGCTGGAGCGACGATTAAAATTGTCGGCAAGACCAGTAGTACCTCAACAGATGCATCCGGAAATTTTGAAATTGATGCGCAACCGAATGACATTCTAGTAGTTACATACGTGGGGTACGCATCGGCAAGGCATACCGTAACATCTGCGACACAACCAATTGTCATTTCTCTAACAGAAGACAGTAGTAATCTCGAGGAAGTTATCGTTACGGGTTATAGTGCTCAACGGAAAAAAGATTTAACAGGTTCTGTTGCTGTAGTAAATGTGAATGAATTAAAGTCACAGCCCGCTGGTAGTGCTGTTGAAGCATTACAGGGGCGTGCAACAGGGGTTCAAATCGTCAATGATGGAGCTCCAGGTTCAACACCTCAAATCCGTATTCGTGGTTATTCAACCATTAATAACAACGAGCCTTTGTATATCATTGATGGTGTTCCATTTGAGGGTAAATTGAGTTGGTTGAACCAGAATGACATTGAGAGCATGCAGGTGCTGAAAGATGCTTCTGCAGCATCTATTTATGGTGCTCGTGCGAATAATGGGGTTGTCATTATTACAACCAAAACTGGTAAATCAGGTCGTACGGCTCTTAATCTTGATGCTTATGTAGGTACAGGAGTTCCTAATACAGGAGCATTTCCTAAAATGTTAAGTCCTCAGCAAATTATTGATTTAGAAAAGGATTTATTTGGAATCGACAGAACAATTCCAGAATATTTATTAGCCGGAGGGAAAACCACTGGTATTACGGCTTCTGATGCGGATATGTCCAAATATAATTATGATTTGAAAGATCCAAATGCCTTTTATCAGATTACAAAAGCAAATAAAGCAGGGACAGATTGGTTTAAAGAATTATCTCAAAATGCACCAATTCAGTCTTATCAGTTAAGTGCTTCTGGAGGAACTGACAATGCTCAATATTCAATGTCTGGAGGATATTTGGATCAAGTAGGTAGCATTATCCATACCGGATTTAGACGTTATAATGCTAGAACGAATACTCAATTCAGTGCCTTTAACAAAAAGTTAAGATTTGGAGAAAATCTATCCTATGCTTATACCGAAGGATACGGAATGGGGGTTAATCCAAATACGGCAGGTGGATACCAGGGCGAAGGCTCTGTGTTAGGATTTGCCTATCGTATCCAAAATGTCATCCCGGTATATGATGAGGGTAAAAATTTTGCGGGATCTAAAGGATATAAATTAGGGAATGGTCAGAACCCAGTTGCAATGGCATTCAGAGCGAAAGATAATATGAATCGTTCTAATTTCTTCTTTGGAAATGCATTCGGTGAGTATGATATCATTGATGGTTTAACTTACCGTTCAAGTTTTGGATTACGCTATGAGAATTACAACGGAGTAAGTTACAATTATCCAAACCCAGAGTTCTCAGAAGGTAGTTTCAATAATGGTATGAGTGAGTATCACGGATATACTACCGAGTGGACCTGGACGAATACTTTAAATTATAAGCCTAATTTGGGTGAAGATCATACCTTAAACGTGCTAGTAGGTACAGAGGCGATCTCAAACCGTAATAGAGGAATTTCAGGTGGACGTAATGGATACTTTATATTAAATAGTTTGGATTACTTCTATCTAGATGCAGGTAGTACAAACATTAGTAATGGTGGATCCGGATCGGTTGGTTCCATGTTCTCTATTATGGGTAAGGCAGACTATGCGTATAAGGACCGTTATTTATTGAGTGCAACAGTTCGTCGTGACGGTTCATCCAACTTTGGGGCGAACCATTTATATGGTGTATTTCCAGGGGTAAGTGGAGCATGGCGTATTTCTCAGGAAGAATTTGCTAAAGGAGCAGAATGGTTGACTGACTTAAAGCTACGTGCAGGTTACGGGGTTACAGGTAACCAAAGGATCAGTGCTTATCAGTATTTAGCTAGATATACTACTTCTTTAACAGCATCATCGTATCCGATTAATAATGAGATTGTAACTGGTGTTTGGAAAAGTGATTATCCAAATGAAAACATCAAATGGGAACAGGTAAGTTCCTTAAATCTAGGTTTGGACTTCACAGTATTAAACGGGGATTTTGATGGATCGATTGATTGGTTTAATAAATCTACAACAGATATGTTATTCCGCGTTCCATTGCCAGCTACAGCAGTAGGTCGTGCAACTGCACCGGTTCAAAATATTGGTGAAATGAGAAATAGAGGTATTGAGGCATCTTTAGGTTATCACTATGGATATAGACAAGAATCTGCATTTACATTTGATGTAGCAGCAAACTTCTCGAAATACAAAAATGAAGTTGTAGCCTTATCACCTGCGGTAGCCCAAGTAAATTATGGGGCATTCCGTTCAATGCAAACCTCGTTATTAAAAGCTGGCGAGCCATTTGGAGCATTTTATGGCTATCAAGCGATTGGAGTTTATCGTGATGAGGCAGACTTAAATAATTCTCCAAAATATGGTGGTGCCCGTTTAGGAGGTATTAAATATGCAGATTTAAATGGTGATGGCGTATTAGGTCCAGAAGACAGAACAGTTATCGGATCACCACATCCAGATTTTGTTTATTCCTTGAATTTGAATGCAGCCTATAAAAACTTTGATGTATTATTATACTTCTATGGTTCACAAGGGAATGACTTATATGAAGCGACACGTTACTTCACTGACTTTGGTGTATTTGATGGTCAAAAAAGTGTGAGAACATTAAATTCATGGCGTCCAGATAATCACAATAGCGATGTTCCAACGGTTGTAAATCCGGGTTCAGATTTGAATGAGATGGAAGTTGCGACTTCAAGTTATTATATTCAAGATGGTAGTTTCTTAAAATTAAAGAACTTCCAATTAGGCTATAATATCCAAACGAAGAAGTTATTTGGCGACAATACCACATTTAACAAGTTCAGAGTTTATTTTGGGGTAACCAATTTATTTACGATTACCAAATATGAGGGTTTAGATCCTGAGATTTCGGCGACTCCATCAGATTATCCGGCATTAGGTGTTGACTTTGGTATTTATCCGCAAGCACGCCAATACACATTTGGTCTTAGTTTAGGGTTTTAATCGGGAATTAATTTAAAAAGTACAATCATGAAACGAAATAAATTAATGATTCTTTTAGGAGCGGGGATGCTATTAGTTAGTTCCTGTGGGAAAGAATTTTTACAGAAATTACCTCAGGGTCAGTTATCTGAGCCCCAGGTAGGGAATAAGGATGGTGTTGAAGGTGCATTAATAGGTGCATATAGTATTTTAAATGGTAATGTGAGTGGAACTTGGGGGAATTATGCTTCGGCTCCGAGTCAATGGCTATTTGGGGAAGTTGCTGGTGGTAATGCCCACAAAGGTTCCAGTTCATCTGACCAGCCCTATATGATGAATATTGAGACCTTTAAAGCTACAAGTGTCAATGACAACTTGAGTTCGATGTGGCAGGTTTATTACGAAGGTATTCAACGTTGTAACACGACCTTGAAGTTATTGAATGATGACCAAGCAGGTGAAAAGGCCATTACAGCTGAACGTGCGAAGGAAATTCAAGGCGAAGCAAGAATGCTGCGTGCTCACTATTATTTTTATTTATGGAGGATTTTTAAGAATATTCCATATATCGATGAGACCACGACTTTGGAAGAGGCGTTAAAAGTTTCAAATGAGCCGGATATTAAGCCTAAGATCGAGGCGGATTTAAAATTTGCGGTAGATAATTTGCCAGCTACCAAAATCAAGAATGAATTTGGTAGAATGGATAAAATAGCTGCTAAAGCTTATCTGGGCAAGTTCTTATTATATCAAAAGAAATACAGCGAAGCTTTACCATTGTTTAAAGATGTTATGGCAGGCAAGAACCTAGAGAATATGGGTTTCCGCGACAATTTTGATGTGACTAAAGAGAACGGTCCTGAGGTAGTGATGGTTTCCAAGCATGCGATTAATGGAAATGGTAACGCAGAAAATGGAAACGTGGGTGATATGTTATCAGGATTCTATGGTAATGCACCGGTAAGTTGTTGTGGATTTTATAATCCGACATTTGATTTGGTAAATTCCTTCAAGGTAGATGCCAATGGATTACCATTATTAGATACTTATAGAAATGATCCATATTATTCTGATTTCAAATTAACAGGGAAAGCAAAAGAGGACTATGTTCTTAATGTTAATTTGGCTTTTGATCCACGTATTGACTATACTATTGCAAGAAGAGGGGTTGAATTTTTAGATTATGGAATTATGCCAGGTGATTCATGGATTAGAGAGCCTTCGTTTGCTGGGCCATTTTTACCTGGAAAGCAAATGGTTCCTAAATCTCAATTTGCATCCAATACAGCGCCAGGAGAGGCTTACATCACAGGATTAGATGTGAATATCATTCGTCTTGCGGATGTTTATTTAATGGCTGCGGAGTGTGAGATTGAAGCAGGTAACTTAGCGGGAGCATTGAAATTGGTAAATTCAGTTCGTGCTCGTGCTGCGAAATTAGCCCCTAAGAAAACTGCTACAGGGGTTAATGCTGCCAAATATAATGTAAAACCTTATCCAAATTTCCCTAGCGCGGATTATGCTCGTAAAGCAGTTCGCTTCGAAAGAAGATTAGAATTGGCTTTAGAAGGTCATAGATTCTTTGACTTGGTTCGTTGGGGAATTGCGAAAGAGACTGTTGAAAGCTATTCAGCCTTTGAAGGAGGAATTCTTAGCCCTTATAAAGGGATTACTTTTGGGCCAAAGAATGAATATTGGCCAATCCCTCAAACAGAGTTAGATAGGAACGAAAACTTAAAACAGAATTAAGGAGTTAATTCAATAAAAGAATTAAGGGCTGATCATTAAGATCGGCCCTTCTTTTTGAACTATAAAAACTTTGTTTCAATTAATAAAAAAGTAGAAAAATTACTAAGTTTACCAAATGAGAAGCATATTAATCCTACTGGGTTTATTGGCTTGTTTACAATCCAAGGCACAATTAATCCAAAACCTAAATCAAGAATTCCAAAAATCCGAGGTATTACCAAAACATTACTACGGATTTAGTCTGTATGATATAGATGAACAACGTTTCGTCTATGATCATAATCAGGACAAGCATTTTACTCCTGCATCAAACACCAAAGTCTTTACCTTATTTGCCTCCTTAAAATTAATTGGGGATTCTATTCCTGGAATTGCTTATGTAGAACGTGGAGATTCCCTCATATTTTGGGGAACTGGGGATCCAACGTTCTTGCATCCAAGACTGGATAATGGTCGAGTATATAACTTCTTGAAAAATAGTAATAAAAAGTTGTTCTATTCAAGTACTGCAACACAAGAGCCAACCTATAGAAATGGATGGTCAATTGAGGATTATGAATTCTATTATCAACCGGAATTATTTCCTTTTCCAATATATGGCAATGTTGTACAATTTAGGGAAGTTAATGGTCAATTGCGATTATTTCCAAGCTATTTTGAAAGGGATGTCAAGCAGTTGTCCGATACAACGACACGGTATAGGATTCATAGGGCATTGGAAAACAACAGCTATGAAGTCAATGAACTTCCATTGCCAAAGAATTATGTCAATGAGAAACCATTCCGTCCAAGTGATAGTTTGCTGGTGATCTTACTTCAGGATACCATAAAGAAGGATGTTGGTTTGGTCAATCAGCCATTACCTTCAAATTTTAAGATTCTCAACTCTGTTCCAAAAAGAGAGGTAGAGCGGGAGATGATGTTGCCGAGTGATAATTTTCTTGCAGAACAGCTAAACATGGTTGCTTCATTTTTGAAATACAATAGTTTTAAGACGGAGGACCTTCGTCAATACATGAAGGATACCTATTACAGCAAGTTGAGTGACTCCATTGAATTGCGAGATGGAAGTGGATTATCGAGTTATAATAAGATTACTCCACGCAGTATGGTTCAAGTATTACTTGAGATAAACAACGAAGTTCGCGATGAGACAGCGAAATTGTATTTATTTCCAGCTGGAGGATTAGAAGGTACTTTGAAAAATGTCTATCCAACGCCAGGCGGTAAAGCCTTTGTTTGGGCCAAAACCGGAACAATCAATAGCGTTCATTGTCAGAGTGGTTATATTTTGACCAAAAAAGGTAAAAGGTATGCTTTTTCCTTTTTGAACAATAACTTCCTGGGGAGTTCATCGCCAGTTCGTAAAGAAATGGTAAGAATCGTAACGCATATCTACGAAAATTTTTAAACCAGTTCAAAAATCAAATGCTATATTCGCATAAGCAAATCTTATGAAAATATTCAAAAAGAATGATAAGAAGTTAATTCGGTCATGGTCCATGTATGATTGGGCGAATTCAGCTTATAACCTGGTTATCAATTCCACGATTTTTCCTGTTTATTATACGACGATTACGAAGAATCCAAATACCAATGATACAGTATCATTTTTTGGAATCGAGGTGATCAATACTGCTTTATCGAATTTTGCCT
This sequence comes from Sphingobacterium cellulitidis, assembly GCA_002245855.1. Classification (GTDB taxonomy): domain Bacteria; phylum Bacteroidota; class Bacteroidia; order Sphingobacteriales; family Sphingobacteriaceae; genus Sphingobacterium; species Sphingobacterium cellulitidis. Next base: position 246,282 of record NOUX01000003.1, on the reverse strand, counting down.
TATCCATCGCTTATTTATTGATGGCATTGGGTTTACCATTTATTTCGGCCTATTCAGATGCGGCTGGCAAGCGTAAGTTTTTCATGAAACTATTCACCTATATTGGCGCCATAGCTTGTATGGGTTTATTTTTCTTTAAGCTGAATACTTTAGAATGGGGTATTTTCTGTTATGCTTTGGCGGCGATGGGTTATATAGGCGGGGTAGCCTTCAATAACTCTTATTTACCGATTATAGCCAGTCCAGATCAGCAAGACAGGGTCAGTGCACAAGGGTTTGCCTATGGATATGTAGGCTGTGTTACCTTACAGATTATCTGTTTTATTTTTATTTTTAAACCAGAGTGGTTTGGAATTACAGATGGATCCTTTCCTGCGAGATTCTCCTTTTTATTAGTTGGCTTATGGTGGTTGTTATTCGCCCAGATTCCATTTAAGTTTTTACCTAGGAATAAACCTACTGTAGGATCAGAGAGGCTTCCATTTTTTACCAAGGTCAAGAAGGAATTTACTACTGTATTAGGTCAGATCAAACAGATTGAGGCGATCAAGACCTTTTTGCCGGCCTATTTTTTTTATTCGATGGGAATTCAGACGCTATTGATTGTTGCTGCAGCATTTGGTGAGAAGGTGTTAAACCTAGGGGCGAGCAAGTTAATTGCTTCCATACTATTAATACAGATTGTTGCGATTGGAGGGGCTTATTTGATGTCGGTTGCTGCGAAGAAAGTTGGTAACATCAAGGTTTTGATAGTTGTAGTATTCTTTTGGATATTGATCTGTTGTGCCTCATTTTATATGAGCAATGAGTATCAATTTTACGGTATGGCCTTTACAGTTGGATTATTGATGGGAGGGATACAGTCCTTATCCAGATCGACTTATTCGAAGTTAATTCCAGAAGATATTGAGGATACGACTTCATTTTTTAGTTTTTATGATGTAACCGAAAAAGTAGCCATTGTGATTGGTTTATTTAGTTTCGGTATTATAGAACAGATAACACAAAATATTCGATATTCGGCATTGTTTCTGTCTGTATATTTTATCATTGGGTTTTTGTTGTTGTTTAGTGTGTTAAAATTTAATAAATTACAGATTATTCAAGGCGATTAATGCATAAAGTAGAGTTATTTATTCCCTGTTTTATTGATCAGTTATATCCGGAAACTGCCTTCAATACGGTGAAGTTGTTAGAGAAGGCGGGTTGTAAGGTTGTATATAATACGGATCAGACCTGTTGTGGCCAACCGGCTTATAATGCGGGGTTTTGGGATGATGCAAAAAAGATAGGTCAGAAATTTTTGAATGACTTCAATGATGAGCATCCCATAGTTAGTCCTTCAGCATCTTGTGTTGGGATGGTTAGAGGGGGCTATGATGATTTATTTACGAATTCCATCGAGCATAATAAATGCAGATCCATTCAACGTAATATTTTCGAGATCAGTGATTTTCTGGTGAATGTTTTGCAGAAGGAATATTTTGGAGCAGAATTGGTTGGTACAGCGGTTTACCATGATTCATGTTCGGCATTGCGAGAATGCAAGATCAAAGAGGAACCAAGGCGGCTATTGAGTCATGTTGGGGGATTAGAGATTGTCGAGATGCACGATCAAGAGACCTGTTGTGGATTTGGAGGAACTTTTGCGGTGAAATTTGAAGGTATTTCAGCTGCAATGGCGGAGCAGAAGGTCCAGAATGCATTAAATGTAAAGGCTGATTATATTATTTCGACAGACTCATCATGTTTGTTGCAGTTACAGGCCTATATAGAAAAGAATCAACTTCCCATTAAGACAATGCATCTTGTAGATGTATTAACGTCTGGATGGGCTAATATCTAATAACACTTATATAACAAAATCATGAGTTCAAGAAGAGAGTTTTTAAGAAACCTAGGACTAGTAACAGCAGGGGTAACCCTAGCACCATCATTAGATGTATTTGCAGCCAAGAAAGATTGGTTTCAAATTTCATTAGCGGAGTGGTCCTTACATAAAAAACTTTTCAAAGGTGATTTAAAAAACATTGATTTTCCTGAGTATACTGCCAAGAATTTTGGCATTTATGGAGTTGAATATGTAAATCAGTTCTTTAAGGATAAGGCCAAGGATATGACCTACTTAAAGGATTTGAATAACCGGGCAAAAGACAATGGCGTGAAGAACGTCCTGATAATGATTGATGGCGAAGGTAGCTTAGGCGATCGCGATGAGGCGAAACGTAAGCAGGCGGTAGAAAACCATTATAAATGGATTGATGCAGCAAATTTCTTAGGATGTCATGCGATTCGTGTAAATGCTGCCGGAGAAGGAACTAAAGAAGAGGTTAAAGATCAAGTTGTAAAAAGCTTGGCTACTTTAGCTGATTATGGTAAAAAGGGTAAAATCTCAGTTGTTGTAGAAAATCACGGTGGTATTTCTTCACATGGAGACTGGTTATCCGACGTCTTAAAGACAGTAGGTAAGAAGAATTGTGGTAGTTTACCTGATTTTGGAAACTTTTACGAGTATGATCGTTATAAGGGAGTTGCTGAATTAATGCCATATGCCAAAGGAGTAAGTGCAAAATCACATGATTTCGATGCGAATGGCAATGATACGAAAGTAGACTTCGGAAAAATGATGGAGATCGTAAAGAATGCTGGGTATAAAGGTTATGTGGGCATCGAATACGAAGGAAGCAATATTTCAGAAGATGAAGGTATTAAATTGACTAAAACTCTTTTAGAGAGATTTAAATAAGATCGGAAAATGATTGAAGGAGGCAAGACAATAGTTTTGCCTCTTTTTTTATGGGCTGAATTTTGGCCTTATCTTGATTATTATTGATTTTCAATAAATATTATAATACAGGTTGTTGATGGAAAATAAAGTTATCAACGTAAAAAAATGTTTACACAATAAGTTTAGGATTTGAAAAATTAAGAATATATTAAAGTTGAATTCGGGAAAGGGGAGGTTTATTTGAAAACAAGAAAAATACATAATTGACATCAAATAGTGGAGATGGTTGAGTATTTGGTTATGATGCTGTAGGTCTGTTTATGATTTGGTAATTATTCTTTAATTTCTTTTTAAAAATTCAATCCTAAAAAAGAGGTGGACTTTTAAATTATCATTAAACTATCGTTAAAAAAATGATTCATAAGAATATAAATTTTGGGATAGTTGTTGAAAATAGAAAGCTGCAAATTCTAAATAAAAATTTGTTAATTTGCTATCCTGAAAAAATAATGTTCTGTAATTAATTCTATATTAACATAAATATCAATAACCGATGAATCAAGAAAAAGACCAAGAATTGGTCCAACACCTTGCCAAACAAGGCGTTGACGATAAAATGGTGATGGGGCATCCTGCAAGTCTATTTGTCCTGTTCTTTACTGAGATGTGGGAGCGTTTCAGTTATTATGGGATGCGTGCCTTATTAACTGTCTTCTTAATCACCGAGATTGTAAAAGGTGGTTGGGGATGGACCAATGGTGAAGCCATGGAATTGTATGCATGGTATACAGGATTGGTTTATTTGACACCATTAATTGGTGGTATGATTGCCGATAAATTAACCGGCTACCGGAAAGCTATTTTATGGGGAGCATTAATTATGACCTTAGGTCACGCTTCAATGGCCTTAGAAGGTTCTTCCAACACATTTTTTTATATAGGATTAGTACTCATGATCCTGGGTAATGGTATGTTCAAACCGAATATTTCTTCGATGGTTGGGCAATTATACCCAGATTCATCAGCAAAGAAAGATGCTGGTTATACTATTTTCTACATGGGTATTAACTCAGGGGCATTCCTCGGAATGTTATTATGTGGTTATATCGGTGAGAAAATTGGATGGCATTATGGATTTGGATTAGCTGGAGTATTTATGTTCTTTGGTATGGTTCAATTTTATTTTGCTCAAAAGATTTTTGGAGTAATTGGAGAAAAACCGGGAACAGTTCATACGCCAGAGGAGCATGTTCATAATATTGCAGAGGAGGATCATACACCTAAGAATGTGGTTAGAGATCGTTTAATTGTAGTTGCCGTATTAATGATTGCGAGTATCTTCTTTTTCTTTGCATTTGAGCAAGCAGGAGGATCGATGACCATTTTTGCAAAAAATTATACTCAACGTGTATTAGATGGAAATGCTGGAGAGATTTTCAAATGGGTAGATGCGGCATTAACGATATTCCCGATTTTGATCGTGACATGGGTATTATTCAAATTATCACAACAGATTTTCAGTAAATATCCTTTGACAGTTATTTTCACGGCTATTTCCTTTGCTATTATTTGGGCATTGGGAATCTGGAAAGTAAATAGAGAGTTTACAGTAGATACTACCGAAGTAACCGTTTCATGGTTTCAGATCTTAAATTCCTTCTTCATCATCACGCTGGCTTCTTCCTTCTCTAAATTATGGGAGAAAGTATGGAATCCTTCAGGACCAGTGAAATTCGCATTTGGTTTGATATTGGTAGCAGTAGGTTTCTTGGCATTGGCTTATGGATCCATGTCTATCCCTTCAGGAGCACAAACCGCATCGGTTAGCATGATTTGGTTGATATTAGCTTATTTCTTCCATACTACAGGAGAGTTATGTGTATCTCCAGTAGGATTATCTTATGTAAGTAAGCTTTCGCCTAAGAAATTTGCCGGATTATTATTTGGATTATGGTTTACAGCGTCTGCCATTGCAAACTTCATTGCAGGTATGACTGGTTCCTATATTGATAAGATTACTGAAACATACTCCATGACCGTATTCTTTTTGATTATTGCTGCATTACCAATTTTTGTTGCATTACTTCTATTAATGTTCAACGGAAAATTAAAGAAAATGATGCATGGCATTCAATAATAATTGGAGATAAAATAAGATATAATTAGGCTGAATTGGTAAAAGATTCAGCCTTTTTTGATAAAAGAGATTGAAGAATAGATAGGTCAAATGGGATTGTGATTTTAGAGAATCGGTGGAAACCTGAAAGTTTTATTTATTTTTACAAATTCAATATTAACACTAAGTAGAAAATATAGTTTATGAGTAAATCTACAGATGCTTCATTTTCAGCGGAATTAGAGAAGCAGGGACTGGATGGGAATTTGGTTTTGGGCCATCCCTCGGGACTATTTGTCTTGTTTTTCACGGAGATGTGGGAGCGTTTTTCCTTTTATGGGATGCGTGTCCTCCTGATCAATTTTTTAACCAGTGCGATTATTTCCGGCAGTCCTTTTTCAGGATGGGGTTGGGATCCAGTTCAAGCAGGAGCATTGTATGGTACCTACGCGATGTTATTGTACATTTCTCCAATTTTTGGAGGAATATTAGCAGATAAGTATCTCGGCTATCGTTATGCGATTGTAATAGGAGCTGCGATTATGACCTTAGGGCACTTGTTTATGGCCTTTGATACTCCATTATTCTTGTACCTTGGATTAGGAGCACTAGTATTAGGAACCGGTTTTTTTAAACCGAATATGACTTCCATTCTGTCAGAAATGTACAAGAAGTTTCCTCAGAAAAAAGATGCTGCCTATACTATCTTTTACATGGGTGTTAATTCAGGTGCATTTTTTGGGATGATGTTATGTGGTTATTTGGGTGAGAAAGTAGGATGGCACTGGGGATTTGGTCTGGCGGGGATTTTTATGTTTTTAGGAACTCTTCAATTTTGGTTTGCCAAACCTATTTTCGGAACAGTTGGTGATCCTCCTACAGCAGAGCAGAAGGAAGCGAAAGCAGAGGCAATGCGTGCTGAAAATCCAGATGATAAGCCCAATCCATTTACAGGTCTAGATATTATTCTAATCGTAATCATGACTATTTTAGGTCTTGGATATGCTTTCAATGATCCACTTTCTAAGATTTCAGGAATAGATATATTATCTAGTTTACAAATTGGTTCCATGGCAGGACAGAATGTAGCCATAATAGCAGCTTTAATTTTGTTCCTATTTGTTGTTATTTCGCGTTTAACTAGATATACCAAAGTTGTTCGGGACCGATTGATAGCAGTCATCATCTTTGCATTCTTCGTTATTTTCTTTTGGATGTCCTTTGAACAAGGGGCTTCTTCATTAGTGATATTTGCGCGGGATAGTGTTGACAGAAGTTTATCTGGTGATTCTTTGATGGCATTCAATGTAATCAATAGTTTATTAACGGTTGTTCCATTATTATTTGTTACCTACGCTGTAGCAATGTTAACCAAGAAAACTTTTGGAAAAGCGCCATTATCCAATTTGGTGCAAATGCTTTGTTTTGGAGGGATTTGGGGAATTGCATTATGGATGCTTTATAAGGAATTCACAGCTGAATCTTCAGAAATTGCTGTTTCATGGTTTTCCATCATGAACTCATTCTTTATCATCACCTTTGCTAATTTCGTTTCTAAAATTTGGGATTCAAAATATAATCCACCTGCTACCGTAAAATATGGTATGGGATTAATTATCATGGCAATAGGATTTGGGCTTTTGGCTTTTGGGGCAAATGGATTACAGGCAGGAGTGAAGGTTTCGATGGTTTGGCTAATCCTGGCCTATATGTTCCATACGCTCGGGGAGTTATGCTTATCGCCAGTAGGCTTATCTTATGTATCGAAATTAGCTCCAGCACGAATGATTGGGTTTATGTTTGGGATGTGGTATTTAGCTTTAGCTATTGGAAATAAGTTAGCTGCGATTTTAGGTGGTCAGATCGATAATATTACGAAGGAATATTCATTAAGTACCTTTTTCTTGATTTTTACAATTGTTCCAATTGCTGCCGGTTTGTTGGTGATGTTATTGAATCCAGTTGTGAAGAAATTGATGCATGGGGTTAAATAGAACCAATTATTACATTTATTATGGCTACTAAAGCACAAGAATCTCTTGCGGAGATTCAAAACTTTTCGGGAAAATACCCCAAACAGATCTGGAGGTTATTTTTTTCTGAGATGTGGGAGCGATTCTGTTTTTACGGGATGCGCGGGATGTTGGTATTCTTTATGATTACCCAGTTAAATTTTGGTGAAAGTGAAGCCAACCTTCAATATGGAGCTACCCAAGCCTTTGTTTATGCATTTACTTTTATCGGAGGATTATTTGCAGATAAGATTTTAGGATTTCGGAAGTCTTTGTTTTTTGGAGGTTTGTTGATGATTGTGGGCTCCGCGCTATTATCCATTGATACCCATCAGTTTTTTTATTTCGGTTTAGCCTTTATCATTATTGGTACAGGATTTTTTAAGCCAAACATTTCTACTATGGTCGGAGAACTGTATAAAGATGGTGATAACCGTCGTGATGCAGGATTTTCCTTATTCTATGCAGGTATTAACCTAGGTGCATTCTTAGGGGGCTATATCTGTGTTGCTATTGGGAAGGGCTATATGTTGAGTTCAGTAATCGATGAAGCATATCGTTGGAATGTTGCTTTTGGACTAGCTGCAGTAGGAATGTTGATCAGTTTGATCAATTTTCAATTTACGAAACATGAGTTAGGTCCAATTGGATTACAACCAGGGCATCCTGATGCTATTATTCAATCTAAAGCATTGCCGAAATGGGTTGAATATGCCGTTTATATCGGGACCTTGCTATTTATTCCATTGATTCAGATCATGGTTTCGAAAACCGAGTATACGAATTACTTTATGGCCATTATTGGACCATTGACTTTGATATACCTGTTTTATGAAATGTCAAAAGTTGAAAAGAAGGAATTCCATAAGTTGGTTGCTGCGCTTGTATTCATATTATTTTCCATTGTATTCTGGGGGATTTACGAACAAAGCGGTGGCTCCCTGAGTATTTTTGCGGCAAAGAACTTAAATGATACGGTTCTGGGTGGTGCAATCCGACTTGATCCAAATGGAGTAAATAATTCTGGTGGAGCTTTGTTTATCATTATTCTAGCACCATTATTTGGTTTATTATGGTTATGGTTAGCGAAGCGTAAATTGGAACCGAATACGATCATTAAATTCGGATTAGGGTTCTTGTTTTTAGGATTAGGATATTACGTACTATATGCAACCAGATTTTTCGCTACAGGGGGTATTACCTCATTGGATATTTTTACTGGGGCTCTTTTGGTCATTACGATTGGTGAATTATGTTTATCACCGATAGGTCTATCCATTATGACCAAATTATCACCAGCCAAGTTGCAAGGAATAATGATGGGTATGTGGTTTTTAGCAAGTGCGTATGGTCAATATGTTGCCGGATTGATTGGTGCGAGCATGGCACAAGCTAGAGAAGGCGATACTTTGGTCGATAAATTAATAACTTATACGGAGGGTTATAAGCAGTTAGGCTTATATTCATTAATTGCGGGAGCAATTTTGATTATCCTCTCTCCATTTATAAAAAAGCTTATGCATGGAGTGAATTAGAAATTAAGCCGAATAAGTTATTTATTCGGCTTTTTTATGATTATATCTTGTCAGAGAGTCCTTATTAGTTTGGTTCTAATTGCTTAACTTTACCGCATTAAAAAATATAGCGTGTCAGACAGCATAGTTATCATTCCTACCTACAACGAGAAGGAAAACATAGAGAGAATAATTCGAAAGGTCTTTACATTAGAGATTGAATTTGATATTCTTATTGTAGATGATGGTTCTCCTGATGGGACGGCCAATATTGTAAAAGCCTTACAAGCAACAGAATTTTCAGGCAGACTTTTTATAGAAGAGAGGAAAGGGAAATTGGGATTAGGAACTGCCTATATTCATGGATTCAAATGGGCCCTTCAAAGGTCCTATGAATTTATTTTTGAGATGGATGCAGATTTTAGTCATAATCCAGATGATCTCATCCGATTACGGGATACTTGTAAAAATGGCGGTGCTGATATGGCGATTGGTTCTCGATATATTAAAGGGGTAAATGTTGTCAACTGGCCGATGAACCGGGTTTTGATGTCATATTTTGCTTCAGCTTATGTGCGTCTGATTACAAGGATCAAGATTCAGGATGCTACCGCGGGGTTTGTTTGTTTCCGTCGGGAAGTTTTGGAAACCATTCCTTTGGACAAGATTAAGTTTGTTGGATATGCTTTCCAGATTGAAATGAAATTTACAGCCATCCAATATGGCTTTAATGTTGTCGAAATTCCTATTATTTTTACGGATAGAACTTTGGGAACTTCGAAAATGAGTACAAAGATTTTTAAAGAAGCTTTCTTTGGTGTAATACAGATGAAACTTGGAAGTTTATTTAAGAATTACGAGAGATAATTATTAAATTAAGATTTGTGTTCTAAGATATGAATGAAAACCTTGATCCCAACCCAGAGAGACTGACGCCGACTGATAAAGATTTGGAGAGGGTACTTCGTCCGCAGAGTTTTGACGATTTTACTGGTCAGGCAAAGATATTGGAGAACCTATCTATCTTCGTAAAGGCGGCGAAATTACGTGGTGAAGCCTTAGACCACGTTTTATTGCATGGCCCTCCGGGATTAGGAAAAACGACCTTATCTCATATTATTGCCAATGAAATGGGAGTAGGGATAAAAATCACATCGGGACCTGTATTGGATAAGCCAGGCGATTTAGCTGGGCTTTTGACCAACTTGGAAGAAGGAGATATTCTTTTTATTGATGAAATCCACCGTTTAAGCCCTCTAGTTGAAGAATACCTCTATTCCGCTATGGAGGACTTTAAAATTGATATCATGCTGGAAACAGGTCCTAATGCCCGTTCTGTGCAGATATCATTGAATCCATTTACCTTAGTTGGTGCTACTACTCGTTCCGGATTATTGACTGCACCCTTACGTGCTCGTTTCGGAATCAATTCGAGGCTTCAATATTATGATTCAAAATTATTAACAGACATCGTCATGCGATCGGCAATTATCTTGAATGTTCCTATTTCAGAAGAAGGGGCCTTTGAAATTGCGCGTAGAAGTCGAGGAACCCCAAGGATTGCGAATGCCTTATTGAGAAGGACCCGTGATTTTGCACAGATTAAAGGAAATGGTTCCATTGACAAAGCCATTTCGCAGTTTGCTCTGAATGCATTAAACGTTGATGAGCATGGATTGGATGAAATGGATAATCGCATTTTAAGTACGATTATTGAGAAATTTAAAGGCGGCCCAGTAGGTCTTAAGACTATTGCAACTGCTGTAGGTGAAGACGAAGGAACAATTGAAGAGGTTTATGAGCCATTCTTGATTCAGGAAGGATATTTAATGCGAACTTCCAGAGGAAGGGAATGTACTGAATTAGCCTTTAAGCATTTGGGGAAAACCCATAATAAAGGAAATACATTATTTTAGGCTAATTTCTTAGTCTTTTTAAGATATAGGTACCTCTGCTTTTTAAGGCAGGGGTATTTTCTTTTTCAAGGTTTAGTTCTATCAATAAACCTAATTCCTTTGCCAACCAATCATAATAAGGTATCAATCGGTATAAAATATCAAAGCCATTGACCTTAACTGCAATCGGGCAATCGCTGTCTTCTAGAATATCAAAGGTCTTTTCCAAGATAATTTCCCTTTGATCATCTGATAATTTAATAGTTTTGTTGGATTTAGATAATAACCACATTATCAATTTGGTATAACTTCTTAATGCACTCCAATTTTTTAAGGTTTTAAAATTCTCAACCAACTGATTATAGGTAGAATTAAAGAGTTGATTATTCTTTAATAGCAGGTGTTCCAAAGCCCAGGAACTTCGAAAACAAAGTCTTTGATCCGGGTCATCCTTACTCCATTTTAGCAACTGTTCCAAGCTAACCTCCTTTAGGATTTGCTCATTCAAGTCAGAAGCCCCAAAATGCTTTAGGGCTTCTATAAAATGACTAGTATTTTGATCAGGCATATTTTCTATTGGTATAATAAGTCTTTAAAATAGAAAGAAAATATGATTTTTCAGGATATTATTTCATTGGTTTATCCCTGTTCATTTCCATGATATCGACTTCATTCATTTCCGAAGCACCCAATAAGTGCTGGCTGAAATAATCTGCCATTCTCCAGAAGAAATATTCAGTCATATCGCCAAATCCATGTCTTTGGCCAGGCAATAGTAAGAAATCAAATCTTTTATTCGCTCTGATTAAGGCATCAACCATACGGATTGAGTTAGCAGGGTGCACATTATTATCAATGTCACCAGTTACGATCAATAATTTGCCTTTTAAGTTTTTCGCCAGTTCAGTATTTCTTTGGATGTTATAAGAGAAGGTTGTATCCCCTTTTGCACTAACTTCTTCTTTTACTCCATGGTGTCTTTCACTCCACCATCGGTTATAGATGTTATTTTCATGATTTCCAGCACCAGAAACGGCTACTTTAAAGAAATCTGGGTATACCAACATCGCAGCAGTAGACATAAATCCACCACCTGAGTGGCCAGTTATTCCAACTCTGCTGACATCAATAAATGAATATTTATCGGCCAATTGTTCAGCAACCACCTTTTTGTCTTCCAAGCCATAATCCCGAAGGTTTCCATATCCATAAGTATGGTACCATTTAGAGCGGGATGGATGGCCACCACGGTTACCAACCGAAATAACGATGAATCCCATTTGCGCTAAACGGTCAATACGGTCCATCGATCGACCGAAGCTTTTGTTCACTGCTTCAGTTTGAGGTCCTGGATAAACGTATTCAATAATAGGATAGGTTTTGGTTGAGTCAAAATCGAAGGGTTTGTACATCACCCCGTATAAATCTGTAATGCCGTCACCAGCTTTTACTTTAAATGGCTCAGGGAATTTATAACCAGCAGCAAAAAGATTAGAAAGATCTGTTTCTTCCAATTTCATAACAAGCTGTCCTGAAGCATTATACAGGTTACTGATAGGTGCAGTGTTTACTCTCGAATAGTTGTCAACAAAATAATTGCTGGATTCGCTAGTTAAAACCTGATGATCAAAATCTCCAGGAGTCAATAGTTTTGCGGGACCCCCATTTTTATTTACAGAGTAATAGAAGGTATAATATGGATCAAGGTCTTTTTCTTTACCATTGGCTTTAAAGTATAAGGTTCCTGTTGCCTCATTATATCTTGTTAGATCATCACAATGGAATTCACCTTTTGTAATTTGATTGATCAGTTTTCCATTTTTGTCGTATAGATAGAAATGTCCCCATCCATCACGTTGGGACCAATGGATAAATTGATTTCCATTATTGATAAAATATGGTTTTTTGACATCTTGGTAGACGTTTGAACGTTCTTCTACCAAAGTTCTAGTTTCGCCATTGGTATTGACTGCAACGATATCAATTCGTTTTAAGTCACGGCTTGATCTAGCGATATAAAATTCCTCATCATTCCCCAACCAATAATTGATATAATGCTTTCCTTTGTAGCTTTCTTTATTGCGATCCTTGTTCCATAAGCTTATAGTTTGGTTTTTAAAAGCTGAAACATTGATTTGTCTAGGTTTTAAGGTGTTGCTATCGAAAATATAAAGCTCAACTTCAGTAGAATCTGTTTCTCCTGGCATCAAATACTTATAGGTTTCCAGGGTAGGTCTTGTTTTAGCAACATTATTGATTACCCATAGAGCGCTATAATCCCGGTTGTCCTTACGAGTCAAAGTAAAATATTTACCATTCGGAGACCAGTTTATCCAAACCGGTTTTCTCTTTTTCTTGTCCTCATCCTCCGATTTTTTATCTCCTGTCGTGACACTATATTCATCACCACCCCAAGCATAATATTGCACGCCATCCGTCGTGATTTGATGTTCAACAATGGTAGAATCCTTCTCATCTTTTTGAGCTTTCAGGTAATTGCTATAATCCATCCAATATAGGTTGTAATTTTTAGCATAGTAAACCCTACTGGTATCAGGATTGAAGTTGGCCCAAAATAATTTGGTTTTTTCTTTACTTTCTTCGCTTAGTTCTTTCAGATTATTATTGCTCAGATTATATTCAAAGTAATAAAGCTTCTTTTTGATCGTATCCTTTTTATTTGTCAATTTCTTGATTTCATCTTTAGATTTGACCGTATCCTTAGTACTTTGAACCTCAAAACGGATAAGGTTCTCATCATCCATGAAACGTAGGTTTCGGATGTCCAGGTGTTGAGCATCAAAAGGATTCTTTACAATGGAAGTAATTCTTGCTGCCATATCAGCATGGTCAAATAGCTCTGACTTCTTTTTAGTTTTGGGGTCTACGAGATACCATTTTTTACCTTTTGGGGTATTGTATTCATACCAAAACTTATCACCGAAATTGATCCAGTTGGGATTTACTTCAGTAGAGAAGATTAATTTACTGAGTTTGCTTGGTGAGAATTTAGATGCAAGTTGATAATTAGGCTTTGTAAGGTTGGACTTATCTTGTCCGTTTGAAATAACAAAGGTTAATAAAAAAATAAAAGAGAAAAAGTACTTCATTACATTAATTAAGTCAATATTTGAAAGAGCGAAAATATCTATTTATCGACCTAATAAAGAAGGGATCATGTATTATTTTTGATAGGTTTAGGCTTCGTAGAATTTTTCATTGAAATTGACCAAGAAGAGTTCCTGAGTCGACCGGGTTATCGCGGTATAGAGCCAGCGCATAAATTCCGTATTCAACATGTCATCATTCATATAGCCTTGATCTATAAAGACCAATGGCCACTGTCCACCCTGGGCTTTATGGCAAGTGATGGCGTAGGCGAATTTAATCTGCAAAGCGTTATAATAAGGGTCTTTTTTAATGGCCTCCATACGATCTTTTTTTGCATAGATTTCTTGATAATCCTCTGCTATGCTATTATAGAGTTTTTGTTGTTGTTCATAGGGTAGGTTGGGTGAATCAACATATAAACTATCCAGAAGAACCCTACAACGAATGGCATCGCCCTCATTGTTGTCCATAAACTCGAGATATAGGTCAGCGAACCTAAAGCCATGCATTTCATGGACATTACTGACTTTCTTGATAACCGCCATATCTCCATTTGCGATGAATCCGGTATTTTTTTCGTCATTGTCCTGAAGCCAATAGTAATTGTTTTTCACGACCATGACGATATCTCCACCTGTGATTTCCTCATCCCTGAACAATATTTGATTTCGAATATGCTGATTATATAGGTTTGCTGACTTGTTGGATCGGCAAATAACCATGGCATTTTGGATACCAAACTTATCATAAGCATAATGAAGACCTTCAATCAATCGCTCCCCATTCATCCTAAAAATGTCCTTGAATGATTTAGTGACGAATTGCGGGTAGCTATATTCCGCAAATTCTTCATCCAATCGAATTTCATTACGGATTTTTGTGGCATTATATAGAATTCCGGAGTTCTTATCCTGACGAACGACATCTGTCATTTCATAGCTGAAAATCTCTAATCCAAATTCAGCGTTCATGTATTCAGGATCTAATGCAGGACTGGTTTCAAGTCCAACCGGAGGCAACTGTGCAATATCACCAACCAACATAAGGGTGCAATTTTCTCCAGACTGAACATATTCGATTAAATCATGCAATAATCCATTAGAAAACATACTATGCCCTTCATTACTGATCATGGAAGCCTCATCGACAATAAACAAGGTGTTTTCATGTGTATTGTCGGCTAGGCTGAATTGCATATCCAATGATACTGCATTTTTCTTTCTATAGATCTTTTTATGAATGGTCAAGGCATTCCGACCAGAATAAGCCGACATTACCTTGGCGGCACGTCCGGTCGGAGCTAATAAAACAGATCTTTTATGAAATCGAGGTAAGGATTTTACCAATGCAGAAATGATACTCGTTTTACCAGTACCGGCATAGCCTTTTAATATAAAGCAGGATTCAACGGCAAAAGTATGTAGGAATTCACCGAGAATCTCAAATACTTCGACTTGCTGTTGGGTTGCTTGATGAGAAAACTGTTGTAAAAGGCTGTTTTTTATTTGCACAACCCAAAGTTATCCAAAAGGTTGGTCAATCCAATTTTTAAAACTAATTTTGTGTTTATACCATCTGCAAGGAATGAATTATACTTCGAAACAATTTCATTTACATTATATATCGCATTACACACTGATTGTAAAAGCGAATTATCAATATGATAAGCTTTATGTTTTAGATCAAGACAATCAACTTTTGGTGTATATGAATTTTGAGAGCCATAATCCTTCAGAAGAGGCTCTAAAACTATTATCTCTGCCATTTCAAAAGGTTTACGTGAGTATTCCTACCCATAATTTAACCTTTGTTCCTGATGATTTATATCAAGAAGATGACTTAGATAATTACCAGGAATTCATGGAGAATCCTGCACAGGAAATGAGTCAAACTGCAGTTGAGTTCTTGCAAATTCAGGCATTCTATCAATTGGATGTATTATTGCATCATCGTTGGAAAACCCTATTTCCAGATGCTAAGTTCGTTCCTGAGTTTAAATTAAATCTATTACAAGCAAGACCATACATTCCATTGAAAGGGGATGTTCTAGGTGTTGTATTTGATGATAATACTGCTGATATCTATTTATTTATCAATGGTCAATTTAAGTTTTATAATACCTTTGAAGTTGTTAGCGATGATGATTTGAGTTATTTTATCTTAAACCTATTTGAGAATTTTGGAATTGATAAAAAGGTTAATAAGGTTTTATATTCAGGTCTGGATGTTGACCATTCCTTTATACAAAAGTTAAAGACCTACTCTGATGAGGTAATTGAGATTTCAGCCAATAAACCGAGTATTTCCTTGGACGAAGAGTCAAATCAATTTTCGAGAAGTTATTTAATAGATTTACCTACATGCGAATAATTGGAGGAAAGGCAGCAGGATTGAGGTTGAATCCTCCACAAAATTTACCTGTCAGACCAACTACAGATATTGCAAAAGAAGCATTATTCAGTATCTTAAATAATAGAATTGATTTTGATGGATTGGACTGTTTGGATTTATTTGCCGGTACGGGGAATATATCCTTTGAACTTGCTTCGAGAGGAGTAGCAAAGGTCAATTCGGTTGATTTACATGGTAAATGTGTAATTTATATTACTGATACAGCCAAGAAATTAAACTTATTGCAGATCAAAGCTAGAAAAGCTGATGTATTTAAGTTTATCAAATCGGATAAGGAACAATATGATTTGATTTTTGCTGATCCACCTTATGACTTAGGTCAGTTACCCATGTTAGCGGCTTTGGTCATTGAAAATAATTTATTGAAAGAGGGGGGACTTTTAATTGTAGAACATCCAAGTAACCGCAAGATGATCGATCATCCAAATTTTGTTGAGACCCGGCAATATGGAAATTCATCATTTAGCTTTTATTCTAAATAATTATGAGAATCGCAGTTTTTCCAGGATCCTTTGATCCATTTACCATTGCACATCAGGATTTAATAAATAGAGCTTTACCGCTATTTGATAAAATCTATATTGCTATTGGCATCAATAGTTCAAAGGTTGGGATGATGGATGTGGAGAGTCGCAAATTATCCATTTCTGAATTGTTTGCAGATAATGAACAGGTAGAGGTTAGTTTTTATAATGGATTGACGGTGGATTATTGCCTATCCATTGGTGCTCAGTTTATTTTAAGAGGTCTTCGTAATGGGACTGACCTTGATTATGAAAACATTATTGCTCAGAACAATCTTTTATTGGCCCCTCAAATCGAAACTTACTTTTTGGTAAGCAGGAGTGGAGAGGCCCATATTTCTTCAACGATCGTTAGGGATATCTGGAAGAATAATGGTGATATCAATCACCTGGTTCCAGCAACGATTCTAAAACATATCAAGAAATCAAATTAAGTTAATTCTTACTTTCTGACCTTTTATTTTTCCGTTAGTTCCGTTCTTCACTACTTTATTGGCTAAATCAGCACGAATAGCGACGTAGGAATCATTTGGTTTGACTACGATTAGCCCTAAGTCATCCTTCGTAATTTCTGGTAAGTTTAGGATATAACCTACAATATCAATTTTATTGACTTTTTGCTTTTTACCAGCATTAATCCTTAATGTTTTGAATTCTGGTTCGGCAGGAATCGGATAAAATCCATCTAGCTCGAGCGTTTCAGCTCCATCTAAATAATTAGCTCCACGATCATCATCAGACAGAATACCATATACATATCCTTTTTGACCATTTCTACCCGCACGACCATTTCTATGAATAAATTCATCTTCCTTATATGGGAATTGATAATTAACGACGTGGTTCATCTCTGGAATATCAAGACCACGTGCAGCAAGGTCAGTCGTAATTAAAATATTTTGGCTACCATTCTTTATCTTAACAATAGTCAATTCCCGAATAAATTGTTCAAGACCACCATGGTATGGAATGCTTTGAATTCCTTTTCCTTCCAAAATATCAGATATATTGTCTACCGCTTCGCGGTGGTTACAAAAAACCAAAACCCTTTCATCACCAATTTTGCAAAGTAATTTAAAAAGTGACTCCAGTTTTAATTTAGAGCTGGTCATCACCTTATAATAACTCAGGTCTGGTCTTAAGCCATGACTGTCAACATTGTCTAATTTGACAGGATTGTTTAATTCCAGGAATGCTGGAATCTCTTCCATATCCGTTGCGGAGGTTAGGATTTTATGTTTTACATCTCTGCTCGCTCTTACGATATAACTCAATTGATCTTGAAACCCAAGTTCTAATGACTTATCAAACTCATCCAATACTAGCGTATGGCAACCTTCAAGTAGATTTGGAACGCGGTCGATATGATAAATTATTCTTCCTGGTGTTCCTATGATTAAGGCAGGTTGTTGTTTAAGCTTATCTTTTTCAATCTGGCTATTATTCCCACCGTATAATAGGGCAACATTTAAGGCACTGTTCATTTGCTTGATTACAGATTCAATCTGTAGAGCAAGCTCTCTAGTAGGAACCACAATCATAGCTTTGGTGCCTTTTGAGAAATTGTCTCCTAGTAATTTGAAAAGTAAAAGGCTAAAAGCTAATGTTTTACCTGATCCAGTAGGAGAGAGAAGAACAAAGTCACGGTCTGTACTAAACTGTTGAAGTACTTCTTCCTGCATAGGATTTAGTGCTTCTATGTTTAGATTTTTAAGGTAGGTATTCAAATGTTGCATGGACAAAATTATCATTAATGATTGGTATTTGAGCTTTTGAATGTAAAATGACACAAAATAATGTAGAATTAATTTTTTGGCACAAACTTTGAATATTAGCTAGTATTCATAATTTAGGTTAATAATTGGTTAGTTAAGTCTTGAAATCTCCCCGATCTCAAGACTTTTTTTTTGAATAAATATTAACCTTATTCATTTGATTCCCAATATTTATTTTTAAGATAAAAAGTAGAAAACTTCAGTTTTTAGAATTGGAAATGTTTAAAAATAATTTTACCGAAAAACGATAATATATTTTTTCTTTTTTGGATTAATATGAAATTTTGGTCTTACATTTAAAATAAAATATTTCGACAATAATCTTCGTTTATTGAACTGAAAAGGGGATTTAATAGAAAATTTAGAGTTAATAAAAGTTAATTTTAGATAAAAGGCATTCCTTTTGCTTAACATTAGCGTAATAAATACGAATAGAAACAAAATCAAGCGTTATGATTAAGAGAATTAGCGTACCATTATTATTAATGTCAGCCTTGTTGATTACCTCTTGTGGAGTTAGCAAGAAAACACACCGAGCTTTGGAAGCTCAGTATAAAGAATTGGGTGACAAATATAACCAAAGTCAATTAGACCTTGCTGAAAGCAAAACCAGAGTAAAAAGTTTAGAAGAACAGCTTGAGATTGAACGGAAGAATAATGCAGGATTGAGAGAAGCTTTAGCAAAACTTCAAGGAACTTTGGATAATAGTATTAACCAAAATACGCAAGGAAATGTCAATATTTCCAAATTGGTGGATGAAATCAACGCCTCAAATAAATACATTCAACATTTAGTAAATACCAAACAAAAAAGTGATTCACTTAATATGGTGTTGACAAACAACTTGACTCGTTCACTTAGCCGTGAAGAAATGCAAGATGTGGATGTTCAAGTATTAAAAGGTGTGGTTTATATTTCATTATCTGATAATATGTTGTATAAATCAGGAAGCTATGAAATTTCAGATCGTGCAGGCGAGACTTTATCAAAAATTGCTAAGATCATCCAAGATTACAAAGATTACGATGTGTTGATTGAAGGTAATACTGATACAGATCCGATTTCGAAACCAAATATTCGTAACAACTGGGATTTAAGTACCTTGAGAGCATCATCTGTTGTTCAAGCATTACAGAACACTTATGGTGTAGATCCTAAACGCTTGACCGCTGGTGGACGTGGTGAATACAACCCAGTTGCTAGCAACAATAGTGCAGACGGAAAATCTAAAAACCGTAGAACTCAGATTATCATTACCCCTAAACTTGATCAGTTTATGGAGTTAATTGATAAGGCTCCGGAAACAGAGAACTCTGAGGTTCCTGTCGACACAACATCGTTTTAAACTATACGATTAAATAAAATAGAAAAGGGAAGTCTACATTTATACTTCCCTTTTTCTATTATATTTTGATTTACTAGCCAAACATCAGCATCAATGAAGATATGATGACTAAAGCTAGAATAACAATCTTAAATTCTTTCTCAGGAATAACTTTCACAAGTTTGATACCTATGTAACCTCCCAATAAAATAAAGGGAATAGCTAAGCAATTTAAGATAATGCCTTCCCAGGTCAGGTTCTTCCAAACGAATAGCTGCAATGGGATTTTGGAGAAATTAAGGATCATAATGAACCAAGCACCAGTAGCCACCAAGGTTACTTTATTGAGTTTTCTAGTCAACAGATAAATAGTCAGGGCTGGTCCGGCAGCATTGCCAATCATTGTCGAGAAACCTACTAATAATCCGAAGGCTGGTGAATACCACCAGTTATCTGTAAAATCCTTGCTATCCTGACTTTTTTTGGCCTTATTGGTTCCCCAAATCATCAAAAGTACACTGATGAATATACAAGCACCCATAATGAATTTAAAGGTCCCGTCATCAATATATTCCCCAACAAACAATCCTATAAACAATCCCAACATGGAAAAGGGAAGCATGGATTTTATTTCTGACCAAATAAATTGCTTCCGATAATAGATTACAGCCAATAAATCAGCCATACATAATAGAATTAGAACTATCCCCGTAGAAAATTTCGCTCCAAACAAGATCGCAAACATAGGAATGGTAAAGGTTCCTACATTTTGAATACCTGTTTTAGAAACTCCGATAAGCATGGCGCAGAAGAAATAAAGGATCCACGCGCCAGGGGAGGGAATTAGTTCTAATGCATTATCCCACATGCTGCTCGTAAAGTGATTTTAGTCTATCTACGCTCATATTTTTATAGTTGTCAATATAATCCAGACAAACTGGTAAATCTTCCTTTTTATGCGAGCTGAGAACGCCAATTACATTCATGTCTGCATTTAATCCTGCAGTAACTCCTGAAAATGAATCTTCAAAAACAAAACAATGTTGTGGGTTCATGTTTAGGTTATTAGCTGATTTCAAATAAACTTCAGGATGAGGTTTATGTAATTCTACATTTTCAGATCCTAGCGTAGATTGAAAGAAATTTCTGATTTCCAATACATCTAGAATTAAGTCCATATTGGCACGCGGAGCCGAGGTAGCAACTCCCGTTTTGATATTATTCTCTTTCAAATTATTTAGAAAATCCGGTAAATAAGGGATTGGCTTTGCTTCAGATTTGTAGATTTCTCTGAAAAGTCCTTCTTTTTCTCTTTCTAGACTTAATAACTCTTCACCTGCAATATGTCTTTTGAAGAAATGAGTGAAAATATAGCTATTGTGTTTGCCATACATATGTTTCTCAAATTCTTCATCAGAATATGGGATTTGATATTTGTCAAAAAATGCTTCAAAGGCTTGGGCATGGTATGGATTAGTGTGGGCAATTACGCCATCCATATCGAATATTACTGCTAATTCTTTCATTGCAGCAAAAATACAAATATTATCTATAGAACCGCTTTATTACAGGAGTTTGGCTAATTATTGTTGACTCTGTTGCCTAGCATAATATATGCCTGTTCGATAAAATTATAGAAAGCTGATCCGGGATTACTTCTTGGTTTACCACCAATTCCATGTCCAAGACGAACGATGATTAAATCATCTTGTGGGATTACAATAACATATTGCCCCAAGTGACCATCCATATAGAAGTAATCCTTGTCCTTGTATTTTCCAATCCACCAACCGTATCCATATTCAGGTGATGCCGGGAAAGTATTGGTAACCGATTGCTGGATATAGGCAGAGTCTAAAAGTTGATTTCCATTCCATTGGCCATGCTGCAGATACAACTTGCCAAATCTTGCAAAATCCCGAGCATTTGAGGCCACACAACAATATGCCTTTTCAATGCCATTTTTCTCACTGTCCACTTGCCATAAGGCTGGATGTTCAGCACCCATTGGTTTCCAGAAATATTGTGATAGTAATTCAGATAAGGATTTTTTAGTAGCACGTTGAAGAGCGATGCCTAAGAGCTGGGTATCGCCACTTTTATAAATAAATTCTTGTCCTGGTTGATTATTGATTGGGAGTTGATCCAAGGTGCCAACTATATCCTTGTCAAAATATAATCTGGTGGTAATTGAGAAAGGATCGTAATAACTTTCATCCCATTTCATACCTGAACTCATAGAAACCAAGTCTACCATTTTTAGGGAGTCCGCATATGGACCAATCAATTCGGGAACAAAATCCTTAACCTTCTGTTGAAGGCTTTTTACTTGGCCAGCTTCAATTGTTTTTCCTAATATCGCGGCTACCATACTTTTTGCCATTGAGAAGGAATTAGATCTTGAAGAATCTGAATATCCATTATAGTACTCCTCAAACCACATACTGTCCCTATGAATGATCATATAAGCCACTGACTTCCATCTTTCATGGATACTTTTTAAGCTATCTGTAATTTTGACAGAGTTATATTCTTTTGAAATATTCCAAGGTTGAGGCTGACCAATATCGATGCTATGGTTATCAAAGAATCGGTAATCGTCTAGGTAAGCGGTTTTGTGTCCATGAAGATAAGTGACATAAACACCTTTGATTAGAAAGTCTTTACCTGTTGCATATAAATAGACTACGGCTACTAATAAAACTGATCCGAGGATTATTCCAAGCCACTTTAGAAACTTCAAAAGAATTTGCATACGATTGGTTTTGTACCGAATTAAAGTTATCAAGAAAATAACAGAAGTCCAATTATTTCAGCTTTTTAGCTTCATTCCAGTAAACATCCATTTCCTCCAAAGTCATGTCTTTTAATACCTGTCCATTTTCGGCTGCTTTAGCCTCCAAATAGGTAAATCTATGGATGAATTTTTTGTTGGTTTTTTCAAGGGCATTTTCGGGATTGATGCCAATATGTCTAGCGTAGTTGATCAAAGAAAACAAGAGGTCTCCAAATTCAGCTTCTGCTTTTTCTTGGTCAATGGCGCCAGTTTTTAAGTCAAATTCAGCTTTGAATTCTGCCAATTCCTCTTCAACCTTATTCCAAACTTCCGTTTTATCCTCCCAATCAAATCCAACGCCACGAACCTTGTCCTGAATACGATAAGCTTTAACTAAGGCAGGCAGACTTTGAGGGACACCTTGTAAAACAGATTTATTGCCTTCTTTCAATTTGATAGACTCCCAATTTTGTTTGACTTCCTCGTCATCTTTAACCTGGATATCTGAATAAATATGAGGATGGCGAGTAATTAACTTGTCGCAAACAGCATTCAAGACATCAACAATATTAAATTGGTTTTCTTCATCCGCTATTTTAGCATAAAAAACAAGGTGCATCAATATATCCCCGAGTTCCTTTTTAATTTCTTGATAATCCTTCTCTAGAATGGCATCAGTTAGCTCATACAATTCTTCGATTGTCAAATGCCGCAAAGATTCCATGGTTTGCTTTCTATCCCATGGACATTCAATCCTTAAGGTGTTTAATACGTCGAGTAATCTTTCAAATGCTTCTGGGGCTGTGTGTTTTGTAGGAGGGGGGATATGAGCCATGTTCTAATTCTTACTTTGTTATATCTAATTGAAACAATACTCAAAGTTATGTGTTTTTATAGAAACGAACATAAAAATATAAAATGGATAAGACTTTTAAATATGCAACCATGACGGAAGCCTTGGATAATCTGTCTAAAAAAGGATATACCATAGATTATAATGTGGAGTTTGATCAATTGTCAGATGAAGCAGCAATTTATGAGATCGATGTTTTGTATAGATATGAAGGCGAATCAGATCCTGCGGATGAATCTTCAGTGTACGGAATAAGAAATACTAAAACCGATGAAAAGGGAGTATTTGTTGCCGGGAATTTATCCTTGATTGAAGGGAAAAAACGAGATATCATCTTGGATTTAGAAATGAAATACAAGCAGAATCATCATTAAAATGATCTGTTGATTAACACGAAGCCTGGATTTATCCAGGCTTTGTTTGTTTTATGTCTTATTTAAATGCTGATTACGAATAACATGATAACTTCAGTACATTTGTATAGTTAAAATTTATAGAATGACTCTAGTCCAATTAGAATATATTATTGCTGTCGACACTTACAGAAGTTTTGTTGCTGCTGCTGAAAAATGTTTTGTCACACAGCCTACCTTAAGTATGCAGATCCAAAAATTAGAGGAATCCTTAGGCGTTAAAATATTTGATAGAAGCCGCCAACCTGTTGTTCCAACAGAAATTGGCGAAAAAATTATCGAACAGGCAAGAACGGTTTTGACCGAGAGCAAGAAAATCTCCGAGATTCTTCAAGCTGAACGTGGCGAATTGACCGGAGAGTTAAAAATTGGTGTAATACCTACTGTCGCACCATATCTTTTACCTACTGTAATTTCAAGCTTTATGAAGAAATATAACAAGCTTAAATTACAAATCTGGGAGTATACAACAGAACAGATAATTCAGGAATTGAAAATTGGAACTTTGGACTGTGGTATCCTATCCACTCCGTTGCATGACCCGGTAATTCAGGAAATGCCACTCTTTTATGAAACATTTGTTGCCTATGTTTCCGAAAAAAGTCAGGTCTTCGAGAAGAAAATGATCAATATTGAAGATATTTCGAATGAGAAATTATGGTTGCTAAATGAAGGCCACTGCATGCGGGGACAGGTTTTGAATATTTGCAATTACAAGCACAACCAATCCAAGGAAGGAACCTTTGATTATAATACTGGGAGTGTAGAGACTTTGAAGAGGATGGTAGATTTGAATGGTGGATTGACCATTTTACCAGAAATGAGCATTTCTAATTATGATGAGGATCAATTGGCTCATGTACGTTATTTTAAAACTCCTGAACCTGTTAGGGAAATCAGTTTGGTGACTCCTCAAAACTACGTCAAGAAACATGCTATCAATATGTTGAAGAATGAGATCTTAAATGTCGTTCCTGAGAAGTTTAAATCAAAACGTAAAAAAGAAGTAATGGGCTTTTCAGTATAAAAAGCCCATTTTTTATTAATCTCTTAAAGCAAGCAGCTTGCTTACATATTTCCCAATAATATCGAACTCTAAATTTACAGTAGAACCAACCTCAATGGTTTTAAGATTGGTATGCTCTAAAGTGTAAGGTATAATCGCTACTGAGAAGCTATTTTTTTCAGAATTCACAACTGTTAAACTAATTCCATTGACAGTGATGGAGCCTTTTTCAACGGTCATATTATTTAATTTTGAATCGTATTCAAAGGTATAGATTGCACTACCTTCCTGAGGTTCAACCGCAGTACAGATAGCGGGCTGATCCACATGGCCTTGTACAATATGTCCATCCAGACGACCATCTACTTTAACACATCGCTCTAGATTTACAAGGTCGCCAACCTTCAACTTTCCTAAATTACTTTTTTCTAATGTCTCATGGATAGCAGTGACTTGATGTTCATCACCTTCAAGACCAACAACTGTTAAACAAACTCCGTTGTGGGATACACTTTGATCTATTTTGAGTTCTGCGCTAATGGATGATTCAATGAAGAAATGAATATTGCTTTGTTCTAACTCAATTTTCTTAACTGTTCCTAATGTTTCTATAATGCCTGTAAACATATTTCTGAATGTTTTTTTCAAATATAATATAAACAATTTTCTCCGGAATCAGGGGAGGGTAATAATTTATTTTAAAAAAGATTTGGATATGTGTAAAATGTACACTATCTTTGTGGTATCATAATTTAGGTTTATAATTGGTTATTAAAGGTTTTCATTCTCCCCGTTTGAAAACCTTTATTTTTTTAATTTTATTCCCCTGATTTCCAACAAGTTAATTATTTTATACATTAGAATACGGTTTATTTCCTAGAATAAATTTGGAATTTATATAAGTAAATATCTATCTTTGTCTTAGGTTTAGGTTGATTACCTCATATAAGAGGTTATTTTTTAAAGCTTGAGCAATCGCCCGATTGACTCAAGCTTTATTTTTTTTATAAGGTTTTTTCTTTCCAAATTTCCTGATATCTGTAGCTTTTATTTTCGTTTTAGGACAATTGAATTTATTTAAATATTTACTTAAAGTAGAATGCGCGCATATTATTTTATATATGCGCGCATTCTTTTAATATTTATGCAAAAAAGGCGTTACAACTTGTAATTATTCCTCAACATGAAATTTGTCCTTTTTTGCTACAAAAGATAGGTACATATAGCCGCAAGTACCTGATATTAAGGACCCAATAAGCACTGCAAATTTGGCTTCTTCAATAAAAAGGGGATCCTTGAAGGATAGCATTGAAATAAAGATTGACATCGTAAATCCAATACCACCTAGCATCCCGACACCAATCATATGTTTCCATCCAGCCATATCAGGAAGATTAGCAATTTTGGTCTTAACACAGATCCAGGTTGTCATGTAGATTCCAATGGTCTTTCCGAAGAATAATCCTAGAATAATACCTAAACCTAAGGGGGTGCTCAATCCTTGTACCATATCGCTATGAATACTGATATTGGTATTTACTAAGGCAAACAATGGAATAATAATAAAATTGACAGGATTGGCCAATGCATGTTCTAATTTCTCTAAGGTAGACTCACTCTCATCCGGCGTAGTAGGTAAGGTCATGGCTACCAAAACTCCTGCAATCGTAGCATGAATGCCTGAGTGATGGATAAAATACCAAATGAATAATCCAGGGATTATATAAGCCCAGACACTTTTTACACCTGTTCTGTTGAATACAACTAGTAATGCGAGGATTCCTCCGGCATATAATAAATAAGTGTAATGTAATTCGGTTGAATAAAAAATAGCAATAACCAAGATCGCTAATAGGTCATCGACGATGGCTAAGGCCGCTAAAAAGATCTTTAAGCTCGGTGGAACTCGTTTATCCAACAAGGAAATAATAGCAAGGGCAAACGCAATATCCGTGGCCATAGGAATTCCCCAGCCATGATGAGAAGCCTGATCATGATTAAAAAATGTATAAATTATTGCCGGTACAATAGCACCACCCATTGCAGCCAAAATTGGTAATAATGCATTTTTGGGAGATGATAATTCACCTTCTACAAGCTCCCGTTTGATCTCCAATCCAACGAGTAAAAAGAATATAGCCATTAATCCATCGTCAATCCATTGCTTGACAGAATACCTTAATTGAATAGTTTCATTTTCATAACCCAACTTGTATTGTAAGAGTTCATTGAACTGGGTAGATGAAGGTGTATTTGCGATCACTAATGATATGATCACACATAAAAACAGAAGAATCCCTCCAGATGTATTAGAAGAAAAAAACTTCTTAAACACCGACAGATTAATTTTTTCAGTCATGTGATTTCCGAGTTTGAAATTTATTACAGCAGTCCAAAGGTAGGAAAAATTTAAAAGCCCTTCCAAATATTCAATTGGAAGGGCTTTTTCAGTTATTAAGATTTTATTATCCTTTATATCGGAACCATTTCACTAATTCCTTAAAGCTAGCTTTCTTACCATACATCAGGATTCCAATACGATAGATTCGTGCTGCAACCCAAGTTGTGAATATAAAACCCGCTACTAAAAGTATAAAGGAAACGGCTATTTGCCATGTAGGTACACCAAATGGAATCCGGACTAGCATAGCAATAGGAGAGGTCAATGGTATAAAACTCAACCAGGTTGCTATGGGGCCATGAGGATTGTTGATTAACACCCCAAAGGAAAGAATATAAGCCAATAACAGTGGTGTTGTAATAGGCATCGTAAATTGATTGGCTTCGGTTTCACTGTCAACAGCAGATCCTACAGCCGCAAATAGTGCACTGTACAACATATAACCACCAATAAAGAATAAAAAGAAACTAATCAATAATTCCGGAATGTTCACAGCATCCAGAGCTGTATTCACTTCCGAAAGAATTGAACTATTGTCCATTTCAGCACCTTGAGGAGCTTTTTGAATCATCTCTTGTTGAAACTCGGCTTTATCAATCAATGTATTGGATGCAATTCCTATCAATCCGAAACTCAGGATAATCCAAAGAACGAACTGGGTAATCCCCACTAAACCAATTCCAATAATCTTGCCCATCATCAATTGAAATGGTTTCACCGATGATATGATCACTTCAATGATACGATTAGATTTCTCTTCAATAATCCCGCGCATAACCTGAGCACCGTACAGAAATAAGGATAAATAAATCAAAACAGATAACGCCATTGCAATTCCCATGGCTATTCTTGTATCACTATCCTTCGCTTCCCCTGTTGAGGTAATTTCCTTTGCAGCAGTTTTTACCTTGGTATCGATGCTTTTAATCTTTGTAGCATCGATATTGAGCTCTTTGTATTGGTAGTTTAATAGAATATCCTCCAACTGTTCTTCAACGGAGGCTTTGGTATTAATATTAGGTTTTCCAGATGAAAGAAATTCAATATTATGGGTCTGATAAAAATCTTCAGGAATCATTAATATGTTCGTGTTTCCATCTAGATCCTTGATCTTTTGAATTTGATCATTCAAATCAATGGTAGAATGTGTAAAGGTGATTTGCTCTGTGTTTTTTAGCAATGGACCTACTTCTTTGGTGTTATCTACCACATAAATCAATGCACGCGAATCTTCAAAGCTCTTTTTTGTCAGGAAGAAAACCCCAACATACATTCCTATAAAAAATAACGGCACCAGAAAAGTAGTCAGCAAGAAGGATTTTTTCTTAACCCGACTTAAATATTCTCTTTGGATGATTAATAATATCTTGTTCATATACTTTCTGGCTTATTATTTAGTTACTTTATCAATAAAGATATCATGCATGGAAGGGATGATTTCAAAGATCTGTTGAATTTCAATTTGAGGAATCAATTGAACTAAAACATCATTCAATGATTTACCTTCTGGAATTTGAATGGTCAAGGTATTTCCACCATTTTTCTCATTTTCTAGATTCTGCCATAATGATTCATCCAACTGAATATTGCTAGTTTCTGGTTTTAAACTATACTCAATTTTATAAGTTTGATTTCTATAGTTGTCTTTGATTTCTTTGACAGAACCTTCAAGAATGACTTTCGATTTATTCAACAGTGCAATATTATCACATAATGCTTCAACGGATTCCATCCGATGTGTTGAATAAATAATCGTAGCACCTTTTTTATTGAGTTCTAGAATCTCATCTTGGATAACTTGAGCATTTACCGGATCAAATCCTGAGAATGGCTCATCTAGAATAATAAGGTCAGGCTCATGCATTACTGTCGCTACGAACTGAACTTTCTGCTGCATTCCCTTACTTAGATCCTCAACTTTTTTATCCCACCAGCTCTCGATTTTTAACTTCTCAAACCAATATTTTATTTTTTCTTTTGCTTCTTGCTTGCTTAACCCCTTCAATTGGGCTAAGTAGATCATTTGATCTCCAATCAACATTTTTTTATAGAGGCCACGTTCTTCAGGTAGGTAGCCAATTTTTCCAATATGGGAAGAATTCAGGGGTTCGCCTTTAAAATAGATCTGCCCAGAATCGGGCGCAGTTATTTGATTGATGATACGGATTAAGGATGTTTTCCCGGCACCATTGGGTCCTAAAAGACCAAATATTTTCCCCGTTGGTACATGAATAGAAACATCATCTAAAGCCTTATGATGTGCATATTGCTTAACAATATTCTTGATTTCGAGCATAAAATTAGATTTGATGCTGAAATTATGAATTTTTCTTGAATTGAATGAGTTTTACCCGTATTTATGATGAGAAATAAAAAGGTTTTTAATCGTACCTTTGCAATATGAATATCAATCGTGCAGAATTCTTAACCAGTAATACGGATGTAACAAAACTTCCAACGCCAGACAAAGCAGAATATGCTTTCATTGGTCGTTCGAATGTTGGAAAATCATCTCTGATCAATGCTATTACACGAAGAAAAGGTTTGGCTAAAACATCGCAAAAACCTGGAAAAACCCAGCTTATCAACCATTTCATTATTAATGATGATTGGTATTTAGTCGATTTACCAGGCTATGGCTTTGCGCAAACCTCAAAAAAGAACCGTGCCGAGTGGGAAAAATTTATCCGTGAATACCTTACAAGACGCGAGAATCTTCAATGCGTATTCGTCCTGATTGATAGTAGACATGAGCCACAGAAAATCGACCTTGATTTTTGTTATTGGCTAGGAGAGCAGGGAATCCCTTTCTTTCTCTTATTCACGAAAGCTGATAAACATTCAATGGTAAAATCAGACCAAAATATCGCCAAGTTCAGAAAAGCCTTAAAAGTTTGGTTTGAAGAAGTGCCTGGCCATATATTAACATCCTCTGAAACAAAGTTAGGTTGTGAAAAAGTATTGGAAACCATTCATGAAATCAATCAAAATTTTGTTTCTCCCTTAGAGTAGGATATGAAAAAATACATGTCTCTTGTGCTTTTCGCACATAGTATATTTGCGCTTCCCTTTGCAATTATTGGCTTTTTTCTAGCAATTCATACGACAGACTATCATTTTGAATGGAAACTATTCCTATTAATGTTGGTATGTATGGTGACGGCTAGAAATGCTGCCATGGCATTTAATAGATATTTGGATCGTGATATTGATGCCTTAAATCCGAGAACAGCAGTTCGGGATATTCCTGCAGGAAGAATCAGCCCTAAACAAGCATTATTATTTACTATAGTAAACTGTATCGTGTTTATGGTTGCTTGTTATTTCATCAATTTTATGTGTTTCGTCCTATCTCCGGTGGCATTATTCGTCATTCTTTTCTATTCATATATGAAAAGAATATCGCCTTTATGTCATATTGTATTAGGGATAGGTTTGGGTTTAGCACCAGTAGGCGCTTACCTTGCGGTCACAGGAGTATTTAATATTATCCCGATTTTTTACGGACTGGCAGTAGTGACTTGGGTGAGTGGATTTGACATTATTTATGCTTTACAGGATGAGGAATTTGATAAGGCAAATGGGTTGAATTCAATCCCGGCGAATTTTGGAGGCAAGACCGCATTAAGGATTTCTGAAGTTCTTCATGTCCTGTCATTTATATTTGTTCTCCTTCCAGTCTTTTATATGCCGGTGGGTATATTATATTATATAGGTGTTGCTTTTTATGGCGCATTATTAATTTATCAGCATCGAATTGTAAGTCCAACAGATTTAAGTAGGGTAGACCGTGCTTTTATGACCACCAATGGTATTGCCTCAGTGGTTTTTGCCTTATTTTATTTACTTGATATTTGGATTAATTGATAGGTGATTGTTCTCACTTTTTTGGCCTTTTGGTTAAAAAAGAATTTGCATTCCATTTTGAAATCGTTTTCTTTGCATCAAATCATAGAATTTAAATGGCAAAAAATTTATTGATAGTCGAGTCACCAGCAAAGGCTAAAACAATAGAAGGGTATCTAGGCAAAGATTTTTTAGTGAAGTCCAGTTATGGTCACATTCGCGATTTAGTGAAAACTGATGATGCGATTGATACCGAAGATAATTTCAAACAGAAATATGAAGTTCCTTCGGATAAAAAAGCTTTGGTTAGTGAATTAAAGAAGTTAGCGAAATCTGCAGAAACAGTATGGTTAGCGTCCGATGAGGACCGTGAAGGAGAGGCTATTTCCTGGCATCTATACGAAACATTGGGCTTGAAGGACGATAAAACTAAACGTATCGTATTTCATGAAATTACCAAACCTGCCATTTTAAAAGCTATTGAGTCCCCAAGAAAAATCGACTTTAATCTTGTAAATGCGCAACAAGCTCGTCGTGTATTGGATAGATTAGTAGGTTTTGAATTATCACCTGTACTTTGGAGAAAAGTTAAACCTTCGCTTTCAGCAGGTAGGGTACAATCTGTTGCTGTTCGATTAATTGTTGAACGCGAAAGAGATATCAATAAATTCAACGCGGAGGCAGCATTTAAAGTTGTTGCTATATTTAATACAGGAAATGCGAAAGACCGTTTTAAAGCGGAATTACCAAGCAGATTTGCAACCGTAGAAGAAGCAAATCAATTCCTGAATGATTGTGCGAAAGCCGCATTTAATATTAAGAGTTTAGAGACTAAACCTTCTAAACGTACTCCATCAGCACCATTCACAACTTCAACACTACAACAAGAAGCAAGTAGAAAACTTGGATTCTCTGTTGCTAGAACCATGCAAGTCGCACAACGTTTATATGAAGCAGGTCGTATTACTTATATGCGTACTGACTCGGTAAACTTGTCTGACACGGCGTTACAAGGTGCTCAAGCCGAAATTATTAATGCTTATGGGGAGAAGTATCATAAACTTCGCCAATACCGTACGAAGAGCGCTGGAGCCCAAGAAGCTCACGAAGCAATTCGTCCGACATACTTTAA
Organism: Sphingobacterium cellulitidis; assembly: GCA_002245855.1. Classification (GTDB taxonomy): domain Bacteria; phylum Bacteroidota; class Bacteroidia; order Sphingobacteriales; family Sphingobacteriaceae; genus Sphingobacterium; species Sphingobacterium cellulitidis. Next base: position 214,443 of record NOUX01000003.1, on the reverse strand, counting down.
TGATCATAGTATTGATGGTGATAATTCTGAAAAACGTCTTTACGAACTAATTTGGAAGCGTGCCATCGCTTCCCAAATGAGTGAAGCAGAATTTGAAAAAACAACAGCTAAAATCTCCATTTCAACCAGATCTGAAGATTTAGTTGCAACTGGTGAAATCATGAAATTTGATGGTTTCCTAAAGGTTTATTTTGAATCATCTGACGATGATAATGATGAAATTGATTTGGATAACTCTGATAATGCCATTCTTCCTCCATTGACGAAAGATCAAAATCTTAATCTGGAGATTATGCATGCTACAGAGCGTTTCTCAAGACCCCCTGCAAGATTTACCGAAGCTTCTTTGGTAAAGAAATTGGAGGAACTTGGAATCGGACGTCCATCAACCTATGCACCTACCATTTCTACTATTCAAAACCGCGGTTATGTGGTAAAAGAAGATCGTGATGGTAAAGAAAGAGCCTATAGAGTTCTTACTTTAAATGGCACAGAGGTTATTTCTCAAACAAAAACTGAAATAACAGGGGCAGAACGTAATAAAATGTTCCCTACAGATATTGGTGTCCTAGTAAATGATTTCTTGGTTCAACATTTCAAAGGAATTGTAGACTATCACTTCACAGCGAAAGTTGAAAAGGAATTTGATGAGATCGCTCAAGGTTTCAAAGAATGGACTCATATGCTTTCGAACTTCTACGGACCTTTCCATTCGGAAGTTCAAAATACCTTGGATAATGCAGATCGTGCTACGCACGAACGTGAATTAGGTGTTGACCCTGTTTCTGGTAAACCAATTTCGGTACGTGTTGGACGTTTTGGTCCGCTAGTGCAAATTGGTACTGCTGATGATGAGGAAAAACCGATCTTTGCTTCTTTGCGTAAAGGTCAAATGATTGAAACCATTACCTTGGAGGAAGCATTAGAATTATTTAAACTTCCTAAAAAAGTAGGGGAGTTTGAAGGCAAAGAAATGACGGTAGCAATTGGTCGTTTCGGGCCTTATATCCGCCATAACAGTAGCTTCTATTCATTACCTAAAGGACTGGATCCTTTGGATGTGGAACAAGAGCAAGCTATCCAAATCATCGAGGAAAAACGCCAAAAAGATAAAGATAAGGTCATCAAGATTTTTGATGAGAACCCAGAGGCCAAAATTGAAAACGGCCGTTGGGGACCTTTCGTAAGATTTGGAAAACAAAACTTGAAGATTCCTAAAGGAACTGAAGTTGAAAAAATCACTTATGCAGATGTGTTGAAATGGGCTGAAGAGGATACAAAATCTCCTTCCGCTAAGAAAGCCGCAAGAGCGACTAAAACAACGAAAACTGCAAAAACAACTAAGAAAGCAACTGCCAAAAAGAAATAGGTAATAATGAAAAAGGATCTACCCTTAAATTTAGTTGAAGATATATCAGTTGCCGTGGTATTGGAAGCTGAATCTCCAACAGCTAAGGTTTGGAATGTATACCTCGTCAATGAGAAAGATATTGCCATACAAAATGTACTGGTTTCCTCCAAAGGTTATGGTATTAAAGATGGTAAAGATGTCAAAACTACTGTGTTGAGACATTTCATTGGTGATATGGAGGCACATTCTTCTAAAAAAATCGAAGCTATAGATCCCCAAGTTTTTGGATTGACTAATGAATATTGGTTAAGCTACTATATTGACGGTACTATTTATGATAAAAAATACGTTTTCTTACCAGAAAGTATTGTCGATGAAAATCTTATAAAAATTCCTTTGGTAAATAAACCAGGGGTAATGATTGGAGGAACGAACTAAATCAGATGAAGAATTTCGTAATTGCTATTGATGGATTTTCCTCTTGCGGGAAAAGTACGGTTGCAAAGGCTTTGGCTAAGGAATTGAATTTTGTTTTTATTGATAGTGGTGCTATGTACAGAGCAGTGACACTATATGTACAACAAAACAACATCGATATAAACGATGAACATGCCATCTCTACAGCCTTGGAAAATATTCATATTGATTTTGTCCCTAATCCTGAAAAATCCCAGATTTTATTGAATGGAGTTGATGTTTCGGATGCAATTCGCACTATGGAAGTTTCTGAATATGTTTCTGAAGTTAGCGCTGTAAAAGCGGTTCGTACTGCCATGGTAAACCAGCAACAAGCATTAGGTAAAAAACGAAATATTGTGATGGATGGTCGTGACATTGGTACTACGGTTTTCCCAAATGCTGATCTTAAAATCTTTATGACTGCAAGTCCTCAGGTTCGCGCTGAACGTCGCTTTGCAGAATTATCCGCCAAAGGTGAACAATTAACAATGGAAGAGGTAAAAGAAAACTTGGCACATAGGGATCATATTGATAGTACGCGTGAAGAAAGTCCACTTAGACAAGCTGAAGATGCTATAGTATTAGATAATTCTGAGTTAAATCAAGTAGAACAATTGGGTTTTGTTATTCAATTAGTACAGGATAAAATGGAACTCCCAAAAGCTTAACTCAAAAAATAAGAAATTGAAAAAGGCCTCAAAATTTTTGAGGCCTTTTCTATTATTTCATATTATCAATCTCTTGTTGTTGTTTCAATTGATCGATATTATTTTTACTTCCAAACTCATCTGTCTTTTCTTGGAAGGAATTTAGGATTTCCAGAATTGCTTCAGAGTTATCTGCTGTACGTTGATAAATATCAGGAATCTTAGATTCAATTGTCTTGTCTCCTAATTCTATATTATCAATTTCAACTTTAGCTATTTTTTCTAAAACAGCCTGCTGGCTATTTCTAATGTCCTCTAATTCTCTGGATATTTTCTCCATTAATTCGAATTTCTTTAATTTATCCATAAATATTTTTTCATTAGTTTCTACTATATAAACGCCAAAGTTGATGTTTTGTTGTGTGTTTTTTATAAACGGCTATTATTCAGCAGATTAAAAGCAAAAGTTTATGTATTTATTAAACTAATTCTTCCATAAAAAAAGGTCGTTATTCAAAATAACGACCTTTCTATTTATGCTGTGAAGCAACTTAGATAGTTCTTCCTGGATATTCTTGTAGGCCTTTTTCTAAACAAACCAATGCTTTTTTCAAGTCTTCTTGATTCAACACATAGGCCAATCTAACTTCATTTAATCCTGCACCTGGCGTAGAATAGAATCCTGTAGCAGGAGCCATCATTACTGTTTCGTTTTGGTATGAGAATTTCTCTAACATCCATTGGCAAAATTTATCTGCATTATCGATCGGTAATTTCGCGATAACATAAAATGCACCTCCTGGATTCGGACAAAATACGCCTTCAATTTTATTTAAGCCATTTACCAAAGTGTCTCTTCTTGCCGTATATTCTTTCGATACCGCTTCAAAGTAACTATCTGGAGTATCAACTGCTGCTTCACCAGCAATTTGCCCTTCTAATGACGGACTTAATCTTGCTTGTGCAAATTTCAATGCAGTCAAATATAATTCCTTGTTTTTCGTGATGATACAGCCAATTCTTGCTCCACATGCAGAATAACGTTTAGAAACCGTGTCAAATACCACAACGTTTTCTTCTAAACCTTCTAGTTGCATCGGTGAAATAAACTCACGACCATCATAACAGAATTCTCTATAAGCCTCGTCAGAGAATAAATAAAGATCATGTTTTAAACACAATTCCTTTAAAGCTTCTAACTCTTCTCTGGAATATAAATATCCGGTCGGATTATTAGGGTTACAAATTGCAATTGCTTTCGTTTTTTCGGTGATAACTTTTTCGAAATCTGCAATTGAAGGCAATGCGAATCCATTATCAATAACAGACATAATTGGTTTTACGATAATGTCAGCAGAACATGCAAAGCCATTATAGTTTGCGTAGAATGGTTCTGGAATAATAACCTCTTCTCCCGGATTCAAGCAAGCTTGCATCGCTATAGTAATCGCTTCTGATCCACCGTTAGTAACCAATATATCGTTAGGAGTGATGTTATAATTCAATTTATTATAATACTCAGCTAATTTAGTACGGTAAGAAAGTGTCCCTTCTGATGATGTATATGCCCAAACTTTAAAATCAATGTTCTTTAAAGCATTTAACATGATTTCCGGAGTTTCAATGTCCGGTTGGCCAATGTTCAAATGGTAGATTTTCTTTCCTTCTCTTTTTGCCTGATCTGCAAATGGAGTCAGTTTTCTAATAGGGGATGCTGGCATGTTGATGCCCTTTTGAGAAATAGTTGGCATTATAATTTAATTATGTTTTTTATCCCTGCAAAAATACAAATAAAACTGAGCTTGTCCTAAAAAATGAAAGCCGACTTAGTTAAAGCCGGCTTTCATTTTTTTTATATACTTTCTAGGTTTTTGGAAAACCTGAAAAATTAATTCCTTATTCAACTATACCTTTAATGGTAAGTGTTTTTACTGGAGTTTTTGTATTCGATTTTACAATAAAGGACTTCGTAAATGGTCCTTTCGCTGCTGCATTAAAGGTTACTTTAATCGTACCAGCTTCTCCAGGTTTTACTGGGGTTTTGGTAAATTCTGCTACAGAACAGCCACAGGTAGGTTGAACATCTGAAATAATGATTGGTTCATCCCCAGAGTTACTAAATTTATATTCGTATGAAACAGGCTTGTTCAATGGAATCTTTCCAAAGTCATGTGTTTCCTTTTCAAATTTAAACTCAGCAGCCAACATTCCCATCGCCGTCAAACTAATAAATGCAATAATTACTGCACATATACTTGTAATCTTTTTCATCGTTTCAATTTTTTCGTTGCTTTACTCAATCAAATCTAAGACCATTTTTATAAGAATACGATTCTTTATGCATTTTTTGAAATAATTACACAAGAATATTACAATAAAGCATTTAGATAATGCCTTCTTTTAAAATGTCTTGCAAATGAATAATCCCCGCATATTTCCCTGAATCTGTCACAACCAATTGTGAAATACTATTCTGACGCATCAAATGAAGCGCATTCGCCGCTAATTCTGTTTTGTCAATTTTCTTAGGATTTACAGACATAATCTCCTTCGCAATTAATCCGCTAACGTCAGTATGCTTTTCCAACATCCTTCGAATATCACCATCTGTAATAATTCCTAAAATTTCTCCTCCATCAATTACTACTGTTGCTCCAAGTCTGAATTCTGTGATACTGATCAATACCGAACGTACATCTGCATTCGCCGAAACTTGTGGTAAGCCATTATGATCGGATAAATCTCCAACCTTCAAGTACAATTGTTTTCCCAATGCTCCACCTGGATGGTATTTTGCAAAATCCTGATCGGTGAACTGCCTTTTGTTTTGTAAACAAACAGCAATTGCATCACCCATGGCTAATTGAACCGTGGTACTGGTCGTTGGAGCTAAATTATTAGGACAAGCCTCACGAGTAATGCTTGTATCTAAGATATAATCTGCTTGTTCTGCTAAAAAGGAATCCTGATTTCCTACCATGGCCACCAAAATATTACCTGTTTGCTTCAAATAGGGAACCAATACTTTTATTTCTGGGGTATTTCCACTTTTTGAAATGGCAATGATTAGATCATCCTCCTGAATAATTCCTAAATCACCATGAATCGCATCTGCAGCATGCATAAAAATAGAGGGGGTACCTGTTGAATTTAATGTCGCGACAATCTTCTGGGCAATGATGGCACTTTTTCCAATTCCCGTCAAAATCACCCTTCCTCTTAAGGTCAAAATTCTCTCTATTACTTCTACAAAATCGTTGTTAATCTTCTCTGAAAGTGCCAATACGTTCGCTGCTTCAAGTTCAAAAGTGCTCTGCGCCAACGATTTGATATCTATATTGTTTTTCACGTATTATTTCCTTAATTTTATGTATAAATTTGATGTATTCGCTACAAAAATACATTATTTAACACGTATTATTCATACCGTTATTACATCTATTTATTTTGCATAGTCAATGGAAATAGAAAAATCACTTTTCGATAATCTTCAAGATTTTTTTGGGTTCGATACTTTTAAAGGCGATCAGGAAGCAATTATTACAAATGTTCTTAATAAGAAAGATACTTTCGTAATTATGCCGACCGGTGGCGGAAAGTCAATCTGTTATCAGTTGCCAGCTCTGATGAGCGAAGGTACTGCAATTGTTATTTCTCCGCTAATCGCGCTGATGAAAAATCAAGTCGACCAAGTCCGAGCCTTCGGTGGTAGAGATAGTATAGCTCACTTTTTGAACTCTTCTCTTACCAAAAATGAAATTCAGCGCGTCAAACAAGATGTGCAAGATGGTAAAACAAAACTCCTCTATGTTGCTCCTGAATCCTTGGCAAAGGAAGAAAATGTGCAATTCCTGAAGAGTATTACAGTTTCCTTCGTCGCTGTCGATGAAGCTCACTGTATCTCCGAATGGGGGCACGATTTCAGACCTGAATATCGTAAAATCCGCCAGGTAATCAATGATATAGGCGAAAACATCCCTATTATCGCTCTTACTGCAACTGCTACCCCAAAAGTTCAATCTGACATTCGCAAAAATTTGCAAATGACTGATGCTAGCTTGTTTAAGTCTTCATTCAACCGTACTAACTTGTACTATGAAGTAAGACCTAAAGAAGATGTCATCAAACAGATTGTTCGTTTTATTAAGAGTAATTCTGGGAAAGCTGGTATTGTTTATTGTTTGAGCCGCAAGAAGGTAGAGGAAATCGCTGAAGTCCTTAATATTAACGGAATTAAGGCTTTACCTTACCACGCTGGATTGGATGCCAAAACTAGGGCAGAAACGCAAGACAAATTCTTGATGGAAGACATCGAGGTTATTGTCGCTACGATCGCCTTCGGAATGGGAATCGATAAACCGGATGTGCGTTATGTCATTCACCATGACATCCCTAAATCAATGGAAGGCTACTACCAGGAAACTGGACGTGCTGGACGGGATGGGGGTGAAGGTTATTGCTTGGCTTTCTATTCCGAAAAAGATGTCGAGAAGCTAACAAAATTCATGAAAGATAAACCTGTTTCTGAAAAGGAAATAGGTACTCAAATATTAAAAGAGGTTATCGATTATTCGGAATCTGCAGTTTGTCGTAGAAAACAAATCCTTCATTATTTCGGCGAAAAGTTTGATGAGACCGGTTGTAATTCTATGTGTGATAATTGTAGAGCAGCAAAAACTTATTTTGATGCTGAGCAACCTCTGTTAACTGTCTTAAACTTTATTAAAGAGGAAGGCGATAAGTTTGATGATCAGCACATTATCAATATGTTGATCGGTCAAAATAATCAACCAATATCTAAATACAAGCATGATACACATGCGCTATTTGGATCTGGAAAGGAGCAAGGGGTCAATTTCTGGAACTCCTTGATCCGTCAGGCTGAACTCGCTGATTTTATTAAAAAGGATATCGATCATTATGGCTTACTGCAATTGACTCCAGGTGGGAAAAAATATATCAATAACCCATATCCATTGAAGTTTATCTTAAACAAACCAATGGAAATGTCCAAAGCTGATTCTTCTGAAGATGCTGGCGGCCAAACTGGCGCATTGGATACTGAGTTGTTGAAAATGCTGAAAGACCTGCGGAAGAAAATTGCTAAACAGAAATCATTGCCTCCGTTTGTAATTTTCCAAGACCCTTCTCTGGACGAAATGTGTACTCACTATCCAATATCAATGGATGAGTTGAAGCAAATCCAAGGGGTAGGCTCAGGTAAAGCCATGAAGTTTGGTGCTCCTTTTATTGATTTGATCAAGAAATATGTGGATGATAATGATATTGATAGACCGCAAGATTTGGTGATCAAAAGCACCGCGAATAAATCGGCGTTAAAAGTGTCCATCATTCAAAATATTGATAGAAAAATCAGTTTGGAAGATATTGCATCCGCTAAGGGAATTAGTTATGAAGACTTATTACGTGAAGTAGAATCAATCGTAAATTCCGGAACAAAATTGAATATTGGATATTTTGTCGATGAGATGATTGATCAGGATCGTCAGGATGAAGTCTATGACTATTTTAAAACTGCTGAAAATGATGGTATTGATACGGCCTTGGATGAACTAGGAGAGGAGGATTACTCCTTTGAAGACATCCAATTGATGCGTATCAAATTTATGTCGGAACTAGGTAATTAAATTATATATGATTAATACATATTTGCCAGAAATTAAAAATGGCAACTCTTCTTCATTTTTCCTGATGGCGGGACCTTGTGCTATCGAAGGTGAAGAAATAGCATTACGTATTGCTGATAAAATCGTCAACATTACTGATAAACTAAATATCCCTTATATATTCAAAGGTTCTTACCGCAAGGCAAACCGTTCTAAGGGAAATTCATTTACTGGTATTGGAGATGAAAAAGCATTGAAGATCTTGGAAAAAGTGAGCAAAACATTTGGGGTACCAACTGTTACTGATATTCACGAAAGCCATGAAGCTGCAATGGCTGCAGCATATGTAGATGTCCTTCAAATCCCTGCTTTCCTTTGTAGACAAACAGACCTTCTACAGGCTGCTGCTGAAACAGGAAAAGTAGTGAATATTAAAAAAGGACAATTCCTATCTGCTGAATCCATGAAATTTGCGGTAGAGAAAGTACAAGATGCCGGAAACCCAAAAGTAATTCTTACTGATCGCGGAAATACATTCGGATATCAAGACCTTATCGTAGATTATCGTGGTTTACCTGTCATGAAGTCTTTCAATGTACCAACCGTCATGGACTGTACACATTCACTTCAACAGCCGAATCAAAGTTCAGGAGTTACAGGTGGGAAACCAGAATTAATTGAAACTATCGCAAAAGCTGCAATCGCAGTGGGAGCAGATGGCCTCTTTATTGAAACACACCCAGACCCAGCTAATGCTAAATCTGACGGCGCTAATATGCTTCACCTAGATCTACTAGAAGATCTACTCGTGAAATTGCAAAGAATTAGAGAAGCAATTCTATAAAACAAAAAAGCTGGTCATTACAAAATGACCAGCTTTTTTTATGATTTAATAGATTTCAAATTTTTAGTACCTAAGGAATTTCAAGAATTTTCAGCCTTTCCACTATCACACATCTCAATTCTCAATATTCCTTTCCACTATCTCAAATCTCACATCTCATATCTCAATACTTCCTACTCAAAATACTCCTTAATCCTTTCAAAGAATGATTTCTCACTTTTTCCAGGTTGAGGTTTAAAGTTTGCTGAGTTTTTCAGTTTCTCCAACAATTCTTTTTCCTCTTTGGATACTGTTTTTGGAGTCCATACATTGACATACACCAGTTGATCTCCTTTATGATAAGAATTGACTTCTGGCAATCCTTTACCTTTCAATCTTAAAATCTTACCACCTTGAGTACCTGGTTCAATCTTGATTTTCGCTTTACCATCGATCGTAGGGATTTCTACGCTCGTGCCTAAGGCAGCATCAGCAAAATTGATATATAGATCATAGATCACATTGATGCCATCACGCTTTAAAGTTTCGTGCGGAACTTCCTCAACCAAAATAATAAGGTCTCCAGGGATTCCTCCACGAGGTGCAGCATTACCTTTACCACTCATCGATAACTGCATGCCTTCACTTACACCTGCAGGGATATTGATAGAAATGGTTTCTTCACCACGAACTAAACCTTCTCCCTTACAAACTGTACATTTTGCAGTGATTTCAACGCCCTCACCATTACAAGTAGGACAGGTGCTTGTTGTTTGCATCTGACCGAGAATGGTGTTGGTCACTCGGCGAACCGAACCAGAACCACCACAGGTATTACAAGTGTGATATGAATTTTTATCTTTTGCACCAGTACCATCACAGGTATTACATTTAACCTGCTTATTTACTTTTACTTTTTTCTCAACCCCTTTGGCAACTTCCTCAAGAGTCAATTTTACTTTGATCCTTAAATTGCTTCCTCGTTGTACACGACGACCGCCACGAGTGCCACCGCCACCACCAAAGAAACTTTCAAACGGATTTCCACCACCGAAAATATCTCCAAATTGACTGAAGATATCATCCATGTTCATGCCGCCACCGCCATATCCTGAAGCTGAATTGCCCGCATGACCAAATTGATCATAACGCTTTCTCTTCTCCGGATTGCTTAAAACCTCATAGGCCTCAGCAGCTTCCTTAAACTTATCTTCAGCCTCCTTGTCACCAGGATTCTTATCCGGGTGATATTTAATGGCTAGTTTACGATATGATGTTTTTATTTCTGTTACTTCTGCCGTTCTGGAAACTCCAAGGACATCGTAATAATCTCTTTTTGACATCTTTTATATTTATTGACCTACAACTACTTTCGCAAATCTGATTACAGTGTCATTTAAGGTATAACCCTTCTCAATAACATCAATAACCTTATCTTTCAAATCTGGACTAGGTGCAGGAATGAGGGTAATCGCTTCTTGAAACTCAGGATCAAATGGCTGACCTAATACTTCGATCTCCTTAACCCCAAGTTGTTCCATCGTTTTTTTAAGCTTGTGATAAACCAAATCAATTCCTTGTTTCATTGGATCATCTGAAGAAACATCCTTCATAAAACTCAAAGAACGATCGAAATCATCAACTACAGGTAATAACTTTAAGATTACATCTTTACCAGCAGATTGCATCAAATCAATCTTCTCCTTCGCAGTTCTTTTCTTGTAATTATCAAACTCCGCTACCAATCGCGCATACTTATCGTTTGATTCATTTAACTTATTTGTCAGCTCTTCGGTCGCTGCAGATCCTTGCTCCACATTCTCCTCCGAATTGTTCATTTCTGGGTCTTGAATATTCTCGTTCTCGTTTATCATCTCCTAATAAATAACTTGTTTGTGTAACCTTAAGTACCGTTCCATCAATTTTTTTGCCAACAAAAAAAATCCGACATGCTGTCAGTGTTTCTTACATTCACTAGCAATAATGTCGGATTGATTTTACTACTGTCAGCTATTAAATGCTAACATTGTCATGCAACGCTCCGTCAGCAGTCTTCAGGATACGCGCAGGCATATTTCTAATAATTTGATAATCGTGTGTAGCCATTAATACTGCCGTCCCTGAGGATGCAATATCACGTAATAATAAAACTATCTCCTCCGAGGTAGCCGGGTCTAAGTTCCCAGTTGGCTCATCTGCCAATATAATCTCTGGATTGTTTAGTAACGCCCTCGCAATAACAACACGTTGTTGCTCACCTCCGGATAACTCATGTGGCATCTTCTTCAATTTTGAACGTAAGCCCACCTTTTCCAATACATCAATAATCCTGTTCTCGATTTGCGCTTTTTCCTTCCAGCCGGTAGCCTTCAAGGCAAACTCTAAATTCTTCTCTACAGTTCTATCGTTCAATAAATGGAAATCCTGAAATACAATGCCCAATTTACGTCTCAAATAGGGAACATCATTCTCATGAAGCTTCTTTAAATCAAATCCAGCAATCATACCCTCACCATTTGCAATGTACAAATCGCCATAGATTATTTTTAATAAACTACTCTTTCCTGAACCTGATTGCCCAATGAGATATAAAAATTCCCCCTGTGCGATATCAAGGTTGACATCAGATAGTACAAGATGCTTCTGTTGATAGATTTCTACATGTTTAAGTTTGATAACTGTATTTGCTTCTCTCATGATAATTTATAAGTCGATTTTCTTAATCTGTCCAAATGGTAACTCCCGAACAACTTCCATAATATAGTCCGCTTTGTCCGATAAACCAATCTTGTCCAGTGATTTGTCAGGTCTGTCCACGCGAAAATAAGCCAAAAGCGTAAATGCATCGTCCCTTAACTGAACATAATCCGGAATTTTTGCCACACCCTTAACTTTAATTACATACATAGTCAAACAAAATTATAACTTTTTACGAATTCACACTCATATAACGACAATAAATGCTAATTATTGGTTCGCCAATAAAAAGGATAAGGTATTTACATTGTCCGCATAATCGTCTAATGCAGGATATTGACTCGCCCCAAATGGAAAAACCGGAACATCCCCCGCATGCAACTCGACATCTGACGTAATACACTGGATCTCATCCTGATGATCAATGATATATTTCTCTACCTCAGCAAGATCCTTGTAGTATTCAAAATGTACAACCGCAAGGGGAGAGGCTAAGCTGGAATCCTCCTTCAATAATAAAAATCCATTGTCAAAATGTTTATTTTTATTAATCAGGTATATGGATTTATTGAAATCATAATTGTTGTTATACTTAGCGTGATCCTTGATCGGATGGAAAGATTCCAGATTATTCAATAAATGAACAATATCATACCCCTCAGGGATAAAAATTTTCGATACGGAACGACATCCTAATCCAAAATAATCAAAAATATCATGCCCCAACTTTTGCAATTCCTCATCACTTTCCTTTCCAGTTAATACAGATAGGGAGTTACGATTTTTACGAATGATATGAGGTTTCTTTCCAAAGTAATATTCAAAATAACGAGCAGAATTATTACTTCCGGTTGCTATAACCAGGTCAAAATTCTCTAGTTTATCTACTAATTGAATTTGTTCCTTAAATAGTGGCTCAACTTCAATTAACTTATCAAGAACAAATTTGGTTAAACCTGCATCATCCGATGACACCTTAATCTTTGCAATAAAACCAGTCAATAAAACACACATGATATCATGAAACCCTACAAGAGGTAAATTACCTGCCAATACTAAGCCCACAGATTTATTCTGATCAGTGTCTGGAACATCTTTTAACCATTTACTTAATTTTTCCTCAGTCAAATTATGTGCGATTGCCTTTATTTGTTGCTGAATATTCGCCTTGGTATACCATGCGTTTTTATGGACTGCAGTATCTAAGATAGAAGCATGATCCATTTCTGCTGATCTCAGGTATTCCCCAAGTTTTACGAAAGCATCTATTCTTTGTTTTCTTGTCAAAATCTTACTATTTAGAATTAATCTGTATTTTTTTTGCCGTATATTTGCCATATCAAAGTAAATAACTACTAATTTTGTATACTTTTATTTTTGAGTATATAGCATTAGTACTAACTTTGAAAGTGCAAAATTAGTTTATTATTTTATTGTAAGGATATAAATGGCAATTAAAATTACTGACGAATGTATAAATTGTGGGGCCTGCGAACCAGAATGCCCAAATAATGCAATCTATGATGCTGGTGTAACCTGGAAATTCTCCGATGGTACAGCTTTAGATGGTGTGATTGATTTTGGTGACGGCGTTACTTTGGATGCTAACGAATCACAAGATGCAATCTCTAATGAAGTGTATTATATTGTTTCTGATAAATGTACCGAGTGTGTGGGATTCCATGATGAACCCCAATGTGCAGCAGTTTGTCCTGTAGATTGTTGTGTTGAAGATGAAGATGTACGCGAAACAGAAGAAGAATTGTTAGCTAAAAAAGCTTGGCTTCACGCTGAATAATCAGATTGTTCTAAGATATTATCAAAACCACCCCTAAAAAAGGTGGTTTTTTTTGTTTTTTCCCGCCCGCTCACATTCAAGTTATTAACCCCGAATTAGTGCTTTTCTCATCCCTTTCCGAAAATACTATAACGTAAAAGATTTGGTTTGCAGCTCTATTTTTTTATTTTTGTTCGTCTAAAAAGTTAAAAAAAGAAATAAATAACCTTATTAAATCTACATGTCTAAAAAAACCACAGGATATATATTGCTTGTAACTATTGCGATAGCGTCTATCCTGACCATCCTTTATGAATTCAATCTTGCTGCTATTCCTGCATCTTTGATGATGGGAGTTCGTTGGATTACCGCAATTGTCTTAGTCTTAAATGCAATCATGCGAAAAGGTTTGACTACTTGGATCCTGACCTGTATGGTTTTGGGTATTTTTGTAGGACTGGATTTTCCTGATGTCGCTAAAGCCTTGCAACCCTTAAGTCAGGGATTTATTAAATTGGTGAAAACGATCGTCGGACCAATTCTATTCGCAACATTGGTTTTTGGTATTGCTGGACATTCCGACCTGAAACAAGTAGGACGTATGGCCTGGAAATCCATGTTATACTTCTTCTGTGCTACGACCTGTGCTATTTTTATCGGTCTTGCTGCGATTAACTTGACAAAGGCAGGAGTAGGTATCGACATCGAACATATGCCGCATGAAGAACTTCCCCAAACTTCAGCTGTATCTGATTCTGATAAAATCGCCTTAGAACATATCGACGAAAGTGCACATTGGATCTATAAATTCACCTCTTTCTTTAGAGACACTTTCCCTGAGAATATCGTAAAATCTGTATATGAAAATAAAGTCCTTCAAATCGTAGTATTTGCCGTTATTTTCGGTATTGGACTCGCAATGGTGGAAGAAAAGAAACGAAAGCCCTTCGTGGACTTCGCCGAATCGCTCTCCGAAGCCATGTTCAAATTTACAAATCTCGTTATGCTTTTCGCGCCAATCGGAGTAGGTGCAGCAATGGCATATACCGTGGGTCACCTCGGAATTGATATCCTCAAAAACCTCTTTATGCTTTTGGCAACCCTATACCTAGCGCTGATATTCTTCCTAGGTGGTATTTTATTGCCAGTGGCTCTATATCTAAAGATTCCTATCAGACAGTTTATCAATGCTATTAAAGAACCTGTATCCATCGCATTTGCTACCACAAGCTCGGATGCAGCTCTGCCTAAAGCGATGAGTGCCATGGAGAAATTCGGTGTACCGAGGAAGATCGTTTCTTTCGTTATCCCTACAGGATATAGCTTTAACCTCGATGGTACCTCTTTATACCTTTCATTGGCCTCAATCTTTGTTGCCCAAGCTGCAGGTATCCACCTTTCATTTGGACAACAATTAATGATCGCTTTTACCCTAATGATTACTTCTAAGGGAGTAGCAGCTGTGCCTCGAGCATCTTTAATCATTTTGATTGCTACTGCTGACCAATTCGGATTACCAGTATTTGTAATTGCTGCAATCCTGGGTATCGACGAATTGATGGATATGGCTAGAACCTCAGTGAACGTAATTGGTAACTGTTTAGCAACCGTAGTAGTCGCCAAATGGGAAGGGGAATTCGATGAAGCCGCACCTTTCAGGAAAGATACCGATGAAGATGGACTCGAAGAAATAGTCGAGACCATTGAAGAAGGTCCTGAAGGTGAAACCAGAACTTAATTTAACTAAACAACAAAAATAATAAGGGAGCTTTTCAATTGAATCGCTCCCTTTTTCTATCTATTAATTGTGATTATGAAATAAATCCTTTAACATATTGCTGGGTGATTTCATGCTGCGGATCCAATAAAACCTGCTCTGATTTACCAAATTCTATCACCTCACCGTTATATAGAAATAAGATATAATCGGAAACCCTACGAGCCTGTCTCAAAATATGAGTGACCAATACAATGGTATAATCTTGTTTTAGTTGAATCAATAAATTCTCAATGACTTGTGTTGAGATGGGGTCAAGGGCTGAGGTCGATTCATCTCCCAAAATAATCTCTGGCTCAACGGCTAAACCTCTGGCTAAACATAATCGCTGTTGTTGACCAATGGAAAGCCTACTGGCTGAACTATCCAACCGATCCTTTACCTCATTCCATAAGCCCACATTTTTTAATTGCCTTTCTACAATGGCTTGGAGGGACTTTTTGTCTTTGTTCCCGTGTATCCTAGGACCATATGCAATATTATCAAATATGGACATGGGCAATGGAAATGGCTTTTGTGATAATAAGCCCATTTTCTTCCGAATATGTGTAACCTCTGCATCGGGACCATAAATATCCTCACCATTGACCAAAACAGATCCTGTCACTTTTACATCCGTGGAATCATCCAAAAGTCGGTTTAAGGTCTTTAACAAGGTTGTTTTGCCACAACCTGATGGTCCAATAATAGAGGTAATACAATTGTTGGGGATTTCTAAGTTGATATCCTTTAGAATATGTTGATCTTCTACATAAACATTTAAACCCTTAATCTCTATATGTGGATTAACCTGATGGATTATGCCCTGTGTTTTTTCTGTTTCGATGCTAGGTATTGCGTACATATAACGATAAGTAAAATGATAATTGTTAAAATTAATGCGGAGGCATAGGCCCGACCTTGAACCTCTGGTATAGGACTGCTCAACTGAAAAAATATGGCTAATGGCAGCGTAGCTGTAGGCTCATCCAAATAAAGTGGGATGTTGTCACTAAAGCCTGTCGTCAGTAAGACGCCGGCAACATCGCCAATAGCTCTGCCGAATGCCAATAAAATAGCCGTAAATAATCCAGGTTTAATATAGGCCAGCATGACCTTGGCTGATTCCCATCGTGTTGCTCCTAAAGAACTCGTGATGTGACTTAAGTCCGTTGGAACAGTTTGGATTAATTCATCTATGGTCCGAACAACAATTGGAATTGTTAATAGCGTAATGGTAATTACTCCACCAATCAGAGATGCTCGAACGCCCAACCAAACCATAATACTAAAGGCTATTGCCCCATAAACTATGGATGGAATCCCAAATAGAACATCAAAAATCAATTTTGAAAATCGGCTGATCCGTGAACCCTTTTTGGAGTAAATATTTAAGAAAATACATATAGGAATCCCAATAATGGTCGCTAATAAAGTGGAAAGACCAGCCAAATAGAGGGAACCCAAAATTGCATTCAGGATTCCACCACTTTTACCGACGTAAAAACCACCCTCAGGAGTTTTCGTGATCATATCCAGACTCAAATGTGGAAGCCCCTTATAAAGAATGGTCCCAATGATAAAAAATAACGAACCTGTAATAATGATTCCAGACCCTTGCATTAATATCTTGGCAATTCTTTCTTTTCTCAATCTCTTGTTGATATTGCTCATATATTTTTTGCCTCCATTCTCTTTAAAATTCCCCTGGAAATTAAATTAAACCCTAAAATGATCACAAATAGGAGTAAAGCTGCAAACATCAAGGCCGAATCGTATTTCGGAATTGACATCATCTCCCCAAAATTATTGGCAATCAATGCTGGTAATGGATAACCGGCATCAAAGATGGTTTTAGGAATTTTCGGAATATTTCCACAAACCATCAATACAGCAATGGTCTCTCCAAACGCTCTCGAAACAGCCAGTACAATAGCTGCCATGATTCCTGGCCTCGCTTTCTTCAATACTACCTGCTGGATCGTCTCTAATTTCGTTGCTCCGAGGGATAAGGAAACCGATCGTAACTCCTTCGGAATAGTTTGCAATACCTCCACCATGATGCTGACCATAATTGGGAAAATCATCACTGCAAGGACAATCCCGCCTGAAAAAACAGAGTATCCAGTGCTGCTGATCCCAAATATTGGCGCTATGTATTCTCCAATCATTGGAACTACAAATAAGACTCCCCAAACTCCATATAATACCGGTGGAATCGCTGCTAATATGTTCACCAAAGGCAATACAAAATTTCGCAACTTGCTCCCTGCATACTCTACTAAATAAACTGAAGCTGCCAAGCATAATGGAACTGCAATGATTAAGGAAATCAAGGTAACCCAAATCGTCCCCATGATAAAAGGTAGAAATCCAAATTTCCCTTTCATAGGTGACCAAATACTGCTGCTCAAAATATTCCATAAGGATTCCTGTGCAATTAAAGGCTCCGATTTGATGCTAAGTCCAACTACTATAGCCAAGATGACTAGTAAACAGATCCCTAGTAAAATCCCGGAAAGATTCTTTATTATTTTATCTTTTATTAATCTATAATTCACTGGCCAATAGTTTATTGCTTTCTTCTTTGATCATTTCTTTATTCAATGGAACAAATCCATTCTCTAATAAATATGCCTGCGATTTGTCAGTCATCACAAATCGAACAAATTCATCCAACAACTTGGATTCATATTTTTTATTTAAAACAAACATTAATTCCCGTGCTGGAGGGGAAGGATATAATCCAGTTGCAACTGCAGTGGTTAAACTATCCAGCTCCTCATAAAAGCTTTCCTGTGCATCTATTCGATGATTCGAATTGAGATCCAAGGGAAGAGCAACGATGTTCTTTGTCGTCTTTTTACTGTTTAAATCAAATACATAGTTGATATTATTGAATCCTATTGATAGTGGATTGTCTTTGATGGCTTGTGCCAATCCCGGATCCCCAAATATTCCAATGCCAGAAAGCTCCTCTTGTGTAGCCCCCAGATATTTAGCCCATGTCTCCGCTGCTCCTGCAGCATCTGACCGAACGTACACCTCAATATTCTTATCGACGAAACTGGGATCCAAATCACTCCACTTTATAATTTTCCCTGTTACAAAAATCCCCTTGAGTTCTTCTTGACTCAATCCCCGCTTTAATAAACCTTCAATATTCGGATGTCTACTATTCAATGTGCCAATCACGGCATCATTGGCTACAACTACTGCTAATGCTCCTTTTTCTATTTCAATGGGATGTAAATCCCGGGAAACCAATCCTATATCAACCATATTGGATAAAACATCAGAAATTCCTTTTCCTGCGCCACCCGCCGAAATATTAAATCTAACATTCGGATGTATTTTCTTGAAATCCTCGCTCCATAAAACGGCAATTGGATACAAAGCAAAGGCTCCTGAAATGGAAATTGTGCCCACATATCCTTTCTTTGGATCATAGCCTTGATCAACTTTAGGCGAACAAGAAAATGTTACAAAAAGAATTAATGAACTTAATATCAATACTTTAACACCTGTATTTCTTTGTTTTTTGAGCATCATTAAAAAATAATTACACAAATATATAGTAATTTGGTAGACTTTGTATAGTAATTTTATAATTATTTTATACATTTGTTCCATAAACGTTAACAATAACCTAACTAAAGGGGTGTTTAATTACCTTTTTAATAATAGAAGATAGAATGCAGAGCTTTAGGACAGAATTAGAAAACCCTGTAGTAGAACAGGAAATCATTGAATTAGAAAAGAAAATTCAGGCATATCGGAAAGGGGAGTTGCCCGATGAAAAGTTTAGATCTCTTCGCTTGGCTAGGGGAGTCTATGGTCAGCGACAACCCGGAGTTCAAATGGTGCGGATAAAACTTCCTTTTGGAAAAGTTACCTTCCAGCAGATTTTGAAAATTGCCGCAATCTCGGATGAATATGCAAGCAAAAACCTGCACCTCACAACTCGTCAGGATATTCAAATCCACTTTGTGAGCTTGGACAAAACTCCGGAACTATGGGCGAAACTTGCTGAGGATGATATGACCCTCCGGGAAGCTTGTGGAAATACTGTTCGTAACGTAACGGCTTCGCCAACCGCTGGAATTGATCCAGATGAACCATTTGATGTTTCGCCTTATGCTCATAAAACTTTTACCTACTTCGTCAGAAATCCAATCTGCGCGGAAATGGGTAGAAAATTCAAAATCTCTTTCTCGGCCTCAGACAAGGATTCCGCATTCTCCTATATTCATGACTTTGGATTTATCCCAAAAGTAAGAGTAGTTGATGGCAAAGAACAAAGAGGCTTTAAAGTTATGCTTGGTGGTGGACTCGGGGCTCAACCTATTCTGGCTCATGAAGTCTATGAATTCCTCCCTGAAGATGAAATTCTACCTTATGCTGAAGCTACAATCCGTGTATTTGACCGATATGGTGAACGTAATAACAGAAATAAAGCAAGATTCAAATTCCTGGTTCAAAAATTAGGTCTTGAAACGGTACTTAACTTGATCGAAGAAGAAAAAATCGCCGTTAAAAATAAACGTGTGACCTTTGATAGAGATGCTGTTCAGCAACCTCAACCTCCAAGTGCTATAGTTCAAGAAGAAACAGCAAATGACCTACTGGGATTTGAACTTTGGAAATCCACAAATTGCTTTGAACAAAAGCAAAAAGGTTATTATGGCGTTTATGCCAATATTCAAACTGGAGATATTTCTACTGATAAGGCTAGAAAACTAATTGATGGTATAAAGGATCATGTGGCTGACGATATTCGGATAACGCAAGATCAAAATCTACTTTTTAAATACGTTAGACCTGAATCCTTAGCAGCTGTATACAATGTTCTGCTAAGCTTAGGATTCGCAAAACCTGGTTATAATAGCACTGCAGATATTACGACCTGCCCCGGAACTGATACTTGTAACCTGGGAATTTCAAACTCAACAGAAATGGCCAGAGTATTGGAAAACTATATCCATGAATTTCATCAGGATTTTATTAAAGAAAAAGAACTGAAGATTAAAATATCTGGTTGTATGAACTCCTGTGGTCAACATGGTCTTGCCCATATCGGCTTCCATGGTAGCTCTGTAAAGGTTAATGGAAATGTAGTTCCTGCAGCGCAGGTGATGCTCGGCGGTGGAACGCTGGGCGATGGAAAAGGCCGCGTTGCTGATCGGGTGATCAAAGTTCCAACGAAAAGAGTCCTTCAAGTAATTGATGTTATCTTGTCTGATTTCAAGGCAGGTAAAAATAATGATCAATCGTTCATCGAATATTATGAACACCAAGGAAAGGACCATTTCTATAGACTGCTGAAGCCTTTAGCTGAACTGAGTAATCTAAGTCCTGATGAACATATTGATTGGGGACACGAAACAAGTTTTGAAACGGCAATTGGTGTAGGTGAATGTGCTGGCGTAGTGATTGACTTGGTGGCAACACTTTTATTGGAAGCTGAAGAAAAATTAGAACTCGCAGATCTGGCATTTGAGAAAAAACAATATGCAGATGCCATCTACCATGCTTACAGTTCTTTCGTGTGGACAGCAAAAGCATTGTTACTGGATAAAGGAATTAATGCTTCAACACAAACTGCAGTCATACAAGAGTTTGACAACAATTATGTAAACGAGGAATACTTCCAGTTTCCATCCACATTTGCAGATAGAGTATTACAAATAAATAAATATGAGCCTTCGGAAGAGTTTGCAAGAACCTATTTATTGCAGGCCAAAGGATTTTGCCTGGAAGCAAAAGAACGTAGAGAAGAATGGCGTGTAGTAAACCAATAAGAGAGGAGAGAAAATGAAGGAAATTAAACCATTTGTAACTTTAGTTGGCGCAGGTCCAGGCGACCCCGATTTGATTACCCTGAAAGGAATCAAAGCCATACAAAAAGCTGACGTCATCCTGTATGACGCATTGGTGAATGAAGAATTATTAGAATTAGCTTCTGAACATTGTACTAAAATATATGTAGGCAAAAGAGCCGAACAACTATCAACTTCTCAAGATCAAATTAATCAATTGTTGGTGGATTATGCATTGACTCATGGACATGTGGTTAGATTGAAAGGTGGTGATCCTTTTGTCTTTGGCCGTGGTGGTGAAGAAATTGATTTTGTTCGTCAATTTGATATCCCTACAGCTGTTGTACCAGGTTTGTCTTCATCCATTAGCTTAACAGGATTACAACAGATCCCATTGACTTATCGCGGAATCGCTGAATCTTTTTGGGTAATCACCGGTGCGACCAAAGCCGGATATCTTTCTGAAGATTTATATAAAGCAGTCCATACTAATGCTACAGTAGTTATTCTTATGGGATTTGCTAAACTTAAGGAAATCATTGAATTATATAAGAATAATAATAAAGCGGATTTACCTATTGCGCTAATCCAAAATGGATCGCTTCCGAATGAGAAAATCGTATTGGGCAGGGTTGATAATATTCTGGAACAGGCTGAGGCTTCTGCAATTGGGGTCCCTGCAATTATTATTTTGGGTGAGGTAGTCGCCAAGCACCTGGAGTTTGAAAATGTTAAACAACAACTGCAATTTATTGAAGCTTAATGAATACACTTTTTCCAATATATGTCAAATTAGATCAGATTGAAACCTTATTGGTAGGTGCTGGACCGGTTGGATTGGAAAAAATTCAAGCCTTGATTAGTAATTCGCCACAAGCTAAAGTGAAAGTAGTAGCATTGGAGGTATCTGAAGAGTTCTATCTCTTTATTCAAGATAACCATAATATTGAGTTACATCATCGCGCTTTTTCAGCAGTTGATCTCTTTGGGAAGCAACTTGTCATATTGGCAACAAATAATCCCAAATTAAATAATCAAGTCCGCGAATTATGTGCTAATCAGCATATTTTATTGAATGTGGCAGATAAACCTTCGCTGTGTGATTTCTATCTGGGATCCGTCGTACAAAAGGGGAATCTAAAAATCGGGATTTCTACAAATGGAAAATCTCCAACCATCGCAAAACGAATCAAGGAGTTTTTAAATGAGTTGCTACCAGAGGAAATTGATGAAACCCTAAATCTCATGTCCGACCTGCGAAATCAATTAGCAGGTGACCTGAAAGAGAAAATAAACGTGCTTAATGCACATACCGAACAGTTAATTAAACAAAATGAATACGATCGAGCAAATTAAATCCGACTTAAATGACGCTGATGCCCGGTCTATTATTCAATATATAGACCAGAATTTCGCTGAAAAGGCAATCTTCTCAACTTCCTTTGGAATTGAAGACCAAGTTATAACTCATTTCCTCGCGCTTGAAAATGCTAAAATCAACATTTTCACCCTGGATACTGGCCGTCTATTCCCGGAAACATATTATGTATGGAACCGAACCCTAGACTTATATAATTTAAATATTAAAGCTTTTTATCCTCAAACTCAAGCTGTGGAACAGCTTCTTGAAACGAAAGGCCCTTCAAGTTTTTATAATTCAGTGGAGGACCGTAAGGAATGCTGTAACATCCGAAAAATTGAACCTCTAAAAAGAGCAATTAATGGCTATCAAGTTTGGATTACTGGAATTAGAGCAGAACAATCAGTCAATAGAGACCAAATGGAATTCGTTGAATGGGATGAACAGAATCAAATCATAAAAATTCACCCGCTTTACAATTGGTCCTTAAAAGATGTTGAAAAATATTTGAAAGACAATTTTGTACCCTACAATCCCTTGCATGATAAAGGATTCGTAAGTATTGGTTGTCAACCTTGTACAAGGGCTGTACAAGAAGGTGAGGACTTCCGCGCTGGCCGATGGTGGTGGGAAGATAAATCAAAGAAGGAGTGTGGTTTACATGTGACACATAAATAATTAGTTTACAAAATGGATTACTTAGATCATTTAGAGGCAGAAGCCATTTATATATTGAGAGAAGTGGCTGGACAATTCGAAAATCCCGCTCTTTTATTCTCCGGTGGTAAAGATTCCATCACCCTGGTCCATTTAGCAAAAAAAGCTTTCCGACCTGGTAAATTCCCGTTTCCATTGGTACATATTGATACTGGCCATAACTTTCCAGAAACTATTCAGTTCCGGGATTGGCTAGTGGATCAAATTGGTGAAAAACTAATCGTTGGTTATGTCCAAGAAAGTATCGATGCTGGAAAGGTGGTTGAACAAAAAGGGAAAAATGCCAGTAGAAATGCCCTTCAGACAGTTACTTTATTAGATACCATCGAGAAAAATGGCTTTGATGCTTGTATTGGTGGTGCCCGAAGGGATGAAGAAAAAGCAAGAGCTAAGGAAAGAATCTTCTCCGTTAGGGATGATTTTGGTCAATGGGATCCTAAAAGACAAAGACCTGAACTTTGGAATATCTTTAATGGAAAGATTCAAAAAGGGGAGAACGTCCGGGTATTCCCAATCTCCAATTGGACGGAACTGGATGTATGGAATTATATCAAGCGTGAAAAAATTGAACTACCATCCATCTATTTCTCCCATAAAAGAGATGTCGTATTTAGGAATGGGCAATGGATGGCCGCAGATCCTGCACTTCAAATAGATCAAGATGATATTATAGAACATAAATCAGTTAGGTTCAGAACTGTAGGTGATATGACTTGTACTGCCGCTGTAGATTCAGAAGCAACTGAATTGGATGATATTATCAATGAAATCAGGGCCTCAACTGTTAGTGAACGTGGTGCTCGTCTGGATGATAAGGTCTCTGAAGCAGCAATGGAAGACCGTAAAAAACAAGGCTATTTTTAATTAATTGTGGAGGATATTAGATGAATATTTTGAAATTTCTAACGGCTGGATCTGTAGATGATGGTAAAAGTACCTTGATCGGCCGTCTTTTATATGATACCAATTCCATCCTGGACGACCAATTGGAAGCTATTCAAAAAGCAAACCGTAAAAATGACGATGGTACAATCGATTTAGCAATCCTGACGGATGGATTAAAAGCTGAACGTGAACAGGGAATTACAATCGATGTAGCTTATAAATATTTCCAAACTGAAAAAAGGAAATTTATTATCGCTGATGCACCCGGACATATTCAATACACCCGAAACATGGTGACTGGTGCCTCAAATTCAGATTTGATCATCATCTTGGTTGATGCTAGAAAAGGAGTTATTGAACAAACTAAACGCCATTCTTTTATTGCCAAAATATTGGGCATCAAAAAGGTATTGGTATGTGTCAATAAAATGGATATGCTGGATTACGAACTGGCTGTTTTTGAAAACATCAAAACGGACTACCTAAACCTTGCCAATAAATTAGGCTTAGAAGATGTTGATTTTATTCCAGTATCAGCTTTAAAAGGTGATAATATCGTTCAAAAATCCCAGAGAATGCCTTGGTATCATGGTGCATCCTTGTTGACTTACTTGGAAGATGTTGAATTTGAAGAGCTTACAAATAAAGGCTGGCGTTTTCCTGTGCAATGGGTAGTACGTCCGCAAAGTGCTGATTTACACGATTATAGGGGATATGCAGGCCGTGTGTTAGGAGAGGGGCTGAAAGTAGGAGAAGAGGTGCTGGTTTTACCAAACGGCTATAAATCAACCATTAAGGCAATAGAATTTGATAATCAACAATTAAATGAAGCTGAGAATGGTTCTTCAGTAATTATCCATTTAGCGGATGAAATTGATATTTCCAGAGGCGATTTTATAGTAAGTGCAAATCATCCAGCTAAAACAGAGAAGTCCTTTGAAGCGAATATCTCATGGTTTGAAAATAAGGAACTAGACTTATCTCAAATTTATTTACTACAAACCCATTCTAAGGTTAGTAAAATTAAAATCCCTGAGATTTTATTTAAATATGATGTACATACGCAAGAACCACAATATGACCAAGCCATCGGTTTAAATGATATTGGCAGAGTATTAATAAAATCTGCAGATGAAATTGTGTATGACCAACAACAAGATTTTCCAGAAAATGCTAGAGCGATAATAATTGATCCTAGAACAAATATTACAGTAGCTGCAGCAATTATTCAATAGCAATAAAATTTTTATTCATATAACCGTTGGTAGGAAGGTTGGCTATGTAGTCAACCTTTTTTATGATTGCTTAAATGAAAGGGTATATTCAATAATTACTATTTAACATAATATAAATTATTTGACTAATATATATTTCTATTTAACAGGTTATGTAAATTAATAATTATATTTATTTATATGACCATTGATGATCCAACCCGAATTAGAGCGCTTGAAATCTATGAAAACATAATTAAGATTTTGCAAATATTATCGCTAGTTTTTTAAGAACATATCTTCAATTTGTTTTTGTACACTAAACTTTGTTTTTTCAAAAACTTCGCCTCCAAACTCTTCATTGTCTAGAGAAATTACTGTAATATCATGAATACCCAATGTTTTGAAGATAAACTGCAAATAAGTTGTTTGGAAATTCATGTGTGCATGTTGCTCCCCAGGCCCATACCCAGTATCTCCTCTAGCAGAAAGTATGAACATTTTTTTGTTTTTTAACAGACCAACATAATTACTATCGGGTTTCCCAGATTTGAATTTCCAAGTTTCATTAATCCTCATTATTTGATCAATATAGGATTTTAGCGTCGATGGAATTCCCCAATTGTACATCGGAACTCCTAAAATAATAACATCCGATTCGTGTAATTCTTTGACTAGCTCATTACTAAGTTTTAAAGGTCTTTGATTTTCAGGAGTTCTATTTTCAGGTTTCGTAAATGAGGCTGTAATCCATTTGTTATCAATATGCGAAATGGGTGTCATACCAATTTCTCTAAATTTCACAACATCATTTGGATGCTTTCGCCCCCAATTTTCTATAAATAAAGCGGTCAAAAATCTGCTCTGTGAGTTTTCTATTCTTGTACTAGAGTTGATTACCAATATTTTTTTCATAACTAAAAATTTATTCTTCAAAATTGTTAGTTTAAGAAAATTTAAATATTAAGATAGTTTAAGATTTATTAATTTTTTTCTTCAGAATACTCAAAAATTCAGGTGTTATACCTAAAAATGAAGCAATTAAGTACTGTGGCATTCTTTCATTTAATCTAGAATATTGGGATATAAATTCTAAATATCTTTTTTCTGCATTGTTTGAATTGTATGTGAGAAATCTTTTTTGAATGGTAGTTAAATAATTTTGTAAAATTATTCTGAAAAACTTTTCCATTTTAGGAATCTTTTCCAACATATTATCAAATGAAATTTTACTTATTTGAAGAACTTTGGAATTTTCTAATGCTTGAATATTAAAATATGAATCCGTTTGATTTGAAAAACTTTCCAAATCACTTGCCCACCAATCTTCGATTGCTAGAAAGATAATCTCTTCTTTACCTGTTTCTTCATTTATTCGAAATGCTTTGAAACTGCCTTCTACAATATAGTTGTCATATTTACAAACATCGCCGTTTCGTAATAGAAACTCATTTTTATTTATCGCTTTTAGCTTCCAATATTTACTGATGTTGATTTCCTCATCTTGGGATAATGTAATGATTTCTTTAATTTTCAATATAAGTTGGGTTGTCATACACAATATCAAATAATTTTTGACTTGAAAGCATATATTTATATTATCACTCAATATAAATATTACTTTTCGTTGTTCCCATTTTTGAGGTTGTAAATTTTCTGCGGATATATTGGTATTCTCCGTTCGAAAGCATCATATTCATGACTATGTCACCCAAGAATATATTACTTATCTCAGCAATTACCACTTCCTAAACTCTCAATAACTTCCTGTAATTTTTTCTTGATATTTTTTAATTGCTTGACCTTTAAATCAATTTCCTGAACCTTGGACTTAAACATTTCAATTTGCTCTTGGCTATTAGATTTTGGATTATACCAACTTTCCAATAGTTTCCGAATCTCTGCCAGCGTAAATCCAACTTCTTTAGCCTCTAAAATAATTTCCAAACGCTCAATTACATTGTTGTCATACCTTTTGTAATTATTCGTTCTTACAGTCTCATCCTTAATTCCTTGGATCAAACCAAGATTCTCATAATAGCGAATAGTATGGATGCTAACCCCTATCCTATTAGATAATTCATTGATTAATAACATGATAATAAATTTTAACAAAACTTTGACATAGTATAGAGTATAGTCTATACTTGTCAGATGTAAAACTAGTATATACTTTTGTATCAACAAAATAATAGCGAAGATTAATAAATATTAAAAGCATCATGGAAAGCAAAATCATACTAATTACAGGAAGTACAGATGGAATAGGAAAAATAACAGCAACCGAACTTGCAAAACAAGGACATACTGTAATCATTCACGGACGGAATTTGGAAAAGGCTGAAAAAGTTCGCCAAGAAATACAAAATCAAACCGGGAATCCTAATGTCGACTTCCTAATTGCTGACCTGCTTTCTATGGCTGAAATCAAAAAAATGGCAGAAGATTTTATCGTTAAATACAAGCATTTAGATGTATTGATTAATAATGCAGGTGCCATTTTTGGCAAAGATAGAACCGTCACTAAAGATGGATTTGAACAAACGATGATGCTTAATTTATTGGCTCCATTCTTATTGACAGATTTACTATTGGAATCACTTCAAAAAAGCCAATCTGCAAGGATCATTAATCTTTACTCTGCTATGCATAGACGTGCTGGAAAGCCAGATTTAAATGATTTTCAACTTGAAAAGAATTATAAGACTGATCGGGCCTATGGATTATCAAAACTCTACTTAGTTTGGACTACAAAACATTTGGCTCGGCTATTAAAAGAAAAAGGAATTAATAATATTACCGTAAATGCATGTCATCCTGGTGCTGTAGCTACTAATTTTGGCCAAGATGCAGATAAAGGTTTTATCATAAATCTTATTTTTAAAGTAGCCTTAAAACTTATGCCTAAACCAGAAACTGGCGCAAGAACGAGTATTTACCTTGCTACTTCTCAAGAAGTTGAAAATGTTTCTGGCCAATTTTTCAACCAAAAAATGAAAATCGAAAAACCCGATGATAAATATTACTCTCTAGAAAATGAGCAAATAGTATGGGAGTATTGTATGAAAGCAACAGAAAAGTTTAGAACAAATTTGATTTCAGCTATATAATAAATAAAATATACAATAAATCATCATTAAATTAAACCCAGAATGACAAAGAACAGCACCCCAAATAGAATTTGATTTTTCTTTACAATAAAAAAATAAGCGACTGGCAAAATACATTGATACTATCCATAATATCATGGGAATCCATATTATTTTCATTTGGTTATTAATAAATATTACCCCAAAATGTGCTATATGAGTTAATGAAAAAGCTAAACTATCTACTTTTGAAGCTTTATTTTCACCTAATGAATTTTTAAAACATTCATGGACTATACCTCTAAAATAAAATTCTTCACCAATTGGGCTAAATATCATTCCAGTAACTGACATAATCAAAAACATGATTAATTTATCAGCGCTTGTTATTCCATCAGGGATATTATATGATTTGCCAATATAGATATACCAATTTTCAATGGTTGTGCCATATAACATATATCCTATTCCGAATAAAATAAAAGCGTACAAAAGGCCTAATCCAAAAGAAAGTAATAAGGATAAAGTAGAATTAGATTTTCTTAAACCAATTGACCTAAGTCCATCTTTATTTAGGAAAATAAATGGAATAACTGCCGAAATAATCATTATTATCCCTATCAACCCATAGTTTCCACTTAAATTTGCCTGAAGAACTAAATAAAATCGAGGAATACAAATTAATAGAATTAACACTAAACCAAACTTCCAATTTAAGTTGATAAATGATCTCCAAATGAATCGTAACTTATGGTTTAATAATTTTTGACTTGAAAGCATATATTTATATTATCACTCAGTATAAATATCACTTTTCGTCATACCCATTTTAGAGGCTGTAAATTTTCCACGGATATATTGGTTTCCACCGTTCGAAAGCATCATATTCATGACTAAGTCACCTGAGAAAATGATTCTTTGATATTTGCGGTTGACCTTAACCTTATTGATATGTCCCGTGACAAACTGCGTAATAACTGGACGCTGGCTGGAAATAAAGGTTGTATCCACAATGGCATTGGATATGGATAAAGAGTCTTTTGGCGTTGAGAACCAATTGAAATTATCCATTTTGATTAATGGTAAATCTACCTTATGCTTAAAGTTTAAATGTTGCGGAAGATCCAATTGGATTTCTAAACTATCTTTTACATTCGTAAATAATTTCCCAAAATCTACCTTGCTAACTGCAGGAACGAAAGTCTGCTCATAATCCTCCAAATCTTCCCAAATTGTATCAAGACGAATGTTCTCTGTATTAACCGTAGCTATTTCCGAAATATAATATTGATCCTCATCATCACCAATACGTTTGCTGGTTTCGCTTTCCTTGGAACAGGAAAGAGCAAAAAGACTTAGCAAAAAGAAGAATTTAATTGAATTCTTTACTTTCATAATTTAAGAAATGGAATATTCCATGGAATAATTTGGCACTAATTTAGTAAATATATGTAATCCCAAATATTTTTTTAACCAAAATTAACTCCTTAAATAGCAAAGTATCAGTAGCTTTCAATAAAAACGTAGTTGCTGCCTACTTTTTCATCCTTCCGTAAATCAATATTCTTTTAAATGCATAGATAGCTGGAAATTTTGAATAGTGCTCCCCTACTCTTTTCTTGTATTCCGACACAAATCCTTCTTGCTCCTGATCCTTTAATAATTCCAGGTATGGAATAAGTGCGGAACCTGAAATAAAATCATATAGTTCCTCAACATTTTCAGCTATGATAGGATAAACCTTCTGGGAAATCTCAATATCTTGAATGCCATGATCAAATAAGATCTGAGCATATTCATCCATGGATAATACGGGTGATATTCTAGAAAAATTACTCAGTTGCTTTGCAAAAGGCTCTTCTTGAACCTGATTTAACAGTATTTGATTTAAGATATTCTCATTTTGTACCGGCATTTGGATGGCCAACTGACCTCCAGGATTAAGTCTTTGAATAATTTTTGGAAACAAGCTGGCATGATCATCAATCCATTGAAGAGCTGCATTACTGAAAATAAGATCCCATTTTTGATCGGAATCCATTGCTGTTTCAATTTCTTCCAACTTAAATTTTAGCCTATTGTTCTCATATCCTTTGGATTGTTCCAACATTTCTGCCGAACTGTCAACTCCTAAAATTTTAGCATCCTTGTATCGATTTGTGATAATGGCCGTTTGTTCTCCAGTTCCACATCCCAAATCAATGCCTTCCATGGCCCCTTCATCTTCTATTAAACTTAATAAGTCATAAAATGGCTTGTAACGTATATCTTTATAGCGATTGTAAACTTCTGGATCCCAAGGCATAAATTTTAATTTTGATTGATTCAAATCTATTAATAATAAAAGCAATGTATACTTTATTTTAACAATAAAATCCCAAATAACCTAAAAGAATTTTAATAACTTAGTTTTGAAAATACAATTTGACCAAACTGCTTAGCCCATGAAAAGTATCAGAAAATTACCCGATATGGACAGAAGTACAATTGGTCCGGCCGTTGATATTCCTATATTGACCTTCTATGAAGGTATCTTTGATTCGGTATTTCTCTCCTTGAATCCCTTTCTGCAATTACTCGATTCATCCACCCTTAAAATGGAGGAATTTTGGAATGAAGATCTACTCGATGATTTTAAAAAGCGAATTATTGAGAATACCAGCCCTATTTCCTGGCATGAAATCTTGATGTTGACTGGATTTAACAACATTATTAAAATCGATGTAGCGTTGCGTACCGCAATTACGGGATTGGTCGAAGAAAAAAGAAACTGTGTCTGGGAGGATATATTAATCCAAATAACGGATAAAAATCAGATGTTTATTCCTTCGGAAGGTTGTTTCCCTGAAATTCAAATAAATTTTATCCTCAAAGCCATAAAAAGACAAGGCTATGATTGGATTTGTTTGGGAACTGAGTTTGGGGATTGTATGGAATTGGTCTGGATTGATGATCTGATAAATGATGTAATAGGAATTCAGCATAACAGAAACTTGTACACCTATGACCGGAAAATATTGATCACCTGCCATTGGGATAGCTTTCAGGTCTATATTTGTTCTAACCATGCCACGGTTAAAAAAATCGTTCATGATGCTCGCCTTGAAGGTTTTTATGCCAATCAAAAAACTGAAGTGTATTGGAGTACTAGAAAATAATTCTGAATAGTATCCGAATTACCCCTATCATTTTCGACAATATTTCTCATTTTTGTTTTTCTATTATTAGATCCATGAAGCTTCAAGCCATCAATCTGCTCTCTAAGGAAAAGATAAACTATAAAAACGAAATACTTGCTGGATTAACGGTCTCCATGACCATGATTCCGGAATCTTTATCATTTGCCATTTTAGCTGGATTAAGCCCCTTAACGGGATTGTATGCCGCCTTTTTAATGGGTATAGTGACTGCAATTCTTGGCGGTAGACCGGGCATGGTATCCGGTGGTGCCGGTGCAACTATCGTTGTTTTGATGGCCCTAGCCGCTTCCCATGGGGTTGATTATCTCTTTGCAGCCGTGGCATTGGCCGGATTAATGCAAATCCTTGTCGGAGCCTTTAAATTAGGAAAGTTTATCCGATTGATCCCCCAACCCGTGATGTATGGCTTCCTAAACGGACTTGCCATCATTATTTTTATGGCTCAACTCAAGCAATTTAAGTTTATCCAAAATGGAGCCGAAGTATGGATGTCGGGAACTCCCCTACTTATCATGGCTGCTTTGACACTATTGACCATAATCGTCGTATTAACTTTTTCTCGAATAACAAAAGCAGTTCCGGCCTCCTTGGTCGCTATTATGCTGACCTTCGCTTTGGTTTATTTTCTAAAAATTGATACCAAAAAAGTTATTGATATAGCCTCAGTAAGTGGTTCATTTCCATCTTTTCATATCCCGAATGTGCCTTTCAATCTGGAAACTTTAAAGATAATCTTTCCCTATGCTTCTGTTATGGCTGCAGTTGGATTGATCGAATCCTTATTGACCCTGAATATGGTGGATGAGATCACCAATACCAAAGGCAGTTCTAACCAAGAGGCAATCGCACAAGGTTCCGCAAACGTCATTAATGGATTCTTTGCGGCAATGGGTGGTTGTGCTATGGTAGCTCAAACCCTCGTGAACATCAATGCTGGTGCAAGAACTAAAATATCAGCTATGGTAGGCGCATTAGGAATACTGTTTGTGATCCTCGTCGGCGGAAATGTAATTGAACAAATCCCGATGGCAGCCTTGGTAGGTGTCATGATGATGGTGGCCATTTCTACTTTTCAGTGGGGATTTCTCAGATTACTGAATAAAATGCCCAAATCCGATGTTATCGTCGGTATTTTGGTCGCTGCAATAACCGTCATTCTCCATAATTTAGCCCTCGCAGTTTTAGTGGGTGTCATTATTTCTGCATTAGTGTTCTCCTGGGACAATGCCAAAAGAATTCGGGCCAGGAAATCTGTGGCTGAAAATGGTGCCAAAATCTATGAAATTTACGGTCCCCTATTCTTTGGATCTACGAGTAATTTCATGGATAAATTTGACTTCCAAGAAGATCCTGAGCATATAATTATCGACTTTCAGGAATCCCGGGTGGTTGATATGTCGGCCATTGAAACCCTGAAGAAGCTAATTCAGAAATACCAGGATCAACATAAAAAGGTTACCCTCAGACATCTAAGTCCAGATTGCGTCCGATTATTGGATAATGCAAAAGGTTTTATCGAAGTGGATATTGAAGAAGATCCAACTTATAAGGTTATGCCTAAAGGATAAAATGACTGCATAAAAAAGGCGGAACTTAATGTCCGCCATATTCTATATTTAGCTCAGGTTTTTCATAGGCTTTTTTAAATCTTATCTGTTAGGGTACTGATATCCAACTTAGGCTTAGCAAGGTTCATTGCTTTGATTGCTGATTTACAAGCATCCACCATCTCCTGAGTCATCTTATACTCATAATCCCCGTAATCATCATATTTCATCTCGCCCACATAGAAAAATCCATATTGGTCAAAGAATTCAGTTAAATCTGTTTTCGAAACCTGACAAGCCGTTTTGATGAAGTTCAATTGATGTACTGCTGGATTTCTCTCCACAACAGTTGCCTCTTTCCCCCATCTTTCACGGATTCTTTGACGACTCGGACTATTATTGCTGTTTTGATTTCTTAAGGTTTCAAATAAATCTGGGTAAAAATCTGGATTGTTCCCTGCTCCTTCAAAATAAAGCTGTAATTGCCAAAATGGAACCAATCGGTTGAAAACATCGGGATCTTGTAGATAGGAAATCTTTTTGTCAATAATGCTTGCCCTAGCTTTATTGAAGTTATCTTGATCTAGAATCCGAGATTCATTACCAAAGGAACGCATAACATATAGGGAATAGATATTATTACTTACTTCACCTAATCCACCCCAACTTAACATTGGACTTGTTTGGTGAACATGACCTACTTCATGACTAAATCCCCAACATGGATCCCCATTGATTACAGAACTTGGATCCAATACCATTTTCATCGCATAACCTTGTTTATCCCCCATATAAGCAACTCCATCCCCATCTCTAAACATATAATAGTTATAGTTTACACGAGCTAAAATCTTATTATCAGGAACCTTATTATACTTGATCAATCCCATCAATCGGTGTTGACGATATACCAATGAATCGTAATTGCTGATCAGCTCCTTCCCTCTTCCATAAGCAAATTTCTTAAGGTCTTCGACAGGATAAGCCGTTTGAATATGCTTTCCTTTTGCATCTAAGATTGGATAGACTGCATGGTCCAAAAAGGAATTCTAATCTTGATCTGAATGTTTGTTGATATCAAAATAACCATTCGCTTGACCTGAAATAAAGTGAACAGAAATTGGTTTCTCTTCCTTTGGTTTATCAGAGAAATAACTGATATAGGCCAAGCTTCCGAAATCCTTAAGATCAATAATATTAACCCCATTTCGTAAGACAAATTCCTTTTTCTCTATTCCCCAGCCTTTTGGATCCTTGGTTGGCTCCTCAGGATTTGGAGCTTTACGTAACCAATTAGGTACTATCAATTTTATATCCTTTCCTTCCACAATCCCATCTGCAATCAAGATATGCTTGCCTTCCGGAAGATAAACACCGGTTACATTCTCATATTTGCTATAACCATCCCCAATACTCAATTGCTGTCCTAAGGTGCGAGGTGATAATAAAGCCTCATAGGTATGATATTTATATTCATTGATTTTCTTACCAGCTTTAAGCTCATTGGCCAACAAACGAATGTCATCATTCTTGATTTGATCAATTTGTTTCTTGTTTACTCCTTTTTTAAGCTGCAAGGCTAATCCATCTTGAAAGACTGTTAAATCAGAGTATACCTGATGCAATTCTTCTGCTGTCTGAGCTTGAAGACCAGAGGTAAGGACTAATGCCAAGGAAAAGTTTAATAAGGTTTTTTTCATAATTATTGATTTGAACAATTCCTAAAATACATGATTTTTCTTATCTCGTAAACGCCCTATTTATCCTTAGGCCTCTAAATCCCCTGTATTTAATGTTGCAATCGTTTGAGTAAAAAATCTATTTCTTTCATTATTTTTATTGTCTTACCAAAAAACAATATTATCCAATCCGATTCGTTCAATTTTTAGATATACAATTATTCCAAATGAGAAAACAAATTTACTGCCTTATCTTCCTATTTATTGGCTTTTCATGCCCTTCTTCAGCGCAAACTCATACCGAACTAAAAAAGCAAATCGATGAAATTTTAAATAGTTATGATGCAAAGGCTGGAATAGCCATCCATAACCATGACTTTAGCGATAGCCTCAGTATTAATGGGAACCATAAGTATCCTTTACAGAGTACTTATAAATTTCATTTAGGCATAGCAATTCTCGACCAAGTGGATAAAGGGAAATTATCACTTGACCAACCTGTTGTATTCAGTAAAGAAATGATGAATACGGATTTATATAGCCCAATCAAGGATAAATTTCCTAATGGCGTTACCTTACCTTTAAGTGAAGTTATGCGTTATACCATAGCTGAAAGTGACAACCTCGGTTGTGATGCCATGTTTGAATTGCTTGCTGGACCAGATAAGGTTCAGGAATATTTTGTAAAGAAAGGTTATACAGAACAATCCATCAAAACCAATGAAGCTGTCCAACAGGCAGACTGGGATATTCAATTTCAAAACTGGACCAAAGTTAGTCAGGCTAACAAAATCTTGTTTGACTATTATACAAATACCAAAAATCTGCTTTCAGAAAGCTCACATAAATTTCTTTGGGATACCATGCGTTCTACAAGCACCGGCAAGAATAGAATCAAAGGACTATTGCCAAAAGGAACAACAGTTGCTCATAAAACAGGGTATTCTGGAATGAATAAGAAAACGGGAATTACAGCTGCAGTCAATGATATAGGCGTCATCAGTCTGCCTAATGGTCAAGTGCTTTATATTTCAGTCTATGTAACTGATTCAAAAGAAACTGAACCTCAAAGTGCCAGCATTGTTGCAAAAGTATCCAAAGCCGCATTTGACTATTTTAATAAATAACATTAAAAACCAATGAATTTCAAAACAACTCGATTAATTTCCTGTTTGAACAATTAACTTTGTTATTTACTGATTCCAAAATGAAACCAAAAAATCACACATTAGACCCACAACGCATGGAGGAACTCTATGCAATTCTACAAAAGAGATTTGAAAAGAACATGCATAGGCATCCTAACCTGAACTGGTCAGATGTTAAATCCAAATTAGATGCTTCTCCGGAGAAATTCTGGTCCATCAATGAAATGGAGATTACCGAGGGTGAACCCGATGTCGTATCAATTTATGATAATGACGAAATTATTTTTATTGATTGTTCTCCAGAAAGCCCCAAAGGAAGACGTAGTTTATGTTATGATGAAGAAGCTCTAGAATCAAGAAAAGAACATAAGCCTAAGGATTCAGCAATCAATTTAGCCAAGCAAATGGGCGTAAAAATCCTGAATGAACAAGAATATGCTGCATTGCAATCCTTGGGTCAATTTGATGCTAAAACCACTAGCTGGCTAGAAACACCTTCCGAAGTTCGTGAAAAAGGCGGTGCTATCTTTGGAGACTTCCGCTTTGGTCGCGTATTCACCTACCATAATGGTGCGGAATCTTACTATGCGGCTCGAGCTTTTCGAGCAATATTAACTCTTTAAATATCCGCCGCTGCTTGACAAGCTCTGACAGGAACAAAATTGTTGACGACAACCTTAGAAAGACAAAGAATTATTTTGGTAAAATCTATTGAATAAACCTTTCGCTTTTTGTCAACCTATTTCAGTACAAGACATCCGTAATTAATTGTAGTAAAGTTCAATTATAATTCAGCGCTTTACCTCACTTTCTACGGACTTTCTCCGGACCTTCTTCGGACCTTGTTCGGAAAAATTCGAACAAGGTCCGAGGAAAATCCGAAGGAAATCAGACCCAAATCCTTGGAAAAACAAAATTATTTCTGAGTTCCTCCCTTATAAGAATCGAACTCTTTATTCAATTGAAAATCGTCGCTAGACATTTTAAATAAAAAGCCAATTTTTAACATAGTGTAGGATGAATTGTCTTATTATGGCATTATTATTTCTTTTAGATAGGTATTGACAAGTATGGGCGAGAATGGTATTCACTTAGATTCATTCCTTTTGCTTATATTTATTATAAACTTTAGATTATGGAGATGTACTGTACTCTTCGTCGGGTAAGCCAAGAGAAATTAGATTCTTATATTCAGGATAATCATTTATTATTGGAAGATTTCTTTTCCAATGAATTTAGGGAAGTACCGCAGTTGGATATTGATAAATCTTGGGCAGGAATCCAATATTTATTAAAAAAGGTATCGGAACAACAAAATAGAGGTGTTGATCTAGCGGAGGTAATATCTGGAAACTCAAGCATACATAAGATTGGAGATTCCTATGAAGAACGTGTAAAATACTTGGTTCCCAAGGACGTAAAAGTACTTAATGAAGAATTAAAAACGCTTAATTCAGAGCAGTTAAGAACTCATTTTAATTCGAAAGCTATGCTGGAACTTGCGATATATCCTGGGATTTGGCAAGACGAACATAGCTTTGCGTATTTAAGTGAATATTTTACAAAACTTCAAAGTTTTTACCAGCATGCCAGTTGGGCCAACGAAGCTGTGGTTATCATGATTAATCCTTCATGATTAGGATTTCTGGAAAGATTATGAACGGATAATTTGATCCAATTGTTCTGATAATTTCTGAAGAACTGTTCTATCCCCTCCATTCACCTCCAAGGTCATGTATTCACCTTTATAATTGATTTTTTTAATTGTTTCCATGACTTTAGCCCAGTTGACATCACCTTTAGTCAATTCCACATTAAAGCCTTTTCCTACCCCGCCTTCATTCATAATCTTCGTGCTGTATTCCTTAACATGCAATTTAAAGACCTTATCCCCCAAAACTTCTAACCAATGATCTGGCCATCCATATCGCAATATATTACCGAGATCAAAATACCAACCTACCAAGGGATGATTTATTTTTTCCAAAAAATCCTTGGCTTCAATTGGACTCAGGATAAAATTATTCCAAACGTTTTCTAAACCAATTTTGATCCCAGTTTTTTCTGCATAGGGAATCAGTTTCTTAATAGAATCCAAAGCATTGTTATAAGCTGTTTGATAAGAAACTTTATCATTTACGACTCCTGGAACAACAAGTAGCGTATCACCACCTAGCTTTTTAGTTTCTTCTAAAGATTGACCAATGGATTTGATGATAAAACTTCGAACTTCAGCATCAGGATCTGATAATGGTTTTCCCCAATGGTCTTTATTGACCGTACTAGGTATTTCTATTCCGGTTTTATCGCGAGCATCTAATAATTCTTTGATTGGAATATCAAGCGGACTGTTAAATTCAATTCCGTCAAATCCTAGATCTTTTACTAGTTTGAATTTGTCCAAAACAGAAAGTTCCTCCTTGATCATCCAATAACCTAATCCTTTTTTGATTTTTATGGGATCGGCAGACAGACCAAATGAATTCGCGAATGCTTGAGATGTTAAAGCAGCAGTTCCTAATATTCCTAAGGATTTAATAAAATCTTTACGTTGCATAGGTTAAATAAAATGTGAATTAAGGTTGAAGTTTTAAATATAGGGAATTAAAACCAATTGCTATACGCAAACAAACCTGTAACACCACCTGTATGGATAAATAAAATGGGTTCACCTTTGGGGTACTTACCTAATTTGATATCATTGATTAATCCTGTGAAGGCCTTAGCCGTGTAAACCGGATCAAGGAATACGCCTTCCGATTTCGCCAAGTGCTTGATCGTCGCGAGGGTTTCCTTATTCGGGATACCATAGGCCTCCCCTACATAATCATTGCTAAGATGATAATCTGGATTCGCAGAAATGCCGAATATTTCCAATATTCCTTCGGTTATTTTTTTGGTTTCACCTAGAATAGGTTCTCTATCAGGTTGAACATTATACGCCTGGATAAAAACTTTTTTACCAAGAATTTCATAACCAGCAATCAAGCCAGCATGAGTTCCTCCGGAGCCACTTGCAAGAGCGATATGTTGAAAATCAACGCCTAAGTTCTTCGACTGTTCTTCTATTTCATAGACAGAACGTGCATATCCTAAGCCACCAACAATATTGGAACCTCCTACAGGAATAAAATACACCCTATCCCCTTCTGTTTCATAATGTCTTGTCAGGCTAAGGATGAAATTTGATGCGGTTCCGTCATTGGGTATTTCATGGATATTGGCATCGACAATATTATCCAATACCAGGTTACCATTGAGTTGATAACTCTCCGTGTCCATTGGAACGGAATTTTTGAGGATTAAATCAACTTCGAATCCTAGCATTTTTCCAGTGATGGCGGTTAGACGAGCATGATTGGATTGGCGGGCCCCGATGGTAATCACTCGGTTGGCATTTTGATTTTTGGCTTCAGCCAACAGGTATTCAAGTTTCCGTAGTTTATTTCCTCCGGTTCCAATCTCAGTTAAATCATCACGTTTTATATAAATTGGGGTATCTAATTCTTTGCTCAAGGATTTTAGAAACAACAATGGGCTGGATTGGTTTAGGAGGTTGATTCTATGAAAACCATTTTTCAATAGATGGGTATCAAACCCTTTAACTTCTTTCATACTATAAAATTAAGGAAAATTCTATTGTAATTAAAAACATAAAATATTGGCATTTTTATGATATTTTTGGTAATATTGCGTTGAATCAAATAATTATTTATTAATAAATGTCCCTTAATTTTAAGAATTTCATTAAACAAGTAGGCCAGCGTAACCCAAATGAGCCTGAATTTTTACAAGCGGTAACTGAAGTTGTTGAGGATTTAATTCCTTACATCATTGAAAACAGACAAGATTTTATCGATTTAAAAATCCTGGAACGGATGGTAGAACCTGAGCGTGTTGTTTCCTTTCGTGTTGCATGGTTAGATGATAAAAATCAAATTCAGGTTAATCGCGGCTATCGTGTTCAGATGAACTCGGCAATTGGTCCATATAAAGGAGGATTAAGATTCGCTCCGGATGTGAATTTGAGTATCTTAAAATTCTTAGCTTTTGAGCAGGTTTTCAAAAATAGCTTGACAGGATTACCAATTGGTGGCGGTAAAGGTGGGTCGGATTTCGATCCTAAAGGTAAATCAGATAATGAAATCATGCGTTTTTGCCAGAGTTTCATGACTGAATTGCAACGTCATATTGGCTCTGAAACTGATGTGCCTGCTGGTGATATCGGCGTCGGAACCCGTGAAGTGGGATATTTATTTGGACAATATAAAAGACTGCAAAATAATTTTTCAGGAGTATTGACTGGTAAAGGCACCCAATGGGGTGGTTCTTATATCCGTCCTGAAGCAACAGGTTATGGTCTCCTCTATTTTGTTCAATGTGTATTGGATTATAATAATGAAAATATCGAAGGCAAAGTAATAAGTATTTCCGGAGCAGGAAATGTCGCTTATTATGCCGCAGAAAAAGGAATACAATTAGGTGCGAAAGTAATTACCCTATCGAATAGTCAGGGAACGATCTACGATAAAGAAGGTTTTACCTTAGAGAAGCTAGCCTATATCGCGACATTAGGTCGGGATATCGCAAAATTTGCAAAGAAATATCCTTCAGCAAGCTATCATGCCAAAGAAAATCCTTGGCAATTTAAATGTGACATTGCATTACCATGTGCAACCCAGAATGAAATCAACGAATCTGATGCTAAGAAATTAGTGAAGAATGGTTGTAAAATAGTGGCTGAGGGTGCAAATATGCCTTCTACGGCGGAAGCAATTCGAGTTTATCACCAAGCAAAAATTCATTTTGGCCCAGGAAAAGCTGCCAATGCTGGTGGTGTTGCTGTTTCTGGTTTAGAGATGTCGCAAAACGCCATTGGACAACAATGGTCTCCTGAGAAAGTTGATCACCGTTTAAAATTAATCATGGAGAATATCCATAAAACATGTGTGCGTTTCGGTAAAGAACCTACAGGTTATATCAATTACTTGCGGGGTGCTAATATCGGTGGCTTTATTAAAGTAGCCGAAGCGATGAAGGCACAAGGAGTCGTTTAGAATAGTAATAATTTATATTTTTGAAGTTCTGGTCATTATTGACCAGAACTTTTTTTGCATTTATTCAAAAACTGGAAACAGTATGATCAATGCCAGTACTTAATTGGACAATTTAAAAAATTAATAAAATGCGCGTATTAGCAGAATTGCCACATCCGGATTGTAAGATTAGCATATTTGGTATGAACCAAAAGTTCATCATCAAATTTGAACAAGGGAGTTTGGAGCAATCCTATAAATTAGCTGAAGCTGATGTTGTAGGTGGAGTCAATGGAGTATTTGAAATGCTCGATGATGAATTTATGAAAAAGGTATTAGACTTATTTTCCCAAATGAGAGCCTCAATTTTGGAAACATACAATAAATATCAATAAATACTACATGTAATGTTTGTAATGTATTGATAATATATTAGTTATAAATACAAAACCTCCAAAACCAAATAAAATTTGGCTTTGGAGGTTTTTTTATACCCTAAACAATTTGTTTAATTTAAACCTTTAATATATATAAAATATATAACCTTCTGATAAATAGTAGACTTATATACAGTTACAAAATTTTATTTTGCAAGCAAATCCGCCAAATAATCAACACCTTTACTCGCTTTTTCCGCAATTTTAATAACTACCGGTGGCACATTGTATTGCTCTGCATTGGGGTCAATTAGAATCAATTTACAATCAGGTTTAGTTTCATAAATCAGGTTGGCTGCTGGGTACACTTGCAAGGAAGTTCCTATGGTGACAAAGACATCCGCCTGTCTTGCCAATTTATAAGCTTCATTCATATTTGGCACCTGCTCCCCAAACCAAACGACATGCGGCCGTAGCTGAGAACCCAATTCACATTGATCACCAGTCTTGATGTCAGCTTCCTCTATATCATAAATTAGATTAGGATTTATAGAAGATTGTGATTTCCGAATTTGCCCATGTAAATGTAGAACCTTATTACTTCCAGCACGCTCATGTAGATCATCTATATTTTGGGTAATGATGGTGATATCATATTCCTTTTCAAGTTCAGCTAATTTCAAATGTGCATGATTAGGTTGTACACTGAGGCAGTCTGCTCTTCTTTTATTATAAAATTTCTGTACCAATTCCGGGTCACGTTGCCAAGCTTCAGGTGTTGCGACATCTTCAATTCGATGACCTTCCCAAAGTCCGTCCGACCCTCTAAAGGTCGGAAGGCCACTTTCAACAGATATACCAGCACCAGTAAAAACGACTATCTTTTTCATAAATATGGATTAAAAAAAATCGGTTTCATTATTCAATGAAACCGACTGTAAAAATAATTGTGTTTTTTATTTTACAAAATATCTGTGTTCAATTACTGTTGCTTCAGGTTTCTTTTCTTCAATTGCCTCCTTTATTGGGCAACTTCCTGTAACACCTCTAAGAATAAGTGCACCACCTAATGTGATTCCTGAAAATGCTGTAATGGGGTTCTTCAAAAGCTTTCTTGCGCCCATTCCAACAATAAATCCACCAGCAATTACCGATAATATACGTTCTGAAGTACCTACGTTGCCATATTCGCAGGATTCCTCAAGTTTAGTTTTTACCTTGTCTATTGCAAAATTTAAAATACCGCTCATAATTTTCGAAATTTAATCCTATACAATATAACGATTGAAATATTAAAATGTTTCTACTTGGGTATAAATTTTGTGTTTAGGACATTAATATTTGTAAATTCATACAGAAAAGAAAAACATGCGCGTAAAAAAATATTCAGGTGAGCTGGTGCCTTTTGATGAAACAGCATTACGACGCTCCCTAACCCGTTCCGGAGCAAATGAACAAGAAGTAAATTTGGTATATAACTCCATTAAAGGTTCTTTATATGATGGGATTTCCACCAAGGAACTCTATGAGATGGCATTTAATGCTCTGAGAGGCAAGAAAAATTCCTATGCTGCTCGTTACAGCTTAAAAAGAGCAATTCGCGAATTGGGCCCTGAAGGTTTCTATTTTGAGAAATGGATTGCACGCTTATTTCAGGAAGACGGTTATGAAGCCGTGACTGGCCAAACCGTACAAGGTCATGCTGTAAGCCATGAGATTGATGTCGTTGCCCTGAAGGGAGATGAAATGCTAGCCATTGAATGCAAATTCAGAAATGATGCCGATGCGAAGATATCTGTGACCACTCCTATGTATTTTAAGTCCAGAAAGGAAGATATCACCGGGATATCATATACTTTCTTCAATAAGAATCATGAATTTACCGACGGCTGGTTGGTTACCAATGCCTATTTAACCTCTGATTCTGTTACATTTGGTGAATATTATAAGGTAAACCTATTGTCCTGGGATTATCCCAAGGGAAGCTGTTTAAAAACCAGAGTAGATAGCAATGCGGAGTATCCAGTTACCTGCTTAACCAATATTACAGCCCAGGATAAAGCGATGTTATTGAAGTTTCAATGTATTTTAGTAAAAGATTTAGTGAAATCGCCTCAGATATTAGATAAAATTCAAGTTGCTAAAGATAAACAAAAACTTATCCTCAAGGAGGCGAATGAATTAATTAACAGTCCATTAGAACATGAGTAATAAATTTGTAAGAGAGGAGATAAATTTTCTCAAAGGCGCTCGGGGACGTTGGAATGAGTTGAAATATGCGCTTGGCGTGGTATTTCAATTTATGAAGGGATTTCGGACCTTACATTTCGTAGGTCCCTGTGTCACAGTATTTGGTTCGGCTCGATTTGGAGAAGACCATCCCTATTATATTCAGGCAAGGGAGCTATCTGCGAAGCTTGCGGAACAAGGATTTACCATTATGACTGGCGGTGGCCCCGGAATTATGGAAGCCGCAAATCGTGGCGCGAAAGATGTCGATGGAAATTCTGTAGGCTGTAATATCGTGTTACCACATGAACAGAAGCATAATCCCTATATGGATAAGTTCGTGAATATCGAATATTTCTTCGTTCGTAAGGAATTGCTACGCAAGTATTCATTTGCCTTCGTCATTATGCCGGGTGGATTTGGAACCTTGGATGAATTTTTCGAAACCCTAACCCTCATCCAAACGAAGAAGATCTCGCAGTTCCCCATCGTTATCATGGGAATGGATTACCATAAAAACATCAAAGAACATGTTGATATGATGATTGAGGCCAAAACCATCAGCCCTGAAGATCAGGATCTATTATTGTTCACCGATGACATCCATGAAGCAGCACTTCATATCATGAAATACGCAAATACCAATAAAATCGTCGAACTCAAAGAACCAAAACCAAGCTGGATATTGGGTGAGAAAAAGGCGATTTAGAAAACAAACTGTTGCCCCTATGGGGCTGTACGTCTGTAAACATATTCCTGGCTACAAATATGTCACCCCTACG
The DNA here is from genome assembly GCA_002245855.1 of Sphingobacterium cellulitidis. Lineage (GTDB taxonomy): Bacteria > Bacteroidota > Bacteroidia > Sphingobacteriales > Sphingobacteriaceae > Sphingobacterium > Sphingobacterium cellulitidis. The sequence continues at coordinate 170,224 of NOUX01000003.1, read as the reverse complement.
AGGCTTGATAATGCAAAGCGGAGAAAAAAACTCCAGAGGAGTTTAATGTTAGTAATAGGAGGTGTAAAATGAAATAAGCCCCAGCGGGGCGACATATTTGTAGATAAGGAAACTCCGTAGGAGTTTAATATTAGTAGAAATTTGTCCAAGATTAATAGACGCCTATTCAATTCAATCGCTAAAGCGATTGAATTGAATAGGCGTATTTGTTGTTGTGTTGCTTATTACTAATATTGAACCCCTATGGGGTTCCTACAAAAATGTCGCCCTTACAGGGCTATGAAACGTGTAAGGGCGTATGCGATATTAATGATATTAAAGGGCGTATGCGATATAAATGATATTAAAGGGCTTATGCGATAAGCCCCTACCAAAATTCCCTAAAATAGATTCTTCATCTTCGATTCAGAATGAACAAGCTACCGTTTTTTTATTTAATTTTTTGAAAATAGAATTTATCCGAAAATGCCTCATTCCTTTGCATATAAGCAAATCCACCTTTGATATCAATTATCCAATTAAATCGATGAATCATATCAGCACCGATATAGTTAGTTTTTTGGTTCTTGATTTCTCCGGTAAAAAGACTGACTGGGACATCTTTAAAGGTGAAACTATTAATTTTTATTTGAGGCATCAGACAGATGAGACTGGATAATTTCTGTCCGGCCGAATTAGTCATTGTTTTTTCTTCCAAAACGCGGATTTTCTGAGCCAAATTATAGGTATCAGCGAGTTGGTTGTTGTATAAAATAGCACCTGAAAAACCTGATTGCATTAAGTATTCATCTGCAAAAGACTGTTCTCCGAATATGCTGGTTAATTGCAGGAATAATTGTCCGTTTTTGGTTTTGACTGGAATTTTATGGTATCCCTCCACTGATGGAAGTTTATCATATAATTCGAATTGGGATTGGGAATAATTGATTTTAAAGATTTTCTCTTGGAACAACAGGGTTCCAATTTTTCCTTCCGCTTCTGGTCCTGTATATTCATTGTTCCAGATCCATACGCTATCAATTACAGTATTGGCTACTTTTATCTGGTTTACTTTGCTTAATCCTTCTGGAAATTCAGTGCTGTCAAATTTCACAGATTGAACTGGATTTTTCCGATCCGGAGCTAATGAACCCTCCTGCATCGCAATTTGAAACATCAACTCTACGGAATCAACTTCATTTATTATAGCTTTTACAAGGATATTATGATGATTGTTTAATCGAAACGGAATTATCTCATGTGCAAGTGCCGAGTTTATCATGCTGAACAAGAGCGTAATTAGCTGCAACAATTTGAGCTGTTTCATTGTGCTTACTTATAAATTTACAGGCAGAAAAACCTTTCCATATTTATTAAGTTCCTCGAGTCCGTCGATATCTTCGAATATGCCAAATACAGATGAACCTGATCCGCTCATTGAAGCATAGATAGCTCCTTTTTCATAAAGTTTTGCTTTAATATCCCCGATTACTGGGTATCGGTCAAAAAGGGATATTTCAAAATCATTAATTATCTGATATTTCCATTCTTGAATGGGAAGTCGGATAGCTTCTTTGAGGTTGACACTTGGTGTCATAGGGCTTACATTTCTGTAGGCTTCAGCTGTTGAAATATGGATATTGGGTTTGATGACCACAATTTGGTATGCGCTAAGATCAACATCGATCTCACTTAATTCGGTACCTATGCCTTCAGCATACATGGCTTGGTTGTCAATGAAAAATGGACAATCTGCACCTAATTGGGCAGCATAGCTTTTCAACTGATTCTTGCTCAAGTTTAACTTGAAGTAATTATTCAAAAGTTCTAAGGTTGAGCTTGCATCGGATGATCCTCCACCTAATCCGGCGCCAATGGGTATGTTCTTTAAAAGATGTATTTTGACTGGATCGATACGATGATCCTGCTTCAATAAATGATACGCTTTAAGACAAAGGTTTTGGCCATCGGCGACTAAGTCTGAATTCCAGATTTGAAGTTCGAGTTTTTCCGAAGGCAGGATTTCTACGACATCATAGATCTTCACTGGATAAAAAATGGTTTCCAGTTCATGGTATCCATCCTCTCTTTTGCTCAGGATATGTAGACCAAGGTTAATTTTTGCATTTGCGAACTTCAGCATATACAAATTAAATGATTTTCCATTAAGTAGCCAATGACAATTTTAATGTTCATAACAAGCTTTTATTATATTTGAGGACAGAAGAACATGAAATTAATTAAATCAATCATTCTTTTATTGCTGACTGTCGGACAATTCGCAGCATCATTTGGGCAAAACATCCCTCGTGTAGGCTCCCCATTTGTTCAACAGTACGCCAAGACCAGCTATAAAGCCGGAAATCAAAACTGGGGAATCGCTGTAGCTCCCGATGGGATGATTTACTCAGCCAATACGGAAGGGTTGCTATCCTTTAATGGCCAGGAATGGGAATTGCATCGAATGAAAAATCATGCCGGACTCCGAAGTGTTTATATTGATGCTACAGGTAAGATATTTGTAGGAGGAGCCGGTGAATTCGGTTATTGGACGCGCTCTGATTATGGGAAGATGAGTTATACAAGCTTATCAGGCCTTGTAAAAGATCAGCAAGCATTAAAAAATGATGAGATCTGGCGAATAATCAATGATGGGGATAAGATATACTTCCATACATTCTCCAAAAGCTATCTTTACGCCAATAATCAAATTCAAACCATAACAGCCAATGGAGAACCATTTTTATTTGGGTTCCAGGTGAATGGCAAGATGTTTTTTGAGCAAATTCCATCAGGACTTTTTAGTTTTCAAGGAAATCAATTATCCCCACTTAAAGACAAGGATAAGTTATTAGGATTTAATATCTTGACCATGCTTCCCTACAGTTCTACTGAAATTCTGATTGGGACGGATCGAAATGGGGTTTTCAAGTTGAATTCAGACGGTAGCATAGTGCCCTGGGAAACTGAAGCTCAAGAATTTCTAAAAAAATACCAGATCAATAGCGGAGTAAAACTTTACGGAAATCAATATGCATTTGGTACCATTCAAAATGGAGTAATCATCATCAATCAAGCTGGAGAAATTGTACAGCATATTAATAAAAATAATGGTCTTCAAAATAATACGGTTTTAAGTCTGGCAATTGACAAGCAATCCAATTTATGGGTGGGTTTAGATAATGGAATAGATCGAATCGATATCAACAGTCCATTATATTATTTTGCAGATCTTACGGGAAACATTGGGACGGTTTACACCTCCATCATTTATAAAAACAAGATATATTTAGGGACGAACCAAGGATTATTTGTGAGTGACTGGAATGGTGTAGATCATTACAAGTCCTTGGAATTTCGGGTAATCCCAAATTCCCAAGGACAAGTTTGGAAATTACAGAATATAGCTGGACAATTGATCTGCGGCCATAATAATGGTACTTTCATAATTGATGGGAATAGCATGCGCAAGATTTCATCAGTGACCGGGGCTTGGAATTTTGCAACCATTAAGGATAGCAATTTCTGGCTTCAAGCGAATTATACTGGCGTGAGTTTAATGCAGAGTAATCCGGATGCGTCCTTTATCAAGCAGTTTTCCTATAAAAAAGATCCAATTCGAAATATTATTCAATCGGGTCCTGAAAGCTTTTGGCTAAGTAATAATCAGAATGTGTTCAGTTTTAAGTTAAGTCCAAATTATCAGGAAGCAACTGAACTAAAATTAGAGAATAATGGATTGCCTAAAGAAACCAAGCTTTACGGGATATATGATTTAGCGAATAACATTGTCTTTGCCAGTGATTCAGGATTCTACCTATATGACAATATCCTAAGAGCATTTAAACCTTATGAAGAGTTAAATAACCAATTAGGTTCTTTCGCCAATGCGAATAAGGTAATTCCGATCTCCAATAATGTCTATTGGTTTATTAAGAAATCACATTTAGCGAAGATTCAATTTTTGAGTGATGGTAAACTAAAGATTGACTCAAGTTCATGGAACTCCCTTAAAGGCAGGATGATGAACGAATACGAACAAGTCTTAAATGTTAACAATAACCTTTCACTCATAGGTTTGGACAATGGTTTTGCCTTGTATTTTAATCAATATCCTGTTCAACAGAATATTCCCAAACCATTGATCAGTAATATTTGGAATACTACGGCAGAGCCCTATCCAATTTTCGAGGAGCTTGAAATACCGAATGATGAGAACAATATTCGGATTTCCTTTGCATCACCTTGGTATTCCTCTGCCTCCTTACGGTATCAGTATTATTTAGAAGGTTATACAGAAGCATGGTCGAGTTGGGAGGAAATTGCTTTTAAGGATTTTACCAATTTACCATTTGGGAATTATACCTTTCAAGTGCGGGCAATTACACCTAATGGAATCAAATCTGAAATTACAGCTTTTAGTTTTAAAGTTCTACCACCATGGTATTTAAGTTGGCCTGCCTTAATAATCTATTTACTGTTGTTGGTGTTAATCCTTTATTATGGTAAGAAAGGTTATGAAAACCGTTTATTGAAGCACCAAAGACAGCTTAAGATGAAATTAATGGCCGAACAGGAAGAGCGCCTAGCGAGAGAAACTGCGGCCAATGAGAAGAAATTAATCTCTTTAAAGAATATTCAATTGGAGCAGGAATTGGAAAGCAAGAATCGAGAACTTGCCAATGCCGCAATGAATATTGTCTATAAAAATGAAATGCTGAATAACTTGCACCATGAATTAACCAATATTAATGATACCAATGGGAACAAGTTAAGTCAAGACCAACTTCGAAAAGTCAGCAAACTGATTGATGAGGCACATAGTGATGATCGGGATTGGGATTTATTTGAAAAGAGTTTTAATGAGGCCCATGAAAACTTTTTCAAGAAATTAAAAGCAGACTATCCCGGGCTTGTGCCGAATGATTTAAAATTATGTGCTTATCTAAGACTAAATATGTCAAGTAAAGAGATTGCATCCTTATTAAATATTAGTACTCGCGGAGTTGAAATTCGTCGCTATAGACTTCGTAAAAAATTGAATTTACCTACGACAAAAAATTTGACCGAGTTCTTGTTGGAACTGTAAAAAACCGTCTACACACTCCTATTATATTCAATAATATTTGATTCAAAACTGAAGGATTCACATGCTAAAAGAATTGATTTTTTTAGCTGATTTTTAGTAAAATTCTCTATTCTCATTCAGATTTTTAAGAATATTTTTAGTAATTATTTACTTGTTACTACTACAACACTACATCATGGTGACACAAAACTATATGTGTATTTTATACACTTTAGTGTTCAAGTTGTGAATTATATAAAAATCATATCTATATTAATTTCAATACTTTAATATTTTCTTAACATGGGATTGAGAAAGTATTTTTTTTATGTAGTAGTAATGTATATATGGAAAATTTCAATTACAAACCAATACATCACATATTTGTTAAGTGAATACACACTTTTTTACTACTAAACATTATTTACTCAATTAAAACCATTTGTTATATGAGGAAGTTATTTACCCTGACCTTTGTTTTCCTTATCAGCATGACCTGGCTATATGGACAAAGCAAAACCGTTACAGGAACGGTGAAGGACAGTCAAAGCATGATGGCTTTGCCTGGCGTCTCCGTTACTATTAGTGGACAATCAGGTGGGACACAAACGGATGAGGCAGGCCGTTTTAGCCTAGAGGCTACTCCTACTGATTCATTAGTATTTTCTTTTGTAGGATTCGTTTCAAAGACTATTATCGTAGGAGATAAGAGTCAAATCAATGTTTTCTTGGATGATGAGAATTTGGCTTTAGAGGAAGTAGTCGTAGTCGGCTATGGTACTCAAAAGAAGGTTGATTTAACGGGAGCTATTGGTAGTGTAAAAGCTGCAGATATTGTGAAACAACCGGCCATGTCGGCGATGCAGTCTATCCAAGGTAAAGTTGCTGGTCTGAATGTGACTGCTTCTGAAGCTCCGGGATCAACGCCGCAGGTTACCATTCGTGGACTTGGAACTGCCTTAGCAGGAAGAAACCCTTTATATATTGTAGATGGTTTTCCAATGGACAATCTGAATAGCATCAATCCTTCAGATATTGAATCCATTGATGTCTTAAAAGATGCATCTTCAGCTTCTATTTATGGTGTTCGTGCATCCAATGGGGTGATCATGGTAACCACTAAAAAAGGAAAAATGGGATCAATAAAAATTGGTTATGAAGGCTATGTAGGCATGAAAAACATGCTGAATCAAGTCAAAATGGCCGATGCATCCCAATATATCGAATATTACAATGAGAATATTAAAGGTATCGGAAGAGGCACATTATTAAATACCAGCCAAAGCAATAATACCAATTGGTTTGATGAGATGTTGCAAAATGGTACAGTTTATAATAATGCCATTAACTTATCAGGAGGATCTGAAATAGTAGATTATTTTGTAAGTGTAAATAACTTCACTGAAAATGGAATTTTAGATGGTTCCAAATTCTCGAGAAATACTATTAGAAACAACAACACTTACAAGTTTTTAAACAACAAACTTAAATTTAATCAGACATTAAATCTTTCATTCAATAAATCTACTCCAAAGCCATATAGTTCATTCAACGATGCCTATCGTCAAACTCCACTGGCACCAGTGATGTTTGATAATGGTCGCTATGGTACATCTATTTATAATACCACTACTGGAGTTGCAGGCTATCAAACACAGCCAGGCGAGTCCACCGGTAATTTAAACTCCATTGGTAATCCAATTTATGCGATTAAAAGAGCAAATCAGCTAAATAATAGCACTCGTATTCAAGGAGGTATTGAAGGTGAATACCAGATCTTAGATTTCTTAAAAATCAATTCCCGTATTGGTGGAACAAAGATTTTTAGCAACGAAAGAACATTTTCGGATATCAAGGATGCATGGTTAAATGGTAGTCCGCTGCGAACAGAGGCTGATTTCGAGAAGTTAAAAAATGATAATCCGAATGTGACCCAATACGCAAACAACAGTTTGAGTTATAAAAAGAATGAAGATTTTAGATGGCAATGGGAAACGTTTTTGACTTTTGACAAGAATTTTAATGGTCATCAACTGAACGCTGTAGCAGGTTTTTCTAGAGAAAAGTACAACATCAGCAATATGTTATCTGGTACAGGATATGATTTATTAGCACAAGAACAATATTGGAATATTGACATGGCCGATCCAGAATATACCAAAATTCTGAACCAAACTTTCTATACACCGATTGCATTAGCTTCATATTTTGGCCGTGTTCAGTACAACTATAACAGTAAATACTATGCCACAGCAACCTTCAGAAGAGATGGTTCTAGTATTTTTAGATCTACAGGTGATTATTTTGAGAACTTTCCATCGTTTGGTATAGGTTGGACGATTTCCAATGAGGATTTCATGAAAGATAACACAGTATTAAACTTTTTGAAATTAAGAGCTAACTGGGGTGTATTAGGAAATCAGGATATTCCATTGAACGTATCTCAATTATTAACTGCTGACGGTAGTTCGAACTTAAATTATGTTTTTGGTCCGAATCAAGATTTGGTATTAGGAGCAGCATTTGGAAGTCCAGCAATGCCTTTGAAATGGGAAAAAACCTATGAGACTGGTGTTGGTTTAGACTTTGAAATGTTTGATAGAAAACTATCAGGATCCTTTGATTACTATGATAAATTGAATTCCAATTTATTAATGAATGTGATTCCAATCTTAAATTCACCTTTTTCGAATAACTTCTATGACCATGGTGGTAAGGTTAGAAACAATGGTATTGAGGTAGTTTTAAATTGGAAGAATTCTATTTCTGAAGATTTCAATTACAATATTGGTGTTAATTATGCCTACAACCACAACGAATTGAAAGAGGTAAAACCAGCATATGATGGAGCCTATGGAGGAAGTCTTTCAAATGGACAGATTACTAAACAGATTAAAGCAAATCAACCACTTTACGGTTGGTGGATGTGGGAAACAGATGGGGTTTGGCAGAATCAAGATCAAATTGACAACGGTGTAAAATATGGTTCTCCAAGACCTGGCCATTTGAAATACAAAGATCAAAATGATGATGGCGTAATCGATAATAGAGATAAAGTGTTTTTTGGATCTTATATGCCGTCATCAACCTATGGTGTAAACCTTGGTATCAACTACAAATCTGTTGATTTTTCACTTTCAGGATACGGTGTTGCAGGAAACAAAATCTATAATGCATTAAAAGGTACTCGGATCAATGGTGGTGAAAATATCACCGAGGAAACTTATTTGAACCGTTGGACTCCAACAAATAACTCGAATATCAATCCTGGTGCAGATAGAGATTCATATGCTTCAAATTATTACTTAGAATCAGGAAATTATTTCAGAATTAACAATATCACCTTGGGGTATACCTTCAAAAAGCTATACAATTCGACTTCCAACATGAGGTTGTATTTTACGGCTCAGAATCCATTTATGTTCACAAAATATACAGGATTCTCACCTGAGATCCCTAGTGATGGAAATCCACAGTTGACCTCGGGTATAGAATTATCGGCTTATCCAACTACAAGAAACTTCTTGTTTGGTATCAATGTACAGTTCTAAATCATTAAAGACGACAAATATGAAATTCAGAAATTTAAATATAGCATTATTGGCAGCTGCAGGTCTTTTAATGACGGGTTGTGCCAAGGACTTTCTAGACGTACCATCTAAAGAAATAATTGAGGCTGAAGATAGTAATCAGAATTACTCACCGGAAGTTTTGATCAATGGTATTTATGGGATGTTCACAGATTGGAATTATGGTTTTTCTTTTTTAGGGATTACAGAGATAATTTCCGATAATTCAGATAAAGGCTCCTCTCCTACAGATACAGGTAGCGACAAGGATATTTTGGATAATTTGACTTATACCTCCACTGCAGGTTCATTTGCAGCATTATGGGAACAATGGTACAAATCCATTGGTCGTGCCAGCAATGCCATAGAATATACCGAAGGATATGGTTTAACGGATGAAACCTTAAAGAACCGTTATATTGGAGAAGCAAGGTTTTTAAGAGCTTTAAATTATTTTTGGTTGGTTCGTGGTTGGGGTGATGTTCCAATTCAAGAGCAGGACTTAATTAAAAGAGTACCTCAATCTGAGGTTTATGCTTATATCGAAGCAGATCTTCAATTTGCGATCAATAATCTTCCTGATAAGTCAAAATACGCGAGTAAAGATTTGGGTCGTGCGACTAAAGGTGCTGCACAAGGCTTATTATCGAAAGTTTACTTATATCAAGGAAAATGGCAACAGGCCTATGATATGGCTCAAGCTGTAATAAATTCAGGTGAATATAGTTTAGAACCAAATTATGAGAAAATTTGGAGATTAGAGGGTGAAAATGGCGGCGAATCATTATTTGAAATTCAAGCTAGAGGATCCTCAATTGCCCATGGTATCCAACAATATTCTCAAACGCAAGGACCTCGTGGTGGTACGGCGGCAATCGGTTGGGGATTTAATACACCATCACAAAACCTTTTGGATGCATTCAACGCAGAAAAGGATGATATCCGAAGAGATGCAACGATAATTTTCCGTAATGAAACCATGTTTGACGGTGTCAAGATTGGAAATACGGAAAATGAAATGTACAATGAAAAGGCTTATTCATCTGCCAATGGTGGTGCTGGAGATACCGACAAGAATCTAAGGTACTTACGATTGGGAGAAGTGTACTTAATTAAAGCAGAAGCTGCGAATGAATTAGGAAATACTGCAGAGGCGTTGTCAGCATTGAATGCTATTCGTAGTCGGGTAAAATTACCTAATACGACTGCTACTGGTCAAGCGGGAATTCGTCAAGCTATATGGAAAGAACGTCGTTTAGAATTAGCGATGGAGCATGACCGTTGGTTTGATTTAGTAAGGACAAAACAAGCAGAAACAGCGATGAAAGCTGCAGGAAAAGCATTTCAAGCGAAGCAATACTTGTTTCCAATTCCAAACAATCAGTTAATACAAACACCAGAAATGGTTCAAAATCCTGGCTGGTAGATTTTCATACAATTTGAGGGAAGGTCAATTGATCTTCCCTTATTTATATAATTTCAAGCATGAGAAATCTTTACTCCACAATAGTATTGTTCAGTTTTCTTTTCTTGGCTTGTTCCAAGAATGATGCTCCGAACAAACCTTCAAATTCTGGTTTTGCCCTTAGTTCTGTAAAGGTTGGCAATCAAGATTTGCAAATCAATTCCAAAGGCATTGCATTAAGCCCAGAAATAACCATTGATTTTGATGAAACTCTTGCTAGTCAAGATTTATCTTCAACAATTCAGTTATTAAACGCTGATAAGGCAACCATGGCTAGCAGCGTAAAACTTATTGATGGAGGCAAGAGTGTTTCCATAACTCCCTCTAAGCCTCTCTTAGCTTTATCCAAGTACGAAATATTAATAAAGAACTCCTTAAAAAGCACTTCCAACAATAGCTTAAAACAGCAATATAATATTGTATTCAACACAGCTATTGATCAATCTGATAAATTCAAGAGGATTTCTGAGGAAGAGCTTTTGAATTTAGTTCAAAAACAGACTTTCAGTTATTTCTGGGATTTTGCGCATCCTAACTCAGGGATGATCCGAGAGCGAAATAGTTCAACAGAAACTGTTACTACCGGAGGAACCGGATTTGGTCTAATGGCTATTGTTACTGCCGTTCATCGGAATTTTATCACAAAAGCCGAGGGACTGGCAAGGACCAAAAAGATAATTACCTTTTTAAAGTCAGCTGATAAATATCATGGAGCCTTTTCCCATTGGTATAATGGTGCCACTGGAAAAACGCAGCCCTTCAGCACTAAGGATAATGGCGCAGATCTGGTAGAAACTTCCCTCCTTTTTCAAGGATTATTTGTTGCTAGAGAGTATTTTCAGGATGCAACAGTCACTGCGGACATCAATGCAATGTATCAAGCTGTAGAATGGAATTTTTTTCAAAATGGGCAGAACGTTTTGTTTTGGCATTGGAGTCCTAGTAATGCCTGGGAAATGAATCTAAAAATCCAGGGATGGAACGAATCCTTGATTACCTATGTATTAGCTGCAGGAAGTAGTCAACATGGTATTGAGAAAAAGGTTTATGACGAAGGTTGGGCAAGAAATGGTCAATTCAAGAATGGGAAGAGTTTTTTCAATTTAGTTTTACCCTTAGGGCCAGACCAAGGCGGACCACTGTTTACTGCACAATATAGTTTTTTAGGGATCAATCCAATTGGGTTGAAAGATGCCTATGCTGATTATGAAGAACAGGTTAAGAATCAGACCTTAATCAACAGAGCATATTGTATTTCCAATCCGAAGGGATATTATGGATATTCTTCATCCAATTGGGGATTAACAGCGGGAGATATTCCAAATGGTTATTCAGCGATGTCTGCAAGTAATGACCTTGGGATAATTAGCCCTACTGCGGCATTAACTTCCATGGCATTTACTCCAAAAGAATCAAAAGAGGCATTAGAGTTTTTTTATTATAAGCTGGGAGACCGTTTATGGGGGCAATATGGTTTTAAGGATGGATTTTCCTTAGATCAAGCCTGGTTTGCAGAAAGCTTTATTTCGATTAATCAGGGACCAATTATCATTGGTATTGAAAATCATCGCAGCAAATTAATCTGGAACTTATTGATGAAAAGTCCAGAAGTTAAAAATGGATTAAAAAAATTAGGATTTACTTCTCCAAACATTTAATATATGAAGCTACAGACACTAACAATTGCATTATTACTAGCTGCAACAGGGTTATCATCCTGTCAGAACACTCAAAAAGGGGAAAACCAAAAAGACAGTATTTCAGCGGATAGTGTTTCCTTATCCAATGATTCCTTGATGAACAAAATTCAGGCACAAACCTTTCAATACTTTTGGGAGGGGGCTGAACCGAATTCGGGTTTGGCGAGAGAAAGGATTCATATTGATGGGGTTTATCCTGAGAATGACGAAAATGTCGTTACCATTGGCGGTAGCGGATTTGGAATCATGGGATTAGTGGTCGGTATGGAACGAGGATACATCAGTAAAAAGGAAGGTGAAGACCGATTAAACCATATTATGGATTTTCTTGGGAAAATACCACGTTTTAAAGGAGCTTGGTCCCATTGGTATCATGGCGATACAGGAAAGGTTAAAGCCTTTAGTGAGAAGGATAATGGTGGTGACCTCGTGGAAACAGCATTTTTAGCTCAATCACTAATCGTTGTTCGGGAATACCTGAAGAACGGGTCTGAGGAACAAAAATCAATTGCAAAGAAGGCAGACGAGCTTTGGAAGTCTGTTGATTGGAACCATTATACCAATGGCAAGAATGTTTTATTATGGCACTGGAGTCCTACGCATGATTTCGGCATGAACCATCCGATTCAAGGTTATGATGAATGTTTGGTAACCTATGTTTTAGCCGGTTCCTCACCTACTCATCCAATTGACACAGCAGTTTACAATCAAGGCTGGGCAAGAAATGGTAAGATAAAATCCGATTTAAAGAAATTCAATATTCCAATTGGGGTAAAACACAATGCCAAAGAAGGTCAGGTAGGTCCTTTATTTTGGGCGCATTACTCCTTCTTAGGATTAAATCCAACTGGTTTAAAAGATGCCTATGTAGATTATGGAGAAGTGGTAGTCAATCATGCTAAGATCAATATTGCCTATGCCGATGAGAACCCGAATAAATATAAAGGCTATGGATCGGACAAAGGTTGGGGTTGGACAGCATCTTATTCTATAAAAGGGTATGATGCACATCATCCAGACAATGATAAATCCGTTATTAGTCCTACAGCTGCCCTATCTTCTACTCCATATACGCCGAAGGAAAGTATGGCATTTGCCAGATACTTATTCAACCAGCTTGGCGATAAAGTATGGGGAAAATATGGTTTTTATGATGCTTACAGTGAAACCGAGAATTGGTTTCCCCAACGATATTTAGCGATTGACCAAGGGCCGATCGTCGTGATGATGGAAAATTACCGATCTGGATTAATCTGGAACTTGTTTATGCAGGCACCAGAGATACAATCTGGATTGAAGAAATTAGGATTTCAGAGTCCCAATCTGAAATAGTTAATAGTTAGAAATAGTTACTCAGCTCAGCAATGGGCTGAGTTTTTAGAATTGAAGAGAATGAGATTAATTAGAAACATCATCTGTGCAGGACTAATTTTCAGCAGTCATATGGTATTTGCTCAAGCAGACCAGAAGATGGGAAAATTCATTGATGAATTGATGGGGAAAATGACGATTGAGGAAAAAATTGGTCAATTGAATTTGGTAACTGCAGGCGAGGCGACAACGGGTTCTGTTGTATCAACAGATGTAGAGTCAAAGATTAAAGCGGGAAATATCGGAGGAATTTTTAGCATGACCTCCCCTTCCAGAATCCGGAAAGCCCAGGAATTAGCAGTGAATCAATCGAGGTTAAAAATTCCAATCATCTTTGGGATGGATGTTATTCATGGATATAAGACTATTTTTCCGATTCCATTGGGATTGGCAGCAACATGGGACATGAATTTGATTCAGAAAACCGCCCGTGTAGCAGCTACGGAAGCTTCAGCAGATGGATTAAATTGGACCTTTTCCCCTATGGTTGATATTTCCAGGGATGCACGTTGGGGAAGAATTTCAGAAGGAAGTGGTGAGGATACCTATTTGAGTTCTCGTATCGCCAAAGAAATGGTTTTGGGCTATCAAGGCGATGATTTAAGTAAAAATAACACCTTGATGGCTTGTGTAAAGCATTTTGCCTTATATGGAGCGGCCGAATCCGGTCGAGATTATAATACGACGGATATGAGTTTACATAGGATGTACAATGAATATTTACCTCCATATAAAGCAGCCCTTGATGCTGGAGCGATGTCTGTGATGACTTCCTTCAATGATATCAACGGAGTTCCTGCAAGCGCAAACCATTGGTTATTGACAGATTTATTGCGTAAAGATTGGAACTTCAACGGTTTGGTCGTAACAGATTATACAGCTGTCAATGAATTAATAGACCACGGTCTTGGTGATCTTCAGAAAGTATCAGAACTTTCCTTGAAGGCCGGAGTGGATATGGATATGGTGGGAGAAGGCTTCTTGACCACCTTAAAGAAATCATTGGATGAAGGGAAAGTTTCAGAAGAAGAAATCAATCGAGCATGTCGCTATGTTCTAGAAGCAAAATATAGATTAGGGTTATTTGAAGATCCTTTCAAATATTGTGATGAAGATCGAGCAAAGAAAGAGCTATTAACTCCAGCTCATTTAAAATTGGCAAGAGAAGCTGCCGGGAAATCATTTGTCTTATTAAAGAATGCCAACCATACACTACCATTAAAAAAACAGGGTACAGTTGCTGTAGTAGGTCCATTAGCAAATACAGGGGCAAATATGCCGGGAACCTGGAGTGTGAGTGCTGATTTAGAAAATACACAATCACTTGTTGAAGGAATGCGTTCAGTACTTGGTGATAAAGTGGATATTGTGACACACTTGGGGGCAAATTTGACGGATGATCCTGCATTACAAGAGCGTTCCACCATGTTTGGGCGTAGCATTCCTCGTGATAATCGTTCATCTGAAGCAATTATTGCAGAGGCCTTGGAAGTTAGCAAGAATGCGGAAGTAATCGTAGCAGCCTTGGGTGAGAGTTCTGAGATGAGCGGAGAAAGCTCAAGTCGTACTGATTTAAATATACCGGAGAGCCAAAAACGATTATTGGAAGCCTTGGTAAAGACAGGTAAACCCGTAGTTTTGGTATTATTTGCTGGAAGACCATTAACCCTAACTTGGGAACAAGAACATGTTCCAGCCATTCTCAATGTATGGTTTGGGGGAACGGAAACCGGAAAAGCAGTTGCGGATGTACTCTTTGGGGATGTAAATCCATCAGGAAAATTACCGGCAACATTTCCGCAGAATGTAGGACAATTACCAATGTACTACAGCGAGAAAAATACAGGTCGTCCATTAGCAAAATCAGCATGGTTCCAGAAATTTAGATCCAATTACCTAGATGTGAGCAATGAACCTTTATATCCATTTGGATTTGGATTAAGCTATACTGAATTTGAGTATAGTCCCTTGAAATTGGAGAAGGCAACAATAAATAAATCAGATAAGCTTAAAATTACTGTTCAGGTCAAAAATAATGGGCAGTATAATGGTGAGGAAGTGGTTCAATTATATATTCAGGACTTGGTTGCATCACAAACCAGACCAGTTAAAGAATTGAAAGGATTTCAAAAAGTATGGATAGAGAAGGGAACATCGAAAACCGTTGAGTTTGAAATCAGTGAAGAAGATTTAAAATTTTACAATCAAAAGCTTGATTTTATTTCAGAACCTGGGAAGTTTAAGGTTTATATAGGAACCAATTCGAGGGATGTTCAAGAAGCAGAATTTGAATTGATAGACTAAGATAATCTTGCATAATTTAATTTAAATAATGAATAAGAGCGACAAAATTGTCGCTCTTATTATTGAAATACCATATAATTGGGATAAGGTTTACCCAATATTTTCCGTATAAAAATCTACTTCGATAAATTTTTGGAAATCACTTTCATCTTCTTGCGTTAATTGAAATTGTTTGATAACTCCGGCAATTTTAATTGGAGATTCAGGCAATAAGCCTGCGTCTTTATCATGTGCCACAAGGACAGCCTCTCCGGATACTTCATCTTTAATTTCATAAACTATATAAGTCTCACTGATTGGGATTAATGTAAAAACATCAATCACGGGAATAGAGATAAAACCACTAATGATACCTTCGCCTTCGATTTTTCGAGGGGTACCACTAATAATCACTCCAGTTCCAGCATCCAAGGATTCTAATTCAGCATTAGAGTTTATTGATTGCGGATTATATTTCTGGAAATTATCAGAAAGTTTATCATCGAATCTCCCTTCAATTTCCTGTTGTTCCCTAGCTGATAATTTGGACATTGCCAGATTTAAAAACAATACAGCCTTTTGTTTCTGTAGGCTTGCTCCGGCCACTTTTGACACTTCTGATTGAGAAATAAGGTCATCATCAGCTTTAGTAAAAATATTATAGAATTGACCACCATTATCTAGGTTATCAATTGCTTGACTAGCACTTTTGAAAAGGGTTATTTGTTCCATTATTAGATAGTTTTGATTCTTAAATTTACTGAATTTATTAGAATTATGCAGGATTTCAAGCTTATCTATAGCTTTTTTGCATTGATAATATGGGTAAGATGATGATTACAATGCCAAGCATAAATTCCTATGGCAGTTTCAATACTAATCGTTTTATTGGATTCAGGATTACGAAATTGTTTTTTCAAATCCTGTTGGGAAAGGTTTGATAATAGTGTTGCCCAACGTTGGTGTAATCCATCCAAAATTTTCATGGAGCTTTCAATTGGCATATTACTGTCAGGCAAATTTGCCCATAGATCTTCCTTATAAGTTTTTATGGTAGGAGTATCCTCAGTCAAGGCCAGTTTAAAACGAATAAAACTATTCATATGACTATCTGCACAGTGGTGGATTAACTGTCTGATGGTCCAGCCATCTTCCCGATACGTCAATTCAAAATCTTTATCCTGTAATTTTTGAATTTCATTACGCAGGTATTCAGGGAATTTGGCAATCGTTTTTATCCAGGAGTCGATGGTTTCCTGATTGATATGTTCAGGTTGGCTGAATTTTCCAATTGGATATCTAAGTTTTTCAAGTTGGTCTTTTAACATGATTATTTTGGTTATAAGGTATTATATCAACGGTCTCTATACCAATTTTCTTCATAATAGTTTAGATAAGCACGGTATTGAGAGTCAGGTTCAGAATTTTGGACAACGATGACTTTCCATTCATCAAATTTGGGTTTGTCCTTGGCATGAAAATAACTTTGCGCCATATTGATGGCCATTTCTGCAATTTGAGTTTTATCAGATGCGAGTTCAATTCCTTTTCTATATACTTTTTCGGCTTCGGGAAGATTATTCAAGTGTTTTAAGGAGAAACCGAGTTCCCTATAATACCAGAAATTGCTAGGGTTATTTTCTATGGCTTTATTCAAAACAATAACAGCCTTATAGAAGCTTCCTGTTGCATTATAGGCATATCCCAATTCAAATTCCAATCCTGGAAAATGCGGATCTTCCTGATATGCTTTTTGGAGAATTGGTAGGGCCTTGATGCTAGCTCCTGCCCCATTCATCAAAGATGCTCTTTGCACCCGGTTCTGCAGGAAATCACTATTTTCCTTATACGGTTTCAACCATTCAGGTTGTGGATTCAGTTGAAGGTATTTTATTTGTTCATTATTCAGCGGCAGGACATCAAAAGTATTTGGGTCTAGTCTTACCATAATATTTGAAGAGGTATCGAGTCTAGGAATTTTATGGAATTTATTGTTTTTATATTCCAGTTCGCCTTCATACTTGTAGGTATATCCCTTTTGCGGATCCATGTAAATAAATCCTAGGGCATAGGTATTTTGTTTATCATTTTTATTGAAAACGACCCATTGGTCTTCAGCATCATAAAATTTGGTTTCAAAAGCAAGATTTGATTTTTGTGCAAGGGCGATATTGAATAATGAAAATAGGAGGACAATGAATTTTTTCATGCTGAAAATGACTTTATGCTAAAGTCGGCATTAATAAGTAAAAAAGTAAATGTTGTAAATAAATTTAGGGGTTTTTAACGGAATAACGGGTTAAAAACGGCTGTAATAAAAATAATCGGGCTCATTTTCAGGCTACTAATAATTAAGTTTTGGAGAGCGTATAAAAATTTCTACTTTTGTCGCGGAGAGTTGGCAGAGTGGTCGAATGCGGCGGTCTTGAAAACCGTTAACTGTCACAGGTTCGGGGGTTCGAATCCCTCACTCTCCGCCAAACAAATCAAAGCCTCGCAATAGCGAGGTTTTGTTGTTTTTGAAGAATTTTGCCAAACTTGTTTGAGCAAATTCTTCAAAAGCAACAAAACATAGTGAGCACAGCGAACGGGCTTTGATTTGTATGAAGCCTCCCCCATCAAGGGATGGCTCAGGGATGGAGTGCGGGAATTGTGGGGCTGAGCCAATCCCTCCGTCCTCCTTCAAAAACAGCAAAGCATAGTGAGCGCAGCGAACGGGCTTTGATTTGTATGAAGCCTCCCCTCATCAAGGGATGGCTCAGGGATGGATCGCGGGAATTGTGGGGCTGAGCCAATCCCTCCGATTTCCTTCAAAAACAACAAAACATAGTGAGCACAGCGAACGGGCTTTGATTTGTATGAAGCCTCCCCCAACAAGGGATGGCTCAGGGATAGAGCGCGGGAATTGTGGGGCTGAGCCAATCCCTCCGTCCTCCTTCAAAAACAACAAAACATAGTGAGCACAGCGAACGAGCTTTGATTTGTATGAAGCCTCCCCTCATCAAGGGATGGCTCAGGGATAGAGTGCGGGAATTGTGGGGCTGAGCCAATCCCTCCGACTCCTTCAAAAACAACAAAACATAGTGAGCACAGCGAACGGGCTTTGATTTGTATGAAGCCTCCCCCATCAAGGGATGGCTCATGGATGGAGTGCGGGAATTGTGGGGCTGAGCCAATACCTCCGACTCAGCAGTTATTGAATTTATTCAATAATCGAATATCCTGAAATTAATCAGTCAATATTTTTAAGCATACTCTTCTTCTCTTGCTTTCTGTAAATCCCAAGCCATTTGTAAGTTTAACCAGTATTCGGCACTTATATTAAGAACCTTCTCAAGCTTTACTGCTAGTCTAGGAGAAATATTTCTTTTACCTTTTAAGATTTCGCTAAGGTTTGTTGGTAAGATCTCCAGTTGCTGTGCAATTGTTTTTTTTAGCAATTCTCTGGCTTCGATCTCTTCTTGAAGAAAAATACCCGGATGAAACGCTTTAATTTTTAAAACATTTCCTTTGCTGTCGTTAATTGTGTAGTTCATATTCTGTTTTGCTCCTTTTTAGGATATGAATAAAGATTAGCCTTTGTAATGATTATTCAACTCCTCTATAAATAGGACTTTTATTTGTCCTTCTTTATCTAATCTGAATATAATTCGCCAGGATCTATTTACTCGTATTGAGTATTTGCCATTATATTCGCCATAAAGTTTTTCAAAATGTAATGCTCCAATCGATCTTAGGTCATTTTCAGTAGGTACGGCCATTAATTGACTAATACGCTGAACAAATTTTTTTTCAACCTCAATTGGAAACTTACGTTTGCCAACAGTATTTGGATAGCTACTAACCAAATTTGCTAGATAATCATCCTCGATGATAATATTCATCCCTTTTTACTTTTTCTTTTTTATCCATGCTGTATATTCAAGGGTTTTGATTTATGTTCAAACAAAAATAACCATATTTTGGTTATTCACCAAAATATGGTTATTTAATTGTTAAAGTTTTTATCGCCGAAATATTTTTTACTTATGTTAGATACCTGTAAATAATACACCCCCCCATAAACTTAGCAAGTTTAGGACTATTTACCAGTCCACACTTCCCAATCTTTGCATTATAAAACAATTAAAAACTATACAAAAATTTAAAGACAAGTAGGCATTAATTCCCCTTTTCTTCTACAGAAAACAGTTTTTCTTCCACCAGATGCAATTGGTATAGATACAGTTGATATTTTGTTTAATTTTACAACAGCCCTCAGTAAATATATTAACATGATGCATACCGAGAACTTTGAAATTATCAAATATTCCGATACATATAAACAACAAGTTTTGAGTATTTGGGAAAAATCAGTTCTTGCGACACACGATTTCTTGACCCCAACTGATTTTAAAGAAATTAAGGAATTAGTCAATACAATTAATTTCAATGATTTTCAGGTTTTTTGTTTAGTAAAGGGAAAAAGAATATCGGGTTTTATTGCTGTTGCGGATAAAAAAGTTGAAATGCTCTTTTTAGACCCAGGATATTTCGGACAAGGGCTAGGACAGAAATTATTAAACTTCGCAGTCAAAGAACTAAATGCAGACAAGGTAGATGTAAATGAGCAGAACACAAGAGCACTGAAATTTTATCAAAAATTTGGATTTGAAATATTTGAGAGAACTGAAAAGGACGAGCAAGGAAGAAACTATCCTCTATTGAGATTGAAATTAGTAGATCAACAATAGATAAATCATAAATTTTCAGTTTTAAGGTTTTACATAGTAATCCTAAAAAGTTAATACAAAGAAAAATTTCATTATATACCCTGTATCCATGCATATCGTTTATTTACCCAAGACTTTAATCGAACTTGAAAATTGGATGAAAGAAAACTGCTTCAACTTTAATAGTTATTCCATAAACGGGAGTAGTATTTATGAAGGTTTTGGGATTGACAAATCAGACGGACTTTATGTATGGTATTATACAGAACGTGGACAAAAAGACAATTTGAAATGCTTCAAGACAGAGAGTGAAATTGTAGAATATGCTTTTAATCAGATTAGGTCTGACAAATGGGCAAGGACACATTGCATAGGTTTTTCCGCAGATATAAATAAAATAAAGGATTTAAAAAACATATTACAGTCAATGGAAATAACGTTTTTTGAAGATCAAATACCATATTATGGAATAGATAGACCTGTATATAGAATATTTGTATTAGGTTGCGACATTAAAAAGACAGAATATTTAAAAGAAAAATATTGGACAGCAAAATAAAAACTGTGTTTTTCCCGGGTAATAGTCCAAAAAAAACCAATCCCCCTCACCCCATAAACTCAGCAAGATTCGGATTTTCTACCAGCCCACACTTTTCAATCTTTGCATTATAAAACTAATAAAAAAACTATGCAAAGATTTAAAGACAAGTACGCATTGATCACAGGTGGAACAAGCGGAATGGGATTAGCTACGGCTCAAGAATTCATTAATGAAGGTGGAAAGGTAATTATAACAGGAAGAAGTTCGGACAGGTTAAACAAAGCTTTAGAAAGATTAGGAAATAATGCATTTGGTATAGTTTCAAATGCGAGTAGCATGAAAGATATATTCCTTTTACAACAGCAAATAATGGAGTATACAAACACGATTGATTTACTGTTTCCAAATGCTGGATATGGGAAGTTTGCTTCTGTTGAATCAGCTGATGAAGAACATTTTGATGAACTATTTAATACTTTGGTTAAGGGCACCTATTTTACTGTTCAGCAAGTCTTACCTTTATTGAAAAAAGGAAGTTCTATTATTTTTAATACATCTTTTGTTACGGAGATTGGGACAGCAAATTTCTCAGTTTATTCGGCAGCAAAATCAGCGGTTCAATCTTTCATAAAGACATTTGCAGCAGATCTTTTGGAAAGAGGGATCCGTGTTAATGGAATTAGTCCAGGCCATATAAAAACCAACATTTTCAATAATACAGGATTGAATGCTGAACAAATAGAATCTGCAATTCAAAGTATTATTCCGACAATCCCATTCAAAAGATTAGGCGAGCCTAAAGAAATAGCGAAGGCGGTATTATTTCTTGCTTCAGATGACGCTTCATACATTCATGGCTCGGAATTAACTGTAGATGCTGGAATTTCAGTGATAAGACCATAAAGTTGATATTACTATAATTCATCAACAATCTATCGTCTATTAATTTATTATTCAGTATTTTACTGTTTTTAAAGGACAAGAAAGCGAACCAAATAATTTATAACAATGCGAAAAAGGCATTGCTGGTCAAAAGGAAGTTCGATAAATCACAATATCTATGAAACGACATATTTTACTACTCTTTACTCTACTTCTACATTTGGGATTATTAGCTAATGATGGAGCCTATTTTGCTGCTGGAAATCAATTAATTCCAATTCAGGAAAGTGATATTTCTGTCCAAAAAGAAATATTGAAGGTCAAGAAGGTAAATAACAAGTTTATTGAAGTTTCTGTTTATTATGAGTTTTTCAACCCATCGGCAGCGAAGGAAATTATTGTTGGATTTGAGGCTATATCTCCTAATGGTGATGTAGATGGGGCTCCGAAGAAAGGATTGCATCCATATATGCGGGATTTTACGGTGATCATGAATGATAAGAAGTTGAATTATGAAGTTGCCTATGTTGCTGATTCCTTATACAATAAAGGTGGAAAGATTAAGTCTATTGATTTAAAAACCTTTGATGGAAACACGAGCGGCAATGAAGTCGATTTTTTTTATGTGTATCACTTTAAAGCGATGTTCAAGCCCGGAAAGAATATTGTAAAGCATACCTATGTTTTCGATGTTTCTGGAAGTATTGATTACAATTATCATTTTGATTATGTCCTGACTGCTGCGAATAGATGGGCAAATAAGCAAATCGATGATTTTACCCTTATCGTTGATATGGGTGATTTTGAGGAGTTCAATATTCCGAAAACATTCTTCAAACAAAAGAATGATTGGACCATTAATGGCGTTGGCAAGATGAAGGATATTAAAGCTGATGTCAATTCAATAAAGGATCAGGATGCTGTGGAATTTTTCATCCAAAAAGGGGCTATTCAATTTCAAAAGAAAAATTTCAAACCGGAGGGTGAATTGACCATTTATAGCATTAATTATTATATAAATGGCCTTGAAAACAATGGTACGGACTTTTATCTACCGGTTTCAATTTATTTACAGGATAATATAAATATTGATCAATCATTAAGTCTTGTACAACGTAAAATAATAAGGAATTTACCGTATGCCCGCAGAGGATATGTATTTAATGATAAGGATTTAAAGGCGTTTTATGAGGCTGTGAATTGGTATATTCCAAATCCTAAATATGTCGCAGAGGTCAATTCATTGACGAAGACGGAACAATCCTGGTTGAAGAAATGGAAGGAATGATGGGGGGAGATATGTTTGTTGAATGGTTGTCCGATGATCTGAACGGAAACTCCGTAGGAGTTTAATATTAGTAGAAATTTGGACAAGATAAATAGACGCCAATCCAATTCAATCGCTTTAGCGATTGAATTGGATTGGCGTTTTATTGATTGTTTTGCTTGTTACTAATATTGAACCCCTCTGGGGTTCCTACAAATATGTCGCCCCTCTGGGGCTATTTCTTGTAGATTGATGTTTCTACAAACATATCGCCCCGCTGGGGCTATTACATGTGAACCGATGTTGCTACAAATATGTCGCCCTGCTGGGGCTATTTCTGGTGGATTGATGTTGCTACAAACATATCGCCCCGCTGGGGCTATTTCTTGTGAACCGATGTTGCTACAAATATGTCGCCCCAACGGGGCTTGATATGGTATTTACCACAAGAGGGATTCTGAGCTGCGCCGAAGAATCTGTTTATTCTAAAAAAACGGGAGATTGTCTTTCTGAATCGAAGATGAAGAATCTATTTTGGAAAAAATGGTAGAGGCGTATCGCATACGCCCTGTTCAATTTAATATCGCATACGCCTATTTTTCGAATTACATGCCATTTTGGATTTCCATATCCCTATGCCTTTTATAGTGTAATGGAGGGAGGAGGCGATACACCATTTGCATTAAATATATTATGTTATCCCTCTATTGTCCTTTAAGGTCTAATAGAGGGCGTATGCGATACACCCCTACCGTTTCATAACCCCAAAGGGGAGATATGTTTGTTGAAAGGTTGACCGATGATCAGAACGGAAACTCCGTAGGAGTTTAATATTAGTAAAAATATGTGCAAGATAAATAGACGCCCATCCAATTCAATCGCTTTAGCGATTGAATTGGATGGGCGTTTTTATTGATTGTTTTGCTTGTTACTAATATTGAACCCCTCTGGGGTTCCTACAAATATGCCGCCCCTACAGGGGCTATTTCATATAAACTGATGTTGCCACAAATATGTCGCCCCTCCCCACCCCAAAACGCAAAAAGCTGATTTAACATAAATCAGCTTTTAATATTATAAAGGTAGATGTTATTTTATTTTTTGGAGTTGGATGGTATCTCCTTCTAGGATGACTAATTTTAGGATGTCTGCTTTAATTAGAAATGGAATTTCTCTACTTGCTGAGTCTATTATTATGCCTTTATGGGTTTCTAGGTCGAAATTATAAGTTCCTTCCCAGGCTGTTGTGTCATAGGTTGCATTAAGGAGACCGTCCTTTAAGAAGTTTAAACTTAAATTGACGGTATCTGATTCTGTGCTGATCTGACCGGTTCCCTCCCATTCTGTTCCTACAATATTTATTTCTTCTTGTACGTTGAATTCATCTTTAACACATGAAGTAAATCCTAATGATAAAGCAAATAGTCCAAAAATCAGTTTTCTCATATCTATACGGTTTTCAATATTTTGGTCTCCAAGAAACAATATTAATGCCAATATAAATAGTAGGGATAATAAGGAAATATTCATTAATTAATTGTAGATTACAATGTTTAATTCTGTGAAATAAATAAATGTGAATTTCATTTCAAGATTAATTTCAAGCTAAAATTATGGAACAAACCTATGATATCTATTTACCAACTGGTCCTCAAAGGAGAAGAGACCTATTACCCATATGGATAAAATATTTTTGTTGGATATTTTTCCTGCGTGGCATTGGCATCGCTGTTCAGTATTTATTGTACCTGTTTATTGACTATCCTATTTCAGAAAGTATATTCGGACTCAAAGGTTCGGAGGCATTTGACTGGCTTAGTATCTTAGTTTTCTGTACAATTGTTTTTAATGCTGTTGCAGCGTATATGTTATGGTTTGAAAAAGATCATGCGATGATTTTTGCGAAAACAATGGCTTCAATTGGTTTTTTTATTTGTGTCTTTAGGATCTTTAATTTTGAAAATTTTGATTCTCGATTGGCTCCTTCCATTCGGATTGAAATTATCTTGCTATTGATTTACATGGTGCGCTTGCATAAAATTTCGGATCAATGGAAAAACATGACGCATTAAACTGGATACGATGTTAATGGTTAACTATCATAATAAGGTTTTTCGGACGATTGAGAATAGTCCGACTGGTGAAACGAATACTGAGACGGAATTCCATTATAAACAGATTGGCAATATTGTATTCGCCGAGTATTATGGTGGAAACATAAAATACGGTCATCTTATAGGTTTGGTAAGTGAGTACGGCACCATTGAGATGAGCTATCATCAAGTTAATAATCGTGGCGAAATGATGACCGGAAAATGTGAGTCAATTCCTGAAATCATGGCGAATGGCAAAGTACGATTACATGAAAGTTGGGAATGGACCTGTGGTGATTTTTCTAAGGGAAAGTCTATTGTAGAAGAAAAATAAGTGAAGATGAAAGATAATTCCATTAAAAAGGAAGAATTAAGAGAAATAATTGAGGTATTCAGAAGGGATTCTGATATTACCAAGTTGGAAAGGTTCAAGTTGAATATTGCTCCGATTCCTAATAAAGGCTGGAGTTATGATAAGAATGCTTGGAATAGGGCTATGTTGATCCTAGAATTGTTTGAAAATAATGAAAGAGCAGATAAGCCACTTATTAAATGGCTATTGGATGAGGAGATAAAGGGTCAAGAAATTGATATTTTGTATTATGCTTTAGATGTCAATGCTTATTTATTATATAAGCATATGGATGCGGAAGATGTTTATCAGCTTTATAATTCCAAATTTGGCTTTTCTAATGTTTTTCACTTGGATGTAGAATTATTTTTCGGTTATGATCGGGAACAGATGAAGCAGTATTTAAAAGATACGATTGAGTCGAATCCTATGAATTCGGAAATATTAAAAACTATATCCGACTATGAAAGTAATCCTGATGCTAAATTTAAAACAAGATCAGAATACATAGAGTATTACGAGAATCGGAAAATCAAGCATATTAGAAATGACATTGAATCCAGCAGATCATTTATGGAATCTGGCAAATAGATTTGTTTAGCTTTTAACTTTCGGGAACAGGGTCAAAATCGGTTAATTTACTAGGGTCATAAACTGCTACACCTACTTTCGAATCAGCACAACCATAATACAGGAACCATTTATTCTTAAAATACGTAAGTCCTTGTAGAAAAACAGTTCCATCTTTGTATTGCCCTGATTTTTCAAAATCTTCCATTGGTCTTAGAAAAGGGACATCCATGCGTTGGATTACTTCTGTTGGGTTCTTACTGGAGAATAGCACTTGTCCGGCGCTATAGGTTCCTAAATTAAAGCGAGGATCAGCTAAAACTTTATTATTATGATTTTTTCCATTATAAAGTAGCAATATACCTTTATCGGTCATTACTGCAGGCGGACCACATTCAGTTAGTGCGGAGTCAAAATACCCTTCTCTTGGCTTGATAAATTTGGCCAGATTTCCCTCTTCATTTAGAATTGGTTCCCAATTGATCAGGTCTGTTGATGTTGCACCTGAAACGCCATGTTCACCCCAATACATAAAATATTTACCATCAATTTTAGTGATGACTAGTTTATCATTTTTTATTTTGGTGACTATGGAAGCAGATTTATGACCTTCATTGAAAACTTTTTGATACTTGGCATTTCTAAAAATTGGGCCGTGTTTTTGCCAATTAATAAGGTCTTTAGAGGTAGCTACACCTAGGCGAGGAACATCTCGATTCCATTGGGTATAAAAAACGACATAGGTCCCATCTTCAGTTACCGCAAGCCGTGGATCTTCAATCCCACCTGGCCATTCAAATTCTTTTTGATCATCTTTAGCTGGGAATAAGACTGGTTCTTTATGTTGGGTAAAATGAATACCATCCTTACTTTCGGCGAGTCCTAATCTTGAAGTTCGGAAACCTATTCCTATCCCATATTTATCTTCAGCTCTATACAGTACATAAACTTTTCCATCCTTTACCACAGCCCCTGGATTGAAGGTGTCATTTTCCTCCCAACGAATCAAAGAATCACTCATAGGATCAAGAAATGTTGTTGTGGAGTCTGGGCTGATTATCGGATTTACACCTTGTGGTCTTTCAAAACCTCCTAGTGTCCATACGATATCCTTTGTAGTTGCGACATCCGATTTCGTCGATACACAACTAATAAAAAGAAATAATAAAGCAATAGAACTTAATTTCCTTGACATGCTTTTCAGAATAAAATAGGTTAATAGAAATTTTGATAAACCGCTTTAGCAATTTAATAAATCTAAGATAAGAGATAAAATTGTTAATACAATAAGGAAGAATAAAATTAAACTTCTATTACACTGTCTTTTACAACTGCAAAGATTCGGTTATTTTTTTCTTTTTTCACCAAATGTAGGCCTGTATATTTACCAAATGCTGGCATTGTGAGGACTTTATTTTGGAGGAAGAAACAAGGCAAACGGAAGGACTGTCTTGCTGAAGTTTCGATTAAACATCCAGGATGGATATGTCCCACGATGTTATACATGTAATCAGGTAGATCATTAAATGGTTCATGAGATAACACTATACCTTCAGAGAGGATAATACTTTCTCTGATTTTCAAATTCAAATTTTGAAAATGGGATTGAGTCAGGATGTCATGATTTCCTTTTGTCAAAGTACAGGAGATAGATTGATTGCTGATGGTGTTGATATAGGTTTTTAATTTTTCCCAATCGGAATTCCAATCGGAATGAAATAGGTCACCTAGGAATACGATTTCCTTTAGGTCAAGATTTTGAATGAGTAGGTTTAAGTTTTCGAATTCTTCTTCAATTGCTGGTGCAGGAACAAAGAGACCTTCTTTTCTAAAATGGTTTAATTTTCCCAAATGCCAATCAGAAATGATCAACATAAAGTATTTGGGTATATAGATAACTTTTTGAGCGAGCAAAAATACTTCTAATCCATTTAATTCAATACGTTTAGCCATCTAGTAATTGATCTTTAAGTTTTTCAAGACGGCTTTGCCAATCTTCATTTGAATATCTTTCCCTAAAAGATTCGGCAAATATAGGGAAAGCGAAAGGAGTTAGTTTGAGAGGCTTGCTAAAAATAATTTTATGCTTATTAATTCTGTCAAATGCTAGTTGCATACGACCTTCTTCAAGCTGAAAATCAAACACTTCATCATAAGCTTCACGGAGAAGAAGGTTTGAAGGGTCATATTCGGAGAAGACGGAAAAGAACAAGCCTGCATTTGCTTGCAAGTGTTTACTTTTCATTTGTTTACCTGGGAATCCTTGAAAAATAAGACCAGCTATTCCGGCAATATCCCGGAACCGGCGTCTTGCCATTTCTTGAACATTTATTCCTGAATTAATATCCTGATGTAAATTAATCGGGCTAAATAACTTATTTAGTAATTTTTGGTCGATAGAAAAGTCAATATCCGTGAGGAGTTCAATTCCATATTCATTTGTTGCGATGGAGAAAGTTGCCGGTTTCATTAGGCTGAGCCTATAGGCAATAACTTGTGCCATTCCTTCATGAACGAGTTTTCCTTCAAAGGGATAAAAGAAAAGGTGGAAACCATATTTAGTTTTAATATACTCGACGAGTAATTCATCTTCTTTAGGTAAAGCGGACAGCGTTTCCTGTTCTTTGAATAAAGGTTTAAGGAATTTAATCTCAGGACTAATCCCCGTTGTTTTATGGATGCTTTTAAAGCTATGCCGAATGGCAACACCTAAGTCAGGAGAAATAGCAAACCTTCCCCCCATCCAAGAAGGGACCACACCTTTCTTTTTTTCAGAAGGTTTTACAATTGCATCATTAGCGATAATCTGGACCAATTCGAGTTGTCTACCTGAAAACCAAAATACATCAGCAATATTTAATTTTGAGATAAAAGATTCTTCAATTGATCCTAAGTACTTCCCAGACAGAAATTTCACCCGCATCATCAAATCTGAAACTATTGCACCAATGGATAGTCTATGTCGCATTGCTAATTTTCTAGAAGTTACCTTATACTTCCCATCTACTAAAACCAAGCGATGAAAATCATCATAAGCTTGTAAGGTTGATCCACCATGTATCAATAAGGCCATACATTGGTCAAATTCTTCTTGAGTAATCGATTCGAAGCAATGTGTTTGTGCTACTTCTTGTAAAATTTCATCGGCATAGAATCCATCCCCGACTGCGAGCGTCATGAGATATTGGATCAATACATCAAAAGAACGGATATATGGAATTCTGCTTTCCACAATATTTTCTTTAACTGCGAATTTTAGGGAATCACCTTCAATGATTTCCAATGAGTTTGTGGGGACATAGTAAATTATAGAAGTTGCATCGGGTCTATGTCCAGAACGGCCAGCACGTTGAAGAAAACGAGCAATTCCTTTGGGCGATCCAATTTGGATTACACAGTCTACTGGTCTAAAGTCAACACCTAGATCCAGGCTACTGGTACATACGACTGCTTTTAGTTTTCCTTCGTGGAGAGCTTCTTCCACCCAATTACGGACTTCATCACTCAATGATCCATGGTGAATTGCCAGCAGTCCTGCGAATTCAGGGTAATACGTGATTATCTGTTGGTACCATATCTCAGCTTGAGACCTGGTGTTCGTAAATATTAAGGTTGTTTGATATTGATTAATTATATCGACGACCTTATCTAACAACTTAATTCCAAGATGCCCTGCCCAGGGGAATTTTTCTAAATTATCAGGAAATACGGTTTGAATACTTAGTTTTTTATGAATATCAGCTTTTATTAAGGTTCCTTTTGAATAGGGGCCCAATAATATTTGTTTGGCTTCTTCCAGGTTTCCAATCGTTGCAGATATCCCCCAAATTTTGAGATTAGGATTAATTGCTTTCAATCTGCTTATCGCTAATTCAATAAGGACACCTCTTTTAGAGCCAAGCAATTCATGCCATTCATCGACCACTATAAACTCGAGGTTTTTAAAATAAGCCTGCCCCTCTTTGGTTGCCAAAATGAGATGTACACTTTCAGGCGTTGTGATTAAGGCTTGGGGAGGGTTTTTGCGTTGTTTTTGGCGTTCTGTTGTAGTAGTGTCTCCTGTTCTAAGCTCGATATCATAATCTAATTCCAGGTCTTGGGAGACTTGTTTTGTAGCCTTAAATATTTCTTTGGATAAAGCTCTTAATGGAGTGATCCAAAGGGTATGAAGGGATTTTTTGGTTGGTTTAGATTGTAGTTTATTTTGTTGGGAATAATAATGGTCAAGTATACCAAACCAAATGGCAAATGTTTTACCATAACCAGTAGGTGCATTCAGGATTCCAGATTTACCATCAATAATGGCCTCCCAACAATCTTTTTGAAATTGGTGGGCATTCCAACCTTGGTTAAAAAACCAGACTTCAGCAAATTCGTTAGACAATTTAGCCATGTAAGATTTGAAAATAAGAATAATAAATATCTAAATAACTTTTTGGGAGGAAAATTGTTATTACTAACAACAAAGAAAATATTATGGCAAATAAAAAAATTGGAATATTTGTAGGGAGTTTGAGAAAGGAATCTTTTAATCGGAAGATTGCGAATTATTTAATATCTGCTTCCCTTTCAGGTTATGATTTAAGTATTATTGAAATAGGACAACTACCTTTTTACAATGAAGATCTAGATCAGGGGAATCCACCATCCGAGTATGTAGAATTCCGGAAGGTAGTTTCTTCCTTGGACGCAGTATTATTTGTGACACCGGAATATAATCGTGGAGTTTCTGGCGTATTAAAAAATGCGATTGATGTAGCCTCACGTCCCTATGGAAAGAATGTATGGGATGGAAAACCGGGGGCTGTTATCAGTTCATCGATTGGCGGTATTGGTGGCTTTGGTGCTAATCACCATTTACGGCAATCCTTAGTTTTTATCAATGTACCTGCGATGGCACAGCCAGAAGCCTATATTGGAAATGTGGCTTCAAATTTTGATGATTCGGGAAAATTGGTAAATAAAGATTGTCAGAAATTCTTGGATTCCTTTATGGCAGCATATAAGGAATGGATAGAAAAGTTTTTATAATAGGACCCTTATAGTAATGGGTAAATGTATGTAGGTCGGCAAGCTGAACCCCAATTCAACTTGCCGATATTTTTTATTCAAAATTTATTTTCCCAAAAAACTCAGGTAAGTGAAAGTTTGGTTTAGGGAAATCGATATTATTCCAAGCTACAAAATGAGGATTAGGAAGGCTATCCCCACATTTATAAAAGTTAGCTGTTGCTGATGAGCCGGATAATTGTTCAGAAGTCATAGCAAATAATGAAAATGGATAAGTCAGAATGATATTCCAGGTTTTTATCCCATTGATATTTTTCACCTGCGTGAAGGTATTAACCTTTAATATATCCTCAGCGGTCAATCTATTTCTATTTTCTTTGTCTGAAGAGCCATATCCAATCAGTCCTGTCCCTAAGACATTAAATTCAGCATTATAATAGGTCTTACCTTGATCAAAAGAAATAAAGAACTCTACACAACTATCTTCCCAAATATTTTCATTTGGTCTGATATACTGGGCTTTGACAAATTCTTCAGTAATTTCATAATGCAAGATAATCGATTGACTATCATAAGCAATTTGAAATTTAGCTTCAGGGTTTACCGGAAATTCTTGTTTCCAAGGGCTTTGATCAATAGCATTCCACTCGAGTTCAGCTAATTCATTAGCTAAACTAGGATAATTTAAGTTTGTACTATCGAGATTGACTTTTTTTACTAAGAGTTCTTTCATGTTATTTAGACATTAGATTCTCAGCTAATATAGCGGTTAATTTATCGTGATTTATTTCGAGTTCATGCACCAATTTTAATTGAGCTTTAGTACGGACAAGGTTGTGTTCGGGGTAAGCAATTTTATAATAGGTATCACCATTGATATAATCAGTCAAGAATCTAACAGCTTGCATGTACGGTAATAAATGCACTGCCGGGATTAATGAATCTATTTCTGTATCCGTTAAAAACTCTTTGGCTTCAGATAAATAACCAGCGGCAAAAGATTGAAAGAGTGGTATATTGAGAACAATTTTAGAGACATCAGCTTCATCTTCAGCGGCTGAATTAATTATGGTTCGGATGGCGTCACCAAAATCATAAGCTACATAACCAGGCATTACGGTATCCAAATCGATCACACATTGCACCTTATCATTTGCATCCAACAATACATTATTGAATTTGGTATCATTGTGAGTAATTCTTAGAGGGAGCAAATTTGAGCGGCCTAATTCAAGGACAGTTCTCATTTTTTCTTCACGCTCAAAGATATAATCTAGAAGCGGTTGCACAGCCTCTACTCTATTGACTGGGTTATTTTTTATAGATTCTCTTAGATTGTTAAGTCTAAATTCAATATTATGGAAATTAGGCAATATTTCTACAATATTTTGGGGGTCGAGGTCACTCAATTGCTTTTGAAATTGGCCGAAAGCCATTCCACCGGAGTAAGCTTGTTCTTGGGTTTCAAGGATATCATAGGACCGGGTATTGGGAATTAAATGAAATACTCTCCAATAATCGCCATTATCATCTTGGAAATAATTTTTATTATCCAATGTTTGCACGATAGTCATTGTTCTTTTAAGTACTTCATTTTCACCCAAATGGGCTAATTTTTTCTTTAAATGATTACAAACGCATTCAATATTATTCATAAGACCATCTACATTTTGGAAGATATGATGGTTAATACGTTGCAATAAATAAAGGTTATTTAGGGGGCTACTGGTTGTAATTTTGAAGGTATCATTAATATGGCCTGATCCAAAAGGGACCGAGTCTATGATTTCACCTTCAAGTTTAAAATTCTTCGCCGCTTTGATGCTATTTTCAGTTTTTTTGGTTGACATTATTTCAAATTCATTCAACATAGTATGTATCTGAATGCAATATCAATAATAGGAATCAATAAATAAAATCTTTTTTATAATCAAACGGTTGCATAATAAAAAACAATTCAATTAAAAAAAAGTATTAATTGCTGGTTGTTGACTTGCTTTTAAATAAATTTTAATCCATCATTGAGAAGAAAATTTCGTAATTTGCTAGAAGAATAGCGTATTTAATACCATATGGTCACGGAAATAGTAATAATTCTTATTTTAATAGTTTTAAATGGAATCCTATCAGCCTCAGAGATAGCGATTGTATCGAGTAGAAAGGCGAGATTACAAGCCGCGAGTTCCAAAAACAAAGGTGCTCGGACAGCCTTACAGTTAAAAGAAAATCCAAATAATTTTTTATCAACGGTTCAAATTGGGATTACCCTGATCGGGATTCTTACGGGATTCTTTTCTGGAGGTACCATATCGGTTTATATTGCTGAGCAACTTAACAAAATAGAGGCTTTGGCACCTTATAGCACCCAGGTTTCTGTTTTACTTGTTGTATTAATCATCACTTATTTATCATTAATTATTGGGGAATTAGTTCCCAAGCGGATTGGAATGGCGATACCAGAAAAATATGCATCGTTTATTTCAGTACCGATGAATGTCCTAAGTAAAATTGTGAAACCATTTGTATGGTTGTTAAGTGTTTCGACGGAGTTCATTGTTAAGATGTTAAATATCAAGGTCAATCAGAATGCTGTTACGGAGGAAGAGATCAAAGCCTTGGTTGATGAGGGAGTTGATAGTGGTGCGATTGAAGGGATTGAGCATGATATGGTGGATCGGGTCTTGAGTTTAGGTGATAAAAAGGCCATTAATTTAATGGTTCATCGAAGTAAGATTACCTATCTTGATATCCAAGATACCTTTGATGAAAATAAAGCGTGTATCATTGCTGATGAGCATACCGAATACCCTGTTTGTGATGGGAATTTTGATCATGTAATAGGTTT
The DNA here is from genome assembly GCA_002245855.1 of Sphingobacterium cellulitidis. Lineage (GTDB taxonomy): Bacteria > Bacteroidota > Bacteroidia > Sphingobacteriales > Sphingobacteriaceae > Sphingobacterium > Sphingobacterium cellulitidis. Next base: position 136,517 of record NOUX01000003.1, on the reverse strand, counting down.
GGTTCATGTCAAGACTTTATTAAAAGAATATCTGACCACCAAGGAGATGGATTTGAGTAAGTTAGTCACTCCTATTCCATTTGTTAATGAAAACACTTATGCCTATAATGTTTTGCAAACATTAAAGATGTCAAAGGTATTACAGGCGGTTGTCGTGGATGAATACGGGAGTCCACAAGGGATTATTACCATGACAGATATTGTTGCCTCCTTAGTTGGAGGTTTTGATTCACCCGAGACAGAAGAAAAGAAGACCATCCGAAAACGAGAAGATGGCACCTATGTGATTGATGGAAGTTTTCAGTTAGATGATTTTATTGAAATGTTTCATTTGGATCTAACAGAAGATGATGAAGATGAAATAGGCAATTTAACAACAGTTGCTGGATTAGTCTTTTTATTATTGGATCATATTCCGGAGGAAGGTGAAAAAGTTATTTATAAAAACCTGGAATTTGAAGTTCTAGATATGGATGGTCATCGTATCGATAAATTGAGCTTAAAAGTGAAGGACCCCTCCAATGACGAAACTGCCAATATAGATTAGGCATAAGCATAATCAAAAAAGGAAAGCAGATACTGAGTATCTGCTTTCCTTTTTTGATTCAATTTGATCAGTAGTAAGATTTAATTACTATCTAATTCAGATTGATATGTTAAGAGAATGAATTAATAATTTTGATCAACTCATGTTTCGGTTGTAATCCACTTTGTCTCCAAACTTGGTTACCATCTTTGTATAAAATTAGAGTTGGTACCCCTTGGACATGAAATTTATTGGCGACGGTTTGATTTTTATCGATATCAATTTTAATAATAGAAAGTTTATCACCCATTTCATCTTTTACTTCTTTCAGAATTGGGGCAAGCATTTGGCAAGGTCCACACCAAGCAGCGGAGAAATCAATCAAAACCAATGAATTCTTTTGTAATATTTCGTTAAATGAGGCCATTATTATTCGTGTTTAATATTTAGAATGAAATCCAAGATTAAAAATTTTATGGTATAAATTTAGGAACAAAAATACTGATGTCCAATCCTAAGATTTTATTCTAAGCTAAGTTTTTCGAGTTCTTCAATATTACCATTAAAGAGATTAAGATCTACAGGTCCTTTGATACCTTTTACTGTACCTTTTTCTGAGAATTGCCAAAAATTCCAGTGTTTTTTTGGTTTTTCAATCCAGAAATTATAGTTGGCAATCCATAAGGTATAGTCTGCAAATTCTTTTTCGAGGAAATCCGCGAAGTATTTATCTCCTGAGTATAGAACAGGTTTTATTTCATAATGTTTTTCCACGACCGTTAACCATCTTTTGAGCCCTGTTTTTAAACTATCCATAGATTGATTTCTTGGCATTTCTTCAATATCCAATACAGGAGGTAAGTCTCCAGGTTCTAATTCAACGGTTTTAATAAAATTATTGGCTTGTTTTATTGAGTTTTCATTAGGTCGGAAATAATGATAAGCTCCTCTAAGCTTATTTCTATTTTTGACTTCTTTCCAATTCTGTTTGAATTTACTGTCTTTAGCCTTTTCACCCATCGTAGCTCTTATATAAATAAAATCGATTGGGAATTCATCGTTAATGGTCAGGACTTCAGTCCAGGAAATGTTTCCCTGGTATTGCGAGACATCGATTCCAAAGATTTTATCATTATGTCTTCGCATCAATTCAATATTACGGATATCAAATTTGCTATTATCTTCGGCAACCATTTTGTCTTTCTCAAACCATTTTATCATCAGATAGGATAATCCTGCCCGATGTTGCCAAGCAAAAATTGCTATCACCAATAATACGGGTAATGCAATACTCCAAAACAGTAATTTTCTATTAATCTCTTTTTCAGAGACAACTTTTTTCTTGACTGTTTTGCGGTTTTTTGTCATATTGCGTGAAAATAGGCTATTTCAAGGTTATAGTCAAAAAAAATATTCAATGATTGTTTACAACCCCAAGGACTGGTTTAAAACCATATCTTATTTACACAACAGTAAAATTTTCAAGCGTCTACTTCCCTACTTAATAATTTCGGTTTTGGTATCCTGGGCATTAGCATATTGGGAGTTAGAATATTTAAAGTTATCCGATCGGACATGGATGCGAAATATTACGACTGTTCATAATCTTTTAGGGTTTGTATTATCCTTACTCTTGGTTTTCAGGACGAATACAGCATATGATCGCTGGTGGGAAGCCAGGAAACAATGGGGTGCATTAACAAATAGCAGCCGGACCTTAGCTATTAAATTAAATGCGTTTTTATCTCCTGAAGATAAGGTAAGTCGTAGTTTTTATAAGAAATCTATTCCTCTATTTGCAGAGACTTTATTTAATTATCTCCGGTCAGACTATACGAAGTTTATGTTAGACGAGGTAGAGCATCCGGAATTGAAGGATTTGGATGAAAAAAAGCATGGTCCCAACCAAGTTGCGGGATTAATATATAAAAAGACAAACATCCTCTATGCCGAGGGTAAAATTACTGGAGATCAACTGATTGTTCTTAACAAAGAACTTACATCACTAACAGAAATCACTGGTGCATGCGAAAGAATAAAGAACACTCCGATTCCATTGGGTTATAGTGCTTTTATTAAGACCTTTATAGTATTGTATACAGTTACACTGCCAATAGGGTTAGTATTTTCAATGGGGTATTTTGTTGTTGCTGCAGTTCCATTTATCTTCTATGTATTGGCTACTTTAGAAATGATTGGTGAGTCCATTGAAGAACCATTTGGAGGTGATTCAGATGATTTACCTATCGATAAAATAGCAGCCAATATTAAGAAGCATTTTAATGAATTGATGCAGGGGTAAAATTTGGAGTCAATAAACAAAGAAAGGGATGAATATCATCCCTTTCTATATATTATTCTAAATAATCTTGATTATACGACCATATTGATGATCTTTCCTTTTACGAAGATGATCTTTTTAACTGGTTTACCGTCAAGTAGACGTTGAACATCAGAATTTTCGTTTAATACAGCTTCAACGGCTTTTTGATCCAAATCTAAAGGCAATGGAAGATTCATTTTCATTTTACCATTGATAGATACAGGATAAGCGAATTCACTTTCTACTAAATATTCTGGCTTAAATTCTGGGTAGTTAGCATAGGAAATTGAACCGGCTTCATTACCAAGCTTAGCCCATAATTCTTCAGTGATATGAGGAGCATAAGGTTCAAGAACGATCAATAAATCTTCCAGGATTTTACGTTTATTAGTTTTTAAATCAGTTAACTCATTTACACAAATCATAAATGCAGAAACAGAAGTATTAAATGAGAATCGTTCAATATCCTCTTCTACCTTTTTTATGATTTTATGAAGAGCCTTATATTCAGCTTTTGATGGTTCCTCATCTGACACCTTAAAGTTTCCTTCTGCATCATGAAACAATCGCCATACCTTACGTAAGAATTTATATACACCTTCAATACCATTTGTGTTCCAAGGTTTTGCTTGTTCCAACGGTCCTAGGAACATTTCGTACAGACGAAGGGTGTCAGCACCATATTGTTCAATGATATCATCAGGATTTACGACATTGAATTTAGATTTTGACATCTTTTCAACTTCGGTTCCACAGATGTATTTTCCATTTTCAAGAATAAATTCTGCATCTTGATAATCAGGTCGGGAAAGTTTGAATTTTTCTAAATCAAGGATATCGTTGTGAACAATATTTACATCCACATGCAGAGGATTTACATTATACTGGTCTTTTAATCCTAAGGATACAAATTGGTTAGTACCCTTACCTTCTTGATCCAGAACTCTATAAACAAAGTTGGATCTCCCTTGAATCATACCTTGGTTAATCAACTTTTTAAAAGGTTCCTCCTCGTTGTGATAACCCAAATCTTTCAGAAACTTATTCCAGAAGCGAGAGTATAGCAAGTGACCTGTAGCGTGTTCAGAACCACCAATATATAAATCCACGGCTTTCCAATAATCTACAGCTTCATTTGAGGCGAAATTACTTTCATTCTGAGGGTCCATATAACGGAACCAATACCATGAAGATCCAGCCCAACCCGGCATAGTACTCAATTCATATTCGTATTGATCTTGGTATTTCCAATCTTCAGCACGTCCCAGAGGAGGTTCTCCAGATTCAGTAGGTAAATATTTATCCACCTCAGGTAATAATAGAGGTAATTCATTTTCCTTAATTAAATAAGGCAAACCATCTTTAAAGTAAACCGGTACAGGTTCTCCCCAATACCTTTGTCTTCCGAAGATGGCATCACGCATACGGAAATTAATCTTAGCCTTTCCTAACTGAAGGGATTCTAGTTTTTCAATTAAAGCAGGAACAGCTTCTTGATAAGTCATTCCATTGATAAAATCAGAATTGATATATTTCCCATCTTTATTAGGGTCGGCAGCTTCACTAATATCTTGAGAATCAGAAATAGGAACGATTGGTAAGTTAAAGTGCTTCGCAAACAAGTAATCACGTTGATCCCCTGAAGGCACAGCCATTACAGCTCCTGTTCCATAGCCCGCTAATACATAATCAGCGATCCAGATTTGAACATCTTCACCAGTAAGCGGGTGTTTCGCATACGAACCAGTAAAAGCGCCAGAAACGGTTTTGGTATCGGCTAAACGATCAAGTTCAGATTTCTTTGAAGTTTTATCTATATAAGCCTCAACTTCAGCTTTTTGGCTAGCTGTAGTTAAATCAGCGACTAATTCATGTTCAGGAGCCAATACCACGAAGCTAACTCCATAAATAGTGTCAACACGAGTGGTAAAAACTTCAATATTTTCATTTAATTGAGGAACTGGGAATTTCACACTGGCACCAACCGATTTACCAATCCAGTTTCTTTGCATTTCCACTAAAGGCTCTGGCCAATCAATGGTATCTAATCCACGAAGCAAGCGGTCAGCATATGCTGTAATACGCATAGACCATTGCATCATTTTCTTTTGTTCAACAGGATATCCCCCTCTTTCCGATACTCCATTGATTACTTCATCGTTAGCCAATACAGTTCCTAAAGCTGGGCACCAGTTTACAGTACTTTCTCTTAAAAATGCTAATCTATATTTAAGAAGTTCAATTTGTTGATCTTTTTCAGATAAAGCTTTCCATTCGGTTGCCGTAAATGTTAAGACATCATCATCAGATTCAGCCTTAATACCAGTGGTTCCATTATTTTCGAATTTTTCGATTAGAGAGGCAATCGGTTCAGCTTTGTCAGCTTCTTTATTATACCAAGCATCGAAAAGTTGCATAAAAATCCACTGGGTCCAACGGTAGTAATTAGGTTCAGAAGTACGCACTTCTCTAGACCAGTCATAAGAGAATCCGATATTATCTAATTGTTCTCTATAGCGATTAATATTCGCTTCAGTTGTAATTGCGGGGTGTTGACCAGTTTGGATGGCATATTGTTCAGCTGGTAATCCAAAGGAGTCATAACCCATTGGGTGCAATACATTGAAACCCTTTAAACGTTTGTATCTTGAGAAGATATCAGAGGCAATATAACCGAGCGGGTGTCCCACATGCAGACCAGCACCCGAAGGGTAAGGGAACATGTCCAAAACGTAATATTTTGGTTTTTCAGTAGATTCAGAAGTTTTGAAGGTCTGGTTTTCAGCCCAAAACTTTTGCCATTTTTGCTCGATTGATTGATGGGTATACTCCATTATAATTTATAAAAGTATGGTACAAAGAATTGCGAAATTAGCGAATTTAGGGTAAATTCGGTATAAAAGTTTTTTATTCTATACAATAAATTCAGATATTCGTTGTTAGAAAATTAGTATTGGAAAAAAATAAATCCTTACTTTCGCAAGGATAAACGCAGAAACAAATATATGTCAGTGATCGAACAGGGTTCACCAAGGAAAAAAACGAAATCAGTATACGTATCTACCGTAATCAGTATTGCACTGGTTTTATTGATGACAGGTCTATTAGGATTAATTCTAGTCCATGCAAAAAATCTATCTCGTTATGTAAAAGAAAACATTGTTTTGAATGTTATTGTAAATGATAATGTAAATGAAGGGGATGTTTTATCCTTGCAGAAAGATTTGGAGAAAGATCCGTATGTATTGCGTTCAGAATATGTGAGTAAGGAACTTGCGGCCAAAAATCTTAGGGAGGATTTAGGGGAAGATTTCGTAGAGTATTTAGGAAGAAATCCATTATTACCTTCGATTGATGTTTATATGAAGGAGCAATATGCGAATAGTGATTCGATACAGACCTTTATAAATAAGATTGGCAAGAATAGTCGCATCAAGGAGGTTGTTTATCAGGAATCCTTGATTGACATGGTGAATAAGAATATTCGCGTTATCAGTATTGTCATTTTAGCTTTTACGGTTATCTTATTAATTATTGCGATTGCATTGATTAACAATACCATTCGATTAGCCATTTATTCACAAAGATTTTTGATCAAGAGTATGCAATTGATTGGGGCGACCAAAGGGTTTATCCGTCGACCATATATTTTATATGGGATTGCACATGGTTTAATTGGAGCATTGATTGCTATATTATTATTAATCTTAACGCTACAATTTGCGCAGAAACAAGTCCCTGAATTAGTTTTTTTAAGAGACTGGTTTGAATTTGCGATGATATTTGCGATCGTACTTGGATTGGGGATTTTAATTTCAGGTATGAGTACCTATTTTGCTGTTACTAAATACTTACGGGCTAAATCCGCTAGTTTATATAGATAGATCAATTGTTAATCAATTAAAGAAATGAGTCAAATTAAGAATGTAAAAGGAACCCCATCTCAGGCATCAACTGCGGGATTCGTATTTAAGAAGATAAATTATCAATTATTCATATTGAGTATTGTTTTAGTTGCTATAGGCTTTATATTAATGATGGGCACAGAGGATATTTACAGTTTTACGAAGATAACCTTGGCCCCTATTGTAGTTGTTGCAGGTTTTGCTTTAGGATTTGTGGCTATATTATATAAACCTAAAACGAAAACAAACTAGCAATAATGAGTTATTTAGAAGCGATAATCCTAGCTATAGTTGAAGGATTAACAGAGTATCTTCCCATTTCCTCTACGGCTCACATGGGCTTTACTGCAGCATTGATGGGAATGGAAGAAAGTGAATATCTGAAGATGTTTCAGGTATCTATACAGTTTGGTGCTATTCTTTCGATTGTAGTTTTATATTGGAGGAAATTCTTCGATTTCAAAAACCTTAAATTTTATTATAAGTTAGCAATTGCAGTTATACCGGCCTTAGTTTTAGGGAAATTATTGGATGACAAGATTGAAGCGGTGTTAGGCAATCAAATTGCAATTTCTACGGTTTTAGTATTAGGCGGAGTTGTCTTATTATTTGTGGACAAATGGTTCAAGAATCCGAAGATTACAGATGAGAAGGAGATTCCGGTTAAGAAGGCATTTATTATTGGTTTTTGGCAATGTTTGGCGATGATGCCGGGTACTTCAAGATCCGCAGCATCGATTATTGGTGGCTTGACTCAAGGCTTGGATAGAAAAGCTGCGGCTGAATTTTCCTTTTTCTTGGCAGTTCCGACGATGTTAGCAGTTACAGTTTACTCGATATTCGTAAAGACCTGGGCAGAAGGCACGGAGCATGCTCAGAAAGGATATGAGATGATTATGGCGAGTAACGAAAATATTATTATTTTCATTATCGGGAATGTTGTGGCGTTTATTGTAGCCATGATTGCTGTAAAAACATTTATTTCGGTTTTGACCAAATATGGGTTTAAGTTTTGGGGATGGTACCGAATTGTGATTGGAATAGCTTTATTGGTATTCTTTTATACCACTGGATAAGAAATAGATTAAGAAATAAAAAATATTAAGAAGGACCAATTTGGTCCATTTTTTTTCATTTAATAATTTGGTATATCTGTTGAGCTTCCTCTGACATCCAAAAAATATTTCTATTTTTGCAGAAAAATTACCTAGGGATATTTTGTACAAAATGTGTTGTTTTAAAATATTCAAGAAACAAAAGGATAAATGAGCGAGAATTTAGAAGGGCAAGCTAAGCCAAAGTTTACTTTTGCAGAGGGAGAAGTATTATTGATAGATAAACCATTGACATGGACAAGTTTCGATGTTGTGGGAAAATTGAGGAATAGTATTAAGCCTTTGAAAGTAAAGGTAGGCCATGCTGGCACGCTAGATCCACTGGCGACGGGTTTATTAATAGTTTGTACAGGTAAAATGACCAAGCAGATTGATGGATTCCAGGCGGAGGATAAAGAATATACGGGAAGTATTACCTTGGGTGCCACTACCCCATCCTATGATTTGGAAACCGAAATTGATCAGACCTTTGATTATTCATTTATTACAGATAAAGATATTCTTGAAACGGCAGCAAGTTTTGTAGGCGTTCAAGATCAATATCCACCGGCACATTCTGCTATCAAGATAGGTGGAGAACGAGTTTATGAGAAAGCTAGACGAGGTGAGGAAGTAGAGTTAAAGGCTCGTCGAGTTGAGATCATGGAGTTTGAGGTAGAGAAAATAGAATTACCAAAGGTATATTTTCGGATTAAATGCAGCAAAGGGACTTACATTCGTTCCATTGCGCATGATTTTGGAAAGAAATTAAAATGTGGAGGACATCTATCTTCCCTAAGAAGAACAAAATCCGGGGATTTTAATGTAAAAGATGCCTGGGAACTAACTGAATTAATTAACCAAGTAAAAGAATTAAAGAACCAGGCGGTTTAATAATTCAAACTTATAGCAATAAATAATGAAAATTTACAGGAATCTAGATGAATTCAAACCATTGGATTATGCTATTGTAACGATAGGAACATTTGATGGGGTCCATGTAGGTCATCAGAAAATTCTAAATAAGTTAAGAGAATTAGGGAAGGATAATACTGGGGAGACTGTCCTATTGACTTTCTACCCACATCCCAGACTAATCATCAATCCAGATGATGACAGTCTGCGATTAATAAATGATATTGAAGAAAAAGTAGAGCGGTTGAATTTAGCGGGCATAGACCATTTAATTATCACTCCATTTACCAGAGATTTTTCGAATCAAAACCCAGAGGAATACATTTCAGATGTCTTGGTCAATAAAATAGGCTGTAAGAAAATAGTTATTGGCTATGATCATCATTTTGGCAAGGACAGAAAAGGTACTATCAAGGATTTGATTCATTTTTCTGAAATCTTTGATTATTCGGTAGATCAAATTCCAGAGCAAGACATTGAGGATGTTGCTGTATCATCAACGCGTGTAAGAGAGTCCTTGATTAAAGGGGACATCATTACGGCGAACAAATATTTAGGTTATCCATTCGAATTAACAGGAACTGTTGTTAAAGGCGACCAAATTGGCAGGGAGATAGGTTTTCCAACGGCTAATTTACATATCCATGAATCGCATAAATTAATTCCAGCTTATGGAATTTATGCAGTTGAGGTTGAGATTTTCCCAAAGACAACAGAGATAGTGACAGGAGATTATTTTGAACCTGTTCCTGAGCGAGTTGCCAAGGGTATGTGTTATATTGGTACCCGACCAACGATTGATGGAATGAATCGTAAGATTGAAGTCAACCTATTGGATTTTAATGATGATTTATATAGCAAAACGATTCGTGTAAAGTTTCTTGAATTTATCCGTCATGACCAGTGGTTCGAAAGTTTAGAGCTAATGCAAGAGCAGATCAAGAAGGATGAAGAAGCTATACGTGGTTATTTTGAAAAAAAATAATTCATTTTTCTAGAATGATATTCATAAAAAAAGGACCTTAAATTGGTCCTTTTTTTATGAATATCATAGTTTTCAGAAAGCTAGTCTTCCTAACATCAATATTAATAAAGCTCGAATAAATCTTTTACTCCCAAGATTTTCCTACTTGTAAATCCTTCAGCATACTTAACCTGGATAGATCTTCCAAATTCGTGTGCTCTTGCCTTAGTAGAATCCATAAAGTCAGGATTTGAGATATAAGTTTGAGGTTCATCATCTTGATTTTCCACGTTGAATTGGGAAGTATAAGCCAATATAGATTGTTCTTTAATATCCCAATATTCTGTGATATCAATTAATATATCGGGTTGAATATATTTGTCCTGAATTAGTTGCAATTGCAGTCTAGGGCGAAAAGGTTCTTGGGATTGACCATCCAATTCGGTTTCGATTCTGCGTAGACCTGCCAAGAATAAAGCATCATTTACGAGTTTGCTAGCTCTACCATGGTCTGGGTGACGATCTTCCCAAGCATTTGTGATTACGATTTCGGGTTGAAATTTACGAATCGCCTTGATTACTTCTCTTTGACCTTCTTCATTATTTTGGAAAAAACCATCTCTCAATTTCAGGTTTTCGCGAACTGCGACATTTAAGATTTTAGCGGCATTTTGGGCTTCTTGGGCACGAATTTCCGCTGTTCCCCTGGTTCCCAGTTCTCCTAAAGTTAAATCAACAATTCCTACAGTTTTTCCTTCGGCAACATATTTAGCAATAACCCCTCCTGCGCCTAGTTCAGCATCATCAGGATGTACAGTCATAACAAGTAAGTCTAATTTCATGAGATTGTGTATTAAGTACAATACACAAAACTACTAAAAAATACTACTATTAATGGTCGCCCAGGAGCTCTTCAATGCGATTGTGGACTTTCTTTGACATTGGGCTGGTCAATGAATAAAAATGGTCTACCACCTCTCCTTTTTTGTTTACGAGGTATTTATGAAAATTCCACATGGGGGAAGTTCCAATTTTTCCATTTTCATTGATGTTAGTCAAATATTTATAAAGTGGGTCAGTAAATTCACCTACGACATGAATTCTTTTAAACACGGGGAAAGTAACCTGTTGATTCACACGACAAAATGTTTCCAGGGTTCTACCGGTTAAGGGTTCTTGATTACGAAAATCATTCGAGGGGAATGCGAGGATTTCAAATCCTAGTTCCTTATATTTTCGATAGAGATTTTCGAGAGTTTTAAATTGTTTATTAAAGAAACAATTACTTGCTGTATTGACAATAAGTAAAACCTTACCTTCAAAATCTCGTAGTGATTTTTTATGTCCACTAAATTCCAATGCGTTATAATCATATACGGTTTTACTCATAGTTTCATAATTTTAAGGGTTTACCATTGGCCGCGATCTTTCATATTCGCGAATAATATTTTCTATTTCATAATCTTCACGGGGATCATATGTACTTTTTAAGTTATGCCCAAATATTTTAGCGACCCCTTGATACAGGAAAGCTGAAATATTTCCTTTCATATCTTTTACGAGGTCGTAGCTTGTGTTTCCGGTTTGTCTTTCAATGAGTTTAATCAGGATTTTACCTTGGGAAACGCTTAAATTTTTCACTTCTGAGGTGATTTTTTCTTTGATTTCCCTTTCACATTCTTTGATTAATTTTTTCTCTTCACGTCTTGAGTTTGCTAATGCCAAGTCTCTATCGAGTTGTTCATATCGTTTTTGGGCGTAAATAGCATACGGTAGAACGCGAATTACATTTCTTCTGAGTCGCAGGTATTTAATGCGGTCTTCTTCTGATTTAAAGGTTCTTTTCGCATATATTACGACTTCCTCAATAGGAAACCAAGGTACAACTTCGCCATTATCGAGGGTTGTAGTAGCGTAATGTTCTACTACTTCAGGTTTGCCTGGTCCATACTGGGGTTTTATCAGTGTTTGGGCGTTGCTGGCTAGCGACATTACAAACAAGATAAATCCGATAAAAACCCACTTTATATTACTTCCACACATCTTCAATATAATATGCCCTATATGATAAATTTAATTTTTTTCTGTATATTTATACTTTACAATTTAGTATAAAATCTTTAATTATTTATTCACTAAATATAGCAAAATATTTTATTTTTTTATTGATAGGACTGCAATTTTATGGAAGAATATGTGATTGATATTGAGGCTGAAAATAAGGAAATCCGTAAAAGATATCGCGCACTTTTAAGAGCCTGTAAACCGACTCTACAGAAGGGTGACAAGCAGCAGATTCGGAAGGCATTTGATTTAGCCTTGGAGAGTCACAAAGATATGCGTCGTAAATCTGGGGAACCTTATATTTACCATCCGATTGCTGTGGCTCAAATTGCTGCAGAAGAGATTGGCTTGGGGACCACTTCCATTGTTTGTGCATTGCTACATGATGTTGTAGAGGACACGAGTGTCACCTTACAGGATATAGAGGAACAATTTGGGAAGAAAGTCGTTCGGATTATTGATGGTTTGACTAAGATATCCGGGATTTTTGATCCGAATAGTTCGATGCAAGCTGAGAACTTCAGGAAGATGTTATTGACCCTTGCGGACGACGTTCGGGTTATCTTGATAAAACTGGCGGATCGACTTCATAACATGCGTACGATGGAGTTTATGGCTCGTCATAAGCAATTGAAGATCGCTTCAGAGACCAGTTATTTATATGCTCCTTTAGCGCATCGATTGGGCTTATATGCAATCAAGTCGGAGTTGGAAGATCTTTCCATGAAGTTTACCGACCCAGACACTTATAAATTTATTGCCAAAAAGCTAAACGAGAAGAAAGCAGAACGGGAGAAGTTTATCGTGGACTTCGTCACTCCTATTCAGGAAATTTTAGCAGAAGAAGGCATCAATGCCTCTGTTTTTGGGCGTCCGAAATCGATACATTCCATTTGGAATAAGATGCGCAAGAAGTCTATTCCGTTTGAGGAGGTTTATGATTTATTTGCTATCCGAATTATTATTGATACGGAGGATGAGAAGGAGAAAACCGAATGTTGGAAAGTTTATTCGATTGTGACGGATTTATATCGTCCGAATCCGGATCGCTTACGGGATTGGGTTTCTTCACCCAAGGCGAATGGTTATGAATCTTTACATACGACTGTTATGGGGCCTAGAGGTCAGTGGGTTGAGGTACAGATTCGGACCAGAAGGATGAATGAAATTGCGGAGAAAGGATTTGCGGCCCATTGGAAATACAAAGAGTCAAATTCTGATAATGGTCTTGATCAATGGATTCAAAAAGTTCGTGATATATTAAGTAATCCTGAGCCAAATGCCTTAGACTTTGTGGATGACTTTAAAATGAACTTATTCTCGGATGAGATATTCATATTTACTCCCAAAGGTACCCTTGTACAGTTACCAAATGGAGCGACGGCTTTAGATTTTGCATTTGAGATACATACTGATATTGGAGCTACCTGTATTGGAGCAAAGGTAAATCACAAGCTAGTACCTTTGAGTCATGAGCTTCAGAATGGAGATCAGGTCGAGATCATCACTTCAAGTAAACAGACGCCGAAGGAAGATTGGTTAAATTTCGTTGTTACGGCGAAGGCCAAGTCAAAGATCAAATCTTCATTAAAAGAAGAGAAACGTCGAGTTGCTGAAGATGGTAAGGAGATTTTGGAGAGGAAATTAAAATCCTTAAAGATCACTTACAATACGGATAACATCAATAAGATTTCTAATTTTTTCAAGTATCCGAGTTCACAGGAGCTTTTCTATAATGTGGCCAAGGGGACCATTGACATCAAGAATCTGAGGAATTTTGTGGCCAATGAACGTTCTGAGGATCCGAATCAGAATCAATTTCAGTCACATATCAACGGGTTGGTTGAGAAGATCAACAAGAAAGATGATACGATTTTAATTGGTGATGATTATCAAAAGGTGGACTATACCTTGGCACCGTGTTGTAATCCAATTCCTGGGGATGATATATTTGGATTTTTAACGGTGAATGATGGGATAAAGATTCATAGAACGAGTTGTCCAAATGCTTCAAAATTGATGGCAAATTATGGTTATCGGATTTTAAAGGCGAAATGGGCATCATTACATAATAGCGTTGCATTTTTAACCGGCTTAAAGATTGTTGGTATTGATGATGTTGGATTGGTGAACAAGATTACCACGGTTATTTCACATGATTTCAAGGTTAATATCCGTTCTTTATCTATTTCAAGTAATGAAGGAATATTTGAGGGGGATATTATGGTTTTTGTGAATGACACGAATCAATTAGAAAGTTTAATTAAACATTTGAAACAAATCCCGGGTATTACTGGAGTTACGCGATACGAATCGGAGAATTAAAGACTTACAAGGTCTTGACAATTCAGGAGGATAATAACGTAGTAATTTGGTAAATTTGGGGCTTATAAAGGAAAAACCTTATGAAACAAGGGGAAAATTACGAAACCGTAAAGAAGATTTTTGAGGCGTACTTAGAGAACAAGAATTTAAGGAAAACACCTGAGCGTTATGCTATTTTAGAGGAAATCTATTCTAGATCGGACCACTTTGATGTAGAATCTTTGTATATCCATATGAAGAACAAGAAATATCGGGTAAGTCGTGCTACGGTTTATAATACATTAGAATTATTGGTATCCTGTGATTTGGTTACGAAGCATCAATTTGGCCGTAACATGGCTCAGTTTGAGAAATCCTATGGGTATAAGCAGCATGACCATGTTATTTGCATTGAGTGCAACAAGGTTGTTGAGTTTTGTGACCCAAGGGTTTATCAGATTCAGTCAATGATAGGAGAATTATTGAATTTTGATATCAAGCATCATTCCTTAAATCTTTATGGAATATGTGCTGACTGTCGAAAAAGCAAGCCTAACCAAGAGGCTGCAATAAAAGAAGCAGTAATTTCAAATTAATTTAACATTCGAAAAATTAATATATACCTTTGTTCGGAAAAAGGCTAATAACATCCTTTTTCCGAATTTTTTTTTGAAGGGGTCTATAGAAATAGGCAGATAAAACATTTATTATTTTTTGATTGAAGGTAATATCTGTTTTAATAGAGTTCATGAATAAACAAATAAAATTTTAACTAATAAATTTCAAGTAATACTATGCAAGTTGATGTGCTATTGGGATTGCAGTGGGGAGACGAGGGAAAAGGAAAAATCGTTGATGTTTTTTGTCCTAAATATGATTTGATCGCTCGTTTTCAAGGCGGACCAAATGCTGGACACACTTTAGAGTTTGACAACAAGAAATTTGTATTAAACACTATTCCTTCAGGAATTTTCAATGAAGGGACCCTTAACCTAATTGGTAATGGAGTAGTAATCGATCCTATCATTCTAAAAAGAGAATTAGACAACCTAAAGGCAGCTGGATTTGATCCAGTTGGTAAGGGTAATTTGGTGATTGCTCGTAAAGCTCATTTAATTCTTCCTACGCATCAACTATTAGATGCGGCATCAGAATCAAACATGGGTGCTGGTAAAATTGGATCAACGCTGAAGGGTATTGGTCCGACTTACATGGACAAGACAGGTCGTAACGGACTTCGTGTTGGAGATACTACCCTACCAGATTTTATGGAGCGTTATGAGAAGTTAAAACAGAAGCATTTGTCAATGTTATCTCATTACGGAGAGATTCCTGATTTTTCGGAGAAAGAAAAAGCATTCATGGATGCCATTGAATTCTTGAAATCGATTCCACATGTTGACTCGGAGCATTTAGTAAATCAATACTTAAAAGACGGAAAACGCGTATTAGCGGAAGGTGCACAAGGGACATTATTAGATGTTGATTTTGGCTCATATCCATTTGTAACTTCATCGAATACTACAACAGCAGGTGCATGTACAGGATTAGGTATTGCTCCTAATAGAATTGGAGAAGTTTATGGTATTTTCAAGGCTTATGCAACTCGTGTTGGTGGAGGTCCATTCCCTACCGAATTAGAGGATGAGACAGGTGAAAAACTTCGTCAATTAGGACATGAGTTTGGAGCAACTACAGGTAGAGCACGTCGTACAGGCTGGATTGATCTTCCAGCATTAAAATATGCGATTATGATCAATGGTGTTACTGAGTTGATTATGATGAAAGCAGATGTATTGGATACATTCGATAAAATCTACGTATGTACGCACTATAAATATCAAGGAGAAACGATCGATTACATGCCATATGAAATCATTACCCACCAACCTGAGCCAATTTTAAAAGAGGTTGAAGGATGGAATACTGATTTGACAGGTATTCGTAGTAAGGATGAAATTCCTGCGGCATTGAACAACTACATTTCTTTCCTTGAACAGGAATTAAATGTTCCAATCAAGTATTTGTCAGTAGGTCCAGATCGTACTCAAACTATTGTTTTATAATTGACATGGCAAAAGCCATTTTTGAAACAGATAGCAGTCGATTTTTACTTCAGGCATTAACATGGTCTAAAGGGTTTGATACGGTATGTCTATTTCAATCCAATGGTTTTCACAATCAATATTCAAAAATTGGGAATATTTTAGCGTTAGGTGTTAAAAGTGAATTCTCAGCAGTAGAAGGTTCTGTTTTTGCGGGACTTGAAGAATTTAAATCCCGGTATCCACAAACCATGATACCGGGATTTCTTAGTTATGATCTCAAGAACGAGATTGAAGAATTGGATACGAGGCATCCTAATCCCTTAGGTTTTCCAGACGCATATTTTTTTGTTCCAGAGATCATTATTGAACTTAATCCAAGCTTTATTAGTATAGAATCAGATGTTCCTGAGCAGGTATTTGAGTCTATATTAGGAGCTGAACCCTTAGATGAGCAGTATTCATTTGAAGGGAAGATCAAGCCAAGAATGGATCAGAAGAAGTATTTTGAGGCATTTCAAAAGATTCAAGATCACATCCATCAAGGTGATATATATGAGGCAAATTTATGCCAGGAATTTTATGATGACCAAGCGTTTCTCGATCATCCAGAAGCTTTATACTTACGATTAAACAGTTTATCCCCTACTCCATTTTCATCTTTTATTAAGGTTAAGGACAAGTTTATTATCAGCGCTTCACCGGAGCGTTTTCTAGCAAAGCGAGGAGATACCTTGATTTCACAGCCGATAAAAGGAACCGCTGCGCGAGGTTTGGATGAAAAAGAGGATCGAGAATTACGAGAGAATCTTGCTAATAATCCGAAGGAAATTGCGGAGAATGTCATGATCGTAGACTTGGTTCGGAACGATCTTACTCGGAGTGCTATACCAGGCACCGTTGAAGTGACTGAAAAGTTAGGGATTTATAGTTTCGAGCATGTTCATCAGATGATTTCTACGGTTTCCTGCAAGATGGATATGAGCTTAAACAATACAGAGGTAATCCGTAATACCTTTCCTGCAGGTTCGATGACCGGGGCGCCAAAAATTTCAGCGATGAAGTTATGTGATCGATATGAGAATTCACGTCGGGGCGTTTATTCAGGAGCAATAGGATATTTCTCAGCGGATGGGGATTTTGATTTCAATGTTGTTATCCGGACTATTTTGTATAATTCGACCAATAATTATCTTTCCTTCCACACGGGAAGTGCTATCACAGTCGATGCGAATGCAGCCTATGAATTCGCGGAATGCTACACCAAAGCAAGTGCGATTTTGAAAGCATTAGAACAAAAGCTTTAAATAAATTCATCAGACACCCAATAATTTGTAGTTATTTTTGCAATAAAATCTGCAAATCATTAACATTTTGTTATTTTTGTTTCGATTATGAAAATTAGTTGGCAGGAGTCATACTAAGCTATGTTTATATTGTAAAATTTTTAATGGGACGTCATATTTTAAAAAGAGAGCAGGCGATTACGTTTGTAAAGGAAACTTTTGCATCTCGATTGAAAGAAGTGTTAAATTTAACCCCAGTATCCTCTCCTATTGTGGTATTGGATGGAACGGGAATTAATGATGATTTGAATGGGATTGAGAGACCAGTTTCGTTTCCGATCAAATCATTGTCAGATCAAAAAGCTGTAGTTGTTCATTCACTAGCAAAATGGAAAAGAATTCGTTTGAAGGAATTGGAAATGGAGCCAGGCGAAGGGATACTAACTGATATGCGAGCATTACGTCCAGATGAGGATTACTCGCCTATACACAGTATTTATGTTGATCAGTGGGATTGGGAGAAGTGTATTCGTTATGATGACCGCAATTTAAATTTCCTAAAAGATACTGTTGAGAAGATATATGATGTTATCTATTCCACAGAACAATCAGTTTCAGAGAAGTATCCACATGTGGAAGCAATTTTACCTAAGGAGATCAAATTTATTTCATCTGAGGAGTTGTTGTTAACTTACCCTCATTTATCGGCTAAAGAGAGAGAGAATGCTATTTCCAAGGAATATGGGGCAGTCTTTGTATATGGTATTGGAGGAGTATTATCGAATGGCCAAGCACATGATGGTCGTGCGGCTGATTATGATGACTGGAGCACGGACAATAACCTAGGATATAGAGGATTGAATGGTGATATTTTGGTTTGGAATCCAATATTAGGAAGTGCTTTTGAGTTATCCTCAATGGGTATCCGAGTGGATAAGAAAGCTTTAATGACACAATTGGAGATTAGAAATAGTTTAGATCGTCAGCGATTGACTTTTCATCAAATGTTATTAAATGATTTACTTCCGGAATCCATTGGTGGAGGAATTGGTCAGTCGAGAATTTGCATGTTTATGTTGAAATTAAAGCATATTGGTGAGGTTCAGGTGAGCATTTGGGATCCGAAGAAAAAAGAAGAGCTTCTAGACCAAGGAGTAGAATTATTATAATTTTTGTAAAAGCATAAAAAATAATACTAATAATTTTAGTAAATAGAATTATTAGTATTATTTTTGTTTAATGGAGTCTTCACAGTTTGCGATTGTAGATATTGAAACTACTGGTGGATATGCTTCTGCCAGTCAAATTACGGAAGTAGCGATTTTTATATATGATGGCGATCAAGTCATTCAAGAATATAGCACTTTAGTAAATCCCGAACAACCTATCCCCTTCCATATTCAAGCCTTGACAGGGATTACCGATGAAATGGTCAAGGATGCTCCTGTTTTTTCCGATGTTGCTGATGAAATCTATAATTTGTTATCAGATCGGATTTTTGTTGCTCATAATGTTCATTTTGATTATTCATTTATACAGTCGTCCTTAAAAAATTCAGGATACGACTGGAGAGCATCCAGACTATGTACAGTTAGATTGAGTAAGAAAGTTTTTCCCAATTTAAATTCATATAGTCTAGGCCGCTTATGTCAAACTTTAGAAATCAGGATTCAAGATCGCCACCGAGCACGCGGTGATGCTGAAGCTACCGTAACGTTATTTCAGAAAATTCAGCAAGCAGATCATGAACAAATTATTAGCAATTCCATCAAGCATAAGGCAAAGGAGCAGCGAATACCAACCCATATCCCTGCTGATCTCATTCATAATTTACCAAGTAGTACTGGCATTTATTTATTCAAGAATAGCAGTGGGAAAATAATCTATGTAGGAAAGGCCAATAATATCAAAAAACGTGTTATTTCACATTTTGCAGGGAATAATACTGGGCAACGACGTCAAAGCTTTATTAATGAAATCTGCCAAATAGAATTTCAGGAAACCGGTACAGAGTTAATGGCATTTTTATTAGAGTGTCATTATATCAAGAAAAACTGGCCGATTCATAACCGTGCCTTGAAGAAATTTGAACCTAAATATGGTCTTTTGGATTATGAGGATCAAAATGGATATATCCGATTATCGGTTTGTCAAGTTCGTAAAAATGTAAGGCCAATTTATTATTTCAGTAGTGTTCAAGAATCCACTCAATTTCTTTTAAGTATGATCAAGGAATTTGATTTGGATTTGAGGTTATGTTCTTTTTTTATAAATCCCAATGCAGCAAAGGAAACAAAGGAAGTATCACCTAAATTGGATCTTCCGGAAGTAGATTTATACAATTCAAAAGTCACCCAAGCAATTGATTCCATCTTTAATCGAAAAAGAAGTTTTATAATCATAGACAAAGGGCGAAATTCAGAAGAGAAAAGTTATATCTATTATAAAGACAATAAGGTTTATGCGATAGGTTTTATTGAAAATTCTATTGAAGAATTAGATATTGAACAGCTTATTAGTCAGGAGAATTTGGTGATCAATAATTATTACATGAACCATTTGGCAGAAAGTTATGCAGGCTTATTCCCCCATAAAGTAAAGATTATTAAAGCAGGCGTGTTAGAATAGCGATAATTGATAGCCAACCTCTTCGGTAGCCTCTAAATCATTAAAATTAGAAATTGTTATTCCAAGTAATCTTACTCTACTATCCTGGAGATTTAGTTTATCCAACAGTTCGATAGCTTGAGTTTGAATTTCTATGAGTTGATCAATTGGGGAAAAGAAGGTTTTACTTCTGGTGATCTGACTAAAGTCGCTAAATTTTATTTTTAGCGTAATAGTTTTCCCGAATTTATCGGCTTTTTGAAGTCTTTTAAATAGTTTTTCGGCAATACGATTAATTTCATCGAGCATATCTTCATAAGTTCGAAGATCAGTTTCGAAGGTATCTTCCACCCCAATGGATTTACTAATTCGATTAGGTTTTACTGGTCGATTATCTTCACCGCGTACAATTTGGAAGAAAAATTTTCCTGATTTTCCGAAATGATGAATCATTTCAATTTCGGAGAATCTTTTGAGATCAATACCATTAAATATTCCCATTTGGTTCATTTTCTTGGCAGTTACCTTTCCTACACCGAAGAACTTATCAATGGGTAATTTTTCGAGGAAAGGAATAATTTTGGAGGGACCAATAAAGGTTAATCCGTCAGGTTTTTGGAAATCAGAGGCAATTTTAGCGACAAATTTATTCACAGAAACACCTGCTGAAGCCGTCAATTGGAGTTCAGATTTAATGGCTTCTTTGATTTGCTTTGCAATTTCAATCGCAGAGCCTATTCCCAGTTTATCTTCTGTTACATCGAGATAGGCTTCATCAAGTGACAAAGGTTCAATAAAGTCGGTATATCTTTTAAAGATAGCACGAATATGGTTTGAGACTTCCTTATAGACATCAAATCTAGGATAGGTAAATTTTAGATGCGGGCAAAGTTGAAGAGCCATCTTCGAAGACATAGCGGATTTCACGCCATATTTTCGAGCTTCATAGCTTGCTGTAGCGACGACCCCTCTTCCATCGGGCGATCCACCAACAGCAAGGGGTATACCTCTAAATTCGGGGAAATCCCGTTGTTCGACAGAGGCATAAAATGCATCCATATCGATATGAATGATCTTTCGCATAATCCAAAAGTAAAAAAATGGAATTAATACTTCATGTAATAAACTCAAATTAGGGTATAAGCCATGAAATAATCTTATCTTTGCGCAAAGGTCAAAATAATATAAAGAAATGAGTAAAGTTAAAGTTGGTTTAGTTCAAATGTCTTGCGTAAAGGATAAACAAGCTAATTTGAATAAGGCTATAGATAAGGTTCGTGAAGCAGCTGCAAAGGGAGCACAAATTGTATGTTTACAAGAGCTTTTCACCTCTTTGTATTTCTGTGATGTAGAAGATTACGACAATTTTGATTTAGCGGAAGCTATTCCAGGTCCCTCCACTGATGCATTATCAGCAGTGGCAAAGGAATTAGGAGTAGTTATCATTGCTTCGTTATTTGAAAAAAGAGCACAAGGATTATATCATAATACCACGGCAATACTAGATGCTGATGGTAGCTATTTAGGTAAATACCGTAAGATGCATATTCCGGATGATCCGGCATTTTACGAGAAATTTTACTTCACACCTGGTGATTTAGGCTATAAAGTATTTCAGACGAAATTCGGTAAGATCGGGGTTTTGATTTGTTGGGACCAATGGTATCCAGAAGCTTCCAGAATTACAGCATTAATGGGTGCAGAAATTATGTTCTACCCTACTGCGATTGGTTGGGCAACGGACCAAGATGAGGAAACCAACCAAGACCAATATAATGCATGGCAAACGATTCAACGTTCACATGCCGTTGCGAATGGCGTTCCAGTGGTTTCAGTAAACAGAGTAGGTTTTGAGCAAGATGGAGCGATGAAATTCTGGGGAGGAAGTTTTGTGACGAATGCGCAAGGTAAATTATTATACCTAGCTTCCCACGATCAAGAAGAGGTAGAAGTTGTAGAAGTGAATTTAAATGAGTCAGACTTCTTCCGTAAGCATTGGCCATTCCTTCGTGATAGACGAATTGAGACTTACGGTCCAATTACCAAGAGGTTTATTGACGAAGATTAATTCATATATGATTTAGAAAATATAAAACTATGTTTTGGATTCAAAGCATAGTTTTTTTACGTTAATTTAAGATGACGACACATATTAACTCAGATTTATATAAATACGAAGATACACCCAAGGGACAAGGTTTTGAATTTCCTGCGGAGTGGGAATTACAAGATGCCCTTTGGTTAAGTTGGCCACATAAGGAAGAATCTTGGCCTGGAAAGATAGATACGATATATTCTCCCTATTCAGAATTCATCAAATTAGTTGCGGAAGACCAATTGGTTCGGATCAATGTTAAGGATGAAGAAATGAAAGCATTTGCAATTTCTCACATTGAGAAATCTGGGGCAAAAATGGAAAACATTAGTTTTTATTTCAACCCGACCAATGATGCTTGGTGTCGCGATCATGGACCGGCCTTTGTAATCAACCGTCAAACTGGGGAAAAAGCAATTGTAGACTGGGGTTACAATGCATGGGGAGGAAAATATCCTCCATTTGATTTGGATGATGTGGTACCAACGGAAATTGCTAAAGAATTTAATTTAAAACTGTTCACTCCTCCAATTGTTATGGAAGGAGGCTCAGTTGAATTTAATGGCAAGGGCACAATTTTAACCACCAAGGCATGTTTATTGAATGAGAATAGAAATCCTCAGCTTACTAAGGAGCAAATAGAGGGATATTTGAAGGATTACTATGGTCAAGAACAAGTTCTTTGGTTAGGCGATGGTATTGTAGGGGATGATACAGATGGGCACATTGATGATATCAGTAGGTTTGTTTCAGAAGACACCGTTTTAACGGTAGTTGAAGAAGACAAGAATGATGAAAATTACGAACTTCTTCAGGAGAATTTAGAGAATTTAAGAAGCATGAAATTAAAGGATGGTAGGTCATTAAAAGTTGTAGAGCTTCCGATGCCACGTCCAGTAGAATATGAAGATCAAAGGTTACCTGCCTCCTATGCAAATTTCTATATTGCAAATAAGGTGGTAGTAGTACCTATCTTCAATGACAAGAATGATCAAAAAGCACTAGAAATAATACAAGGTTGTTTCCCGGACAGAAAGGTAGTTGGTATTGACTCGGTTGATATCATTTGGGGATTGGGAAGTTTCCATTGTTTAAGTCAACAAGAACCTTCAATATAATATGAGAAACCTAAAACACATCAGTTTATCATTGGTCCTACTTTTTCTTGGAATTTTTATGGTCCAAGCTCAGGAACGAGATGACCGAGCGACAATTTTAAATTTTAAGGGAATACAGTACAAATCTAATGACTCCTTATTCTATATCAACTTTCGCTTTAGAATGCAGAATCGATTAGGATTTAAACAAGAGCTTAATGATTTAGATGACGGGAAATTTGATGCACGGATTAGAAGGCTACGGATGCGTATGGATGGATATATTTATACTCCAAAGATTTCATATTCAGTACAATTAGCATTCACCCGCAGTGATCAAGATTACGATGACACTAAAATTCCTAATATTGTTAGGGATGCGGTCATGTTTTATAATTTCACGGATGATTTTTATGTGTCCTTTGGTCAGAATAAATTACCTGGAAACCGTCAGCGTGTAAATTCCTCGGGACAGTTACAATTTGCGGACCGTTCAATAGTAAATGAAAACTTCACCTTGGACCGTGACTTTGGGGTATCCTTGAATTTAAGTAAGAAGATTGGCGATATGCCATTCAATGCGAAGGCTGCCGTTTCAACAGGAGAAGGTCGTGCGGCAGCATCTACTGATCCAGGACTTGCTTATATAGGTAGAATTGAGTTTTTACCATTAGGTGATTTCACAAATGATAATGACTATCAGGAGGGTGATTTAGAACGTGAAGAAACTCCTAAATTATCGATTGGTGGAGGTTATAGTTACAATGACAGAACAAAGCGTGAAGCGGGTCAATTAGGAAGATTTGTAAAGAATCCATTTACCTTCAAAATCGCTTTTGCGGATGCGATATTTAAATATAATGGTTTTGCATATCAGGCTGAATACATGCGTAGGGATGTAGATAATCCATTCAACGTAACGGATGAAGAAACACCACAAGAAACTGTTGCTTATAAAGGTTGGGGTATCAATCAACAAGTTTCATACCTATTGAACCATGGTTATGAAGTAGCAGGACGCTATACTTATGTAGAGCCTCATAAAGATATCCGAGCATTTGAAAGACAAACGGAGGTGATGGAATTAGGATTAACCAAATATATGAAAGCACACCGTTTAAAGTTCCAATTGAACGGCACCTATACCTTTAAGGATGGTAATTTTAACAACCATAATGACAAAAGTTCTTGGGGAGCTATGTTCCAAGTAGAGTTAGGAATTTAATCATTCTCATAAAAATATTTGAAAGGCTGCAATTCATTTGCGGCCTTTGTTATTTTATCCTATGGAATTTCCTGAAATATTGCATCATGGTAATAAGAATCCTTATCTTTAAAGATTAATTATTGCAATGAAGTATTACTTAATAGCTGGCGAAACCTCAGGCGATCTACATGGAGCGAACCTGATAAAAGCATTAAAAAAAGAAGATCCGGAGGCGGAATTTCATATAGTTGGAGGCGATCAGATGCAGGAAGCTGCTGGCGTTCCAGTTTTGATCCATACCTCGGAGATGGCATTTATGGGTTTTGTGGAAGTTTTGATGAATTTAAGGAGTATTTCTAGAAACTTAAAGAAAGTCAAAGCAGATTTACAAAAGGTACGGCCTGATAGTTTAATTCTCATCGATTTTCCGGGCTTCAATATGAAGATTGCGGAGTTTGCGAAAAAAATTGGGATATCTGTAAATTATTATATTTCCCCAAAAATATGGGCTTGGAATGTGAATAGGGTTTATAAAATTAAAAAGGTTGTTGACCATATGTTTTGTATCCTACCATTTGAGGTGAAATTTTATAAGGAATTCAGATATCATGTTGACTATGTAGGGAATCCATTGCTGGATGCCATTTCAGCCTATGAATTTCAAGCAGATTTCCGAGAAAAGAATGGATTAGGAAATAACCCCATCATAGCCTTACTTCCGGGAAGCAGAAAAATGGAGATTGAACATCTTCTACCGGAAATGGTTGAATTATACCATCGATTTCCAGTTCACCAATTGGTTATTGCAGGAGCACCAAACATTGATATTAGCTTATACGAACGCTATATCGGGGACTACCCTATCAAGGTATTATTTGATCAGACCTATGATTTATTAAAACATTCAGAAGCAGCGGCAGTAACCAGTGGGACAGCGACTTTGGAAACAGCATTATTAAGAGTTCCTCAGGTAGTTGTATATAAAGCTAATCCAATTTCGGTAATGATTGCGAAACAGGTAATCAAGGTGAGATTTATTTCTTTGGTAAATCTGATCAATGATTATCTATCTGTTATTGAATTAATTCAGAAGGAATGCACTACTGCGAATATTGCTGATGAATTGGGTCAATTGATTACAGACCCAGAGCATAGGGCGAGTGTTTTAGAGAATTATGATGTGCTAATAGAGAAGATGGGTACTCCAGGAGCATCAGAAAAAACGGCAAAATTGATTGTTGAATATATGAAATCAGAAAATTAAACTTTTCTATCAATAAATTGTCCTATAACTAGGAGGAAAATAAAATGAAATATGTATTAAGTTTAGCTCTACTTTTAGGGAGCTTCTTAGGTTATTCTCAAGAAGTTCAACATATATCCAAATTAGAATTAGGAAGAAAAGATAAGAAAATTTACAACAGAGGAGACTCATCCATGATATTAAAGATTGACACTTTAATTATGAAGGATAAGTCCAAGTTGGAATTTTATGCGAAGAAGGATGTAAAATTGGATATTGGATATGCAGAGATAGGAAAGAATGTTGTGATTACGGGACAAGACAGCAAGAATAATGCGACCAATTTTGATATTGATGTCCGTTTTAACAAGTTAGGTTCTTTATTTGTTATTGCCAGAGGGATTGATGCTTTCAATGGCACAAGAACTTTTCCAAATGGAGATGGTGGTAATGTAAAAATCAATTATGATGCATCTGCGATAGTACCACAGACAAAAGATAAAAAAGCGACAAATTATTTATTTGTTGATGTTCAACAAGGTGGATTAAGAGTTAATCCAACAAGTGAAATAGGTCAAATTTATAGTCGGATATCGATGTCGCCCCCGGGTTTACGTGGAATTCCACAAGGTCAGGTCTATTCTGGATCACCTGGAAAAGAGGGATCAGTTGAGATTAAAGCCAAATAAAAAATTAGGCTAAAGCGCTATAAAAAATGTCCATTCAGAAGATTAAAATCTTGAATGGACATTTTTTGTAGGTATTACCTAGAAATCATAATCCTAGGATTTAGTTATTCAGTCACAATTACTTTTTCTTTTTTTGCTTTATTAATTTTCAACTGCAATAATATTATGGATGCGATTAGCGTAATTACTGCAATAAGTGCCAGACCAATGATTGGACCCTGGATATATGCAGAAGTGCCTTTTTCGATCATCAATGTTCTAAAAATCTGCAGATAATGAGTTAGGGGTATCATTTTAGCGATAGCAACCACCCATTCAGGCATTTGGCTTAGGGGCCAAGTAAAACCACTCAAAATAAAACTTGGGGTTGCAATAACCATAAGGATTTCAGTGGCTTTCAATTGACTTGGAATAGCTATACTTACTAAAATTCCGATGAAACTCACGGCTAATAAAAACAGCATTGTAGATCCAAAGAAAGTCCAGCCATCTAATTCCAAAGGCATCCTATACCATATTGAATAACCATAATAAAGGATAAAAATCAATATGGACATTAGAATGTAAGGAAGAATCTTAACCAGGATCAATAGAAATACATTTTTTGATTTCGCTACTAGTTCATTAAAGGTTCCATTTTCAAATTCAGAGGCAAAACTAAGTGCTAATCCCAACATCATTACTTGTTGTAGAACCGTCAATAATACCCCGGGAAGCATAAAGTACAAATAGTTTCCACTTCTGATATTCTGCTTGATCATGGTAATTTTAAAGGGTTCAAACTGTTTAGAGGCAACAAATTCAGGGACACCTTTCTTTTGTTGAGCTTTAATTTGAATCCCTGCTTTCAATGTTGAAGCTGCGACATTTACAGCCATCATTGCATAATTTGATGTCAGGGTATTTGATGCATTGACAAACAATGTTAACTCTGTACTTCTATTATAATTGATATCAGAGGAGAAGTTTCGAGGAATTTGAACCACTACTGTTGATTCGGTTTTCATAGCCTCGTCTTTTGCTTTAAATGGATCATTCAAAACCTTAGCTACATAAATTACTTCGTTTTCCTCAAACATATCGATCAGTTGTCTACTGAGGGGACTTCTATCCTCATCCACAACGATAATCGGTAGGTTTGTCACTTTTCCTTTTTTATAGACCCCTCCTACTAATACACCATAAAGTATAGGAGCACCAAGGAATAAGACAAGCAATACCTTGTTTTGAAAGAAAAGCTTGAATTCTCTAATTATTAAACTCCAAAAATTCTTCATTATCATTAGTTTTGTTTGACTAAGAAGGTTGCTTTCGTTAATAAATCTTTAGATTCTTGTTTATTAACGGGTTTTAAATGCACTTCAAATAATGTTTCCTGTTCTTCAAAGTCAGGATAAGCTGTTGAAATATTAGCATAAGAACTCAAAGGCTTAATGGTTTCTACAGTTGCTTTGAATTCTTTATTATCTAGATATGGGATAGTCAATGTTTTTTCCTGACCTTTTGTAAATTCTTTCACTTTACTTT
Organism: Sphingobacterium cellulitidis; assembly: GCA_002245855.1. GTDB lineage: Bacteria > Bacteroidota > Bacteroidia > Sphingobacteriales > Sphingobacteriaceae > Sphingobacterium > Sphingobacterium cellulitidis. Next base: position 108,626 of record NOUX01000003.1, on the reverse strand, counting down.
CAGGGATAGTCACTCTAAAGAATGTTGCATCATTAATATAACCAGAAACCAGACTATAACCCGCCAGACCCAGTTCACCGACTTGAAGGTTGATATTTTCCACGGTCATATCTTGGGGAGCCAAGATGTATCTTTCTTTTGCGGCCACATTTACTTCATCCACTGCACCTAATGCACGTTCCTTTTGCCCTAAAGCCATTCGTTGTTGTTCAATTCTAGCTCCATGTTGTACATCTGCCAATTCTGCTTGTGCGGCAAGATATTGGTTTTTTGCACCTTGGTATTTGGCATAAACTTCATCGTATTTCTGTTGAGCGATCAAGGAATCCTTCAGAAGGTTATTCATACGATCCAAGGATTTTTGCGCAAAGTCATATTGTTCTTTGAGCCCATCCACTTTGGCATGTAATTGTTTCATTTGACCATCCGTAGCCCCTTTTACAGCCATTTCATATTGAGCTTGAGCAGCAGCAAGTGCACCTTCAGCCTGAATAGATTTTGCGTCTACCTCTGGAAGTTCCAAAACAATCAGAGTATCACCTTTATGCACGCTCTCTCCTACTTCAACAAGGATTTTTTGAATTTTTCCAGGGATTTTGGTGGTGACTGCGATTTGGTCTCTTTCAATTTTCCCTTCTAATTTGGTTTCTTTATTAGGCTTGTCCCCAGAACAACTTTGTAAAAGAATAAGTCCAGCAATAGTGTATATAATATTTTTCATGATTATTTCGTGATGGTTTGATATAAGTTTCCGTTTGCTTTTAATAATTCTGAAGCTGCAATTCGTTGGCTCAGCACTTGATTATAAAATCCTAGAGATTGTTTATAGTATTCATTTTCAGCTTCCAATCGTTCAGTGACGTCAGATAATCCTTCTTCAAACTGTCTTGATGCCAAATGCAGGTTATTTTTTGCAATTTCAACTTGTTGATTACTCACATTGATTTTTTTCAATGCTAAATTATAGTCGACTTCTGTTTTACGTTGTAATAGGGATAGTTTTTCTTTGGTATCCTCCAATTTATTCTGGTTGATTTGCAGGTCAAGTTTAGCTTTGTCAATGGCAGTTTTATGGGCTTTACCTTCAAAGATTGTCCATTTCATTCCTACCCCAAGAGCAAAATTAGGAGCCATTCTCAAATGGTTGGATTCTAATTTAAGATCACCTAGGTGTGGTAAATCTTTCAAAGTCATATCGGTTCCAAAAGCATTGAAGTAAGAAATATTTCCAAAAGCAAATACTTGAGGCAGCTTAGCTCCTTTTTCTTTTTTAAGAACAAATTCATACGCTTTTTGAGATGCTTCTAAAGCTTCCAGCTCTTTTCTATTCATTTGTTTTGCAGAATTCATTTCGAGGTTTATTTCTTCAAGCTGATAATTCACAGCCTGTAATTCCTCTAAGCTCATACCTGTCAATTCTTGTAATTTGTAATACAATAGTTCCCTGTTACTTTGTACCTCTGCTTTTTTGCTTTCCAGTTCGAGCATTGCGAGTTTAATTTTATCGCGGTCATAGGGGATTGCAAAGCCGTTTTCAATACCTTTGATTACTTTTTGATGTTCTTTATTCAATCTTTTTTCAGAATCATTAATCAAGAGATCTACTTCTTTTAGTAGCATCAATTGGTCAAAGCTTTGCATTATTTCTTGTGCCAATTGGTCGTAACCAGCTTCAGTCATTAACTGTTGGGCTTTGAATTTTTGTTCCAACGCTTTTTGTCCATTCGTAATTTGGAGGCCACTAAAAATAACTTGAGTTGCAGTAACACCAGCCATTCCAATCTGAGTTGATAAATTCATTCGCTGAGAGCCATCAAAAATACTAGAACCTAGCAAAGGCAAGGTCTTGGTAGGTAGATCCAAATCAATATTGCTATTTAAATACCCATACATTGCATTTGCGGAAACCGTAGGTAAAAGTTTACCTCTTACGTTTTCACGGTCTAATGCGACTTTTTGGTTTTCCAAATTAGCATTGATGAATGATTTATTATGATAGACTGCTTTCTCAACAGGAGATTTAAAAGGTTGCAGACCTTCTTGGCCAAAGGCAGACATACTTGTAATAAGTATTATTGCTATGCTAGATAAGGTTTTATTTAATCGAAAATCCATTTTGAATTAGTTTGACTTAATCTTTTAACAAGACAAAGATGCAAGTGTTTTATAGGAATAATTTTCAGATATCTTAAAAAAGACCTTATTGGGAAAAATATTAGTGTAAAAAGAGGATAATCTAGGTTTTAGATTAAAAATATTAGTTGAAATAAATTATTTCGAGACTGGAAAAATTATTTCAGTCCACGTATTACAGAAAGTGTTTGTTGAGAGATTCCTAAATAGGAAGCAATATGACCTAATGAGGCATTTTGAAATAATTCAGGATTTTCCTCGATCAGGGCGTTGTATCTTTCATGCGCTGTTTCGAATTGCATTTTATAAAACCTGTTGGAAAAGTTAATGAGGGAATCCAGGAGGACTTTTTGAATGATTTTATTAACAGTAATATTTGTGTTTGCAAGTTCATCTATTGCTGCAAAAGGGATACGGCAAACCTTAGATGGAGCCAAAGCTTGAAAACCAAACAACGATGGTTTTTTATAAAAAACACTTTCAATGCCCGTTCCAAAACTATTAGGACCGAAGAAATAATGGGTAATTTCTCTTTTGTTTTTATAATAGTAAATTCTAGTGAAACCAGACTCAATAAAATAAATATATTTTAAGTAAGCACCTGGTTCAAAGATGATTTCACCCTTTGCATATTCCTTCACTTCAATTATTGAATCAAAGAATTGTTCAATTTCATCATTAATATGATACAGATCTTTAAAGTAATTTAAAATAGTCATGGAAACTCACTTGAGATAAACCTTGAAAATATTGTTTTTTATTGGCCTAGACAAATGAAATCAGCAATAATTTATAAGTTCAGGTTCAAGCATAATGAATTAAAGAATGGTGATAAATTTCATTTAATAATTTTTACATTTATTGAATAATATCTGAAACTAACAGATAGAAAAGAACTAATCAATTAAAAGATGAAAATAACACTTAGCATGCTTATGTTGGCCTTTATTACAATGGCTCATGCGCAACACAAAGAATCTAGGAAAATAGGGAGTTTTTCTGAGATTTCAGTTTCAGCAGGAATTCAGGTTAAATTCATAAAATCATCCAAGAATGAGGTGCTGGTAGATGTATCTAAACAAGAGTATCTTTCAAAAATTGAAACCGTGGTAAATTCGAGGGATCTCCAAATACGAGTAAAAAGAGGAAGTCAAATCAATTCGAGGACTCCTATTAAAGTTACTGTTTACAGTAATTCTATGGTAAGAACTATTTCAGTAAGTTCAGCTGCTTCTCTTGAAATCCTTGATCCAATTAGTGTAAACAATTTTAGAGCGGATTTATCCTCATCGGGAAGTTTAGTTACTGGCAAAATAGAAGCGCAATCTTCAGAAATTAATTTAAGTTCTACTGGTAAGATGCGTGGAGAATTGAAAACAGAAGAACTACAGGTTAGTGCGTCAAGTGCTGGAAACTTAACACTTTCTGGGATAGCGAAAAATAGTGAATTTGATTTATCGTCCAATGGAAAAGGGAATCTAGAAAACTTTAAGACTGGGGATTTAGAAGTTAATGCAAGCTCAGGTGGGAGTTTAATAATTGGGGTTAGCAATTCAATAACGGCCAATGTAAGTTCTGCAGGAAAGGTTGAATATATTGGAAATCCAAAAACCAAAGATATCAATAAGTCATCTGGTGGCAGTGTTACGCAGCGATAAGAAAATACAATATTAAATATGAATCACAGGGGTTACCATAAAAAGTAACCCCTGTGTTTTTATATAGCTTATTATTTCAATAATGTTTTAATAAAGTTTTATACTCAAGATTAGTTTTTTCGGAATTCGTCTTTCATTTTTCTAATTGCGTCATTTTGTTGTTTGGAACAATTCTAAATAAGGACTATGTTTGTCTTACTATTTAAAATCATTCTAAATAATGTTGCAAAGAAATTGTCTTTTATTATTAGGTTTTATACCATTTTCTGTTCTATCCCAAGAGGCAGATAGTTCGAAGAAAGTTCTTCCAATTGAGGAGGTGGTAGTAACCGGTCAATTTCAGCCGAGCACATTAAAAAACTCAGTTTATCGGGTCAAAACAATTGACAGGGACTATATTGAAAGACGAGGTAGTACAGACATGTCGACCTTATTAAATATGGAATTAGGTATTAGATTTTCTAATGACTCGGTTTTAGGTGAATCTGACATTCAGTTGATGGGAGTCAGTGGGCAAAATGTGAAAGTATTAATTGATGGGGTTCCCTTAATAGACCGAGGAAGTAGTAAGCAAAGTTTATCCCAAATCGATGTTAATATTATTGAAAGGATAGAAATAGTTGAAGGTCCGGTTTCTGTGATGTATGGAACTGATGCCTTAGCTGGTGTAATCAATATCATTACTCAAGGATCGGCAAAACAAAATAATAAAATTGGAATTACTGCGAGAATACTTGAAGAGAGCGTTAGTTCTGAATATAAGCCATTTAACCAAGAAGGTCGTCATAATGCACATCTAGGAATAAATTATCAGATGGATTCATGGGAAATCGGTTGGAATGGATCCCGAAATAATTTTGGAGGCTTTCAAGGAGATTTGACTGGCCGAGCACTACAATGGCAACCTAAAGAACAATGGTTGAGTTCTGCAAAAATTGGATATAAAAAAGGAAAAATCAATTCATGGTATAAAATAGATTATGCCAATGAGGATTTATATAGTCCAGGTCCTATTACTGCGAACTATAAATATATCGATAAGAATTATGTGACAGATAGATTGACACAAGTTTTGCAAAGTCAATGGCAATTGAAGGAAAACTTGAATTTAAACGGTTCCTTTTCCTTGCAGCATTATAAGCGATCTACGATAACCAGATTACATGATTTATCAAATCAAGAATCAGAGTTAACTACTGGTAGTGGCGAACAAGATGTTTCTAGGTTTAATCAAAGTTTTGCACGAATAAATGCGAATTATTATTTGAACGAAAAGATAGATTTTTTAGCTGGTATAGAAGCAGATTATGATCATGCTTCTGGAGCGCGAATTCAAGATCAATCTGAAATTTATGACTTTGCAGGCTTTGTGTCTGCTGAATATAAACCATCTGAGTGGGTTAAGATTCGTCCAGGAGTCAGAGTTATCCATAACTCAATTTATGACGCTCCCCCAGTGATTCCATCTTTAAATGCCAAAATAGACTTCAATGCTCAATGGGCATTAAGAATGGGTTATGCAATGGGATTTCGAGCTCCAAGTCTAAGAGAACTCTATTTTACCTTCCACGACAGTAACCATGCGATAAATGGCAATAAGAATTTGCAAGCAGAGCATAATCAGAACTTCAATGTAAACTTAAATTATAGTAAAAAGATTGAAAATGGGTTTATCAACTCCTCCCTGAGTGGTTTTTACAATCGCTTTAATAACCTGATTAGCATCGGTCAAGATCCAAATAATTCAGCATTATCCACTTATATAAACATCGGAAAATCACAAACCCAAGGTTTGACCTGGGAGAACTCATTAGATATTCAAAATTCCAAAATTAAACTGGGAATAAGCTATATCGGTCGTTCCAATGATCTACATGAGGAGAATCGGGATTTAGGAAAATACTTTTGGACAGCCGAGGTAAATAGTTCCTTTATTCAGGAAATTCCTAAATGGGGGGCAAACATCAATCTTTTTTATAAGCTATATGGCAAAAGGCCAAGTTATCAGATATCTGGTTCGGGAGATTTGATGACAGTAAATCAAGCTAGCCAGGATGCATATCATCAATTGGACATTTCTGTCAATAAGCATTTATATAAATTAATAACAGTACAGGCGGGTGTTAGAAATTTAACCAATACTACGAATGTTCTTAATACAGCAAGCGAAGGAAGCGGTGCACATAGTACCAATAATTCTTCTATTCCAATCAGCTATGGACGTTCGTTCTTTTTCGGATTACTATATCAATTTAATAAATAACAACAATGAATAATATCAGCAAATTATCGAGTATTTTATTAGCAGGTATCCTAGGGCTAAGTTCATGTGAAAGGGATAAGTCGAATCCAATACCCGTCATCCCTCCTTCTGACGGCAGTAAATTAACGCTTCAAGGAGGTGAAGGTGGCACTGATGCTGCCAATGCGGTTTACATAGATTTAAGTACGAATACCCAAACAGCTATTGCCAGAAATTCATGGAGTTTGGGTTTTTATTCAGGTGGTGAATTTAGGGTGATCATTAATAATCAGATGGGTTATTCTGCTATTGAAACTTCACAGACAGATATAAAAGCCAACCAATTCCAGTAATACAGATATTTCTAAGCTTGCATTCGACATTAATGCGTCGGTGATGAAGAATTATGATGATACATTAGGGAGAATAGATAGAACGGTAATTGCTGAAATAAAAGCTAATGCCAGTGAAAATAAAGTGTTTTTAGTGAATACCGTTCATGGCAATAGCGTTGATAAAGCGAACGTTTGGAAAATCAAAATAAATCGAGGAACGGCAAATGATTATTTATTGCAATATGGAAAAATTGATGATGCTAATCCGCAGAGCTTGACCATCAAAAAAGATGCTAAGCAAAATTTCAATTTTATGGCATTTACGAATGGTCCTGTAAAGGTTGAACCAGCAAAGGATGAATGGGATATTGTATGGAATAAGAGTATGTATTTTACCAATATGGGCAGCATAGCAGTTCCTTATTTCTTCAGTGATCTTGTTTTCCTAAATCACCTTAATAAGGTTTCAGTTTCTCAAATCATATTTCTCGATAAAGAAGGGAAACCGAATGGAAATCCTAATTACGAACAGTTTGATTCAAGTTAGCTTTCTGAAGTCAAATTTAATTCTTCTAGGAATGCGATGGCTTCATCATGGAGGAACACCTTATCTGTTGGGGTCTTAAAAGATAGATTTTATGTCATCAAAGATAGTCAAGGAAATATTTACAAATTAAAGTTCTTGGTTATGGGTGTAAAGGAAGATGGTGGTAAACGTGGATATCCAGAAATAGAATACAAACTAGTAAAAAGCAATTAAGCATGAATAAGCTATACATATATATTTTTAGTATTGGACTTGCTTCACTCCTATTTTCTTGTGGGAATAATACGGAAAAGCAGGCGAGAAACAGTGATCAAGGGCAGGATAGTTTAAGAATCGTTTCTTTGAATGGAACCATTTCGGAAGTAATCAGCGAATTGGGGTTGGAGGATAAAATTGTGGGTACAGATGTGGCTTCCACTTATCCAGCTTCATTGAATTCGAAACCAAAGGTTGGTCATAACAAGAAGATCCCTGTTGAAGGTGTTATTGCCTTAAAGCCAAATTTGATCATGGGAACCAAAACGGAAGTGAGTCCAGAAACGACAGAGCAATTTAAACAGGCTGGAATCAGAGTTATTTTATTTGATCAAGAATATTCAATCGATGGCACTCGTAGGTTAATAAAAGGCGTTTCAGACTCATTAAGTCTAACCAACAAGGGAGACTCGATAATTGCCAATTTTGATAAGGCCATTCATTCTGTTGAAGCCTATTCTAGAGAACAAGAAAAGCCTAAGGTATTATTTATTTATGCTCGAGGAGCAGGTACGATGATGGTTGGTGGGATAGGAACTCAGGTTGATAAAGTTATTGATTTAGCTGGTGGCGTCAATGTTGCCAAGGATTTCAAGGACTATAAACCATTAACAGCTGAAGCCTTGGTATCATACAATCCTGATGTCTTGCTATTATTTTCGAGCGGCCTTTCCAGTTTAGGAAATGAGTCAGGGATTTTAAATGTTCAAGGGGTCAAGGAGACCAATGCAGGCAAAAACAAGAAGATAGTTGCCATGGACGGACAATTATTAACTGGATTTAGTTCCAGGTTACCAATTGCTATTGAGGAACTGTATTCTAAAATTCATTAATGACGATACTAAGAAAAAAAAGAATCTCCATAATCTCTTTACTATTATTTCTACTTAGCTCCTGCATTCTTTCCATCGGTGTAGGAGCGGTAGAAATATCTTTTCAGAATATCCTGAAAATATTAGGCAAGTATGTTTTGCAGCTTAATATTGAGGGAATTCCCGTTCAAGAGGAGTCGGTTTTCTTAGCGATTAGGGCACCTCGGGTATTGCTAGGAATGATTATCGGAATGACCTTAAGTATTACGGGCTGTGCCATTCAAGGGATATTTAGAAATCCTTTGGCAGAACCTGGATTAATTGGTGTCTCCTCTGGAGCATCCTTATTTGCAGTTATGTTTATTGTTATGGGGCAAGGATTATTCAGTCAATTAACATTAATATTTGGGTATTATGCATTATCCATAGCTTCCTTTATTGGAGCCATGCTAACTACTTGGATTCTCTATTCATTTTCATTAAAGCAAGGTAGAGCCAATATTTCCACTCTTTTATTAATTGGGATAGCGATCAATGCTTTAGCCATGGCAATTACTGGGCTAATGACATTTATTGCAACTGATGAACAACTAAGGACGATAACATTTTGGTCATTAGGAAGCTTGGGCGGGGCAAATTGGAAAACTATTATGGCCATCCTACCCTTTTGCATAATCTGCATCCTAGGTTTATTACCATTTGGAAAAGCATTAAACGCGATTGCATTAGGTGAATCCCAAGCAGAACATTTGGGTATCGACCTGAAAAAAGTTAATAAATACATTATTATTCTATCAGCATTGGGTGTAGGTTCTTGTGTTGCAATGGCTGGCATAATAGGTTTTATTGCACTATTGGTCCCACATATTTTGCGAATCAGCATATCTGCCGATCACAAATATTTACTATTTGCATCTACCCTTTTGGGCGGTTCCTTATTAATTATTGCAGATTTGATTGCCCGAACAATTGTGATCCCAGCGGAATTACCAATTGGGATATTAACATCATTGATGGGAGCTCCCATGTTTTTGTTAATCATAATAAAAAGCAAGAAAGAGAGGTTCATTATATGATTGAGGTTTCAAATCTAAGCTACAAATTGGGGAATCGATTATTGTTGGAAGACATTAGTTTCAAAGCCAATTCTTTTGAATTACTGGCTATTCTTGGACCAAATGGAGCAGGAAAATCTACCTTATTAAAAATCTTGAGTAAGCAAATCAAGACTTATTTTGGGGATGTTAAGATCAAAGGGCAAGACCTTAAAAAACTGTATTTAAATAGTTTATCAAAATTCAGAGCAGTTTTACCCCAATCAAATTATTTAAATATAAACCTGACTGTCTTCGATGTTATCCTGATGGGTCGATACCCACATTTTAAAGCTAATCCTAACCGAGATGATATTGAAATTTGCCATTTGGTATTGGAGGAAATGGGATTGACAAAGTATAAAGACTGTTTTATTCATCAACTTTCAGGTGGAGAGCAACAAAGAGTTCAATTGGCTAGAGTTTTGGCACAAATTTATGCTGATCAGCAGGCAATTTTATTGATGGATGAACCAATTACAGGTTTAGACTTACAATACCAACAAATCATTCTTGAAAAAGCTAGACTTCTTGCGGACAAGGGAGTTACAGTTATTTGCGTTCTGCATGACATCAATTTAGCATCCCAATTTGCAGATCGAATTTTATTATTAAAAAACGGAAAAAAAATGGCTTATGGATGTCCAAAAATGGTATTAACAGAAGATCTAATTTATAACACCTATAAGATACGGGTTAAGAAAATACAGGTCGATGAAATTGAATATCCAATCATTGTACCTTATACAGCTAGGTCAGCATCAAAAGTAAATCAAAAAGATTCCTTTATTATTTCATATAAATAAAAAACAGAAAAAACTATGGAAACTATAAAAGCAACAACATTAAGAGAAAAATTCAACACCTATAAGATTGAAAATCCAAAAAGCAGAATTAGGGAAGCTGCAAATCAACTTGGAGTGTCAGAAGCTGAATTGATTGGTATAAATCCAGAAAATATTTTATTGCTTCCTGAGTTCAGTGCTATATTGAATGATATACCTGTTTTAGGAGAGGTAATGGCTTTAACTAGAAATGATAATGCTGTACATGAGAGGCACGGGATTTATAGTAAAGCTAGTTTTCATGGCCAAATAGGATTGATAACTAATCCGGATATTGACTTGAGATTGTTTATGGCTAATTGGAAGTATGCCTTTGCAGTAACAGAGAACCAAAGAAAAAGTATTCAATTTTTTGATAATCATGGAGATGCTATCCATAAAATTTATTTGACAGAGAATAGTAATTCAGATGCATATGATGCTTTGGTTGAAAAACATAGATTCAACGGGCCCACAGAGCTTAAAATAGAATTAAAACCTTTTTCAGCAACAGTTGAGATATTAGATGACGATGTGGATCAAATCAATTTTCAATCAGATTGGAAAGGGCTTCAAGACACACATGATTTCTTTGGCTTATTAAAGAAATATAATATCAGTAGGTTACAATCTATGCGAATTGCCCCGAAGGGATTTGTGTTACAAATCTCAAATGAAAAGGTAGATAAGCTATTAAAATTAATTTCTGAGAAGAAATTAGAATTCATGGTATTTGTAGGAAATAAAAATTGTTTGCAAATTCATACAGGAAAAGCTGAGAAGATTATCAGAACTGGACCATGGTTAAATATTTTGGATCCAATTTTTAATCTCCATTTAAACGATACTAGCATTGCCTCATTATGGATTGTCAAAAAACCAACGAATCTAGGGTTGGTCCATAGCATTGAAGCATTTGATAAAGAAGGAAACCTGATTATTCAGTTTTTCGGAAAAAGGAAGCCGAATATTCCTGAAGATGAAAACTGGAGGTTAGTTGTTAAACAATTAGAAACTGAATAAATGAAATATTTTATATTCTGCTTGATCAATTTGCTTACAGTTTTACAACTGAAGGCCCAGGAGACTTATATTGTCTACGATAGGAATGGCAAAGAGGTAGGTCTTGAGGATATCATCAAATTGGCAAAAGATAAACCATTGATTTTCTTTGGTGAATTACATGACCAAACCTTTGCTCATCAAGCAGAATATGATTTATTGAAAGGTTTATTTGAGCGCTATCAGCAAAAAGTAGTAATAGGGATGGAAATGTTTGAAGCAGATGTGCAACCTATTATTGATGAATACTTTTTGAGCAGTATAAATCAAAAAAGCTTTGAGAGTGAATCAAGGATTTGGAAAAACTACATAGAAGATTACAAGCCATTAGTTGAGTTTGCAAAAGAGCATCAATTGAAGTTGATTGCGACGAATGTTCCAAGGCGCTATGCAAATACAGTATATCATCAGGGAATGGAGACCTTAAATCAACTATCTCCTTATGCTAAACAGTTCTTTCCCAGCCTACCAATTCATGTTGATACTACCCTTCAAATTTATAAGGAAATGTTAGATATGATGCCTGGACATAGCAATGCCAATATTATTTATTCTCAGGCTTTAAAAGATGCTACTATGGCACATTTCATCCAATTGAACAATAATTCTGGAAGCGTGTTTTTGCATATCAACGGCTCTTATCATTCCAAAAATAAACAAGGTATACTGACTTATTTAAATGCCTTTCCTATTCAAAAAACCATAACCATTAACTCTGAACTTGCCAAAAAGGAAGGTGAAAACCGGGATTACTCTACCTCAGACTTTACTATTGAACCTAAAATGACCCCATGATAAGCAGCTAATATTTTTTATTTTTCTATAAATAAACTTTAACTTCATCAGGATAAATTAACCTTATGAAGATTCTATTTTTCGTTGCTTTCTGGGTTTGCCAGATTAGTTCAAGTATAATTTTTAAATACGGTGGGATTCAGCCCAAATATCAATGGGCTGCACTGATTGCTGGAAATATTATTTTGCTTTCAGCATCTTGGTTTCTTGTTCAACTCTTTAAAACAGTTCCCCAACCTATCGTAATAGCTTTATGTTCCGGCGGAACATTTTTAACTGTTCAACTAGCTATGGCACTCTGGTTTAAACAGCCATTGAGCTGGATGCAAATTCTAGGCTCATTAATAATAATTGTAGGGATGGTCTTAGTTACTTTTGGTGACAAAAGTATCTCTCAAAGTTAGAGCTATGAAAAACTCCAATGATTCAGAATTAGAAGTTTGGATGCGAGGTCCAATTCCTGCAGTTCCTGATTTATTGCAAGGAATTGCGCATGCATTACTCCAGGTAAATGAGGATATTCAAAAATTAGACAATTCAAAAATCAATAAGTTCCTCTGGGAAAAACCCTTTGGAATGGCTAGCATTGCCTTTCATATGCAGCATATTGCAGGGGTAGCTGACCGGATGTTGACCTACTCCCAAGGTGAATCCCTAAGTGAAAAGCAATTCGAACAGTTAAGATTAGAAGGGATATTAAATGATGAAATTCAAGTATCCTATTTAAAAGAAAAACTTTCAAATTCAATCCACAATTTTGTCGAGCAATTAAAAAAGATAGATTCTTATACCTTAACCCAAGTAAGGTTTCTCGGACGAAAAAAAATCCCCACTACACAAATTGGCTTATTATTCCATGCTGCGGAGCATGCCCAAAGACATTACGGTCAATTACTTAGCACAGTCAAAATTCTTCAACATGGCATTGCATAGGGAGTTAGCTCCAATAAAATGGAAATCCTAAAGCCATTTAAATGACTTTAGGATTAGCTTTGCTTTTAAGCAATTTTCTCATCGAAAAACACGATGAACTGGGTAGGATTAAATCCTGTCCGATCTTTTATGCTTTTAGCAAATTTTCCATAGGATGAGAAACCGGCAAGTGCAGCTAAATACGTTAGTTTAAAGTTCCTTGCTTCTTCCACAGTTCTTAAATAATTGTTGAGATAGTCTAACCTCAAATTATTTACATAGTTAGGAAAATCAATTTTCTTATTTCTGTTTACTACAAAAGAAAGATATTTGGAGTTACATCCAATTTCTTTTGATGCAGTAGTAATAGAACAAGAAGGATTTAAATATGATTCTTGAGCTTCCCATTGAGTTAATGCTGCCAGAATTTTATTCTCCGTTTCTGGGTTCATATACTCCTTTTTAATAGTTGAAACGTTGTCAATCATAATAAATAAAATAGATAGTGTTAATTAAATTGATATATTGATGGTTTGTTAGAATTTATTCCTTAACCAATCTGGTAATTGATGTTCCCTAATAGGATTTCATTCACCTCTTGGTTATCTTTAATAGGCTTTTCAGATTCTCCATTGATGTCACTGCGCATTAGTATCAATGCCTGAATCAAATCTGTTTTTAATTCTTCATTTTTTTCCTCGAAAAAAATTTCATTTAAAAATTCTAATCCAAACCTTGTTTTAAACAAAATGACAGTCTGAACTATGGATCTTTTCAATTGTAGACTTCCATTTTTATAGCAGGAAGTAATTTGAGATTCAGCCTGTGCGTAATTTAATTTCGTTAATGCATCAATTATGGCCAACCGAACATTATCATTAGGTTCGTTAGGTAAAAGACTAGCAATTATTGATGCACAGCCTAATTGCTTAAAGAATGTGATTTCCTTTACCATAAAAATTCTAAAATCTGGATTTTTACTATTTCTAACCCAACGGCTTAATAGTGGTAATCTTCCTGTATTCGATTTTTGTAATAGGAATTGATGAACTAGTATTTCATCAAGGGGTGTAAATTCCGTGTCGAAGCTTTCATCCAAGAAGCGATATGGTTCATTCCCTTCAACTTTATTTATGAATTTTGAACTTCTAGCCATAGTCTTTTTCTGTTCTTCTGATTTTGATAAATTGGTAAGTGAATTCGTTTCCTCAATTTTTAAGTCATTGAGACATTGTTTTGCTTTATGAATTCTACTGGTATTATTGGATACCAACTCTAATTCCCAAAATTTAATAATCCCAAATCCTGAAAGAATATGCTTATAATTATTATTATTCAGTATATATTCTCCCAATCTCGATTTAGAATTTGCTTGAATTAACAATTTGGAGATAATTTTCAATCCACGTCTTGACTCCTTAATAGCATGAAGGGATTCAATTTCATTTAAAATATATTTCTCCGACCTATTGGTACTCTCAAAGAGAATAGCATTCACTAATGTTTCTATTTTCTCCTTTAAGCTTAGGTCTTCAGTTTCTACTACGTGGAGTTTCCAATTATTAAAAAGACTTCTTATTTTATTAATTATTAAAACTAAAATTAATGCAATGCTGATTAAAGCAGCTAGCCTTAATAGAAAAGGAAAACTCCAGAATTTTACCTGTAACTGATACGGTAAAAATTGAAGGTTATAACCTAGATACATATTTTTTAATATTTATTAATAATAGTTAGTTGGCAAAGTCGCTAACAGAATTTCCCTAGCTTTTAAACTCTAGTTAATTCCTCGTTTGTGATATACCAAAATTACATCTAGTCCCTAAAAAAGTATGTCCCAAAAATGAAAATATCTATTCAATTACATAATTAAGACATGTCTTAAAACATTATATATAGTTAATTATCAGTCTATTAAATATATCCAATTAACGAACATATATTAATTATCAATTTTCTGAAATTTGATAATTTGCATTAAATTTCCAAGCTTATTTTGGACTTGTGAGGAGGTGGACATGGGCTAAAATTCACAGATATGAACAGTTTTTAAACTAAATATGGTGATATTTCGTAGAATTATACGTTTGGAACATCTAAAAAATAGGTGATTTTGGAAAATTTGGATACTAATAATTGGATCTTTTCAAGAAATTCTTTCCATAAAATAGATTATGGGGAAATATATAGCTCAATCTGTATATGAAAAATTACGAAAATTGGTAAATGTCCACCGCCTTACCACATAATATTAGATAATATTAACCTAAGAGTTAAAATTGAATAATGTATTTTTAGCAATAATCCGTGGGATTTTTTCCTCAATAAATGGTAAAATCCAATGAAAAAATTGAAAGGGGTTGGTTTAAATTTCTGATTTAGAATTTTGTTTTAAATTCTCTATGAATTGAGAAGGGGTCACTCCTACTACAGATTTAAAGGCTATGGTAAATTTGCTATGTGAGGTAAATCCAGACATTTCAGCTAAATAAGAAAGCTTATAATCCCATAAAATCTTATTTACCTCCAGCTGTTTTACAATATATTGGATTCTTAAATTGAGTATATAATCATTAAAATGTTGATTCTTATACTTCCTAATGATATAAGAGACATATTTTTGATTAGTATCCAGTTTATTTGTTATCCAGCTCAACGTAAGGTTTTTATTCAAGAAGAATAATTCCAATTCCAAATCATTGAGTTTCTTAACCAACCTAGTTTCAGTTTCAATGGATATATGGAATTCACCAGAAGATTGTATTATATCTTTAGAGGTGTAATTGGAACTCTGATTTGAAACTATAGGTTTAGCAGTTGGGGGAACAAAATCAATATCTATAGCCTCGCTCTTCGATCTTTTCGGTCTAATTTTAATCAAATAAAACAACAAACAAATACTGGTCAAAATAATCAATGACCAAATCAACACAACATTATTTCTTTTGATGGTTTTAATTTCTCCTAAATAATCTCGAATTAAATTATTTCCGATAATTTGAGCTGTATTCCTATGTTGCTCTTCCAATTGAGAATATTTATCGACAAATTGAATTGCCTCATGATCAAGCCCTTTTTTTCTATAGTATTTAGCCTCTAAGAAATAATACTGTTTTTTCAATTTTATGTTGTTGGATCCTTCAACATATGGAATAGTTTGATCCAGGTATGTTCTAGTGGAATCAATTAGACCTAAATTAAAATAGTTTTCCGCTAAACATTGAAATGTAAAGGGTTTAATAATCGTTTCAACCCCATATACATCATCCAGAATCATTTTTAAATAGGTTATACTTTCCTTGTACATTCCCAAAGCCAAATAACTTTCAGCAATTATCAAGTGATTTTTTGATCTAATCAAAAAGGATCTAGGATTGTTGACATCGATATAACCTTTTTTGCTTAATGCAATTTCCATTAAATCAACAGCTTCAGTATATTTTTTATTGAAAATGGATTGATATGCTTTTTCTTGAAGCAATTGAATTTCAAGCTGTTTCCGAACCAAGCTATCTTTTACAGATTGAATATCCACCTCTGCCCTCTCAATATAATTACTAGCCTGACCAAAAATCCCGATATCTCTATAAATAGAAGCTAAAACTAACGCTGAACTGGCCTCAAAATCCGGGAATCCAATCAAATTAGAAAGTTGATCAGCTCTATTTGCATAGTTTATTGCGATAGAATATGTTCCAACGCTTTGATGAACTAAGGCAACTAGATTTTGAGCTCTTATTTTGCTGATATCTGATTCTGAAATTTGCTCTAAAGAATCAGCCACCCGAAGGGCCTCTTTATAATCTTTTGCCATTAATTCTGCTCTAACTGCAGCATATCTCTTTTCAAATGCTGTTCTTTGAGAAAACAACAGATTTGGGAAAAATATAGTAATGTATAAAATATAAAGAAGACGGCGATTCATATTATTGAAGATTAGGCAGATACTGCTCCCTATATTCAATAGGTGTGCATTTTTTTTCTAAATTAAAATTCCTGTAGAAAGAAGCCCTGGAACTAAATCCACATTCAAGGGCCAAATCATCAATATTCATATGAAAATCAGGCTTGGTCAGTTCTTTGCATACTTCTTCTATACGAAGGGCATTAATCGTTTTTAAGACATTTTGTCCAAAATAATCTTTAAAAAATTGAGAAATTATAGATCTAGAAATCTTCAAATCCCTCGCCATAAGATCAATATTAAATTCAGGGTTTAAGTATTTCTTTTCTTCCAAATAGTGAAGAATTTTGTCTTTATAGGGTGATTCTTTTGTGTCCTGATTGAATTTATGGTCAATTACAGGAATATTAGTGTTCTGGACCGTCGGATTTTTAAGAGAGTAGTCAACGGGTTTCAATTGAGATATTAAGGAACGAAATAGATAATTATAGATCATACTGATCCCAATCATCATAATCATATACACTGTAATTCCCGAAACTGGCCTACCCACATCAAATTTATCAATAAAGGTAGACATGATTGTAGGGATAATAAAGGCTGCCAAAACTAATAAAAGAATGATAAAGTAATAGTACAGTCTCTTTGTATCAAGTTGCAGGAATTCAGTAATGTTACCTTTTAACAAAACTGAAATCGGATAGAGGATCCATGAAAGACCGAATAAGCTATAAAGGATGATATAATAAGTCTTCCCATATTGGAATCTAATAAACTCACTACTTAAGAAAATTAGGTAAACAATTGTCAATAAGAAAAAGGGAATCCCATGAATAATAATGGTTTTCGTTTTAATCTTTTTGTATTTGAATGCCAGATATCCAAAATATAAGAACGGACCATATAAAAGCCCAAAGGGGGCTCCAATATCTACGTATTTGTATCCAGGAATAATATCTCTAAAAAGTGCTGCAAAAACAATGTGAATAAGCAGTGTGATAATTAAAGCTGATAAGACCTTCTCAAATACACCTTTTACAGGCAGGTTCGTATATACTTGATAGCTTAATATACATAGGATAACAATGGCAGAGTAAATAAAATATACCAACATAGGCTATTTAATTAATTTGCTTCGATAATTTGAAGGTGATTCTCCAACATATAATTTAAAATATTTATTAAATGCAGTACGGGAATCAAAGCCGCATAAATTGGAAAGATATTCTAGCTTAAAGTTCTTAGAATCCGAATGTATTAGACTGATGGCATAGTTTATACGGAATGAAGCCAACCAATCCTCGAAATTCGAATTAAGAATATTATTAATATAAAATTCAATCTTGCCCTTATTGAAACCAGTTAGTTTTCCTAATGTTTCCAATGTTAAATGAGCATCCAAATATAAATGCTCGTTTTCCATAAGAGAATTGATACTCTCCTGGATCAATTGAATTTCTTTTTCTGGAATAAGGGTATCATTTTGTTGAAGGGGAATCAATTGAGGTTCTTCTGAGGTATGGGAAGAAGAGAAACGGTTGTTGATTAAAAACCAAGTCAACACCGCAATATTCACTACTATGATAGAAGATATAACCAACTGAGGATGATAGTTGCTTACGTTATTAGACAGATGATTGATATAAATAATATTGATGAAGAAGAAAATTGCAAACCCTAGTAAAGCTAAAATCTCAAGTAGGATGAGGTTTCTTTCGTTTACAAAAACTGTATCTTTCTTTTTTGAGAAAATCACCAATGAAGGGTAAATAAACATCGAAGAAAGGATGGTAATAAAATAAAAATGTAGATAAAAACTATGGTAAGAAGACTGAAATAGGAAAAAGCATATTGCCCCAATGATTATTGGAATAAAATGTAACCCATCTTTACCAAAAGAGAGCGTTTTTCCCATTTGATTTAAAAATGCCAAATAAAGTAACGGCCCAAATATTAATGGAATGGGAAATTCAATTCGTTTCATCATTAATAATATCTGGATTAATAAACCAATACAGAAAATGGTCAAAAAAATCTCAAATACGTTCTTCTTCATGTGATAAATACTGAATACTTCAAATACTCAGTTAAGTGGAAATTTCTATATAGATTTAAGATCTACATACAAGATACCCATGTTAATAATTGCAAAACAATAAGTACATTAAATGTAACAATGCGCTAAAATTGCTCCTGATAAAACAAATATATCTAATTATTCACATATCCATTAATATGGAACATTAAAGCATATTTGCGTATTACACTCAAACTTATTGTCTTATTCTAGTTAATGTTTTATATAGAAATAATTTATTTTTTTATGGAAATTGAGCCGTTTTCTATGGTTCAATATCATCAATAATTAAGGTTAAAGTAATCTAAAATATTTTTTAAACTCTTAATAAAAAGTAAATATTACAGCTAAAATTTCAATAGAATATGGCTAATTAAATACAAAGGTTCAAAAGCCTTTCGCTTACTGTTAAACTTAATTTAATTTCTATATTTCAAAGGTAATCAATTGACTAAAAACTGTGTAGTTAATATTTATTAAATTTACATTACGTCAATTTAAATATTATTTAATTTTTCCAGGCCAATAATATTAATAGTTTCCAAATGTTTAAACAAATAATTAAAACAAAATGTCATTTGGGTTGTATTATGGTTACATATGTTACACAATCCAGACATACTTGATTCGGGAACTCTCATCATTTCGAATCGATTACCCATCAAAATTGAACGCAAAAAGTCTAAACTTAAATTTACGCCCAGTGAGGGTGGCCTAGCTACAGGTCTAGGGTCCTTTTATAAAGAAAATGGCTCTTGGTGGATAGGATGGCCAGGAATTATTCCAAAGAATAAGGAAGAAGAAGATCTTATTCGGGAAGAACTTAAAAAGTTAAACCTAATCCCAGTCTTCCTCACAGAAAAGGAAATCAAAGGCTATTACGAAGGTTTTTCAAATGCTATATTATGGCCATTATGCCACTATAGACCTAGCTACGTAGAATTGAAACAAGAGTTCTGGCTTTCCTATGTAGAAGTTAATAAAAAGTTTTCTGATGCTACTTTACCTTATATAAAGGAACATACTCGAGTATGGGTACATGACTATCAGCTGATGCTTGTTCCAAAATTTATTCGAGAGGCTATTGATAATTGTAGTATTGGTTATTTTCATCACATCCCCTTTCCTCCTATTGAACTATTCAAAATGCTTCCTTGGCGAGATGAACTCCTTGAGGGTTTATTAGGTTCTGATTTAATAGGCTTTCACACGTATGAGAATGTAGATAACTTTTTAGATTCTTGCTCAGGAATACTAAACCTCCAAAATAATATCAATAACCTTAAAATAAAGGGAAGGACCATTTTAGTCGATGTTTTTCCAATGGGTATTGATTATGAGAAATACAAAAACCAGGCTCTTTCAACAGAAACAGTTGCATATAGCAAACAGCTAAAATCTTTATATGATCAACAAAAGATAATCTTATCCGTTGATCGCTTAGATTATAGTAAGGGAATCATCCAAAGATTAACCTCCTTTGAAATCCTATTAAATGATCATCCAGAATTGCATGGAAAGATTGTTTTAT
This sequence comes from Sphingobacterium cellulitidis, assembly GCA_002245855.1. Taxonomy (GTDB): domain Bacteria; phylum Bacteroidota; class Bacteroidia; order Sphingobacteriales; family Sphingobacteriaceae; genus Sphingobacterium; species Sphingobacterium cellulitidis. The sequence goes on along the minus strand of NOUX01000003.1, from coordinate 88,445 downwards.
ATATGCTCATTGTTCCTTCAAGAGATCAGGTTAATCAATATAAAAAGTTAAGGAATGAAATTGACCGGAAAGTTGGTAATATTAATTCGGTGTATGGAAAACCAGGCTGGCAACCTATCGCTTATTTCTATAATTCATTGAAATTTCCTGTTTTATCTGCTTTATATGTAGCTGCTGATGTTTGTTGGGTAACTTCATTATACGATGGAATGAACCTTGTGGCAAAGGAATATATTGCAAGTAAACAAGAGACCAGTGGGGTTTTAGTGATAAGTGAATTTGCGGGAGCCTCCAAGGAACTATCCGATGCTTTAGTTATTAATCCTTATGCTGTACATCGAACGAGCAGAACCTTGTATGAAGCCATCTGTATGGATCAGGAGGAACAAGATGAACGCATGCATGCCAGCCAGGAAATCGTTTCCAAATATACAGTGCATCATTGGGTTAATCTTTTCATGCAGCGTTTAGAAGAAATAAAACATCAACAACAATTAGAATTATCGAGAAAGGTACGTGAAAAAGTTGAGCAAAAAATAAAGTCCCAATACCAAGAAGGTAGTAAAAGACTTATCCTTTTGGATTATGACGGAACATTGGTTGGATTTAACAAAAATGCTGATAAAGCTATTCCTACCGAAGATGTTTATGATGTCTTAGATAAATTAAGCCAAGACCCTAAAAACCTGATCACCATAATTTCAGGAAGAAAATACACGAATCTAGAACATTGGTTTAGCAAAAAACCTTATTTCCTGATTGCAGAGCATGGCATTTGGAGTAATTATCCAAATCATGATTGGCATCTGGTTCCAGGCTTGACCAATACCTGGAAAACAAAAGTCCTTCCTATTCTACAAAGGTTTACAGACAGAACTGCAGGTTCTTCAATTGAAGAAAAGTCACACTCCTTAGCTTGGCATTACAGGAAGGTGGAAAGAGCATTTGGATTAAGACAAGCTCAAGAACTTCTCCAAGAATTAAGACACATAAATCAGGTTTTGGAATTACAAATCATTAATGGTGATCGAGTTATAGAGATAAAAAACAAACTTGTCAATAAAGGGGAAGCCGCAGTAAATATGGTGAAAGAAATCGAGCCAGACTTCATTTTATGTATTGGTGATGATGCAACAGATGAAGATATGTTTATTGCCGTACCTGATAATAGTATTACAATTAAAGTCGGCGATAAACAATCTCATGCTAAATATTACGTTGAAAACCATAAAGAAGTAATTGAACTCCTTTCATCTTTAGGAGAAAATAAATAGTATAAAAAAAATATATGAATAAAAGACACATTTATAATAGTGGGATTATTGGAAATTGCAATTTTATAGCACATGTACATAAAAGCACGAATATAAATTGGTTATGTTGGCCAACATTCGAAGACAGCTTTATTTTTGGATGTCTGTTGGATACAGAAAAAGGCGGTGAATTTAATATTCGCCTAGATGACAGTCATATCACTTCGAATCAATATTATCTAGAAAATACAAATATCTTAGTCACTGAGGTCAAAGGTGAGCATTCGGGATTTCGAGTAATTGATTTTGCGCCCAGATTTATTCAGTATGATCGATATTATAAGCCCTTGATGCTGATTAGGATTGTTGAACCCCTATATGGAAATCCTTCCGTACGTGTAAACTGTCATCCTAAAGCGAATTATGGAAAAGACGATTTCAAAAAATTTAGGGGAAGTAACCATATTTTATTCGAGCATGCTGAAGAAAACATGCGCTTAACCACTAATATTCCCATTAGTCATTTCTTTGATCAGGAAGAAGGCAACTTTATTTTGTCGGACAAGAAATATATGATCCTCTCCTACGGTAATACATTTGAAGCACCTTTGATGCAAACCGCTGAGGAGTTTTTGATTAAGACTAAAATCTATTGGAGAAGATGGACTAAAAAAGCTAATATTCCTAATTTTTATCAAAAGCACATCATCCGTTCCGCATTGGTCCTTAAACTTCACCAATATGAAGATACAGGAGCAATAATTGCATCCAGCACAACGAGTCTACCCGAATCACCAGGTTCAGGACGAAATTGGGATTATAGGTATTGTTGGGTAAGGGATAGTTATTATGTATTAACAGCATTGAGCCATATTGGTAAGTTCGATGAACTTGAAGAATTTGCGAATTATATTACCAATATCACCCAATCAGACTCCGGAAGATTGCAACCCTTGTATGGTATACTAGGTCGTAAAATATTGACTGAAACTACTTTAGACTATCTGGAAGGATATCGTGGAAATAAACCAGTCCGAATCGGAAACCAAGCTTATGAACACATCCAAAATGACGTCTATGGGCAGGCAATGATTGCTTTACTTCCTCTTTACACAGATAACAGGTTCCCAATGGATGAAAGGAAGGATGCAAAATCATGGTTGAAATATATTCTTGAAAAGATTAAAATGACCATTGATGAAAAGGATGCTGGAATATGGGAATTTAGAAATATTGCCAACCATCATGCCTATTCTAACCTATTCCAATGGGCAGGTGCATCTGCTGCCTTAAAAATCGCGGTTCAAAACAACTATAAGGATATTGAAGAACAAGCTAAAGTTTTAATGGATAAAGCAGCTGACTATATTGAGAAATGCTATGATCCAGAGACACAGGTGTATAGAAATTCGGACGAAGGTTCTAACTTGGATGCCAGCACCCTGCAGCTTATCATGATGAACTACTTAGATCCTAGTTCTGAAAGAGCTAAAAAACATTTGGAAGCAGTAGAAAAAGAACTAAAGGGTAAAAATGGATTATTCTATAGATATCTGCATAAAGATGATTTTGGCAAACCTAAAACCACTTTTTTGGTTTGTGCGTTTTGGTATGTTGAAGCCTTGGCTTGTGTTGGTCGCTTGGAAGAGGCTCAGCAAACTTTTGAAAAGCTTCTCTCCTATGGAAATCCACTAAAATTATTTTCTGAGGATGTAAATGAAGATGATGGTAGCCAATGGGGTAACTTTCCACAAGCTTACAGCCATGTAGGCCTTATGAATGCAGCATATCGTATTGCTATTAAGCTAGATAAGCCTATTTTTATAAAATAATAATTTAACGCAAAGTATAGTAATACTCAAATTGGTATAAGATTTGTTTATTAATTCTAAATAACGAAAATTATTACTATGAAAGCATTATTAGGTTTAGCGGTAGCCGCGGTTGCCCTTAGTCTATCGAGTTGTAGTACAGATAACTCGAATACGACAGATGGAAAAACTCCACTAACTATTAAAATCACTGATGCGCCTGCGTATTATGATCAAATCCTATTGGATATTGACCATATAGAGGTTATCACGGAAGGGGGACGCGAAGTAATTGATATTGATATCGAACCTTTCGATATTCTTTCGTACCGTGAAGGTGATTATCTAATATTGGCAGAACATGATGTTCCGTCGGGAAGATTACAGGAAATTAGGTTAGTTTTAGATGATGATAATGAAATCGTTGTTGATGGTGTTAAACATCATTTAACTACCCCTAGTGGCCAATCTTCTGGAGTAAAAATCAAAGTTCAAGATGATTTGGTTCCTCATGTTGCTTATACCCTAGCTTTAGATTTTGATGCGTCAAAATCAATTCACCAAACTGGAAATGGAAAATACATGTTAAAACCAGTTATCAGAGCTATTCCAGTTGCACTTTCTGGTGCAATTACAGGAAGTATCAACCCTATTTTTGCAATGCCACATGTATATGCAATTCAAGGAACAGATACGCTAGGTACTTTGGCTAGCCCAACTGGTAAATTCTATTTCCCAGGTGTTCCGCAAGGAACTTATAAAATCTTAATTGAACCAACAAATACTAATTTCCTTCCTAAAACTTTGGAAAATGTAAATGTTAGTATTGGTCAAACCAAAGATTTGGGTGAAATAGTAGTAGAGAACAAATAGTTCTTAAAACACAAAATGGGCTTATGATAAATCATAAGCCCATTTTTTATGTAATGAATTTCAACTATAAGGAATCGGCAATAGCATCCCATAAACCTATTCTATACTGTAAAGCTTGTTTCGCAGTTTCTGCCATCTCTTTCCACTTTAAATCATCATTATCCGCCAATTCAATAATCATTTTCATTGCTAGTGGTCCATGCTCATCCCCATCCAGGTCAATATGCCTCTGGAAATAGTAAACTATTTTGGTCAAATCAGTTTCCGGAAATTGTTCTTTTAATGAACTCAAGATTGAGGAAAACATATCTGGAATTAAATCTTCCCTCCCAAATGTAAATGCCGAAGCTATTTTATGGGTTTCACCGGCTTGAATACTGTCAAATGTAAAGTTTAAGAAATCGATAATTCTTTGATCTAAATTACTTTCCTCCAGTGCATCTTTAATATTGATTCCTGCTTGAAGGTTATGAATCAAATTGTAAATAGGATCAATATCTGCACCTAGACCTTTCATGGCATCAATATACATTTCAAAATGGCTTAATCGGGTACCATCAATATATTCATCTGATTCCTCAGCCAATACAATTTCATTTATTAAATACCGTGTTACAGGTGAATGACTTGCAAACCATGGAATAGTAGTACAGGTAAGTTTTACTTGTAAAGCCTTCAATAAGGACATGAAATCCCAAACTGCATACACGTGGCCTTCCGTAAATTTTTGTAAATCAGAGATTCTTTGAATTTTATGATAAAGTTTATGATTTAATAGCTGGGCTCTTTCTGCTTGAATAAAGTCGTTGATCTCTTGAATTTTGTTTTTCATGCCGCAAAGGTAATTATAGACCCTTTTTAAAACGAATAGTTCATTACAAATTGCAAAAACCTTACAATATTAGTTTGATGTCTAACTGTTTAATGTTTAACTTTGTTCAAAATATTAAAGATGGCAAAAGAACATAAAGTCGTTCAACAATTAATCCGAGACATAATCTCATTAAGAGTAGCAATCAAACAGTTTTATTTTCAAAAAGTTAAAGAACTAGAATTGGATGTTACCTATGAAATGGTCCAAGTATTAGCTGTTCTGTGGAGAGAAAAAGAAGTAAATCAACAAGATATTGCCGAGGAAGTTCAAAAAAGCAAAGCCAGTGTCACACCCCTTATAGACAATCTTTGCAAAAGAGATCTGGTACAAAGAATCCCCGATCCTACTGACCGAAGAAATAATAAAATTGTGTTGACCGAAAAGGGTTGGGATTATCAAGCTCAACTTGAACCTGTCCAGAAAGAATTATATGAAAAAATTATTAAGAATTCTCAAATCAAAGATATTTCTGAAATAAGTAATCAACTCAGATTAATTAAAAGCGCTATTGAATAGTGTTTTTTTATAACATAATAGTTCAATATCAAACTAATATTAATAAAATATAAAATCGATAATAATTAATGAATACAGAAAATAAACAAGCTATTAGTCCTAAAGAGAAAAAAAGAAGACTAAAAATATATTCAATAAATCTATTTTCAATTCTAATCATCCTAGGTGCCATTGCATGGGGATTGTCCACATATTTCCAATTAAACAACAGCGTATATACTGAGGATGCTCAAATAGATGGACATATCAATCCAGTGAGCACAAAAATCACAGGTTACTTAAAAGATATCCGCTTCAAAGAACATCAAACAGTTCATAAAGGTGATACGCTTGTAATTCTGGAAAATGATGAGTACAAAATTCAGGTCGAAAATGCTTTAGCTGCATTAGCAGATGCTCGTGCCGGAAATTCTGTCGTTAAAACAGAGGTTGAAATTGCCCGCAATAGCCAAAATATAGCTGATGCTAATATTGAAGAATTGAAAACTCGTTTAGAAAACGCTGAAGTAAATTATAAAAGGTTCAAGGAATTAATGGATAAGGATGCGATCGCAGTATATCAATATGAACAAGTGAAAACAGACTATGAATCTTTAAAAGCAAAGTATAAAGCATTAACCGCGCAAAAAGTAGGATCCCACCTAACCACGCAGGAAACAAGTAGAAAAACTGGTATAAATGAGGCCACAATCTTAAGAGCAAAAGCTGCATTAGACCTTGCAAAACTCAACCTATCCTATACTGTAATTGTAGCACCGTACGATGGTATTCTTGGAAGAGTAACCTTAGAAGAAGGACAATTAGTACAAGCTGGTCAACAATTGTTCAATATTGTTCGAGATCAACAAAAATGGGTTACTGCAAACTATACTGAAAATCAAATGAAACAAGTTGCCCTTGGTAAAAAAGTAAAGATGACCGTAGATGCCATTCCCAACACCGTTTATCAAGGAGAAATAAAAGCGATTTCTCAAGCTACAGGATCCAAATACTCCAGTATTCCTGTAGATAATAGTACCGGCAATTTTGTTAAGGTCCAACAGAGAATTCCTGTTCGTATTGAGTTTTCCAGTGATAATAAAGAGGAAGACCTAAAGAAATTGATGGTTGGATTAAATGTCGTTGTAAATTCTATATAAATGAGCAATAGTCTGTTTCGTGATTGGATACCAAGCCAAATTAAATTGACTATCCTGTTAATCATAGCGATTAGTCTATCTTTTTGCAACGGTATCCCCAATAGTATCTACCCTTATATCATTTCTGATCAAGCAACCAATTCTGCAGATTTATCCATGGCAATGTATGCCTATTGCGCCGGAATGGTGTGCTCTATCTCCTTAATCTTTAGGCTTACGATTTATATGCCTAAGAAAAGGCTGCTTATTTTCTGTTTATTACTATTAATGTCCATCAACCTGACCTTGCAATATAATCAAGTCCCTTTGGTGAATGTTATGCTGATGTTTGTCTTTGGTTGTGTAAAAATCATTTTGATCATGGCCTTGATTTCTGAATTGATGCCATACCTCATGCCTACCGGCGAACGATATCAAATGTATGCCATCTATTACCCAATGAACCTAATTTTTCCAATATTAGGTGGATTAATCACTGCTTATCTAGCAAAGGAATTCTATTGGGAACTAGGCTATACCTTTCAGAATATGATGTTGTTGCTTTCTTTACTTCTTGTCATTTCTTGTTTTAAAACCCAATCTATCAGAAAAGTACCTCTCTTCCAATACGATTGGTTGGGAACCATTTTATTGGCAGCCAGCCTACTTTGCTTTTCTTTTGTAGCGAGTTATGGTCTTCAAAATAATTGGTTGAACAGCAAAAGCATTATTCTAGCAATTGTATTGACCATCATTTTCTTTATTATGTTTTTCAACAGGAATTTCAAAAAGAAAAGAAAAATAATAAGCTTTTCAGCTATAAAAAACAAAGCAACATATTTGACCCTCATAACCATCTTTATTTTGGGAATATTTTATGCTAACAGTAGTTTGTTGACCAACCTGATGAACATTATCTTGCCAGCTAATCCAACCAAACAAGCTGAAATCAACGCTTATGTGCTATTCGGCTATCTTTTGGGAAGCATAATCGTCTATCTATATTTCAGGAAAACCAAAAAATGTAAGGCAATATTTTTGATTTCAGCCATATTTTATCTGATTTCAAATATCCTGATCTATAACCTGATAAATATCCAAACGCCTTTGGAATACCTAATCTTACCCATTATTTTCAGGGGTATTGCAATAATAATTTCCTTTATTGCAACTGCTGTATATTTGGCAGGTAATATTAATGGGAAGGCTTTCCTTCACAGCATCGTGTTGTTTTTGCTGGTAAGAACATTTTTTGTCACTGTATTTTGGTCCAGTATCATCAGTAATTGGTTTAATAAGCTCCAAATGATACATCAAACTAGACTAGCGGAAGTAATCGATTCAGGACAAATAATCGATCGAAATTATATTTCCAATTTTCAAAAACAAGCAAATTTATTGGGATTACATGACCTTTATCTTTACTTAATTTATATTAACGTTCTAGTAATCATTATTATAGCAATAATACCTTATCACTCTTCGACCGTAAGACATATTTTTAACTGGGGGACCAAGAAAAATGCAAAAGAATTGATTCAAGCTACTCCAATGTCCTAATTTTACGTCTAAGTTAAACTATTGATGTTTGTTAGAGTCCAAATTTCAAACAAGCATCTTTCGTATTTGCTGGTCGAAAATTATCAAATCAATTTCCAATTCATGAAAAAATACATCTTACTATCGCTTCTCTTTATTAGCATGTCATGCTACTTATTTGCTCAACCATCAAAACAGGTGATTCCAGATTCTGTTAACATGCAGAAGTACAACAAAATTTTTGAAAGAGTTGTACAACAAAAAGCTATTAATTTCCCTTTGAGGAATCTTTTTCCGAAACAAAAAGATTTCATTAATCTTATGATGCTGTTCTCTTCTGATGGATATTTCGGCTACTCAAAGAGCCAATTTTTGACTCTTTCAAATATTTGGAATGACATATTAGAATTAGAAGATTTAGATGGCTACCAAGCGGATTTAGAAATGGTAAATAATGGTTTTCTCAGATTTAGAAATAGGGATGGTTTTTCATTGTCTTCTTTTCAAAAAAATAAAGATCAATTTGTAGTGAGAGATGAAGATAATGAAGTTTTTACTCTTAAACTCGATTGGCTATTAAATCTACAAGAAGTTCAATCAGAATCAGGCTACCTTCTAAAAATCGAAAAAATTAAATCTGGACATAAAATCTCAGATAACATGGGAAATTATGCAGAGGTAACAAAGGTTAAGTCCAATATCTGGAAGATTACAGATAATAATGGAAATGAACTATTAGCCAACCGCGGAACATGGGGAGCTAAATCAACTATTACTCAAGGAAACACCACCATATTTTCCATCAATTATGATTTATACGCAGATACTTACGAAATAAAAGATAATCAAGGGACGTCATTGGTCGTTAAAAATCTTTATAAATATGATCATTCTCAAACCAATGGAAATGTAGGGGTAAGCATCAATTAATCCTGAATATATTTATTTTAAAATAATTAAGGAGCAGATATTATTACTGCTCCTTAATTATTAAGTTTTATCAAAATCCTTATTAAAATCTGTTCGTTGAATTCTTACAGCATTTAATATGGCTAGTAAAGCCACTCCTACATCCGCAAAGACTGCCTCCCACATGGTTGCCACTCCCCCAGCCCCTAATATCAGAACTATAGCCTTCACGGCAAAGGCTAACCCTATATTCTGCCAAACTATCCTCTTGGTTTTTCTTCCAATTTTTAAAGCCATCGGGATTTTTATCGGCTTATCATCTTGAATTACAACATCTGCAGTTTCAATAGTTGCATCAGATCCTAATCCTCCCATAGCAATCCCAACATCGCTTAAAGCTACTACAGGCGCATCATTCACTCCATCCCCAACAAAGGCTACAATCTTATCACTTTCCTTTACAGCTTTTAATTTTTCTACTTTATCTTCAGGCAGCAAATCCCCGAATGCTGAATCAATCTGCAATTCTTTAGCAACTTCCTTCACAACAGTGGTTTTATCGCCACTTAACATCGTAACTTTTATCCCCTCAGCATGTAAAGCTTGAATAGTTTCCGCTGCCCCAGCTTTTATTTGATCTGCAATGCTGATATATCCAATATATTGACCATCCATAGCAACAGCGATAGTAGTAAATACAATTGCTTTGTGATCCGCTGGATAGGAAATATTAAACTTATCCAATAACTTATAATTACCTACGAAAATCTCCTTCCCATCAATATTAGCCCTCAATCCATGCCCAGCTATCTCCTCAACCTGCCCTAAATCAATATTTCCTTTTACTTCGCCAACATACTCATGGATCGCAGTTGCAACTGGATGCGAACTTTTACTCTCAATTTCATTTACATATGAGAGTATTTCTTCCTTATTGAAATCAGCAGAAAACATGACATCCTGCACTTTAAAAACACCCTCAGTCATCGTACCTGTTTTATCCATTACAACATGGTTAACCGACGCCAGGCTATCTAGAAAATTTCCACCTTTCACCAAAATCCCATGCCTGCTAGCTGCCCCAATGCCACCAAAATATCCCAATGGAATAGATATCACTAGCGCACATGGACAAGAAACAACCAGGAAAATCAATGCCCTGTATAACCAATCCTGAAAAACATAATCAGAAACAAAAAAATATGGAAGTAAAACTATGCCTACTGCCAAAAACACAACAATTGGAGTATATATTTTTGCAAATTTTGAAATAAAGAGTTCCGTGGGTGCTTTCTGCGTTGAAGCATGTTGTACCATTTCCAAGATCTTACTCAACTTACTGTCTTCATATTCTGTAGTGATTTCCACCTCTGAAACAGTATTTAAATTGATCATCCCCGCTAAAACGGCCTCACCTTTAGACTTCGTATCTGGCTTACTTTCACCAGTAAGTGCTGCTGTATTAAATGATCCGCTTTCACTTAATAACTTACCATCTAGTGCCAGTTTTTCTCCAGCCTTTAATTGTACAACATCCCCTATTTTAACTTCTGTGGCTTTTAAAACTTGGATCCTACCATCCACTATTACAGAGGCTTCATCAGGTCTCTGATCCAATAGTGATTTAATATTGGCCTTCGCTTTTGATACAGCTAAAGTTTGGAATGCCTCGCCAACAGCATAAAAAAGCATCACTGCGACGGCTTCAGGATATTCTTTGATACCAAATGCTCCTAGAGTTGCAATACCCATCAGGAAAAATTCAGAGAAGAAATTCCCTTTTTGAATACTCTTCCATGCATCTTTTAATACTGGAAAACCAACAGGTAAATAGGCAATTAAATACCAAACCAATCGAACCCAGCCACTAAACCAATCAAAATGGAAAACAAAATCAAATAATATTCCTGAAATCAAAAAGACAAAACTGAAAATTGCAGGTTTAAATAAATCTAAGGTGCTTCCATTGACTTCATGACTATGATCATGGTCATGGTCGTGATCATGGTCATCATCGCCTGAATGGACATGATCATGATTTTCTTCTTTCGCATCTTTAGTTTTATGGTTATCAACTTTAGATATGAACTCGTGACTTCTTTGATTTTTTGTTCCGATCAATAAATCATCGGCATTGGCATTTTTATAAACTTTCATCGTTTGACTACATATTTCGCAAACGCCATTTTTATTATATATATGCTTATGATCCATAAATATTTGTTCTCTCCACTAAATTTAGCCTATTTCAACCTAAAAGCCTAGTATTAGAAGCATAAACCAACTAAAATGTTTTAAGAATGATTTTTTGAACTGTATACAATTTGTAGATAGGTAGAATATTCAGTTTCAATCCATTTGATATAAATTGCAATAAATTCTAAAATGAACAAACTATATCGAATCATAATATGAAAAACATCAAATTTCTATATTCATCCTTCCTACTTATACTTTTGATGATTATTTCTAATAATTTATTAGCTCAACCTTACATTATCAAAAGCAAAGAAGGCTACACTAATATCAGGATCGCCCCAAATGCCAAGGCTGAAATTAAAGCAAAACTCAAAAACCATACTGTAATTTTAATCGATCAAACGTAAGAACTTCCATCGGAACAAAGCAATTGGAGGAAAGTTCTATTCTATAAAGACAAACCCTTTTCTTTCCTTGTTTATGAGGAGAACTTAGAGATGGATCATGGATATGTCCATAAATCCCAATTAATGAATTTGGATGAACTACAAAAAGTAAATGAGGAGACTTTTCAAATAACCTACACACTTGAATCTTTCTCAGCAAGTAAATACAAGGTTAGCTATTATGATAATGGCAATACCAACGTGAAATCCATTAATAATATTTATTATTATTTAGCGGATTGTGGCTTGCCCAAAAAGGCAATTAGCAAAGCTGAGGTAAAGGTCAATAAACAACAAATCGAAATACCAGGCAAATACCTTTTGGGAATATTCAGTGCTTCGGACAACTTCCAGTATTATAAAGATGGAAATGTGTATTATGCCAGTCAACAAATTGGAGATGGGGCCTGTACAAATTATGTAGTTTGGGCGGTAGAGAATCAAAAACTTACCCAACGTTTTGTGGGCTGGGATTATTAATTGGAATGGATTAAAAAGTAAGAAGCCCAATCTAAATTATAGATTGGGCTTCCAATAAAAAATTTATTTCGATTACGGTTTTAAGTTAATACTATAACTCTTGTTTCCTTCACCTAATATAATTGTAGCATTTGAATAATCTCTATTTAAATAAATGTAGAAATTATTGTAGTCAGATTTCATTGCTAATGAAAATACATCTGGCAACTCTTCAGAGTTACGGTTTGCATTATTAATTTCAAATCCGAATCTACTTTTTGTATTGTTCGCTCTGGTAAGTTCTACGACATTACCTACAAATTCCATCTTGGTAAAGAATGCATTCTCTGGATCAACTAATTTTGCGCCTTCTCCTTGCGTTACCATCTGTGCTTGGTATGCTGAAAACACTTTACCTTTTAAATCAGTAACAACTGTTTCTTTTAATTTCTCTGGAACTACCCCATTGTCTTTTTCACATGAGATAAATAATACCGCGAATAACAATAATATGCCTAACTGTTTCATAGCTTTTAATATCATAATGGTCAAAATTAGAACAAATTTTAATAACAATTTAATATTGACATAATAGGAACCTCACATTAAAATTATTTGTAGCTAGATGTTTGCAAAAGTTTAATAACAGGGAATTTTCAAGCTTTAAGCCATAATTAAACAAAATAAAATTTGCTAAACCATATTTAGCATTTTTGCCATCGAACCACTACAAATAAAAAATAATCTGGAAAAAATAGCCCTAAATTCTAGTTTTAAGCCGATTACTATATTTTTTTGAATAGCTAACGATATTTAGCTGAAAACCTACATAACAACTTCCTGATTTATACGTTATTTTAACATTATAAAAATACTTTCTTCATTTATAAACTAAACTTTAAATTATATGCGAAATATGAAAATAAACAGGTTTTCCCTGATTGTATCACTCTTGTGCATTCTTTTATATAGCAGTTGTAGTAAAGATAACATCGATGATACCCATATCCCAGACCCCGAATTAGAGAAAATCCCAATTAAAGACATAACTGCCGAAGCAACAGTTAGGGTAAGTATTGAAAACCAAGATGGACCTAATGGAGCTGAAGGCTCAAAAAAATTGACCGATAGCGACCTAAATACCAAATTCCTAGCAAAAAACTTCAAGGGTCTTGATGTTACTTTTCAATTCGACTCAGCTAAATTAGTCGCATCATATGATTTTACTACCGGAAATGATTTCGATGGTCGTGACCCCATGGATTGGAAATTTTATGGATCTAATGATGGAAAAGCCTGGAAAGAATTAGATAGCCACATGGGAATGCTATTCAGGAAAAGAAATAATACCTATAGCTTCTATTTTAAAAACGAGGAAAAATTCACCCATTATAAATGGTCTATTACTAAACTTTATAATGATAATATGTTCCAAGCCTCTGAATTTAGATTAAGACAAATGCCCCCTTCTAGTCAAAAGCAAGAACCGCTTCAGAAAATTGATAGCCTAACCAAAAATAATGTTTCACTCGTCTTCATTAATCACTCTTCAAAGACTCAGTTAGAATATCAGGAAAGATTAACAAATACATTCTTTACCGTTTATCCAAAGTTAATTACTGATTTCAATCCTAAGGCAAAACGCAAACTTTACTTTATTATAGACCCTACCTATGACGGCGTAGCATATGCCTTTGGTGATGTAGTGGTCTTTGCATATAAATATATGGAAGGAAATCCTAAGGATGGGGATGTCGTGGTTCATGAAACCATGCATCATATCCAACAAGATTACAAGGGTAATGTACCTGGATGGCTTGTGGAAGGAATTGCAGATAATGTGAGATATCATTATGGAATAGACAATCCTGATCCTTGGACCCTACAGGATTATAAACCTGAACATAATTACGATGGAAGTTATGGAATCACAGGTAGATTCCTGCTTTGGATAGAAACGCATAAAAACAAGAATTTTGTTAAGCAATTAAACAGTGCATTGATCCAAGGAACAAACTATAATGACTTCTTTAGACAGTCTCTCGGAAAGTCAATCCAAGATGTGTGGAAAGAATATGCTAATAATCCAGCATTATAATATACAAAAAGCTACTCATTCCTGAGTAGCTTTTGTTCTTTTGCGAAAAATGACTTTTGACCTTATTGGTTTAACCCGCTCAGGGTCTTAATTTCTTGAATCATTTCATCAATCCTTCGGTTAAGTTGATCTAAGTCAACATTCTGAAGATGACTAGCTTTATAAGCCTTTAATTGATCGAAAAATCCTAATAAATTATTTACAAATTCTCCATAGTTTAAATCTGTAGGTATATACTTAGTGGAAGGTTCAATCCTTTCAACTCGTGGATTTTCAATTGCGGGATACTGAATCCAATTCCCGGTATGATCCATTTTTGGAATGTATTCCTCCTGTAACCATAGTATTATATCATCTTTCGGTTGTGATAACCTTAAAAATAAATGCCTTGAATCTGAAATCTTTAAGCCAAAAAGATTAACCGAAAAATCATAATCCCTTAAGAAATCTGCCAAAATATCATTCTTCATCAAATCCTGAATAAGGTTCAGAATCTTTTCATTTTCTCCCATCGTAAATTATTTTGAAATGTTTTTCATTATGCAACCTCTTTAAAAATAACAAAAACAAAGGCAAAATTTTTATTTATTATAATTTTAACTACAGGTTAATATATTAACTTTAGTTTTGAGCAAAATCCAATGAGCATGGCAATAGATAAAAGTTTCCCCTTCTTAATCATCCTTTTCATTTCATCAATACAAAGCTCCTGTGTAAAGAAAGATGAACTTCTAGAGGATAATAAACTTCAAGAATACAGATTCGATCAAAAGTCCCTTGAATTACATGTCGGCAATACCATCCAAATTACATCCAAAGGAAAAATCTCAGCATGGAAATCATCCAAGAAATTTGTAGGTACAATTGAGGATGATGGAACTTTTACTGCTCATCATATTGGCAAAACTAAAATCTCCGCAAAAATAGATGATAAAAACCATTCCCTAGAAATAAAAGTAATACCCAATATTACTGATATCCCTGAACCTGTCTCCTTTTATGGAAAGACTAAAAACCAAATAACCAGCCTAGAAAAAAGAAAAGTGATAATCGATAAAAATGATGTATTAAGTTATGATACAAACTCCGATTTAATTGAAACAATGTATTACTTATTCCAAGGTGGAAAAGCTACTTACGCTGTTTTTAAATTTAAAATGTTGGAGAAAACTAATCTTGATTACCTCCTGAAATTTTATGAAGAACGATATGAATATCTAGGGCTAACTAAGAATAATCATTACTTTACAGATGAAAAGAAAAAAAGGCTCATAGCAGTCTCAATTAAACCTCCCTTTACTGCCTTATATTCAGCATATAAAGAAAAGGAAGACTAAAAAACTTTCCTCAATTTCCTATAATAATTTATTTAAATATCTGTTAATTATAACATACATTTTATTATGAAATTTTAGGACAGTACACTTAATTTATAAAAATGAAAACACTATTATGAACCCAATATATCAAAAAGTTCATATTGGTTAAGGAAATAGATAATATATTCGCAACCTATTAACCTTAAATTATTTATAAATTTTTTAACCAAAATTGTATAGAATTGGCACAATATTTTCATATTCGTTGCCGTAGTTGTTTAACATTAGATAATAATTTGAATTTCTGAGAATGGGTATAAACCTAATTTTCCATTTCAAGTTGTGATCTGCTAAAAAAGAGGATTTTTTAATATGGTAAAGAATCAAAACTTTAATAGTGAAGAAATTATTAAAGAATTAAAAAAATTAGACGAGAAACATCGTAATTATTTGCAAACTGATGGTAAATGGCTTATCGGAGGATTTGAATCAATTATTAGTTATGATGGAAAAATCTCAACAATTCATGGAGAACAAGTAACATTAAAGAAAGAAATTTATATGATGTTACCAGCTGATATAAGGGAAGAAATTGCCCAGTTTATGGATGTAGAGTAATCAAAAACTCAAATCTTATTAAAAACTAAATCAGCCTTCCCCAAAAATATCCACAGCCTATTCATTGAATAGGCTGTTTTTTTTATCTTCCTCTTCCTGTATTAATCTGTATATTTAGTAAAATTCACGATTTACGCTTTTATGGAAGAAAATTTATCAATACCAATCTTAAGTCAAGAAGAAATCCGAGTATTAGGATCTATGTTAGAAAAATCTAAAACAACTCCTGAATACTATCCATTGACATTAAATGGACTATTAACAGCTTGTAACCAAAAAACATCAAGAAAACCGGTTGTCCAGTATGATGAATCAACAGTAATTCAAGTGTTAGATACATTAAGAAAAAAAGGACTTATTTCTACTGTCGTAGGTGGTGGAAGCAGAGTGACCAAATACAAACATAATCTAGCAATCCAATTTCCCTTATTACCCCAAGAACTCGCAATTATCTGTCTCTTGTTTTTAAGAGGACCTATGACTGCCGGTGAATTAAATACAAACTCCGGAAGATTATATGAATTTGAAAATCTAGATCAAGTTTTTGAAATACTTGATAAATTAAGCTCGGAAGAACCTAACTATATCAAACAACTCCCTAAACGACCTGGTCAAAAAGAAGCTCGATATATTCATTTGTTCGCTGAGTTTGATGAAGATTCCTATGAGGATGAAAACTCATCTCCCTCTGCTCCTGCTAATAATTCGGCCATTACTGTTTTAGAAGAAAGAGTTAGCCAACTGGAAGAACAACTCCAAACACTGAGAAATGAATTTGATGAGTTGATGAAACAACTTTCATAACAATTGGAATTATGAAAAATCTACTCTTATTTCTAGCAATATGTGGTCTGACAACTCAAATGCAGGCTCAAGAATTCACCCCACTCTCTACTGAAAATAAATCCAGTTTCAGAGGATTGGAAACCTATAAGAATAATGTAGTTTGGGTAAGTGGTAGCAACGGAATGGTTGGAAGATCTACGGATGAAGGAAAAACCTGGACTTGGGTATCTCCGAAAGGATATGAGAAATTTGACTTCCGTGATATTGAAGTCTTTAGCGCTAAGGAAGCCGTAATTGTAAGTGCCGGAGCTCCAGCAATAGTCCTTCACACCAAAAATGCCGGCAAAACATGGACTGAAGTCTATAAAAATGAAAACCCCGAAATTTTCTTGGATGGAATGGATTTTCAAGGTAAAACAGGCTATATTTTAGGAGATCCAATCGGTGGACAATTTCAATTATTAAAAAGTACAAATAAAGGAAAGTCCTGGAAAGATGTTACCAATGCCATCCATTTATTTGCAGAACCTGGTGAAGCAGCTTTTGCAGCAAGTGGAACATCCCTGCAAGTCATAAATAATTGGCTATATATTGGAACTGGCGGATCGTATTCCAGTTTGATGAAAAGAAGTGAGAAAGAAAGTAAATTGGATGTTCAAGATGTGCCTATTTGGTCCGGTTCTGCTAGCACAGGTATTTTCTCAATCGACTTCCTTACTGAAAGAATTGGCGTTGTGGTAGGTGGGAATTATACTGAAGATCAAAATAATAGCAATAATATCTTATTGACATTTAATGGCGGACTTTCATGGGAAAAACCTGAAATCCCTGTATTTGGTTATCGCTCTTGTGTTAAATACATTAATGCGCAAACTTTGATTGCAACTGGCACATCCGGAACAGATATCTCCAAAGATGCCGGAAAAACATGGCAAAACATCTCTAAAGAAAGTTTTAATGTAATTGCATTATCAGACAATAAAAAAATCATTTACCTCGCTGGAAGCCAAGGAAATGTCGTTTCCCTTCAGCTGTAAAAATTCTAAAAAAATAAAAATGCCCATTATATTAATAATGGGCATTTATTTTTCTTTCCTAATACGTATTAACTAATAGGTTCAAGATACTGAGCATAACAATATCCTTCTTCACCATCTTTAGTTCGAACTAACCACCATTGGTCATTCGCTCTGCTAATTAAAGTAATAACTTCATCTTTAGCAGCTTTCCCAACGATAGGTTGATCCGTACCAGGTCCTTTACGAATATTTAGATTACTGCTTTCAGTAATAACCCGTACTTGAGAACCTGCTACAGCTGATGATACATCAACATTCATAACGACATCACCCGATAAAAAGTTAGGGTCAATTTGATTATAAATATCCCATAATTTGTTTTTTACATCAGCACTTGCTGCTGTTCCTTGAATATGCAATACGCCATCTTGTTCCGCAATTGCCAAGTCTGACATGCCTGAAGCTTTCGCAGTATCTATTAATACTTGATATTTTGATTGTAAACTCATAGTCCTTATTATTTAACAGTTAATCCTGACATGTCAACTTTCTTAGGATTCAATGCATCTAATCCCATTTTTAAAGCTTGAACACGTGCTTGTTCTAATTCCCCAGTTACTGTAATAACCCCATCTGCAACTGCAGTTTTTACGGTAGGGAAATCCTTCGTAAACTCAGTAACCTTCGTAGTAAGATCAGCATCGTTCGTGTTGATCTCGACAGGAGGCATCGTGTTAACAACAATATTGTTCATTACTGATTTAACCCCTTTGCTGTCCGCAGCCTTTGCCGCATTTTCAATTTGAACTTTCTCATCCTCAGAATTGGCCGTACCATTCAAGGTAACAACACCATCCTTTACCTCAACAGTTACCCCAGGATTGGATTGAACTGCTGTTTCAACTTTAGCCTTCAAATCAGCGTCCGAAATTTTGGACTTACACGCAATTGTTCCAGTCATTAATGTACCTGAAACTAATGCAATAGTTAAGATTTTTTTAAGATTCATAAAAACCGTGTTTTTGTTGGTAAATAATACTTAAAGCTAAACAAAAATTAGAGCTAAATAGTTTTGATAAATATTTTTTTCATTTATTGTAAATCAATCTATACAAATGCCCCCCTACCTGGAATTCTAAGCATTTATTCCCTTAAACTCTATCCCACAGCTTATTGTAATTTGTAACAAAAAATCTTTCTTTCTTAATAATTTAATAAATACCAACCAGCTAAGACCGATAAACAATAGAATTAACATCAATCTTTTAGATTATTCCTTCAATATTTAAGGTCTTTCCATTAAATTGAACTTCATCTCCTACCTTCTTTGAAAATAGTAAATTCCCGATTGGTGATTCCTTCGAAATCACCATTATGCTCTTCTCACCAATCTTAACAGCACCAATGGAAATAGCAATAAAGTAATCAAACTGATCAGTGATAACGATACTCCCTACCTTCACATGTTCGGAAGGTTCGATATTTAAATTATTGATTTTATCCAAATCAATCTCTGCCTGTTGCAATTGGGTTTGAAGTCTACTAATCTCTTGTTGAGCCATCTCACGTGAGGTTTCATATTTATCGCCCATACTACTCTTCGTATCATTTAAAATAGCATCTTGAGCCGACTCCATCGCTGATTGAATCTCAATAATTCTTTTCTCACACTTTGTTCGACAATAATTGATAATCTCTGTTTTATCCCAAGCCATATTTATACCCATATCTAGCAATATACAGCATTAAATACAATTTAAACATAAAAAAAGCGCCAACTAAATTGGCGCTTTCATTAAAAACTTAATTACCATTTATATAAAATGGATTTTATTAGTTTTCTAAAGCTTCTTTAACGTTTTCCGCTTTTCTCTTAGCGTCTTCAGATAATTGTTTGGTTTTATCACCTACTTTTTCTGCAGTCTTGTCGATAGCTTCACCAGTCTTTTGACCAGCTTCTTTAGTTGCATCTACAGCATTGTTAACACCATCTTCAATTTTTTGTCCTGCATTCTTAGCTGCTTCTTTCGTTCTTTCCCAAGCTGCATTTGCATCATCTAATGCTTTTTGTGCTGCCTCTTGTGCTTTCTTGTCTCCACTCTTAACTGCTGCATCTAAATCTGCTTGTGCTTTCTTCGCATTCTCTTCTGCTTTGGCTAATTCAGCATTCACATCTGCCTTTAATTCATCAACTGATTGCTCTGTAGTCTCAATGGAATGATCTAACTTCTCACCAACTGTAGTATCTCCATCATTGTTTTTGTCCATTGATGAATTATTGTTACATGCTGATAATGAAATAGCACATGCAACTGCTGCTAATACCGCGATTTTTTTCATGTTTTTATTTGTTTGTGTAATTATTTAGTTAAAATTAATCTAATAGATGCTTCGATACAATATTTATACCATTTTTTTAATCAACTATTTATCACCTGTTAAACTAATACGGGTTCTTCTTTTGTTTGAGTTCCTTTTCCATTTGATCAACATGTTCTGACAGTTGCTTCAATAATTTCAAATGGTTTACCTGCGAATCGAATAATTGCTTGACCTCCTCCTCTAACAATACATCAATCTTTTTGTGTAAACTACGGATTTCCAATTCTGCCTTTAGGTTGACCAAATAATCATTCTCCGCTCTCTTCCGATCCTTCTCCTCCTGACGATTCTGGCTCATCATAATAATAGGTGCCTGCAATGCAGCTAAACAAGATAACACTAAATTCATTAAAATAAATGGATACGGATCAAATTGATCCTGTTTGGCCATCATCGAATTATAGATAATCCAAACAATAAGAACTCCAGTAAACATCATAATAAAGGACCAACTCCCTCCAAATCGAGCAACCTTATCGGAAATCATCTGACCCTTATTTAGATATTCATCTGTCGGATTAATCAAACTTTCGGTGATCAATTTTTCCTCTTCAAAGGATTTTCGAACAATATCGTGGAGCTTATTTAGATTCTCATTATTTTGGTTAATCATTTCCAAAATATCTCTATTTTTTACTGTATCCAATTTTGCCATGGCATTGTAGGTTATAATCTTCTCTTTTATAGCATAATAACTAACGAGAAGCTCAAATAGTTTATTCTTATTTGCAGTAAAATAAAAAGAGCCTCCAAAATTGGAAGCTCTTCAATAATATTTATAAATCAGTTACTTATCCTTTAGGATAAACAGTCCCTTTTGCAGCCTCAAGGGTATTCTTTAATAAACCAATAATAGTCATTAATCCAACTCCTCCTGGTACTGGCGTAATCCAAGATGCTTTGGGTGCAACATTTTCAAAATCAACATCTCCAAATAGTTTAAATCCTGATTTAGTTTCTGTTGAAGTCTCACGATTGATACCTACGTCAATTACGATGGCTCCTTCTTTTACCATATCTGCAGTCACAAAATTCTTCTTGCCAATGGCTGCAACAACAATATCCCCTTGCAAAACTTCAGACTTCAAATCCTTTGTTCTACTATGGGTTAGGGTTACAGTACAATTTCCAGGATTTGAATTCCTCGCAAGTAAAATACTCATTGGTGAACCAACAATATTGCTTCTCCCTACGATTACAGCTTTCTTGCCCGATGTATCAATGCCATAATGTTCTAACATCAACATAATACCGTATGGAGTCGCAGGAATAAAACATGGTAAATTACGCTGCATACGACCCAAATTGATAGGATGAAATCCATCAACATCCTTGCGGTAGTCTATAGCTTCTGTAATCTTTTCGGGATCAATATGTTTAGGAAGTGGTAATTGTACAATTAATCCATCAATGCTATCATCAGCATTGATCTCTTTGATTTTATCGATTAACTCTTTTTCAGTGATGTCCGTATCATATCGAAGATTAGTCGAAGCAAAACCGACCTGCTCGCAATTTCTCATTTTGCTCGCCACATAAGTCTCACTTCCGCCATCATTCCCCACGAGAATCGCAAGTAAATGAGGCTTACGGCCTAACTTCTCAGTCAATTCCGCCGCTTCGCGTTTAATGTCTTCTTTTACTTTGGTTGATACTTCCTTACCGTCCAATAAATTCATGATATATTAAATAGGTTGATTTTCTTAATCTAATTTCAAAACAGCCATAAATGCTGATTGCGGAATCTCAACATTCCCTACCTGACGCATACGTTTTTTACCTTTCTTCTGCTTCTCCAATAACTTACGCTTACGGGAAATATCACCACCATAACATTTCGCTGTTACATCCTTACGTAATGCTGAAATCGTTTCCCTCGCAATGATCTTGGCTCCAATCGAAGCCTGAATACGGATCTCAAACTGCTGTCTTGGTAATAACTCCTTTAACTTCTCACAAATCTTCTTACCAAAATCATAAGCATTACTACGGTGAATCAATGATGATAACGCATCTACCGGCTCATCATTTAAACGAATGTCCAACTTAACCAAATCAGATTGTCTATAGCCTATCTGATGATAGTCAAATGAAGCATAGCCTTTCGAAATGGTCTTTAACTTATCATAAAAATCAAATACGATCTCGCCCATTGGCATCTCAAATACCAATTCTACCCTATCTGATGTTAAATACGATTGATTAATGATAGTACCACGTTTCTGAATACATAAAGACATGACTGGTCCTACGAATTCAGCTTTGGTAATAATATTTGCCTTGATATAAGGTTCCTCAATACTGTCTAATTTACTTGGATCTGGTAAATCTGAAGGGTTGTGAACCACAATTTCCTCATGATCCTTAGACAAGTAGGCTAAATACGAAACGTTTGGAACCGTCGTAATAACGGTCATATCAAACTCACGCTCTAAACGCTCTTGGATAATCTCCATGTGTAGCATTCCCAAGAATCCACAACGGAATCCAAAACCTAAGGCAGCTGATGACTCTGGCTCAAATACAAGCGAAGCATCATTCAGTTGCAAGCGGTGCATAGATTCCCTCAATTCTTCATAATCCTCCGTATCTACAGGATAAATACCCGCAAATACCATCGGCTTAACTTCCTCAAAGCCTTGAATAGCCTGTGAACATGGACGATCCTTTTTTGTAATAGTATCTCCTACCTTGACCTCTCGTGCTTCCTTGATCCCGGAAATAATATAACCAACATCACCTGTCTTGATTACTTCTTTCGGAACTTGGTTTAATTTTAATGTACCTACTTCATCAGCAAAGTATTCTTTGCCGGTAGCTACGAATTTAACCTTGTCACCTTTACGAATTTCTCCATTTTCAACTTTGAAATAGGCCATAATCCCTCTGAATGAATTAAAAACCGAGTCAAAAATCAAAGCTTGTAATGGTGCATCAGGATCTCCTACCGGAGCAGGAACGCGTTCCACAATAGCAGCTAAAATATCTGGAATACCCATACCTGTTTTACCAGATGCAGGAATAATATCCTCCCTTTTTCCTCCAATTAATTCAACAATCTGGTCCTTAACCTCTTCAGGCATGGCACCAGGTAAATCCATCTTATTCAAAATTGGAATAATCTCTAGATCATGTTCTAATGCTAAATATAAATTGGAAATAGTTTGTGCTTGAATACCTTGGGAAGCATCTACAATCAATAATGCTCCTTCACAGGCTGCAATCGAACGTGATACCTCATAAGAAAAATCTACGTGACCCGGAGTATCAATTAAGTTCAACACATACGTTTGTCCATCTTTGGTATACTCCATTTGGATTGCATGGCTCTTAATCGTAATCCCTCTTTCACGTTCCAAATCCATATTATCCAACAATTGTGCTTGTGCCTCTCGTTGGGTAATGGTATTGGTATACTCTAATAATCTATCGGCCAAAGTACTCTTCCCATGGTCGATATGTGCGATAATACAAAAATTGCGTATATGCTTCATATAGGTTATTATGCCTTCAATTTAATTCGCAAATATAATTTTTTTAAACGAGCTTTTAAGCTATTAAAATTATCTATTTCCGATTTCCCCTAACTTAGTATGAACCAATTTCTTTCGGGAATAATAAATGAACGCTTGTCCCTACCCCAATCTCACTCTCAACCTCTATCTTTATCCGTAGTCTATCCGTAATCCGTTTCACAATCGTCATCCCTAAACCGGTCCCCTCAAAACTGTTTGCATTGGAGAGACGCTTGAATGAATCATAAATCGAACTCAACTCCTCCTTCGCTATCCCTATCCCATTGTCCTTAATTGTGTAACACACAAACTCATGTTTATGGTAAGAGAATATCTCAACAATAGGGGATTCAACCTTGGCACTGTATTTAATCGCATTGGCTATCAAATTTTGTAATAATTGATATATAATACTCCTTTCACCATAAACCGGCAAAATTTGGCCAAAATGAACCTTCGTACGATGTGCATTATACCTTAACTGGCTGAAGTTTACAATCTGCTGAATAAATTCTTCCACATATACCGGCTCCATCTGGTATTCGAAATCCTTAACCTTCGAAAAATCATGGATACTCTTTAACAATTCAGAAATCACGTCCACAGCTTCCTTGGTATTGATCAACATCTTTTGACGCAAATCCTCTTTCATATCTGGCCTTTGCAAAATCATCTGAGTAGAAAGATTTATCGCCGATAAAGGATTTTTCAAATCATGACTCACCGTATTCGCATAATTGTCTAAGGCACGATTTAAATTGCCAACTTCCTTATTCAGTTTTTCCAGCTCTTGCGAAAAATTCTTCGCACTTTGAAGGATGATGTCACCTAGCCTCTTGATAAAAAATAGTTCACTCTCCTCCCAACTTGCTGAGGTTCCAAGAATCCGTTGATGCCAAATATCCAAATTCGGATGATCCTCATGCTCAAAAATTTCATTGCTTCTTTGCTTATCAATTTGGGTATTTGGCCTGGAAACCCATTTTCTGTAAAATTCCTCCTCTTTCCTAAACCAAAATATACTGCAAGACTCTTTTAAATCTACATTTAAGGATGCTAATCCAACAAAACGCTCTGAATCTAAGTCCAGCTGTGCCCCGTATTTTAATACAAATTCAGAATCTGAAAAAACAGAATCTTTGGAAACTCTTGATATCAAATTCTTAATTTCCAATATTTTATTATGACCAATTGATATATTACTGGAATACATTTCATTATTGATCAAAATCACCATGGAATCTGATTTTGTATAGTAGCAAAGCTCCTTTTCAAGCTCAGATAAGGAATTGACGAGATTATTCTTCAATAATAGCTTCTCCTTCAGCTGTAGCTCAAAATTCCTGATATCATCATGGAATTCCTTGATTTTGCTTTTTTGCTCCTCCGAATACTTATTGATCGCCATTTGAATAAAATAAACAATGGCCTCCCTTTTTAAGAGGTTTATTTTCTTCCCTTTCCTACTTTGACAAAAAATATAACCCCATAATTTCCCATCAATCTGAATCGAAACACTCAGATTTGAATTAACCCCATCTTTGATTAAATAGGATGCATGAACCGGAGATATCATCCGAATATTGGTCTGGGATAGGTTTGTTTTATAATTTTCTTTTGAAATAATGTTAATGGTCCTGCCATTGACCTCCGCTGTATAGCGATGGAAATTCACGGAGTGGATATTCTTGGCATGTCTAAAGATATCCATATCAGGATAATAACTCCCGATAAGCTCTTCTAAAACATCGCTTTCAATACATTCCGCAACGATCAATCCATCTCCTTCACCCACATATTGAAATACACGAACCCGATCAAACCCGCTGATTTTCGAAATATAAGAACTCACCTTCTCCCATATCTTCCCCTTACTTGCTGATAATAACTTATCTACAATTTCGAATTTTGGAAAGAACACATTGGGATCTTCAAACTTCTTCTCGAACTCAAAGTAAATAGCATCCTGAAATAAATAGATATTTAAGTAATAAGGTTCATCTTGAACCTCTAACTCCAACAATACGCGTTCATTTTCCTCATTGATAACCTGGTCAACGGCAATTCTGATACTCCTTACATATTTGGAAAAATATAAATCCAATACTCCCCATAAGTTATTGCCTAATTGAGCGGAAAATGAATCCCCTAACCACTTTTCACAATTCTCACTTCCAGCGATTATGGTAAATGCAGAATCTGTAATTAATAAATAGCCAAATTCCTGAATCCCTTCACTGAGATGAATATGTCCCTCCTCGATAATAGATTGGTTATCCATTTATATTAATTCATAGTTAGTGTATAGCGTAATAACTGTCTTGGTTGGTAGATTTTGCAAACAGTATTAAATTGGCTAAAATTAATAAAAAGAAAAGAACGCTAACCTATCTTTTTACAACAAAATTTACTTTTTTACAATAAAAATAGGATTCCTATCCTATTAACCTCCTATTAACAGTAATCAAATTAAAAAAGGCGTTAAGAAAATTTCCTAACGCCTTTTTAGAAGTATTTGATGAATTATTCAGCCAAACTTGGAACTTGAACTAATTCACTCGTGTCTTTATTGTAGTCGATGTTATCGAAATTAAATCCAAACAATTGGAAGAAGTCATCTCTATACCCTTTGATATCAGAAATCTCTTCTAAATTCTCAGTATTCGCTTGTTCCCAAAGTTTTGCAACCTCTGCTTGAACATCAGCTCTCATTTCTAAATCATCAACACGGATTCTCCCTTTATCATCCAATGGAGTTTCTACATCATTATATAAACGCTCAGCAAACAATCGTTGCATTTGCTCAATCGTGCCTTCATGAATTCCTTTTTCCTTCATCACTTTATATAATAATGAAATATACAATGGAACCACAGGAATAGCTGAACTTGATTGCGTAACTAAAGCCTTATTCACTGATACATAAGAAATACCATGTAAATCTTTCAATAATTCATTGATTGCGGGAACAGTAGCTTCCAAATCATCCTTCGCACGACCAATTGTTCCATTTCTATAGATTGGATAAGTCAATTCTGGACCGATATAAGAATATGCAACAGTTTTAACACCTTCTGCTAAAACTCCAGCTTCCTTAAGGTCTTCAATCCAAAACTTCCAGTCTTCACCCCCCATAACAGCTACAGTATTGTTGATATCATCAGCCGAATCTACTGGTTGAATACTAATATCTGAAACTACTCCCGTATGAAAATCTACAGTTTTATTCGTAAATGGCTGTTCAATTGGTTTTAATACCGACGAATGTTGAACCCCAGTTTTTGGATGCGTACGACGTGGTGATGCTAATGAATAAACAACCAAGTCAACCTGACCTAAGTCTTTCTTAATTAACTCAATAGTTTGTGCTTTGATTTCATCAGAAAAAGCATCTCCATTTATGCTCTTCGCATATAGACCTGCCGAATGTGCCTCCTTCTCAAAAGCTGCACTGTTATACCAGCCCGCAGTACCTAATTTTCCCTCTGATGCTGGTTTCTCAAAAAATACTCCAATAGTCGCTGCTCCTGATCCGAATGCAGCACTTATGCGTGAAGCAATCCCAAATCCTGTCGACGCCCCGATTACTAACACCTTCTTAGGGCCATTCTTAATCTCACCCTTAGATTTTACGTATTCGATTTGGTTCTTGATATTCTCTGCCGCTCCTTCTGGATGTGCTGTCAAGCAGATAAAACCTCTAGTTCTTGGTTGAATAATCATATTGCTAAATTCTCAATTTGAATAATGTTTACAAAAGTAGTTAATTTTTCATGAAACAATCCTTAAATATACCCTTTACTAATCCCCGTTAAATTTATCGCTAGGAATCAATAGGTTAACAGGATTTACTTCTTCTTAATAAAATCTTGATAAAGTAAGTTAATAACTTCCTTTGACAAGACAATGTCCTCATTCCGATCAATCGTTGGAATACATCCATTGGTAATCACAATAAACCCAAACTTCTTCTTGGGTTCAAAAAACATATTACTGTAAAGACCATATGCTGATCCGGTATGTCCTATCATATGCTCTCCCTCAATTAATCGATCTGTTTCTAATAATGCTAATCCATAATTTTCCTTCGCTGATAGTCCTTTTTGCATCCGCTTTGAACTCGCCTTGGAAATGATCTTCAGCTTTCCTGATTTCCCATAATTCATATGCATCAACATATATTTTGATAAATCATGTGCCGAGATCTTCATTCCACCTGTAGGAGAAAATACTGGGGTACTCTCCCCCATTTTGTAATTTCTAATTTCCTCAGACCTCGGATTGTAGGCTGCCTTTTGCTCCACATAAACCCCATTCTCCTTATCATATAACTTTGCAAAGCGTTTTTGATCCAACGAATCAACACAATATCCCGCATCTAATCCTAATGGAGTTAATATTTGCTGCTTGATATAATTATCAAAACGAACCTCCGTTAATCGCTCCAAAACAGCCCCAATCATATTGAAATTTAAATTACAATATTCATAGTCCGTTCCTGGCTCATAATTATTATAGGATTTCGCCCAATCTTTATTTTTTACCGTATCCAAAACATCAAATGTAAAGTAACCATTGCTGTCATTGAGGCTCGAACGATGCGAAAGCATCATCTCCAAGGTAATCTTCGTGTCTGGAAATTTCGGATTCCTTACCTTAAACCCTACTAAATCACTGATATCATCATCTAATGATACCTTTCCTTGTTCAACCAATTGCATGATAGCAGTTGAACTGAATGACTTGGAAATAGAGGCTATCCGAAATAAATCCTCTGTGGTCAATGCTGTTTTATTTTCGAGGTCCTTGTACCCAAATGCCTTCTCATAGATCGGTTTCCCGCCTTTTACAACTACAATCGCAAGCCCAACCGCATCATATTTATCGGTAATCTTCTTTAATTCAGTTTCAAACGATGGGCTTTGGGCCATCGTATTCATGCTCATGGAGACCCCAACAAAAAGAAATAGTAATTGCTTTACCCTCCTTAGATTTATTTTCATAGTAGATTATATTATTGTCAGTAGATATTTTAAAGAGAATGCTACAAACATACCTAAACCAAAACTCAATAATGTACCTATTAGCACATATTCCGTGAATTTTGTGTCCTTAGCATTCGTTAAATCACCAAATCGAAATATGGATTTCGCAGCTAATAAGAAGCCTATTCCTTCATTTAAATCAAGCAATACAAATCCTAAGATCATCGCTCTTTCCAAAATCCCTATTATCGTTCCGGCATCAAATAAAGTCTCTTTACGCTTGCTATTGAATTCGACTTCCTTATTCCATTTACTGAAAAACACGCGGATGATGATCGGAATAACAAATACGATCAATAGAATTGCTATAGCAAATAATAAAAATTTATTCCATGATATTGAACTTATTAACTCCTGAAATCTCGATTGATTATTAAAGTAATATACAGCAAATATACTGGCGATATGTAAAGCCTGGTCTATTAAAAATATCCTGACTGGATTGGATGGCCAACGCTGTTCCCAGCCTATCTTTAGACTATCGATCGCCAAATGAGCTGCCGTCAGAAACAAGATGATCTGCCATTTCCCTGCGAGGTCATTTATAAAAAATAATATGAGTAACCCTGCATGGACCGCAACATGATAAAAAAGATATTGAATCTGTGTCTTTCGCTTATCAACCCACGATTTTGGTTGAAAGACAAAATCACCCAAAATATGGGCTATCAACATTTTAAGCAAATCAATTAACATATCGCTTCAATTCTTTTGTACAATAATTTATAACTTGATTGATCTTGGAATAATTGGCTTTGCTCAATTCCGTGCTCACCTGACTTTGGTGTTTCCGACCAATGATTTTTGTTAACTCGGTTTGATTCGCTTCTGGATAGTCCATCGCTGCCTGAACAGTTTCTGCCATATTCGGAGTCCATTGGTCCGTTAAACGTGTCGATAAGGTTAATATCAAATTTAACCCTTCGTCCAATTCTTTCCATCTTGACTTAAACTCCAAACTCTCCTTATTCAAACTGTCCAAGGATTGACCCGAATAGATAAACGCCTCGCCACTGGACTTCTTGATATCCTTATCCAATAACTCAACCTTCCCTAATCCTATACCAATCCGAATATCCATCCCCTCCAATTGGCGCATCTCTGCCTTTAAATAAAATATCGCCTGAAAACAGGAACCTAGTGGAACCTCCGCCTGAAAACTATCCCCTCGAAATATATCAAACGTGAGAGCATATTTTT
Source organism: Sphingobacterium cellulitidis (assembly GCA_002245855.1). Classification (GTDB taxonomy): domain Bacteria; phylum Bacteroidota; class Bacteroidia; order Sphingobacteriales; family Sphingobacteriaceae; genus Sphingobacterium; species Sphingobacterium cellulitidis. Next base: position 58,466 of record NOUX01000003.1, on the reverse strand, counting down.
TAATCCCATGCTCCAACTTCGGTAACCACTCCTTGGCCTCATGTGACCGTGAATGAACCACATCTCCCGTTAATATTACATGGTAACTCATAGTTTTTATTTAATTAATCATTCAATATAATCATATTTCCGTTTATCATCAAAATAAATGATAAACAATTATATCATCAAATTTAGTGATATTTTAAATTATCATCAAAATGAATGATATTTTTAATTATCAACAAAATGAATGATATTAAATAAAGCACAAATTACATACTCTCCCATTTAATCTGAAAACCTATTAAAAATCAATAAACAAAAATTTATTAAATTGTGTTGTTTAAATAAAAATCTATGGGAAACTATATAAAGAAGTTTGCCGCTAACAGCAGCTTTAAATTAAAAGAACATCCAACTGATATCCGGGATGAAATATCAAAAGAGGATGCCAAAATAGAACTTAAAGAGCTAAGAAAAAAAATAGCAGCACTACAGGATAAAATGTATGCAGATGATAGATATAGTGTTTTAATCTGCTTACAAGGTATGGATACCTCGGGCAAAGATTCATTGATCCGCGAAGTTTTCAAGGAAATAAATGTTCGGGGAGTGGTCGTAGAAAGTTTTAAAACACCAACAGAAATTGAACTACAGCACGATTATTTATGGCGTCATGAAATAAAACTTCCTGAAAAAGGAAAATTCACAGTATTCAATAGAACACATTACGAAAACGTCCTGGTTACTCGGGTACATCCGGAATATTTGCTGAATGAAAGAATTCCTCATATTACAGATCCACATAACCTCCCCAACGATTTTTGGGAAATGCGATTCAAACAAATCAATAATTTTGAGGAACGATTGACCCAAAACGGAATGATTGTCCTCAAATTTTTCTTAAATATTAGTAAAGAAGAACAAAAGAATAGATTATTGAGCCGATTGGAGGAAGAAGAAAAAAATTGGAAATTCTCCCCAGGTGACCTAAAGGAAAGAGCATTATGGGATAAATACATGGAATGCTATAATGAGGCTATTAAAAACACTAGCAAAAAACATGCACCTTGGTATGTAATTCCTTCAGATTCCAAGCCAATCAGTAGATTCATTGTCGCAAAAATAATCTACGAGGTATTGGCGCAATATAAGGATATAAAATACCCCGAGATGCCTGAAGAAATTGAAGAACATAAAAAGAAATACAAAGAACAATTGGAAGCTGAATAGCTTCCAATTATTCTTTAAAATATTACACTGGAAAGCCCACCATCAAATGGAATGGAAGCCCCAGTTAGAAAACTTGCATAGTCTGACGCCAAAAAAGAAGCTAAATAGCCATATTCTTCTGGCTTACCCAAGCGCTTAATGGGCATACTCTCAATCCGGCGCTTTTCTATTTCCTCCAAGGAAACTCCTTCATTCGCCGCTTGATTTTTCATAAGATCATATAATCGATCTGTCGCAAAATAACCTGTCAAAACAGAATTAACGGTTATACCATCAGCAGCTACTGCCTTTGATAAGGACTTACTCCAACTCACCAAAGCTACTCGCATACTATTTGATAGAACCAAACTATCTTGTGGTTCCTTGACCGTCAAGGAGGAAACATTGATAATCCGACCAAAACCAGATCCCCGCATCCCCTTCAATGCTAGCTCCGAGGTATAAACCGCGTTCTTGAACAATAGATCAAAAGCCTGCTGATAATCAGAAATACCCTTATCCAAAACAGTTCCGGCCGAAGGACCATTCGTATTATTCACCAAAATATCAATCTGATGAGAATCAAAATATTTGGTTAAGACTCCTTGATGTTTCTCAAAATCCATAAAATCCGTTTGCAGATAATCATGTTCTTGACCGCCTTCTACAGACAGTTCTTTCATAACTTCCTTTAACTTATCCTCATTTCGAGACATTAAAGTAACGGTAGCCCCACAAGAAGCTAATTCCTTTGCAATAGCTTTCCCTATTCCGCCGGTCGCTCCACCAACCAATGCCTTTTTCCCTGTTAAATCAATTTGCATATTAATAATTTTGAAAGCCTAAATATAGCTATTCAAGTATAATAAACGACCTGTCAACTAGGATTTAATCACCTTCATATTTTGGATACCCTTCTTCATCCAGATCGTCACGCTCATCCTCGGCATCCCGTGATAATTCCTCATCTTCCTTCGAAATTCGGACAATACTCTCCCCTTCAATATGCATATCATTCTCCTCCAAATCTTCCCGCTCCAATTCATCTAAGGGAGCATATTCATCCCCTACTAAAGGATTCGAAGAGTCATAAGTAGAATCATCATCCGCAGCTCCCTCACTTATGGAATCATAATCCGATGGATGATCCCAATCCGGATCATTATCATTGACATCCAATTCATAAGAAGCCTCCTCAGCATTATATGCCAAATCCTTCGGATCCTTTGGCCCTTGATCTTCATCCTTAATTTTCTTCTTGTTATTATCTTCTGAATTCATAATAATTAATTTTTAAAACCTACTCTTAAAACCAATGAAACCAGGCAATTGTTTGCATAAACATCATAAGATTAAACCGTTTTACCCGTTGTATTAAAGAGGACAATTGATTATATTTACTTTAACAATTTATAAACTTCTATTATGCAAACTAAAACTGAGTACCTGATTTGGGACAAAATCGTCTCAAGTGCGAAAAGTCGTTTTGATGCTGAATTGTATTCTAATAAGTTCAGAAATATGAACCCGGAATTGTTTGATAAACTAATCCTCCATATCATCGTAGGATTTGCTTCCGGTGAAGATCATGATAGTATATCAACCAACCTACACAACGAACTGGAACATTTTGGAATTGATGTCCGCGAAGGAATAATCGATACAATTGTATCGGATAAACATGTAACCTTCAGTTGTGAAATCTATGCCGCTTATTTGACTTTCTCCATGTTGGAAGATGGAGCTCAAGAAGCCGAAGTTTTAGGCTATGTGACAGATCTTCTCGAAAACCCGCATATCTATTAAAGAAGCATTATTTCCGCTTAAAGCAGCTTAAATCGATTAACCTCAGCTTATCATCTTGATATCCTGTCGGTAATTTCCTGTTTTTTATGTAACTTCGCAGTTATATGGAAACCGTTGTTAGTGGTATTAGAAGTACCGGAAAATTACACCTTGGGAATTATTATGGAGCGTTAAAAAATTTCGTCAAAATGCAAGACGAATATAACTGCTTCTTTTTTATCGCAGATTTACACTCATTAACCACTCACCCTACACCCCATGGACTGCAAGAAACAGTCCGTAATGTGGTCGTAGAATACCTTGCAGCTGGATTGGACCCTGAAAAGTCAACTATATATGTTCAATCGGATGTCCCTGAAGTCGCCGAATTGTACTTGTATATGAATATGAATGCCTATATGGGCGAATTGGAAAGATCAACAGCCTTTAAAGATAAAGTCAGAGCAAACCCTAACAATGTAAATGCGGGCTTATTGACTTATCCGGTCTTGATGGCTTGTGATATCTTAATCCATCACGGAACAAAGGTACCTGTTGGTAAAGACCAGGAACAACACCTTGAAATGACCAGAACTTTCTCAAATAGATTTAACCGTTTGTACGAAGTAAATTATTTCAAAGAAGCTTTCGCATTCTCATATGCCGATAAACTAATTAAAATCCCAGGCCTTTCTGGACAAGGTAAAATGGGAAAATCAAATGGTGATGCTGATTGTATCTACTTATCAGATACTGAGGAGGTCCTACGTAAAAAAATCATGCGTGCAGTGACTGATGCCGGTCCAACTGAACAAAATCAAACGAAACCAGAAGCTGTACAAAATCTATTTGACTTAATGAATGTGGTATCCACACAAGATACACTTAAACATTTTGACGAATTATATAATAAAGCAGAAATCCGATATGGTGATTTCAAAAAGCAACTCGCTGAAGATATGTTAATCGCAACTAGCGATGTACGTGCTCGAATTAATGAAATCAGTAAAGATGATGCTTACATTGCTAAAGTGCTCAAGTTAGGCGCTGAAAAAGCACATGAAAGTGCCCAAAAAACTATGAAAGAAGTTCGTGAAATTATCGGTTTAAAAAAATTGTACTAGAATATGCATATAGCAATCGTTGGAAATATTGGAGCAGGTAAAACAACTTTAACAGAATTACTTGCTAAACACCTGAACTTCGAACCGCAATTTGAAGCAGTAGAAAATAATCCTTACCTGGAAGACTTCTATAGTGATATGAAACGCTGGGCTTTCAACTTGCAGATCTTCTTCCTTAATTCTAGATTCCGTCATATTGTAGATCTTCAAAATAGAGAAATCAATATGATCCAAGACAGAACTATCTATGAAGATGCGTATATCTTTGCGGAAAACTTGTACGATATGGGATTAATGAGCGCTAGAGACTTTGAAAACTATTCCGATATCTTTCAAAGCATAGTAAACTACATTAAACCTCCTGATCTTTTAATCTATTTACGTGCATCTGTCCCAACATTGGTCAATAATATCCAAAAAAGAGGCCGTGATTATGAATCCGGTATTCGTCTGGATTATCTTTCTAAATTGAATGAAAAATATGAAAAATGGATCAATAATTACTCAGAAGGTAAACTCTTGATCTTAGATAAGGATAACCTTGATTTTGCAAATAATCAAGAAGATTTAGGAAAAATCATTCAAAAAATAGAAGCCGAGCTCTTCGGTTTATTTTAAAAACTAAAAAGCCGATTCTCATCGGCTTTTCTTATTTTTAATCCATGAAAGTAATTGGAATAATCCCCGCTCGATACGATTCAACGAGATTCCCCGGAAAACCTTTGGTTGATATAGCGGGTATAAGCATGATTCAACGCGTATATAATCAAATTAAACATGCCGCTTCTCTAAGTGAAGTGGTCGTTGCAACTGATGATCAACGTATTTTTGACCATGTGAAAAGCTTCGCCGGAAATGTGGTCATGACCAAAAAAGATCATCAATCTGGAACGGACCGTTGTGCTGAAGTAATCAGTAATATCAGTGGATTCGATATCGCAGTCAACATCCAAGGTGATGAACCATTTATTGATCCTCAACAAATTGATCTGCTTGTTTCTTGCTTCCAAAACCCTGAGGTTCAAATCGCAACCCTGGTCAGACCAATCACTGAAATCGAGGATCTCGAAAATATCAATAAACCCAAGGTTGTACTGAACTTAAATCAAGAAGCACTTTACTTCTCCAGGCAACCTATCCCCTTTCTAAGAGGTAAAAACATCCAAGATTGGCTGAAAAACGAAACTTATTATAATCATATCGGTATCTATGGTTTTAAAGTAGAAACTCTTAAGAAGATAGCATCCCTTCCAATCTCCAAACTAGAAACTGCTGAATCCCTCGAACAATTGCGCTGGTTAGATAATGGCTATAAAATTAAAACTGCCATTTCAAACCATATTAATGACGCCATTGATACTCCTGAAGATTTAAAAGCAATTCTTAAAAAATATTTTAATCAGTAGGTTTATGATTAACCTATTACAAAAAGAAGGTCAGGATTTATCCCTGACCTTCTTTTTGTATTCTATCGACATAGCCAATTTTATACTTCATATCTTATTGTAGGCATATCTTCAATTAAATCTGCATATACACTTAGATCTATCTTCTGCATATCATCAAAAACCTCATCTAAGGAATTGATTTGTTCTCTTGTCCGAATCCCAACCACACTACAGGCAACTGGTGAATGTAGTAAAGGATATTTTAAGGCGAGAGCCAACCTATTTAAATCATACTTACTGGAGATTTCTGCTAATTTCTTCTGAATTTCCAAAACCTCATGTACAGAATAACTCAAATATTTCTGAGCTGGTTTTTTGAGTAACAAACCCTGAGCAATGGTTCCTCGAGCTAATACCGAAATCCCGCTTTCCTGCAATTGCGGAAAATATTCCTCTGGTCTTCGATCAAAAATGCTGTATTGCATCATATCAGAAACAATATTGCTGTTTTGAGCATAATTTAAAAAGACCTTGGGACGAATGGATGATATCCCATAATACCGAATCTTCCCTTGCTTTACCAACAGCTCAAATGCCTCTACAATTTCATCAAATGGATCTTCAATAGTCCCGCCATGAAGTTGATATAAATCCAGATAATCCGTATTTAACCTTTTCAAGGATTCATCAATCGATTTTAAGATATAGGCCTTATCTGGTGCCCAATCCCAACCACTTCCATCCGGACGCCATTTATTGCCAACCTTAGAAGCTAAAATCCATTTATCCCGATCATCACCTATTAAACGACCAATCAATTCTTCATTCTTCCCTTTATCATAAAGATCAGAAGTATCCAAGTAATTGATACCTAACTCTTGCGCATGTTTGATAATATAGCCATTGGTTTGATCATGACCTTGAACCAATGACATGGCACCAAGTCCAATTTCAGAAATTCGAAGATCTGATTTACCCAATATATTATATTGCATTCTCATTTGCTGATTTGATATCTAGCAACTCTACTTCAAATATTAAAGTGCTATACGGTGGAATAGGTCCACTACCTCGTTCGCCATAGCCTAAGCTATATGGAATATAAAATCTGTATTTCGCCCCTTTCTTCATCAAGGGAATCCCAATTTTCCAACCCTCTATTACCGAATTTAAATTCAAATCCAAAGGTTCGCCTCGCTCATAGGAATTATCAAAACTCTCACCCGTATAGACTTTCCCGATGTAATGTACCGTAACAGTATCACTAAGCGATGGGTTTAGCCCTTTTCCTTCCTTGATAACTTCATATTGAACACCCTCTGGAGTTACTTTGATTCCTGCTTTGGATTTGTTCTTAGCCAAAAATTCCTCAGCAGCGTTTTTTAAATTAGCATTCTTCTCATCTTGAATCTTTTGTAAGCCATTACGAATAATGCCTTCGCGCTCTTCATCCTTGAATACTACTTCCTTTCCATCCAGCACATCTCCTATTGCCTTCAAAAGTTGATCTTTATTCAATGGTAAATCCATCCGTTTGATATAAGACCCTAAGTCTTGGCCCAATGCATAGGATAAAGAATCCTTCGAATTGGCTAATGACTGAGCATTAACGGTTGAATTCAGCGCTAAACAAAAAAAGATTCCTAATATATACTTCATTATGGTTTATGGTTTTTTACTATTTTATCTATTATTTCTGCAGTACAATCTTGATAGTCTACACTGACTTTAGATTTTGCATTTAGCCAGGATTCAATATCCAATTCTGACTTCTTTTTTAAACTTTTTATGACTGGAACTCCTATTTCCTCTAATGATGCAGCATTTAAATGTTGCTCATACTGATTTTTCATAGGGATAACCAACAACTTCTTCCCTAAATATAAGGCTTCTGCCGGGGTTTCAAAGCCTGCCCCACAAAGAACTCCTGAAGATTCGGCCATACTCTGTACAAAGGCATCACTATTTATCGGGTTTATGGATACATTCTTCAACCGGAATGGCTTTTTATTATGCTTGGAAAAAACTTCCCATTTCACATCCGTAAACCGGGAAAGATGCTTTAATAAATGAGAATCATCATAGGAAGGCAAATAAACAGTATAATGACCCAAATCCTTAGGTTCCAATTCTCGAACCGACTGCCGAATTACTGGGGTAAAAATATGCGAAGCATAGGATTTAAAATGAAAACCATATGAAATATTTGCCGGTGCATAATTTTTCATGATAAATTTTCCCAACATATCCGACTCCTCAGGCTTCGGACTCGATGGGTCAAATGCCCCTATCTGATGACTTAAACCTATACAGTTCTTCTCCTTAAAATAACATCCCCATGCAGATATAGGCTCAAAATCATTTATAACCAAATCATAATCCTCTACAGGAACAGAATTCACCTCTTTAACAAACTTCCTCACCGTCGAACTCATGAAGGTTTTCCATAAATCAACACCCCCGGATTTACCAAAAATAAAACTCAATCCATGATAACGGTACTTCACCTTAAAGGGTAATTCAATATCAGCTTGGATCCCGCTGATCAAAACGTCTACCTGACCATATTCCTGTAAACAGGGAATAATGTCTATCGCGCGACATAAATGCCCATTTCCAGTCCCTTGAACAGCATATAATATTTTCATCGATTCTGAATTTGACTCTAACAAAGTAACAAATTTCAGTTAATATGTTTCCACAAAATTCTACTTATCTTAACTGAAAATTATTAATTTTCGATAAAACCCTCTATCACAAGATGAAACGATCCATTATCTTAATGTTGTCGATAATCATAATGATAACGCTCTCCGCATGGGGGTTCTATCCCCACAAAATAATAAATACTAATGCCATATTTACTCTGCCGCCACCCTTGAATGATTTCTATAAAAGAAATCTCACCAAAATCCGAGACAATGCTGTAAATGCCGATAAAAGAGTATATATCGACCCGAAAGAATCTCCACGCCATTTTATTGACCTCGACCAAATCCCCAATAAAGATTCCATCCAGATCCCCTGGAATAAAGCCAAAGAAAAATATAATGAAAAACTCCTCATGAGCAGAGGGATTGTCCCCTGGCAAATTGAAAAGTCATTTATTCAACTCCGAAATGCTTTCTACAAAAAAGATAGCTATAGAATTATTAAGGTTTCTGCTGACTTGGGCCATTATACTGCCGATGCGCATGTCCCTTTACATACAACCAGCAACTACAATGGTCAGCAAACAAATCAAATCGGAATTCATGCGCTTTGGGAAACAAGACTCCCCGAAAAATATTCCAAAAAATATAACCTTTATGTCGGTCCTGCAAATTACATTGATAATGTCCTCGATTATGCCTGGTCTATTGTTATGGAAAGCAATGCACTCCTCGATTCAGTGCTGCAACTTGAACAATATCTTTCTCAAAAATTACCCAAGATTCTACATAAATCTTACATCTTACGCGGACAACAAATACAAACGAATTACTCCGATTACTATGTGGAAACTTATCATCAACAATTAAATGGAATGGTCCATAAAAGAATGAAAAAATCCATTCATGCAATTGGCTCTCTGTGGTTTACTGCTTGGGTAGATGCTGGCCAACCTGATTTGTCCTATCTAAAAATGAATGAACTTCCTACTGATACCATAGACCTGTCAAAACATAAAATCCCTCAAGGTAGAGAAGAATGGCATTAGAATTTTCATCTAAATATTTATTTTAACTAATTTCGCAGAAAATTTAATTAATATGTCATCCAAAAAATTATTAATTCTTCTTTCTGCTGTACCTAATCTTTTACTTGCTCAAAATATTACCACGGATACAACTAAGATCAATGAAGTTATTATCCAAGAGAATAGATTTCAGATTCCTTTTAACCAACATAGCCGGAACATTCAGGTTCTGACTCAAAAGGATCTTAAAAGGCTGCCTAGTACAAGTATTAATGAAGTATTAAGATATGTTTCAGGAGTAGACATTAGACAAAGGGGACCATTTGGCACTCAGGCTGATATTGGAATCGACGGAGGTAGCTTTGACCAAACCTTGGTATTGATTAATGGCGTTAAATTAACAGACCCTCAGACTGGGCACCATATGTTAAATATCCCTATCCCAATTGAATCGATCGAAAGAATTGAGATCCTTCGTGGACCTGCTTCTCGAATGTATGGAATAAATGCCCTAACTGGTGCAGTGAATATTGTTACTAAACAAGTGGAAAACAACTCTGTATTCGCCCATCTTTTTGCAGGGTCTTCTTTTAATAAAGTGGAAGAGGAAGATAAAAATGGCACTTATTATGGCTCTGGAGTTCAACTTGGGGGTACATTCTACAAGAAAAACAACCAACATCAATTATACGCCAGTAAGGAACATAGTAATGGACAACGCTATAATACGGCTAGCGATAATGAAAAAATATTCTACCAGAATAACATTATCCTGAATGATAATAATAAGATTCAGATGATGGCGGGTTATATCAATAATCAATTTGGTGCAAATGGATATTATGCCGCTCCTGGGGATAAAAACTCCGAGGAATTGGTCCAAACTTTTATCTCAAGTATCGCTTCACATCATCAAATCAAAGAGCATTGGTATCTAAGCCCAAGAGTAAATTATCGATATAATGATGATGATTACAGATATTTCAAAGATGATTTATCTAAAGGCAGAAGTCATCATTATACACATAGCGTCTCAGGTGAATTAAATGCATACCGTCAATTTAACTTTGGAGATCTTGGGTTAGGATTCGAAACCAGACATGAATCCATTAACTCCTCAAATATTGGTGACCACAGTCGTAATAATCTGGGCTTCTTTTCTGAATTCAGATCAACTTATTTCAAAAGATTCATCTTCAATTTAGGGGCATATATTAATTACAATACCGATTACGACTGGCAAGTATTCCCAGGATTGGATGTAAGTTACCTGATCAATGAAAAATGGAAAATTTCTGCCAGCAGCGGAACTAGTCAACGAATCCCAACGTTCACGGATCTTTATCTTAACCAAAGACCTGGAAACATTGGAAATCCGAATCTAAAAAGTGAAAATGCATGGCAAAATGAAATAGGAACTTCCTATCAATTGGCTAACTTAACTCTAAAAGCTGGTTACTTCTATAGGGATATTGATAATTTTATTGATTGGATGAGAACTTCAACAAGTGAACCTTATCAGGCTCAGAATCTTGGAAATAATAAAACTCACGGAATATTTTCGAACATCCTATACAATCGACAATTAGGAAATTCTTCAAGTATCAACTTGAACCTTTCCTACACTTACCTTAATTCTTCAATAATCAATGATTATCAGAATGCTATTATTAAATATGGCATTGAAAGTTTAAAACATCAAGCTATAGGGTCTTTAACATTTCAAACAGGAAGTTGGTCAATCAGTACGGCAAACAGATGGCTTAACAGGACCTCCAATCATTCATATTTTGTTTCTGACGCACGCGTAGCCTTCCAAAAATCAAAATATACCCTATATACAGACCTTCAAAACATCTTTGATACCCAATATATAGAAGTCGGAGCCGTTCCAATGCCTAGCAGATGGGCAACTTTAGGATTTAAATATAATATCAATCTCTAACAAAACCCTAAAACGGCTAACCCGCTCACGAAATAAAGTATCCACGGATAGCCCGCTAAAGATTATGTTCAGTCCCCGAGGTTAGCCCGCTTACGACATGATACAAATTCCACGGATAGCCCGCTCACGACAAGATACAATTCCCGCGATTAGCCCGCTTACTATTATTTTCAGTCCCGCGGGTAGCCCGCATAGGTCTAAATACTAAATACTCTCTACTTAAATACTAAAACTAAAAAAGAGCGATTTATTATCGCTCTTTTTTAGTATTTTAAAGTTGTTTCTCTAATTTCTCAGTTAAAACTGACTTAGGCACTGCGCCGATTTGTTTATCAACGATCTCACCATTTTTAAAGAACAACAATGCCGGGATATTACGAATTCCATAACGTACAGAAATATCTGGATTGTTATCTACATTAACTTTTCCTACCACTGCTTTACCTTCGTATTCAGTTGCAATTTCATCAACCAAAGGACCAACCATACGACATGGACCACACCATTCTGCCCAAAAGTCAATAAGTACTGGTTTATCTGATTTCAATACAACTTCATCAAAGTTGCCATCTGTAATTTCTAATGCCATTTTGATTATGTTTTATGTTTTTACAATTATAATGTACACAAATATAAGCAATCGCTTATACATGCTATTTAAATACAACTATTATTTTTTTTATAACCTATCAATTTAATTTATATCTCACACTCTCCAAGGCTTCTAGTCCATCCAAAAACTCATTCGTAATAAATATCTTCTTCCTTTTTACAGGCATTTCTATAGAATATTCATCCTGAAGATCCATGATCATAAATTTCAACTGACAATTCGCTTCTTGCCCTTCTAACTGCGTATAACTTATCAATTCTTGTAAGGATTGCATGAATTCCTGATTCAAGACATGCAATGGAAATTGAATCGTAAAACTCTTTGCCATCTTCTCCCGTAAATCAGATAACAATTGAATACCTTTTAACTCAAATCCCCAATTTCCAACCTGTTTAAAACGCTCCTGAACTAATCCCCTGATCTGAACAAAATAGCCTTCCTGCAAATACCCTTTAAATTTAACATAGTCCTCACCGAAAACCATAATCTCATAAGAATCAGAGTAGTCCTCAATAATGAAAGAACCAAATGGTTTCCCAGACTTGGCAACCCTATGGTTCGCCAGAGCCACTATTCCACCTAATACAACTTCCTTATTTTTGATTCGGTTAAATTCTAACAGAACCTCCTGCTCTACTTCTGCCGCTTTTACCTTATTGATCATTTGAAGATCAGTAACTGTATTGGGACAGAAATGTCGCATCTCAAATTTATAATTATCCAAAGGATGACTCGTTAAATAAATACCGATTACATCCTTTTCATATTTCAATTTCTCAATCAATCCCCATGCTGGACATGGACTCATCGTTGGTTCAGGCAATTCTACTGCTCCCCCTGATCCAAATAAACTCACCTGGGCCGAGTTCTCATTCTCCTTGAATTTATGCGCAAATTTTATAGCCTTTTCTATTCCTGAACTACTATCGGTATCAGAATAGAAATATTGAGCCCGATGTGTATCTCCGAAGGAATCAAACCCACCAGCATAGGCTAAACTCTCGAAAGCCTTTTTATTGATCATGCGTAAATCAACACGCTTCGCTAAGTCAAAGATGGATTTATAAGGACCATCTGCACGACTATTTACAATAGTCTCAACAGCCCCTGCTCCAACACCTTTTACAGCTCCAATACCAAAGCGAATCGCTCCCTCATCATTTACAGTAAACTTATAATGCGACTCATTAACGTCTGGACCTAAAACAGTTAAGCCCATTCGCCTACACTCTTCCATAAAGAAGGTAACTTGCTTGATATCGTTCATATTATTGGACAATACTGCAGCCATATATTCCGCTGGATAGTGGGCTTTTAAATACGCTGTTTGATAAGCAACCCATGCATAACAGGTGGAGTGGGACTTATTGAAGGCATAAGATGCAAAGGCTTCCCAGTCAGTCCAGATTTTCTCTAAGACTTTCGCATTATGGCCATTCGCCTCCGCTTGAGCCACAAATTTTGGCTTCATCTTATCCAAAACTGCTTTCTGCTTCTTACCCATCGCCTTCCGAAGCACGTCGGCATCACCCTTCGAGAATCCTGCTAACTTCTGGGACAGAAGCATTACCTGCTCCTGATAAACCGTAATCCCGTAGGTCTCACTTAAATATTCCTCACAGGCATCCAAGTCATAGGTAATCGGTTCAATACCATGCTTCCGCTTAACGAAACTTGGAATATACTCCATTGGTCCCGGACGATACAAGGCATTCATTGCAATTAAATCCGCAAAAACTGTCGGCTTTAATTCCTTCATGTATTTCTGCATCCCCGGAGATTCATATTGGAAAATACCAATCGTCTCACCTCTTTGGAATAACTCATACGTCTTCTCGTCATCTATCGGAAAATTATCCGGATCCAAATCGATATCATGACGCAACTTCACATTAATTACAGTATCCTTGATTAGGGTTAACGTTTTTAACCCCAAAAAGTCCATCTTTAGTAATCCCGCACTCTCTACAACCGAGTTGTCAAACTGCGTAACATATAAATCTGAATCCTTTGCCAAGGAAACCGGAACGAAATTCGTGATATCATCTGGCGTAATAATTACCCCACAGGCGTGAATACCCGTATTACGCATTGAACCTTCCAGAACCCGAGCCTGCTTGATGGTCTCTGCCTCAATTCCAGCACCATCCGCCAAGGATTTTAATTTATTGACGGCTTCCAACTCTTCCGCTCGTAAGACCTCCTTCAAAGCCTTATCCTCTAAATTGAAAATCTTATTCAATTTTAAGTTCGGAATCAATTTCGCAATCTCATTGGCATCAGAAAGTGGCAAATCCAATACCCTGGCTGTATCCTTAATCGATGATTTCGCAGCCATGGTACCATAAGTGATAATCTGGGCAACTTGCGAAGCCCCATATTTATCAATTACATATTGCATAACCCGACCACGACCTTCATCATCAAAGTCAATATCAATATCCGGCATCGACACACGATCCGGATTTAAGAAACGCTCAAATAGTAAGTCATACAAGATAGGGTCAATATTGGTAATCCCTAAACAATAGGCTACTGCTGATCCTGCCGCGGAACCACGACCTGGACCTACTGAAACTCCCATGTCACGTGCCGCAGCAATAAAATCCTGAACAATCAAAAAGTATCCCGGATATCCCGTTTTTTCAATGGTTGCCAGTTCAAAATCCAATCGCTCTCGAATGGAATCCGTAATTTCTTCATAGCGGCGTTCTGCACCTAGATAGGTCAAATGCTTTAAATAAGCATTCTCTCCGCGCTTACCACCATCCACTAAATCTTCTGGAGATTGAAACTGCTCCGGAATTTCAAACTTCGGCAACAGGACATCCCGATTTAAGGAATATTCCTCAATCTTATCTAAAACCTCTTGAATGTTAATGATGGCCTCAGGGGTATCTTTGAAAACCTGCTTCATTTCTTCAGCAGATTTGAAATAATATTCTTGATTTGGTAATCCAAATCGAAATCCTCGACCTCTACCCTTTGGTGTCGATAATTTCTCCCCATCTTTCACACACAATAAAATATCATGTGCATGGGCGTCTGATTTATTGACGTAATAAGTATTATTGGTACCTATCAGTTTAACCTGATGTTTCTTTGCCAATTGAACCAAAGTGTCATTTACGCGATTTTCATCCTCTTGACCATGACGCATTAATTCAATATAAAAATCATCAGCAAATTGCTCTTTCCACCATAATAAGGCCTCCTCAGCTTGGGCTTCCCCAATATTTAAAACCTTACTCGGCACCTCTCCATTTAAATTTCCCGATAATACAATAAGGTCCTCTTTATAGCGCTCAACGGTTTCTTTATCAATCCGAGGAACATAATAAAACCCTTCAGTATAGGCGATTGAAGCCATCTTAGCCATATTATGGTAACCATGTTTATTCTTTGCCAAGAATACTACCTGATAACCATTATCCTTACGACTCTTATCTTTTCGATTTTCACAAACATAAAACTCACAACCAACTATCGGTTTGATGGTATTTCCTTCAAAAGTTTCACCTTTCTCTGCAGCCTCCTTTATTTTTGCTTCAATCTCTTTATTATGGCTCAGGGTTTTACTTACAAAGTGAAAGGCACCCATCATATTCCCATGATCCGTCATCGCCACTGCTGGCATGTTATGTTTTGCAGCAGCCTGAATTAAGTTGTCAATGGAAATAGTAGATTGTAAAACTGAAAATTGGGTATGATTATGTAAATGTGCAAATTCCGCGGCTTCGAATTTGGCAAGGGTTTCTGCGTCGATAACCACTTTCTTCACCCCCATGCTTTCCGCTTGACGGATCGCATCTGAAGCTGCTTTTAAATTTACATGTTTTAAACCAACCGGCTCAACCAATGTCGGATTCTCAGTCTTAAATTCAACAAAGTAACCCGTATCAACCTGTAGGTCACTAGCCGAAAATACATCCTTTCGGATAAGCTCGAAGAAACATCGTGTTGTTGCTTCAACGTCGGCAGTCGCATTATGGGCCTCCGAAAATGGAACCCCAAAAAGATAACTATGTAATTCTGTTAAGGTGGGTAATTTATAACGACCACCACGACCTCCCGGTAATTTTAATAATTCAGCGGTAACTTCAGTACAGGTATCCAAAACTGGCATCGAAGACATCGGACTATCAACCTGATACCGGTAAAATTCACAGCCCATAATATTGACATCAAAGCCAACATTCTGACCAACAACAAATTTAGCTTTTGATAAGGCTTCATTGAATTTTACTAAAACCTCAGTTAATGGAATACCATCTGATTCTGCTAATTCAGTTGATATTCCGTGGATCTTCTCCGAATCATATGGAATATTGAAACCATCAGGTTTAATTA
Source organism: Sphingobacterium cellulitidis (assembly GCA_002245855.1). Lineage (GTDB taxonomy): Bacteria > Bacteroidota > Bacteroidia > Sphingobacteriales > Sphingobacteriaceae > Sphingobacterium > Sphingobacterium cellulitidis. The sequence continues at coordinate 42,388 of NOUX01000003.1, read as the reverse complement.
AATAATCTTGATGCTCAACCAATCTCCCCATTTCATCATGCAATTGCCAGGCAATCTGAATACACCTCGGCCAATTATCGGTATCCGTAATTGGTGCATCCCAACGCTTTGGCAAACCCGTAGTTTCCGTATCAAAAATTATGTACATCGTTCTCTTCTCCCTATAACTATATAACTAACAAAAATACTTAATATTATCTTAATTTTCGACCAATTCCAGCCAACTAAAATATCCACAGCTTTAATTAAATATAAACGAGGAAATTAACTCTTCAGCTATTTTTTGCGCAGATTTTCCACAATACAGCCAATCCATTACTTAGGTATAATGGATAAAAAAAACGCAGTTCTGACAATTCAGAACTGCGCCTTTATATATCTCTTTTTTAAAGGTTATTTTAAGATCACAACCTCTACTCTTCTGTTTTTCTGTCTACCTTCTGCAGTCTTGTTATCAGCGATAGGTTTGGTCTGACCTAAACCTTTTGTTGATATCCTGGAAGCTCCAATTCCTGCTTCTACCAAAAATTTCTCCACTGAAGCAGCTCGCTTATCGGATAACCAAACATTATATTCCGGTGTTCCCGTAGCATCTGTATGTCCATCGACCCTGATTTTGGATCCAGCATTGCTCCCCTTCAAAACCTTCACTAATTTACTCAACTCTGTTTTTGCTCCATCAGTTAAATAGGAAGAATTTGTTGGAAACAATAAATCTGATGAGATAGAAACCAAAATCCCCTCATTCGTTTGCTTGGCATCTTCAAACTCTCTCTTTACATTTTTAAGTCCGTCATTGGTACCATCCTGGGTCACTACAGCTCCTGGATTCACAACCAAGGCCTGTTGCTTACAAGAAAATAAGGTAAGACCCGCTAAAAAAATTAAAGTTAAATAGTTGATTCGCTTCATGTGTTTTTTTATTGTTTTGAATGCGTAAATATAATGATATTACTATTAATTATTTCACTTCTTAAAGATTCTTTGCTCCGCTGACTGGATTTCCGGAATCGCCTGATATAACTTCCAGATTAAGCCTGTCCGGGCATTCTCCAAAAGTATTGAAAGATTAGCTTGATTACTCGCAATATATTCATCCGAAACATCATCGGTTCGTAAATCCATCCAGGCCCGAAAACCGTATTCTGTAAATAAAAACTCCCCAAATTGATTATATAAAGCATGAAGCGATCGCTTTGATCTTGCTTCATCCAAAAACATCGATGAAATCGCTATTGCCGGATTGATCCGAAATGTCCCAACACTATCCCGATATTGGTAAAATCCCCAAATGTCAGAATTCGAAGTCCCTACCCCAATCTCATTATCCCTACGCTTGGCAACCTGCGTATACTTCTGCAATACGCCCTTTAAATCATAATCCCCAACCTTACTCAAATTCGGATTGATGGTGTTAAAGGGTCTATACATATCCAATAAACTGCTTGTATAATTGCCAAACGGCAAGTTAATTCCATACATCAGCGTATCATGCGTTGCCAAAACTTTGTAAACAGTATCCTGGCCGGCTGCTGAAACTATTTTTTTCTCTTCACTAACTGCTGTTACAACAGAATCTGTTGCTTGACTCTCTTCGCTATTCCCCAATCTTCTTAGGTTACCCCGAACCTGAGGCTTTTCAAATTTATATTTTAAAGCATTCGCAAATGCTTCTGGCGCTAAACTTGACTTCGTTGATGCAATCGCTAACATGTATGCATTCAATCCATTATTGATCCCAACTAATGGGTCAAATGAAAAATACTCATCAACCATGTTAATTGATGACTTCAAAACCAATGGATCCGAAGGAAGGGTTACTCCCCGCCAATCTAATCGCTCCCATAATTGAGTGATGTCACCCCTTAATTTATTCTCTTCAGCTGCATCATTATTTAAATATTGTCGAATGACCAATAAGGCCTCCATCAATGAACTAGTTGCCTGTATATCATATCGAGGTTGATCATCCAAGTAAACAGGCAATCCTTTTCGTCCATCAAAGTATGCCGGAAAAAAACCTTTATTATTTTGCGCTTTCGCTAAAAAACCAACAATCCTTTTCACCCTGCTCAAGAAAAGTGATTTACTCACAAATCCTTTCTCAACGCCAACCAACATGCTTAACATGGCTCCTCCGGTCTCACGTACTGAAACCAACGCTTTATCCTTCATGCGATAAGGCATGTACATCCCAGAATTAATATCATAATTCTCGACAAAGTAATTTACACTCGCCAACTGAATCAGATCCATTAACTCACTTTCATTCAACTGCTTTGGTTCAACCTCTAATACCTCTGAAAACGGTGACTCCCTATAATTATAGTCAACCCACGCAATCTTGTAATAATACTTTTTGGCCAATACCGGCACATAATCCAAACCTCTTAACATATAAGTTGGACGAATAGCTACAGCCTTAAATTCTTTATTGTCTTCAGATCGATAAATCTTAACATAACGAATACTTGGGGTCAATGGAACCTGCCATTGTAGGTCAATATGCTTACCATAGGCAGATGCCTTTGATAAGACAGCATTGGAGGTTAATGGAGCTTCGGAATATTTAGATGGCAAAAACTCCATCTGATCTAAAAATAGCTGATTAGTCACCGCACTGGAATGATGTTGCCTTAAAATTATTCCGGTAATGTTTTGGTCAATATTAAGTCCTGCAAATTCTCGAAGTGGAATTTTAACACTCATCCAGCTACTATTATTATAATCTTCAATATAATCCCCTAATGGAATGGATATGGATTGATTTAATCCTTGTTGAATAGATATGGATGGTAAATTCTCAGGCTTCGTCCCTTCAGTTCCAACAAATAATTTTAAACTTAAGTTATCATCCAAGGAAACACGATAATGAAACTTTTGTCGGCTATAACGGATTAAAACATCCCAGTCGCCAGTTTCTGAAGAAATATATTTCAAGGACAAGGCATTTCCAGGTGTAAAGAATAAGCTATCCGAGACCAACAAATTCTTTTGAACATTCTCAACCCAGCTATCGCCACTGTAATTCACGATACTACGTGCATAAGACCCTTTAACCAAACTATTATCAAATATGACCTCTGGATAGGATTCTGATTTAACAATCTGAACCAAACAACAGAAAAATAGTAAAGTAAAAAGTCTAAGTTGCATATTCCACATTTAAAACACGAAAATAGCTAAAAAATCACTGTAAATGCTATTCTTGAACCCTTTTTATAGCTTCGTGATAAAATTATTACTCACATTACAAGCACATTGCAACTTTTGTCGAAATATTATTTTTCAACTTTACTAAATCTCTCTATATTTGCAGCACGTCAAGCGAAAGTAGCTCAGTTGGTAGAGCACAACCTTGCCAAGGTTGGGGTCGCGAGTTCGAATCTCGTCTTTCGCTCAGTTGCCTAGGTGGTGGAACTGGTAGACACGCAGGACTTAAAATCCTGTTCCCGTTAAGGGAGTGCGGGTTCGATTCCCGCCCTAGGTACTAAATCGAAAAGCTCGTCAGGTCCGACGAGCTTTTTTTTATTCATCCTGTTTTATTAAAAAATATTTCTCTTCAAAAATCCCCTCTTTCCTATCTTTCTTTATCATCCTTTTGACAAATTCCATTTTATCTCAAACGGTATTTTTTGGAAAATCAGGTCAAAATAATATTCCAATACATTCAATAGTCCATTCCTAACTATTTCGTTAAACTATACTCCCAATTATTGATCAATTTCAGCCATTTTTTTACACAAATAATAAGGTTCAGTTAGACGCTTTTCAAGCTTTTACCGGATATCGATACTATTCTGTAGTGATGAATCGACAATTTAAAATTAACCCTCGAAACAAGTTAGTGTACTATACAAGAAAATGAATTAACTACCTACATTTACAGTGTTTTCATAGGGAAATCATTGGATTTTACCGAAAATCATTAACTATTAACTTTTAATCACAAAAAGTAAAAATAAAACACACACTAGGTGCATCGCATTATGGATAAAATTTACACTAGCCCAAGGATAGAAATCCAAACTGTTCATCTTGAAGAAGGAATAGCTTCTGGTTCTGCAATTATCAGACCTGGAGGTCCTAACACTCCTATGCAAGATCAATGGATCGAGGACGATCAAGACACGAAACAAATTGATTGGTTCTAATTTCTCTTATTAAAATCTTTAAAACCCAAAAAATGGAATTTACACTTTTGAAAAAGATGACGAAACTTAAAAGCATACTCTTTCTTGCTGTCCTTTTTGTCGGCTTTCAATCCTGTCAAAAATCAGAATCAGAATCGGCTGGAAATTTAAATACAACTGTAAAATTCAACCTTTCCGTTGGATCTCCAGAAGAAGAAAATATTTTAGTTGGTAATAGTAGAACAACAAAAAGATCTCCTGAATCAAACGTACAATTATCGAATGTTCAAATTAGTGATAATCTGAATATGGAGGTAATTGTTTTAAAAGATTCTGAATCTTCAGCAATGAATTACTCTTCTGCTGTAAACTCTGAAAATAGAGCAGCATCCCAAGTAGTACGTAAAACTTTGAAACATGGAGTAAAATACCGCATTATGGTATATAATGAGGATGGCTCTCATCAAGGTAACTATGACTACATCTTTGGTTCAGAAGATCCAAATAACCCGCTTAAAGTTAACGCAGGTAAAACTTATACTTTCGTTATCTACTCCGTTAATAGTACTACAGACTTACCGAATGTAACTAACCAAAATTCATTAAATAATGCATCTATTAATAGTGTTTCTGGTGACTTAATGTACTTTAAGAAAAAATTATATATACCTCACGGAGATAGTTACTTGGACGCTATTCTGGTTCACCAATTCAGCCAAATTACTACATCTATTGAAATGGATAATAGTATGACTGGTTCAATCCAAGCAATTGCGAATACTAGAATCACACCTACCAGAGCTGCAGGAAACTTAAAAATAAGTGATAATTCACTGACTTTCTCTTCTGGTACGACAATGGCTAATGTTAATTTTCCTAGTGTACCGGGTTCAACTACAACTATTACCGCTGATTCTACCTTAATATTTAGTCCTGCTACAACCACAGCAAACTTTGTAATTGGATCCATTACATTAGATGGTGAAACAAAAACGGATATTTCTGTTCCTAATATAAAAATTACCCCTGGACATAAATATAAATTATTACTAAGATTTAGAGTTTGTACACAAAATGTTACTTCCTCTGGTTTGAATTGGAATTATCCTGAGAAAACTTGGTATGATTGGTATGGAAGAAAAATTACCGGAATTATTATTGGTAGTACTTATTATCCTAACAACTCATACATTAGAAGAACATTCGATGCTCCACAAGCGAATTATGGGTTCCAATTCGATATCACTGATTTGGATAATGCTTTTAACATGAAAGTAAATGATAATTATATTTTTGGAACTTCCGAAAATGATCAGATTCAATTCCAAACCAACCCATCATTAGGTACCGTTAGAAATATAGAATTTGTTGATGGAACTGAATATGCAACGGGTAATATTCCTCAAGTATTTAATATGAAAGGAACTGCTGACAAGCCTTTGGTAAGAATCTTGATTAGCCGAAATGGACAAATAACCATGTATGGTAGCAAAACAAGTGGTGGAAATCTAGTTCAATTAAGAATGAAAGGTAACCAACAATTCAACAATGTTCCATGGGATGGAACCGGACCAAACGAAGTTATTGTCAGTCAAAAAGTCGATGGAAAAACTGTAATTATTGGAACTGGTACTGGCCGTAAAAGAGTGGCTTGTCCAAAAAAATAAATCTGCAATTTTAATTTTAGAATATAATTTTTCGAAAGCCGGTCAAACCTAAGTTTGGCCGGCTTTTTTTCTATTGATAAACTTTTACCCAGTCAATCTCCATTTCTACTGGTAATTGACTGTGGTCTACTTTTCCAACCCAACTGCCACCTAACTGCTGATCTATCAAGATATAGAAAGGTTGATCATAAGGCCACTGGCTCGAATCTACTCCCTCTACCCTTGGATAGGTAAATGTATCCTTCCCATTCAATTGAAAAACTATTTTATCCGGATACCAACTGATGCCATAAGTATTATATTCTTCTGATTCGATCGCAGCAGTTCCCCCATGCGGCGGATTATCCTTATGTCCTAGATTTAAGGTATAATGCGAATGTGTCGTTTGATAAATAATCTTATCATAGTTCAAATGCTCCATGATATCAATCTCGCCATTCATAGGATATTTCCCATACTTATCAAGTTCTGCCAACATCCACATCGCTGGCCATGCCCCCTGGGCACTTCCTAATTTTGCACGGATCTCTATTCTCCCATATTGAAAGGCAAACTTATTCTTACTCCAAATCCCGCCCGTAATAAATGGTCGGGGATCTGTAATAGTATCAGGGTTATTAATCCCCAATAAAAACAACTTGCCATTTTCCATTCGGAATACTGCATCTGAGGTACTCATATGACGATTCCAATCAGACCCCCCTTTCGGAATTCGACTCCATTTCGTGGTATCTAATTGCGTACCCTCAAAATGATCTTCCCAAACTAACTTCCACTTTTTGTTTTCACGCTTTTCTTTTTGAATATAGATATAAGGCTTATCCTGCATCTTTTGGGTTACTGAACAGGAACTTAAGGCTATGGATCCAATTAATGTTGATAGGTATAGGTTTTTATATTTCATAGCTATTTGATTTTTCAAAACAAACTGATTTGACCAGTCCAAGGCTTTTGGATTTGCGGAGTATTGGTATCTTCCCCTCTGGCACCGGTGACGCGATAGACCTGATGTCCCTTTAACTCCCCTTCAAAAGGCTTCATCAAGGCCTTTATTTCATCTTTGCCATCTGCAAACAACCATGCATCCCTGGACGCTTCAGGTATAATCAAAGGCATTCTTTTTTTCTCATTATGGATTTCCTCCAACAATGGATTTGCAGCTGTGGTAATAACAGAAAATGTCGGGTAGGTTTCTCCGGTTTCTTGATCCGTAAAATTGGAATAAACAATCCCTAAGGTCAATAGCTCCTTACTTCCTGAATAAATAAAATAATTCTCAGAATCCTTTTTTCCACTTATTTTATGTGGTTCATAAAATCCAGTAACATAGAGCAATCCACGATTCCCAAGGATATAATTCTTATAACTAGCCTTCTCAAAAATGCTTTCTGATTCTGCATTCAAAGTATTGGCATATTTACCAGCATCTACTTCCGACTTTATCCATCCTGGGATTAATTTCCATCGTGCCTCCGTGACAACATCCGTATCTTGATTCAAAGTAACCGGCAAAAATGGTCGAGTAAATCCCGAAACATGGAAGATCTCTTGTTCATTAGGATAATATATTTTTTTCTTAGGTAGTTTATTCTTCAATTCCGATTTACTCGGCGAACCAACATGGTAACACATAATTCATTAGATCGATTGGTTTCAAAATAACAATAATTTAGTAATTAACAAGGATTACTAATGAACTGAAATTCTATACAAAAGCATATTCACTATATTCTGAATCAAGAATCCAATCCTCAGCATATCCTAAAATAATTATACCCCAAATCGCTTGGGGTATAATCGTATGCAAATTGACATATAAATCGTAAACTATTTCTGAGAAGAGTCAATCTGCAATTTATGGTTGTATTGCGATGTGCGTTATAACAATCTTTCTCTTGCTGTTATTTTCAAACAATTAAAAAGTAAATTGGTTTTCCTTGATGTTTTAAATAAAATAAAAAAATTACAAACGATTTCTTTTCCTATCGATTTATAATAAAACAACAAAACACATAACTAACTATAATATAAACGTCATAACTTATAATAATTACCTTTTCATTGCTTAAAAATCAATACTTTTAAGCTTCCCTGGACTTAATATTATGATAGAAATCAAAGTAGCATCAGTTGATGACATGCTAATTATTCAGAAAATCGGTCGTGAAACCTTTATTGAGACTTTCCAGTCCAGAAATGAGGAAGCAGATATGAACGATTACATCAGTAATCGCTTTTCAGACCATCAAGTTCACGATGAATTAAAAAATTTAGAATCCATCTTTTATATAGCTTGGGATCAAGAAAATCCAATTGGCTATTTAAAACTAAATATTGGAAATGCACAAACTGAAATCAAATTAGAAGATCATATAGAAATTGAACGCATATATGTATATGCAAGCCACCATGGTAAACAGGTAGGTCAATTATTATTTTTCAAAGCCCTAGAAACAGCAAAGAATTTAAGAGTACCCACTATATGGCTTGGAGTTTGGGAAGAAAATGCCAGAGCCATTAGCTTCTATAAAAAAAATGGTTTCGAAGAATTTGATAAACACATTTTTAAATTAGGATCCGACGAACAAACGGACATCTTAATGAAAAGAGCTGTAGTTTAAATGACATAAAGAAATAGGCGATCAAATGATCGCCTATTTCTTTATCAACTCTATATTCGAATGTTCGGTAATAATCTCAACTAAGATTTCAAAATAAGTTTGTCCCGATCCATTTTCCAAGTCATCCAATTTTTTTTGAATGATGTTGGTATCAAAATCTTCTGGATGTTGCAACTTCTCTGAGTAATATTCCTTTGTAAATTCTAATCCTAACGAGTTTCGATTTTCCTCAAAGTTTTGCCAAACTAATTTCACCTCTTCCCCTTCCTTGATTTCGCCAAATCCACCATATAATAAATCATCAAATGCATCTAAGCTCTCAGCCAACTGCCAACTCTCATTTTGCATGAACTTTCTATTAATCTCTTCGTAAAAACTAGTCTTGTCATGGATTTTATTCCCATCGATAATTATTTCTTTTCCCATTATCAACAAAAATAAAAGTTTTATTCAAACCCCATTGACCTAAATAGCTTTCCTTTTATTTGATAAAATTCTTAGTACAACTGTTATACACCATTTTTATATCTTTCACATCATTAAAATTCTCAATTTTTACCTTTTCCATATCACAGGTATAACCTTCATTTGGAGGCATTGTCAAACAAGAAATACAGACAATATTAGTAAAGTATATGGTCTTTCCATCATATGTCCCCTTATAAAGGTTGCTTTCATAAGATCCTTTTTCCTTACAGTTTAATTGATCCTTAAAATGATTCCTCATTTTTTTTTCACACTCAGTCACATTAATACCATCCTTTTCACAGGAACTCAAGAATAAAAGAGATAATGCAAGAATAAGTAGATGTCTCATAATTTCAATGGTTTATATTTTATAATAGTTATTCCCTTATAACGATTGTTTACATTAAATTGCTACAAAAAATAAATTTCCCATTCGAATAACGCCAGCGCTGTAGGGGCGTATCGCATACGCCCTCTATCCAATAATATAACCCAATACATTCGATAAACCTATTAAACAATAAAAGGGCGTATGCAATACGCCCCTACAATTCGTTTCAAAAATCCGACACCAATAATAAGGACCCCTCCGGGGTTTCCCGTCCTTCTTCACACTTCCTTTCCCCCAACAGGACATAATTTCAATTATTCCCCCCTTCCCAATCGCACCCATTGAAAGGCAGATGGTGTATGGAAATCTGGTTTTTCTGTATTCGGACGAATCCAAGATATCCAATTGATATCCTTTTCATTCCAGCTTAAGCTATTAAACTCACCCCGGAAAATTCCCATTCGAAATTCTGAAGATAGTTTTGATTTTATTAATCCTTTTACAAATTCCAACGGAATTCTGCCTTCTAGAATATACCCACTGGAACCAACATCTGTTTTAATTTCCAAACCCTTAAGGTCCCATTCATAATCAAACTTCCTATAATACTTGGCTTTATAATCTAACACCTCCCCACTAGGAGCAATTTCAAAACAAAAATATTCACTTAGACTTGAATCCGCCGAAAGAAATATCTCACCCCTGTCTCCTTTTGCAACATCTTCCTCCCTTTCAAACTTCTTCTCTACGATATTCTTGTCCTCAATATCAAAATAGAAATACAAATACTCCTTATCATAAAAAGCCTTGAAAACTGTCTTACCAAAATCAGGACTGCTCCAAGGCGACACAAATTCATCAACCACAAACAACTTTTTCAATTTATTCCAATCATCCAACTTCCCATCCACCGAAACCCCTGCCTCAGCTTGAAATGGAATCTCAGGAACAACAGAAGATTGAGAAAAAACTACCTCCCTCTGTAGTAGAAAAAGCCCAAATAGAATGATATACTTGAATAGGTTTTGTTTAGGTTGATCTGACATTATAAGTTTCTGGATTTAATCTCAGCCTCCAATTCTTGAGTATTCTTCTTAGAAGTCCAAAACCAATAAACAAACAATAATGGGAATAACGTAAAAAAGCTAAACCCTCTATTATAATAGCTATATGCAGCAACACCAATTGCAGCACCAATTAATATGGCATTGATTAAATTCGTCGACTTTAATTTCTTTTGCTCCAGCAAAAGTTGCTCATCTGAAAACCCTGAATACTTGTTTTGGCTCATAATTGAAATATTAAAAATCTAATATAAATCTTTTAAAATTCACAGCAAAGTTGTAGGGGTAGATTGGATATGGCTTCGCCGAATTCTTATCCTTAATTGAATAATGCTAGCATCGTAAGGGCGTAGTGCATACGCCCTCCATGGACCCACCGAATAATGCCAACGCTGTACGGGCGTATCGCATACGCCCTCCATGGACCCACCGAATAACGCCAGCGCCGTACGGGCGTATCGCATACGCCCTTCATGGACCCACCGAATAATGCCAGCGCCGTACGGGCGTATTGCATACGCCCTCCATGGACCCACCGAATAATGCCAACGCCGTACGGGCGTATTGCATACGCCCTTCATGGACCCACCGAATAACGCCAGCGCCGTACGGGCGTATCGCATACGCCCTCTTTTTCCTTGGAATTGCATTCGCCTTCGCTCAATACAATCGAAAAACCCATAAAATAAACGTATATCCAATTCGTTTTAACAATTCGACAGCGTTATTAAGAACCCCAGAGGGGTTCAATATTAGTAACAAAAAACCATTAATAAAAAAGCGCCCATCCATCCAATCGCTTTAGCGATTGGATGGATGGGCGCATATTTGCCATATACTTCCTTTTACTAATATATAACCCCTCTGAAGTATCTTTTATCGATGCTTTAAGTATAACGTAATAGAAGCAAAAAGTTTTGATTTTGTATGCAGTATTTTTTAGCGCATCCAACCTTCAACTATATAATTTTTTTGATTTACTTTAAACTCATTTCCGCTATCTGTCTTGAACCATAATTCAATCCTTGCCCCATATTTATCTCCCCAAGATCCTTCATAAATAGTAAATTCTTGGGTGAAAAAGTTACTATCAAGATTATCTACAATGATTTTTGAGCGCTGAAGGATTCTTGCTTCAGATAACCTATCATTTGAAGTGATCTCAAATGCTTTAATATAAAAATAACCCTTTTCTTTAGATTTATAATTTGTGTAATATCGATAAATTCCTGGTTGAGATACTGAAACAATTTTAAAATCATTTACCCCTAAATCAGTTTCTTTTGATTCCTTTTCAATAAGTTCCTCAAATTCTACATTATTTGGAATTACCTTATTTTCTCCGTAATAATCTGCTGGAGAAAATGAAAATATTACTGAAATATAAATAATAAGAAATGAGGTAATTAAAAACTGCGGAATTATCAAATACCATTTTTTAATTGAGAATTGTACAATGGCCGAAATAATATTTCCTAGAATATTTAAATAAAATAATATCAATGCAACATCTATGAGGTCGTCACTTCTTAGACGAGTTCCTAAAATATAAACTAAAATTGGCAGGCAATAAGAAACAACTGGAATCCACCAAATTGTAAAATATTTTTTAATGTATTTCATTGACTTACTGTACTGGAAATATTGCGAATAACCATTGTTTTTAGTGAAACTAATGTACAGATTATTTTCTCAATCCAACCATTAATGGAAGGGTGGATTGCAAATGGTCTTTTTTGTGCTTGGGATTGAATTCGCTCGCCGAATACATCCAAATCCGAATAACGTTAGCCATGTACGGGCGTATTGCATACGCCCTATTTTTCCTTGGGATTGCATATCCCCTTCTTCTTCTTGGGATAACATTCGCCTTCGCCGAAATCTCATTCGCCTTCGCCGAATTTCCATCTTAATCCGAATAACGCTAGCGTAGTCGGGATTGGTTCAGCCGCTCTTACCCCCACCCTTCAGCCCTGAACCATCCCTTGGGGGGGTGGCTTCAACCAAATCAAAGCCGCTCGCTCTGCTCGCTGGTTTTGTCGTTAATAGGGGGTGCTCAAACAAGTTTGGCACCCCCTATTAACGACAAAACCCGACAAAAGTCGGGCTTTGATTTGGTTGGCGGAGAGAGAGGGATTCGAACCCTCGATACAGTCATCCCGTATACAGACTTTCCAGGTCTGCTCATTCGACCACTCTGACACCTCTCCTGATTGTGGCTGCAAATATATTACTTTTAACCAGCTTTAACGCATTTTTGTTAAAAAATATTTCCCCTTTCTGATTTCCTTTGATTATCTTACCTTATCACTCAATATGAAAAGAATATTATCAATCGATGGTGGCGGAATCCGAGGTATTATCCCGGGAATGATGCTCGTTTCGCTGGAACAAAAAATTAAAAAAGCCACCGGAAACCAAAATGCCCACCTCTCTGATTATTTCGACTTCTTCGCAGGTACTAGTACCGGTGGTATCCTCATCAGTATTCTCCTCTGCCCTGATCCGCAAGATCTCACTAGACCTAGGTTCTCCGCTAAAGACGCGCTCGATATTTATATTAAACATGGTACAGATATCTTTACGACCAGCAGCTGGCGAAGATTCCTCAACCAATTCGGACTATTAACGGAACTATACGACGAGAAAGTTCTTGAAAATGTGCTCGAAAGCTACTTCGGTGACCAGAAACTAAGTGAACTAATCAAACCTTGTATTATCACCGCTTATAATATCGAACTCCGAAAAAATCATTTATTCCGACAACAAAAAGCTATTACTCATGGTGAATCGCGGGATTTTTATCTAAGGGATGTATGTCGTGCAACCTCTGCTGCTCCAACATATTTCTCCGTGGCAGAAATTTACTCCCTCGCAGGAACACGATACCCCTTGGTAGATGGCGGTGTATTCGCCCATAATCCTGCTATCTCGGCTTTATTGGAAGTTCTAAAAACCTATAAGACCTTCAAGATTGATGATGTCCATATCCTTTCCCTAGGAACTGGTATCGCTAAAAATGCATATAAATACGAAGATTTTAAAAAGCAAAAAGCAATCTCAATCGGACCTGCCCTAGTGGATATTATGACCAGTAGCTCCTCAGAAAGCAATGATTATTTCCTACATCAACTGTTTCGATCGGTTCAACACTCCTCTAACTATATCCGAATTGAACCTTCCAATTTATCATCTATAGAACCAGCGCTAGATGCTGCCTCCAAAGGGAATATTCAAAAGATAGTGTCTCTGGCAGATAAATTAATCAGCGATAATGAAAATATGTTAGATGCGTATGTATTGGATCTTATAGCTGATAAGGAAAGAAAAAGCGAGAAAAAACATACCTCTGTATGGCAATACCTCAAGGAAAAACTTTAACCTCCAGAATAAATAAGAAGATTAAAAAAATTGACATTTTAATATCCTTAAAATAACCTTGTCAAAATATTTTTGTTATATTATCGAAGCGATCAAAAATAGCACGCAAACTAAATTAACAAATGGCAAAAACTATAGCTTTAATTGCACATGATGGGAAAAAAGCCGAAATGGTAGCATTCGTAAAAGACCATCAAGAAGAATTATCCAAAGCTCATCTCGTGGCAACAGGAACAACAGGTTCTTATATTCAACAAACTGGTTTAGAGGTAGAATTAAAACTATCAGGACCCAAAGGTGGGGATGCCCAAATTGCAGCAATGGCTGCGGAAGGCAAAATCGAAGGGATCATCTTTTTTAGAGACCCACTTGGAAAACACCCGCATGAACCCGACATTCAAATGTTGATGCGTATATGCGACCTCTGGAATGTGCCCCTAGCGACTAACCCAGCAACAGGATCATTAATTATTAAAGGATTATTAGAAGAAGAAACAAAATTATATGGCAAATGAAGTATTAGTTAGTATCGGTGATAGCAGTTATACAACAACAATTTCGTACGAAGATTTAAATATTTTAGCAGATGAACCTATTGAGTTAGGTGGTGAAAATAAAGGCTTAGCGCCTACTCAGCTCCTATTATCTTCTCTAGGAGCCTGTAAGGCAATTACAATGAGAATGTATGCCAATAGAAAAAAATGGAATGTAGACAAAATTGATATTCAGGTTTCTAGTGAAGTTCAAAAAAGTGAACAACAACAAACAACCTATATCAAATGCAATATATTTATAGATGGTGATTTGGACGAAGATCAAAAACGAAGACTTTATCAAATCGGTGAAAAATGTCCGGTTCATAAAACTTTAATGAATCCAATTGTCATTGAAAGTAATCTAATTGATACAATTTAATTAAAAAACAAATCTTGATTGTATATTTGCGACTTGAAAAATTCAAATTGCTATGCCTCTAATCAGTGAACATACTTTTACAAGTCCGTTCCAAAACTTTACTCGTGAACAGTGGAAAAGATTGAATGGTCAATTAAGCCATCAGATTCAAGAGAAAGATTTAGATCAATTGCATGCCTTAAATGAACCTCTAACAATGGAGGAAATTGAGGATATCTACATCCCTTTGGCTCATTTATTAGAGGTTCATATCAATAACTTCCAAGAATTACATGCGAAAAGCAATATATTTTTCAAACGCAATCACCAGAAATTACCTTTCATTATTGGAATCGCCGGATCAGTAGCCGTGGGAAAAAGTACAACCGCGAGGGTACTTACCAAGGTGCTATCGCTCCTACCGAATAAACCAAAAGTTGAACTGGTTACAACAGATGGATTCCTATATCCCAATAAGGAATTGATTAAAAGAAATATCCTTAACAGAAAAGGCTTTCCAGAAAGTTACGATACCAAAAAATTAATGCAATTCCTGGCAGATATCAAGTCCGGAAAATCGCAAGTAACTGTTCCTCTTTACTCACACCTGGAATATGATGTTCTTGCTAACGATAAATTGATTATTTCTCAACCTGATGTACTTATTGTTGAAGGAATTAATGTATTGCAGGTAAATTCTAGAAAAAATGGTGTGTTCGTTTCGGATTTCTTCGATTTTTCAATCTATGTGGATGCTGATGAGAAAAATATCGTTTCATGGTACATTGACCGCTTTGAATCCTTAAGAGCAACTGCCTTCCAAAATTCTGCTTCCTATTTTCATAAGTATGCAAATCTATCTGAAGAGGAAAGCTACAAAATGGCTAGACAGATTTGGAATGAAATTAATAAGCCAAACCTTCACGAAAATATCCTTCCAACAAGATATAGAGCTGACCTAATCCTTAAAAAAGGCTCAGAACATTTTATCAAGCGTGTAAAAGTTAGGAAGATCTAAGGATATTGCGCTCAAACTTGATTATTTCCTTTAAGATTTCATTTTCAATATTCCTGTGCATGCGATTACTATTGGTAACTGCATACAGATCTATTTTATAACGTACGAAATCCTTTCCTATATCTAATACCTTCACTTGAAATTCATCTTCTTTGAACTCGAGATTTGGATGTGCTATCAAACTCAGTCTAAGATGTTCCTCCAATTCTTCTAGATGCAAGGAAACTTCCAATGGCAACTCAAACTTTACGGTAAATAAACTTGACTGATGAGCAGATAGGTTCATAAAGGTAGAAGTAAATACGAGGTTATTTGGAACCATCACAATATCATCTTCTTCATCTTGAAGAACTAAGTTGGCAAAAGTAATATCAATTATTCTTCCCTTATGATCCCCTACCTGAATACGATCTCCAACAGATAATTGTTCTGAGAACATAACAATCAATCCTGAAATCATATTGGTGATATAGTCTTTGAAAATTACTGCGATAGCCATCGCAACAATAGTAATACTGGTAATAAAATCTTTAGGATTGATTCCAAAAGCAGTCATAATAGCAATGACAAGGAATACAGTATTTAACACAGCTGTCAATCTGTTAATGCCAAGCACAAAATTACCACGTTCTCTTTTAATGGAATTTCTGGCATTATATAAGATAATGACCAAAAATCTAACCATGGAAAGTAGAATACTAGGAATTAAGAATGAATACAAACCCTTTAATATCTGGGCAAGAAGTTTCCGTTGTTCAATTTCATGTTCAAAATGAAGATGACTGAAAATAATAAGGATTACCAAAATAACCTTTGCGATAAAAGCCCAAGGAATTTTCGGTTTGTTAACTGAGGCAGCTGCATTCATGGTCTTGAAGATATTATTTTTTTAATTACAACACAAAACAAGTATTGGCATCAATTTGTTATATTGCTTATTATCAACTACTAAATAGTTTTAGGATGACTTAATGTTAAGCTAATGATGAAATAACATTTTATAATTCTTAAAAAACAAGTAACTTAGCTACCGCTTTAATGACACCAAACAGGTAATTATGGAGACGACATTTGATTTTGAAAAGCCGATTGCTGATCTACAGACGCAAATCGAAAAGGTTAAACAAGTAGAAGAAAAAACCAAAGTAGATATGGGCGCTACAGTTCGTGAATTGGAAGAAAAACTAGAACAAACAAAAGTTGAGGTGTATAGCAATATGACTGGCTGGCAGAAAGTGCAGATGTCCAGACATCCTGATAGACCACAAACCTTCGATTATATTGATTTAATATGTGATGATTTTATCGAATTACACGGCGATAGAAATGTTCGTGACGATAAAGCTATTGTTGGTGGATTCGCAACAATTGGCGGACAATCCGTAATGGTTATTGGTCATCAAAAAGGTAAAAACACGAAAGAACGTCAATTCCGTAATTTCGGAATGGCAAACCCTGAAGGTTATAGAAAAGCTTTACGCCTTATGAAAATGGCAGAAAAGTTTAATAAACCTGTCGTTACCTTAATCGACACCATGGGTGCTTATCCAGGACTTGAAGCTGAAGAGCGTGGTCAAGGTGAAGCTATCGCTAGAAACCTACTGGAAATGTCTGTTCTAAAAGTGCCTATTATTTGTATTGTAATCGGTGAAGGTGCTTCTGGTGGAGCCTTAGGTATTGGTATTGGCGATAAAGTGTATATGTTGCAAAATACTTGGTACTCGGTGATCTCTCCGGAATCTTGTTCTTCAATCCTTTGGAGAAGTTGGGACCAGAAAGAAAGAGCTGCTGAAGCATTGAAATTAACGGCGGAAGATATGTTGGGTAATGGATTAATTGATGGAATCATTGATGAACCAATTGGTGGTGCGCATCAAGATCCTGAAGCTACGGCACTAAATGTTAAAAATAAAATTTTATCAGACCTGGCTGTCCTAGGTGCTAAAGATAAAGAAACACTGGTTGCTGAACGAATTGATAAATTCAGCAAAATGGGAGTTGTAAACGAATAATATGAAAGCCTTGATTAGTTCAAGGCTTTTTTATTTTTAATTATTGACTGCCTTTCGATAAGGAATTGGATCTATTAAGATAAAATGAGCTTTTACCTCCTCAGTACCTCGCTTTAATACCAGGTTGATCTCTTCCCCTTCTTTATGCATCAACTTTCCGAGAATATGATTTAACTTCATATTCTGAGCACTATTCCCATTAATCTTCAAGAGCTCATCATTGACCTTTACCCCCGCCGAATCCGCAGGTGAGCCTTCCCGAACACTGGCAATCTTATATATTGGCCGTAAGGTAAATTCATACTTGAAATCTTCCTGATTGTAAACATTAATCCCTGAATTCGGATTATCCGCATCTCGCTTGCCAACAGTGGTAGCTAATCTGCGTTTGGTCCACTCCAAACCATCATGCTTGATCTCCATTCCAGACATATTGATCTCGAATTTCTTCCCAAAATTACGGTTCTTCTTCAGGAAAATCTCATTCTGCTGATAATTAAAAATCACATCAAAATGCTGTAAGACTTGATTCCCAATAGAACCAACTCTATTTTTCGCTAACTTTGCCGCATGGACTGCATTTGAATCCGGATATGAAACAATAGGTTCCTTAATATAAAACCCAGACCACTCAAAACCTTCAATCCGATTTCTCTTCCCAAAAATCAATCCGTTGAATCCTCGACCAATAAAATCATAAATATTAGGCTCATGAACAGTAAAGGAGTCTAAAAGAAACGGAAAGACCAACATCCCATCCGAATTACCCATATCCACAAGCATTTTTGCTTGTTTTAAATTTCTATTTCCGAGATCCACATCAATGTACACATAAGGACGGCTTCGTTCTAACTCTATAGGAATTTTCTGATGATTCTTAACCAGTTTCTCCGGATAATCAATTGGATCAAAAACACTGATCTTTTTCTTTTGATAGTCTACTCGAACCAAATAATCCTCAAATAAATGACTTCCTAAAATTCCATTGATTGGAACTCCGATATGACTGGACAAATCCAAGTCCTCAGCATCAATAACATAAATATTATGGGTACTATCAATTAAGATATTTCCAACTGAAAATTCATTGCCTACAGCCATTATGCCCTCTACCCCATCTTCAATTCCTATCCCTGAAAACTTGACCTTGGAAATATTTTCTAAAGGAACAGAATCTTGTGGAGTCGCAAATAAGATGGTCTCCTTAACCCCGGTATCCAATAAAAATGAGAGCTCAACTCCATTGACCTTCACCGGAAGCAACACTAAATTACCATTGAGATCAAATCGGAAAGAATTTTTCCTGGGATTTATTAATGAAAAGTCTTTCTGTGCATAGGCATGCAAAAACATTAAGTTTAGCAATAACAGAATTATGATTTTCATACACAATGGTTTATATAGCTAATTTACCTATTTTTTGAATGCCTTTAACTTAACATCCACTTAATATTAAACATTTGATATTTTGTTAAGTTTCAATAATTTCAATTATCAATTTCAATAAAAATCCTCCTGATTTATATAAAAACAAAAAGGAATAATCAAATTGATTATTCCTTTTTGTTTCATGGTACGAGGAATTCTTAGACTGCGCTTAATACACCTCTAAAATATCCAACGGATTCAGCAATACCTGCTAATGGGTCTTTCATATCTTTTTCAAATTCTATACTACAACATCCTTGGTATTTATTTTTCAATAATGCCTTTACAAATGCCGGTATATTGATAACTCCACGCCCTAATTCACAGGTTGTTCCTTTTGCATCGGCAGCCGTCACATTCTTTAGATGTATATCAAATATTCGATCTTTATATTTTACAAAATCTTTGATAGGATCCTGACCATCTCGAGTATCATGCCCCATATCAAAACACATCCCCATATTCTTATCCAAGTCTTTGATATGATTCCAGATTACGGTGGCATTAGGATAAATCTTATCTTCAGGGCCATGATTATGGATTCCAAACTTAATATTGTTCTCTTTCGCTTTTTTAGCCACGTAAGGAAGATCCTTGATTTCCGGAATGCCAATCATCAAGTTCACTCCTACACGCTTACAATAATCAAATGCCTTGTCAATTTCTGCTTCGGTCTTCATATAAATCGGACCTACAGCATATCCAGTAACATTAGAATCCGCTAATTTCTTATGGAATGCAGCAATTTGTTCTGCTGTACTATTTAAGGGTAAATGAAAATCCTTAATACATAAATATCGAACATCCATCCTTTTCATCATTGCTAAGGATTGATCAAGATTAAAGTTCACAAAACTATAGCCTGCAACCCCTAATTTCAAACTATTCTGATCTGCTAGGCCTGAATTAGATGTTTTTGTTCCTGCATGCAACCAATTAGGACCAGCAATAACTGCAGCAGCTCCCAAAGCTGTATGCTGCAAAAATTTTCTTCTACTATTATGACTCATGGATATAGGTTTATGTTGTTTTACATACTAAATTTAATGATTTATACCCAAAACGGCAATAAACCAAAGCATTCGTATCGGAAATCTTACCAGTAGCAATTTAGCCAAAATAAAAAACCCTTGTTAAATCAATAACAAGGGCTTTTCAATATGATTAATATTCTTAGAATGAATCAATCGCAGCATTTAATGTTGCAGATGGACGCATAGCTTTTGAAGCTAACTCATCATTCGGGAAGTAATAGCCAGCGATATCCTGAGCTTTACCTTGCGCTCCGATTAATTCTTCATTAATCTTTGCTTCTTGCTCCGTTAAGGTCTTCGCTAATCCAGCAAATTTCGCAGCCAATTCTGCATCCTTTGTTTGATTCGCCAATGCCTCAGCCCAATAAGTCGCTAGATAATAATGTGAACCACGGTTATCAATTTGACCTACTTTACGCGCTGGAGATTTATCGTTCGCCAAGAATTTAGCATTTGCCTCATCTAATGCATCTGCCAATACCTGTGCTTTTTCGTTGTTCTGTGTTTGAGCTAAATGTTCAAGTGAAGCTTGTAATGCCAAGAATTCACCTAATGAATCCCAACGTAAATAGCCTTCTTCTAAAAATTGCTCAACATGTTTTGGAGCTGAACCACCAGCACCTGTTTCAAATAATCCACCACCATTCATCAATGGAACAATAGATAACATTTTTGCTGAAGTACCTAACTCTAAAATTGGGAATAAGTCTGTTAAATAATCACGTAACACATTACCTGTAACTGAAATCGTGTCTTCACCTTTACGAATTCTTTCAATTGAGAATTTTGTAGCCTCAATTGGAGATAAAATACGGATATCTAATCCTGTTGTATCGTGATCAGCTAAGTAAGTTTTTACTTTCTTAATGATCTCTCTATCATGAGCACGGTTTTCATCTAACCAGAATACTGCTGGAGTAGCTGATAAACGTGCGCGATTTACTGCCAATTTAACCCAATCCTGAATTGGAGCATCTTTTGTTTGACACATACGGAAGATATCACCTTCCTCAACTTGTTGCTCCATCAATGTTTTACCATTGTTGTCAACCACACGAATTACTCCGTTTGATGCTGCTTGGAAAGTTTTATCATGGGATCCATATTCTTCAGCTTTTTGAGCCATTAATCCAACGTTTGGAACTGAACCCATAGTCTTAGGATCGTAAGCACCATTTACTTTACAATCTTCAATCACAGCTTCGTAAATTCCAGCATATGATCTATCTGGGATAACTGCTAATGTATCTTGCTCAGCACCATTCTTATCCCACATTTTACCTCCAATACGGATCATTGCTGGCATCGATGCATCAACAATAACATCCGAAGGAACATGTAAATTGGTAATTCCTTTATCTGAATTTACCATTGCCAAATCTGGTCCATTAGCAATAGCTGCATCAATTGCTGCTTTTACCTCGGCCTCTTGTGGAGTACCTGCAATCTTGGCATAAACCTCACCAAGACCATTATTTTTGTTAATGCCCAATTCCTGGAATAATGAACCATATTTCTCAAAAACATCTTTGAAATATACTTCTACAATTGCCCCAAAAATAATTGGATCTGAAACCTTCATCATAGTAGCTTTCAAGTGCGCTGATAATAATACACCTGCTTCTTTAGCTTCTTGAATAGCTTTCGCAACAAATTCTTTTAATTTAGCAACATGCATAACTGAAGAGTCAATTACTTCTCCAGCTTTCAAATTTGCAAATCCTTTTAATTCTTTGCTTTCACCATTTGAACCCACGAATTCAATTTTGAATTGGCTATCTGAGTCTACAGTCAATGATTGCTCAGAACCGTAGAAATCACCTTCTTCCATGGAAGCAACTTTCGTTTTGCTATCACTAGCCCAAGCGCCCATTCTATGTGGATTTGCTTTCGCATAATTCTTAACTGCTTTTGGAGCACGACGATCCGAGTTCCCTTCACGTAGAACTGGGTTCACTGCTGATCCTAATACTTTCGCATAATTTGCTTTGATTTTCTCTTCATCCGCATTTGCTGGAGAATCTGGATAATTAGGAATATTATATCCAGCCTTTTGTAATTCAGCAATTGCAGCTTTTAATTGTGGAATAGAAGCAGAAATATTCGGCAACTTAATGATGTTAGCCTCTGGCGTAGTTGCTAATTGACCTAATTCTGCCAAGGCATCGGCTGTTTTTTGATCTGCTGATAAATATTCGTTGAAAATAGCAAGAATACGTCCCGCTAATGAAATATCTCTTAATTCGACTTCAATATTTGCGGTTTTCGCAAAGGATTGAACAATAGGTAGAAATGAATACGTTGCCAATAAAGGCGCTTCATCTGTTTTTGTGTAAATGATCTTAGATGACATAATTTTCTATTGAAATGATATTATTTTGCAATTATTAGTGAAAATCAAAGAGTTTCTTTACCTCTTTTTTTAAATTCGCCTAAAGATAATAAAATCAATTTTAAATAGCCATAAAAGCCAAAATAATGCTGAATTATGAAAAATCTTTGTCTTATTTCAATAGAAATTCCTTAATTATTATGAATTTATTAAACCTGCTCCCCTAATTCTCCCCAGATTTCCTTCGGATTATAAATATCCAGAATCCCATCCTTATCTTCAAAAACAGCATCTACAATAGCCTTCGCCAAAAACATCGTACTAATTGGTTTATATGGTTTAAATAAACCCATTCTATTCAAGAACTTAAGAGTTTTAACAGCGTACTTTTCTCCTTTTCGCTTCGTATTGGGACGATCGATCGGACCAGGACGTACAATGATTAATTTTGAGAAATTCAATGCTTTGATTCCTTCCTCCAAAAGGCCTTTCATTTTGGTATAATGGAATCTGGAATTCTTACTCGCCTGGGCAGATGAAAGTAAAACAAAAGTATCTACCCTATTCATCTTACATAAGGCGGCAAACTTCAACTGATAGTCATAGTCTACCACCCATTGGGCTTCCTTGCTTCCCGCATCCTTTAAGGTGGTGCCAAGGGTTGAGAAAGCAACATCCCCGATTATAAAATCACTATAATTCTCTAAGTGATCAAAATCTACAATTACCTCATGCAGCTTAGGCTCCGAGGTAAAGAATGGTCTTCTAACTAATACTGTCACAGAATCCACTTTTGGATTCGATAACAACTGTAGGACCAACTCTCTCCCGGTAGCTCCTGTAGCACCTATAACAACTGCATTCATAATGGTAGATTTAATTTACGTTTTCCTTAAAACAGTACGTCGCGAATATTAACATCACGATCAAACTGCGCCTTCGCAAATGGACATAATGGTAATATTTTCACATTATTCTCTCGCGCATAGTCGACTGCTTTTTCCAATAGAACAGACCCGATCCCTTTTCCCTTTTCTTCAGGATCTACTTCGGTATGGTCTATAATGATTTTTCCAGGACCTGCTTTGGAATATGTCATCTCGCCAATTTGCTTTCCATCTTCTACTGCAAAAAATGAGCCTTTATTCCCTGACTCTTCGTGTTTCACTAACATAGTATCTTTATTTAAGTTTCAATTCTTCAATTATTTCATCCTCAATATCAGTCTTCATGCTCACCACTTTAGATGCGAGATCATTAGGCACCGTCATTGAAAGTACATATTGCTTAATCAACCATTTCCCATTCTTATTGATTAATACTCCCGAGCCCCGGCAAATCTTCATCTGTGTATTTAACAATTCATCTATCCATGCGGTTTTACCATCTTCCGAAATTTCTATATTTCTCTCCAGGCTACTGAAATTCCACGCTTTCCCCTTATCAAAATGAGGCTTCGCATAATCCATAAATTCCTGCTTATCCCAGCGCTCTGTGGCATCAGTCCCAATAAACACGGAATTGTCATCCATTAGGTCAAAATAGGCGTTGAATTTGGCTTCACCCGCTGCCAAATGCCAGGCATCCAAAACATCGCTAACAGCAGTTTTTGCAGTCTGCCCAAAAGAAAATTGAATCAACAATAGAAATACAGATAATGTGCCGAAGATTTTCATAAAAATTGGTTTTTTATTAAAGATACTGATTTTATGGGAAATCGGCAGCGATGTCAAGAACCCCAGCGGGGCGACATATTTGTAGCAAAGGAACATATAACAAGGTACAGCCCCATCGGGTCGATATATTTGTAGGAACCCCAGCGGGGTTCAATATTAGTAACCCGAATGGAGAAAACAAAGAGCCCTAGCCCAAAATAGCAATCGCTAAAGCGATTGCTATTTTGGGCTAGGGCTTATTACATGCTATACACCATATTAATAATATTAAACTCCTCTGGAGTTTCTTGCCCCGCTGACGAGGATCAAGTCCGATGGAATATCTGTACAATAGATCGCCAAAAATGGATTCCTCATCTTCGATTCGGAATGACAATTACATAATTACATTAGGTTGTGGTGAAAAAAAGATTCTGCGGCAAAGCCGCAGAATCTTTTTTTCACCACAACCCTGACACAATTTTCGGTCATTCTGAGCGCAGCGAAGAATCCATTTCGGTTCAGCCATTACCGTACGGGCGTATCGCATACGCCATGCACTATCAAGCCCCATCGGGGCGATATATTTGTAGGAACCCCAGCGGGGTTCAATATTAGTAACCCGAATGGAGAAAACAAAGAGCCCTAGCCCAAAATAGCAATCGCTAAAGTGATTGCTATTTTGGGCTAGGGCTTATTACATGCTATACACCCTATTACTAATATTAAACTCCTCTGAAGTTTCTTGCCCCGCTAACGAGAATCAAGCACCTGCGGGATGGAATATCTGTACAATAGATCGCCAAAAATAGATTCCTCATCTTCGATTCGGAATGACAATTACATAATTACATTAGGTTGTGGTGAAAAAAAGATTCTGCGGCAAAGCCGCAGAATCTTTTTTTCACCACAACCCTGACACAATTTTCGGTCATTTTGAGCGCAGCGAAGAATCCATTTCTGTTCAGCCATTACCGTACGTGCGTATCGCATACGCCACGCACTATCAAGCCCCATCGGGGCGACATATCTGTAGCAAGAAATTATTTTTCCGCCCTAAAGTGCTTCATATTTTTAGTCACATTCACAATATTCCAATCAATATGTTTGGAATACGGTTCAGTCCGAATGGGGCAGTTCTGCACATTGCAATAATGGCAACATTCCGGCATACAAGGGTCTGGGTGTATGAAGAATTCGGTCTTTGCATTTAAGTTCTCGTTGAGAAGAGAATCAAAATCAGAGATACTATCATGAACCTGGTTGAGGTCATAATAATTAGGTAAGGTCAAATGGCAATCAATATGCATTTCCTGACCATACCGTTGTATTCTAAGATTGTGTACATCGATCCATTCCGGCTTCCGCTTTTTATTAAGAATAGCAACAACCTCTTCCACCACTTCGGCATCGGATTCATCCATCAATCCAGAAATGGATTTGCGAAGCAATTTATAACCATTGTAAAGGATAAATGTACCGAGTGCAAAAGAAAGAGCAAGGTCAATCCATGCTAATCCTGTAAATTTCATCAACAATAATCCGGCAATCAATCCAATGGAGCTATAGGCATCAACTAGGAGATGCTTTCCATCCGCTTCAATCGTCAATGATCTTAACGCTTTACCACGCTTCATCAAATAAAAACCTACGCCAAAATTGATCAGAGAAGTAACTAAAATCAAATACATACCCTCTTCAACATTGCTCACCGGTTCTGGAGAGAAAATTGAATAAATTGATTTGATAAGGATAATACTACCTGCAATAAAAATCATCCCTCCTTCCACGAAAACGGAGAAAAATTCTACTTTCCCATGTCCATAAGGGTGATTTTCATCTTTCGGTTGAGCCGATAGGTAAATGCTGTAATAGGCAAAGCCAGACGCGACAATATTTACGATACTCTCTGCAGCATCTGAAAAAATAGCATTGGATTCCGTAATAAAATAGGCAATAAACTTGATGAGCATCAAAACGATACCTGTTACCAAGGATAATAAAACCAACCTCATTTGCCTATTCATAGTACTAAATTTGAACCGCAAAAATAATTAATTCGGGAATAGGAATTGTTACTTATTTGTTAACATACGCTCATCTTTTTGATTTCCTAAGCGTTGCGCTATGATCGTCACGACAAAAATCTGAAATGCATGGTAAATCATCAATGGCAAGATAAAAAGCCCCAATTTGGGGTTATTCGCAAAGAGAAATTTCGAGAAAACACTTCCATGGGTCAGGGATTTCTTTGAGCCACAGAATAATGCAGAAATCCGATCCTCCCGATTAAACTTCAAAACATATCTAACCAATAACAGAATGATCAAATAAACAGTAAAAAACAATACGATTACTGAAATAAATAAGGTAGCTAGATAGGTTGTTCCAATGGTATTGAAAATATCATTTAAAAAGGATTCTGAAAAACTACTATAGACGATTAATAAGACCACTCCTTTATCAAAATTTGATAAGGCTTTTCCATATTTATGAGCCCATTTCCCCCAATAAGGTTGAATCAATAAACCTAATATTATAGGAAGTATAACTTCAAATAAAAGTCCTAAATATAATTCCCCGAACACATTAACTTCACCTACCTCTAAAAAGAAATGCATCAGCAAAGGCGTTACGGCTACTCCGATCAATCCGGATATGGAGGCATTGAATATTGCGGCAGGAACATTTCCTTTAGCGATGGAAACCATTACTACCGAGGAGGTAACGGTAGAAGGTAATGCCGCTAAAAAATAAAAGGACAACCAAAATTGTTCCTGAGTTTCAGTATGGACCAAAGGGCGGAATAATAATACCAACAAAGGGAACAGACCGAAAGTGAAAAATTGCACAGAGAGGTGCAATTTCCAATTTTTCATTCCTTGTTTTACCTCATCAAAGCTCAACTTCAAGCCATAAAAAAAGAAAACCAAAGCTACGCCTACGCTGATAATTCCATCTAAAAACTTGCCATCTAAGAACTCTACTACATTTGGATAGATATAGGCAAGGATAATCATTGCAATAAGGGCGATTATAAACCCGTCAAATTTTAACTTCATCAAAACCTGTCCTTTGCTTACAAAGCTATCATTTATTTCATAAACACCTATTCCAAGCAGTCTATTTAGAAAGTATCATTTTTACAGATATTTTGTTACATTTTTCTCATCAATAATAAATTGTATATAATATATTTGCAATATCATGAGTACAACATCTATATTATCCGATAGAATAAACAATCTATCCGAGTCTGCAACATTAAAGATGACCAAATTAGGCCGTGAACTTGCGGCTAAAGGCATTAATGTAATTAGTTTAAGTGTAGGTGAACCCGATTTCAATACGCCTGAGCATGTAAAAGATGCTGCTAAGAAGGCCTTGGATGAAAATTGGACCCGTTACTCCCCTGTTTCTGGTTATCCTGAGCTTCGCCAAGCGATCGTTAATAAACTAAAAAATGAAAATGGCTTAGACTATGACATCTCCAATATCGTAGTTTCTACTGGTGCCAAACAGTCATTATCCAATGTGCTGTTAACATTGGTAAACCCTGGAGATGAAGTTATCATCCCTACACCTTATTGGGTTTCCTATTCCGAAATGGTCGTATTAGCGGAAGGTAAATCAGTTTATATTGATACAACGATTGAATCTGATTTCAAAATTACCCCGGAACAATTAGAAGCAGCTATAACGCCAAAATCTAAAGTCTTTATGTTCTCCTCTCCTTGTAACCCCACTGGTTCGGTTTACTCGAAAGCTGAATTAGAAGGCTTGGTTAAGGTTTTTGAAAAGCATCCTGAAATTTATATTATCTCTGACGAGATATACGAACATATCAATTTCGTAGATAAGCATGAGTCAATTGCTCAATTTCCATCCATTAAGGACCGTGTTATTATTATCAATGGTTTTTCTAAAGCCTTTGCAATGACAGGTTGGCGTTTGGGATATATTGCAGCAAACAAAGAAATTGCTGCTGCAAATGAAAAAATGCAAGGACAAACAACCTCAGGAACATGTTCTATTTCTCAACGTGCTGGTATTGCAGCTTACGAACAAGGATTGGAAAGTGTATTAGAGATGAAAGAAGCATTTGCTCGTCGTCGTCAATTAGTATATGATCTATTGAATGATATTCCTGGGGTAAAAACAAACTTACCTGATGGTGCATTCTATTTTTTCCCAGAAATTAGCTCATTCTTTGGTAAAAAAGATCCTGAAGGAAATGTAATCAATAATTCAGCAGATTTGGCCTTATATCTATTGAACTATGGTCATGTTGCAACTGTTGGTGGTGATTCATTTGGTAACAATAATTATATCCGCCTTTCTTATGCGGCATCTGATGAAAGTTTAGTTGAAGCATTACGTAGAATTAAAGAAGCGTTAGGCAAATTAGCATAATTTGAATCAGGTTCCCTGAGTGGAGTCGATTGCAAAAAATACATAAGCCCAATCATTTCTGATTGGGCTTTAATCATAATAAACAAAAGTTCTTTTGGTTCTATAAATACAGGAGAATGAAATAAATCATTTTAAACATCAGATAACCAATACATAACCCTGCGAAAATAGCAACCACAATCCTTGCCCAGAAGGGCATTCTAACAATAAAATTCAATACTATTCTCTATAATTTTTGCTGATGCAAAGATTAGCATATTCAGAAATACTTCCCTAAAAACGTGAGTAAATTAGTATCATCTGTAAGCTTCTAGCCACATGTTGAGCTAAGTAATTGATTAACAAAATCCAATTCAAAAAATAATTACTCTTTTTTTTAATAATCGATGGATTTTTCTATCTTTGCACTTCCGTTAATATAACTACGGAGTTAAATTAATAAACAAAATTATTTACACAATGCAACAGTACGAATCTGTAATCATTCTTACCCCGTTGCTTTCAGAAGATGCTGCGAAAGAAGCTATCGCGAAATTCAAAGACATCTTAACAGAAGGCGGAGCCGAAATTATCGCTGAAGATAATTGGGGTTTGAAAAAATTAGCGTATCCGATCCAGAAAAAAACAACTGGATTCTATCACTTAACTGAATTCAAGGCTCCAGGTGATTTAATTAAAAAATTAGAGGTTGAATACAAACGTGATGAGCGCGTGATGCGTTTCTTAACGATTTCTCTAGACAAGCACGCTGTGGCTTACAACGAGAAAAAACGTAGCGGTGCATTCAACAAAAAGGCAGAAACTAAAACTGAGGAGGTAGCAAACTAATGGCAAACGAAAACATCCAATACGTGACTGCTCCTAAAGTAGAGGACAACCGTAAAAAATACTGTCGCTTCAGAAAGAACGGTATTAAATACATCGACTACAAAGACGCTAACTTCCTTTTGAAGTTCGTAAATGACCAAGGTAAAATTTTACCTCGTCGATTAACTGGAACATCATTGAAATTTCAACGTAAAGTTGCTCAAGCCGTTAAACGTGCGCGTATTATCGGACTTATGCCTTACGTAACTGATTCATTAAAATAAGGAGGATACGATAATGGAAGTTATATTAAAACAAGATGTTAAACACCTTGGAGAGAAAGACGATATCGTAGTAGTAAAACCAGGTTTCGGCCGTAACTACTTAATTCCTCAAGGATTTGCAGTAATGGCTACGCCTTCTGCAAAGAAAGTTTTAGCTGAGAATATCAAACAAGCTCAGTTTAAACAAGAAAAAATTAAAAAAGATGCTACTGAATTAGCAGCTAAATTAGAAACAGTAAAATTATCTATTGGTGCTAAAGCTGGTGAGTCTGGTAAGATCTTCGGAAAAGTTAACAGCATTCAAATCGCTGACGCTCTTAAAGCTCAAGGTTATGATGTTGACCGCCGTCGTATCACGTTCGAAACTGAACCTAAGCAATTAGGTGAGTACATCGCTAACTTGAACTTACACAAGGAAGTGAAAGTACAAGTACCTTTCGAAGTTATCGCTGAGTAAGCATTTAACAATAATAAAAATCCCTGTTTTCAAATGAAAACAGGGATTTTTATTATTAGTATTTAGTAGAGAGTATTTAGTATTGAGATGCCTGCATTTCTATATGCTTTGTTAATTAGCAATGTTAATTAGCAAACTATATCTATCCGCCATACAAGTCTAAATACTAAATACTAATTACTAATACTGCCACATCACATCAACCCTATGTCCAGGGTGATTATGTCGCCCTTTATTACCTTTATATTTTTTCTTTTGTTGTCCAGGTGCGTAACGTTTAGCTGATTTGCTACCGTATTTCTTTTTTGCTTGTCCTGGAGGCATACCATGTGGGTGGTGACGGTGTGTATAACATGATGATACACTAAATGCCATGAAGGCTACCAATAATAATCCCAAAAATCTTTTCATATGATATTCATGTTGTTCTCCCTATTTGACCAAAATCTAAGCCAAAAGTTTAAAATTTTAACGAAGCTTCAATATTTAGCTGTTTAAACATTGAAAACCAATCGATTACATAGCAACAAAAATTTGATAGAAAGCATTAAGCCTAGAATTCTCTAATTTGAACTCACCATTTAATCGCATGATATTAGCGTCTTCGGCTTGTCCGAACAACGTACCTGCTTGTATCTTATCATAATTCGGTAACCAGCTTAAGTACTTATCAGCATTCGCTTTCTTCTGATAATACATTTCAAAAACATTTTCAGATGGCTTTAATGAAGCTGAGCTTGCCGAAGGCGTTGGAATTGTACTTAAATGAATAAAACCATCACTATAATTTTTCGAAAACTTGTAAAACATCTTTTCTGGCAGATAACCTAATAAGTGCGGTGATGCTTTTACCTGAAAGGCTAATGCTGGGACTTCGACCTGATTCACTTCCTTTTTCTCAACCATCTCAAAATTATCATCATAATCATAGGTGATAATGGTATCAGACTCCATCACTTCTTTATCCAGAAGCTCTACAGCTGCATAGTTACCAATATATTTATGTAAGCTATCAATGGGTAATTTGAATTTTTCGAGCGCCGCTTCCTTTTCCTTAAGAATTAAGGAAAGATCAGAATTCAGGGATAAGTGCAATACATAATCCTCGGATTTAGAAACCTGCACTGGTTTAGCTGGAAAGCCAAATAAGGAAGATTTTATATAGCCCTTTAAATCGAATTTTCCATCCTTGAAATCAACTGATGCCCAATTTTCATTTCTATCTACATAACTGAGGTCAGCTCCTCGCACTTCCTTCAGCTCGGCCTCAAAATTATTAGCCAAAACCCAATTGGATTGATCAGCTTGGATTAAAGATTTTAAGGATTCCAAATCTTCCTTACCGCCAATACTAAATACCAATTTCTCAGCATTCAACAGAACCTTTAGCTCTTTCGAAGAATAATACTCCTGCCCTTTTTCTAAATTTTGAACTGTTGAATCCGGGTTTATACTCAACTGATTTTGCAGGAAACTTTTAATTTTATTAGAATTGCTGACTTCCAAAATACCAAAATATTGATATGAAGTATCACTTAAGCTAAACATGTATAATTTGGCAGGTATATGGACTCCTATATTCCATAATTCTGATTTTTTTTCTTTAGAAATTGTATCTCTTTTTGCACCGTAATAATCAGAATAATTGGAGATAGAATTTTGGAACATCTCGACAATCAAATCATCAACATCCAACCGAATGACAGAAAAGCTGTTCTCAGGAATTTTAATATCCGCAGCTTTTGATGCTCGATAATATTTATAAACAAAAAAACTTATAGCCAATATGGCTATAAGTCCTAATATGAATATAAGCGTTTTTTTAATCCAACCCATTGATTAATCTTTTAATGACTTACTGATATTATCCAAGGAATTAATCAGGTAATCTAGGCCATTTTTTGATGTTTTAGGAAAGTCTACTCCAGCTTCCCATAAAAACTTCTTGCCCTTCATTCCATTACTGATCATATAAATATCACCATATTGAGAAAGAGTATTCATCTCCTCTTCCATGGAACGATGGACCGGAAGTTTTAAATCCTCTACCATTTCTGGAACCTTTTTGGTGTTGAACAGAAGCGCAAACTTATTTTTCTTTGCCATAGCAGCAAATCTTCCTCCAGACTGACCTTTATAAGTCTTAGCCTTAATCTGCTCCATTTGTTCCAAATCATTACCCAAGAATACAATACCATCCTGAATCAAGATATAAGGAGCAAATTCATCCGCCTTTCCACTCACGATTTCATAGATCCCATCGTGATTGACCAAATTATTTTCCAATTCTAAAATAGAAAAGATTTTTTCAAATATCCTGGTATCATCAGAAGAAAACATCCAGATATAATTAGGGATTTTCTCCATTTTCGTTTTTTCTATCTCTGTATAATTGTAATCTTCATCATATTCATAGTCAATATACTTGACTTCTTTTTGGCTTACACCATTTAGAATTAACAAGTTATCTCCTTTGAACACTTTCGCTACAGCCTTTTCATCTACCACAATATCAAAACCGGTAACAAATAAATCAATTATTTTCCCAACTTTCGCATCCATTCCTCCATACACGCGTTGTACAATTCTAGGCATATGTTTAAGATAAGCCTCGGAATTCAAATTAAAGGAAAGAAATCCCAACGCATCATCGTTCAAATAAGTCAACAATTTTGGATTTATTTTTTTATTATAGACCTCTTTGTAAATTTTGGTCATTTCTTTATCAAAAGTTAAATCACCGACCATTTTCATTCTATTTCCTTCTACCAGAATGGTGCTATTCATAGCTTCATATCCATAGTCAAAAGCTGGACTTCCACCTGTAATGGCTGTTAATAAATGCTTCGGATAATATAAATACATGAGGCTGTCAAAAGAACTAACCTCAATCCGAACCAATTCATTTTCCTTTAAGGAGGTAAGCTGCTTGGATTTATATCCTTTTATATTTCCTGAAATAATCTGATCCATCATCTTATTGATCGCTTTGTTCACAAAGTCATTTTTGATGGAATCATTATGATTTGATATTCTGGAATATTGCTGGTAATAATCATCTTGATATTCATCTCTTGCTAGAACAGAATCTACAGATCCAAACTCATCATAAGAAGCAGGAGGATGAACATAACCTTTATCTTCTTTGTATACTGCTGGCGGTGGAACATTGATAACCTCGCCATATTCATTCGTATCCAGTTTGGCTACTTCTTTTTGCTCTACAATATCAATTTTTATTGGGACTGAAACTTCCTTTTCTACCTTCTCCTCTTCTATGTGCAAAGTATCTGTAAAATCACCATATTCTTCCCAATCCAAGGTGCTATCTGCCGCAACTGCAACAGAATCTGCAGCTTGGTAATCATACTCATCCACATAATCATCTGCATATTCATACTGTGGCAATTCCAATAAGCCATACTTCTCTTTAATTCCCTCTTGATCAAAATAATGGTTCATTGGCATTCCACCTAGAATATAGGCTGTATTTTGATCCCAACTAATCCGTAGGGTCTTATCCTCAGAATAAATGGTATTCATCCCTCCTACAACAGTTATTTCATGATCCTTAGGAAATATAGCCTCAAATTGAGCCTTATTTTTCAATGGAATAATAGCGCCTAAAAATTGTAAACTATCATTAACATTAAAATGCACATAAGCCTTAGAATTGAGATCTATCCCCAAATCCTCGATATTATCAGATTGAAACTCTTCATTATCTTCAGTAATGGTTTCAAATAGACCAGCTCGCTTCAAAATACTATTCAACTGATTGACATCGGCATGCTTGAAAAATCCTTTTCCATTCAAACCAACAACCATTTTTGAATCCGCAGGAACCTTTGATAAAAGATCTTGCGAATACGCATTCCCTCCCAGACTTACTGCCAATAAGACGATGGCAAG
The DNA here is from genome assembly GCA_002245855.1 of Sphingobacterium cellulitidis. Classification (GTDB taxonomy): domain Bacteria; phylum Bacteroidota; class Bacteroidia; order Sphingobacteriales; family Sphingobacteriaceae; genus Sphingobacterium; species Sphingobacterium cellulitidis. The sequence continues at coordinate 8,477 of NOUX01000003.1, read as the reverse complement.
TTTCAAGTTATTCATATATGTTTAATTAGATAAATTCTTATTTATTTCAGTGTAATGTTATTAGAAAGATTAGCTTTACCGTTAATTAAGCTAGGAACCGAAACCTTAACCATAACGGCTTGCTTATTCCCGGAAACCTTTCCATTGGTATTATCCTGTTTTACAACAGGGTTCTGGAACCGATAAATACTGGTATAAAACGCTTGATCAAATGTTTTTTGATTCTCGGGATTTAACTTATCAAATTCCTTCTTAGCCTCAGAACTATATTTATAATTCCGAACAAAGGTCTTATTACTTGAATTAAAACTATAACTCGAATAAGTATTTAACTTAGTTTTAAAGTGTTTAGACAAAGTTTCAGTATAGGAATTTAAGGCTTGTACATTCTGAAAATCACAGGATATACTCGCTATGTAATTATTGAAATCCAATCGATAATCAACATTGCTGATTCCTTTGGTATTCTTCAGCAATTGCACAATGGTTGTAACTTCCTTCCTGATTTCCGCCTGACTTGGGATCTTAAAACCATCGATCTTATCCAATTTCATCAAAGAAGATACTTTGGTACGACTCTTACTCATGTTCAAGGTGCCAACAATGGAGCCACTGCCGTTGCTTTTCATGTCGATTTCCTCAACCACATCAAAACAGGAGGTTAAGAACAAACAGATAAAACCTGTAATGGCAACTAAGGTCGTTTTCCTAATCATTTTAAGCATATCAATAGTATTAGCAATTCTAAAAATTCAATTCGTGAAGTTATCAACAATTATCAAAAGGAAGGTCACTGATTTCAGTGATTTTAAATTCTTCCATTAACTTCAGCCTTGTCTTACAAATATTAAAATTATTGCTGAAACAGCAACAAAAAAGGCTATCTACAAAATGTAGACAGCCTTGCATATCTTGCTGGAAAAGCCTAATAATTATACTTTTCTACTGATTTAATTTGATTATTACCTTCTGTAAATACCAATGTTGGTTGATAAGTTTCAGCTTCTTCCGGACTTAAGTTTACAAAAGAAAGTATATGAACGGTATCGCCCACCTTAGCATGCAAGGCAGCACCACCATTCATACATACCTCACCTGAGCCTCTTTTTCCTGGCAATACATATGTCATAATCCTGCTTCCATTAACTGCATTATTGATATAGACTTGTTCATATTTTACAATGCCTGCTGCATCTAATAAATCAGCATCTATCGTAATTGAACCATTATAACTTACATTTGCCTCTGTTACTTTTACGGTATGAATTTTTGCTTTTAAAATTTTTAATTCCATTGTATTATTATCTTTTTAGATCGATTGTTTTAAATTTAAATTATTAATATCTAATGTATTAAATACTACATTCTCATTATTTTGTTTAACAACATGTCGATGTTGATGTATCTCATAGCTAAATTCATAATCTACATGTTGACTGAATAAACCCTCTGTTATTCCCACAACAGTGTACTCGATTTCACCACGATAATTATATTTCGTTATTTCGGCTTCATTTCCACAGTTCGATAAGGAAAACCAACATCCTTCACCTAAGCCTCCTAACCATTGCGCAGATTTGGGCAAGTGTTCAGGACGATTTGGTTCATCAATATAACCTAATAAATTATCATCCGGAAGTTCTTGAGCCTTTGAACTGATGAAATTCGGTTTTAATAAGCCTATTTGAAATTTTAATGATTGTTTCCTATCCATATTCCAACGCTCTAATTCCGATTTATGATAGCAAAACTGTACCTGCTGATCATTAGCATTTACTACATTGCTGGTTGGACTGGATTTCAAACATTCAGGAAAAAATATTTTACTACTCCGCGGATCACTTTTCTCCATCGCATTGACCAAGATCTGTGCTACATATCTGGAACAGCTGTTATTGTTCGGGGCTAAGGCACCATATAAAATAGGTCCCTTATCCACCAATGCTTCAGCAAATTGAACTCCTTTATTAAAAGAAATTCTTTCACTAATTGAACATAATAACCGACCACCTCCATGTGTCGCAGATTCTTTTTCCGTTAATTCACATAGAATCTCTTCCAGATTTAAAAGTTCTCCACTGTCTGAAAATATAGCTTTGGTTTCTAGTTCTAATCTAGGATCAAATTGACTAGACCTTGCTCGACCAAACCCTCTTGGCACAATATACCTTCCAAAATCAAAATACTTTAAATCACCAGATTTCTTTTCAATAAGAACAATTGCAGCATGACCGACCTTGAAATTAAGGTTTTTTACAATTCCTAATTTCTTTAAAACGGCCATCCATAATTCATCCCCACGTGCTGTTTGGTCTGGCCAAGCAATAGGGATTGCCAAATCATTATATTGATGCATCTTAATCCTCGTTAATCTTTGCTAATGATTTTACATCTGTGTAGAGTTTGTTAATATATCGATTCCCATGGTCTGGAAAAAATAAAACCACTTGATCTGTTTCTTGGAGCTGCATATCTGCCAAATGCGTATCTAATGCCGCTAAAACAGCTGCACTTGAAAATCCTAATAGGTCATTACATTCCCGTTGATATTGCTGTGAAATTTCAATACTCTTTTCTTTACTGATTTGAAAAATACGATCCACCACCTGTTTATCAAAAGTTCCTGGTATGAAAGTCCTACCAATTCCTTCAATTCCATCAAATTGTACTTCTTCATCCGGAATTTCAATTCCGTTCATAAATAAATCATAGACAGAATTCAATGGTTCTATCCCCCATACTTGGATATCCGAATTTTGTTCCTTCAAAAATCTCCCGATACCTGAGATGGATCCGCCAGTTCCTACACCGACCAAAACATGTGTAATTCCACCCTGACTTTGTTCCCATAGTTCGGGACCTGTTGTTTTATAATGCGCTCGGATATTATTGGAGTTGTAATATTGGTTGGTAAAGTAGGTGTTTGGATTATTTGCAGAATAAGCTTGGGCCTGATATTGTGTAGAATTAAACACATGGAGACCATTGGAGTTGTCACAGTGGACAATTTCGGCTCCATAAGCCTTTAAAAGCTTAATTTTTTCCTCAGAACAACTGGCAGAGACAAAAATCTTTGCCTTATAACCAAGTTCTTTAGCAATCAAGGCAATACTAATACCAGTATTTCCGCTACTGGCTTCTACAAATGTTCCTCCTTCTGCTATTTTATTTTGTTTAATGGCATCCTCAACCATAAACCATGCTGCCCTATCCTTAGATGATTTGCCTGGATTATAAAACTCTTCCTTAATAAAAATATTGGTTTTATACTTACCTGATAAATATTCATCCCTCCGCAACGGTGTTTTACCAATAAAATCCCTAATCAATACGCGTTATGTTTTAATATGTAGTTTATAATTAAACGTTAATATACCTAAGATTATTCTATATTAAGAATCAATAAAATACAAATTTTAACAAAGATATGGGTCAAAATAAAAATTAGATTTTTAAGAATCTTTGTTTAAACTTCTTAAAACAGTGTTATCATCGGTATCTTATCCTATTAGGATATAAAATAAAATTACAATAAATTTAATAAAAACTTATCAAACATTTTAATTTCCAACTTAATACATCTTAAAAAGTTGGATTGCAATCATTATTTTTTAGTTTTGTCATTTAAGTAGAGCAAAAATGAAACCAAAAACCATAGTAATAGCAGTATTATTGGCCTTATTAGCTATCATTCTTTTCAATAATAAGGAAGAGGCTTCTTTTTGGCTGTTTGGCGATATACGTACCTCGAAACTAATCATTCTTGGAATATTCTTTATCCTAGGAGTCATTGTTGGAGCAATACTATTTAGGAGAAAAAATAAACATCCCAAGGAATATGGCATCAGCAATACAGTAACTCCAAGCGAAGATGATGAATTTTTAGGGAATGATGATAATATGACTGATGAAGATCGGGAGTATATTAGAAGAGATTAAATACAAACAAGGATCGGTCTAGCATTAGACCGATCCTTTGGTATTATTACTATTTTTTACTTTTTTCATTCGACCAGACTTGATTAATCCTTGATGAATCAAAAATTCAATCTGTCCATTAACACTTCGAAATTCTTCTTGGGCCCAACTTTCCAATAGTTTAAAGGTTTCTTCATCGATCCTTATCACAAAATTCTTTTTCATAAATAATCTTTACTATCTGGATTCTTAATCCATTAATTATAAAGTGTTCCAGCATTAACAATTGGTTGAGCTGCTTTTTCACCACATAATACAACCATCAGATTACTTACCATAGCAGCTTTTCTTTCATCGTCCAATTCTACTATATTCTGATCAGACAGCTTCTGTAAGGCCATTTCCACCATCCCTACTGCTCCTTCCACAATTTTAGCTCTTGCTGCAACAATTGCAGAGGCTTGTTGTCTTTGCAACATGGCTCCAGCAATTTCTGGCGCATAAGCCAAATGTGTAATCCTAGCTTCCTCAACAACAACACCAGCCTTGACAAGACGATCCAAAAGTTCGCTTTCCAAAATCTTATTCACTTCCTCACCCCCATCTCGTAATGTTAAATCAGCATTCTCATCTTCAAAACTATCATAAGCAAAACTTACCGCCAAATGTCGTACAGCGGCCTCACTCTGAACCCTAACATAATCCATATAACTTTGGACCTCATAGGCTGCCTTATAGGTATCTCCTATCTTCCATACAATTACCGCTGCAATTTCAATTGGATTTCCCAGCTTATCATTTACTTTCAATGTTTGTCCTTGTAAATTCTCAGATCTTAAACTGATTTTTTGAGCCGTTATTAAAGGATTAATAAAGAATAATCCATTTGCCTCGATTGTACCGACATATTTTCCAAATAAATTCAATACCCTTGAATGGTTCGGGTTAACAATGATCAATCCCTTGATAATGATAAAAAAAACGAGAAATAGAACGATAAGTACAGCTACAAACCCTACATTATCGTGGGATGCTATTTGTATAAAGGAATATATAATTCCCAAAATACTTAAAAACAGAACTACTAATGCTAAATAGCCTGAGGTGGGTTTAATAATCTTTTCCATAATTGATTTATCTGATATTATTTTGATATCATAAATATATCAAATAATCCTTTTTAAATAAAAAGAATTTTATAGATTTTTTCCACTTGTTTCATTCCTGATTTTTCAAAATACTCCTACCTCAACACAACTTTTGGATTCATTCAATAATAATTCGATATAATCGCGGAATTGTACTGGGCTTCCTTCGGATTTCAACCGGACTTTGTCCGCATTTTTTCGGACAAAGTCCGAAGAAGGTCCGGAGGAAGTCCGAAGAAAGTGCGGCAAAAGGTCGAGTAAATTCTGAATAAATTATTAATTAATATCGAAAAAGACACCTAAGTCTTGTACTAAGATAGGTTGACAAAAATCGAAGGGTTTACTAAATAGATTTTACAAATAAAGATCTTTTACTTGATAAGGTTGTCGTCAACGATTGTTGGCTTAAAGCAAAAAATTAGGTTTAATTGGAAATAGTTCGCAATTCCTTGCAGCTAATTATTAGTTTTTCTATATTCGGAAGGTGTTTTCCCAGTCCAATTCTTAAATGCTCTTACAAAAGCACTAGGCTCAGAATACCCTAAAATAGATGAGATTTCTTTAACTGAAGATGAGCTTTTCTGGATATAATGAATGGCTAATGACTTTCTTACTTCTTCAACAATTTGAAGATATGAAACGCCTTCTTGTTTGAGTTTTCTTTGAAGAGTTCGTACACTGATATTGAAACTACCTGCAACAATTTCTATGGATAAAGAATATAAATAGGAGTTTGCTATTAAGAAATTGAAAATCCTTTTTGTAAAATCGCCATCTAGAGACTTAGGATTCTGTAACCTATTGATTTGTTCAATTAATAAACTTTGAATTTCATAATTTGCCGTAATAATTTTGGTTTCCAAATATTCTTTTCTAAACTCCAAAATATAAGAATCACTTTTCTTAATAGGGCATTTTAAAATCTGTTCGTACACTCCATCGTAACCTATTCTGTAAGTTGGGAAACTCGCTTTTAATGGTTTTGGATTTTCCATTAGGAGACCTTTTAATTCATAAAGCGTAAAAGCAATTAAGAAATCACCCATTTGATTTTGAGCAGTAGGAAAATTGTCGAAGCCAGTATTTTTTTGAAAAACAATAGAAAAGGTTTGAGGATTTTCAATAACCTGCATGGAGTAAAAATCAGTTATTAAATGGATCATTGAACTAGCATGATTCAAGGCTTCCTTTACCGTATTACTCATTTGAATTACTTGACCAACAACACCCAGTGCAGTTATTTGCATCGTTGCCCCAAAATGAAATCCGATTAATTCATTTTTTGAATGTTTGACAATGTTTTTCCAAATATTTTCCAATTGTTGATTGGATATAGTATAGGATGGTATTGTATTTAGTTCCTGAAGTGAAATATTTGAAAAAGCGGCTATTTTATCCATAGGAATTCCTCTCTCTTCACAAAAAAGAAATAATGCCTGTAAAAACATTCGTCTGTAATTCATGCTATAAAAATACAACTTTGTCCAAATTAGCCACAATAGTCTGTCGCAAAAAGTCAATAGGTTGTCGTGAAATGATAATAGAAATGGGCTGTTTTGAAAATACCTTTGTTAAAACAAAATATTAAGATTATGACACTAAAAAATGTTTTGCTGATCAATGCCATCAGCTCCGGAATTACAGGACTTCTCCTTGTTTTAATACCTGACACTTTTGCAAGTCTTTTTAAAACAGATAAATTAACTCCATTTACGGCCGTGGGAATCTTTTTGATATTGTTTTCACTTGTCGTTCTAATTAATGCCTTGCAAAAACCAATCAAGAAGAGCTTAACACAGTTGATTATTGGTTTAGATTTAACATGGGTTCTGGCAAGTATCATTACCACTATGTTCTTATTTTCATCTATCAGTCATATCGGTTCAATAATAATCCTTGCAATTGCCTCTTGGGTTGGGTTAATGGCGTATTTACAAAAGAAATTTATCAATACTATCTAACTATGAAAGAAACAAAGGATGTAATAAATAACTTTTTGATTCATTTACAGAGTCGGGATTTAGAAAAGGTTTTGGATCTATTTGCGGAAAAGGTTAATTGGGACGTTCCAGGAGATACTAAGCATATTAAATGGCTTGGCAAGAGACATAATAAAGCAGAAATTGAAGAATTTTATAAATTACTATGGAAAGAAACGGAACCTATTTCTGCTGAAATTCATAATATTCTCATAGAAAATGAGTGTGCAATAATAAAAGGCTCATTTAATACAAAAATGTTAAAAACAGGGAATCTGGTCTCTTCCATATTTTTTATTCAACTTACTATACAGAAAGGTAAAATTGTAGAATATACTTTATTGGAGGATAGTTATGCGGTCTCTCAATCGGTACTGGAATAATAGAGAAAAATATACAAGGGCTTAGGAATAGATCAAAATTAAAGAGTAATTTTCTGCTTATATTATAGTACTGACGATCAAAACTACGCTGATGAGCATCAAGCCCCAATAAACGTATTTAAAAAATGTACCATCTATTAATTTATGATTAAGATACCTACCAATAAAAATTGCCGGAATGGTTGTAATCAGCGAATAGAGAAAGTATGTATTCACCTCTGTCGTTATTAATCCTTTTGAATAATAACCTACTACACTTAACAAGCTAACCGGTAAAAAGTAGGCCTGTAAGGTGGCCCTAAAATGCTTTGCACTCCATTGTCTCAAATTTCCGTAAACCACTAAAGGAGGACCATTTACGCCATACGCTCCACCAAATACTCCCGATAAAAATCCGCATACGAAAAGCAAAAACTTATTATCCTCTGGCAAGGTCTTGTTTTTTCTAAAATAGAGGGAATAAATTGAATAGGTTATTATGAGTAAGCCAAGCCCTGTTTTTACGATTGTTTCATTTACATATGTCAGTATCAGGATACCCAATGGCAGTCCAAGAATTGCATATAAAATCAACCATTTAGCACTGTGAAAATGGATTTTTTTATGGTCCTGAATCACAACCACAAGAGCAATGACAATAGACAACATGACCGCTAAGGGAACTGCTACATCTACAGGTAAGAATAATAGGAAGAATGGAACTGCTATTAACGCCTCGCCAAAACCTAAAGTTGACCGCACTAAAGAGGCAATAAAACTAATAATAAGGATAAATAATACTGTCAAAACAGGATTTATTTCTTTGTTATGTGATAGCTCTAATTTACGAAAAAAAGGTCGGATTACCTGAAATAAATAGGCCTTTTACCTACCCTTTTTTTGAATCCCGCTGGGAGTGGCTCAGCCCCGCGATCCCCCAACACTACCCTGAGCCTTCCAGAATCGAACCCAGGCCTGCACTTCTTTCGAATCCAGCGGACACAAAAAAAGCCTCACATTTCTGTGAGGCTTTTTTGTGATCCCGCTGGGAGTGGCTCAGCCCCGCGATC